>OY969422.1:0-2505406 GCA_963699215.1 uncultured Solirubrobacterales bacterium
TCTCGTGGTGGCGCTGCGGCCCGCCGGCGAGCGCCGCCTCCAGTGCCTTGGCGAAGTCGGTCACGGGCGGGAGCCTATTCGGCTTTGCCGCCGTGCCAATCCACGGGCCCAGCCGTCAGCACGTGGGCGCCGAGCGACCGCCCCAGCGCCTCCTGGGCGGCGCGCGAGGCCTTGAGCAGCCGCGGCAGGTCCACCCCGGTCTCGATCCCCATCTCGTGCAACATCGAGACGACGTCCTCGGTCGAGACGTTGCCGGTTGCCCCGGGCGGCACCGGGCAGCCGCCGAGCTCGCCGAAGCTCGACTCGAACGAGTCGATCCCCTGCTCCAGCGCCGCCAGCAGGTTGGCGAGCCCCTGGCCGCGCGTGTTGTGGAAGTGCGCGGTCAGCTCGACCCCGCCGAGGCGCTCGCGCGCGGCGGCGAAGAACTCGCCGACCTGGCGCGGGTTGGTCATCCCGGTCGTGTCGCCGAAGCCGACCTCCGCGCAGCCGGCGGCGGCGAGCCGTTCGGCGATCGCGAAGACGCGCTCGGGCGGCACCTCGCCCTCGTAGGGGCAGCCGAAGGAGGTCGAGATCACGCCCTCGCAGCGCAGCCCCGCCTCGCCGGCGGCAGCCAGCGTCCGCTCCAGCCCCGCCAGCGACTCCTCGATCGAGCGGTTGACGTTCTTGCGGTTGTGGGTCTCCGAGGCGGAGACGAAGACGTTGATCTCGTCGAAGCGGTCGCGCTGCCCCAGCGCCCGCTCCAGCCCCCGCTCGTTCGGGATCAGGACCGAGAAGGAGACCCCCTCGCGCCGCTGCACGGCTCCCAGCACCTGCTCCGCGTCGGCGAGCTGCGGGATCACGTCCGGCCGCACGAACGAGGTCACCTCCAGCCGCCGCAGCCCGCTGGCCGAGAGCAGGTCGATCAGCCGCACCTTCTCCGCGGTGGGGATCGTCTCCGGCTCGTTCTGGAACCCGTCGCGCGGCCCGACCTCGCGGATGCGGACGTTGCTCGGCAGCGTGGTCATGCCGATCGAGGCTACGCCGTCGGCGGGCCGGCCTGGCCGACCACGCGTCGCTCGTGGGTGCCGACGCCGATCGTCCGCCCGCCTTCGGTGACCTCGACGTCGAAGCGCAGCTTGCGCCCGTCGACGACCTCGCGCAGGGTGGCGCGCGTACGGCAGGCCGCCCCCTCCGCCGCCGCTGCCACGTGCTTGACGCAGACCTCGAAGCCGACCGTCGCCTGGCCCTCGGGCAGGTGCTCGTAGGCAAGCATCGAGGCGCTGCCCTCCATCATCCCGATCATCCCCGGCGTCGAGAGGACGCCGCTGCCGATCGTGCCGCCGACGTCGGTGACGAGCGGGGGCGCGACCGTGAACTCGTCGCTGCGCTCGATCCCTGGCTTGAGGCCGGAGGCCGACTCGGCCATCAGACCATGCCCAGGCCGCCGCTCACGCCCAGGGTCTCCCCGGTGACGTAGGTGGCGTCTTCGGAGGCGAGGAAGGCGACTGCGGCAGCCACCTCGTCGGGCTGGCCGAGGCGCTTCATCTGGGTGCTCTCCTTCATCGTCTCGATCACCTTCTCGCCGATCTCGCCGAACTCCTTGGCGCCCATCAGCAGCGGCGTCTCGATCGGGCCCGGCGCGATCGAGTTGGCGGTGATCGCGTAGCGCGCGTTCTCGCGGGCGATCGCCTTCATGAAGGCGACGACGCCGCCCTTGGTCGCCGAGTAGACGGCCGAGCCCTTCGACCCGACCCGGCCCGCCTCCGAGGAGATGCTGACGATCCGCCCGTACCCCGCCTGCTGCATCCCAGGCAGAGCGGCGAAGGTGCAGTTGAAGACGCCGGTCAGGTTGATGGCGAGCAGCTTCTGCCACTGCTCCGGCGTCGTGTAGGTGAAGAAGCCGAACTCGTCAGTGCCGGCGTTGTTGACGAGGATCTGCGGTGCGCCTACGGCCTCCACCGCCGCCTGGGCGGACTCGAGGTCGGTCACGTCCAGCTCGATCGCGTGGCCGTTGACCTCGCCAGCGACCCGCTCAGCCCCCTCCGTGTCGACGTCGCCGACCCACACCTCGGCCCCCTCGGCGGCGAGCCGTGCCGCGACCGCGGCGCCGATCCCGCTGGCGCCGCCGGTAACCAGCGCCTTTCGTCCCTCCAGCCTCATTGGCCGGTGAGCATAGACTGGCGCGGCCAATGAGCGAACCGATCCCGATCGTCGGCGGCACCGGCGCCCTGGGCGCTGGGCTGGCGTTGCGCTGGGCGAAGGCCGGCAGGCCGATCGCGATCGGCTCGCGCTCGGCGGAGCGGGCCGAGGAAGCCGCGGCGAAGCTGCGCGAGGCGGTGCCGGGCGCCGAGGTCGAGGGCCTGACCAACGAGGAGGCGGCGAAGCGCGCCGAGATCGTCTTCCTCACCGTCCCCTTCCGCGCCCAGTCGGAGAACCTCAACAACCTGCGCGAGGCGCTGCGCCCGGGCCAGATCCTGGTCGACTGCACCGTTCCGCTCGCCGCCGCGGTGAGCGGCAAGGCGACCCGCAGCCTCGGCGTCTGGCAGGGATCGGCCGCGCAGCAGGCGCAGGAGATGGTTCCCGACGGGGTGACCGTGGTCGCCGCCCTGCACACCGTCGGCGCCCCCAGCCTCGCCGACGCCGAGGTCGAGCTGGACGAGGACGTGCTCGTCTGCGGCGATCGCAAGGCAGACAAGGCCCGGGTCGCCCGCCTGATCGAGCTGATCCCCGGCCTGCGCCCGGTCAACGCCGGCCCGCTGGAGACGGCGCGGATCGTCGAGCAGCTGACGCCCCTGCTGATCTCGGTCAACGTCCGCTACAAGACCCACGCCGGGATCCGCCTCACCGGGCTGCCGGGCGGAGACCACTGGGCGTGACGCGCGAACGATCGCGATGAGGGTCGCGCTGCTCGCCGGCGGCACCGGCGGCGCCAAGCTCGGCGCCGGCATGCAGGAGGAGCTCGGCTCCGAACTGGCGGTGATCGCCAACACCGCCGACGACGTCGAGGTGCTCGGCGTCCACGTCTCCCCCGACCCCGACCTCGTCACCTACTGGCTCAGCGGCGAAATCGACGCCGAGCGGGGATGGGGGCTCCGCGACGACAGCTTCGTCGTCTTCGAACGGCTCTCCAGGCTGGGCGCGCCGGACTGGTTCAGCCTCTCCGACCGCGATCTCGCCGCCTGCCTCTACCGCCGCCAGTTCCTCGCCGAGGGCGGCAGGCAGACCGACGCGCAGGCGCAGATCGCCCGCGGCCTCGGCGTCGCCGCCCGGGTCCTGCCGATGAGCGATGCGCGGGTGCGGACCAGGGTGCTGACCGAGGCCGGGTGGCGTGGCCTGCAGGAGTACCTGATCCTCGACGGCGGCACCGTGCCGGTGCAGAGCGTGGAGCTCGAGGGGATCGCCGAGGCCGAGCCGACGCCGGAGGTGCTGGCGGCGCTGGCCGACGCCGAGGCGATCGTGATCGGCCCCTCGAACCCGGTGATCAGCATCGGCCCGATCCTCGCCGTGCCGGGTATGCACGAGGCGATCGCCGCCTCGGGCGCCCCGGTGATCGCGGTCAGCCCGTTCGTCGCCGGCGAGGTCGTGAAGGGACCGACCGAGCGCTTCATGACCGCCGTCGGCCGTCCCTCGACCGCCGCCGGCGTCGCCTCCCTCTACGCGGGCCTGATCGACGCGATGGTCGTCGACGAGGGCGATCCCGATCCGGCGCCGGCAGAGATCCCGACGCTGGCGGCGCCGACGCTGATGGAGGGCGCCGCGGGCCGCGCCCGGCTGGCGCGGATCGTGCTCGACTACGCCGCCCGACTCACCGGCGAGTGAAGGCGACCGCCGTCCTCCCGGTCAAGCGCTTCGCCGAGGCGAAGCGGCGGCTCGCGGGCGGCATCGACGACGAGCGGCGCGAAGCGGTGGTCGCCGCGATGCTCGACGACGTGCTGGAGGCGATCGGCGAGGCGCGCTCGGTCGAGCGAACCATCGTCGTCAGCGACGAGCCCGGCGCCCGCGAGCGGGCCGCGGCGGCCGGTGCCGAGGTCGTCCCCGACCCCGGCGAGGGCGGGCATCCACAGGCCGCGCTGGCCGGCATCGCCCTCGCCGAGCAGCACGGCGCCGAGTGCGTGGTGCTGCTCCCCGGCGACTGCCCATTACTGGAGTCACGCGAGCTGGACCGCCTCCTCACCGGCGTCCCCTCGAGCTACGTCGCGATCGTCCCCGACCGCCACGGCACCGGCACCAACGCGCTCGTCCTCGCCCCCCCGCGGGCACTCCGACCAGCCTTCGGCGAGGGCAGCTGTGCCCGCCACGTCGCCGCCGCCCGCGAGGCAGGCGTCCCCTTCGCCGTCGAGGAGCTGGCCTCGCTGGCGCTCGACCTGGACACCCCGGCCGACATCGTCGCCCTGACACGCGAGCTGGAACGCGACCGCCGCCGCGCCGCTCGAACCGCGAAGGCGCTTGGCATATGACGCTCGCATCGCGCGGTTCCTTTTTCTCGATATGCGTCCTCAAGGAACCACGCGATGAATGAGCTGCGGGTTCGAGGCGTTTCCGGAATGCCCGAGGTGACCGAGGGGATGAGGGTCGGCGAGCTGGTTGCCGAACATGCCGACGTGGAGGACGGCGACGTCGTCGTCGTCTCGCAGAAGATCGTCTCCAAGGCGGAGGGGCGCGTGCGGCGACTCGCCTCCGCGGCCCCCGGCGACGAGGCGCGGCGGCTCGCCGCGCTGCTGGACAAGGAGCCGGCTCTGGTCGAGCTGATCCTCGGCGAGAGTCGCGAGGTGCTGCGCGCGGAGCGCGGCGTGCTGATCGTCGAAACCCGGCACGGCTTCGTCTGTGCCAACGCTGGCGTCGACAGCTCCAACCTGCCCGAGCCCGGCACAGTCTCGCTGCTGCCCGAGGACCCGGACGCCTCCGCCCGGCGGATACGGGCCGAGATCCGTGCCGCGGCCGGCGCGGCGCCCGCGACGATCGTCTCCGACAGCTTCGGCCGCGCTTGGCGCCTGGGCCAGGTCGAGGTGGCGATCGGCTGTGCCGGCATCGCCCCGCTCGACGACTGGCGCGGTCGCGCCGACACGGCCGGCCGCGAGCTCGAAGCCACTGCGATCGCGATTGCCGATCAGGCGGCGGCAGCAGCCGACCTCGTGCGTGAGAAGACGAGCGGCGTCCCCGCCTCCATCGTCCGCGGCCTCGACCGCCACGTCAGCGCCGACGACGGCCCCGGCGCCGCAGCCCTCCGTCGCCCCAGAGACGAAGACCTCTTTCGCTAGGCCGCTCGGACGTGCCGCGAGTTGAGTACCCATAGTGACCTCTAACTCGCGGCACGTCCCGCCTGATACTGGCTAGGCGATTCGGAGGACGGCGGCGCCTTTGAGGCTGCCGTCGCGGATCGAGGCCAGAGCCTCGTTCGCCGCCCCGAGCGGGTGGACCTCGACCTCGGTGCGGACGGGCACCTGCGGAGCGAGGGCGAGGAACTCCTCGCCGTCCTGGCGCGTCAGGTTGGCAACCGAGCCGAGGCTGCGCTCGCCCCAGAGCTCGTCGTAGGGGAAGGCCGGGATGTCGCTCATGTGAATGCCCGCGCTGACGATTCGCGCCCCCTTCGCGCTGATTCGCAGCGCCGCCGTCATCAGCCGCCCGACGGGGGCGAAGACGATCGCGCCGTCGAGCTCCTCCGGCGGCGCTTCGCCCGATGCGCCCGCCCACTCGGCGCCCAGGCTGCGGGCGAAGTCCTGCCCCTCCGCGTCGCCCTCGCGGGTGAAGACGAAGACGCGCCGCCCTTGGTGGACGGCGACCTGGCAGAGGATGTGGGCGGAGGCGCCGAAGCCGTAGAAGCCGATCCGCTCGGCGTCGCCGACCAGGCGCAGCGCCCGGTAGCCGATCAGCCCGGCGCAGAGCAGAGGCGCCGCCCCCTCGTCGGACAGGCTCGACGAGAGCGGGAAGCAGAAGCGCTCGTCGGCGACCGCCAGCTCGGCGTAGCCGCCGTCGAGGTCATAGCCGGTGAAGCGGGCGCGGTCGCAGAGGTTCTCGCGACCGCTGACGCAGTAGCGACACCTGCCGCAGGCCCAGCCTAGCCAGGGAACGCCGACACGGTCGCCGAGCGCGAAGCGCTCCGCGCCCTCCCCCGCGCCGGCCACGCTGCCGACGATCTGGTGCCCCAGGACGAGGGGCAGCTTCGGCTCGCTCAGCTCGCCGTCGGCGATGTGCAGGTCGGTGCGGCAGACGCCGCAGGCCGACACCGAGAGCAGGACCTGCCCAGGCCCCGGCTCCGGATCCGGCAGCTCGGCGGGCCGCAAGGGCTCGCGCTGCCGCTCCAGGACCATCGCCCGCATCGATTCAGGGTAAGACGGACTCCAGCGTTTCGCCCAGCTTGGCGGCGTCGAGGCGAATCTCCGAAGTCCCGGGGATCTCCTCTCCGTTGCGATAGAGGCCGTCCTTGATGTAGGCATAGGGAGCGCCGGGGACGATCATGCTGACCCCGCTGCGGGCGTCGATCAACTCGCGGTCGAGGTAGAGCTCGTAGAAGCCTGCGCCTACGCTCGAGGCCTTGAAGTGGATGATCAGGTCGTGCCAAGCTTCCTCTGCGATCGGTGCCAAAAAGCGATCGCCGCCCATCGCGGGGCCGTGTGACCAGAGACCTTTCCCGCCACCGTGGCCACCGTCCCCCTCGTAGTCCCAGAGCTGCAATCCGAAATTCGGGCTGCCGCTGTCGGCGCTCTTGAACTGCATGATCAGATTGTGAGCACCGGGCCTCCCGTAGACCATGCTCTGGATGTAGAAGGAGAAGCCGTAGAAGTACTCGTCGCCCTCGACGAACCGGATCGTGCCGGCGGTACTGCCGCTGCCGTTGCCCCCCAGGATCAGCTCCGAGCGGTCCTGCTCGCCGGTCAGCCGGACCGCGCTCGACTTGGCACCATCGCGCACGATGTCGGTGGCGATCTTGGGCACCACGTCCCCAACGCCAGCGGTGTTCCAACCGCTCAGCCCTTCCTCGAAGCTCGCCTGAACGATCGGCGGCGGGGGTGGTTCCGGAGGACTCACCACCGGCGGTGGTGGGGGTGGAGGCGGAGGCGGAGGCGGCGGAGGTTCGGCGGGCGGCGGAGGAGGCGGTTCGGGAGCTGGCGCGGGTGGCGACGGTGCGGAAGGCTTGTCCGGCAGCGGATGCACCGCCGGTGGACGCCCGGTCGGCGGCAGAGCGGGGGATTCGCCGGCCGGTGGAATCGGCGCCCCACCGCTCGGAGCCGGGTCGGCCGGCCGGCCGACGACGAACCTACGGGCCGCGACCGTCGCCGGGCGCCGCAGATAGGCGCGGTGATTCTCGGCCAGACCGATGCCTCGCCCGGACACCGCAGCTTCACGGAGTTCGCTCCGAAGCTGAGCCGGGACACGCACCGACGATGCAACCGACCTCGTCAGGGCAGGATTGGCGCCGACCAGTGCCGCGCCACCAAGCAGAGCCGCCAAGCAGACCAGGACGAAAGCCGCGAGTCCCAACAACCGGCCCGTGACTGGAGTCGACGAAAAAACGATTGACCCAAGATAGCGATTTCTGCTATGCGACTCCAACAGCTCAGGATATGACGGCCTCCAGCGTCTCGCCCAGCCGGGCGGGGCCGAAGAAGACGTCCGGCGCGCCGTCGACGCGTTCGCCGTCGCGGAATAGCCCCGAGTCGAGCAAGGCGTAGCCACTGGCTGAATCGACCAGGCTCACCCAGGCGCGCGCATCGATCGGCTCGCCGTCGAGGAGCAGCAGGTAGAGCCCGTCGTCCTCGCTCGACGCCTGGAAGTAGAGGACCACCTGGTGCCAGGCGCCCTCGGCAACAGGGGCCAGGAACCGCTCCCCGTCCACCGCATCGCCGCTCGCCCAGAGCCCGCGCTGGGTGCCGCTGCCGTCGTCCCAGAGCTGCAGACCAAAGCTGTGGCTATCGCCTGCCTCATCCCCGAGCTGGACGATCAGATTGTCCTCTCCCGGCGGCAGATACACGCTCGGCTGGATGTAGAAGGAGAACGAGTAGGCGTACTCGTCGCCCGCCCGAACCAGGACCGGTCCGGAAACCACACCGCCGACCGGGCCCGGTCCTCCCGCAGTGACCGGTCCCGGATGACCGGTGCCGGGCGCGGGACGGGCGGGGATCGCGGCGACCGGCGCCGGCGAGGACGGCGGCGCCGGATTGGAGACCGGCGTGGCTGCAGGCGCCGGCGTTGCCTGCGGCTCCGGCGGGAGCGGGACCGTTGGCGGCTGGGGCGAGCCCTCGGCCGGAGGGCCCGCAGCCGGCGCCACCGCGCGGGCCGGAGCGATGCCTGGCCGCCAGTGAGACGCGCCGGCGCCCGTCGCGACCTCGTCGGCGACGAAGCTCGGCTTCCCGGCCGCGGGCCGGGCGGTCGCGACGGCGAGCCGCGGGCTCGGCGAGACCGCCACCGCGTCGCCCAGCGCGGCCCCCAAATCCGGTGCGACGCTCACCTGCGGGCCGACCGAGTCCTTCGCCCATGGCTGCAGGCTGACCAGCGCGGCGACTCCGAGCGCGGCGAGCAGGGCGATCAACGAGAGGATCGCCAGCCCCGGGAACCCATTCCCCGCCGCTACGGAACGCGAAGCGATCTGTCCACGATACCGCTAGATCAAACGTCCAGCTAGTAGGTCTCGACGACCTCGTAGAGAGTCGTGCGCTGGGCGGGGACGCGGCCGGCCGCCCGCGCCGCCTCGATCAGCTGCTCGGGCTCCAACCGAACCCCGTGCTGAGAGCCAGCCATGCGGGAGATGTTCTCCTCCATCAGCGTGCCGCCGAGGTCGTTGACACCCCAGCGCAGCGCCTCGGTCGCGGCCTCGAGCCCCATCTTCACCCAGCTCGCCTGGAGGTTCGGGATCGTCCGGCCGAGGGCCAGGCGGAAGGCCGCCGTGTGCTTGAGGTTCTCGCTGGCCGAGATCTCCTCGATGCCATGGGTGCGGCCGAGCATCGTGTTGAAGGGGATGAAGCTGAGCGGCACGAACTCGGTGATGCCGCCGGTGCGCTCCTGCAGCGCCCGCACGACTCGCATGTGGCGCGCCAGCTCGCGCGGCTCCTCGATGTGGCCGAACATCACGGTCGAGGTCGAGCGCAGCCCGGCGTGGTGGGAGGCTTCGACGATCTCCACCCAGCGCTCGACCGGCAGCTTGTTCGGCGAGATCCGCTGGCGGACGCCGTCGTCGAGCACCTCCGCCGCGGTGCCCGGGGTCGAGCCGAGCCCGCACTCGAGCAGGTACTCGAAGACCTCCTCGGGCTGCTTGCCCGAGCGCTCGCACATGTAGTGGACCTCCATCGGCGAGTAGGCGTGCAGGTGCAGCTGCGGCGCCACCTCCCTCGCAAGCCGCAGCCACTTGCCGTACTCCTCCAGGGTCAGGTCCGGGTGGATGCCGCCCTGCATGCAGATCTCGGTGGCGCCGAACTCGACCGCTTCGCGGATCCGCGCGGCGAAGTCCTCCTCGGAGACCTCGTAGGCGTCGGGCGAGCGACGGCCCTGGCCGAAGCCGCAGAAGGCGCAGCCGACGACGCAGATGTTGGTGAAGTTGATGTTGCGGTTGACCACAAACGTCACCCGATCCCCCGCCAGCTCGGCGCGAAGCTCGTCGGCGGCGCTCCGCATCTCCTCTATGACCTCCGGCCGCGTCTCGGCGAACAAGGCGGTCAGCTCGTCCTCGCTCAACTCGACCCCGTCGCGGCCTTTTGCGATCGCCTTTTCGGCAAGGCCGGAGTCGATCTGCTCTTCATTGCGCCGCCCGGAACCCCGTCGCGGAATGAAGCTCCAGTACTTGAGCTTGATCACGTCCAGGACCCCCTGCTCCATCCACTCGGAGTCCATGTACTGCGGGTACACGCAAAGCCTCTCGGTCAACGCGTAGCCCTTCGGAGCCAACCCCTTGCGCACCTCGTGCGGGCTGGGAAACGCGTGCTCCGGCGAGATGTGATCCCCGTTCGCAGAAAGCCCACCTAAGTCGGTCGCCCCCGCCTCGACCAGTTCAGCCCAGGAGTCCGACAAGTTCGGCGGCACCTGAATCCCGACGTCAGGCATCAGCCGCCTGCACTCCCGGATCAACCGCTTGATGTCCCCGACCGACACGGGCGACGCCCAGTCCGGTAGGGAGGGCGGGGGTGCCCCTCCGCGCAGCGGCGTCCCGTTTTTCGCCCCACCGGCGCCGTCGGACGGCTGACCAGGACCCCCGGCGAAAAACCCAGCAAGCGGAGGGTCGTCCCCGCCCTCCCCCCACCGCTGGCGCGACGCAGCATCGGCGATCTCAGCCACCTCCTGCCCGTAGTACCGAGGATGCGGGACGAAGTTCTGCAGGATCACCTCTTGAAGGTGGCCGTACTCGCGGTGTAGCTCGGCGAGAGCTTCCAGCGAGGCGATCTGCTCTTCATCGGTCTCGCCGATCCCGACGAGGATGCCGCTGGTAAAGGGGATCCTCAGCGCGCCGGCCGCCTCGATCGTCGCCAGGCGCTGAGCCGGGTGCTTGGTCGGCGAGCCTGCGTGGACGGTGTCCATCAGGCGCTCGGAGACCGACTCGAGCATTAGGCCCTGCGAGGCGGTGACCTCTCTAAGACGAGCCAGGTCATCGGAGCTGAGCACGCCGATGTTCGTGTGCGGCAGGATGCCGCGCTCAAGGGCACGCTCGCAGGCCCAGACGACGTAGGAGGTGAAGTCGTCGTGGCCCCACTCGGCGAGGCGGGCGGCTACCTCGGGGTTGACCTCGGGCCGCTCGCCGGTGAGGACGA
Organism: uncultured Solirubrobacterales bacterium; assembly: GCA_963699215.1. Lineage (GTDB taxonomy): Bacteria > Actinomycetota > Thermoleophilia > Solirubrobacterales > 70-9 > VRUE01. The sequence goes on from OY969422.1 coordinate 10,713, forward strand.
GCAGCTCCTTCGCGTTGCGCCGCTCGGCCTCGTCGAGCCGCGCCTCGACCTCCTCGGGAGAGTAGATATGCGCCCTGTGCGTCGCGAAGGCGCAGTACTTGCAGTAGCACTGGCAGGTGCGGGAGAGGGAGAGCGTGTAGTTCCGCGAGAAGGTGACCCGGCGCACGGAGCCCAAGCTACTGCAAGCATGCCGCCGCCGGGCCGTAGCGGCCCGGCGGTTTGCTGCGGTCGGCCGGCGCGCCTAGGCGGGCGAGCCGGGCTTGGCCGTCGCCGCCGCGGCCCTGACCGGCTCGGGGGGCTCGGTCGGAGCCGGTCCACCCCGCTCCAGCACGAGCTTGAAGACGACCGCCGCCAGCAGCGAGCCGACGATCGGGCCAAGCAGGTACGGCCAGACGCCGCCCCACTCGTTGCCGACCAGAGCCGGGCCGAACCAGCGGGCCGGGTTGAAGGAGCCGCCGGTCAGCGGACCGCCGACCATGACGATGAAGCCCAGCGTCGTGCCGATCGCCAGCGGCGCCCACTCCTTGAAGCTCTTCTTCGAGAAGACAGCGGCGAGGATCACGAGGACGAGGCAGAAGGTACCGACCGCCTCGACGATCGCGCCCTGGAAGTTGCCGCCGAGCAGGGCGCTGACTTCGGGCGCGGCGTAGTGCGTGGCGCGACCCTCGTCGAGCAGCAGGCCCTTGGCGAGCAGCGCGCCGAGCACGCCGCCGGAGAGCTGGGCGAGCATGTAGATCACCGCGTCGACCGGGGCGATCCGTTTGATCGCGGCGGCCGCCAGGGTCACGGCGGGGTTGAAGTGGCCGCCGCTGACCACGCCGAACATGACAATCAGCCCGAACAGCAGGAAGGCGTGGACGAGGCCGACGACGGCGAAGTCCGAACCGAACTGAGCCTGATTGCCGGTGGCCACGAACAGCACAACCACGCTGACGATGAAGAACACCAGCAAGAAAGTGCCGATCAGCTCGGCGAGATATGCCGCAAGTCCTCGTTGCTGCACTGGTTAACGCCTCCTCTAGTTCCCATCCCTAACTCGGTTTCGGGGCGGCAGTGTATCCGGAATGGGGATTGAATAGTTTTCCCTGTTGAATGAGACGAGCTGCCGCGCTGCTGGCGGCCGTCTTCCTGCTCGCCGGCGCGGCCGGCTGCGGCGAGGACGGCGCTGAACCGGGCGCGCCGCAAGGCGTGACGCTCGTGCTCGATTTCGTGCCCAACGCCGTCCACTCCGGCATCTACGCGGCACAGCGCCAGGGGTACTACGGCGAGCGCGGGCTGGACCTGACGATCCGCCAGCCGGGGGAATCGACGGACGCACCGAAGCTGCTCGCGGCCGGGCGCGCCGAGTTCGCGATCCTCGACATCCACGACCTCGGCATCGCCCGCGAGCGCGGGCTGGACGTGGTCGGGGCGATGCCGATAGTGCAGCGCCCGCTGGCAGCGGTGATCGCCCGCGGCAGGGACGCCGTGCGGCGCCCGCGCGATCTCGAAGGCCGCACGGTCGGCGTCACCGGACTGCCCTCCGACGACGCCGTGGTCGACTCCGAGGTGAGCGCCGACGGCGGCGATCCCGCCAACGTCGACCGGGTAACGATCGGCTTCAGCGCCGTCTCCTCGCTCGCCGCCGGCAAGGTCGACGCCGCGACCGGCTTCTGGAACGCGGAGGGTGTGGCGCTGCGCCGCCGCGGCATCCCGATCCGGGTCTTCAAGGTCGACCGCTACGGCGCCCCGCCCTATCCGGAGCTGGTCCTGACCGCCTCGCGCCGCACGATCGAGCGCGAGCCGCAACTGGTCGACTCGGTGGTCGCCGCGACCGCCCGCGGCTACGAGCTCGCCTTCGAGCGCCCCGCGCTCGCCCTGGACGACCTGCTCGCAGCGGTACCGAGCCTCGACCGGGGCGATCAGGCGGCGCAGTTGCGCGAGCTGCGACCGGATCTCCACCCGGCGCCGTTCGACCGGACGGTGCTGCGCCAATGGGCGGCCTGGGATCTGGAGCACGGACTGCTCGAGCGGCCGCTGGACGTCGAGGAGGCCTTTCGGCTGAACCCATAGCGGGGCGAGGAGCCGGGCGCCCGCCCAGATACGCTTCGCCCGTGAGCTTGGCCGACGACTTCGAGCAGGTAATCGACTCGCTGCCGCCCGACTGGACGGATCTGGAGCTGGACCTGCGGATCGACGACGAGAGCCAGTACGTGGATACCGCGGTGGCGCTGAGCCAGGTCAACGCTCAGCCTTACTCGGAGGCGGACTGGCACTGGCGCCTGCTGATCGCCCACAGCTTCGGGCACGCCGCCGCGGCCAGCACCGTCGCAGGGGTCCTGCAGAAGCTGGACGCCGACGGCGTCACCGGCGAGATGCAGGTGCGCGAGGTGCGCGAGGGCCGGGCCGAGGTCGTGCAGATGTGGGGCCGCCCGGAGAGCGTCCGCGAAGAGTTCCGCCAGCGCCGCTCGCTGTAGTGGCCCGCGTCCTCGCCATCGTCCCCGACCTGATGCTGGCGAGCCGGGTTCAGGAGAGCCTGCGGTCCGCCGGCCACGACGTCTCGGTCGTCGCGAGCATGCCGGCCGCCGTCGAGGCCGATGTGCTCGTCTGCGACCTCGACGCCGTGGCGGCCGGCGAGGTCGCGCAAGCGAGCGTCCCGACCCTCGGCTTCTACTCGCACGTGGAAGTCGAGACCAGGCGAGAGGCCGAGGCGGCCGGCCTCGATCTCGCGGTCCCCCGCTCCCGCATGGCTCGCGAGCTCCCCCAGCTCGTCGAGCGGCTGCTCACTCGCTAGGCGGGCGCAGGTCCGGCCCGGGAATCGGCGTCCCATGCGGGTCGTGGCTCGGGTCGCCGAGCTTCGCCGCGATCAGCTCCTCCAACTCCTCGGAGATGTGGTGCTCGAGCACCTCGGCCTCGGCGTGGACCATGTCGTCCGGCATCCCCAGCGCCTCGGAGAGGTAGGCCTCGATCAAGCGGTGGTGGCGGATCACCTCCAGCGCGACCTTCTGCCCCGCCTCGGTCAGCGTCACCCCCTTGTAGGGGACGAGCTCGACCAGGCCCATCTCGTCGAGCCGTTTCAGCATCGCGGTCGCGGTGCCCGGCGCGACGCCAAGCCGCTCCGCGACCTCGCCGTTCAGAACCGGGCCCGAGCGGTCGAGGGAGAGCGCGTAGATCGCCTTCGCGTAGTCCTCGATCGCCTCGGTGTTCGGCGTCCGCTTCCGCCCTCCGGTGCCGCCGCGAGAGACCATCTCAGACGGAGACCAGGAGGCCGGTGAGGTAGAGCGCCGCGATGCCGGCGATCATGCCGGCGACCGAGACGGGGTGCAGGAGCCGTCCGTCCCCGTCGCGCATCGAGGGCGCGATCTGCACGATCACGCGGGCGATCGCGCCGACGCCGACGCCGAAGAGCAGCGCCGCGAGGCTGGGGTCGAAGGCGGCGGCGCCGATCCAGGCGCCGAGGATCGCGGGCGCGCCGGCGATCAGGCCGAACCCGGCGAGGCGCCCCAGGCTGGGCCGTGCGGCAGACCCCCCGCTGCGCAGCGGCGCGACGATCGCCAGGCCCTCGGTCGTGTTGTGGATCGCGAAGCCGACCACCAGGAAGGCGCCGAGAGCGAGGGCGCCGGTGGCGTAGGCGGAGCCGATCGCCAGCCCCTCGCCGAGGTTGTGCAGGCCGATCCCGATCGCAACCAGCAGCGCCAGGTAGAGCCCCCCGCGGGCCGCGTCCGGGCCGCCCTCGGCGGCGGCGCTGCGGCGGCTCAGGTGTGCGTCGACAGCCGCCAGCAGCAGGTAGGCGATCAGCGCCCCGGCGTAGACCAGGGCCGAGCCGCCGAACGCGCTCGGCGCCTCAGCGGCGATCTCCAGCCCCTCCAGCGCAGCGTCGATCGCGAGGAAGGCGAGCAGGCCGACGGTGAAGGCGATCATCGCCGCGATCCAGCCATCGCCGATCCGGCGCACGAAGGGCAGCCAGAGCATCCCGAGGCTGACCGGGATCACGCCGACGTAGATCCCGAGCAGCGCCATCAGCCCGTAGAAGCCGAGGTCGGCCTCGGGCGTCTCGGTCGCGACCGGGATCTCGGCGTCGATCGTCCCCCCCGAGGCGGTGAGGACGAAGATCTCGTAGGCCTCGCCTTCGATCCAGGGGTAGGAGACCGTCAGCGTGGTCGAGCCGAGCCTGCCGATCTCACGACCGTCGCTCGCCGCGAAGGGCGCGAACGCGTCGTTGACCGCGACCTGCGCGACTTCGACCGGGTCGGGACCGTCGTTGCGCAGGGTCAGCTCGATCTCGCCCGGGCGCAGCACCGTGCTCTCGACCGAGACCTCCTCCACCGGAGGCCCGCTGCGTTCGCCCAGGCCGGGGCCGCCGAGCAGGGCGAAGGTGGCGATCGCCGCCGCGATTAGGGCGAGCGGCAGCAGCCCCAGCACCCACGACGGCAGGCCGCCGCCGGTCGCCCGCTCCGCCCGCGTTGCGGCCTCCATCAGGCCGGCCCCCCGTTACCGCCCCAGGGAAGCTTGCAGTAGGCGGCCGCGGCCGCCGCGGAGCCGAGCAGCGACGGATCGCCGACCCGGAAGAAGCCGGTCCAGCCGAGCTCGGCGAACTCGCTGACGTGCGCGTGGAACATGTAGTCGCCGTCGAAGGGGAACTTCAGCTCGAGAATCGAGCGCTGCCCCTGTCCCTGCACGATCGTGTCGGTGTATTCGCTCGGCTCGAGCGAGGTCCCGGTCGGGTAGTGCTGGAAGAAGTTGGCGTGGACGTGGAAGGAGTTGAGCGGGTCGTACTCGAGCACGTTGACCAGGTAGACGCGGACCAGCTCGTCGCGCTTCACCTTGATCGGCTCGTTGATGTAGTGGAAGCCGACCGTGTTGACCGCGTAGACCTCGTTGGCAAGGTCGAAGTTGGTGTCGAAGCCGTTCATCACCATCACCATCTCGTCGGCTTCCGGCCGGCCCTTCTTGGGGTCGATGACGAAGGCGCCGTAGAGGCCGCGGGCGATGTGGGCGGCGAGCGGCGCCACGTGGCAGTGGTAGAGATGGAGGCCGAAGGGCTCGGCGTCGAATTCGTAGGAGAAGCTTTCGCCGGGTTCGATCTGGCCGCCCCCCTGGCGCTCACCGATCCCGGGCATGCCGTCCATCGCCGCCGGGTGGATGCCGTGGAAGTGGATCGTGTGGGGGTGGTTCGGAGGAGTTGACGAGGCGGATCCGCAGCTTCTCGCCCTCGCGCGCCCGCAGGGTCGGCCCGGGGACGCGGCCGTTGTAGGTCCAGGCTTCGTACTTGACCCCCGGGGCGACTTCGATCTCCTTGTCCTGGGCGACGATCGTCCACTCGCGCAGCAGCCGGCCGCTGGCGAGGCGGCGGGTCTTGCCGTAGTCGAAGTCGCGCAGCACCTCGGTCGGGTCGAAGCCGTTGGCGCGGTGATCGACGGAGCGGCCGGGGGCGAAGGACGCGTGGGCGAAGCTGTCGTGGCCGCCGTGACCGCTCATCGCGGCGCCGTTCGAATCGGCGCGAGCGGGATCGGCGCCGATCCCGCCCCGCGAGATCAGGCTGTGCAGACCGGCGGCGGCGGGGATCGTCGCCGCGGCGCCAAGCAGGCTGCGGCGGCTGATGCGGCGGTCGCTCATGAGGGGCTGATCCGGTCGATGGCGAGATTTTGACACATCTAAATCTATTTTTGACTCATCTAAACCTGCGGGCGGCGTGACCGGCTGTGGCGGCGTCCTAGAATCGGATCGATGGCCGACGCGGCAACCACAGTCGAGCTCGACGCCCAGTACCGGCAGCTGCGCGAGGAGTGCGGGCTGCTCGACCGCTCCAAGCGTGGCAAGCTGATCGTCAGCGGCAGCGAGGCGGCCGAGTACCTGCAGGGCCAGCTGACCAACGACGTCGAGGCGATCGCAGCCGGGCGAGGGGCAGTACGCCGCCCTGCTCGACCGCAAGGGCCACATGCAGGCCGACATGCGGGTGCTGCGCATCTCACCCGAGGAGATCTGGATCGACACCGAGCCGGAGGCGCTGGCGGCCGCGCTGCGCCATCTCGAGACCTACAAGATCGGCCGCGACGTGGCGATCGCCGACGTCACCGGCGAGCGCGCGATCCTCTCGCTGATCGGGCCGCGCAGCGTCGAGATCGCCGCCACCGCGCCGCTGCCCGAATACGCCTGCGGAAGCGGACGCGTGGCCGGGGTCGAGTGCCTCGCCGTCGGCACCGCCGAGGGCATCGACCTGATCTCCCGCGCAGCCGACGCCGAGCAGCCTGCGCGACGCGCTCGCCGGCTCCGGCGCGATCGAGGTCGGCGCGACGGCCGCCGAGGTCGTGCGCATCGAGGCCGGCAGGCCGCGCTTCGGAGCCGAGATGAGCACCGAGACGATGCCCGCCGAGGCCGGCATCGTCGAGCGCGCGGTCAGCTTCATCAAGGGCTGCTACATCGGCCAGGAGCCGGTCGCCCGCCTCCACTACAAGGGCCGCCCGAACCGCCACCTGCGCGGTCTACGGCTCAGCGCCCCGGCGACCGCGGGCGCGAGCCTACGACTCGGCGAGAAGGAGGTCGGCACGGTCGGCAGCGCCTGCATCTCCCCCGCCCGTCGGGCCGATCGCGCTGGCGATCGTCCGCCGCGAGGCCGAGCCCGGCGCCGAGCTGGCCGTAGGTGAAGATGGCGTTACGGCTCGCGTAGTCGACCTTGCCGTTCGGCTAGATTCCGCCTCGATGGGTGCATGGCGAGGCAGGCGGCTGTTCGCGGTCCCCCGCGCGACCGTGGCTGCGTCGGCGTGCGCGCTCGGCGCCGCGATCCTGCTGGCCGCCGGCTGCGGTGCCGAGGACAACGTCAACGACCCGCGCCCACAGCCGCCCACCCGGGTCAGCGTCGCGATCAGCGACGGCGAGATCAGCGTTCAGCCACCGCGGATCGCGATCGGCCCCGAACCGACCCAGCAGCTGCCCCAGAACCAGCACACCAGCCAGCCGCCGGTCCGCTCCGACGCGCCGCTCAACGTGGTCTTCGTCGCCGCCAACCTGACCGACTTCGACTCCCGCCTCGAGGTGCGCGGCAACGGCAAGGACCTCAGCTCGGAGCCGCTCTACGCCAACGCGAACATCAGCTTGCAGGCGATCCTCCCCACCGGCGTCTACCGCATCGGCGCCGCCGACATCCCCGGCGCCAAGCCCGCCCGCCTGGTCGTCGGCCCCTTCCGCAGCTCGTCCGAGAACGACCTGCTGCTGCCCTAGGCCGCTGCAAACCGGCGCATCTCGGGGTCCTCAGTCGACCGGGTCACGCACAACAGTGCGCTCCCCTCACCGGTCTCCCTGCGTCCCCCACCTGCTTGGTTTTCACGGCCTACCGTCTGGGTTCGTTGTCAAGATCGGAGCGGTGACCGTCGCTCTCGCAATCGCCGTCGTCCTACTCGCCGCCGGACTTCTCTACGCGCTCGTCTCCCGCCGCGCGGAGACGGGAGCCGTCCGATCTCGGGCCGGCGATCCAGGCGGCTACCTCGCGGGCGGTCGCCGACCTGCAGCGGATGAACGAGGAGTCGCGCAAGGTCGACGCACAGACCGCGGAGGCCACCCTGGACAAGCGCCAGGCGGAGATCAAGGCGCTCGCCGAGCGGATCGCCAAGGGTCAGGAGAAGATCGAGACGGAGGTGCAGCGGCGTGGCGAGACCGACCTGCAGACCCGCACCCTGCTCGAGCAGATGGGGCAGACCGTCGGCAACCTCAACTCCGAGACCGCCGGGCTGAAGAAGGCGCTGCGCCAGCCGCAGACGCGCGGCCAGTGGGGCGAGCTACAGCTGCGGCGCTGCGTCGAGATCGCCGGCATGACCGAGCACGTCGACTTCGAGCTGCAGGAGACGCTGCGACACCGACGAGGGCCGGCTGCGGCCGGACGCCCGCTTCCTGCTGCCCGAGGGGCGCGCTTCGTCGCCGACTCGAAGGTCCCGCTCGACGCCTTCCTCGACGCCCAGGAGGCGGAGGTGGAAGCGGAGCGCATCGTCCAGCTCGAGCGCCACGCGCGGCAGGCGCGCGAGCACGTCCGCAGCCTCAGCTCGAAGGACTACCAGGGCCAGTTCAAGGCCGGCGAGATGCCCGACCTGGTGATCTGCTTCATCCCCAACGAGCCGGCCCTGCACGCCGCCTTCGCCGCCGACCCGACGCTCTTCGACTACGCCCTGGAGCGCAACGTGCTGCTCGTCAGCCCGACCTCGCTGATCGGGCTGCTGCGGACGATGGAGCTCGGCTGGCGGCAGGAGCGGATGGTCGCCGAGGCGGCGGAGATCGCCGAGGCGGCGGGCACCCTGCACGCTCGCTTCTCCAAGTTCCTCACCGACTTCGACACGGTCGGCAAACGGCTGGGCTCGGCCACCAACGCCTACAACTCGGCGGTCGGCTCGATGGAGGGCCGGCTGCTGCCGCAGCTGCGCAAGGTCGAGGAGCTCGGCGTCGCCCCCGGCAAGGAGATCGAGCCGCCCGAGCCGATCGAGATCACGGTCCGGGCGATCACGGCGCCCGAGCTGGACGAGACTCCCAGGGCCGTCTGACCAAACAGGCCAAGGACGCACCGAGCGCCGTGTGCTCTGCACACAAGCGAGGGAGGACACAGGCATGCGCCGCGTCAGGCGGTCTTGGGGCTAGGATTCGGCGCCCTCATCCCAACCTGCGGAGGAGCCGGTTTGGCCGTCGACACGAGCGCAGTCGCGAAGTTGGACGTTGAGCCCGGAACGCTGCCGGAGACGATGGCGGCGTGGGTGATCCGCGAGGAGCGCCAGGGCGAGCCGAACGACGCCTTCCAGCTCGAGCAGATCGAGGTTCCCGAGCCCGGTGCCTTCGAGGTGATCGTCCGCGTGATGGCCGCCGGCGTCAACTTCAACAACGTCTGGGCGGCGCTGGGCAAGCCGGTCTCGGTCTTCCCCTACGGCGACCACCCCGAGTACGGCCACCACATCGGCGGCTCCGACGCCTCCGGGATCGTCTGGAAAGTCGGCGAGGGCGTCACCCGCTGGAAGCCCGGCGACGAGGTCGTGGTCCACTGCAACCAGGCCTCCTACGAGGACGTCGAGGTGCACGGGCTCGACCCGCTCGCCGCGCCGAGCCAGAGGATCTGGGGCTACGAGACGACCTGGGGCTCCTTCGCCCAGTTCACCAAGGTGCAGGCGCAGCAGCTCCTCCCCCGCCCCCAGAACCTCTCCTGGGTCGACTCCTCCGCCTACGGCCTCACCTACTTCACCGCCTACCGGATGCTGATCGACCAGTGCAAGCTGCAGCCCGGCCACAACGTCCTGATCTGGGGCGCCGCCGGCGGCCTCGGCGTCTTCGCCGTGCAGCTCTGCAAGGCGGCGGGCGCCAACGCGGTCGGCGTCGTCTCCTCCGACGAGAAGGGCGAGCTGGTCAAGCAGCTCGGCGCGGTCGACTACATCAACCGGGCCGAGTTCGGCGAGATGATGCGAACGCCGGAGAACCTCGCCGACAAGGCCGCCGACAAGGAGCGCTTCAAGGCCTCGCGCGGCTTCGCCAAGCGGGTCAAAGAGATCCTCGGCGACGCCCCCGACATCGTCTTCGAGCACGTCGGCCAGGCGACCTTCCCGACCTCGGTCTTCGTCGTCAAGCCGTTCGGCAAAGTCGTGATCTGCGGCGCCACCTCGGGCTTCCAGCTCGACTTCGACGTGCGCTACCTGTGGATGCGCCAGAAGCAGATCATCGGCTCGCACTTCGCCAACGCCTACGAGTGCATGCGCGCCAACCAGCTGATGGCCGAGGGCAAGGTGCGGCCGGTGCTCTGGAAGACGATGGGCTTCGAGGGCGTCCCCGAGGCGCATCAGCTGCTGCACGAAAACAAGCACCTCGGCAAGATCTCGATCCTGGTCGGGGCCGAGTCCGAGGACGAGGGCAAGAACGAGGACGGCCCGGGCGCGATCCGGGCCGAGGTGGGAGCTTACGAAATGGCTGAGGTCTGCACGCTCGACTGGCACATCGCCCCCTTCCGGCCGACCGCTGGCTCGACCTCTGGGAGCCGGCGGCGGCGCGAGATGCCCGCCTTCGGCGCCAAGAGCTGGTCGCTGACCCGCTCGATCGACGATCCGCTGGCCTTCCAGCAGACCTCGATCTGGGAGAGCCGCTCCGACTTCGAGCGCTACTGGTTCTCGGAGGAGATCGAGGCCGCCCGCGCAACGATCATCGACCTCTACGACCTGCCGATCCTGCCCACCTGGCACACGCTCGTCGCCGCCGAGTAGCCCGGCGCCGGCTCAGCCCCGCTCGAGCGGGGCCAGGGTCAGCCCGGCGGCGTCGAGCTGATCCCAGTAATGCTCGGCGGGCTCGCGGGCGCCCGACCAGACGATCGCCTGGCCGCTGCTGTGGATCGTCTCGGCGATCTCGTGCCCCTGCGCGAGGGTGACGCTCGGCAGCACCCGCGCCAGCGTTTCGGCGACGTGGTCGAAGGTGTTGTGGTCGTCGTTGCAGACGATCACCCGCCACTCGCCGCCTAAGTCCGAGCCCGGACCCGCCTGGCGCGGCTTCTCCATGGTCGTCGACATCACGCCATTATCCGTTAGGGGCGGATGCGATCAAGCAGATCAAGGACGCAGGGAGCGTGGCGTGCTCTGCACGCGAGCGACCGAGGACGCAGATATGCGCCGGTCACATCCGCCCCTAGAACGGGCTCGGTACCCGGATCACCAGATCGTCGAAGCTCCCCACCGTCCCTTTGGCGTTGCCGACCGCGCCGAGCGAGAAGCCCGACGCGCGGCCTTCCAGCTCGCCGGCGGCGGCGTCGATGACGTCGGCAACGAGCTGGCCGCCGACGAAGGCGAGGATGCGGCAGCTGCCCCTTTCCGGGCCACTGGTCAGGTTGAAGGCGCGCAGCCGCAGCTCGTTTGCGCGATCCAGCCCACTCGCCCCGACCCCTTTCTCGATCTGCAGGTACTCGATCCGGCCGTCGCCCAGCACCTTGCGCAGCTGCGCTTTGCGCTGCAGCGGGAAGAGGGCCAGCTGGTAGCCGGCACTGGCGCCGCCGGTGCGCAAATCGACCGCCAGGAACGCCTTGCGCTGAACCGGCTCCGGGGTGCTGCCGAGCAGGCGCCCGACGGCGGATATCTCGAGGTCGCGCCCGATCACCGGCGTCCGGTAGGCGCAGGCGCCGGTCCGTTTGCCGACCGCGATCCGCACGGCATGGTCGGAGCCGCCGCGCCCGCAGCGCTCGCCGGAGAGCTTGACGATCTGAGCGCGCTGCGCGTCGGACTCCATCCCGTTGCGGTAGATGCCGACCAGCGCGGCGTGGGCGCTCACCGCCCACGCCAGGGTGGCGAGGAGCACGGTCGTCGAGATGACTGCAGTTCGCGACTTCATCGTCCGCAGCCTAAACACAGGTTCAGGGAAAAGATGCGCCCCGTGACGAATGAACGCTGTCTTTCCACGGCAGCCAAATATCATTGACTCGATGCCCGAGCACAGGCTGCCAGATCGCGACCGTCCCTGGGTGATGCGCACCTACGCGGGGCATTCCGACGCGCGCCGCTCGAACGAGCTCTACAAAGGCAACCTCGCAAAGGGCCAGACCGGCCTCTCGATCGCCTTCGACCTGCCCACCCAGACGGGCTACGACCCCGCCCACGTCCTTGCCCGCGGCGAGGTCGGAAAGGTCGGCGTCTCGATCGCCCACAAGGGCGACATGCACCAGCTGCTCGACGAGATTCCGCTCGACGAGATGAACACCTCGATGACGATCAACGCGACCGCCGCCTGGCTGCTCGGCCTCTACGTCACCGTCGCCGAGGAGAACGGGGTCGAGCGGGCGCAGTTGAAGGGCACGACCCAGAACGACATCATCAAGGAGTACCTCTCGCGCGGCACCTACGCCTTCCCGCCCGAGCCCTCGATGCGGCTGATCGCCGACATGGTCGCCTTCACCGTCAACGAGGTGCCGAGCTGGAACCCGACCAACATCTGCAGCTACCACCTACAGGAGGCTGGGGCGACGCCGGTGCAGGAGATCGCCTACGCGCTCTCGACCGGGATCGCGGTTCTCGACGAAGTGAAGGCCCGCGGCCAGGTCGCCGAGGCGGACTTCCCGAAGGTCTTCGGCCGCATCTCCTTCTTCGTCAACGCCGGCATCCGCCTGATCGAGGAGATCGCCAAGCTGCGCGCGATGGGCCGGCTCTGGAACGAGATCGGCCGCGAGCGCTACGGCGTAACCGACGAGAAGATGCTGCGCTTCCGCTACGGCGTCCAGGTCAACTCGCTCGGCCTGACCGAGGCCCAGCCGGAGAACAACATCCAGCGGATCGTGCTCGAGGCGCTGGCGGTGACGCTCAGCCGCGACGCGCGCGCCCGCGCGCTCCAGCTGCCCGCCTGGAACGAGGCGATGGGCCTCCCCCGCCCCTGGGACCAGCAGTGGAGCCTGCGCATCCAGCAGGTGCTGGCCAACGAGACCGACCTGCTCGAGTACCCCGACGTCTTCGAGGGCTCGAAGGTGATGGACGGCCTGGTCGAGGAGCTGGCCGAGGGCGCCCGCGCCGAGATGGCCGTGGTCGAGGAGCACGGCGGCGCGGTCGCCGCCGTCCCCTACATGAAGGCGCGCCTGGTCGAGTCGCACCGCGAGCGGGTGGCGCGGATCGAGAGCGGCGAGCAGAAGGTGATCGGCCAGAACAGCTTCACCGAGAGCGAGGACTCGCCGCTGACCGCGGGGGCGGACGGGGGGATCCTCACGCCCGACCCGGAGGTCGAGCGCGAGCGGGTCGAGGCGCTGGAGCAGTGGAAGGCCGAGCGCGACGAGGACGCCGTGCAGGCGGCGCTGGAGGAGCTGGGACGCGTCGCCCGCGACGAGGACGCCAACGTGATGCCAGCGACGATCGACGCCGCCAAGGCCGGCGCGACGACCGGCGAGTGGGCGGCGGTCCTGCGCGAGGCGTTCGGCGCCTACCGCGCCCCGACCGGCGTCGACGGAGCGGCTCCGCCCGGCGACCGGGCGGAGCTGGCGGCGATCCGCCGTCGCGTCGACGAGGTCTCGGCGCGGATCGGCCACCGGATCAAGATCCTGGTCGGCAAGCCGGGGCTCGACGGGCACTCCAACGGCTCCGAGCAGATCGCCCTGCGCGCGCGCGACGCCGGCATGGAGGTGATCTACCAGGGCATCCGCCTGACGCCCGAGGAGATCGCGTCCTCGGCGCTGCAGGAGGACGTCGACGTGGTCGGCCTCTCGATCCTCTCCGGCTCCCATCTCGAGCTGGTGCCCGAGGTGGTGCGGCGGTTGCGCGAGGAGGACGTCGACGCCCCCGTCGTGGTCGGCGGCATCATTCCCGTCGCCGACGCCGCGCGCCTGCGCGAGGCGGGCATCGCGGCCGTCTACACCCCGAAGGACTTCGACATCAACCGGATCATGGGCGACATAGCGGCCTGGTCGAGGAACGCGCCGGCGCCGGCGCCGCTGCCTGAGCGCCGGCCCCGTCGCCGCGCCGAAGCCCCAGCCGCGCCACAATGAACGGATGAGCGAGTTCAACGGGGACCGCTCGGCCTGGCTGCGCTGCTACCGCTGCTGGTCCCAGAACCTCGAGATCCAGATCCACTACGACGCGATCCGCCGCGTCGACCCGGAGAGCGGCATCCCCGCCGAAGGGATCGACGAAGTGCAGGAATCTGTCGTGCAGTGCCTCGACTGCATGCACGATCAGCCCCACCTGACCTTCCAGGACGACCGCGTCGTGCCGATCGAGGACCGCTGGGAGCGGATGGTCGCTGGCACTCCCTGGGTCGCCTCCTGCACGGTCACCGTCGACCAGGACCGGGTCGAGAGCTGCGCCGGGCCGGAAGCGGCCGAGCTGCTGACTTACGGGGCCCTCGGCGAGGCTGGGGTGCGCGAGTTCTTCGCCCACGTCCGCTTCCACAAGCACGACGAGGAGCGGATCGTCGTCCACATGCTGGTCGAGCTCTACGCGCGCTCAGCCGAGGAGGCGACCGAGGTGCTCGAAGCCGCCGCCCAGGGACTGCTCGAGATCACCTCGCTCGCCGAGGAGTCGCGCCCCCCCGCGCACGCCTCCGACGAGGCGCACTGAGCCCGTACCAGGACGAAATCCACAAATACTTCGAATATTCGTCCGGTGGCATCAACGAAGTTCCGCGTTGCAAGCCTAATTGCCGGCTTGACCGCGACAGACTTGTTGCCGATGTGTTGAAAGCAATGGAGTTTTCCCCGCTGCATCTCTATTTTTCAGTGAGTCCAACCTTGTCCTCTACCCGCTCTACGACCTAGCCAACATGGAGAGTTCGACCATAACTCGTCCCCAAGGGGAACCCGCCGTTGAGGCAAACGGCGTTTCGGCCTCCCCGCCCAGCGGTACAACGAACCTGGCAAGGCACCGCGGAGCGGTGCTGGCACGGATGCTCTTCACTGGCGATTCGCTGGCCGCGGCAGCCGCTGCGACGATCGCCGTCTCGATCCTTGGGCTCTCCTCCTGGGCCGGCCTCGCCTACGCCACGGCCGCCACCCTCCTCTGGCCGCTGGCGGCCTTCAGCATCGGCCTCTATCGCAGCGACCAACTCGCCACCTGGGCGTCGGCGGTGACCGAGGTGCCGCGCGGATTCGTCGCCATGATGCTGATCACCTGGCCGCTGTTCGGCATCGCCACGGCCCTCCAGCTCGACCAGATCGTGGCGCTCACCTTCCTCACTGTGGCCGGAATCGCCGCGCTCGCCGGCATCGCCCGCACGATCGTGCGGGCCGGTCTGCACCGCGCGCCGACCCTGCGCCAGCGGACGCTGATCCTCGGCTCCGGCGTCGTCGCGGGCCAGGTGGTCGAGAAGCTGCGCAACAACGTCCAGTTCGGGCTCGTCCCGATCGGGATCGTCGACGACGAGGTGCACGAAGTCGGCACCCCGGACCTGCCCTGGCTCGGGCGCTTCGCCGACCTCGACACGATCATCGAGGCGCAGGGGATCGACCGGGTGATCATCGCCTTCTCGCGGGTCAGCCACGAGCAGCAGCTCGAGTCGATCAGGGCCTGCCGCGACGCCGGCGTCACCGTCGACGTCGTGCCTCGCCTCTTCGAGTTCCTCGACGGCGTGCGGGCGCTCGACCAGGTGGGCGGGCTACCTCTGCTCTCGATCGGAACGCCGATGCTCACGTCCGCCTCGATCGCGGCGAAGCGGGCGCTCGACACGATCGGCTCGCTCGCGCTCATCCTCGCCTTCGCCCCGCTGATGATCGCGATCGCGATCGCAATCAAGCTCGAGTCGCGCGGGCCGATCTTCTTCCGCCAACCACGCTCCGGCCGCCGCAACACCAGCTTCCAGCTGATCAAGTTCCGCTCGATGTACGTCGACGCCGAGCAGCGCAAGGCGGAGATGGCCAAGCTCAACGAAGCGGAAGACGGCGTCATGTTCAAGATCCGCGAGGATCCGCGGGTAACCAGGGTCGGCCACTTCATCCGCCGCTACTCGCTCGACGAGCTGCCGCAGCTCTTCAACGTGCTCAAGGGCGAGATGAGCCTGGTCGGGCCGCGACCGCTGATCTTCCCCGAGACGGCCGCCCTCGAGGAAGACTGGCACCTGCGGCGCCTCGAGCTGCGCCCGGGGCTGACCGGCCCGTGGCAGGTCTACGGGCGCTCGCAGAGCCCCTTCCAGGAGATGGTGCGCTTCGACTACCAGTACGTCGCCGGCTGGTCGCTCGCCCGCGACATCGAGATCCTGCTCGCCACCCTCCCGGCCGTGATGTCGGGACGCGGCGCCTATTAAGCGCCTCTAGGCAGGCGTTTCACGCACGACTGACGGACAAACGTCCGGGTTCGGCACCGATCGCTTGAACGGCCCGCACCGGCACCCGAAAAGGTGCCGGTGCGAAACCTCGTCATCTCCATCGGCGTTACGGCATCACTGCTCCTCGCCCTCGCCACCGGCGCGGGAGCGCATGGCTCCGCGCACGGCGGCGCCAAGGCAGCGGCTGCAGCCGCAGGCAAGGGGCGCATCGCTAGTGCCGCGCGACGCGCTTCGCTGCGGCGAGCCCACGCGCGACGGCGCAAGCCCGCCCCAACCCCGGTTTCGGCTCCTGCCCCCGCTCCTCTGCCTGCGCCTGCGCCGAGCCCCGAACCCGCTCCGGCCCCCGCTCCGGCGCCTGCTCCAGCCCCGGCGCCCAAACCTGCGCCAGCTCCGCAACCAGAACCCGCCCCTGCGCCTGCCCCCGCACCCGCTCCTGCCCCGACTCCCGCTCCCGCCCCGCTGCTGGACGCCAGTTTCGAGAGTGGCCTGCTCGACTGGAACACCGCCGGCGTGGGCGAAGTCACGCCGACCACGGTCAGCGACATCGTCCGCACGGGCGCGAGATCGGGCAGAGTCGTCCTCAGCGGCTCCCAGAACCGCTCCGAGCTGATCCTCGGTGGCAACGGCACGGGCAGCAACTCGGGCACCCGCAAGTTCGTCGAGGGCGACGAGTACTGGTACGGCTTCTCCTTCTACATCGAGTCGATGGTCTACGGCCGCCCCGGCGCCCACAACCTGATCATGCAGTTCAAGACCGCCGACACCGGCAGCCCCAACTTCGGCCTCCAGTTCTGGAACTACAAAGGCGACAACGGCCAGTACGCGAGCAACCCGAAAGGCCTCTGGAGCCACGGCGGCTCGATGGGCGGCGACCGCTTCCTCGCGCCGGTCAGTGAGCGGGCCTGGCACGACGTCGTCATCCACTTCAAGGCGTCGGCCTCGGGCAGCGGCTTCTACGAGGTCTACCTCGACGACAAACTGATCGACTCCCGCACCGGCGTCAGCATGATGGTCTCCGGCGGGCCCTACGCCTACATCAAGAACGGCCTCTACCGCAACGGCGGCAACATCCCGGGAACCTCCGAGATCCGCCTCGACGCCGCCCGCCTCGGCACCAGCCTCGCCGCGGTCGCCGCGCCCTGAACGAACTCATTCACACCCCCTGAATGGGGTCGAACAAACGTCCAGATGCACCTTGACAACTGCGGTGCCGGTTGGGCTCGGCCGAGCACCCCAGGGTGACAACCACCAGCCCGATAGACCATCGCCCGACCCGCCTCGCCTGGCTCGCGTCGGGCATCGCGATCGCCCTGGTCGTGCTCCTCACTGCGATGACCCCAAACGCTTCGGCTGCCGACCTAACGGCCTCCCACGAGTCCGCGCAGAGCAGCTCTTCGAAGAAGCCGCGGGCGCAGCGCCACGCCCGCAAGGGCCACAAGCTCCAGCAGCGCAAGCGCCGTGCCCGGGCGCGCAGGGCGGGGGGCCGCCGTGCCCGGCGGGCCGGTCGCAACGCCTCGATCTCCTCTAACGCGGCGGTCAACCGCCGGCGCAGGGCCAAGGCCGCTCCGACCGGCTCGGACCCCGGCATCCTCGACGCCGGCTTCGAGAGCGGCCTCTACAACTGGAACACCGCCGGGGTCGGGGAAGCGATACCGACGGTGG
The DNA here is from genome assembly GCA_963699215.1 of uncultured Solirubrobacterales bacterium. Classification (GTDB taxonomy): domain Bacteria; phylum Actinomycetota; class Thermoleophilia; order Solirubrobacterales; family 70-9; genus VRUE01. Next base: position 28,083 of record OY969422.1, read on the forward strand.
TCAACGACACGGTCCGCAGCGGCGGCTCCTCGGGCAAGATCCTGCTGACCGGGACGCAGCACCGCTCCGAGCTGATCCTCGGCGGCAACGGCGGCGGCAGCACCAACGGCATGATCGAGTTCGTCGAGGGCGACGAGTACTGGTACGGCTTCTCCTTCTACATCGAGTCGATGGTCTACGGCCGCCCCGGCGCCCACAACCTGATCATGCAGTTCAAGGGCGACGACGACGGCTCGCCGGCCTTCGGCCTGCAGCTCTGGGACTACGAGGGCGACGACGAGGAGTACGAGGACAACCCGAAAGGCCTCTGGAGCCACGGCCCGTCGATGGACGGCGACCGCTTCCTCGCCCCCGTGCCCGAGCACACCTGGCACGACGTGACGATCCACTTCAAGGCTTCCGGCTCGGGCGACGGCTTCTACGAGGTCTATCTCGACGGGCGCCTGATCGACTCCCGCGATGACGTCAGCATGATCGCCGACGGCGCCAGCTACGCCTACATCAAGGACGGCCTCTACCGCAATGGCGACGAGATCCCCGGCACCTCCGAGATCCGCCTCGACGCCGCCCGCCTCGGCCACAGCGCCGCGGACGTTGCAATCGGCTGACCGGCGGCCACCCTCCGATTCCGTAGGATGTGGCGCTCGATTCTGCCCGACGGGTCCGAGGAGACGACCGCTTGGCACGTATAGCGCTGGTCCAGCAGGGGGACCCAACCGACCCCGCGACGTGGTCCGGCGTGCCGGCACGTCTGAGCCGCGGGATCGAGGGTGCGGGCTGCGAGGTCGTGCCGGTGCGCGCGACGTTCCGCGGCGCCGGCCGGATCTTGCAGCTGACCGGGATGTCCTGGGCCGACCAGTCGGCCAGCCGCCTCTTCGCGCTCCCCAGCGGGTGGGTCGCCGACCGCACCCTGAGCGGCAGCGGCAAGCTGGACGGCGTGGTCATGATCGGCACGGGGTACTCGCTCAGGACTAACCTGCCGGTGGTGACCTACGAGGATCTGACGGTAGCCCAAGCGCTGCGCCGAGACGAACCCCCCTACAACGAAGTGGGCAAGGGCGCCGGGCGGCACTGGCGAGAGCGCCAGAGGCGGATCTACGAACGCAGCCGGGGCTGTGCGGTGACCAGCGCCTTCGCAGGGAAGTCGATCGTCGACGATTATGGGATCTCGCCGACGAAGGTGCACGTCGCCGGCGTCGGCCGCAATATCGACGCCGGCAGGGTGGAGCGGGACTGGTCGGTCCCACGCTTCCTCTTCGTCGGTGCCGACTGGCGGCGCAAGCGCGGGGCGGCGGTCGTCGCATCGTTCGCCGAGGTGCGACGGCGCCATCCGGAGGCGACGCTCGACCTGGTCGGCGGCCACCCGCCGATCGAGGCGCCGGGCGTGACCGGCCACGGCCTGCTTCCGCTCGGCTCCGAGTCGGGGCAGCGCCGCTACGCGGAGCTCCTGCACAAAGCGACCTGCTTCGTCATGCCCTCCTCGCTCGAGGCCTTCGGGATCGCCTACATGGACGCTGGGGCGACCGGCTTGCCGAGCATCGGCACCACCGTGGGCGGCGCGCCCGATGCGGTCGGCGACGGCGGCCGAATCGTCGACCCGACCGACGACGACGCCCTAACCGAGGCGATGCTCGAGCTGGCCGACCCGGAGACCGCCCGCCGGCTCGGCGAGCGCGCCTACCGGCACGCCGCTCCCTTCACTTGGCAGGCGACGGGCGAAAGGCTGCTGCGGGCACTGCGCCCGCCGGGCCTCGATCTGGCGGGCCTGCCCGAGTTCCTGCCCGGACCGGAGGGGCAAAGCTGATGCGGGGCTGGCTGGCGGTGCCGATCTTCCTCGTCGCCGCGCTGCTGGTCGCGCTGCCCGTCGCGGCGCTGACCGAGACGGGGGTAGAGAAGGACGTCAAGGAAGCGGCCGGCCTCGACCTCGACGAATGCGAGGCGCCCCCGAACCTTGCCTCGCCGTGGCTCGAGGGGCCGCCGCTCGCGGAACCGCGCGACGAGCCGCGGGCAGTCGCGATCGGTGGCAGCATCTACCTGGTCGGCGGAACTCTCGGGATCGAGGAAATCGCGCCCGAGCGCCACCTGCTCGACGCGAGCGACCAGCTGACCCGGTTCGATCCGAGGACCGGGCGCTACGAAGAGCTGGCGCCGCTACCCCGCCCGCTCAATCACGTCGGGCTTACCACCTACCGCGGTGACATCTACGTGGCTGGCGGCTATGGCCGTCTCGTCGACGCCAACACCAGCCGCGCCTTCTTTCGCTACGACCCCGAGACCAATCGCTGGTCGCGGCTCCCCGACATGCCCGCCCCGCGCGCGGCCGGAGCGGTCGGGGTCCTCGACCAGCGCCTGATCTGGGCCGGCGGCGCCAAGAACAGCATTGCCCGTTCCCAGGTGTTTGCCTACGACTTCCGCAGTCGCCACTGGTCGCGATTGCCCTCGATGCACACCCGTCGCGAGCACGTCGGCGAGGCGACCCTCGACGACGAGCTGTACGTGCTCGGCGGCCGGGCACCGGAGTCGCTCGCAGTCGACACGGCCGAACGCTTCGATCCGCGCACGGGCAGGTGGGAGACGCTGCCGCCGATGCCGGTCCCCAGCGGTGGCCTGGCGGCGGTGTCGCTCGACGATGCAGTGGTCGCGGTCTCCGGCGGCAACGACGCTGCCGAAACGGTCACCGGCGCCGTCCAAGAATTCGATCCAGCACGGAACGAGTGGAAGCTGCTGCCTGCGCTGCGCACCGCCCGGCACGGCCACGGGGCGTCTATCGCGGACGATGAAGTCTGGGTCTTCGGCGGCTCCGACTGCGCCTACTTCAACGCCACCGACAAAGTCGAGCACCTGCCAGTGGACGATCTGCGCGGTTCCAGCTGACGCTCTCAGCCACCGCGCCGCCGGCGCCGCAGCGCACCCACCGCCGAGGAGAGCAACAGCCGCCGTCCGGCCCGCGAGAGCTTGAGCGCGAAACGGCGCTCGTCGTCGCGGTAGTCGACGTTGACGCGGGGGATCGAGAGCGGTGTCGCGGCGCGCTGACCGGTCACGGTCGGCAACGTGAAGGCGAAGCGGTAACCGCAATCGGCGGCGGCGGCGGCGACCTCCGGGCTCCACTCGCCGAAGGGGTAGGCGATCGTGTCGCAGCTGCCCAGCCTCTCTTTGAGCGCCAGCCGCGACTCCCACAGCTCCTGCCGCAGCTGCTCGCCGCCGAGCCGCGGCAGGTGAGGGTGGCTGAGCGTGTGGCTGCCGACCTCGAAGCCGCTCTCCTTCATCTCCTCCAGCATCGGCCAGTCGACCGAGCGCATCGTCGCGGAGAAGCGGGTCAGGTCGTCGCGCATCTCGGGCCACTCGAACGGCGCGCCGGCGTCGAGCAGAGGCGGCAGGACGAAGACGAAGGCGCCGAAGCCGTACTCGCGCAACAGCGGCATCGCGGTCTCGTAGTTGTCGCGGAAGCCGTCGTCGAAGGTGAGGTAGACGGAGCGGCCGGAGGCGCGGCCCGCGGCGAGGTTGGAGAGCGCGGCGAGGTCGCCGCCGGCGAAGCCGCGGCGGCGCAGCAGAGCGAGCTGGCGCTCGAAGAGCTCGGCGGCGATCGTCAGGTATCGCGGGCCCTCCGCGGCGACCGAGTGATAGCAGAGGAACGTGGCGGCTCGTGAGCGGTTGCGGAGCAGGCGGCTTGGCACGCCGCGCAGTCTAGGAGCGTCGCGGGCGGACACCCCAGCCGCGCCTACGATTAACCTGGCCGCGCATGCCCGATGCCCGCCAGCTCCGCCGTGCCATTCGAGGCGCGATACCGCGCCCCGTTCGCCAGCGGCTCTACGACTGGAGCCCCTCGCGTCGGCGGCGCTGGCGCAGCGTGCCGGGGGTCGAATCGGTGCCGCCGGGCTCCGGCGCAGTGCTCACCTTCGACGACGGCCCCGATCCCGAGGGCACCCCGCCGGTGCTCGAGGCGCTCGGCGCGAGCGGCGCCAGAGGGACCTTCTTCGTCCTCGGCCGCCACGTCGCCGAACGGCCAGAGCTGGCGCGGGAGATCGTCGAGCGGGGGCACGAGATAGCCCTGCACGGCATGGACCACCGGCGCCACGACCGGCTCTCGGAGGACGAGGCCGAGCGTGAGCTGCGCGACGGCGCCGCCGCGATCGAGGCCGCGGTCGGGCGACGACCGGCCTGGTACCGACCGCCCTTTGGCGCCTCCTCCCCCGCCCTCGCCGCCGTCTGCGAGCGGCTCGGGCTCAGCCTCGCCTACTGGACCGCCTGGGGCCAGGACTGGGAGGAGAGCTCGCCCGAGCGGATCGCCTCGCTGGTCGGACGCGATCTCGCCCCCGGCTCGGTCGTCCTCCTGCACGACTCGGCCCGCTACGCGCAGCGCGGCAGCGCCGCCGCCACCGCCGGCGCGGTGCCGCTGATCGCCTCGGCGGCCGCCGAGGCCGGGCTCGCCCTCGTCACGCTCAGTGCCGCCACTGGCGATGCCGGCTGAGCGGCCGCGGCGGGCGCTGTTGGTCTGCTCGCCCGGGGGGCACCTGCTTCAGCTGCTCAGCCTGCGGCCTGCCTGGGAGGACATGGAGCGCACCTGGATCACCCTCGCGGCGCCGGACTCCGACCACCTCCTGCGCGACGAGCCGAAAGTGCTCGCGCGCGGACCGACCAACCGCAGCCTGCGCGCCCTGCTCTCCAACCTCGGCCTGGCCTGGCGCACGGTGCGGCGCGAGCGCCCCGACGCGATCCTCTCCACCGGCGCCGCCCTCGCCGTGCCCTTCTTCCTCGTCGGCAAGCTGCACGGCGCACGGCTGATCTACGTCGAGAGCCTGACCCGCACCGACGGCCTCTCGCTCGCCGGGCGGCTCGTCTACCCGCTCGCCGATGCCTTCTTCGTCCAGTGGCCTGAGGCCGGCGGGCGCCGGCGGCGCGCCCGCTTCGCCGGGAGGCTGCTGTGATCTTCGCCACCGTCGGCAGCCACCCGAGCTTCCGCTTCGACCGCTTCCTGCACGCGCTGGAAGCGCTGCCGCCGGGCGAGCTGGTCGTCCAGCACGGCCCCGGCGAGCCGCCCGCCAACGCCACCCGGACGGCGCCCTGGATGACCTTCGCCGAGATCGTCGAACAGATGGCTCGGGCGACCCGCGTGGTCAGCCACGCTGGCGTCGGCACGATCCTCTGCGCCACCCGCGCCGGGCACGTGCCGGTCGTCTTTCCCCGCCTCGAGCGCTACGGAGAGACCGTCGACGATCACCAGCTCGAACTCGGCCGCCGCCTCGCCGGGGACGGCCGCCTGATCCTGGTCGAGGAGGAGTCCGAGCTGGCCGGGGCGGTCACCGGCGCACCGCCGCGCGGCGCCGCGGCCGGCCTCGACGGATCGGAGCTGATCGCCGCCGTGCGGGCGGAGCTGCACGCCCCAGCCACCTGAACGCACTCAGACGAGCAGCCCGCGGTAGATCGCGTCGAGGCGGCCGGTCACCTCGTCGGCGTTTAGCCGCTCGGCCCGTCTCCGCGCCGCTGAGCCGAGCCGCGCCCGCAGCTCAGCATCGCCGGCGAAGCGCGTTAGCGCCGCGGCGAGCGCGGCTGGGTCGCCCGGCGGGACCAGCAGGGCATCGACCTCGTCGTCGAGCACGTCGGGAACGCCGCCGACTTCGGTCGCGACGATCGCCAGCCCGTAGGCCATCGCCTCCAGCAGCGCCATCGGCAGACCCTCCGACGTAGAGGAAAGGACGAAGACGCTCGCTTCGCTCATCAATGCCCCCTTCGCGCCATCGTCGAGCCAGCCGCGCCACTCGACGCCGTCGCGCTCGGCGAGCAGCCGGTGCGCGGCGGGCGGGGGCTCGCCCGGGCCGGCGAGCGCGATGCGCAGTCCCGCCGGGGCCGCCGCCGTCAGCGCCTCGACCATCGCCTCGCCTCCCTTGACGGGATTGGCGAAGCCGCCGAGGAAGACGGCGAGCGGCTCGCCCTCGCCCGGATGCCCGGCCTCGGCGACAGGCACGGTCGGCGCGGCGTTGGGGACCACGGCGACGCCGTCGATGTGGAAAGCCTCTTCCAGAGCCGCAGCGCTCGCCCGCGAGACGGCGAGGACGACGTCGGCGGCACGCAGCGAGAGGCGCAGCAGCGCGACGCGCGTGCCCCCCAAACGGGAGCGGAAGGCGGCGATGTCGCCAGGCCCCGAGTGGAGGTGGAGGACGACGCGGCGGCGCAGCATCCTGGCGAGCAGCACGCAGAGAGCCTTGCGGTACATGCTTCCGCGCACGGTCGAGTGGATGTGGACGACCCGGCCCCGGCCTCGCAGACTCCACCAGGTCAGGCGCCGGAGCGCGGCGGCGAAGACGAGCAGTCTCCGCGTGGCGCCCGAGCCCTTGTGGGTCGCCACCATCTCCATCTCGTAGAGGTCGGCGAGGGGCGACTCGAGCAGGTCACGCATCACCGCGGTCATCCCGCCGCGCACTTCCGGACCGAGCTGGAGGATGCGGGGGCGCTCAGCCGCCATCGTCCCCGGCCGGCGGCCCGACGTTGCTGACGTCGCCGCTGCCCGGCAGCGGCGGGGGCGGGCCCCAGCGGCGGCGGTAGAAGTCCAGCAGCCCGCGCAGGGTGCCAACCGCGGCGGCCCAGGGGTCGGCGACGGAGCCACTGCGCAGCGGCGTCAGCCTGATCGCCGCCCGTACCAGCTCTTCGAGCGCGTTGTAGACGGCGCGGACGGCGATGAACGCCGCCCCGCGCGAGCCGACGGCGCGATACGCGTAGGCGGCCCCGTTGCGGGTCATCAGGTAAGCCCACGGACCCGGCCGGTTCGTCCCGCCCGGCATCTGGTCTCCCAGTGCCGCCGGCACCACGCCGACCCGGAACCCGGCGCGGGCGACGCGCAGGCAGAGGTCGGCCTCCTCGCAGTAGCTCCAGAGGCGCTCGTCGAAGCCGCCGGTCTGGGCCAACGCGTCGGCCCGGATCAGCATCGTGCCGCCGTCGATCCAGTCGCACGACGCGATCCCGTCCTCGATCTCGCGCGGCTCGCTCAGGTGCGTGGTCGAGCCGTTCGGGCGAGTGCGCCCGCCGAACGAGAACGGGGTCTCCGTGCCGGCGAAGACGAGCGCCGGCCCGAGCACACCGAACTCGGAGTGCGCGGCAGCCGCGGCGAGCAGGGTCGCGAGGGCACCGGGCCGCAGGCGAGCGTCGTGCGTGAGGACCAGCAGCAGATCGCAGCCCGAGCCCAGCTGGCGCTCGATGCCGAGGTTCATCCCGGCGGCATAGCCGAGGTTGTGAGTAGCGCGCAGGAGCTCGCAGCCAGGTGGCACGACGGGATCGGGCTCACCGGGGTTGGCGGGGTTATGGACGACGAGGACCTGCTCTGGCGCGACCTCCTGGCCGAGCAGCGAGTCGAGCAGCGGCACGTGCACGCCACTCGTGCCGTAGGTCAGCACGACCACTCTCAACCGCGATTCGCTCAGGGCGACCAGTCCTCGACCAGCTCGCGGTTGCGGGCGATCCAGCGCCGGTCGCGCAGGTACAGGAAGAGCCCTGCCGGCCAGGCGACCGCAGTCCAGAACGGGCTCGGGGAGAGCGTCAGCTGGCGGCGCGGGCCGACGCCTTCGAGCAGCCAGTAGCGAACGCAGTTGGCGTGGGCGCGGATGCGCGAGCGCAGCCGCATCCGTTTCGGCATCGCCGCGTACTCGCGCCAGTAGGCGAGCTGGGAGTCGGGGAAGCGCAAGCGCAGCTCGGTCTCGCGGTCGGTGAGGCCGCCGCTGCGGTAGTCGGTGTAGGCCCAGACTTGGTTGAAGTACCTGGTCCCGTACTGGGCCGCGATCCGGTTCCAGACCAGCTGCGGGGTGACGTGCCAGCCCGCGTCCTCCGGGAACGGGAACTGCGCCAGCACCTCGCGCCGGAACATGCCGATCTTGTCGCCGTAGACCCCGTGCAGGGCGATCAGCTCGAAGGCGTCGGAGTCGAAGACGTCCTCCGGGTAGGAGTCGCAGATGAGCGCCCCGTCCGGGTCGACCCGCACCCCCTCGACGTCGGCGTAGCCCTCGCGGCGCTCGGCGGGGATCGACTCCCAGGCGGCCAGCATCCGCTCCAGGGAGTCCGGCATGTACCAGTCGTCGGAGTCGATGATCGCGCAGTACTCGCCGCTGGCTCGCTCGACCGCGCGGTTCACCGCGGCGTGCTTGCCCTGGTTCTCCTGCCACTCGTAGGCGATCGGGAAGTCCGCCTCGGCCCGCAGCGAGTCGATCAGCTCGCCCGTGCCGTCATCGGAGCCGTCGTCGATCACCACCCACTCGAAATCGCGCAACGTCTGCGCGGCGAGGCTCTCGTAAAGCTGTGGCAGAGTCCCGGACCGCTGGTAGGCGGTGGTGAGGACGCTGATCCGGACCACCGAGCTTCCCGCGCTGCTCATCCGGCTGCCGCCATCGTGTCGCGCCGGCGCAGCGGCGGGAACTCGAGCTGGCTGGGTAGGAAGCCGCGGCGGGTGGCGATCAGCCAGTAGGGGATCGCGTAGATCGCGGTCGCGATCGCGAGCAGCACGACCGCGCTCAGGCGCCCGGAGGGAACGCCGACGGCCAGGGCCAGGGCCGCCGGGGGAATGCCGAGCCCGAGGGCGAGGACGCCGGTCGGCACCGTGCCCGCGGTCAGATCGCGAAGCGGCAGGCCGAAGAGGCGCAGGAAGCGCCAATTGAAGGCGAGGCTGCCGATCGTGACCGCCAGAAAGGTCCCGCCGACGACGCCCCAGAGGCCGAACCAGGGCGCCAGCGACACGGTGAGGATCACGTTCATGATCGCGATCATCACCGCGTTGGCGGAAGCGAGGCCGGGGTGGCCTGCGCCGATCGCAATCGTGGTTCCGACACCGGTGGTCATGTTGACCATGTACGCGAGGGTGAGGAAGGGGACCAGCAGCTCCGCATCTCCAGGCGCCTCCCCGAGCCAGGCGATCAAGAGGAACGGAGCGGCGACCGCGGTCAGGGTGAAAAGCGGGAAGGAGATCGCGCTGGCCCGCAGCGTGTAGCGCCGGTACATCTCGCCGATCACCTCGCGTCCCTCGTCGACGATCCGCGCGGCCGCAGTCGGGACCATCGCCGAGACGCTGAGCACGGCGACGCTGCGCACCGCCAGCACCACCCGCGAGGCGATCTCGTAGACGGCGGCGGCGTGGATGCCGACCATCAGCGCCACGATCACCTTGTCGGTCTGGAAGTTGACGAGGTCGGCGAGCCAGCCGATCTGATCCTTGACGCTGAAGGCAAGTACGTCCTTGATCAGCGCCCGCGACGGCAGCGCGAGGTAGGGCGCCCGCCAGACGTAGCGCATCGCCAGGCCGGCGGGGATCAGGGCGACCACGCCCGCGGCGGCATTGGCGACCGCGTAGAGCACGAGGCTGGAGCTGGCGAAGAGCGCGGTTAAGCTGAAGGCGAAGTTGATCGTCACGCCGATCGTCATCGAGACGTTCGGCGGCACCATGCGGCGCAGCCCGAGCCCCACCGCGTTGAGGACGCCGTCGATCCCGTTGAGCGTCCAGATCGCCACCGAGGAGAGCAACACCAGCCGCATTTCGTCGCTGTCGAGGACGCCGAGCTGGTCGCTGACGAAAGGGGCGAGGAAGAAGGCGGCGACCGCGATCGCGGCCCCGACCAGGAGCGTGGCAAGCAGACCGAGGCCGACGCATTCCTCGATCCGGCGGTGTTCTCCGGCGGCGTCGTAGACGGCGATGAAGCGGATCAGCGCCCGTCCGATCCCGAGGTCCAGCAGACCGGCGTAGCTGGCGAAGGCGCCGGTCACCGCCCAGACCCCGAAGGCGTCGAGCCCGAGGCGCGCGATCATCAGCGGCGCCAGCAGGAAGCTGAACAGGTAGCCAGCGATCAGGCTGCCCGACTGCGCCAGGGTGTTGCGGAAGAGCATCGGGTTAGCTTCCCGCTCGCGGTCGGACGAGATGCTCGCGGTAAGCGGCGAGCGTCGCCGCGCCCACCGTCCCCCAGTCGGAGCCGGAGGCGCCGCCGCGGCGCGATGCCTCGGCCAGCCGCGCGCACCGCTCCCCGTCGCCGAGCAGGTCGACCAGAGCCTCCGCCAGGGCGCTGGGATCCTCGGTGGCGACCGCCATGCCAGAGCCATCGGCGACCAGCTCGGGCAGCCCGCCGGCATCGCTGACCACCAGCGGGCGGCCGTAGCGCTTGGCGAGCGAGCCGACGCCGCTCTGGCTCGCCTGCCTGTACGGCAGCACGACACAGCGCGCGGCGGCGAAGAGCGCCGGAACCTCCTCGTCGGCGATGTACTCGCGGCGCAGCGTTACCCGCTCGTCGCCAAGCGCCGGGTGGTCCTCCAGCTCGCCGCTGCCGGCGATCGTCAGCGTCGCCTCTGGGAGGCTCGCCCAGACCTCGGTCATCGCGTCGAGCAACACGTCGACGCCCTTGTAGTAGCCGAGGCGGCCGAAGAAGAGGACCGCGGGGCGGTCCGGCAGCGACTCCGGCTCGGAGGGGTCGACCCCGTGCGGGACGACGACGATCGGCGCGCGCGGACGGGCGACCTGCTCCAGCTCCGCGCGGAGCGTCTCGGCGTGGACGAAGATCAGCCCGGCGGCGCGGACCAGAGCGGCGTTGCCGAGCAGGCCGCTCTTCGACTTGCGTTCGCCGGGGTGGCGAACCGGGTCGTGGACGGTCAGCGCGAAGCGACGCGGGCGGGCGCCGCTGGCGAGCACGAGGCGGAAGTCGGTCCCGATCGACTCCTGCAGGTGGACGACGTCCGGCCCGAAGCGCCGGACCTCGCGGGCCGTGCGCGCGGCGACGGCGAGCCCCCGAGGAGAACGCACCCGCCCCGGGACCGTCAGGTGGCGCACGCTAGGCGGCGTGTGGTCGGCCACGAACCTCGCCGCCGCGCCGGGGCGGCCGCCGAATTCCTCGTCGTGGCGGCGGGTCAGCAGCGTCACCCGCGCGCCAGCGCGCTCCTCGCCGGCGGCGAGCATCGCGTTGTAGCGGAAGTGAAAGTCGCCGGCGAGCACGACCTTGAGCGGAGAATCGCTCACCTGTCCCCTCCCCCACCGCGGCGGCGGGCGGCGCTCGTCGCGAGAAGCAGGCGCGCCGCCGGGGATGGCCCGAGGCGGCGGCTCCAGGCACGCATCCTGACCCGGCGCGCGTCCTCGCCGTGGTAAACGCCGATGCGCGGCCACTCGAAGGGGAGCGGCGGCTGCGGGTCGCGCGGGACCGAGACGCCGAAGAGGTAACCGGCATCGGCGGTAGCGCGCACCACGCGCTCGTCGTAGTCGCTGTACGGATAGGCGATCGAGCGGCAGGGGGCGCCGCTCTGCTCCTCGCAGATCCGCCGCGAGTCGCGCAGCTCGGTGGCGATCTCGGCGGAGCCCAGCTGCGACAGGCGCGGGTGCGAGCAGGTGTGCGAGCCGATCTCCCAGCCGGCGGTGGCGAGCTCGCGCAGCTGTGGCCAGGACATGCACGCCAGCTCGCTCTCGTGCTCGGTACCGAGCCACGCGTCGTAGCCGGCCCAGCCCATCGGTCGATCGCCGCCGGCATAGTCGGTCGGGACGTACACGGTCCCGGGGATGCCGAGCCGTTCCATCGCCCCCCGCGCGTGCTCCCAGACGGATGCGTGGGCGTCGTCGAAGGTGACGACGAGCAGCTTCCCGGCAGGCGGCGAGACCAGTGCCTCCGAGAGGGTTGTGCCGCGGTAGCCGCTGCGCACGAACGAGCTCAGCTGGGCCTCGAAGTCCATGGGGCGCACCGAGGTCGAGGCCGGCCAGGTCTCGCTGACCCCGTGGTAGCAGAGGACGACGAGGTCCCCGTAGGGCCTGCCCGAGGGCACGCTAGGAGCGCTCCAGTGCGAGCTCGCCGCCGAGCTCGGCCGGGTGGCGCGAGGCGAATGCCGCCTCGAGCAGGACCGAGTAGCGCTCGACCATCCGCGCCGCGTCGAAGTCGGCGACCCCGGCGAGACCCTGCCGGCGCAGGCGCTCTCGCAGCTCCGAATCGCCGAGCACGCTCGCGCATGCCCGCTCGAGGGCTCCCTCGTCTTCCTTTGCCACGCAGATCCCGCCACCGGCGGTGTCGAGCAGCCAGCGCACGTCGCCGACGTCGGTCGCGACCACCGGGGTCCCCACCGCCATCGACTCGATCAGCGACATCGGCAGGCCCTCGGCGGTCGAGGGCAGCACGGCGAGGTCGGCGGCGCGCAGCAGCGCCGGCACGTCGTCGCGGCTGCCGAGGAAGGTGGCCCAGTCGGCGTCCATCTCGGCCGCCTGGCGCTTGACCGCGTCTTCGGTCTCGCCATCGCCGGCGAAGACCACGCGGACGTCGCCGAGCCGCGCTCGCAGGCGCGCCACCAAGCGCAGCGTCGTCGCCTGCCCCTTCGGCACCGCGAACCTCGCCACCTGGACGATCACCCTCGCCGCGGGCGGGATCCCCAGCGCGCTGCGACCGACTCCCGCGCTCGCGCGGGCGCGTAGCTCGTCGATCGGCACGCCGTTGGGAATCAAGACAATCGAGTTGGGACGGACCCCCTCGGCTTCGAGCTGGCGTGGCTGCGCGGAGGAGACGACCACGGTCGCGTTGGTCGCGCGATCGAGCAGGCGGTTGTGGAGGGCGATCAGCCGCGCCCGTGGGGCGCCGCTGCGGCTCACCTGCAGGCTGCGATCGCCAGCGTGCTCGGTGACGACCACCGGCCGCCGTGCGGCGATCGCCGCCAGCCGTCCCCAGAGGCTCGCGTCCCAGCCGGTGCAGTGGACGACGTCGGCCTCGCGGGCGGCGCGGACCAGCGCGGGCAGGGCGCGCAGCTTGGCGATCCGGTCCCGCGCCCCCAACGTGCGCAGCTCTACCCCGGCGTCTTCCAGCTCGGCGGTGTAGGAGGTGATGTCCTCGACCGCGAGCAGGGTCACCCGGTGACCCGCCCTGCTCAGGCCAATGGCAAGGTTGCGCAGCTGGGTCTCGGCGCCGGCCCAGAAGAGCAGGTTGACGACCAACAGCACACGGCGACCGGGCGTCGCCGCCGCAGCCTCGCGATCGCGCCTACGGCGAAGGGGTCGCGGGCCGACCCGGTCGACCGGCGGCGAGGCAACGCCCGAGCGGGCGACGAGCAGGAAGAAGATCGAGAACGCCGCCGGCAGCGCGTAGAGCAGCAGGCCCGGCGGCCCCGCCGCGGCGGCGGCATCGAAGATCTCGGCGTATATCTCGACCATCCGTGTCGGGTCGATCACGGCGCCGTCGGTCTCTGCCAGGTGGCGCGGCAGAGCGTCCTCGCCGGGACTCACCGCGCCGGCAGCGCGTACGGGAGCCGACATCAGGCGGCCCTCGACAGCGGTATGCCCAGACGGACGGCGAAGAAGAGCAGGAGGAGGATCGCCAGCGGCGCCAGGCCGAGCAGCGTGCCCGACAGGGGAGCGGAAGCAATCGCCGTCTCGAAGACCTCGGCGTAGCGCTCGGCCATGCGCGGCGCGTCGAACTCGATCGCGCCGATGCTGCCCGCCTCGCCGAGGCGGCGACGCAGACCGTCGTCGCCCAGGACCTGCCCGCAGGCCTCCTCGAAGGCATCCTCGTCGCCGCTCTCGACGCAGATCCCGCCACCGGCGGTGTCGAGCAGCCAGCGCACGTCGCCGACGTCGGTCGCGACCACCGGGGTCCCCACCGCCATCGACTCGATCAGCGACATCGGCAGGCCCTCGGCGGTCGAGGGCAGCACGGCGAGGTCGGCGGCGCGCAGCAGCGCCGGCACGTCGTCGCGGCTGCCGAGGAAGGTGGCCCAGTCGGCGTCCATCTCGGCCGCCTGGCGGCGGACCTTCTCCTCTTCGGGACCGGCCCCGGCGAAGAGGACCCGCACGTCGCCGTGGGTCTCCCGCAGTCGCGAGACCGCGCGCAGGGTCACCGGCTGGCCCTTGGGTGGGGTAAAGCGCGCCGCGTGGACGACCAGCCGCGCGCCCTCGGGCACGCCCAGCTCGGCTCGGTCGGCACCCTCCCCGGCGCGCCGGCGCAGCTCCGCCAGCGGCACCGCATTGGGGATGCGGACGATCGACTCGGGCCGCACCCCCTCCGACTCGAGCAGCGGCACCTGCGTCTCGGCGACGACGACGGTGGCGTAGGTGAAGCGATCCAGATACCGGTTGTGGAGGGCGATCAGCCGCTCGCGCGAAGCGCCGCTGCGGCTCACCTGAAAGTCGCGGCCGGCGGTGTGCTCGGTGACGACCGCGGGGCGTCGCGCCCCGATCGCAGCCAACCGGCCCCAGAGGCTCGCGTCCCAGCCCGTGCAGTGGACCAGGTCGGCTTCGCGAGCGATGCGGGTCAAGCGCGGCACCGCCCCCAGCTTGCCCACCCTGCCCTTGACGCCGAGCACGCGCAGCTCGACCCCAGCCTCCTCCAGATCGGCCACATAGGAGGTCGCGTCGGCGATCGCGACGAGCGTCACCTCGTGGCCCAACTTGCGCAACCCGATGGCCATGTGCCGGAGCTGGGTCTCGGCGCCCGCCCAGAAGAGCGTGTCGATGACCAACACCAGCCGGCGCCCAGCGGTCTCGGGGCTCGTCGTCACGCGATCAGCCCCGAATCGGCGGCGTCGGCCGCGCGCCCTTCGTGATCGGCGACGATGACGCCCGTGAGCAGGCCGAGCACGGTGGTCATGTCCTCGACGGAGAAGTAGATAGCGACGATCGAGCTGATCATGATCATCGCGATGCCGACGCCGCAGGCGGTGATCGCGGGGTCGACCGGCGCCCGCCTGAAGGCTCGCGCCACGGGGATCAGGAGGAAGAGCAGGAACGCGGTCAATCCCGGCACCCCGCAGATCAGCAGCAGGTAGAGGTACTGGTTGTGGAGGAAGAGCTGAGGTTCGACCTTGACGCTGTGCGGCCCGACGAAGTCGAGGTTGTAGACGCCGAAGTTGACCCCGGGGCCGATCCCGGTCACCGGGTGGCGCTGGGCCTTGGGCCAGGCCACCCGCGTCTCCTGGCCACGATCGGCGAGCGAGCTCGACTGCTGCACCTTGCGCGGGTTGAAGAGGGTCGATCCGCGTTTCACGACGGGGTCCAGCACACGGCTGTCGGTGGCCGAGCCCAGGCTGGCCAGCAGGACGATCCCGGCGAGCGACACGGCGATCGCTGCGGTCAGCCGGTTGCGCACGAACGGGCCACCGATCACCATCATCAGGACCAGCCCGGCGATCAAGCCGAGCCACATGTTGCGGTTGAAGCTGATCGCGATCGCGAGGACCATCCCGCCCAGCCCCAGCCCCCAGCCGAGGCGCCTACCTTGGACGGCCGTGAGGAGTCGCACGACGGCGAACCAGAACAGGGCGTAGGCCATCGAGAGACCGGCCAGGCGCACCCGCAGCAGGCCGGCGGCCCCTTCCTCCTCCTTGACGATCGTTTCGCCGCCGCCGGAGAGGGTGTCGCCGATCCCGGCCCCAAGCGCCACGATCAGCGCGACGAACCCGGCAACGGCGCCGACCGCGACGCCGCCGGTGAGCAGCAGCCGGCGCTCCCGCGGCTCCGGGAAGAGCCTGACGACCACGTAGAAGAAGGTCAGCAGGGCGAATGGCCGAGCCCAGTTGAAGATGTCGGTGAGGGGCGCTCGGCCATCGAGCAGCGCCAGCCCCCCGGCCAACGCCAGTATGGCGAGGAAGGCGGCGAGCGCCAGTCCCGTCGCCCCACCCCACGTCTGCCGCTTGGGGCGAACGGCGGCGAAGAACAACAACCCGAGCAGCGCCAGCTCGTGCGGGCGGACGCTGAGCGGACCGATTTCGAGGGCGAAGAAGGTGGGGTAGAAAATGAAATCGGTCAGGCAGAAGAGGACGAACGCGGTCGCGAGCGGGAAGCGAAAGACGAACGCGATCCCGGCGACGCCGGCGAGCAGCAGCAGGGGTTTGGCCGAGCCGGAGCCGGCGAGCGCCCGGGCGAGCACCGCCTCGAGCAGCAGCGCGGCCAGCAGGAACGCGGCGACTCTGACTGCGTCAGGTACTCGGTGCGCCGCTTCCGACCACGTCGGAACGGTAGTAATGCGAGTACTTGCCACGTTCGGGCTCCGTGAAATTGGCGATCACACCGATCGGTTGCTTGTCAAGTAGGGAGAACTGTTTGCTCAGTTCCCGCCCCGCGTCGCGGGTGGTTTTGCCGAGGCCGCCGACGACGACGACTGCCGAGACCTCCGCGACCAGCGCCAGCGCGTCGCTGACCGCCGCCAGGGCCGGGCTGTCGATTATCACCATCTGGAACCGTTCCTGAAGCTTGATCAGCAGGTCGCGCATCTGGGCGCTGTCGAGCAACTCGGACGGATTGGGGGGCACCGGACCGCTCGGCAACACGGCCAGCGAGCGTGCCTGGCCACCGGTTCCGGCTGGGACGTCTATCTCGATCAGCACTTTCTCGAACGGCGTACCCGCGAGGACGTTGGAGAGGCCGCTGGCCGGACCCCCGGTGACCCCGCGCAGCTCGCCGCCTTTGCGCAGGTCGCCTTCGACGAGGACGACGTCGTCCCCCATCTCCGCCATCGTCATCGCCAGAGTTCGCGCAACGGTCGACTTGCCATCGCCGGCTTCGGGGCTGGTGACGAGGATCGAGTGCAGACCGCCGTCGATGTTGAAATAGCGCAGGTTGGTGCGCAGCACCCGGAAGGCCTCCCCCTCCTGGGTCTGCGGCCCGATCGCCTCGGCTCGTCGCTTCGAGAGACGCTGGCTGTTCGGAATGCGGGCGAGGATCGGCACGCCGTAGAGATCCTCGAGCTCGTCGATGCCGCGCACGCGGCGGTCGATTCGCTCCAGCAAGGCGGCCAGTCCAAGGCCGACGAGGAGGCCGAGGATCACGCCGAGCAGGACGTTGCGCAGCGTCTTCGGCGAGGACGGCGAGGACGGCGGGGTTGCCGGCTGCACCAGCTCGGCGCCACCGGTCTGCAGGGCCTGGGTCAGCTTCAGCCGGTCGAGCTGTTCGCTCAGAGCAGCTCCCTCTTTGCCTTCCTGCTCGGTGGGCGAGAGCTGTTCGAGGCCGGCTTCGGCGACGTCGATCGCGTCCTGGACCTGGGAGCGATCGGCCCCGCGGCGAAAGGAGATGTAGGCCTGCCCGTAGGCGTTGGCCATCGCGGCCGAGAGTTCGGGGTCGCTGGTCGTGGCGGCGATCTTGGCGGTGTCGGCTTCGGCGCTGGCTTCGACTTCGACGCTTTCGAGGACTTCGGCGGCCGGCACCCCGTCGAGCAGCTCCGCCGCTTTGTCGGCAACGACGGGCAGGCCGACGAGCTGGCCGTTGGTGGCCGCCTCGCGGGTCGGGTCGATGACGGTTTCGCCTTCTTCGGGGCCGCTGGGCGCCTGGCGGAAGAGCAACGTCGCGGTTGCCGTGTACTGCTTCTCCTGGGTCAGCGAGAAGAGCAGGGCAAGCAGAGGCACCAGGATGAGGGCCTGCAAAACGACGAGCTTGCGCCGCCGCATGATGCGCAGCACTTGCTCTAGAACGCCTTCGGAGTTCACCTGCGGGTCTTTCGACATCACAACGTCCATGCCTTTAGCGACAGCATTGCGAGACGGGGTCGCCGCCAGGCTTCTTGCATGAGCCAGCGCTCATCGATGATGGGTCTCCTCTCGTCGATCGGCGGGCGATGCTACCCATCCGGCCGGGTCAGGGCACTTCTATATCGTGCCCCATCGATGCCGGCTGCAGAGCAAAGCCCGCCGCGCCTGCTGCGCGCCAGGGCACCGCTGCGAGTCAGCTTCGCCGGCGGCGGCACCGATGTCCCGCCGTATCCCGCCGAGCGGGGCGGGCTGGTGCTGAGCGCGACGATCAACCGCTACGCCTACGGCACGCTGCGCCCGCGCGCCGACCGCCAGATCGTGATCCAGTCGCTCGACCTCGACGTGGTCGCCTCGATCGCGCTCGAGGAGGCGCGCCCCGACGGCGACAAGCTCGACCTGATCAAGGCCGCGATCCAGAAGCTCGCCGCCGACTCCCCGCACGGCTTCGATCTCTTCCTGCACAGCGACGCGCCTCCGGGCTCGGGCCTCGGCTCCTCCTCGGCGGTGGTGGTGACCCTGATCGGGCTGCTCTCCGACTACATGAAGATGCCGCTGACCGACTACGAGATGGCCCGAGCTCGCATATACGGTCGAGCGTCAGGACCTCGGTCTCAAGGGCGGCACCCAGGATCAGTACGCGGCGGTCTTCGGCGGCTTCAACTTCATCGAGTTCCGGGCCGACGGACGTGATCGTCAACCCGCTGCGCATCCACCCCGAGACGATCAGCGAGCTCGAGTACAACCTGCTGCTCTGCTTCACCGGCCGTACCCGCGTCTCCGACCACATCATCGACGACCAGGTGGGTCGCTACGAGTCGCAGGAATCCTCGACCGTGAACGGGCTGCGAGAGGCAGAAGGAACTGGCGGTGGCGATGAAGGACGCGCTGCTGCAGCAGCAGCCTGACCGAGTTCGGCGGGCTGCTCGACGAAGCCTGGCAAGCAAAGAAGCGGATGTCGCCCCGGATCAGCAACGAGCACATCGACGACCTGTATGAAGCGGCGAAGCGGCACGGGGCGCTCGGCGGCAAGGTCACCGGCGCCGGCGGCGGCGGATACATGCTGCTCTACTGCCGCTACGACAGCAAGCACGAAGTCCAGGCGGCGCTGGCCGAGCGCGGCGCCGAGGCGGTCGACTTCCAGTTCGACCACAAGGGGCTGACGACTTGGAGCCACGCCGATGACTGAGCCGGCGGCGGCGGAGCTGGTACGGCAACGCCTCGGCGAGGGCGCCGCCCTGGTCGAGGCGATGCTCGACCCGGAGTGCGTCGGCGAGATCGCCGCCGTCGCCGAGCTCACCGCCGACGCCTACCGACGAGGTGGCAAGCTGCTCCTCTTCGGCAACGGCGGCAGCGCCGCCGATGCGATCCACATCGCCGCCGAGTTCGTCGGCCGCTACCTGGTCGACCGCCCCCCGCTGCCGGCGATCGCGCTGGCCGCGAACGCCTCCGTCGGTGACGGCGATCGGCAACGACTACGGCTACGACGAGGTCTTCGCCCGCCAGCTACGCGGACTCGGCGCAGCCGGCGACGTGGCGATGGGGTTCACCACCAGCGGCCGTTCGGTCAACGTGGAGAAGGCATTGCGAGCGGCGACCGAGCTCGGATTGGCGACCGTGGCGATGACCGGCGCGGATCCCGGACCGGTCGGGGCCGCGGCCGAGCACCGCATCCGCATCCCCAGCTCTGAGACGCCGCGCATCCAGGAGGGCCACATGCTCGCGGCGCACACGATCTGCGAGTGGGTCGAGGCGAGGCTGGTCGAGGGGAGCGCCTCCGCTTGAGCCGGCCGCGTCTGGCGCCGGGCGCGACGGCCTTCCTCGACCGGGACGGCACGATCAACGAGTCGCCGCCGGAGGGCGAGTACGTGACCTCGCCGGCCGGACTGCGACTGCTCGAGGGCGCCGCCGAGGCGGTCCGCCTGCTCAACGAGCACCCGGCGAAGGTCGTCGTCGTCACCAACCAACGCGGAATCGCGCTGGGGAAGATGAGCGAGGCGGACCTGGAGCGCGTCACCGACCGCCTTACCCGGGAGTTAGGCCGCTCGGGCGCCCGCCTCGACGCCAGTCTCCACTGCCCTCACCACGAGGGCGCTTGCGAGTGCCGTAAGCCGGGGACGGGCATGTTCGAACGCGCCGCCCGGGAGATCGAGGGAGTCGCGCTGTCCGGCGCAGCGATGGTCGGCGACACGGCCAGGGACATCGAGGCCGGCAACCGCCTCGGCCTCACGACCGTGCGAATCGCCGCCACCGGCGCCGGCGAGCCGGCCGCGGATCACGAGTCCGCAGACCTGCTCGGCGCCGTGCGCTGGCTGACCGGGAAGCCGAGCTAGCTGCCCGGTTCCTTGCGCGGCACCAGCACCAGCCGCTTGAACTCGGCGACCAGGACGCCGTCCTGGTTGAGCACCCGGGTGTGGACCTTGACCACGCCGCGATCGGGCTTCGACTTCGAAGGCTTGACGTCGAGCACCTCGGTCTCGCAGAAGAGCGTGTCGCCGTGGAAGACCGGGTTCGGGTGGCTGAGCTCTTCGGTGGCGAGGTTGGCGATCGCCTTGCCGGAGACGTCGGAGACCGACATGCCCAGCGCCAGCGAGTAGACGAGCGGCCCGACGACGACGTTGCGGCCCTGCTGGGACTGCTTCGCGTAGACGTCGTTGAGGTGCAGCGGGTGGTGGTTCATCGTGATCAGGCAGAAGAGGTGGTCGTCGGCCTCGGTCACGGTCTTTGCCGGCCAGTGCTTGTAGACGGCGCCGACCTCGAACTCCTCGAGGTAGCGGCCATAGCTGTGCGCGCCGGACGCCTCGCGCTCGGCCTGGTCGGTGGTCAGCTCGTACTTCTGCTCGCTCATCGCTTTCGGAATCTCCTCTGGGTTTGGTCGGCGCGGGATGCTAGCCGAGCGGGCTGCCCTCCGGGAGGCCGACCAGGGGCGCCACGGCTGCTGTCGAAATAGCCGGAGTCACGACGACCAGGAGGAAAAGAATGCGGTGGCAGAGACCAAGCGATGAAGGCCCTGCGGCGAAGCTCAAACGACGGCACGCCCTGCTCGGCGTCGGGATGGCGACGCTGGTCGTCGTCCTGCTCGTCGCCTGGCTGCTGATCGACGACAACGGATCCGAGCAGACCCAAGCAGGCTCTTCGACCGCTGCGGAAGTCGTCAGCGTCGAGTCGCTGCGCTCCACTGCCGCCGAACAGGAGACGCCGCTCTACTGGGCAGGCCCTCCGGAGGGCTCCGAGCTCGAGCTGAGCCAACCGTCCTTTGACCGCACCTACGTGCGCTACCTGACCGGTGGTGCCGAGGCCGGAGACCAGCGTCCGTTTCTCACCGTTGGCAGCTATCTCCTGCCCGACCCCGTCGCGGCCCTGCGCGCTCAGGGCGAGCAGCCGGACGGCGTGCTCGTCAGCGCGCCGGGCGGGGGCATCGTCTACTTCAGCAAGGAACGCCCGGAAAGCGTCTACCTGGCCTACCCCGACACCGGAGTCGAGGTCGAGGTCTACGCCCCAAACTTCCAGCAGGCGCTGCAGCTGGTGACCTCGGGGCGGATCGTGCCGGTCGAGTAAGACCAGAGGCCCAGCGAACGTCAATCGGGCCGCGCCGCGGGGGATTCCGCGACACGGCCCGATTGAGGACTCTGCTGGTGGTGGAGCGCTACGGGGTGAGCGTGACCCCCCAGCGAATCGAGCTCCAGCCATCCGGGTTGCTGTTCGGAACCGCCTGCAGCGTGAGGGTGTCTCCCGCGGCAAACGCCAGGCTGTTGACGGCATCGCTGCACGTCGTGCTGGTATCCGAGATTTTGCAGTTGACACCGGTACCGGTGGTGCCGGTGCTGTTCTTGCGAATGGTGAACGTGTAATTGTCACCTGAGCTTGGGGCAGTGCCGAGCCTCACGAAGAGGTCGGCCACCGTTCCAGCGATCGGCATGATCTGCGTCACGTTGCTCTCGGTAGTGGTCGGGTTGGAGGTCAGGAACGGCCCGAGGTAATAGGTGTTCGTGTCGTTACCGGGGCTGGCGTTCGCCAAGCCGGTCACGAGGATGCCTTCCCCGGTCGGGCCCTGGTCGCCAGTCGGTCCTTTGTCACCCGTGAGGCCTTTGTCACCCGTGAGGCCTTTGTCGCCGGTCAGACCTTTGTCGCCGGTCAGACCTTTGTCGCCGGTCGGGCCTTTGAGTCCTTGATCGCCGGTCGGGCCTTTGTTCCCCTGGTCGCCCTGGGGGCCTTTGTCGCCGGTGGGACCTTTATCGCCCGTCGGGCCTTTGTCGCCTACGGGACCCTGGAGCCCCGCGGGACCCTGGTCGCCGGTCGGACCTTTGTTCCCCGGGTCGCCCTGGGGGCCTTTGTCGCCCGTTGGGCCTTTGTCGCCAACGGGGCCTTGAAGCCCAACCGGGCCCTGGTCGCCGTCGGGGCCTTTGACGCCAGGATCGCCCTGCGGGCCTTTGTCGCCGTCGGGACCTTTGACGCCGGGGTCACCCTGCGGACCTTTGTCGCCATCGGGGCCTTTGTCGCCGTCAGGACCTTTGACACCTGGATCGCCCTGCGGGCCTTTGTCGCCCGCTAGGCCTTTGTCGCCAGGATCGCCCTGCGGGCCTTTGTCGCCGTTGGGGCCTTTGTCGCCGTCGGGACCTTTGTCGCCGTCGGGACCTTTCACTCCGGGATCGCCCTGCGGACCTTTGTCGCCATCGGGGCCTTTATCGCCGTTGGGGCCTTTGTCGCCGTCGGGACCTTTGACACCTGGATCGCCCTGCGGGCCTTTGTCGCCCGTTAGGCCTTTGTCGCCGTCAGGACCTTTGACGCCGGGATCGCCCTGCGGGCCTTTGTCGCCATCGGGGCCTTTGTCGCCGGGGTCACCCTGCGGACCTTTGTCGCCATCGGGGCCTTTGACGCCAGGATCGCCCTGCGGGCCTTTGTCGCCGTTGGGGCCTTTGTCGCCGTTGGGGCCTTTGTCGCCGTCGGGACCTTTGACGCCGGGGTCGCCCTGCGGGCCTTTGTCGCCGTCAGGACCTTTGACGCCGGGGTCGCCCTGCGGGCCTTTGTCGCCATCGGGGCCTTTGTCGCCGTCAGGACCTTTGACACCTGGATCGCCCTGCGGACCTTTGTCGCCATCGGGGCCTTTGTCGCCAGGATCGCCCTGCGGACCTTTGTCGCCATCGGGGCCTTTGTCGCCAGGATCGCCCTGCGGACCTTTGTCGCCATCGGGGCCTTTGTCGCCAGGATCGCCCTGCGGACCTTTGTCGCCATCGGGGCCTTTGACGCCGGGGTCGCCGGTCGCGCCCTGGTTGCCGTCGGGACCCTTATTGCCAGTCGGTCCCTGATCGCCTACCGGACCCTTGTTGCCGGGGTCTCCCTGGGAACCCTTGTCGCCATTCGGACCCTTGTCGCCGGTCGGACCCTTGTCGCCATCTGGACCCTTGTCGCCAGTAGGGCCCTGGAGGCCCACCGGACCCTGATCGCCGATCGGGCCCTTGTCTCCCGTCGGGCCCTTCTCGCCGGTCGCGCCCTGCGCGCCGCTTTCGTCCTGGATGCCCAGGACTCCCTGGCTACCGGAGCCGCCTACCACCTGGATGAGCAGCTCGCCTTTTTTGCAGCGTTTGGCTGGAACGAAGCGCACCGTGCCCTTCTCGGGGCCGGTTTTCGTGATGCAGAGGTTGATCGTCGACAGCGTTTTGGTCGCTGCCTGGCCAGTGCCGGCGGCGACCGCCATCCCGACGAAGGCCAGGCAAGCCACGAGGGCAAGCGCCAACCAACGGCGGGTAGAAGAGAGAGTGGTGGCAGTCATCGAGTGAGTCTCCTTACTGGTGAGTTGAAGCCCCGGCGCTGTCACATCGAAATTCGCACCGACACTGGGCAGGCGGCTCAAAGTACAGACCCACTAGACGTTTGACCAATTTATTCAGTCATACATACGGCCAATCTAGTTACTTTTATTTAAGGCCCCCCCAAAAAGTGTGTGGAGCAGGCGTGAACACGGTCTGCAAGTCCCCACCCAGATCTAAACCCGGGGCCGGAGCTACTGCACTTTTCGAAGGCGGGAACGCTGCTCCTGGCGCTCAACCACCTGGGCGACCAGCTTCTTCACGTTCGAGTCGCCGCTGGCCTTGATGTGGCCGGTTTCGACCGCCTTGCGGTAGCTCTTCAGCGTGCCGCGCTCGGCCAGCTCGTTGAACTGCGACCGGTCGATCTCGACCAGCACGCGCTCGTCCTGGGCCAGGTCCTTGCTGATCTTCGGCCCCGGCAGCTCGACCCGGTAGAGCTGGATGTCGCCGCGGCCCTTCAACTCGAGACCAAAGACCAGCTTCAGCTTCTGCAGGGCAGGGACTTCGGCCTGAAATCGCTCGACAGCGGTGCGAATCAGGTCGGCAGTCGACGCCATGCCTAGATCTTGTGGCGCTGCAGCAGCTTCTTGCCGATCACCATGCGCTGGATCTCGGAGGTGCCCTCGCCGATCAGAAGCAGTGGCGCGTCGCGGTAGAGCCGCTCGATCTCGTACTCCTTCGAGTAGCCGTAGCCGCCGTGGATGCGGAAGCACTCCTCGACGCACTCCTTGCCGGTCTCCGAGGCGAGCAGCTTCGCCATCCCCGCCTCGAGGTCGGAGCGCACGCCGGCATCCTTGAGCCGGGCGGCCTTGCGGGTGACGAGGCGCGCCGCCTCGATCTTGGTCGCCATGTCGGCGAGCTTGAACTGGATCGCCTGGTGCTGGGCGATCGGCTTGCCGAAGGTCTTGCGCTCCTGGCTGTAGCGGAGGGCCAGTTCCAGCGCCCGCTGGGCAATGCCGACACCGCGGGCGGCGACGTTGACGCGGCCGACCTCGAGCGCGTCCATCATCTGCACGAAGCCCTGCCCCACACCGGCCTCCTCGCCGCCGAGGACTCGCTCTCCCGGGCACCTGTAGCCGTCGTAGACGAGCTCGGTCGACTCGACGCCCTTGTAGCCCATCTTCTTGATCTTGGGCGGAACCGTGAGGCCCGCGTACTCGCCCTCGTTGACTTCCTTCCAGGGCTCCTTCTCGGTGATGAAGCAGGTCATCCCTTTGTACGGGGGATCGGCCTTGGTGTCCGTCTTCATCAAGACGAAGACGACCCCCGAGCCGAGCCCGTTCGTCACCCACATCTTCTGGCCGTTCAGCTCCCAGTCCCCGTCGTCGCCCTTCTTCGCCGTCGACTTGATCCCCTGCACGTCGGAGCCCACCTCGGGCTCGGAGAGGGAGAAGGCGGCGCGGATCTCGCCGGTCGCCATCTTCGGCAGGAAGTGATCCTTCTGCTCGTCGGTGCCGAACTTCATCAAGAGATAGGAGCCGATGAAGTGGGTGTTGACGACGCCCGAGATCGAGATCCAGCCGCGCGAGAGCTCTTCGACGATCATCGCGTAGGTCGTCAGGTCGAGCCCCATGCCGCCGTACTCCTCGGGGATCGTCACCCCGAACAGGCCCAGCTCCTTCATCTGCTCGACGATCGGCTCCGGGAAGGAGTCCTCGTGGTCGTAGTGCTCGGCGTTGGGAATGATCTGCTCGTCGACGAACTGGCGCACCATCTCGGTGATGTCGCGCTGGATGTCGGTCTGCTCGCTGTAAGCGGTCTCTACGGCCATGGCTCCTAGCTCGGGTCGGGGGGACGGGCGGGGAGCGAAGGATATCGGCGCGGACGCAGCGCCCGCAGGGCCAGCCCTTGACCCGCCCGGGCGGGCACGCGACACTGCCTCTACTCATACATTCGTCCAGGTCCCGCGGAGAGACGGGGCGGGAAGGCGCCGACTGACGACAGGTCCAGATGGCTCGCACCTCCTCCCTCGCTGCCGCGATTGCCACGCTCGCCTGCCTGGCGATCGCGCCGAGCGCGATCGCCATGGGCATCCATGGCCAGCGCGTCGCCTCGCAGCCCGGCCCGGTGGCGACCGCGAGCGTCCTGGTCGCGCCCGACTCCACCTGCCCGGGGCAGAACGACCTCGACGCCCCGGCGAGCAGCCAAGAGCAGGCGATGCGCTGCATGACCGACTTCGCCCGTGAGCGGGCTGGCCTGCCGACCCTCGTCGAGGCCGAGCAGCTCGACAGCTCGGCGAGCGGCAAGTCCGGCGACATCCTGCGCTGCGACGACTTCAGCCACTTCGCCTGCGGTCGCGAGTTCACCTTCTGGATGGAGGAAAGCGGCTATCTCTCCTCGCAGTGCTGGCGAGCCGGCGAGAACCTCGCCTGGGGCACCGGCGAGGAAGGCACCGTGCGCTCGATCTTCCGCGGCTGGATGCGGTCGCCCGGCCACCGCCAGAACATCCTCGGCGAGTTCGGCGAACTCGGAGTCAGCCTGCGGATCGGCGAGCTGGAAGGACTGGGCGGAACCCACATCTGGGCACAGCACTTCGGCTCGCACTGCGAGCCACGGCCCTAGCCCGCGCTCGGCGGACGGTCCAGCCGCAGCCTCAGGCCGGCTGCTGCTGCAGAGCGCGCAGTCGCGCCGCCACGCGGTCGGCCCGCGCGGTGAAGTCGCGCAGCCCCACGTCCTCGGCGGCGATTGCCTGAGGCGGTGCCGGCTCGACCCGGTCCATGAACATCGCGGCGCTGGCCTTCTCGGCGAGGTCGGCGGCGCGGCGGGCCTGCTCGGCGGCGTCGAGCGCGGCGGCGCCGACGGTCATGATCGCCGCCTCGGAGGCACGGGCGGTCGCCACCGCTTCGTCGATCCGCTCGACCAGCTCGCCCAGCAGGGGCGGGCGGCCGCGCTCCGGCAGCCGCCAATCCGCGGCAGCCTCATGTGCCCGATCGCTCATCGACTCGGTATACGGCGGCGAGCCGCGAATCCCTGCGACCGGCGGCGCACGCAGTGGGCTAGATTTCCGCCCCGACCGCACCCGACCCGAGGAGCAGCTTGAGAAACCCCAGAGACTTCTTCCAGCCGCTGGCGATCGGCGCCCCCGAGCCGCTAGCGGAGATCCCGGTCAAGCCGTCGCGGATGATCCACTTCCTCGACTTCTCCAACGAGAAGATGGTCGAAAAGGCGGCCGGCATCGCCGAGAAGACCGACATCCTGCTCGGCAACCTCGAGGACGCGATCCCGGTCGACCGCAAGGAGGCGGCGCGCGCCGGCCTGGTCAAGGCGGCGACCGAGTCCGACTTCGGCCAGACCTCGCTCTGGACCCGGGTCAACTCGCTGGAGAGCCCCTGGGTGCTCGACGACCTGACTACGCTCGTCACCGAGATCGGCGACAAGCTCGAGGTCGTGATGGTGCCCAAGGTCGAGGGCGCCTGGGACATCCACTACGTCGACCGGCTGCTCGCCCAGCTCGAGGCGAAGGCAGGCCTCGACCGCCCGATCCTGATCCACGCGATCCTCGAGACGGCGCAGGGCGTCGTCAACCTCGAGGAGATCGCCGCGGCGAGCCCGCGCATGCAGGGGATGAGCTTCGGCCCGGCCGATCTCGCCGCCTCGCGGCGGATGAAGACGACCCGGGTCGGCGGCGGCCACCCCGGCTACCGAGTGATGGAGGATCCGGCCGACCCCGAGAGCCCCGAGGCCGACCGCGTCAGCGCCCAGCAGGACCTCTGGCACTACTCGATCGCCCGCATGGTCGACGCCTGCGCCTCGACCGGGATCCTGCCCTTCTACGGTCCCTTCGGCGACATCAAGGACACGGCCGGCTGCGAGACCCAGTTCCGCGCCGCCTTCCTGATGGGCTGCGTCGGCGCCTGGTCGCTGCACCCGGTGCAGATCGACATCGCCAAGAAGGTCTTCAGCCCGCCGCCGGAGGAGGTCAAGTTCGCCAAGAAAGTGCTGGAGGCGATCCCCGACGGCCGCGGCGTCCACATGATCGACGGCAAGATGCAGGACGACGCCACCTGGAAGCAGTGCAAGGTGATGGTCGAGCTGGCCGAGATGCTGGCCGCGAAGGACCCGGAGCTGGCCGAGTCCTACGGGCTCTAGGAGGCCCGGCGCGGGACGATCCGGCGCAGCATGGAGCGGATGCGCTTGTTCAGCTCGGTAGTCGCCAGCTTGAGGTGGAGCTTGCGCCCAGTGTCGTCGGAATGGACGGCGATACGGGGCAGTGCGTAGCGGTCGGTGTCGCTCCGAATCGCCCCTCGTTCGACCGCGAAGGCGACCTCGTAGCCGGCGTCGCAAACGGCCCCCGCAACCCGTGGGTTCCAGAGGCCATATGGATAGGAAAAGGCCCTGGGCCTTGGCAGGCCCAGGGCCTCGAGTTGGTCTGCGGATTCCATCAACTCTCCATCCAGCTGTTCTGGCGAGATCTCGGGCAAGGGCGCGTGGGTTGCCGTGTGCGAGCCGATCTCGATCCCCCTCGCCGCAGCCTCCTTGAGGCCGTCGGCATGGAGCAGGTCCAGAGTCTGTGCCCCGTTCTTCTCGTCCCATGCGTTGGTACCGCCGATCTCCTCGGTGACAGCAAAGGCCACAGCCGGTATCTCCCGCTCCTCGAGAATTGGGCAGGCGGCGTCGAGCAGGTCGGCGTAGGCGTCGTCGAAGGTGAGGAGCACCGCCCGCTCGGGCAGGTCGCCCTTGCCGCTCAACGCCGCGATCACGGTGTCCAGGTCGACGAAATTCCAGCCCCGGCGGGTCAGGGTGTCGAGCTGCTCGGCAAAACGGGCAGGCGGAACCGAGAACCTGGCGAGGGTTGGGTCGCCGTCCAGATCGGCGATCGCGTGGTAGCCGAGAACCACAACCCGACCCGATGATGTTCGTTGGGTCGAGGACCTCGCGTTCCTCGCCGCCGCTCCCGCCTGGGCCGGGGCGACAGAAGCGCCCAATAGGCAGACGGCGAGGACCGCGACGATCGCGTGCGGCAGACTACGTATGCCTGATTTAAGCCAGGCGCTGCTCAAGGTCGGCTAACTGGTCGTGCAGCTGGTTTGGCAGGTGCTCGCCGAAGCGGTCGAAGTGCTCATGGATGGCCGGCAGCTCGGCCTTGCAGCCGGCGGCATCGACGGCCAGCAGATCGTTCAACTCCTCGGCGGAGATCTGCAGCCCCTCGACGTTGAGATCGCCGACAGCCGGAACCAGGCCGATCGGGGTCTCGACCGCCTCGGCGTCCCCGGCGCAGCGTCGGAAGACCCACTCGAGCACGCGGCTGTTCTCGCCGAAGCCGGGCCAGAGGAAGTTGCCTTCGTCGTCTTTGCGGAACCAGTTGACGTAGAAGATCCGCGGCAGTTTCGCCCCCTCACGGGCACCGACTTTCAGCCAGTGGCCGAAGTAGTCGCCCATGTGGTAGCCGCAGAAGGGCAGCATCGCCATCGGGTCGTAGCGCAGCTTGCCGACCTCGCCGGCCGCGGCGGCGGTCGTCTCCGAGGACATGATCGAGCCGAGGAAGACCCCGTGCTCCCAGCCAAAGGCTTCGCGGACCAGAGGCACGACCTGGGAGCGACGACCGCCGAAGAGGAAGGCGTCGATCGGAACTCCAGCCGGGTCCTCCCACTCGGGAGCCATCGAGGGGCATGCAGAGGCCGGCGTGGTGAAGCGGGCGTTGGGGTGCGCCGAGGGCTTGTCCGACGCAGGGGTCCAATCCTCGCCGTGCCAGTCGATCAAGTGCTCGGGCGGCTCGGAGGTCATGCCCTCCCACCAGACGTCGCCGTCGTCGGTCTTGGCGCAGTTGGTGAAGATCGAGTCGCGGGCGACGGTCTTCATCGCATTCGGGTTGGTCTTCTCGCCAGTCCCGGGGGCGACGCCGAAGAAGCCGGCCTCCGGGTTGATCGCGTAGAGCCGGCCATCCTCGCCGAACTTCATCCAGGCGATGTCGTCGCCGATCGTCTCCACCTTCCAGTCAGGCAGGGTCGGGATCAGCATCGCCAGGTTCGTCTTGCCGCAGGCCGAGGGGAAGGCACCGCCGACGTACTTGACCTCTCCCTCGGGCGAGGTCAGCTTCAGGATCAGCATGTGCTCGGCCAACCAGCCCTCGTCGCGGGCCATCGCCGAGGCGATCCGCAGCGCGAAGCACTTCTTGCCCAGCAGCGCGTTGCCGCCATACCCGGAGCCATAGGACCAGATTTCTCGGCTCTCCGGAAAGTGCACGATCCACTTGTTGTCGGCGTCGCAGGGCCAGGACACATCCTCCTCACCTTCGGCGAGCGGCGCCCCGACCGAGTGCAGGCAAGGCACGAACTCTCCTCCGGAGCCGAGTACATCGAGGGCGCCCTTGCCCATCCGGGTCATGATCCGCATGTTGACCGCGACATATGCCGAATCGGTGAGCTGCACGCCGATGTGGGCGATCGGCGAGCCGAGCGGTCCCATCGAGAAGGGCACCACGTACATCGTCCGTCCCTGCATGCAGCCCTCGAAGAGGCCTCGCAGGGTGGTCCGCATCTCGGCCGGCTCGCGCCAGTTGTTGGTTGGGCCGGCGTCGGCCTCGCGCTCGGAGCAGATGAAGGTGCGGTCCTCCACCCTGGCGACGTCGCCAGGGTCGGAGAGGGCGAGGTAGGAGTTAGGGCGCTTCGCGTCGGCGAGGCGCTCGAAGGTTCCCGCCTCGATCAGCGTCTGAGCGAGGGAGTCGTACTCCTCGGCCGAGCCATCGCACCAGTGGATGGCATCGGGCTGGGTCAAATCGGCGATCTCCCCAACCCAGTCGAGGAGTTTTACGTGCGTGGTCGGCGCTTCGGCCGCGATGGTTTGGCTCATTCGGCGCACTCTACTTATCGGGCTGGAGGTCGGTTACTTCGACGTCGGCGTCCTCGTTGAGGATCTTCAGCGTCGCTGTCTCGCGCTTGCCGCCAGCCAGGCTGACGCTGCAATCGAAGGTCTTGCCAGCCTCGACCTCGACCCCCGAAGGACACTCGACCGAGGATACCTTCTGCCCTACGGAATCCTCCAGATTCTGTTCGATCGCCGCCTCCGTCTTGGCGTCGTCGATCACCGTTTCCCCGCAGCCGGCGCCGACCAGAACCGCGACGGCAAACCCAGTCAAGGCCACGAGGCGCCCGAAATGAGTCAATCCTCCTCCTTCTTAGAGAGTCTCAAACGCAGTATCCCAGCCGACGTCACGCAAAGGCCTCAGTCGCCGAAGAGTGGCGAGAGCGGGTTGAGTGACTTGGCCTTGGCGTAGGCGCGAACCGCGGCGGCAGCCTGGCCGTTCTCGGCCTCGATCCTGGCCAGCACGAGCCAGGTGCGCCAGTTGGTCGGCTCGCGTTCGGTGGCGGCGCGCGCCGCTTCCACGGCGGCCGGGAAGTTACCCTGGGCCTCGAGCACGAGCGCCTGCTGGAGCCGCGGCGAGGCGGCCCCAGGCTGCACGTTCTGGGCGGTCCGCGCATCCTCCAGGGCGCCGCTCAGATCGCCGGTGCGAGCATCGGCCTCGCTGCCGCGAACGAGGCTGGTCGCGGCGAGCGGAATCGCGATTGCGACAATCGCGGCCAGCACCGCCGCGGCAACCCCGATCCGCGGCACGAGGGACAGGCCCCTCGCCTTCTCGCCCACGTCGGGGTGCGCCCCGTTGAGCAGCACCGAGGCGAGCAGAAGCAGAGCGATCGCGAGCACGGGCAGCTGCCACATCCAGTCGAAGGCTGCGGCAATGCAGAACGCCACGCAGCCGGCGAGCGCGGCAGCCAGCAGCGAGCGTTCGCTCCCCTCCGCGCGAAAGAGGAGGACGCAGCCGCCGCCGAGCACGACGCCCAGGAAACCCAGCAGAAGAGCGAGGCCGACGATCCCCAGCTCGCCCAGGGTCTGCAGGTACAGCGAGTGGGTGTCGCGCACGACCTCCGGCACGTCGGCGTTGCGGGCCCACCAGTACTCGAAGGTGCCCGAGCCGGTGCCGGTCAGCGGCTCGCTGGCGTTCTCCTTCACCGCCGCGCTCCAGAGCTGGTAGCGGTTCTGCCCGGCGGTGCTGCTGAGCCGCTCCGTCCCCTTGCCGGGACTGCCCTTCTCCTTGAATTCCGCCCACCCGTCCGAGACCCGGCCCGGCGCGCCGGCGGCGATCAGCACGATCGAAGCCCCGACGGCAGCGGCGATCAGCGCCTCGCGCCGCGGCACCCGCGTCCAGGCTGGACGGGGGCGGTCGCGGGTAGCCAGGTCGAGGCCCACCCGCAGGGCGGCGACGGCGAGGCAGACGAGAATGACGATGACAAGGAGGCTGTCGCCCTGGCTCTCGGCGGTGGCGTTGAGCAACCCGTCCTGGAGGGCGTCGCGAGCGGCGGCAGCGAGGATCAGCGCCAGGCTGCCCAGGCCCGAGAGCGCCAGGGTCGGCAGCAGCGCGACCCGGTCCGAGGTCAACGCGACGAACAAGACGGCGGCGACGACGGCTGCTGCGATCCCCGCCCGGGAGAGGGTGAAGAAGGCAGTCAGCGCGAGCACCGGCAACGCGGCCGTGGCGGCAGAGCGCCAGAGGGTCGTCCTCGCCCGCGCTGCCCAGTGCAGGACCAGCGGCGCCCCGATCGCGATCAGCGCCGCCAGCCCGTTCCAGTAGTGCAGCGGGTAGGAGAGGCGTTCCCTGTTGCTGCTAAGGAACTGGGCGGTCTGGTCGGCCGCCGGGAACCACTCGGAGTGGAGCCTCGAAAGCAGTGCGATCGCCGCGATGAAGACGATCCCGGCGCCGACTGCGGAGACGACGCGGCGGGTGCTCTCGCGATCGCGGCTCAGCAGCGCCAAGCCGAAGACGCCGAGGTAGGTGGCGACGCGGGCGAGGTCGGCGGAGGTTTTCTCGACGCTCTCGGTCCAGGTCAGGCTCAGCGCCGTCCAGGCGACGAAGGCGGCCAACAGGCCGAGCCCGGCCAGGGCGAGAGGACCAGGACGGCGGGTGGGCAGCGCGCCGACGAGCACACCGGCGAGCAGGATCCACCAGACCACGATCCCGACCTGGTCGTGGACGAGTGGGTCGTATCCGCCCCCCTCGACCCCGAGGTAGGCGACCAAGCCGAAGCAGAAGCACCAGGTCCAGGCACCGCCCCAGTCGATCCGTTGGGCAAATTCCCCCACGGATTGGCTAGACCGAATCGAAGACGCGTCCATCTGGTTTATCTGGAAAGCTGGGCAAGCTCGAGCTCCGGCGGCCATCCTATTGACGACCAGGGACCGAACTGAGATGAAGGTACGGACGATCTGCTTCGCGGCGGCACTGGCGCTGGCTCTGCCGGCGAACGCCCTGGGCGCCGAAGAAGCGTCTTCGGTCGTGCCGCCCGAGAACTCCGCCGCCACCCAGTACACCGAGGCAATCCCGACCGCGGGCGGCGACAAGGAGACCGACGGCGGCCGCAAGCCCTCGCCGGCGAAAGTGCTCGGGGCCAAGAACGCCAAGCGGCTCGAGTCGCACGGCAAGGAGGGCCGCGAAGTGGCTGAGATAGTCGCGGAGACGGCTCCGGCGCCGGCAGCAGACCCGAGCGTTGCCGAGGAGCCAACCCCGCCGCGGAAGTCGTCGCCGCAGAACACCGCAAGCTCCGAGACCCAGGGAAGCGACGGCGAAGAGGCCGGCGGTGCCGGGGCCGGCAAGGGGTCGGGGCCACCGAGTCGCCCGACCGAGTCGCCAGCCGCAAAGCAGACGCCGGCTTCCACCGAGCTGCCCAGCGGTTCCTCCGGGCTCGGCGAGGTGATTGCCGAGGCGACCGGCTCCTCGTCCTCCGGTCAACTCGGGGGGCTGCTGCCGCTCGCGATCCTCGCCGCGATCGTCTGGGCGCTCGCTTACTTCTGGCGACAGCAAAAGCGGCCCGTCGGGTAAGCGATCGTGAGCGCACTCGCACCCTCCACAGGGCATCGCGCCCGAGCCACCAGGCTGGCGCTGCTGCTCACCCTGGCGACGCTGACCCTGCTCGCCTGGGGAGCTAGCCCCGCGACGGCCGCCGTGCGGGCGCTGAACACCGGCATCTCCTACGTCTACGACAACGACGTCGCCGCCTTCGAGAACGCGAGGCGGGCGGGCGTGAAGATCGTGCAGACGCCCCTGCGCTGGGCCTCGGTCGCGCCGAAGCAGGTGCCGGCCTCATGGAACCCCGAAGACCCCGCCGACCCCCACTACGACTGGGAATTCATCGACCAGTGGGTGACGCGAGCCGTCGCGGCGGGGCTGACGCCGGTGCTGCAGGTGCGCGGCGCGCCGCTCTGGGCTCACCGCTGCCACTCCGGCGAGACCGACATTCCCTGCAACCCCGACCCCGGGGCGCTCGCCGCGTTTGCCACCGCCGCCGCCCGCCGCTACAGCGGCAATTTCGGCGGCCTGCCGCGCGTCGTCTACTGGCAGGGGCTCAACGAGCCGAACCTGAGCCTCTTCTTCGCCCCCCAGTTCGAGGGCGACAGGCCGGTCTCCCCCGATCTCTACCGAACGCTGATCAACAGCTTCTACGCGGCGATCAAGGCGGTCGACCCCTCCAATCTCGTGATTGCTGCGGGGCTGGGGCCAATTGCCGTGCCCAAATACACGATCGGGCCGATGCGCTTCACCCGCTTGCTGCTCTGCATGAAAGGCCACAACCACCCGCGCCCGACGAAGGGGGACTGCGGTGGCGGCGTCCACTTCGACATCTTCGACATGCACCCCTACACGACCGGCGGCCCGAGCCACCAAGGCGGCATCAACGACGTCCAGCTGGGCGACCTGGCAAAGCTGAAGACCCTGCTTACTGCCGCCGACCGCGCGGGACGGATCAAAGGAGCGTTCAAACGCACGCCGCTCTGGATCATGGAGCTCTCCTGGGATACCAACCCGCCCGACCCGGGCGGCCTGCCGATGAAGATCGAGAGTCGCTGGATCGCCGAGGCGCTCTTCAACTCCTGGAGCCTCGGCATCGAATACTTCTTCTGGTACAGCTTGCGCGACCCTGAGCCGGAGCCGGATCTGCCGTTCAGCCAGACCGATCAGGGCGGGCTCTACTTCCGCGGCCCGACCGTCGCCCAGGACGAGCCGAAGGAGATCATGTTCGCCTTCCGCTTCCCCTTCGTCGCCTACCCGCACCAGAAAGGCCTCTACTTCTGGGGCCGCACGCCCGACAGCAGCAGCGGCAAGGTGACGATTCAGGTCTTCAGGGGGGGTCACTGGCGCAAGGCGCTCGTTGCCCAGGCCAACGAAGCGGGCATCTTCCAGGGCCTGGTTGGCCGGCACTACGGCCGTAACAAGAAGGGTGCCGCGCGGGTCGTCTATCAAGGCCAGGCGTCGCTGCCGTTCTCGATGAAGCCGGTGCCGGACTTCCCCCACCCGCCCTTCGGCTAGCCCCGCTCGTCCGCCGACGCCACCTAGACTGCCGACGATGAAGATTGGGATCGTCGGGTTGGGATACGTCGGCCTGCCGCTTGCCGTGGCTTTCGCCGAAGCCGGTCATGAGGTGGTCGGCCTCGACGCGGACGCACGCAAGATCGAGGCGTTGAACGCGGGACGCAGCTACATCGAGGACATTCCCGACGAGGCGCTGGTGCCGCTGGGCGACCGCCTGGGGGCGACCGCCGATCACGCGGAGCTCGCATCCTGCGAAGCGATCGTGATCTGCGTACCGACGCCGCTGACCGGCTCGCGAGAGCCCGACCTCGCCTACCTGACCGAGTCGGCAACGGCGCTGTCGAGCGTGCTGCAGCCCGGGCAGCTCGTCGTGCTGGAGTCGACCACCTACCCCGGGACGACGCGCGAGCGCCTGCTGCCGATCCTGGAGGAGTCGGGGATGGCGGCCGGTCGCGACTTCCACCTCGCCTTCTCGCCGGAGCGGATCGACCCCGGGCGCACCGACTACACCGTCCGCACCACGCCGAAGCTGGTCGGCGGCATCACCCCGACCTGCGCCGAGCGCGCCCGCGAGCTCTACTCGCTGATCTGCGACGAAGTCGTCGTCCTCTCCGCACCGGAGACGGCGGAGCTGGCAAAGCTGCTCGAGAACATCTTCCGCTCGGTGAACATCGCCCTCGTCAACGAGCTCTCCCAGCTCTGCGAGCGGCTCGGCATCGACATCTGGGAGGTGATCGACGCCGCCTCGACCAAGCCGTTCGGCTTCATGCGCTTCGACCCGGGTCCTGGCATGGGAGGCCACTGTCTCCCGGTGGACCCCTTCTACCTCGCCTTCAAGGCGCGCGAGCACGACTTCTACCCCGAGTTCATCGAGCTCGCCGGCAAGATCAACCGGGCTCAGCCCGGCTACTGCGTGGAGCGGATCGGGCGCTCGCTCAACGATGCCGGCAAGGCGGTCAAGGGGTCGAAGATCCTCGTCCTCGGGGTCAGCTACAAGCCCGGAGTCGGCGACATCCGCGAGTCGCCCGCGCTGGAGATCGTCAGCCTGCTGCACGAGCTGGGTGGCGACGTCTCCTATCACGACCCCTTCGTGCCCGAGTTGAGCCAGTTCGGCCTGCGCTCGGTCGATCTCGAGCCGGCGCTGCGCAGCGCCGACCTGGCGGCGATCGTCACCGCTCATCCGCAAATCGACTACGGCGCGGTCGTCTCCACGGCGCCGCTGACGATCGACTTCCGCGGCGTCACGCGGGAGATCGACTCGGAGAGCCTGATCCGGCTCTAGGGCGCAACGCCCGCTCCGGGTCGACGCCCGGCTCGATCGCCTGCATCGGCGCCCGCGCCTTGAGCAGCATCTCCTCGTACTCGCCCTCGGGGTCGGACTGCATGACGATCGCGCCGCCGGTGCCGATCGTGGCCGAGTCGGCGACGACGATCGTCCTGATCGCGACGCTGAGGTCGCAGCCGCCGCCGAGGCCCAGGTAGCCGATCGCGCCCGAGTAGACGCCGCGCGCCTCGCCCTCGAGCTCGTCGACGATCCGCATCGTGCGCCGCTTCGGCGCGCCGGTCATCGAGCCGGGCGGAAAGCAGGCGCGAATGCAGTCCGGCACCTCCACCCCCTCGCGCAGCAGCCCGCGGACGGTGGTGACGAGCTGGTGGACGGTCTCGTAGGTCTCGACCTGCATCAGGTGCGGCACGTGCACGGTGCCGATCTCGCAGACGGAGCCGAGGTCGTTGCGCAGCAGGTCGGCGATCATCAGGTTCTCGGCCCGGTTCTTCTCGTCGCCGCGCAGGCGCTCGGCGAGGCGCACGTCCTCCGCCGGCGTCTCGCCGCGGCGGCAGGTCCCCTTGATCGGCTTCGCCTCGACCCAGCGGTCGCGGCCGACCCCGAGGAAGCGCTCGGGCGAGGAGCTCAGCACCGCGGTCTCGCCGAAGCGGAGGAAGGACGAGAACGGCGCCGGGTTGACCCGGCGCAGGCTCCGGTAGAGCGCCAGCGGCTCGGCGTCGGCGTCGGCGACCACCCGGTTGGTCAAGCAGACCTCGTAGGTCTCGCCCTGGGCGAGCAGCCGCTTGCACTCGGCGATCTCCTCCAGGTAGCGCTCGCGCGGGCGGGCGAGGCGAAACTCGGCCGGGCCGCCGTCGGCGGCACCCCTCGCCCGGTCCGGCTCTACCGCGGCCGGCAACGCGCCCAGACGGCGCTCGGTGGCCTCGATCCAGGCCTCCGCCTCGCCCCCCGGCTCCACAAGCGAGAGCAGGTACGTGTGCCCCGCTGCGTGGTCAAACGCGATCATGCGGCCGGCGAAGACGAAGGCGGCATCGGGCAGCGGCGACTCGTGCGCAGCGTCCCCCCCGCACTCTGCCTTCAACTCGTAGCCAAGGTAGCCGGCGAAGCCGCAATCGAACTCGAACGGCAACCCGGTCTCCTGCAGGCGCATGCGCTGCATCTCCGCGGCGACGTAATCGAAGATCGATTCGCGCCGCGTCTCAATCTCTTCGCCTCGGGCAATTGTCAGCTTTCCGCCGTTCACGTCGTAGGTGACCTTCGCGCCCAAGGGTCCGCTGTCATCGCCCACGAACGAGAAGCGAGCGCCCTCATCAACGCGACTGCTGTCGAGCCAAAACGCGTTCTCGCTCTCGGCGTAGAGCTGGACGAAAACGCCCTCGGGATCGAAGGGGCGATCGAGCCGCTTCACGACGAGCTCCGGTGAAGGGGCGACGGGGTGCCCCTCCTGCGCAGCGGCGTCCTGTTTTTCGCCCCGAGGGGTTTGGCGCAGCCGCAACCGGCTCCCCTGGCGAAAAACCCAGCCAGCGGGAGGGGCACCCCGTCGCCCCCTCCACCGCCAACTCAAGTCCCTGAAGTTCTCGATCAGCCGGCGACCGTGTTCTGTACAGATCGACTCAGGGTGGAATTGCACGCCCCAGAGCGGCCGGTCGCGGTGCTCGACCGCCATCAGGACGCCGTCGCTTGTCCAGGCGATCCCCCTCAGCTCGGGCGGCAGGGGCTGCTCGATGCAGAGCGAGTGGTAACGGACCGCTTGGAACTCGCGCGGGATGCCGGCGAACAGGGACGAGTCATCGTGGAGGACGGCGCTGAGGCGACCGTGCACAGGCTCGGGCGCGGGAACGACGGCGGCGCCGTGGGCGAGCCCCAGGCCCTGGTGGCCGAGGCAGACGCCGAGCAGCGGAGCGGTCGAGTGGCGGATCGCTTCGGCGCAAACGCCGAAATCGCCCTCCCGGTCCGGCCGGCCCGGCCCGGGCGAGACGACGACGTTGTCGAACGCCAGCTCCGACAGCTCCCTCCAGCGCGCCTCGTCGTTGCGGACGACCAGCGGCTCCTCGCCGTTCGCCTCCGCCAGCAGCTGGAAGAGGTTGTAGGTGAAGGAGTCGTAGTTGTCGATCAGCAGCGTCTTCAACCGAGCCGAGGTTGCCACAATGGCCGCTGTGCCCGATCCGCGCCATGGCGTCTTCGAGACTCTGCTCGTCGTCGACGGCCGCCCGGTCGAGCTCGATGCCCACCTGGCTCGGCTCGAAGCCAGCCTCGCCGAGCTCTACCCGGGCCAAGACCTCCCGTCCTTGGACGTGCCGGTAGTTGACCCGCCCTATAGGTGGTCAACTACCGGCACGTCTGCAGGAGCGCTCGAGGCGTTGCGAATCGCGGTTGCACCCAGCGAGGACGGCGGGCTCGGGGTGAGGATCGACCGACGCAACGTGTCCTCTCGCGGCTTCGCCTCGCCATCCGGGACGAACGCGCCAGGGGCGATTTCGGTCGAGAGCCTGGCGCTCGCCGGTGGCCTCGGCGCCCATAAGTGGGCCGATCGTTCATTGGTCGACGAGGCACAGGCGAAGCTACCTGCCGACGCGCTCTCGCTGATCGTCGATGACGACGGTGCTGTGCTGGAGGCCTCGCGGGCCAACGTCTTCGCGGTGCAGGACGGGGCGCTCGTAACGCCACCGCTCGACGGGCGCATCCTTCCCGGGATCACACGCATGCGAGTGCTGGGGCTGGCCGGCGGATTGGGAATCGAAGCCGGTGAAGCCACGCTCACCCGCGCCGACCTGCTCGCCGCCGACGAGGTCTTCCTCACCGGCTCCGTGCGGGGCATCGAGCGGGTTCACTCCCTCGACGGGGCAATGCTCGCCGCCGGCGGGTCGGTTGCCTCCAACCTGGCCGCAGCGCTGTGGCAGGCGTGGGCTTCCGTCCCGGTCGGATAGGGTTCCGCGCCGCGCATGCGCTTCTACGAGTACGAGGCACGCAAGATCGTCGAGCTGGCGGGAATCCCCGTCACCATGTACGGCTTCTGCAAAACGGCCGAGGAGGCTCGTAAGGCCGCCGAAGACATCGGCGGCCCGACGGTGATCAAGTCGCAGGTGCTGAGCGGCGGGCGGATGAAGGCCGGCGGGGTCAAGTTCGCCGACACGCCCGAGGAAGCCGCCGAGCACGCCGAGGCGATCCTGCAGCTGGAGATCAACGGCCACATGCCACGCGGCGTCCTCGTCGATCCCAAAGCCGAGGTCAAGCAGGAGTACTACGCGAGCGTCGTCTGGGACGGAACCGCGAAGCGGCCGCTGATGCTGTTCAGCGACATGGGCGGCATCGACATCGAGGAGGTCGCCGAGACCCACCCCGACCACGTCGGCCGCGGCTACCTCTCCAACCTGCTGCCGATCGCCGACTTCGAGGCCAAGCAGGCGGTCGCCGCCACCGGCGTCACCGGCTCGCAGCTGAACCGGGCGACGCCGATCCTCGCCAAGCTCGCCCGCCTCTTCCGCGACTACGACATGACCCTGGCCGAGATCAACCCGCTGGCCGAGTTGACCGACGGCAGCTTCGTCGCCCTCGATGCCCACATGGAGATGGAGAACGAGGCGGTCGGCCGGCAGAAGGCGCTGCTGCGCAAGCACCTGGAGATCGCCGAGGAGGACACGCGCGAGACCTACGAGCCCTCCGACTTCGAGCGCAACGTCGCCGCGATCGACGCCGCCGACCACCGCGGCGTGATCCAGGGCAAGGACCACGGCTTCGAGGGCAACCTCGGCCTCGTGATCGGCGCCGGCGGCGGCTCGCTGACCCTGACCGACGCAGTCCGCAGCCAGGGCGGCAAGCCGGCCAACTACTCCGAGATCGGCGGCAATCCCTCCGTCGCCAAGGCCTGCGGCCTGGCCAAGGAGGTGCTGGAGAAGGACGGGGTCGAGAAGATCGCCGTGATGATGTCGATCGTCTCCAACACCCGCGTCGACATCGTCGCCCGCGGCACGATCAAGGCCTGCCTGGAACTGGGCAAGGACCCGGGCGAGACGATCGCGATCTTCCGCATCCCCGGCGCCTGGGAGGACGAGGGCTTCAAGATCCTCGATCGCTACGGGGTCGAGTACTGCGACCGCTCGGTCTCGATGTGGGAGGCGGCGGGACGCGCCGTCGCCAAGATCCAGGGCGCCCCAGCATGAGCCGGGGCGCCTTTGTCACCCATAGGGCCACAAACTCGCCCGGAGGGGCGTCATGAGCATCCTGCTGAGCAAGGAGACGACCTTCATCGTCCAGGGGATCACCGGGCGCGAGGCGGTCAACCTGACCCGCGAGTGCCTCGACTACGGCTCCAAGGTCGTCGGCGGCGTCACCCCCGGCCGCAAGGGCCGCGAGGTGCACGGGGTGCCTGTCTTCGACACCGTCGCCCAGGCCGTCGAGAATTACGGCGGGCCGATCGACGGCTCGGTCGTCACCGTCCCCCCCGCCTTCACCAAGGACGCCGTGCTGGAGGCCATCGAGAACGGAATCAAGCTGATCGTGATCGTCACCGAGCGCATCCCGCGCCGCGACGTCGCCCAGATGGTCGAGCTCGCGGACATGCGCGGGGCGCGGATCATCGGCCCCAACTGCCTCGGTCTGATCGTGCCCGGGGTCTGCAAGATGGGCGGCATCGGCGGCCCCGCCAAAGACGCCGCCAAGGCATACGCGCCCGGACCCGTCGGCGTGATGAGCCGCTCCGGCGGGATGACGACCGAGATCT
Organism: uncultured Solirubrobacterales bacterium; assembly: GCA_963699215.1. Lineage (GTDB taxonomy): Bacteria > Actinomycetota > Thermoleophilia > Solirubrobacterales > 70-9 > VRUE01. The sequence continues at coordinate 68,621 of OY969422.1, forward strand.
CCTCCTCGCTGACCCAGGCCGGCCTTGGCGTCTCCACCGCGGTCTCGATCGGCGGCGACGCGATCATCGGCTCCACCTACGCCGAGCTGATGCCCTACTTCGAGGCCGACGAGCAGACCCAGGCGATCGTCATCTACACCGAGCCCGGCGGCCGCATGGAGGCGCAGCTCTCCGAATGGGTCAAGGAGAACAACTCACGCCTGCCTATCGTCGCCTTCATGGCGGGCAAGTTCATGGACGACGATGAGATGAAGGGGATGAGCTTCGGGCACGCAGGAACCATTGTCGAGGGCGTGGAGGACACGGCAACGGAGAAGATCGCCCGTCTCGAAGCGGCCGGCATCCGCGTGGTCGAGCGGATCGACGAGATCCCCGACGCGGTCAAGCAGAAGCTCGGGGTGGCCGCATGAGCGAGGCGCTGCACAAGGTCTTCATCGACGTCGAGGTCGACGCATCGGTCGCCGGTGACGCCGAGCTCGCCAAGAAGCTGGAAGAAGTCTGCCCCGTCGACATCTTCGCCGCCACCGACTCCGGTGTGGAGGTGGTCGAGAAGAACCTCGACGAGTGCGTCCTCTGCAACCTCTGCGTCGACGCCGCCCCCGACGGCGCGGTCCGCGTCGTCAAGCTCTACGAGGGCTAAAGCCGGCATGTTCGGGTGGGTCGCCGACCTGACCTGGAAGCACCCGAAGAAGGTGCTCGCCGCGGTCGGCCTCTTCACCCTGCTTGCCTTCACCCTCAGCAAAGACGTCCAGCAGCACCTGAAGGCGGCCGGCTTCAACGATCCGGCCAGCGAGAGCTCCCAGGCACAGGAGCTGCTGATCGAGAAAACGGGTAGCGACGCCATGCCCGGGATCGTGGTGCGGATCGCGCCGCCGGCCGGAGAGGCGCGCCTGCCGCTTCGCTCGCCGGCGCTGCGCACGGAGACGCGGCGCCTCGCCGCCGAGCTGCTAGCGCTCGAAGGGGTCACCCGGGTCGAAGACCCGCTCGCCGGCGGCTCGCCGCAGCTGATCGCTCCGGACCGGAGCTCCCTCCTGCTCAACGCCTACTTCTCCAGCAACGACGCGGAGGTGCTCACCAACGCCGCCGAGGTAGCGACGGAGGACCTTGGCTCGTCCAGGTTCGAGGTCACCGTGGGCGGCATCGCCGCGGGGTTCAACGAGACCAACGACACGCTCGAGGAGGACCTGGTCCGGGCCGAGCTGATCGCCTTCCCACTGCTGGCCCTGCTGCTGCTGATCGTCTTTCGGGGGGTCGTCGCGGCGTCGATCCCGCTGCTGGTGGGGATGGTCTCGGTCGGCGGCAGCTTCCTCGCCCTGTTGGTGATGTCGCAATTCGTCGACACCTCCGTCTTCGCCCTCAACATCACCACGGCAATGGGGCTTGGATTGGCCGTCGACTACGGCCTGCTCCTGGTCACTCGCTACCGCGAGGAGCTGGAGCGGGACGGGCCGAGCCGGGAGTCGCACCGCCGCCTCGTCGAGTCCGCCGGCCGCACGGTGGTCATCTCGGGCCTCACGGTGGCCGCCGCGATGGCGGCGCTAACGCTGCTGCCCCAGCGCTTCCTCTACTCGCTCGGCGCGGGCGGCGCGATCGTCTCGATCTTCGCCGCGCTCGGCGCGCTGCTGCTCGTGCCCGCGCTGCTGGCATTGCTCGGCGAGCGGGTCAACGCGCTCTCGCTGCGGCGCGGGCCGGCCGTCTCCGACGAATCGGGGGGCTGGTACCGGCTGGCTCGCGGCGTGATGCGCCGTCCGGTCGCGGTGGCGCTCTCCACCTCGGCCCTCCTGCTCCTCCTGGCGATTCCGGTCCTCAGCGTCAACTTGACCTTCCCGGGCACCGACACCATGCCCGCGGGCAATCCGTCGCGCGACGTGGTGGTGACGATCGACCGCGACTACCCGAGCACGCTCGGCACCCCGATCCCCGTCGTAGTCGACGGGCCCGCTAACCCCGCCGAGCTGAACCGCCTCTCGCGGCGGATCGCCGCGATCGAGGGCATCTCCTACCCGGTTCCCTTCCGGCGCGTCGGCCCCGACCTGGCGGTTGCGAGCTTCGGCCTGACGGGGAGCTCCGACGAAGCGCTCGAGGACGAAGCGCAGGACGCCGTCAGGTCGATCCGCGCCTTGGACGAGCCGGCGCCGCTGCTGGTCTCCGGCTACACCTCCGAATTCCTCGACCTGAAGGAGAGCCTGGGCGAGAACCTCCCCCTCGTCGTCGGCATCATCGCCCTCACCACGCTGATCCTGCTCTTCATGCTGACCGGCTCGGTGGTGCTGCCGCTGAAGACCCTGCTGATGAACCTGCTGACGCTGGCGGGCACGCTGGGCGTGATCGTCGCCGCCTTCCAGTGGGGCCTGCTCGACGGGCCACTCGGCTACGACGGCCCAGACGGCATGGAGACCTCGACGCTGGTGCTGATGTTCGCGGTCATCTTCGGCCTCTCGACCGACTACGCCGTCCTCGTCCTAGCGCGAATCAAGGAGCTGCACGATTCCGGCCTGCCCAACGAAGAGGCGGTCGCCCGCGGGATCGCCCGCACCGGCAGGGTGATCAGCGCGGCCGGCCTTTGCCTTGCCGCAGTCTTCCTCGCCTTCACCACCAGCTCGATCTTCTTCATGAAGGAGGCGGGGGTCGGCTACGCAGCGGCGGTGCTGATCGACACGACGCTGGTCAGGGCGTTGTTGGTGCCGGCGCTGATGCGCCTCTTCGGCGACTGGAACTGGTGGGCGCCAGCGCCGCTGCGCCGCTTCCAGCAGCGCTTCGGCTTCTCCGAGGTTTCATAGCTGGCCCTGTGGGAACCGTCACATAGATCTGGACATCGATCTATGTCTCAGTTACGTTTACATCGATCCATGTAGCGGGTAACCGCGGCGGGAGGCGCTTGCCCCTGCACGCCCCCTATTGCACTCCAAATCGAAAGGCATGGACGTTGACTGACAGTCCCCGTCGCGTCGCCGTGGTCGGCGGCAACCGGATTCCCTTCGCACGCTCCAACTCGGTCTACTCGCGTGCCTCCAACCAGGACATGCTCACCACTGCGCTCGACGGCCTGGTCGAGCGCTTCTCGCTCGAGGGCGAGGCACTCGGCGAGGTGGCCGGCGGCGCCGTGCTCAAGCACTCGCGCGACCGCGACCTGACCCGCGAGAGCGTGCTCGGCACGAGGCTCGCCCCCGAGACCCCCGCCTACGACGTGCAGCAGGCCTGCGGGACCGGTCTGGAGACGACGATCCTGGTCGCCAACAAGATCGCCCTCGGTCAGATCGACACCGGTATCGCCTGCGGCGCCGATACCACCTCGGACGCGCCGATCGGGCTCAACGAGGATCTGCGCGAGGTGCTGCTCGACGCCAACCGCGAGAAGTCGACCGCGGGGCGGCTGAAGCAGCTGACCCGGCTGCGCCCCGGCCACGTCGTTCCCTCGATCCCGCGCAACGAGGAGCCCCGCACCGGCCTCTCGATGGGCGAGCACTGCGCCGTGATGGCAAAGGAATGGGGTATCGACAGGGAGGAGCAAGACGAGCTCGCCGTCGCCAGCCACCACGGACTCGCCGCGGCCTACGAGCGCGGCTTCATGGATGACCTGGTCAGCCCCTACCTCGGCCTCGAGCGCGACCAAAACCTGCGGCCCGATTCCTCCACCGAGAAGCTGGCCAAGCTCGGGCCCGTCTTCGGCGGCGAGGACGGCACGATGACCGCCGCCAACTCGACCCCGCTCAGCGACGGCGCCTCGGCGGTGCTGCTGGCCAGCGAGGAGTGGGCGAAGGAGCGCGGCCTGCCGGTCCTGGCGTACTTCGTCGACGGCCAGACCGCGGCGATCGACCACGTGCACAAGCGCGAGGGCCTGCTGATGGCGCCCGCCTACGCGCTGCCGCGCATGCTCGACCGCAACGGCATCCGCCTGCAGGACTTCGACCTCTACGAGATCCACGAGGCCTTCGCCGCGCAGGTGCTCTGCACGCTGCGCGCCTGGGAGGACGAGCGCTTCTGCCGCGACCGGCTCGGCCGCGAGAAGCCGCTCGGCGCGATCGACTGCGAGCGGCTCAACGTCAACGGCGGCTCGCTCGCCGCCGGCCATCCCTTCGCCGCCACCGGCGGTCGCATCGTCGCCTCGCTCGCCAAGGAGCTGCACGAGCGCGGCTCCGGCCGCGGCGCGATCAGCATCTGCGCCGCCGGCGGCCAGGGCGTCGTCGCAATCCTCGAGAGCGCCGGGGGGACGGGGCGATGAGCGACCTCTACGCGCAGCTGGTCAACTCGCCCCCCGGGCGCCTGATCGCCCCCCGGGTCGGCCTTCCTCGTCCGACCGAGCTGGAGCGGCGCTCGCCCGGCGACGCCGCGAGCGCTGGCGCCGCCCTGGCCGGTGCGGCGCCCGGCGGGCGGCTCGGCAAGGCGCTGGAGCGGTTGCTGGCAGCGATCGGCGCGGCGCGGCCGGAGCGCTCCGACAGCCCGGTCAAGGCGCTGGTCTTCGACGCGACCGGGATCTCCGACTCGACCGAGCTGGTCGAGCTGCAGCGCTTCTTCCACCCCAACGTGAAGCGAGTCCAGCCGTCGGGCCGGGTCGTCGTGCTCGGCACGCCACCCGCCGGGCTGCCGCCACGCGCGGCGACCGCGCAACGGGCGCTGGAGGGCTTCACCCGCTCGCTCGGCAAGGAGGTCGGCCGCGGCATCGCCGTGCAGCTCGTCTACGCCGAGCCCGGCGCCGAGGACCAGCTCGACTCGACCCTGCGCTTCCTCCTCTCCCCCCGCTCCGCCTACGTCTCCGGCCAGGTGGTGCGGATCGGGCCAGGCGTCGCCAAGACCCCAGAGCTCGACTGGGAGCGGCCGCTGGCGGGCAGGCGGGCATTGGTGACCGGCGCCTCGCGCGGAATCGGTGAGGCGATCGCCGCGACCCTGCACCGCGACGGCGCCGAGCTCGTCCTGCTCGACGTGCCGGCGCTCTCGGATGACCTGAAGGCCGTCGCCGGGCGGCTCGGCGCGGAGACGATCGAGCTCGACATCACCGACGAGGGCGCGCCTGCTGCGATCGCCGAGCACCTCTCCGCTGGCGTCGACGCCGTCGTCCACAACGCCGGGGTCACCCGCGACCGCACGATCGCCAAGATGCCGGAGGACCGCTGGGCCTCGCTGATGGAGATCAACCTCTCCAGCGAGGAGCGGATCGACGACGAGCTGCTCGCCCGCGACCTGCTGCGCGAGAACGGCCGCATCGTCTGCGTCTCCTCGATGAGCGGCATCGCCGGCAACTCCGGCCAGACCAACTACGCGACCTCGAAGGCCGGCGTGATCGGCATGGTCGAAGCGCTGGCGCCGGAGCTGGCCAAGCGAGGCGCGACGATCAACGCCGTCGCCCCCGGCTTCATCGAGACGCAGATGACCGACGCGATGCCGATCCCGATCCGCGAAGCCGGCCGCCGCATGAACAGCATGTCGCAGGGCGGGCTGCCCGTCGACGTCGCCGAGACGATCGCCTGGCTCGCCAGCCCGGCCTCGACCGGGGTCAACGGAAACGTCGTCCGCGTCTGCGGCCAGAGCCTGTTGGGAGCTTAGATGGCCAACCCCGCAACCCCGCACACCTGGATGACGCGCGTGGCGCTGCGCATCTCTGCGTCCTCGGGTTTGCCTTTGCAACCAGCAAAGGCTGCACCCTGCGTCCTTGATCTGCTTGGCCACACGCGCCCCCAGGCGCACGCGGCCGCGGAGTTGGCCATCTGATGGCGACGCGCACGCTCGACAGCCCGCCGGCCATCCTGCCGCTCTACGCGCGCGCGGCGGCGCCGCTGATCCCCGGCGCCTCGCTGCTGCCCTTCGTGCCGGGTCGCGGCAAGGACGTTCCCGACCTGGAGCTGGAGCTGACCGGCGTGCGGCCCGACCCCGACGAGGTCGCCGCCTACGCCCGCGTCTGCGGCTTCTCCCTGCGCGACCACCTGCCGCCCACCTACCCGCACGTGCTCGCCTTCCCTCTGCACATGGCGGTGATGGCCGACGGCCGCTTCCCCTTCGGCGCGGTCGGGCTGGTCCACGTCGAGAACCGGATCGTCCAGCATCGGCGAATCGGCCTCGGTGAGGAGCTGAAGCTCGTCGTCCGCCCGACCCCGCTGCAGCCTCACAAAAGCGGCCAGACCTTTGGCCTTGTCACCGAGGCATGGGCCGGACAGCAGAAGGTCTGGGAGTCGGTAAGCACGATGCTGCGCCGCCGCGGCGGCGGCGAACAGCCCGCCGACGGGACGAAAACCCACCGTATAGGGCCGTTTTCGGCCCATCGGCGCGAGGACGAAGAGTCTGGGCTCACGCCGAGCGCCGAGTGGCGGCTCGGGGGCGATCTGGGGCGACGCTACGCCGCCGTCTCCGGCGACCGCAACCCGATCCACATGCACGCGCTGACCGCGAAGCCGCTCGGCTTCCCCAGCGCGATCGCGCACGGGATGTGGACCAAGGCCCGCTGCCTGGCGGCGCTCGAGGGACGCCTGCCCGACGCCTTCGCCGTGGAGGTGCGCTTCCGCAAGCCGATCCGGCTGCCGGGCAAAGTCGAGCTTCTCAGCGACGTCGAGGGCAACGAGATCGAGTTCTCGGTCCGCGACGCGAAGCGACACGCCCCTCACCTCGACGGCAGCGTGAAGCCGGTCGACACGAAAACCGAACCCACCGAGAACAGCGGGAGGAAATCCAAGTGAACGGCAACGGCAAAGGCAGCACGGGAGTGGCCGAGCGCAGCATGGGCTACGGCCTGCGGGCGCTCAACTGGCTCGCCGGCTCGGACCTGCTCGACCGGATCCGCGTCCGCAAGCAGGTCGAGCGGGCGCTCTTCCAGGGCACCAAGAGCGGCTTCCGCTCGGCGACCGCCGCCGGGCGCACCTTCAAGGCCGCACAGAAGCTCACCCGGCCGGCGCGGCAGGCGACAGGCAAGCCGCGCAGCCTCTTCGACATCAGCCCCGACGACGAGCAGCAGATGTTCCAGGAGGCGGTGAGCGACTTCGCCGCGGCGAAGGTCCGCCCCGCCGCCCATGGGGCCGACGCCGAGCGCGCGATCCCCGCCGAGCTGCTGGCGCAGGCGAACGAGCTCGGCGTCAACATGCTCGGCATCCCCGAGGAGCTGGGCGGCGTGATGCACGAGCAGGCGGCGACGACCAGCGCCCTGATCGGCGAGGCGCTCGCCCACGGGGACATGGGCATCGCCTACGCCGTCCTCGCCCCTGGCGCCGTCGCCACCGCGATCGGCCACTGGGGCACGGCCGAGCAAGAGGCGACCTACCTGCCCGCCTTCAGCGGCGAGGACCTGCCAGCCGCCGCCCTGGCCATGCTCGAGCCACGGCCGCTCTTCGACCCGCTGAAGCTGGAGACGACCGCGCGTCGCGATGGTGAGGACTGGGTCCTCGCCGGCGCCAAGTCGCTGGTCGCTCGCGCCACCGAGTGCGAGCTCTTCCTCGTCGCCGCCGAGGCCGAGGGGCTGGGACCGGCACTGTTCGTGATCGAGTCCGGCGCCAAGGGCCTCTCGGTCCAGGACGAGCCGGCGATGGGCCTGCGGCCCGCCGCCACCGGTCGCCTGCTGCTCGAGGACGTCCGCCTGCCGAGCAGCGCGCTGCTCGGCGAGGGCGACCGCGACTCATATGTCGAGTGCATGCAGCGGGCGCGAATCGCCTGGTGCGCGCTCGCCGTCGGTGCCTCGCAGGCGGTCCTCGACTACGTCATCCCCTACGTCAACGAGCGCACCGCCTTCGGCGAGCCGATCTCCAACCGCCAGGCCGTCGCCTTCGGCGTCTCCGACATCGGCATCGAGAGCGCCGGCATGCGGCTGGCCACCTACCGCGCCGCCAGCCGTGCCGATCAGGGACAGGACTTCGGCCGCGAGGCGGCGCTGGCGCGCAAGCTCTGCGCCGCCAAGGGGATGGAGATCGGCTCCGAAGGGGTGCAGCTGCTCGGCGGCCACGGATTCGTCAAGGAGCACCCGGTCGAGCGCTGGTACCGAGACCTGCGAGCAGCGGGCGTGATGGAGGGCGCCCTGCTCGTCTAGGCCCCGCCGAGACTCGAAGCGAAAGGCAATCATGATCAACCTCGAGATACCGAAGAAGTTCAAGCCACTGGCCAGTCAGGCCAACCAGGTCGCGACCGAGGTCTTCCGGCCGATCTCGCGCAAGTACGACGAGGCCGAGCACTCTTACCCCAAAGAGCTCGACATGCTCGCCTCGCTGATCGACGGGATGAACGAGGGCTCCGACATCGGCGGCGCTGGTGCCGCGGGCGTGCGCCGCGACACGAGCGACAACGGCGACGGCGGCAACCGCAACGGCTCCAACCTCTCCACCGTGCTCGGCATCGTCGAGCTCTGCTGGGGCGACGTCGGCCTGCTGCTCTCGATGCCCCGCCAGGGCCTCGGCAACTCGGCGATCGCCTCGGTGGCAACCGAGGAGCAGCTCGAGCGCTACGGCAGCAAGTGGGCGGCGATGGCGATCACCGAGCCGGAGGCCGGCTCGGACTCGGCGGCCATCCGCACCACCGCCAAGCTCGACGGCGACGAGTACGTGCTCAACGGCGAGAAGATCTTCGTCACCTCGGGCGACCGGGCCGACCTGATCGTGGTCTGGGCCTCGCTCGATCCCTCGAAGGGAAGGGCGGCGATCAAGTCGTTCATCGTCGAGCGCGACAACCCCGGCCTGAAGCTGGACCGGCTCGAGCACAAGCTCGGCATCCGCGCCTCCGACACCGCCAACTTCACCCTGCAGGACTGCCGGGTGCCGAAAGAGGCGCTGCTTGGCAGCTCCGAGGTCGTGGACAAGCAGGGCTTCGGCGGCGCAATGCAGACCTTCGACAACACGCGGCCGCTGGTCGCGGCGATGGCCGTAGGTGTCGCCCGTGCCTCGCTCGAGCGGGCACGAGAGTGCCTGGCTGAGGCCGGAGTCGAGATCGACTACGCGCTACCAGCCCTCTCCCAGCCGGCCGCCGTCTCGCGCTACCTGGAGATGGAGGCCGACTTCGAGGCGGCGCGGCTGCTGACGCTGCAGGCGGCCTGGATGGCCGACAACGGCAAGCCGAACTCGCTGCAGGCCTCGATGGCCAAGGCGAAGGCCGGTCGCACCTGCGTCGACGTGGCGCTCGGCTGTGTCGAGCTATGCGGCGCCGTCGGCTACGGCGAGGACGAGCTGCTGGAGAAGTGGGCGCGCGACGCCAAGATCCTCGACATCTTCGAGGGCACGCAGCAGATCCAGCTGCTTATCGTCGCCCGCCAGCTGCTCGGCAAGAGCTCAGCCGAACTGCGCTAGCGATACTCGCCGCGAATCTGCATTTATGGGCGCTGGAGGCGCCCAAATGCAGATTCGCTAGGTGGCTGCCGCCGGCTCGCGCTCCGCTACGAGGTTCAGCGCCGCCTGGCGCAGGCGCTCGGGGAGGACGACCATCGCCCGCAATTCCTCCAGCGCGCCGCGATCGCCTTCGACTCCAACACCCCTCTCCTCAGGTGCGCCGGCGATGAGGGTCAGCACGTCGGCGGGCTCGCCACGGAGGGTCAGATCCGGGTCCTCCGCCTCCCCGCGTGAAGCCGCGATCCAGCCGTTCTCGACCCGCAACCAGTAAGCCTGCCCACCGGTATGTAGAGCAAGGGTCAGCCGCGCATCCGGCGGTGGCTGGGCGATCACGCGGATCGCGTTGGGCAACGACGTGGGCGCGAGACGGACGACCTCCTCGACCTGCTCGAAGTTCATCCCCCATCGCCCCAGCTCGAGCATCGGCCGCTCCAAGCCCCAACCGATATCGGTTAGCTCGTAGGCGACCCCGGTCGCCGGCGGGGCGAGCTCGCGGCGGCGGACGATGCCGTGGCGCTCGAGGTCGCGCAAGCGCTTGGTCAGCACGTCGGTGGGCGCGCCGCCGACGTTGCGGACGAGGTCGGAGAAGCGCAGCGGCCCGAGCGAGAGCTCGCGCACGATCAGCAGCGACCAGCGCTCGCCGATCCGGTCGAGCGCGCAGGCAAGGCTGCACGGCTGATCGTATTCGCGTCTCCCCATCGATTCGATAGTAGCGATAGTAGCAACGTTAATTTGTTTTTCAAAGCGAGTGCTTTGAAATCTGGTACGGTCCTCCCCGATGCCGATCTCACGTCCCGTCCCGGTTGCGCCGTTCGTAATCCGATGAACCGGATCGCCGACCTCACCTGGAAGCATCCGAAGCTCGTCCTCACTGCGGTCGCCGTCTTCGTCTTCTTCGCTGCGGCCGTCGGGAAAGACGTCGAGAGCCACCTCAAGGCGGCCGGCTTCGCCGACTCCGCCTCCGAGAGCGAGCGCGCGACCGTCCTCCTGCGCGACTCGCTCGGCTACAACCCGAGCCCGGCGATCGTCCTCGTCGTCCGCAACCCGGACGGCGGCAAGCTCGACACGACCGACCCCGCCGTCCGTGCCGAGGTCGCCCGGCTCACTCGCGAGACGGCGCAGGTCGAGTACGTCGGCCGCGTGCTCAACCCGCTGCGCAACCCACGCGAGGGCGCCCGGCTGATCGCCCGCGACGGCGAGTCGGTGGCGATCGCCGCCTATCTCTCGACCGCCGACATCGAGGACGCCGGCGGCTACGCCGCCGAGGGGGTCCAACCGTTGCTCGCCTCGAGCTCGCTCGACGTCGCCATGGGCGGCTTCGCCCCCGGCTTCAACGAGACCAACGACCAGACCCGCGAGGACCTGACCAAGGCCGAGCTGATCGCCTTCCCGATCCTCGCCCTGCTGCTGCTCTTCGTCTTCCGCGGCGTCGTCGCCGCATCGATCCCGCTGCTGCTCGGCGTGATCTCGATCATCGGCACGTTGCTCGTGCTGCGGATCATGTCGAGCTTCACCGACACCTCGCTCTTTGCCCTCAACATCGCCACCGGGATGAGCCTCGGCCTGGCGGTCGACTATGCCCTGCTTCTGGTCTCGCGCTACCGCGAGGAGATAGGCAGCGGCGGTGCGTCGCGGGAGGCGCACCGCCGCACCGTTCAGACCGCGGGCCGCACCGCGGTCTTCTCCGGTCTTACCGTGGCGGCGGCGCTGGCGGCGCTGATCGTCATGCCACAGCGCTTCCTCTACTCGATGGCGGTGGCCGGCGCCTCGGTCGCCGTCCTCTCCTCGCTGATGGCGATCCTCGTCGTCCCCTCGCTGCTGGCGCTACTTGGGACGCGAATCGACGCCCTCTCGATCCGCCGCGGGCCGGCGGTGTCCGACACCTCCGACGGGTGGTACCGCCTCGCCCGCGGCGTCATGCGCCGCCCGGTCGTCGTCGCCCTGGCCAGCTCCGTCCTGATGCTGGCTGCGGCGGCACCGCTGCTGTGGACGACGCTGACCGGCCCCAGCGCCGAGGCGGTGCCCCCCGACCAGCCCTCGGCCAAGGCCTACGACTACCTCGAAGCGCACTACCCGCGCGACGTCACCGAGGCCGTCACCGTCACCGTAGACGGCGGCGCCGGCCCCGCCCAGCTCGCCGCCTTCCGGCAGCGGATCGAGGCGATCGACGGGGTCGCCGGAGGCGCCCCGTTCGTTCCCGCCTCCGAGCAGGTCGCCTTCGCCAACTTCGCCCTCACCGGCCGGGCGCTCGACCCCGAGACGCAGGACGTCGTGCAAGAGATCCGCGCCCTCGACCCGCCGGCAGCGACCGCCACCCTGGTCTCCGGCAACACCGCCGGATTCATCGACCAGAAGCAGAGCCTGATCGACCACGCGCCGCTGGTCGTCGGCATCGTGATCCTCACCACCCTCGTCATCCTCTTCCTGCTGACCGGCTCGGTGCTGCTGCCGATCAAGACGCTGGTGATGAACTCGCTGACGCTCGGCGCGACGCTGGGCATCCTCGTCCTCGCCTTCCAAGAGGGCTGGCTGGAGGGATTGCTCGACTACACCGGGCCGAACGCGATCGAGGTGACCAGCTTGGTCTTCCTCTTCGCCGTGATCTTCGGCCTCGCCACCGACTACGCGGTGCTGGTGATGGCTCGGATCAAAGAACGCTACGACCTCGGCGACACGAACGAGGAGGCGGTGGCGATCGGCATCGGTCGCACCGGTCGCGTGATCACCGCCGCGGCGCTGGCGATCGCGATCGTCTTCCTCGCCTTCGGCGTCAGCAGCGTCTTCTTCGTCAAGCAGATCGCGATCGGGATGGCCTTCGGCGTGATGCTCGACGCAACCGTCGTCCGTGCCCTCCTCGTCCCCTCGCTGATGCGCCTCTTCGGCGAGTGGAACTGGTGGGCGCCCCGCCCCCTGCGCCGCCTGCAGGAGCGCTTCGGCTTCTCCGAGACCGAGCCGGCCGAAAACCCCGCGCCCGAAGCGACCTGACAGTCCCGCCGGCCCAGCTGTTGCGGCAGACTGGCGCCTCGTGAACTTCATCGAGGACGTGGTCGAGGGATTTCCGGCGGCGCGGCCGGCGTTGATCGAGGTCGACGCGGAGGGCTCGCGCCGGGTCCACCACTTCGGCGAGCTGTTCGCCCGCTCGGCGGGGCTTTCCGGCGCCTTCGCCGCCCGCGGCGTCGAGCGCGGCGACGTCGTGATGACCCTGGTCGGAAGCAGGGTCGAGTGGGTGCTCGCCCTGCTCGCCTGCTGGCGGATGGGCGCCGTCGCCCTGCCCTGCAACCCGCAGCTGCGGCGCAAGGACCTCGAGCTGCGCGCCCGCGCCGCCGGCCCGAAGCTGGCGGTCGGCGAGCCACGCTACCTCGGCGAGCTGCCCGACGGCATCCCCTACATGGACATGGACGACCTCGCCGCGGTCTTCGACGAGGACCGGCCGCAGGAGACGCCGGCGCCGGTCGAGGACCTCGGCGCCGACGACCCGGCGGCGATCGTCTTCACCTCGGGCACCACCGGCGAGCCGCGGGGGGTCGTCTACCCGCAGCGCTACCTGGCCGGTCAGCGAGTGCAGGCGGAGCACTGGTTCGGCGCCCGCCGCGGCGAGATCGCCTGGTGCACGGCGGCGCCCGGCTGGTCGAAGTCGACTCGCAACGCCTTCGTCGCCCCCTGGCTGGGCGGCGCGGTCGCCGTCCTGCACGACGGGCGCTTCGACCCCGCCGAGCGACTGCGGCTCTGCGCCGAGCTCGGCGTCAACGTCCTCTGCCAGGCGCCGACCGAGTACCGGCTGCTCGCCAAGCGGGCCGAGCTGTCGTCGCTGCCGTCGCTGCGGCGGCTGGTCTCGGCCGGAGAGCCGATCGAGCCGGAGACGATCCGCCACTTCCACCGGCACCTCGGCCTGGCGGTCGCCGACGGCTACGGCCAGACCGAGACCGGGCCGGTGAGCGGGATGCGCCCCGGCGAGGACGACCCGGCCCGCTACGGCTCGATGGGCCGGCCACTGCCCGGGATCGAGACCCGCATCCTCGACGGCGAGCTGCAGCTGAAAGCGTCCTCCTCCCCCACCTTCTTCGCCCGTTACCTCGACGGCGAGGGCTTCGACGGCGAGTGGTGGCCGACCGGCGACCGGGTGCGAGAGGACGGGGACGGCTACCTCTGGTTCGAAGGCCGGGCCGACGACCTGATCCTCTCTGCCGGCTACCGGATCGGCCCCTTCGAGGTCGAGTCGGCGCTCGTCTCCCATCCGGCGGTCGCCGAGGCGGCGGCGGTCGCCGCACCGGATCCCGAGCGCGGCGCGGTCGTGCGGGCGGTCGTCGTGCTCCACGAAGGACGGTCGCCCTCCGAGGCGCTGGGGCGCGAGCTGCAGGACCACGTCAAGGCCCAGACCGCCCCCTACAAGTACCCACGCATCGTCGAGTTCGCCACCGAGCTGCCGAAGACGAGCAGCGGCAAGGTCAAGCGAGCCGAGCTGCGCGGCGCGACGGGCGCCTAAGCGGTTTCGGCGAAAGCCTCGTCGAGGCCGACCGGGCGGCCGAGGTGGAAGCCCTGGGCCATGTCGACGCCGTATTCGCGCAGCATCTCGGTCGTCTGGTCGTCCTGGACGTACTCGGCGATCGTCGTCTTGCCGAGGCCGCGGGCGATCTGGACGATCGCCTGCACGGTGAGCTGATCGGCGTCGCTGCGCGGCATGTCACGGATGAAGGAGCCGTCGATCTTGATCAGGTCGAAGGGGATCCGCTTCAAGTAGTGGAAGGGGCCGAACCCGGCGCCGTAATCGTCGATCGCGACCTGGCAGCCGAACTCGGTCAGCCGGTCGGCGAAGCCGGTGGCCGCGTCGTAGTCGTAGACGTTCGCTGTCTCGGTGATCTCGAAGGTGCAACGGGTCGGGTCGGCGCCGCCTTCGTCGAGGCGCCGTTCGATGAACTCGAGCACTGAGATGTCGGTCAGCGAGGCGCCGGAGATGTTGACGTGCAGCGAGAGCGGCACCCCCTGCCGTTCTCGCTCGGCGAGCAGCTCGAGGGCGCGCCCGACCACCCAGCGGTCCAGCTCCTGGACCATGCCGGAGCGCTCGGCGGCCTCGATGAAGGAGGCGGCGGGCAGCAGCTCGCCCTCGTCGCTGGTCATCCGCAGCAACAGCTCGTAGCGTTCGATCCCGCCGGAGGCGAGGCTGCGAATCGGCTGCGTTTGGAGACTGAGGCGATCGTCGGTGATCGCGTCGCGGATTCGAGCCGCGGTCGTCTGGCGGCGCTCCGGCTCGCGCTGGGGCTCGTTCGGATCGCGGGAGATGACGATCTGGTTGCGTCCCCCCTCCTTCGCCCGGTACATCGCCTGGTCGGCGGCGACCAGCACCGCTTCGGGGCCGGTCCCTTTCTCGCCGCCGCCGAACATCGTGATGCCGACGCTGATCGTCGCCGGCTCGGAGTCGGAAGTGGGCTGGACGCTGTCGGCGACCTGCGCTCGCAGGTCTTCGCCGAGCTGCATCGCCCCTTCGACGATCGGTCTGCGGCATCAGGATCGCGAACTCGTCGCCGGAGAGGCGAGCGACGATGTCGGTGGCGCGGACGCGTTCGCGCATCACCCCGGCGACCTGGCGGATCAGGTTGTCGCCGACATGGTGGCCGAGCGAGTCGTTGACCGTCTTGAGGCCGTCGATGTCGACGATCATCACCGCGCCGCGGCCGCCGTAGCGGGCGCTGAAGGAGACGTACTGGTCGAGTTCGGCGCGGAAGCGGCGCCGGTCGAGCAGCCCGGTCAGCGAGTCGTGGTCCGCCAGGTAACGCAGCTCGGCCTCGGTTCGCTCGGCTCGCTGCAGCGCCGCGAGCACCACCTCGCGATCCTCGTCCTCGAGCTTCTTCAGCACGGCCTCGATCGCCGGCTCGCTCTGCACGGGAAGTCGTTCGTTTGCCACCTGAGGAAGGTAGATATATCGGCGCGTCAATTCTCTGAATACCAGCCTGTTTCCGGCATTGCGACCTAGTTTCGGCGACCGCCGCCACCCAATAGTTGGCCTCCCTGGGCCCACGGGTACTGTGAAGGGCATGGCGAACCGCTTGGCGCAGGAGACCAGCCCGTACCTGCTCCAGCACCGCGACAACCCGGTCGACTGGTACCCGTGGGGCGCGGAGGCGCTGGCCCATGCGCGCGAGCTCGACCGCCCGATCCTGCTCTCGGTCGGCTACTCGGCCTGCCACTGGTGCCACGTGATGGAGCGCGAGTCCTTCGAGGACGCCGAGACCGCCGCCTACATGAACGAGCACTTCGTCAGCGTCAAGGTCGACCGCGAGGAGCGTCCCGACGTCGACGCCCTCTACATGGAGGCGGTGCAGACGATGAGCGGCCACGGCGGCTGGCCGATGACGGTCTTCTGCGACCCCGACGGCGTGCCCTTCTACGGCGGCACCTACTTCCCGCCCGACGAGGGCCGCGGGATGCCGAGCTTCGGCATGGTGATGGAAGCCGTCGCCGACGCCTTCGAGAGCCGCCGCGAGGAGCTGCGCGAGCGGGCGCCGGAGACGCGGGCGCGGCTGGGAGCGATCGGCGCGGTCGAGCCGTCGGGCGAGGCGCCGGGCGCGGAGCTGCTGGAGGCCGCGGTGGCGACGCTCGAGGCGGCGGCGGACGCGGAGCGCGGCGGCTTCGGCGGCGCGCCGAAGTTCCCGCCGTCCTCGGCGCTCGAGCTGCTGCTCGCCCGTGGCGCCGTCGCGCCGGTCGAGCGCACGCTCGACGCGATGATGGCGGGTGGCATCTACGACCAGATCGGCGGCGGCTTCGCCCGCTACTCGGTCGACGCGAGCTGGCTCGTCCCCCACTTCGAGAAGATGCTCTACGACAACGCGCAGCTGGCGCGCGCCTACCTGCACGGCTGGCAGGCGTTAGGCCACGAGCGCTACCGCCGGGTCTGCGAGGAGACGCTCGAGTGGGCGCTGCGCGAGATGCGCGGCCCAGAGGGCGGCTTCTACTCGGCACTCGACGCCGACTCAGAGGGCGAGGAGGGGCGCTTCTACGTCTGGACGCCGGCGGAGCTGCGCGCAGTGCTCGGCGACCGGGCGGAGGCCGCGATCGAGTTCTACGGCGTCAGCGACGCCGGCAACTTCGAGGGCCGCAACATCCTCCACCTCGCCGGCGGCGCGGCGGCGACCGAGCCCGAGGGGCTCGCCGAGACCCGCCGGGCGCTGTACGAGGCGCGGGCGGAGCGGGTGCGGCCGGGGCTCGACGACAAGCGCCTCGCCTCCTGGAACGCGCTGATGCTGGCGGCCCTCGCCGAGGCGGGCGCGGCATTGGAGCGCGAGGACTACCTCGACGCGGCACGGCACTGCGCCGAGTTCGTCCTGCGCGACCTGCGCGCCGCCGACGGCCACCTGCTGCGCACCTACAAGGACGGCGAGGGGCGCCTCAACGCCTACCTGGAGGACCACGCCTTCCTGCTCGACGCGCTGCTGACGCTGTACGAGGCGACCTTCGAGCCGCGCTGGTTCAACGAGGCAAAGGCGCTCGCCGACACCACGATCGCCCGCTTCGGCGATCCCGAGCGGGGTGGCTTCTACTCGACCTCCGACGACCACGAGGAGCTGATCGCCCGCCGCAAGGAGATCGGCGACCACCCGATCCCCTCCGGCAACTCGGCGGCGGCTCTGGGACTGCTGCGGCTCGAGGCGCTGACGGGAGAGCGCACCTACGGCCAGTGGGCCGAGGGCATGCTGCGCCTCTTCGCCAAGGCGGCGCCGCGCCAGCCCGACGCCTTCGCCCACCTGCTGCGCGCGCTCGACTTCCAGCTCGCCCCGACCAAAGAGGTCGCCCTGATCGGCGACGAGCTGAGCGAGCTGGCCGCAGTAGTGCGCTCCAGATATCGCCCCCATCTGGTCCTCGCCGGCGGCACCGAGGGCTCCACCATCCCGCCCCTGCTCGAGGGACGCACCGCCGTCGAGGGCAAGCCCACCGCTTACGTCTGCGAGCACTTCAGCTGCAGGGCGCCGGTCACCGACGCCGACGTCCTCGCAGACTTGCTCTAAGACGCTCCTCGCGCGGGGACCTACAGGCCGAAGGCGTCGATTTGCAAGTATGCGCGGAAGTGCGCGGATCGATGTTCACCCTCGCCGCCGGCCGCCGGGCCAAGTGGATCGTCTTCGCGGTCTGGTTCTTGGCGATCTTCATCGCCTCCGGCCCCGCCAACCTACCCGGCAAGTTCGAAGACGCCGAAAGCAACGAGGCGACCTCCTACCTGCCGGGCTCGGCCGAATCGACCGACGCGCTCGCGGCAACCGAAGAGCTGCAGAACGGCGAACTGGCGCCGGCGGTGATCGTCTACCGGCGCGCTTCCGGACTCACCGCCGCCGACCGCCGCACGATCGTCGAAGACGTCGAGACGATGTCCCAGGGGGAGCGCTTCCCGGGCGTCGTCGCCGACGGCGAGACGGCCGCCGCGGGCGGCAAGGCGAGCGGCTCGAAAGCCGAACCGCCGCCACAGAGCGCGCCGCAGGGATGCGGCTCCACCACCACGACCGTGCCCGGCCAGCCGGCCGGCTACGCCCCCTTCGTCGGCCCGGTCTGCTCGACCGACGGCAAGGCGGCGATCGTCACCGCCTACATCGCCGGCAACGGCGAGGGCGACCGCATCCTCGACCCGGTCAAGGCCTGGCGCGACGAGATCTCCGATCCAGGCGGCGGCCTCGAGGTGAAGATCACCGGCGGCGCCGGCTTCTCCGCCGACGCGATCGAAGTCTTCGAAGGGCTCGACGCCACCCTGCTGCTGGCGGCGCTCAGCCTGGTCATCTTCCTGCTGATCGTCATCTACCGCTCGCCCTTCTTCTTCCTCATCCCGCTGGCGGCGGTCGTCTTCGCCGAGACGCTCTCGCGCTCGATCGGCTACGGCGTCTCCGAGCTGGGGGTAACGATCAACGGCCAGTCGAGCTCGATCATGTCGGTGCTCGTCCTCGGCGCCGGCACGGACTACGCGCTGCTGCTGGTCGCCCGCTATCGCGAGGAGCTGCACCGCACGGTCGACAAGCACGAGGCGATGCGCACGGCGCTCGCCTCGGCCGGCCCGGCGATCTTCGCCTCGGCGGCGACCGTGATCGCGGCGCTGCTCTGCCTGACGCTGGCCAAGGTCAACGGCACCGCCGGCCTCGGCCCAATCGCCGCGATCGGCATCGCCTGCGCGGCGCTCTCGATGCTGACCCTGCTGCCGGCGCTCTTGACTATCTTCGGCCGCCGCGCCTTCTGGCCCTTCGTCCCGCACACGGCGCAGACGGCCCCCACCGCGGAGGACATCTCCGAGCGGGCGCGGCACCGCATCGTCGAGGGCGGCGCGATGGCCGCTCTCGCCCGCGTCATCGTCGCCTGCCTGCTGGTGCTCGTCCTGCTGCCGCTGGTCCTGGTCAACTGGGTCCTGCGCCGCCTCAGCGGCCGGCGCATCCCCTCGCTGATCGTCGGCCCGCTCGACCGGGCGGTCTTCACCCCTTACGAGGTGAGGCGCCACCGGCTCGAGCACGCCGCCGACGCCACCCACGGCTTCTGGAAACGGGTCGGCGACCGGGTCGCGGCGGGCCCGCAGCGGGTGATGCTCGGCGCGATCGGGGTGCTGCTGGTCTGCTGCGCCGGCTTCGCCTTCTTCTCCACCGAACTGACCACCGAAGACAGCTACCGCACCGAAGTCGAGTCGGTCGAAGGCCAGCACCTGCTCGACAGGAGCTTCCCTTCGGGCACGACCGCACCGACCGACATCGTCGTCGAGAACGACAGCGAAGTGTCCGCCGTGCGCAACGCGGTGGTCCAAGTCGAAGGCGTCGAGGCGGTCTCCGGCCCGGTCGCCCAGGGCTCGCCCGGCACGCTGATCCAGGCGACGCTGGAACCCAACCCATACTCGACCGAGGCCTTCGACTTGATCGAGCCGATCCGCGAAGCCGCCCATGAGGTCGCCCCCAGCACCCTCGTCGGCGGCCCGAGCGCGATCGAATTCGACGTGCGCGACGCCGCCGCCCGCGACTCGCTCGTGATCCCCCCGATCGTGCTCGTCGTCGTCTTCCTGATCCTGATCGGGCTGCTGCGCGCGGTCGTCGCGCCGCTGGTCCTGATCGGGACCGTGATCCTCAGCTTCCTCGCCGCCCTCGGCGTCGGCTACTTCGCCTTCGACGTGATCTTCGGCTTCCCCGGCTCCGACCCCTCGCTGCCGCTCTTCGCCTTCGTCTTCCTGGTCGCGCTCGGGGTCGACTACAACATCTTCCTGATCGCCCGCGCGCGCGAGGAAACGGTCGCGCACGGCTCCCGGGAAGGCATCCTGCGCGCCCTCGCCGTCACCGGCGCGGTCATCACCAGCGCCGGCATCGTCCTCGCCGGCACCTTCTCGGTGCTCGGCTCGCTGCCGCTCACCTTCCTCACCGAGATCGGCTTCGTGGTCGCCTTCGGCGTCCTCCTCGACACCTTCCTCGTCCGCAGCATCCTCGTCCCCGCCATCGCCCTCACCGTGGGCGACAAGTTCTGGTGGCCCTCGGCCCTCTCGAAGAGAGGGCACGAAGCCGCGGCTGCCACTGCGTCCGAGCAAGAACTGACCCGCCGCTAAGCGCCCTCGCGCGAGTGGCGTGGGGTGAAGGGGGTCGAGGACGGACCGTGGCCCGCCCGCAGTGCCCCCCTTACCCCACGACAGGACCCGCGCGCTGTGGCGTTAGAGGACGGGTAGGAAGTTCTCGATCTCGTAGGGGGTTACCTGGACGCGGTAGTCGTCCCATTCCTGCCGCTTGATCTCGATGAAGCGGCGGAAGGTGTGCTCGCCCAGGGTGCGCAGGACCAGCTCTGAGTCGGCGGCGATGTCGATCGCCTCGCCCAGCGTCTCCGGCAGCTGCTCGATCCCGCGCTGCGAGCGCTCCTCCGGCGAGAGGTGGTAGAGGTTCTGCTCCATCGGCTCGGGCAGCTCGTAGCCCTTCTCGACCCCTTCCAGGCCGGCCTGCAGCATGCCCGCGAAGCAGAGGTAGGGGTTGCAGGCGGGGTCGGGGCAGCGCAGCTCGGCCCGCGTCGCCCCCTCCTTGCCGGGGTGGTAGAGCGGCACCCGGATAAGGGCCGAGCGGTTGCGGCGCGACCAGGCCAGGTAGACCGGCGCCTCGTAGCCGGGGACGAGCCGCTTGTAGGAGTTGACCCACTGGGCGAAGAGCGGCGAGATCTCGCGCGCGTGGCGCAGCTGGCCGGCGATGAAGGCCTTCGCCGTGGCCGAGAGGAAGTACTGGTCGTCGGGGTCGAAGAAGGCGTTCTTGCCGTCTTTGGTCAGCGACTGGTGGACGTGCATGCCGGAGCCGTTCTCGCCGAACAGCGGCTTCGGCATGAAGGTCGCGTGCCAGCCGTATTTCATCGCGTACTCCTTGACGACGATGCGGTAGGTCATGCAGTCGTCGGACATCTGCAGCGCGTCCTTGTAGCGCATGTCGACCTCGTGCTGGGAGGGGCCGACCTCGTGGTGGGTGTACTCGACGTGGATCCCCATCTTCTCCAGCGCCAGCACGGTGTCGCGACGCACGTCGGAGCCGGCGTCGAGCGTGGTCAGGTCGAAGTAGCCGCCGTCATCGAGCACCT
The DNA here is from genome assembly GCA_963699215.1 of uncultured Solirubrobacterales bacterium. Classification (GTDB taxonomy): domain Bacteria; phylum Actinomycetota; class Thermoleophilia; order Solirubrobacterales; family 70-9; genus VRUE01. The sequence goes on from OY969422.1 coordinate 89,452, forward strand.
CGGGCACGCCGCTCTCCGGCTTGGCCGAGCGGAAGTAGAAGAACTCGAGCTCGGGGCCGATGTTGTAGGCGTCGAAGCCGAGGTCCTGGGCGCGCTGCAGGGCGCGCCGCATGATCCAGCGCGGGTCGCCCTCGTAGGGGTCGCCGCCGGGGACGCGGACGTCGCAGAACATCCGCGCAACTGCGTTCTCGCCTTCCGGGCGCCAGGGGATGAGCGCGAAGGTCGAGGGGTCGGGCATCGCGATCATGTCCGACTCCTCGATCGGGTTGAAGCCGGTGATCGAGGAGCCGTCGAAGCCCATGCCGCCCTCGAGCGCGTCCTCCAGTTCGGACGAGTTGATCGAGAAGCTCTTCAGCTGGCCGAGCACGTCGGTGAACCAGAGCCGGATGAAGCGAACGTCGCGCTCCTTGACGATCTCGGCTACATCGGCGGCGCTGGTTGGTTGCTCTGCCATTCCCCCGTCTCCTTCGTGGCTGGTCGGCGCGGTCGGGGCAAAGATAGGCGAACTGAACCGATGAGGTGCAAAACCTCGTAATACGGGTATCTGACGATCCGCCTCACAGGGGGTTGCGAGAGCGTCCGAATCTCGGTATAACTTACTTCGCGTAAGTTAATGGCTTAAAGTAAAGTAAAGGCCACGTAAAGGCTCTGTTAAGCGGAATTCCGCCCACCCGAGCCAAAGGCGGGATGCAAGTGACTGTAAAAACGGCAGTGAGCAGATTTCAGATCCACGACGAGTTGACGGCCCCCGACGAGAGTGCTCCCCTGATCAAGAGCATCCAGGCGGCCGGCGGCGCGGTGACCAAGTTCGTCGGCGTCCTCGCCGGCGCGCCAGCCGTGCTGCGGGCCTACACGCGGATGCGTTCGGAGCTGCGCGGCGGCGTCCTGCCGCTGGCGACCCGCGAGCGGATCGCCCTCGCCGTTGCCGAGTACCGCCACGACTCCTACAGCATCGCCCAGCACGCTAAGTCGGCGCGACGCGCCGGCCTCGGGCTGGACGAGGTCTCGCGGGCGCGCAGCTTCGGCTCGGGCGACCCCAAGGAGGAGGCGCTGCTCGAGTACCTGAAGGCGACGCTGGAGGCCGACGGCTATCCCCCCCACCACCTGCACGAGGAGGCGCGGGAGATCGGCTGGAGCGACGAGGAGCTGCTCGAGGCGGTCGCGAACATGGCGCTGAACGAGTTTCAGAGCCTGATCGCCAGCGCGGCGGCGCTGCCCAAAGATCAGGCGACGCCCGAAGTGCTCCCCTCAGCGGCGTAAGCCGCTGAGGATCAGTCCTCCACCACAGTGGCGGTGTAGAGGAGGCGGGCAGTGGAGTAGCGGCAGCCGTAGGTGGCTCGCTGGCCCACTTTTTCCTGTGCCTTGCCCTGGCGGACGTCGGTGGTGTTGGTGCATTTGCCCGGCTCGCGGCTGGCTCGCCAGGCGTTTTTCGCCGAGAGGTCCTGGGCGAAGGCGGGGGCCCAGGTGGGGATCGTCAGGCCGACTATGTCGTCCTTTTCCACCTTCAGCGAGGCGCCGAACTTGACCGTCTGGCCGAGGTAGGGACTGAGCACGTGGATCGAGCCCTGGCGGCGCAGGTTGTAGCGGGGCGGGTCGGAACCGGGGACGCGGCGCAGGATCGAGAGCCGTGCCTGAGGCGGGACGCCGAAGAAGTTGTTGAAGAACGAGCGCTGCATGGTGGTCGGCTCCGCCAGGGTCAGCGTCCAGGCCTTCACCTGGCCGTCTTTGCGCACGCGGAACGGCAGGCCCCCCTGATCCGTGCTGACCTGGAAGCCGGTGACGCTGCCGACCGCCTGGCAGGGCAGCTCGGGACAGGACGGGTCGGGCGTGCTGGCGGTGCTGCCGAGGACCACGGTCGTGCGCGGGTTGGTCGCGGCGCCGGCGCCGGCGGCCATCGCGACCAGGGCGGCGAGGCAACAGGCCAGCGCGACCGCGGCTGCGAGCCGGCTGCGCCCGGCGATCCGATCGGCGACGCCAGCCCTCTGGGAAAACCTCGACATGCCCATGCTCCTCTCGTAGAAAATCCCGCTCTGAGCGCAAAAGACTAGCCGCAGCGGCGGCTATCGGCGACCGGCCTGGCGCTTGGAGCGCCAATTCCGCGCGTACTCGAGCGAGACGGCGAAGCGGATCTGGTCGGCACCGGCCCTGTCGAAGCGCAGGGCGCGCGCGGCGGCGTGGGTCAGGTCCCAGGAGTTGCCGACGCTGTAGGGGCCCCGGTCGATCACCTGGGTGACGATCGCGTGGCCGTGGTAGACGAACTTGACCGTGGTGCCGCAGGGCAGGTTGCGATGGGCGACGCCGACGGTGTGCGGGCGCAGCACCTGGCCGCAGGCGGTGTGATTGCCGTAGAGGCCGGGGCCGTACCAGGTCGCGCCGGCCCAGCGCATCGGCGTGAAGGCGATGCCGGCGCCTGCCTTGGCTTCGCTGGAGGCGACCGTCGAGGCGCCTCCGGTACCTGCCTGGGCGGGCGCCGCCGCCAGCGCGAGCGTCACGGCGAGGACGGGCAGTGCCACCCGGCGCGCACGCCGCTGCAGGCGCTCGTCGCTCACGCGTCGCCCGGTGCCTGGATGATCTTGCCGCCAGAGGCGGTTCCTGCCTGTCTTCATCGCTCTTTCGAAGCGCTTACGGGGTTAGCTGACGGGCTCGCGCTGAAAGAGCTGCGCTACGCGGCAGATGCCGGCGATTCGCCCCAACTTGTGGGTCCCCCGCTCCCCGCGATATGTGGCGGAGATTCAGCGGAAGTTGGCGGCACGTTAGCAGACGCTAAGACAGGAAATCGTGAAGAGGTTGAGAAGGCCCCCTCCGGGGAGGGGGCCTTCTCGTAGCGGGCCTGTAAGCCGGATCCTGTCGGGAGCAACCATCTATCTCTGCGGGACCGCGGTCCCGAGGGGCCGCCGAAGCGGCCCTGCGGCCTACCTGGATCTCGCCGGGCAGGGTCGACGATCCTGTTTGGCCTTGCACCGGGCGGGGTTTGCCTGGCCGCCGCGTCACCGCGGCGCCGGTGCGCTCTTACCGCACCATTTCACCTTTGCCTGTACGCGGCTCACGTGTGGCCGCGCCATCGGCCGTGTGTTTCTGTGGCACTTTCCCGCGGGTTTCCCCGGGTGGGCGTTACCCACCGCCCTCGCCCTATGGTGTCCGGACTTTCCTCGAGGGGTTTTCTCTCCCCCCGCGGTCGCTCAGCCCGCTGTCCCATGGTACCGCGAGGCGAGCTGCGCTCGCGACAATTGCATCGAATAACCTGCGCGGTGATGCCAGTCGCCGTCGTCACCGGGGCGGGAAGCGGGCTCGGGCGTGCGATCGCCCTCGATCTCGCCAGCCGCGGCTTTCTCGTCAACGTCACCGACGTCGACGTCGATGCGGCCGCACGCACGGCGGCGGAGATCGGCGCAGGCGGCACATCCACCGCCCTTGATGTGCGCGACGAGGCGGCATGCCGGGCGGCGGCGGAGACAGCCGCGCGCTCGGGATCCCTCGACGTCTGGGTGAACAACGCCGGCATCCTCTTCAGCGGACTGCCCTGGGAGCAGAACGCCGATATGCGCCGCGCGATGCTCGAGGTGAACACGATCGGCACGATGAACGGGACCCTCGCCGCGCTCGACACGATGATCCCCGCCGGCCGCGGGCACGTGATCAACATCGTCTCGCTCGCCGGCCTGATCGCGGCACCGGGCGAGGTCAGCTACTCGGCCAGCAAGCACGCCGCGATGGCGTTCACCCTGGGGACGCTCTTCGATCTGCGCCGGGCGGGCATCTCGGGGGTCGAGCTCTCGGCGGTCTGCCCGGACGGCATCTGGACCCCGATGCTCGAAAGCCGCCTGGACGACCCGGAAGTCGCCGCGTCCTTCGGCGGCCAGTTGCTGCAGCCAGAGGAGGTCGCACGCGAGGTGGGGAAGCTGACCGAACGCCCACGACCGCTCGTCGTCATCCCCCGCTGGCGCGGCCCCCTGCTGCGCGTCTTCGACGCCTTACCCCGCCTCACCCTGCGGCTGCTGCCCCTGCTGCTGCGAGATTCGCTGCGCAAACAGCGGCGCTACAAGCGCCTCATAGAAGCGGGCAAGTGGCCCTAGTCAGACCTTGCGGACGACGCCGATCACGCGACCGAGAACGGTGACCTCGGCGCTGCGGATCGGCTCCATCGTCTCGTTCTCGGGCTGCAGCCGGATGTGGTCGGCTTCGCGGAAGAAGCGCTTGACCGTGGCCTCGTCGCCGATCATGGCGACGACGATCTCGCCGTCGGTCGCATCGTCGACGGGACGGACGACGACGTAGTCGCCCTCGAAGATTCCCGCTTCGACCATGCTCTCGCCTCGCACGCGGAGGATGTAGTCGCCTTCCTCGCCGCCGATCACGTCGGGGATCTCGATGTATTCCTCGATGTTCTCCTCGGCGAGGATCGGCGCCCCGGCAGCGACCTGGCCGACCAGCGGCAGGCCGGAGCCCTCGGGCCGGATCGTCTTCTTCGCCTTGTCGAAGAGCAGCTCGATCGCCCGCGGCTTGGAGGGGTCGCGGCGCAGCAGGCCGATCTTCTCCAGGTTGGAGAGATGCGCGTGCACGGTCGAGGAGGAGTGCAGGCCGACGGCTTTGCCGATCTCGCGCACGGTCGGCGGATAGCCGGTTTTTGCTGCGTAGCGGCGGATGAAGTCGAAGATCTCCTTCTGCCTCTTGGTCAGGTCCAGGTCCACCAAGCGATCCTCCTCAATGGCAAAGCACGCACGAACGTTCGAACACTTGTTCGCAGCGTAGCGCCCGATCCGGATGCGTGCAAGCCGTGGCCCCACCCGCAAGCCCCCGCACAGCCAAACATCTAGAATCGACCGCCCTCGAGCGGCTGTGGCGGAACTGGTAGACGCGCAAGGTTGAGGGCCTTGTGCCCCTAACGGGGCGTGATGGTTCGACTCCATTCAGCCGCATCGAAAGCCCCCGCAGGTCGGGGGTTTTCGCGTCGTAGGGCCTCGCGCCGAGGCTACAGGCGGCTTGTACGAGGTGAACAACCACAAGAAAAACTGTCTGCCGTTCCAGAGCTAAAGCCTTCTGGACAGATAGCCGATGCCCACGAGCCGGCGGACCCCGATCCGCCTTTCTCGTCAAGCAAAAGGGGGATCGAGTGATCTGGATCAGCAGGAAGCGAGCATTGGCAGCACTCGGCTGCACGGTGGCCCTGGCGGCCACCGGGGCGGCGATCGCGTACTTCACCTCGAGCGGCTCGGGCACGGGGACCGCCGCGGTCGGCTCGAGCTCGTCGGTGACGCTTCACGCCACGATCTCCTCCAACCTCTACCCGGGCTCCTCCTCGCCGGTGACGTTCACCGTCGACAATCCCTCCTCGGGCTCGCAACGGGTCGGGACCATCTCCCTCTCGAGCATCTCCGTCGACGCCGGCCACAGCGGCTGCAGCACGACGCTCGGCGGCGGCAACCCGGACTTCGCCATGGCCGCAGTCACCGTCAACAAAGTCTTCGGGACCGGCAACGGCCAGAGCGTGACGCCGAGCGGAACCCTGACGATGAACGAAACCGGCGTCAACCAGGACGCCTGCCAGGGCGCGACGCTGACGCTGAACCTGACGAACAACTGATCCCTTCCCATGCGAGGCGGTGGCCGTAGAGAGCGGAGCGACCGCGGGGCCGTCGTGTCCGGCGCGCTGCTGGCGGTCGGCGCGCTCGCCGGCCTCGCCTACGCCGCGGCCCCCCACGGCGTCCCCGACGGCGACGCCGAGCGCAATCCGGCGGCGGTGCGACCCTGGAGGCCGACCATCTCCCAGCATCCCGACGAGGTCGCGGTCTCGAACGTGGCGAGGTTCGACTTCGCCGCCGGCCGCCGCGCCCGCCGCTTCCGCTGCCGCCTCGACCGCCGCGGCTGGAGGGCCTGCCGGGCGCCGGTCATGCTTGCCGGGCTGGCGCCGGGTCGGCACTCGTTCGCGGTGCGGGCTTTCGGTCGCGAGGGCCGCCGCAGCGCGGCGGCGCGCTTCCGCTGGCGGGTCCTCGAGCCGAAGGACTTCGCGATCGTGCCGCGGCTGGCGGGAATCGGCGCGCTCTATCCCGGCGCGCCCGCGGTGGCCCTGCCGGTGACGATCGACAATCCCAACCCGGTGCCGATCTTCGTCACCTGGTTGGGGGTCGCAGCTACCGCCGATCGGCCGGGGTGCACTCGCACCGAGAATCTCGTCCTCATACCGGCGAGCCTCTCCAGCGCGGCGCCGCTCCATGTTCCAGCCGGCGGCTCGGCGAGCCTGCCAGCATCCGGACTCTCGCCGCCGGCGATCCAGCTGCGCGACCTGCCGGTCAACCAGGACGCCTGCCAGAGGGCCCGCTTCCCGCTCGCCTTCTCCGGGGAGGCGCGCGGGTGAGGCGGCTGCTGCCGAGCGGGCTCACCAGCGCCGCGCTGGCCGTCGCGCTGCTCGTTGCGACCGTCTCGGGCACCGCCCTCGCCTACTTCACCACCACGGGCGCCGGCAACACCTCGGCTGGCGTCTCGAAACTGACCGCGCCGACGATCTCCGCCGCGACCCCGGCCGTCGGCGGCACGGTCGCGCTGACCTGGGGTGCCGTCACCCCACCGGGGACTGGGACGGTCACCTATTCCGTCACGCGCGACGGAGGAGCGCCGGCCGGCAACTGCCCGAGCGGCGCCTCGCCGGTCGTGGTCACCACCTGCACCGACAGCGGCGTCGAGGTCGGCACGCACAGCTACGTCGTCACCGCGAAGTGGCGCTCATGGAGCGCCACCAGCTCGACCGCGACGGCGAAAATCACGGTCGGCCCAATCACCCACTTCGACCTCAAAGCGGCGTCCGCCTCCCCAATCGCGGGGGCGAACAACAGCCTGACGATCACCGCTCAGGACGCCAACGACGCCACCGTCACCACCTACACCGGCTCCCACAACCTCGTCTTCTCGGGGGCGGCCGCGAGCCCCAACGGGACTCTGCCGGTGGTCGTCAACAACTCCAATACCGCGGTCGCCTTCGGCTCGGCGACGGCGATCGCCTTCAGCGCCGGCATTGCCAAAGTCTCCTCCTCGAAAAACGGGGTGATGAGGCTGTACCGCAGCGGCGCGACGAGCGTCAAAGTCAGCGAGGGGGATATCTCGAGCGCTCCCGACCTTGCGGTGACCGTCTCCCCCGCCACCACTCCGAAAATCACCCTCGCAGCCCCAACTACGACGCCCACCGCGGGGACGGCAAACGACCTGACGATCACGGTCTCCGACGCCTACGGCAACCCGATCCCCACCTACGCCGGCTCCCACAACCTGACCTTCTCGGGCGCGTCGGCGAGCAGCGGAGGCAACGCGCCCACGGTCAGCGACAGCTCGGGAACGCCAGTTGCCTTCGGCAGCCCGACGGCGATCGATTTCGACGCGGGCGTGGCCAGCGTCAGCGGCGAAGCCAACGGCGCAATGACGCTCTACAAAAGCGGCTCGAGCAGCCTCAAAGCGAGCGACGGCTCGCTGACCAGCGCAACCGTCTCGGTCACCGTCGCCGCCGCCTCGGCGAGCCGGCTCTCGCTCGCCGCTTCGACGACGACGCCGACGGCGGGCGGCACGAGCAACCTGACGACGACCGCCCTCGATCCGTACGGCAACACCTCCACCTCCTACACCGGCTCGCGCAACCTGACCTTCTCGGGCGCGTCGGCGAGCCCCAACGCGACCGCACCGACGATCGTCAACAGCGCCGGCACGGCGACCGCGTTCGGCGCGGCGACGGCGATCGCCTTCAGCTCCGGCGTCGCCAGCGTCTCCTCCTCGAAAAACGGGGTGATGAGGCTGTACCGCAGCGGCGTGACGAGCGTTGCGGTGAGCGACGGGACGATCGCGACCGCCACGCCCCTGGCGGTCACCGTCAACACCGCCTCGGCCTCCAAACTTGCCTTCGCCAATGTCTCGAACAGCGCCGGCAGCCTCGGCTCGACCTGCCTCTTCACCTGCTCGGTCACGGGGCTAGGCAATGGCGGCACGGTCAAAGCGAACGTCCTCGTCGCCGACACCTACGGCAACACGATCAACTCGATCGGCAGCGGCAAAGCGGTCAAAATCACCTCCACCGGCGGCACGATCGCGGGCACCCCGCTTGCCATCAACAGCTCCGGCCCGGCCGAAACCGCGTCCCAGTTCACCTACACGGCGCCGGCGAGCGGCAGCTTCTCCAACACGATCACCGCCGCGACCTCGGAAGGCACCACCTACACCAGCGCAACTCTGACCGCGAGCAAATAGCGGCAGCTCACTTCATGGTTCCGCTCAGTTGCCAGGCCGCCACAGCCGCGGGGGTACGACGAGCGAGACCGTCGCGCAGACGCGCCACCAGCGGGCTTCGTGTCTGGACGATGCGTCCCATCATTCGCGACTGCTTGGAGATCCGCTCCGCCCGCCGCTTGCGAGCACGTTCATAGCCCCGAAACGCCTCGGCGGGCTGCTTCGCATCGAGTTCCTGCCGCAGCACGACGACGTCCCGCAGGGCCTGCGCCGCTCCCTGCCCGAGGTTCGGCGTCATCGCATGGGCGGCATCGCCGATCAAGACGTAGCGATCGCGATGCCAGCGGGGCAGTGGCGCGAGGTCTCGGAGCTCGAGGTAGGAACGGTCCGACGGCGATGTGGCCGCTAGCAGCTCGAGGACCGGCCCGTGCCAGCCGCCGAAGATCTCGCCCAGATCCTCGCTGCCGTCGCCGTCGACGATGACCGCGAACCAGTAGGTGCGCGAGTCGTTCAGGCGGACGTAGCCGAACCGCTTGCCGCATCCCATCATCTCCGTAACGCCCTCGGGTACCCCCTCGTCGGTCTCGGCCACGCCACGCCAGGCGCTATAGCCAGCGGTGCGGGGCGGCATCCCGGGTGCGACGAGCTCCCTGACCGCGGACCCGATCCCATCCGCGCCGACGATCAGCTCGCTGTCGAGACGTTCTCCGTCGGCGTGCAGCGCCCCGTCGATCACGCGAGCTTCCACACCGAACTCGACCGTCGCATCGACTCGCTCCAGCAGGCCTTCGACGATGTCGGCCCGACGGGCGCTAACCAGAGGCCCGAAGCGCTTGGCAATTCGATCGACGGGCATGTGCGTGACCAGGGCCCCCGCCGGCGTCAGCGCCACGGCCTGGCTGACGACACGGGTGCGCTCCTCGATCAAGTCGCCTAATCCGAGCGTCCGCAACGCATCGATGGCATTGGGCCACAGAGTCAAGCCCGCCCCCTCGGTCCTCGGCTTCGAATCGCGCTCCAGCACCCGCACTTCGTAGCCGAGTCCGGTAAGCGCTCGTGCGGCAGCCAGACCGCCGATCCCCGCCCCGACGATCGCCGCAGAGCGCCGGCCGCTAATGACAGACCCTCCCCCTGGGAGTCCATCCCCAACCGGCACGCAGCCCCCTGACCAAGTGCATGCCGCGATTCTGCCACGATCGCGATCGACTGTTCGATTCGACGATGGAGACCGAGATGCTGATCTGGGCAGCGGAGCGGCCGGAGCGCAACGCGCTCGTCCTGCCAGACGGCGTCGAGCTCGCATCCGTCCCCAGCGAGCCGACCGACCATCCCGACCTGCGGAGGGTCGAGGTCCTGGTCCCGCCCTACAAGAGCCGGCGGGTGCTGGAGGCGCTGCCCCACATGTCCGGCCTGCGCCTCGTCCAGGCGCTCGAGTCCGGGGTCGAGTGGCTCCTCCCCCACGTCCCCGCCGGCGTGCCGCTGTGCAACTCGCGCGGCGCCCACGACGCCGCCGTCGCCGAGTGGGTCGCCGGGGTCGTCCTGGCGATGCAGAGGCGCCTGCCCGAGCACCTGCTCGCCCAGCGGCAGAGCCTCTGGCGCGACGTCGTCGCCGGCGGCGAGTGGCAGCCTCCGTACGCCGGCGACCTCGAGGGCTCGACGGTCCTGATCGTCGGCCACGGGTCGATCGGCGCCGCGGTCGAGCGGCGCCTCGATCCGTTCGGGGTCGAGCTCCTGCGGGTGGCCCGCAGCGCCCGGCCGGGGGTCCACGCCGCGGCCGCCCTGCCGGAGCTCGTTCCCCGGGCCGACGTCGTCGTCCTGCTCGTGCCGCTGACGCCCGCGACCGAGCGGATGATCGGCGCCGACCTGCTGGCCGCGATGAGGCCCGGGGCCCTGCTGGTCAACGCCGGTCGCGGGCGCCTCGTCGACCAGGACGCGCTCGCCGACGCTCTCCACACGGGACGGATCCGTGCCGCGCTCGACGTCACCGACCCCGAGCCGTTGCCCGCGGACAGCCGGCTCTGGTCGGCGCCCAACCTGCTCCTCACCCCGCACATGGCGGGCGACACGCCGCGCCGCTACCGGCGCTCCTGGGAGCTCGTCGGCGAGCAGGTCGCGCGCCTGCTCGCCGGACGGCCGCCGCTCAATCTCGTGCCCCGATAGATATACACGCGGGTTCGCTGATTATTTAATAGGGTCTTGCGAAATTCCAGTCGACTGGGAGGTCGCCATGGCTCACCGTTGCTCGCTGCACTGCATCCTTCCCCCCGGGCTGCTGCACAAGGTCGCCGCCAACGGTTCCGAGGAGCTTCGTCAGACCGCACTCGAAACGCTCGCGCTCGACCACCGCTTCCGCATCGCCCGCGCCGAGGCCGCGGCACGGACCGGCGGACGGCCGATGCAGCCCCTCACCTTCGCCCGCGAAGGCGGCAAGCCCCAGCGGACGATCTACGACCAGGCGAACCAGGAAACGCAGGTGCCTGGCACGGTGGCCCGCTCGGAGGGCCAGGAACCGACCGGGGACAGCGCCGTCGACGAGGCATATGACGGCCTCGGTGCCACCTACGACTACCTCTGGTCATGCTTCGGACGCGACTCGCTCGACGGACAGGGCCTGCCCCTGCTCGGCCTCGTCCACTTCGGCACCGAATACGGCAACGCCTTCTGGGACAACGCCGGCCACATGTTCTTCGGCGACGGCGACGGCAGGCTGCTGACGCGGCTGACGACCGCCGACATCGTCGGCCACGAGATGTTCCACGGCGTCGACCAGTACGAGGCGAACCTCGTCTACTCGGGCCAGTCAGGCGCGCTCAACGAGTCGATCTCCGACGTCTTCGGGATCCAGGTGAAGCAGTTCCTCAACAAAGAATCGGCGGCGGCATCGAACTGGCTGATCGGTGACGAATCCGTCGGCCCGGAGCTGGCCCCGGCGCTGCGCTCGATGGTCGAACCAGGCAAAGCGAACCAGTACGACGACCAGCCGGCCAGCATGGACGGCTACGTCGTCGGCGGCGACGTGCACACCAACTCGGGAATCCCGAACCGGGCCTTCTACGTGGTTGCCACCACGCTGGGCGGAAACGCCTGGGATAAAGCCGGCCCAATCTGGTACGCGGCGCTGTGCGACCCGAGCCTGCCCTCGACGGCGACGTTCACCGAATTCGCCAAACGCACGCTGATCCAGGCGGAACGGGCATACGGCTCCGGCAGCGCCGAGGCCGACGCGGTCCGCAAGGGCTGGGACGACGTCAAAGTCCCGCTGTAACGTCTGCCGTGTGCGACTGCAGATCAGGCGAGTGGGTGGGATAGCCGGCGTCAGGCTGCGAGCGGAGTTCGACACCTCCGAGCTGCCAGCAGAGCAGGCGGCGGGCGTCGAGGAGGCCGTTCGCGGCCTCGCCCAGCGCACCCCTTCGGGGCCGCCGCGCCCAGACGCGTTTCGCTACGAGATCGCTCGGCTCGACGACCCGGACTCGGCCCCCGTCTCGATCGACCAGCGCGACGTTCCCGCTGGGCTGACGGGCTTGATCGAAGAGGTCGCCAAGTCGGGCGAGATCGAGAAGCCGAGCCGGTAGGCGATCGGCGCTACGCGACTTCGGTCGTCGCCTCGACCCGTCCCTCGTCGACCGCCGCCCGTAGCGCCTCGTAGTCGCGTTCGCTCTGGTCGGCGTAGGACTCGGCGAACTCGGCCATGGCCGAGTCGAAGGCGGCGCTCTTGCCGAGGTAGGCGCCGATCGCGATCCGGTCGCCGCCGCGGGCATGGGCGTGAGCCAGGGTCATGCCGCAGATCTCGGCGTAGGCGGTGAGGGCGCGCGGGTCCATCGACTCGACCTTCGCCGAGCCCTTCCAGTCCCAGAGCTGGCGGACGTAGAAGTCTCGGCGCTTGCCGTCGACCCCCTCGGCCCTGACCCAGCCGAGCAGAAGGTCGCTTGCCGCCTGCATCAGCCGCTGTCCATGAACGACCCGCTCGCCCTGGTGGTCGAACTCGCTTGGCGCCATGTAGGGCTCGAGCACGGAGTGCTGCGCTTCCTTGACCTGGAGGAAGAGCGGATCGCTGCGGTCGCGGCCGAGCATCAGCGCGATCCAGGCCCGCGTGCCGACGCTGCCCACGCCGACGACCTTGAAGGCGGCGTCGACGAAGCGGTAGCTGTCGAGCACGGCGCGACGCTCCACGTCGAGCGAGTCGCGGTAGTCGGAGAGCACGGCGAGCACGAGCGCTTCGACGTCGACCCCCTCCGCCTCGCCGGCGGCCAGCTCGCCGATCGGCACGATCAGCGGCGGGTCGCTGACGATGCGCAGCCTGCCGTCGACTTCCTCGGTCAGCTTCGAGAAGGCCCGGGTGCTGTCCTTCGCCCGCGCCTTCGCCACGCCGCGCTCGAAGAGCCGCCGCTGCTTCTCCCCCACCGCGGTCGCCCAGCGCTCGGCGATCGTGTCCGCGTCGAGCTGCTGGTACCAGGCCTCGAGGTTGCCCATCGTGCTCAGCCGCCGCATCGTCTCGCGGTACTCGCGCGCCGCCGCCGCGACGATGCGCCGCCGCTCGCGGCCACCGCAGCCGGCGTCACGGCCGGCGAGCGAGAAGCTGGCGGCGAGCCGCTTGACGTCCCACTCCCACGGCCCCGGCAGGGTCTCGTCGAAGTCGTTGAGGTCGAAGACGAGCCGCCGCTCGGGGGAGGCGAAGGCGCCGAAGTTGGAGAGGTGGGCATCGCCGCAGAGCTGCGCCTCGAAGCCCGAGCGCGGGCTGCCGGCGAGATCTGCGGCCATCACCGCGGCGGCGCCGCGGTAGAAGGCAAAGGGCGAGGCCAGCATCCGCCCGTAGCGCAGCGGCAGCAGGCCGCCCACCCGCGAGGCCGCCTGGCGCGCGAGCAGCTCGACCGGATCGGGCCGGTCGGCGGCTGGCTCCCACTCGCCGTGGCTCGAGCGCGCCGCGACGGCGCGCGCCGCCTTGCCGGCGGCGGCCCGCTCGGCCGGGGTCCCCGGGTGTCTCTGGATCGAGTCGGCCATCGCTCAGGCGGGGGCGGGCTCCGCCCGCGGCGGGTCGGGTCCGGCCTGCAGCTCGTCGAAGCGCCGGGTGGGCAGCCGGCGCGCCGTCCAGAAGGAGACGGCGACGAGGAAGGCGGCAAAGAGGAAGGCGGTCTTCAGGGCCGACAGCTGCGCGTCTTCGTAGTTCTCGACCAGGACGTCCGCGGTCGCCGAGTCGATGCCGGAGGCTTCCGCCTCGGCCTTCACCTCCGGGGCCGCGACGAAGCTGCCGCCGGCGCTGAGCTGCACTTCGACCTGATCGCTGACGCTCTTGGAGACGCGCGGGTCGTCGACGATGTTGTTGGTGAAGGCGACGATCAGGCCGCTGATCACGATCGCGCCCAGCAGCGCCGTGCCCAGGGAGGAGCCGAGCTGCTGCGCGGTGTTCTGCAGACCGCCCGCCTCGCTGCGATCGTCGTCGCCGACCGCCGACTGGACCACGTTCCCCAGCTGGGAGACGATCAGGCCCATGCCGACCCCGAGCACGCCGGTGGCGATCAGGAAGGACGTGCTGTCGAGCTCGGGCTCGATCGTCCCCAGCAGGAGGACGATCGAGAGCAGGACGATCAGCAGGCCGGCGCGGACCAGCGGCCGCGGCGGGAAACGCGAGGCCAGCGCCGAGCCGGCGATCGCGGTGAGGAAGAGTCCGGCCGAGGCGGGCAACATCTGCACGCCGGTTTCGAGCGCGTCGAGCCCCTGCACGATCTGCAGATAGAGGGGGATGGTGAAGAAGATCCCCATCAGGATCAGGTTCTGGGCGAGCAGCATCGAGACGCCGCCGCGCAGGGAGCGGATGCGCAGCAGCCCGAGGTGGACCAGGGGCGGTAGCCCGCGGCCCTCGCGGCGCCGCTCCCAGGCCACGAAGCCAGCCAGGACCAGCGCGCCGGCGCCGATCACGAACGGGGTCAGGGCGAAGCCGAAGGGCTCGATCGGCGAGTCGCGCGGCGCCAGCCAGCCCCAGTTGCTCGCCTGCAGGACGCCGAAGACGACCAACGCCAGGCCAGCGGCCGAGAGCACGCTGCCGACCCAGTCGAGGCCGGGCTTGACGCCCTCGCGCTCCGGCTCGCGGATCGACCGCGTGCCCAGCAGGATGCCCAGCGCGACGACGACCTCGCCGACGAAGACCAGGCGCCAGGTGAAGTCGGTGGTCATCCAGCCGCCGAGGATCGGGCCGACGGCGATGCCGGCGCCGGCGACACCGCCGAGCACGCCGTAGGCGATCGCTCGGTCGCCGCCCTTGTAGTTGCCAGCGACGAGGGCGACCAGGGCCGGCAGGACGAGGGCAGCCCCGATCCCCTCGAGGATCGACCAGCCGAGCATCAGGCTGGGAACGCTCCAGGAGGCGGCGGTCAGGCCCGAGCCGATGCCGTAGATGACGAGGCCGAGGGCGAAGGCGCGGCGCCTCCCCCAGAGGTCGCCGAGCTTGCCGCCGGTCAGCATCAGTCCGGCCATCACCAGCGCGTAGAGGGCGATCACCATCTGGATCGTCGTCACCGTCGTGTCGAAGTCCTCGACCAGCTGCGAGATCGCGACGTTCATCACCGCCTGGTCGAGGACCATCAGGAACTGTGCCGTCGCCAGCACCGCGAGCACTCCCCACTTCGCCACGCGCGCAACGCTAGCGTGGACCGTCCCCAAGCACCAGGTGTAGCGTTGCGACCAAGATGCGGCGGCGGTTGTCATGAGGGCGCTGGTGCAGCGGGTCAGCCAGGCGGCGGTCGACGTCAAGGGCGAGCGGGTTGCCCAGATCGGGCCCGGGATGCTGGTCCTGCTCGGGGTCGGTCGCGAGGACGGCGCCGAGGAGGCGGACCGGCTGGCAGAGAAGGTACGGGCGCTGCGCATCTTCGACGACGCCGAGGGGCGGATGAACGAGCCGCTGGGCGAGCGCGAAGCGCTCTGCGTCAGCCAGTTCACCCTCTACGGCGACGCACGCAGGGGCAACCGGCCCAGCTACGTCGAGGCGGCGCCCGCCGAGCAGGCCGAGCCGCTGTACGACCGCTTCTGCGAGCACCTCGGCGCGGCCAAGGGCGTCTTCGGCGCCTGCATGGGCGTCGCCCTCGTCAACGACGGGCCGGTGACCTTGATGGTCGAGGTCTGAGGCGCTGAGATACTGCGCGCCCATGGAGCAACCGGTCGAGCACAACGACGCGACCGAGATCGAAGGGCGGCGATTTGCCTGGCGATCCGTCGGCGAAGGCCCGCCCCTGGTGCTGATCACCGGCTACTCGGGGGCCGCGGCGGGCTGGGACCCGCAGTTCCTGGCGGCGCTGGGGCGGTCGTTCGAGGTGATCTGCCCCGACAATCGCGGGATGGGCGA
This sequence comes from uncultured Solirubrobacterales bacterium, assembly GCA_963699215.1. Lineage (GTDB taxonomy): Bacteria > Actinomycetota > Thermoleophilia > Solirubrobacterales > 70-9 > VRUE01. The sequence goes on from OY969422.1 coordinate 104,987, forward strand.
CTCCCAGCTCGGAGAGCTGGACGGGCCGCTGACGATCGACGCGATGGCCGCCGACGTCGAGACCCTGTTGGTTGCCTTGGAGATCGACCGAGCTCCGGTCGCCGGTTGGTCGATGGGCGGCTTCATCGCCCAGGCGCTGGCGGCCCGGGCGCCGGCTCGGGTCGAGGCGCTGGTGCTGCTCGCCACCAACCCCGGCGGCGCGACGTCCGTGCCGGCAGACCCGGATGCCATAGCGCGACTGACCGACCACTCGGGCACCCCGCGCGAGCAGGCGACCCGGGTGATCGAGCTTGTCTTCCCGCCGGCGGTGGCGGCCGATTTCGATCGGGAGATCGGCGACGTGGTGGCGGCGGCGCGAGCGGAACTTTCCTTGGCCACGCTCCAAGCGCAGCAGCAGGCTCTGAGCACCTGGGGCGGCGTGGAGCCACCCCACTCGGACGGCAGCTCCCCACTGCCGGTCCTGGCCGCCAGCGGCACCGAAGACGCCGTGATCAACCCCGAGAACAGCAGCCGGCTGGCCGCCCGCTGGCCCAACTGCAGAGTCGAGTACTTCGAGGGCTGCGGGCACTCCTTCATGGCGCAGGAGCCCGAGCGACTCGCCGAGTTGATCACGTCGTTTCTACGCGATGAGCAATCTCGCTGAGGACGGGAACCTGGCCCTGACCGCACGGCTCGAGGGATCGATCGTCGTGCTCGAGCCGCTGACCGCGGAGCACGCCGAGGGTCTCTGGGAGGCGGCGCAGGCAGCGGAGATCTGGCGCTGGCTGTGGTCGGTAGGCGCGAGCCGGGAGAACTTCGACCGCTGGCTGGAGCTGTCCCTGGCGGAGGCCGAGGCGGGGCGTGAGGGGCCATTCGCCACCCGCGACCGCCGCAGCGGCAAGCTGATCGGCAGCAGCCGCTACCTCAACGTGCGCATGCCCGACCGGGCGCTCGAGATCGGCTGGACCTGGCTCGAGCCAAGCGCCTGGCGGGGTGGGGCCAACGTCGAGGCGAAGCTGCTGATGCTCGGTCACGCCTTCGAGGCCCTCGGCTGCAACCGGGTCGAATTCAAGACCGACGCGCGCAACGAGCGCTCGCGGGCGGCGCTGGAGGCGTTGCCGGCCCAGTTCGAGGGCGTCATGCGCAAGCACATGATCGTCCCCGACGTGGGGGTCCGCGACTCCGCCTACTTCAGCGTGATCGACGACGAGTGGCCCGAGGTCCGCGCCAACCTACGCCGGCGGCTGGCCTCGCGCTGATGCACCTGCGCTACGCCAACACGGTCGAGGAGCTCGACGCGGTCGAGGCGATGTGGAACGCGCTCCAGGCGCACCACTCGCAGATAACCCCGGAGCTGGGCCCGCGCACGCCGAAGCGCCAGCCGGCCGATGCCTGGCGGCTGCGCCGCCGCAAGTACGAAGGCTGGCTCGCCGATCCCGAGACCTTCTTCGTCGTCGCCGAAGCGGGGGGCGGACCGGTCGGCTACGCGTTCGTCACGATCGGCCCCGGCTACGCGTCCTGGGCCACGGGAGAGCGCCTGGCCGAGCTGGAGACGCTCTCCGTCCTGCCCGATCGCCGCGGAGAAGGAGTCGGCGAGGCGCTGATCGAGGCCGTCTGGAACCGCCTGGAGGAGAAGGGCGTCGAGGACATGGCGATCACCACGACCGTGACCAACCTCGACGCCCACCGCTTCTACGAGCGCCAGGGCTTCGAGCAGGGCTTCGTCGTCTACTACGGCAAGCGCCGCTGACCGGCCCAGTGCTTCCGGTGTGCTTTATGCACCCCAGGGGTGCATAAAGCACACCGGAAGGCAATTGGCTCAGGTGCCCAGCGCCTCGTCGATGAAGGGACCGAGCAGCTCGCCGGTGCGGGCGGCGGTGGCCTCGGGGGAATCGCCCGGGGCGGTGACGTGGCTGATCGCGAGCCGGACCAGGGACTCGGCCAGCAGCCGGGCCTTCTCGGCGGGGGCCTGCGGCCAGCCCTCCTCGATCGTCGCGGTCAGGCGGGCGGTCGCCCACTGCACGACCGGCATGCCCTGGGTGGTGACGAAGGGCAGCAGGCCGGCGGTGCCGTCGTCGCTGAGCAGGATGCGGACCAGCGGGTCGGCGCCGGCGGTGCGGAGGAAGGTCTCGAGCGCGGCGCCAACCGCGGCGCGCGGGTCGTCGAGGTGCTCGCGCACCGCGGCGTCGACCGCGTCGAGGAAGCGTTCGCCCTCGTGGATGACCAGGGCCTGGGCGAACTCGTCGCGGTTGCCGAACTCCTTGTAGAGGGTCTGCCTGCTCACCCCCGCCGCGGCGGCGATCTCGGCCATCGTGATCTCCGACCAGGGGCGCTGCTGCACCTCGTCGCGCGCCGCCGCGAGCAGGGTCTCGCGCAGCAGCTGCCGGGCCGCCTGGGGATAGGGGGTGCGCGCCTCCACGGCGCCAATCGTGCCAGCGGCGGCGGTCACCCGTCGGCGTCCTCCGTCGGCTCGAAGTCGACCTTGTCCCTGACCCCGCAGTCGGGGCAGTGCCACTCGTCGGGAACCTCGCCCCAGGGCGTGCCCGCCGGGAAGCCCTCGCGCGGGTGGCCGGCGTCCTCGTCGTAGACGTAGCCGCAGCCAGGACAGCGGAAGGCGCTCACGCGGGCGCTCCCCCGTAACGCGCCAGCACCTTGCGCTGCGCCCGCGGCTCGATGTTGGCGCGGTCGAGGTCGCCGCCGTAGTGGTCGAGCAGGCGCCCGTCCATAACCCGCCTCCAGATCGGCGGGAACCAGGCGAGCACGATCATCCCCGCGTAGCCGGTCGGCAGCTGCGGCGCCTCGTCGACGTGGCGCAGCGACTGGTAGCGGCGGGTCGGGTTGGCGTGGTGGTCGCTGTGGCGCTGCAGGTGGTAGAGGAGGACGTTGGAGGCGACGTTGTTGCTGTTCCAGCTGTGCTCGGGCCGGCAGCGCTCGTAGCGGCCGTCCTCTTTCTTCTGCCGCATCAGCCCGTAGTGCTCGAGGTAGTTGACGACCTCCAGCAGCGAGAAGCCGAGCACCGCCTGCAGCAGCAGGTAGGGCAGCACGACCGGGCCGAAGACGACCGCGAGCAGCGCAAACAGGCCGACGGTCATCGCCCAGGCCTGCAGGATGTCGTTGTGGATCGACCAGGGCGAGTGGCCCAGTCGCTTCAGCCGCGCCCGCTCCAAGCCCCAGGCCGAGCTGAGGCTGCCGGAGACGGTGCGCGGCAGGAAGGCCCAGAAGCTCTCCCCCAGCCGGGCGCTGGCCGGGTCCTCCGGGGTGGCGACGCGGACGTGGTGGCCGCGGTTGTGCTCGATGAAGAAGTGGCCGTAGCCGCTCTGCGCCAACGCCACTTTGCTCAGCCACTTCTCCAGGTCGGCGCGCTTGTGGCCGAGCTCGTGCGCAGTGTTGATCGCGATCCCGCTGACCATCCCCATCGTCAGCGCCAGGCCGATGCTGTCGAGAGCCGAGAGGCCGCCATCGGCCCAGAGCCAGCAGGCGAAGACGAGCCCCGCGTACTGGACCGGGATGAAGACGTAGGTGCACCAGCGGTAGTAGCGGTCCTGTTCGAGCCACTTGATCACGCTGTCGGGCGGGTTGTCGGCATCCATCCCGACGACGAAGTCGAGCACCGGGAAGATCACGAAGACGAGCACCGGGCCGAAGAACCAGAAGGCGCCGAGGCCGGTCAGCTCGACCCCGCCCCAGGCGAGGAAGGGGAGCAGCGGCACGATCAGCCCCAGCAGCCAGGCGTAGCGCTTGGGGTCGGACCAGGCCGCCGGATTCACCTCGACGTCCGCATGGTCATGGTGGTGATGGTGGTCGTGGGTGGCTGCCTCCACGGGCACTCCTCCTTGTCAGATCGCCAAAGTCCGTCTGTTTGATTGACAAAATAGCGCATTTTGTCAATCAATGCAACACCAAGCCGAGCTATGTCGAGAGCCCCAATCAAACGCGACATGCATCGGACCCCAAATAGGGGCTCGATGCATCTTGGGTGTCGGAGGGTGGCGGCGAGTCGCTACCATGCGGCCCCATGTACACGCTTCTCGCCGTCCTCCAGGTGATCATCGCCGGCATCGTGATCTTCCTCGTGCTCCTGCACTCGGGCAAAGACGCCGGCCTCTCCGGCGCCTTCGGGATCGGCGGCGGCGGCAGCTCCTTCGGCGGCGGCTCGATGGTCGAGCGCAACCTGGATCGGGCGACGATCTTCTTCTCGGTCCTCTTCGTCGTCAACACCCTGGTCCTGCTGAAGATCTAGACGCGCTCCGGCGGCCTCCCGGCGGACGAGGCGTCCACCGTCGCCCTGCCGTTGCCGTTGGCGCGGTCGAGGATCTCGACCGCTTCCTTGCGCAGCTCGGCATCGAGCAGGGCGAAGTCCTCGTCGGAGAGCTTGCCGGCGGCGTGATCCAGCTCGGCGTCGTGGATCTCGCGGTACTTGGCTTCCTTCAGCGCCTCGAGCTCGGTGTCGGCGGCCGGGCGGCGGCGGGCGGGGCGGGCGGGCCAGATCGCGATCAGCGCGCCGCTCAGGGCGATCAGGCCGCCGATCCAGATCCAGGTGACGAGCGGATCGACGATGACGCGGAAGGTGGCGACTGCGTTATCTGCGAGGTAGCTCTTCGCCAGCTTCTCTGCAGTGGCTGCCTGCAGGCTGTCGATCTGAGCCAGGGCGACCGGGCGCAAACTGGGGTTGGCCGCAGCGGCCTGCATCAGGCGTGAGACGGCGCGGCACTGGGGCGGCGTTCCCGGGGCGCCGGAGACGCATGCACGGAAACCCAGGTCCGCTGCCCGCACCCGGCGTTTTACCGCCGAGATGTCAGGCTGCACAGCCGTCCAGAAGTCGCTTCCGCCGCCCGGCTTCAGCCCCACCTCGCTCGTCGCCTCGCCGGAGAAGAAGCTGCCGAGCGTGCCGCTCTCCATCCCGGTCGGGCGGAAGTAGCGACGGCTCGGGTGCAGCGTGAAGCGCTCGCCATCCCGCTCGACCCCTAGCACCGCACCGAAGGTGAAGGCGTTGCCGTCGACCGCGACCGTGGGTCGCTCGTAGGTAACGGTGCGGCCGTCGACCACGGCGCTCTCCCCCGGTTGCAGCCTGACGTCGCGGTTGGTCTGGAAGCTGGAGGAGGCGGCGATCCCGATCAGCAGCACGGCGATCCCCACGTGGACGATGTAGCCGCCGTAGCGGCGGCGGTTGCGGGAGACGACCGCGACCAGGGCGGTGGCCATCGAGCCGCCGCGCAGCGAGCGCCGCGCCGCCGCGCCGCGCCAGAACTCCTGCGCGAGTCCGGTCAGGGCGAAGGCGGCGAAGACGAAGAGCGCCAGCGCCCAAAGAGAGTCGGCCGCGTCGGTGAAGAGCACCAGGCCCACCCCGACCGCGATGGCGACGATCGCCGGCACGCGGAAGACCCGCCTCGCCGACGCCCAGGTGATCCGCCGCCAGGCGAGCAGCGGGCCGATCCCGGTGAAGAGCACGAGCCCGATCGCCAGTGGGGTCGTGTAGCGGTCGAACCAGGGCGCCGCCAGCGAGGCCTTCTCGCCCGTGAACAGCTCCGAGATCAGCGGGAAGAAGGTGCCCCAGAAAATCGTCGCGGTGAGCGCCACCAGGAGCAGGTTGTTGACCAGGAAGACGGCCTCGCGCGAGGCGAGCGAGTCGATCCGCTTCTGCGAGCGCAGGTCGTCGAGGCGAGAGACGATCAGCGCCGTCGAGCCGACCAGCACGACCGCGATCAGGCCGAGGATGTAGGGGCCGACGGTGCTGTCGCCGAAGGCGTGGATCGACTGCAGCACGCCGGAGCGGACGAGGAAGGTGCCGAGCAGCGCCAGCGAGAAGGTGGCGACGATCAGCGAGGCGTTCCAGACTTTCAGCATCCCCCGCTTCTCCTGCACCATGATCGAGTGCAGGAAGGCGGTCCCCATCAGCCACGGCATCAGCGCCGCGTTCTCGACCGGGTCCCAGGCCCAGTAGCCGCCCCAGCCGAGCTCGGTGTAGGACCAGCGGGCGCCGAGCAGGAGGCCGAGGCCGAGGAACGCCCAGGCGATCAGAGCGAAGCGGCGGGTCGAGCGGATCCAGGCGGCGTCGAGGCGGCGAGCGACGAGGGCGCCGATCGCGAAGGCAAAGGGGACCGTGAAGGCGACGTACCCCGAGTAGAGCATCGGCGGGTGGATCATCATGCTCGGGTGCTGGAGCAGCGGGTTGAGGCCGACCCCGTCGGCCGGCACGGGGCTCAGCTCCGCGAACGGGTTGACCCCGCCGGCGAACAGCATCAGGCCGGTGAAGAAGGCGGCGATCCCGGCCATCGTCGCGGTCGCGTAGGGGACGACCTCGCGCAGCTTGCCCCGAGTCGCGTAGAGCGCCAGCGAGGCGGCGATCGAGAGCACCCAGGCCCAGAGCAGCAGCGAGCCCTCCTGGCTCGACCACATCGCCGCCAGCTTGTAGAAGCTGGGCGTCTCGATCGAGGAGTGCTGCTGGACGATGTTGAGCGAGAAGTCGTCGTTCGCGAAGGCGATCTCGATCAGCACCACGCAGAGGGTGAGCAGGGCGAAGAGGGCGTAGACGGCTCGCCGCGAGACGTCGACCCAGCGCCGCTTGCCATCGCGGCCGAGAAGCGCCGCGACGGCGGCGAAGATCGCGGTGAGGAAGGCGAGCGCCAGGGCGGCGCTGCCCAGGCTAGCCGTCATCCTTGGCGGTGAACTTCGACGGGCACTTGGTGACCAGGGTGTCGCGTTCGCCGACGAACACGCCTCGCTCCAGCGTCCCCCTGAGGATGATCTCGCGCCCCCCGCGGAAGGGGTCCGGAACCGTGCCCGTGTAGGTCACCGGGATGCTCTTGCTGGCGTCGTCGCGGTCGGCGACGCGGAAGCTCATCTCCTCCCCCTCGCGGCGGATCGAGCCCTTGACGACCCGGCCGGTCAGCTCGTAGTTGCCGCCCGACACCGCGCCGATCAGCTGCGAGGGCTCCTTCGCCTCCGAGGAGGCGCTGAACGACGTGTAGACGAGCGCCCCGGCGAGCAGCACCGCGACGCCGAGCGCGGCCACGAGCCGGATCTTTCGCTTGCGGGCGGGATCCACGGACCGGGGATTATCGCAACTGCGAGAATGGCCCCGTGGATCCCGTCATGCTGATCACCGGCGCCAGCAGCGGCATCGGCGCCGCCACGGCGCGGGCCGCGGCCGGGACGCACCGCCTGGTGCTGGCGGCGCGGCGACTGGAGCCGCTGCAGGAGCTGGTCGAGGAGCTCGGCGGCGAGGAGCGAGCGCTCGCGGTGCGCTGCGACGTCACCGAGTGGGACCAGGTCGAGGCGATGGCCAAGGCCGCCCTCGACGGCTTCGAGCGCATCGATGCGGTCTTCGCCAACGCCGGCTTCGGCGCCACGCGCGGCTTCCTCGAGGAGTCGCCCGAGCACTGGCGCTCGATGGTCCTGACCAACGTCTACGGCGTGGCGCTGACGATCCGCGCCACCCTCCCCCATCTGCTCGAGCGCGGCGACGGGCACTTCCTCGTCACCAGCTCGGTCGCCGGGCGGCGGGCGCTGCCCGGCTCGCTCTACTCGGCGACCAAGTGGGCGGCGACGGCGATCGGCGAGGCGCTACGCGCCGAGCTGCGCCAGATGCACCAGAACAGCGCGATCAAGGTGACGCTGATCGAGCCCGGGATGACCGACACGCCGTTCTTCGACAACCGGCCGGGCGAGTGGGCGCTGCAAGACGACGACATCGCCCGCGCCGTGATCTACGCGCTGGAGCAGCCGGGCAACGTCGACGTCAACGAGATCCTCATCCGCCCCACCTCGCAGCCGATCTGAGACCTACCGCAGCAGTAGACGGACCGCCTTCCAGTAGCTGCGGAGGAGGAGCCGGGCTGGGGCGGAGCGGGCTACAGCGGGGATGAAGGGGGAGTCGAGGTCGGCGGTGAGCCAGGCGGCGAACTCGGCGGCGCTGACGGTGCGCGCGGCCTGCACCCGGCGGCGCTCGCGCAACAGGCGCGGCAGCCAGCGGATGACTTCGCCCAGAGCGGCGAGCTTCTGCCGTCCCCAGCCGGCGGCGATCGAGGCTGGGATCAAGGCCAGCTCGGTGAGGATCAGGGCGGGTGCGAGCAGCGCCAGCAGGCTCGCCGGGTAGACGCGAATCAGGAAGGCCCAGCGGTTGCGCTCGAGCCAGCGCCACTTGTGCTCGCGGGCGCCGAACTCGTAGTCGTGGTCGACCACGGCGGCCGGCTCGATCCCCAGCACGCCGCCGGCCAGCCGCAGACGCAACGAGAGGTCGACGTCCTCGTGGTAGAGGAAGAAGCGCTCCGGGAAGCCGCCCGCCTCCTCCCAGGTGCGGCGGGGAATCGCCAGGCAGGCGCCGGAGAGCGCCGCGACCTCGCCCGCCGGAGGCGCCTCCCCCAGCGGCCGGCCGTGCCCACCGGCCCAGACGATCCCGGTGAAGTGGACCGGGTTGCCGGCCGAGTTGATCGTCGTCCCGTCACCGTCGGCGACCAGCGCCTGCCAAGCGGCCCAGCCGCGCTCCTCCAGCCAGGGACGGCGGATCGCCTCGCCAAAGCCGGACCGCGGTGAGGCGTCGGGGTTGAGGACGACGAGCAGATCGCCGCGCGCCTCGGCGGCGCCCAGGTTGCAGCCGGCAGCGAAGCCGAGGTTGCCGCCGCTGCGCACGACCCGCGCCGCCGGCGCCAGCGAGGCCACCGCGTCGGCCGTCCCGTCGTCGGAGTCGTTGTCGACGACGATCAGCTCGTCCCCCTCCCCCAGCTCGGGCAGCAGCGCGGGCAGGGACCGCGCCAGCTCCTCGCGGCTGTTCCAGGCGACTATCAGGACCGAGAGCGTCGGGCGCACCGACGCCGGAGGTTATTTGCCGCAGGACGTGCGCAGGCGCAGGCGCAGGTTCCGCTTCTTGCCGTTCTGGGCTTTGAACCGCACGATCGCGCGCGGCCCTTTGCCCCGGCCCCGCTTCTTGCTCGCCCCCGCCCCCTTGCCCTTGCCCGGGCGCGCACCTTTGCGCGGGCACTGGTTGCGGGAGTTGACGAGGAGCCCTTTGGGCCCTCCGCGCAGGGTGAGGACGAACTTGGAGACCGGCACGTCGGGGACGACGTCGAAGGTGTTGCGGATGCGCCCGCGGACGCTGTCGGTGCGCCCCACCAGCTCGACGTCGACCTGGCCGTGCAGAGCGGCGACGAGATCGGGCAGGACGTTGTCGGAGGAGCGCAGGTAGACCGGCCCTTTCAACGGCCCGTCGAGCAGCGGGGTGACCGCCCTCGCGTGACCGTAGATCGAGTTCTTCGGGCAGTCATGGGCGGCGAACTGGACGCGGGTGCAGACCTTCGCCAAGTTGGCCTGGTCGAGAATCAGCGAGGGCGGCAGGATCGTGGCCACGCGCGCGATGTTGGCGTCACCCGCCCGCGGCGTGGCCACCGCCCGCAGCTTCGGGTTCTTGGTGCGGCGCATCCCCCCGAACAAGCGCAGGGACAGCTTCGGCCGGAAGCCGAGCTTCTCGCAGCCCCTGGCCTCGAACGGGGCCGAGACCGGCGCGGGGACGAACGCGGCCGGGTCGAGCGGGTTGGCCCCGCCACCGAGCAGAGAGCCGGCGAAGGCGAGCGGCGCGCAGTTGGTCGGGTTGAGCGAGAAGTTGCGCCGGTCGAAGCTCGACGGCCACCGAGCGGATGTCGAGCAGGGCACCGCCGTAGACATGCGGGACCGGATCCGAGACGGCGTGCACCTGGGCCGTGCGGGGATCGACGAAGAGCGCCACCCTGACCACGACCGAGCCGAGATCGAAAGGTCCGGCCGTGGCTGGGGTGATCACCGCCAGGGAGAGCGGTGCGCCTTTGTAGCGACCTGCGAGGAAGACCTTGCCGCCGATCTGGATCGGCGCGGGGCCGCTGCCGGCGGCGATCTCGGCGCGGCCGATCAGGCTGGAGGCGGGGCAGCTCGGGCTCGCCGCCTCGGCGACCCCGCTGTTGGCGGCGGCGGCCGCCAGCGCCTCCGGCGGGCAGTAGCGGACGCCCGCCAGCTTCGCCGTCAGCCCCGGGGGCAGCGTCACGTCGACGCCTTTCAGCTCCTGGTTCCCGTCGGCGCGGGCGATGTCCATGCGCAGGGGACTGAACTCCCCCGCTTTCGGTTTGTCGGTGTCGGCGCCGAAGCCCAGCGCGAAGGGCCGCGCGGCGAGGGATTTCGCGCACTCGCCGCCGCCCGGGGCGGCGCCGAGCGAGAACGGGTGCGAGGGCGTCTCCGGCGGATTGCCGGACCACGGCGTCATCACGGTCGTCGTCGTGTTCGGCCCACAGCTCCCGGGGCTGGTCAGCACCGCAGTCGGGCCGTCGTCGAAGTCGAGCCTGAAGGAGCTGAAGGGCACCTGCGGCAGCCCGCCCAGCTGCTTGTCGTCGAAGATCGTGGTCAGCTGCCCGGTGAGGGGATCCGCGCTGACATTGCCGATTAGCCGGGCCGAGATGCCGTAGCGAGTCGACCCGACGTCGATGAAGATCCGGTACTCCTCGCCAGAGGTTGGATCGCGGCTAAGTTGCTGGCCCGCGTAGATGACTCCGGTCAGTGAGCCATCGGGAAGGGGGGGCGTGTCAATCGCGGCGACGCCGATCTTCGAGGCGGGCGGGCAAGCCACCGAGTTCCTCGTCCCCTTGCCGAACTGGGCGTCGGTGCAGGTCTCCAGACCGTTGGCAGCGGAGGGGTTGAGGCCCATGCCGAGCGGCAGCGTTACCCGAGCCTGCTTGGTTTGGGAGCTCTCGCGCGAGCCGCCGCCGAGGATGTGGGGCACCTCGACGCCAGCCACCGGGCCGGACGGCGAGTCGGTCTGGGCCGTGCCCGGATCGACCTCGACCGACGGCTCATAGGGAATGCCCGCGCAGTCGACCGGCTTTTCACCTTCGGGCAGAGGCGATTCGAAAGAAGGAAAGGCGCTCTGCGGGAAGAGGTAGCCGGGCGCTTTCTCTTCCGCGATCGAACTGGCCAGCAGGTAGGTCGAGTAGACGGTTTCGAACGGGGGCTGTTCGGGATCGAAGCAGGTGCTCGGCGTGGTGATGAAGGTGCCGTCGCCGGAGCGGCCGTCGAAGACCAGACGATTCTTGAGGACCACGCCGTCTTCGAGGAGCGCCAGGTCGGCGAACGGGGTTTTCGGGACGTGGATGACGAACCCCTCGTGATAGTCGCTCTCCCAGGCGACATCCGCTTCCAGGTAGACGTTGTTGCCGAGCAGGTTGAGGCCGAACCGTGCCGGCTCGCCGTCCGGTGGGATCACGTTGTAGACGGGGACGCGCGTCACGCCGGGGATCGGGTCGAAGGGGATCCCCAGGACCGACGCGGTAACCGCACTTTCCCCGACCTGCGAGCCCACTGGACAGGATGCCGGATCCGCCTCGAAGTCCTCGAGCGGGCACTGGGGCGTGGCCTGGGGGTTGACGCTCAAGCCGACCGGCAGGTCCACGCGAACGTTTTTCAGTTCTTCCACCGGAGTTTCGCCGGGCGCTTCGTGCTTGACGATGAACTGCGTGAACCCGACCTGAGGGTGGCCGGCGGCGTTCTTGAAGAATTTGTCGGGGGTGTCGACCGTGCAGGTCGGCGTGTCGGTTATGCAGGTCCCCGCCTGCCAGCCATCGTCCGGCGTGTGGGGATCGTTCTGTGGGGCGATGATCCCGGCGGTGTCGGCCGCAGCCGGGGACGCCCAGGAGGCTGCCCCCAGAGCCAAAAGAGAAGCGATGAAGACGGTTCGAACCCAAGCCCCTTTGCCCATTCGAATCTCCTTTGGCGGTGTTATCTAAAGCCTAGATTACCCGATTTTGATGATCTAAGCTAATATTTTTCGGTATTACTCTGTCAATGAAAGTGAGGTTGTCGTGAATTGGGAACTCCTGGCCCGCGCCAATACCCACCCGCTCCGAGTGTCAATCCTCGAAGTCCTGAACATCGATGGGGGGCGGACGCTCTCGCCGAAGGACCTCAGCCTGGAGTTGCAGGCGCCGCTGAGCACGGTCAACTACCACGTGACCGAGCTACGCCACTCCAACCTGGTCGAAGTCGTCGACGAACGGCAGGTGCGCGGCGCGATCGAGCACTTCTACCGTGCGGTCGACAGCGGCACGGGGTCGAAGCGGAAGAAGCGGAGCAGAGCCGCGCGGAAGGTGCGCGCCTAGGGCGGGCTCGTAGCGCACGCGCCGGGAGGAAAAGCGGACGACGGGTCTCGAACCCGCGACCTCGAGCTTGGGAAGCTCGCGCTCTACCAGCTGAGCTACGTCCGCGTCGCGCCTGATTCTACGACCAGCCGGACAGACGCGAGGGCTAGTGTTCGCTGGCCGTGAGCGCTCGTGCCTTCCTCGCCTTCCTCGCCGTCTGCGCCCTCATCGGCCTGCTCGGCTTCGGCTTGCTGAGCAAGGGCGAGGCGAAGATCGCCGTCGGCGATCCCGTGCCGGACCGCTCGCTGCCCGTGCTGGGCGGCCCCGGCCGGGGCTCGATCGCCGACTACCGAGGCCGCTGGGTGCTGGTCAACCTCTGGGCCTCGTGGTGCGTCCCCTGTCGGCAGGAGGCGCCTGAGCTCGCGGCGTTCGCGGAGAGCTACCGCGGGCGCGACGTCAGCGTGCTCGGCATCAACGTGCAGGACAACAGCGACGACGCGCTCGCCTTTCTCCGCGAGCACCCGGTCGGCTACCGGCAGCTGCGCTCGGTCGGCGACGAGCGCAGCGCCGCATTCGGCTCCACCGGCGTCCCCGAGAACTTCCTCGTCGACCCGCGCGGCCGCCTGGCGCTGATCTGGCGCGGCCCGGTCGACCGGACGTTTCTCGAGCAGAACGTCGTCCCCCTCTTCGAAAGGCGCGGATGAGCCGCCGGGGCAGATGGCTCTCCTTGGCCGCGCTGGCGCTGCTCACAGCAACCGCCTCCACCGCAGCTGCCGCCCCCCAGACCAGCATCTCCGACGTCGAAGACGAGGTGATGTGCCCGATCTGCGGCACCCTGCTGGAGCTGGCCGAATCGCCGCAGGCCCAGCGCGAGCGGGCGCTGGTCCGGCGACTGATCGCGGAAGGCAAGACCAAGGCCGAGGTCAAGGACGCGCTCCTCGCCGAGTACGGGCGAGAGGTGCTGGCGCTGCCCGGTGGCTCCGGCTTCGACCTCTCCGCCTACCTTGTCCCGGCGATCGGCTTCGCGATCGGCGCCGCGGCTCTGGCCGTCGGTGTGTCGCGCTGGCGACGGGCCGGCGGCCCGCCGGACGATGGGGCCGGCGCCGCGGGCGGCCCCAGCGGCGAGGACGCGGAGCGCCTCGAGGCCGACCTCGCCCGCTACGACCTCTAGAGGCTAGCCCTCGATCACCACGCCGGCCACCGGGATCGGGAGGCCGCGGTCGGATTCGGCGCGGTCGAGGCAGGCGATCGTCGCGTCGGCTTGGGCGGCGAGCAGGCTCAGCGAGCCCCAGTCCTCAACCCGCGGCCCGTCGAGGACGAGGAGCTCGTAGGCGGCGCGCAGTCCCGCCAGCGCCTGAGCGAAGCCATCGCTGGCGAACAGGCGGGCGCCTTCGGCGGAAGGGCGGCCGGCGACCACGCAGACCAGCGGCTCGGCCGCCTCGGCCGAACCCGGTCCGGCGAGCGCCACCGGCTTCAGCACCCGCTCCGCCCCGACCCCGTCGGCGAGGTGCTCGTGCAACCCCGGCGCGTTGGCGAGGCCGAGCGCGTCGGCCAGCCCGGGCTCGGCGAGATCGCACTCGAGCAGCGCCGTGCGCGTGCCGGCGGCGGCGGCCGTCGCCGCCAGCCCGATCGCCACGCGTCGTCGGCCGGGGCCGGGCCCAGTCGCCAATACGGCACTGGCGCCGCCGAGCTCCTGCCGCAGCCGCTCGAACGCCTCCAGGTCGCAGCGGCGCAGCGTCCCCGCCCGCAGCTCGGCGGCGGAGCGAGGTGGGATCTCCGCCAGGACCCTCACATCCGCTCGGGCGCGGAGACGCCGAGCAGGCCGAGCGAGGCGGCGATCGTGCGCTGGGTCAGCAGGCAGAGCCCGAGGCGCGACTGCTCCACCCCGTCTCCCGCAGCGCCGACGACCTGGCAATCGCGGTAGAAGGCGTGGAAGTCGGCGGCGACCGCGGTCGAGTAGGCGCAGATGCGGTGCGGTGCGCGGCGCGCGGCCGCCTCGCGAACCTCGTCGGGAAACTCGAGCAGGCGCTTGACCAGGTCCCGCTCGGCGGGCTGCAACGGCGTGCCCGGGGTGGGCGCGCCCGCCTCGCCGGCCTCGCCGCCGGCCTTGCGCAGGATGCTGGCGATCCGCGCGTGGGCGTACTGGACGTAGTAGACGGGGTTGTCGCTGGACTCGCGCCGCGCCAGCTCGAGATCGAGGTCGACGGTGGTGTCGTGGCTGCGCCAGAGCATGAACCAGCGCGCCGCGTCGACGCCGATGTCGTCGACCAGCTCGTCGAGCGAGACGAAGTCGCCGCTGCGCTTCGACATCTGCGCCCGCTCCCCCGATTCGACGATGTGGACGAGGCGCATGATCAGCGCCTCGAGCAGCTCGGGATCGGCGTCGAGCGCGGCGATCGCGGCACGCAGCCGCGGCGCGTAGCCGTGGTGGTCGGCGCCGAGCACGTTGATCAGGCGGTCGTAGCCCCGCGCCAGCTTGTCGCGGTGGTAGGCGACGTCGGCGGCGAGGTAGGTCGGCTCGCCGTCCGCCCGGACCAGCACCCGGTCCTTGTCGTCGCCGAATTCGGTGCTGCGCAGCCAGAGCGCCCCGTCGCTCTTGTAGGTGTGGCCGCGCTGCTCGAGCAGCTCCAGCGCGGTCTCGACCTCGCCGCTGGAGTAGAGGCTGCGCTCCGAGAACCAGCTGTCGAAGTGGACCCCGAAGCGGTCGAGCGTGTCGCGCACACCCTCGAGGATCAGCTCGACGCCGCGGCGCCCGAGCCCCTCGACGTCGCCCGGGTCGAGACCCTCCTCGCGCAGGCGCTGCGCCAGGTCGGCGACGTACTGCCCTTCATAGCCTTCCTCGGGCGGCTCGTCGCCGTTCATCGCGGCGGCGATGGACGCGGCGAAGCGCTGCACCTGCCCGCCCGCGTCGTTGACGTAGTACTCGCTCTGGACCTCGTGCCCGACCGCCTCGAGCAGGCGGACGAGAGCGTCGCCGTACGCGGCGTGCCGGCCGCCGCCGACGTGCAGCGGGCCGGTCGGGTTGGCGGAGACGTACTCGACCAGGATCCTCTGCGGGCTGGAGACCGGCGCCGGGCCGAGGCTCTCGCCGGCCGCGGCCAAGCGCGCCATCGCCCGCCGGTACCACTCGTCGGAGAGGAAGAGGTTGACGAACCCGGGGCCGGCCACCTCGACCCGGTCGAGATGGCCCTCCGCGCCCAGCTCGCGCGCGAGCTCGTCGCCGAGGCGGGCCGCCACGTCGCGCGGGGCTTCTCCCAGCGACGCCGCGAGCAGCATCGCCACGTTCGAGCTGTAGTCGCCCAGCTCGGGCTTCGGCGGCCGGTCCAGGGTCGGCTCCGGCCCGCTGGGCTCGCCATCGCGCAGAACCCGCGCGGCCTGCCTGACGGCGGTCCGCAGCTCGGCTATCGAGTCGGTCGAGGGCACCGCTGCATCGTATGAGCCAGGGGCCGCCCGAGTACGCTGGCCGCCGTGCGCGTAGCCGCGATCACCGACATCCACGCCAACCTGCCGGCGCTCGAAGCCGTTCTGGAGGCGATCGACGACGCCGGGGTCGAGGAGATCTGGTGCCTCGGCGACACGGTCGGCTACGGGGCCGAGCCCGACCGGTGCGCCGACCTCGTGCGCGAGCGCTGCGCCCTCAGCCTGGTCGGCAACCACGACCTGGCGGTGCTGGGGGCTCTCGACATCGCCGCCTTCTCGGAGGCCGCTGCCGAGGCGGTCGCCTGGACCCGGGAGAACGTCGCCGAGCGCACCCTGGCGCTGCTGCGCGAGCTCGAGCCGGTGGGCTCGCGAGACGGCATCGCCCTCTTTCACGCTTCCCCGCGCGACCCCGTCTGGGAGTACGTCCTCTCCGCCGAGCAGGCCGACGCCTGCCTCGACGCGCAGCCGACGCGGATCGCCCTAATCGGCCACTCGCACGTCTCGCTCTTCTTCGTGCGGCCCGCGGACGAGGAGCCGAGCGGGGAGGTCCGCGGCGCCCAGTCGAGCGACGACACCCTGCTCGACCTCGGCGCCGGCCGCTGGTTGATCAACCCCGGCAGCGTCGGCCAACCACGCGACGGCGATCCCCGCGCCGCCTGGCTGGAGCTCGACACAGACGAGCAGACCGCCCGCTTCCACCGCGTTCGCTACGACGTCGAGCGAGCCGCGGCGGCGATCGCCTCCGCCGGCCTGCCGAGGCGCCTCGCCGACCGCCTCCACGTCGGATCATGACGCTCAGATGCAGGCAGATTCTGCGCCAGGTGCCGTTCTCTAGACTCGCCCGGATGCCTCGCTCGACCCGCTCTGCCCTTGCCCTCGCACTCGCCGCGACGGCGGCGCTCGCATTCTCCGCCTGCGGCGGCGAGGACGCCGAGCTGCTGCCCGGCGAGACGGCGCGGGAGATCAACGCCAACCTCGCCGCGGTCAAGCAGCTCTCCGACGAAGGCGACTGCGTCGGCGCCGAAAGCGCCACCCAGCAGGTCGGCGAACAGATCGAAGCGCTGCAAGGGGTCGACCCCGAGCTGAAGCGGGCGCTCGAAGACGGGGCGGGACGGCTCGAGGAAGTGATCGCCGCCTGCGAAGAATCGACGAGCGAAGCGATCGCGCCGGCGACGATCCCGCCCGAATCGGAAGAGGACGAAGAAGCGGCGCCGAGCGAGAAGGAAGACAAGGAAAAGGAGAAGAAGCCCAAGAAGGAAGAGGAGGAACCGGAAGCAACCTCGCCCTCGCTGCCGCCGCAGGCCAACGGCGAAGGCAAAGGGCTGGAAAACGGAAACGGTCCGCCCTCCGGCGAAGAAGAAGCCGAAGAAAGCCCCTCTGGCGGGGTCAGCCCAGGCGCCCCCGCGGGGGAAGGCGAATGATGGAGACGGGAGCGCTCTCCGGCAGATACGACCTCGGCGACCGACTCGGCTCGGGCGGGATGTCGAACGTCTACCGAGCCACCGACCTGATCCTCGAGCGCACCGTCGCGGTGAAGATCCTCGCCGAGCACCTCTCCGACGACGAGCGCTTCGTCGCCCGCTTCCGCCGCGAGGCGCTGGCGGTCGCCAAACTGATCCACCCCAACATCGTCCAGGTCTACGACACCGGCCTCGACGAGAGCCGCCACTACATCGTCATGGAGTACGTCGAGGGCCGCTCCGGAGCGCAGATCCTGCAACGGCAGGGCCCGCTCGACCCCGAGACCGCGGCGGAGGCCGGGATCCAGGCCTGCGCCGGGCTCGACTACGCGCACCGGCGCGGGATCATCCACCGCGACGTCAAGCCCGGCAACCTGATGGTCGTCGGCGGCCCCGTCGGCGGCGGCGCGATGACGGTCAAACTGACGGACTTCGGGATCGCGCGAGCGATCGAACAGACCCGGATCACCCAGGTCGGCTCGGTCGTCGGCACCGCCGCCTACCTCGCCCCCGAGCAAGTACGGGGCGAGGAGGCAACCCCCGCGACCGACGTCTACGCGCTCGGGGTCGTCCTCTACCAGTTCCTCACCGGCCGCCTGCCGTACGAGGGATCGAGCCTCGCCGAGCTGGCGGTGCGGCAGCAGAACGAGCGCCCGCTGGCCCCCAGCACCTACAACGACGCCGTGCCGGAGACCCTCGGCGGCGCCGTCCTGAGGGCGCTGGAGGGAGACGCGGCGAGGCGCTACGCCAGCGCCGACGAGCTGGCCGGCGGCCTGCAGCTAGGTCTTCAAGGCGAGGACGTGACTCTTCCCATGGACGAAGGAACCGCAGCAACCAGCGTCCTCGCCGGCGAGGAGACGACGCGACGCCTGGACCAGACCGAACGCACCGAGTGGCGTCCGGCGTCGCCGAGCCGGCGGCCGGTCGCGCGCGGCCCTCAGCCGGCCTCGCCCCCACCTCCTCCCGCGATGCCTCACGCGCCGGCAAAGCGCGGCGCCTTCTCCCGCTTCGCCCGCTTCGTCCTGGCCGCCGTAGCGCTGGTCCTGATCGCCGCGGCGGTGGCCGCGGCGGTGATCGTCGCCACCGACAAGGCGACCGGCGTAAGAGCAACGGAAGTAGCCGGTGACTCGGTAGACAGAGTCATCGAAGAGTTCGAAGAGCTGGTTCAGAAGAACACCGAATAGGGACGCACCGCTTCGGCGCGAGCGAGCTATTCGGCAGCGACCTCAGACCCGTGCAAGACGTCCGGGTCCATGTCCGCCCCGTTCGGCCAGGCAATCGAATCGCCAACTACTTCGACCGCGCGAAAGAGTGCGGAGTCGGCTTTCAGCGGCTCGAAGACGGGACCCCAGAGATCGTCCTCCAAATCGAGGATGCGCTCCGATTCATCGTTGAATCGGAGCCGAAGAGCAAAGCCTCCAAGCGGCTCGACTTCGGTCACTCGAATGATCTCCGGACGCTCTTTCATGGCAGCGGATCGATCTTAGCGAGCCGACGGTGGGCTCTTGCACGGCCCCAGTTCTCCTCAAGCTCGAGCCGGTGCATCCGCGCCCACATTCGTACGAGTCGGGCCTCCCGCTTCGGCAGTACACCAGCGTAAATCTCGCCAGTCTCGATCTCGACCTTTGCAGTGTGCTCGCCAGATCTCGCGTGGAAATGCGGCCGAGACGCACATATGACGCGCACAGTGTGATTCTTCTCGCCTCTAGCTGTGCCCAAACCGAACTGCCGCTGACCTCAAGCCAGCCAGGGAGCAGTTCCCGACAGAATCGCGGCCGCATATTCCTCCAAGGAGCCGCTGGCGATCGCACTGCGAGCGTGGGCTACGAGCTCGTGCATGAAGGTCAGGTTGTGGAGGCAGAGGAGGCGCACTGCCGTTAGCTCTTCTGCACGAGAGAGATAGCTGAGGTAGTCGCGGTCATGGTGCTGGCACGCCGGACACGGGCAGCCGTCGGCGATTGGATCTCGGTCGCCCTCCCAGCCGGCCTTGCGCAGGTCGAGGCGGAAGCGGTTGGCGGGGTCGGGGACGAGGGCGGTTCCGTGGCGCGCGAGGCGGGTTGGGATCGCGCAGTCGAAGACGTCGAGCCCGAGGGCGATGCCGGCGAGCAGGTCGTCCACGTCGCCGATCCCGAGCAGGTGCTTCGGCGCCTCTTCGGGCAGCAGCGGCGCGGTCAGCTCCAGCACCCCGCGCATCTCCTCCTTGTCGCGCCCGAGCGTCCCCCCGATCGCGATCCCGTCGACGCCGGCCTCGGAGACCGCCTGCGCCGAGGCGCGGCGCAGATCCTGGTGGACGCCGCCCTGGACGATGCCGAAGACAGCCTGCCGCGCGGGACCGTGCTCGCCGTGCCACTCCAGGCAGCGATCGAGCCAGCGGTGCGTGCGCTCCATCGAGCGCGCCGTGTAGTCGCGGTCGGCGTGGTACGGGGTGCACTCATCGAAGACCAGGGCGATGTCGGAACCGAGCTTCGCCTGCACCTCCATCGAGACCTCGGGCGAGATGAACAACGAACGGCCGTCCTTGTAGGAGCGGAACCGCACCCCCTCCTCGCCGATCGAGACGACCGAGCCGCGGTCGCCGCCCGGGCGGCCCTTCCCCTTCACCTCGTCGGCCACCCCGCCGTGCGCCAGCGAGAAGACCTGAAACCCGCCCGAGTCGGTGATCAACGCCCGGTCCCATCCCATGAACCCGTGCAGCCCGCCGGCATCGGCAATCCGGTCCGGCCCGGGCGAGACGAACAGGTGGTACGTGTTCCCCAGGATCAGCTCGTAGCCGATCTCAGCCACCTCCCGCGACTCCAGCGAGCGCACCGTCCCCTTCGTCGCCAGCGGGATGAAAGTCGGCGTCTCGACCCGGCCGTGCGCCGTGTGCAGGACCCCGGCGCGGGCGGCGCCGTCGCGGGCCTCGACCTCGAACCTCAACCGCTGTGGATCGATCCTCATGCCGAATGGAGGATTGACCCCCCTATTGGGGGGAAAATCCTTCAATCAGCGAGCGGCCGGTCATCGCCTTGGGCTGCGGGATACCGAGCAGCTCCAGCGCCGTCGGCGCGACGTCGGCGAGGATGCCGCCGCCGCGCAGCTCGATGCCGCCGGCGGTGACTACCAGCGGCACCGGGTTGAGCGAGTGCGCCGTGTTGGGCGAGCCGTCGGGCTCGAGCATGTGGTCGCAGTTGCCGTGATCGGCGGTGACGATGCAGGCGCCACCCGTGCGCTCGACCGCGGCGACGACGTCGTCGAGGCAGCCGTCGACCTCCTCGACCGCCTGCACGGCGGCCGGGATCACCCCGGTGTGACCGACCATGTCGGGGTTGGCGAAGTTGATGATCCCGAAGCGGTAGCCGCCGTCCGACCAGCGCGAGACGAAGGCGTCGGCGGCGGCGCGGGCACTCATCTGCGGCTTGTGGTCGTAGGTGGGGACGTCGCGGGGCGAGTCGACCAGGCAGCGCTCCTCTCCCTCCCACTCCTCCTCGCGGCCGCCGTTGAAGAAGTAGGTGACGTGCGCGTACTTCTCGGTCTCGGCGACGTGCAGCTGGCGCCCGCCGGCCTCCGAGACGACCTCGGCCAGGGTCGTCTGCGGGCGCGCCTCGGGGAAGGCGACCGGGTAGGGCCAGCCCTTGCGGTACTCGGTCATCGTCGTCAGGTCGAGCAGCGGCCCTCCCGCGTGCGAGAACTCGTCGAACTCCGACTCGGCCAGGGCGCGGGTCATCTGGCGGGCGCGGTCGGGCCTGAAGTTGACGAAGATCGCCACGTCGCCGGCGGCGACGCCGTCGTAGTCCCCGATCACCGTCGGCTTGACGAACTCGTCGGTCTCCTCGCGCTCGTAGGAGGCCTCGATCGCCTCGGCGGCGCTTGCCGCGTGCAGGCCGCGGGCATGGACGATCGCGTCGTAGGCGAGCTTCGTCCGCTCCCAGCGCGTGTCGCGATCCATCGCGTAGTAGCGGCCGCTGACCGTGGCGACCCGGCCCGCCTGGCGCAGCCAGCGCTCCAGCTCCGCCATGTAACCACGGCCGCCGTGCGGCAGCGTGTCGCGCCCGTCGGTGAAGGCGTGGAAGACGACGTCGGGGACGCCCTCCTGCGAAGCCAGCTCGATCGTCGCCTCGATGTGCTCCCAGCCGGAGTGGACGCCGCCGTCGGAGACCAGGCCGAGCAGGTGCAGGCGCCCGCGCGGGCTGCGGCGGGCGCGATCGCAGGCCGCCAGAAGCGCCTCGTTCTCGAAGAAGCTGCCGTCGGCGATCGCGTCGTCGATGCGGGCGAGATCCTGCTTGACGATCGCCCCGGCGCCGAGGTTGAGATGGCCGACCTCCGAGTTGCCCATCTGCCCGTCGGGCAGGCCGACGTCGCGGCCCTGGGCGGAGAGCTGCGTGTGCGGGAACTCGCCCCAGAGCCGATCGAAGACCGGCGTCTCGGCGAGAGAGATCGCGTTGCCGGGGCCCGGCGACGCCAGTCCCCAGCCGTCGAGGATGACCAGCGCCAGTGAAGGGACCGGCGGGACCAACTAGCCCGCTGCTTCCACTATCGCCGCAAATTCCTCCGGGTCGAGGCTCGCTCCGCCGACGAGGGCACCGTCGATGTCGGGCTGCGCCATCAGCTCGGCCGCGTTGGCGGGCTTGACCGAGCCGCCGTAGAGAATCCGCACCGCGTCGGCAGCGCCACCGCGCTCGCGCAGCACGTCGCGGATGAAGGCGCACACCTCCTGGGCCTGCTCGGAGGTGGCGGTGCGACCGGTGCCGATCGCCCAGATCGGCTCGTAGGCGACCACCACCTCCCCCAGCCCGCCGGACTCGACCTCGGCCAGGTCCGCCTGCAGCTGCTGCTCCAGCACCGCCTCGGTCTGCCCTGCGTCGCGAGCCCCCTCGCTCTCGCCGACGCAGAGGATCGGCTCGAGGCCAGCGGCGAGCGCCGCCGGCAGCTTGCGCGCCAGCGCCTCGTCGGTCTCGCCGAAGAGCTGGCGGCGCTCGGAGTGGCCGAGGATCACCGCGTCGACATCCGCCTCGACCAGCATCGGCGCCGAGACCTCACCGGTGAAGGCGCCAGAGGCCTCCTCGTGCATGTTCTGGGCGGCGACCCGCACGGCACTACCCCGCGAGCGCTCCACGACCTCGCTCAGCGCCAGGTAGGACGGGCAGATGACGACGTCGTGCTGGGTGGCGGCGATCCGCGGCAGCAGCGCGTCGACGAAGGCCGCCGCCTCGGCGACGGTCTTGTGCATCTTCCAGTTCGCGGCGATGTACGGCGTTCGCTCAGGCATCACGCAACGCCTCGACTCCCGGCAGCTTCTTTCCCTCCAGCAGCTCCAACGAGGCTCCTCCTCCGGTCGACACCCAATCCACCTTCTCAGCCAGGCCGAACTCGTGCAGCGCCGCGACCGAGTCGCCGCCGCCGACCACGGTCGTCCCGGGGGCCGCGGCGACCGCCTCGGCGACGGTGCGGGTCCCGGCGGCGAAGGGCTCGAGCTCGAAGGCGCCCATCGGGCCGTTCCAGAGGACCGTGCCGGCGGCGCCGACCGCCTCGGCATAGGCGGAGGCGGTGCGCGGCCCGATATCGAGCCCCATCCAGCCGTCGGGCACCTCGACCCCGTCGCCCTGCTGCCGCTCGGTCGCCGCGTCGAAGCTCCTGCCCAGCACCAGGTCGACCGGCAGCATCAGCTCGCACTCGGATCCCTCGGCCTGGCGCAGCGCCTCCTCGGCCAGCTTCACGCCCTCCTCCTCGACCAGCGAGTCGCCGGTCGCGATCCCCTGCGCACGGAAGAAGCTGAAGCACATCGCGCCGCCGATCGCGATGCTGTCGGCAAGCTCCAGGAAGCGATCGATGACGCCGACCTTGTCGCTCACCTTGGCGCCGCCGAGGACGACGACCAGCGGCCGCGCCGGCGACTCGACGACCCTGGTCAGCTCGTTCACCTCGCTCTCCAGCAGCAGGCCGGCGTAGCCGGGCAGGCGGTGGGCGACCCCCTCGGTGCTTGCGTGGGCGCGGTGGGCGGCGCCGAAGGCATCGTTGACGTAGAGGTCGGCGAGCGCCGCCAGCGAGTCCGCCAGCCTCGGATCGTTCTCGGTCTCGCCGGGCTCGAAGCGGACGTTCTCCAGCAGCAGCACGTCGCCGGGGCTCAGCCCCGCCGCCATCGTCTCGACATCCCCGCCGACGACCGCTGGGGCCTGCTTCACGCCAGCGCCGAGCAGCTCGGCCAAGCGCTCGCCGACCGGTTGCATCGAGAGCGCCGGGTCGGCCTTGCCCTTCGGCCGGCCGAGATGTGAGACGAGGACGAGCGCGGCGCCGCGCTCGCGCAGCAGCTCGATCGTCGGCAGCGCCGCCCGGATGCGCGTATCGTCAACCACGCGACCGTCGTCCAGCGGCACGTTGAAGTCGACCCGCACCAGCACTCGCTTGCCGGCGACGTCGGCATCGCGGACGCTCTGCCTGGAGAAGCTCACGGCGCCCTCCGGGCGGGGCTCAGAGGACCTTGCCGGCAAGCTCGACGCAGCGGTTCGAGTAGCCCCACTCGTTGTCGTACCAGGAGACCGCCTTGATCATCTTGCCGTCGCCGATCGCCATCGTCTGGCCCGCGTCGAAGATCGACGAGTGCGGGTCGCCGACGATGTCGGTGGAGACGATCTCGTCCTCGGTGTAGGAGAGGATCCCCTTCAGCGGTCCTTCCGCGGCCTCTTTCACCGCGGCGTTGACAGCGCCCGGGTCGGTCGCCTGCGACGGGGTGAAGACGAGATCGACGACCGAGCCGGTGACGACCGGTGCCCGTATCGCGAGCCCGTTCAGCTTCCCGTTCAGCTCGGGCAACACCAGGCCGACCGCCTTGGCGGCGCCGGTCGTGGTCGGGATCAGGTTGATCGCCGCGGCGCGCGCCCGCCGCAGGTCCTTGTGCGGCATGTCCTGCAAGCGCTGGTCGGCAGTGTAGGCGTGGATCGTCGTCATCAGGCCCTGCTCGATCCCGAACGCCTCGTGCAGCACCTTCGCCACCGGCGCCAGGCAGTTGGTCGTGCAGGAGGCGTTGGAGATGATGTGGTGGCTGGCGGGGTCGTAGTCGCTCTCGAAGTTGACGCCGAGCGCCACGGTGATGTCCGGTTCCTTGGCCGGAGCCGAGATGATCACCTTCTTGGCGCCCGCCTCCAGGTGCTTGGCCGCATCGGCGCGGCCGGTGAAGAGCCCGGTCGACTCGATCACCACGTCGGCGCCGAGGTCGCCCCAGGGCAGAGCCGCCGGGTCGCGCTCCGAGAGCACCTTGAGCTCCTTGCCGTCAACCGAGATCGACCCCTCCGCCGCCTCGACCTCGCCGGGGAAGCGCCCCAGGATCGAGTCGTACTTGAGCAGATGGGCGAGCGTGCCGGTGTCGGTGATGTCGTTGACGGCGACGAAGTCGAGGTCCGCTCCCGCGGCGTGGGCGGCCCGGAAGAGGTTGCGCCCGATGCGGCCGAAGCCGTTGATGCCGACCTTCACAGCCATGAAGTCATGTCCTCCTGGATTCGTGTCTGTTTGAGGCTAGTCACTGCCGACCGTCACCTCGATTTCGTACCCGTCCGGGTCCTGCAGGAACGCCGAGTAGGAGCCGGAGCCATGCGAGCGCCGCTCACCCGGTTCGCCGACGGGCTTGCCCCCGACCGCAACCCCCTGCTCCCAGGCCGCCTTGACCGCGACGATCCCCAGCCCCGAGAAGCTGAGCAGACCGAAGCCGGGTTTGGCCGGATGGTGGGCGGCGATGAAGAAGACCGGTTTGGCGATCCCCCAGCCGATCGTTTCGTCCTCCTCGAAATGGCGCCGCCAGCCAAGCGGCGCGAGCAGCGCGTCGTAGAAGGACGCGCTCCGCTCGAGGTCGGAAACCTCCAGAAGAACGTGGTGAAGCATGAGGCCGGGGAGGCTATACGGGCAACCCGGCATCCGGTCGGCCGCCCACAAGAGACGCGACATGCATCGAACCCCAAATAGGGGTCCGATGCATCCTTCGTCAGCCGCCGCGGGGGGCCCAGCGGAAGAAGCGGATCGCCAACAGCAACCCCCCGACTCCCCAGATCGCGACGACCGCGAGGTGGCCCCAGGCGAGGGCCGGGCCTGAACCGGGCAGGTAGGCGTCGAAGAAGGCCTGGAAGAAGGGGCGGATCGGGAAGTGGTTGGCGAAGTCGATCACGCCGGAGGGCAGCTCGTCGTCGGGGATGAATATCCCCGAGAGGAAGTAGAGGGGGAGCAGCAGCGCGTTGACGATCGGCGCCGCCGCGTCCTGGGAGGGGATCGCCGCGGTGAGGGCGATCCCGAGGCAGCAGAACGACGACGCCCCCACCGCCAGCACCACCAGCAGGTCGGGTGCCCGCCCCCAGGGGATCGGCACGCCGTAGAGGAGCTTGCCGATCGCTGCCAGCAGGACGAGCATCAGCAGGGCGACGACGATCGAGTTGCCGATCCGGCCCGCGATGAACACCCAGGCGGGCATCGGCGTGCCGCGCCCGCGCTTCAGGCGCCCCTCCTCGCGGGCGATCACCAGCGACATCGCCAGCGTCTGCATCGTGGCCGAGACAACCGCGAGGGTGAGGATCGCCGGCACGTAGTAGGTGGTGGTCTCGACGCCACCTTCGACCGCGATGGTCTGGTCGCCGAACACGACGCCGAAGATCAGCAGCAGGACGACCGGGAACATCACGGTGAAGAAGACCGCGGCCGGGTTGCGCCAGAAGATCTTCTGGTCGTAGCGGAGCTGGTGGAGGAGCAGGCTCATTCCTGTTGGGTCAGCTCCAGGTAGACGTCCTCGAGGCTGGGCCTCTTCACTTCCAGCCCCTCCAGCTCGATCCCCTGCTCCAGCGCCTGGCTCGTCAGCTCGTTGAGCGTTTTCACCGGTGTCAGGGTCTCGACCGAGACCTCCTCGCCGTCGCGGCGGTAGGTGATCCTGGCGGGCTGGGCGCCGCGGTCACCGAGGTCCTCGGGGGTGCCGCGGGCGACCACCTCGCCGCTGGCGATGATCGCGACCCGGTCGGCGAGGCGCTGCGCCTCGTCCATGTAGTGGGTGGTGAGGAAGACGGTCTTGCCGAGCTCGCGCAGGCCGGCGATCGTCTCCCAGGCCTGCCGCCGCGCCGAGGGATCGAAGCCAGTCGTCGGCTCGTCGAGGAAGAGCAGGTCGGGGTCGCCGATCAGCGCCATGCCGACATCGAGCCGGCGCTGCTGGCCGCCGGAGAGCGACTTGGTGCGTGCATCCGCCTTGCCCGAGAGCCCGACCAGCTCGATCGTCTCCTCAATCGGCCGCGGCGCCCTGTAGTAGCCGGCGAAGAGGGCCAGCGACTCGCGCACGGTCAGATAGGGGTCGAGGCGGCAGCTCTGCAGGACGATCCCGATCCGCTCGCGCCACTCGCGACCGGCGTGCTCGGGGTCCTCGCCCAGCACGCTCACCTCTCCGGCGCTGCGCTTGCGGTAGCCCTCGAGGATCTCGACCGTGGTCGTCTTGCCGGCCCCGTTGGGGCCGAGGAAGGCGAAGACCTCGCCGCGCTTCACCTCGAGATCGATGCCGCGCACCGCCTCGACCTCGCCGTAGCTCTTGCGCAGGCCGCGAATGGAGATGGCGAGATTGGAGTCCTCGGACAAAGCCGGTGCAGTCTAAGAGGACTACGACTCGAGGTCGCGATGCTTGACCCGCACGACGACGCCCTCGCTGCCCTCCAGCGCCCGGCGGATGCGGTCGGCGACGGTCACCGAGCGGTGGCGGCCACCGGTGCAGCCGACCGCGATCGTCAGGTGGCTCTTGCCCTCGGCGACGTAGGCGGGGACGAGGAACTCGAGCAGCGGCAGCAGCCTGCCGTAGAACTCGCCGGCCTGGGTACCCGACTCGACATAGGCGCGCACGGCCTCGTCGAGACCGGTCTGCGGGCGCAGCTCCTCGACGTAGTGGGGGTTGGGCAGGAAGCGGACGTCGAGGGTTAGATCGGCGTCGCGCGGAGGTCCGTTCTTGAAGCCGAAGGTGAGCAGGGTCAGCGCCAGCTTGCCGCTGTCGTGGCTGCCCAGCATCTCCTCGGCGATGCGCCGCCGCAGCTGACCGCCGGTGAGACCGGTGGTGTCCATGACCATGTCCGCCTGCTCGCGGAGCGGGGCCAGCAGCTCGCGCTCGGCGCGGATCCCCTCTACGATCCGGCCCTCCGGGGCGAGCGGATGGCGGCGGCGGGTCTCCTTGTAGCGGTCGAGCAGCGTCTCCTCATCGGCCTCGAGGAAGAGCAGCGTCGGCTTGAGGCCATCGGTGTCGAGCTCTTCGAGCACCTGAACCAGACCGTCGAAGTACTCGCCGCCGCGCACGTCGGAGACGACCGCCGCCCGCTCCACCCCGCTGCCCTCGTGGCGGAAGAGCTCGCCGAGGCTGCCGATCATCCGCGGCGGCAGGTTGTCGACGCAGAAGTAGCCGCCGTCCTCGAAGGCGGCGATCGCCTCGGACTTGCCGGCCCCGGAGTGGCCGGTGATCAGGACGAGGTCGACCTCGTTGGCCACGCTCAACCGCCGGTCCGGTGCAGCTGCTCGTGGATCTCGCGCGCCAGCTTGCCCGGCACGCCTGGGACAGCCTCCAGCTCCTCGCGGCTCGCCGCCAGGAAGCGCTCCGGCGTGCCGAAGTGCTTGAGGAAGGCGCGCTTGCGGGCCGGGCCGACGCCCCGGAGGTCGTCGAGCACGGAGCCGGTCATCGCCCGGTCGCGGCGGCCGCGGTGGTGGTCGATCGCGAAGCGATGCGCCTCGTCGCGCACGCGCTGCAGCAGCTTCGAGGCCTCGGAGTCGGACGGCAGGTCGATCGGCGCGCGCCTGCCCGGCATGTAGACCTCCTCCATCCGCTTGGCGAGGGAGACCACGGTCACGCCGCGCTCGGCAAAGGGGGCGAGGGCGCGCATCGCGGCGGCGAGCTGGCCCTTGCCACCGTCGACCACGACGAGGGCCGGCAGCGCGGCAAAGCTCTCGTCGCGCTTGCCGTCGTGCGGAGAGAGGTCGACCTGCTCCTCGTGGCGGCTGACGCGACGGCTCAACACCTCCTCCATGGAAGCGAAGTCGTCGGACCCCCTGGGGCGCTCGCCGCGGACGCGGAAGCGGCGGTAGTCGGCCTTCTTGGTGGCGCCGCCCTCGAAGACGACCATCGAGGCGACGGTGTGCTCGCCGCCGAGGTTGGAGATGTCGAAGCCCTCGATCCGCACCGGCAGCTCCTCCATCTGCAGCGCCTCGCGCAGGTCGGCGAGCGAGTCGACCCGGCGCTGGCGCCGGTGCTCGCGCCGCAGCCGGTCCTGGTCGAGGGCTAGGCGCGCGTTGCGCTCGGCCAGCTCGCGCAGGCGGCGCTTGTCGCCGCGCTCGGCGACGCGCACCTCGACCGGCGAGCCGCGCCGCTCCCCCAGCGCCGCCGCCAGCAGCTCGGCGCGCTCGCGCAGGTAGGGGCCGACGACAATCGTCCGCGGCATCGCCGGCGAGGCCGAGTAGTACTGGCCGATGAACTCCTCGGCGACCTCTACCGGCTCGCGTTCGGCCTGGTTGTCGAGGTAGAAGCTCTGGCGCTCGGCGAGGATCCCGTCGCGCACCTGGAAGACCTGCGCGTTGGCGTCGACACCCTCGGTCGCGACGCCGATCAGGTCGGCCGTGCCGACCGAGCCGCCGGCGACCCGCTGGCGCTCGAACAGCGACTGGATCGCCTTGAGGCGGTCGCGGTGCAGCGCCGCGCGCTCGAACTCGCGCGCCGCCGCGGCCTCCTCCATCTTCGCCTGCTCGTCGGCCTCGACCCGGCGGTAGCGGCCGGAGAGGAAGTCGACGATCGCGTCGATGTTGCGCCGGTACTCGTCCTGGGTGACGTAACCGACGCAGGGCGCCCCGCAGCGCTTGATGTAGTAGTCGAGGCAGGGGCTGCCCGAGCGCCGGCCGGGCTCGGCCCCCTCGCAGGTGCGGAACTGGAACAGCTTGCCGAGCAGGTCGAGCGTCTCGCGCACCCGCTTGGCGCTGGAGAAGGGGCCGAAGTAGGCGCGGCCGGCGCGGTGCTTCTCGCGGGTGAAGTAGACCCGCGGGTAGTCCTCGTCGAGACTGACGCAGACGTAGGGGTAGGACTTGTCGTCGCGCAGGCGGATGTTGAAGCGCGGCCGGTGGCGCTTGATGAAGCTCTGCTCGGCGAGCAGCGCCTCGGCCTCGGTCGCGGTGACGAGCACGTCGATGCGGTCGATGCGCGAGGTGAGGCGGGTATCCCCCCCGGAGAAGTGCGAGGCGACCCGCTTGCGGATCGAGCGCGCCTTGCCGACGTAGAGCAGCTCGCCGTCCTCGCCGTGGAAGAGGTAGACGCCGGGCGCATCCGGCAGGTCGCGGCGCTGCCGGGCCAGCCGCTCCGCGCGCGAGGGGTCTCGGTCGCCTTCGGTCACTCAGCCAAAGAGTAGGCTCCTGGCCAGCCGGCCAAAAGCGAAAGCCCGATACGGAGAGCGAGATGACGACGGAGACCATTGCACCCCCCGAGCTGAGCACCCTGCGGATCGAGGTCGACGGCGAGATCGGCACCCTCACCCTCGATCGCCCCGACGCCTTCAACGCGATGAGCCCAGAGATGATCCTCGAGCTGGGGACCGCCTTCGCCTGGTTCGCCGACCAGGCGCCGCTGCGGGCGTTGATCGTCACCGGCGCCGGCAAGGCCTTCTGCTCCGGCGGCGACATCAACGGCTTCAAAGCCGGGGTCGAAGACGACTCGATCGACCTGCCCGCGCAGGTGCGGCGCGGAGCCGAGGCGCTGCACGTGGCGATCGTCGACCTGCGACGCATCCCCTACCCCGTGATCGCGGCCCTCAACGGCCCCGCCGCGGGCGCCGGCTTCTCGCTGGCCCTCGCCTGCGACATCCGGATCGCCTCCGAGGAGACCTTCGTCGCCTGCGCCTACGGGCGGATCGGCGCCTCTCCGGACGGCGGCATGACCTACTTCCTGCCGCGCGTCGTCGGGCCGAGCCGGGCGCTGGAAATCCTGCTCGAAGACCCCAACCTGACCGCCCAGCAGGCGCTCGAGGAGGGTCTCGTCTCCGAGGTCGTCGCGGGCGACGAGCTGATGGCCAGCGCCCGCGCCAAGGCGGAGAAGCTCGCCAGGAAGGCGCCCTTCTACGTGAAGATGGCGAAATCGCTCTGCGGCCAGAGCATCGAGAACAGCCTCACCGAGCACCTGCAGCTCGAGCGCCACGGAATCGCCGACAGCATGGCTACCGAGGATCTGCGCGAAGGGGCCATCGCCTTCTTCAGCGGTGAGAAGCCCGAGTTCAAGGGCCGCTGAGCTGGGGGCTCGCCCGGGTCGTATTCAGGCTACAGTCTCCTTGAGCATTCTCCCCAGGAAAGGATCAGTCCGATGAAGAAGCTCGCCTCACTGCTCGTCCTCGCACTTGTCTCGGCCGCGCTCGTCGCCTGCGGTGGCGACGACGACGGGACCACGACGACCGCGACCGAAACCTCCGGCGGCGCCGCGGCGGAAGGCGGCGAAAAGGCGGGCGGGGGCGCAGGGGGCGGCGGCTCCACGGTCGAATTCGAAGCCGACCCGGGCGGCGAACTGGCTTACACGACCACGGAAGCATCGGCCAAAGCCGGTAAAGCCACGATCGACTTCAAAAACCCGCAGAGCCTCAGCCACGACGTGGCGATCGAAGACTCGGGCGGCGAAACCGTCGGCAAGACCGACGTCATCGGCGAAGGCGAAACCTCGACCACGGTCGACCTGAAACCGGGCAAATACACCTTCTACTGTTCGGTCCCCGGCCACCGTGAAGCGGGCATGGAAGGCACCCTCACCGCCGAATAGGCACGCGGTGGACGGCGCCCGCCAGCAGGCGGGCGCCACCGGCAAGATGAAAATCGAGCTTCTGAACGTCGGCTGGTTCACCACGGCCGCCGGCTTGTGGCGCCAGGGGGAGGCGCAGCCTGAGCGACCGGTCCGCTTCCCCGTGCCGGCCTACTTGGTGGAGACCGAGGCCGAGCGCATCCTGGTCGATACCGGCCTGCACCCGGCCGCGGTAGCCGACCCGGAGGCCCACTACGGCTCCGGGGCGCTCGCCTTCTTCGAGTTGGAGCAGGACCGATCCGTAGCCGACCAAGTCGACCTGGAGACCCTGACTCGGGTCGTGCTGACCCACCTGCACTTCGACCACGCGGGTGGCCTCTCACTGCTCCCCGACTCGGTCCCTGTCGTCTTGCAGCGCGCCGAGTGGGAGGCCGGCCAGGATCGTGCCGCGATCGAGCGCAACTTCTTCCAGCCCCGCGACTACGCCGACGTCCCGACCAACCTCGTCCTCGTCGAAGGCGACCACGACCTCCTGGGCGACGGCTCGATCGAGCTTCTCAGCACCCCCGGGCACACGCCCGGTCACCAGTCGGTCCGGATCGGAGACCTCGTCCTCGGCGCCGACGTCGCCCACTACGCCAGCGTCCTCGACGACCGCCGGCTCCCAGCCTTCGGCGACGACCTCGAGGAGCAGGCCCGGTCCGCCGAGCGACTCCGCAAGCTGCGCGACGCCGGCCTGACGATCCAGCCCGGCCACGACCCCGACGTCCTCCAGCCCGGCCCCCTGACGGCATAGCCGAGCCGGCGTCGAGCGTTCCCCCCTACGCGCCCTGGACTTCGATCGCCTTGTGCTTGCCGGAGTTTGGGTGGCGTGGGATCTCCGCAACGCTCTCGACGAGGATCGGCGGCGCCTGCACACCCCGCTCGGCGAGTGCCGCTCCAAGCCCGGTCTCGATCTCACCGCACGCCTGCTGCCCGTCGGCACCTGTGAGCACGGCCTTGACGCGCAGCTCGCCTGCTCGGTAGACGATTCTGTACTCAGAGAGCGCGCCGATTCCGGCCAGCGGGCTGCGCAGCGTCACCGGGTGGACCTTGACCGTGCCGCCCGCGGCGGCCGGCAGCTCGAGCACGTCGTCGCTGCGGCCCTCGACCGTCTCCAGCAGGGGGAACGGGCGACCGCAAGGGCAGGGGTCGGGCGAGACGGTGAGCAGGTCGTTCAACTCGTAGCGGATCAGCGGCTGGGTGCGGTTGAAGAGGTTGGTGACCAGGAGACGGCTGCCCGGCTCGCCAGGGGGAACAGGCCGGTACTCGTCATCGACGATCTCGAGCTGGACCTGATCCTCGAGCACGTGCAGGCCGGCGTGGCGGTCGCATTCGACGGCGATGTACCCGGCCTCAGTGGCGCCATAGCCATTGAACGGCGTTCGGCCGAAGGCGGCGAAGATTTGATCCTTCATCTCAGCGGTCAGTACCTCACCACCCGTCGCGACGACTTCCGGCGCAATCCGCAGCTCCCCGGCAAGCTGGCGCTCGGCCAGAAGCGCGGCGGTCGACGGATAGGCGTTGATGCCCTGGGGCTGAAAGGCGTTGAGCGCCTTGACCAGATCGCCGATCGGAGTGCGCGCGTCGAGGCGCAGGAAGCGATGGAGGCCGACGTCGAGGCTCCGATTCCACCGACCGGTCATATGGAGAGGGTGGTCCGCGCTGATCGTCGTGAAGCGGCGGCGCGGCAGTCGCGGGGCGAAGTCGAAGTAGGAGCTCCAGGAAAGGACCAAGCCGGCGAGGGTTTCCGTCCAGTCCGCCCGGCCGTAGACGAAGACTCCTCGGCGGCCGCTCGTGCCGCCGCTGGCCATCGCCCGGTACTCGCCGAACAGCATCGGGTCGGTGCGCGGATCGGTGCCCTCCAACTCCATCAGGTGTCGCTCGACACCCGCCAGGGTGAGGCGCCGGTCGGTGACCAGCTCGTCGAAGCTCTCGAGCATGGTCCGCTTGTCGAGGGTCGGCAGGGCGCGCAGGTCGAGGTCGTCGCTCAACTCGATCCCGGCGAAACGCTCCCGGTAGTACGGAGAGTGGGTGGCCGCATACCTGACGATCGCCAGCAGGCGCCGTCGCTGGTGGGTCCGGAGCTGCTCGACGCTCCACTCATCGTGGGATTCGAGCACACGTGCCGCGCGAAGGGTGCGGGCCACGTCCGGTAGTCGCCGCAGCCGCGAGATCATCTCCCCGCCTCCCCCTCAGTGTCCCCGCGCGCGCCGCGGAGCAGGATCAGGTTCGCTTCCACGATCAGCTCCTCCGAGACCTCGGCGGGCGCGACCAGCTCCTCCAGCACCAGTCCGCGGTGAAGAGCGGTCACGACCGTCGCCATTTGCCGCGGCGCGATCGGCAACCGCTCTCCGTAGCGCCGCAGCCAGGTGCGAATCGAGTCGGACAACGCCGTCAGACCAGCCTCGTGCACGGTGGCGTAGCGAGCGCGCAGCTCCTCGTCGCGGCCGATCACGATCATGAACTCGTTCACGACGGCCAGCCAGTCGCGCTCGGCAGCGACTTCACGGGCGTTGCGTCTCGCAACCTCGGCGACGAAGTCCTCCACGGTCGATGCGCTGTCGAGGACCTCGGTCCAAACCGCGCGCCTCCGCTCGGCCTGCGCCGCGAGCAGCGCCAGCATCACGTCGGCCTTGGAGTCGAAGGTCGAGTAGACGGCGCCGGTGGTGAAGCCCGCCTCGGCCGCTATCCGATCCAGCGAAGCGCGGTGATAGCCCTCGCGCCGGAACACAGCCTCCGCCGCCTCGAGCAGGCGACGGCGCGTCTCCGCTTTGGCCTCAGCGCGGGTGAGACGAGGACCGGTCGCTCTGTCATTAGCAAGTTCGATAATGACATTATTTGTATAACGCCTCTATCCAAAAGTCAAGCTAAGGACGTCAAGCGAGGGACACAGCGTCTACCTGCTCGTTCTATGAATTGTTCGGCCCCATCACGGCGTCAGTCCTTCACCGCGACGATTAGGGCGAGCTCCAGCCACTTGAAATGGCAGTCAACCTCAGCGAAGCCGGCTTCCCGCAGCCATCCCATCTGCTCTGAAAGATCTGCAAGGCGGTCCGTTGGGTCATCCTGAGTCCGCCCGATCTCGCGACGAAAACGCTCGTGCAAATGCGAGGATGCCGAAGTCACCAAATCGAGATTCGCGAAGACGCCCCCAGGTGTGAGAAGGGCATGGACCTCTGCGAAGAGCTCTCGCTTGCGCTCATCCTCGAGATGGTGGATCGCCAGCCCCGAGACGACCGCATCAAGGGAACCCGTATCTCCCAGCGGAAGCGCCAAGTCATGAACGCTGAGTTCCACCATAGGGTCACCGTCGAACCGTTTGGCAGCTCGGGCGAGCATCGGCTCAGAGGTGTCAATCCCCACTGCCCTGGCCTCGGGATGCCGACCACAAACCACGGCGAGCAGACGGCCGTCGCCGGTGCCGAGGTCGAGGAAGCGATCTACACGTGAAGGTAGCGCCTCCAGCAGCATCTGCTCAGCGATGGACCGATGCGGTATCTCGCGGGAGAGGTACTCGGCGACACGTGCCGAGTCACCCCACTCATCCGACCCTGCCACCTACTCGGCGGGCGCCATCACGCGGGTGACGGAATCACCCACGAAGCACGGCTTCTCGTTGCCCTCGACCTCGAGGGTGAAGCGGGTCACTACCTCCCACCAGCCGCCACCCTTCTCGTCGATCGAGACGACCTCGGCGCGGCCGCGGATCTTGGTGCCTACCGGGACCGGGGCGGGAAATCTGATCTTGTTCCAGCCGTAGTTGACGCCTAGGGCGAAGCCGGTGGAGGAGATCAGCTCTTTGCGGAAGCCGTCCACCAGGGACAGGGTCAGGTTGCCGTGGGCGATCGTCGTGCCGAAGGGGCTCTCGTTCTTGGCCTTCTCGACGTCGACGTGGATCCACTGGTCGTCGCCGGAGAGCTCGGCGAAGGTGTCGATGTCGGCCTGGGTGACGGTGCGCCACTCGCTCGGGCCGATCTCCTGCCCGAGCAGCGACTGCATCCCCTCGACGCCCTGTACATCCACGGTTGCCATCGCGCGGGAGTCTAAACGGGCGGCGGGGGCCATTGCTCGATGCGCAGCTCCGGCATCGGGAAGTCCTTGGCGTTGCCGGTGGCGAGGGGGAGGTTGCGAATTACCGCGGTAGCCGCGATTGCGGTGTCGGCCAGCTTTAGCGTGACTCCGCGCGCTCGGTACTCCATCCGCCACTTTGCGCTCAGCTCGGCCTCCACCAGGCCAAAGGGGGCGACCACGAAGCTGGAGAGCATCCCCCGGGTGCGCTCCTCCTCGCCCGTTTTCATTCCAGCGAGAACCTCGTGGACGGTCACCGTGGAGACGATCACCGGCTCCCGTCCCGGATCGAACAGACCGGGATCGGACGCCTTTTCGCGCAGTAGGTCGATCACCACCGACGAATCGAGGACCAGGCCCACGATCAGTCCTCGCGCCGCCAATGCTTGGCCAGCTCTTTGTCGCGCTCCTCGCCTTCCCGCCTGCGATTCTCGCTGATCCACTCTGGCGTCATCCAAGGCGCGAAGTCAGGGATCGACCCGGCGAATCGGCGTCGCGCGGCAATTCTCCGGTCCACGTCGACTTTCGCCGCGATCGCCTCACGGATGTACTTGCTGCGACCGCGAGGCCCCGCCAGCTCGTCGATCTCCTTCGCCAAATCGTCATTCAAATTTATGTGTAAACGCATACACATAGATTAGCCCACACTTAGGCCACCAGCCGCACTTCAAAGGACGGGACGGCAAGAGCCCCGGCGCCGCCGAGCAGGGCGAGGATGCGGCTGACGTAGGCCTGCGTCTCGGGGTAGTCGGGAACGCAATCGCACGCTTCGACCGGTGCCGGGCCGGCGTTGTAGGCGGCCAGGGCGAGGGACGGATCGCCGAACTGGCGCAGCAGGTCCGACATCAGATGGGCCTGGGCGTCGATCGCTTCCACCGGGTCGTAGGGGTTGCGGAGCCCGTAGGTCGCTGCGGTCGATGGCATGAACTGCGCAATGCCCTGCGCCCCAGCCGGGGAACCCGCATATGGGTCGAAGCCCGACTCGGCCATCAGCTGGCCGGCGAGCAGCGCCGCGGAGACATTCCAGCGAGTCGCCGCCCGCAGCAGGGTCGCCCGGAATCTCGCTGGGACGAAGGAGGGCAGGCCGCCAGCGCCAGCGAGCGCTCCGTCTCCCCCGCCGCCCGTGCCTGTCGCCCCGATGGAGTTGCCCGCCACTGAGCAGGGCGCGGGTCCACCAACGTAGCCGTAATGCCACGCCTCCCACGCATAACGCTGGACGAAGCCGAAGCGGGACGCGTTCGCCGCCAGCCACCCGTAAGCGGACTCCGGGCCGAGGTCGAGCTCGGTCGCGCAGCGGTGCAGCGACTGCCCCGGCGGCGCCACCCAGGTCGGGTCGGGGTGCGCCGCGAAGAGCGCGGCCTGCTCGGCGTCGGAGCGGAAGCCGGAGTTGACCGTCAGCGTCAGACCGGCGGCCGACGCGGCGGCGGCCATCCGGTCGAAGGCGGCCCCCACGTCTGGCCGCATTCCCTCTCCCGCCCGGTAGACGAGTGGGCCGCTGTAACCGCCGCCGCTGGCCATCGCGGGCGCCGGATCGGCCGCCGGGGTGGGTGCCGCGGCTTCGGCGACAGCCGTCGCCTCGACCTCGGTCGTAGCGGCCTCCGAACCCCTACCCAGATGGAGCCGGCCCACGACCGTGGCACGAGCCTGGACCGGCGCAAACGAGCCGCGCTCGGGGAAGGAGACCCACAAGCGCGCGGCGGCTATTCCGTTTGCCTTCGCCGCACCCTCCCCCGCCGCCCTCGCCCGCGCCAGGTACGCCGCCTTCCCCATGTGCGCCGGGTTCGGCAGGCCGTTGGGCAGCGTCGGCGGGGCCAGCAGCCGCGGCAGGTCGTCGCGCATCGAACGCGCCGCCGAGATCGCCGCCAGGTCGGCCGCTCGCTGCGCCCTCCCCTTGCCGGTCACCGCGCCGGCTATCGCGACCAGAGCGAGCGCCGCCGCGATCAGCACAAACGCAGCCCCGAGCGCCAGGGGAAGCGCCTGCCCGTGCTCCCTGCGGCTGTCCATGCCGCGACCCTGCCGAGCGGCGACGCACGCGTGGCGCGCTCAAACGAAATCTTCAGCGCCGCAATGCAAACGCAAGTCGCTACGGCTGGCCCGGCGGCAGGCCCTTCCTCCTGATCTCGACCGCAGCCTTGGCGATCCCCTGTTCCAGCTCGTTCGCCTCCGGGGAGATCGCGATCTTCGGCTTGCGGCGCAGGAACGGCACGTGGTCGACGATCCAGTTGATCGCTTGCCAGAGAAATTCGGCCGCGCCCCGCGGTCCCTCGGCTTCGCCCGGCTGGAGCTCCAGCAGCGCCGGCACGCTCGCCATCGGGTCGAGCAGCCGCCGGCCGATCTGCCCCGCCCACCATCCGGTCACCGTCTCCACCGTTCCCTGGGGCACCTCGGGCGCCTCGCGCGGCTTGGGCTCGGTCAGCAGGTGGCCCAGATGGGCCGCGGAGGCGACACGCGGCGGCAGGCCGCTGAAGTCGCCGCCGGCAAACCGCAGCAGAATCGTCTTGATCAGCGAGGTGTGGTCGTAGAGGAACTCGGGATCGTCGTGCTGCTTCGAGCCGAATGCGGCCCCCGGCTCGACGAACGGCGAGACGACGATCGCCGGCACCCGCGGGCCGAACGTGCCGAACTCGGCGCGTTCGGTGAACTCGCGCGGCAAGCCATCCGCCGTCGGATCGCAGTGGTCGTAGAAGCCGCCGTGCTCGTCGTAGACGATCACGAGCATCGTCCTCCTCCACAGCGCCTGCTTGGACCGCAGCATGTTGTAGATCTTCAGCACGAAGCTCTGCGCCGCCATCACGTCGGTCGGCGGGTGATCGTCGTCGGCGCCGGTGAGCCCGCCGAGGTCGACGAAGTTGGGGTCGATCCAGGCGACGTTCGGCAGCTCGCCGCTGCGGATGTCCCCGTACAGCGTGCGGGGCTGGATCGCGGTCGGCTTCTCGACGTAGGCGAAATTGCTCTCCCAGCCGACCCGGTAGTCGCCGTCGATCAGCCGCAGCGATCCCGGATCGGAGGAGTACCAGCGCCAGCTGACCGTCGCCGGCAACGACCGCACGAAGGAGCGCCGCGAGTAGAGGGGCACCGTCCGGTTGTTCTCTTCCTTCGCCTCGCCGGCGAGCGAGGAGATGCGGTTCGGCCAGGTGGAGCCGGGCACCGAGCAGAACCAGCGATCGCAGATCGCGAACTCGTTTGCCAGGAAGTCGAAGACGGGGACGTTCTCGGCGGTCTGGTAGAGCAGCGGATCGCCCGGCTCGGGGCCCGGGACGCCGGAGTCCCGGGTCGAGACGTAATTGGCGACGAAGCCCCCCATTTCGTCTTCCATCTGTTCCGCCACGCCCGGTCCCGAGTGGGAGGGGTCCTGCGCCTTGGTCAGGATCCGATCCGGACCGAACGGCTCGATCGGGTAGCGCTGGCCCTGGAAGTCGTTGTAGTTGGTCGCCGGGCCCAGCAGCCCATCGACGTCCTTACGGCCCGGTCCCCCCTCTGCCGGCGGGAGCGACAGGTACCCGAGCATGTGGTCGAACGAGCGGTTCTCGAGCATGAGAACGACGATGTGGTCGATCTTCTCGAGGTTCTTGCTCGCCTGATCCATGCCCGTTCGCGGCACGGAGGCACGCGGATCGCGAGCATATACTCAATCGTCTCGGAGCAGTGGCGACTGAGCGGATCAGGCGCCGACGTCGACGATCCGGATCAGACCATCCAGACCGCGCAGATCGCTTGCATTCATGGTGTAAAGAGGCAAATCGTGAGCAAGGGCTGTGGCGGCGATCATCATGCCTCGATGCTCGCTTCGACCTGCTGGAGATGACGCCGCCTGCGCTCTTTCTCCAAGCCTCCTTCAAGTGCACCGCGACGAATGTCGATCACTGCGCGCCGCCCAGGCGTACCAATCTTTCGGCCCGGGATCGGCGACAGCGTCGAGGTCTGCGCGGAACTGCCTGTAGTCGATGCCAGGGCCTCTGGTGACGGCATCGGCAAGTTCCTTCACCAGGTCGATCTGGCCGTTGTGAGGCCTCTGCTCACCGCTCGTCCTCTCGCTCCGGGCGGTGCTGGGTCTCGTGCCGCCACTGAGCACGCACAAGCCCCTGTCGCTGTTGCCGTGTTTCATCTCTCTCACTCTCCACCCCATCCCTCTCATCGTAACACCGATGAAACTTACTGTCTTCATCCATCAACAAGCGCCTGCGGACCGGTTCGGGCAGTGCTCGGCCGTCGGTCGGCAGCGCTCCCAGTAGGGCCGCGCGCCCGGCCAGCCAGCCGAGCGAGCGCTTGAGAATGGCTACCCGCAGGCCACGTGCCATCAGGTCGCGAGCGGCAAGCGCCGTCAGGGGTCGATCCTCGGCGAGATCGGCTCGGAGCAGCGCTGCCGTGAGCCGGATGCGCGGCTCCGAGAGCAGCGGCTGCAGCAGCTGCGGCGGCAGGTGGACCGCCGCCGCCGACTCGCGCACGAGCGGCAGGGCGGCGGCGATCAGCTCGATCCCCGCTCCGTCGGGCGGCAGCTTCAGATGGCAGATCGAGCCGCGCGAGGCGACTCCGGCTGCGGGCAGGTGGGTGGCGAGACGCTCCTCCAGTCGCCGCGCTCCGACGGTCGCGATCGGGGAAGGGCGCGGCGCGCGGCCGTCGTCGAGGTCGATCAGCAGCGCGGCGCGGTCGGGCTCGGAGGCGGCACAGGCAAGCGCGGCCGCGGCAGCTTTCGAGCCGGCGGCGCCGCCGACCGGCGCGACCGCGACCACCGGCCCGTCTGGCAAGCGACCCGGCGCGACCTCGCGAACGCCGGCCGCCGTCACTTCGGCCTCGCCGCAGCGGAGGAGGTGACGGCCAGACGGTCCGCGAGCGCGGGCAGCGGCGAGGGCGGCCGCAGGCGCACGGTGACCCGCCCGCCTCGGATCGAGACCTCGACGTCGTCCTCGGCCCAGCCCGGGACCGCGGCACGGGCGGCCCTCGCCGCCGGCTGCCCCGACGCAAGCGCCAGAGCGCCGGCCTCGGCGGCGCCGTCGGCGAGCGTCAGCGCATAGCCGGTGGCGAACAGCTGCAGGGCGAGCAGCCCCGCCAGCAGGAGGGCGGGTAGGGCGGCGACCGATTCGACCGTGGCCTGGCCATCGTCCCTACCCATCCCCCACCTCCAGCGCCGCCTCCGCGCCCACCGTCAGCCGTGGCAGCATGGGCAGAAGGCGAGGTATGGCCACCCGGACGGAGACGGCGTCCGAGTCGCTCACGTCGGCGCCGCGGCGCATCGACGGCGGCAGCGCCCGCCGCGCCGCCGCGGCGGCGTCTCCCCCGACCAGAGCCGCCCGCGCGCCGGCGCGAGCGGCCACGCCGGCAGACCACAGCGCCTGGCCGGCGAGCCCGATCTGTGCCGCCACCAGGACCGCCAGCAGCAGGAACGGCACCGCGGCGACCAGCTCGACCGACGCGGTTCCGCCCTCCCTGCGAAAGCTGCTGGCGGCCTGGCGCGACACACCGCGACGGTCCCAGGCCGTAACGCGCGTGTGGCGCGCTCAAACGAAAAATTGTGTGACGGCTTCGCGCCGGATCAGTACGTGTTGGCCTCGGTCCAGACCTTCCAGATCGCCGCAACCGACGCGCCGAGCAGGAGGATCCAGGCAAGAGTCCCGCCACCGCTGGCGAACAGCTCATCGCTGCCGGCGATCAGCAGCGCGATCAAGCCCAGCGCCCCGTAGAGGATCGCCCGGCGGCTGTCGCTCAGAGTAGCCAGCGTCAGCTGGTTCTGGCGGCTCAGCACGAACAGGGTCCAGGCGATCCCGGCGAGAAAGCCCATCGTGATCGCGGTCAGGATCGCGTCGGCCACGTTGCCGCCCGCGGGGGCGAAGGCCACCGCCAAGGCGAGCAGCATCACGATCGCGGCGTTTCGCAGGTTACGCACGGGAGAAAGCTTAAGGGAGAGCCTTACGCGCCGGCGCCGAAGAGCCAAGCGACCGCGTAGGCGGCCGCGCCGATCGCCGCCGCCGCCGGCAGGGTCAGCAGCCAGGCGACAACGATGTTGCCAGCGACGCCCCAGCGCACCGCCGAGACCCGTTTCGCCGCGCCGGCGCCCACCACGCCACCGCTGATCGTGTGCGTGGAGGAAATCGGGAAGCCGAGGAACGTCGCGGTCAGGATCGTCGCCGCGCCTGCGCCCTGAGCCGAGAAGCCCTGCGCGGCATCCATCTCGATGAACCGCTTCCCCCTGCCCCGCATCATCCGCAGGCCGCCGCTGTAGGTACCGAGCGCGATTGCCGCAGCCGCCGCGACCGTTGCCCAGAAGGGCGGGTCGGCGGTAGCGCCGAGGCTGCCGTTGGCGATCAGCGCCAGGGCGATCACGCCCATCGTCTTCTGAGCGTCGTTGGCCCCATGGGCAACCGCCAGGAGGCTGCCCGAGAGGACTTGGGCGCGGCGAAACCCGCGCGCCACCGGTCCCGGCCGCCTCGCGCCGAAGAGGCGGTAGACGAACGCGATCGCGCAGACCGCGAGCAGGAAGGAGGCGAGGGGCGCGAGGAGGGCTGGGATCAGCACCTTGTCGAGCACCCCGCCGCCGATCACCGCATCGGCGCCGGCGCCGGCCAGCGTGGCCCCGAGCAGGCCGCCGATCAGCGCATGCGAGGAACTGGAGGGTAGGCCCAGGCGCCAGGTGGCGAGGTTCCAGACGATCGCCCCGAGCAGACCTGCGAAAACGACCACCGGCGCGATCGCCGTGGCCTCGACGACATCCTGCGCGATCGTCGCCGCCACGGCGATTGAGATGAACGCACCGACGAAGTTGAGCAGGGCGGCCACCGCGATCGCCGCCTGCGGCGGAGCGGCCCCGGTGGAGACTGCGGTCGCGATCAGGTCGAAGGTGTCGTGAAAGCCGTTGCTGAAGGCGAAGGCGAGCGCCGCCGCGACCGCCAGCACCATGGCGACGTCGGAGCTCACGCGTTCTTGATGACGATTCCCTCGACCGTCTGGGCCGCGGTCTCGGTTGCGTCGATCGCGTTCTCGAGGACCGCGAACATGTCCTTCCAACGGATCACCACCATCGGGTCGATTCCGTTCGAGAAGAGCGAGGCGACGGCGTCGCGCGAGATCCGGTCGCCCTCGTTCTCGAGCCGGTGGATCTCGATCCAGTAGCGCTCGAGGTCCTTGAAGCGACGCAGGTTCTCCAAGCCGGCGGCGAGCTGCTCGCAAGCGCTCACCAGCACCTTGGTCAGGGCCTGCGCCTGCGCCATCGGCGCCTCGATCTGGTAGAGGCCGAGGAAGTCCGCCGCCTCCTCGGTGTAGTCGACGATGTCGTCCACCTGGGTCGCAAGGCCGTAGATGTCCGCACGATCGATCGGCGTGACGAAGGTCGAGTTGAGCCGCTGGATGATGTCGTGGGTGATCCGGTCACCCTCCTGCTCGGCCTTGAGGATCTCGCGTGGGAGGTCGCCGCCTTCGGGCCAGCGGCCCATCATCTCGTCGAGCAGGCGGGCCGCGTGGAGAGTGTTCTGCCCGGCCTCGATGAAGAGATCGAAGAAGGCGCTGTCGCGTGGTAGGAGCGAGAGGCGGACCACGCGCCCAATCCTAGTGATCGGGGCGGCCTCCGCCAGGCTTCAGCTGGCAGCCGCGGCGAGCTGCTCGGCGGTGCGCGCATGGTGGCGCGCGCAGAGCTCCCGCTGGACGCTGCGTCGCTCGCCGGGAGGCGTGTCGATCCGCGTCCAGACCCCGTCGGTGCCCAGCTCCCAGGTATTCGCGTTGTCGGCGAAACAGCGCTCCAGGACGTCGAGCAGCTCCGCCCGCAGGCCCTCGTCTTCGATCGGGGTGACAAGCTCGACCCGGCTGTCGAGGTTGCGCGGCATCAGGTCGGCGGAGCCGGTCAGCACGCGGGTCTCATTGCCCCGTTGGAAGGCGTAGATCCGCGAGTGCTCGAGGAAGCGGCCGACGATCGAGACGACACGGATGTTCTCCGAGACTCCGGGAACTCCGGGCCGCAGGCAGCAGACGCCGCGCACGTTGAGATCGACCCGCACCCCCGCCCGCGACGCCTCGTAGAGCGCCTGGATGCAGCCTGCGTCGACGAGCGCGTTCATCTTCAGCGCGATCCGCGCCTCTTCGCCGGCGCGGTGCGCCGCGACGGTCGCCTCGATCTCCGCGACGATGCGGTCGCGCATCGTCGTCGGCGAGACCAGCACCTTGCGGTACTCGGCCGGGCGACCGTAGCCGGTGAGGAAGTTGAACATCTCGGCGACGTCGGCGCCGATCTCCGGGTCGGCCGTGAACAGGCCGAGGTCGGTGTAGAGGCGGGCGGTGGTCGGGTTGTAGTTGCCGGTGCCGATGTGGACGTACTCGCGCACCCGGTCGCCCTCGCGGCGGGCGACGAGGATCGCCTTCACGTGCGTCTTCAGCCCGGGGATGCCGTAGACGACGTGGACGCCGGCCTCCTCAAGCGACTTCGCCCAGTGGATGTTGGCCTCCTCGTCGAAGCGGGCTTTCAGCTCGACCATGCAGACCGCCTGCTTGCCGCGTTCGGAGGCGCGGATCAGCGCCGGCACCAGCGGCGAGTCGTCGCTGGTCCGGTACACCGTCTGCTTGATCGCCAGCACGTCGGGGTCGGCGACCGCCTGGACGACGAAGCGCTCGACCGAGCTGGCGAAGGAGTCGTAGGGGTGATGGACGAGGATGTCGCCCTGCCGGATCGCGGCGAACATGTCGACCGGCTCGTCGTCCTCCCCCTGCAGGCGCGGCTGGGTGACCGGCGACCATGGCTCGTGACGCAGCTCGGGGTGGCTGCCGGCAGCGTCGACTACGTCGCCGAGGTCGGCGAGGTCGATCAGGCCGTCGACGTCGTAGACCTCGCGGTCTTCGAGCCGCAGCGCGTCGATCAGCTGACCGCGCAGCTTCGGGTTCATCCCGGCCGCCACCTCGAGTCGCACGACCTCGCCGAAGCGACGGCGGCGCAGCTCGTCCTGGACCGCCTGCAGCAGGTCGTCGGCCTCGTCGCTGATCGTGAAGTCGGCGTCGCGGGTCACCCGGAAGTAGCCGTGGTCGACCACCTCGGTGCCGGGGAAGAGCGCGTCGAGATTCGCCGCGATCGCCTCCTCCAGGGGCACGAACACCTCGTCCCGCTCGCCCACCCGCAGGAAGCGGCCGAGCAGCTCCTTCGGCACCTTGACGCGAGCGATGATCTCGGTGCCGCTGTCGGGGTCGCGCAGCAGCACGCCGAGACTGAGCGAGAGGTTGGAGATGTAGGGGAAGGGACGGCCGAGGCCGATCGACCAGCGGGGTCAGCGTCGGGAAGACCTGCTCGTGGAAACGGGTGTCGATTTCGCGCCGCTCCTCCTCGCTGGCGCTGTCGAGCGAGACGATGCGGATCCCCTCCTCCTCCAGGGCCGGACGCAGGATGCCGGTGAAGCAGTTGTGCAGGCGAGCGTCCAGCTCCAG
This sequence comes from uncultured Solirubrobacterales bacterium, assembly GCA_963699215.1. Taxonomy (GTDB): domain Bacteria; phylum Actinomycetota; class Thermoleophilia; order Solirubrobacterales; family 70-9; genus VRUE01. Next base: position 149,167 of record OY969422.1, read on the forward strand.
CACCTGCGCCTGGATCGCGTCGATCTGCTCGCTCGGGGCGAGGCCGTCGGGGCCGCGCGCGTCGATCCCGGCGTCGAGCTGGTCGAAGAGCCCGGCGACCCTGACCATGAAGAACTCGTCCAGGTTGGAGGCGTAGATCGCGCAGAAGCTGACCCGCTCCAGCAGCGGCACCTCCGGGTCCTCCGCCAGTTCCAGGACACGCTGGTTGAAGTCGAGCCAGGAGAGCTCGCGGTTGAAATAAAGGGCCGGATCGTCGATCCGGCCATCGTACTGCCGCACCCGTGCCGGTCCCCTGCCTCAGGCGGCCCGGGAGCGAGCTTGCCGGGTCGCGGCCGGGTTGGCGAGGGCCCGCCGGTAACCCTGCGCCAGCTGCTCGAGGGCAAGCTCCCAGGAGCGCGAGCGAGCGGCACGGACCGCCGACTCCCCGAGGCGGCGACGCAGCGACGGCGAGGAGGCCAGCTGAAGCAGGGCGCCGGCGAGGTGGTCGGCATCGGGCCGGCAGAGAATGCCGGTGTGGCGGTTCTCGATCAGCGCCGCCGGGCCGCCTTCGGCGACCGCGACGACGGGCAGCCCGCTGGCACCGGCCTCCAGCACCACCTGGCCGTAGGTGTCGGTGCGCGAGCAGAAGAGGAAGAGGTCGGCGCTGGCGTAAGCGCGGGCCAGGTCCTCGCCCTCGAGCCAGCCGAGGAAGGTCGCGCTCTCCCCCAGCCTGGCCCGAAGCTCGCCCTCCTCCGGACCGCCGCCGGCCAGGAGGAGGTGCAGGCGCGGCTCGGCCGTCTGCGCGCGCAGGAAGCTCTCGGCGAGCAGGTCGACGCCCTTCTCGCTGGTCAGGCGGCCGGCATAGAGGACTTGCAGCTCGCCCGGGTAGGCGTCCCGCTCGGCCTTCTCCGGGGTCGAAGCGGGCGACGTCGACGCCGCGCTCCCAGCGATCGATGCGGCCCTCTTCGGCGCCCAGTCCCAGCAGCGAGCGGTCCGCCGCCGGGCTGGGCGAGAGGACCCGCGAGGACGTCGTGTAGAAGGCGCCGAGCGCCATTCGCGCGAGCGCCTCGAGACCGTCGTCGCCGCTGCGCAGGCCGGCGTAGGCGGCGAGCTCGGTGTGGTAGCTGGCGACCAGTGGCGTGCCGGAGATGCGGCTGAGCAGGGTGGCGGCGACACCCGCCGGGCCGGGGGCGGTGACGTGGACGAGGTCGTAGCGGCCCTCGGCCAGCGTCTCGACCAGGTCGGGAAGGCCGGGGACGCCGAGCGTCATCCCCTCGTAGAAGGGGACGTCTAGCGCGGTCGCGGCGGGCAGGCGCCGGTCGACGCCGGGGTCGGTGCCGACCACCTCGACCTCGAAGCCGGGGACGCCGCGCTCGCGGATCTGCTCGATCGTGTGGGTGACGCCGTGCATGGCCTCGATCCCGTCGGCGATCAGCGCCACCCGGGGGCGCTCCCCCGAGCGGTCGGCGAGCTTCGCCTTCTCGGCGCCGAGGAAGACGGTCGGGGGCGCGTAGGGCACCGCCGGCAACAGCGCCTCGAAGAGGTCGGCGACCGCTGCCTGCACGTCGCCGCCGGCGACCGCTGCCGCCCCCTCGCCGACCGCCGACCGCAGGCGCCGGTCGTGGATGCGGCGGGCACGGCGGTAGAGGTCGGCGTGGGAGAACTCGTCGGCCTGCAGGTAGTCGATCAGCTCGCGGCCGCGCAGCTCGATCCCGATCGAGCCCAGCCAGGAATCGAGCAGCGCCGCGCGCGTCGTCGGGACCGATGTCGGCCGCGACCGCCCCTCGCGCGCCGCCCCCTGGCCGACCACTCGCTCGGCGATCTTCATCACGGTGGCCGGGTCGACCTCCCCGCCAGCCCGCCGCAGACGTGCCGCTTGTTGAGTACCCATAGTGGCCTCTAACTCGCGGCACGTCCCGCTGTCGATAGTCAAGGCACGGGTGGCTAGCGCCATCGCCGCGTGCGCCCACTTGGCGGCGCTGCCCTGTTCGCCCGCAGCCGCGGCCTCGCCGCGGCGCAGGCGGTCGAGAAGCTCTTCCGGCGTGGATGCGGCCGGCACCTCGGTGAAGGTCCGGCCGATGTCCACGCCGGCATGGTCGTCGGAGCCGCCGATCCCTGTGCCGCCGTGCGTTTCGACGTAGATCACGGCGGGCATGTTCAGCTCCGGCGCGCGCGACCCGTTGCGCACCTCCCAGATCGGGAAGAGCTGCGCGAGCCGGCGGCGGTGGCGCGCGGTGAGCGGCACCTCGACGTTGTAGAAGGGATGCGCCAGGGCGCAGGCGATCTCGTGCTCGTGAAGGTATGCGGCGCAGGCCTCAACGTCGCCGGCGTGTGCCTGCAGCCACTCGTGGTCCCCGGGAGTGATCCCGTAACAGAGGACGTGCACCGCCTGGGGCTCGCCGGCGAAGCGGGCGGTCAGCTCCTCGGAGACGAAGCAGTCGGGACGGTCGGCCAGCTCGAGGCAACCGTCGATCGTGTCGTGGTCGGTGATCGTGACGAAGTCCATCCCCCGTCGCTTCGCCAGCTCGTAGACCTCCTCTGGCGGGGTCGCGCACTCCGGCAGCCCGAGCGAACGCTGAACGCCGAGCCGGGAGAACTGCGAGGCGGTGGAATGGCAATGCATGTCAACTCGGGAAGTCATCGGTGCCTTCCTCTCTCTATCCGTCAGGTCACCTGCAGATTCGCCCCGGAGCAGGGAAAAGGTGTGAAGAGTCAGTGAACCGCTGGCGGGAGGGCTTGCTCCAGGGCCGCCCAGGTGGCCTCGGCCTCGTCGTGCCAGAGCTCGTTGAACTGGCGGAAGAGGAGCTCGCGGCGCGTGCGCAGGAGGTCGCGCAGCGACTCGATGCCCCAGGCGCGCGGCAGCATCACGTCGCAGTCGTGGATGTCGCCGAGCACGCTCTGCAAGCGCTTGGCGGCGTCGCGGGCGGCCTTCGCCTCGGACCCGAAGCAGGGCCCGGCGATCTCGAGGACGTAGCGCAGGCGCTTGGCGGCGATCCGCATGTCGTGCTGCGCCGTGGATGCCGCCGGCTCGAGCGCGGCCGGGGTGAAGGAGCGCAGCTCGTCCAGCCTGGTGCGGACGATCCGCGCCGCGTTTGGGCGCAGCGGCGCCGCCGGGTCGAGGCCGTCCACCGCCCGCGCCTTCACGCCTTCGCCACCTTGACGAGCTTGCGCAGGCGGCGCCGCAGCCGCTTCAGCCGCTTTGGCGCGACGTAGGGGGCCAGCTCTTCGTTCGCCTGCCGCTGCTCGTCGCGCAGGCGCTCGATCAGCGCCTCCACCGCCGCGCAGTCTCCCTCCGGCGCCTCGGTCGAGAACCCGTCCAGGAACTCGATCGCGACGTCTCGGTCGCGACGCTCGCCGAGCGCGTCGGCAAGCGCCTTGACCCGCTTCAGCGCCCTACGGTGGCGCTTGGCCGGGAAGCACGGCTCGAAGAGCTCGAGCGCGGCACGGAGGCGGCGAGTCGCGACGCGCATGTCGTGCACGCGCTCGATCTCTGCCATGTCGAGGACTCCGTCGGAATGCTCGAAGACCTCGGCGGCCCGCACCTCGACTACCCGAGCCGCAGCTCGTCCGAACGCCTCCTCGCAATCGAATCCGGGTACGTCTCGAGCACGCGCCACGCACTCAGCCTAGAGCCATCCGGTGGGGGTGGAACGTCTTGTACTTTTTTTGCGGCGGCAATCGCGGACAGTCACTCACTGTCTTCAAAAAAAGTTAAGTGGAACCCCTACCGGATGGCTCTAGGCTGCAAGACGAGCGGGTGAAGAACCGTTGGCGTTGCCGTTGAGCAGGTCGAGGATGACCCCCTCGCGTAGGCCGCCCTTGCCGATTTGCAGCGGCTGCCCAAGCAGCTCCGAGAGCTTCTCCAGCAGGAGGACACCGGTCGCCAGGATGCGAACGCGTTCGGGGTCGAGCTCGAAGCGGCGCGCCACCTCGGCGGCGGAATCGCCGGCGAGGATGCGTATCCCCCGCTCCAAGGTCTCGTACTCCAGCACGGCGCCAACCAGACGCCGCAGCGAGGTGGCGCTGCCGCCGACCGCCACGGCCTGGGCCGGCTGCTCGATCTCGACCCCGGCGAAGAGGTCGTCGATCCGGTCGCGGATCTTGCGGATCTCCGCCGCCGAGGGCGGATCGGAGGTGATCAGCTCGTCGGCCAGCACACCGGAGCCGACCCGCCAGGAGCGAACCTCCTCGACGCCCCCCTGCACGGTGCCGAGGATCGCCTCGGTCGAGCCGCCGCCGACGTCGACGACGCCGATCCGTCCCTTTACCGGGTGGCCGAGCGTTTTGGTCGCGCCGATGAAGGAGAGCCGCCCCTCCTCCTCCTCGTCGAGGATCTCGACCGGGACGCCGGCCTCCTCGCCGATCGCCAGCGCCACCGCCTCGCCGTTGCTCGCTTCGCGAATCGCGGCGGTGGCCACGGAGCGGATCGTCTCCGCGCCGAGCTCGCGGGCGAGACGGACTTGAGTGGCGACCACCTCCGCCACCTCTCGAGCCTTCTCGGCCGGTATCGCCCCCTCGCCGTCGACCGCCTTGTTGATCCGCGTGTAGGCCCGCTGCTCCATCACCTTCTTCAACTGGCCGTCGACCGGCTCCGCGACGAGCAGGCGCGTCGTGTTCGACCCGATATCTATCGCCGCGCAGAGCATCCAGGACTCACCCGCCATGTTCCCAGACAGCTCGGATCTCAACCGGCCGCCTAGGCGTTGGGATGCGAGGCGTCCTCGAACTCCCTGAAGAGCCCAGTGACGACGAAGGCGACCTGCTCGCCGATGTCCACCGCGTTGTCGCCGATCCGCTCGATCGCCCGCGCCGCCAGCAGCATCGTCATCGCCCACTCGCGGACGTCGGGGTCGTCGCCGAGCTCCAGCGCCAGGCGGAAGCAATCGCGGTTGAGGTTGTCGACGACGTCGTCCTGGCGGACCAGGTCGTGCGCCATCTCGACGTTGCGTTCCTCGAAGGCGCGCTTGGACTGGCTGATCAAGGTGCGGGTCTGCTTGCCCATCGTCAAGATCAGCTTCACCATCTCCTTGTCGGCCGGCGGCTCGTTGCCGGTCAGCGGGATCAGCTTGCAGACGTTCACGCACTGGTCGCCCATCCGCTCGACGTTCTTCAGCACGTGCAGCAGCGAGGAGATCAGGCGCAGGTCGGTCGCCACGGGCGACTGCGTAGCCAGCAGCGTGATCAGCGCCTGATGAACCTCCAGGTAGCGGCCGTCGATGCGATCGTCGTCGGCGATCACCAGCTGCGCCAGCTCGACATCCTGCTGCTCGACCGCTTCCAGGGTGCGTCCGAGAGCGGCGCTGACCAGCTCGAGGCCACCGAGCGCGCTGGCCTCGAGCAGCTCCAGCTCCTCCTGGTAGTAGACGCGGGTCTGCTCGGCCACCGGGCCCTACCCCACTTTGCCCGAGACGTAGTCCTCGGTGCGCTGGTCGGCCGGGTTGGTGAAGATCTTCTCCGTCTCGTCGTACTCGACCAACCGGCCCCAGCGGTTGTCCTCGTCGGCGTCCAGCTCGACCATCAGGAAGGCGGTGCGGTCGGAGACACGGGCGGCCTGCTGCATGTTGTGGGTGACGATCACGATCGAGAACTCCTTCTTCAGCTCGATCATCAGGTCCTCGATCTTGCCGGTGGAGATCGGGTCGAGAGCCGAGCAGGGCTCGTCCATCAGGATCGTGTCGGGCTGGACGGCGATGCAGCGGGCGATGCAGAGCCGCTGCTGCTGGCCGCCGGAGAGGCCGAAGGCATTGTCGTCGAGGCGGTCCTTGACCTCATCCCATAGCGCCCCCCTCCGCAGCGCCTCCTCGACCGTCTGGTCGAGGTTCTCCTTTTGGCCGAGGACGCGGGGACCAAAGGCGACGTTGTCGTAGATCGACTTCGGGAAGGGGTTCGGTTTCTGGAAGACCATGCCGATCAGCTTGCGCACCTGCACCGGGTCGACCGTCGGTCCGTAGAGGTCCTCGCCGTGGTAGAGCAGCTCCCCCTGCACTTCCGCCGTCGGGATCAGGTCGTTCATCCGGTTGAGGCAGCGCAACAGGGTGCTCTTGCCGCAGCCGGAGGGGCCGATCAGCGCGGTTACGTCGTTGCGGTGGACGTCCAGCGAGATGCCCTTGACGGCGGATACGCCGCCGTAGAGAACCTCGACGCCCTTCAGCTCGAAGACCTTCTCGCGCCTGCCGGATGAGTGTTGCTGGAACTCCCCCGGCCGCACCGCGATCCCGGCGCGCTCGGCGGCGGCCTCGCGGGTCTGGCGTCCGGTGTCTGCTCTGCTCTCGTCTTGCGTCATCTGCTTGCTGCACCCTATTCCCCTTACCACCTCTGCTCGTAACGATTTCGTAGCCAGATCGCGAAGGAGTTCATCGCCAGCAGGACGACCAGCATGACGATGATCCCCGCCGCCGCCAGCGTCTTGAACTCCTCTTGCGACTGCGTGGCGTAGTTGTAGATCTGCACCGGCAGGGCCGTGTAGCCACCGCTGAGCGGTTCGGGTCGAAGGTGACGAAGGCGGCCGCTCCCACCAGCAACAGCGGCGCCGCCTCCCCCAGCGCCCGCGAGACAGCGAGGATGACGCCGGTCGACGATCCCGGGGATCGACGCGGGCAGGACCTGGCGGCGAATCGTCTGCCACTTGGTCGCGCCGAGGGCCAGCGAGCCCTGACGGATCGAGTCGGGCACGGCGCGGATCGCCTCGCGGGCGGCGATGATCACCATCGGCAGGACCAGCAGCGCCAGGGTCAGCGAGCCGGCGACGAGGACGAAGCCGAGGTCGAGTGGGCCGCGGACGATGAAGCCGAGGCCGAGGATGCCGTAGATGATCGACGGGACGGCGGCGAGGTTCTGGATGTTGACCTCGATCAGGCGGTTCCACCAGCGCGTCTTGTCGGCGTACTCCTCGAGGTAGAGCGCGGCACCGATGCCGATCGGCACGACGAAGAGGATCACCCCGGCGATCAGCTCGAGCGAGCCGATGATCGCCGGGCGGAAGCCGGCATTCTCGGGCGGATGTCGAGGGACCGTTGGTGACGAGGTCGGGGCTGAGCGCCGGGGCGCCCTTGACGAAGGCCTGGACGAGCAGCGCGATCAGGCCGGCCAGCGCGATCAGGATCGCAAGCAGGAGCAGGCCGGCGAAGACGGTGTTGCGGATCACGTCGCCGCGCGGCTGATCGCGCAGCATCGCCTTCGTCGTCGCCCGCGCCCCGGCCATCGCCAGGCGGTTGCGCGGCGCGCCGACGTCGCCGGCCATCACTCGTAGACCTCGCGGTACCTGCGGACCAGCCTGATGCTGATCACGTTCATCGACCAGCGTCATCACGAAGAGCAGCGGAGCCGACCGCGAAGACCGATTTGTAGGTCGATCGACCCGGTCGGGATGTCGCCGGTCGCGGTGACGGCGATGTAGGAGGTCATCGCCTGGATCGCTTCGACCGGGTTGAAGGTGAAGTTGGGAGTCGAGCCGGCGGCGAGGACGACGATCATCGTCTCGCCGACGGCGCGCGAGATCGCCAGCACGATCGAGGCGACGATGCCCGAGAGGGCGGCCGGGAAGACGACCCGCGGTCGCGACCTTCATCTTCGTCGCGCCCATCGCGTAGGCGCCTTCGCGCAGGCCGCGCGGCACCGCCGACATCGCGTCCTCGGAGATCGAGGCGATGATCGGCACGATCATCAGGCCGATGCCGAGGCCCGCGGCGAGCGCCATGAAGGGCTTGCCGACGGCGCCGCCGAGGAGCTCGCCCGGCCAGAGCGGCTACGATGATCTCGGGCAGGATGAAGCTGACCGCGAAGAAGCCGATCGCGACGGTCGGGATGCCGGCGAGGATCTCGAGCACCGGCTTGACCGTCTTGCGCACCCGCGGCGATCGCGTACTCGCTCAGGTAGATCGCCGAGCCGAGCCCGATCGGGATCGCGAAGAGCATCGCCCAGAGCGTCACGTTGAGAGTGCCGGCGACGATCGCCAGCACGCCGAAGCTAGGCGGCTCGAACTGCGGCGTCCAGTCGGTGCCGAAGAGGAAGTCGTCGATCGGGACGAGCTCGAAGAAGTCGATCGTCGGACCGATCAGCGAGATGACGATCGCGGTGGTGGTGACGACCGAGAGGATTCCGCAGAGGGCGAGAAGGCCCTGGATGACCTTCTCGCCGTAGCGCGGGCTCGGACGCCTGGAGCCGGCGGGGCGATCGCGCCCGCCGGCTCCGGTCGCGATCGCTGCTCTCCTGCGGCTCATCCAGCCGCGTCGGCCTAGGCGCCGGCCTTTTCGGCAGCTGCTTCCGACTCTTCGAGCTGCTCTTCGGTCAGCGGGATGAAACCGACCGCTTCGGCGATGTCGTTGACGTTTTCGAGGTAGTAGTCGACGAACGCCTTCACCTCGGGCTTCTTCAGCGCCTGCTCGCTCGGGTAGATGAACAGCGGTCGGCTGAGCGGGGCGTAGGCGCCGTCCTGGGCGGTTTCGACCGACGGCGCGACGCAGCCTTTGCCGTTGTCGACTTCGAGCGCCTTCAGCTTGCCTTCGTTCTCCGTGTAGAAGGAGAAGCCGGCGTAGCCCATGCCGCCGGGCGCGCCCTCGACGCCGTTGACCGTGGCGTTGTCGTTCTCGCCGACGTTGTTGTAGTCCTTGCGAGTGACACCCTCTTCACCGTTGATCTCTTCGGTGAAGTAGTCGAAGGTGCCGGAGTCGGTGCCAGGACCGAAGAGCGCCAGCTCCTCGTCGAATTCCTCTTTCAGGCCAGGGATTTCACTCCAGTTGGAGATCTTCGAGTCCGGGCCCCAGACGGCGCTCAGCTGGTCGACGGTGAGGCAGCTGACCGGGTTCTCGTTGTTGATCATCACGGTCAGCGCGTCGGTGGCGACGTGGACCTCCTCGTAGCCGACCCCGTCTTTCTTGCAGGCTTCCACCTCTTCGGGCTCGATCGCGCGCGAAGCGTCGCTGATGTCGGTCTCGCCAGCGCAGAATTTTTCGAAGCCGCCGCCGGTGCCGGAGGTGCCGACGGTCACCTTGACGTCCGAGTTTTCCGCCTGGAACTGCTCGGCGATCGCCTACGGTCAGGGGCGCCACGGTGCTCGATCCGTCGATGCGGATCGATCCCGAGAGGTCGCCGCTGCCGCTACCACTCGCTGTCGTCGTCGCTGTCTCCGCAGGCCGCCACTCCAAGTGCCAGGACGGACACGCAGGCGACGATCGTGAGCCACTTAGAGCTAGTCACTCTGTCTCCTTCTCGTTTGTTCGACTCCGACTGCCGGCCCGAAGGCCGAGCTCGGCGCCACCCTCGCAGCGACTTGTAGGCAGCTTGTTACCTGCCTGTATCGAGAATGTGAAAAAGATGTGAAAGAGGGAAACGGCCGGTTACGCCGCCGTGAGGTCGCCGCGAACCGGCTCCAGGTCGGCGCCGGGCGCCGGCGCCGGGGACGCGAGGGCGGCGCCGTCGGCGGCTCCGGATCGAAGCGGTAGCCGACGCCGAAGTGGGTGTGGATGTAGCTCCAGGACGGCGAGAGCTTCTCCAGCTTCTGGCGCAGCTTGCGGATGAAGACGTCGACCGAGCGATCGCCGTGCGCCATCGCGTACCCCCAGACGCGCTGGTAGATCGCCTCGCGCTCGAGCACCTGGCCGGGCGAGTCGGCGAGCAGCTGCAGCAGCTCGAACTCGCGGCGGGTGAGGTCGAGGCTGACTTCGCCGACGAAGGCCTGGAAGCGGTCGGAGCGGATCTCCAGCTCGCCGGCGACGACGGGACCCGCTTCGGCCTGGGGGCGAGCGCGGCGGCGGCGGCGGGAGACCGCTTCGATCCGGGCGATCGCCTCTTCGGGATGACAGGGCTTGGTGATCCAGTCGTCGACTCCGAGCCGCAGGCCGCGCACCCGCTGGGCCACGGTCGAGCGGGCGGTGCAGACGACCACGCCGAGGTCGGGAAGCATCCCGCAGATCCGCTCCAGGTAGGCCCAGGCGTCTTCGCCGAGGACGGCAGGGTCGATCAGCAGCGCGTTCAGCTTCATCGCCACCAGCTCCTCCGGCGGGATCGCGCCAGCGAGGGTCCGCTGCTGCCAGCCGGCCGCTTCGGTGCGCTTCGCCAGCACGGTGACGAAACCGCTGTCGTCATCGATGACCGCGAGCCTGATGGTCTGCTGTGAGTTCACGATTGGCGGCGCCGCTGTGGCGGAGGGCACATCGTCTCAGAGGATCTGCCCATGCCCGTCAGACAGCGCGATTGTATGCACACCCACCGTCGGACAGTTGGACGAAATCCCTGCTTTCACAGGATTTTCACAAGACGAAACCCGTAATTTGCGCGAAGCGGGCCTCGGAGTCGTATCCAGGGCTTATCGGAATGTTCACCCGCAGCCTCTCCCCGGCGGGCAATATGGAGTCCTCACGAGACTCCTCTCTCGTCGCAAGCGGCCCACCTGCCCTGGGCCGCTTGCTCTTCTAGGAACCCCTCTAGAAGGTGGCCGGGCGCAGGCCGGTGGCGATGATCAGGAGGATCGCTGCACCCGCCGCGTAGCGGTAGTAGACGAAGGGGGCGTAGGACACGGTCCGGACCAGCCGCAGCAGGAAGGCGATCGCCAGGTAGCCGGAGACGGCGGCGGCGACCGTGCCGACGATCATCGGCTCGACGACGCCGTCGGGCAGGCCATCGCGGATCGCCCCGATCGCCGAGAACACCGTCGCCCCGAAGACGATCGGGATCAGCAGTAGGAAGGAGAAGCGGGCGGCGCTGTCGCGGTCGAGCCCCAGGTAGCGGGCGGCGGTGATCGTGATCCCCGAGCGCGAGGTGCCCGGCGCCAGGGCCAGCACCTGGGCAAGTCCGATGTAGAGGCCGTCCTTGATCGTCGATCCCCCCAGCGCCCTGCGCTGGGGGAGGCGATCGGCGTGCAGGAGGAGGGCGCCGAAGACGATCAGCTGGATCGCGATCATCCACGGCTCGCCCAGGTTGTCGGCGATGAAGTCGGAGCCAAGGCCACCGGCGATCACCGCCGGGATCGTTCCGACGGCGATCGCCACCGAGAGACGCTGGTCCGGCGTCTCGATCCCGCGCCGCGCGACCGCCGCGAGAAAGCCGCGAGTCAGGGCGACGACCTCGCGCCGGAAGTAGGCGATCGCGGCGATCAACGTTCCCGCGTGGAGGGCCACGTCGAAGGTCTTGTTGAACTGCTCGTTTTCGAGCAGGAAGGTGTAGTCCTGCAGCCAGGGGACGATGATCAGGTGGCCCGAGGAGGAGATCGGCAGGAACTCGGTCAGCCCCTGGACGATCCCCAGCAGCAGGGCCTCTAGCTCAGACATGGCGGCGCATCCTATGGAAGCGACTAGAGGGAGCCTGAAGCGGCCCCTAGCCGCCGGCCCAGTCCGCTAGATTGCCAGGCGTGAGTTCGCCTTCTCGTCGTACCCGGATCGTCTCCGCCCTCTTCGCGGCGCTGACGATGCTGCTGCTGGCGGCGCCCGCGGCGCTGGCTGAGAACGGCGAGGGCCTGGCGGGCCGCGTCACCGACAAGACGGTGACCTTCTTCTGCTTCGGCGTGATCGCCTTCTTCGCGATCCTGGTCATCGTCCTCTCGCTGATCCAGGGACGGCTGGAGAAGCGCAAGGAAATGCGCCAGCACGACCTCAGCCGCTTCGGCTAGTCCAGCCTGAAGCCGGTCAGCAGGCGTTTCTCGGTCTCGCCCTCGATCTTGGCGACGACTTCGACCCGTCCCTCCAGCGGGGTGTCGCGGATCTTCGTCGCGAGCAGGTCGTCGACCTGGAAGATCCCGGCCGAGTTGTTGAGGTCGATCTCGATCCGCAGCGGCCGCTCCTCTCCCGTCTCGATCCGCACCTCGTCGATCGCGGCGGCCGAGATCGAGTGGATCCCCTCCTGGCCCGCCTCGAGCGGGATCCGCGTGCGCCCCTGGGCCATGTCGAGCGCGTCGGCGACGCGGACCACACCGGCCTCCAGCGTGTAGGGCTCGCCGCGACGCCGGTGGCCGATGATCGCGTGCAGGATCTCCGAGGCGACGATCGTGCGCTCCGGCTCGGCAGTAGGGCTCGGCGTAGGAGGAATTCGAGGGCGCCGTTGGCGAGGAAGAGGCTGTAGGCCTCGTGGTCGACGCGGTGGATCGACATGCCGACGTCGTGCAGGAGGGCGCCGCCGGCGACCACCACCTCGGCGTCGCGCACCGACATCCCGTGGTCGGCGACGACCGCCGGCTCCACCCCTGCCTTGACCAGCAGGCGGAGCAGGCGCAGGGAGATGTTGAGGACGATCTGGGTGTGGACCCAGGAGTGGTCCGACATCCCCAGCCGTTCGGCGTGGACCTGCGCCATGTACCACCAGGTGCGCACCTGCTCGTCGCCGTTGACCGCCTCCAGGAACTGCTCCAGCTTGCGGTTGCCGCGGGTCGGCGCCCGCATCCACGCCTCGGCTATCGCCTCCTCCGGCGGCTTGCGACTGGGTCCCTGCGGGTCCGGCGCGGGGATTGCCTCGTCGTTCATGCAAGCCATCGTAGGAAGAGGGTCGGGCATCCCCCCGGCGGAACCCGCGTCGAATCGCTCGGCCAGGGCGCAAATCTCGCCGGCTCACAAGTTCCGGCGGGGGAACCCGACCTCTTCCTCCAACGAGCTAGCCGCAGACGGGCCAGGGGCTGGAGCCGGACTGCGCGTAGAGGAGGGCGGCGCGGTAGTCCTGCTCGTCCTCGGGGGCTGCCGCAGGGTCGCCGGAGCCACCTACCGAAGCCCAGGTTTCGAAGCTGAACTGGTACTTGCCGCGGTAGCTGCCGTCGGAGCTGACAGCCGTCGGGTCGCCGCCCGACTCGCAGGAAGCGATCGCTTCCAGGGTCGCCATCGAGACGCCGCCCGGGAGCGTCGCGAAGGCTTCCTCTCGTTCGCGCTGAATGCGGGCGCGACGGGCGGCATGGATGCGCTTGACCGCGGCGTGCATCTCGTGGTGCAGGCGCGGGCCGCGGAGGAGCAGCGTCATGCTGACGGCCGGCCTCGCGTCGGCCAGGCCGACTCGCCGCTCGGAGGAATCTGACGGCGGCGCGTCCTCCGGGGTGGCGGCAAGGGCCATCGCGGGGAAGGCGACGATCAGTGCAAGGGCAAGAGCTGAATATGTGCGTTTGGTGAGCAAGCGCGGAACCGTGGCGAGGTTCGAAGTGCGCCAAGGTGACCGCGCTCACACAGAGACCGGAGTGAGTGCGCATTCGCACTAGGTCAGGCGTGAATCGCGCGTGTCAGCTGCAGCCGCTGAACACGATCGTGCGCGCAAACACGCGATCATCCCCGCATCGCCGGCCCACCCCCCACCTCGCGCCTGCTCCTCGCCTGCCCCGATCAGCCCGGCCTGATCGCCGCGGTCAGCGGCTTCCTCGCCGACGCCGGGCGCAACATCCTCGACGCCGACCAGCACTCGAGCCGCGAGGGGCGCTTCTTCATGCGGATGGTCTTCGACCCGGCTCCGGAGGAGGAGCGGCAGACGCTCTACCGCCGCTTCGCGGAGGAGATAGCCGAGCCGTTGCGGATGGAGCACCGCTTCGCCGAGTCGAGCGAGCGCAAGCGGGTGGCGATCATGGTCTCGCGCGAAGACCACTGCCTCTCCGACCTGCTCTGGCGCTGGCGCAGCGGCGAGCTGGGCGCCGAGGTCGTCGCCGTCGTCTCCAACCATCCCGATCACGCCGAGCCAGGTCGAGTCGCTCGGCCTCCCCTACCACCACGTGCCGGTCGAGGACGGCGAGCGGGCCACCGCCGAGGCGCAGGTCCTGGAGCTGCTCGGCGGCGAGATCGACCTGCTCGTCCTCGCCCGCTACATGCAGATCCTCTCGGCCGACTTCCTGCGCGGGCTCGGAGCGCCGGCGATCAACATCCACCACAGCTTCCTGCCCGCCTTCGTCGGCGCCGATCCCTACGCCCGCGCCCACGAGCGCGGCGTCAAGCTGATCGGCGCCACCGCCCACTACGTCACCGAGGAGCTCGACGCCGGGCCGATCATCGACCAGGACGTGACCCGGGTCAGCCACCGCGACGAGGTCGACGACCTGATGCGGATCGGCCGCGACATCGAGCGCCTGGTCCTCGCCCGCGCCGTGATGGCGCACCTCGACGACCGCGTCCTGCTCGACGGCGATCGAACCATCGTCTTCTGAGCCGTCCTGGCTAGTCAGCCAGTTTTCCCGCTAAGGTGCAGCCGATGGAGCAGGCGACCCTCTCCCGTCCCCCCGCCGCGATCGAGCCGGCGCGGTTCCCGCCCGGGACCAGGCTGCCGGCCCTCGCCCAGGTCGGCCTCTACGCGCGCGATCCGCTCGGCTTCCTGATCCGCTTCCAGCGCCGCTACGGCGATGTCTTCACCGTCTCTTTCCCGTTCTACCGCCGGCTCGTCTACGTCGCCGACCCGGCCCTGGTCAAAGAGCTCTTCACCACCTCCCCCGAGCAGGCGCACGCGGGCGAGGCCAACGCGACGGTGCTCGAGCCGGCGCTCGGCCCCAACTCGGTCCTCACCCTCGACGAGGCGCCCCACATGCGCCAGCGCAAGCTGCTGCTGCCGCCCTTCCACGGCGAGCGGATCCAGCGCTACGGCGAGCTGATCCGCGAGGTCACCCTGAAGGAGATGGAGAGCTGGCCGGTCGGCGAGCCATTCGCGCTGCGCCCCCACACGCAACGGATCACGCTGGCGGTGATCATGCGCGCCGTCTTCGGCGTCCACGACGAGGAGCGGCTGAGCCGCTTCGAGGGGCTGATCGAGACCTTCGCCGCGCGGGTGAACATGATCACCTCCTTCCCGCCGCTGCGCCGCAATCTCGGCCGCTGGAGCCCGTGGACACGCTTCGTCGCTGCCCGCGAGGCGCTCGACGCCTTCATCTACGAAGAGATCGCGCTGCGCCGCGCCGAGAACGCCGGCCGGGAGGGCGAGCCCGACGACGTGCTCTCGCTGCTGATGGCCGCGCGGCACGACGACGGCAGCCCGATGAGCGACGCGGAACTGCGCGACGAGCTGGTCACGATCCTCGGCGCCGGGCACGAGACGACGGCGACGGGGCTGGCCTGGGCGATGGAGCGGCTGCTGCGCAACCCGCGCGTGCTCGCCCGACTGCGCGACTCGGTCGCCGCCGGCGAGGACGAGTACCTCGACGCGACGATCAAGGAGACGCTGCGGGCCCGGCCGGTGATCGTCGACGTCGCCCGCAAGCTGACCGAGCCGAAGGCGATCGGCGGCTACGAGCTGCCGGCCGGGACCTTCGTCATGGCGGCGATCGCCGCCCTCCACTACCGCGAGGACCTCTTCCCCGACCCGGACGAGTTCAGGCCCGAGCGCTTCCTCGACGGCAAGGCCGACACCTACAGCTGGATCCCCTTCGGCGGCGGCGTGCGGCGCTGCATCGGCGCCGCCTTCGCCGAATACGAGATGCGGGTCGTGCTGCGGGCGATCCTCGAGCGGGCCGAGCTGAGCGCCCCCGATCCGAAGCCGGAAAAGGTCAAGGTCCGCAACATCACCTTGGCCCCGGCCAAGGGCACGCTGGTCAGCCTGGATCGCCCGCTGCGCTGACCTCCGCTTCGGCCGCCTCCCACTGCTCGTAGAGCTCAGCGACCGCCCGTTTGGCGGCCGCGTGTCGCGCTTCCGCCCGCTCGGCCCGGCCCGGGCTCGACCAGGCTTCCGGATCGGAGAGCTCCTCCTCCAGCTCGCGCAGATCCGCCTCCGCCCGCTCGATCTGCTCGGCGAGGCGGCCAGCCTTGCGCGCCGCTTTCTTCGCCGCCCGGCCGGCATTGCGGCCGCGCTCCGACGCCTTGGCCGGCTTGGCGGCCTGTGCCGCCGCCTCCGCCGTCGCTTCGCGTTCGTCGCGCTCGCGCTGGTAGTCGGCCCAACCGGTCGGGTGGCTGCGCAGCTCGCCGTCCTCGCAGACCAGCGTGCGGGTGCCGACCGCCTCCAGCAGGGCCCGGTCGTGGGAGACGAGGACCACCGCGCCCTCGAACGCCAGCAGCGCGTCCTCGAGCGCCTCGCGGCTCTCGATGTCGAGGTGGTTGGTCGGCTCGTCGAGGATCAGCACGTTGGCACCGGAGGCGACCAGGATCGCCAGCGAGAGCCGCCGCTGCTCGCCGCCGGAGATGTCGCTCAGCTGCTTCTCGACGTCTGCGCCCGAGAAGAGGAAGCCGCCGAGCAGGTCGCGCGCCTTCTGGCCGCTGAGCCCCGTCTCGCCGCTGCGCGGCGTCGAGCACCGTCCCCTCCCCCGCCGCCGTGTCGGCGTGCTGGGAGAGGTAGCCGAGCTTGACGTTGTGGCCGGTGCGGACCGAGCCGGCCGCCGGCTCGCGCCGGCCGGCGAGGGTCTCGATCAGGGTCGTCTTGCCCGCCCCGTTGGGGCCGACGAGGACGACGTGCTCGCCGCGCTCGACTTCGAGCCGCGCGTCGGCGAGCAGGGTGCGGCCGGGCACCTCGATCGTCGCCCCGACCAGCTTCAGCACGACCCGCCCCGGCCGCTCCGGCTGCACGAAGGAGAAGCGCAGGTTGCGGCGGTCGCGCTGCTCCGCCTCGACCCCGTCGCGCTTGATCTTGTCGATCTGCTTCAGCCGCGACTGCGCCTGGCGCGCCTTGGTCGCCTTGTAGCGGAAGCGCTCGACGAAGCGCTCCATGCGGGCGATCTCGGCCTCCTGGCGCTCGATCGCCTTGCCGCGGGCGATCTCGCGCGCGGCCTGTTCCTTGCGCCAGGCGTGCCAGGGGCCGGCGAAGAAGCGCGCCCGCTGCGCCTCCAGCTCCAGCACCGAGGTGCCGACCGCCTCCAGGAACCAGCGGTCGTGAGCGACGAGGACGACGGCGGCGTCGAGGTCGGCCAGGTAGCGCTCCAGCCACTCCAGCGAGGGGATGTCGAGGTGGTTGGTCGGCTCGTCGAGCAGCAGCAGGTCGGGCCGGGTCGCCAGCGCGCGGGCCAGCGAGGCACGGGTCAGCTCGCCGCCGGAGAAGGTCGAGAGCGGTCGCTCGGCCTCCTCGCCGCCGAAGCCGAGCCCACGCAGGACGGCGAGCACGCCGTCGCGCCAGCGGTAGCCGCCGCCGTGCTCGAGCCGCTGCTGGGCGGCGGCGTAGGCGGCAAGCGTGTCCTCGCCGGTCTCGCCGCGCGACATCGCCCCCTCGAGGCGCTCGAGCTCGGCCTCCGTCTCCAGCATCTCGGTGCGGCCGGAGAAGACGTACTCGCCGAGCGAGGTCGCTGTCTCGCGCGGCGGGCGCTGATCGTGCAGGGCGACGCGCGCCCCTCTCTGCAGGACGAGGCTGCCCGCGTCGGGGGACAGCTCTCCCGCCAGCAGGCGCAGCAGGGTCGACTTGCCGGCACCGTTGCGGCCGGAAAGGGTCATCCGCTCGCGCGGCTCGAGCTTGAAGGAGACGTCGGCGAACAGCAGCTCGCCGCCCATGTGGACGTCGAGGCTGGTTGCGGTCGCGATTGCCATTCGGATTCTCGTTGTGTGGGCCGGCCGGCGGGGAATCGCCGCTCAGGCGATCAGCGTGATCGCGCCGCGCGCGATCAACAGGATGCCGACGATCGCCGCTCCTCGCACCGCCCAGCCGCGGCCATGCTCGCGCAGCGCCCGCTTGAACCGCTCGACCGCCTTCGGCGTCCACTCCGGCGCCAGCAGGTAGCAGAGCAGCGGCACCTCCAGCAGCATCAGCATGATCGCGTTGAAGGCGAGGATCACGGCAACGGTCGCCGGGTCGGCGAGGTTCTCGTCGGCGATCCGGTAGAGGGCGGTGATGTAGGTGGCGCCCGGCAGCGTCAGCAGCGCGCCGACGACGAAGGTCGTGCGGGCCGATCCGCGGTCGAGAGCCCGCTGCCAGCGCGGCGGCCCCTCGGAGCCCTTCGCCGCCTTGCGCTCGCGCCGCCGCTCGACCAGCCGCCGGTCGCGCCCGCTGCCGAGCACGAAGGCGATCGTCAGCGCGAGGAAGCCGAGGGCGAGGTCGGCGCCGGGACCGAGCGTCGTCTGCGTCGTGTGAACCAGGCCGGAGTGGCGCAAGGTGAAGACGATCAGGAGGCCGAGGGTGACGCTGGTCATCGCCGCGCCGAGCAGGTAGCCGAGTAGCAGCCGCTTCGGGTGCGGCAGCACCAGCATCACCGTCGTCGCCGCCAACAAGGTCGGATAGAGCGCCGCCAGGAAAGCGAGAAAGAAGACGTCCCCCACGGCGCGACCCTAAACGTCAGGCGAGGTGCTTGGCGGCGATCTGGTCGATCGTGCCCTTGGTCCTGACCGTCGTCGGGCCGAGGGCCGCCTCGATCACCTTCCACTCCAGCTCGGATTCGGAGATGCCGCCGCTGGGGAGCCAGTAGAGCTCGCGGGCCTCTATCGCGAGGCGATCGGCGTCGGTCGACATCGCCAGCGCCTTGCCTGCGGCTGCCGCAGGCGGCTTCTTCACGAGCAGCGCCACCTGGAGCTTGCCCTTCGAGGCGGCGAGGAGCTTCGCGGCGAAGGGCTCGTTCGCGGCGATCGCCGACACCTCCTTCGCCGCGCGCAGGAAGACCGGGACCTCGTAGCCGAGTGCATCGGCAAGACCGCTTTCGAGCCGTGCGCTCAGCTTCCCGGCCGGCTCCCCCTCGCCGGCGAAGATCACGTTGCCGCTGGCGCGGAAGGTGGCGACGTCCTCGCAGCCGAGCGCCTCGAAATGGGAACGCAGATCCGCGTTGGCGATCCGCCGCCCGCCGAGGTTCATCCCCCGCAGAAAGGCGACGAAGCGATCCATGCATCCAGCCTACTTCTGGCGGTGGGAGGATTGGCCGATGAGCGTCGACTACGGGAGCCTTCCGCCCGATCTGCCCGTCCCGCTGGACGACGGCGCCGCCGATCGCCTCGCGGGGATGGACCTGCCGGCGCTGACGCTGCCGTCGACGCAGGGCGGCGACCTGGAGCTGGCCGAGCTGGCGGGCGGGCGGCTCGTCGCCTACGTGTATCCGCGCACCGGCGTGCCGGGGCAACCCTCGCCGCCGGGCTGGGACGAGATCCCCGGCGCGCGCGGCTGCACGCCGCAGAGCTGCGCCTTTCGCGACACGCTCGCCGAGTTCGCCGCCTTCGACGCGGTGGTCGTGGGGATCAGCGCGCAGGGGCCCGCCGAGCAGCGTGAGTTCGCCGCCCGCGAGCACATCCCCTTCCCGCTGCTCAGCGACGCCGGGCTGGCGCTGGCGGGAGCGCTGCGACTGCCCATCTTCGAGGTGGAGGGGGCGACCCTCTACAAGCGCCTCACCTTCGTCGCCGAGGCCGGCCGGGTCGTCAAGGTCTTCTACCCCGTCTTCCCACCCGACCGCAACGCCGCCGAGGTCCTTGCCTGGCTGGCGGACCGCGGCGGCTGAGCGGATCGATGGAGGCGGCCGGAATCGAACCGGCGTCCGCGGCCGCAGCGCGAAGGCGTCTACAGGTTTAGCCGGCGCTTGATTCTCGTCTCCCGGGGTCCGCGCCGGCGGGCACTGCGGGAGACAAAGCCCTCTTAGATGTCCCCTGGCGGACGGGGCGATCCGCCTGGGTGAGCCCGCATTTTGAAGCCGGTGCCCCCCTCCGCGGGCGGGGGAGGACCGACTCTCACAGCGCTTAGTATCTAACTAAGCGGCGAGGGCGAACTCATGGTCCGCACGTATTGGTTGGTGCCGGTGTTTAACGAGGCCTCCGGCAACCTCGACCTGCAACCGTTCGCACGAATCGACCACGTCGAAGCCTGTCGCCCCCGTGCTATGTGGTTCCGATTGTACGGCGTCGACACGGATGCCGGTGAGCGAGCGACATTCGACGCGATCGTGCTCGGCGCCGGCGCCGCCGGGCGAGGTCTGCGCCGGGCGGCTGGCCGACGGCGGGCTCGCGGTCGCGATCGTCGAGCAGCACCTGGTCGGCGGCGAGTGCTCCTACTACGCCTGCATGCCCTCGAAGGCGCTGCTGCGCCCCGGCGAGCTGCTCGGCGGAGGCGCGGCGGGTGCCCGGGCGTCGGCGCCGCGGTGACCGGGGAGCTCGACCCGCAGGCGGTCCTCGACCGCCGCGACGAGGTGATCCACGACCTCGACGACTCCGGCCAGCTGCCCTGGCTCGAGGAGCGCGGGATCGAGCTCTTCCGCGGCGAGGGACGGCTCGACGGCGAGCGCCGCGTCGTCGTCGGCGACGGACACGCTGATCGCCCGCCGGGCGGTCGTCGTCGCCACCGGCAGCGGCGCCGCGATGCCGCCGATCGACGGCCTCGACTCGGTCCGCGCCTGGAACAACCGCGAGGCGACGACCTCGAAGCGGGTGCCGGCGAGCATGATCGTCCTCGGCGGCGGCCCGGTCGGGTCCGAGCTGGCCCAGGCCTGGTCGACGCTGGGCACCGCGGTCACCCTGATCGAGGGCGAGCGAGCGGCTGCTGCCGCGCGAGGAGCCCTTCGCCGGCGAGCAGGTCGCCGGCTCGCTGCGCGACTCCTACGGCGTCGACGTGCGCACCGGCGTGCTCGCGCGAGCGGATCGAGTCGGCGGCCGGCGTCGTCGTCGAGCTGAGCGACGGCAGCCGGGTCGAGGCGGCGGAGCTCCTGGTCGCGATCGGCCGCGTGCCCCGCACCGCCGAGCTCGGCCTCGAGTCGGCCGGCGTCGAGCCCGGCGAGCACGGCTTCCTCGAGACCGACGACCGGCTGCGGGTCGGCGGCCGCGAGTGGCTCTACGCGATCGGCGACGTCAACGGGCGCGCGCTCTTCACCCACATGGGCAAGTACCAGGCCTGGGTCGCGGCCGAGAACCTGCTCGGCCGCGAGGTCGAGGCGATCGCCGAAGGAATCGGCTCGCCGCGCGTCACCTTCACCGACCCCCAGGTCGCCGCCGTCGGCAAGACGCTCGCGCAGGCGCGAGGAGGCCGGAATCGACGCGCGCGCCGTCGACGTTCCCACCGACGGCACCGCCGGCGCCAGCTTCCAGGGCAAGGACACCGGCGGCACCTCGCGCCTCGTCGTCGACCGAGGCGAGCGAGACGATCGTCGGCGCCACCTTCACCGGCTTCGAGACCGCCGACTTCCTCCACGCGGCAACCGTCGCGATCGTCGGCGAGGTTCCGCTCCCCCGCCTCCGCCACGCGGTCGCCGCCTACCCGACGCGCAGCGAGATCTGGCTGAAGCTGCTCGAGGCGTAGCGGGCTCTAGCCCGTCAAACCCTGGAGCGGCGCTTCAGGTCTTCGGCGAACTCGCGCGGCAGGCCGGGAATCTCGTCGAGCTCGTCGACCGACTGGAAGCCACCGACGCGCTCGCGGTGGGCGAGCAGGCGGGTCGCCTGGGTGACCGAGAGGCCGTGCGCCCGCAGCTGCTCGAAGGTGACGTTGTTGAGCTCGATCGTCGCGCCGAGCGGCTCGGCGGCGCGGTGCGGCGGGTCGGCTCGGGCTGGGGTGGGAGCGGCGGGCCCGGCTGGGGCTGCGGTGGGGGCGGGTGGCGGGCCCGGCTGGGGCTCGGGCGACGGAGGCGGCGGCTGGCGGAGCGGGCGGCTGCGGAGCCGCTTCCGGCGGCAAGGACTGGGAGATCGGAGGAGCCGGGGGGGCGCCCTGCACCGAGCCGAGCACGGCCTGCTCGGCCTCGGCGGCGCGCCGCTCCGCCTCGCGGGCGCGCTCCTCGGCCTGGGCGACGCTCGCCTGGATCTCGCGCAGCCGCTGCTGACGCTCGGCCTCCTGCGATTTCAGCTTCGCGAGGCGCTCCGCCTCGGCAGCGCGCCGCTCCGCGGCCTTGGTTCGCTCCTCGATCTGACGCAGCCGCTCCTCCGCGTCGGCGAGCGAGCGCTCCTGCGCTTCGCGCTCCTGTTGCAGCCGCTGTTCGGCCGTCTGCAGGTCCGGCGTTGCGGCGGGCGGCGGTTGCGGTGCCGGCACGGCGGGCATGCTCTGGGTCGTCTGGCCGGCCTCGGCCAACGCCCGCCGCGCCTCGGCCTCGCGCTGCAGCCTCTCCGCCTCTTCGATCCGGCGATCCGCCTCGGCTCGGATCCGCTCCTCCTCGCGCTGAATCTCGGCGACCTTGTCGTGCACGCGCTGTTCGGCCGTGGCCGGGTCGTACTCGCCCTGCGGGGGGACGGGGGGAGGCGGAATCGCCCCGGACTGCGGCGGTGGGAAGGGGGGCGGAGGCGGAGGAGCGACGGCGGGACTCGGCGGAAGCGGCGGCGGGGCGTATGGCTGCTGGGGCTGTGCCACGGGCGGCGCGGACGGCGGGGCCGGAGCTGCCGACGGCTGAGTCGCGGCGGCGCTCTGCTGCTCGTACAGCGCCCGCTCCTGGGCGGCACGAGCGGTGGCGAGCTCGCGCTCGGCCTTGGCCGCCTCCTTCTTCGCCTGGCGGCCGGACAGCCGGCCCCCGCTCGGCTTGTGACGCCGCTCGGCCCGTTTCCTGGCTCGGTCTTCGCGGCGCCGCTTCGCTTCTTCCTGGCGGCGTTTGCGGTGTTCGCTGCGGGCGGCGCGCTGTCGATCGCGCGCCTGCTTGCGCTTCTCCTTGGCGCTCAGCGACTGCCCAGGAGGAGGCGGCGGGGCGGCGGGCGCAGCCCCTTTCGCCGCCTGGGTCTGAACCTGAGGAGTCGCGGGCGGGGGCGGCGGGGGCACCGCGGTCGCGCCCGGCTTCTTCTGCGCCTTGTCCTTGCTGCGTCGCTGCACGACGCTGACCACGAGCAGCAGGAGGAGGATCGCGACGACCAGCCCGGCGACGATGTACTCGATGTTGTCGCTGACGAAGTCAGCCATTGGGTCCCGACGCTACCTCATTCTGCCCTTGAATTCGCGCTCGACCTCGCGCCGCACGTCGCGCTCCGCGATCTCGCGGCGCCGGTCGCGCCCCTCCTTGCCGCGCGCCAGCGCCAGCTCGACCTTCGCCCGCGACCCTTTGAAGTAGATCCGGGTCGGGATCAGGGTCAGGCCGTGCTCCGCCGTCTTGCCGACCAGGCGCTCGATCTCCGCCCGGTGCAGGAGCAGCTTGCGCGGCCGCTCCGGCTCGTGGTTCTCGCGGCTGGCCGGCTCGTAGGGCGGGATGTGCAGGTTGCGCAGCCAGACCTCGCCGTCGTCGACGACCGCGTAGGCATCGGTCATCTGCGCCTTGCCGCTGCGCAGCGACTTGACCTCGGAGCCGCGCAGGACGATCCCGGCCTCGATCTTCTCGATCCACTCGAATTTGTGCCGGGCGCGGCGGTTGGTGACGACGTCGCCCGAGGCCGGCTCGCGTTTCTTCTTGCCCTTCTTGGCCATCGCTCAGCCTTCCACCGGCTCCAGGTCGGCCCGGCCGCGCGCCGCTTCGACCCTGCCCACCCGGACGGATATCGGGTCGCCGAGCCGCAGCTTGCGGTGGGACTCCTGGCCGACCAGGGCGGTCTCGCTCTCGTTCAGCTCGAAGCGCTCGGCGCCGCCCAGATGGCGAGCCGGCAGGAAACCCTCGTAGACGTCGCCCAGCTCGCCGCCGAAGCCGACGAAGGCGCCGGCCCGGATCACGCCGGACACCTCGCCCTCGAAGACCGGTGATGCATCGGACCCCCGATAGGGGTCGGATGCAGGTCGCGTGCTGGCTCACGCAGCTCGCGCTCGAGCAGGAAGGCGGCGCAGATGTCGTCGGCGCGGCGCTCGATCCGCATCGAGTCGCGCTCGCGCTCGCTGCAGTGCGGGCTACGTCGCGCGCCTCGGCCGCGCTCGGCGCCGGCTCGCCCTCGCCCAGCGCGGCGAGCAGGGCACGGTGCACGACCAGGTCCGGGTAGCGGCGGATCGGCGAGGTGAAATGGCAGTAGGCGGCGCTGCCGAGCCCGGCGTGACCGCTGTTGCGCTCGCTGTAGGAGGCCTGTTTGAGGGAACGCAGCACGAGCGATGTATACGCGTCGCGGCCGTGCCCGCGTCGCGCCGCCTCGCGCGTCACCAGCCGGCTCGCCTCCGCGGCCAGCTCGGCGGCTTCGCGCGGTGCCGGCGTGCCGCGCAGCGGCGGCGTCGGGATCTCGAGCTCGTGCAGCTGCGCGATCAGCCGCTCGATCCGCGGCGGGTCGGGCTGGGCGTGGACCCGGTAGATCGCCGGCACGCGCTTGCGCTCCAGCAGCTGGGCGACCTGCTCGTTGGTGAGGATCATCAGCCGCTCGATCAGGCGGTGCGACTCGGTCTGGGCGACACCGCGCGCGCCGACGACGTCGCCGCGCGAGTCGAAGCGGAACTCGGGCTCGAAGGACTCGACGTCGAGGCTGGTCGCGCCGCGCCGCTCGCCCAGCGCCGCGGCCGCCTCGCGGGCGACCGCCAGCGGCTCGGCGACCGCTTCGGGCGCTTCCGCCCGCCCCGAGAAGACGACGTCCAGCTCGTCGTAGTCGAGCCGCGCGTCGGAGCGGATGCGGCTGCGGTAGAAGCTCGTGCTGCTGGCCTGACCGCCGGGCCCCAGCTCGATCTCCGCCGTCACGGCGAGGCGCTCCACCCGCGGTGCCAGGCTGCAGGCCTCCTCGCTCAGCGCGTGCGGCAGCATCGGCTCGACTGCGCCCGGCACGTAGGTGCTGTTGCCGCGGCGCCGCGCCTCGCTGTCGAGCGGCGAGCCCGGCGGCACGTGGGCAGCGACGTCGGCGATGTGGATCCAGAGCCTGGTCGCCTCGCCTTCCCGCCGCGCCGAGACGGCGTCGTCGAAATCGCGTGCGGTGGCCGGATCGACGGTGAAGGTCGGCAGCTCGGTCAGGTCGCGGCGGGGACCGCTGCGCGTCTCCGCCACCGTCCCGGCCTCGGCGGCTTCGAGCTCCAGCGACGCCGGAAAGCCGCGCCCGCCCAGCTCCTCCTGCAGCAGCGCCTCGACCGCCTCGCGCGCGGTCTTCGGCACGGCTTGCCGGCGCCCCCGGCCGCGCCCCCGCTGCCGGTCCCGGTAGTAGCGCCAGTCAGGTCGACTCACGCAAGAGCCTTCCCGTGCGCTTTATGTACCCATGGTGTGCAAAAGGCGCACCGGAAGCTCATCCGCTCGCCGCCAGCACTTGGAGCGCTCGCTCCAGCGCCTCGTCCTGGCGAGTCCCGGGTGCGTCTCGGGCCGGCACATCGGGGTGGATTCCCTTGCCTGCCAGGTTGATCCCGTCCGGGGTGAAGTACTCGCCCACCGTCAGCTTCAGCGCGCCGCCGTTGGAGAGCCCGATCTCCTGCTGGAAGACGCCCTTGCCGAAGGAGCGCGTGCCGACCATCTTCGCCCCGGCGTCGTCGGCGAGGGCCGCGGCGAGGATCTCGGCCGCCGAGGCGGTGTTGCGGTCGATCAGGACCACGATCGGCAGCGAGGGCAGGTTGCCGCCCTCGGTCTCGTAGACGGTGCGGCCCTGGCTGCGCGACTCGGTCGAGACCACGGTTTCGCCCTCGGGCAGGAAGACGCTCGCGGTCAGCACCGCCTCCTCCAGCAGGCCGCCGCCGTTGCCCCGCAGATCGAGCACGAGCCCCTGCGCCCCCTGCCGCTGCAGCCTGCGTACCGCCTGCTGCAGCGCCCCGTGGGCGCCTTCGCTGAAGGCCGCGAGGCGCACGTAGCCGAGCTTCTCCCCGTTCGCCTCCTCCAGCCTGCTGCTCACGACCGGCAGCGCGATCTCAGCCCGGATCAGGCGCTCCTGCCGGGTGCCGCCGCGCCCCGGATCGCGCACCCCGACCGTGACCTCGGTTCCTTCCGGCCCTTTGATCAGGGCGGTGGCCGAGTTGGAATCGAGGCCGGCGATCGAGCGGCCGTCGACCGAGACGATCGTCTCCCCGACCTCGATCCCGGCCCGTTCGGCCGGCGAGCGCTTGAAGACCTTTTCGACCCGGAGACCGTCCTTCACGCCGGTCACGCTGAGGCCGATCCCCGAGAAGCGGCCCTCGATCGCTTCGTTGAAGCGGGCCAGCACCTCGGCCGAGAAGTACTCGGAGAAGCGGTCGCGGTAGCGGCGGCGCAGGCCCCGCACCATCCCCTGTAGGGACGAGTCGGTCAGCTCGTGCTGGGGGACCGAGCGGTAGTAGTTGTCCTCGATCAGTTCGCTCGCTTCGGCCGTCAGCCCGGCCGAGTCGTCGACGAAGACGTCGCGCAGCGGCGGCGGCATCTTCGCCGGATGGCCGCCGAGCCAGAGCCCCGCCGCGAGCACGAGGAGCAGCGCGGCCACCAGGCCCACGGTCCTGCCGACCGTCATGCCTGGCTCAGACCTTCAGGAAGCGCCGCAGGGTGATGCCCGAGCCGAGCGCCGAAACCAGCACGGCGGCGGCGAAGAGGATCGCGACCAGCGCCGGGAAGGAGAGCGTCGTGCTGTTCTGGGCGGCGAGGAAGCCGATGCTGTCGCTCAGCGGGTCGACGATCGTCAGCTTGCCCAGCCACAGGATCAGTATGGCCACCAGGCCGCCGAAGAAGCCGACCACCACCCCCTCGATCATGAACGGCCAGCGGATGAACCAGCGGGTGGCGCCGACCAGGCGCATCACCTCGACCTCGCGGCGGCGGGTGTAGATCGAGAGCCGGATCGTGTTGCCGACCAGCATCAGCGAGGCAACGATCAGCAGCGCCGTGATCACGGTGAGGACGATCTTCAGCGCGCTCGTCACCTGCTCGATCTTCTTCGAGTCTTCCTGGCGGTCGAAGATGTCCTGGACGATCGGCGAGATCGGCTGCGGCGTGCCGTTCGGGCCCGGCGGCGTCACCGCCGCCCGCGCCGCGTCGAGGTTGCGCGGCGTCGTCGGCCTTGACTTTGAAGTTCGCCGGCAGTGGGTTGGAGTGCAGCTGGGCCAGCAGCTCGCCGCTCTTGTCCTTGCCCAGGTCGGCGGTGAGTTCGTCGAGCGCCTCGGACTTGGTGATCAGCACGACCGACTCGACGTGCGGGATCGCCAGCAGCTTGTCTTCGAGATCGGCGATTTCGCCCCCGGTCGCGTCGTCGTAGATCGCCACCCGGAACTCGAGGCTGTCGCGCACCTCGTCGCTCTTCGCCTGCGTCGTCTGGAAGATCGGGATCAGCACGCCGAGCAGGATCACGGTGACGACCGTGGTCACGATCGCCGCCATGCTCGGCGCGCCGTTGCGGCGCAGCGCCCGGAAGGCCTCCTGGGTGAAGAAGAGAAGTCGCGACATCTAGAACAAGGACTCGTGGGTGTGGCCGTTGGTCTGCCCCTCGGGGCCGACGCCCATCTCGGCCCGCATCCGCAGGCCGAACTCGGAGGTCGACTCCTCGGTGTAGCCGCCGCTGACCTCGTCGCGGACGACGCGGCCCTCGTAGAGCTCGATCACGCGGCGGCGCATGTTGTCGACCATCTCGCGGTCGTGGGTGACGACGACGACCGTCGTGCCGGTCTTGTTGATCCGGTAGAGCAGCTGCATCACGCCGATCGAGGTGACCGGGTCGAGGTTGCCGCTGGGCTCGTCGGCGAGCAGCAGCGGCGGGTGGTTGACGAAGGCACGGGCGATCGAGACGCGCTGCTGCTCGCCGCCGGAGAGCTCGTCGGGGTAGCTGTGCAGCTTGGTCGAGAGGCCGACGAGGCGCAGGATCTCCGGCACCTGGCGGCGGATTTCGCCGCGGTGGGCGCCGAGCACCTGCAGCGCGTAGGCGACGTTGTCGTAGACGGTGCGGTCGGGGAGCAGCTTGAAGTCCTGGAAGACGGTGCCGATGTTGCGCCGCAGCTGCGGGACTTTCTTCTCCGGCATCGCGCCGATGTCGCGGCCGGCGATGCGGACGCTGCCCTCGGTCGCCGCGAGCTCGCGGATCAGCATCTTGATCAGGGTCGACTTGCCGCAGCCGGTCGGGCCGACGAGGAAGACGAACTCGCCGCGGTCGATCGCCAGCGAGACCCGGTCGAGCGCCATGTGACCGCCCGGGTAGACCTTGGTCACGTCGCGCATCTCGATGATCGGCGCGCCGCCCTTGCGGTTGCGCGGCGGCTCCTGCTCGCCGCCCTTCTTTCGCTTTTTGGCTCTAGCCATGCCCGCCGTCCTTTCTCCAGCCACAGGGTGACTCCTGCGCGGCCTTTCGCGCGCAAGTCCCCGCCCATTGAGGATGTGCGGCAGCTTAGCGAATTGTTAGCGATTCTTTGCAATCAGCCCGGGCCGCGGAGAAACCGGCCGCCGCTCGACACTCATAGAGATCTATCTGTAAGTTCGCATCTTTGAATACTCAGTCTTTGCATCGTGGATAGATCGATGCAGAGTTGTAAGCGCGGATGCAACGGAGGCGGAGATGAACGGAGATGTGGGGGACCTGGGCGATGTGCGCGTCCTCGAGGATGCACTGCAAGGCGGCCTGAGCGGGGCGCTGACGCCCGGCGTGCTGCTGCCGCTCTTCAGGATGCGAATCCAGGGCATCGAGGTCACGCAGGGCATCCAGCACTACCGCTCGTCAGCGCACCTCACCGATCGCAACGACCGCGCGCCCGACAACACCATCAGCCTGATCGCGGGCAAGCCGGCCTGGGTCCGCGTCTACCTGCGGGCCGGGATGGGCGGAGGCGACGTCGCCGACATCACCGGGGAGCTCGAGGTGCGTCACCGCAGGTTCGGCTTCATCTACCAGACCGTCGCCACGCTCTCGCCGCAGCCGCCCGGCACCGCGACCGCCCGCGAAAACCCCGACTACGCGACCGAGCGCAATACGCTCGGCTGGACGCTCAACTTCCTCCTGCCCGCCGAGCTGGTCTGCGGCAATCTGGAGCTGGTCGCCAGGATCGACTCCCCCGCCGATGCGCACGCCGAGCACTCGGTGAGGGTCGGGGCGACGCTGCAGCAGACGCTGCGCCTGGCCGGGATCATGGTGGGGTACAACGGGCCTTCGAGCAGTGCCCCCAACGCCCCCAACCTGACCCTCGCGGCGCCGAGCCTGGCCAATCTGCAGACCACGTCGGCCTGGACGCTGCTGACCTTCCCGGTACAGAGCGCCGCCACCTACCGCAGCGTCGGGACGATCACCTGGGACCGGCACCTGCAAGACGCCGCTAGCTCGACCGGCGGCTGCTCGCCGAACTGGTACGTGCTCAACGAAAAAATCCAGGAACAAAGGGTGGCCGACGGTAACCGCACCGACGTCCTCTACTACGGCCTGATGGCGCTCGGCATCCCGATGGGTCCGGTCGTCGGTTGCAACTCCTCCGGCGTCAGCGCCGGCCCGAGCACGGACGGCGTCACGATGGCGCACGAGCTCGGACACGCCTGCGGCCTGCCGCACGCGCCATGCGGGACGACCGGCGACCCCAGCTACCCGGCCTACGAGCCCTATGACCCGGCAAACACGCCGCAGGCCTCGATCGGGGAGTACGGGCTCGACATCAGCAACGGCGGCATCATGTCGCCGGAACTGTTCAAAGACATGATGTCCTACTGCGGCCCGCGCTGGATCTCGCTCTACAACTACGAGCAGCTGACCGGCAACCTGAACCTGGACCCGATCCGAACCTGCGTCGACCGGCCGCTTTGGCACGATATCGTCCTGCAGGAATGGGAGTTGATTCCGCACTGGCTCCCCGACCCTCCGCCCGACCCGATCTGGATGAAGCGATTTGGGGACCCGGCGCCGCTCATCTCGATCATCGGGATGGTCCACTCCCCGATGGAGATCGAGGTCAAAAGCGTGATGCGGCTCGATGCCACCCCCCACGTCGCCGGTGCGCTGAAAACCTCGCTGATGGCCGAGCTCGTCAGCGTCGACGGCAACGTGCTGGCCTCGGCCCCACTCCACCATCTGCAGTCGCAGGCGGGATGCGGCTGCGGTTGCGATGACGAGGAGCCGGACTTTCCGTACCTCTTCCAGGCGTTCGTCCCGGACCAGGCCCCCGGCGCACAACTACAGATCCGCGGTCGCGAAGAGGCCGAGCCAGTTTGGGTGCGCCCCGCGCCGAAGCGCAGGCCGCGAGTCCACAAGCTGAGGGCACGGGTCGGGAAGGACGGCTCCCTCGACGTAGCATG
This sequence comes from uncultured Solirubrobacterales bacterium, assembly GCA_963699215.1. Classification (GTDB taxonomy): domain Bacteria; phylum Actinomycetota; class Thermoleophilia; order Solirubrobacterales; family 70-9; genus VRUE01. Next base: position 178,899 of record OY969422.1, read on the forward strand.
GAACGCCGAGTCCCACGGCGACCAGGAGGCCGTGGGATGGCTGCAGTGGTCCGGCGACGGCGGCAAGTCCTGGCACGCCCTGGCGACGGGGCTGAGGGGCGAGGTAGCGAACGTGAGCCTGGCCGGGGTGAACGCCGGACGCGTCCTGCTCCGCCTCTTGATCAGCGACGGCTTCTACACCGCGCAGTCGAAACGGGTCGCCGTCCAGGTCCCCCGGCGCGCACCCGAGGTGGGCGTGCTCACCCCCCGCGACGGGCAGACGCTGATCGCGGGATCCCCGATGCGCCTCTGGGGCAGCGCGCTGCTCGACAGCGGCGAGCCGGCGGCGGAGAAGAGCGCCCGCTGGCTACTCGACGGCAAGGGGGTCGCCCAAGGGTTCGACGTCTTCGTCGAGGCGCCACCGCCCGGCAAGCACCGGCTGTCCCTCGTCGTCACCGAGAACCGACGCAAGGCGGAGCACTCGATCGAGTTCGCCACGATCTCTGTGCCGCGCAGCGAGGAGGAGCTCGAAGACTAGGCGCCGTCCAGGCCCAGAGCCTGGCGTGCCGCGGCGACGATGCTCGGGGCGTCGATGCCGGCGGCGGCGAGGAGCGCCTCGGGGGGGCCGCTGCCGGGGCGCTCGGTCACGGCGAGGCGGGTCAGCGGGGTGCTTGCGCCCGCCTCGGCGAGGACGCCGGCGACGGTCTCGCCGATGCCGCCCTCGGCCCAGTGGTCCTCGACCGTGACGAGGGCCTTGGTCTCCTCTGCGGCAGCGAGAATGGCGCCGGCGTCGACCGGCTTGACCGAGTAGAGGTCGATGACCCGGACGCCGGTCCCCCTGCCGGCCAGCTCCCCGGCCGCGACCATGCATTCGCGCAGGGTGATGCCGGCGCCGATCAGCGTCACTTCGTCGCCCTCGGTGGAGCGGACCGTGCGGCTGCCGCCGATCTCGAAGCTCTCGTCCGGCCCGTAGAGCACCGGAGTCGCCTCGCGCGTCGTGCGCATGTAGCTGATGCCGCGGTGCTCGCGCATCGCGTCGAGCAGTTGCACCGCCTGGTTGGCGTCACTCGGGTAGAGCACGACGCTGCCGAGGACCGCGCGCAGGGAGGCGATGTCTTCGAGCGCCATCTGCGAGGGGCCGTCGGGGCCGATCGAGACCCCCACGTGCGAGCCGCACAGCTTCAGGTCGGCGTCGGAGATCGCGCCCATGCGGACGAAGTCGTAGGCGCGGCTGAGGAAGGCCCCGAACGAGGAGGCGAACGGCTTCCAACCGCGCGTCTGCAGGCCGATGCCGGCGGCGACCATCTGCTGCTCGGCGATGTACATCTCGAAGAAGCGGTCGGGGTGCTTGGCGGCGAAGCGCTCGGCGTAGGTCGAGTTGCCGACCTCGCCGTCGAGGGCAACGACCTTCTCGTCGACCGAGCCGAGCCAGGCGAGCGCGTCGCCGTAGGCGGCGCGGGTCGCGACCTTCTCCCCTACCTCGTAGGCGGGGCGCTCGACCGCCGCCCGGGCGATCTCGTACGGCTTGGCCTCTGGCGGCGGCTGCACCTCGACCCGCAGCGAGCGCACGCCGCCCAGCTCCTCAACCGCGGCCTCGGGCTCGGCCAGTGGCTTGCCGTGCTGGTTCGGTTGGTCCTCGACCGCGGCGACGCCGGATCCCTTCTTGGTGCGGGCGAAGATCGCCGCCGGGGCGTCGGCGGCGAGCGCCCGCGCGTAGGCCGCGTCGATCGCCTCCAGGTCGTGCCCGTCGATCTCCTGCACGTCCCAGCCGCAAGCCGCGGCGCGGGCCGCCCAGGAGGAGGTGTCCCACTCGTGCATGGTCGCGCCGCGCTGGCCGAGCCGGTTGACGTCGACGATCGCGATCATGTTGTCGAGCCCGGCGTGGCCAGCGTGCTCGAACGCCTCCCACATCGAGCCCTCGGCCAGCTCGGAGTCGCCGCAGAGGACCCAGACCCTGTAGTCCGCCGCCTCCAGCCGCTTGCCGGCGAGCGCTATCCCGATCGAGATCGGCAGCCCCTGGCCGAGCGAGCCGGTGGCCACGTCGACCCAGGGGATCTCCGGCGTCGGGTGACCCTGCAGGCGCGAGCCGAACTCGCGGAAGGTGAGCAGCTCCTCGTCGTCGATCGCCCCGGCCATCTTGTAGAGGCCGTAGAGCAGCGGCGAGGCGTGGCCCTTGGAGAAGACGAGGTGGTCGTTCCCCCTGTTCTCCGGCGCGTCGAAGTCGTAGCGCAGGTAGCGCGTCAGCAGCACCGCCATCAGGTCGGCGGCAGACATCGAGGAGGTCGGGTGGCCGGAGCCGGCGGCGGCGGCGGCGCGGACCGAGTCGACCCGGAGCTGCTGAGCCAGCTCGTGCAGCTGCTCGCGGTTCAGCGTGTCCTCGGCGCTCGCCTGGGCCATGCCCGGACTTTATCTGGGACTAGCCGATGGCAACCATGCGCTCGATCGGCAGCCGCGCCCGCTCTGCGATCTCGGCCGGGACGCCGACCTCGAACTTCATCTCGCGCAGCGCGTCGCGCAGCTTCGGCAGCGTGATCATCTTCATGTACTTGCAGTAGGCCATCCGGTTCGCCTCGATCAGGCTGGCGCCAGGAGCGGCCTGCTTGAGCGGGTGCAGCATGCCGTTCTCGGTGGCGACGATGAACTCGCCGTCGGGCCGCTGCTGGACGTAGTCGAGCATCTGCCCGGTGGAGAGCATGTGGACGCCCTCCTCCCCCACTTCGCCGGCGGCGACGAACTCCATCACCTGGGTGACGCAGCCGCACTCGGGGTGGACGAGGAACTCGGCATCGGGATGAGCCTCGCGCTGGGCCTTGATGTCGTCGGGACGGATCCCGGCGTGGACGTGGCACTCTCCCGGCCAGACGTGCATCGAGTGGCCGGTCTCGCGCTCGACGTAGGAGCCGAGCCACATGTCGGGGCCGAAGAGGATCTCGGTGTCGGGCCCGTGCTCGCGCAGGATGTGCTCGACGACCTTGACCGCGTTGGAGGAGGTGCAGCAGTAGTCGGTCTCCGCCTTCACCTCGGCCGAGGTGTTGACGTACATGACGACGACCGCGTCGGGGCTGTGGCGCGCCTTCCACTCGCGCAGTTCGCTAGCGGTTATCGAGTCGGCCAGCGAGCAGCCCGCGTCGGGGTCCGGGATCAGCACCGTCTTCTGCGGCGAGAGGATCGAGGCGGTCTCGGCCATGAAGTGAACGCCGCAGAAGGCGATGACCGAGGCTCCGGACTCGGCCGCCTTGCGCGAGAGGCCGAGCGAGTCGCCGGTGTAGTCGGCTACTTCCTGCACCTCGGGCACCTGGTAGTTGTGGGCGAGGATCACCGCGTCGCGCTCGCGCGCCAGCTCACGCACCTCGCGCGAGATCTCCTCGACCTCCTGCGGTGCGAGGTCGAGCATCGGGACCGGCTCGTTGATCGTCGGCAGCTCTCTCATTTCACGGTTGCCTCGAAAGGCCCCAAGATCGTCAACAGGGGCCTCGCTGGTCGTATGTTCGCTGGCATGGCCTTGGCCTGAGTCCAGTCGAATGAACTGCCCGCAAGTCTACTCTCTCGGCATGCCCGAGCTTCCCGAGGTTGAGATCGTCGTGCGGAGACTGGACACCGCGCTGAAGGGAACCGAGGTCGAATCGGCCCTGGCCCCGGGGATGAACGTGATGAAGACCTTCGAGCCCCCCCTCGACGAGCTCGCCGGCCGGGAGGTGAGCGGGATCCGCCGGATCGGCAAGATGCCCGTGGTCGAGTTCGGCGACCTGGCACTGCTGATCCACCTGATGTCGGCCGGCAGGGTGCGCGTCTTCGAGAAGCGGGCCTCGCCCAAAGACCGCGCCTCGCGAGTGCTCGTCAGGCTCGGGGACGGGCGCGAGCTGCGGCTGCGCGAGCTCGGCACCAAGCAGCGTGCCTGGGCGAAGCTGCTGGCGACGGCGGCGGTCGGCGAGGACGAGGCGATCGCGACGCTCGGGCCGGAGGCATGGCCGCCGCCGCCGCTCGAGGCTTTCTCCGCGGCGATCGACCAGCCCCGGCACCTGCACCCGCTGCTGCGGCATCAGCGCGACATCGCCGGCATCGGCCGCTCCTGGGTCGACGAGATCCTCTGGGAGGCGCGACTCTCCCCCTTCAAGCAGGGATCCGAGTTGGACGGAGCCGAGATGGAGCGCCTGCACGCCGCTCTGCACGTGCTCGGCGACGCGATCGACCACTACGAGGAGACCGTCGGCGACGAGCTGCCCGACAAGCTGCCGATGCCGCTGCGGATCCACAAGCGCGAGGGCGAGCCCTGCCCGCGCTGCGGGACGACGATCGAGGCCGTCTTCTTCGCCGAGCACCAGACCAACTACTGCCCGCAGGAGCAGACCGGCGGCCGCGTGCTCAAGGACCGGCGGCTCTCACGGCTGCTGAAGTAGACACAGCCCTCGCATGGGCTACCCTCAAACCAGCATGCGGTCCACCGTCTCGATCGCCGTTCTTGCCCTGATCGCCGTTGCGGCACTGGCCGGTCTTGCCCAGGCGGCGCCGAAGGCGACGATCGCGGTCGGCAACAACTTCTTCGCACCGTCGACCAAGACCGTGAGCGTGGGGACCAAGGTCCGCTTCAAGTGGACGGGCGGCATCCGCCATCACATCGTCAAGACCGAAGGTCCCGGTGGCAGCATCAAATCGCCGGCGACGAGCGCCAAAGGGGTCAACCTCGCCAAGGTCCTGGGCAAGCGCGGCACCTACCGCTTCATCTGCACCATCCACCCGACGGAAATGCGGCTGAAGCTGAACGTGGTGCGCTGAGCCCGCCGGCTCAAGCCGGCAACGGCTCGACCAGCATGCTGAAGTCGAGCGTCGGCGCCGAGTGGGTCAGCGCGCCGACCGAGATGAAGTCGACGCCGGTCTCGGCGATCCCCCGCACGGCCTCCAGGCTGACGCCTCCAGAGGCCTCCAGCGGCGGGCCATCCGGCCCCCGCTCCGCATCGCGCAGGACGACCGCTTTTCGCAGCGCGTCGGGATTCATGTTGTCGAGCAGCAGCCGCTCGGCGCCGGCGCCGAGCGCGTAGGCGACCTCTTCGAGGTCGCGGCACTCGACCTCCACCGGCATCCCGGGGCGTCCCGTGCGCACGGCGTGGATCGCCTTCGCGACGCCGCCGGCGAGCGCGACGTGGTTCTCCTTGATCAGGACGGCGTCGTAGAGGCCCATGCGATGGTTGCTGCCGCCACCGGCCGCGACCGCCGCCTTCTCCAGCGCCCGCAGGCCTGGAGTCGTCTTGCGCGTGTCGAGAATGCGGGCACCGGTGCCGGCGACCGCCTCGACGTAACGAGCGGTCAGGGTGGCGATGCCGGAGAGGTGGCCGAGGAAGTTGAGCGCCGTCCGCTCGGCCGCCAACAGGCCCGCGGCCGAACCACTCGCCAGCGCCACGTCGGCCGGCACCTCCTTGCGCCACTGCCCCTCGACGACGAGGTTGTCGACGTCCTCCACCCCGCACTGCCGCATCGTCTCGGCGACGGCGCCAAGCCCAAAGGCCACCCCCGCCTCCTTCTGCACGATCCGCGCCCGCGCACGCGCCCCCTCGGGCACGGTCGCCTCCGAGGTCACATCTCCAGCTCCCACATCCTCGGCCAGCGCGCGAGCGACCACGTCTCGTAGGAAATCGTCCATCGCGGCAGCCTAGATGGACGAGGGCCCTCCGCTCCTTCTCACGTCTGGCGTGTCTGGAGCGTTTAATTCCACAGGTGACCGCATTGCCTCCCTTCCAGACCCTCCTCGACGACCATGCCACCGACGTGATGGCGGTGCTGCGCGGGGCGGTCGGCCGTGCCGACGCCGAGGACTGCTTCCAGGAGACCTTCCTGGCGGCGCTACGCGCCTACCCGCGGCTGAGCGACGACAGCAATCTGCGCGGCTGGCTGCTGACGATTGCCCACCGCAAGGCGATCGACCACCACCGGGCGAACGGGCGGCGGCCGCTGCCGGTCGCCGAGCCGGAGGAGCTGGCCGGGGCGAGCGCCGAGCCCGAGCTCGACGACGGGATCTGGGGACTGGTCGGAGCGCTGCCGCCGAAGCAGCGCGCTGCGGTGGCGCTGCGCTACGCCTGCGATCTTCCCCACGCCGAGATCGCCGCGGCGCTCGGCTGCTCGCCAGCTGCGGCGCGCCGCAGCCTCCATGAGGGAATGAAGCGACTGAGAAAGGAGCTGGCATGAAGTCGAGCCTCGAACACCTCAGCGAGCGAGCCGCCGCCGAGGGCCTGCTCGACGTCGCCTACACGACCGTCGACTCCCCCTTCGGACCGCTGCTGGTGGCCGCCACGCCACATGGCCTGGTCAAGATCAGCTTCCCGGCGACTTACGACACCGATGAGACGTTGCAGGACCTGGCGACGCGGATCTCACCGCGCGTGCTCGAAGCGCCAGCCCGGCTGGACGATGTCCGCCACCAGCTCGACCGATACTTCGAGGGCCGGCTGCGCGAGTTCGACCTGCCGCTCGACTGGCAGCTCAGCAAAGGTTTCAGGCGGCGGGCGCTGCGCGCGATCGACCGCATCCCCTACGGCAGGACCCGCAGCTACACGGATATCGCCCGCAGCGCCGGTAACGAGCGGGCGGTGCGGGCAGCCGGCACGGCATGCGGCTCCAACCCGATCCCGATCGTCGTCCCCTGCCACCGGGTCCTGCGCAGCGGCGGCGCGCTCGGCGGCTACGGCGGCGGGCTGCCGATGAAGGAAGCGCTGCTGGAGATGGAGGGCGTGCACCGCCCCGGCTAAAGGGAGCCCCGTCCGGGGCCGATGGTTGAGCCATGCCGACCCGGCTTCCGCTCCTCGCCCTGCTGCTCCTCGCCTCTCTCCTCTTGGCGACGGCCGGCGCCTCGCACGTCGCGGCCGATCCCGCCACCGACCCACTCGCCTTCGAAGAGACGTTCGAAGGCGAAGCCGAAGAAGCCGAAGGCGAAGCGGAAAGCGAATGCGACACCGCCTTCGAAGAAGCCGACGAAGGCGAGCTCGGGCAGGACGAAGCGGAAGCGATCTGCGAAGAAGAAGCCGAAGACAGCAGGAAGAAGACCGCCGGGCGCGGCTCGGTGGCGCCGGAAGAGTGTCTCCTGCGAAGCGTCCACGCCCACGCCGCCGACAACTCGGCGCACAGCAAGCTGAAGCTGACGCTCGGCTACACGACCTACGAGCCCGCAAACGCGATGATCGAGATCCGCAAGGGGTCGAGTCGCATAGCGACGATGCGTCGACAGCTCGGTCGCAGCGGCGTCCTGCGAATCGTCAAGAACCTCAGCGACGGCAAAGCCCCCAAGCGGCTCACGATCCGCCTGGATATCCCCGGCTCACCCGGCTACTGCGGTAAGTACGAGACGGAAAAGGTCCGCGTCCACTAGCTCGGCAGGGTCGTCGCCAGCCACTCGCCTGCCGCTCGCAGGTGGGCGGGATCGATCCGATGGCCGATGTCCGACTCGTGGTACTCGACCTCGAGCCCTCCCGCTTCCAGTTGCCCGCGGGCTTGGTGGGCTAGATCGACGCCGATAATCGGGTCGGATCGACCATGGGCGATGAAGGCGGGGGTGTCGCGCCGGTCCTCGAAGTGAGGCTGCCAGCCCTCGACCCCAGGGACGAAGCCGCTGAAGGCGAGGATTCCGCTCACCGGCGGGCGACCGGCGTCGAGCGCCGTCGCGTAGCTCATCACCGAGCCCATCGAGAAACCGCCGAGAACCGTATGGGTGGGCGGGATCGCCGTCTCCTCCCAGAGCCGATCGTGGAACTCGGCGAGAGCGCCCCGGGCGGCATGGAAGGTGTCGTGGTCGGGATAGCCGAACTGGGGAACCAGATACCAGTGGTACCCCGGCGAGCCCGGCAGCTTCAGCGGCGCCCGCGGCGTGACGACCAAGAGCCGCCGGTCGGGATCGAGCGCACCGGCTAGGGCGAGGAGGTCCCCCTCGTCGGTCCCGCGCCCGTGATGCAGAACCAGCAGCCCGTCAGGGTCGCCCGCAGCCGGTCGCTCCCGGTAGACGAGCGGCTCCATGGCTAGCCGGCCGAGGAAGCCGCGGTCTTGTTCAGGTAGTCGCGGATGAAGTCGTCGATGTCGCCGTCGAGGACGCGCTGCGCGTCGCCCACCTCGTGCCCGGTGCGGTGGTCTTTGACCCGCTGGTCGGGATGGAGGAAGTAGCTGCGGATCTGCGAGCCCCAGGCGACGTCCTTGACCTCGCCCCGCTCCTTCGCCAGAGCCTCGGCCCGTTTGCGCTCCTCGAGCTCGATCAGCTTCGAGCGCAGCAGCTGCATCGCCACCGCCTTGTTCTGGGTCTGCGAGCGCTCGTTCTGGCATTGGACGACGACCCCGGTCGGGAGGTGGGTGATCCGCACCGCCGAGTCGGTCTTGTTGACGTGCTGGCCGCCGGCGCCGGAGGCCCGGTAGGTGTCGACGCGCAGATCGGCGTCGTCGATCTCGACCTCGACGCCCTCGTCGACCAGCGGCCCGACGTCGACCTGGGCAAAGCTGGTGTGGCGCCGCGCCGAGGAGTCGAAGGGCGAGATCCGCACCAGCCGGTGGACGCCGCGCTCGGCGGCGAAGAGCCCGTAGGCGTTCTCGCCGCGGGCGACGAAGGTGGCCGACTTGAGGCCGGCCTCCTCCCCCGGCGAGGCCTCCTTCATCTCGACCTCGAAGCCACGCCCCTCGGCCCAGCGCAGGTACATCCGCAGCAGGATCTCGGCCCAGTCCTGGGAGTCGGTGCCGCCGGCCCCGGCGTGCACCGAGACGACCGCGTCGCCGCCGTCGTACTGACCGCTGAACAGGCGGGCCTCTTCGAGCTCGGCCAGGCGCTGTTCGACCGAGGCCATCTGGGTCGCCAGCTCGGTGGCCATCTCCTCGTCCTCGGCGGCCATCTCGGCCAGCTCGCCGAGGTCGCCGGCCTCGGACTCCAGCTCGGCGAACGTCTTCAGCTTGCGCTGGGCGCGCGCGTGGGCGGCAGAGGTGCGCGCCGCCGCCGCCTGGTCGTCCCAGAAGCCGGGTCGGCCCATCTCCTCCTCGAGCCGCTCGGCTTCGTCCCGCAGCGAGGCCGGGTCAAAGGTAGTCCGCGAGCAGCTTCAACTGCTCGCGGATCTCGGCGAGCCGCGCAGGAACCGATTCGGTCGAGGCAGCATCGGCCATGCCCACAGGTTATTGGGCGGGCACGGACGCACCCGGCTCCGCCGGCGCCCGGGCTCCGACGATCCAGGTCGAGGCCGGCGCGACCACGCCGTCGGGGCCGTCGAACTCAGCCAGAGCCTCGCGCAGGTCGCGCGAGATCTTGGGACGGATCTCGTCGATGCGGTCTTCCCAGAGTCGCAGCACCTCGCCGGCCGGTCCGATCGCCATGTTGAACTCGACCGCGTGGTCGAGGTCGTTGCCGATCTTGAGCGGCAGATCGCAGCGCCGCAGCGAGATCTGCTCGAAGCCGGCGATCTTGAGCTGCTCGCTGACCGTGTCTGCGTTCGCCATCGAGAACGGGCCGGGTCCGCAGGTCGGCTCGTCGCTCTCCTCGGGATGCTCGAGGTACTCCTCGACGACCAGCTCGGCGCGGCGCACCCAGTCGTTGTCGAGCTTGCGACGCCAGACGACGGCGCAAAACCTGCCCCCGGGGACGAGCGCGGCGCGGACGTTGCGAAACGCCTGCACGGGGTTGGCGAAGAACATGATTCCCATCCGCGAGAAGGCATAGTCGAAGCTCTCCGCGAACTCGGTGACCTGGACGTCGCCGGTCACGAAGCGTACGTTCGGCATGCCCTCGGCCTCGTTGCGCGCCTGCTCGACGAACGGCTCGGCGACGTCGATGCCGACCGCTTCGCCATCGGGGCCGACCAGCGCCGCCAGCCGCTGCGTCGTGTCGCCGAAGCCACAACCGAGATCGAGCACCTTCTCTCCCGGCTGCGGCGGGTGCGCTGCCATCGCCGCCTCTCCGTGGGCGCCGAGCCCCGCGGTCACCAGCTCGCGAAACTCGACGAAGCGCTCGAACAGCGGCCCGCTCCAGGCCTCAGTCGCCTCCCTGTTGGATGTGGCGATCTCCTCCATCGCGTGAATGGTACGCCTGCCACGCCGCCTCGCGATCGTCGTACGGCCGCCAGCTGCGCACCCTGTGGTCGCGCAGCTCGAACAGCCAAGCCATCTCCTCGGTCGAGGCGTGCGAGCCGTCCTCCTCCCAGCGCCAGACCCGCCTGACCAGGGCGAGAGCGTATTCCTCGTCCTCGAATAGTTCCTCCAGCTCGATCGTCTGCTGCACCCCGCCCGGCGGCCGCGTCGCCCAAAGCCGCGCCGCCTCACGACCCTTCCGCAAGCCCTTCATGGAGTGCAGCTCGACCTCGGGATCGAGCGCCTCGACGAACGCGTCCAGATCGCGCTCGTTGAAGGCGCGGATGAACTCGCGGACGGGGTCTACGCCCCGTGGCACTTCTTGTACTTTTTCCCGCTCCCACACCAGCAGGGGTCGTTGCGGCCGATTTCCTTCTCGCGCTCGTCCTTGACCACGGTCTCGATCGCCTCCGGCGCCGGGGCGCCGTTCGGCCTCGCGGTCCCTTCGGTGACGCTGACCGCGCCGGCGCCCGCCGCCACCTGCTGCAGCGCCGAGGGCTGGGCTTCGGGCGTGCCGCCGGAGTAATCGAGGGCGGTCGGCCCGCCGCCGTTGCCGCCGAAGGCGCCGTCGAGCTGCGAGGGATCGACTTCGATCTGGGCGTTGAAGACCAGCTTGCTGAATTCCTCCCAGATCGAGTGCATCAGCTCCTCGAACATCGCGAAGCCTTCGTTTTTGTAGGCGACCAGCGGGTCGATCTGGGCAAAGCCGCGCAGGTGGATGCCCTCGCGCAGGTAGTCCATGTCGTAGAGGTGCTCGCGCCAGCGGTTGTCGATGACCTGGAGCAGGATCGAACGCTCCAGGTAGCGCATCAGCTCCTCGCCGAGCTTCCCCTCGCGATCGTCGTAGGCGCTCATCGCGTCTTCGTCGAGCGCGTCTTTGAGCTTTTCGCGGTCGACCGTCTCCACCGACATCGAGCCGACCTCGACGCTCACCGGCCAGATCTGGCGCAGCTGCTGCTCCATGCCGGGCATATCCCACTCGTCGAGCTCGTCGCCCGGCGTGTACTCGTCGACCAGGCGCTCGATCACCCCCTCCAGCTCGTCGCGGGCGATGTCCGACATGTCGCGGCCTTCGAGGATCTCGCGGCGATATCTGTAGACGACGCGGCGCTGCTCGTTCATCACGTCGTCGTACTCGAGCACCCGTTTGCGGATCAGGAAGTTCTGTTCCTCGACCTTCTTCTGCGCGCCCTCGACGGTTTTGGTCAGCATTTTGGCCTCGAGCGGCATCTCCCCGCCCTCCTCGTCGACGGGACCGAGGCGGTCGAGAATTTTGTAGATCCGGTCGCCGGCGAAGAGACGGATCACGTCGTCTTCGGCGGAGAGGAAGAAGCGCGTCTCCCCCGGGTCGCCCTGCCGCCCCGAGCGGCCGCGCAGCTGGTTGTCGATACGGCGCGATTCGTGGCGCTCGGTGCCGCAGATGTAGAGACCACCGAGCTCGCACACCTCCTCGGCCTCGGCCTTGCACTGCGGCTCCAGCTCGGCGATCTTCGCCGCCAGCGCCTCCTCGTAGCCATCGTCGCCGGGACTCAAATCCTGCTTTTTCAGCTCTTTATGAGCCATGTGGTCGGGGTCGCCGCCGAGCTTGATGTCGACGCCGCGACCGGCCATGTTGGTGGCGATCATCACCGCGCTCCGGCGCCCGGCTTCGGCGATCCGCTCGCCCTCTCGCTGCGCGTGCTCGGGCTTCGCGTTCAGCACCGCGTGCTCGACCCCGTGGCGCTTGAGCTCGTCGGAGATCATCTCCGAGACCTCGACCGAGACGGTGCCGACGAGGATCGGCTGCCCCTTCTCGTGGCGGGCGACGATCTCCTCTAGAACCGCCTTCCACTTGCCGTCCTTCGTCTTGAAGATCTGGTCGTTTTGGTCGGCGCGGACCATCGGCTGGTTGGTCGGGATCTCGACCACCGGCACTTTGTAGATCTTCATGAACTCGGTCGCCTCGGTCAGCGCCGTGCCGGTCATCCCGGAGAGCTTGTCGTAGAGCCGGAAGTAGTTCTGCAGGGTGATCGTGGCGAGCGTCTGGTTCTCCTCGCCGATCGCCACGCCCTCCTTCGCCTCGACCGCCTGGTGCAGCCCCTCCGACCAGCGCCGGCCCTCGAGGATGCGGCCGGTGAACTCGTCGATGATCATCGCCTGGCCGTCGACGACGGCGTAGTCCTTGTCTTTTTTGTAGAGCGACTCGGCCTTGAGCGCCTGGCTCAGGTGGTTGACGAGGCTGCCGTGCTCACTCAGGTAGAGGTTGTCGACTCCGAGGAACTCCTCGGCGCGCTTGACGCCTTTCTCGGTCGGCGAGACGGTCTTGTGCTTCTCGTCGAATTCGTAGTCGTACTCGGCCTCGGAGGTGTCTTTGGACTCACCCAGCGAGCGCAGCCGGTCTTTCGCCGGGACGCCCACCATCTGGCGCGCGAGCCGGGCGAACTGGTAGTAGATCTGCGCCGCCTGTTCGGGGGCGCCGGAGATGATCAACGGCGTCCGCGCCTCGTCGATCAGGATGTTGTCGACCTCGTCGACGATGGCGAAATGGTGGCCCCGCTGCACACAGTGCTCCAGCGCTTCGGCCATGTTGTCGCGGAGGTAGTCGAAGCCGAACTCGGAGTTGGTGCCATAGACGGCGTCGCAGGCATATTTGACCTGCCGCGCAGCGTGGTCGTCGGCGTCCTGGATCGCCGCGACGCTGACCCCGAGCATGTCGTACACCGGTTTCATCCATTCGGCGTCCCGTCGCGCCAGGTAGTCGTTGACGGTGACTACGTGGACGCTCTCGCCGCCGAGCGAGTTGAGGAAGACCGCCAGCGTCGCGGTCAGCGTCTTGCCCTCTCCGGTCTTCATCTCGGCGATCGCGCCGTCGTGCAGGACCATGCCCCCGATCAGCTGCACGTCGAAGTGGCGCTGGCCGATGCTGCGACGCGCCGCCTCGCGGGTCAGCGCGAAGGCCTCAGGCAGGAGGTCGTCGAGCGACTCCCCCCCGCGGGCGCGCTCGCGCAGCGAGTCGGCCTCGGCCCGCAGCTCATCGTCGCCGAGCAGCTCCATCTCGGGCTCGATCCCGTTGATCGCCGAGGCCCGCTTCTCATAGGCCTTGAATTTGCGACCCTCTCCCACGCGCAGGGCGCGCGTAACCATGTCCCGGGCATTCGCCATTTGTCAAGGGTAGCGACTGGGCCGCGATCGCTCCCAGCCCAGTCGCTTCTAGATCGCCTGTCCGAGCTACACCAGGTCGGTCACTGTGACCGGTGTGAATAGACCTCCTAGATCTGTTCCTTTGACTGTCAGATCGACATCCCACTGACCGGCGTTGGTTGTTCCAATCCCGCACATTCCATGTTTTTCCACATGAATGTTCTGGAACGTCCCGACGATGTCGAAATCGTTGGCTCCATTTGTTGTGGTTATCACGCGCGCGCCCGGTAGACCAGCCTGTGGTCCGATTGTGTATGTACACCAGGACATCGCCTCGTCAGCGGGTCCAAAATATACGTGCTTTTCAATCTGCTGACCGACTGGACACACTATGTCAGAGAAGAGTGCATACCGATCAACCCCGACTGTGTTCCCAATGTGGAATACAAAGTCGCAGCCGTTCATTGTGATTGTCGCCTTACGAGGCCCCGGAAACGCTGTGCAGTTGGCGTTGTTGTAGTGGGGCGTGACTGTGATTGTCGTTGCACCTTGTGGAATGGGCTGGTGCGGTGTCACGTCGTATTGATGCCCTGTATATATAGTTCCTTGGCATTCGATTTTTTCGCCGAACATTGTTGTGGCGTTCTGGCCAATGCCTGTTTCGAACATGTCCAGTGTCACCGGACCGTCCGAGGTAATCATGCCTTGTTCGTCCTGGTCAGCCGACGCAGTCATCACGCTCACTGCAAATATCGAAACCAGCGCGACCGCCAGAGTCAAGAGATACCGAGTCATGTTTCCTCCTTCGAAAATGGGTTCCGTCCCCTCCGGAACGGCACCATGCCCTTGCGGAGGGGCCTTATCGAATGAGGAATTTACTGAACCTCAATATAAATTGACTATTACTTATTCGGCGGTGCGGCCGCGCATCTGATTGACGAGCCGCCTGGTCTGCCGACGCTTACGACGCAGCGCCCGGTGCTTCTTGACCTGGCGCCGGATGTCCTCGGCGAGCTCGTGGATCGTGTGCGGCATCTCAGGAGATGCCTCCTTGGCGTGCAGGGTGACGCCCTTCAGTCGCAGCGTTGCCTCCGCCACCTGGCTGTCGGCAATCGCCGGATTCCGCTCCTCCCAAACCGTGACGTCAAGCGTCGCCAGCTCGGAGACCTGCCTGCCAACCCGGCGGAATCGCTTGAGGACATGTTCCCGCAGCTCGTCGTCAGCTTCGACGTTGCGCCCGCGCACCTCGATCCGCATAACTGGCCTCCTCTTCTGGGTCTGCACCGATGCTACGCCTATACCCGGTTGTGGGCAAGATCCTCTTCACAGACGCCGTGTGAAGGTGATTCCGACGACCCGAATTGCGCCGGCCTGTCGTAGAGCTTGCGCGCAAGCGGAGAGCGTGGCGCCGGTGGTGAGGACGTCGTCGACGAGAAGGACGCTGCGGGGAACCTCGCCGCGGACTTGGATCAGCGGTGGATGGCCGATGCGCTGGGCGCGGCGCCTACCCACCTGGCGGCCGCCGCCGCGACGAGCCAGGCAGGCGCGGGTCGGCAGGTCGGCCCGCTCAGCGAGCGCCGCGGCGATCTCGGCGGCCGGGTCGAAGCCGCGCAGCGCCGAGCGCAGCGGGGCGGTGGGAACGGGGACGATCGTGCCGCTCAGCAGCGCGCCCGGCGCCAGCCAGTGGACGCGGTCGGCCATCAGCCCGGCGACCGGCAGTAGGCGGCGGAACTTGAGCGCCGCCACGAGGTCGCGGGCGATGCCCTCGTGCGCGGCGGACGACCAGGCGCGGTCGAGGCCGTGAGCGCCGGCGCCGGCAAGGGGCTCTGCCGCGGCGAGCCGCCGCGCGCAGCGCGTGCAGAGGACCGCCTGCGGGCGGCACGTCCGTCCGCAGGCGGCGCAGAGCGGCGGCACGAGGCCAGCGGCGACTGCGTGGAGGAGCTTCATGGCCCGATCGTGCGGGCCGGCGGCGCGCGCGTGGCGCGCAGGACGTCAAATGTCTGTCAAGCCTTCGTGCCGCGAGCCGCGATGCCGCCGACCAGGATCCCCGCGGGCGGCAGCTCGGCGCCTGCGAGCAGGATCGAGTCGCGGAGATGGGAGCCATCGCCGATCCGGCAGCCGTCGCCGATTATCGCCGGGCCCTCGATGCGGACGTCCGCGCCGATCTCGACGCCCTTGCCGACGAGGACGGGCGCGGTCGCCTCGGCGCCGTCCAGCGGGCTCGCCGCCCACACCCCCTCGGCCACCTCGGGCGCGCCGGGCTCGACCGCGACCGCGCCGTGCAGCGCGTCGAGATTTCCCTGCCGCAGCTCGTCGAGGTTGCCGATGTCGTTCCAGTAGGCATCGATCTCGTGCGAGTAGAAGGGGACGTCGGCCTCGAGCAGGGCCGGGAAGACGTCCTTCGCCCAGTCGGCGAACTCCGGCGGATCGTCGGGATCGGCGTCGTTGCTGGTTCCCGGCTCCGGGAAGTAGTCGAAGACCTCGGCGCGGAACATGTAGATACAGGTGTTGGCCAGGTCGGAGAGAGCCTCGGCGGGATCGGGCTTCTCCTGGAATCCCTGAATCCGGCCGTCGCCTGCGGCGATCACGACGCCGAACTGGTCGGTGTCGGTAACTCGTTTGGTCGCCATCGTGACCAGGCCGTCGTGCGATTCGTGGAACTCGCGCATGGCCGTGAAGTCGATGTCGGTGAGCGCATCGCCGGCGACGACGAGGAACGAGTCGCCGAGGAAATCGGCGACGTTGCGGACCCCGCCGGCGGTCCCGAGCAGCTGCTCCTCGTGGCTGTAGGAGAGTTCCAGGCCAAAGTCCGAGCCGTCGCCAAAGTGGCCTTCGATCAGCTCTGGGAACCAGTGCAGGTTGGCGATTGCCTCGCCGAATCCGTGCCGAGCCAGCAAACGGGCCGCGTGCTCCATCACCGGCCGGTTGAGCACCGGCACCATCGGCTTCGGCATCGCGTAGGTGATCGGTCGCAGCCGGGTGCCGAGCCCGGCCGCGAGGATCATCGCGCGCATCGGCTAGTAGCGGTAGTGATCGGGCTTGTAGGGACCTTCGACCGGGATCCCGAGGTAGGCGGCCTGCTCCTCGGAGAGCTCGGTCAGCTTGACGCCGAGCGCCGCGAGGTGCAGTCGTGCGACCTTCTCGTCGAGGTGCTTGGGCAGCACGGTGACCTCCTTGGCCGTGAACCCGTCGGGCTGGCCGTAGAGCTCGATCTGCGCGATCACCTGGTTGGTGAACGAGTTCGACATGACGAAGCTCGGGTGTCCGGTCGCGTTGCCGAGATTGAGCAGGCGGCCCTCGGAGAGGAGGATGATCGAGTGGCCGTCGGGGAAGCGCCACTCGTCGACCTGCGGCTTGATGTCGATCCTCTCGGCGGGAGACGCTTCGAGCCCGGCGACGTCGATCTCGTTGTCGAAGTGGCCGATGTTGCCGACGATCGCGTTGTGCTTCATCCGCGCCATGTGGTCGGCGGCGATGATGTCCTTGTTGCCGGTGGCGGTGACGAAGATGTCGGCCGTCTCGACGACTTCGTCGAGCGTCCGCACCTCGTAGCCCTCCATCGCGGCCTGCAGGGCGCAGATCGGGTCGATCTCGGTGACGATCACGCGGGCGCCCTGGCCGCTCAGCGACCCGGCGCAGCCCTTGCCGACGTCTCCGTAGCCGCAGACGACGGCGACCTTGCCGCCGATCATCACATCGGTGGCGCGGTTGATCCCGTCGATCAGCGAGTGACGGCAGCCGTAGAGGTTGTCGAACTTCGACTTGGTGACCGAGTCGTTGACGTTGATCGCCGGGAAGAGCAGGTCGCCGGTCTCGGCCAGCTGGTAGAGCCGGTGCACGCCGGTGGTCGTCTCCTCGGTGACCCCCTTGATCCCCGCGGCGATCTGGGTCCAGCGCTGCGGGTCGGATTCGAGCGAGCGCTGCAGGGTCTCGAGCACGACGCGGAACTCCTCCGAGTCGGCCGAGGCCGGGTCGGGCACGGCGCCCGCCTTCTCGAACTCGACGCCCTTGTGGACGAGCAGGGTGGCATCGCCGCCGTCGTCGAGGATCATGTTCGGGCCCTCGCCGTCGGGCCAGAGCAGGGCCTGCTCGGTGCACCACCAGTACTCCTCCAGGGTCTCGCCTTCCCAGGCGAAGACGGGGATGCCGGCGGCGGCGATCGCGGCCGCAGCGTGGTCCTGGGTGGAGAAGATGTTGCAACTGGCCCAGCGGACCTCGGCACCGAGGGCGACCAGGGTCTCGATCAGCACGGCGGTCTGCACCGTCATGTGGAGCGAGCCGGTGATCCGCGCCCCCTTCAGCGGCTGCTCGACCGTGAACTCCTCACGGGTCTGCATCAGGCCGGGCATCTCCACCTCGGCGAGGGCGATCTCCTTGCGCCCGAAGTCGGCGAGGCCGATGTCAGCGACCTTGTAGTTTGAGGTGGCGGTTGCCATCGGTTCCCTTTCGTCTCAGTTGGTCGGGCGAAGGATACGGAGATGAGCGCGGGGAGCCAGGTCCCCCACTCAGGGAGAACCGAGTGCAGCCTTGAGGCTGTCGAGCGCCTCGGTCGGCAACGGGTCCACTCCGGCCGCGGCGGCCAGCTCCAGCGAGACCAGATCGCCGAGCACCGTCGCCCAGAGCAATCGCTCGGTCGGGGTCTCACCGACGGTCTCGACCCGGATCGCTACAGAGCCGCCCGCCGCGATCGCCTTGGCGGTGAGCTCGAAGCGACGGCGCTCATGCGGGTGCTGGCCCGCGTCCTCGAGCATCACCGCGGCGAAGGGGCCCTTGTCGCCCCCCCACCCGCAGATCTCGTTGTGGTTGGCCTCGGGCAGCTCCGAGAAGAAGGCGGGCCGCTCTGCGTTCTCGTTGATCTGCCCCTTCCAGCGCCGCGCCACTGGCGTCGTAAGACCGCCGCCGTGGATGACCGGGACGGCGCCGCCGAGCTGGGCGGCGATCTCGGCGGCGGTGTGCCGCAGACCCTCCCGGGTCGCCTCCAGCAGAGTCGCGGCGGCCTCGATCTCGCCCGCGATGCGCGGGGCCGCTCCGGCCGTCGCGGCCACCTCGGCCGCGCAGACCATCATGTAGGCGACAGCCGTGCGTGGGGTGGGCAGCAACCCCGGCAGACCGATCACCGGGTCGCCGGCCGCCCGCGCCGCCTCGACCAGCGCCCCGCCGGTGCTGGCGACGACCCGCCGCGCACCAAGCGCCTCGGCGGCGGCGAAGCAGGCGAGCGTCTCCTCGGTCTCCCCCGAGTAGCTCGAGCAGAGCACGGCCCAGTCGCCTGTTGCCCAGCTCGGCAGCGCCGGACGGCGCACGGTCAGCAGGGGGCGAAGCAGGCGGTCGCCGAGCGCGGCAGCGGCGAGGTCGCCGCCGATCGCCGAGCCCCCCATCCCGCAGACCAGGAGCCCGGCGGAGTCGCTCGGCTGCAGCCGCGCCGACTCGACCCGCCAGAGGGCATCGCGCAGGTGGTCGGGGATGGCGAGGACGTCATCGAGCATCGGACTACGCCGGGACTCTTTCACCCTCCGCAACCACGGCGCCCTCAAGCCGGGCACCGGGAGCGACCTCGACCCCCCGGGAGAGAATCGAGTCGACGACGTCGGCGCCCGCGCCGACCGCACACTCGCCGAGCAGAACCGAGCCGCGCAGCGCGGCGCCGGCGGCCACCCGGCACCCCGGCCCCACCACCGCCCGCGGCCCGACGGTGGCCTCGGCGTCGACCTCGGCCCCCGGATCGACCAGCACGCCGGGCGCGGTCGGCTCGACCCGGGTCGCCACCCGCCGCTCGAGGATGTCCCAGCTCGCCTGCAGGTAGCGCTCGGGGGTGCCGATGTCCAGCCAGTAGCCGTCGAGCGGCAGCCCGTGCAGGCCCTTGCCGACCAGGCGGGGGAAGACGTCACGCTCGATCGAGACGTTCTCGGCCGGCGGGATCAGGTCGAGCACCGAGCGCTCGAGCACGTACATCCCGGCATTCACCTCGCCCGGCGCCCGCTCGCCGGTCTTCTCGCGGAAGGCGAGCACCTCGCCACCCTCGCCGCGCTCGACCAGGCCGAACGCGGCGGAGTCCTCGACCGGGTGCAGGCCGATCGTCGCCGCCGCCCCCCACTCGCCATGCGCGCTCAGCAGCCTCCCCAGATCGAGGTCGGTGAGGACGTCGCCGTTCAGCGCCAGGAAGCGATCGTCTAGATCCTCGCCCACCGTGTCGGCAGCGAAGCGGATCGCGCCGGCGGTGCCGAGTGGCTCGGGCTCGACCACGAAGCGAATCCTCGCCCCCGCCCGCTCCTCCTCGCCGGCGAGCGCCTCGCGCAGCGCACCCGGGAGGAAACCGCAGGCCAGGATGACCTCGGTCACGCCGTGCCCCGCCAGCCACTCGATCATGTAGGCGAGAAAGGGGCGATCGACCAGGGTCAGGGCGGGCTTCGGAACGGAGTCGGTGAGGGGTCGCAGGCGCGTTCCCTCGCCGCCGACCAAGACGATGGCTTGCATGAGCTCAGTCGGCGGTCGCCGTCGATGGGGCCTTTGCGGCCGCGCGGCCGATTCCCTCGTATTCGAAGCCTGCGGCGCGCAGGATCTTCGGGTCGAGGAAGTTGCGGCCGTCGACCAACAGCGGGTTCGACATCCGGCTCGCCGCCTCGCTCCAATCCAGCTCGGCGAACTCGCCCCACTCGGTGACCAGCACCACCGCGTCGGCGCCCTCCAGCGCGGCCAGGGCCGAGTCGCGCAGCTCCACGCCGGCGAGGAGGTCCCGCGCCGCCTCGGCGGCGACCGGGTCGTAGGCGACTACCTCGGCGCCTTCGCCCTGCAGCCGCGCCGCCAGGACCAGGCTCGACGCCTCGCGCATGTCGTCCGTGTCCGGCTTGAAGGCTAGCCCCAGCAGCGCCACCCGCTTGCCGACCAGCGACCCGAGCCGGCCGGCGAGCTTCTGCACCACGCGCCGCTTCTGCAGCTCGTTGACCTCGATCACCGCGTTGAGCAGCTGGAAGTGGTAGCCGGTGTTGCCGGCGAGCATCTTCAGCGCGCTGACGTCCTTGGGGAAGCAGGAGCCGCCGTAGCCGATCCCGGCGCGCAGGAAGGCGGGGCCGATGCGCTGGTCGAGGCCCATGCCGCGGGCGACCTCGCCGACGTCGGCGCCGACCTCCTCGCAGACGTTGGCGATCTCGTTGACAAAGGAGATCTTGGTCGCCAGGAAGGCGTTGGAGGCGAGCTTGATCATCTCGGCGCTGGCGACGTCGGTGCGGACGACCTCTCCGCCCAGCGGCTCGTAGAGCGCCGCCACCGCGTCGCCGGCCGCCTCGTCGCCGGGGTCGGCGCCGATCACGACCCGGTCGGGGTGCATGAAGTCCTCCACCGCCGAGCCCTCCTTGAGGAACTCGGGGCAGGAGACGTACGGCACCCCGGGGAGGTCGCGGCGGATCGTCTCCCCCGTCCCAGCCGGCACGGTGCTCTTCATGATCAGCACGTGGTCGCCGTCGGCGCGCAGGTCCTCGACCACCGCCCGCACCCGCGAGAGGTCGGCGTCGCCGGAGCGCGTCGGCGGGGTGTCGACGCAGACGAAGAGCAGCCGCGCCGCGCCGAGCAGCTCGTCCATCTCGGTGGTGAAGATGAGGCGCTCGGCGTTGCGGACCAGCAGCTCGTCGAGCCCGGGCTCGTGGATCGTCGTCTCGCCGCGAGAGAGCGCCGCGACCTTCTCCGGCAGGATGTCGCGCGCGACCACCGAGTGGCCGAGCTCGGCGAAGCAGGCCGCCGTGACCAGGCCGACCCAGCCAACGCCGATCACCCCGATCGTCTCCTTGCCATCGCTCACGGCGCCACCCCCTTCCGCTTCCTCGGCTTCTCGTTTGGGATCTTCACGCGGGCGGAGCGCGCGATTCCGATCATCTGATCGTTGGTGAGCACCCGCAGCAGGCTATTCGCGACCCAGTAGGTGTTGTCGCCCCGGTGCCAGGCGACCAGCCGCACCCTGTCGCCGTCGAGGAAGATCTCGTACTCGCGACCCCGGATCGTTTCCGTGATGCTCGGACCGCCGAGGATCGGCGGGTCGCTCCACCCCTGGATTCCCTGCACGCCGAAGTAGTGGACGCCGTCCGGCAGTTCCAGGGTCAGCACCATCCGGTAGGCGCCGTGGCGGTTGCCGTCGCTGTCCTTGAAGTGGTAGACGCGCGGGTCCTGGATGTGCAGTTCGGGGTTGCTTTCCTCGTAGGTCGCACCCGAGGGGAGGCGGGTCGGGTAGAAGACCGGGAAGCCGCTGCTGACCTTGCGGGAGACGATCTTCGCCTCCTCCTCGCCGGCTTCGCCGGCGGGAACGAGCCCGTCCTGGCCGGGCGGCTTCGTCCTCAGCTTCGGTTTCGGCTTCGGCTTGCGCTCGCCTCCGCCGTCGCCCTTGCCCTGCTTCTTCTTCGTCTTCTTCGACTTCGGCTCGGCCTCGTCGAGCGAGCCGCGCGGACCGCCGCTGGCTTCGATGCCGAGAAAGCGGTCGACCGCTTCTTCGATCGCGCCTTCGGAGGCGTAGACGAAGCTCGGCCCCAGTTCGGCCGGGAAGTCGACCTCGTTGATCTCGGCGTTGCGCGAGGCGATGAACAGTTTCAACACCTCGAGCATCGACTTCGTGTCGCTGATGTCCGAGCTGGTGTATTCGGTGAAGATGTCGATCAGCTCGCCTTCGCCCAGCACGTCGCGTGCCAGGTCGGAGATCGGAACCCGCTGGCGGGCGGCGCTGAGGAAGTCCTGCTGGCGGGCGGCGCGAACGAGGTCGGTGTCGGTGTGGCGGTAGCGCACGTACTCCAGCGCCCGCTTGCCGCACATCAGCTGGTAGCCCGGCTGCACGTTGATTTCCGAGTACTGCAGGGAGGCCGGCACGCCGACGTTGGAGTGGTAGTAGCGGCGGTCGACGTCGACGTAGACGCAGCCGATCGCGTAGACGGCGCGGACGAAGCCGAGGTAGTCGACGTTGACGATGTGGTTGATCGGCAGCCCGGTCAGTTCCTTGACCACCTGCAGGGTCAGCTTGGGACCGCCGTAGGCGAAGGCCGAGGAGAACTTTTCCGTGCCCCACCCCGGGATTTCGACCTCGAGGTCGCGCGGGATCGACATCAGCGCGATCGCTTCGTTGTCCGGATCGAGGCGGAGCAGGATCGTCGTGTCCGAGCGCCCCGGATCTTCCGGTTCGTTGGCGCGTTTGTCGGAGCCGAGGATGAGGATGTTCTGCGCCTCACCCCCCGTGGTCTCCTTGAGGACACCGTCGACTGCGTTTCTCAGTTTGTTGTTGTGCCCGAGGGCCTCGGCGATGTTGTCGATCTTGATCAGGCCGCTGGCGGCAACCGCGGCGGCGGTCGCGAGGACGATCGTGACCGAGGCCAACATGAAACGCCACCAGTAGCGCTTCGGCTTCGGCGGCGGCTCGAAGTCGCCCTGCGGCGGCGGCTTCTTGAAGGGCTCCTCGATCATCGCCGCCCGATCAGCCTTCGAGCCGGTCGGGGATCGTGCACAGGAACGCTTCCAGCGCCTGTCGATAGGCCACCAGCGAAGACACGGAGACCCACTCGGCGGGGCCGTGGTGGCCTTCGCCGGCCGGGCCGAACTCGACCGCCGGCACGCCGACCCGCAGGAACGAGACCGCGTCGGAGGCGCCGTCGCGCCCGACGCTCATCGGCTCGCCGTCGTGGTGCGCCGAGACCGCCTCGCGCAACCCCCGGACGAAGGGCGAGTCGCGGTCGACGACCGCCGGCGGCCGTGTGAACAAGGCGGTCACCTCGGCGTCGGGGAGCCCGCGCACCTGCTCGAGCACGGTCTCGGGGTCCTGGTCGGGCAAGTAGCGGATGTCGACGTCGATCGCGCATCGGTCGGGCACCTTGTTGAGCGCGTCGCCGCCCAGGATCCGGCCGAGATTGATCGAAGGGCGGTCGAACAGCTCCGAGCTGTGCCGTGCGAACGGTAGCGACTCGATACTGCGGAAAACGTCGTGCGCCTTGAGCACCGCGTTGTCGCCCAGCCAGGGCGTGGCGCCGTGGGCGGCGACGCCGCTCACCTCCAGTCGCAGCGCCAGCACCCCCTTCGCCTCGACCCCGATCTGTAGGTCGGTCGGCTCGCCGGTGATCGCGAAGTCGCCGACGAAGCCGTCGTCGACCAGCCGGTCGCTGCCGCGGTCGGCCTCCTCCTCGGACTCCTCGTCGCCGACGATCCCCAGCCGCACCCGGACCCGGTCCCGATCGCGCATCGCCGCGGTGGTCAACAGCATCGCCGCCAGAGCGCCCTTCATGTCGTAGGCCCCGCGTCCATACAGCCGGTCGCCGTCGAGGCGCGGATCGAACTGCCCCGGTCGTCCCGGCACCACATCGAGATGGCCGTGAAGGACGACGGTGGGCGCGTCAGCAGGCCCGACTTCCGCCCGCAGCACCGGTAGCCCCCGCACCTCGTCGGTGGCGACCTCGATGCCCCGCGCTTCCAGCCAGCCCTCGACAAACCCAGCAGCTTCGAGCACCCCGTCCGAATCGGAGGTGTCGTACCCAATCAGCCGCGTCGCAAGCGAAACCAGCTCCTCGCTCATGGCCGCTGTGCTCCTGGCTGAGGCGTGGAGAGGGTCAGGTGTCCCTCTCCTGGAGGCTCATGGACAGGCAAATCGAATCGCCGAAAGCAACCGGCTGCGCAACGGCCTCCGGGAGAGGGACACCTGACCCTCCTCACCCCCCGGCAATAGCAAGAAACGCTTCGGCCCTGTCGCGATCTTTCTGCGCCCGCCGCTGCTCGCCGCTGCCATCCTCGGCGTCGGAGAGCCGCTGCTCGGCATCCGAGAGCTGCTCCTTGAGCGCCGTCGCATCGAGGTCCTCGGGCGCGATCGCCTCCTCGATCAGCAGGCGCGCGTGGTTGCCGAAGACCTGCAGCCAGCCGTGCGCCTGGGCGTAGCGACGCGGCTCCGAGCCGCCCTCGTAGAGGCGCAGCTCGGCGGGCTTCAGCGCCGCCAAAAGCGGCGCGTGGTTGGCGAGGATGCCGATCTCGCCCCCGGCGGTGCGGGTCGAGACCTGACTCACCTCGCCGCTGAAGACCTCGCCCTCGGGGGTGAGGATCTCGACCTCGAATTTGGTCTCGCCGGCCAAGCTGGATCCCTACGCAGCGGCCTTCGCGCCAGCGTTCTCGGTGACCTGGTCGATCGAGCCCTGCATGTAGAAGGCGCCCTCGGGCAGGTCGTCGTGCTCGCCGTCGAGGATCTCGCGGAAGCCGCGCACGGTCTCGGCGACCGGCACGAACTCGCCGCTGCGGCCGGTGAACTGCTCGGCGACGAAGAACGGCTGCGAGAGGAAGCGCTCGATCTTGCGCGCGCGGGAGACCGTCTGCTTGTCCTCGTCGGAGAGCTCGTCGATGCCGAGGATGGCGATGATGTCCTGCAGCTCCTTGTAGCGCTGCAGCACCTCCTGCACCTCGGTCGCGGTGCGGTAGTGCTCTTCGCCGACGACGTCGGGCTTGAGGATCGTCGACGTGGAGTCGAGCGGGTCGACCGCCGGGTAGATCCCTTTCTCGGAGATCGCCCGCGAGAGCGTGGTGGTGGCGTTGAGGTGGGCGAACACCGAGGCCGGTGCCGGGTCGGTGAGGTCGTCGGCGGGGACGTAGACCGCCTGCACCGAGGTGACCGAGCCACGCTCGGTCGAGCTGATCCGCTCCTGCAGTTCGCCCATCTCGGTCTCCAGCGTCGGCTGGTAGCCGACCGCGGAAGGCATGCGGCCGAGCAGCGCCGAGACCTCGGAGCCCGCCTGGACGAAGCGGAAGATGTTGTCGATGAACAAGAGAACGTCCTGACCGCCCTGCTCGCGGAAGTATTCGGCCATCGTCAGACCCGAGAGGGCGACGCGCAGCCGAGCGCCCGGCGGCTCGTTCATCTGACCGAAGACGAGCATCGTCTTGTCGATCACGCCCGACTCTTTCATCTCGAGCCAGAGGTCGTTGCCCTCGCGCGAGCGCTCGCCGACGCCGCAGAAGGCGGAGAGGCCTTCGTGCTCCTCGCCGATTGAGCGGATCAGCTCCTGGATCAGCACGGTCTTGCCGACGCCAGCACCGCCGAAGAGCCCGACCTTGCCGCCCTTGGCGTAGGGCGCGAGCAGGTCGATCACCTTGATCCCGGTCTCGAGGATCTCCTGGGTGGGAGCGAGGTCGGAGGCTGCCGGGGCCGGACGGTGGATCGGCCAGCGCTCGCCGGCCTCGATCGGGTCGCCCTGGTCGATCGGCTCGCCGAGCAGGTTGAAGATGCGACCGAGGGTCGCGTCGCCGACCGGAACCGAGATCGGGCCCCCCGTGTCGATCACCTTGTCGCCACGCTGCAGGCCGTCGGTGGCGTCCATCGCAACGGTGCGCACGCGGTCGTCGCCGAGGTGCTGCTGCACCTCGCAGACCAGCTCGGTCGCTTCGCGATCGTCGTCGCCCGCCATCTCGATCTTTACCGCCGAGTAGATCTCCGGCAGCTGGTCGGGGAAGACGGCATCGACGACGACGCCGGTCACCTGCTCGACCTGTCCCACATTCGTTCCGTTCGTGTCAGCCATTGGTTCCTTTTCTCGTCTCCAAATTGAAGTCTTCTAGCCGAGCGCCTCGGCGCCGGCGACTACCTCGAGGATCTCCTGGGTGATCTCCGCCTGCCTGGCCCGGTTCATCTCCAGGGTCAGGTCGTCCATCATCGTCTCCGCGTTCTCCGCCGCGTTGCGCATCGCCGTCATCCGCGCTCCCAGCTCGGAAGCGGCCGACTCGAGCAGCGCCCGGTAGACCGAGATGTTCACGTACTCGGGGATGAGTTGAGCGAGCAACAGCTCGGCCTCGGGCTCGTACTCCCAGAGCGCCTGGCTGTGGGCTTTCTCGATCTCGGTCTCCTCGGCGTCCTCTTCCTCCTCGCCGGCGCCGGCGCCGATCACGTCGGCCTGCTGCAGCGGCAGCAGCGTCTGCCGCCAAACGTGCTGGGTGAGCGGCGAGACGTAGCGGTTGTAGACCAGCTCGACCCGGTCCAGCTCCTCGTCGACGTAGCGCGCGGTCAGCTCCTCGCCGATCTCGCGAGCGTTGGCGAAGCCGGGGCGGTCGGTGAAGCCGGTGAAGGAAGTGCGGACCTCCTGCTTGCGGAAGGTCAAGGCGGAGACGCCCTTGCGCCCGACCGCGGAGAAGGCCGTCTCGACCCCTTGCCCGCTGAGCTCGTCGCGCAGGCGCAGCCCGTCGCGGATCACGTTGGTGTTGAAGGCGCCGGCCAGGCCGCGATCGCCGGTGATCAGCACCACGCCGACGCGCTTGACCTCCTCGCGCTCGACCATCACCGGCACGCGCGGCATCCCACCCGCCTGCTCGGCAGCGCGGCGGGTGAGCTTGCGCATGCCCTTGGCATAGGGCCGCAACTGCTCGATCCGCTGCTCGGCGCGGCGCAGCCGCGCCGCCGCGACCATCTCCATCGCCCGCGTGATCTTGTTGATGTTCTTGATCGACGCGATGCGGTTCTTTACGTCCTTCTGGGAAGCCATCGAGCGTTAGGCCGCAGCCGTCTCCTTCTCCGTCTCGGCTTCCTCGGTGCGGCTCGGCTTCGCCCGCTCCTCCTCGGAGTGGATGCGGTCCGACTCACCCGCCTCGAGCGGGTCGCCGTGCTCGTCGAAGTCGGGGCCGAAGTCATCGACGAACTCGCGGATCGCCGTACCCAGCTCCTCCTCGTCGGCCTCCTCGAGCTTGCCGGTCTCGGCGATCCGGTCGAGCAGCTCGGCCTTCTCGGAGCGCAGCCGGATCCGCAGATCGGCCAGGAACTCGCCCACCCGCTCGGTTTTCACTCGGTCGAGGAAGCCACCGGTGCCGGAGTAGATCGCCGCCACCTGATCCGCCATCTCGAGCGGTTCGCGCTCTTTCTGTTTGAGTAGCTCGACCAGCCGTTCGCCGCGGTTCAGGGTCTTCTGCGTCTCCGGATCGAGCTCGGAGCCGAACTGGGCGAACGCCTCGAGGTCGCGGTACTGCGAGAGGTCGAGGCGCAGCTTGCCGGCGACCTTCTTCATCGCCTTGGTCTGCGCGTTGCCGCCCACCCGCGAGACCGAGATGCCGACGTTGATCGCGGGGCGAACGCCGGAGTTGAAGAGGTCGGACTCGAGGAAGATCTGGCCGTCGGTGATCGAGATCACGTTGGTCGGGATATAGGCGGAGACGTCCGACGCCTGGGTCTCGATGATCGGCAGCGCCGTCAGCGAGCCGCCGCCGAGCTCGTCGTTCAGCTTCACCGCCCGCTCCAGCAACCGCGAGTGCAGGTAGAAGACGTCGCCGGGGTAGGCCTCGCGACCGGGCGGGCGCCGCAGCAGCAGCGACATCTGCCGGTAGGCGTAGGCGTGCTTGGTGAGGTCGTCGTAGACGCAGAGCGCCGCTTTGCCGTTGTAGAGGAAGTGCTCGCCCATCGCGCAGCCGGCGTAGGGGGCGATGAACTTGATCGGCGCCGCCTCGTCGGCGGGGGCGGCGACGATGATCGTGTTCTCCATCGCCCCGTTCTCCTCCAGCACCTCCTTCAGCTGGACGACGGTGGACATCCGCTGGCCGATCGCGACGTAGATGCAGATCATGTCCTTGTCGCGGTTGTTGATGATCGTGTCGATCGCGATCGCCGTCTTGCCGGTCTGGCGGTCGCCGATGATCAGCTCTCGCTGGCCGCGGCCGATCGGGATCATCCCGTCGATCGACATCAGCCCGGTCTGCACCGGTTCGGTCACCGGCTGGCGCTGGACGACGCCCGGCGCCTTGAACTCGGCCGGGCGGGTCTGCGTGGTCGCGACCTCGCCCTTGTCGTCGAGCGGGCGGCCGAGCGGGTCGACCAGCCGGCCGAGCAGCTCGTCGCCGACCGGGATCCGCAGCAGGTGGCCGGTGCGCTTCACCGTGTCGCCCTCGACGATCTTGTCCCACTCGCCGAACAGCACGGCGCCGACGTTGTCCGCCTCGAGGTTGAGGGCGAGGCCGGTGACGCCGTGTGGCAGCTCGAGCATCTCGAGCGCCATGCAGTTGTCGAGGCCGTGGATGCGGGCGATCCCGTCAGCGACGGACAGCACGGTCCCGACCTCGGAGAGGTCGGCGCTGCCGGTGTCCAGTCCCTCGATCCGCTCGCGCAGAATCGATGCGATCTCGTCGGGCTTGATCTCCATGGGGTGCTCTATTCCTCCTTACGCCGCCTGGGCGACGCTCTTTCGAAGTTTCTCCAGGCGACTGCGGATGCTCGCGTCGAGCACCATGTTGCCGACCTGCAGGACGATGCCGCCGAGGATCTCTCCGTCGACGCGACTGGCAAGCTCGACCTTCTGGCCGGTCTGCCGCTCGATCTCCTCGCCGACCTTGGTCACAACAGCCGGGTCCAGCTCGACCGCGCTGGTCACGGTCACGTCGATCCGCTTGTTCTCCTTCTTCCACATCTGCTCGAGCTCGCGGCGGATGCGGAAGATCTCCGTCATCCGCCCCTTCTCGATCAGCAACTCGAGGAAGTTGACCAGCTCGGGATCGGCATCGTCGATAGCGCGCCGCAGCCCTCCGATCTTCTCGGCCGAGGAGAAGTGCGGGCTGAAGAGGAAGACCTGCAGCTCGCGGTCGGCTTCGACAGCATCGGCGAACTGGGCCAGATCGGCCCCGATCGGGTCGAGCTTGCCCTTCTCCTTGGCGACGTCGAAGAGTGCCTCGGCGTATACGCGAGCTGCCTCGGGCATCGCTTAGCTCTCCGCCCCCGAGAGGCTGCTGAAGTCGACCTCGCTGAGCGCCTCCTCGACCAGGCGGCGCTGGTCCTCGGCGGTCAGGCTCTTGCGGGTCACCTTCTCGGTGGCCAGCACGGTCAGGTCGGCGACCTCCTTGCGGATCTGCTCCAGCGAGCGACGCGTCTCCGCTTCGATGTCGCGCTTCGCCGCGGAGACCAGCTCCTCGCGTTTCTCCTTGCCGGACGCCGTCGCCTCCGCCTCGGCGGTCTCGGCCGCCTTGCGGGCACGGGCCATGATGTCGTCGGCCTGCTCGCGCGCCTCGGCGAGGCGCGCCCGGTACTCCTCGAGCAGCTCGTCGGACTCGCGGCGCTGCCGTTCGGCCGCCTCGATCGACTCGGCGATCGTCTTGGCGCGCTTGTCGAGCGCCTCCTGGATTTTCGGGAAGGCGACCTTGCTCAGCACCCACATCGTGAAGAGGAAGATGACCAGCGTCCAGATCATCAGGCCGAGGCCCGGCGAGACCAGGAAGCTGCCGCCTTCTTCCTCTCCATGGGCCGCCTCCGCGGCAAGGGCGATGAAGCCCGCTATGTCGCCAATGAATAGCTCCACGCGAGCGGCCTAGAGGAAGAAGGCGATAAGGCCGAAGATGAAGGTGTAGAAGGCGACCGCCTCGGTCAGCGCGAAGCCGAGCCAGCGGATGCTCTGCAGCTCGTCTTTCATCTCGGGCTGGCGGGCGACCGACTCGATCTCCTTGCCGAAGATGAAGCCGACGCCGATGCCGGCGCCGATCGAGCCGAGCCCAGCGCCGACGCCGAGGGCGATCGCCTTGCCAGCGTCCGTCACACCTTCGTCGGTGACCTCGGCAATCGGTAGGGACATGAGATCCATCGGGTCTGACTCCTTTGTCTTTAGTGACTTGCGGCGGTTGCTCCGCCGATGTAGATCGCGGTGAGGGTCGAGAAGATAAACGCCTGGAGCGTCGCGACCAGGCCCACCTCGAAGATGAAGAAGACGAAGGCCATCGGGAAGGTGAGCGCGCCGAGCGCGGCGATCCCGAGCAGCACGGCGAGCCCACCGCCCATGAAGAGCAGCAGCAGGTGGCCGGCGAGGATGTTGGCGAAGAGACGCACGGAGAGCGAGATCAGCCGCACGAAGTGGGAGATCACCTCGATCAGGAAGATCGCCGCCTTGCCGATCGGGTTCATCTCCTCCAGCCCGGGGGGCAGCCAGCCGGCGAAGTAGGGGATGAAGCCCTTGGCCCGGATCCCTTCGACGTGGTAGGAGACCCAGACCACGAGCGTCAGAACCAGCGGGATCGAGATGTTCGCGGTCGCCGCGTAGAGGGCGAAGGCGGGGACTTCGACGCCGAGGATGTTGACCGGGTGCTCGGTGTTGGTCGGCAGCGGCAGGAAGCCGATCATGTTCGAGAACCAGATGAAGAAGAAGAGCGCGGCGAGGAAGGGGAACCAGCGCGCCGCCAGCTTGGCGTCCATGTTGCCGCCGGTGATGTTGTTCTTGGTCAGGTCGTAGGCCACCTCGATCGCGGTCTGGACCCGGTTCGGTTTCTCGGCCATGCGGCGCGAGATCCAGACCATCGTGAAGATCGTCAGGCCGCTGGCGAGGGCGAGGTAGACGACCGCCTTGTTGATGCTGAGGTCGAGGCTGCCGAGGTGGATGTCGAGCCAGGGTTCGAGCTTGAACTCGTTCTGGGGCTGGAACGATTCGTTTTTGCCGTCGCTGCCGAAGATCAGCACCATCAGGATCGTGATCGCGAAGTAGAGGCCGAACCCGATCAGGACCTTGGCCTTGGTGCTCAGCCCGGAGCTGCCCTCGGGCGGGGTGCCGGCGGCGACTTCGGCGCTCATCGTGCCCCCTGCTCCTGTGGCTGGAAGAGCTGGGCGATCCCGGCGGCCGCGAAGGAGACCGTGAAGAGGACGGCGAGCATCACCGCGGCGGCCAGACCGGTCTCGTGCGAGACCAGGCCGGCGACCAGAGCCGCCGTAACCATCAGCCAGACGCGGCCGAGGGTGGTCGCGGCCAGCGCCCCCATCGCCCGCTGGCGGTTGCCGCCGGCGAGCTCGGCGGCGATGCGGCGGCCGGCGAGCACCTGGATGCCCCGCTGGGCGAGCCAGGCGGCGGCGGCGATCGCGTAGCCGAGCAGGGGCAGGCCCCCGATTACGAACACGGCCAGGGCGGCGGCTAGCACCAGGAGGTCGACATGCTTGGGAGGGGACATAAGTCCGCTTCGGGCCCCCTTATCGGGAGGGAGCCAGCGGATGAGTGACTATATCCGAAAGGGCCGACGATCCGCTTTCTAGAGCCAGTTCGTGAGGCTTGTCACAACCTCGCACAAAGTCTCCGGGCCGCTTATCGGTCCGGCACGATCGCTTCGAACTCGCCCGTCTCCGGGTCGATCGCGCCGAACTCCCCGTCTCCGGGTCGATGCGGCCGAAGCGGCGCAGCTTGAGGATCTCGAGCACGTAGACCAGGTACACGCTGGCCGCCACGGCGACGAGGCCGAAGGCGGCGATCACCAGGCTCCAGAGCAGGTCGAAGTTGCCGTGATCGTCGCTGTAGGGGACGAAGCGCAGGGCGAGCGCGAGCGCGGCCATGACCGCGGTCCAGCCGTAGAGGTAGGCGAGCGTGCGCCGCTGCGAGAAGCCGATGTTCTCCATCCGGTGGTGGAAGTGCCAGCGGTCGGCACGGTAGATCGGCCGCCCGTATTTGAGCCGCTTGGCGACGACGAAGCCGGTGTCGAGGATCGGCACGGTGAGCACGATCAGCGGCAGGAAGAGGGCGATGACCGCGTTGGTCTTCAGCGCTCCCTGAACGGCGACCACCCCGAGCAGGAAGCCGAGCAGGTTGGAGCCGGTGTCCCCCATGAAGGTGCTGGCGGGGGGGAAGCCATGGCGGAGGAAGCCGAGCGAGGCGCCGGCGGTGAGCGCGGCGAGGACGCCGGCCGCGGTGCGGTCGAGCGAGAGCGCGATCACCGCCAGGGCGATGCCGGAGATCAGGCAGACGCCGGCGGCGAGCCCGTCGACGCCGTCGATCAGATTGATCACGTTGATCATCGCGACGATGCCGAGCGTCGTGCCGACGTCGCCGAGGTCGATCGAGCCGCCGCCCGGCAGCGCAACCAGCTCGACCGCGCCAGGGTTGAGCTGGCCGAAGAAGGGGACGGTGAAGCTGTCGACGGTCACCCCGGCCGAGACCGGCACGATCACGGCCGCGACCTGGCCGAGCAGCTTCGCCGCCGCGTTCAGCTCGTAGACGTCGTCGAGCATGCCGACCGCGACGATCAGCGCCGCGCCGGTGAGGATCGCCCGCGTCTCGGCGTCCCAGGGCAGCCAGATCAGCGCCGCGGCGAAAACCGCGGCGAGGATCGCCAGGCCGCCCAGCCGCGGCGTCGGCACTGCGTGCAGCGAGCGCTGGTCGTCGGGGTAGTCGATCGCACCGATGCGCCGCGCGACGCGATCGGTCAGCGGCACCAGCAGCAGCGCCAGCACCCCGGCGAGGACGAAGGCGAGCAGGGCTTCGACGCTGGCCGGCATCTACTCAGGCTAGTTCGCGTACCTGTCGAACCAGAGCGTGAAGGCGATCAGGCCCCAGAGCTGGCGGCTGAGATCCTCCTGGCCGGCGCAGTGGCGGTCGAGCAGAGCGGTGACGGTCCCCGGATCGAGCCAGCCCTGCCGCGACAGCACCTCGGCCGAGAGCACTTCGCGCGCGAACCGCTGCAGCGGCCCGCGCAGCCAGGCGGCGACCGGGATCGAGAACCCCTGCTTCGGCCCGCGCAGGACCTCCTTCGGCAGCAGCGGCGCCAGGGCGCGGCGCAGCAGCCGCTTCTTGGCGAGGCCGCGCACCTTCAGCGGGCGTCGCCAAGCCGAGCGCCATCGTCGGCCACCTCGGTATCGAGGAAGGGAACGCGAAGCTCCAGCGAGTGGGCCATGCTCGAACGGTCGGTCTTGACCAGCAGGTCGTCGACCAGGTAGATGCCGAGGTCGACGTCCTGCAGCCGCGCCAGCGGCTCGGCGCCGGCGGTCTCCGCGTAGCGCTCGCGGTAGAGGTCGACCGGGTCCCAGCCGGGATCGCGGCCGCCGAGCAGCGAAGCCTGGAGCTGCCGGCGAGAAGATCTCCTTCCAGGCGTGGTGGCGCTCCAGCGGCGGCAACGCGGCGGCGCGGGCGAAGCGCTTCGCTTTGTAGTCGAAGCCGACCTTGCCGTCGGAGCTGGGCAGGCGCTCGATCAGCGGCGCGGCGAGCGCGGCGAGGCGACCGATCCGCGGCGCAAGCAGGTCGGCGACGTAGGTGTAGTAGCCGCCGAACAGCTCGTCGCCGCCCTCGCCCGAGAGCGCCACCTTGACCTCGCCGGCGGCCAGCTCGGAGACGAGGTAGGTGGGCAGCGCCGAGGAGTCGCCGAAGGGCTCGTCGAAGGCCTCGACCAGCTTCGGGAAGAGCTCGACCGCGTCGGGCCGCAGGACGATCTCGTGGTGGTCGGTGCCGTAGCGCTCGGCGACCAGCCGCGCCCGGTCGAGCTCGTCGAAGCTCGACTCCTCGAAGCCGATCGAGAAGGTCTTCACCGGGTCGGCCTGCTCGCTGGCGGCGAGCGGCGACGAGGCCGGCCGAGTCGACCCCGCCGGAGAGCAGCACCCCGACCGGGACGTCGGCGACGAGGTGGGCGCGGATCGAGTCGCGCAGAGTCTCGCGCAGCTCGCCGGCCAGGGCGGATTCGGGGCGGCGCCGCGTCTCGCCGGCGGCGACCGGCTGCGGGCGGGCAAAGCGCCGCTGGGTCAGCTCGCCGTCGTGCCAGATCGGCAAGCGTCCCCGGGGGAGCTTGCGCGCCTCGGCGAAGATCGTCAGCGGCGCCGGGATCGAGTTGAAGGCGAGGTAGGCGGCGACCGCCTCGGGATCGATCGCGCGCGAGAAGCCGGGCTGCTCCAGCATCGCCTTCAGCTCCGAGGCGAACGAGAGCGTCGCCGTCGACGAGGCGGTAGTAGAGCGGCTTGATCCCGAAGCGGTCGCGGGCGAGCAGTAGGCGCCGCTCGCGCGCGTCCCAGAGGGCGATCGCGAACATCCCCCGCAGTCGCTCGACGAAGCCGTCGCCGTGCTCCTCGTAGAGGTGGACCAGGACCTCGGTGTCGCGACGGGTGCGCGAAGCGATGACCGCTGCCCTCCAGCTCGCGCCGCAGCTCGCGGTAGTTGTAGATCTCGCCGTTCTGGACGACGATGACGCTGCCGTCCTCGTTGGCGATCGGCTGGTCGCCATGCTCGAGGTCGATGATCGAGAGGCGCCGCATCGCCAGCGCCACCGCCGCCGTCGTGGAAGAGGCCGTCGTTGTCGGGCCCGCGGTGCGACGAGCCTCGCGTTCATCCGCCTCACGCGCCTCGAGGTCGGCGATCGCCCCTCGCCCTGCCGCGGCCATTCCGCAGATCCCGCACATGGCGGGCAGTCTCGCAGGACGAACCGAGCCCAAAGCAGACGTGCCGCGAGTTAGAGGTCACTATGGGTACTCAACTCGCGGCACGTCCTCGACGCGAGACTCAGCTGGGGGCGGCGGGACCGCGGCCGAGGACCTTGACGACGGTGGCGAAGAGGACGCTGACGTAGAGGGAGACGGAGCGGTCGGCGATGTACTCCATGTCGTGGGCGAGCTTGTCGGCCCACGACTCCTCGCGGGTCACCCGGGTCTGGGCGAAGCCGGTGACGCCCGGACGGACGACAAGCCGCTGCCAGTACTGGGGGATCTCGCGACAGAGCTCGGTGAAGAAGGCCGGCCGGATCGGCCGCGGGCCGACGATCGCCATGTCGCCGCGCAGGACGTTCCACAGCTGCGGCACCTCGTCGAGGTGGATCGTGCGCAGCACCCGGCCGATCCGCGTCACCTCGTGCTCGGTCCGCCGCGAAAGCTCCTCGCCGAGGTAGGGGCCGAGCCGCGTCTCGGCGTCCGGCTTGAGGGTGCGGAACTTGTACATGCAGAAGAGCTGCCCGGCAGCGACCGACGCGGGCGCCGCGGTAGAGGACCGGCCGCCCCGAGGTGAGCACGATCGCCAACGCGGTCAGCGCCAGCAGCGGCGAGAGCAGCAGCAGGATCGCGGCCGAGATGAGGATGTCGAGGCCGCGCAGGACCGCATCGACCGGGCGCGGCTCGCCGTCACCGGCGAGCGCGATGAGATGCTCCAGCTCGGCCTCGACGTCGGCGGGCAGAGCGAGGGATTCAGCTCGGGATGTGGCTTGCCGCGGGATGGTCGGCTCCGACGGTACCGAGAATGGTCTCGACCAGGAGCCGAGGGTCGCGCCTCGTCGGAGTCGCGTCCGCGGTGCGCTTCTCGAGCTGGATCGCGCGCGGGTCGGTCAGCGGCCGCAGCCGGCCGGAGCGGATCAGCGCTTCGTCGACCCCGCCGAGCCGGCCGCCGTAGGTCGTGTAGACGGGCGTGCCGAGCGCGGCCGCCTCGCGGTTCATCGTGCCGCCGGCGGAGACGACCAGGTCGGCGAGGGCGACCAGGCTCTGCGCCTCGACCGCGCCGGGCGGCACGATCAGCGAGGGCAGCGCCAGGCTCGTCGATGAGCTCGCGCTGGGCCTGGGTGCGCGGCAGGACGACCGCGTGCACGTCGCTGTCGGTGCCCAACCGCTCCAGAACCTTCGGGAAGAGCGGGTTCGACTTGCGGTGGTAGAGCGAGACGTCGGGCGGCGGGCGAACGATCGACGACGACGCGCTCGGTGTCGACCGAGAGCCGCCGCAGCGCCTCCGGGTCGGGCTCGAAGTCGTAGAGGTAGTACTCCTCCTTCAGCCCCGGGTAGGGGAAGAGCTTCTCCGGGACCGACGCCGAAGCGGCGCAGGCGCTCGGCCGGCACCGAGTCGGGGAACATCACCCGCTTGGCCAGGCGGCAGCCGATCCGGTGCTGGGTGACCGCGTACTCGTAGTCGTGCATGTTGGCCTCGGGCACGCCGAGCAGCGCGGGCGGCGATCGCCAGGTCGTTGGAGCCGTGGGCGAGCGCGAGGTCGAAGGAGCGGCCGCGGCCGAAGCCGAGCATCGCCGCGGTGCGCGCGCCGAGCCGGTAGCGCCTTGCGCAATCGCGAGGCGCCGCCGTGGCGGCCGATCGGCGTGTGCGCGCATCCCGTGCAGCTCGAGCAGCGCCTGGGTCTGGGCGTAGTCGCGCGAGGTGACCTCGACCGCGTGGCCCTGCGCCCGCAGCCGCTCGATGATCGGGCGCAGGACGAGCACGTGCGCCGGCGCGCTCATGTCGACCCAGATGTTCAAGCGCTCAGACAGTTGCTGCGGAGAGCTCGGGATAGAGCGGGTAGCGCTCCATCAGCGCCCTGGTGCGCTCGGCCAGCGCATCCTTCTCGGCCTCGAAGTCGTCGGACGAGGGCGGTCGGCGATCACCGCGGCGATCTCGCTCATGTCGTCCTCGACCATGCCGCGAGTGGTGAGCGCCGGGGTGCCGATCCGCAGGCCGGAGGGGTTCATCGGCGGCCGCTCGTCGAAGGGGATCGCGTTGCGGTTGACGGTGATCCCGACCTCCTCCAGCCGGGCCTCGGCGGTCTTGCCGTCGAGCCCGGTCGGGGTCAGGTCGACGAGGACGAGATGGACGTCGGTGCCGCCGGTGAGGACCGGGACGCCGCCCGCTTCGAGGCCGGCGGCGAACGCCTGCGCGTTGGCGATCGTCTGCCGCTGGCGGGCGCGGAACTGCTCGGTCGCGGCGATCCGCAGCGCCACCGCCTTGGCGGCGATCGTGTGCATCAGCGGGCCCCCCTGCTGACCCGGGAAGATCGCTTTGTCGATCGCTTTCGCGTGCTCCTCGCGGGCGAGGATCATGCCGCTGCGCGGGCCGCAGAGGGTCTTGTGGATCGTCGTCGTGACGACGTCGGCGTGCGGCACCGGGTTGGGGTGCTCGCCGGCGGCGACGAGACCGGCGAAGTGCGCCATGTCGACCATCAGCTTGGCGCCGACGGAGTCGGCAATCTCACGGAAGGCGGCGAAGTCGAGTTGCCGCGAGTAGGCGGACCAGCCGGCGACGATCAGCTTCGGCTCGTGCTCGTGGGCGAGCCGCTCGACCTCCTCCATGTCGACGCGCAGATCCTCGCGGCGGACGTGGTAGGCGACGATCTCGTAGAGCTTGCCGGAGACGTTCAGCTTCATCCCGTGGGTGAGGTGGCCGCCGTGGTCGAGCGCCATTCCCATGATCGTGTCGCCCGGCTCGATCAGCGCCATGTAGGCGGCGTTGTTGGCCTGGGCGCCGGCGTGCGGCTGGACGTTGGCGTGCTCGGCGCCGAACAGCTCCTTGGCCCGGTCGATCGCCAGTTGCTCGGCGACGTCGACCTCCTCGCAGCCGCCGTAGTAGCGCCGGCCGGGGTAGCCCTCGGCGTACTTGTTGGTCAGCACCGAGCCGACCGCTTCCAGTATCGCCTGCGGGACGAAGTTCTCCGAGGCGATCATCTCCAGGGTCCCCTGCTGGCGCCGCAGCTCGGCCTCGAGGACCGCGGCGATCGCGGGGTCGACCTCGCTCAAGGGGGCGCTCTGGAAGTTCTCGGGAAGCTCGCTCACGACCCAAGCGACGATACCAACGGAGCGGGATACCCTTGATTGTGTGAGCCGCTCGACGATCATCGTCGCGGCCGCGGTCGGATTGCCGGCGGCCGGATTCGTGCTCCTGCTGTCCGGTCCGGAGCTCGACGTCGCCTGGGAGGACCACCGCGCCCACTTCTGGCTGGTGCTGGCGGCCGGCGCTATCACTGCCGCACTTGCCTATGCCACCGGCGAGGCGGCGGAGCGCCGCGGCGACCTGCGCCTCGGGCTGGTCTCGCTGACCTTCCTCTGCTGCGCCGGCTTCCTCGGCCTGCACGCCCTGGCGACGCCGGGGGTGCTGCTCGACGAGTCCAGCCTGGGCTTCGTGATCGCGGTCCCCGTCGGGCTCGTCCTCGCCTCCGCGATCGCCGCCCTCTCGGCCTCGGACCGATTATCGGCGCGCTACCGCACCCTCGCCGCCCACCGCCGCACCGGCGCCGGGCTCCTCCTCGCCGCGATGGCCGCCTGGGCCGCGGCGACGCTGGTCGGGATCGGGCCACTCGACGAACCGACCGAGATCGAGCGGACCAGCGGGGCGCTGGTGATCCCGGCGCTCGCCGCCACCGTCCTCTACGTCGTCGCCGCGGTCCGCTACGCGCAGCTCGGCACCGGCGAGCCGCCAGGCCTGCCGCTGGCGGTCGCGGTCGCCTTCGTGCTGCTCGGCGAGGCGACGCTGCAGACCGCCCTCTCGCGCAACTGGCACACGAGCTGGTGGGAGTGGCACGCGCTGATGCTGACCGCCTTCGGCTTGGTCGCGGTAACCGCCCGCCGCGAGTGGCGCGAGGAGCGCTTCAGCGCTCTTTATGCGGAGGAGACCGTCCGCGGCAAGCGCGAGGTGAGCATCGTCTTCGCCGACCTGGCCGGCTTCACCTCGTTCTCGGAGGGCCGCGACCCGG
The DNA here is from genome assembly GCA_963699215.1 of uncultured Solirubrobacterales bacterium. Classification (GTDB taxonomy): domain Bacteria; phylum Actinomycetota; class Thermoleophilia; order Solirubrobacterales; family 70-9; genus VRUE01. The sequence goes on from OY969422.1 coordinate 217,176, forward strand.
CCGAGGTCTCGGCGATGCTCAACGCCTACTTCGAGCGAGCCATCCCGCCCGTGGTCCTCGAGCACGGCGGGGACGTCGAGCGGCTGATGGGCGACGCGTTGATGGCCACCTTCAACGCCCGCGGCGACCAGCCCGACCATGCGGTCCGCGCGGCGGCCGCCGCCCTGGCGATCCGCGACGCCACCTCCACAGTGGCGGCCGAGAACTCCGGCTGGCCTCGCTTTCGCGTCGGGGTCAACACCGGCGAGGCGCTCGTCGGGGTGCTCGGCGCCGAAGGCGGCCGCAGCTATACCGTGATCGGCGACGCAGTCAACTCGGCCTCGCGGCTGGAGTCGGCCGCTCCGGTGGGAGAGGTGGCGATCGGCGCGACGACCCTGCGCGCGCTGCCGGGGGCGAGGACGAGATCGCTGGGAGCGATCGCGGTCAAGGGACGCCGGGAGCCGCTCGACGCCTATGTATTGGAAGCCCTGCCTTCCGGGTAGCCTGGCCGGCGTGAAACGACCCCTCTCGCTGGCGCTGGCGGCGGCCAGCATGGCTTTCGCCCTCCCCGTTGCCGCACCCGCCGCGGTCGACAACCCCTGCGAAGGCTCCAACTCGGGCGAGCTGCTCTGTCCCGACCTGCGAGTCGGCCCGGCAGCCGACCTCTACGTCGAGCGCAGCGGCGGCGGTTATGGCTACGGCGGCGGCACCCTCCTCCACGCCGGCAACGACATCCGCTCCCGCGGCCGCGGGCCGATGGAGCTGCGCGGCCACCGCTACAAGCGCAACTGGATGCGCGCCAACCAGGCCATCCACCGGGTCGGCGGCGGCGTCCGCATCTTCCCCACCGAGGCCCAACTCCACTTCTACTCGGTCGGCTACGAGTGGGGCGGCTCCTACTGGAAGGTGCACGACCCGCTCAGCATGGAGATCTGGTCGCTCGACGAAGAGGGGCGGCCATTGGAGCGGGTCCGCAAGGGGCCGAAGGTCTTCTACTGCTTCCGCGACCTGGAGCGGACGCGCGCCATGCGGCGTTCTCCTCACCACCCCGTCTACCCCGCCTGCAACCAGGACCCCGGCCGCAAACACGTCACGCTCGGTACTTCGGTCGGCTGGTCCGACATCTACCCCTCCGACTACGACCGCCAGTGGGTGAACGTCAGCGGCCTGCGCGGCTGCTACGCCTTCGTCATGCAGGTCGACCCGGGCAACGTCCTCTACGAGTCGAACGAGGGCAACAACCGCTCGGTCCGGATCGTCCGTCTCCCCCACCGCGACGGCCCGCAACACTGCTGAGCTTCCGGTTCGCCTTTTGCACCTGTGGGGTTCAAAAGGCGAACCGGAACGACAACTAGAGGGCCTGGGCGACCTCCGGCGCCGAGAGTGCGCCTTGGCGCAGGATCGACCACTCGCCGCTCTCGCCGTAGGTGGTCAGGTCGACGACCGTGGACGGCAGGCCGGTCAGCTCGCCGCCGTCGATGGCGAGGTCCGCGCCGGCGACGATCTCGGCCGGCACCTCGGCGAAGCTTCCCGGCGCCGCCTCGCCGCTGCGGTTGGCCGAGGTCTGGAAGAGCGGGCACATCGCCCCGGCAAGCGGGCCGGCGATGAGGCGAACGCCGAGGCGGGCCCGATCCTCGCGGCAGGCGAGCGGGTAGCGATGCTCGGGGTTGGCGACGATCAGCGTCACCGGGCCCGGCAGCAGGGCGCCGACCGCCTCGCGCGTGCGCGGCCCGAGCCCCTCGACCAGCTCGCGCATCGCCAGCGGCGAGAGGTACATCACCGCCGACGGCTTGCCGTCGTCGCGGCCCTTGATCCGGTGGACGCACTCGATCGCGGCCGGGTCGAGCGGATCGCAGGCGAGACCGTAGAGCCCGTCGGCGGGGAAGACGGCGACGCCGCCGCCGGCGATCGTCCGCTCCAGCGCGCCTCGTGCCTCATCGGCCCCCTCGCGCTCGATCGAGACAACCCTCGTCATCGCTCCATCCGACCTGCATCGGACCCCAAATAGGGGCTCGATGCAGTACAGATCGTCACCGCTGGCCCCAGACGACGCGCGGGATACCGGCCAGGTCGGCGCGGGTCTCGACCGTCGTAAAGCCGGCATCGAAGAGCATCTCGCTCACCGCCCCCGCCTGCCCCGCTCCCACCTCGAGCGCCAGCACCGGCGCAGCCGTCGCGACAAGCGGGATCGCGGTCCGCAACACATCGAGACCGTCCAGACCGGCAAGCAACGCCTCGCGCGGCTCCCACTCGGTCACCTCGGGTTCGAGGCTGGCCCACTCGGCCTCGGCGACATAGGGCAGGTTGGCAACTATCAGGTCGAGATCGCCGGGATCAGGCGGCAGCATCGCCTCGACCAGCTCTACCCGCTCCACCAGGGCGAGCCGCTCGGTGTTGGCGCGGGCGACCGCGAGCGCCGCGGCCGAGGTGTCGGTTGCGACCACCCGGCAACCCGGAAGCTCGTCGGCGATCGCCAGGGCGATGGCGCCCGATCCGGTCCCCATGTCGAGCACGCGGCTCGGGTGCAGCTCCAGCGCCAGCTCGACCAGCAGCTCGGTCTCCGGTCGCGGGATCAGCACCCGCGGATCGACGCCAAGCTCGATCTTGCGGAATCCCCTGCGGCCGAGGATGTAGGCGACCGGCTCGCGCCGCAGGCGCCGCCGCACCATCTCGCCGAAGCGCCTCCCAGCGCTTGGGGGAATGCCCGCCTCAGGCTCGGCCGCCAGACGCGCCCGCTCCCAGCCGGTCGCCTCGGCAAGCAGCAGTTCGGCGTCGAGCCGGGGTGTCTCGACCCGCGTCGCAGCCAGCGCGTCCACGGCCCCGGCCAAGGCATCGCGGACACTGCCGGCGATCGCCGCGGCGGCCACGCTCAGGCGGCCGAGGCCGCCGCGGCCTCCAGCCTCTGGCGCTTCTCCTCGGCCGCAAGCGCCTCGGTGAACTCGTCCAGGCCCCCGGCCAGCACGCCGTCGATGTTGTGCGAGGTCAGCTTGATCCGGTGGTCGGTGACCCGCCCCTGGGGGAAGTTGTAGGTACGGACCTTCTCCGAGCGCTCGCCGCTGCCGACCTGCGCCTTGCGCTCGGCGGCGATCTTCGCCTGCTGCTCGGCCAGCTCGCGCTCATAGAGGCGCGCCCGCAGGACCCGCATCGCCTTCTCGCGGTTCTGCAGCTGCGACTTCTCGTCCTGCATCGAGACGACGATCCCGCTCGGCTTGTGGGTGATCCGCACCGCCGAGTCGGTCGTGTTGACCGACTGCCCGCCCGGGCCGGAGGAGCGGTAGACGTCGACCTGCAGGTCGTTCTGGTCGATCTCGACCTCGACCTCCTCCGCCTCGGGCAGCACCGCGACGGTCGCGGTCGAGGTGTGGATGCGGCCCTGGGACTCGGTCTCGGGAACCCGCTGCACGCGGTGGGTGCCGCCCTCGTACTTGAAGATCGAGTAGGCGCCCTCGCCCTTGACCGCGAAGGTCACCTCCTTGAAGCCGCCCACCTCGGCAGCCGATTGCGAGAGCACCTCGGTCGCGAAGCCCCGCTCCTCCGCGTAGCGGGTCAGCATCTTGTAGAGATCGCCGGCGAACAGCGCCGCCTCGTCGCCGCCGGTCCCGGCGCGGATCTCGACCAGCACGTTCTTGGCGTCGTTGGGGTCACGCTCGACCATCGCCAGCCGGATCTCCTCTTCGAGCTCCGCCAGACGGCCCGGCGCCTCGTCTACGACCTTGCGCAGCTCGAGATCCTCCCCCTCCTCCAGCAGCTCCCGCGCTCCCTCCAGGTCGTCCCGAAGCGTGCGCCACTCGCGTGCCAGCGCCTGAGCGGGCTGCAGCTCCCGGTATTCCCGCCCAACCTCCGCATACCGCTCGCGGTCGCCGATCACGGCCGGGTCGGACATCAGCTTCTCCAGCTCGGAGAACCGGACCTCGATCTGCTCGACAAGCGACTCGATCACGGAGAGACTCCGCGTGCCTACGCGACGATCTCGATCGGCGACTCGCCCTGCTCGGCCGGCGACTCCTCGGCGAGCACCCTCTCCAGCGCGGCGATCGCCACCGCGAGCTGCTCTTCGTCGGGCTCGCGGGTGGTCAGGTTCTGCAGCATCAGGCCCGGCCACATCACGACCCGCACCCAGCGTTTGCGGCGGTTCTTGCCGGCCCATTTGATCACCTCGTAGGAGAGGCCGGCGATCAGCGGGATGCCGAGGATGCGCGAGGCGAGCAGCCAGTACCAGGCGGGCAGCCCGATCGGGGCGAAGACGAAGATCGCCAGCACCATCACGATCAGCAGGAAGCTGGTGCCGCAGCGCGGGTGCAGGCGCGAGTAGAGCTTGGCCCGCGCGGGGACCAGTTCGTCTTCGGCCTCGTAGCAGGAGATCGTCTTGTGCTCGGCGCCGTGGTACTCGAAGACGCGGCGCAGGTCGGGCAGGCGGCTGATCGCGACGATGTAGCCGATGAAGATCGCCGTGCGCAGGATCCCCTCGACCAGCCAGAAGAGGAACGCGTTGCCGAGCTGGTCCTTGATCAGGCTGGTCAGCCCGACCGGGACGACGAAGAAGAGGCCGACCGCGAGCGCCAGCGAGAAGGCGATCGTCAGGCCCCAGACCCAGCCGCCGATCTCTTCCTTCTCGCCCTCCTCGTCCTCCTCCATCTGCGCGTTGGCGGAGATCGCCAGGGCGCGGAAGCCGATCTTCAGCGACTCGCCGAGGGCGACGACGCCGCGGATCACCGGCACCCGCCAGAGCCGGTGGCGCTTCGCCCACGGCACCAGCGACTTGGAGCTGAGCTCGATCTGACCCTCGGGGTTGCGCACCGCGACCGCCCAGGTCGAGATGCCGCGCATCATCACCCCCTCGAGCACCGCCTGGCCGCCGACCGGCGCGTCGCGCTTCGCGACCAGGGCGCCGTCGGGCATGCGAAGCGGGTCTGCTCCGTTCGAGGAGACGGCCTCAGCCTGCCGTGAGCCCAGTTCCGGGCTCACGGCTTACTTCTTCCCGGCCTTGGCGTGCTTGGCGGCGCGCCGCTGGAACCGCTCGACCCGGCCACCCGTGTCGACGAGCTTCTGCTTGCCGGTGTAGAAGGGGTGACACTCGGAGCAGAGCTCGACGTGCAGATCCGCCACCGTGGCGCGGGTGTAGAACTGGTTGCCGCACGAGCAATGCACGTTGGCGAGCGTGTACTCGGGGTGAATTCCTGCCTTCATCGCCCTCCAGTCTAGAGAAGTGTGCAAGCACGCCTGCGCAAGGCTTGGGAAATAGCCTCGGCCTGCCGATAGCTGAGCATGACGACGAGGAAGCCGACCGCCGGCGACAGCCAGCTCGCCCGCGCCCTGCGCGGCACCTTGGCGGTCCTGCTGCTCGGCGGCACGCTACTGGTCGCCCTCCACTACTGGCTCGGCATCGGCGGCAGCCTCCACTTCGCGATCGGCAGCGTCGTCTACGCCGTGGTCGTGCTCGGAGCCGGCGTCGCCTGCCTGGTCAGGGCATCGGTCTTCGGACGGGAGCGCAGCGCCTGGATCCTGATCGGGCTCGCGATCCTCGCCTGGGGCAGCGCCGAGGTCTACTGGGCCGCGTTCATCGAAGGCAACCCGGACGCTCCCTACCCCTCCCCCGCGGACGTCGGCTACCTCGTCTTCTACCCGCTCGCCTACGCCGGCCTGGCGCTGCTGGTCCGCGCCCGCGCCCACGAGCTCAACTGGCGGTTGTGGATGGACGGTGCGATCGCCGCGCTCGGCACCGCCGCGCTCGGCGCCGCCTTCGTCTTCGACTTCGTCGCCGACAAGACCGAAGGCACCCCGCTGCAGATCGTCACGACTCTCGCCTACCCGCTCGGCGACATCGCGATGCTGGCGATGGTCGTCGGCGTGGTCGCGCTTACCGGCTGGCGCCCGGGCCGCACCTGGTCGCTGCTCCTTGCCGGCCTCGCCGCGCTCGTCGTCGCCGACATCGCCTTCACCCTGCAGCTGACCGAAGAAGCCCTGCCCGGCGGCAGCTGGGTCGAACCCGATCTACCTGATCGCCGCGGTCTGCCTCGGCCGCGGCGGTCTGGCAGCCGGCCGAGCGCCGAGATCACCTCCCCGGGGGAGGGCGATCACGCGGCGCGAGATGATCGTGCCGGCGGTCTTCGCCGCGGTGATGATCGGCCTCTTCGCGATGCAGTACTTCAGCGCGACCAGCGGCCTCTCGACCATCCTCTGGGCCTCGACGATGACCGCCGTGATCGTCCGCCTGGCGATGAGCGACCGCGAGAACAAGACGCTGCTCGAGCAGGTGCGGACCGACCAGCTGACCGGCCTCGGCAACCGGGGGCGCCTGCAGGTCGACCTGCCGATCCGGTTCGCCGAGGCCAGCGCCGCACGACCGATCACGCTGCTCCTCTTCGACCTCAACGGCTTCAAGCACTTCAACGACACCTTCGGCCACCCGGCCGGCGACGAGCTGCTGACCCGACTCGGGCGGCAGCTGCGCGACGCCGTCGGCGAAGACGGGAGCCGCTTACCGGATCGGCGGCGACGAGTTCTGCGTGCTGCTGACCTGCCCGCGAGAGCGATTCGACGCGATGGTCCGGGAGGCTGCGAAAGCGCTGACCGCGACCGGGCAAGGGCTTCGAGGTGAGCGCCGTCCTGGGGCGCAGTGGTCGGCACCCGACGAGGAGAGCAAGCAGTCCGCGGCGATGCAGCTCGCGGACGTGCGGATGTACGCGCAGAAGGAGTCGCGCCAGGTCGCCCGCAGCGACGCGCTCGAGCCCGACGAGCCCACCGGGACGCCCCGGGTCCGCCGCAGCAGCAGCGAGCCTTCCTCGCTTCCTCAGACCAGCTAACCGGCGCTGAGCGCTGCGATCAGCGAGTCGAGCGTACGGCCGACTTCCGCCCGCATCTGCTCGGGTCGTCGGCTCGTGCGACGAGCATCGCCGCCTCGTCGAGCGCGCCCATCAGGAGGTGGGCCAGCGGGCTGGACCGGCAGCTCGGGGATCGCGCCCGCGTCGATCGCGGCCTGCAGCGTTCGCCTCGATCAAGCCGAGGCCGTTCTCGGCCGCGATCTCGCGCCAGCGGTCCCAGCCGAGCACCGACGGGCCGTCGAGGAGGACTATCCGCTGCGCCTCCGGCTCGGTGCAGGCCTCGCAGGAACATCTCGACGCCGGCCCTCATCGCCTCCAGGGGCGATTGCCCGCCGGAGCCGAGGGCGATCCGGTCGCGATCCGTTCCGTCAACTCGGCCTCGATCCGTTCGTAGACGGCCTCGAAGAGCTCGCGCTTGCCTTCGAAGTGGTGGTAGAGGGCGCCGCGCGTGACGCCGGCAGCGCGGACGATCTCCTCGGTGCCGACGCCCGCGTAGCCGTGCTCGGCGAAGAGCTCGCGAGCCGCCTCGATCAGTGCGTCGCGGGTCGCCTCCGAGCGCTCGGCCTGCGTCCGCCGCGCCGTGGCTGGCCCGACCCTGTCTTCTCGGTTGACATTCATACTGTCTGTATGTAATTTACCGCTCCCGTCGGACCGATCCAACCCCAGAAGGAGAAATGCAATGAGCCAGTCGGACCAGCGCCACGAGGTCGATCTGCCCGCCGGCAAGATCCGCTACCGCGAGGCCGGCGAGGGTAAGCCGATCGTCTTCGTCCACGGCTACCTGGTCGACGGCCGGCTCTGGGACGGCGTCGTCGACCGCCTCGCCGACCGCTGCCGCTGCATCGCCCCCGACTGGCCGATCGGCTCGCAGCAGATCGCGATGAAACCCGACGCCGACCTCTCCCCCTACGGGATCGCGGCGACGATCGCGAGCTTCCTCGAGGCGCTCGACCTGGACGACGTGACGATCGTCGGCAACGACTCCGGCGGCGCGATGTCGCAGGTCCTGGTCACCCGCCACCCCGAGCGGATCGGTCGCCTCGTCCTCACCAACTGCGACACCCACAAGAACTTCCCGCCGGGGCCCTTCAAGGCGATGCCGCCAATTGCCAAGCTGCCCGGCGGGATGGCGCTGATCGCGGCGCCGTTCCGGATCGGCGCCGTCGCGCGGGCCGCCTTCAAGCCCTTCGCCAAGACCCCGATCCCGGCCGAGCTGATCGCCTCCTGGATGGAGCCGGGGCTGCACGACCCCGGCGTCAAGCACGACCTCAAGAAGGTGACGATCGGGATGAACAAGCGCTACACGCTGGAGGCGGCGGAGAAGCTGCGCAGCTCGGATCTGCCGATCCTGCTCACCTGGGCGCCCAACGATCGCGTCTTCCCGCTCAAGTACGCGGAGCGCCTCATCGCCGAGGTCCCAAACGCACGCCTGGTCGAGATCCCCGACTCCGCCACCTTCGTGCCGATCGACCAGCCGCAGCGCCTCGCCGACGAGATCGCCAGCTTCGTCGCTTGATTTGGGCCTTTTCTCCTCCTATGAGGGGGACAAGGCGCCAACCATCGGCCGGAAATTAGGCGGTTCTTCGCTACTTGCGGTTTTTTCGTCTGATCGAGGGTGGAGACTTCCTCAACGCCCCCTACAGGACGGAGAGCCATGTCCAAGGAGATCTTCGACCAGGATCGGCCCAGGAGCACGATGGCGAAACGGCTCGACGAAGCCTTCGCCGGCTGCGAGCAGTGGACCCTCGCGCCGCCGACTCAACGGCGCAGCGAGGCCGTCTTCAGCCCGCGGCTGTCCAGCTCTTCGAGGATGATCGGCAGGGCCGCCGCGGTTCGCACCCAGGAACCGGGGGCGCTGTAGTAGTCGGCGTCGTGTAGGAGCACCACGTCTCCGCCGCCGATCGCGCCGGTCGCGCGACGGGCGATCGAGTCTGCGCTTGCGCGGCGGCCCCAGTCCCTTCCCCACCGCGACCAGAGCACGGGGCGCCAGCCACGGCGCCTGCACGCCCGCAGCGTCTTGGCGCTGTAGATCCCGTAAGGCGGGCGGTGGTCGGCGATCGCCTGGCCGCTCGCCTCCTCGATCGCCGCGCGAGCGCGCTCGGCGTCCTCGAGGAACTGCCGCGCGGTCAACCGCAGCAGATTGCGGTGGCGGTGGCAGTGCAGCTCGACGCGGTGGCCGGCGGCGACGATCTCGGCCGCCAGAGCCGGGCGGCGCACGACCTGCTCGCCGACGAGGAAGAAGGTCGCCGTAGCACCCGCCTCGCGCAGGATCTCCAACACGATCGGCGTGCCCTGGGGGTGCGGGCCGTCGTCAAAGGTGAGAGCCACGCCCGGGGCGCCTTCCTGACGATGCACCATCCCAAGCCTCAGCCCCAGGCCCGGCACGACGGGGGCCAGGGCGGGGGCCGCATGGACCAGCGCGCCGGCCGCAACACCGGCGCCGAGCAGCGTCCCGATCAAGGGGCTTCGTCAGCGACGGGGCTGCGAGCGGCCGTTGGCTCGAGCCTCTGCGTCGAGGCGGCAGCTGCGTCTTCGTCGCTGCCGAAGTGGATGCGGCCCTCCAGCGGCTCGGAGATCACCCGGTAGGGCGTCTCTCTGTGAATCGCCGCCAGCAGCATCACGGCGACGAGGGCGACCAACCCGAACGCGGTCGCGACCCGCTCCATCCGCAGCCGCCAGACCGGCTGCGGCTTGATCCGCGGCCGCGCGGCAAGCACGCGCGTGGCGATCGACGGCAGCGAGGCGAAGCTCGAGTCCGGCGAGCGCCGCTCGCGGGTGAGATGGCGGAGCACCGCTCCAAGCTCGTGCTCGGAGCGGGCCACCTCGGCCAGCCCGAAGCGCTCGAAGGCGGCGTTGTTGGCCCGCAGGTGGCCGACGGAGAAGCCGTAGGAGACGACCGGGCAGCCGCGGATGTGGGCCTCGAGCACGGTCAGCCCCGCAGTCGAGTGGACCATCGCGTCGGCGGCCGCCATCCAGTCGCTCATCTGCTCGGTGAAGCCGAGGACCCGCACCCGCTCGTTGTCCACGTAGCGCTGCTCGAGCTTCTCGCGAGCCGCCTCGTTGCGCCCGGCGATGCAGACGACGAGCGTGTCCTCGCCGGACAGGGCCACCTCGATCGCACCCTCGAGATCGCCCACCCCCCAGCCACCGCCAGAGACGAGGACGATACGGGCGTGGGCAGGCACGCCGAGCGCATCGCGGGCGGCGCCGCGAGTTCGCGGCATCAGGAAGTCGGGTGAGATCGGCGGGCGCATCCACTCGACGCTGCCCGGCCCGACCAGCCGCTCGACCTCCTCAATCGACTCCGGGTGGGTGACGAAGTGCAGATCGACCCCCGGATGCACCCAGTAGCGCAGGCCGGCGAGATCGGTTATCGCCGACTGGACGGGGATCTCCAGCTGGCGGTTCTCGCGCAGCATCCCGAGCACCGCCGTCACCCCGGGATAGGTCGAGACGACCACGTCGGGCTCATACGCGGCGATCAGTCGCATCAGGCCACGGGCTCCGAACAGGTAGGAGAGGTGGTGGGCGAGCCAGCGAGTCGGCGCGAACTTGGCGATCAGCCAGTACTGGAGGTCGAACAGCCAGGGCATCCAGCGGAAGGTGACCCGCGAGCCGCCACGCACGACCGCGGAGAGGATACGGCCCATCGCCTGCAGGCCGTCGGCGATCTCGGCCTCGACCTCGGGAAGCTCTCGCTGGACATCGGCCTTGATGATCCGCGCCGGCAGGTCGTGTCCCTCGCCGATGTCGGCGGTCAGCACCAGCACCCGTGGCGGGCGGTCGACGGCCCGGCTGGCGCCCTCCAGCAGCGACCCGGCGGGGCGGGCGGCGCCGTTGCCGTTGTGGCTGAGAACGGGCTTGCGCCCCGGCACCGGATCGGGCGGCCGCGTGCTGCTGCGCACCCACTCGACGTAGCTCCGTACCCCTTCGCGGAAGCTGGTCTCGGCCTTCCAGCCGATCTCCTGCAGCGCCCGCTCGTTGGAGATCTCCTTGCCGGGGAAGTCGCCAGGGCGCGGCGGCGTGTGGACGATCTCGCAGCCCCCGGTCATCTCCTGCACGGTCTCGGCGATCTCGAGGATCGTCACCACCTCGTCGCCGGAGAGGTTGTAGGTGCGGTTGGCGGCGACCGGCGCCAGGGCCGCGACGATCCCGGCGGCGAGATCCTCGACGTAGATGAAGCTGCGGCACTGACTGCCGTCGCCGGCGATCGTCAGCGCCTTGCCTTCAAGCGCCAGGTCGGTGAACTTGGCGACGACCCCGGCGGCGCGGGCGCGCGGCCCGTAGGGGATGCCGAAGCGAAGCACGGTCGACTCCAGCTCGAAGAGCTCGGCGTAGCCGGCGCAGTAGGTCTCCCCCGCCAGCTTGGTCGCGGTGTAGAGGTGGCGCGGGGCGGGGATCGGGGTCTCCTCGTCGACCGCCTGCTCGGCGCAGTCGCTGTAGACCCAGGTGGTCGAGCCGTAGACGACCCGGCCCACCTCCGCCCGGCAGGCCGCCTCGAGCACGTTGAGCGTGCCGCGCGTGTTGACCTCCTCGGCGAGCACCGGATCGGCGTGGACATGGGCGACGTCGGCAACCGCGGCGAGGTGGATGACCGCGTCGCAGTCGCGCATCGCCAGGTCGAGGTTGGCTGGGTCGGTGATGCTGCCGGTGAAGGTCTCGACTTCGAGCGGCGAGTGGTAGGGCGAGGCACTGAGGTCGAAGATCCGCGGTGTGTGCCCGTCCCCCATCAGCCGGTCGACGACGTGCGAGCCAATGAAGCCGCCGCCGCCGGTGACCAGGACCCTCATGCCTTCCCCTCCGCGAGAGCACCCTCACGGCTCTCAGGCCGGTAGTAGAGCGGCACGCACCAGTGGTTCTCGGCGACCCAATCGGTGTTGGGCAGCTCCGCGTCGCGGCCCATGATCCGGTGGCAGGGCTCCTCGTAGACCCGCCCGGTCGACTTCTCGATCTCGTCGAAGACGATGTACTTGTAGAGGCCGGAGGTCATGTCCTCGGGCAGCTCGGGCCGTGCCGGGTGCAGCGGGTCGAGGTGCTCGCGCGCGTGGGCGTTCTTCCAGGCGACGATCTCCTCCATGCGGTCGGCCTGCACGAGCCCGAGCGCGGCGGTGAACTCGCTCATGCGGAAGTTGAGGCCGTCGACCTCGTGCTCGAACTTGCCGTAGTTGCGGAACTTGGTCACGAACTCGATCAGCCCGGGACGGGTGGAGACCAGCACTCCCCCCTCGCCGGTGGAGATCGTCTTGGTGGCATAGAGCGAGTAGACGCCGGCATCGCCGAACTGACCGGGCCTGCGTCCGCTCCACTCGGCGCCGTGCGCGTGGGCACAGTCCTCGAGCAGGAAGATCCCGTTCTCGCGGCAGTAGGCGGCGATTTGCTCGGAGTCGAAGGCGATGTGACCGCCGATGTGGACGAGGATCGCGGCCTTCGGCTTCGACCGCTCCGCCTTGCGCTCGAAGTCCTCGAAGGACATGCAGAGGTCGCCGCGGTTGCAGTCGACGAACTCGACCTCGGCGCCCGCCGCGATCGCCGCCAGCGGCGTCGCCATGAAAGTGTTGGACGGGCAGAGCACGGTGCCTCCGCGCACCTCGGCGAACTCGAGCGCGGCGAGGGCGCCGCCGGCCCAGCTCGAGAGGCCCAGGCTGGGCAGGCCGTTCCACTCGGCCCAGCGTCGCTCGAAGGCTTCCAGCATCGGACCCTCCGACCACTGCTCGGAGTCGAGCACCTCGGTCCATAGGTCGAAGAGACGAGTACGGTCGCGATGGTCGAAGCCGATTGCGAACCGGGTCGCGTCGAGCGGCGTTGTCTCTGCTGACCCTACGGTGGGCTCCTTGGATGACCGGGAAACGCGGACTGGAAGCCGCGCCAGGCTACCAGCGAAGGCGGATCACTCGTCCGCGTGGGCGGCGGCGATGACGGCCCCCACCGCCCGCGAGCCGGCCAGCAAAACCGTGCCGGCGACGGCGAGCGCCATGCAGCCGACCAGGGCGGCCCCGCCCAGCGGCGTGTCGCCCCACGACTCGCCGAAGATCAACGGCGCCAGCAACACCGGGACGAGGATCTGGACGGCGAACATCGTCGGTGCGACCCGGGTGGCGGGGCGTCGCTGCAGGGCGCTCATCTCGCTGAGCAGAGCGAGGCCCTCCGACGCCGCCGCGGTGGCAAGCCAGGCGACCGCGACCAGGATCGCGCCGGCGGCGAGCTCGTCGGTGAGCAGCTTGCTGGCCACCGCCGTCCAGGCGTAGCCGCAGCCGGCGCTGACCACGGCGAGGGTTCCAACCGCGCTCGTCCGGCTCCGCAGCGCGTGGGGAGCGAGGACCGGGATCGCAACCAGGGCGAGCGCCAGCGCGATCGCCGCGGTTCCGGCGTGGTCGACGGTCCGCTCCGGCGCCGCCCAGGCGACGCCAGCGACGCCGGCGACGATCGCCGCGACGGCGACCCCCTCTCGCCGGCCGGGCGCCTCGCCGAGCCGCGTTGCGCCGAGCCAGAGCAGCAGGATCAGCCCACTCGCCAGGCAGGGCTGCACGATCGTCAGCGGCGCCAGCAGCAGCGCCACGATCTCCAGCGGCCAGCCGATCAGCCCAAGCGCGGTAGCCCCCAGCCAGCGCCGGTTGCGCAACAGCCTGCCGATCAAAGACGGCCGCAGCGAGTGCTCCCCCGGCACCTGCCGCACCTCCAGCGCCTGCAGCGCGATCGAGGTGTTGTAGAGGACCGAAGCCCCGACCGCCGCGACTATCCCCAGCGCCAGCACGGCGAGGACGCTACTGCGCCTGCCTGGCGCCTACCGCGACAGGATGATCTCTTCCCGCTTCTTGCGCTCCTCGATGTCGGCGTAGCGCACAACAATGCACCCCGCTAGCCAGCCCCCGAGTGCGATGTCCAGACCGACCATCAAGCCGTAGACGATCCCGCTTGCATGCGTCAGCGCCACGACAACACTCGCGATGCCAACGAACAGGACCACCCCGGCAAATAAAAGGACAAAGGCTTTGGTTTCGCTCATAGTCAGTCCCCCATAAACTAAGACAAAAAGTTAACAGAAGCCGACAGGACGATCGCGGAGGCAATTACAGCCAGCCCGATCAAACCGCCCACCGTCGTGGCATGTCTGACTTCCGCATCGGACTCCCCCGCCAGGCTCGGCCGAGCGTGTCCAAGGAATCCGCCCACCGCGATGCCTCCCGCCATCAGTCCAACCACGGTTGCCAAGTGGGCGAGGAACGCGCTCGCAAACATCGGCCGACCGTAGAAGGCCGCTACGCACGCGTGGCGCGCAAATCGCGCCAGATTGGAAACGCCTCGGCTACGTCTCCTGGTAGAGCGGGCCGTCGCCGCCCCCGGCGGCACCGTTCTCCAACTGCTCGATGAGGATCTCGTAGGGTAAGCATCCGGGATGCCCCTGGGCTGCTCGACGGACAGCCCAGGGGCGCTACTCACGTCCCTAATCGGGAGCCCCATCCTGGATGAGCCTAGAACCCGGGCTGGAACTGGTCACATGTCTAGGGCGTCAAGCGATTTCGTATGTTCCTGCGGCCGCGCCGACAAATTCGAGCCTCACAAGAAGTGAGCTTTTTTGACTTCCAAGCGCGGTATCCATACGAATTATACCGCCAAACTCGATACCCGAATAAATTTTCGCTGTCTGATATGTGTAATTGACTAGGTAGATCCAGAGGTTTTTTTGGATTGGATCGGATGTGAAGTCCGATTTTGTGGTGAAGCATGATTGGCCGGGTTTAGATTTGACAGCTAGGTCGATCGAAAAGGATGAAAGTTCCATATTTTCTTTGTTGACGGCTATGGGCCATGGAACTGTTGCTTGATCGCTCTCTATTTCGCATTCTTTGTACAGATCGCCAATGCCTTCGCACGTCGATGTTGTGAGTTCGAATTGGGTCATGTGCACTGTGTCTACATTGACTGAGATCGTGGCGTGAACCGAGCATTTCAGTCCAGTTCCCAAAGCTATGGTTTCCAATTGGCCCGAAAGAGGAATTTCCGCGCCTTCTAGCGTTTTACCTTCGTCTTTGAGTGTGAAAGCAGAGGCAGGTGCCGGTACCGCGAACACCATGACTGCAAAGGCCATGCTGATAAGCAGCGCGAATCTTTTGCTATTCATCTCTTTGCCTTTCTAGCGCGCGATGGCGGCCTCGTCTCAAAGAGAACAGAGACCCTTTGCAAAGAGAATACTGACTATTATAATATTCGACAGTTATCTGGGCGCATTCCGGGGAGGACCGATACTGCCCAGGGACTACGTCTCTTGATACAGCGGGCCGTCGCCGCCCTCGGGCAGGGTGAGGCGGCCGCCCTTGGCGGTGATCGCACCGCACTGGACGCAGTTGGAGGCGGTGACGTGGACGTCGACCTCGCCGGCGCCGTTCTCGAGCTGCTCGTCGGGGATCTCGTAGACCTGGGCCGGACACATCGAGACCCAGGTCTGGGCGAGCTCGCGCGGGACCTTGGTCTGAATGCGAACGTGGTTGGGGGCGTCGTCGCGGGTCGCGTTGCCCGAGAGGAAGACCGAATCGAGCTTGTTGAAGGTGACCTCGTTGTCCGGCTTCGGGTACCGGTCGGCCGCCTTGCCGAGGTGCACCGCCGGCTCGGCGTTGTCCTCGACCTTCATGTGACCGGGCGGGAAATTGCCTTTGCTGGCGACGAGCATGTTGGCGACGATGCCGCCGCGGATCAGCCCCTTCGTAAGTGGCTGCTTCATGTTGCGCGACTTGTAGAGGTCCTTCTCGATCACCGAGCCGCGGATCTTCTCGTCGTAGCTTTCGAAGTTGACCGAGTCGATGTCCCTCTTCAGCGACTCGACGATCGCTTCCGCCGCGTACATGCCAGCGTGCATCGCATAGTGGATGCCGGCCAGCTCGGCGATGTTGACCATCCCGGCGGCGTCGCCGGCGACCAGCATGCCGGGCACCGAGAAGCGCTTCGGCAGCGCCCAGTAGCCACCCGAGGGAATCGTCTTCGCGCCCCAGCCGACCCGCTTGCCGCCCTCGATGATCTTGGCGATGAAGGGGTGCTGCTTGAACCGCTGCAGCTCGTCGTGGACGGAGAAGGTCGCGTCCGTGTAGTCGAGGCCGACGACGAGGCCGAAGCAGACCTTGTCCTCGCCCATCGGGTAGATGAAGCTGCCGCCCGCCTCCTTGTATTTGGCGCCCCAGCGCAACGGCCAGCCGAGCGTGTGGATCACCCGGTCGAGCGGCTTCGGCACCTCCCAGATCTCCTTCACCCCGAGCTCCCAGGCCTGCGGGTCTGAGCCGTCGCGCATGTCGAAGTAGTCGAAGGCGGAGTAGGTGAGGTGGCCGATCGTGCCCTCGGCCAGGACCGTCGCCTTGGCGACGACGTCGGAGCCCGGCTCGAAGTTGCCCAGCTCCTCGCCGTCCTTGCCACGGCCGCGATCGCCCGAGCGCACGCCCTTGACGATCCGGTCCTCGACCAGGAGCTTGGTCGCGGCCGTCTCGGAGAGGATGTAGACGCCGGCCTCTTCGGCTTTCTCGGCGAGGAAGCGGCCCAGTTTCGAGACCGACATCGTGTAGGTGCCCTCTTTGCGGAAGTTCGGCGGCGGCGGCTTCAGCGGGATCGCCGCCTTCGAGGTGAGGAAGTAGGTCGCGTCCTTCGTCACCTCCTGGTAGACCGGCGGCCAATCGGCCGGGTCCATGTCCGGAAACAACCTGGTCAGCGCCGACGGATCGACGTTGGCGCCGGAGAGCAGATGCGCGCCCGCGACTTTGCCCTTCTCGATCACCGCGACCGGGACTTCGCCGAGCTTCTCGGTCAGCTCCGGCTCGTCCTCGAGCAGCTGCATCAATTTGTTGGCGCAAGCGAGGCCCGCCGGGCCCCCGCCGACGATCGCAACGCCGACCTCGATCCGGTCGTCGACCGGATCGGTCGGCGGGCCGATCACGTCGGCGGAGTCGAACGGCGGCGGGAAATCGATGGGCTTGACGGCGGGCATCTCTTGCTCCTTTGGCGGGCTTCGCTCTAGCTGTAAAACGCTCCGGCGGGCCCGTTGGGGCCCGCCGGAAACCTCATCCCTTCTTCGCCTTGATCGCCTCGGTCAGCTTGGGGACGATCTTGTGCAGATCGCCGACCACGCCGAGATCCGAGAACTCGAAGATCGGCGCGTTCTGGTCCTTGTTGATCGCGAGGATGTTCTCCGAGCTCTGCATCCCGACCTTGTGCTGGATCGCGCCGGAGATCCCAGCCGCCAGGTAGAGCTTCGGCGCAACCGTCTTGCCGGTCTGGCCGATCTGGGCCGCGTAGGGGTACCAGCCGGCATCGACCACGGCGCGGGTCGCGGCAACCGCCCCGCCCATAGCCTCGGCCAGCTCCTCGCACTGCTTGAAGCCCTCGGCCGCGCCGAGCCCGCGCCCGCCGCCGACGAGGATCTCGGCGTCCTCGATGTTGACGTCGGCGCCGCGCTGCTCGCCGCGCTGGACCAGCTTCGCCTTCGAAGACCAGGGGGAGAGCTCGACATCGACGTCGACCACCTCGGCGCTGCCGCCGCTCTCCTTCGCGTCGAAGGCGTTGAGGCGGCCGATGATGATCCCCGGCTCAGCGACGTAGCCGACGTCGGCGATCTGGGAGTCCTGCAGGATCGGGCGCTCGACGACCAGCTTGCCATCTTGCACCTTGACCTGCGTCACCTCCATCGTCACCCCGGCGTTCAACCGCGCAGTGAGGCCAGCGCCGATCTCGAAGCCGAGCAGCCCGCCGCCGAACAGCGCGTAGCCGAAGCCCTCGTCCTGGATGACCTTGGCCATCGCGTCGACGATCGGCTGAGCCAGGCCCTCGGGCACGCTCTTGGCCCGGTAGACCTTGGCTGCGCCCCAGTTGCCGAGCGACGCGCAGGCGTCATCGGCGACCTCGCCAACGACCAGCGCAGCGGCCTCGCCGCCGATTTCGCCGGCCAGCTTGGCCGCCTCGGAGATCGCCCCGAGCGAGTTCTTGTTGAAGTTGCCCTCGTCGTCGTGGAGGGCGTAAACCAGGATGCCTGCCATCTAGATCAGCTTCCTCTCGTCGAGCCAGGCGACGATCTTCTCGACCGTCTCGTTGGTGTCCTCGTCCTCGATGATCTCGCCGGCCTCCTTGGGGGGCGGCGGGTTGAGCGCGAGGACCGCGGTCTTGGAGCCGGCCTTGCCGACCATGCCGCCGTCGATGCCGACGTCGGCGGTCGCCTTGCCGTCCAGCGGTTTTTTCTTCGCCCCCATGATCGCTTTCAAGCTGGGGTAGCGCGGCTCGTTGATCGCGTCGCCGACGCTGATCACGGCCGGCAGCTCGACCTCGACCGTGTCGTAGCCGTACTCGGCCTGGCGCTCGCAGCGCAGCTTGCCGTCGGTCACGTCGATCTTGATCACCTGCGTCAGCGAGGGCATCTGCAGGTGATCGGCGACGACGGCGCCGATCGTGTAGCACTCGCCGTCATCCGACTGCTGGCCGAGCAGGACCAGGTCAGGACTCTCGGACTCGAGCACTTTCGCCAGCGAGTAGCCGGTGGCGCAGACGTCGGAGCCGGACAGCGCGTCGTCGGAGAGGTGCACCGAGCGGTCGGCGCCGAGCGCGACAGCCTTGTGCAGGGCGCGGACGGCCGAATCGGGGCCCATCGTCACCGCGACGACCTCCTCGACCGGGATCGCACCGCCCTCCTTGATCTGCATGGCGGCCTCGATGGCGTGGGTATCGAAGGGGTTGAGGTTTTTCTCGCCGCTACGGTCCAGACGCATCGTCTCGGGGTCGATGCGCTTCTGGACGGCGGCGTCCGGTACCTCCTTGACCAGGACGCAGATCTTCAAGTTTCAAGCCTCCTTGGCAGTTGCTCGGGCGGGTTGACTGACCAGTCAATCAGTCTATCTATACATCTGGACGTGTGCTATTCGACGTGACCTGGATCACGCAGTGAAATCAAGCTTCTTCCCGCTCGTGGCGCTCCTCGGCGCCGCTGCGGATGAAGTCGACGATCTCGTCGGTGCCGGCTCCGGGCGTGAAGACCGCGGCGACCCCCAGCTGCTTCAGCTCCGGGATGTCCTCGGCCGGAATCGTCCCCCCGACCGTGACCAGGACGTCCTCGACGCCCTGCGCCTTCAACAGCTCGACCACCCGCGGCACCAGCGTCATGTGGGCGCCGGAGAGGATCGAGAGACCGACCGCGTCGGCGTCCTCCTGGATCACCGTCTCAGCGATCTGCTCCGGCGTCTGGTGGAGGCCGGTGTAGATCACCTCCATGCCGGCGTCGCGCAGCGCCCGGGCGATGATCTTGGCGCCGCGATCGTGCCCATCCAAACCGGGCTTGGCGACGACGACGCGGATCTTGCGGGCGGTTGCGGCCTCCATGCGGCGGCGAAGCTTAGAAGACCGGGCTCTCGGTGTAGGTGCCGAAGACCTCTTGCAGGGCCGAGATCATCTCGCCCTCGGTCGCGCGAACGCGAGCGGCCGCGACGATCGGTGGCATCAGGTTGGCATCGCCCGCAGCGGCACGCTTCAGCTCGACCAGGGCGGCCTCGACCGCGGTGCCGTCGCGGCGCGCACGGGTCGCCGCCAGGCGATCGGTCTGCTTGCGTTCCAGGGCCGGATCGATGCGCAGGATCGGCGTCTCCTCCTCGTCCTCCCGGACGAAGTCGTTGACCCCGACGACGATCCGCTTGCGCTCGTCGACCTCGCGCTGGTAGGTGAAGGCGGCGTCGGCGATCTCGCGCTGGGGGAAGTTGCGGCGGATCGCCTCGACCATCCCCCCCAGCTCGTCGATGCGGGCGAAGTACTCGTACGCGGCGTGCTCCATCTCGTCGGTCAGCTTCTCGACGAACCAGGAGCCGCCGAGAGGGTCCGGGGTATTGGGGGCGCCCGACTCGAAGGCGATGATCTGCTGGGTGCGCAGCGCCACCCGCACCGCCTCCTCGGTCGGCAGCGCCAGCGCCTCGTCGAAGGAGTTGGTGTGCAGCGACTGGGTGCCACCGAGCACCGCCGCCAGCGCCTCCAGCGAGGTGCGCACCACGTTGTTGAGCGGCTGCTGCGCGGTCAGCGAGACCCCCGCGGTCTGAGCGTGGAAGCGCAGCCGCATCGACTCCTCGCGCTTGGCACCGTAGGTGTCGCGCATCTCCCGCGCCCAGATCCGCCGCGCCGCCCGGTACTTGGCGATCTCCTCGAAGAAGTCGATGTGGGCGTTGAAGAAGAAGGAGAGACGGGGGGCGAAGTCGTCGACGTCGAGGCCCCGCTCGAGCGCTCGCTCGACGTAGGTGAAGCCGTCCTTGAGCGTGAAGGCGAGCTCCTGCTGGGCGGTCGAGCCGGCCTCACGGATGTGGTAGCCGGAGATCGAGACCGGGTGCCAGCGCGGCATGGCCTCCGTGCACCACTCGATCATGTCGGTGACCAGGCGCATCGCCGGCTCGATCGGGAAGCACCACTCTTTCTGCGCGATGTACTCCTTGAGGATGTCGGTCTGAATCGTGCCGCCGAGCTTCTCCGGCGGGACGCCCTGCTCCTCGCCGACGAGGACGTAGAAGGCGAGCAGGATCGCCGCCGGCGCGTTGATCGTCATCGACGTCGTGACGCCACCCAGCGGAATCCCGGCGAAGAGCTGCTCCATGTCGTCGAGGCTGTCGACGGCGACCCCCTCGCGGCCGACCTCGCCGAGGCTGCGCTCGTGGTCGGAGTCGTAGCCCATCAGGGTCGGCATGTCGAAGGCGGTCGAGAGCCCCGTCTGTCCGTGGTCGAGCAGGTAGTGGAAACGCTCGTTCGTCTCCTCGACCGTGCCGAAGCCGGCGAACTGGCGCATCGTCCAGAGCTTGCCCCGGTACATCGAGGGGTAGGGCCCGCGGGTGAAGGGGTACTCGCCAGGCCGGCCGACCGACTCCTCGGGGTCGGCGGGCGCGACCTCGGGCCCGTACAGCGACCCGATCGCGTGTCCCGACATGGTCGTGAACTCCGCTTCCCGCTCTTCCAGCGGCTTCTGCCGCGGCTCCGTCGCCATGCGGACAGTCTAGGCCCGCATAGGAGACGTGCCGCGAGTTGAGTACCCATAGTGGCCTCGAATTCGCGGCACGTCCGCTTAGCGGCGCGCGGGGAAGCGGCGGGGTGGGGGGCGCCGCCGGGCGGCTATGCGCGAGGCGCCGAAGCCGGCGACCGTCGCCAGCACGGTGACGGCGAGTGCGACCAGGCGGCGGCCCAGGCGCTCGAAGTGCATCGTCTGCCAGCCTTCCTCGCGGGCGAGCTCGGCGAGGGGTGGGTCGGGGTTGACGACGACCGGGTGGCCCACGGTGCGCAGCATCGGCAGGTCCGAGAGCGAGTCCGAGTAGGCGAAGGACTCGGTGAGGTCGATCCCGTGCTCGGCGGCAAAGACCTCCATCGCCTCGACCTTGCCCGGCCCATAGACGAAGGGCCCGTCGAAACGGCCGGTGAAGGCGCCGTCCTCGCCGATCTCGTAGCGGGTGCCGATGCCGCCGTCCATGCCGAGCACCGCGGCGAGCGGTTCGACAACGCCGTTGCCGGCGGCGCTGATTATGAAGGTAGCCCGCCCGGCGTCCTGGTGGGCGTAGACCTCGTCGAGCATCTGCGGGTAGACACGCGGCAGGATCGCTGCCATCACCTCGGGGTTCATCCGCTCGACCGAGCGCGCCGGGACGCCGGAGATCAGCTCGCGCGCCGCCCGCAGCACCTCGTTGGTGCGCTCGTCGGTGGTGCCGCGCAGGCGGTAGCGCAGGTGCTCGACCGCCCAGCTCGCCAGCTGGCGACGGCCGACGATCCCGTGCCGCGTCGCGACACGGGCGAACTGCATCCCCGACGAGCCCGCCATCAGGGTCTTATCCAGGTCGAAGAAAGCCGCTGGGCGGCTCAAGCTAAGACCCGTTGACCTCTATGACGATCGCGTCGCCCTGGCCGCCGCCGCTGCAGATCGCGGCGACGCCGAGGCCGCCGCCACGGCGTCCCAGCTCGTGCACGAGCGAGCCGACGATGCGGGCGCCCGAGGCGCCGATCGGGTGGCCGAGCGCGATCGCGCCGCCGTTGACGTTGACCTTCTCCTCGTCGACGCCGAGCATCCGCACCGAGTTGAGCGCGACGGAGGCGAAGGCCTCGTTGATCTCCCAGAGGTCGACGTCCTCCGGGCTCTTGCCGATCTTCTCGAGCGCCTGCTTGGCGGCGTTGGCGGGGGTTTTGGCCAGGTAGGGGAAGTCGTCGGCGACGGTGCCGTAGGAGAGCACGCGGGCCAGGACCGTGCGGCCTTCCTTCTCGGCCCACTCCTCGGAGGCGACGATGATCGCGCCGGCGCCGTCGTTGACGCCGGGGGCGTTGCCGGCGGTGTGGGTGGCGTCCTCGCCGCCGATCGCCCGTAGGCCGCTGAGCGTCTCGACCGTCGTCTCGGGACGGATCGCCTCGTCGGCCTCGATCGTGTTTTCGCCCTTGCGCGACTTGACGGTGACGCCGACGATCTCGTCGGCGAGGCGGCCGGCGTCGGTCGCCTCGGCGGCGAGCCGGTGCGAGCGCTCGGCGAAGCGGTCCATGTCGGCGCGGGTGATCTCCAGCTCGTTGGAGACCTCGCTCGCCTCGTTGATCATCTGCTTCTCGGTGAAGGGGTTGGTGAGGCCGTCGTGGACCATCGCGTCGATCGTCTCGACGTGGCCCATGCGGTAGCCGAAGCGGGCGCCCGGCAGCAGGTGCGGCGCGTCGCTCATCGACTCCATGCCGCCGGTCACGGCGACGTCGGTGTCGCCGGCGCGGATCGCCATGTCGGCGATGCCGAGCGAACGCATGCCCGAGGCGCAGACCTTGTTGATCGTCTCCGAGGGGACCTCCTTGGGGATGCCGCCCTTGATCTGGGCCTGGCGCGAGGGGATCTGCCCCTGGCCGGCCTGCAGGACCTGGCCGAAGACGACCTGCTCGACCTGCTCCGGTGCGACTCCAGAGCGCTCCAGAGCAGCCTCGATCGCGTGGCCGCCGAGGTCGGTGGCGTCGAGCGAGGAGAGGGTTCCGCCCATCTTGCCGAAGGGCGTGCGTGCGGTTCCAAGGATGACGGTGCTGGGCATCTGGCGGCCTTTCTACGTCGGTTTATGCCGGGTCTCGGCTCGGATGGGCCGCAAGGCCCTGTATCGGGACGATAGCGGGCCACTCGCCCAAGTTGTGGTTCCTTGGTCACGTAATAGGTGCCTAAGGAACCGCGCGATGAGAGTTCATAGACTCGGTCGCGATGAGAGTCGAGGTCAGCCAGATCGCGTCCGTCGACATCCGACGCGGATCTGCTCGTCGTCGGGCTCTACGAGGGCGAGGAGCTGCCGGCGGAGCTCGCCGGAGCGCCAGGCGGCTGCCGAGGCGCCAGGGGCGGCTTCCAGAAGCTGACCCTGCTGCGACCCGAGCAACCCGCTCGCGTCCTCGCGGTCGGCCTCGGCAAGCGCGAGGACGCCGACGCCGAGCGGCTGCCGGGTCGCCGCTGCCATCGCCGCCAAGGAGGCCGTCCGGCTGGAGGCCACATCGCTCGCCTGGATGCTGCCCGAGCCCGGCGACGATCAGACGACGACCGCCGACGCGCTCGTCACCGGCACGATCCTCGCCACCTACCGCTTCGACCGCTTCCGCAGCAGCCGACCCGGACGAGCCCGATCCGCCCCGTCTCGAGTCGCTGACCCTGCTCGGCGCCCGAGGCGCTCGCCGACGCCGCCGAGGCCGCCCGCGTCTGCGCCGAGGCGCAGAACCGCGCCCGCGACCTGCAGAGCCTGCCCTCCAACGTCGCCACCCCGTCCTTCCTCGGCCGGCGCGCGCGAGAGATCGCTTCGCCATCACGAGGCGCGTGACCGCCGAGGTGCTCGGCCGCGAGGAGATCGCCGCCAAGGAGATGGGCGGCCTGGTCGCCGTCAGCCAGGGCAGCGCCGAGGAGCCAAAGCTGATCGTGCTGCGCTACACGGGCGGCGGCTCCGGCCCGACCCTGGGCCTGGTCGGCAAGGGGGTCACCTTCGACACCGGCGGGATCTCGCTGAAGCCCTCGGCGTCGATGCACGAGATGAAGATGGACATGTCGGGCGCCGCCGCGGTGCTCGAGGCGGTCGGGGCGATCGCCGAGCTGGGCTGCCGCTCGACCTGATCGCGGTCGTCCCCTCGACCGAGAACATGCCGTCGGGCACCGCGATCAAGCCCGGCGACGTCATCACCCAGTACAACGGGAAGACGGTCGAGGTCAACAACACCGACGCCGAGGGCCGGCTGATCCTCGCCGACGCGCTCGCCTACGCGGTCGAGCTGGGCGCGGAGCGGATCGTCGACCTCGCCACCCTGACCGGCGCCGTGCTGATCGCGCTCGGCTCGACCTACGCGGCGGCTGATCTCCAACGACGACGAGCTCGCCGCCGCGGTCGAGGAGGCCGGCGAGACGACCGGCGAGCTGGTCTGGCGCCTCCCCCTCCACCCCGAGTACAAGGAGCTGACCAAGGGCACCGTCGCCGACCTCACCAACGCCGCGGCGAAGCGCAAGGCGGGGACGATCTACGCCGGCTCCTTCCTCGAGGAGTTCGTCGGCGACACCCCCTGGGCCCACGTCGACATCGCCGGCACCGCCTGGGACGTCGGCCGCGCGTACACCGGCAACGACGCCAGCGGCTTCGGCGTCCGCCTGCTGGTCGAGCTGGCGCGTCGTTCTTCGTAGCGGTGTGCCTTATCCACCCATGAAGTGGATTACGCACACCGGCGCGCTCAGCCTCCCAGAATCATGCAGGTGGCGACGCCGTGGGCGAGGAGCTTGCCCGTGTCGGCAGCGGTGAGGCTCGCCTCGGCGGTCGCCTGGCGGCGGCCGCGGTAGAGGACGTTGGCCTCGCAGAGGACGCGGCCGGTGTCGCGGGTGATCGGGCGCACGTACTTGGCCTCGAGGCCGAGCGAGGTGTAGCCGACGCCGGCGGGCAGGGTCGTGTGGACGGCACAGCCGAGCGCCGAGTCGAGCAGCGTCGCCGCGTAGCCGCCGTGGACGACGCCGATCGGGTTGTAGTGCTCCTCTCCGGGCTCGCCCTCGAAGACGGCGCGGCCCTCGCCCAGCTCGATCGGCCGCATCCGCATCGTCACCGCGATCGGCGGCGGCGGCATCTTGCCGCGCGACGATCGCTTCCATGTACTCCATGCCCGTCATCGTCGCCCCCGCGGCCGCGGTCGGCACCGGGTCCTGCCAGACCAGGGTGCGGCTGCGGGTCGTCTCCGGGCTGACCTCGGCGAAGATCTGCGCCGCCTCGGCCGCGGTGCCGCCGTTGCTGGCGGCCTCTGCGACCTTGGCGGCGACGGCCTCGCTGCCGAGTCCGTCTCGCTCACCGGCGGGCTCCGCGGGGCACCGGCACGGTGGCCTTGACGCCGGGACGGCGGCCGGCGGGGTAGTGCAGGTCGGCGGCGATCTCCTCCTGGCTGATCGGGATCTGCGGGGCCTTGGCGGCGTTGGCTTCTGTGTCTGTGGATCAGCCTCATCTCGAGCCTCCAATCGGCGATTGGTTGCATCAAGCAACTCTTATCGCCGCCACCCTAGCCGAGTCGGTTGCTTGATGCAACCTAGTGTGCGAAGATCACTCTCGTGCTCGCGTCACGACTACCCCGGACAGGTCTGCTCGATCGCCAAGGCGCTCGAGGTGGTCGGCGAGCGCTGGACGCTGCTGATCGTCCGCGACGTGATGAACGGCAACCGCCGCTTCGGCGAGCTGCAGCAGGGTCTCGGCGTCGCCCGCAACGTGCTCTCGGCGCGCCTGCAGCGGCTGGTCGAGGAGGACATCCTCGAGCGACGGCCCTACCAGGAAAGCCCCGAGCGCTACGAGTACTTCCTGACCGAGAAGGGGCTCGACCTCTGGCCCGCCCTGGTCGCCCTGCTCGCCTGGGGCGATCGCCACTCGCCGGAGCCCGACGGGCCGCCGATGCTGATCGTCCACAAGGAGTGCGGCGGACCGGTCAGCGACCGCGGCATCTGCGAGCGCTGCGGCGAGGTCCTGCACGCGCGCGATGCCCGGGCGATGCCCGGACCCGGCGTCGGCTCGGTAGCGTTGGCCGGGCGCGCTACCGACTAGGAGGAGAGAGATGGCAACCGCGGCGGAGGTTCAAGCCCGGGACAAGGTCTTCATCGGCGGCGAGTGGGTCGAGCCGCAGGGCAGCGAGACGATCGACGTCGTCAACTCGACGACCGAGGAGGTCGATGGCGACGATCCCGGCCTGCACGCCGGCGGACGCCGACCTCGCCGTGCGCGCCGCCCGCGACGCCTTCGACTCCTGGTCGCAGACCCCGCGCGAGAAGCGCGCCGGCTACCTGGCGGCGATCGCAGCCGGACTAGGCGAGCGCGCCGAGGAGATCGCCGCGACGATCGCCCAGGAGCTGGGGATGCCGCTGAAGCTGAGCCAGATCATCCAGGCCGGCCTGCCGATCGGCCAGTTCGGGGCGATGCCCAAGCTGATGGAGGAAGTCGCCTGGGAGGAGGAGATCGGCAACTCGCGGGTGCTGCGCGAGCCGGTCGGCGTGCTCGGCGCGATCACCCCTTGGAACTACCCGCTCAACCAGATCGCCGCCAAGGTGGCACCGGCGCTGGCGGCCGGCTGCACTGTCGTCCTCAAGCCGAGCGAGGTGGTGCCGCTCAACGCCTTCATCCTCGCCGAGGTGATCGAGGCCGCCGGCCTGCCGGCCGGGGTCTTCAACCTCGTCACCGGCACCGGCCCGGTCGTCGGCGAGGCGATCGCCGGCCACCCCGGCGTCGACATGGTCTCCTTCACCGGCTCGACCCGGGCCGGGCGGCGAGTCAGCGAGCTGGCCTCGGCGACGGTGAAGCCGGTCGCGATGGAGCTGGGCGGCAAGTCGCCGAACGTGATCCTCGACGACGCCGACCTCGCCCGGGCGATCCCCGACGGCGTCGCCAAGTGCTACCTCAACTCCGGCCAGACCTGCAGCGCCCTGACCCGGATGCTGGTCCCGCGCGAGAAGCTGGCCGAAGCCGAGGAGCTGGCGAAGTCCGCCGCCGAGGCCTTCACGCCCGGCGACCCGTTCGAGGACTCGACCCGGATCGGCCCGCTCGTCTCCGACGTCCAGCGCGAGCGCGTCCGCGGCTACATCGAGAAGGGCGAGGCCGAGGGGGCGAAGCTGGTCACCGGCGGCGCCGCCGCCCCGGAGGGTCTCGAGCGCGGCTACTTCGTCCGCCCCACCGTCTTCTCCGAGGTGACGCCGGAGATGACGATCGCCCAAGAGGAGATCTTCGGCCCGGTGCTGGCGATCCAGCCCTACGAAGACGAGGACGACGCGGTGCGGATCGCCAACGACACCGTCTACGGCCTCGCCGGCGGCGTCTGGTCGGGCGACCAGGAGCGCGCGATCTCGGTCGCAAAGCGGATCCGCACCGGCCAGATCGAGATCAATGGCGGGGCGTTCAACCCGCTGGCCCCCTTCGGCGGCTACAAGCAGTCGGGGCATGGGCGTGAGAACGGGCGGTACGCGATCGAGGAGTTGCTGCAGGTGAAGTCGCTTCAGCTGTAGTTAGGGACGGCAGGGGTGCCCGGTTGCTTGCTGGGTTTTTCGCCGGGAGCCTCGCCTCTCTCGCCGAGCGGAGCGGTGCGAAAAACAGGACGCCGCTGCGCCACCGGGCACCCCTGCCCGTCCTCTCGATAGCTGAAATCGAGCCGCAAGCTTCTGCGAAGTCCAAGCACATACTCTCTCGCCCATGAACTTCGAGCTGACGGACGAGCAGAAGCTGATCCAGAGCACCGTTCGGGATTTCGCCCGGGCTGAGGTTGCGCCGGTGGCTGAGGAGTTGGATCGGGAGAAGCGGTTTCCCTACGAGATCGTCGAGAAGCTCGGTGGGCTTGGGCTGATGGGGATCCCGTTTCCGCAGGAGTACGGGGGTGGCGGGGCGGACACGTTGTCCTATGTCCTGGCAGTGGAAGAGCTGGCGCGGATCGATTCGTCGGTCTGCATCACGATGGCGGCGCACACGTCGCTCGGGACGATGCCGATCTACCTCTGGGGGACCGACGAGCAGAAGGACGAGTGGCTGCCGGTTCTCTGCAGCGGCCAGAAGCTCGCCTCCTTCGGACTGACCGAGCCAGAGGCCGGCTCGGACGCCGGCAACGTGCGGACGACGGCGAAGCTCGACGGTGGCGAGTGGGTCGTCGACGGCGCCAAGCAGTTCATCACCAACTCCGGCACCGAGATCTCCGGCTGCGTCTCGATCACCGCGGTCACCGGCGAGTCGGACGGGCGCAAGGAGATCTCCAACCTGATCGTCCCCACCGGCACCCCCGGCTACGAGGCCGGCGAGCCCTACCGCAAGATGGGCTGGAACGCCTCCGACACGCGCCCCCTCTCCTTCGAGGGCTGCCGCGTGCCCGAGGCCAACTTGCTCGGCCGTCGCGGCGACGGCTTCAAGAACTTCCTCCACATCCTCGATGGCGGCCGCATCGGCGTCGCCGCGATGGGCGTCGGCCTCGCCCAGGGCGCCCTCGACGAGGCGATCGCCTACGCCAAGGAGCGCCGAGCCTTCGGCCAGCCAATCGCCAAGTTCCAGTCGATCCAGGCGAAGATCGCCGACCTCTCGGCCCAGATCGAGGCCGCCCGCCTGCTCACCTGGCGCGCCGCGCTGGAGAAGGATGCCGGCCAGTCGTTCACCCTGACCGCGGCGCAGGCAAAGCTGATCACCGGTCGCCTCGCCGTGCGCGCGACCGAGGAGGCGGTCCAGATTCACGGCGGTTACGGCTACATCGAGGAGTACCCGGTCTGCCGCTTCTACCGCGACGCCAAGATCCTCACCATCGGCGAGGGCACCGACGAGGTGCAGCAGATGGTGATCGCCCGCCAGCTCGGCTGCTAATTACCTCTTGAAGGTGCTCATGAGTAGTAGCTTACCAAAAAATGATTAGGTAAGTAGCTAAAATGCGGTAGCTGCCTATTTTTGACAGGCGCTATGCCGGCTGAGCCGTAACCGAGCCAGCCGCGCGCCCGACAACCTCGGCGTGACGGCCAACCCCCTTCCCGATGCCGTAGTGGGCGCAGATCGCCACCTCATGCTCCTGCAGCAGCGACCGGGTCGGGTCGACCGCAGGAGCCTTGCGCATCGCCTCGCCCCCCTGCGCAGTCCAAACGCGACCCGGCATCGCCGCACACTCGCGTACGGGCACGACGACGACCTTGGCACGACGGCGGCGACCGGTGGTGACAACGAGCCAGACCGGCCCCCCACTCTCGACGTCTGCGTAGACACCGTTGACGCGACCGATCGATCCGCCGCCGGCCTCGTCCAGCTCGCACCCGATCCAACCCCGCACATCGGCCAGACTCGGGAGGCTAGGAGCCTCAGTCATCGGCCTGTCGCTCCATCAACTCGCTCGCGGCGCTTGCCGGGTCGAGCTCGCGACGCACCACCCGCTCCAGCAGCGCCGCGGTCTCAGGATCGCCTGCGGCCGTCGCCTCCATCCGCCGCCGCATCCGCGAGGTGGCGATGCCGAGCACCTCGTTGCGCAGGTTGCGGGCGCGGCGCTCCTCCAGCGTCCCCTCCGCCTCGATGTGGGCACGGTGCTCGTCGATCTTCGCCGCCAGCTCGGCGACGCCCTCGCCGCGGGCGGCCTCGGTGCGCAGGATCGGCACCTTCCACTCGCCCGGCTCGTGCGAGAGGGCGAGCACGCCGCGGACCTCGCGCACCATCGTGTCGGTCATCGGGTGATCGGCCTTGTTGACGACGATCACGTCGGGTATCTCCATCACCCCCGCCTTCAGCGCCTGGATCGAGTCGCCCGAGCCCGGCATCAGGGCGAGGACGATCGTGTCGGCGTGGTCGACGATGTCGATCTCGGCCTGGCCGACGCCGACGGTCTCGATCAGGACGTCGTCCTTGCCGGCGGCGTCCATCGCCAGCGCCACCTGCAGCGCCGCCTCCGAGAGGCCGCCGAGCGCGCCGCGCGAGGCCATCGAACGGATGAAGACGCCGGGGTCGAGGAAGTGGTCGGAGAGGCGGATGCGGTCACCGAGCAGGGCGCCACGGGTGAAGGGGCTGGAGGGGTCGATCGAGAGCACTGCGACCTCGCGCTCGGCTTTGCGCAGCTCGGTGGTGAGCGCACCGATCAGGGTGCTCTTGCCGACGCCAGGCGGCCCGGTGAAGCCGACGATCCGCGCTTTGCCGGTGCGCGGGTAGACCTCGCGCACCAGCTCCCAGCCGGCTGGGTCGTCGGACTCGATCAGGGTGATCGCCCGCGCCAGCGCCCGCTTGTCGCCGGCGATGAGGCGCTCGGCGAGCGGGGCGGATTTGGCGGCGTCGGGCATGGCTGCGCCAGTCTAAAGTCCCCGCCGCCGTGATCCGCTTTCTCCGCTTCTGTGCCCGCAACGGGATGCTCACTCCGAAATACGCGCTGCTGCTGGCGCGCTACCTGCGGCGCCGCCTGCTGACGCGCGCCGGCTGGCGCTGGCGCACCGACGGGCCGGTCTTCTTCGGCAGCGGCCTCGAACTGCAGATCGCCCCCCGCGGCCGGGTCGACTTCGGTCGATTCGTCTGGGTCGGCCACGGCACCAAGATCCGCTGCCACGAGGGCGACGGTCGAGATCGGCGCCAAGACCGTGCTCGGGCAGGAGTGCACGATCTCCGCCTACCGGCGGGTGCGGATCGGCGAGCAGTGCGTGATCGCCGACCGAGCGATGTTCATCGACTTCGACCACGGCGTGGTCGAAGTCGAGCGGCCGATCCGCCTGCAGGGCATCTACACGCGCGACGTCGAGGTCGGCTCCAACGTCTGGATCGGCTACGGCGCCTGCATCCTGCGCGGCGTCCGCGTCGGCGACAACGCGATCGTCGGCACCAACTCCGTGGTCACCAGGGACGTGCCCGCCAACGCGGTCGTCGCCGGCGTGCCCGCCCGGATCGTGCGCATGCGCGAGGCGCCCGAGCAGCTGCGCTGGCC
Source organism: uncultured Solirubrobacterales bacterium (assembly GCA_963699215.1). Taxonomy (GTDB): domain Bacteria; phylum Actinomycetota; class Thermoleophilia; order Solirubrobacterales; family 70-9; genus VRUE01. The sequence goes on from OY969422.1 coordinate 247,847, forward strand.
CGACCCGGTGGAGCCCGATCCAGCAGCCCACACGACCCTTCCCCAGCCCTGACCGGGGCCGGCCGGATTGCGGCCGGGTGGGCCTGCCTGCAGGACATATCCGGAACGGCGGTCTCAAGCAAAAAGCGCTTTATTGTCTGTGCGACAGAAAGTTGACAAACGTGGGTCGGTTGGCTCGCGAATCGACGGGAGTCCGTCGGTTTCACGGGGCTAGGGAGAGGCAGGTCTGTTGAGAATGGTCGTGACCGACAGAAGAATGCTGCTGGTGGACATCGCCGCCGCCTTCGGGAGGAACCTCAATCTCTGTCGCAAGCGCGCCGGCCTCTCCCAGGAAGAGCTCGCGGTTCGCGCGTCGCTGCACCGAACCGAGATCGGGCTGCTGGAGCGAGGCGAACGGCTGCCGCGCATCGACACCGTGATCAAGCTCGCCGGTGCCCTCGCCGTCTCGCCAGCCGAGTTGATCGAGGGAATCGACTGGTCGCCCGGCAGCACCAGCCGCGGCAGCTTCTCGCTCGGGTCTCCCGCCGCGGAGCCGCAGTCGAACTAGATGGGCGCCCCGCCGCCGGTCAGGCCGGGCTCGGGTCGCCGGCGAGTTCGGCGTAGACGGCCGCGGTCTGCTCGGCGACGTCGCCCCAGTCGAAGCGGCGCAGGTGCTCGTAGGCTTCGGCGACGAGGCTCTGGCCCAGCTCGTCGTCGCGCAGGACGCGGATCGCGACTTCGGCCAGGGCTTCGGGGTCGTGCGAGCGGAAGCGCAGTCCGACCTCCTCGTGTGGGACCACCTCGCGCAGGCCGCCGGTGTCGGCGACTATGCAGGGGCATTCGGAGGCCATCGCCTCCAACGCCACCAGGCCAAAAGGCTCGTAGATAGAGGGGACCACGGTCAGGTCGGCGATCCGGTAGAGCGAGTGCAGGACGTCGTCGCCGATCCAGCCCAGGAATGTGCCGTGCTCCATCAAGCCCAGGTCCTTGGCCTGGCGGTGCAGCTCCTCCTCGTGGGTGCCCGAGCCGGCAACCAGGAAGCGCGTTCCCGGCGCCTCTTCGATCACCCGCGGCATCGCCTCCAGCGCCAGCTGGAAGCCCTTCTCGTAGACCAGCCGCCCGATCAGCAGCACCAGCTTCTCCTGCGGCGCGGCGAACTCGGCCCGCATCCGCGCCAGCTCGGCCGGGTCCTGGACCGGCAGGTCGTCGGGATCGATCCCGTTGGGGATGACGCTGACGCGCTCCTCCTCGACCCCGAAGATGTCGGCGATCTGCTCGCGCATGTAGTGCGAGCAGGCGATCGTGCGCTCGGAGCGGTTGGTTATCCAGCGCTCGACCCCGTGGATGTAGCTCTGCGGGTGCTTGTCGACCCAGCCCTGGTGGCGGCCGTGCTCGGTGGCGTGGATCGTCGTCACCAGAGGCGCTTCGAAGCGCTTCGCCAGGTGGTCGCAGGCGTTGGCGACGAGCCAGTCGTGGCCGTGCACGAGGTCGAAGCTGTAGCGGTCGCCGAGCTCGACCCCGGCGGCGAGCATGTCGGAGTTCATCCGCTCCACCCAGGCGACGAACTCGCCCAGGTCGGTCGGTCGCTTCGGCTCGCGGATGCGGTGGATGTGGACGCCGGCGCGGCGCTCCTCCGCCGGCGACTCCTCGCCGCCGCGGGTCAGCACATGGACCTCGACGTCGCGCTCGACCAGCGCCTCGGAGAGCTTGCGCACGTGCCGTGCCAGGCCGCCCTCGATCAGCGGCGGGTACTCCCAGGAGAGGATCAGGACACGCGTCATGCGGCTCGGGCTAGGGCTCCAGCAGTGGAGCGAGGCTCAGATCCGGGGCTAGGGCACGCATACTCGGGTCGCTGCTGCCGGGGGAGTCTATGGCCTCGAGCATCGCCTCGGCGTGATCGGTCGCGCGCTGGTAGGCGTAGTCGCCCGCCTGGCCGCGCTTGTCGAGGAAGGCCCAGTCGCTCGACTGTGCGGCAAGAAGCTCGCGGGCAGCGCGCAGAGCGGCGGGCTCGGGCAGCCCGCCGGCGAGCGCGCGCAGCAGCCGCAGCTCCAGCCGCCGCGCCCCCCAGGCGAGATCGGCCACCTCGGGCGAGTCCCACGTCCGCAGATCCTTCTCCTCGCCCCAGGTCGATGCGGCCAGCGGCCGCTCGACCGGCTCGTGCTCGGCGAGCGCCTGCGGCACGGTGAGCAGGCGCACGCTCGCGGCGGCGGCACCGGCGAGCACTTCGCGCAGCCAGAGCGCCCCCTCCGACCACCAGTGGCCGAGCAGCTCGGTGTCGATCGCGAAGACGAGCAGACCGCGCCGCTCGCTCGCGGCAGAGAACCGCCGCAGCCGCTCGGCGACCGCAGCCAGGAACTCGTCCGCCTGACGCCGCGCCGCCGCAGCGGCGGCCTGCGGCTCGTAGGCCCCGCCCCCCACCTTCCAGATCCGCACCCCGCGCAGCGATTTGCCGGCGAACTGGGCGTGGGCCGGATCGGACGGGTAGCCGTCGAGCGACCAGAGCCACTGGATCGCCTCCCAGTCGATCGGCAGCGCCACAGGGCCCGCCCCGGTCGCGACCGGGGCGAGCGCCGCGAGCGGCTCCTCGCGGCGGCTCTGGTCTACGCAGAACCAGCGCACGCCGTGCTCCGCCAGGCGCCGCTCCAGTGGCGGCGCGTAGGCGCACTCGGGCAGCCAGAAGCCGCCGCCCCAGCCGAAGCGGCGACGGTGCGAGCGGATGCCGGCGTCGAGCTGCAAGTCGATCCCGGCGCGGGTCGCCAGCAGCGGCAGGACGGCGTGCGTCGCGGCCGAGGCCGCCAGCGCCACCCGACCCTCCGCGACCGCATCCTGGAACGGCCGCAACGGGTCCCCCCCGGCAGCATCCAGCAGCTCCAGCGCGTGCCGGTACCGAGCCAGCTCCGCCTCGCAGGCGTCGCGGCACTCGGCCGGCACCTCCTCGATATCGGCTTCGGCCGCCCCGATCCGCCAATCGACCAAGAACCTGCGCAACCGCTCGGCGGCGCCCCGATCCTCGAGCTGATCGGCGAGGACCGGCGTCACCGTCATCGTCAGCCGCTCTGCCACCTCCAGCACCGGCAGGTACGACCGGATCACCGCATCGAACAGCCACTCCTCGCCGAAGGGATACGTCCCGAACCCCTCCACGTAGGGCATGTGGCTGTGCAGCACGATCGCCAGATCGCCGACCGACTCCTCAGCCATGGCAGACGGCGAGGAAGTCCAAGGCCCGATCCAGATCGCTCTCGCGCAGCACGAAGTCCGACGCGGAGATCGACGGCGTGAAGCGGTCGTAGAAGGGCCTGGTAAGCCGCAGCGCCTTGTGGACTCGGTCCCAGCCGAGGCGAATTGCGATCTCGTGCACGCGCAGCTTGCGCGCGTGGAAGAGCCCGAACAGCTCGACTCGCTCGAAGTGCGCCTCGCAGAGCTCGCGGAACTCCGCCGCCCGGTACTCCTTGACGTGCCAGGGATTGTCGGACTTCTCGGCACCGGGGGGCGCGAGGGTCAGCAGGTTCGGGGTCGATATGTAAGCCGCGCCGCCCGGCGCCAGCATCGACTTGAAGTGCTCGAGGATCGCGCCCGGGTCCTGCACGTGCTCGATCGTCTGCAGGAAGACGACCGCGTCGCAGGGCTCGGCGAAGCTCTCGACCAGGTCCCGCTCGAAGCGCAGGTTGTCGCGCACGTAGCGCAGCTGCGCGTGCTCGTACGCCTCGGGGTTCGCGTCCACGCCGACCACGCCGGCCGCGGTCCTCGCCAGCACGTCGGAGCCGTAGCCCTCGCCGCAGGCCATGTCGACGACGCGCCCGTCGGCTACCCGCGGCTCGATCCACTCGTAGACCGCCAGGTGACGGCGGAACCAGTAGTTCTCCTCGGGCACGTCGGGCAGGGTCCGCTCGCCGGTCAGCGGCAGCGGCGGCACCCCGGCGGGCTGGTCTCGTTGGACGTATTCGCGCTGCATGGACCGGGACCGTATTGGAGCCGAGCGCGCGATCTCATCCATTACGCCGATCCGCGTAGAGATAGCCACTAGAGTTCCCGACTCGATGCCGGCCTCCCCGACCGCCACCCCCGCGCACATCAAGGACGTCAACACCCGCTACCACGACGCGGCGGCCGACGAATACGACGCCAAGTGGGGCATCGACTTCGGCGCCACCGGCCAACGCCAGGTGCGGCTGAAGCTGGCCAAGGCGCTGGGCGAGAGGGTCGAGGGGCTGCGCTTCGGCGACGGGCTGGAGATCGGCTCCGGCACCGGCTACTTCTCGCTCAACCTGCTGCAGATGGGGACGATCGAGCGGCTGACCGCGACCGACATCTCGCCCGGCATGCTGCGCCGCCTCTCGACCACCGCCGGGGCGCTGGGGCTGGAGGCCGAGACGGTCGCGACCGAGGCCGAGGAGCTTCCCTTCGACGACGAGAGCTTCGACCTCGTCTTCGGCCACGCCGTCCTGCACCACATCCCGGACCTTGAGCGCGCCTTCGCCGAGTTCCGCCGCGTGCTGCGCCCCGGCGGCGCGATCGCCTTCTGCGGCGAGCCCTCACGCTACGGCGACCGGCTGGCTGCGGCGCCGAAGCGCGCGGGGCTGATCGCCGCCCCCGCCTGGCGCCGCCTGGTCGGCGCGCGGCCGCGCGCCGTGCCCGAGAGCGAGCAGTCCCACGGCCACGCGCTGGAGGGCGAGGTCGACGTCCACGCCTTCGCCCCGGCCGACCTGCGCCGCCTGCTGCGCGAGGCCGAGTTCGAGCGGCCGCGAGTCGGCGGCGAGGAGCTGCTCGCCAACGCCTGGGGTTGGGGGCTGCGCACGGTCGAGTCGACCGCCGAGCCGGAATCGGTCTCCTTCGGCTGGCGCCGCTTCGCCTTCAACAGCTACATCGCCCTGCAGAAGGTCGACACCCGCCTGCTCGAGCCCCGCCTCCCAGCCGAGCTCTTCTACAACCTGCTGCTCTCCGGCCGCAAGCCGGCCTGAGCCCAATACGCCGATTGAAGCTTTTTCCACCCCCTGGGGGTGAAAAGGCTCCCGAAGGGCGGTACTTAGGGTGTGGCGTCCGTCTTGAGCCGAGCAACCACCGCTGTGAGACTTCGCCGCACCTCTTTAGGCTCATCGCGGATCTGCTTTTCGGCGAAGCGCAACGTAGTCAGCCCCGCTGCCGTATGCACTTGGTCGCGCCGATGATCGTTCGCCTGCTCTCCCGCAGTGCGGTGGTAGACCCAACCATCCGCCTCGACAACCAGGGCGAGATCGGGCCAGTAGAAGTCGACCCGATAGCCATTCACCGATGCTTGCGTTCTGGGCTGCGGCAAGCCCGCGGCTCGCACGAGCGCCAGGAACTTGCGCTCCAGGCCAGAGTCGGTAAGCGCATCGCAGCCGAGCAGCCGGCGAATGCAAGCCATGCCGGGTCTCGGGGGCAGGGACTCGATCGCAGCACGGAGCCCCTCGGGATCGACCAGATCAAGCCGATCCGCCTCGTTGATCGCTCGCTCCACCCGCCATTCCGGAACGCGGGAGGCCAAATCCACAAGCGTTGAAACCGGATCGGTCACCGGTATCCCCTGGACCACGCGGCAGTTGGAGGGCGCCAACCCCGAGCGGCGATGCACCCGAATGCCCGGCCGGCGGCGGCGTGCGTTGCCCGGTACCACGACTTCCAGAGCTGCCGTGGCGGGCATCAAACCCCAAAGCACCGCGGCGCTTCGATGACTTAACAGCGCCCCCTGCCCACAGCTCAGCACCGCCGCCATCCAATGGCCGGTCTGGTCCACTTCCGGTCGCCCAACGGCATATACACCCCGCCATAGGGGGTGCAAACGACCGATTGCGATGCGGTGCTCAATGGCCTTCGGGCTGAATCCTCGCGCCAGCAATTGCGATCTCGCAACCACCCCATGTTGTTCGCGCGCCAGCCCCCACAGCTCTGCCGGTCGAGGCCGGAGCTTTTTGCCCCTCATAGGAGGTACAAGGCTCCGGCGAGCCTGGGTTCTCCCCCCGGGGAGGAGGGGACTGGCGCTATTTGCGCTCAGCGCGCCGGGCGCGGAACAGCTTGACCTTGGAGTCGAAGCCCTTGAGGCGTTTCTCGCCGGCGAAGGAGTAGTCGAAGCCCTCGTCGGCCGCCTCCCTCGCCGCGGTGTCGAGCAGGATGCTGCCCGGCTTGGCGATCGCGGTCAGGCGGCTGGCGAGGTTGACCGGGCGGCCGTAGTAGTCGCCTGCTTGCGTGTGGACCGAGCCGTGGGCGATCCCGGCCCGCAGGCTGGGGAACTCGTCGCCTTCGCCCTCGGCGGCGTCGACCATCCGCAGCGCCGCCTCGACCATCGCTGCGGCATCCGTGGAGACGAGCATCGCCGCGTCGCCGATCAGCTTCACAAGTCGCACCGGCGGCTCCGCCACCGAGGTCGCCAGCTCGTCGAGGCGGCCGGCGATCAGACCGAGCTCTTCGGTCTCGACCTGCTCGCCGAGCTTGGTGAAACCGACCAGGTCGGCGAAGCACACCGAGACCTCCGTCGCCGTTCCCGGCTCGCCCGCCGCGATCTCACCGGTGCCGATCACGTCGCGGCGGATCTGCTCGAGCATGTGGGCGCGGAACGCGTAGGAGAGGGTCGGCTCGAACAGCGGCAGCATGTGCTCGGCGGCGGCGGCAAAACGCAACGCCAGATCGCGCTCGGTGTCGCCTGGCTGCATCAGCGTGCGCACGACCAGCTCGCGGTTGGCCTCGGCGATCCGCGCCGTCGCCATCCCGACGGTCCGCGCCACCTGCATCATTCCGTCTTCGGGCAGGCCGGCGTCGTAGAAGGCCTTGACCCGCTTCGCCGCCTCCAGGTCGACCTCGGTCACCGAGCGCTCGTCCGGATCGGGGTAGGGAACGCCTAGCGCAGCGCTGGTCCGCTGCAGGATCTCGAGGTCGATTCCGACCTTCTCGGCCACCTCGCGCGGGGTGTAGCGAGGGCCGTCGCCGGCGAAAGCACGCTCGACCGGCAGCAGGGCCAGGCGCCCGCCTTCGACCGCCTCGCGCAGCTCCTCCAGCGGCACGCCTTCCCCGGCCAGGCGCTCGAGCAGTTCCCGCCGCGCCTCGCGCACCTCGCCCTCGACGCCGTCGAGCAGCCCCTCAGCCTGGAAATCGACCGTCATGCGGTAGCTACGCTACCGCCGCGGCGCGGATCGCCGCCGCCACTCAGGGCGCCGGTCGCTCGATCGCGGGCGACCGCCTGCACACCACCGAAGAAGAGATTGATCCGCGGGCGGCGCAGGACCGGGATTCCGCGCGCCTCGATCCGCGCCAGCGCCTCCTCGTCGATCCCCGGCTCGGCCTGGACGATGCCCTGCTCGAAGTGCAGGCGGGGGGCCCGGACCGCGTCGCCCGCGCTCATCCCCTGCTCCACCGTCCGCACCACCGTCTGCACGATCGCCGAGCGGATCCGGTTGGAGCCGGCGCTGCCCAGCCCCAGCTCGATCTCCCCGTCGCGCCGCACCACGGTCGGCGCCATCATCGAGGGGACGCGGCGGCCGGGGGCGATCGCGTGGAAGCCGAGCGGGTTGAGGTCCTCCTCGCCCAGCATGTTGTTGAGGATCACCCCGGTGCCAGGGACGAGAACGCCGGAGCCCGAGCCGTTCGAGCAGGTGACGCTGGCGCACGTCCCGGCGCCGTCGAGGACCGAGATATGGGTGGTCGAGCCGAGCAGGTCGCCGGCCTTCAGGTCGAGGCGGGCCGGGTCGAGGAGCATTTCCTCCAGGCCCTCTCCGTAGAGCGCCTCGGCGAACTCCTCGCCGCGGGCGCGGTTGGCGGCGTCCATCGCCGCGACCAGCCGCTCGGGGCCGCTGCGCTCGCCCACCCGCTCCAGCAGGCCGAGCGAGTAGGCGACCAGGATCCCGCCCGAGGAGGGCGGCGGATTGGTCAGCACCTCGGTGCCGCGAAAGGGGGCGCGGATCGGTCGCCGCTCGATCGCCTCGTAGTCAGCCAGGTCGGTTGGGCCCAAGGTGCCCCCGTGCTCGACCACGTAACCGCTCAGCGCCGCCGCGACCTCACCGCGGTAGAAGGGCTCGGCGCCCTCGGCACCGAAGCGTTCGAGCGCATCGGCCAGCTCCGGAAAGCGGAATACGTCCCCCTCCCCCAGCGGGCTCCCTTGCGGCGCGTAGAGCTCGCGCGTCGCCGCCAGCCGCTCGTGGATCGGCCAGAGGATGTCGAGGATGTAGCCCTGCTCGGCGTTGACGGCGGCGCCGTCGCGAGCGAGCGAGATCCCGGCGGTGGCGAGGTCGGTCAGCGGCGCCGTTCCGAATCGCTCGATCGCCAGCTCGAGCCCCGCCGCGGTCCCCGGGACCCCGCAGGAGGCCGGGCCGACGTAGAACGTCTGGGTGGTCTCGGCGTCGAAGTGAACCGGCACGGGGACCAGCTCTGCCCCGCGATCGATCCCGTCCTTGCCGGGCGCAGCGACGAAGAAGTCGATCAGGACCGTCTCCTCGTCGCGGCCGATCATCATGAAGCCGCCGGCGCCGAAGCCGGTCAGCGGGCTCTCGACCGCGAAGGAGGCGAGCACCGCGGCGACCGCGGCATCTACCGCGTTGCCGCCCTCGCGCAGCACATCCGCCCCCGCCTCGGCGGTAAGGGGGTGCCCCGCCGCGACGACGCCGTTCATGGGTTGGAGCTAGCCAGGTAGGAACTCGGGCACGTCCAGCGAGCTCAGCTCGCCGGCTTTCTCGTTGCGCGGCGCGCGACCCCGGCCGGCGTCCTTGGTGCGGTGGATCGTCGGCTCGGCGGCACGGCGCGGCGCCGGGCGACCGTCGAAGCGGGTGGCGACGACGGTGACCCAGATCTGGTCGCTCAACTCCTCGTCGATGTTGGCGCCGAAGATGATGTTCGCGTCGGGGTGAGCGGCCTCGCCGACCAGCTTCGCCGCCTCGCTGACTTCGACCAGCGAGAGGTCGGGCCCGCCCGTGATCGAGAGCAGGATCGCCCGCGCCCCCTCCATCGAGGTCTCCAGCAGCGGTGAGGAGATCGCTTTCTCGGCGGCCAGCAGGCCGCGTCCCTCCCCCGCGCCCATGCCGATCCCGAGCAGCGCCCGGCCCGCGTCGGACATGATCGTGCGCACGTCGGCGAAGTCGAGGTTGATCAGCGCCGGCAGGGTGACGAGGTCGGAGATTCCCTGCACGCCCTGGCGCAGCACGTCGTCGGCGACCTGGAAGGCCTCGACCATCGAGGTGTGCTGGTCGAGCACTTCGAGCAGGCGGTCGTTGGGGACGACGATCAGCGTGTCGACCTCGGCAGCGAGCTCGTCGATCCCCTTGCTCGCCTGGTTGCCGCGTCGCGAGCCCTCGAAGCTGAACGGCTTGGTGACGATGCCGACCGTCAGCGCGCCGACCTCGCGGGCGAGGCGGGCGACGACCGGGGCGGCACCGCTGCCGGTGCCGCCGCCGGCGCCGGCGGCGACGAAGACCATGTCGGAGCCCTTCAGCAGGCGCTTGATCTTGTCCTGCTCCTCGAAGGCCGAGCGGTGGCCGACCTCGGGGTCGGCGCCGGCGCCGAGGCCGCGCGTCTGCTCGTCGCCGATGTGGACGGTGACGTCGGCGACGCAGAGCTGCAGCGACTGCAGGTCGGTATTGACGGCCATGAACTCGACTCCGGGCACGTTCGCGTCGACCATCCGGTTGACCGCGTTGACACCAGCGCCGCCGACGCCCACGACCCGGATCACCGGCTGGTGCGGCTCGCCGCTACCAGGCGGCTCGTACTCAGGTTCCTCCCGCCCGTAGCGCGGAGTGTCCGAAGCTTGTTCAGCTCGCGGCACAGGCTCCTCTTCGAACACCCGCTTCAGCCGCTCGGGCGCCGACTCGCTCGATCCCTCGGCCTCAGAGGCCTCTCCCGCGGGTGGCACGGTAGGGGGGGCCTCCCCCGAGGAAGCTTTAGCTACCGCAGGGGGCGGTGGGTCCCCTGCCGTGTCAGGACCCGCGGCTGAGGGGTCTGAAGCCTCGGGTGGATCAGCCGGGGGGTCGTCAGACGTACTGCGAAAAAGCTCGGAAAGAGGGCCCTCTCGCATGCTCGCCCGCTTACGCCGACTCATTCGCCAAGACCTCCTTCGCCAAATCTCGATAGTAGCCCGCGGCGTTGCTTTGAGGATCGTACTTGAGCACGCTGGCGCCTTTCACCGGCGCCTCGGCGAACTTGATCGCCTTGCGGATGCGCGACTTGAAGACGAGATCGCCGAAGTTCTCCTCGAGGATCTCCACCGCCTCCTTGGCGTGGACGGTCCGCGAGTCGAGCATCGTCGGCAGGATGCCCTCGATTCTGACGTCCGGATTTAGGTTCTCCTGGATCATCTTCAGCGTGTTCTGGAGCTGTACCAACCCACGCATCGAGAGATACTCGCACTGGACGGGCACGATCACCTTGTTTGACGCGGTAAGCGCGTTGATCGTCAGTAGCCCAAGGCTGGGCGGGGTGTCGATGCAGACGAAGTCGTAGTCGCCGGAGACCTCTTTCAGCGCCTTCTCCAGCGAGCGCTCGCGCCCGATCTTGGTGCTCATCGCGATCTCCGCGCCGGCCAGGTCGATCGAAGCGACGGCGATGTCGATCTCGCGGTGCTGGATGATCTCGCTGATCGGCATGTCGTGTACGAGCACGTCGTAGAGGCTCTTTTCGACCTTGTCCGGATCGATCCCCTGGCTCATCGTCAGGTTCCCCTGCGGGTCGAGGTCGATGCAGAGCACCCGGTGGCCGGACTCGGCGAAGGCGACGGCGAGGTTGAGCGTGGTGGTCGTCTTCGCGACCCCACCCTTCTGGTTGGCAAAGGCAATCACCTCGGCGTGCTTGGTCGGCACCTCGGCAACCGGCTCTTCAACCACAGCTTCATGGCGAGACGGAGCGATCAAGTCTCGAGGCATGAACCGCTCGGGCCCAGAATCCTCCTCAGGCACCTCATCCCTCTCAGCTTCAACCGAGATGGCTGGCGCGGTCTCTTCGGGCTCCCGGACAGCCGCGCTCTCAGGCGCCTCTGCCGCGGGTGGCGACGTAGGGGGGGCCTCCCCCGAGGAAGCTTTAGCTACCGCAGGGGGCGGTGGGTCCCCTGCCGCGACAGGACCCGCGGCCTGAGGCTCCAGTCCCTGGTCGTCCCGCTCCCGCTTCTCGGGCACTGCATCCTCCATCGCCTGCAGCTCCTCGACGATCGGATGTGGCTCTTCGACAGGGGTAGGCGGGGACGCGGACTTGTTTCTACGGCTGAGGAATCCCATTGCGCGGGTATTCGCAGGGGTACCCGCTTTTCCTGCCGCCCCCCGAAATTGCTAGGAATCACCCGATCCCGCCCGACTTTCTCGACAAGCGCCTCATATTCGTGACCGGCAAGGGAGGAGTCGGCAAGACCACCATCGCGGTCGCGCTCGGCCTGCGCGCGGCCGCAGCGGGCAAGCGCACGATCGTCTGCGAGGTCTCCTCGCAGGAGAACGCCTCGCGGATCTTCGACCACACCGAGGTCGGCTTCCACGAGGTCGAGATGGCCGAGAACCTATGGTCGATCTCGATCGACCCCGACGAGTCGATGCGCGAGTACGTGCTGCTGCAGCTCAAGGTCCGCGCGATGCGCGACATGCTCTTCCGCAGCCGCATCTTCTCCTACCTGGCCGCCGCCACCCCCGGGCTCAAGGAGCTGGTCACGATCGGCAAGATCTGGGAGCTGGCCCAGCTCGACCGCAAGGTCAAGCAGGGACGCAAGTACGACTTGGTGATCGTCGACGCCCCCGCCACCGGGCACGGGGTCGGCTTCCTGCAGACGCCGCGCACCTTCGCCGCGATCGCCCGCGTCGGCCCGATCCACTCCCAGGCGCAGCAGCTAGACCGCCTGATCACCGACCACGAGCACACCGGCGCCGCGATCGTCGCCCTGCCGGAGGAGATGCCGGTCAACGAGTCGGCGGCGCTGGAGCGCGAGCTGCGCGCCGAGGTCGGCGTCGCCGTCGACCGCGTCTACCTCAACGGGCTCTACCCGGAGCGCTTCTCCAACGAGGAGGCCGAGCGGCTTGCCGAGCTCGCCGGCGGTGAGAACGGCGTCGTGCGCGCCGCCGCCCGTGCCGCAACCTCTGAGCACGGCCGCGCCCGTTCCCAGCGCGCCCAGCTCGCCCGCCTGCGGCGGCGGGTCGAGGCGCCGGTCAAGACCCTTCCCTTCCTCTTCGAGCCGGAGCTCGACGTCGAGGCCGCCCAGCAGCTCGCCCGGAGGCTGCACTGATGCCGGCCATCGACGAGATCCTCGAAGGCAAGGACATCTGCATCTGCGCCGGCTCCGGCGGGGTGGGCAAGACGACGACCTCGGCGGCGATCGCAACCGGGATGGCGGCACGCGGGCTGCGCGTCTGCGTGCTGACGATCGACCCGGCCAAGCGGCTCGCCGACTCGCTCGGCCTGCGCGAGCTGGGCAACGAGGCGACGCAGGTCGACCCGGGCCTGTTCGAGCAGCACGGGATCGAGATCAAGGGCGAGCTGTGGGCGATGATGCTCGACGCCAAGGCGACCTTCGACGACCTCGTCGCCCGCCAGGCGCCCGACGAGGAGGCGCGCGACCGGGTGCTGAACAACCGCATCTACCAGCAGATCTCCAACGCGCTGGCCGGCTCGCAGGAGTACATGGCGATGGAGAAGCTGTTCGAGCTGCACACCGAAGGCCGCTTCGACCTGCTCGTCCTCGACACCCCTCCGACCCGCAACGCGCTCGACTTCCTCGATGCGCCGCGCCGCCTCACCCAGTTCATCGAAGGCCGCTCGCTGCGCGTCTTCATGAAGCCGACCGGGCTGGCGGCGCGGGTCGCCGGGCGCGGTGCCTCGGTCGCCCTCTCGGTCTTCAAGCGGATCGTCGGCTTCGACCTGCTCGCCGACCTGGCCGAGTTCTTCAACGCCTTCAGCGGCATGGTCGACGGCTTCCAGGCCCGCGCCAAGCGGGTCAACAGCCTGCTCGCCGATCCCCATACCTGCTTCCTGGTCGTCTGCGGCCCGCAGGGAGAGCCGATCGACGAGGCGGTCTACTTCCACCGCAAGCTGGTCGAGGCGAAGCTGCCCTTCGGCGGTGTCATCGTCAACAAGGTTCATTACCCGGCCGAGCGATTGCGCGGGGACGGCACCGATCTCGAGGGAGCGCTTACGGCGAAGCTGGGCGACGAGGACCTGGCGCAGCGCGTCGCCGAGAACTTCGCCGACTACCAGGCGCTGGCCGAGCGCGACGCCGGCAACATCGAGCACCTGGCGGCCGAGCTTCGCACCCGCGGCGTGATCCGCGTCCCCTACCTCGACGAGGACGTCCACGACCTTGGCGGCCTGGCCGAGATCAACCGCTACCTCTTCGCCAGCAGCGAGCAGCGAATCGAGATCGCCGCGGGCCGGGCCTAGAGACCGTCCCAGTTGCCGACCACCGGGGCGGCGCCCTACCAGTGGGGGTTCGAACGGTCGACTAGCCGGCGCGGCCGCCGGACTGACCGTAGTGGTCGTACTTGAGCTCGCGGACCTCCCAGTCGGCGTCCTCGGGAACCGGGAAGAGGTGCCGAACGCGCGGGGTGTCGATCCGCTCGCGGTGCTCGACGTCTCCCCCGATCGCCGGGAAGTCGAGCGTGCTCTCCTCCACCTCGACCTCATCCAGCCAGTTGGTCGCGGTGATCCGAATCTCCTCCTCGGCCGGGACGGGCTCGAGGATGCGGGTGTCCTGCTCCATGTCGTACTCCTCCTCGATTGGCGGCTTGACGTATTCGGCTTCCGGCTCCCGCCGGAGAACCGGCTCGGGCTCGACCCGCGGCGTCGGCGCGGTTCGCGGCTGCGGCGCGGGCGCTTGGGCGATGTCCTGGGCGGCAACCGCGATCTCGGCGTCGCCGGCGTCGAGGCCGGTGGCGATCAAGGTTTCGTCGGCGGCCTCGTTGAGGTCGGTGCCGAGCTCGCCGAGCGCCGCCTCGCGGAGGATGCGGCGCACGCTCCCCTCGACCCAGGCGGCCAGCTCCGTCCCGCGCGGGGCGTGAGCGCCCGCCATCTGGGTGCGTTCGAGCTCCAGCGCCGCTTCGACCCGCTCGCGCGCCCCGAGGCGACCGGTCGAGCCATCGGCGATCAGCGCCGCGGCGCGCATCGGCAGCGAGGCGCCCACCGGGCCCTGGCCGTCGAGCACGGCGCGCAGCGCCAGTAGGTGGTCGCTCAGCCCTTCCAGGGCTGACGGTCGCTCACAGCCCAGCTCGAAGCGGCGCACCGCCCAGGCCAGGGGGCCGGTCGGGTCGGGCCTGGCCTCCAGCGTCTCTGCCAGCTCGACCAGCTGCGCCGCCTCCTCTTCGTCGAGCCGATAGCCATCGTGGCGCGGCGCCGGCGCCCCGGTCGCGATGCGGCGCCAGCGGCCCTCGCCGGTCGGCGCGAAGGCATGCGGTCCGAGCCCGACCCCGCCGCCCTTGAAAAGCCGCATCACGCTGATCAACTCGCCCAGCTGGAGCAACGCGTCAGCGGCGCTGTCGGCGCCCTCGCCCTGCTCGGCGATCGCCAGGAACTGCGGCTCCCAAGCGGCGCGGCCCATGCCCTCGCTGCGCATCGCCTCGATCGGGGCATCGAAGGAGTCGGCGCGGACCAGCTGCATGCCGTGCGGCAGCTGCAGGCGGGCGATCGACATCTGCAGGCCGACGATCGGCACGACGACGATGTCGGCGTCGTCGACGTCGCCGGCCTCGGCATCGAGCACCGCCAGGGCGTCCTCCAGCCTCTCGCGATCGAGCGAGAACTCGCTGCAGCCATCCCAGAGAGATGCGATGAAGAGGGTCAGGAGGCGGGTCGCCCGCTCGCCCGGCTCAGAAGGGACGGGCTCTCCCTGCTGCTCCAGGTAGGGCGCGGCGACACCGGCCATCTCGACCGCTTCGCGCGCCGGCTCGAAGGCGGGCAACGACCGCAGCTCTCCCTCTCGCTCGCGCACGTAGCGCGCGGTCAGCGGGACGTAGCTGTGGAAGTAAGCCTCGTCGGGGCCCGCCTGCTCGGCGACGTCGAAGGGGATCTGGTCGCCGCCGGCGACGAGCGTGGTGAAGCGGGTCGCCGCCTCGGCGGCAAGTCGCCGCAGGGCCTCGTTGAGCAGGGGGTCGCGCACGTCCCGACCTTCCCTCCCATGCCTGGCGCTCCTGCGCCTGCACGACGCCTTGCAGCTAGGCGGGAACGGGGGCTTGCTCTTCTTCGAGCAGCCAGCGAGTGCCGTAACGGCGCATGTCCTCGATCAACGGGACGAGCGCCTTGCCCTTCTCGGTCAGCGCGTACTCGACGCGGGGCGGCACCTCGGGGAAGGTGTTGCGGGCGACGATGCCCTCCTCTTCGAGCGCCCGCAGCCGCAGCGAGAGAGTGCGTGGGCTGATCCCCTCCAGCGAGCGCTCGAGCTCGCAGAAGCGGCTGCGGCCCTCGGCCAGATCGCGGATCACGAGGAGGGTCCACTTGCCGCAGACGACGTCGGCGGTTCGGCAGACAGGACAGCGGGAGTTGCTCTCGGCGCTCATCGCAAAATCGAGGCGGTGGGAACGAAAGCCTCGCTTCAGCGAGTGTAGCGCTATGGCTTTACTTAATGAAGCTTTGGAAGCGACCGAAGGCGCTGCGCCGCTTCGCCGAGGAGGAGCCGGCCGGCGAGGAACCCGCCGGCCTGGGCCGCTCTACCTCGACGAAATCGATCTGCACCACGTGGAGACGGAAGGTCTGCCCGGCTTCGGTCACGAGGTCGACGGCCTGGCCAGCGCGAAGGATGAGCAGGCTGCAGTCCTCTTTGCCACCGACACACCGGCCAGGCCCGCGCACGCTCGTCACCTCGCGGGTGAGATTGAAGGCAACCTGGCCGCCGTTCTCCGAAGCGCCGATGAAGACGAGGATCGCGTCCTTCTGTGGCAGCAGCTTCCCGAGCGGCAGATGCTCATGGACAGTCAGATCGCCCGAGCCGGCGACGCCGAAGCGAACATTTGGCCGGTAGGCGTAGAAGCGGCCCGTGGTCGGTGGCGTCCCGCCCCCGGAGCCATCGTCGCTTGGCGGCGAGCTCGGTGCGCTCTCACCTCCGTCGGTCTCGTCGACTTCGATCGAGAGGGACCCCGAGGACGAGCTGCTTTCTGAGGAGCTTGCCGAGCTGGACTCGGCTGCGGAGGAACCGGCCGAGGCCGATTCGGTGTACTGCTGCTCGAAGGGATCGGTCGCCGAGCGGTCCCGCAGGCGCTTGCGATAGTCGCGCAGGCCCGGCGTCGCCTCGACGACGGTGAGGCTCGAGGCATTCGCCGTGCCCGACCCGAGCGCCGAATCTTCCGCCGGAAGCGGAGGCAGCGGCTCGGGATCGGACCCCATAAGGAACGGGACCGCGACGATCGCCACCAGCACCAGCGCGATGATCGGCAGCAGGCGGCGGTCACGCAGGTCGTAGTAGAGGTCCGCGAGAAATGCCGGCGGCTTGATCGCGGGCTTCTTCAGCTCCGGCCCCTTCATCGTGCCACTCCAGTCGTGGCGGCGACCGGGGCCGCTTCGGTAGTGGGGCTTTCCGGGCTCGCACCGCCGGTAACGTCCTCTCCCGGCGGAGTCAGATACGTGGTGACGGAGAAGTTGGCCTCCAACGCCGGGAACTCGGCCTTCTGCGCCGCCTGAAGGGAGAAGCCGTTAACGGTAAGCAAGCGCCCGTTGACTGCCACCTCTTCGCTCTTCGTGTCAACGAGCGAGTCGAGGCCCTCGATGAAGTCGGCGACCTTGAAGAAGCTGCCACCGAAGGTAAGCGTGTAAGGCATCACGGCGAGTCCCGCCGGGCCGATCGTCGCCCCAAGCGGCATGGTCGCCGCAGCGGCCTCGGTGGGCGACACCTGGGCCACCGAGGCTTCCGGAGCGGGCAGCGTCGTTTCGGCTTCCGCCGCGCCGGCCGCCAGCGTCAGGTTGCTGAATCGAACTCCGGCGCCGTCGGCGATGCGATTCATCTGCACCAGCAGCGATGCCGTGTCGTCGTCGCCCGGCACCGCCTTGCCCAGCACCACCAGGCGCTGGTATTCCGTGGCGAAGTCCTTGCGCGCTTCTTCGCCACCGGCGATTTCGGCCTGATGTTGCGATAGCGAGGCTTCGACCTGTTCGACCTGTTTGCCGAGCTTGGCCGCTTCCTCGCGCTTCGGGCTCAACGCCATCG
This sequence comes from uncultured Solirubrobacterales bacterium, assembly GCA_963699215.1. Classification (GTDB taxonomy): domain Bacteria; phylum Actinomycetota; class Thermoleophilia; order Solirubrobacterales; family 70-9; genus VRUE01. Next base: position 264,921 of record OY969422.1, read on the forward strand.
CCCAGAAGGCAACGGCAAGCACGACGACGCCCAGGATCGCGACCACGGTCAAATTGGAGGAGCTCAGCTTCGGCTTCATCTCATTCGCCTTCCGTGCCTTCGGAGGCTTCGCCACCGGTCGCTTCCGTGCTTTCGGTCGGCGCGGCCACGGCTTCCCCTTCGGCCGAGGCGATCGCCGGGATCGGCGCTGCGTCGAAGGCGACGACGATGGCGAACTTGGCAATGAACTCCCGCGTGCGGCATTCCTCGCCGCCCGTGGAGGTTGCCGCGCCCACTTCGGTGGAGGCTTCGGCTTCCTCTTCTTCCCCCAGCTCGGAGAACTCGATGCCAACGCGGGTCACGCCGTCTACGTCCTTGAGCGCGGTGACGAAACCGGCCACAGCCTCCTGTCCGGTCGCACAGCCATTCAGTTCCATCGCCGGGCCCGGCACCTGAGCGCGCAGGCTCGCGCCCTCGGAGCCGCTGCCGCCGCTTTCGACGCTTATGTCCGGGGAGGCAGTGGCGGTGAGGCCGGTCAGCCAGACGTCGCCGGGCAGGACCAGCGAAAGTTCGCGCATCACCCGCTCCCAGTCGAAGCGGCTGTCGGCCAGGTCGCTGACCGTTGCCACTCGCTGTTCGCTCATTGAGCGAAATTCGGTGTAGGCAGCGAGACGCTGGGCCTTTACCGCCGCCGCCGCGTCTTCGCGCTCCAGCTTCGCCACTTCGCCTTCTCGCTCGCCAATCTGGTTGCCGACCAGGACCATGGCGGTAACCGCGACGAGCACCAGGACGAGGGCGCCGAGCAGGATGTACGGGAACGAGCCGGTGCGCAGCGGCGCGTTCTCGCCGCGTCGCTGCTCGGGGGGGATCAGATTTACCGGGCGCATCGCCTATCCCTCCAAGGCGAGGCCGAAGGGGAGGGTCAGTCGCGCCGCGGCGGCGTCATCGAACCCGGCCAGGGCGGATGGGCGCGAGACGGCGATCGGCGAGCCGATGGCTGCCTCCATCCGGTTTGCCAGGCCGGGGATGGCGCTGCCGAGGCCACAGAGGACGATCCGCTCTACCGGAAGTGCTCCCTCCTGGGCGCCGTAATAGTCGAGCGAGAGGCGCAGCTCGTCGGTCAGCGCGGTCACGCCCTCCTCTAGTGAGCGGCGCGCCTCGGCGACGGTCTCCGGGTCTCCCTCGATCTGCTCGACCGGCGTCTCCAGGCCGACGTGCGAGAGCCACTGCTCGGTGTGCTCGGGGGCAATGTCCCGAGCGCTGGAGAGCCGGGCCGAGATCGACTCGAGACCGGCATGCGAGACGCGAGTGAAGAGGCAGGCGTTGCCGCAGGCGACAGCAAGATTGGTGACATCGCCGAGGCTGCAGTAGAGAACGGCCGCCGGCGGGCGCGCACCGGGCTCGCCGGCATCCACCCCATCGGCCCCGTTCTCAACCGCGGCGAGCGCTCGGATCATGGCGAAGGCGGAGAGGTCGACGCCCACCGGTTCGAGGCCGGCTCGACGAATCGGCTCGACGAAGGAGGCGACCATGTCGCGGCGGGCCGCGACGACGACAACGTCGACCTGAGCAGAGCCTCCCTCCTCCGCGGCGACGCCGCCGACGACCTGATGCTCGAGCACTGCCTGGTCGAGCGGCATCGGGATCTGCTCCTGGGCCTGGAAGCGGACAGCCGCCTCCATCTCCTTCGGGTCCTCGATCGCCGGCAGGCGCACGGTACGGACGACCACCTTCTGATTGGCGATGCCGAGCCTGACGCGCTTGGACAGTTTGTGCTCGGCGAAGAGCGACTTCAGGGCCGCGGAGAGGCGATCGGGATCGAGCACTTCCCCCTCGTGAAAGGCGCCCGGGTCGAGCGAGCCGATGGCGGACGTCGTGACCTGCGCCATGCCGTTGACCGCGACCTCGGTCGCAGCGATGCTGCCAGCCTCGATGTCGAGGCCGACGAGGCCGCCGGTCTTCTTCTGCCTGGTCAGGGAAAGCACGCTCTCCCTGGATCGACAGGAAAGCGCTAAACCTTTCGCCCTGCAACTACTCAGTTATAGGAGAACTTTGGACAGACCTACGAAGCGCGTGACCGGCTCAGAACGTCCCCAGGTACCAGTCGATCAGCTCTTCGCCAGCCAGCAGGCCGACGACGCCGCCGAGAGCCAGGAAGGGGCCGAACGGAATCGCCTGCTTGCGCGCCCCGGCGCCGTGGCGGGCGATCATCGCCAGGCCGACCAGCGAGCCGGCCAGCAGGGCGACGAGCAGCGCCGGCCCGACCTCGCGGCCCAGAAAGAGGCCCATCGTGGCCGCCAGCTTGACGTCGCCGAGACCCATGCCACGCGGATAGGCGAGCGCCGCAGCGAGCAGCAGGCCGCCGGCCGCCGCAGCGGCGACCGCCCGCTCAGGAAGGCTGCCGGGATCGGTCGCAGCGGCAATCGCGACCCCTGCCACAGCCCCGACGAGAAGGATCTTGTTGGGGATGATCCGCCGCTCGAGGTCGGTGAGCGTGATCGCTGCGAGGATCGTGACGAAGACCAGCCCCAGCGCCATTTCCCCGGGCTCGTCCCAGAAGACGATTAGCGTGGCCGCATAAAGCGTGCCGAGCACCAGCTCGACCAGCGGGTAGCGAGCCGAGATCCGCGCCCCACAACAGCGCGCCTGGCCACCCAGCAGGCACCAAGAGACGATTGGAATGTTGTCGTAGGCGGCGATCTGTGCCCCACAGGCGGGACAGCGCGAGCGCGGCCCGACGACCGATTCGCCGCGCGGCACCCGGTGGGCGACGACGCTGACGAAGCTGCCGACGATCGCGCCGCCGATGAGTGCGAGTATCGCTGTGGCCGCCATATGCACGAAAGGTTCGACGCTGACCCGCCGATCCTTGAAAAGCGGCGGGGCCCGCCCGAGCGGCGCTCTAGCTGCCGAAGTCCAGCGTCTCGCGCTGGATGTGCCAGGAAGGTGCAACGGGATCGAGGAAGCTGGGTGGCTCCATGTAGCGGAGGCGGTCGTCGTATTCGTAGTTCTTGGCGTAGCCGCTGGTGTTGACGGTGCCGACCGCACCGCGGAATTTCTGCGAGATAGCCCCTTTCACCGTGAGCGTGCCGAGCTCACTGCCGCAGTCGTAGTGGTCGACGATGAAGGAGTGGTCGATCGCCAAGATCGCCGCTTCGATTTTGACGTTGCCGAGCGAGCTGCTGCCGCTGCTGCTCCCACACTGATCGCCGCTGACATTGACGTTTCGCCCGGTCTGGTTCGGATACGGATGCCAAACTCGCACGAAGTTGTTGGCGATCAGCCCGAGCAGCCCTTCGCCGGACTTGGTGATGTCCTCCCGGATGATGATGTCCTTCTCCGCGGCGATCGTCAGCTCACCGGAATAGCTGCCGTAGACGTAGACCGTCCCGCAGTCCAGACCTTCGGGGTAGGTCAGGTAGGTGGCTTTGAAGGGCGAGTAGGGCGCGGTGCAGGCGGGCCAGGGTTTGGTTTTGCCGCCCGGTTTCAGATCCGGGCAGGCGCCGCCGGCCACGTAGATCACACCGCTGGGCGGCAGCGGCACTCCGCTGACCGTGCCTTTGTTCGTCGTCACGGTCATTTTCGAGCCTTCGAGTTTGATTTCGGTCTGACATTCGTAGGTGTATTCCGGCCCGGCTATGGCTTTGAGCCGTTCGTTGGTAGAGGGGGGTTTCAGCACCGGCGCCGTGGTCACGAAGGTCCCGTCGAAATCCGGATTGGCCGATCCGCAGCCGACGATCCAGCCTTTCGGCGGGGCGCTCACCTCGATCACGTCGCTTGCGTTGCGACCCAGAGTGGGAGTGCCGCAGAGCGCGAAATCGTCGTTGGTGTGCATCGGGCCCTTGATGTCGTCGCTGCTGGCAAAGACGATCTTGTCGCAGGGGTCGCCGTCGTTGTCGGGCAGCGCAACGCTCTCCCGGCCTTCGCGACGGAATTTGATGCACTGTTTGTAGGCGGCTTCGATCGTGTCGTTGTCGCCGTAGGTAACCGGGTCGGAGGTCTCGAGCTGGGTGAAGTAGACGTAGTCGAGCAGGCTCGCCCGCTTGTAGGTGGCGACGAGCGATACTTTCGCGTCCCCCGAGTAGCCGTTTGAGCGGATGCGGAAGGACCCGTTGTTGATTTTTCCGCTCTGCTCGAGCATCGATTCGATCGGTTTGGCGGTTTCGCATTTCGATTTGCCCGTCGCCGGCAGCAACTCGATCGCGTAAGTCTCCCCCGCCGGCCCGGGCACCGAGCGTCGATTGGCGGTCGAGCCTTTCTGGTTGACCGCGTGCGGAGCCGGCACCGAGGTGCAGCGGGCCCAGTAGCTGTTGTCGTTGTTGAGGTGAAACGAGTAGTCGGCAACCCCGGCCTGCGCCGCGGCATGCGCGCGCCGGTGGTCGATGTCGTACTGGACAAGGTTGATGTCACCGTTGGTCGCCGCGAGCGTGGCTCCGGCAAGCATCGAGACCAGCGAGATCGCCCCGACGACGGCGATCATCGTGTAGCCGTCCTCCTCCCCGGCTCTACGGCGGAGGCGCTGTAGGAGCCAGCTCATACGCATGGCAAGTTCACCTGCGCGCTGTCCTCGCTGGCCGGTTCGATCCGCAGCGTCGCCGCGTCGGAGAGCGTGACCGTGGCGCCGGGGTCAGTGGCCGCGCCGGCGTAGGGCGCGACCGTGAAGGCGACGTTGATCTGGACGACTTTGGCCGCGTTTTCTTTGCTGAGCGGGATCGGGAGGGGAGCTGCCGCGACCTGGCCGCTTTCGTAGGCGAAATAGCGGAATAGCGGAACGCTCGCAGCGGGCGTGCCGAGTTCCGCCGTGCCGATGCCGTCGACGAGCGTCTGCGGGCTGGACGGCGTCCCCCAAGACCAACTCGCGGGTTCGCTCCCGCTGCCGGTGGCGACGGACTCGGTGAGTTTTCCGCCCGAGATCGAGAAGACGTAGGTGTCGGGCGCCGGGCTGACGGCGCTGCCGCTCTTCGAGTAGAGAATGAGTTTTTCGCCCGTGCTTCCTTCTCGCACCGGGGCCAAACCGGGAGACACGCAGGCCGAGTGGAGCCGATCGACGATCCGGTTCATCGCCGGTCGCCCACGCTGATTGGCGTAGACCCGCTCCGAGACACGGTCCTGGTTGCGCGTCGCAACCTGGACCATCATCAAGATCGCGCCGAGGACGACCAGCGAGACCATCATCCCGACCAGCAACTCGACGATCGTGTAGCCGTGCTCGTCGGTCATGGGCAGGCCCCTTCGGCGGCGCCGGGTTCGCCGAGGTAGACGGCGACACTGGTGCCCACCTGCATTTCTTCCGGATGGAACGGCACGTCGACACCGCCGACGTCGACGTGTTTGGTCCCGTCCGAGACGCAGATGTCATAGGTGCTGTACGGCAAGCCCGGATCGGGCAAGGCGCCTTCGGCGTTGGTCGTATAGGTGTGCACCACCGGTTTTTCCTCTTCGCATTTGGTGTCGGTCACCTCTACGGTCGCCCCCGCGACCGGGGCGTTTTTGGGATCGCCCACGCCCTCCCCGCTGAGGACCTGCATGTGTAGCGCGGGCAGCTCGAGGGTCACCGGCGTCGTCCCGTTAGCCGAGACGACGGCGTTGATCACCACGCCTTCGGGCGGAGATATGCCGGTCTGACCCGGGTCGTTGCCTTCGCAGGTCCCGGCATAGACGGCGTAGGGCGAGGCGAAGGGGAACAGTGGCGTCGCCGTGACTTTGGTCTGCGCGGCGCCGGGCGTGCCGAAAACCTTCGCGACATCCATGCTGCCGTTGTAGACCGTCACCGCGTCGGCGCTGGAGGGCACCAGAACGCCGCCGACCCGCGTCTGGAAGCTCGCCTCTATATCGCCCGGCTGGTCGTACTGGAGCACGAGCGTATTGGTGCTTTCGGCGACGACGCTGGCGATTTCTGGCTGAGGGGCTTCGCCTTCGTCGTCGTAGAGCGTCGGGCCCGACAGCGTCAGCGTGTATTCGCCGGCAGGCAGGTTGCCGAAGATCGCGCAGCCGTTGGATCCGGTGAGGCCGCTGAAGGCTTTAGGACCGGTGCCCGAGATCCCCACGCCTTCGATGCCTTCGACTTTCGCGTTGACGATCTGCACGGCCAGGGAGCCGCTTTTCGTCGAGATCGAGCCATTTGGGGGCGCGACGAGACTCTGCGCAACGACGGGTGGCCGCTCACCCATGCTCGGCCAGGTCACCGTCGAGCGGATCTGGATGTAGTCGGCCGAGGCGTTGCCACTGTCGCAGGAGGCCGTGCCGGTGCTGTCGGTCTGGAACTCGGCCGCCGATTCGACCGTATAGGACGTCTCTTCGATCGTCACGACTTTCGTCTGCTCGAGGTTGGAGAGGGCGGAAACGCGCATGGTCCGCAGTCGGGCCAGATCCGTCTGCGCCAAACCCTCCGCCTGCGCCCGGTGACGCTGCTCCGCGGTCGAGCGCGTGCCAGCATCGAAGGCACTGAAGACCCCGACCGCGGTGACCGTCAAAAGGAGCGCGCTGACCATCACCTCGATCAGGACGCTTCCCCGCTCGCTGTCGCTCTGGTCCGCTAGACGGCGCACTCGGTGCCTATCGGCAGCCCGATGCCGCTTCTAAAGCCGAAGGAAGCGATCGGCTTGGACGTTTGATCCATCTGTCTGTGGATAGACAAAAGGGCGGGCCCGAAGGCCCGCCCTTTTGAAGGTCGCTGACCATGAGGCTGGCCAGCTTCGAGCAAGCAGCTCCTATTTGCTCCAGTTGCCGCCGGTGGGGCATCCACCGGTGCTGACGGGGAGGCAGGAGAAGGTGACGACTCCAGCCGCTCGCGTGATGCTGAAATCGGTTTCCGTGCCCGATTCGGAGGTCACGGTGTATCCGGTTGCAGTCGGGTTCGTGACAGTGATCACGTTGTTTTTCGTCCCTGCGTCGACCAGCGTGGACTCGATTGCTTTCAGCAGCGCAGGCGTCGCATTCGCGTAGCTGCCGCCGTTGTCGGTCGCATACGTCTCGATCGCAGTCTGGGCGGTCCGCACGGCGGCCTTGGCCTGAGCGTCGGTGCCCTTGTCCCGCTGGTTGAAGAAGGCGGGGATCGCGATCGCGGCGAGGATGCCGAGGATCAACATGACGACGAGAAGCTCGATCAGCGTGAAGCCGCCCTCGCTGTCGCCGTTGAGCCGGGCGCTCATCTTGGCCCGGAGATTCTGGAGCAGCATTAGTGACCTCCTATGGTCCTAATCGTTTGCGCCAGAGCCCCGTCGCTTGAAGCCACGTGGTGTCTGTCGACCCCGGTGGTAGCCCGGCCGGCTCCCGCAAGGGAGCCCCGCAAGCTTTGCGCCCCCGCCTCACGGCGAGTTTGCCTTTTGCACCGAAGCACTGGCAGATTCATCACAGACCCCTAATCGACCACCACCCAAATCCCTTAATCCCCGAAATTTGAGCTTCATCGAGCCAAAACTCAGAGTTGGGTGCGATGTGGACCGACGGTCTACGGGATATCCCGTAGACCGCGAGCCCGAGGTGCGTCAGAGAGCCGCCCAGCCTGAGTAGTCGAGCTAGCCGATCTTGTCGTAGAGGCTGAAGATCGGCAGGTACATCGAGATCACGATGAAGCCGACCATGCCGCCGACGAAGACGATCATCAATGGCTCGATCAGCGAGGTGAGGGCTTTGATCTTGGCGTCGACCTCGGTCTCATAGAAGTCGGCGACTTTGCCCAGCATGTTTTCCAGCTGGCCGGTTTCCTCGCCGACGGCGACCATGTGGCCGACCATCGGCGGGAAGATCGGGTTGCGCTGGATAGGCGCCGCCAGCGAGCCGCCCCGCTTGGCCGCTGCGTAGAGGTCTTCCATCGACTCCTCGATCACGGCGTTGCCGGCCGTTTCGCCGGTCAGCTTGATCGACTGCAGCATCGGCACGCCCGCTGAAACCGAACCCGAGAAGGTGCGCGACCAGCGGGCCAAGGCGATTTTCTGGATCACGTCGCCGATCTGGAAGGGGATCCGCAGTTTGAAGCGATCCCACATCGCCTTGCCGCGATCGGTCTTCTTCCACTGGAAGAAACCGACGGTGAGGCCGACCAGGGCCGGAATGATGATGAACCAGTAGCCGGTGATCGCGTCCGAAGCCGTGACGCACATCTGAGTCGGGAGCGGCAGCGATGCGCCTTCCTCGGGGTGTTCTTCGGCGAGTTCTTCGAAGATGCCCGCGAAGACCGGAATGACGAAGGCGACGATCGCCACGAGGGCCAGCGTTGCGAAGCCGAAGACCAACAGCGGGTACATCATCGCCGATTTCACCTGCCGCCTCAGCGCGTCGGCTTTCTCCACCTGGTAGGCGACCCGGTCGAGCGATTCCTCGAGTCGTCCCGATTCCTCGCCCGAGCGGACCATCGCCCGGTAGAGGCGGTCGAAGACGTCCGGGTGGCGCTCCATCGCCTGCTCCAGGGTGCTGCCCGCCTCGACGTCGGCCCGCACTCCCGCGACGGCCTCCTTGATCTTGTCGTCCTGGGTCTGCTCTTCGAGCGTGTGCAGGGTACGCAACATCGGCATCCCCGAGGCAACCAGGGTGGCGAACTGACGCGAGAAGACCGCCAACTCGCGGACGTCGACTGACTTGAAGCGTTTGAACAGGTCCTCGATCGCGAACGGGGCCTTCTTCTCGCTGACGTCGAGGACGATCAGGCCGCGTTGACGCAGCTGCTCGGTGACCTGAGCCTTTGACTCGGCCTCGACCTCGCCAGCCGAGGCCGCGCCGGCGACGTCCATCGCGCGAAAGGCGAAGGTGCTGGCGCCCGCCATCGTCAGCCCACCGGAGCGTAATCAGGCGTCACCGGCGCAGCACCGAGAAGCCGTTTGAGCTCCTCCGGCACCGAGGCGCGCTGTTCGGCCAGCGAGCGGGAGATGGTCCCTTCCCGCACCAGCCGCGCCAGGTCGGCGTCCATGGTCTGCATGCCGACCGCGCCGGAGGTCTGCACGGCGGCGTAGATCTGGTGCGTCTTGCCCTCGCGGATCAGGTTGCGGATCGCAGGCGTCGGCACCAGCACCTCGGTGGCGACGACCCGACCCATCCCGTCGGTCGTCGGCAGGAGCTGCTGGGTGACGATCCCCTGCAGCGCGATCGAGAGCTGCGTCCGCACCTGCCCCTGCTGCTGGGGCGGGAAGACGTCAATGATCCGGTCGACCGTCTGCGCGGTCGACTGGGTGTGCAGGGTGGCGAAGACGAGGTGGCCGGTCTCGGCCGCGGTCAGCGCGGTTGAGACCGTCTCCAGGTCGCGCATCTCGCCGACCAGGATCACGTCGGGATCCTCGCGCAGGGCGGCGCGCAGGCCGAGGGCGAAATCGGGTGCGTCGCTGCCGACCTCGCGCTGATTGACGATCGAGCGTTTGTGCTGGTGCAGGAACTCGATCGGGTCCTCGATCGTGAGGATGTGGTCCTGGCGCTCTTCGTTGATCACGTCGATCATCGCCGCCAGGGTCGTGCTCTTGCCCGAGCCGGTCGGGCCGGTCACCAGGACGAAGCCGCGCGGTTTGGCGGCCAGCTCGCGCAACACCTGCGGCACCTTGAGCGAATCGAGCGCGGGGATGTCCTGCGGCACCAGACGGAATGCGGCGCTGACCGAGCCGCGCTGGAAGAAGCAGTTGACGCGGAAGCGGGCGACGCCTGGGATCGCGTAGGCAAAATCGAGCTGTTTGGCGTTCTCGAAGCGTTTGCGCTGGTCGTCGTTGAGGATGCTGTAGACGACCTCGCGCGTCTCCTGGCCGGAAAGCACGGGGAAGCCCTCCATGTGGACGATCTTGCCCTTGTCGCGCATTGCCGGCGGCACGCCCGGCGTGATGTGCACGTCGGAGGCACGGCTCTCGACCATGCGGCTGAGAACCTCTGCGAAATCGAAGGCCATGGTCAGCTAGATCGACCCGATGGGCCGATCCCTTTAGGCGGTGACACGGACTACCTCCTCGAGGCTGGTCAGGCCGGCGCGGACCTTGGTCAGGCCGTCCTCGCGCAAGGTGAGCATTCCCTCTTCGCGCGCCTTGGCCGCGATTTCGGCCTCCGGCGCCTGGGCGACCACCATCTCCTTGAGGTGCTCGCTCAGCGCCATCACCGAGTAGATCCCGACCCGGCCGCGGTAACCGCTCTGGTTGCAGCGCGAGCAGCCGACCGGTTCGTATCCCTCAACCTCGCCCCCAACCCTGATCTCCGCTTCGGCCAGCGCCTGTGGCGCGACGATCGTGCGCCGCTTGCAGTGGCTGCAGAGCTTGCGCGCCAGACGCTGGGCGACGACGCAGTCGACGGCGGAGGAGATCAGGAAGGCCTCGATCCCCATCTTGGTCAGGCGGGTTATCGCGCCGGGGGCGTCGTTGGTGTGCAGGGTGGTCAGCATCATGTGGCCGGTCAGCGCCGCCTCGACCGCGATCCGCGCCGTCTCGCCGTCGCGGATCTCGCCGACCATCACGATGTCGGGATCGGCGCGCAGGATCGAGCGCAGGCCGGTGGCGAAGTCCAGTCCCGCTTTGCGATTGACGTTGATCTGGTTGACGCCGACCAGCCGGTACTCGACCGGATCCTCGATCGTGATGATGTTCCGCTCGACTTCGTTGATCTCCTGTAGGGCCGCGTAGAGAGTCGTCGACTTGCCCGAGCCGGTCGGCCCGGTGACCAGGACCGCGCCGTAGGACTGGCGAAAGGCGTGCTCGAAGCGCTCCCGCCCCTCGCCATCCATGCCGAGCTCATCGAGCGAGCGCTGCGCGTTCTCCTTGTCGAGGATGCGGATCGTCGCCCCCTCGCCGCGCTGGGTCGGCAGGGTGGTGATACGCAGGTCGACCCGGCGATCCTCGACCGTGACGCTGACGCGGCCGTCCTGGGGCACCCGCTTCTCGGCGATGTTGAGGTCGCTCATGATCTTCACCCGCGAGACCACCGCGTTGACCATCCGTTTGGGCACGTGCGCCGCCTCGCGCAGCACGCCGTCTATCCGGAAGCGGACCCGCATCTCGCCCTCGCCGGGCTCGAAGTGGACGTCGGAGGCTCCCTCCCCCACCGCCTGGCCGAGGATGCTGTAGACGAGCTTGATCACCGGCGCGTCCTCGGCGCTGACTTCCATGTCGGCGACCTCGGCCAGCTCCCCCTCTTCGGCCTCCGCCTCACCCTCGGTGACGGCCTCGCTGACGGCGTTCTGCAGCGTGTTGAGGCGACCGATCAGCGCTTCGATGTCCTCCTCGGCGGCGACGGCGACGCGGCAGTCGAGCGCGGTGGCGATCTGGATGTCGTCGACCGCGAGCACGTTGGTTGGGTCGGCCATCGCGACCAGCAGCGTCTCCTTGTCGACGAAGCCGACCGGTAGCGCCCGGTAGCGGCGCGCCGTGTTGACCGAGATCAGGTTGGCCGCCGCCATGTCCACCTGGTAGGCGGAGAGGTCGACGTGGTCGAGCCCGTAGCGCTCGGCGACCGCGCGAGAGAGCTGGTCGGCGGTGATCGATCCGCCCTCGATCAGCAGCCGCTCCGGTGGGCGGCCGGCGGTGCGTGCCGCCTCGATCGCCTGCCGAGCGACGTCGTCGGGTACGTAGCCGAGATCGACGAGGACGTCGGTGACAAAGCCGCTGGAGCGACCGCGGACCTGCGGCGGGGTGAGGCCGAGGGTGCCGCCTGCTTGGGGATCGAGCGCGGGCGCGGTCGAGTCGCCGGAGTCGGGGACCGGCCGCAGGTGGCTCGGGAATTCCCGCGAGTCCATGCTCAACCCATCACGGGTGGTAGTCGAGCGTCTTGCCCCTGTAGCCGGCGTCGATCACTGCCTGGGCGACGCTCTGCGAACTCTGGAACCCGTAGCTGACCGAGGCGGTTGGAACCGTCTTCTTCAGGCTCTTGGGTCGAACCACGACCAGCGCCGGCACGCGGTCGACCCCGACGCCCTCGGCGATCGCCGCATAGCGGGAGATCTTGGCGGCAGGAACGACGAAGACCGCGGCATCTCGGAACCCGGCAAGGCCGTTGGTCGCGGCCCTGACCAGCCGGTCGTCGATGCCGCCGTCGCGGACGAAGAGCAGGACGAGGGTTCTGTTCGCCTCCCAGGCGTCCAGCACCGCGCGCGGCAGCGGCGGAGCCACGCTGGCGGCCTGGCCGAGGCCGGCGAGCGATTCGCCGGCGGACTGCTCTGCGGCGGCTTCGACCGCGCCTTCGACCGCTTCGCCGGGGGTGGTGCCCGTCGCGGTTCCGCTGGCGCCCGTGCCGGCGACGCTCACCGTCGCTTCGGTCGCGCCCGGCGATTCTTCTTCTTTGCCTCCGCCCCCGGAAGACATCAGGAAGATGGCGACGCCGATCAGCAGAACGCCGACTACGGCGAGCTGCACGAGCGGGTTGCTGTTGAGCTGCTCCCTCATACGTTCGCTTATCTAGCTCGACAGCAAAGGCCGCCGGCTTGAGTCCCGGCACGCACGCACCCACCCAGTGACGCCTGGACGGGCTTCAGGGACCTCAACCTTTCCCAAAGAGCGCCGCTTCGTGACACAATCGCCTCGGGTTGATGAGAGACAGGTTCAGCGCGAGCAGGAGCAGCAGGCGCGCCGGAGCGCACGTCCTCACGATGGCCACCAACCCGATCAAACGAGGCATCCTGCGGAAGGTCCTGGAACGTCCGCTGAAGGTCGGTCCCGGCGCCGAATACCGAATCACGCCCGAAGGGCGGGAAATGCTCTTCGTCGCTTTCGTCGCCGAGCGCTGGCTGCAGAGCGCCCCGAGCGGCCCGCTGGCTTTCGACAGCCGCGACGCGGAGGAGGCGGTGGGTGCGCTGGTCGAAGGCTGGTCGTCGACCCTGATGCACGAGCTCGCCCGCGAACCCCTCACCCTGCGCGAGCTGGATCGCACGATCGACGGCACGAGCCGGCGAGTGCTCGAGCGCCATCTCGTTGCGATGCAAAGCGCGGGACAGGTCGAAGCGCGTCCACGAGAGGGGGCGGGAGCGATCTACTCCGTGACGGACTGGCTGCGGGCCGGCATTGCCCCGCTGGCCGCCGCCGCCCGGCTGGAGCGACGCGACCCGACCGACGAGATGGCTCCGATCGCCGCCCTCGACGTCGAGGCGGCTTTTCTGCTCACCCTGCCGCTGCTCGAGCTGTCGCCCGATCTCTCCGGTACCTGCTGCCTGGGGGTGGACGTGCGCGGCGCCGAGCAGTCCGATCTGGTCGGCGTGACGGCACAGGTCGAGGCAGGGCGGATCGTGGCCTGCTCGTTGCGCCTGAGGAAAGACGCCGACGCCTGGGCCAGCGCTCCCGCGGGTGACTGGCTGGACACGGTGATCGAGCCCGATGCGAAGCGGGTCAGGACCGGAGGGGATCGCCACCTCGCCCGCGGCCTGCTCGACGGCCTGCACGGGAAGCTCTTCGGGGTCCCGGTGAGTTGAGGACCCGACCCCCGTGACGCCGACCTCAGGTTTTCCCAAATAAGACTGATTAATGACATAATCATTGTGCTTGGCTATGAGCACAGTCAACGGGAGCGGGAATGGGGCGCGCTCCGGGGCGCAGACCCTCGCCTTGCTTGCCTTGCCGCTCAACTGCCTTCTGCTCAAGGCCCTGGCAGACGGCCCCCGGCGGCAGACGGACCTGCGACGAGCCGTCGGCTCCCCCGCCCAGAGCACCCTCCGCACCCACCTCAGAGAGCTGAGCGATCTCGGGTCGATCGTCAGGCACAGGCGCAATCGCTTTCCGGGCGCACTCGAGTTCGAGCTGACCGAGGCCGGCAGGGATCTGCTCGCGGTGGCCGGCGCGCTCGAAGGCTGGCTCGAGCGCGCGCCCGAAGGGCCGCTCGAGCTCGGCACGGGCGCGGCCAAGTCTGCGATCAGAGCGCTGGCCGAGGGCTGGTCGGCGACGATCCTGCGGGCCCTGGCCGCCGGGCCGCTCTCGCTGACCGAGCTCGACCACATCATCGGCTCGCTCAGCTATCCATCGCTCGAGCGGCGCCTGGGAGCGATGCGGCTCGCGAATCAGGTCAAGGCTCAGCCCGGCAGCGGTAGGGGCACTCCTTATGCGGTCACCCGCTGGCTGCGCCAGGGGGTCGCACCGCTCGCCGCCGCAACCCGGTGGGAGCGGCATCACCTCTCCAAGGAGGCTCCTCCGATAACCCCAATCGACACCGAGGCAACCTTCCTGCTCACCGTGCCGCTGCTGCGCCTGCCGGGCGGTCTCTCCGGTTCCTGCCGGATGGCGGTGGAGATCCCCAATGGCCGCACGCGCCACCTGGCCGGTGTCCTGATCGAGGTTCGAGAGGGGCAGATCACCTCGTGCGCGACCCGCCTTCGGGGCAGCCCCAATTCCTGGGCTTCCGGTCCGGCCGATGCTTGGCTGGCGGCCCTGATCGAAGCCGACAGCGGCGGGCTCGAGCTGGGTGGCGACGGCCGCCTTGCCCGTACTTTTCTCGAGGGACTGCACGTTGCCCTGTTCGGTGCCACGTCGACGAATTGGCGATCGCAGACTTGACGCCGGCAATTTGATCAGAGATGATGGAACGAATTGACCTTCATGAAAGGTCAAGGAACTACTACGTTTATGGGAGGCATTGCATGAACCAGTCGAGTATCTATTCGCGGCTGCTCGTCGCCCTGATGGCGGCTATCGCGGCTGTGGCACTGCTCGCGCCGGTGAGCGCATCGGCGGCAGAACCGAAAGAAGGCTATAAACATTTCGCTGGCTGTCCGAGCCCTGCAGAAAACCCGAACCTCGAATTCTGCATCCGCTCCGAAATCACCAGTGGGCATTTCCAGATGGGCACCAAAGACGTGCCGATCGAAAAACCGATTGTCCTCAGCGGTGGTTACAACATCAGCGGCACCGAATTCGGCGCGACGTCCAAAGGCGGCCTCATCCCGGTCGCACAGAAAGTTCCAGGCGGGGTCATCGGCCTCACCGGGCTGACTTGGCTGCTCGAATTCTTCGGCAGCGAAGCGCTGACCCTGTACGCCACCACGGAAGCAGCCGGCCTCCCGGGCCCACCCCTGTCGGATCCGCTGTCGCTCCCGATCAAAGTCCACCTGACCAATCCGGCTGGGCTGCTCGGCAGCAACTGCTACGTCGGCTCGTTCACCAACCCGATCAGTCTCAAACTGACCACGCAAACGACCAACCCGCCCGCGCCGAACAAACCGATCTCAGGCAAAGGCGGCAAACTCGGACCGGGCCCAGCGCTCGGCATCCTCAAAGTCGCCAACGCCGAATACGTGGACAACTCGTTCGCGGCCCCCGGCGCCAGCGGCTGTGTGCTGACGCTCTTCGGGTTCATCCCGATCAGCATCAACGGTCTCGTCAACTCGCAGTCCGGACTGCCGGCTGCTGCGGGCACCAACGAGACGCGGCAGGTAAACACGACCGAACTCGTCGAACGCGAATTCGTCTACTAGCCGTAACCGTTTCAGCGGTTTGAGTAGGGGCCGGGCTCAGTCCCGGCCCCTCTCATTTCTGGCTCGCCGACTCAGCCCCGGCCTCGGCGCAGCCACAGCCGGAATCCATCGGTCCGTACGGCAGCTCGCCGGTGTCGTGCAGCTCGAAGCGCAGCGAGTTGACGACCGCGCCCGCTAGCAGGGCCAGGCTGAGCACGTAGAACCAGAGCAGGGCGATCAGGACGAAGCCGAGGGTCGAGCCGAAACGGGAGAGGCTTGACACGTTGGAGAGGTAGAAGGGGAACGCCCAGTTGGCGACGCCGGCGGCAACGGTGACGAAGACGGCGCCCGGCCAGACGGCACGCCAGGGCATGTGGCCTTTCGGCACCGCCCAGTAGATCACGCAGCAGATCGCGAAGACGATCAGCAGTGCGAGGCTAAGTAGCAGCGCCGTGTCGATCGCCTTGATGTCGGAGAGCCCGAGGGGAAGGCGGTCGGTGCTGGAGACCAGCGTGGCCTCCATCGTCGGCAGCAGGATGCTGGCGGCGATGAGAAGCAACACCACCGCCAGCATCGTGAACGAGAAGCGCTTCTGCTCGACCCAGCCACGGCACTCGACGTGGTAGATGCGGCAGAAGGCGGTGTCCATCGCCCCCCAGAAGGAGGCCCCGATCCAGAGTGAGCCGAGGAAGGCGGCGATGCCGATCGTGGTCGAGTTGTCCTCGATCCTTTCCAGCACGTCGCTCAGGGTCGTCTGCTCGGTGTTGGGGAAGAGCCGCTGCAGGTCGTCCAGCACGCCGGTCTCGACCCCCTCGATCTTCAGCACCTGGCCGAAGACGAAGAGAACCAGCAGGGCGAAGGGGAAGACGGCGAGCATCAGGTTGTAGGCGACCATCGCCGAGAGCCCGGTGACGTTCTCGCGGTAGGCGCGCTGCCAGAAGGCGCGCAGCCAGGGACGTGGATGTCTCAACGGATTCGGCATCTGGGGCCATTGACTTCAGAAACTGAAGCGCCTATCATGCGAACAGACGTTTGAGAGGCTTACTTCGCGGACCGCGTCGTCGGTCCCTTTTTCATGTTCTGTCGCGACTTTTCTCCCGCGACTGCCTTTCATAGCCAGGCCACTTAACCATCTAGCGCAGAGAGACGGGTATAGACGAGATGCTGGTTGCAGAGCTTCAGGAGCTAGAGGAGGTAAAAGGGCTGATCCACAGGGGTCAGCAACTCGGCGTGCTCACCTTCGGCGACATCGCCTCGGCGGTCTCGGAGGTCGACCTCGACGAGTCCGACGTCGAGGATCTCTACGGCCATATCGAGAAGCAGGGGATCGAGCTGGTCGAGGACATGGACCCGGCCCAGAAAGCGGCCGCGGACGCGATGCCCGTCGACACCGGGAAGAAAGGCCGGCGCCGCAGCAAACAGGCGCTCGACCTGAAACCGGACATGACGACGGACTCGCTGCAGCTGTTCCTCAAGGACATCGGCAAAGTCCGGTTGCTCACCGCCCAGGAGGAGGTCGAACTCGCCAAGCGGATCGAGCGGGGAGACCTCGACGCGAAGCAGAAAATGGTCGAGTCCAACCTCCGCCTCGTCGTCTCGATCGCCAAGAACTACCGCAACCAGGGGCTGCCCTTCCTCGACCTGATCCAGGAGGGGACGCTGGGCCTCGTCCGCGCGGCGGAGAAGTTCGACTACCGCAAGGGCTTCAAGTTCTCCACCTACGCGACCTGGTGGATCCGCCAGGCGATCGCCCGCGCCCTGGCCGACAAGGCGCGCACGATCCGCATCCCGGTGCACGTCGTGGAGAAGCTGAACAAGATCGGGCGCGCCGAGCGCAAACTGGTCACCGAGCTGGGCCGCGAGCCGACCCCGGAGGAGATCGCCGAGGTCACCGGGATCGATCCCGAGGAGGTTGACTCGATCAAGCGCTCGGCCCAAGCGCCGGTCTCACTGGAGAAGCCGGTCGGTGACGAGGAGGAGTCCGAGTTCGGCCAGTTCATCGCCGACGAGAAGGCCGAGTCCCCGTTCGACCGGGCGGCCGACCTGCTCACCAAAGAGGCGTTGAAGGAGGCTCTGGAGAACCTCTCCTACCGCGAGCGGCGCGTGCTCGAACTGCGCTACGGACTCGGCGGCGAGCATCCCCGCACCCTCGACGAGGTCGGACGCACCTTCAACGTCACCCGTGAGCGGATCCGCCAGATCGAGAATCAGAGCCTGAAAAAGCTTCAGCAGCTGGGCGAAGCACAGAAACTGCGCGAAGTAACCTGAGGCGCTGAGGACGCGCCTGGCGGCGTCCTCGGTCGGTAGATCGGGTCACGCACTTCAGTGCGCTCCCCTCACTCCCCTTCCCTGCGTCCTTGCCAGCCACGTCCTCAGCGCCTCAGGGGCCTAAGGGAATGGGACAATCCGGCCGATAACGGTCGGGATGTTCGAGATCGACTCAGCGCTGCGCACGCTCGTCGAGCGGGGCGGCTCCGACCTCCACGTCAAAGTGGCGGCGGCGCCGACGATCCGCCTGCACGGCGAGCTGACTCCGCTGGAGGGGTTTGAGCCGCTCAGCGGCGAGGACACCGAGAAGGCCTTCCACGACATCGCCGAGGTCCGCTCGCTGACCGAATTCGAGCAGGAGGGCGAGGCCGACTTCTCCTACGCGATACCCGGCCTCTCCCGCTTCCGCGTCAACACCTTCAAGCAGCGCGGCTCGACCTCGATCGTCTGCCGCGCGATCCCCTTCGAGATCCGCTCGGTCGAGGAACTGGGCCTGCCCGAGGTCGTCACCAACCTGGCCGAAGAGCAGCGCGGCATCGTCCTCGTCACCGGCACCACCGGCTCGGGCAAGTCGACGACCCTGGCGGCGATGATCGACCACATCAACCGCACCCGATCGCACCACATCGTCACGCTCGAGGACCCGATCGAGTACCTGCACGAGGACAAGGGCTCGATCGTCAACCAGCGCGAGATCGGCTCCGACACCCATAGCTTCGCCCGGGCGATGCGCCGCGTCCTGCGCCAGGACCCCGACGTGATCCTGATCGGCGAGATGCGCGACGAGGAGACCGTGCGCACCGCCCTCTCCGCCGCCGAGACCGGCCACCTCGTCCTCTCCACGGTCCACACGCTCGACGCGACGGAGACGATCAACCGGATCATCGACTTCTTCCCCCCCCACCTCCAGCACCAGGCGCGGGTGATGCTCGCCTCGACCCTGCGGGGGGCGATCGCCCAGCGGCTCGTCCCTGACATCAGCGGCGAGGGCCGCGTCCCTGCCTCGGAGGTGATGGTCGTCACCGGCCGCGTCCAGGACCTGATCCTCAACCCCGAGGAGACCGGCAAGATCACCGAGGTGATCGCCGAGGGCGAGTACTACGGGATGCGCACCTTCGACCAGTCGCTGCTGGACTACGTGATGGACGGCAAAATCGCCGAGGGGGTCGCCCTCGACTACGCCTCCAGCCCGCACGACTTCAAGCTGATGCTGGCCGCCGGTGGCCAGCGCGCCAGCGGCATCGAGCAGCTTTCCTCCAGCTGAACTCGATTAGTATATTCTCTTCGACTGATGGCTACGGCAGTCGAGGTCCCAGCGGATTGGTACCGCTCAGGCTTCCCGCCGATAACGGCGGCGATGCCCTGGGCCGACCGGACCGAGGCCGAAGTCGATCGCGCGATCGTGATGCTGCGGCCGGAGGGGGGCGAGCGGGTCCTCGACCTCGCCTGCGGGATCGGGCGGCACTCGCTGGAGCTGACCCGCCGCGGCTTCGAGGTCGTCGGCGTCGACATCTCCCCCGAGCTGCTCGAGATGGCCGCGACCTCGGCACGCGAGCAGTCCCTGGAGATCGAGTTCGTCGAGGCCGACCTGCGCGAGCTCGACTTCCGCGACGAGTTCGATCTGGTCCTCAGCCTCAACGACGGCGCCGTCGGCTACTTCGAGACCGACGCGGAGAACTACCGCACCTTCGAGGTCGTCTCGCAAGCCCTGCGCGGCGGCGGCGGGCACCTGGTGCAGCTTCCCAACGTCCTCCACGCCGAAGCCAACCTGCCGCAGAAATCGTGGATCGTCGGCGAGTCCACGCTCGAACTGAGCGACCACCGCTGGAACGCCCAGGAACGCTACATCGAAGGATCGACCGTCCCGATCCGCTTGGGCGAGGTCTTCGAGAAGTACGAGCCGATTCCGTTCCGCCAGCGCCTCTACACCGCCGAGGAGCTGGCAGAGCTCTACGAGTCCGTCGGGATGCGCCTCGCCAACACCTTCGCCGGCAGCGGCAAGCCGCGCAAGCCCAAGCCCTCGCAGTTCGAGATCTTCGTCGAGGGACGCGCCTAGCCCCTCCTCCGCGGTAGCTTCACCGGATGACCGCCGCGGTCAACGGCTATGCGACGCGTGCGTCCATCAGCAACTGGTCCCCAACACGCGGGGATCGGTCTTCAGCCTCTGCAAGCGCTCGCGCGAGGACCCGGCATACCCGCGCTATCCGCGGGTGCCGGTCCTCCGCTGCCCGGGATACGAGCCCGTCAGCTCGCCGCCGTCGGATCGGGCTCGCCGAGCTTGCTGACGTCGGGGGCGGCGTAGACCTCGCCCGGCTTGCCACCGAGCACGAGCACCCGAATTCCCTCCTCGCCGGGCCAGACCTTGCGGGTGACCCCCGGACCGATCCGGGCTACATGGTCGCCGTCGAGCGGAAAGCGCTCCCCCTCGATCTCGATCTCGCCGCCGCCACCGAGCGTCACGTAGACCTCCTCCTGCCCGTCTTCGCCGTGGTCGTGCTCGGGGTAGTTCTCGAAGTTGGGCGGCATGTCGATGATCTGCATGCCGAACGACTCGACTCCGAGCTCCGCCCGGGCGCGCTTGAAGGCGCCCTGGAAGACCGCCTCCATATCGTCGATCCTCTTCACCGCGTAGGTGCTCACCGGCTCTCCTCCCGTTTCATGGCCCAACTGGACCGGAACGGCAAATCGTAGTACCGAAGGGCTAGGCGGCGGAGATCAGGAAGGAGGCGAGAAAACCGAGGGCGGTCGCGTAGGCGACCGGGGGACCCCCCTCGCCGTAGGCCTCGGGCATCAGCGTGTCGGCGAGGGAGGCGAGAACCGCCCCCGCCGCAAATCCCAGCGGCCAGGAGAGTCCGTCTGGGCTGACGCCCTCGAGCGCGCCGTAGCCGACGACGACCGCGACCGCCAGCAGGACCGCGGTCCCGGTCCAGATCAGCACCACCTCGCGATCGCTGCGTTCGCCGCGCATCTTCTCGGCGCCGACGATCGCCTCAGGCAGGTTGGAGGCGAAGATCGCCACCAGCAGCGTCACCGCGCTGCCCTCGAGCAGGGCAACGCCCATCGCCAGGTTCTCGGGCACGCCGTCCAGGGTCACCCCGGCGAGCAGGGCGAGACCGACCGCGCCGCCACCCGCCCGCTGACGCGCCTGGCGCCGCTCGAGCCAGCCGTCGACGACGATGAAGGCGGTCGCCCCGGCGAAGAAGGCGATGCCTGCCCGCCAGGCGCCGCCGTGCTCGAAGGCCTTCTCGAATAGCTCGAAGGCGACCGCGGTGACCAGCGCACCCGATGCAAAGCCGAGCAGCGCCGCGGTGACTGGCCGCGGCGGCGGGCGCCAGACGGCGATCAGGGCGCCGAGCGGCAAGGCGCTCGACGCAACCACCGCGAAGAGGCCCGCCTCGCCCATGCCGCCCATTGTGGCCGCCGGGGCGGTTGACTAGCCTCGACGCCATGGCCGACGCCGCCACTCTCTTCGACGCCGATGCGGCCGCGTTCACCGGCACGATCGAGGTATTGGGGGTGATCTTCAGCGCCGAGGACGACGGCTACGCGGTGCTGGAGGTGCAGGACGCCGAGTCGGGCGAGGGCTTTGCCCTGGTCGGCCCCGTCGCCCACCTCGCCGCCGGCGAGCGGGCCGAAGTGAGCGGCGACTGGCAGACCCACTCGCGCTACGGCCGGCAGCTGGTGGCGCGCGGCGCACTGCCGCTCGACCCGGCAGACCGCGAGGGGCAGATCGCCTACCTGACCAGCCTGCGCCACATCGGTCCGGCCCGGGCCGAGCGCCTGGTCGACGAGCACGGCGAGGGGGTCCTGGCGGCGATCGCCGCCGACCCAGCCGGGGTCTTCGCCGGGCTGCGCGGGGTCAGCATCGCGCAGGCCGCCGCCGCGGCGGATTCCTGGCACGCCTCGCGGGCGATCCGCGACCTCCACGTGCAGTTGGCGCCACACGGGCTCGCCCACCTGGCAGTGCCGATCCACGCCCGCTTCGCCGAGCACTCGATGGTGGTCCTTCACGAGGATCCCTATCGGCTGACCGAGGTCGCCGGGGTGGGATTCGCCCGCGCGGACAAGATCGCCCTCGCCGCCGACGTCCCACCCGAGTCCGAGCGGCGGGCGCAGGCGGCCGCGGTCTTCGCGCTGGCGGAGGCCGAGCAGCAGGGAAACGCCTTCCTGCCGGTCGAGGAGCTGAACCGGCGCACGGCGAAGCTGATCGGCCTGCGACCCGATCCCGACGTGCCGGCCGCGGCCCGGGGACTGCTGCTCGACGAAGGCCGCGCCTACCGAGAGCCAACTCACGCCAGCGAGGTCGCCGTCGCCGAGACCCTGGCGGCCCGCGCCGCCGCGCCGCCGCACCTCGAGCACGACCCGGGCGACTCCCCACCGGAGGACGTCAAAGACGAGGCAAAGCTCACCGACGAGCAGTGGGCGGCGGTGCGGGGCGCCTTCGCGGCGCGGATCTCCGTCCTGACCGGCGGACCCGGGGTCGGCAAGACGGCCTGCACGAAGGCGATCGTCGCCGAGGCCGAGCGCGCCGGAGTCACGATCGCCCTCTGCGCGCCGACCGGCCGCGCCGCCCGGCGGCTGGAGGAGGCGACCGGCCACGAGGCGCAGACGATCCACCGCATGCTCGAGTGGATGCCGGGCCGCGAGCCCGGCTACCGACCCGGCCACCCGCTGCCGGCGGAGCTGGCGATCGTCGACGAGAGCTCGATGCTGAACCTGCGGTTGATCGAGGTCCTGCTCGGCGGCCTCGCCGAGTCGACCCACGTCGTCTTCGTCGGCGACGCCGACCAGCTGCCCCCGATCGGGGCCGGCAAGCCCTTCGAGGACCTGATCGCCTCGGGGGTCGCCCCGGTGGTGCGGCTCACCCAGATCTTCCGCCAAGCGGCGCGCTCGATGATCACCACCGCCGCCCACGAGATCAACCAGGGCCGGCCGCCCCACCTGCAGCCGCAGGGCGACCAGGATCACGACTTCTTCTTCATCGACCGGCCCAACCCCGGGCGGGCGCTGGAGACCGCGGTCGAGGTGGTAGCCGAGCGAGCCCCGGCGAGCTTCGCCGTCGACCCGATCCGCGAGGTGCAGGTGCTCGCGCCGATGTACCGGGGGACGGTCGGGATCGACGCCTTGAACGAGCGCCTGCAGGCGCGGCTCAATCCCGACGGCAAGGCGGCGGTGGGCGGGCGCTTCCGGATCGGCGACCGGCTGATCCAGACGCGCAACTCGCACGAGTTGGGCCTGATGAACGGCTCGATCGTCTTCCTCCGCGCCGACGACCCGGAGGAGGAATCGATCGTCGTCGACACCGACGAAGGCGGATCGCTCGTCATCCCCTACGGGGAGACGGCGACCCTGCGCCTCGCCTACGCGATCTCGGTCCACAAGGCGCAGGGGTGCGAGGTCCCCGTGGTGGTCGGCGTCTGCCACCGTTCCCACGCCCGCATGCTGACGCGGCCCCTCATCTACACCGCGATCACCCGCGCTCG
This sequence comes from uncultured Solirubrobacterales bacterium, assembly GCA_963699215.1. Lineage (GTDB taxonomy): Bacteria > Actinomycetota > Thermoleophilia > Solirubrobacterales > 70-9 > VRUE01. The sequence continues at coordinate 287,979 of OY969422.1, forward strand.
CCGCAGCTGCGTCCTGATCGGCGACCCCGCGGCGCTGGAGATGGCGGTGCGCCGCGACGACAGCGGCAGCCGCCACTCGGCCCTGGCCGAGCGCCTGCGCGGCTGAGCGGTCGCCGCGATACTCACTGCGTGGAGTCGCCGAAGCCCTCGCTCGTCGCCGTCGCCGTCACGCTCGCGGGCATCGGGCTGATGGCCGCGATGGTCCTGGTCATTCCCGAGTTGCGCGACGCGTTCGGGGCGGCCGTGCGCGGCGACACGGCGGAGGTGCGCAGCCGGATCGAGGACCTCGGCGTCGCCGGGCCGCTGCTGATCCTCGCCCTGGCGCTGATCCACGCGGTCGTCTTCTACCCGGCGGAGATCGTCGACGCGGCGGCCGGCTTCGTCTATGGCTTCTTCCCAGCGCTGGCCTTGATGATGTTCGGCTGGCTGCTCTCCGGCCTGCTCTGCTTCGCGATCGGGCGCTCGGTGGCCCGGCCGCTGCTCGACCGCTGGTTCGGCAGCGATCGCTTCGAGCGCACCGAGGCAGCGATAGAGCGGGGCGGCGCCACCCTGCTGCTCGCCGTGCGGCTGATCCCGATCGTCCCCTTCAGTCTCGTCTCCTACGCCGCCGGCGCCGCCCGCGTCCCGGTCTGGCGCTTCGTCTGGACGACCGCGCTCGGCTACCTGCCGATCACCGCCCTATCCGTCTACTTCGGCACCCGCCTCGAAGGACTCGGCCTCACCGACCCGCTCGTGCTCGGCAGCGCCCTCTTCCTGCTGGCGCTGCTCCTCGGCGGTCACTGGGTCGCGCGACGCAGCCGGGCCGACGTGGCGCGCTGAGCTAGCGCCGCTCGACCTCGAAGCGGTAGATGGCGGGGGTGAGGTCAGCCCTGCCGTCGGCATCGCGAGCCTTTACCCGCAGCACGTGCCGGCCAAGGGCAAGACGCCGCGCCGTCCTCGGTCGGCAGACGTGGAATGCCTCCCGGTCGAACCTGCAGAGGAAGTCGCCGCCGGCCGCGCTGGAACCGAACTCGAATACGGCCTTCGCCTTCTCGTCGCTCGTCCGGATCGTCTTGGCTGGACGTTTCTTGAAGAAGGTGCGCGGCCGCGCGCGACGTGGCGCTCGCGGTTCCTGCTGGCCTTCGTCGAACTCGGTCGGCGTCTGGACGGGGGCGACCGAGATCGGCGGCTCGGTTCCGCCCTGGTCGGGCGGTTGGGGGACGGGGTCGCTGCTGGCCGGGCACGCCGCCGAGACGTCGCCGTCCGTCGCCACCGCGATCGCCTTGCAGGCATCGGCGATCCCTTCGGTCGCCGTTCGCCTTCCGGGGACGACGACGGGAATGGCGGAGGCGCCTTTCAGGACCGCATCCACGGCTTCCAGGGCGCTCAGCCCCGGTACCGCAGCGCGAACCAGCGCGACCACCCCGGCGACGTGCGGCGTTGCCATCGAGGTGCCCTGGAACTCGACGTAGTTGCCGGATTCGGCCTGGTCGTAGTCGTCGATCGTGGCGACTTCGTCTTTGTAGATCTCGTCGCGACAGAAGAGGCGGACGTCGTCGACGTAGGCGCCGTCGAACTCCACTTCCCCGTCGGAGAGAAGGGCGAAGGTCGGGTGAACGTCGTCGCGGCCGTCCAGCCCGGAGACCGAGGCTTCCTCGCGCAGCAGCAGGCTCGGGTAACCCGGCGATTCCCCGTCGAACACGCCGACGTCGAACGGAGCGCCCTCGGAGGTCGCGCCCGCGAGGAACGCATCGAAGAAAGGCTCGACCTCGTACATGGCGTTGAAGTGGACGCGGCAGCCGCGCTCTCCGGTCAGATCGGTCGGTGCATCGGTGAACAGGTCGGACTCGGCGGTTTCAAAGGAGGTCGGCGCCTGGCCGTAATCGCCGCTAGGACTGTCGGTGGCGGACAGCGGGGGGCTGGCAGACAGGGGGCTCGTGCCCCAGGGAATACCGCCATCGAAGACTTTCGTCGTCCAGGCGTCGAGACCGGAGGCGAAGTCATCGCTGAACAGCGGCGGACCGTAGTCGGTCTTGGTGCTGAGAATGCTCGTTCCCGGGGCCGCCAGGTCGACGGATTTGACACCGTAGTTGGAGAAGCTCGCCAGGCCACCACTCTGGTTCAGGGCCGCAACGCAGATCAGGTTCGGATTCTGCAGCACGCACGGCGAGTGGGGTTCGGCCTCGTTGTCCGCCCCCTCGTTGCCGGCGGCGACCACCACGACTACGCCGACCGCGCCGGCGGCTTCGATCGCGTCCGACATCGCTTCATCGCCAGGACCCGACGAACCGCCGAGGCTCATGTTGATCACGTCGGCGCCATGGCTTGCGGCGTACTCGATCCCCGCCGCGATCTCAGCGGTGTTGCCGCTGCCGTCGCCGTCTAGCACCCGCACCGCCATGATCTGCGCTTCTGGGGCAACCCCGGCGATGCCCAAGGTGTTGTCCACCGTGGCTGCAGCCGTGCCGGCGACGTGGGTGCCGTGAAAGTTGTAGTCGTCCGGGTCGCCGTCTTCGTCGACGAAGTCGAAGCCGTGCAGGTCTTCGTCGCTCGGGTCCGGGCTGGGGTTCGTCCACAGGTTCGCCGCGATGTCGGGGTGGGTCAGGTCTACGCCGGTGTCTAGCACGGCGATGACCTGTTCGCTGCCTTTGCTGCTGTCCCACGCCTCGAGCACGCTGACACCGGGGTCCGGCAGCGCCGGATCGGAGAGCCCCCAGAGCTGCCCGAAGAAGGTGTCGTCAGGGACTTCGGCCAGCGCCTGGTAGCGGTAGTTCGGCTGTGCATAGGCAACGCCGGGCTGGCTCTCGAGGCGATCGACCGCAGCCCCCACCGAACCGACCACGCTCACCACCTGGGCCCGGGGCAGGCCCAGCGTGTCCTCGAAGGCGACTTTCGAGACGCTGCGAGCTTGACGTCGGACCGCAGCCGAAGCGCCGGACTCGAACCGCACGATCGCCTCGCCGGGCACGAAGGCTCCGTCGCCTTCGGCAATCGCCGGCGCCAGCTGGCCGGAAGCCGACGCGGAAGGGGCCGGCATGGCGGCAGCGCAAGCCAGGGCGAGGATCGCGCACACTCCCGCGCGACGGTACGAGTTCCCAGACGGCATCACGATTTACGGTATCGGCTCGGTGGCCCGCAAGATCAAACTCGATGCCTCCGCTGTGGCTTACGTGTCTACTTGACACATAACTAACAGCGGAAAGACCGGGTCGGTGCGCTTCGCGCCCGTGGAGGCGCTCGAGGCGCCGACCCTGCTACGGTCCCCGGCGATAGGCCGGAAATCCGGCAAAGTCGTGTCTAGCGCTCGCGTCGTTGCTTCACCGCATGTGCCGCGTTCGCAGCACATGAAGTGGAGGCAATTTAATGCCAACTGGAACTGTCAAGTGGTTCAGCGACGACAAGGGCTACGGGTTCATCACGCCCGATGACGGCTCGAAGGACGTCTTCGTCCATCACAGCGCGATCCTCGGCGAGGGCTTCAAGTCCCTGACCGAGGGATCCAAGGTGAGCTACGAGTCCGAGGAAGGCCCCAAGGGCCCGGCCGCCGCGAGCGTCCAGCAGACCTCGTAGCGCCACACCGCTCTTAGCGTTTGGAGAGGCCCGCTCCGGCGGGCCTCTTCTTTGCCCCGCCGCCCCCTACCCTGCTTGCGAGATGACCACCCGAGACGATTTGAGGAATATCGCGATCATCGCCCACGTCGACCACGGCAAGACGACGCTGGTCGACGCGATGCTTTGGCAGAGCGGCGCCTTCCGCAAGGGCCAGGACGTGGCCGAGCGGGTGATGGACTCGATGGACCTGGAGCGGGAGAAGGGGATCACGATCCTCGCCAAGAACACCACCGTCGACTACGACGGGGTGAAGCTCAACATCATCGATACGCCCGGGCACGCGGACTTCGGCGGCGAGGTCGAGCGCGGCCTGACGATGGTCGACGGGGTGCTGCTCCTGGTCGACGCCTCCGAGGGGCCCCTGCCCCAGACCCGTTTCGTCCTGCGCAAGGCGCTGGAGGCGAAGCTGCCGGTGATCCTCGTCGTCAACAAGGTCGACCGCCCCGACGCGCGCATCGCCGAGGTCGTCGACGAGGTCTACGAGCTCTTCCTCGATCTCGACGCCGACGACGAGCAGGTCGACTTCCCGATCGTCTACACCAACGCCAAAGCCGGCTGGGCTGCACTCGAGGAAGGCGCCGAGGGGAACGATCTGGCGCCGCTGATGGAACTGATGCTGGAGCGCATCCCGGCACCCGAGCACGACCCCAAGCACCCGTTCCAGGCCCTCGTCACCAATCTCGATGCCGACCCTTACGTCGGCCGCCTGGCGCTCTGCCGGGTCCACCATGGAACAGTCCGCAACGGGCAGCAGATCGCCTGGTGTCGGGCCGACGGCAGCGTCGCCCGGGCGACGATCTCAGAGCTCTACGTGACCGAGGCGCTCGACCGCGTGCCGGCCGAGGAAGCCGGGCCGGGAGAGATCATCGCCGTCGCAGGCCTGCCCGAGATAACGATCGGCGAGACGCTGGCCGATCCCGAGGACCCGCGACCGCTGCCGGTGATCGCGGTCGACGAACCCTCGCTCTCGATGGTCGTCGGGATCAATACCTCGCCCTTGGCGGGGACCGAGGGCAAGAAGCTGACGGCGCGGCAGGTCCGCGACCGGCTCGACGCCGAGCTGGTCGGCAACGTCTCGATCCGGGTCACCGATACCGAACGGCCAGACGCCTGGGAGGTGCAGGGGCGCGGCGAGCTGCAGCTGGTCGTGCTGCTGGAGATGATGCGCCGCGAGGGCTTCGAGCTGACCGCCGGACAGCCGCAGGTGATCGTCCGCGAGATCGACGGCAAGATCCACGAGCCGGTCGAACGGCTGGCGATCGACGTGCCCGAGGGCCACGTCGGCGCGATCACCCAGCTGCTCGCCGGGCGCAAGGGCCGCCTCGATCACATGGTCAACCACTCGACCGGTTGGGTGCGGATGGACTACCTGGTCCCGGCCCGGGGGCTGATCGGCCTGCGCACCGAGTTCCTCACCGAGACCCGCGGCTCTGGCATCCTGCACCACGTCTTCGACCGCTGGGAGCCATGGGCCGGCGAGCTGCGTACCCGCCCGACGGGCTCACTGGTGGCTGACCGGCGAGGGCCGAGCGCCAGCCACGCGCTGATGAACCTGCAGGACCGGGGCACCCTCTTCATCGGCCCCGGCGAGGAGGTCTACGAGGGCATGGTCATCGGCGAGAACGCCCGCTCGGACGACCTCGACGTGAACGCGATCAAGGAGAAGCACCAGACCAACGTGCGGGCCGCCAGCGCCGACATCCTGGTCCGCCTCGAGCCGCCAAAACGACTCTCGCTCGAAGCCGCCCTGGAGTTCCTCCGCGACGACGAGTGCGTCGAAGTGACGCCCGAGTCGGTGCGCCTGCGCAAGGTCGAGCTCGACAAGACCAAGCGCCAGAAGGCGGCCCGTCAGGGCGCCCGCGTCGCCTGAGCTTCGCCTGCGAGTTCGTAGTAGAGGACGGTTACGGCGATCGCGAAGATCGGCGCGGTAATCGTCGTCGAGACGATCGAGGCGATCCAGGTCGAGGCTTCGCCGTTGCCGATCGGGTTCGCGATCGCCGCGAGCACGATGCCGATCCCGATGACTATCAGCAAGACGACGAGGAGGGTGCCGAACACAGGCCAGGCGTTGCCGCGAACGAGGCGCCAGCTGCGCCCGAAGGCGTCGATCGGGCCAATGCCCTCGACCACGATCGCCGGCGCACCGACCGACCAGAAGGTGATCAGGATCAGGCCGGGGATGAAGAGTAGGAAGAAGCCGATGCCCACCCCGATGCCGAAGAGGATGCCGAAGCCGATCAGCGGCAAGATGAATGGCGCCGCCGCCGAGAACAGGTCGCCAACGCCAAAGTCCCTCCGCCCGTCACGCGTGTCCTCGACAAGCTTGACGACGAAGCCGACGTAGAGCGCATGGCCCGCCAATCGCAACACGCCGGCGAGCAGGATGAGGATCACGCCGCCGGCGCTCTGCAAGATGCCGGCAACGAGCCCGACGACCACGAAGACGACAATCGCGCTGCCGAGCAGCGCACCGAGGTTCTGGCCGTAGATCGAGAAGGTCTCGCCGATGACCTCGCCGACGGCAATTCGCTTCGCCGGCGTCGGGGCGGGTGGCTGCGCAGCCTCCATGCGGCTGATCCTATGCGCGGCTGACAACGCAGGTCAACCCACGAAAAGAGCCGCCGGCCCTGAGGCCGGCGGCTCGGCACAGGGCCCCTGCCCTGAGATCTAGACGGTCGCCGCGGCCTGCTCGGCCTGGCTGTCGCGGGCGGTGTCGGCCTTCTTCGCTTCGGCCTCCGGGGTGGGCTCGTCGACGTTGCGCGGCAGCAGCACTTCTTTGGCGATCACCAGGCGCTGGATCTGGCTGGTGCCCTCGTAGAGCTGCATGATCTTCGCGTCGCGCATCAGTTTCTCGACCGGGTACTCCTTGATGAAGCCGTAACCGCCGTAGACCTGGACCGCATCGACGGTGATCTCCATCGCCGAGTCGGCGGCGAAGCGCTTCGCCTCGGAGGAGACGAGCGTGTTGCGCTTGCCCTGGTCGAGCAGGACGGCGGAGTTCCAGACCAGCAGGCGGCCGGCGTCGACCTTGGTCGCCATGTCGGCGATCATGAACTGGATCGCCTGGTGCATCGCGATCGGCACGCCGAACTGGACCCTTTCCTTGGAGTACTCGGCGGCGTACTCGAACGCGGCGCGGCCAATGCCGACGGCCATCGCCGAGACACCGGGGCGGGTGCGGTCGAGGGTCATCATCGCCAGCTTGAAGCCCTTGTTTTCCTCGCCGATCAGGTTCTCGGCGGGTATCTCGACTTCGTCGAAGGAGATGGTCGCGGTGTTCGACGCCCGCTGACCCATCTTGTCCTCCTTCTTGTCGACGGTGACCCCGGGGAGGTCGGCGTCGACGACGAAGGCGCTGATCCCGCGATGGCCTGCCTCGGGATCGGTCTTGGCGTAGACCGTGAAGTAGTCGGCGTAGCTGCCGTTGGTGATGAAGCACTTGGAGCCGGTGATGACGTACTTGTCGCCCTTCTTCACGGCGCGGGTCTTCATCCCGGAGACGTCGGAGCCGGCGTCGGGCTCGGTCAGGCAGAAGGAGGCCAGCTTCTTGTCTTCGGTCAGCATGCCGAGGTACTTCTTCTTGGTCTCCTCGGAGCCGCCGAGGGTGATCGGCGCCGAGGCCAGGCCGTTGGCCATCAGCGACGTGCCGATGCCGGAGCAGCCCCAGCCCATCTCCTCCTCGATCAGGCAGCCGGAGAGGTAGTCGAGGCCAGGTCCGCCGTAGGCCTCGGGGATGTGGGTGTTCATCAACCCGACCTCCCAGGCCTTGTCGATGATCTCCTGCGGCCAGGTCCCCTCTTTGTCGTGCTCCCAGGCGACCTTGCGGATCTCTTTCTCCGCGAAGTTGTGCGCCAGCTCGCGCAGATCCTTCTGCTCGTCGGTCAGAGTGAAGTCAACCACTGCGAAGCTCCTTTATCTCGGTGGGAGTGGGCCGATTGACTGGTCAGTCAACCAACGCAAAGGGTAGCGAACCGCCAAAAAGACGGCCGACGGGCCGAAAACCCACCGTATAGGGCCTAAATCGGCCCGGCGGCGGCTAGTCTGGGGTGGCGATGGTTCCCATGGGGGCTCTGATCGATATCCAGGCCGGCTTCGTGCTGACCCTGATCACGCTGATCGCCCTGCCGATCGCCCTGATCGTCTTCGCCCGCACCGGGCCGCTCTGGGAGAGCGTCGGCAAGGGCCCCTTTGCGATCGAACAGGAACTGCCGCCGCCGAGCCGCCTCTCCCAACCCGACCCCCCGGTCGATCGCAAGCTGCAGGAGGCGGAGGCACGGCAGATGCTGGAGGCGAAGTCCTACCGGCGCCAGCGGCGCGGCGAGGCCCCACTCGACGTCGAGGCCGAGGTCGCGCGCCTGCTCGAATCGCCGGGTGCCGCCGGCCCCGCGATCGACGAGAAGCTGCGCGCCGAGGTTCGCCAGCTAGTCGTCGCCCGTAACGAACGCCGCATGCGCAGGGGCGAGGAGCCACTCGACGTCGAGGTCGAGGTCGAGCGGCAGCTCGCAGATTTGTAGGATCGAGTCATGGCCGGCGATCGCGACAACCTCTACCAGGTCGAGGAGCTGCTCAACCAGCCCGGGACCTACTTCAACCCGCAGACCGAGGTCCTGGTCGTGGTCGACGACTCGACCTCGCTCGATCAGGAGGTCTTCAACTTCGAGAGCTACGAGGGTGCCGATTGGGTGCGCATCTCCGACGACGTCCCGGTCGACGAGGATCGGCGCGACGAGGCGCTGGAGCGCTTCCAGACCCACTATCACCCGGGCTCGACCGGGTCGGTCTCCGCGACGGCGCTCGAACAGGGCGACGAGGAGCTCGACGAGGACGAGGACGGCCAGGACCCCGGCCGCGAGGACTGAGCGTGCTCGAGGCAGGTCAGTCGGCTCCCGACTTCACCCTGCCCGCCCAGGACGGCGAGAAGCTGACCCTCTCCGACCTGCGCGGCGAGACCGTCGTCCTCTACTTCTACCCCCGCGCCGACACCCCCGGCTGCACGACCCAGGCCTGCGGCGTTCGCGACCGCGGCGCCGACTACGCCGCGGCGGGCGCCCGGGTGATCGGCGTCTCCCCCGACAAGGTCGACGCGGTACGGAAGTTCGCCGAGAAGTTCGACCTCGACTTCACCCTGCTGGCCGATGCCGACCACGGGGTCGCCGAGACCTACGGCACCTGGGTCGAGAAGTCGATGTACGGGAAGAAGTACATGGGCGTCCAGCGGGCGACCTTCCTGATCGACCCCGAGGGCCAGATCGCCAAGGTCTTCCCCAAGGTCTCGCCGAAGACCCACGACGACGTCGTGCTCGAGGCGCTCGCCGAGCTGGCCGCAGCCTGAGCGGCGCCCCCCCTAGGCGCGGACCACCACGATGACGATGAAGGCGGCGTAGAGCGCGAACCAGGTGATCACGGCGGGCAGCGAGAAACGATCGCGGCGGTGCAACATCTCGTAAGCGAGGAAGCCGCCGATCAGGCCGAGGACGACCGAGATCGCCGCGTTGGTGCTCAGGGCCCAGTCGGTGAAGATCAGGCCGATCCCGAACGGGATCGTCGACTGGAAGACCATCGCCCCGGTGATGTTGCCCAGGGCGAGCGAGTCCTTGTTCTCGCGCACCCAGAAGAAGCTGTTGACCTTCTCCGGCAGCTCGGTCGCAAGCGGGGCGAGGATTAGGGCGAGGACGACAGCCTCGACGCCGAGGCTGTCGGCGATGTGCAGCAGCTCCTCGACGAAGAGGTGAGCGCCGCCGACCATCGCGGCGAGGCCGACGAGGAGCTGAATCACGCAGAAGGCCAGGGCAGGGTCGGTGCGGTGCTCCTCCCGTCGCTCGAAGATCAGCGGGTCGAGCGAAGCGTGGTCCTGCACCTCGCCCCCACCGCGCAACGTGCGGTGGATGTAGATCGGGTAGGCGAGGATGACGAGCACGCCCATGGGGTAGCGGATCGCCGCCGGCGCGCCCCAGGCGAGCACCAGCGAGAGCGCGAAGAAGACGAGGAAGAAGAGCAGGTCGCGCTCCAAGGTCGGCCCGTGGGCGTCGAGCTTCAGACCGGTGCTGCGCCGCTCTCTATACAGGTAGGCGAAGAGCCCGACCAGGCCCATCGCCAGGGTGCCGAGCAGAAACGGCGCACCGACGATCGCCCCGATCGCGACCTCGTCGGCGCCCTCCTTCGCCCCGATCAGGGCGACGATCGCGATCAGCGTCTCCGGCATCGCCGTGCCGACGGCGGCAAGCACGCTGCCGACCGCCCCTTCGCCCAGCTGCAGCCGGTGGCCGATCCACTCGACCGCGTTGGTGAAGAGCAGTGCCCCAGCGAGGATTACCGCGAAGCTGACGAACAGCAGCAGGACGCTCAACGCGCGGCTTCGCCCAGCCCTTCGAACAGCTCGCCGATGCCTTTGCCGCCGCCTTCGCCCTGCAACAGCCCGAGCAGTTCGATCGGGTTGACGTCGAGCTTCAAGAAGAGCTTGCTCAGCGGCTGGGTCTTGCCGGAGGGGGCCGAGATCTGCTGTTCCTCGTTGACCCCGTCCAGCGTCAGGTCGAACTCGATCTCGACGCTCTTCGGCCCCTTGCCGCCGTCGTCCTGGGGTTCGATCTGCAGCTGCGCGGCGATCCTCCGCACGATGTCGTCGTCGCCGACGTAGACGTCGACGTGGGCGCTCTTGACCGCCTTGCCGACTTCGTCCTTGGCCTCGTCGATTTCCGCTTCGGAGGGAAGCGGGCCGGCGGCTGCCAGCTGGGCGCGGCAGGCCTGGCTTTCGGCCACTTCGAGAACCGCGTCGATCGCGCCGGTGACGTCGAAGTCGCCGCTCACCTTGGTCGTGCTCGCGCCGCCGACCTCGGCGCTGCCTTCGTTGGCCCCGTTTTCGATGAACTCGCCGACCTTCAGCTTGCCCGCTTCTTCCTGGCAGGCGGCGGCGCCGGTCGATTCGCCTTCGGCTCCGCTTTCGCCCTGCGCTTGGTTGAGCGCCGCTTCGACGAAGCTGAAGGTCGTCGGGTCGACTTCGTACTCGACCCCTTCGTAGTTGACGTAGGCGCTGTTGGGCAGCAGCACCAGGCCGCCTTCGAAGTCGACCTCCCTGCCGTTGAGGGACCCGTCGGCCTTCGCGGTCAGGTCGAGCTGGGGGAGCTCGCCCGCGCCTTCGCCCTGGAACGGGCCGGAGAGGCTGACGTCGAGATCGCCCCCTTCGGGCCCCTTGGCCGAGACCGCGACCGAGAGGTCGATGCTGCCGCTGTCGATCCCCTGCAGGGTCGCTTCGTCGATCACCGCCTGGGCGCTCTCGTCGTTGCGGTCATCGCTGCCCCCGCAGGCGGCGAGCGCGGCCGTCGTCGCGAGGAGGGCGGCGACGGTGGCGAGTGCGTAGAGGAAACGGTGTCGGCTCACAGCGGGGGCCTCCTGAAATCGGATGCGGGGTTGCGGGATCGCGGATGGTAAGGCTAGCGCCGGTCTCTCAGCGATTCCTAAGCTGGGGGGGCGTGCCCTCGGTCAGGTTCAGCGCCAGCGGGAAGAGGAAGGCGCCGAGGAAGATCAGCGCGATGCCGGCGGCGACGAGCCAGCGCGAGCTGCTGAGGTGGCCGAGGATGCCGGTAGCGAAGCCGATCAGGACCAGCGCGATGTAGGGACCGGCGCTGTGCGGGAGCAGCGAAGCGATGGAGAGGGCGAGGTCGGGCACCGGAGCGGATTATCATCGCCGGGATGGCCGAGGCGCAGGCACCCGCATCCGTAGCCGAGACCAAGGAGGCACTGGCGAAGGCGAGCTACCTCGCCGACGAGTCGGCGGCGCTGGTCTCCTTCCTCGCCCAGCGCCTCGGCAAGCCGATCCTGGTCGAGGGTCCGGCGGGCGTCGGCAAGACCGAGCTGGCCAAGGCGCTCTCGCGCGCCAGCGGCCGCGAGCTGATCCGGCTGCAGTGCTACGAGGGGCTCGACGAGGCCAAGGCGCTGTACGAGTGGAACTACCGCAAGCAGCTGCTGCGGATCCAGGCCGGCGGCGAGTCCGGCTGGGAGGATGTCCACGGCGACATCTTCAGCGAGGAGTTCCTGCTCGAGCGGCCGCTGATGCAGGCGATCGCCAGCGTCGAGCCGGTGGTCCTGCTGATCGACGAGATCGACAAGACCGACCAGGAGTTCGAGGCGATGCTGCTCGAGCTGCTCTCCGACTTCCAGATCACGATCCCCGAGCTGGGCCAGGTCTCGGCGACCTCGATGCCGATCGTCATCCTCACCTCGAACAACTCGCGCGAGCTGACCGAGGCGCTGAAGCGCCGCTGCCTCTACCTCTGGCTCGACTACCCGGAGCTGGAGCGCGAGATGGAGATCGTCCGCCTGCACGCGCCCGACCTGCCCGAGGCGCTGACCCGGCGCCTGGTCGAGGTGGTGCGGATGGTGCGGGACCTGGACCTGAAGAAGCCCCCCTCGATCGCCGAGACGATCGACTGGGCACGGACGCTGCTCCTGATGGGTGCCGAGGACATCGACCGCCAGACCTTCGAGCAGTCGATGTCGATCATCGTCAAGCACCGCACCGACATCGACCTGGTCGCCGAGCGAGTGGGGATGAAGCTTGCCGAGTCCGTACGGCCCCAAGGCTGACGCCGGCCCGCCCGGGCTGGCAGCGAAGCTGCTCGGCTTCTGCGAGGAGCTGCGCAGCGAGGGCGTGGCGGTCGGAACCTCGGAGATCCTCGACGCCTTCGCCGCGCTCGAGCAGGTTCCCTGGGAGTCCCGGGACGACTTCCGCGAGGCGCTGGCGACGACGATCGCCAAGTCGCAGGAGGACCGGCGGCTCTTCGAGCTGCTCTTCGAGCGCTGGTTCTTCCGCGCCGCCGAGGCGGAGGCGATCGAGCGCGAGATCGGCGAGGGGGAGCAGCGCCACGAGGGCGCCGAGCGGCTCGACATCGACGAGCTGCGCGAGCAGATCCGCGAGGCGATCGTCGAGGGCGACGAGGGCAGGATGCGCGACCTGGCGCGCTTGGCGATCGCCGCCTTCGGCCGTCAGGGCGAGGGCTCCGGCGTGGTCGGGGTCGACGTGCAGCGGATCCGGCGCACCCTGGAGCTCTCCGCCGGCACCCAGCCGCAGGCCGAGGACGGCGCGGCCCAGCTGCCGCCGATCGACCGCGACCAGCTCAACCGCTTCGAGCGCCACCTGCGCCGCGAGCTCGAACGCGACCTGATCGAGCGCACCGAGACCCTGCCCCCCTCCCGCCCGCTGGCCGAGCTCGACCGGGCGCTGCCGACCAGCCCGACCCAGGACCTGGCCGCGGTGCACCGCGCCGTCTCGCAGATGAAGCGGCGGCTGGCGACGCTCGGCCACGAGCAGCGAGGGCGGCGCAAGGCGCGGACGGTCGACGTGCGGCGCACGATGCGCGCCTCGCTGGAGACCGGCGGCGTACCGATGCACCTGCGCTACCGGCCGAAGCGGCCGCGGCGTCCCGAGATCTACGTCCTCTGCGACGTCTCGACCTCGGTTACCTCCGCCAGCGTCTTCTTCCTCTCCGTCCTGCACGCGCTGCACGACTCGTTCCGCAAACTGCGCAGCTTCGTCTTCATCGAGCGGATCTCCGAGGTGACCGAGATCTTCGAGCACGAGCGCGACTTCCGCGAGATCGCCCGCCGCATCTCCAGCGAGGGCGGCGTCGCCGACGTCTCCGGCTACACCGATTACGGCCGCGTCTGGCTCGAGTTCCTGACCGAGATCTCAGACGACCTCGACCCGCGCTCGACCGTGATCGTCCTCGGCGACGCCCGCACCAACGGCCGCGAGCCCCACGCCGAGGTCTTCGCCCAGGTCGCCGAGCGCGCCGGCCGCCTCTTCTGGCTCAATCCCGAGCCGAAGCTGTACTGGAACTACGGCGACTCGGTGATGGCCGCCTACGAGCGCCACTGCGACGGCGCCTTCGAGTGCTGGACGACTCGGCACCTGGAGAATTTCGTCAACGTCGTCGCCGGAGGAGTTCCCGCAACGGACTAGAAAACTACGGGTATGGAACCTTCCGCATACCCAGTTACCTTCTCCGTCGACTACCCCGAGCGCCAGCTCAACCGCCTCACCACCTTCTTCCGCATCTTCACTGTGATCCCGATCGCGATCCTCATCGCGCTGCTGCCGGGCGGCAGCATCGGTAGCTACGACTACGGGGTGGCGGCCTCCACCGGCACGCTGATCTTCGTGCCGATCGTGCTGATGCTCCTCTTCAAGAAGAAGTACCCGCGCTGGTGGTACGACTGGAACCTCGAGTTCCTGCGCTTCGGCAACCGGATTGGCGTCTACCTGGCCCTGATGGACGACGAGTACCCTTCGACCGACGAGCAGCAGGCGGTCCACCTCGACTTCCCCTACCCCGACGCCGAGCGGCTGGAGCGAGGCCTGCCGCTGGTCAAGTGGCTGCTCGCCATCCCTCACTACGTAGTCCTCTTCTTCCTCTCCATCGGCGTCTTCTTCGCCGTGATCGGCGCCTGGTTCGCGATCCTCTTCACCGGCCGCTACCCGCGCGGCATCTTCACCTTCGTCGAGGGCACGATCCGCTGGCACAACCGAGTCGCGGGCTACGCCTTCACCCTGGTGACCGACCAGTACCCGCCATTCCGGCTCAAGCCCTGAAGGCGAGCGCCGTAGATCAAGGAGACGGCGTCGTCCTTTTGTTTTTGCGGCGGCGTTCGCGCTCGTCGAGGAACTCGAGCAGCGAAATGCCACCTCCAAATGCAAGCATCAGCGTCGCGAACATGCCAATTTGAGAGTGTCGAAACAGGACCTCTCCCACGAAGACAATGCCAGCGGCAAGCACCAGCGTGATGTAGAAGTTCTTCGTTATCACGACCATTGGGCAAGACTCGTCAGTAGATCGATACTCAGACATAACGTTCCCAAAACTCCTCCCCAAAATACACCTCGGAGGGTCTGGCTGCCTAGGTAGCCACTGACGACTACTCCGGCGCCAATGATCGCGGCCGCCACCTCCAGAAGCGACGTAGCCGGACCGACCTGAGCAAGGACGGGCATTCTTCGATCCTGAACGATGCCTGCTCACGAGTGGTGCGCAGAACGGAAAATGTCTGAGCCGCCTTTGTGTCGAAACCGGCTATGCCGGCAGCGGACCCCCCGCCAGGGCAATCGCAACGCCAGCAAGGGCGGCGGCCAGGAGGGTCGTGACGACACCGCGGCGGGCGGCGAGCAGGGCGATTGCGGCTAGTGCCAAGACCGCCACCTGCCAGCCCTCGGAGAGGGCCAGGGCGAGCGGGATCGCCGAGCCGAGGATCGCGCCGATCGCCGCCGGGCCGGCGCCGTCGAGGAAGGCGCGCGCCTTCGGGTCCGAGCGCAGCCGGTCGAAGCGCTCGGCGCCGATCAGGATGAAGGAGAAGGACGGGGCAAAGGCGACCGCCGAGGCGAGCAGCGCTCCCCCGACGCCCGCCGCGGCGTAGCCGACGGCGGCCACGGTGTGGACCACCGGCCCCGGCGTCACCTGGCCCAGCGCGACCGCGTTGAGGAACTGGCCGGAGGTCATCCAGTGGTAGTGGTCGACGGCGTCCGCCTGCATCAGCGGCACGATCACGAACCCACCGCCGTAGGAGAGGGCGCCGACCTTGAAGGCGACCCAGGCGAGCGCGCCAACGCCGGCGCCCGTCGCCGCTAGAGGCAGGAAAGCAGCCCAGCTTCCGAGCGTGCCGGAAACGACCCCGGGGCGCCGGACCAGGAGCTCGAAGATGCCGCAGGCGATCAGGACGAGGACCAGCCAGGCGCCGACTAGCGCCACCGCAACCAGGCCGGCGAAGCCGTAAGCCGCCCAGCGCAACGGGTGGCTGTCCCTGGCTCGCTGCCAGCTCGACGGCAGCAAGCCGAGCCCCGCCCGCAGCGCCACCGCGGCCACCGCCGCACCGGCGCCCGCACCCGCCCCGATCACCCAGCTCGGCGGCGCCGAGGCGAGAAAGAGGGCCGAGAGGGCGAGGATCGCCGCCAGCCCCGGCAGGATGAAGCCGGCGCCGCCCACCAGCGCCCCCGGCACCCCCCGCAGCCGCCAGGCGCAGAAGATCGCCAGCTGGGTCGAGCCCGGCCCGGGCAGCAGGTTGGTGGCGGCGATCGCGTCCTCGAACTGCCCGGCGCTGAGCCAGCCACGCCGCACGACGCAGAGGTCGCGGAAGAGGGCGATGTGGGCCGGGGGGCCGCCGAAGCCGATGCAGCCGATCCGCCCCCACTCGCGCAGCACCGTGGCGAGCGAAGGCCTAATGGGGCTCCCAGACCTCGGGCTTCGCAGTCAGGCGCTGGATGTCCGCGGGCAGCTCTCCCCGGGCGACGTCGGCCAGGGTCACCGACTCCAGCACCGCTCTCATGTTGGCGCGGAGCGCTATCCATACCTCCTGCAGCGACGCCGCCGCCCCGGAATAGGAGAGCTCGTCCGGCCGCTCGGAACGGATACTCGCGATCGGTCCCTCGACGGTGCGGATCACGTCGGCGATCGTAATCGTCTCGGCGGGCCGCGCCAAGCGGTAGCCGCCGTCCGCCCCGCGCTGGCTGCGCACGAGCCTCGCGTGGCGCAGCTCCAGCAGGATGTTCTCGAGGAACCTAAACGGCACTCCCTGGGCGGTGGCGATCGCTTCGCCCTTCACCGGTCCTCCGTCCGCAGCCGCCAGCTCGACCATCGCGCGGACGGCGTAGTCGACCTTCGCGGTGACCTGCACCGTGGGGCCGATCATCGCTAGCCGATCGAGCCGAGCTGGTCAGTCGCCACGCGTCTCCCCAAGCAAGCCGGGCGCGAATGACTTCACCTTGGCCCCTCCCGCAAGGCCGAGGCGATCGAAGCCGAAGAGATCCTCGATCGTGCGCAGCAAGGAGTAGGGATCGTAGGACGCGGGGTCGGTTGCGCCGGGGGAGACGAAGCGAGAGAGCAGCAGCGCCCCGACTTTGGGCTCGTCCTCGACCGGTGGCGCGCCGCTTGCCGGATCCACGGCGTTGACCTCGCCGAAGGTGACGATCAGCAGCCCGTCTTTCTCGTAAGCGGGCGAGTCGAGGATCTCCGGAACCCATTTCGAGAGGAACGCGTCGGCGCTCGGCGCTCCGTCGGGCGCTCCTACAGGGCACTGACCGGTGATGCCGGCGTTGCAGAGGTTCGGTGAGATCAGGGCGAAGTTCGGCGTCGAATCGATCTTGCCCAGGTCGGCGCTCAGCTCGGTGAGCGAGACGTCGTTGACGGCGCAGTCGCCCAGGTCGAGCAGCGAGTGGAAATAGACGAACGGGTTGCGATGAGCGGCGTATCCGCCCTGGACGGGTTCTTCGGCGCCGCCGAAGTCGGGGTGAGCGCAAGTGTCCGGCTTCCCGGCCTCGTCGACCATCCCCTCCATATAGGCGCCCCAGCGGAAGCGGCCGCTGACGAGCTGATCGGCGAGGGTCAGCGCTTCGACCGGATAGACGCAGCCATCGCCCGGCACCACGCCACTGCTGTCGAGAGCCGAGTTCGGGGGAAACTCGCCGAAGGTAGGACAGTTGGCTTCGGTATCGGCGTTGGGAGGCTGGCCGCTCATCGCGGCAATGCCGTTGGGCAGAGCGGCGCTGTGAAGCAACGAGTAGCCGGAGAGAAGCCCGCCCTGGGGGCGCAGGGTGCTAGCCAGGTAGGGCATCTGCGTGGTGGGACCGAAGGCCGCGTCATAGCCGGAGCTGGCGAGGGAGATGACGAAGACGTGCTTGATCCGGCCCGCTTCGGGCAGCGTTTCGCTGGGCGTCGCCGGCTTGCTCGGTGGGGGCGCTGGCTGGCTCGAAGGCGCGGGGGCCGGTGGTTCAGAGGCGACGAGGGGGCCGGCCGCGATCGGCGCCGGCGCGGACGCGGCTTCCGCGCCGCTCGATTCGGCTGGCGAGGGGGGCTTTGCCAGCGGAGTCGACGTCGCCGCCGTACCCGCAGGGCGCTGGGCGAGCAGAGCCGCAAGGGCACCGTTGTCTCCGCTGGCGACTAGCGCACTCGCCACTATCGCCGTCGTCGCGACCAGCGAGGACGCGACCAACAGGTTGAAGCGCTTGCCGGTCAGGCTGGCGGCAGCGGCGGTCGCACGGTCGAGGTGCCCCTTCAGCACTTTCACGCCGTCGCCTCCGCCGCTACCAGCGACTGCCCGCACTGCGGGCAGAAGCGCACCGCAGCGCCATAGGGAGAGCCACAACTGGGGCACAGGCCGGCGGCGTCTACCTCCTGCAGCTCGAGCATCCGCTCCACCGCGAGCAACTCGGCGTCGACCCGTTGCAGCTCGGCCGCCTTGCGGGTCAGCACGTCCATGCGAACGTGGTCGCGAATCGCCATCTCGTAGAAGGCGCCGCCGAGGTCGGCCTGCATGATCGTGAACTTCTCCAGCAGCCGGTCCCGCTGGGCGCGCAGCTCGGCGCTCTCCCCTCCGTCGCGCTCACGGCGCTTTCTCGGCCGTTGGGGCGGCCGGCGCTTTCCGCCGCTCGACAGCGGTCAGGCGCCTCATGGCTGCGCTCCGGTCGGCAGCGCGGGGGCCGCATCGGGATCGCCACCGACGACGACCACGTCGGGCAGGTTCTGCTGGGCTTTGATGTAAGTCGAGCCAGACTGCTTGACGTTTTCGATTCGACGATCTTGGTGTCTTCTTCGGTCTTCTCCTTGGTCGGTTCGAAGCCGGTGATCTGGTGGACGGTCCCGTTCGCGGTCTGGGCGACGACCTTGCCCCCGCCTTTGTCCTTTTTGCCCGCTTTGGCCCCCTTCGAGCTCGCCTTGCTTGCGGCAGTCGGCCCAGTCGCGGCGGGACCGCTGCTGGCGACCGCCGCGTCCTGCTGGCGCAACGCCTGCAAGAGAGCGTCGTCGGTGCCGTCCGAGCCGCAGCGACCGACGACAACGCCGATCGCGACCGCGATCGGCAGCAGCGCGAAGAAAGCGACCGCCGCTGCCCGGCTGCCGGAGCTGCCCTTGGCCTGCGGCCGGGTCAGCGGGCGGCGGGCCCGCTTGCTCATCGCCGCGAAGTAGCGCGAGGAGGGATTGGCTCCGTTGCCGCGCCGGGCGGCGCAGTTGACGCAGTAGCGCTGCTGCGGGTCGAGCGGCGCGCCGCACTCTTCGCACGGCTCGTAGCGACTCTGGCCCTTCGACGGACTTTGCTCTGGCTCGGTCATCGCTTCTTGCTCCCGTGGTCGTCGGACTTCGATCGCTTTTCCTGCCGCTTCTCGCGCGCTTCGAGGATGCGCTTCGATTCGGCCTGCTGTTTCGCCGCCGTTTCCTGCGTCGTCGCGCAGCCGGACATCGCCCCGAGCAGGAGCAGGCCGCAGGCTGCGAGCAAGCCGACGAGGCGAGCGCTATGGCGCAGGGCCCTAACCGAACGCACCGCTCACGTACTCCTGGGTTCGCTGCTCACGCGGCGATCCGAAGAGCGCCGTCGCGCTGCTGTACTCGACCAGGTCGCCGAGGTACATGAAGGCGACGTGGTCGGCGATCCGGTAGGCCTGCTGGAGGTTGTGGGTGACGATCACGACGGCGACGTCGTCGCGCAGGTTGACGATCAGGTCCTCGATCACCTGGGTCGACTGCGGGTCGAGCGCCGAGCAGGGCTCGTCGAGCAGCAGCACCTCCGGCTCGGCCGCCAGCGCCCGGGCGATGCAGAGTCGCTGCTGCTGGCCGCCGGAGAGCTGCAGCGCGGGATGGTCGAGGTTGTCCTTGACCTCCTCGAAGAGGCCGGCGCGGTCGAGCGCGCTGTGGACCGTGCGGCTCGAGGGTCTTCTTGCGCCCGCGGCGCGAGCCCTGCTCGCGCAGCACGTAGGCGATGTTGTCGAAGACGCTCATCGGGAACGGGTTCGGCTGCTGGAAGACCATCGTCACCCGGCGGCGCAGCAGGGTCGGCTCGATCGCCGTGATGTCGACGTCGTCGAGCAGGATGCGGCCGCTCAGCGTCGCCGTGCGGGTCAGCTCGGTGAGCCGGTTGAGCGAGCGCAGCAGCGTCGTCTTGCCGCAGCCGGAAGGACCGATCAGCGACAGCACCTCACCCTGGCGAATCGGCAGCGAGACGGATTTGACCGCTTCGCGCTGTGCGTAGGAGACCGAGAGCGTTGTCGACCTCCATGCGGCGGATCGAGAACTGGGGCGCGCCAATCGAGCGCCGCGCCGCGGTGAACCCGCCCGGCGTCTGGGACGTGCCGGTGCTGCCGGTGTCCATTGGCCGCTCGCCGCCGGCACGTCGCCGCCAGCGACTTCTCGGGCCGACGTCGGGTCCTCGAGCTCCAGCCGCCGGACCGGCGGCGGGGATTTCACGAACTCCACGTTCCCACCTTTCGTGCGCGGCGATGGACGACGTCGACGGCCGCGTTCAGGGCCAGCACCATCAACAGCAGGACGAAGGCCGCCGCGTAGGCTTTCTCCGGCTGGTTGAGGTTCCCGGTCGGCGACGCCTCGTAGACGAAGTTGGTCAGCGTGGTGCCGGCGCCGCGCAGGTAGTCGAAGGGGAACGCCGCGCCTTCGACCGGGGCGAAGTTCTGGGTCGCCCCGAGCAGGACGACGATGATCGCCGTGTCGCCGATGATCCGGCCGAGGCCGAGCATCGCGCCGGTGGCCACCTGCGGCCGGGCGGCCGGCAGCAGGATCCGCCGCGTCGTCGCGATCTTCGTCTTGCCGACCGCGTAGGAGGCCTCGCGCACGTGCTGCGGGATCGCGTTCAGGCCCTCGCGGGTGCTGGCGACGATCAGCGGCAGGGCGACCAGCGAGAGCATCGCCGAGGCGGCGAAGAAGGAGCGACCGAAGACGACGCCTTCGGAAGTCGCGGCTGAGGAAGCCGAGCGCGGTGCTGGAGAAGATCACAGTGCCGAACAGCGCGAGGACGATCGAGGGAATGCCGGCGATCGCCTCGATCGTCGACTCGGTGACCCGCGCGAGCGCCGCCGGGCGGCCGTACTCGACCAGCCAGACCGCGATCGCCGACGCCGACCGGCAGCGCGATCGCGATCCCCATCGTGGCGACGATCAAGGTTCCGAAGAGGGCATCGGAGAAGCCGCCGGTCTCGGCTCTGGCTCGAAGCCCGCCGATGGCGGGCGTGAACAGCATCTCCGGCCGCAGGTACTTGATCCCCTGGACGAAGAGGTAGACGACGATCGCGATCGCGATCGCGCAGAAGAGCAGCCCCAGCCCCCAGCAGATGACCAGGCCGATGCGGTCGGTGAGCCGCCAGGTGGCGCTGCCCTCGACGGCGCCCTTGCCGGGGGGTTGCGGGCCGGGCGACGGCGCCGAGGGGCCCGGCGGCGGAGTTGCGACCGAGGACTCCATCAGGCGGTCGCCCCGTATTTGCGCATCGAGCGACGCGCGACCCAGCCGGCCAGAGAGAACATCGTCGCCGAGAAGAGCAGCACCGCCGCGATCGCGAACAGGGTCGCTGTTGGCCGGCGTGCGAGCCGAGCAGGTCGATGTTCTTGACGATCGTCGGCGCCAGCGGCCGCGAAGGCTCGAAGATGAAGATCAGGCCGTCGGCGGGGTTGGGGGCGAAGCCGACCGAGCCGGAGACCATCGCGAGCATCACCGCCTCGCCGATCGCCCGCGCCGTCGCCAGCACGGTGCCGGCGACGATCGCCGGCCGCGCCGTGCGGACGGCGATCTTCCAGGTGGTGCGCCAGCGGTTGACGCCGAGCGCCAGCGAGCCCTCGAGCCAACCGGGACGCACCGAGCGCAGCCCGTCGGAGAAGATCGACGATCATCAGCGGCGCGATCATCAGCGTGAGGATCAAGATCCGCCGCCATCAGGCTGTAGCCGCTGAGCGAGATGACGCCGGCGACCGACGCCCTCTGCTCCTCGCTGACCAGGTGGTTGCCGATGAAGGGCACCAGCACGAGCACGCCGAGCAGGCCGTAGATCACCGAGGGCACGCTGGCGAGGAAGCGGACGACCGGCTGCCAGGACGTTGCTCATCCACTCCGGCGCGAACTCGACGATGAAGACGGCGACGAAGAGCGAGGAGAAGAGGGCGAGCAGCACCGCGCCGCCGGTGATCAGGATCGTGCTCCAGATCAGCGGCCAGGCGTGGAAGGTGTAGACGTAGCTCTCGGCACTGCCCAAGCCCGAGAGGTAGATCTGCGTTGATCTGCTCGTCGACGTTGCCGCCGCGCGCCGAACCAGGCCAGCCCGTTGTGGGCGAACGAGGGCCAGGCGCGGACGAAGACCGTGACGATCAGCGCCAGCAGCAGGACGACAACGGCGCAGACCAGCGCGCCGAGCAACCGCTCGGCGCGCTGGTCCGGCACACGGGGGCCGTACTCAGGGAGGTACTCGGCCTCCATCCGGCGCTACTTCTTCGCCTTCTTGTTGAAGGCGGGAACGCCACCGGCTTTGAGGATCGTCGGCGCCGCCGCGGGGCTGGTCCGCGCCCAGTCGATGAACTTCTGCAGCGTCGGACTGACGCCGGAGTTCGGCACGACCAGGAAGAGGTAGCGCGAGAGCGGGTACTTGAGCGGCTCGACGCTGATCTTCGACGCCGTGCAGAGGGTGCCATTGACTTTCAGCGTCTTCTGACCGTTGCCCTGCCAGGCCAGCCCGTCATAGCCGATCGCGTTCGGGTCCTGCTTGACCGCGTTGGCGACGAGGCCGTCGGAGGTCAGCGCGTTGACGTTCGACGACGGCAGTTCGTTGTTGAGGACCGCCTGCAGGAAGAAGTTGTAGGTCCCCCCGTTGGTGTCGCGGCCGACCGGGTTGATCGTCGTAGCCAAGCCGGAGCCCGGAATCTGACTCCAGTTGGTGATCAGGCCACGGTAGATGTCGTGGACCTGCTGGATCGTGATGTTTTTGAGCTTGTTCTTCGGGTTGACGTCGATGCAGAGCCCGTCGAGGAACATCTTGATGTAGGTCGTTCCCGCGTCGCTGGGAAGCGGCGTGCGAGCGTTGCCGGCGAACTGGCTGGTGCCGTTCTGGACGTCCTTGACGCCGGCGTTGCCTCCGTTGGCCGTGTAGACGAACTTGACCTTTCCTTTGGTCAGCTTCGTGTACTGGGCGAAGAGCGCCTGCAGCACCGGCTGCATTGCCACCGAGCCCGATCCGATCAGCGTCTTGGCGCCGGCAGACGCCGGCACAGCGAGCCCCAGGAGAGCGATCGCCGTCACAGCGAGGGTCTTTCTTCTCATGCGAGTTTGCTTCCTTCCTGCCGGGTACTGGACTTTGTTGAGTAACTAACTCGACATGACCCTAGCAGCTTCTGTACTTTATTGACCTCTTTAGTAAAGAAGGCTTCCCGGCGGCCCTGAAAATGGAGGATCAATTGCTCAACAGAAGACTGTCCAGGCCCCGCGCGGCGCTAGTGGTAGCGGTTGCGGCGGCCCTTGCCGCCGTGGTTGCCGTAAGCCCCTCGTTCGCCGGGTCCTTCCTGACCAACCAGAAGGCGGCGCACGTCTACCTCACCAATAAGAAAGCGGCGGGCCTCTACCTGAAGAAAAAGGCCGCCGGAAACCTCTTCGTGAAGAAGATCGACGCGCCGGCCCAGCCGGTCGTGGGGATCGCCGCGGGCACGGCCGCCTTCACGGCTGCGGCGAAAACGGCGGGGTACATCCCGTCCGCGTTCACCGCTTTCGCAACCAAGGCCGACATCTCCAGGGCGGTGATCACCTTCTCCGGCGCATCGACTTGCACGGCCGCCACCGCGGGGCTGGCGTGCCCGATTCAGATCCTCGTCGACGGCCAGGTGACCGGAAAAGTCAACTTCGCGCTCTCCACCACCGGCACCCCCGCGGCTCAGCCCGAGGTCAATACGGTGATGCAGACGGCGGTGCTGCCGAAGGGTGGGCACACGATCGCCCTCCAATACGCCGGCGCCGACAAAGTCACCTTCAAGCTGCTCAATTGGAACCTCGCGGTCGAGGCCTACCCGGAACAGCCGGAAGCTCCAGAAGAGGCAGCCCCGGGTGAGAAGGGGGCAACCTCGAAATAGTCCGCCGGATCGGGCCGTGCCGGTCGCAAGCCGGCACGGCCCGGAGACCTTCGTCGCCTCAGCTCGAGGCTCAACGCCCCGGACGGCCCAAGGACTCCGGCCGGCGCAGCGACTCGCCGAGGATGAGCCGGGCGCGGTAGTAGATCGCCTCATCGACGCCCTCGCGATCGCCCGCGGCCTCGGCCACGGCCCCTTTGTGCGTCCCGATGCGCTCCCCGCGCAGCACTCCGTTCAGCCTGCCCCGTGAAACGACGGCGGTCCTGCCTACTGGTCGACTCATCCCCGTCTCCTTTCTAGAGTTTGTTGAGTTTGAAAGTCAAGAATAGCAGTAAGCGTAGGACGCGTCGTTTGCGGGAAGGAGACCCTCATGCCGGAGCTCCTTCTTGGGCCACTCCTTCGCTACGTCTCGGAAACCGAGGCGACGATCTGGGTCGAGACGAGCGAGAGCTGCGAGGTCGAGGTGCTGGGACATCGCGAGCGGACCTTCGGCGTCGCCGGTCACCACTACGCGCTCGTCCGGGTCGAGGACCTCGAGCCCGGGGGCTTCTACGAGTACGAGGTCTCCCTCGACGGCGAGCGGTGCTGGCCCCCCGCCGATCGCGACCTCCCCCCCAGCGCCATCCGGACCTTCAGCCCCGGCAAGCCGCTCGACGTCTGCTTCGGCTCCTGCCGAGTCGCCCTCTCCCACGAGGAGCCATACACGAAGAGCAAGGACGAGGACGAAGATGGACACGAGCTCGACGCACTCTGGGTCCTGGCTCGGCAGATGATCCGCGACGACCGCGGCAACTGGCCCGAGCTGCTCTTCCTGCTCGGCGACCAGGTCTACGTCGACGAGGGCTCGCCGGCAACCCGTGAGCGCATCCGCGCCCGGCGCGATACCTCGCAGCCGCCGGGCGAGGAGGTGATCGACTTCGAGGAGTACACCTGGCTCTACCGCGAGTCCTGGGAAGACCCGCTGATCCGCTGGCTCTTCTCGACCGTCTCCACCTCGATGGTCTGGGACGACCACGACATGAGCGACGACTGGAACATCTCCCGCTCCTGGCACGAGGAGATGGACCGCAAGGAGTGGTGGCACGAGCGCGCTGTCGGCGGCATCATGAGCTACTGGATCTACCAGCACCTCGGCAACCTCTCACCCCGCGATCTCGACGAGGAGAACGAGATCTACGAACAGGTGAGGGGCAACCCCGACGCCACCGAGGTCCTGCGCGAGTGGGCCAAGAGCATCGACTCGACCGCGGCGGGCACGCGCTGGAGCTTCTGCCGCGACATCGACGGCGTGCGAGCGATCTTCATGGACTCACGCGCAGCCCGGGTGCTGACGCGGGAGCGGCGCTCGATGTTCGACGACGAGGTCTGGGACTGGATCGTCGACCACGCCAGCGGCGACTTCGACCACCTGCTGATCGCCACCACCGTGCCCTACCTCCTCTCCCCCGGCTTCCATTACCTGGAGGCCTGGAACGAGCGTCTCGGCGACGGCGCCTACGGCGGCTTCGTCGCGAAAGCCAGCGAGAAGCTGCGGCGGGCACTCGACTTCGACCACTGGGCCGCCTTCCAGTTCTCCTTCCAGCACATGCGCGAGCTGCTGGAAGAGGTCGGCTCGGGCAAGCGGGGAAAGCCTCCAGCCTCGATCGTGATCCTCTCCGGCGACGTCCACCACGCCTACCTCTGCGACGTGGCCTTCAAGGCGAGCGCCGAAATGAAGAGCCCCGTGTTGCAGGCGGTCTGCTCCCCCTACCGCAACCCGCTCGAGGAGCGCGAGCGAAGGGTGATCCGGGCTGGCTTCTCCCGCCCCTTCGAAATGCTGGCGCGCGGGCTGGCTCACGCGGCGGGCGCGCCGGACCCCGGCATCCGCTGGCGCCTGCTCGAGGGTCCCTACTTCGACAACCAGGTCGGCACCGTGCGGCTCGACGGGCGGGAGGCGATCGTGCGTCTAGACAAGACGGTCGCCGGCGAGGAGGACGAGACGGCGCTGGAGAAGACCTTCGAGCGTCGCGTAACTTAGAGCGCCCGTCCCAGGGCATGCTCTGGGACGGCGAGATGGGGCGGGGCGTCACCCGGCAAAAAGGACGCCCCGCCCCGTCGCCCCTTCAGGCGGCTGCAGTTACTTCTGCGTCGTCGTCGTCGCTCGGGTCGCGGGGAGTCGAGGCCCCACGACCGTCGGACGGCGGGACATCACCGCTGAAGCTCTTGGTCTGACCGGGCCGCAGGTAGACGATCTGTCCCTCCCGCAGCTCCAGCTTCTGCAGTTCGGCTCGGGTCAGCTGGGCCCAGACCTCGGTGCCGTCGCCGAGCACGAACTCGACCCGGATCTCGAAGCCGAGGGCGACGATGCGCTGCACCATCGCCTCCTCGGTCCGCTCGTCGGCCTCGAGCACGACGTCCATGTCGTGCGGGCGGACGAAGTGCTCGCCGAGCCGGTTGACCTCGCCGACGAAGCTCATCACGAACTCGTTGGCGGGGTGGTCGTAGAGGTCGTCGGCGGTTCCCGACTGCTCGACCCGACCCTCGTTCATCACGACCAGCTGCTCGGCGACGTCCATCGCCTCCTCCTGATCGTGGGTGACGAAGATCGTCGTCACGTGCATCTCGTCGTGGAGGCGGCGCAGCCAGGTGCGCAGGTCCTTGCGCACCTTGGCGTCGAGCGCGCCGAAGGGCTCGTCGAGCAGCAGCACCTGCGGCTCGACCGCCAGCGCCCGGGCCAGGGCCATACGCTGGCGCTGGCCGCCGGAGAGCTGCGAGGGATAGCGATCCGCCAAACCGTCGAGCTGGACCAGGCGCAGTAGATCGTGAACCCGCTCCTCGATCTGTGGCTTACTCCACTTGCGGATCTTCAACCCGAACCCCACGTTCCCGAACACGGTCATGTGCTTGAAGGCGGCGTAGTGCTGGAAGACGAAGCCGACCCCACGCTTCTGGGCGGGTTTGCCGGTCGCGTCCTCGCCGTTGATCACCACCTCCCCGGCATCCAGGGTCTCCAGCCCTGCGATAGCACGCAGCAGGGTTGACTTGCCGCTGCCGCTCGGGCCCAGCAGGGCGGTGAGCGACCCGTCGGGGACGTCTATCGATACGTCGTTGAGGGCCTGAAAGTCACCGAAGCGCTTCGAGGCTCCCTCGACTGAGATTCCCATCAGGCACCCTCCTTTCTTTTCAGCAGGTTCATGAGCAACAGGGTGGTAAGGGCGAGCAGGGCGAGGAGAATCGAGGCGCCATAGGCCCCGGCCAAGTTGAACTGCTCGAACTGCTGGGAGACGAAGAGGGGAAGCGTTTCGGTCTGACCTGAGATCTCGCCAGAGACGACCGAGACGGCGCCGAACTCGCCGAGGACACGAGCCGTGGTGAGGACGACCCCGTAGGCGACCCCCCAGCGGATCGCCGGCAGGGTGACCCGCCAGAACGTCTGCCAGGCGTTGGCGCCGAGCGTCGAGGCGGCCTGCTCCTGCTCGGTCCCGATCTCCTGCAGGACCGGCACCGTCTCGCGCACGACGAAGGGGAGCGAGACGAAGATGCTGGCGAGGATCATCCCCGGCCACGAGAAGAGGACCTTGAACCCCGTCTCGGCGAGGGCCGGGCCAAACCAGCCGTCGGTGCCGTAGAGGAGGAACAGCGCCAGCCCGACGACCACCGGTGAGATCGCAAAGGGCAGGTTGATGATCGCGTCCAGCACCGCGTTGCCCTTCCAGCGGTAGCGGACCAGCAGCACGGCACAGATAACCCCGAAGACCGTGTTGAGCGGGACCGCCACCGCGACCATCAGCAACGTCAGCTGCAATGCGTGCAGCCCCTCGGGCGAGGTGATCGCTTCCAACGGCGGCGCGATTCCGTCCTCGAAGGTCTTGTAGAAGATCATCCCGACGGGAGCAATCAGCAGCACGCCGAGATAGCCGAGGGCGAGCGAGCGCAGAGTGAAGCGGCTGGTCTTGCTGTTGCCGGTCATGCGTCACCCCGTTCGTGGCGGCGGCCCCAGCGCTCGGCGGCGGTGACACCAGCCAAGAGGAGCAGCGAGACGACGAGCAGCACGACCGAGACAGCGGCGGCTCCGGGGAGGTTGCCCGACTCGATCTGGCTGCGGATGAAGACGGAGGAGACCTCGGTCTTGAAGGGGATGTTGCCCGAGATCAAGACCAGGGAGCCGAACTCGCCGAGGGCCCGCGCGAAGGCGAGGGCAATTCCTGCGGTCAGGCCGGGCAGGAGGTTGGGGAAGATGATGCGACGAAAGACAGTGAAGCCGCTGGCCCCGAGCGAGGTCGCCGCTTCCTCCATGTCGCGGTCGAGCTCGATCAGCAGCGGCTGGACTGCCCGCACCACGAACGGCAGGGTGACGAAGAGCAGCGCCAGAACCACCGCGACCTTGGTGAAGGCGATGTTGATCCCGACCGGGCTCTCACTGCCGTAGAGGGTCAGCAACGTCAGGCCGGCGACGATCGTCGGCAAGGCAAAGGGCAGGTCGATGATCGCATTGACCGCCGCCTTGCCCCGGAACTCGTCGCGGACGAGGACCCAGGCGATGATCGTGCCGAAGACGGCGTTGATCGCGACGACGATCAGCGATGAGATCACGGTCAGTTTCAGTGCCGCGATCGACTGCGGGCCGGTGACCGCGTCCCAGAAGGCGCCGAGCCCGTTGTCGGTGGACTCGACGACGACTGCCGCCAGCGGCAGCAGGACCATCAGGCTCAGATAGAGCACGACGGTCCCGCGGCCGAGAGCGGCACCGGCCCAGGGCAGGCGGACGCCTGCCCTGGGCGGTGCTGCCTCGGTTGCTGCGTGAGCCTCCATCCGCTACTCGGTGGGAACTCCCAGTTCCTTCTCGATCGCGGCGACCTTGCCGCTTTCCTCGTCGAAGAACTCGTCGGTGACCTGCTCCCAGCCACCGAACTCGTCGATGTCGAAGAGGTCCGCCGGGATCGGGAACTTCTTCTCGTCGAGCAGCGCCTGGTTGACCGGGCGGTAGCCGTTGTCCGACCACAGTTCCTGACCCTCGTCCGACCAGATGTAGTCGAGGAAGGCCTGGGTCGACTCCGGTGCGTCTTTGGTCACGGCGATCGGGGTCTCGATCCGGATCGTCGAGGGCGGGATCACGTAGTCCACGTCCTCGCCCTCTTCCTGGGCTTTGATCGCCTCGTTCTCGTAGGCAAGGAGGACGTCGCCCTCGCCCTGGGTGAAGGCGGCAAGCGCGTCACGGGCGCTGCCAGGCTGGACGATCGTCTTCTCGAGCACCGTCTTGACTGCCTCGAGCGCTTCTTTTTCGGATTTGCCCTCGTGCAGCTGCGAGCCGTAAAGGGCCATGATGTTCCAGCGAGCGCCGCCGGAGCTGAGCGGGTTCGGGGTGATCACGTCGACGTCCTTGGTCAGCAGGTCGTCGAAGGATTTGATGCCCTCGGGGTTGCCTTTGCGGACCGCCAGCACGACGACCGACTCCTCGCCGATGCCCTTGTACTGGTTCTTGTTCCAGTCGGGCGCGACGTGGCCGGATTCGACGAGGGCGATCATGTCGCCGCCCTGGGCGAAGTGGACGAGCGATGCCGGCTGACCGGCTTCGACCGCACGGCGCTGGTCGCCGGAGGCGCCGAAGGAGCCGGAGAAGCTGACGCCCTCGCCGGCCGAGGTCGCCTCGAAGCCGGGCTCGAGGGCATCGGTGTAGACGGCCTCCGGAGTGGAGTAGGCGACGATGTCGATCTTGCCGCCGCCGGAGCCGGAGGCGCTGTCGTCGCTGCCGCCGCACCCGGCAACCGCCAGTGCAATCACTGAGAGCAGAGCTGCCACCAAGCCCGCTCCAACCGTCCTCTTGGCATTGCCAGGGTTCGTCATCTAACCCCTTCCCTTCTTTCTTGATGAGATTAATGAGGAATGAAGGCGGGCACCTTAGCAGAAAGTTGATCAGCAAAGTCAGGAAGCGTTCGCGCGGCAATTCTCCGGGCAAAAGTGGCGCGCTGCAGCGTCGCGACTACGTTGAGCCCCTCACGGGGGCCAAACGTGAACCTCGTCGAGCGCTAGCGGGGGGCCCAGGCGTCTGGGGAGGCGGCGAGGTCCTCGACCAGGCTGGGGAGCTCGCCGCTGACCAGGTCGGCGAGGGTGACGTGCTCCAGGACAGCGCGGAGGTTGGCGCGCACGGCGATCCAGACCTCCTGCAGGTGCTCGGCATTTCCCTTGTACTCGATCGCCTCCGGCGGCGAGGACTGCACGTGGGCGATCGGGCCCTCCACCGCGCGGACGATGTCGGCGATCGTCACCTCGTCAGCGGGCTTGGCGAGCCAGTAACCGCCCTTGGCGCCGCGGCGGGCGCGGACGATGCCGTGGTGCTTGAGCTCGAGCAGGATGTGCTCGAGGAACTGCAGCGGGATGTCCTGCGCCTCGGCCAGCCGCTCGCCCTTTACGGGCTCGTCGTTGGCGGCGGCGAGCTCTGCCGCCGCGCGGACGGCGTAGTCGGCCTTTGCTGAAACACGCATGCGGCTAGTAAATCAGTCAGCCAATGGTGTCAGGCGCCAAGTCGCCCGAGCGGTCGCGCGCTGCCACTTTGCCTTCCGCGGCTTCCCTCTTCACGCGGCGCTCGTTCCACCAGCGCGGGAACCAGATCAGCAGGCCGAGACCGATGCCGGCTACAGCCGCGGCGATCGGCCAGACGACCGGGTCGCCCTTCTGCACGGTGACGATCCCTGAGGCCACCAGGACCACGCCCAGCGCGGTGCGCAGGAACCCGGTCGGCGCCCGCGCCGCGAAGTGGGAGCCAACGACGACTCCGGGCACCGAGCCGAGCAGGATGTTGCCGGCCAGGACGAAGTCGACGTTGCCCCCGACCCAGTGGGCGATGCCGGCGGCCCAGAGCAGGATCGCGGCGTGGAAGACGTCGGTGCCGACGACCTTTTTCGGCGCCAGGCGGAAGACCGCGATCAGCAGGATCGCGATCACCGTGCCCGAGCCGGCGGAGGTGATGCCGATGACGAAGCCGGTGGTGGCGCCGATGGCGACCGCGGCGATCTTGTGCCGCCGCTTCAGCTCGAAGTCGTCGCGCTCTTCGATCAGGTTGCTGAGGATCAGCGCCCGGGCCAGGGTGATGATCCCCACCATCAGCAGGGTCCCCCCCAGCAGCGCGTAGACGAGCGAGTCGAGGCGCTCTTCGCCGACCTTGCTCTGCAGGATCGAGATCGCCCACACGCCCGCCACCGAGGCGGGCACGCTGCCGGCGGCGAGCCACAGCGCGAGGCCCATGTTGACGGTGCCCATCCGCAGGTGCCGCCAGCCGCCGACGGTCTTGGTCACCGCGGCATAGAAGATGTCGGTGCCGATCGCCGTCACCGGCTTGACGCCGAAGATCAGAATCAGCAGAGGCGTCATCAGGGTGCCGCCACCCATGCCGGTCATGCCGACCATTGCTCCGATGCCGAAGCCGAAGATGACGATTGCCGGGTCCATCAGATTGCCGCGCGGGGTACTTATCGACTTTCCTGACCTTTTTGGTCAGGAGCGCGGAGTGCGCCAGGATACCAATGTGAATGCGGAGACCAAGCAATTCGCCGTCGCCGCGGCATCGCCTGCCTCCGACTCGGCGGCCGCGGCTGTCTCGGTCCGCGGCCTCGGGCACAGCTACGGCGAGCTGACGGCGATCGAGCGGCTCGACCTGGAGGCGCCCGCGCACGGCGTGCTCGGCCTGGTCGGCCCGTCGGGCTGTGGCAAGTCGACCCTGCTGGAGCTGATCTCGGGGCTGCAGCAGCCCAGCGCTGGCGAGATCGAGGTCGGCGGTGCCGGCGATCGGCGCGGTCGCCTCGCCCGCTGCGCCTTCATGCCCCAGCGCGACATGCTGCTGCCCTGGCTCTCGGCGGTCGACAACGCGGCGCTGGCGCTGCGCAACCGCGGCGTCCGCCGCGGCCCGGCGCGGGCGGAGGCGGGGCGCCTGTTCGAGCGCTTCGGCCTCGCCGGCTTCGAGCGCACCCGCCCCGCCGAGCTCTCTGGCGGGATGCGCCAGCGGGTCGCCTTCCTGCGCACGCTCGTCGCCGGCAAGCCGGTACTGGCCCTGGACGAGCCCTTTGCCTCGCTCGACGCGATCACCCGCGCCGAGATGCAAGCCTGGCTGGCGGCCGCCCTCGCCACCGACCCGCGCACCGTCATCCTCGTCAGCCACGATGTCGAGGAGGCGCTCTACCTCGCCGACCGGGTCGCGGTGCTCTCGGCGCGACCCGCGCGCCTGGTCGAGAAGCTGAGCGCCCCGGCGCCCCGTGCGCCCGACCGCGACGCCGCCGTCACCGACCCCGAGTTCGTCGCCGTCCGCGAGCGCGCGCTGGCGGCGCTGCGCGAGGGGTCGCAGTGAAGCGCTGGGCCCTCCCGTGCCTCGCCCTCGCCGCGCTGGTCGGCGCCTGGCAGGTCGCGGCGAGCAGCGGCGCCCTCGCCGACCTGCTCGGGCTCGAGCCCTTCCTCGTCCCCTCTCCCGCCGAAATCGCCTCGGCACTGTGGGAGAGTCGCTCGCTGCTTGCCGAAAACGCCTGGGTGACTCTGCAGGAGATCCTGCTCGGCTTCTTGATCGGGCTCGCCGCCGGTCTCGGCTTCGCCGCCGTCCTGCGCCCCTTCGAGACGCTGCGGCTCACCTTTTACCCGCTGATGATCGCCTCGCAGGCGATTCCGATCCTCGTGCTGGCGCCGATCCTGGTCGTCTGGTTCGGCTACGGGATCGGGCCCAAGCTGGCGGTCGTGGCGCTGATCTGCTTCTTCCCGATCGCCGTCGCCACGGCCGACGGCCTGCGCTCGGTCGACCCCGACGCGGTCAAGACGATGCGCAGCCTGGACGCCTCTCGCCGCCAGTTGCTCTGGCGCCTGGAAGCGCCGACCGCTCTCCCCTTCGCCTTCAGCGGCAGCAGGATCGCGATCACCTTCGCCCCGATCGCCGCCGTCTTCGGCGAGTGGGTCGGCGCCGACTCCGGCCTCGGCCACCTGATCCTGCAGGACAACGCGAACCTGCAGACTGCGCGGCTGTTCGCTGCGGCCACCGTCCTCGCCGCAATTGCGCTCGGCCTCTACGGTCTCCTCGCCCTCGCAGAGCGCCGCATCGTCACTTGGCGATAGAAAGCAGGGGATGAAGCCCCTCCGCCTGCCGGCGATCGCCGCCGCCGTCACCCTGACGGCGCTCGCCCTCGGTCTGACTGCCTGCGGCGAGAAGAGCGAGGACGTGGGCGGCGCCAAGGCCGAGCCCTTCGGCCTGACGCTCGACTTCTACCCGAACCCCGACCATGCCGGCATCTACATGGCGCAGAAGCTCGGCTACTTCGCCGACGCCGGGCTCGACGTATCGATCCACACCCCGTCCGACCCGGCGGCGCCGATCAAGCAGGTGGCCGCAGGCCGCACCGACCTGGCGATCTCGTACGAGCCCGAGGTGCTGCTGGCACGCGAACAGGGCCTCGACGCGGTCGCCGTCGGCGCCGTCGTCGACCACCCGCTGACCTCGCTGATCTGGCTGAAGAAGTCCGGGATCGATGGGATCGGCGGCCTGCGCGGCAAGACGATCGCCACCGCCGGCATCCCCTACCAGGACGCCTACCTGAAGACGATCCTCGCCCGGGCCAAGCTGACCCCCTCCGACGTGAAGACCGTCAACGTCGGCTACGGGCTGCTGCCGGCGCTGGCCGGCGGCCGCGCGCAGGCGATGCTGGGCGGCTTCAGCAACGTCGAGGGGGTCGACCTGCGCCTGCGCGGCATGAACCCGATCGTCACCCCCGTCGACCGCCTCGGCGTGCCGACCTACGACGAGCTGGTCCTGGTCGCGAACGGGGAGCGGCTCGCAGAGGACCCGGAGGCGATCCGCCTCTTTCTCGCGGCGCTCGCCCGCGGAACCGCGGCCGCCGTCAAGAGCCCCGCCGCGACGACCGAGGCGCTGCTGGCGGCGAACCCCGACCTCGACCCGAAGCTAACCCGGGCCGAGGTCGACGCGACCCTGCCGCTGCTCTCCACGCGTGGCCGCATGGACCCCGCCGAGTGGAGGGCGTTCGCCGCCTGGATGCAGGAGAACGAGCTGATCGCCGGGCGCCCGGACGTCGCCGAAGCGATGAGCGACGAGTACCTAGCGGGCGAGATTCCCGAGTAGCTCGAAGCCGCCCTCGCGCAGCAGGCTCGTCACCTTCTGCGAAGCAAGCGGGCGCGAGAAGAGGTGACCCTGCGCGAAGTCGCAGCCGAGGCGGCGCAGCTCGGAGAGCTGCGCCTCGTTCTCGACCCCCTCGGCGATCGCGTCGAGCGAGAGCGCGCGAGCCATCCCAATCACCGCCTCGACGATCGCGGTCCGCTCCTGCTCGAGCCCCAGGCCCTCGACGAAGGAGCGGTCGATCTTCAGCGCGTCGAAGGGGAAGCGGTTGAGGTAGGCGAGCGAGGAGTAGCCCGTGCCGAAGTCGTCGAGGACGAGGCGGACGCCGATCTCGCTCAGATCTTCGAGGGTCGCGATGGCACTCGCCGACTCCTCGACCAGGACGCTCTCGGTGATCTCCAGTCGCAGGTTGACCGGGTCGAGACCGGTGCGGGCGAGGATCTCGCGCACCGAGTCGGCCAGCTCCCGGTGGGCGACCTGGCGGGCGGAGAGGTTGACCGAGATGTCGAGCGGGCGCTGATCGGGGCGCAGGTCGTGCCAGCCGAGCGCCTGGCGGCAGGCGGTCTCCTGCACCCAGCGCCCGATCGGCTCGATCAGGCCGCTGTCCTCGGCGATCGAGACGAACTCGCCGGGGTCGAGCAGGCCGCGGTTGGGATGGTTCCAGCGCACCAGCGCCTCGAGGCCGACGATCTCGCCGCTGCCGAGGGCGACCACCGGCTGGTAGTGCAGCTCCAGCTCGTCGCGGTCGAGCGCGTGGCGCAGCTCGCGCTCGGTCTCCAAGCGGCGCACTGCGCGTGCCCGCATCTCGGCATCGAAGACCTCGCAGCGCCCGCGGCCGCGCTCCTTCGCCCTGTACATCGCCGCGTCAGCGTCGCGGATCAGCAGCTCGGCGTCGACCGGCTCGCGGCCGGTGGGCCGGGCGACCGCGATGCCGATGCTGGCGGTGACGAAGTGATCGGCGCCGCCCATCGGGTAGGGCTCTGAGAAGGCGCCCGCGACGCGGTCGGCGATCGCAATCGCCTCCTCCTCGTCGGTGAGGCGGTCGACGAGGATGCCGAACTCGTCGCCACCGAAGCGGGCGACGATGTCCCCGGGCCGCAGGTGGGCGCGCAGCCGCGGCGCGACCGCGCGCAGCAGCTCGTCGCCGGCATGATGGCCGATGCTGTCGTTGATCAGCTTGAAGTGGTCGAGGTCGAGGAAGAGGATGCCGACCGGCGAGCCCGAGGCGATGCTGCGGCGCAGCGCGTCGCGCAGCGAGTCGACGAAGCTGAGCCGGTTCGGCAGCCCGGTCAGCGAGTCGTGCAGGACGCGGTGACGCAGGGCCTCGTCGGCGCTGTGGCGCTCCAGCGCATCGGCCAGCACGTTCGCCGAGGCCTGCGCGAAGTGGACGTCCTGGGGGGTGAAGCGACTCGGCTCGGTGGAGTGGATGTCGAGCACGCCGAAGGGGCGCTCCTTGCCGGCGATCGGCACCGCGAGGCTGCTGCGGACGCCGTGCACCCGCAGGGCGGGCGGCATCGAGAAGCGCCGCTCCGTCGACCAGTCGTCGACGATGACGTGCAGGCCCGACTCCAGCGCCGCGCCGGCGTGGGAGTCGCGAGCCGCCGATACGCGGCGCTCCGGCTCGCTGCCGCGTTCCTCGAGCCCGGCGCGGAGGTGCAAGCGGCGACCCTCGCGGCCGGCCTCCCATACGCACGCCGTCTCGACCCCCTCGATCTCGGTCATCAGCGGCACGACCTGCTTGGCCAGCCTTGCCGGGTCTCCGTCCTGCAGCGCGTAGCGGCCCAGACGCGCCACCGCGGCCTGCTGCGCCGCCGCACGGTGCAGCTCCTGCTCGGCGATCTTGCGCTCGGTGATGTCGTAGAGGACGCCGTGCCAGATCTGGATGCCGTCGCCGTCGGGCTCGAGCACCGCCTCGTCGAGGATCCAGACGATGTCGCCGTCGCGGGTGATCATCCGGTAGTCGATCGGCGGGCCGTTGCCGGCCTCGCTGCCCGCCTTGCGGGTCTCCTGCTCGAGCGCCCGCTCGCGGTCGTCGGGATGGAGCCGCCCCGCCCAGAGCCCGGGGTCCGCCATCCACTCCTCCGGGCTGTAGCCGAGGATCTCCTCTATCTGGGGGCTGACGTAGCGCCAGCGGCCCCGCTCGCCCAGCTCGCAGGAGTAGACGATCGCGGGCAGACGCTCGACCAGGCGGCGATAGTCGTCGCCGGCCGAGGAGATCTCGTCGAGGAACTCGGTTACGCGCTCTTCGGGCCAGCCCGCGCCCTGTCCGGCTCGCTCCATGGCGTGCCTATCGGCAGCGTGCGAGGTTCCTTTATCTATACAAGCCGACCGTCCACGTTCCGGCGAGTCCCCGGTACGGAGCGTATGGCGCGTAGAACTCCTCGACCTCCTCGACCGTGGCGCGGCGACCCAGGCGGGCGAGCCTGCCGACCAGCTTCAGGTAGATCAGATCGCCCGCCGGCAGCGAGTCCGCGTCGCCGCGGCCGAACAGGCCCAGGCACTGCACGGTCCAGGGGCCGATCTCGGGAATCGCGAGCAGGCGGCGGTCGCCGGCGGGATCGTCCGGGTCGCAGCGTTCAGTGGCGATCTCGCGGGCTGCCGCCCGCAGGGCGAGCGAGCGGCCGGGCGAGAGGTCCATCGCCGTCAGCTCGGCCGGCGCCCGCCCAGCGATCGTCTCCGCTCCCGGCACGTCGCGCAGCGCCTCCCGGTCGCTGCCCAGCCGCGAGCCCCACCGGCCGACGATGCGGCGCTGGATGCGGGCCGCCCGCTCGGCCTCGATCAGCTGTTTGACCACGGCCCAGGCAAGCGCCTCCCAGGCCCACGGCCGCCGGCGCGGACGCAGGTGGGGACGGCGGCGCAGCTGCGGGCCGAGCAGCGGGTCGTGGCGGAAGCGGCGGTAGAACTCGGTCAGGTCGTCGTCGACGCCGAGCGCGAAGCGCATCCGCTCGATCGCCAGGCGCAGCTGAGACGGACCGGCCTGTCGGCTGGGTAGCTGAGCGGCCGTTGGCGGTGCCGTCACCGCGTCCGGCGCCAGCGGCTCGGCGCGCAGCAGCACCCGGTCGGCGGCCGGCTGCCAAGCGCGCACCAGGACGGAGCTGTCCTCGACCCGCAGCAGCCGCGAGACGACCCCGTTGCGAACCCGCATCACCCGGTCCTCGCTGCCGTAGGAAGGCAGCCGAAAGGGCGAGGGTGGCCGGGCCTCTACCTCGAGGTTCACTTACCGAGCAAGTGCACGTCCACGAGAAAGGACCGGCTCGCCACGACCTTCGGCCGCTGCTTGCGGCGCGGCAGCAACTGTCCCTGCGACTTCTTCGCCACGGCGCCCACGGCGCGAACCGCAGCCACGGTCGCCGCCCCCGCCAGGACACCGCCGACGGCCGCTATCGCAGCGGTACGGGCCTCGTTGCGAAGGACAAGGGCTGCGGGAGCGTCATGCGGCAGGACTCGGACGCGGACTGGCTCCAACTCGAACTCGCTCACCCGCCCGACTGTAGCGGTGCCGCCAGCGAGAACCCGCCGCGATCCCGGAACTTGCGCCTTTATGCGGCGCCGATCCCCTTCTCGTAGATGCGGTAGCGCTTGACGACCTTGCCGCCCATTCCCTCCATCGCCCGGTTCATCGGCTTGTTCGTCTCCAGGATCCAGCCCATCTCGCCGCCTTCGATCGCACCCGGCCTTTGCGCGGCCTCGAGGTGCTTGAGGTAGAGGCCGGCGGCGACCCCGCTGTGGTGGTACTCGCGCTTGACGCCGAGCGCGAAGACGCGCAGACGGTCGATCTTGCGCCTGCCAAGCAGGAAATGGAGCCAGCCGAAAGGCAGCAGCCGCCCGCCCATCTTCGCCAGCACCTGGTTGATGTCGGGCAGGGTGAGCGCGGCGCCGATCGCCTCGCCGTCCTTTTCGGCGATGTAGGCCCAGTCCTCGTCGAGCACCTGCTTGAGGGTCTTCGCGTGGAACTCGATCTCGGCGTCGGTCGGCGGGACGAAGCCCCAGTTGTCGGACCAGGCGTCGTTGTAGACCGGAGTGAAGAGACGCATCTCGCGCTCCAGATCGCGCTTCTCGATATTGCGGATCGTCACGCCTTCGTCGCGCAGCGCTTTCTCCGCCGCAGCGTGGATCGAGGGGTCGAAGCGCTCGCCCTCCTTGAGGCTGCCCAGCTCGAGCTCCCACATCAGCAGGTCCATCGCCTTGCCGAAGCCATGCGCCTCGAGCAGCGTCTTGTAGTGGGGCGGGTGCCAGTTCTCGAGGATGTAGGGCCGCAGCTCGTAGCCCTCGATCAGGATGCCGACCTCGTCGTTGGTGGTGAAGTCCATCGGGCCGAGGATGCGGGTGCGCCCCCGAGCCGCGGCCCACTCGGTGGCGGCGTCGAGGAGCGCGGCCGCCACCGCCGGGTCCTCGGTCGTCTCGAAGAACCCGAACATCGCGTCGCTGCCCCCTTGGGACTCGTCCCAGCACTCGTCGATCTGGGCCGTGATCCGCCCCACTGGCTCGCCGTCGCGCTCGGCGACGAAGTACTCCGCCTCGCCATGCTCGAACCAGGGGTTCTTCTTGCGGTCGAGGAACTGCATCCGCTCGAAGATCAGCGGCGGTACCCACTGTGGGCTGTCGCGATGGAGCTCGAACGGGACCTTGACGAAACGCTTCAGGTCGCGGCGGCTGCGAACCGGGCGGATAGCGAGGTTTGCCATTGGGGCCGCAACCTACACTCCACCCATGAGCGAAACCGCGAAAGCGCCGGTCGACGTCTTCGAGAAGGCACGCAGCCACGAGCGGCTGGAGCAGCTCGAAGCGGCCAAGCAACACGACCTCCTGCCCTACTTCCGCCTGCTCACCTCGCAGGCCGGCCCGGTGGTGGAGATGGAGGGTCGCGAGACGATCATGCTCGGCTCCAACAACTACCTGGGGCTGACCGGCGACGAGCGGGTCAAGCAGGCGGCCCGCGACGCGCTGGAGACCTACGGCACCGGCGTCACCGGCTCGCGCCTGCTGAACGGCACCACGCCACTGCACGTCGAGCTCGAGCGCGAGCTGGCCGAGTGGATGGGGACCGAGGAGGCGATCGTCTACACCACCGGCTACCAGTCGAACGTCGGCTGCATCGGCACGATCCTCGGACCGGGCGACACGGTGATCTGCGACTCCGGCGACCACGCCTCGATCCTCGACGGCTGCAAGCTCTCCGGGGCGAAGCTGCGCCCCTTTCGCCACAACCGCATGGACAAGCTGGAGAAGATGCTGCAAAGGGCGACGGAGGACGGCGGCGGGGTGCTGGTCGTCGTCGACGGCGTCTTCTCGATGGAGGGCGACGTCTGCGACCTGCCGCGGATCGTCGAGCTCTGCCGCGCGCACGGGGCGCGGCTGATGGTCGACGAGGCGCACGGCGCCGGCGTGCTGGGGGCGCGGGGCGCGGGGGCGAGCGAGCTGTTCGGGCTCGAGGACGAGGTAGACCTGCGGATGGGCACCTTCTCCAAGAGCCTCGCCTCCTGCGGCGGCTTCATCGCCGGGCCGGCCGACGTGGTCGAGTACCTGCGGATCTCCTCACGCTCCTTCGTCTTCAGCGCCTCGGCGGTGCCGGCGGCGGTCGGCGCGGCGCTGGCGGCGCTGCGCGTGATCCGCGCCGAGGGCCCGCAGCTGTTCGAGGCGCTGCTCGGCAACGCCGAGTACCTGCGTGAGGGACTGCGGGGCCTGGGCCTGAAGGTGGTGGAGCCCGGCACGCTGCCCGACGGCACCGTCGTAACCACCCCGGTCGTGCCGGTCATGGTCGGCGACGACTGGCAGGCCGTGCTGCTCTGGAAGGCGCTCTTCGAGGCCGGCGTCTACGCCAATGTCGCGATCCACCCCGCGGTGCCGCCGGGCGGCGCCCTCCTGCGGACCAGCCTGATGGCGACCCACGAGCGCGAGGACCTCGACCGGGCGCTGGAGACGATCTCCCGCACCATTGAAGACTTTCCTGAGCTTCCACGTACGTAAGTGACTATGCATACCCCAGCGGGGGTAGTTTCCGCCTTGTCCAATTCCGGACAAGGCGAGGCGCGGCGAGAAAAAGATGCTCTTAGCGACCGGGCTCCCGTCTCTTCGCCTGCTGCGGGTTGACGCTCGCCGCCCCTAGCGCGTAGCTTGCTCTCGCGCCGCGCATCCGGGTCAGGAGGAAGCGGCGGCGGTTCAACTCAATCGAGCCGGGCAGCTCCGGCCGGTGCATGAAACCAGTCAACAACCCCCAGAGGGAGGAGTCCCAGTGGAAGCTGTATCGATCGCCCCTGCTTCGCCGACCGCCACCGCGGTCCGGACACCGCAGCACATGCAGGCTCTGGCTCGCGCCAACCGGGTGCGGCTCGCAAGAGCAGAGCTGAAGCGATCGATCGGGCGGGGCGAGGTGGACGTAGCCGAGGTGGTCGAGAGCTGCCCCTGGGAGACCGAGAGCATGACCTTGGCGGAGCTGCTGACCAGCCAGCGCCGCTGGGGCCGGACCCGCGCCCGCAAGCTGCTGCAGGCCCTTGCCCTGAGTGAGAACAAGCGGCTCGGCACCCTGACCCCGCGCCAGCGCACCCTGCTGACGTCGGCCCTCAGCCCTCGGTCACGGGACACGGTGCTGGTTTAGCCGCCGCCCGGCAGGGCTTCCACTTAACTTTTTCGATGGGTTGCGGTTGGGCTGACGCCCGAAGGCGTCGACGAAAAAGTACAAGACGTTCCAGCCCTGCCGGGCGGCGGCTGCTCTAGCCCCGCAATCCGCCGGCCTTGAACGAGAGGCCGCCGGAGGCGCGTTGGAAGGCGCGGCGCAAGGCGTAGAAAGAAGCGAGAAAGGCTGCAGCGCCGGCGGCTAGGCAGATGGCGAGGATCAGGCCTGCGAGGTAGAAGAGGGCGCCGGTGACCAGGACGAAGGCGGTACCGGCGAGCAGCGTCGTGTGCGAGCGGTAGCCGGCGAAGTGCTCGCGTACCGAGACCTCGAGCCCGCCGAGGGCGGCGAGGACGACTCCAACGCCGATCGCGGTCGGGCTCTTGCTCGCGACCCCGATCACGAGCGAGACGATGCCCGCGAGAACGGTCAACTCGGCAAGCGGGAACGACCCCCACGGGGCGGGCGGGCGTTCGTCGGCCCTAGGGACTTTCCTGGATCTCTCGCTCAACGGCCGCAAGCCGCCCGGATAACGGGCATCCAGAGGAGACCCTGACCCGCCACCAGCCCATCAGCATGCCCAGCACACCAAGGCGGGGGCGGGAATGCCAGTGGCCGCAGCCGGGCTCGCCGACGTCGGCGCGGGAGATCTGCAGCCATTTGTGCTCGGCCGGGGCGGCGAGCATCCGCTTCAGCAGCTCGCGGTTGCGGGTCTCGAGCTCGGCGCGGTCCTGCAACTGCCTGCGCGCCGCGCTTATTCGCGTCGCCAGCGAGTCGCGAATCGCCTCCAGCTCGCCCAGGTCCAGCGCCCGCGGCTCGCTCGAGACGGCCGCGACCCCGGTGTCGATCCCCAGCCGGGGAAAGGCGTCGGCGAAGAGCGAGCCGAGCTGTGCTTCGAGGCGACCGATCTGTCTGCGCAGCTCGGCGCGGGCAAGGCGCTCGTCGCCACCGATACGCAGCGCAGTGCGGTTCTCTCGCTCGAGCAGATCCGGCATAGCCCTGCAACGAGTCTAAATCACACCGCCGACCCGAACGCAATAGCCGTGTTAAGTGCTGGAAGCCGCGTGACCAAGCAGATCAAGGACGCAGGGAGCGTGGCGTGCTCTGCACGCGAGCGACCGAGGACGCCGATATGCGCAGTGTCACGCGGCTTCCAGGGTTGTGGCGACCATCCAGAGTGCCTCCTCGACGGCAATCTGGGGCACCCCGTCGACCTGCACCGCGGCGATCGCTATGCGACGGGTGCTGCGACCGACGCCGCGGCCATCGCCGGTGGCGCCGAAGAGCAACCCGGCCGGCGCCCGCTCGTCGGCGATCACGAGGGTCCCGCGCGAGAGCTCGCCGGGCCTGCCCTCCAGCGACTCCCCCGGCGCCGAGTCGCGGATGCAGAGAGCTCCTTCGATCCGCTCGGCATCGAAGGCGCGCAGCGCGATCCCGGTCTCGACGGTGGCGATGGTCAGCGCGTCGGACGGCAACCCGCGGGTCTTGAAGCCACCGTCCTGGAGCCGGTCCAGAGCGAGCTGCTCGACCGGCGTGCGTGTGCGATCCGGGTCGAGCCCGATCTGGCGGAAGAAGACGCGGTATGCCCAGGGGATCGGCCGTTCGCGCATGTGGATCGCGTGGGCTCCGTAGAAGCGGTTGGAGGTCTCGCGAAGCCGGCGCTCGACCGGCTCCGGGCTGCGACCCGGGCGGCCGTCGACCTCGATCCAGGAGATCCCCAGACCGGGGAACTCGGCGGCCACGTGCGGGGCCACCCAGCCGAGCTTCGAGGAGGGGCCCCAGCCCGGCACCGAGTCAGCCGCGCCAGCGGGCAACTCAAGCACCCTCCGCGACACGACTGGCGCGCAGCAGCCGCTCGATCCGTTTGCTCAGCTCGCTCGCGTCGAGGTCGCCGATGCCGGCGCTCTGCAGCAGGCCGCCCGGGTAGACGTAGGCGAAGGTCGGGCAGCCGCCGACGCGGTAGACGCCGGCCACGGCGCCATCGCGGTCATAGCCGACCGGCATCCTCCAGCGACGCTGACGGATCAACTCGCGGACCGTGTCGCGATCGTCGCGGATGTCGAGCGAGAGGAAGTTCACCCGTCCACGGTAGCGCGGGTAGACCCGGCTGACGACGTCCTGCTGGTCGATGCACTCGCCCCCTTTGCTGAACCAGAAGGAGATCACCGAAGGGCGGCCGAAGAGATCGCAGACGCGGATCGCGCCGCGCGTGCGCACCTCGCAGGCGGGGGTCCGCCGGGCGCCGGGCGGGCACGGCAGCGCCGCCGTCGAGCAGTCGTCCTGGGCGATGTTGGCGTCGCCTTCCAACCCGCCGGCGGCATCCGGCACGGCGAACTCGGGCAGAGCCCAGCGGGCGGGCTGCTCGTCGAGCCCCAGCGTGCCGTCGCCGCCACCAGGGACGCCGTTGAGCAGAGCAATGGCGACGATCGCGACGAAGAGCAGGCCGACGCCGATCGAGTAGCGGTCTTTCACCGCCCCTCCCCCCCGCTTCCCCGGCTCTCGATCCAGACGAGCGCGGCTGGCAGAGCGACCATCACGCCCAGCAGGGCCACCGCCAGATCGATCACGGTGACGAAGCCGAACTCGCGCAACATCCGCACGTCGCTGGCGATCAGCACGGCGAAGCCGGCGATAGCGCTCACGCCGGAGGCAAGGACCGCGGCCCCCGTACGTGTGTAGGCACCGGTCAACGCAGCCCCCAGCTCCCGCCCCGCACGGCGCTCCTGACGAAAGCGGGCGCTGAGGATGACGCTGAAC
Source organism: uncultured Solirubrobacterales bacterium (assembly GCA_963699215.1). Taxonomy (GTDB): domain Bacteria; phylum Actinomycetota; class Thermoleophilia; order Solirubrobacterales; family 70-9; genus VRUE01. The sequence continues at coordinate 330,874 of OY969422.1, forward strand.
TCGGTGGCGATGGCGATCGTCAGCGCCCCCAGCGCAGCCGACATCGGATTGAGCGGCACCTGGCTCAGCCAGAGCACCAGGGCGGACCAGCCCGTGGCCATCGCGATCGGCACCAGCGGGACGAACGCTCGCGACCACGAGCGATAGACGGCAAGCAGAACGAGGGCCACGGCGATCAAACCGGCAAGCGTCAGCAGATAGCGACTATCCGACAGATCCGACGCCGCCGAGGCGGCGATCACCGGCAGCCCCGCCAGCTCGACCTCCACCCCGGGCGGGGGTCCCCCTTCCTCGCCGATCTCGTCCTGGATCCGCTCGATCAGCGCCTGCTGGTCGTCCAGCGACTGCGCCCGGATGCCGAAGCCCAGCAAGGCGGTCCCGGCGGGAAGACCCGTCTCGGGATCGACCGTTGCCACCTGCCGCAGGTCGTAGGCGGGAATCTGCCCCAACGCCGCGCGGATACCGCGGCGGGTGAGAGCAGCGTTTTCGGCAACGGTCAGCCCACCACCGGTTACGAAATCGGACAGCGCCGGACCGGGGCAGACTTCCGCCTCCTGGCAGCTCGGATTCGCCCCCGAGAACCCACCGGCCTCCAACACGCGCCGCTTGAACCCCGCCATCCACTCGATCGTCGCCGGATCGGTCAAGTCGGGAGCGCTCACCCTCACGTCCAGCTCCCCAGACACCCCCGTGACCTCCTGCAGCCCATTGAGTTCCTGCACCGCCTCGACGTTCTGCGGCGCCAGCTTGCGGATGTCGGTCTGGGTCTCGATCTGGGTCCCGACGCCCCAGCCGATCAGTGCCAATGCAAGACCGACCATCAACACCCGCTCCGGGTACCTCTGCCCCATCGCAAGGATGCGCTGCAGCAGGGGCGGGAGGGACGGGTCTCCCTCCGCGCGCTGGGTTTTTCGCCTCGCGGCCCGCCTCTCTCGCCAAGCTTGCGGTGCGAAAAACAGGACGCCGCGCGTCTCCGGGAGACCCGTCCCTCCCGCCTTGTCGGAGCGCAGACTTAGGGCCGCGAAGCCGACGACGAAAGCGAGCATGAAGGCGATAGCGATACCGACAACGAGGAGCAGCCCGAAGCTACGCACCATTGGAGTTGGGGAGAGCTGTAAAGCAAGAAAGCCGGCGCCCGTGGCTAGACAGGCAGTAGCGATCATCGGACCTCCCCCCGAGGCAGCGAGGCATGCGGCGTCGGTGCCTGGGCTGGCGCCCAGCGCTATGGCCTCGTCGTAGCGTGCTTGAAGCTGAATGGCGTAATCGGCAGCCAGCCCGATCAGGATCGGCAGCACGGCGATCGAGGCCATCGTCAGCGAGCCGCCGAGCAGGCCGAAGAGGCCAAAGGTCGAAGCCGCGGCCGCGAGGGAGATCGCCAGCGGGAGGAGTCGCCAGCGAGACCTGAAGACCAGCATCAAGGCGAGAGCCATGACCACGAGCGCAACGCCGAGCAGGACCAGGAGAGCGTCCTTCAGCGCCCGCGTAACGGAATCGACGACGACCGGCACGCCGGAGATCACGTAGCGGCCGCCCTTGAGCTCGAAGCAGCGCTCGGGGTCTCCCCTGAACTTGCAGGCCTTGCGCGCGACCGGATCGCGGACAACGGCCTCGATCGCCTCGATCGCCCGGTGGCGCTCGCCCTCGCTCAGGTCGGGACGCAAGCGGATGACGATCTGAGTCGAGCGGTTGTTGGGAAACAGGTAGGCAAGTCGCGCCTTCGGCGTCCCCCGTGCCTGGTTCAGATCGAAGACGACGGCAGCGAGGAAGTCGGGGTTGGAGAGGCTCGGGGTGCTGGTGATCCCGTAGCGAGCGGCCACCTGGAGAATCAGTTCACGCAGTCGGTCGGGCGGCACCGTCGCCGCCAGCCGCCGCAGCTGGCGATCGATCTGGATCACCGCCTCGTTGAGGAACGTGGCCGGACCGGCCACTGACAGCACCGGAGCCAGCTCCGCCAGTTCGGCACAGGGCCCCGGAATCGGCTCCGCCCCCTTCGGCACCTTCCCCGAGAGACACCCCTCGAGGCGCAGGAAACGCCCGAGGTTGGCGGTCAGGATCAGCCGCTGCAAATCCCCCTCGGCGAGAACGACGACGGGTTCTTCCCCGAAGTCCTCCCGCACCTCCTGCGTCGCCCTGTAGCTGGCCGTATCCGAATCGACCAGCGTGTCGGTGGCGGCATCGGTGGGCAGCTGCGTCGCCGCAACCGCTGCCGCCACGGCGACCACGAGCGTGACGGCCAAAACCGCCCGCGCGTGGCGGACCGCCCAGGCCGCGACTGCGCTCAATCCATCGAGAGCGGGCCGGTTACGTCAGCGTTGAGGAACTGGTGCACGAACTGGTTTTCGGAGTCGAACAGTTCCTCTTTCGGCCCCGACTCGACGATTTTGCCGTTCCAGAGGACCGCGATGAAGTCGGAGATCCGCCGCGCCGTGTTGAGGTCGTGGCTGATCACCAGGTAGCAGCCGCCGTTCTCGGCGTGCACCTCGCGGATCAGCTCGCAGAGCAGCGCCGTGCGCACCGGGTCGAGCCCGGAATCGGGCTCGTCGAACATGACGATCGCCGGTTCCAGCACCAGCGCCCGGGCGAAGCCGGCACGCTTGCGCATCCCCCCGGAAAGCTCGTTCGGCATCTTGTAGATCGCCTCCGAAAGGCCGACCTCCTTGAGGCGGCGATTGACGATCTCGCCGATCTCCTCCTCGCTTTTGTCGGTGTGCTGGCGCAGCGGGAAGGCGGTGTTGTCGTAGATGTTCATCGACCCGAACAGCGCCCCGTCCTGGAACAGCAGGCCGAACTTCTTGCGCACATCGAAGAGTTCGTCGTCGGTCATCGCCGGAATCGATTCGCCGTGCACGAGGACGTCGCCGGAGTCGGGGTAGAGCAGGCCGACGATGTGCTTGATCAAGACGCTCTTGCCGGTGCCCGACGGCCCCAGCACCATCGAGACCTGGTCTTCGGGCAAGCCGAGGTTGAGCCCGTTGAGGATGCGCGCCCGGCCGAACTGCTTGACCAGGTCGATGATCTCGATCGCGTCGGTGCCGCCATGGTCGCGCTTGCGGCCGGTGTGGAAGCGGTAGGGGTCGGACTCGGCCGGATCGACACCCGGAATGACGAAGTCCTTGCCCATCGTCGCCCCGTCCTCGCTGATGTAGGGGCCGCTCCGGGATGGTTCTGCGACCGCCTCCTCGGCGCGCGCGCGCTCCTCTTCTCCCTCGCGAATCTGACTCGGCTCATCCATCGACATAAGGGTACTCAGCCTCCTATCGGCGCCCTCGGGTTGGCACCCCAGAAGACCAGCGTGCCGAGCATCCCGATGATGTGAACTAGAACGATGTTGAGGACCATCGACTTGGCGGTCGCGGTGCCCACTCCGACCGGCCCGCCGGAGGCGGTGTAGCCGTAGTAGCAGCCGACCATCACGATCGCCGTCGCCATGAACATGCCCTTGATCAAGCTGAAGATCAGGTCCGGCGGGTTCTGGAACATCCAGAAGATCAGCAGGTAGCCGCCTTTGGAGACGTCGCCGATCTGCTCGACCACGGCCAGGTAGCTGGCCAGGTACATGATCCCGATCCCGACCAGGTACATGAACGGGAAGGCGATCCAGGCGGCGAGCAGGCGGGTCGCGGCGAGGAAGGTGACCGGCGGCACGCCCATCACCTCGAGCGCGTCGATCTCGTCGGAGATCCGCATCGCGCCGAGCTCGGCGACGATCCCGGTGCCGACCTTGGCCGACAGCATGTAGCCGAAGGCGTAGGGCATGATCTCGCGCAGGTCGCACCAGGCGGAGAAGACGCCGGCGTAGGCGGGCGCACCCTGGGCACGCAACAGGTAGGCCCCCTCGATCCCGCACTGCAGGCCGAGGATGAAGACCAGGCCCCAGATGATCACGGCCGAGCCGAGGATCAGGATCCCGGCCTGGCGCAGGCTCTCGCCGAAGAAGCGCAGGACGCGGCCGGAGTAGACGAGGCCAGCGACGCGCGAGCCGAAGCGGGCGATCTCGCCGAAGGAGTCGAGCCAGCCGCGCGGGACTGCGAGCCAGGCGTTCATCGAATCGTCTGCAGATCGGGGTTGGTGGCGAGCAGGGTCTGGGTGAAGACGTAGTTGAAGGCGAAGACGCCCATGAAGGAGATCACCACCGCCTGGTTGACGGCGCGACCGACCCCGGCCGCCCCCCCGGACGCGGTCATCCCCTTGTAGCAGCAGACGACCGAGATGATCGCCCCGAACAGCGTGCACTTGATCACCGAGCCCCAGAGGTCGGTTATCGAGGCGTTGGTGAAGAGCGTCGCGAAGAAGCCGCCGAGCGGCTGGTTGTAGAGGAGCTCGGCGAGGATGCCCCCGCTGATGCCGAAGACGAGGGCATAGATGTCGAGTAGACCGGTGATCAGCATCAGCGCCAGGAAGCGCGGCACGACCAGGTTCTTGATCGGGTCGACGCCGAGCACCTGCAGCGCGTCGAGCTCCTCGCGGATCTTGCGCGCGCCGAGGTCGGCGGTGATCGCCGTGCCGGCGACGCCGGCGACGACGACGGCGGTGACGAAGGGGGCAAACTCGCGGATCGAGGCGAGGACGAAGAAGCCGCCGAGCCGGTCGAGCGCCCCGAACAGGGAGAGGAAGTTGGACGCCTGCAGGCCCGGCGCGCCAAAGCCGAAGGCGACGGTGGAGACCAGCAGCGGGAACCAGCAGAGCTGCAGGGCGAAGAGGAACTGGCCGATGAACTCCTCGCCGTACGGATAGGGAGGTTTGACCGCGGAGACCATCGTGCGCGCGGTCAGGATCATCATGTCCCCCACCTGCTCGAAGAACGACTTGGCGGGGGCAATCCTCCTGCCTATCGATGCGGCTGCTTCCATCTGCTCCTCCGGCAAAGCGGGACCGCGTCGGGCGGCCCCTGCTCCGTCCACTGAGTCTATGGGATGCGCCAGCGGTGTCCGTTAGCCGAGTATTGAGATCCGGCTAACCCGTCTGCGCGGGGCTCGAGGCGCCCAGAGGGGCGGAATCCCCGTGGTATGTTCCGGCGGATTTGGGGGGGTACCGCAGACACGGCCGGCGTTCCCGTCGAGGCGCTCTCGCCGCCGGCATCGTGGCCAGCGCGCTGACGGTCTCGATCGCAGCCTGCGGCGGTGGATCGTCCTCGGACTCGCAGGGGGCCGGCGGCACCTTCCCGGTCGAGGTCGTCACCGCGGAGTTCCCGGCCAAGCAGCGGCTTGGCGAAACGACGCTGCTGCGGCTCGGCGTGCGCAACACCGGCCGCAAGGTCGTGCCGTCCCTGACCGTGACGATCTCGGTCGGCGGCGAGCAGGGCCGCAACTCGTCGCTGCCCTTCGGCTACCGCGACCCGCAGCCGGGCCTGGCCCAGCCCGATCGTCCCATCTGGGTCCTCTCGGCGCGCTATCCGAAAGTCAACCGGTCTTCCGAGTCCGCCGGTGCGGAAACCGCGAATGCCAAGACCTTCGACTTCGGCCGGCTCGAGCCGGGGGCGACCGTCGAGGCCGTATGGAAGCTGAACGCGGTGAGGACCGGCCGCTACGACCTCCTCTACGAGGTCGGCGCCGACCTCGAGGGCACTGCCAAGGCCGAGACCGTGGCCGGCACCGAAGCCGGCGGCTCCTTCGCGACGCGCATCACCGAGGTCCCGCCGGAAACCGTGGTGACCGACAGCGGCGAAGTCGTCCCGGCTCCCAAGGACCCGACGCAGGCCAACCGCTAGCTTGTCCGCAATGGGTCGGCGCGCCCGAGCGGGAGCGGTATTCGCGGCGGTCGCGCTCGCCGGCCTGACGGCCTGCGGCGCCGGTGGCTCGCAGGAGGAGCAGGGAGACGAGCGCCCCGCCGTCAGGGCCGGGGGCGTCGGCCTGAAGCGGATCGGCCGCTTCGACTCGCCCGTATACGTCGCCGGCGCGCCCGGCTTCCCCAAGCTCCTCTTCGTGGTCGAGCAGGGTGGCACGGTCGAGGTGCTCGACGAAGGGCGCACCCTGGGCCGGCCCTTCCTCGACATCGGCGGGCTGATCTCCACCGGCGGGGAGCGCGGGCTGCTCTCGATCGCCTTCCCTCCCGACTACAGCAGCAGTAGGCGCTTCTACGTCTATTACACCGATCCCGAGGGAGACATCAGGGTCGACGAGTTCAAACGAAAGAGCGCGACGCGAGCCGCGCGGGGCTCTCGTCGCGCATTAGTCGAGATACCCCATCAGGTCAACTCGAATCACAACGGCGGCCAGTTGCAGTTCCTCGGCGACCTCCTCTACTTCGGCACCGGCGACGGCGGCTCGGGCGGCGACCCGCCGAACAACGCGCAGGACCGCAACAGCCTGTTGGGCAAGCTGCTGCGGATCGACCCGCGGCAGCCAAGCGCCCGGCCGGAGGTCTACAGCTACGGCCTGCGCAACCCCTTCCGCTTCTCCTTCGACACGGCGACGGCGCAACAGCCGCGGATCGCGATCGCCGACGTCGGCCAGGACAGCTTCGAGGAGCTCGACTACACGACCGTGGCGGCGGCGCGGGGCGCCAACTTCGGCTGGGACGCACGCGAGGGCTTCGCCCCCTACCGCGGCGCGAACAGCGGCACCCGCGATCCCGGCGGCACCGTGAAGCCGATCTTCGCCTACCCGCACAGCCGCGGCGGCAGCTGCACGATCATCGGCGGCTACGTGGTCCGCGACCGCCGCCTGCCGTCGCTACTCGGACGCTACGTCTACGCCGACCTCTGCGAGGGCGAGCTGCGCAGCCTCGTCCCCCACCTGCGGCGTGCCAGCGGCGACCGCAAGCTCGGGCTCGGCGTCTCCACCCCCACCTCGTTCGGCGAAGACACCCACGGCCGCGTCTACGTCGCTTCGTTGGAGGGGCCGGTCTACAGACTTGTTCCGCGGTAAAGTTGGCTGACTAGCCAAACCGAAGGGGGCGCGCAGTGGAGAGTGGAACGGCACCGAAAGCCAGCGAGGCAGTCAATGGTGCAGGCGCCAACGGCGCCGGAGCCGAGCGGATCGAGGTCTTCAACCCGGCCACCGGCGCCTCGATCGGCAGCGTCGCGGTCGACTCCCCCGAGCGTGTCGCCGAGACCGTGGCCAGGGTGCGCTCCAACCAGGCCGAGTGGGAGGCGCTGGGAGTAGATGGCCGCTACCGCTGGCTCGGCAGGCTGCGCGACTGGCTCTTCGACAACCACGAGCGCGTGCTCGACACGATGCAGGCGGAGACCGGCAAGGTCCGCGGCGACACCACGGCGGAGACGGTCTACCTCACTGACCTGATCAACTTCTACGGCACCAAGGCGGCGAAGTTCATCGGCGACGAAACGGTCCGCCCGCACTCGGCGCTGGCAGCGTCGAAAAAGCTGATGGTCCAGTACCGGCCCTACCCCGTGGTCGGCGTAATCAGCCCCTGGAACTTCCCCTTGGCGCTGGCCCTGGGCGACGCGATACCGGCGCTGCAGGCGGGCGCGGCTGTCGTGGTCAAGCCCTCCGAGTTCACGCCGCTCGGCCTGGCCGAGATCGTCGAGGCCTGGAAGCGGGAGATCGGCGGCCCCGACGTGTTCGACTGCGTCCACGGGATCGGCGAGACCGGCGGCGCCCTGGTCGACAACGTCGACTTCATCCAGTTCACCGGCTCCGACCGCACCGGCCGCAAGGTGATGGCGCGCGCCGCCGAGACGCTGACCCCGGTCAGTCTCGAGCTCGGCGGCAAGGACCCGATGATCGTCCTCTCCGACGCCGACGTCGACCGCGCCGCCAACGCCGCCACCTGGGGCGGGATGTTCAACTCGGGCCAGGTCTGCCTCTCGGTCGAGCGGATCTACGTCGAGGAGCCCGTCTACGACGAGTTCGTCGCCAAGCTGACCAAGGAGGTCGCGGCGCTGCGCCAGGGGGCCGACGGCAACAAGCCCGAAAAGGACGTCGGCGCGATGACCTCGCCCAACCAGCGCGCGATCGTCGAAGCGCAGGTCGAGGACGCGGTCGCCAAGGGAGCGAAGGCCGTGACCGGCGGCAAGCGGGTCGAGGGCCCGGGCGACTACTTCGAACCGACCGTGCTGGTCGACGTCGACCACTCGATGACGGTGATGCGCGACGAGACCTTCGGCCCGGTCGTCGGCGTGATGAAGGTGCGCGACTCCGAGGAAGCGCTGCGCTTCGCCAACGACACGCGCTACGGGCTCGCCGCCTCGGTCTTCGGCGAGAAGGAGCGGGCGGAGCGGATCGGGCGGCGGATCGAGGCCGGCGCGGTCAACATCAACGACGTGATCGTCAACTACGTCCTGATGGACGTGCCGATGGGGGGCTGGAAGGAGTCCGGGATCGGCTTCCGCCACGGCGAGTACGGGATCAAGAAGTACTGCCGGCCGGAGTCGGTGATCGTCGCCCGCTTCGGCGGCAAGCGCGAGCCGACCTGGTACCCGTACACGAAGGCCCGCCGCGGCCTGATCGGCCGCATCGCGCGCGCCTTCAACGCGCGCGACTGGCGCCGCCGCCTCGGCATCAGGTAATTCGCAGCGAATAGCCTTCATGGCGATGGCCGACTTCGCCGACTACTACCGTGAGATCTACGCCCGCGGCCTCGGCGGCGAGCCGCCCTCGATCCCGGTCATAGTCGAGGAGCTGGAGCGCCGCGCCCGCGAGGCGATGGACGAGCGGGCGGCCAACTACGTCTTCGCCGGGGCGGGAGCCGAGCAGACGATGCGGGCCAACCGCGAGGCCTTGGACCGCCGCCGCATCGTGCCGCGCATGCTGCGCGACGTCGCCGCACGCGACCTCTCGACCGAGGTGCTCGGCACGGCGATGCCGGCGCCGCTGCTGCTGGCGCCGATCGGGGTGCAGAAGATCGTCCACGAGGAGGGCGAGCTGGGAACGGCTCGCGCCGCCGCCGCCCTGGGCGTGCCGATGATCGCCAGCACGGCCTCCGCCTTCACGCTGGAGGAGATCGCGGCGGCGGGCGGGGAGGCGCCGCGATGGTTCCAGCTCTACTGGCCCAACGACCGCGACCTGCTGGAGAGCTTCGTCGGCCGCGCCGAGGCCGCCGGCTATGGCGCGATCGTCGTCACCGTCGACACCTTCATCCCGGGCTGGAAGCCGCGCGACCTGCAGCAAGCCTGGCTCCCCTTCCTGCAGGGGATCGGCAACGCGAATTACCTCCAGGACCCGGTCTTCCGCGCCAGCCTCGAGAAGACGCCGGAGGAGGATCTCGGCGCGGCAACCGGCCATTACCTCGGCGTCCTCGCCAACCCATCGCTGACCTGGGACGACCTCGCGCTGTTGCGCGAGCTGACCTCGCTGCCGATCGCGATCAAGGGCATCCAGCACGTCGACGACGCCCGCGAGGCGGCGCGGCGCGGGGTCGACGGCATCGTCGTCTCCAACCACGGCGGCCGCCAGGCCGACGGTGCCATCGGCTCGCTCGACGCGCTCGGCCCGATCGCCGAGGCGGTCGGCGACGAGCTCGCGATCCTCTTCGACAGCGGCATCCGCGGCGGCGCCGACGCGATCAAGGCGCTGGCGCTCGGCGCCGACGCCGTCTGCCTCGGCCGGCCCTACGTCTGGGGCCTCGCGCTGGAGGGCCAGGCCGGCGTCGAAACCGTGATCAAGATGGTCCTTGCCGAGCTCGACCTGACGATGGCCCTCTGCGGCTACACCGACCCCGGCCAGCTCGGCCCGGAGGCGCTGGCGCCGCCATGAGGACGATCGCCACTCTGGCGATCTTGACGAGCCTCCTGACGGGCGCGGCGGTCAACCCCGGGCAGCCCCGGCGCTCCCCGGCGGCGAAACCCTGGCCATCCGACCTCGCGGCGGCGAGGCGCTATGCCAAGCACCGGCCCGGCGACGTCAGCTTCGCGATAGTCGGCCCTGGCTCGCGCCTGCGCGGCTTCCGCAAGTCCCGCACCGCTCCCGCCGCCAGCACGATCAAGGCAATGCTGCTCGCCGCCTACCTGCGCCAGCCCTCGGTTCGGCGCCGCCGCCTGCGTTCGATGGACCGGGCGCTGCTGGAGCCGATGATCCGTGTCTCGGACAATGCCGCCGCGGCCCAAGTCGCGGCCATCGTCGGCGAACGAGTCGAGCGGCTGGCGCGGGCGGCGCGGATGCGCGACTTCGAGTGGGTGTGGGAACCCGGCTGGATCGGCGGCCAATCGCAGATCAGCGCTCGCGACCAGGCGGCCTTCTTCCACCGCTACCCGCGCTACCTGCCCAAGCGGCACCGCCGCTACGCGCGCCACCTGCTCGCCTCAATCGTCTCCTGGCAGCGCTGGGGCATCGGCGAGGTCCGTCCGCCGCACTGGCGGCTCTACTTCAAGGGCGGCTGGGGCATCGCCGACGACGGGGTCGGCACGGTCAATCACCAGATCGCCTTCCTCGAGCGCGGCCACTGCCGGATCGCCCTGGCGATCCTCACCGAGCACAACCCCACCGCCGCCGACGGCACCGAGACCCTGCGCGGCGTCGCCGGGCGGCTGCTGCGCGGAATCGACCGCGCACCCTGCGGCGCGCGCGGCAAGCAGGGCCTAGGAAGGGGTCTCGATCTTGGGAAAGAGCGGCGGGACCCGTTCGACGCTCTGACCGCCTGGCCGGGAGCCGAGCTCGGCCAGCTGCCGTGACTCCTCCCCCAGCGCCGCGAGCAGCTGCTCGCTCGTCTGCGGCAGGTAAGGGACCAGCAGCAGGGTCGTCACCCGCAGGCCCTCGGCGAGGTTGTAGAGGACCTCGTCGAGCCGCTCGGGGTCGGCCTCGTCCTTGGCCAGCTCCCAGGGGCGGGTTTCCTCGACGTAGCGGTTGAGGCGGCGGACCAGCTTCCAGGCCTCCTCCAGCGCCTGGGTCAGCTCGGCCCGGTCGAGCAGCTCGCTGAAGCGCGCGACCACGCCTTCGAAGTCCTCCTCCAGCACCGCGTCGACCCGGGCCTCCGGGACCGTGCCGTCGCGGTAGCGGTCGACCATCGCCAGCACGCGGCTGGCGAGGTTGCCGAAGTCGTTGGCGAGCTCGGTCTCGTAGCGGGCCTCGAAGCCGGCGGTCGAGATCGAGCCGTCCTGCCCGAAGCTGACCTCGCGGAAGCAGTAGAAGCGCAGCGCGTCGGCACCGAAGCGCTCGATCGCCTCGAACGGGTCGAGCACGTTGCCGAGCGACTTCGACATCTTCTTCTCACCCATCAGCAGGAAGCCGTGGATAGCCATCCGCCGCGGCGGCTCCAGGTCCGCCGCCCAGAGCAGCGCCGGCCAGATCACCGCGTGGAACTTGAGGATGTCCTTGGCCATCACGTGCAGGCTCGCCGGCCAGTAGCGCGCGGTCAGGTCCTCGCCCTCGTTGGCGAAGCCGAGCGCGGTGACGTAGTTGAGCAGCGCGTCGAACCAGACGTACATCCGCTGCTCGGGGTCCCAGGGCAGCCGCATCCCCCACTTCAGCTTCGGCCGCGAGAGCGAGACGTCTTCGAGCCCGCCCTTGATGAAGGAGACCGCCTCGTTGCGGCGGAAATCGGGCACGACGAAATCCGGCCGTTCCTCGTAGAGCCCTTCGAGCTGAGCCTGGAAGGCGGAGAGGCGGAAGAACCAGTTCTCCTCGCGCACCTTCTCCAGCGGAATCTCGTGGATCGGGCAGGTCTGCCCGGGGCCGAGCTCGCGCTCGGTCTTGAAGTCGGCGCAGCGCGGGCAGTACCAGCCCTCGTAGGTGCCTTTGTCGACCCAGCCGTTGTCGTAGACGCGCTGCATGACCTCGGCGACCCGCTCGGCGTGGCGCGGGTCGGAGGTGCGGATGAAGAAGTCGTTCGTCGCGTCGATGATCGGCATCAGCGCTTCGAACTTGGCCGCGTTGCGGTCGGCCAGCTCCTGCGGCGTCACCCCCTCGCGCTCGGCGGCGTTCTCGACCGGCTCGCCGTGCTCGTCGGTGCCGGTGAGGAAGAAGACGTCCTCGCCGCGCTGGCGCATGTGCCGGGCGAGGACGTCGGCCGCCATCGTCGAGTAGGCGTGGCCGAGGTGCGGCTCGGCGTTGACGTAGTAGATCGGCGTGGTGACGTAATAAGCCATCGCGCGCGAGGCTAGTCGATCACTTGCGCGGCTCGCGGCCGGTCAGCGCCCGGTAGAGGTCGTTGGCGCGGGTGCCGGTGAGGGCGGCGACGACGCTGGCGGCGGCGCGCGGGCGAGCGCCGGACTGGACCAGGTGGCGGAGCGCGTCGACGGCGAAGCCGACGTCCTTGTCGTGGTCCTCGGCGGAGGCCGGCGCGATCACCAGCACGATCTCGCCTTTGACGTCGCCGCGGAAACGCCGCGCCAGCTCGGCGAGCGTGCCGCGCGAGATCTCCTCGTGCATCTTCGTCAGCTCGCGGCAGACCGCGGCGGGCCGGTCGGCCGCGATCGCCGCCAGGGCGGCGAGCGAGTCGCCGATCCGGCGCGGCGACTCGAAGGCGACCACGGTCTCAGTCGAGCGCAGCACCCGCTCCATCTCACCGGAGCGCTTGGGCAGGAAGCCCTCGAAGCGCCAGCGGTCGGTCGGCAGGCCGGAGGCGACCAGCGCGGTGGGCACGACGGACGGGCCGGGGAGCACCGTGACGTCGAGATTGCGGTCGATGCAGCGCCGGATCAGGCGGAAGCCCGGATCGGAGATCGCCGGCATGCCGGCGTCGGAGACGAGGGCGACGGTCTCGCCGCGTTCGACCCGCTGCGCCAGCTCGATCGCGCGCGGCGCTTCGTTGCCCTCGTGGATCGAGATCAGCGGCGGCGCCGGCCGGATGCCGAGCTTGTCGAGCAGACCGCCGGTGCGGCGCGTGTCCTCGCAGGCGATGTAGTCGGCTGCGACCAGCGCGTCGCGGACACGGATGGTGATGTCGTCGAGGTTGCCGATCGGGGTCGGGCAGACGAGCAGCAACCCCGGCATCAGCCTTCCCGCTCCAGTTCGATCCGCGCCATCGCCGCGGCGCCGATCATGCCGGCGTCCTCGCCCAGCTCGGCAGGGACGACGGGCGTCCGGTTCATCGGCTGCAGAGCCCGCGCCTGGAGCTCGCGCCTGGCGGGGTCGAGCAGCAGGTCGCCGGCGGCCATCACCCCGCCCCCGATCACGATCACTTCCGGCTCGAAGATGTTGGCGAAGCTGGCGAGGGCGACGCCGAGGCGACCGCCGACCAGGTCGAAGACCTCGATCGCGGTCTCGTCGCCTTCCTGGGCCGCGACCGTGACGGCCTTGCCGTCGACCGGCTCGCCTGCGGCGAGCAGCTTGCCGAGGGTGGAGTCGGGCTTGCTTTCGGCCGCCGCCTGCCCTTCGCGGCCGAGCGCGGTGCCGGAGGCGAAAGCCTCGACGCAGCCGCGGTTGGGGCAGTTGCCCTGACAGCCGGGCCCGTCCATCTGGATCGCCATGTGGCCGAGCTCGGCGCCGGCGCCGGTCGAGCCGCGGTAGATCTCGCCGCCGAGGATGAGGCCGCCGCCGATCCCGGTGCCGATCGTCAACATCACCGCGTTTTCGGCTCCCCGCGCGGCGCCGAAGAGGTGCTCGGCGAGGGCCGCCACGTTGGCGTCGTTGTCGACGAAGGTGGGCAGCCCGGTCCGTTCGACGACCAGATCGCGGATCGGCAGATCCTCGATCGGCAGGTTGACCGCGGCGATCGCGAGGCCCTTCTCGTGGTCGATCGTCGCCGGGATCCCCATCCCGATCGCCTCGACCCCCGCCCGCTCCGCTCGTGCCTCGGCGATCTCGCGCACGAGCAGCTCGACCAGCTCGCCCTCGCCCTCGCCGGCGGAGCGCTCGCGGCTCTCCCAGACCGTCTTGGAGTCCCCGTCGAGGACCCCGAGCAGCATCTTGGTGCCGCCCAGATCGACGCCTATCGCTTCGGCCTGGCTCATCTCTTTTCGCGGGCGACCGCGTTCATCGGCATGATTCCGGAGTCTTTCATGGCAAACGACGGCGAGCAGCGGCCCTCCGGGCCGCCCGATTACAAGGTCTACCGAGCCCGCCGGGGGCTCCTCTCGCGCTTCCGCAAGCCCGACCTCTCCGGCCTACGCGAGCGCGAGTGGCGGGCGCCGAAGCTGCCGGGGAGGCCCGGCGGCCCCGGTCGCGAGCGCGGCCCCCGGCCGGAGCGTCCATGGGTCAAGCGAGTCCTGAAATGGGTCGGCCTGGCCGCGGCGGGATGGGTCTTCCTCAGCTTCCTCGCCTTTGCCGTCTCCGCCCAGCTGCAGTCCTTCAAGCTCTCCGGCGAGGCGAAGTCGACCCTGCACGGCAGCCCGCTGCTGCTGCCCAGCGCGCAGACGATCCTCGTGCTCGGCACCGACGCGCGCCCGCCCGACACCAAGGAGCCGGACGCGGCACCCTCGCAGGAGTGCTTCGAGCAGCAGGCGCACGGGGACGTCCCTCACGGCGAGTGCTCGTTCGGCGAATTTCGCGCCGACACGCTGATGCTGATCCGCGCCGGCGGCGGCGCCTTCCGCAAACTCTCGATCCCCCGCGACAGCTACGCCGAGATCCCCGGCCAGAGCCCGCAGGAGATCAACGGGGCCTACGCATTCGGCGGCGCCGGGGCGCAGATCGAAGCGGTCGAGGACTTCCTCGGAATCGAGGTCGACCATGTCGCGATCGTCGACTTCACCGGCTTCGAAGACCTGATCGACGCGGTCGGCGGAGTGGTGGTCGACGTGCCGGTGAAGATCTGCGCCGATATCTCCGGCGGGGCCGGCGGCGGTCAGGGCGGCGGCACCGTCAGGCTCGCCAAGGGCGAGAACACGCTGAATGGCGAAAAGGCCTTGATCTACGCCCGCATCCGCAAGACCAGCCCATGTCCGGGGCCGGGGGCGAGCGCCTTCAGCCTCGGCTACGACGATTTCGACCGGGCAAAGGCCCAGCAGGCGGTGATCAGTGGCATCAAGGGACGCCTCACCGACCCGCTCCGCCTCCCCTACAACTTCGTCAAGGGCCCGATCATCGGCTGGGACGCGCCCAAGGCGTTCGTCAGCGACATGGGCTTCCTGACGATGCCCCAGCTGATCCTCGCCGCGGCGATCGGCGGCGACAGCGAGGCCGACGTGCTGTGCCAGGGCGAAAATTCGGGCTGCTCAGAAGGCCCCAGTGGCTCGATCGAAGTGCCCGACAGCGAGCGCCGGCGCGCCGTCAAGAAGCTACTGGGCGAATAGGGTCGCCTCGCCGAGTGCCCACCACCGCCTTCGGCGGTGGAATTTGGTGCCGCTTCGCGGCTGCGAATCACCCTGCCGGGGCCGCTTCGCGAGGCATCGTCGAGGCGACCCTATTCGCCCTGACGTCCTAGTCGGCCTTGGCGGCGGGCTTCGAGTCGGTTGACTTTGACTCCGAAGCCTTGGAGTCGGATGAGTCCTTCGGGCTCTCCGAAGAGCTTCCGTTGCTGGGAGCTTTCTTTTTCCCGTAGTCGGTGTTGTGGAAGCCCGAGCCCTTGAAGTGGATCGCGACCGGGTGCAGGACGCGCTCGGCCGGAGCGCCGCACTCCTGGCACTCGGTCAGCGCCTCGTCGCTCATCTTCTGGATCACGTCGAAGACGTGGCCGTTGGTGCATTTGTACTCGTAGATCGGCATGGCGGTGGGCGATTATCGCAGCCGATACGGTTCCGGCCATGGCTGACGGCGCGCAGGAGACCGCAACCGAGGGAACCTCGATGGAGGAGATCGTCGCGCTCTGCAAGCGGCGCGGCTTCGTCTTCCCCTCCTCGGAGATCTACGGCGGCCTCGGCTCGACCTATGACTACGGCCACTACGGCGTGCTGCTGAAGAACAACGTCAAGGCCGAGTGGTGGCGGGCGATGCTGCAAGAGCGCGACGACATCGTCGCGCTCGACTCGGCGATCCTCCAGCACCCGCGGGTCTGGGAGGCCTCGGGGCACCTCGAGGGCTTCACCGACCCGCTCGTCCAGTGCCTGGGCAAGTGCAAGAAGCGCTGGCGCGAGGACCATCTGCGCGAGGCGGTCGAGGCCGAGGGCGGCGACCCGGAGGCGGAGCTGCGCTGCCCCGAGTGCGGCGGCGAGCTCTCCGAGCCGCGCCAGTTCAACCTAATGTTCGAGACCCACGTCGGGCCGGTCGCCGGCGAGGGCTCGGAGGTCTACCTGCGGCCGGAGACCGCCCAGGGCATCTTCATCAACTTCAAGAACGTGCTCGGCTTCGCCCGCAAGAAGCCGCCCTTCGGCATCGCCCAGATCGGCAAGTCCTTCCGCAACGAGATCACCCCCGGCAACTTCATCTTCCGCACCCGCGAGTTCGAGCAGATGGAGATGGAGTTCTTCGTGCCCCCGGCCGAGGCGGAGAAGTGGCACGGGATCTGGATGGAGGAGCGTGAGCGCTGGTACATCGAGCTCGGCATCCGCCCCGACCTGCTGCGGGTGCGCGCCCATGGCGCCGACGAGCTCTCGCACTACTCCTCGGCGACCAGCGACATCGAGTACCTCTTCCCGATCGGCTGGTCGGAGCTGGAGGGGATCGCCAACCGCGGCGACTTCGACCTCACCCAGCACGCCAAGTTCAGCGGCGAGAAGCTCGAGTACTTCGACCAGCAGACCAAAGAGCGCTACGTGCCGCATGTGATCGAGCCGGCGGCCGGCGCCGACCGGGCGACGCTCGCCTTCCTCGTCGACTCCTATGACGTCGAGGAGGTCGAGGGACGCCAGCGCACCGTGCTGCGCCTCCACCCGCGCCTCGCCCCGGTCAAGGTCGCCGTCCTCCCCCTCGTCTCCAAGGAGGGCATGCCGGAGAAGGCGCGCGAGATCTTCGAGAAGGTTCGCCGCCGCGTCCCCGCCGAGTTCGACGAGGGCGGCTCGATCGGCAAGCGCTACCGCCGTCAGGACGAGATTGGCACCCCGTGGGGAATCACCGTCGACCACCAGACGATGGAGGACGACACCGTCACCCTGCGCGACCGCGACTCCCTCGAGCAAACCCGCGTCCCGATCGAGGGCCTGGCCGACGAGCTGGCCAACCGCCTAGCCCAGCCGTGGCAGAGCCCGAAGCTGGGCTAAGTCCCTCCTAGTCAGCCAGTTGCGCTGAGGAAACGCTTCACGGCGGCGGCATCGCCCTCCAGCGCCCTGGCCACCTTGACTGGCAAGCGCTGCAACGGCTCCAGCGTCAGCTTGCCCCCCGCCAGCCCCCACTTGGCGACGGCACGGCCGTTGACCATGGCAAAGGGGTGAAAGATGCCGTTGCGGGTGACCAGGCTCGTGTGCGGGCCGAGGACGTCCTCGCGTGAGGTCCAGCCGAGCAGGACCGGATCGAAGGCACCGAGCAGGCGTGGCCGCGGGATCTCCCCCAGCGCGGGACGCTTGGCGAGGCGGACCAAGCCACCCTCCCCCTCCTCCAGCTCGGAGCCGATTGCCTGCAGGCCGGCGCGCGCGTCGCGCAGGGGCAGGCCGGCCCACTTGGCGAGGTCGCGATCGGTTGCCGGCTGGTGGCCGACCAGGTAGCGGCGGGCCAGCTCAGCCAGCGCCTTGTCCCGATCCAGCGAGTGCGGCTCGCCGAGCCAGTCGCGGACCAGGACGTAGGCGTGCTGCTTGCCGATCATCGGCCCACGCACCGCAATCCCGCGCAGAGCGGCGAGGAAGAAGAGGTGGAGCAGCGCCTGGCCCTCGGTCCGCAGGCCGGCGGAGTCGAGGCGCTCGCGCACCTGGGCCCGCGTCAGCGGGCCATCGTCGGCGAGCGCCTTCTCGATCGTCGCCAATGCGCGCTCGGCCTGCGCCTCGCTCACCCCCTCCTGGCGCAGGCGCCGCGTGCTCGACGTGAGCAGCGGCGGCGTGGTCAGCGCCTGCAGCAGCGGGTAGTCCTCGCTGCGGACCAGGTGCAGGGTGCCGCGGTTGAGCCAGGTGACGATCAGCTCCCGCTCTGCCATAGCCCGCTCGACGTCGCCGGCGGTAAGCCCCTCGGTCCGTGCGCGCACTGCGAGGCGGAAGCCGCGCGGATCCTGGCCCTGCACCGCGAGCAGTCGCTCGGCGACCGCAACCGGGTCAGCCAACGGCGGCCCAGACAAGCCCTGCGCCGTGAGGCGCTCGGCGAGGACGGTTCCGCTAGCCGACTTCAAGCAGGTCGATCACGAACACGAGCGTTTCGTTCGGACCGATCAAAGGCGGCGAGCCAGTGGCGCCGTAAGCGAGGTTCGGGGGAATGATCAGCTCACGGCGGCCGCCGACCTTCATCCCTTCGACGCCCTGGTCCCAGCCCTGGATCACTTCGCTCACGCCGAGGGGAAAGCTGAACGGTTCGCCGCGATTCCAGGAGGCGTCGAACTCTTCTTCGCTGTCGTAGCCGACGCCCACATACTGGACCGTCACTTCGTCGCCGGATTTCGCTTCCGCCCCGGTCCCTTCGATCAGGTCGTTCTCGACCAGCTTCTTCGGCGGCGCGCCCTCGGGCACGGTCACCGTCGGCTTGGTGAGTTCCGAGGCGTCGCCGCTCGATTCGGGGGCGGCCGCCCCTTCGGTCGTCTGCGTCCCCTCGTCGGAGGACGAGTCGTCTCCGCAGCCGGCAAGAGCCAGCAGCGCGCAGAGCACGAGTGCCGTCATCAGCGCCTTCACTGGGAGCATCCTAAGCAAAAAGCGACTCAGGGCGTTCCCTCGCCGAACCGGTCGTGCAGCTCGGGCAGCAGCGTCGCCAGGTTGGCGTACTCCTCGGCGCAGTGGCCAGCCAGGGCTCGCGGCAGTCCCGCGGGCAACGCCAGCCGCCGCGCCGGCCGCCTGTTCAACGCCCAGGCCGCGGGCTCCGCCAGCGGGGTCGGCAGGTAGGGCCGGATCGTGGCGCCGAGCCAACAATGGCTGCGCAGGGCGACACCGTCGCCCTCGCGGAGGAAGACGTGCGCCATCGCCGAGTGGCGGACGCGGCGCCTGTCGTCGCCGACCTCGCCGCAGACGATCGCCGCCACCGCGGGATCGTCGAGAGACGAATCGCGCCGCCATGGCGTCCAGGCAATCGCGCGAGCCGCGGCGGTGCTGAGAGCGCTCGAGACCAGCCCCCAGGGACTTGGCCTGGGTGAGATCGCCGCCGCCGTGGACCTGCCCAAGTCGACCGTGCACCGGCTTGTCGCCGCGCTGGCCGAGGAGGACCTGGTCGCCCAGGAGGCGGGGGGCCGCGCGCGGCTCGGCAATGGGCTCGCCCGCCTCGCCGCCGCCAGCCGCGAAGGGCTCGCCGACAGCCTGCGGCCCGTCCTCCTGGAGCTGCGCCGCGAGCTCGACGAGACGGTCGATCTCGCGGTCCTCGACGACGACGCCGTGCGCTTCGTCGACCAGGCCCCCGCCCCGCGTCGCCTCCCGCGCCACCTCGGCGGTGGGCGAGCTCTTCCCGCTCCACTGCACGGCCAACGGCAAGGCGTTGCTCGCCGCGATGCCGGAAGAGGAGGCGATCGCGCGCCTGCCGCAGAGGCTTCCCCGCCTCACCGCGAAGACGATCGTCTCGCGCAGCGAGCTGCTCGCCGAGCTGGCGCAGGCTCGCCGCGACGGCGTCGCATTCGACCGCGAGGAGCACACCGAAGGGATCTGCGCCGTCGGCGCTGCCGTCTTCGACGCCGGCGGCATGGCTGCGGCGATCTCGGTGCCGGTCCCGGTCCAGCGCTTCGACGGCCATGAGGAATCGCTCGCGGACGGGGTTCGGAAGGCCGCCGAATCAGCCTCAAAGCTGCTCGAGGCCAGACGTGCCGCGAGTTAGCGGTCACTATGGGTACTCAACTCACGGCACGTCCAGCTAGGTAGGGTCGCCGCATGGACAGCCCCCTGCTGACCTCGGTCGTCGTTCCCGCAGCGATTGCGGTGATCATGTGCAGCCTCGGGATGACGCTGTCGCCGGCCGACTTCCGCCGCGTGTTCGTCACCCCGCGCGGGGTCGCGATCGGCATGCTCAACCTGGCGCTGATCTCACCCCTCCTCGCCTTCGCGATGGCGGAGCTCTTCGACTTGCCGCCCGAGCTTGCCGTCGGCCTGGTCCTGCTCGGGGCTTCCCCCGGCGGGATGATGGCCAACATGCTCACCCACCTCTCGCGTGGGGACACGGCGCTCTCGGTCTCGATGACCGCGATCAGCAGCGTCGGCGCAATCGTCACGGTGCCGCTCTTCCTCGCCTTCGCATCCGGCCACTTCGGTGCCGAGGAGGTGGGCGATGCCAGCATGCTCGGCGTCGTCGCTCGCGTCTTCGCGATCACGATCGTCCCGGTCGCGATCGGAATGAGCCTGCGCCGGCGCTACCCGGATTGGATCGACGCCATATACCCCCGCTTCCGCGACGTCTCGCTGATCCTCTTCGGCCTCGTCATCCTCGGAGCGATCGCCAGCGAGCACGACACCGTCGCCGAGAACGCGGTCGCCGTCGGCGGGGCGGCGCTCGCGCTCAACGTCGCCGCGATGACGATCAGCTTCGCGATCTCCAAGCTGGCCCGCCTCGACGACCGCCAGGCAACCGCGATCTCGCTCGAGCTCGGCATCCATAACGCCGCGCTGGCGATCGCGGTCGGCGCCTCGCTGGCCCCGGACGTGACGATTCCGGCCGCCGTCTACGCCTCCTTCATGCTCTTCACCGGCGGCGGCTTCGCCTGGGCGATGAGCCGCCGCAACGCGGCATCGGACTATGCTCATCCAGTTCTCTCGACCGGAGGAGGAGACGATGGCAGTTGGACTCAGGGTTAAGTTCGCAGGTGGCACGCAGGAGCAGTACGACGCTGTCAACGAGCAGATGGGTATAGCCGACAACCCGCCCGACGGCCTGATCTTCCACGCCGCGGGACCAATCGAGGACGGCTGGGGCGTGATCGACTTCTGGGAGTCGCGCGCCAAGTTCGACGAGTTCCTCGCGAGCCGAATCCGCCCGGCAATCGAAGAGCTGGGCGACCGTGCGCCGCAGAGCCCGCCGGACATCAAGGAGTTCCCCGTCTACAACTACATCGGGGGGTAGCCGTCCGGTGGGGCTCAATCTCGCGTCTCTGCCGACCGCAAGCGCCGAGCGCTCGCCCGACTCGCCCGCGATCCGGCTCGGCGAGGCCGAGCTGACCTACGCCCAGCTCGCCGACGGCAGCGCCCGCCTCGCGACCCTGCTCGCCGAGAAGGGCATCGGCGCCGGAGACCGGGTCGGCGTGATGCTGCCCAACGTCCCCGACTTCCCGATCGCCTACTACGGGGTCCTGCGCGCCGGCGCCGTCGTCGTGCCGATGAACGTGCTGCTTAAGCGGCGCGAGATCGCCTTCTACCTGGAGGACTCGGGGGCGAAGCTGCTGCTCGCCTGGCACGGCTTCGCCGAGGAGGCGCAGGCCGGCGCCGCCGAGGCGGGCGCCGAGCTGGTCGAGGTCGAGCCGGCCGCCTTCGCGGCGATGCTGGCCGAGCGGGAGCCCACCCCCGGCATCGCCGATACGGCCGAGGACGACACCGCGGTGATCCTCTACACCTCCGGCACCACCGGTAAGCCGAAGGGCGCCGAGCTGACCCACCTCAATCTCGCCCGCAACGCCGAGATCTCCTCCCGGACCACCTGCGAGGTGGGCGAGGGCGACGTCGTGCTGGGCGCCCTCCCCCTCTTCCACTCTTTCGGGCAGACGGTCGGCATGAACGCCTCGCTCCGCGTCGGCGCCTGCCTCACCCTGGTGCCGAAATTCGACCCGGTGCAAGCCCTGGAGACGATGCAGCGCGACCGCGTAACCCACTTCTACGGCGTGCCGACGATGTTCGGGGCGCTCCTGCACCACCCCGAGCGCGAGAGCTTCGACACCTCCTCCCTGCGCACCTGCGTCACCGGCGGCGCCTCGATGCCGGTCGAGGTGCTGCGCGGCTTCGAAGACGCCTTCGGCGCTGTCGTGCTGGAGGGATATGGGCTCTCGGAGACCTCACCGGTCGCCTGCTCCAACCACCCGGACAAGGAGCGCAAGCCAGGCTCGATCGGCACCCCGATCGAGGGGGTCGAGATGCAGGTCGTCGACGAGAACGACCAGCCGGTCGAGCAGGGCGAGGTCGGCGAGATCGCGATCCGCGGCCACAACATCATGAAGGGCTACTGGCAGCGCCCCGACGCCACCGAGGAGGCGATGCGCGGCGGCTGGTTCCACAGCGGCGACATGGCCCGCACCGACGAGGAGGGCTACTACTTCATCGTCGACCGCAAGAAGGACCTGATCATCCGCGGCGGCTACAACGTCTACCCGCGCGAGGTCGAGGAGGTGCTCTACGAGCACCCGAAGATCCGCGAAGCCGCTGTCGTCGGCGTGCCCCATGACGAGTGGGGCGAGGAGATCGGCGCCGCGGTCGTCCTCATGGAGGGGGAGGAGCTGAGCCCGGAGGAGGTCAGCGCCTACGTCAAGGACCGCATCGCCGCCTACAAGTACCCGCGCATCGTCTGGTTCCTCGACGACCTGCCCAAGGGCCCGACCGGCAAGATCCTCAAGCGGGAGATCGAGACTCCCGCCGCGGCAAAGACCTGAGCCGTCGCGCGGGACCGTGCGACCGGCGCCTTTAGCCGCCCCAGGGAGGCATCCGCCCTGAGTCGGGCTGGAAGGAACGGGCGAGCTCGACCGCCGGGCCGACGTCGGGGATGCTCTCGACCGCGGTCACGGTCCATCCCCATTCCCGCTCGTTCTCGGTCCATAACGACTCCAATCCCGGATACGGATCCAGCTGCCCGAGCTCTTCCAGCGGCGCCGGGATCTTCACCGCCAGCCGTGGGACCTTGCGCCAGTACATGTCGACGACCATCGTGTTGTACCCACCGGGTCGCTGAAAGGCCACGAAGCCCTTGCGGAACGCCGTCTGCCAGGGCAGCCCCCTGCCCCTGATCTCGGCCTCGAGGCGCTCGACCAGCGCCCGCCCGACGACGAGCCGGTCCTGGCCTATGCCCAGCACCTCCGCATACGAAGCCCAGTCCCACTCCTGCTGGGCTTCCGGCTCGGGCCGGACGCGCTTCCTCCACTCGTTCGGCTGCACCGCGACCTTGAAGTGCGGCGCCGGCTTCGAGTCGTCGATCTTCAGCAGCTCCAGCTCTACCCCGAAAAAGCCCACGCCCGAGACCGTGCTCTCGTTGAGCCACTCCAGCGCCGCGACGTGCTCCTCGGTCAGCGACTCGGAGATCCAGATCACGACCTCCGCCTCGGTCCCAGCGCAATACGTGAGCAGCTTGCCGAGATGGTCATGGTCGGTTTGGCCGAACTGGTTCTCGACGATCACCCTGCGTCCCTGCGCATCCTCGAGCAGGAGGTCGAGCGAGTAGCGCCCGACCGGGTACTCCCGCTCCCTCAGCTGCAGGGCGAGGCCCAGCTGCTCGCCGAGCAGGTCGAGGTGATCGGCCAGCCATGGCGTGAAGTCGCGGGCCTCGTGATTCCAGCCGTCCGGGGCGGTGGCCGGGACGGGCCGGAGCCGACCGAACCTGGGGGCGGGCTCGTCGCCGGCAGATGCGTTCCCCGCCACCGGCTACTCCACGAACTTCTCGAAGTAGACGTCGGGGTCCTCCTCGAGATGCTGAAGGACCATGTTCTGCAGGCGGATCGGGTCGATCGGCTCCGCGCCGGGGTCCGCCTCGACCTTCAGCTCGATGCGCAGGGAGCCGGCATCGCCGACCAGGTCCCGCAGGCCGGCCAGCGCCGTTCGCAGGGTGTGGAGGTCGTCTTTGGTCGCTCGCACCGAGAGGACGACGCGGCGATGCCCGTTCGGCCCCGTGCCGGCAGAGGTCGACGCCGGCTGCACGCCCGCTTCCTCGGGGGGAGGCTCCCCCGCGGGCTCCTCGTCCTCCTCGCGAGCGAGAAAGCCGCGCGCCAGCTCGGGGCTGAGGAGCGCGGCGCCGGGACCGAGGTCGAGCTCGTCGGGAGTCAGCGCTTCGCGAAAGCGGATCTGCGTCGGATCGTCGATCGCGACATCGCTCCCCTCCCCGTCCACCGCGATGCAGTAGGCGAACAGCCCTTTCTCGACGCCCCCCGAGATCGCCCCCTTGAGGGCCTCGGGCCGCCACAGCCGCGGCATGCCGAAGAAGGAGTAGAGCTGGTCGAGCAGCTGCTCGCAGCGGGCGGAGCCGCGCTCGCCCAGATCGGCGATCGCCTTCAGCTTGGCGGGCGTCAGCTTGTCGAAGACGTAGTTGGAGAGGGCGCTGCGCACGCGCCCGTGCAGGCCTTGGCCGGCCCCCAAGACCGTCCCCAGGTCGATCCGCTCGAACTCGACCTTGCCGTCGCTCGCAGCCGTGGGGAGGAGCACCTGCTCGTAGGCATCGCCGAGCGCGCCGGCCAGGTCGGTGGCCGCCTGGCGCTGGCGCTCCCGCAGCTCCTCGAGCTGCTCGGAGGAGAAGCCGTGCCGGGTCTTGTCGGCGATCAGCCGTTCCACCGCCAAGACCGAGCGCGCCGCGGCACGGGCGCGATCGAATGCCGCCGAGCGCGGGGTGACGAGGGCGAGGGCGTTCTTGAACTGGCGCTGGTTCGCCATCACGAACTCCCCCGCGCCCAGCCGGGCCTCGCTCCACCCGGGTGGGAGGTAGACGACCCGGAAGCGGGCGATGCGATCGTCGACCTGCTCAGGCCCCTCCGGCCAGACGATCACCTCGCCGGCGGCACCGCTCGCCGCGAGGTCCCGGTCCAGCGCTCGGCGCAGCTGTGCAAGCACCTCCGAGGCGTGCAGCTTGTCCTGCTCGGCGACGATCAGCTTGTTCAGGTTGGGCCGCGACTCGAAGCGGTAGCGGCGGCCGGTGTGGTGCAGGTAGAGGAGCGCCTCGCCCCGCAGCTCCCGCAGCGCGGCACGCACCAGGTTGCCGTCGAGCTCGGGGGTCACGGCGGCGTCGATCGCCTCGCGCTCCAGGGCGCCCCTTTCCTCACCCTCGCGCTGCCCAAAGGACATCAGCATCACCGCGGTCGCCACCCGGGTGCCGACCCGGAGGTTGGCCAGCGCCGGCGACTCGCTTCCGAGGCGCTCGTCGACGAGGCGGGCGCCGGCGGCGTCGGCGAGGAAATCCGCCTCCACCACGGCGCGGTACTGACGCTCCTCGCCGATCTGCTCGAAGAAGGTGCTGCGGGTCCCCTCGTGCGCCAGATCGATGTCTCCCGGGCCGATCAGCGAACCCGCCCGCGTCTCCCCCGACCAGAGCGCGTGGACGACCGTGGCGAGGAACTGGAGCGCGCCGCGGGTGCGCTGGTAGCTGGGCAGACTCGCCCAGCGGTGCTGCATGATGTCGAGCAGCTCGGGGTGAAAGGGGTACGAGAGCAGGATGCGCTGCTCGAGCGCCTGCGCGCGGTCCCGGGCCTCGCGTTTGTCGCCCTCCGTCTCGGCCATCGCGATCAGCTCGCGCTCGAAGTTCTCGGCATATGCCTGGGCGATCTCCCGGTGCACCCCCTCCTCGCCCAGCGACTCGAAGAGGCGCCGCTGGACGACGCGCAGCACCTCGTCGCCGCTGACGGGCTCGCGCCGCGTGTCGATCCGGGCCGCGATCTTCTCCAGGTCGCGCAGCAGCTGCTCCTCGCCAACCGCCTCGCCGACGCTCGACTGCAGCGAGTAGACGAGGGCGCCGCGGCGGCTCTGGTTGACCGCCTCGGAGAGGTTCTGGAGGAAGAGCATCGTCAGCTTGGCCATGTCGGAGTCGCCGCGCTCGACCGGACGCCCCTTGGCGACGTAGAGGACCACCTCGTCGATCAGGACCAGCGAGGGCTCGTCGCCGAGCAGCCGGCCGAGCAGCTCGCCCCCCGGCGGCACGCCCTCCTCGCCCTCGACGAGCAGGGCCTCGTAGGTCTCCCAGCCGCCGAGCTGGTAGGCGAGCTCCCCCCACATCGTCTTGATCCGCCGGCCGTCCACCTCACGGCCGCGCTGGGGATCGAGGTACTCGCCCGAGAGCACCGCCGTGCGCACCGGCCCGGGGTCGGGAAGATCCGCCAGCTCGGGAACGTCGCGCGCCGCCTGCGGCGAGGCCGCCAGGTGGTAGAGGGCGAGCAGGGTGTGCGTCTTGCCGCCCCCGAACGGCGTCCGCAGCTGCAGCACCCGATCGCCGGTCTCGCCGGCGAGGACCCGCCACGCATCGCCCAGCACCTTGCGCATCGCCTCGGTGAAGTAGGTCGAGCCGAAGAACTGGCTCGGATCGGAGTAGACGGCGGCGCCGGTGTGCTTCCCGGCCGCGACGACGGCGAGGTTCGCGGCGTAGGTACCCATCGCCAGGTCGCCCGAGCGCACATCGGCGTGCGGCTCGACCACGTCGGTCCAGGGTCTGAGGGTGTATGCAGTACTCATCGGGTCGTAATCAGGTTCTCGTCGACGAGAGTCTTCCATGCACCGAGGATCCGCTCGCACGCCTGCGCCTCGTCGGGCTTGCTCTCGCCCTCCTCGCGCAGGCCCTTGCCCTGCAGCGCCTGCGCGACGAGACGCAGGGCGGTCGGGTCGAACTTGGCCTGAACGAGAAAGTCGCCGACCTCCTCGCGCAGGCGCCCCGCCCGCCAGAGCAGTCCGTGCAGGACGTCGATCAGCGCGACCTCGGCGCCGTCGGCGACGATCCCCAGCTCGGGATCCTCGCCGCGCTCGGCGTAGTCGAGGAAGGTGACCTTGTCCTTGTGGATCTGCAGCAAGGGTCGGGGGCCCTCGGCCAGGTCCGCGAGCTCGATGCCGGCGCTGTGGGCAAGGTTGTTCGCCTCGTCGAACTCGACCTTCCGGTAGCCGAACGAGTAGCGGGAGATGACGTAGAAGCGGGTGCGGGGATCGATCGTCCCCACGCCGTCGGCGAGCCCGTGAACCTTGGCCAGCACCGCGTTGAGCACCCGCGACTGCACCTCGTCGAGGAAGTCCTTGGCCGGGACTTCCTCGCCGTTGGCGAGCTGCACGCGCTCGTATTCGGTGAACGGGCGCAAGCCAGCGCCGATCGTGGCGATGATCAGGTCGGAGCCGGCCACGCCGGCCTCGGTGAGCCGGTCGAGGCGCTCGCCGACGATCGTGTCCAGCTCGCGCATCACGCTGCCGTGATCGCCGATCTCCTCGCCCTCGCGCCGCCGCGCGACGAGGAAGATCGAGGAGGCGAGGGAGGCGGTTCCCTGGCCGACCGAGCGTTCGGGCATCTCGGTGTCGACCGGCCAGGCCTCGGTGACGGTGAACCCGGCCCGCCGCAACGCCTCCACCAGCGAGGCCCAGCCGAGCGTCGTCTTGTGGGCATAGACGCAGACGAGCGGGGCATTCGGCTTCAGCACCCGGTGCGCCTCGCCGAAGGCGGCGGCCATCTCCTGCTCGTAGAAGTCGCGGGCCGCGTCCTTGTCGCCGCCGTGCCGGTAGGAGGCGACGATCATCTCCCGCCGCTTCGGGGTCAGCTCTCCGGCCAAGTGTTCGGGGAAGAGGAACCCGACCGACCGCTTCAGCCACACGTAGAAGAAGTCGGAGAGGTCCGCGTAGGAGATGTTGTCGTAGTAGGGCGGGTCGGTGACGATCGCGTCGTAGCTTGCGTCGGGATCGGAGAGCTGCGTCGCGCCGGTGCGCTTCACCTCGACCCTCGCATCGACCGCCGCGAGCTCGCCGACGATCCTGCTGATGGTGCTGACATAGGTCCGCAGATCGCCGGCCGCTCCGCCGAAGGGGTTCGTCTCGACGAAATCCCAGACCATCGGCAGGGCCTGTTTGGCAAAGGTGTTCATGACGGTCTGGTTGCGGCTGTCCCAGCGGCAGAGGGAGCTGCTGTAGTCGGCCATGCGGCTGGTGATCAGGCCGAGGTAGGCGCAGACCGCCTTCGCCCGCTCCGCCTCGACGCCGGCGGCGATCATCTCGGCGTGGACCTCGGCGGTGCCTGCGGCCAGCGAGCAGAGGGTCGCCAGCTGCCGCGGGGTGAACAGGTCGCGGTAGCGCGGCAACCCGTAGAGCTGCGTCCTGAAGTCGCGAGTGTCGGCGGGGACGGGCTCGTCGGGCGGCTCGACGTCGAGGCCCTCCAGCACCGCGCCGCACTCCTCCGCCTGGGGCAGCGGATAGGAGCCGGCGCTCAGGTACTGCCGCCCGCGCCCGGAGGGACGGAGGAAGGCGGCGGCGAGCGGCTCGACGCCCATGCGCCCAGCTTTCGCCTCCTGCTTGACGTAAGCCGCGTCGATCGAGGCGCCGCAGACGAAGCAGGTCGCGCGGCCGCCGCTCGAGAACCCGGCGGGATCGAAGCCGAGCTCGTCCCTCTCCCCCGCCTCGACCACTTCCCAGACGATGCTCAGCCGCCCCTCGTCGACGACCGGCTTGAGAGCGCTGTAGCGGCCCTTCTTGCTGGCGAGCCAGGTCTGCCGCACGAGCGGTATGCGGTGCTTGGCGAGCTGGCGGTTCGGGCAGGGGACCGTGCGCGTCCAGAGGTAGGCGATCGGGCGGCGCTCGCCGGCCGCGGCCCCCCCGCCCTCCAGCCCCAGCTGGTCGCCGTCGACGGGCTCCGCCTCGATCGGGGGGTAGAGATCGCCGACGCGCTCCCACGTCCGCTGCACCCAGCGCTCGCCCCACTGCCGCACGTCCTCGGCGAGCGAGGGCCCGAAGCGCTGCGGGTAGTCGAGCATGCAGAGCTCGATCAGGTGAGCCACCGGGTTGAGCTCGACCGCCGTCGCCTCGCACCCCAGCCGCGCCGCCTCCAGCGGGATCGCGCCACCGCCCGCGAACATGTCGAGGACCCTGGGCGGCTTGCCGCCGTTCGCGGCCAGCACCCGCTCGCGCGCGTCGGCGATCCGGTCCTCGCTCGCCCCCCAGCGGCAGAGCTCGGTGAAGTACTCGGCCGACCTCGCCTCGGGAGGAGTCTCGGCCGCCTGCACGAGAGTCGCGTAGACGGCGGCCCGCGCCGCCGCCAGCGGGCGCCGCGCCCACCACAGGTGCAGCTTGCGAGGGTGCGTCTTCGCGTGCCCGATCTTCTCGCGCTGGGCGACCGCGTTGATCGCGTCGACCGGAATCAGATCCTCGATCAGGCGCCGGTCTTCGCTCACGTCGCGGCCACCTGCTCGATCGCCCTGCCGGGGATGTAGTAGGCGGTCACGGAGGTGACCTTGCTGACCTCGGAGCCGAGCTTGGCCGCCGGATCCTGAACGCGGACGCCGCGTGGCGCCTCGCCGGTCGCGTCGTAGACGACGTAGAGCCAGAAGGTCTCGCCGTGCCGCTGCGCCGCGATCCACTCGGTCCGGCAGAGGGAGACGTCGACGCCGCTGCCGGAGCGCCCCTTGACCTCGATCCGGCGCACCTCCTGCACCCGCCCCTGCTCGTCGCGGCGCACGCTGCGGATGTCGAATCCGCTTCCGTCGCGCTCTTCGGAGACGTCCTCGGGCTCCCAGCCGGCCTGGCGCTCGAACTCTATCCGCCCAGGCCATCGCCGCCAGCTCGACCTCCGGGTCGTTGCGCATCGAGTCGGAGACCTCCTCGTCGCCCGCCGGCGCCGGGCCGACCAGGGCGCTGCCCAGGTAGGCGACCGCGCCCGGCCGCACGACGCCCAGCTGGTCGAACGTCGTCAGCTTCTCCTCGCGGCGCCGCTCCAGCTCGCCGAGCCGTCGCTGCGCCTCGTCGCGAGCCAGCTTCGCCGCCTCCTCGCCGCGGTAGACGCGGTCGTCGAGCTCCGACCATTTCGCCTCGAGCACGCGGCGCTGGGCATCCATCGACTCGACCAGGTACCTGCGCCGGACGTCTGCCTGCTCGAGTCCGCTCCCGTCGTTTCTCCTGCACCGCGTCGTTCTGGAGGCGGACCTTGACGTAGTCCTGGGCCCGGTCGATCTCGGCCTGCGCAGGGGGCTCGACTCCGGCCGGCGGCGTCGCGACGGGCGTCAGGTCGTGGAGCACGTCGGCGCCGACCACCGCCGGCTCGCCGCCCTCTTCGCCGACCGCGACGAGCTCCGCGTAGGCGATCTCGTCCTCGCCGCTCATCCCCTGGCCGCGGACCTCATGGGCGAAGAAGTGGATCGCGAAGGCATCGCTCGCCCACGGCGCGACGTAGTGGGCGATCGCGCCCCGCGCATCGGCCAGGCGCTCGTCGAGCACCTCGACCGCGGCGGCGTAGAGCGGGTGCCCGGGCGAGACGAGCACCGCGTCCTCGTGCTCGGCGCGTTCCCGCTCCTCCTTGCGGAAGGTGAGCTTGCGGTAGCCCGGCTGCGGGCCGCCCGAGGCGCTTGACGCCGGCCAGGCGGTCGGAGCGGAGAGACTGCGGCACGTTCTCGATCCTCCAGAGCCCATCCGCACGGCGCTCGATGCGCATCTCGAGCCGCTCGCAGGCACGGACGAAGAACTGCTCGACGTACTCCGGCATCAGCCGGCGCTCCTCCGAGCGCCAATCGCGCTCGCGCACCCACGAGATGTCGACGTGCTTGGTGGCCTGCGCGATGCCGACACTCTGCTCGTATTCCCTGTAGCTGCGCGGGGTCGAGCCCGTCGATCTCCAGCTGGCTCGTGTCCAGCCGCTCGGGGTTGAGCAGCGCCTCGCGCAGCAGTCGTCTCGAAGTCGATGCCGCCGACGCTCCAGCATCTCGCCGACGACGTCGTAGACCCGACCGCCGAGGTCCTTCGCGCATCTCGCTCGAGCTTCTCGCAGCAGGCGAAGCAGCAGCTTGCCCTCGATCGTGTTGCTCGGCGCAGAAGTTGAAGATCACGCACGTCGACTCCTGGCCGATGCGGTGGATGCGACCCATGCGCTGCTCGAGGCGCACCGGGTTCCAGGGCAGGTCGTAGTTGATCATCAGGTGGCAGAACTGGAGGTTGATCCCCTCGCCCGCGGCCTCGGTGGCGACGCAGATCTGCCGGTTCGAGGTGAAAGTCCTGCTGGATCTCCCGCCGCTTGGTCGGGGGCAGGCCGCCGTGGATCGAGCAGACGTCGTAGCCCCACTGCGCCGAGGTTCTCGATCAGGTAGTCGAGCGTGTCGCGATGCTCGGTGAAGATCAGCAGCTTGCCGCGCCCGTCGCGCAGCTCGGCGAGCTCAGCCCGCTCGAGGCAGTCCTGCAGCGCCGAGAGCTTCGCCTCCTCGCCGGCTTCGATCGTCCGATCGGCCAGATCGACCAGCCTCTCCAGCTCGACGATCTCGGCGCGCATCTGGTCGAGGGTCTCCGCGACCACGATCCCTTCCGCGGCGATGTCCTGGCTCTCCTCGGTCGCGTCTTCGGGCTCCAGCTCCTCGTCCTCCAGCTCGGGGATGAGCCGCAGCTCGGCGAGCTTCTGCTGACGCTCGCCCAGCGGCAGTGGCCTCGATCTCCTCGATCCGCGCGGCGATTCGCTTCGCCCGCTTGTCGAGCGACGAGCGGATCGCCCCGAGGCTGGAGGCGAGCCGCCGCTGCAGGACGGTCCGCGCCAGCGCGACCGCGCCGCCCTTGCGACCCGGCTGCTGGCCGAGGAACTCGCGGATGTACGCGGTCACCTCCTCGTAGAGACGAAGCTCCGGCCGGGTCAGATCGAACGGCTGGGTGAGGACTTCCGCTGGGCACGAAGAGGTCGGCTCCACGCTCGTCTTTCAGGTCCTCCTTCTGGCGGCGCAGGAAGTAGGGGCTGTCCTCGCGGGCAATCTGCTCGCGCGAGAGCTCTTCGATCGCGAACTGGTCCGGGTCGAGCAGCTTGAGGAAGTTCTGGAACCGGGTCGGGTCGCCCGAGTGCGGCGTGGCGGTCATCAGGAGGAGCCGCTCGCAGGCCCCGGAGATCTGCTCGGCCAGCCGGTAGCGCTGGGTTCGGTCGAGGCGGTCGCGCTGCTCCTGCGGGTCCCAGCGGAAGGTCGCCGAGCACTTGTGCGCCTCGTCGATGACGACGAGGTCCCAGTCGGCCCGCAGCAGGTCCTGCATGATCTCGTCCCGCTTGGCGAAGTCGACCGAGGCGATCACCCGGTTGTGCCGCTGCCACGGATTGCCCCCCGGCGCCCACCTGATGCGGGAATCGAAGATCTCGAAGTGCTCGTCGAACTTCTCCGCCAGCTCGTCCTGCCACTGGGGGACCAGCGGCGCCGGACAGAGGATCAGGACGCGATCGGCGACCCCCCGGAGCTGCAGCTCCTTCATCAGGAGACCGGCCATGATCGTCTTGCCGGCACCCGGGTCGTCGGCGAGGACGAAGCGCAGGCGGGTCTGGGGAAGCATGTGCCGGTAGACCGCGATGATCTGGTGCGGGAGCCCGCGGATCCCGGACATGCTCACCGCGAAGTTGGGGTCGTGCGCGTAGGCGAGGTCGAATCCGGTGCGCCTCGACGAAATCGAAGAACTCGGCGGCGTCGACCGCCCGCGGGCCCTCCTCGACGACCTCGATCGCGTCGATCTGGTCCTCGGCGAGGATCGTCTCGTCGAGCGCCCCCGTCGGGGTGCGAACCCGGATCTCGACCGCGCCGTTGAGCCCGCGAACGCCTTCGAGCTTCACCTCGCCTACGAAATGCCCCGGCAGGCGAAGTCTGC
This sequence comes from uncultured Solirubrobacterales bacterium, assembly GCA_963699215.1. Lineage (GTDB taxonomy): Bacteria > Actinomycetota > Thermoleophilia > Solirubrobacterales > 70-9 > VRUE01. The sequence goes on from OY969422.1 coordinate 363,068, forward strand.
GACCAATCAGCTCGTCGAGCGGGGTTCCCTCCATCGGATCGCATCTTCGCGCATCGCGGGGCCTGCGCCGCTGTGTGCGCTACGTCACTTAGGCGGAACTGGCTGGCTGGCCAGGAGCGCGGTAGGCTGAACGGACCGAGCAGCCCGGAGGCGCCCTTAGCGCCCTACCCCAAGGAGAGAGATGAGCGTCGCATCCCAGAGCCTGATGGACAACGTCACCTACGTCGACCTTTACCAGCGCTGGGAGCACGGCAACTGGAGCGCCTACGACATCGACTTCTCCGAGGACCGCAAGGGCTGGGAGGCGCTGAGCGACATCCAGCGGCGCTCGGCGATGTGGATCTACTCGATGTTCTATTACGGCGAGGACCGGGTCGCCGACACGCTCGCCCCCTACATCACCGCCGCGCCGACCGAGGAGCAGTCCTACTTCCTCGCCACCCAGCAGGTCGACGAGGTCCGTCACTCGATCTTCTTCCACCGCTTCTTCAAGGAGGTGATCGGGGTCGGCGGCGACTCGATCCAGCAGACCCTCTCCTCCACCATGCCGCAGCTCAACTGGGGCTACCGCGGCATCTTCGACCGGCTCGACCTGATGGCCGAGGAACTGCGCAAGGACCGCTCGCTGCCCAAGTACGCGCAGGCGATCACCCTCTACCACCTGATCGTCGAGGGCAGCCTCGCCCAGCCCGGACAGCACTTCATCGAGGACTTCTTCGCCTCCGAAGAGACGATGCCCGGCTTCAGCGAAGGCATGGGCAACGTCTCCAAGGACGAGCAGCGCCACATCGGCTTCGGCGTCAAGGTGCTCTCCGAGCTGCTCGGCGAGGGTAACCCTGGCTGGGAGGAGAACCGAGCTGCAGTCACCGAGCTGCTGCGCGAAACGCTCCCCTACGGACCCGCCGTGTTCTACCCGCCCAACATGGACCGCTCCTACACCGAGTGCTACGGCTTCTCGCTCGAGGACATCTTCGCCTTCGGGCTGAAACTGATCCGCCAGCGCTGGCGCACGATCGGCTACCCGACCGAGGAGATGCCGCCCGGCGTCTTCCCCTTCGACCCCAACGCCTCCGAGGACGAAGTCGCCGCACGTCAGGTGAAGCTGATGGAGGCTGGTGTCCTCGGCCCGCCCGACGGCCCGGTCCCCGACGCCTCGCCGGAGACCCAGCGCCTCTATTTTGACCTGATCGAGCGCGTCGCCGACCCGGCCGCGGCCAACGGCTCGCCGCTGGTCTACCAGTACCGCTTCAACGACGCCGACCCCTGGCACCTGACGCTCGACAACGGCTCGACCAGGGCCGAGCCGGGCGAGGCCCCGGACCCGACGCTCGTGCTCGAGGCGAGCTGGTCCGACTTCGTCGCGATGGGCAAGCCGGAAGCGAACCCGCTGAAGATGATCCTGCAGCGGCGAATCCGCCCGCGCGGCAAGGTCCGCGAGATCGCGCGTCTGCGCAAGGTGTTCCGCTAGCCGCAGCTCAGGAGATCGGCGGGCGCTTGTCCGCCCAGGGGCGCTCGGCCTCCAGCTGGGCGGCTAGGGAGAGGAGAGTTGCCTCGTCGCCGGGGCGGCCGATCAGCTGAACCGCGAGCGGCATGCCGTCGGCGGCGAAGCCGGCCGGCACCGACATCGCCGGGTTGCCGAGGTGGTTCCAGGGGACGCAGTAGGGATAGAAGCGGCTCATCCCGAGCACGGTCTGCAGCGCGCTGCGCCCCTCCCAGCGCCGCACCGGCAGCGCCGTGCCGCCCATCACCGGCGTCATCAGGACGTCATGGGAGTCGAAGATCGCGTTGACGCGGGCCGCGTCGACCGCCTCGGCGCGCCGCGCCCGCTCGAAGAGCCCGTCCGGGATCAGCCTGCCCAGCCGGGCGAAGCCGCGGGTGCGCCTTTCGAGCCGCTCGGGGTGCGGGACCCTGCCGAAGTCTTCGGCGATCCCGCGCAGGTAGCGCGGCGTGATGTTGTTGCCGATCCCGCCCCAGGCGGGATCGTGCTGCCCGACCTCGTGCCCGAGCGTGCCCAGCAACTCGGCGGTATCGGCGACGGCACCCTTGGCGACCTCGTCGACGGTCGGTGGCGCGGCGGCGCGCGGCGGCGCCGTCGACCAGGCGATCCGCAGCCTGCCGGGCGGAGTCCGCGCCGACTCGACGAAGGAGCGCTCGGGCGGGGCCGGCGCGCCCGGCTCGGCCGAGCCGCCGCTGATCAGATCGAGCCAGAGCGCCGTGTCGAGCACGTTGCGACTGACGCAGTTGTAGACGGAGAGGCCGTTCCAGTGCTCCAGGTCGGGCGCCAACGAGACCCGGCCCCGCTGCGGTTTCAGCCCGACCAGCCCACAGCAAGCCGCCGGGATGCGGATCGAGCCTGCCCCGTCGGTCGCGAGCGCGATCGGCACCAGCCCGGCCGCCACCGCAGCGGCGCTGCCACCGCTCGAGCCGCCGGGCGTGCGCTGCGGGTCCCAGGGATTTCGCGTCACCCCCCAGGTCGCGGTCTCGGTGAAGCCGCAGATCGCCAGCTCGGGCAAGGTGGTCTTGCCGATCACGATCGCGCCCGCCTCGCGCAGCCGCCGCACGATCTCGCTGTCGGCCTTGGCCGAATCGACGAAGCCGTCGGTGCCGTAGGTCGTCACGTCGCCAACCACGTCGACGCAGTCCTTGACCGCGATCGGCACGCCGAGCAGCGGCCGCTCCTCTCCCCCTTCAGCCGCGCTTCGGCCTGATCGGCCTCGAGCAGCGCTTTCTCGGCAAATACCTCGCGGAAGGAGTTGAGCTGCGGATCGAGCCGCGCGATCCGGTCGAGGCAGAGCCGCACCAGCTCAGTCGGCGAGGCCTCTCCCGCCTGCACCATCTCCGCCTGCTTCGCCGCTCCTGCGAAGGCGATTTCCTCGCTCATGGCGGGAAGAGTATTAGGCCTCGGCGGGCTCGGGCTCGCGCTTGCGGCCGCCCTCGAAGCTGAGCCGGGGCAGCAGGCGGTCGAGCCAGGAGGGCATCCACCAGTTCCACTGTCCCATCAGCTTCATCGCCGCCGGGACGAGGATCAAGCGCACCAGGGTCGCGTCGAGGGCGATCGCGACGGCGGCGCCCAGCCCCAGCTCCTTGATCGACGGCACCCCGGTCAAGACGAAGACGGCGAAGACGCAGCTCATGATCAGAGCAGCGGAGGAGATCGTGCGGGCGCTCGAGGCAAGACCCTCGGCAACCGCGCGCTCGTTGTCGCCGTGCTCCAGGTAGCGCTCGCGGATGCGCGACATGAGGAAGACCTCGTAGTCCATCGAGAGGCCGAAGACGATCGCGAAGATCAGCGGCACGTTGATCGTGTCGAGCGCGCCGAGGCTTTCGAAGCCGAGCACGCTGTCGAGCCAGCCCCACTGGAAGATCGCGACGAGGACGCCGAAGGCGGCGCCGATCGAGAGCAGATTCATCAAGACGGCCTTCAGCGGCAGCAGCAGCGAGCGCAGCATCACCATCAGGACGAGGAAGCTGAGCGCGAGGACGAAACCGATGATCTTCCAGAGCGAGCCGGAGATCTGCGCCCGGGCGTCGTCGGTGCGGGCGGTCTCGCCGCCGACGTCGACGCTGGCGACCGCGGCTAGGCCGCTCGCGGGAACGACCGAGTCGCGCAGCCGCGCCACTAGTGCCGTGGCTGCTTCCGAGTCGCTGGGCGCGGTGGAGGTCGCCTCGATCAGAACGCTGCCGTCCGCGTAGACCGGCGGCGAGACCGCGCTGATGCCGGGCTGAGCCCGCAGCTCGGCGGCGAAGCCCGCGACCGCGGGGCGATCGACGGCGCCGGGGAAGGAAGCGACGATTTGCACCGGGTCGGCGCCGCCGCCCAGCTGCTCGGCGACGAGCTCGTTGCCGACCCGCACGTCGCTGTCCTTGGGGAACTGCTGGATCGCGTTGGTGCCCGTCTCGAGCGAGAGGATCGGCGTGGCGAGGAAGAGGAGGATGCCCGCGGCGCCGGTCACGGCGAGCCAGGGGCGGGCCATGACGCGACGAGCCCATTTATCCCAGAAGCCCGGGCCGTCGTTTCCGCCGCCATCCGCTGCTGCCACGGCCGGCCGCGGGCGGCGCAGGACCGAGTACTTGGCGAAGCGCAGCACCCGGGCCACGATCCCGCCCGGCATCACCCGGTCGCCCAGCATCGCGATCAGCGCCGGCAGCAACGTGGTCGCGGTCAGGATCGAGACGGCGACGACGGTCATCGCGCCCAGCGCCATCGAGCGCAGCGCCTGGTTGTCGACCATCCAGAGCCCGGCCAGCGAGACGATCACGGCGAGCCCGGAGAAAGCGACGGCGAGGCCGGAGGTCGCCAGCGCCTCGGCCCGGGCCTCCTCGCAACCGCGCCCGTCGCGGCGCTCCTCGCGGTAGCGGGCGAGGATGAAGAGCGAGTAGTCGACCGCCACGCCGATCCCGATCATCGAGGCCATGTTGGTGACGAAGACCGAGGTCGACATCTGCAGCGAGAGGAAGTAGATCAGCGCCCCGGTGACGATCACGCTGACGAAGCCCAGGGTGAGCGGCAGGGCGGCGGCGGCGAGCGAGCCGAAGACGACGAGCAGGATCAGGGCGACGACCGGGAAGCCGCCCGCCTCGGCCTTGGCGAGGTCTTCCTTGGAGAGCTCCTGCATCCCCGCCCAGACCGTCGCCTGGCCGGCCAGGTAGGGCGTGACGCCGCCCTGGGCCGTCCCGGGATCGAGCCCTTCGCGCAGCTCCACGGCCGGGTCGACCAGCTCGTCCGAGGAGACCTGGCTTCTCAGCGGCATCACGGCGTTGTCGCCGCGGCGCAACTGCAACTCGGCGCGGCGTGCAACCGGCGGCGGCAGGGCGATTCCATCGACAGCCGCGGCCTCGCTGCGCACCCTCTGCACGGCGGCGGCGCGCTCGGCGCCGCTCGCCTCCGGCGTCGCCCGCAACAGGACCGCGATCCCGTTCGCCTCGCTGGCGAAGACGCCCTGCATGGCGTCGCCGACAGCCTTGGACTGGCTGCCGGGCACGTCGAAGCCGCCGCCGGTCAGGTGTTCGGTCTGACGGGCGGCAAACGGCAGCGCGGCGAGGACGACCAAGACCCATGCGGCGACGACGAGGCGGCGCTTGCGCGCCAGGAACCCGGCCAGTCGGATCATCGCGTCGTGCATTGGCTGGTTAGCCAGCCTCGCGCAGACGGCCGCGGCGGTCTGTGAGTACGGTCACGTCTATCCCATCTCTGTAGAAGCGATTTACGTCGCTGACGCGCCCTAGCTTCCTCGCCGTCAAGACAAACGGCCGGGGCGCTGCTGTCACAGCCCCCGGCCCGGCACCGAAAGGCGGAACCTTCCGATGCACTCCCAGCCTAAAGGGGCAGGGGACCGCGACCTGCGCGATCAAAGCGTAGTTCTCTCGCAGGTCCTCGACCTTCACCCAGTTCATCTAACGATCCCGAACCTCGTTCGCCGTCTGGACGGCTCAGGCGATGCCTACGAGCGCGCCATACGCGACCTGACGAGCGCCGGTCTCCTGCAATGCCCGGGCGGCGTTGTCGAGCCGACCCGAGCGGCGCTTCACTTCGACCGGCTTCCACTGTCGTGACGATCGCAGAGCAGTTCGGCTCCAACCTGAATCGCCGCCGCAAGCACTGCGGCATCTCTCAGGAAGAGCTAGCCGTCCGCGCCTCGCTTCACCGAACCGAGATCGGTCTACTGGAGCGAGGCGAACGAATGCCCCGAATCGACACGGCGATCAAGTTGGCGGGGGCGCTCGATATCTCGCCCTGCGATCTGCTCGACGGGATGGTCTGGACGCCCGGCTCCACCACGGAAGGACGATTCATCGAAACGACGGTGTCGGGGCTTGGCCTCGTCACCCGCCGGTTCGAGGTCGAGCGCAACGGGGAGGGCGGGTGTCGATGAACCCGCCTCAGCGGAAATCATCCGCAGCGCGACATACGCTGGGTCACCGGGTGGCAGAGGGGCAGCAAGAGAATACGAACGAGGCAGCGGGCCCAATGGAACGCGTTGGGCAGCTATTTGCTGTCTTGCTTTTCGTCGCGATCCCGGTTGGGCTCGTGCTTCTCGTGATCGGCATGTTTCCAGCCGATCTGCCCGCCAGTAGCAATCCCAACTTCATCGACACGATCTTCGATAACCGAGGAGTGATCTGGGCGGCTCGCCTATTGCTCGTTTCGGCCGCTGCCGTCCTTGCATTTGGTGGCGTCTTTATCGTCATCTCGACCGGCATTCGCATGAAGAATGGGGAGTGGCTTCGGCGGGCCGGGCCATTCGAGATTTCAGAGACCGCTGTGAGCGAGATCGAAGGCCAAGTGGACTTTTGGCGTCAAACCGCGCTAGCGGGCCAAGAGGAAGTTGCAGAGCTAACGGAGCGCCTGGAGGAGTCAGACGAGTTGATCGAGCAGCTTCACAACATGATCGACGATGGTTAAGGCTTGGGATATCCCGTTCGATACCCCTTCTCAATAGGTCTATCCTTAGTTGGGAGCACGCATGACGCAAGAGCAGATAAGCAAGCGCGTTGAGCAGACGCTTAAGCGAAATCAGGCGGCAGTCAAGCAGGCCAATAGTCGTGGGCAAAGGCTGAACCGTGCCGCAGAGCGGTCAACGACCGTCACTGATCGCGCGTTCAAGCAGCTTCGCCAGGGTAGTTAGCACCTATCCAACCAACGGCATGCCTAAAGCGAAGGCCAAGCAGAGGACCAGTAAAGGGCTAGAGATTCCGGTCCCGACCAAAGGCGACTTCGACGCGGCTATTTCGAAGGTTGCTCCGCCAGCAGGTCGTAAACGCCCTGGCGGGAAAGACCGGCCTCCGAAGCGATCCGAGTAACCGGGATGCCCGCCTTCTGCGCTTGCTGACAGAAGCCCCGCAGGTCTTTAGTCGCCTGTCGCTTAGCGGAGTCTGCCTTTTCGCGGCGTTTGGCCGCGCCCCGGATGCTTCGGAGAAGGAGCGCATGATCGCTCATTTCGCCGCCTCCTCAACCAGGAGGTGGAACATCGAACGCGGCCCGCGCTTGCGCTGGTTGTGGCGCCACGCGTACTCGTCCAGATAGGACTGGAGCCATTTGCGCGAGACCATCTTGTAGGTGCCGCGCATCCCCGTCTTGAGGTTGCCGAAGAACCCCTCGATGGTGTTCGTGTGGATCTCGCCTTCGACGTAGACGCCCGTCGAGTGGTTGATCACGCTATGGCCCGCGTACTCTCTGGCGAGTCGCTTATATGGTCGCCAGTCGTCGGTGAAGATGATCGCTCCGGGATCGACGTTGGCCCGCACGGCTCCACTTAGCGGCTCGCCGCGCCGCGCCGCGATCACGCGTAGGCGGATTCGCCCACCGCGCTCGACCATCCCGAGAATCGTCGGCTTGGCCTCGCGGTGCTTGGCCGCTTCGGAGTAGCCCATCTTGCGCCGTGGCCGCCCGCCCCAAGAGGTCTCATCAACCTCGACCTCGCCTTTCAGCGGCCACTCGTCGCCCTTCATCAGCTCGTTGCGGATCTTGTTGAACATGCGCCAGGCGGTCTTGTAATGGACTCCAAGCTCGCGCTCTAGCTGTTTCGCGGATATGCCGCATCGCGTGCTGGTCATCAGGTACATGGCGTGGAACCAGAGCCGCAGCGAGGTCGAGGAGCGGTGGAAGATCGTCCCGGCCGTGGGATGGACGTGAAGCCCGCAAGCGGTGCAGGTCCAAGACTGGCGCTGCTGCTTGGTCTCGTAGCGCTTAAAGATGCGGCGGCAGTCGCAGCGCGGGCAGTGGGCGTGTTCGCCGTCAGCCGAGTAGCGGGTCCGCCACAGATGCTCTAGGCAGGCTGCGTCATCGGGGAAGTCCCGCAGGAACTCGGTGACCGAGTAGTCCGAGGTCGAAGACCTGGCGCGTCGTGGTTCGTGGCGGTTGGCCGGTGGCATGGTGTCAAGATACTTGACACTTGCGCTTTGTCAAGCTGCTTGACAACTTCGAGTAGCCGCGTAGGGTTCTCCGGGCTATGGGGAAGAAGGCGCGGCTCCGGCGCGAACGTGAGAAGGCGGAACTCGCTGAAGTCAAAGCTGACTCAACTGGCCAGCCCGGATTCCAACTCAAGATGGATCGGGCACGACTCCACTTGAAGAATCTGGACCTTGCCGTAAAGCAATGGATCGATGTCCACGCGGACCTCGTTCGAGAGGAGACCGACCCGGAGACCGGTGACGATCTGGTCGTCGTGGATGCCCCGGCAGTCCCCCCGGCTGATGCTATCTCTCTGATCGCGGCTGACTGCATTCACAACCTGCGCGCGTCTCTCGACCAACTCGTCTTCTCCCTCTCTTGGGCTCACACGGCTGGGCCACTTCCCAAAAAGGCTGCGGAAGGCTGTGAATTTCCGATCTTTGGGCCGCGAGAACCCCGAAGGCAAGAGTTGGACAAGAAAGTCGGGGCAGTCCATGCAGACGCCCGAAGCATCATTGAAGATCTTCAGCCTTTTCACGCTGGCGATGCCTTCGCCCGTGAGAAACTGTGGATCTTGGATCAACTCTGGAACTTGGATAAGCACCGAATGCTCCCCGTGACGGTCTTCGGACAGCAGGCGGTCCAGATAAACCCGCAAGCTCTTACCTCCAACGCGACCTATCGTGTTCAAGGCCCGATACACCGAAAGACGGAGATCGTGCGATTCGCCGGAAGTCGTCCTGAGTCGTATCCAAATCCGGAGAGCGCAGCCGTGCTGGACATAGCGTTCGGCAAGGGGACGCCAGCCTACGGCCACCCGGTTACTGGATTCCTTGCGGGACTTGCGGACTATCTCCGCGACGACGTGATCGGGAAGCTGATTCCGTTCTTGGAGTAGCGGAGCAGTCCTAATGACGAGGTCTGACCGCATCATTCCTCCTTGGTCGAGCGCTTAAGGTGCCGGAATGCCCGTGCCCGACTCCGAGTACCACTCCCACCGGTTAGGCGGGGTGCTCGCCAAGTTCAACCGGGATAAACAGCAGTTCGATGTCCTCCGGCATGAGATTGGCTCCTTCTCCGACCAAGACCCGCAGCCCCACTTCTCGCGGGGCTATTTCGATACGGATACCTGGGAATGGATCGAGCGGTTCCAGATCCGCGAACCGCCGCCCCTGCGGTGGGGCGTCATGCTCGGTGAGTGCGTCCACAATCTCCGTTCCGCCCTGGACCACCTGGTTTGTCAGTTGACCTTGCTCAACGGCGGCACGATTGAGGATTGCGCCCAAACCCAGTACCCCATCGCCTCCAAGGGCGAGGCCCAGTTCGAGGCGATGGCCAACCGCCGAATCCCCGGCCTCTCGAAAAGACACAGGGCAATGGTGAAGATGACGCAGCCCTACAAGGCTGGAGGTCGGGCGGCCTTCCATCCTCTCGGCGTCCTGGCTGAGCTGTCCAACGCAGACAAACACCGCCTCATCAACCCGGCCTACAGCATTCTGAAAAGCGACACCGATTCCGTCCTCGATCGTCTCGTCGGGAGCTATGAGGAAGACGGCCCCTCTCCGGTCCATTCGTGGTGGATGCTCCAGAGGGGGAGCCGCCTGGAGCACGATGCAGCTTGGTTCCGCATCAGGTTTGACCGAGCCGTTCTCACTGAACGGGTGGATGTGCAGATGGGCGGCAACCTGCGACTCGGCATAGCGTTTGGCGAGATCGGCATGGACGCCGACAGCTATCGGCACATAGGCGAATACGTCCGCAAGATCATTGAGGCATTCATGCGGAGCTTCCCCGAGACCAAATACGTCGATTGACGCTTCTTTAAAGGGCTTGGGGACAGCGAGCAAGGCGCTATCGCCTCGTCGGAGCTTCTACAGAGATGGGATAGACGTGAGTACGGTCACTCGGGCCGCGTTAACCGTCTTATGACGAGGCAAGCGCCCCGCCCTCGGGCTACTCGCTGGCGAGCAGGAACCGGGCCGAGGCGGCTCCGGCGGCGAGGGCGGCGCCGATGTCGCGATCGGGGTCCGAGAGCATCTGCAGGGCGAAGCCGTCGCCGACCGCGAACAGGTAGGCGACGATCGCCTCGGCGTCGTAGCGCAGGCTGAGCACACCCTCGCGCTCCTTCGCCGCGAGGATCTCGGCGACATGGGTGCGAGTGCGGTCGAACAGCTGACCGACCTCGTGGTTGATGTCGGGGTTGCGGCGGCCGGCGCTGAAGAGCTCGTAGAGGAGCAGGAAGAAGGCGGGTTCGTTCTCGACCAGGTCGGTGAGGCTGGCGACCAGCACGTCGACCACGTCGTCGGCAGTCTGCGCGTTGCCCAGCGGCTCGTCGAGACGGGCGACGCGGATCTCGGCATCGCGGCGAACCACCTCGACCAGCAGCCGCTCCTTGGTGCCGAAGTAGTAGTGGAGCAGGCCGCGGCTGACACCGGCCTCGCGCGCGACGTGCTCGAAGGTGGAGCCAGCAGCGCCCCGCCTGGCGACGCTGTCGCGCATCGCGTTGACGATGCGCTGGGCCTTTTCTCCGCTCAGCTCGCGTTCTTTGGTGGCTGCCTCCATTTGGAGTCAGTCTAGTGCCCGGCTGACAAGACCAGGCGCCGGCAGGCAAGGATGCAGGAAGCGTGGCGTGCTCTGCACGCGAGCGACCGAAGACACAGCATGACGGCGCCTGGTCTTGTCAGGCCCCGTTGATGCTGGTCGTGCTGGTGTACTCGAACTCCTCCTCGGCGCCGAAGAGGGCGTCCAGCACGGACTTGCGCGCGTCCTCGCTCAACACGAGCGCGATCCCCGCGGCGACCAGCCCGAAGAGGACGAGGCGGCCCAGGCGGCTCTTCTTGCGCTTCCGCGGCGCTTTCAGCTGCTCGGACGCTTCGCGCAGGCTTTCGGCGGCGGAGCGCAGATCCTTCTGCACCTTCTTGTCGCTGGTCACCGCCTTGACGGCGCCCTTGCCGTTGCCGGTCGCACGACCGTAGGCCCCACGCGCCGCTTCGAAGGCGTCGCGGAGGCTGTCGCGCAGCTCTTCGTCCTCGATCAGGCGCTGCACGTACGGGTTTTCACGGGCAGTCGAATAGAGGTCCGCGGCCTGGTTGGCCTTCGTCTTGGTCATGCCATCTCCTCGCTGGGTTCTGCTGGGGGGATGCTCAGGATAACCCCAATCGGGTTCCCGTTCTCAGCCAGGTCCAATCCCGTCCAGGAGGACCCCGTTCGAGCGGAAGTTCAACTGCGCTTGGCGCACCTTGCGCAGGCGCAAGTGGGCGAGATCGGGACCGGGCAGCTCGTAGCGCCTCAGGTGGAGGCGGCCGACCCGTTCGTAGGCGGTCTGGCGGAACCCGGGGCCGAGCATGCGCTGCGGAACCGGGGGCGCCGGCCCGTCGGAGACGAAGTCGACCTCGTGCACGTTCCAGAAGTAGCCGTCGGAAGGTTGGACCTGAAAGGAGCCGGTCGAGAGGTAGTAGCGCAACGAGGCCTCTCCCAGGGTCCAGGTGACCATCGCCCGCGGGGCGCTGGGCTCGCCGAGCCGAGCCGCGACGGCGTCCCAGTCGGGCCGCTGCAAGACCGGCGAGAGACTCGCCCAGACGCAGAAGCCGAGCGAGTAGGCGATCAGGACCGAGGCGATGACGACGCCGCTGCGCCGCGCTGCGCGCAGGGTCGTGCCGATCGCGACCGCGACCAGCAGCGGTACCAGCGCCGGCAGCAGGTTGCGGGCGATCACGTAGTCCTTGCCGGGGGCGATCAGCGCCAGCGCCAGCGGCACGACCACGGTGGCGGCCGCGATCGCCAGCATCCGGCCTCCCGCCCGTCGCTCGAGCCGCTCGCTCCGGACCGCGAGCAATGCCAGCGCGGCAAGGCAGGCGAGCAGCGGCACCAGCGCCGGCAGCACGGTCTCGGGCCGGGCGATGATGTCGCCGGTCTCGCCGACGACGAAGGAGACGCCGACCTCCCAGAGGCGATGGCCGAGGCTGCGGCCGCCGATCCACTCGGCGTGGCCGAGGGACATCTGGTGGATCGCCAGCGGCGCCAGAGCCAAGCCCGCGAGGGCGACGATCCACAGCCCCGCCAGGGCCCGACGGCCTCGGCGCCAGAGCAGCCAGGCCGCCTCGAACGCGATCGGGAAGATCGCGAAGTAGTGGGTGGCGAGGGCGAGGGCGGAGGCGATCCCCCAGCCGGTGAAGTCGCGCCGCTGGCCGCGGTCGAGCGCCCGCACGAAGTAGAGCACGGCAATCGCCGTCAGCAGGGCGAGCAGCGCGTAGCCGCGCGCCTCCTGCGAGTACCAGAGCAGCATCGGGTTGACCGCGACCAGGGCCGCCGCGACGAGTCCAGCCCGGCGGCCGCGCAGCTCCGCGCCGAGCAGGTAGGCGACCGGGACGGTCGCCACTCCAGCCAGCGCGGAGAGCGAGCGCAGGCCGAACTCGCCGGTGCCGGTCAGCTGCGTCCAGACCCAGGCCAGCGCGTAGTAGAGCGGCGGCGCCGACTCGCTGAAGCCGACCGCTTCCATCGCGTGCCAGAAGTCGGCACGCAGGACGCGGCTGGCGGTGACGATCTCGTCGTGGTGGTAGGCCTGCACGCCGAGCGTGGCGAAGCGCAGCACGGCGGCGAGCGACGGTGAGGCCGGCGACGATCCAGAAGACCCGCGAGCGGGCTCGCACTGCCTCGCGGATCGCCTCGAAGAGCGTCGACAGATTGCCCCTGCCCAGGGCTTCGCTGCCTCCATGGCTACTTGGCGAGCGCGACGTCGATCGCCTTCGAGACCTCGTCGACGTAGACGAACTCGAGGTCGCCGCGCTCGTGCTCCGGGATCTCGGCGACGTCGCCCTCGTTGCGCTCGGGCACGATCACCCGCTTGATCCCCGCTCGCTGCGCCGCCAGCGACTTCTCCTTGAGGCCGCCGATCGGCAGCACCTGGCCGGTCAGCGTCACCTCGCCGGTCATCGCGACGTCGTTGCGCACCGGCCGGCCGGAGATCAGCGAGGCCAGCGCCACGGTCATCGCCACCCCGGCCGAGGGCCCGTCCTTGGGCACGGCGCCGGCCGGGACGTGGATGTGGATGTCGTGCTCGGCGAACCAGTCCTCGCCCAGCGTCGGCGGCGATGTCGCGCCAGTGGCCGCGCACATAGGAGAGCGCGGCCTGGGCCGACTCCTTCATCACGTCGCCGAGCTGGCCGGTGATCGTCAGCTTGCCCGAGCCCGGCATCGCGGTCGCCTCGATGAAGAGGACGTCGCCGCCGGTCGGCGTCCAGGCGAGGCCGGTGGCGACGCCGGGGTCCTTGGTGCGACGCCGCTGCTCGGCGAAGAAGCGGCGGCGGCCGAGCAGCTCGCGCGCCCGTTTGGCCGAGATCTTCACCTTGCCGTTGCCGTTGCCTTCGGCGACGTCGCGGGCGACTTTGCGGCAGATCGTGCCGATCTGGCGCTCGAGGTTGCGCACGCCGGCCTCGCGCGTGTACTCCTCGACGATCGCGGTCAGCGCCGCGTCGGAGAACTCGATCTGCGACGGCTTCAGGCCGTTGGCCTCGATCTGGCGGGGCACCAGGTAGCGGCGGGCGATGTGGCGCTTCTCGTCCAGCGTGTAGCCGGCCAGCTCGATCGTCTCCATCCGGTCCTGCAGCGGGCCGGGGATCGGTGTCGAGGACGTTCGCGGTGGCGATGAACATCACCTCGGAGAGGTCGAACTCGAGGTCGAGGTAGTGGTCGCGGAAGGTGTCGTTCTGCGCCGGGTCGAGCACCTCCAGCATCGCCGAGGAGGGGTCGCCGCGGAAGTCGGCGCCCATCTTGTCGATCTCGTCGATCATGAAGACGGGGTTGCGCGAGCCGGCGTCGCGCAGGGCACGGACGATCGTCCCCGGCATCGCGCCGATGTAGGTGCGGCGGTGGCCGCGGATCTCGGCCTCGTCGCGCACGCCGCCGACCGAGATGCGCTCGAACTCGCGCCCCAGCGCCTTCGCGATCGAGCGCCCGAGGCTGGTCTTGCCCACCCCCGGCGGGCCGACGAAGCAGAGGATCGGCCCCGGCGAGTCCGGGTTCAGCTTGCGCACGGCCAGGTACTCGAGGATGCGGTCCTTGACTTTCTCCAGGTCGTAGTGGTCGGCGTCGAGGACCTCGCGCGCGTGGGCGATGTCGAGGTTGTCCTCGGTCTCTTGCGACCAGGGCAGCTCGACCAGCCACTCGAGGTAAGTGCGGATGACGCCGTGCTCGGCCGCCGCCGGGGGAAGTTTCTCCAGCCGCGAGAGCTCGCGCTCGGCGGCTTTGAGCGCGTGCTCGGGCAGCCCGGCCTCCTCGATCCGCTGGCGCAGCTCGTTCGCCTCGGCCTGCTGCTCGTCGCCCTCGCCCAGCTCGTCCTGGATCGCTTTCAGCTGCTGGCGCAGGAAGAACTCGCGCTGTCCTTTGTCGACTTCGGACTGGACCTGCGACTGGATCTGGGTGCCGAGCTGGACCACCTCGAGCTCGCGGGCGAGAATCTGCGAGAGCCGGCGCAGCCGCGCCGCGACGTCGACCTCCTCCAGCAGCTCCTGCTTTTCCTCGGTCGAGATCCGCAGCGCGCCGGCGATCAGGTGGCCGAGGGCGGCCGGGTCCTCGATGTTGGCGACCGCCATCTGCAGCTCCTCGGGCAGATAGGGGATGTGCTCGACGATCTCCGAGAAGGTGCGCTGCACGTTGCGGGTCAGCGCTTCCAGCTCGGGGCTCTCGTCGACCACGTCGGGCAGCTCGGCGATCCGCGCCACCAGGTAGGGCTCCTCGGCGACGTAGGGGCCGAGCCGGACCCGCTGCGTGCCCTGGACGAGGATGCGCAACGTCCCGTCGGGGACTTTCAGCATGCGGGCGACGATGCCGACCACCCCGACCTCGTAGAGCCCGTCGGGACCGGGCTCCTCGTCCTCCGGGTCGCGCGCGGCGACCATCACCAGCATCCGGTTGGCGCCGAGGACGTCGTCGACCAGCTTGATCGAGCGCTCCTGCCCGACGGCGAGCGGGGTCAGGGTCTCCGGGAAGGTGACCGTCTCGCGCAGCGGCAGCACCGGCAGCGCATCGGGAAGCGGCTGGTTGGCGCGGATCGCGTCCTCGGCGTCGAGCGGCGACTCGACCACTTCGAGCACCGGTGAGCCCTCCATCACTCGCGCCCTATCGGCACCCGGCGCGTGCTCTCCGCCGGGTCGCGCAGCGGCAGGTCGATCCGCAGCACGCCGTCGTCGTAGGTGGCCGAGGCGCGGTCGGCGTCGACGTCGACCTGCAGCTCGACGACGCGGCGGAAGGGGCCGGAGGGAATCTCGACCTGCTGGTAGACGCGCCCCTCGGTCTCCTGCACCGGCCGTTCGCCGACGATCGCCAGCTGCCGCCCGGAGACCTCGATCCCGACTTGGTCGAGATCGACGCCGGCCAGGTCGACCTTGACGACCGCTCGCTGCGGGTCGCCGCAGTAGTAGACGTCGACGTTGGGAGAGAACCCGGTGCTCCGACGGCTCACATACGTAGTCCGCCCCCAAGCCCCACCAAGCATCTGGTCCATCTCCCTGCGCATCCGGGCAAAGTTCGGCAAATAGATCTCGCTCAGGCATAGGGCAAAACATAGCCAGCGCTGTCAGTGCACGGCCCGCGATGCGCGGGCGGGGTCGCCTCGCCGGTGCCTCGCGAAGCGGGGAGATGGAGGGCGTGGGGTCGCCTCGCCGAATGCCCACCACCGCCTTCGGCGGTGGAATCTAGGGCCGCTTCGCGGCCGGAATCACCCTGCCGGGGCCGCTTCGCGAGGCATCGTCGAGGCGACCCCACGCCCTCCTATGCGGGGCTGGATTGAGTCGCCCAGCGGGGCGGCCGCATGAGCAGGACCGGCTGGCGAGGAGGAACAAGGCCCTCGGGGCGATTCGGCCGGAAGGTCGCGCAGGGCTCGTCGAGCTGAAGCGCGCAGAGCTGGTTCTTGCGGAAGTAGCAGTCGTCGCAGGTCGGGGGCTTGGGCTTGCGCGGCATCGGCGGCCATCTTGGCAAGGCTGTTGCACTTCTGTGACGCCTGATTCCGCAAAGCGCAACGTTCTTGACACAGGCTCTTCACATCTTCCCCGCGTCTTGCGGGAGTCGGCGCGACCCGTCGCTACCATTGGGCACCGATGGAGGCTCACAACCGCACCGACAAGCTCGCGGCCTCGCCGCGGCTGTTCGAGAGCGACTTCCTCAACTTCTTCTCGCGGGTCCACCCGGCGATCCCGGCGGTCGTCTTCGTGCCGGTGATCGTCGCGATGGAGTGGCTGGCCGCAGACCGAGGGCAAGCGGCCTGGCAGCTCGTCCTGCTCAGCCTCGGCGGGATCGGCATCTGGACCCTGACCGAGTACTGGCTGCACCGACTCGTCTTCCACTGGGAGCCCGACAACGCCTTCGGCCGCCGCATGCACTTCATCATCCACGGCATCCACCACGACCATCCCAACGACAAGATGCGCCTGGTGATGCCGCCGGCGGTCTCGATCCCGCTCGCCGCGCTCTTCTTCTTCGCCTTCGTGCTGATCTTCGGCACGCCGGCGGCCTACCCGCTCTTCGGCGGCTTCATCGCCGGCTACCTCTTCTACGACTACACGCACTACTACGTCCACCACTTCGTCCCCAAGTCCGACCTCGGCAAGCAACTGCGCGAGCAGCACATGCGCCACCACTTCCAGGACCATCGCTTCGGCTACGGCGTCTCCTCGCCGATCTGGGACGTCGTCTTCCGCACGCTGCCGAAGAAGCGCCGCCGGCCGTAGAGATCCAACAGGCCGAAGGCCAGCGCCGCGACCCAAAACCAGGCGCCTCCGGTGCGCCTTTTGTACCTATGGGGTGCAAAAAGCGCACCGGAACCTCGTGGTTGGCCGGCAAACATCTGCGCGGCGCAGCCCCGCTCGACCTCAGTCGCTAGGCGCGCAGCGCGTGCGACGTCAATTCTCGCGAGGAGATCGTCGTCTCGGTCTGACGGTGACGGAGCGCGATCTCCAACTCGAAGCGGGCGTCGGGATCGTCGAGTTGATCGCCGAGGATCTCGCGTAAGCGGACAATGCGGTAGCGGACCGTCTGGGGATGAAGGTGCAGGGCCTCAGCCATCGCCACCGAGTTGCCGCCGTGCCTGACGTAGGCGAGCGCGGTCTCGCTCATCCGCTCGCGCGCCTTCTCGGTTAGCGCCTCGAACGGGACCAGGCGGCAAGTCGCTACTCGAGTGGCTAACCCACTGCCCTCGAAGAGCAGCAGCTCTGCAAGGCAATCGTCGACCGGAAGCAAGCCCGCGGCCGGGATGGCACCCGCCTCCGCAGCGCGCAACGCCGTCCTGGCAAGCGACCAGGAAGCGGGTAGATCCGAGAGCGCACCCGCGGGCCCCAGCGCCAGGGGAAGCTCACCCGCGGCGCGCTCCAGCTGAGCGGCGCGGCCGGGGCCCTCTGGGTCGGAGAAGAGGATGCAGCCGCTGCCCTCCAGCACCGTCGCCAGCGAGTCCGTCGGCAACCGGCGCCCGATGGCCCCCACCTCCTCCTGGGGGCAGGCCAGCGCCGCAACCCGCTTGGGCAAGGCCCAGCCGGCCAGCTGGGCGGCGGCGCGCACGTCGGCTGACTCGGCCGGCGGCTCCCGCACGAGCAGCGCCGCCAGATCGCGGGCGCGGCGGCGGCGCTCGTCCTCGAGCTCCGCCTGGGCTTCCGCGTAGCCCTCGACCGAGTCGGCCGAGAGCTCGTCGATGTAGGCGAAGATCGCCTCGGCGAGCAGGCCGAGCACCTCGGCGTCGAGGTTCGCCCTGCGTCCTGCGGCCGAGATCCTCCGCCACGCCACTCGGGCGCCGACCCGGTAGGCGGCCTGCAGCGAGTCGAGCGTGCGTCCCTGCCGCAGCTCGCCGCGGCCGAGCTCGACATAGACGTCGCGCCCGACCCCGCGGCCGGCCTCTGGGTCGCGGATCAGCGCGACGAACTGGAGCAGGGCCTCGCTCACCCCGCTGCGCATCCCGCGGCCGAAGCTGCCCTCGAGCGGCCGAGCGTAGCCGGGCACGTCACGGGCGATCGTGGCCAGGATGTCGGCGGTGATCGCGTCGAGCTCGGGCTCGATCAGGTCGGCGACGTCGCCCGGAAGGGCGCGCCACGCCTCCGTTTCAGCAGAAATTGTCACTCACTTAATAAGAAATTGCCTCAATGCTTTGCATCAAGCCTAAAACATCTCATTGAACGCAGCATAGATTGGGCGAATGGAAGCCGAGATGGGCAGACCCGAGAAGATCGCCAACCTCGGCGCGGTCGTGCTCCCGTTCGTGGCGACGCTCGCCGCGGCGGCGCTTCTCTGGAACCGCCTGGTGAGCCCTACCGACCTCGCGATCGCTGCCGCGATGTACATGTCGACCGCGGTCGGAATCACCGTGGGCTTCCACCGCCTGCTTACTCACCGTTCCTTCCAGACCTCGAAACCTGTGGAGTACCTGTTTGCCGTACTCGGCTCGATGGCGGTGCAGGGACCGGTCATCTCATGGGTCGCGGACCACCGCAAGCACCATGCCCACACCGACAGCGAGGGCGACCCCCACAGTCCCCACGTCGGACACGACGGGGGTGTCCGTGGAGTTCTCGCCGGCCTCTGGCACGCTCACACCGGTTGGCTGCTGTCCACACAGGGGCGCGCCGACTGGAAGCGCTACGCGCCCGACCTCTATGAGGACAGGGGAATGCGTACGATCAGTCGCCAGTTCGTGCCGATCCTCCTCGCCGGCCTGGCGCTGCCTGCGCTTGCCGGCTACCTAGTGAGCGGTACCGTCGCCGGCGCCGCGACCGGCCTGCTGTGGGGCGGACTGGTGCGGATCTTCTTCGTCCATCACGTCACCTGGAGCGTCAACTCCGTCTGCCACTTCCTCGGCAGCAGGCGCTTCGACACCGACGATCGCTCCACCAACGTCTTCTGGCTGGCCCTGCCATCCCTGGGCGAGTCGTGGCACCACAATCACCACGCCTTTCCCCGCTCCGCAGTTCACGGGCTGAAGCGCTGGGAGGTGGATCCCTCCGCCCTGATCATCACTGCCATGGAGAAGCTCGGCCTCGCCCGCAACGTGGTGCGCATCTCACCCGAGAGACAGGCTCAGCGGGCTGCCTAGGGCACAAGGGACATTCGGAGAGGTGCCTAAATAGTCAGGTTGGGGTAGGCCAATATGGCCAATCCTCTGCTCACAGTCACAGTGACTATGCAACACTGCGGTTCGTAGACCTGCCTATGTGATCCGGCAAGCGAAACGCAGCCGGACGAAAGGAACGAGATGCCAAGCACCACTCACGTACTCGATGAGGCCCGCGACCTGGTCACGAAGCGCCTCGCCGAGCTGGACGACGAGCGCAAGCGCCTCGAGCGCGCCCTCGCCGAGCTGGGCGGGAAAGCGGCCGCCCGCACGGGTCGCCGTCCAGGCCGCCCGCGCGGCTCGGGCGCGAAAGCCGCGGGCCCGAAAAAAAGGCGTCGCCGCAGCGGCACCCGTGCCGACCAGGCGGTCAGCCTGGTGGAGGGGAACCCCGGCATCAGCGCCTCGGACATCGCCAAGTCGATGAAGATCAAGCCCAATTACCTCTACCGGGTCCTCGGCGACCTCGAGAAGGAGAAGCGGGTCAGCAAGAAAGGGCGCCAGTACTTCCCCTCTAAATAGAACCAGTACCAGCGACTTTGCAAACGGAGGCCGGCCCCCACGGGGCCGGCCTCCGATGCGTTTACGACTAGATCAGGCCGAGCTTGGCGACCGCGTCGCGCTCCTCGCGCAGCTCGGCGATGGTCGCGTCGATGCGGAGGCGTGAGAACTCCGGCACCTCAAGCCCCTCGACCATCTTCCACTCGCCGTCGGAGCAGCTGCAGGGATGGCCGGCGACGACTCCCTCCTCGATTCCGTAGGAGCCGTTCGAGGGCACGCCCATCGACACCCAGTCGCCAGCCGGCGTGCCGAGCACCCAGTCGCGAACGTGATCGATGGCCGCATTGGCGGCGGAGGCTGCGCTGGAAGCGCCGCGCGCGTCGATGATCTCGGCGCCGCGCTTGGCCACCCTCGGGATGAACTCCTCACCGATCCAGGCCTCGTCGTCGACCGTCTCCCAGACGCTCGCGTCGTCGACCCTGGCATTGACGAGGTCGGGGTACTGGCTGGTCGAGTGATTGCCCCAGACGGTCATGTTGCTCACCGCGGAGACCGGCTTGCCGAGCTTGTTGGCGAGCTGCGCGATCGCCCGGTTGTGATCGAGCCGCATCATCGCGGTGAAGCGCTCGCGGGGAACGCCATCGGCGTTCGACATAGCGATCAGGCAGTTGGTGTTGGCGGGATTGCCGACCACCAACACGCGCACGTCGTCGGCCGCTCCCGCGGCGATCGCCTCGCCCTGCGGCTTGAAGATGCCGCCGTTGGCCTCGAGCAGGTCGGCGCGCTCCATACCCGGCCCGCGCGGGCGCGCGCCGACGAGCAGACCGACGTTGCAACCCTCGAACGCCCCCTTGGGATCGTCGAAGATGTCGATCTTGCGCAGCAACGGGAAAGCGCAGTCGTCGAGCTCCATCGCGGTGCCCTCGGCGGCCTTGACCGCGTCGGGAATCTCCAGCAGGCTCAGCTCGACCGGGGTGTCGGGCCCGAGCATCTGCCCACTGGCGATGCGGAAGAGCAGCGCGTAGCCGATCTGGCCGGCGGCGCCGGTAACGGTGACTTTGACGGGGGTGCTCACGTATTCGTCTCCTGAAGTCGTGGTTTGAAGTGCTCTAGCTCGGCCATCTACGCCATCGCATGCTGGAGGCGCTCGTCGATCGCGGCGAGGAACTCCTGCGTGGTGAGGAACTGCTGGTCGGGGCCGACCAGCAAGGCCAGGTCCTTGGTCATCTTGCCGCTCTCGACCGTCTCGATGCAGACCTGCTCGAGCGTCGCCGCGAACCGTGACACCTCCGGGGTCCCGTCGAGGCGGCCGCGCGCGGCGAGGCCCCGCGTCCAGGCGAAGATCGAGGCGATCGGGTTGGTCGAGGTCGGCTTGCCTTCCTGATGCTGGCGAAAGTGACGGGTGACGGTGCCGTGCGCCGCCTCCGCCTCGACCGTCTTGCCGTCGGGACTCATCAGAACGCTGGTCATCAGCCCCAGCGAGCCGAACCCCTGCGCGACGGTGTCGGACTGCACGTCGCCGTCGTAGTTTTTGCAGGCCCAGACGTAGCCGCCTTCCCACTTCAACGCGGCGGCGACCATGTCGTCGATCAGACGATGTTCGTAGGAGATCCCCTTCGCCTCGAACTCGGTCTTGAACTCGCTCTCGTACACCTCGGCGAAGAGATCCTTGAAACGGCCGTCGTAGCGCTTCAAGATCGTGTTCTTGGTCGAGAGGTAGACCGGGTAGCCACGGTCGAGCCCGTAGCGCATCGAGGCCCTGGCGAAGTCGCGGATCGAGTCGTCGAGGTTGTACATCGCCATCGCAATGCCGCCGCCGGGGAAGTCGTAGACGTCGAGCTCGACCGGCTCGGAGCCGTCCTTGGGGGTGTAGGTCAGAGTCAGCGTCCCCTCGCCGGGGACGACCATGTCGGTGGCGCGGTACTGGTCGCCGAAGGCATGGCGGCCGATCACGATCGGCTTGGTCCAGCCCGGCACCAGGCGCGGGATGTTGGAGATCACGATCGGCTCGCGGAAGATGACCCCGCCGAGGATGTTGCGGATCGTGCCGTTGGGCGAGCGGTACATCTCCCTCAGGCCGAACTCCTCGACCCGCGCCTCGTCGGGGGTGATCGTCGCGCACTTGACGCCGACGCCGTGCCGCTTGATCGCTTCCGCCGCTTCGACCGTGATCCGGTCCTCGCTCGCGTCGCGGCTCTCGATCCCGAGATCGAAGTAGACGAGCTCGACGTCGAGGTAGGGAAGGATCAGCTGCTCTTTGATGAACGACCAGATGATCCGGGTCATCTCGTCGCCGTCGAGCTCGACGACCGGGTTCTTGACTTCGATCTTCTCTGCCACGGGCGGCGGCGATGCTATCGACGCAGGCCCTTGAGCAGTTCGACGATCACCGCCTCCGAGCGCTCCCGGGCCACCTCGATCGCGGCGGTCACCCTGCCCGCATCGGCCCGATTCCGAGCTCGGTCTAGTCTGTAATCCCCCACCCCAGAAGGAGGATCGAAGATGAAGACGTACGTGATCCGCAGGGAGAAGGCCTGGCAGAGCCCGGAAGAGCTCGAGGCCACCGCCGAGCGCTCGAAACAAGTCGCCGAGAGCAGCTTCCCCGACGACATCAGTTGGATCCGCAGCTACGTGATCGCCGAGCCGGGCGGCACCCTCGGCACGGTCTGCATCTACCAGGCAAGCGGGATCGAGGCGGTGCGCGAGCACGCCGAACGGGTGGAGATGCCCGCCGACGAGATCCTCGAGGTCGCCGACACGGTGATCATCCGGCCCGATCCCCAACCGGAGGACGCCGCGGCCTGACTCGGAGGCGGGCCTCCTGCGAGAATGGGGGCATGGCCACGGTCGAGCGCCAGTCGAGCAGCACCCACTCGGTCTTCAACCAGCCGCCACCGCTGGAGGACTACAACTCCTTCGACGCCGACCGCCCGCTGGCCGAGGCGCTGCGGCGCGAGGGGGGCGACTGGGCCGAGGAGAAGGCGCGCGAGCTGGGGGCGATCTGTGGCTCCTCGCAGACGATCCGCTGGGGCTTCGAGGCGAACGAGCGCAAGCCCGAGCTGCACACCCACGACCGCTACGGCCACCGCATCGACGAGGTCGAGTTCGACAGCTCCTGGCACGAACTGATGCGGATCGGGGTCGACCAGGGCCTGCACGCGGCGCCTTGGCGGGAACCCGGCCCCGGCGCCCACGTCGCCCGCGCCGCGATGTTCACCCTCTTGATGCAGGCCGAGAGCGGCGTCGGCTGCCCGATCTCGATGACCTACTCGGCGATCCCGGCGCTGCGGGTGCAGCCCGAGCTGGCCGAGGAGTGGGAGCCGCGCTTCCTCTCGCTCGATTACGACGAGCGCTCGCTGCCGGCCGAGCGCAAGCGCGGCGCCCTCTGTGGGATGGCTATGACCGAGAAGCAGGGCGGCTCCGACGTGCGCGCCAACACGACGACGGCGACGCCGCTGAACGGGGGCGGACCGGGGGCCGAGTACGAGATCGTCGGCCACAAGTGGTTCTGCTCGGCGCCGATGTGCGACGCCTTCCTCGTCCTCGCCCAGACCGACTCCGGCATCTCCTGCTTCCTGATGCCGCGCTGGACACCTGACGGCGAGCGCAACGCCTTCCACATCCAGCGGCTCAAGGACAAGCTCGGCAACCGCTCCAACGCCTCCAGCGAGGTCGAGTTCCGCGGCGCCTGGGCGCGCATGATCGGCGAGGAGGGGCGTGGCGTGCCGACGATCATCGAGATGGTCAACCACACGCGGCTCGACTGCGTGATCGGCGCCGCCACCGGCTACCGGGCCGGCGTCGTCCAGGCGCTCAACCACACCGCCCACCGCACCGCCTTCGGGGCCAACCTGATCGACCAGCCGCTGATGCGCAACGTGCTCGCCGACCTCTGCGTCGAATCGGAGGCGGCGACCGTCGCGGCGATGCGCCTCGCCCGCGCCTACGACGAGGTTGCCGCGGGCGACGAGGAGGCGACCGAGTTCCGCCGCCTCGCCAACGCCGTGCTCAAGTACTGGCTCTGCAAGCGGGCACCCTGGCACGCGGTCGAGTGCCTCGAGTGCCTCGGCGGCAACGGCTACGTCGAGGAGTCGGGCATGCCGCGCCTCTACCGCGAGGCGCCGCTGGCCTCGATCTGGGAGGGCTCGGGCAACGTGCAGTGCCTCGACGTCCTGCGGGCGATGGTCAAGAACCCGGCCTCGGTGGAGGCTTTCTTCGGCGAGGTCCTCGAGGGCGCGGGGGCCGAGCCCCGGCTCGACGCCTACGTCAGCTCGCTGCGCGAGGAGATCCCCGGCGACGTCGACACCATCCAGACTCGCGCCCGCCAGATCGTCGAGCGGATGGCCCTATCCCTGCAAGCGTCCCTTCTCGTCCGCTACGGCGACCCCGCCGTCGCGGACGCCTTCTGCGCCTCGCGCCTCACGGGCGACTGGGGCAACGCCTTCGGAACGCTGCCAGCCGGAACTGACTTCAGCTCGATAATCGAGCGCCACCGGCCGCTCTCCTAGCCGGCAGCGTCCCGGAGCGCTCGTCCCACCTGCTCGGCGGTGATGACGCCGGAGAGCCGGCCGTCGGCGTCGACAGCCATCACGGCTCCGAAGCGCCTCAAGGCCCGGTTGGCCAGGAGCGTGTCGAGCGGGGCGTCGTCGCGGACCTGGAAGGTGCCGTCGTCGCGCTCGAGCAGGTCGGAGACGAGGGATGTCGTGCGAGAGGTCTCCGGCACCTCGTCGGCTTTGTCGCGGACGACCAGGCCGAGGAAGCGGTGGGCGGCGTCGACCACCGGGAACCAGGGCCAGCGGTAGCGGAGGAAGTACTCGTCGAGAGCCCGCTCGACGCTCAGCTCCTCCGGGATGGCGACCGGTTCGCGATCCATCACGTCGGCGACCACGAGCTTGCTGATCCGACCGGTGATCGCCGTCTGCGCGGTGGCGGCCCGCGCGGACCCGTTGACGACGAAGCCGATCAGGGCGAGCCAGACACCGGCGAAGACATCTCCGGCGAAGATCAGCAGCAGACCGACGCCGATGAAGATGTAGCCGAAGACGCGTCCGAGCCCGGCCGCGAAGCGGGTCGCCGAGGTGCGGTTGCCCGTCCGCCACCAGGCGATCGCCCGCACGATCCGGCCGCCGTCCATCGGGAACGCCGGCAGGAGGTTGAAGACGAGGACGAGCATGTTGATCCAGGCTAGCCAGGCGACCATCGCCAGCAGGCCCGAGACGCCGGCGTCGCTCTCGGCCAGCGCCGCATCGCGGAACTCCTGCCAGCCGGCGGCCCCGATCCCGATCGCGGTCAGGACGACGACGATCGCCAGCGTCACCAACGGGCCGGCGACCGCCACCTTGAATTCCGTCGCGGGGCTGTCGGATTCGCGGTTCATCCGCGCCATGCCGCCAAAGATCCAGAGCTGGATGCTGGCGATGCCGATCCCGTTGCGCAGCGCGACGAAGGCGTGACCGAGCTCGTGCAGGACGATCGAGCCGAAGAAGCCGACGGCGGTGAGCACCGCCAGCAGGAACGGCGTCGAGGAGGAGGCGCTCTCGCCCAGCACGTTGCCGTAGAAGTCCGAGAGCCAGAAGATGACGAGGAAGAGGACGAGGAACCAGGACCAGTCGACCGTGATGCGGATCCCGCGCACGTGGAAGAGCGTGATCGGTTTGCCGCCGAACATGGCCCCCATGGTACGGGGACGTCCCGGTGGGGGTTCCACTTAACTTTTCGGTGGGTCGCAGTTGGCTGTCGCCCGGAGCGCGGCGACGAAAAAGTACAAGACGTTCCACCCCCACCGGGACGTCCCCGTATAAGTTCGCGGCCATGCTCACGGACAAAGACCGACTGAGGAGCTGGCTTGAGGAGCTTGAGCGGATCGAGCGGCCTTCGGCGTCCGAGGGGGAGCGGCGCGCCGCTGAGTGGCTGGTCGAGCGGTTCGCCGAGCTTGGCGCCGAAGCGCGGATCGAGGCCGAGGCCGCCCACGGCACCTACTGGTGGCCGCTCGGGATCGGCGCCGCCCTGGGAGCGCTGGGCGGTATCGCGGCGCTGCGCGGCCGGCGATTGCTCGGCGGTGCATTGGCCGGCGCCGCCGCGGTCGGGATGGCCTCCGACTTCCCGCCCGGCAAGCGCTGGCTGCGCCGTGCCCTCCCCCGTCGCACCACCTACAACGTCGTCTGCGAGCTCGGGCCGGCTGACGCCGAGCGCACGGTCGTCCTCATCGCCCATCACGACGCCGCCCACTCGGGCCTCGTCTTCCACCCCGAGCTGCCGAACATCGCCGACCGGCTGGGGCTGATCGAGAACCAGGACACCAGCCCGCCGCTGATGGCCCCGGTCGTCGGCGGGCCGGTGCTGGCCGCCCTCGGCGCGCTGACGGGCAGGCGCCTTTTGACCAAGCTCGGCATCTTCCTCGGCCTCGGCTCGGCGGCGGCGATGGCCGAGATCGGGGCGCGCAAGGTCGTGCCGGGCGCCAACGACAACGGCACCGCCGTCGTCTCGCTGCTGGCGCTGGCCGAGCAGCTGATCGAGCGGCCACCCGAGAACCTTCGCGTGATCCTGCTCTCGGTCGGCTCGGAGGAGTCCTTCAGCGAGGGGATCAAGGCGTTCGGCGAGCGCCACTTCGACGAGCTGCCGCGCGAGAGCACCTTCTTCGTCTGCCTCGAGTCGACCGGCTCGCCGCACCTGCTTGTGCTGCGCGGCGAGGGATTCCTGAAGATGCGCGAGTACCCGTCGCGCTCGCTGGCGCTGATGGACGGCCTGGCCGAGGAGCTCGGCATCGACCTCTTTCCCAACCTGCGCCTACGCAGCGGCACCGACGGTCTGGAGTCGTTGGCGGCCGGCTACGAGACCGCGGTGATCGCCAGCTGCACCGACCTCAAGCAGCCGGCCAACTACCACTGGTGGCACGACCTCGCCGAGAACGTGAACTTCGACACGGTCGCCGACGGCATCCGCCTCTCCGAGGCGGCGATCCGCCGCCTCGACGAGCGCTGGCTCTAGGGTCGCGCCGCGTCGAGCCAGCGCATCCGACATTGACCACACCAGGGTGGGGCGAATGCCGGAAACGACCTCCTGAAATCCGACTGCGGGGTCGGATTTGGTGCCTATAGAGTCCGCGCTCGTGCCTACTCATGACGTTCTCGTGATCGGCGCCGGACTGGCCGGGCAGAGAGCCGCCCTGGCCGCCGCCGAGCAGGGGGTCTCGGTCGGGATCCTGAGCAAGGTCCACCCGGTGCGCTCGCACTCCAACGCCGCCCAGGGCGGGATCAACGCCGCGCTCAACCCGGGCGACTCCTGGGAGTCGCACGCCTTCGACACGGTCAAGGGCTCCGACTACCTCGGCGACCAGGACGCGATCTCGATCATGTGCGAAGAGGCGCCGGAGGAGATCCTCCACCTCGAGCACCTCGGGGTCACCTTCCACCGCAACGAGGAGGGCAAGCTCGGCACCCGCGCCTTCGGCGGCGCCTCCGCCGCCCGCACCTACTACGTCGCCGACATCACCGGCCAGGCGATCATGCACGTCCTCTACGAGCAGCTGATGAAGTACTCGGACTCGGTCGCCCGCTACGAGGAGTGGTTCTGCACGGCGCTGGCGATGGACGAGCAGGGCGAGTGCTGCGGCGTCGTCACCCGCAACGTCGCCGACGGCTCGCTGCAGCTGTTCACGGCGAAAGCGGTGATCCTCGCCTGCGGCGGCAACGGCCAGGTCTGGAAGCCGACCACCAACGCGCTGATCTGCACCGGCGACGGGATCGCGATGGCCTACCGGGCCGGGGCCAAGCTGATGGACATGGAGATGATCCAGTACCACCCGACGACGCTGGCGGGGAAGGGCTTCCTGATCACCGAGGGTGCCCGCGGCGAGGGTGCCCACCTGCTCAACGCCAAGGGCGAACGCTTCATGGAGCGCTACGCGCCGAACAAGATGGAACTTGCCTCGCGCGACGTCGTCTCCCGCGCCGAGCAGACCGAGATCAACGAGGGCCGCGGCTTCCCCGACGGCACCGTCGCGCTCGACATCACCGTCGTGCCGAAGAAGCGAATCCACGAGGCGCTGCGGGAGATCGTCCTCGTCGGCCAGGACTTCGCCGGTGTCGACATCACTCGCGAACCGATCCACATCAAGCCCGGCAACCACTACACGATGGGCGGCGTCAAGACCGACGTCGACGGTCGCACCGAGGTCCCCGGTCTCTACGCCGCCGGCGAGACCGCCTGCGTCTCGGTCCACGGCGGCAACCGGCTCGGCGCGAACTCGCTGCTCGACACGCTGATCTTCGGCCGCCGCTCCGGCGTCGACGCTGCCGGCCGCGCCAAGCGGATCGAGGGCTCGCGGCCCTCGCGCGGCGTGCTCGAGGCCGAGGAGGCGAGCATCGAGGCGATCGCCGCCCGCGAGAAGGGCTCCGGCCGGCGCGTCTCGGAGATCAAGCTCGAGCTGGGCGAGACGATGGACGCCAAAGTCGCCGTCTTCCGCGACGAAGCCGGAATCCAGGAAGCGCTGGAGATCGTGCGACGGCTCAAGCAGGAGGCCGACTCCGCCTACATCGACGACAAGGGCAGCGTCTTCAACCAGGATCTGCTGGGGGCGATCGAGCTCGGCTACATGCTCGACAACGCCGAGTGCACCTGCGTCGCTGCGCTGGAGCGCAAGGAGAGCCGCGGCGCTCAGTACAGGACCGACTTCCCCGAGCGCAACGACGAGGAGTGGCTCAAGCACATCGACCTTCAACAGGGGGACGACGGGCCGGATATCTCATACTCAGAGGTGACGATCACCCAGTGGGAACCCGAAGAGAGAAAGTACTGAGAGGGCGCTAAATGGCCGAGTACACGCTGAAAGTCCGCCGCTACCAGCCCGAGAGCGGCGAGGGGGCTTTCTGGGAGGAGTTCAAGGTCGACCTCGACCCGACGCTCTCTGTGCTCGACGGGATCCTGCAGGCGAAGGACCGCGACGACGGCTCGCTCTCGGTTCGCTGCTCCTGCAAGGCGGCGATTTGCGGCTCCTGCGGGATGAAGATCAACGGCCAGTCCGGCCTCGGCTGCAAGACCCAGATTGGCGAGGCGCAGGAGCTGGCGGAGAAGAAGGCCAGCGTCGGCAACGGCTCCGGCAACGGCACCCCGCCGATCGTGGTCGAGCCGATGGGGAACATGCCCGTGATCAAGGACCTGATCACCGATATGGAGTCGACCCACTGGACCAAGATCCGCCGGGTCACCCCGTGGCTCCTCCCCCACGGCGAGCCGCCCGAGCGCGAGTACGTGGTCGAGCCAGAGTCGATGATCGACATCACCCAGTCGATGGCCTGCATCCAGTGCGGCGCCTGCGTCTCTTCCTGCCTCTCGATGGAAGCAGACCCGGATTTCATCGGACCGGCGGCGCTGGCGAAGGCGTATCGCTTCGTCGGCGACCCGCGAGATGGCGAGACCGTGGAGCGTCTCCACGACCTGGCCGAGGATCCGCACGGGATCTACGACTGCACCCACTGCTTCAGCTGCGTCGACGCCTGCCCCAAGGGCGTGGCGCCAATGGACCAGATCATGCGCCTGCGCCGCAAAGCCAGCGAGGAGGGGATCGAAGATCCGAACAGCGGCCACGATCACGAGGTCGCCTTTGTCAAGATCATCGAGAAGAAGGGAACGCTCGACGAGTCGCTGCTGCTCCAGGAGTCCTTCGCCCCGGGCCTGAAAGGCAAGCTGAAACCGACCAAACGGGCGATCAAGGAAATGCTCGGCTCGCTCCCGACGGCGATTCGCGGCCTGAAAACGGGCAAGATGCGCTCGCTGCCGAAGCTGATCCCCGGTGTCCACCCGAAGCTGCCCGACGGCGCCCAGGACGAGGTCAAGGCGATTTACGAGCACGCCGAGGAGCACCGCGAGGAATTCAACATCTACATCAAGGGCGAGGAGGACGTCGAACCCGAGCCCGACGAGCCGACCGCCGAGATCCTGGCGGACGAGGCCAAGGCCGCAACGGAGAACGAGAGCGAGGAGTCATGAGCAACGGGCAGATCAAGGTCGCCTACTGGCCGGGCTGCGTCTCGCGCGGCTTCACCACCGAGCTGCACGGCTCGATGGCGCTGGTCGCCGAGAGGCTCGGAATCGAGCTGGTCGAACTCGACCGCGCCAACTGCTGCGGCGCCGGCGTGATCGCCGAGCACAACCAGGAGCTCGCCGACACGCTCAACGCGCGCACCTTCGCCCTCGCCCAGCAGACCGGGCTGGCGATGATGAACATCTGCTCGACCTGCCAGGGCGCCCAGTCGGAGTGTCAACAACGGCTGGATGCCGATTCCTCCTACCGCGCCCACATCAACGAGGTGCTGAGCGGCCAGGGCCTCTCCTACGAGAAAGGCAAGGACGGCTTCACCAACAAAAACTTCCTCTGGCTGCTGGTCGAGGACTACGGGCTCGATCGGCTTGCCGAGAAGGTCGTGCGGCCGCTCTCCGGCCTGCGGGTCGGCCCCTTCTACGGCTGCTACGTGGTCCGTCCCAAGGAGCGGCTCGGCTACGACGAGTTCCCCGACCGCGACATCTAC
Organism: uncultured Solirubrobacterales bacterium; assembly: GCA_963699215.1. GTDB lineage: Bacteria > Actinomycetota > Thermoleophilia > Solirubrobacterales > 70-9 > VRUE01. The sequence goes on from OY969422.1 coordinate 393,069, forward strand.
CTGGAGAAGACGATCGAGGCGCTCGGCGGCGAGGTGGTCGAGTACGACGGCGCCCGCAAGTGCTGCGGCTTCCCGGTGATCACGATGAACCGCGAGACCTCGCTGCGCCAGTCGGGCACCCACGTCGGCGACGCGATCGACGCAGGCGCCGACTGCCTCGTCACCCCCTGCCCCCTCTGCCACCTCAACCTCGACATGCAGCAGCCCGAGGCGGCGAAGGTCGTCAACCGAGACCTCGGCCTCGCCGTCCTCCACCTGCCCCAGCTGGTCGGCCTCGCCCTCGGCGCCGAGCCGAAGCAGCTCGGCATGAGCAAGCACATCGCCTCGACCGGCTGGGTCGAGGAGCGGCTGGCATCGCCGGCAGCCGTCTGACTCAGCGTCGCCGGACCATCCTCGCCGTCGTCTCGGCGGCGACGGCGATGCTCCTGCTCGACGTGACCGTGGTCAACGTCGCCCTGCCCGCGATCCGCCACGACCTGGATGCGAGCTTCAGCCAGCTGCAGTGGGTGATCGACGCCTACGCCTTGACGCTGGCGGCGACGCTGCTCGCCTGCGGCTCGCTGGCCGACCGGATCGGCCGGCGCAAGGTCTTCGCCGGCGGGCTGGTCGCCTTCACCGCCTGCTCCGCTCTCTGCGGCGCCGCCGGCTCGCCCGCAGTCCTCGACCTCGCCCGCGGCGCGCAGGGCATCGGCGCGGCGGCGATGTTCGCCTCCTCGCTCGCGATCCTCGCCAGCGAGTTCGAGGGCGCCGAGCGCGGCCTTGCGCTCGGCGTCTGGGGTGGGATAACCGGGGCCGCGCTGGCGATCGGGCCGCTGGTCGGCGGGCTCCTGACCGACGCGGCCTCCTGGCGCTGGGTCTTCCTGATCAACCTGCCGATCGGCGTCCTGCTGATCTGGCTCACCGGGCGCTCGCTGCCGGAGTCCCGCGACGACCGGCCCCGCCCGGTCGACCTCCCGGGGATGGCGACCTTCGGAGCCGCCTGCTTCCTCGCGACCTACGGCCTCATCCGCGGCAACGCGGACGGTTGGGGGAGCACGCTCATCGTCGGCTCGCTGGCCGCCGCCGGAGTGCTGGCGATCGCCTTCGTCGCGGTCGAGCGCCGCAGCGCGGCGCCGATGCTGCCGCTCTCGCTCTTTCGCATCCCGGCCTTCACCGGGACCGCCCTCGTCGCCTTCGCCCAATCGGTCGCCCTCTACCCGCTGCTGCTGTTCATGGCGATCTACCTGCAGGAAGGGCTCGGCCTCTCGCCGACCGAGACCGGCCTGCGGCTGCTGCCGCTGACGCTGGTGCTCGCCGCCGTCGCCCCGGTCTCCGGCCGGCTCAGCGGGCGCTGGCCGCTGCGCGTCCCGCTCGCCACCGGACTGGTCCTGATCGGGGTCGCGCTGCTGCTGATGCGCTCGATCGACTCGAGCAGCGACTGGACGGCGCTGCTGCCCGGGCTGCTCGTCGGCGGGCTGGCGGTGGGGGTGATCAGCCCGGCTCTGGCCGCGGCGATGGTCGCAGTGCTGCCGGTCGAGCGCAGCGGCGTCGCTTCGGGGATCAACAACACCTTCCGCCAGCTCGGCATCGCCTTCGGCATCGCCGGCCTCGGGGCGATCTTCGAGCACAACGCGCGCGGCGCACCCAGCCTCCTCGCCGGGATCGTCGCCGGCCTCGACGCGGTGCTGCTCGTCGCCGCCGCTGTGTCCCTACTGGCCGCCATGCTCGCCTGGCCGCTGCTCGGTGCACAGCGCTCCAGCCCCGGTCTCTAATGGCAATCGCCGTAGCGACGATCCTGCTGATCGCGCCCCGCCTCGACCGGCTGGGGTCGAGGAGCGGCTGGCGAGCGTTCCCGCCTAATGCTCGCACCGCTTACAGCTGAGCTCGCGCCGCTTACAGCTGAGTAGAGACGATCAGGCCGCCGAATGCGGTGAGGATGCTGCCCAGCGTGACGATCATCGCGTTCTGAAGCTTGTCGAAGCGCGCCTCGATCCTGGCTTCCTGCTTTTCGAATCGCTCGTCCAAGTGGTGACGCAGAGCTCCGACTTGATCCACAACGCGGTCGACCTGATCCGCGAGGCGATCCAGACGGTCGTCGTTCCAGTTCACTCGTGCCTGCTCCATTTCACGGTCGAGCCTAGCCGACAAAACGTTACACGTGGTGCGCGGAAGTGTAACGGACAAATAGCCGATAGGGTTGCCGTGGTGAGCCGAGAGGCCCGGTCGGAATGACAGACGTCACGCTCTCGGCACTCCCACTGGCCGCGTCAACCGGGGACGCAGCCGGCGTCCTCACCGACCTCTTCGTCGTTCTGCTCGCCGCCAAGCTCGGCGACGAGATCTTCAAGCGGATCGGCCAGCCGGCGATCGTCGGCGAGATCCTCGCCGGGGTGGTCGTCGGCCCTTCGCTGCTGGGGATCGTCGAGCCGAGCGAGGTGCTGCGGGTCTTCTCGGAGCTTGGCGTCGTCTTCCTCCTCTTCTGGGTCGGGCTGGAGACGAGGCTCTCGGAGATGCGCGCGGTCGGCCGGATCGCGGTGACCGTCGGCAGCGCCGGCGTCGTGCTCCCCTTCCTCGGCGGAATCGGGCTCGGCGCTGCGCTCGGGGAGAGCACCGAGACCAGCGTCTTCCTCGGCGCTGCGCTGGCCGCGACCAGCGCCGGAATCACCTCGGCGACCTTCCTCGACCTCGGCCTCGCCCGCAGCGCGGCCGCCCGCACCGTGCTCGGCGCTGCAGTGGTGGACGACATCCTGGCGCTGATCCTGCTCTCGGTCGCGGTCGCGATGGCTGCCGACGGCGGCGTCGATGCCGGCAACATCGCCCTCTCCCTCGCCCTGGCGATCGGCTTCGTCGCCTTCTTCGCGCTGGGCGGGACGCGGCTGCTGCAGAGCCGCCCGCAGCTGCTCGACGCGCCGCGCTTTGCGGATTCGCCGCTATTGCCGGCGGTGATCCTCTGCCTCGGCCTGGCCGCCTTCTCGGCCCAGATCGGCCTGGCGGCGCTGATCGGCGCCTTCCTCGCCGGGATGATCGTCGCCGAGACCAAAGACCAGAGCCCGATCGAGGAGGAGGTGAAGCCGCTGTACGCGTTCTTCCCGCCCTTCTTCTTCGCCTTCATCGGCATCGAGCTGGACCTCGACTCGCTGCTCGGCGGCCACGCGCTCCTGCTGCTGGTGACGATCACCGCGCTGGCGATCGTCACCAAGCTGATCCCCGGCTACCTGGGAGCGCGCGGCCTGGGGCGCGAGCAGGCCAGGATCGTCGGCGTCGGGATGGTCCCGCGCGGCGAGGTGGGGATCGTCATCGCCTCGATCGGGGCGGCCGAGGGCGTCATCGATGCCGAGCTGTTCGGCGTAGTGGTGGGCATGTCAATCCTCACCACCCTCTTCGCCCCCTTCCTGCTGCGACGACTGACGAGGTCCAGGGGTCGTCAGGCAAGGACGCAGTCGCCTGAATAGCAGCGCTATTCAGGCGACTGAGGACGCCGCCTGGCGGCGCCTGGGGCCGTCAGGCGTGCAGCAGGCCGCGCTCGATCAGCAGCTCGGCGATCTGGACGGCGTTGGTGGCGGCGCCCTTGCGCAGGTTGTCGGAGACGACCCAGAGGTCGAGGGCGCGATCGTTGCCGGGATCGCGGCGGATGCGGCCGACGAAGACGTCGTCCTTGCCCGCCGCCTCGATCGCCATCGGGTAACTGGCCGCGGCCGGGTCGTCGACCACGGTCACGCCGGGCGCCGCCGCCAGCAGCTCGCGGGCGCGCTCGGGCTCGAGCGGCTCGCGCGTCTCGACGTTGACCGCCTCGGAGTGGCCGCTGACGACGGGGACCCGGACGCAGGTGGCGCTGACGCGGATCTCGGCGTCGCCGAGGATCTTGCGCGTCTCGTCGATCAGCTTGCGCTCCTCGTCGGTGTGGTCGTCGCCGTCGGCGAAGCTGCCGGCCTGCGGCAGGGCGTTGAAGGCAATCGGGTGGGGGTAGACCGAGGCGACGGGGTTGCCGCCGTCGAGCGCAGCCTGCGACTGCGCGGTCAGCTCGTCGATCGCCGCCTTGCCGGTGCCGGAGACCGCCTGGTAGGTGGAGATGACGAGGCGCTCGATCCCGGCCGCGTCGTAGAGCGGCTTCAGCGCGACGACCATCTGCATGGTCGAGCAGTTGGGATTGGCGACGATCCCGTTGTGCTGCGCCAGGTCGTCGGGATTGACCTCGGCGACGACCAGCGGCACGTCGTCGTGCATGCGCCAGTAGCTGGTGTTGTCGACGACGACGGCGCCGGCCTCGACCAGCTTCGGCGTCCACTCGGCGCTGACGGCGCCGCCGGCCGAGGAGAGGACGAGGTCCAGGCCTTGGATCGTCTCCTCGCTGAGGGGGCGCACCTCGAGCTGCTCATCTCCCCACTCGAGTGACTTGCCGGCGGAGCGCTCCGAGGCAAAGGGCACGACTTGCGAGGCCGGGAAGCGGCGATCGGCGAGCAGCTCGAGGATCGTCGTCCCGACCAGCCCGGTCGCGCCCAGAACCCCGACTCTGTATCCGTCGCCCGCCATCGTCCGAGTATGGCGGTGCTCAGCCGCTGACCGTGGGACGGTGGTGAGCGCCCATCGGGTCCTCGGGCTTGACCGCGTCATCGCCGAGCTCGAATGCCTGATGAAGGGCCTTGACCGCGTCAGGGACGCGATCGGCCGAGATGACACATGAGATCTTGATCGGCGAGGTGGAGATCATCTCGATGTTGATCCCCTTCCCCCCGAGCACCTCGAAGACCTTGGCCGCGACCCCGGGATGGGAGCGCATGCCGGCGCCGACGATCGAGACCTTGCCGATCCGCTCTTCGGTGCGCACGTCCTGGCTCAGGTCTAGCTCGCGCACCGTGTCGGTGGCGGCGGTCAGATCGGAGCGGTCGACGGTGAACGAGAGGTCGGCGAGTGCGTCGTCCCCGACCGGCTCGTTCTGGATGATCACGTCGACGTTGATGCTCGCGCTGGCCAGCGCGGTGAAGATCCGGCCCGCCACCCCCGGTTCGTCGCGGACCCCGGTCAGGGTCACCCGCGCCTCGCCGTCGGAGTGGGTCACTGCGGTTACGAATGGCTGCTCCACGCTCTCCTGCTCGCTCTCCTCTTCGCTGACCACGAGGGTACCGGGGCCGTCCTCGAAGCTGCTGCGGCAGTGGATGCGGACGCCGTTGTTGCGCGCGTACTCGACCGAGCGCAGCTGCAGCACCTTCGCCCCCGAGGCCGACATCTCCAGCATCTCCTCGTAGGAGGCGACCGTCAGCTTGCGCGCGTCGGGGACGATTCGCGGGTCGGCGCTGAAGACTCCGGCGACGTCGGTGTAGATCTCGCAGACGCTGGCGTCGAGCGCCGCGGCAAGGGCGACCGCGGTGGTGTCGGAGCCGCCCCGCCCCAGCGTGGTCACGTCGCGGCTGTCGGTCGAGACCCCCTGGAAGCCGGCGACGAGGACGATCCGGTCCTCTTCGAGGGTCTCGCGGATGCGGTCGGCGCGGACGTCGACGATCTTCGCTTTCGTGTGGAAGGAGTCGGTGACGATGCCGGCCTGCGATCCGGTCAGCGAGATCGCGCTGTGGCCCATGTCGTGGATCGCCATCGCGCAGAGCGCACAGGAGATCCGCTCGCCGCTGGAGAGCAGCATGTCCATCTCGCGTGCCACCGGCCGCTCCGAGATCTCCAGCGCCTGTGCGACCAGCTCGTCGGTCGTCTTGCCGCGCGCCGAGAGGACCGCCACTACGCGGCAGCCCCTCTCGCGCGCGGCGACGATGCGCCGCGCCGCGCGCTTGATCTCCTCCGCGCCGGCGACCGAGGTGCCGCCGAACTTCATCACGACGATGTCTGACTTCGCCTCACTCATAGAGCGTCTGAGGATAGTCGGGCTAAAGCGCGGCCGGCCGGATACCGATGCGTTTTCTCCATGGAGCCGGGCATGACCGAACTGCCGTTGATGGAAGCGGCGATGGGACCGCAGGCCGATGAGCGGCTGCTCGTCGCCAGCCGCCTCTCCAGCCGGCTCGCCCACGCGCACACCGTCGAGGACGTCGCCTCGATCGCGGTGCGCCAGCTGCACGACTCCTTCGACTACTACCTGGCCGTCGTCCAGCGACTCGACCCCGACGGCTCCCTGCGGGTCGTGGCGGGAGCCGGCCCGCTGGCCGAGCAGGTCGACGACTTCCTCGCCCTGGAGCAGCCGGTCGAGGTCGGTGTCAACGGCCGTGTCGCCCGCAGCGGCGAGCCGGCGATGGTCAACGACACCCGGCTCGACTCCGACTATCTGCACCGAAACCCGCGCACCGATCCGGGCTCCGAGCTGTCGCTGCCGATTCGCGTCGCAGGGTCGATCTGGGGCGTGATGAATCTGGAGCAGGAGAACTGCGACGCTTTCAGCGGACGAGACCTGCTCCTCGCTCACGTCATCGCCGGCCAGGTCGGTGCGGCGATATACCGCTGCCAACTGGTCGGCGAGCTGGAGGGGGCCTTCCTCGCAACCCTCGGTGTGATCGCCGACGCGGTCGAGCTGCAGGACCCCTACACCGCCGACCACGCCAACGAGGTAGCCGAGCTCGCCGTGCGAGTCGGCGAGCGCCTGGGCATCGCCGGCCCCGAGCTGGACCGCCTCCGCTACGGCGCCCTGCTGCACGACGTCGGCAAGATCGGCGTGCCGGGAGAGCTGCTGCGCAAGCCGGGACCGTTGAGCACGAACGAGCGAGAGAGGATGGACGCGCACACGGCTATCGGCGCTCGCATGCTGGAGCGGATCCCCTTCCTCGCCCCCGTCGCCCCCCTCGTCCGCTCCGCCCACGAGCGCTTCGACGGTGGCGGCTACCCCGACGGCCTCGCAGGTGCGGAGATCCCGCGCGGCGCGATGATCGTCGCCACCTGCGATGCCTTCCACGCGATGACCTCCGACCGTCCCTACCGCAAGGCGATGCCCCGGGATGAGGCGATCGCCGAGCTGCGCGCCTGCGCCGGCGCTCAGTTCGACCCCGAGGTGGTCGAGGCCCTGCTTGCCGAGCTGGCCTGACTCCAATCCGCGGTCGTACTTCTGCCGCCGTCCGGGAACAACTACGACAGCGGCCAGGGTGTGAGGCAGATCACACTTCAAGATATATCGATCCGATATATCTTGGGCGATGGAGCTGAACGCGACCGCCTACGTGATCCTCGGCATGGTCTCCGGCGAGCCGCGGTCGGGCTATGAGATCAAAGCGGTCGTCGACAACACGACCCGCTTCTTCTGGGCGGCCAGCTACGGGCAGATCTATCCGGAGCTGAAACGGCTCTCCGAAGCCGGGCTGATCGAGGGAATCGACGCGTCGCGGGGCGACCGCAAGCGGACCGTCTACGCCATCACTGCCGACGGCGAAGCTGAGCTGAAGGACTGGCTGCGCAGGGCGCCGGAGACCGTGGAGATGCGCGAAGAAGGCCTGCTGAAACTCTTCTTCTCCGGTGTGCTGAAGCCGGCCGAGGCGGTCGAGACGCTGCGCGCGATGCGCCGCCACCGGCTCGAGCTGGCCGAGCGGCTGCGCTCGATGGAGCCGGAGAAAGCAGAGCTGGAGGATCCTTACCCCGCGATGGTGCTGCGGGCGGGGATCGAGTTCAACCAGTGGTTCGCCGAGTGGTGTGAGCGGATGGAGTCCGAGCTGCTCGCACCCACACGAGAGAAGGAGAAAAGCTGATGTTCGACTCGCTAGCCCGTCTCGCCGATCGCCGCGCCCGCCGGGTCGGACTCTTCGCGATCGCCTTCTTCCTCCTCGCCGGCGCCGTCGGCGGCTCCGTCGCCGACCGCCTCGATCCCTATGGCGCCGACGATCCCGCCACCGAGGCGGTCGAAGCCAGGGAGCAGCTGCAGGACGCGGGTCACCGGATCCCCGGCGTGCTGGTCCTCGCCGAGGATGCTCCCGTCGCCAAGCCCTCGACCCAGCGCCGGATCACGGCGCTGGAACGCGAGCTTCGCGCCCGCGGCGACGTCAAGTCGGTCAGCGGCTACTACAGCACCCGCTCGCGCGACTTCGTCTCCTACGACGGCAACTCCACCTACCTGGCGGTCGCGTTGAAGCAGACCGACGACAAGGAGTGGCAGGAAGCGGGCGCCGACATCGCCGACCAGTTGGCCGGCCGCCCAGGAATCACCGTGGGCGGCGCCGCGGTCGCCCAGGAGCAGGTCAACAAGCAGGTCGAGGAAGACCTGCGGCGGGCCGAGATGCTCGCCTTCCCACTGCTCTTCCTGCTCTCCTTCCTCTTCTTCCGCAGCCTCGTCGCGGCGCTGCTGCCGGTGATGATCGGCCTGCTGGCGATCGTCGGCACCTTTCTCATCCTCCGAGTCGCGAGCGAATTCGGCTCGATCTCGATCTTCGCCCTCAACCTGACCACCGGGCTGGGGCTTGGACTGGCGATCGACTACAGCCTCTTCATCGTCTCCCGCTACCGCGAGGAGATCGCCAAGGACGGACCCGGGCTGGCGGCGATGCGGCGCGTCCTCGCCACGGCGGGACGAACCGTCTTCTTCTCCTCACTGACGGTGGCGGCGGCGCTCGCCTCGCTGCTCGTCTTCCCGCAGCGCTTCCTCTACTCGATGGGCCTGGGCGGCTCGCTGGTCGTGCTGCTGGCGGCGCTGATCTCGCTGACCGTCCTGCCAGCCGTGCTGACCCTGCTGGGGACGCGGGTCAACTCGCTGGCGCCGCGCTTCCTGCAGCGCCGCGCGGAGGCTGACGCGCGACCCGACGAGAAGGGCTTCTGGTACCGGCTCTCGCGTTTCGTCATGCGCCGGCCGGTGCCGATCGCGACCCTCAGCGCCCTCTTCCTGATCGTCCTCGGCCTGCCCTTCCTCAACATCAAGTTCAACACCGTCGACCCGAGCGTGCTGCCCAAGGAGGCGAGCGCGCGGCAGGCATACGACACCGTCAGCGACGAGTTCCCGCCCTACCGGGAGACTCCGATCTGGGTCTCGGTCGAGGGCTCCACGCCCAAGGCGACGGCCGAGCTCACGGCCCAGGTCCGCGACACGCCCGGCGTCGCCGCCGTTGCCCCGCCGCAACCGCTGCACGGCGGCGTCGCCGTAATCCGAGCGGTCTCGGCGAACCCCTTCAACTCCGAGGCGAGCCAGTCGACGGTGGAGCGGATCCGCGACGTCGCCCCACCGCCGGGGGCGACGGTGCTGGTCGGCGGTGCGACCGCCGACTTCGTCGACTTCCAGGGCAGCCTCACCCGCCACCTGCCGATCGCCTTCGCGATCATCGTCATCGCCACCCTGGTCATCCTCTTCCTGATGACCGGATCGGTCGTGCTGCCGATCAAGTCGCTGATCATGAACGTGCTCAACCTGAGCGCCGTCTTCGGCCTGCTGGTGCTGATCTTCCAAGACGGGCGATTCGAAAGCCTGCTCGACTACAGCAGCTCGGGAGCGATCGAGCAGACGATGCCGATCCTGCTCTTTGCCGTCGCCTTCGGCCTCTCCACCGACTACGCCGTCTTCCTGCTCTCACGGATCAAGGAGGCGCGCGACAACGGCGCCTCGGACTCGGAGTCGGTCGCGATCGGGCTCGAGCGGACCGGGCGGATCGTCACCGCGGCGGCGCTGCTCTTCGCCGTCGCGATTGGCGCCTTCGCCACTTCGAAGATCATCTTCATCAAGCAGAACGGGGTCGGCACCGCGCTCGCAGTGCTGATCGACGCCAGCATCATCCGCGCCCTGCTCGTGCCCTCGCTGATGGAGCTGCTCGGCAAGTGGAACTGGTGGGCGCCAGCGCCCCTGCGGCGGTTGTACGAGCGATTCGGGATCAGCGAGAGCAGCGTGCCGGAGCCCGAGAAGGTCTAGCGCTTCAGGTCGCCCTGGGCACTGGCCGCGTCGTCGGCGCCTTTGACGCGCTCGTCGCTGGCGATGCCTTTGAGCGTCAGGGAGCCGGAGCCGTCTTCGGCGACTTCGATGGTGGCCAAGTAGGAGTTGCCGAGTTCGAGCTTCGCGGCATCGATCTCTTGTGGAAGGGAGAGTGTGAGGCTCGACGCGCTCTCGCCCGCCCAATCTGCAGAGAAGAAGAGCTGGCCCGTTTCGGGCAGGATCTCTTTGACGATGCCGGCAAGTTCGAGGTAGGTCGAGGGCGGAACGGATTCGACATCGAGCTTGCTCTGGACGAGGGTCGAGCTGGCTTTCGGCTCCGCGGGCGGCTCGATCTTGGCCGTAACCGTGACCAGCGAGCCAATCGCGGGCAGCACCGGCGCGACGCCACTCGGGTCAGGCGCGAGGTGGACGAGCAGTGAGGACCCTCGGCCGGAGACGGTGTAAACGGGGGCGGCCGGATTGGGATCGGCGAAGGTGACGGTGCCGTCGAAGAGTACCTCGGTCGCCTTCTTCTTCTCCGCTTCAGGCTCGTCCGCCTCTGCATAGGTGCTGTTGGCGAGAGGTCGCAGCGACACGCTCAGCTTGACACCGGGATCGGGAAGCTCTGCGGCGTGGATGGAGACCAGTTCGCCGCCCTTGATCGCCATCGCGTAGCTGCCGGCGGCGGGGTTGGCCTGGACGACGGTCCCCTCGAACATCTGCCCATCGGGTTTTTCCTCCGGTTCTTCCTCGGCGGGAGCTGGCTTCGGCGCCGGTTCGGTGGTCGGAGGAGGCAGCGATTCGATTGGTTCCGAGACCAGCGGCACGGTGGACGGGAGGGCTTCTTCGAAGCCACCGCCACCAAGCGCCGGTGCCGATCTGGTGGAGGCGATCCCTCCGCCGCCTCCACCGCTCTGCCCGTCGTCCCCGCCGGAACTTGGAATTTCGATGATCTGCTGGGCGCCGGTCGCGAGCGAGCCCGCCGCCCCGGGCCCGATCGCGACGCCGGCGAAGATGCCGAAGCCGAGCGCCGCCGCGCTCAGCGGCGCCGCCCAGCGCCGGTCGGTCACGACCAGCGCGGCGCCGCGCAAGGCACGGTCAACAAATCGACTTTGCACTAGACGCTTCATTGGATAGACGGGGAGGTGGGTGAGACCGCGGTCGTCGTGCTCCCCGCCTGGACCGGCTCGATCAGCTGCTTGCCGCACTGCCAGCAGAAGGCGGAACCCTGCGCGTAGAGGGCACCGCAGCTGCCGCAGGCGCCGGCCGCGCCGGCCGCGCCCAGCTTCAGCATCCGCTCGACCTCGGCCAGCTCGGCGTCGACCTGTTGCAGCTTCGCCGCCTGGCGGCTGAGGACGTCGAGCCGGAAGTGGTCGCGGATCGCCATCTCGTAGGCGACCCCGCCCAGGTCCCACTGCAACTCGGCCAGCTTGCGGGAGAGCTGCTCGCGACGTTGCTGCAGGTCGTCGCTCATTCGATCGCCGTCCCGTCGCTGCCGCCACCCGGCGCTTTGTCGTCTTCCGGCGGCGGCGCGCCGCCGGTGGCGATCTCGTCCGGCAGCTTGGCGCTGTTTTCCGCGTATTCCTGCGGGCTCTGTTCCTGCAGGTTCTGCAGTTCCTGGTCGCTGGCGACGGGGGCGTTGCCGGTGCCGGCGCTGCCGCCTTTCACCACGCCACCCTTGCCGCCGCCTCCTTTGGCCTGCTTGGCTTGCGGCTTCGCTTCGCCGGCTTCGTTGCCGGCGGCGGTCTTGCCCGCGCCAGCTTCGCCACCTTGGACCACCACCGGCGCCGGCGTCGTCGCCGTGCCGCCGCTGTCCCCCTTGCCGATCAGCACGCCGATCAGGAGCATCACGCCGAGTACGGCGATGCCGCCCACCGCAGCGAGCGGGGTGTAATCACGCTGAGGAGGCCGATCCCCGGAAGGCGGGGCCTGCTCCGCTTCGGGCACCTGCGCCGCCGGCCGGCTGCCGTTGGTTCCCGCCGTCCCAGCGCCCGGGATGTGGCGCTCAAAATCGATCCGCGGCTCTCCCCGCCGCTTGCCGCAATTGAGGCAGTAGCGCTGGTCGGCGGCGAGCGGCGCGGCGCACTCGCGGCAGGGCTCCCCCGCCTTGCCGAGCACCTGCGTCGTGGCGGCCGGGTCGGTCATTCGAGCTCGAATCCCGGCAGGGTCGGGGACTGGGCGATCTCCACCGCTGCGCCGCGCGGGTCGCCGATGAAATAGATGCTGTAGGGGAGCGGCTTCGGTTTCGCCTTGAACGGTTCGATCGCACCGCGCCCCGCGGCGACGATCTCGCCGCCCCGGGTGGCCACCGCGTAGAGCAGCAGCCGCTCGAGGTCTTCGCCCGATTCGTTCTTGACGTCGCCGGCGGCGAGGACACCGGAGTACGGGTCGCCTTCGATCCTCGGCTCGGTGACCGTGAGCTGCGGCTGCTTGCCGCCGAAAGACTCTCCCCCGGCCCCGACCTTGACCTCCACCCTGGCCGGCTTGCCGGTGGCGAGGATCTGGTCGTGCACCCACTCGACCTCTCCCCCGCCGGGGATGAAGGGCACCGCAGCCAGCGCCGGCTCGATCCCCGGGATGTCGTTCCTGTAGACGCTCTTGCCCTTGGCGTCGAGCACGTCGATCGCGATCGGCACGCCGACCAGGTCCTCGCCCGACTCGTTGCGCAAGCGAACGACGACGGCGCTGCCCGCCTGGTCGGTGAGCAGCGTCGTCGAGACCACCTCGACGTCCTTGCTCTGCTTGACGATCTTCAGCCCCTTCTCCTGGCTGACCGGGCCCAGCTCGGCGGCGATCTTGGCGCTCTTGTCCTGGGTCGATTCGCAGCCGGTGACGACCAATGCCACGCCGGCCAGGGCGACGGCAAGCGGCAAGGCTGTTCGCGGGCTCATCCGAACGCACCGCCGACGTACTCGCGGGTGCGCGCCTCGCGCGGGTCGCCGAAGACCTGCTCCGCCGGCCCGTACTCGACCAGGTCGCCGAGGTACATGAAGCCGACGTGGTCGGCGATGCGCAGGGCCTGCTGCATGTTGTGGGTGACGATCACGACCGCGACCTCGTCCCGCAGCTTCAGGATCAGCTCCTCGATCACCTGGGTCGAGCGCGGGTCGAGCGCCGAGCAGGGCTCGTCGAGCAGCAGCACCTCGGGGCGGGCGGCGAGAGCGCGGGCGATGCAGAGCCGCTGCTGCTGGCCACCGGAGAGGCGCAGCGCCGGGTGGTCGAGCGTCGCGCCGACCTCATCCCAGAGCCCGGCCCGGACCAGCGCGTCGCCGACGTGGTTGTAGAGCGCGTCCTTGCCCGGCCGCCGCGAGCCCTGCTCGCGCAGCGCGTAGGCGACGTTGTCGAAGACGCTCATCGGGAACGGGTTGGGCTGCTGGAAGACCATGCTGACCCGCCGCCGCAGCGCCGTCACCTCCATCCGGTCGATGTCCTCGCCGTCGAGCGTGATCCTCCCGCCGCGGACGGCGGTCGGGGTGATCTCGACCAAGCGGTTGAGCGAGCGCAGCAGCGTCGTCTTGCCGCAGCCCGAGGGGCCGATCAGGGCCAGCACCTCACCCTGTCGCACCGGCAGGGTGACGCCGTCGACGGCGACCTTCTCCCCGTAGGAGATCGTCACTCCCTCGGTCCGCATCCGTTCGACCTTCGGCCCGGGGCTGGGCTCGGGCCGGCGAACCGGAGAGGCGAGGCCGATCGCACCGGGAGCGAGCGGCGCCGTGTGGCCGTTGGTCGCCGGCGGCTGCACCACGGTCGGCTCTTGGTCGACGACGATGCGACGCACCGGCGGCGGCGGACCGAGGACGACGTCCTGCTCCTCACGGGGCGGCTCGGGAGGGCTCAGCGCGTCCATGCCGGTTCCCTTCCCCGCGCGATCCGGGTGACGACGAAGTTGAGGACGATGACGACGACCATCAGGCAGAAAGCGGCGAAATAGGCTTTCTCCGGCGCCAGGCCCTCACCGGCCGGCGAGTTGTAATAGACGTAGCTGGTCAGGGTGCTGCCGGTGCCACGGAAGAGGCCGAAGACGCTGCCGTCGGCGCCGTTGAGGATCTGCAGCGTGGCGCCGAGCAGGACGACGACGATCGCCGTGTCGCCGGCGACCCGGCCCATGCCAAGCGCGGCGCCGGTGCCGATCCCCGGCCGCGCCGCCGGCAGCAGCACGCGACGGATCGTCGCCGCCTTGGTCTTGCCGAGCGCGTAAGAGGCCTCGCGTACGTGCCCGGGGATCGCGTTGAGCGCCTCGCGCGTCGCCCCGACCACGAGCGGCAGGGCGATCAGCGACATCATCGCGGCGGCGGCGATGAAGGAGCGGCCGAGCACGGCGCCGCCTTCGGCGTCGAAGGAGAGGACGGCAAGCCATTGCTGCTGGAAGAAGACGAGACCGAACATCGCCAGCACGATGCTGGGCGTGCCGGCGACCACCTCGACCGCCGATTCGACCGCCCGCGCCAGCCCTTTCGGGCGGCCGTACTCGGTCAGCCAGACCGCGATCGTCACCCCCAGCGGCGCCGCGATCGCGGTCGACAGCACCAGCAGCAGGGCGGTGCCGAGGATCGGGTCTTTGAAACCGCCGCTCTGCGCCTGGTTCAGGGTCGAGTTGGGGCTTTCGAAGAGCAGGCCGAGGTCGAAGTACTCGATCCCGCGGTAGGCCATGTAGAGGACGATCGCGCCGGCGACGGCGATCAGCGTCAACCCCGCCCCCCAGGCGGCGTAGTAGCCGAGCTTGTCGCGCAGCGGCCAGTTGCGGACGCTGTCGCGCGGCGCGGTCGCCCCCGGTACGGCCCCGCTCACGGCCGCACCCCGTACCTGCGCATCGGCTGCTTGGCGGCGAAGCCGGCCAGCGAGAGGAACATGCTGGAGACGAGCAGCACCGCGGCGAAGGCGAAGAGGGTCTCGCCGAAGGGGACCACCGAGAGCCCCTCGACGTTCTCGACCAGGGCCGAGGCCAGCGGGCGGGTCGGCTCGAAGAGGAAGGTGAGACCGTCGATCGGGTTGGGGGCGAAGCTGGCCGAGCCGGCGACCATCGAGAGCATGATCGCCTCGCCCAACGCCCGCGCGGTCGAGAGCACCGCGGCGGCCACGACGGCGGGCCGGGCGGTGCGCACCGAGATCGTCCACATCACCCGCCAGCGGTTGACGCCGAGCGCCGCCGCTCCCTCGGTCCAGTTGCGGGGGACGGCACGCAGCGCGTCGACCACGATCGCGATCATGATCGGCACGATCATCACGGTCAGGATCAGCACGCCGACGGCCATGCAGGCGCCATCAAGTTGGACCACGTTGGCGACCGATTCCTTGCGCTCGACGCTGATCAGGTGCTCGCCGACCCAGGGGACGATGACAAGGATGCCGATCAGCCCGTAGACAACCGAGGGCACCGCCGCCAGCAGCCGCACGACCGGCTCCAGCACCCGGTTGACCCGCCCGGGCGCGAACTCGACGATGAAGATCGCCGCCAGCAGCGAGAAGACGGTCCCGATCAAGACGGCGCCGGCGGTGACGACGAAGGTCCCCCAGAGCAGGGGCCAGGCGTGCAGCGTGTAGACGTAGTCGGCGGGGTTGGCGGGCGAGTTGAAGATGTCCTCGAGCTGCAGGTCGAGGTCACCGCCGGAGCCAAACCAGGCGAGGCCGTTGTGGGCGAAGGACGGCCACGCTTTCTGGAAGACGAAGACGATCATGCCGGCGATCAGCGCCAGCACGATGCAGGCAACCGCGCCGAGGACTCGCTCGACCTTCGCGTCGCTCCAGAAGCCGTCGGCCGCGCGGGGGCCGGCGGCCGGCCCGCCGGAGCCGCGACGCCCCGGCAGGCGGGCTGCAATGCCCCCGACGTCCACTACCCGAGCGGAACCCAGTCGCTGGCTACCAGTCGTTTCGCCACCGGGTTGTTGCGGGCGAAGCTGATGAACTCCTTGGCGATTCCGTTCGCCGCCCCGCGACTGACGAAGTAGAAGTTACGAGTGCCGGCGTACTGCCCGGACTTGGCGTTGCGCAGCGTGCAGGGGACGCCCTGATAGGGGACGACGTGCAGGCCCGCCGTGAAGCTGAAGGAGGCGTAGCCGATCGCGTTGGGGTCCGATTTGATCGTCTGCGCCTGCAGGCCGTTCGAGGCTTTGGTCGTCGCGCTTCCCGCCACCCTCAGGGTCTGCCCCATGAAGATGTTCTGGAAGGCGTCCTGGGTACCGGAGGCGGCGGTACGGACGACGAGGTCGATCGGGCCGCTCGCGCTTGCTCCCGGCACCTGGCTCCAGCTGCGGACCCGGCCGGCGAAGATGTCCTGGATCTGGGTCTGGCTGAGGGTGGCGACCGGGTTGGATTTGCTCGTCACCACGCAGACGGCGTCGCGGGCGACTTTGTTGAAGACGATGCCGCCCGGGTCGGCGGGTTTGGGATCGCGCGAGGACATCCCCAGCGTCACCCGGCCGCGCGAGACATCGGTGATGCCGATATCCGAACCGCCCTGCAGGATCACGAACTTGACTTTGCCTTTGTTACCTGGCTGGTTGACGAAGGCCTTGGCGAGCTTGGTGGCAAGCGGGGCGATCGAGGTCGATCCGCTCATCGTGATCGTGGCGGCGGAGGCCGGCGCGGCAACTGCCAGCGAGGCTGCTGCGGCCAGCGCGACGAGCGTCGCAAAGGGACGGTTCCGATTCATAGATTTCGCTCCTGGAACGGGGGTCTGTACCCCGCCAGTGTCGAGCCGTTCTCACCTCGGAAAGGTGAACGGCGCGTAACTGAGTGGAGAAAAAGTTGTTACGGGGCGCCTGATAACAGGATCTTCTCCAGTTCGACACATTTCGTTTACCGGCGGGCCGCGCCGGTTGGCGAATGTTGCCGACGTGCCCCAAACCTCGAACGCAACGAAGCGGGTGCGCCAGATCGCCAACGTCGAGATCCGCCCGGCGGAGTTCCAGGTGCTGATCGAAGACCGGCGGGTGGGGCTTACCGTGCGCGAGTTCGAGCTCTTCCTGCTGCTCGCCGAACGGCTCGACGCGGTCGTCCAGCGGCCCGAAATCTACGCGCTGATGTGGGGTGGCGAGATGCCCCGGCGCGACCGTTCGGTCGACGTGCTGATCCGCAGGGTGCGCGCCAAGCTGGAGCAGGTCGCCCCCGACTGGCGCTACATCCACACCCACTTCGGCATCGGCTACCGCTTCAGCCCCGAAGCTATCTGAGCTCGCCCGCCTTTCCCTGCGCGAAGTTGAAGGCGCAGCGGAAGTTCTCCGGCTGACCCACCGGCTTGCCGCCGGCGAAGCCGCCGTGGTCCTCGTTGTCGTAGACGGTGACGTAGTGGAGCGTTTCCGGCGCCGGATCGGCCGGCAGCGGCGCCGGGTTGGGCTCCCCCGTCTTGGGGTCGCCGCGCGAGACCTCGCTGACGCCCTGAGAGCCGGCGGCGCGGCCGCCGGAGGCAGTCGTGGTCAGCGAGGCGCTCATCTCACGCCGGTCCTTGAGCCCGTCGGTAGGGTCGATGTCGGTCGAGGCGGTGACCTCGTTGTCGTCGACCCGGCCGGCCAGCTTGACGTAGGGGGCGGCGCCGATCAGCTGCGCCGCGGTCGGCAGGTAGCCGCCCAGCTGGGCGCACTTCTCGGTGGCGAAGAAGTAGTCGTTGCGGCCGACCTCGTCCTTTTCGAGCGGGTAAGGGTTGGTCATCATGCAGACCGTCCCGAGCTTCACCGTCTCCGGCGAGCAGTGGTCGAAGACCGTCCGCGGCAACACGCTCGCCGGGAACTTCCTCTTGCGATCGAGGCGCAGGATGCCGAACTTGCGCGGCTTCAGGCTGGCGCCGGGCAGGGCACGCTTGGCGATCGATTCGCCCGCGCCCGAGAGCACGAAGGCGCCCAGGGCGAGGGCGAGGGCCGCCCAGGCGACGATGCCGACGGTACGGGGATTGGTCATCTGCGACTCCTTCGGTTTCGTTCTGCGCGGGTATAAGCGGGGGCCGGCCTGGTGCGGTTGGGGCGGGCACCGGGCCCACCGCGGACCGAGGCGCCGGCGAGGGCGGCCAACAGGACGAAGGCGAGCAAATAAGGCGGCACGGTCAGGCCGCTCTCACGGCCCTCGCGCCCTTCGTAGCGCGAGAAGGCCTGCGATTCCTCGATCGCCGCCTCCTCTTCGCGCTTTTCCTCGACCTGGTAGGTCCGCGCCGGCGCGCCCCCGGGCGGCAGCGGCCGCACTATCGGCGGCGGCGGGGGCGGCACGATCGCCGGCACGACGGCGGCGAGCGGAGCCCCGATCGGGACGAAGGGATCGACCGGCGGGGGCGGCGGGTTGGGAGGCGGTGGTGGTGGAGCGGCCGGCGGTGGAGCGGCCGGCGGGGGCGGGGGCGTGAACTCCACCGGCGGGCTGCCGGCGGGGGCCGGGGCGGGCGGCGGGGGCGCCGGCGGCGCGGCGACCGCGCTGGCGCGTTTGAAGCGGTCGGGCCGCAGCGGCCGCGTGCCGCAGGGACGCTGCACGCTGCCGCCGAGCACGGTCAGCTGTTCGGAGTAGGAGAAGCCGCCGGCGCTGACGGTGACCGTCGTCGTGCCGGCGTTGAACGGGCAGAGCAGCCCCGAGCGGTTGTCGGTGACGACCTTGTCGTTGGCGTCGAGGAAGGGCTTGCGCAGGTTGCTCGAGGCCGGGTCCTGGCGGACGAAGTCGGCGATGTCGGGGTCGGAGGAGACGAAGCTGTACTCGGGATCGATCCGGGTCGCGCAGCCGGCGACCAGGCACTGCGCCGGCGGGAAGAGCGTGTAAGGGTCGCCACCGGCGGGCTCCGGGTTGCCGCTGCCGGCCGATGCCTGACCCCAACGGTCGCCGCCGCGCGGGCGGCGGCCGAGGCCGCGGAAGAGCGCCGGGCGCGAGCGCCGCAGCAGGGTTCCGTCGGTCGCCTCGAGCGAGAGGTCTTCGATCAGCGGGATCAGCCGCACACTCACCGGCGCGACATTGCCCACCGCGGGGTCGCCGATCTCGAGCAGCACGATCCCGCTGTCGCCGAAGAGCGCGTCGGCGACCTGCAGGCCGACCGCGCCGGAGATCTGCGAGCGGTAACCCAGCGTGCCGGTGCCGAAGCTGGGAATCGTCCGCGCCGCCCCAGCCGGGATGCTCATCGCCCGGTTCTCTTCCGGGCGGTCGAAGAGATAGGCCGAAGCGCCGCCGTCGACCAGCGCCCGCGCGACCTGGTCGCCGTCTTCGGCGACGTTGAGCTTCGGCGTGAAGCTGGTGTTGAGGCTGCGGTTGCCCATGACGACGACCGGGGTCCCCTCGGCGCGGGCGTCGGCGAGCACCGCTTCCAGCCAGGGCAGCTGCGCCTCGGCCGGGTTCTGGTGCGGATCGCTGGCGGCCAGGGAGCCGAGCGAGTTGTCGATCACCACCACCCGCACCTTTCCGCCGGCGCCTTCGCTGTCGAACGCGTAGTGGGTGCGAGCTGCGCCGGGGCTGGGAGCCGCGCCCGGGATGCCGGCGGTCGAGATCCCCGCCGGTGCCGGGCCAGAGCCGAGCGGAGTCGGAAAGGAGGCGAAGGAGGAGGCAAAGACCGAGGCGCCGGTCCCATTCGAGGCGTCGCCCGAGCCGAGCGCCGGGAAGACGGGCAGGCCCGGTGCCGAGCCGAGCAGTTCCGCGTAGCGGAGGCCGTCGGCGCCCCCGAGGCCGGTCCTGACCCGGTTGCCGGTGTAGAGCAGGGCGCGCGGCCCGAAGCCCCCCCGCATCGCCGCCACCGCTCGCACGCCTGCGATCAGGCTGCGGTCGGGGCCCAGCGCCTGCGGGCGCAGCTCGGCACAGGCGGAGTCGCACTCCGCGTTGCCGGCGACCGCCAACCGGATCGGGCCGGCCGGCATCGGCACCGGCTGCGCAGAGGCGGCGGCGGGAGAGGCGGCGACACCGGCGCCATAGCGGAAGACCGCAGCCGTTCGAACCCGTTCGCGGATCGCCCGGCCGGTGCCGTTGCGCGCCGAGGAGCCACGGCCGGCGGAGTCGGAGTTGCCGCTCCATCCGCCCACCGCCCAGCCGTTGCCGGACGAGTCGAGCAGCAACGAGAGGATGGGATCGCTCTTCAGCGGCGTGTCGTCGCTCGAGGAGGCGAAGGCGGTCCGCTGCTCGTCCTCCCAGCCGTTTGCCGTCTCGCGCAGCAGGTAGCCGTCGCCGGGGAGGGCGAACGGCGGGACGATCGGCGGCGGCACGGTCGGGTCCGGTTCGGGGAGATCGTCGGAGGGCGGGTAGGAGAGGCGCGGGACGACCGAGACGACCGCGCGCACCGAGCTCCCATCGCGAATGGCGGCCGCGGCGATCGCGGTCGAGCCGGGGAGCGGCTGGGCGGAGAAGCGCCAGGACGCCCCCGGCCCATCGCGCTCGATCACGATGTCGCGCCCGGCGGCGACGGCGCCGCCGTCGGGCAGGCCGGCAACGGCGAAGAGCTGCGGGTTGCCGACACGGACGTCCTCCAGCAGCGCGTGCGCCGAGGCATCCACCCGCCAGCCGCCGCCGCTGTTGACCAGCAGGTCGCCCCCGGCGGCGACGATCGCCTCGCTGCCGGCGAAGGCGATCGAGGTCAGGTTTGCGCTCTCGAAGCCGGCGGGAAGCGGTTCGGGGTCCCAGCTCTTGCCGTAGCCGAGCAGCACGCCGCCCTTGCCCACCGCGTAGCCACGATCCGGGTTGGACGGATCGAAGGCAACGTCCATCAGGTTGGCTTCGAAGCCGACCGGTACGCCTGGGTCCTGGACCCAGAGGTCGTCGGCCTTGTTCCACTGCCACATCGCCCCCTGGTCGCCTACCACCTGGGCGCGCGAGGGCTCCGGCCAGGCGACCCCCCGCAGGTTCGCCTTGTTGACGCTGCCGGAGGAGGAGAACAGGAACTCGCGCTTCCAGCCGCGCCCGGGCACGTAGCGGAGAACCCCGCCGCCGGCACCGACCGCGAGGGCGCCGGAGGCGAGCGACCCCGGGGGCGCACCCGGCGCCCCGGTGACGTCGGTGAGCGCCGCCCGAACCGAGAGCGGCCAAGGCTGCATCCTCGCCGGGGCCGTCTTCGGCGAGATCTCGACCGGTCCCTCCAGCCAGCCCCTGTCGACGCTGGCGAAGGCGCCGCTGCGGCGGAAGTTGCCGCCGCCGCCCGGCATCCGCTCGAAGGCGCTGCCGTCGAAGCGCAGGTAGGTCCCGCGGCTGCTGGTCTCGGCGCCGCCGGGATCGAGCGGGTTGGTGACGATGCGCGTTCCGAACGCGCCTCCCGGCCAGGCGAAGCTGCGGTAGCCGCCCTGGCGCGAGAGCTTGACGCCGAGCGAGCCGTCGCAGAATTCTTTCTCCGCATCGCACCAGGCTCCGGTCACGGTGCCTTTGCCGATGTCGTAGTAGACCGTCACGTCCCGGCCGACGCCTTCGATCGTCGCGGTCAGGTCGATCCAGAGCCCCTCGGAGGTGACCGTGATCGGTTGCGCCGCGCCGCCAATCGGGGCGACGCCGGCGATCCCTTCGGCGGGCGAATCGCTGGCGGCGAAGGGCGTGCCGGAGAGCGGCCGCTCGACCCAGAGTGGGCCTTCCGCGGTCGTCGTCCGCTCCAGCAGGACGACGGACTTGCCCAGCGCGTCCGCGGGCTCGGCCAGCGCCCAGGCGTTGCCGATCCCGGTCGCGTCGATCGCGAGAATGTGGAGCTTCGCCTCCGAGCCGACCGGCACCTCGACCGACTCGCGCTTCCATTCCGTCCCGTCGAAGTGGATCACGGCATCTGCGACCGAGCGGCCGAGCGGCGCGAAGAGGAGACCGGCGGCACCGCCCTCGTCGAAGGCGGCGTTGCCAATCGGCCCCAGGCCCTGGTCGCCCGCCAGCGCCTCGGCCGGCGCGTCGCCTTCCGCCGGCAGGAGGACGTCGGACGGGGGAGCGTCGAGCGCCTGCCAGCTGCCACCGGGATCGCGAGCGATGACCACGACCTGCTCGCCGCTCGGGCGGTTCAGGTCGCGACCGACGAGGACGCCGCCGCCGGCGTGGGTGATCCGGACCGAGAGCGCGTTCGGGACAGGGCCGCGATAGGGCTGCCCGGCCTCGTCGAGCGGCAGGTCGAAGACCTGCCAGCCGGTGGCGTCGGTGTGGCGTACGAAGGCGAGCTGCGGGTCGGGCGGGCCGGCGAGCGGCGGCGGGCTGGTGTCGAGTCGTCGCGCCCCCACCCTGACCTCTCCGACGGCGAGCGGAAGCTGCCGGTACCCCCACGCCTCCCCGGCGACGCCGCCGGGCGAGGCGCCGATCAGGGTCGTGTCCGGGTCGGCGACGCCGAGCAGCGGCAGCGGTCCGACCGGCGCGGTCGCGGCGCCGCCGTCGTCGGGCATGGCGATCGCCAGCGCCGCCGCCAGCAGCAGGGCGAAGCCGGCGAGGTGGCCCAGACGCTCCCTCACCTGCGCTTGATCTCCCTGGTCCTGAAGGCCAGCCGGGTCGGGATAGCGCTCACGGCTGAGCTTCAGCTCGAGGCTGCGACGGCCCGGCGAGTAGATCCGCGACGGCGTGCGGGCGACGGTCCGGCCGCCGCGCTTGGCCAGCAGCCCCACCCTGGCGCGGCGGGTGACAGTGAAGGCGACGATCAGGTGCAGGCCGCGCAGGCGCGAGCGGATCTTCTTCAGCAGCGGCGGCAACCGCCTCACCTTGCCCCCCGGAGGAGGAGCCGTCGGGTCGGGTTCGAGCTCCGGGGGGGCGAAGAGCTGCGAGTCGTCGACCGGGAGGCGATCGGGGACGAACTGCTCGGCCGCCTCGTTCGGCCGGAACTCGATCGTTCCCTGGAAGGCGGGGGCGGTGTCGAGCGGCAGCTGCGTGCCGTCGCTGTAGTGGAAGAGCCAGCCCGCCCAGGTGACCATCCAGCACTCGGTCGCCGACGGGCAGACGACGCGGGCGGCGCTGCCGCGTCCCGCTCCTGCGGCCGGCAACCGCGTCGTCGAAGTCGTCCCGTCGGCGGCGATCCGCGCCACGACGGCCTTGCTGTTGGTGCTGCGGCGGTCGGCGAAGGGGACGACCGCGGCGAGCGCTTCGCCCGTGCCGGGGATCGCGGCGACGTCGCCGAGGCGGTCGGTCGGCCCGAAGCTCGCGCCGCTCAGGGTCAGCTCCTCGAAGACGCCGCCGACCAGCCGCGCCGCCAGCGGGGGCCGCTCGACCGCGCCGCCGGTGCGCCGCGGGTCGGCTTCGTCCGCGGGCGGGCCCGAGGAGGCAGCACCGCCGCCGACCGCCCAGAGGTCGGTGCCGTCGCTGTCGAGCGCCAGCAGCTCGGTGCCGTCGAGCGGAACCCCGTCCAGCGGCGCCGGCAGGAAGGGGTCATTGGCGAAGCTCGTCGCGCCCGTCACCAGATGCAGCAGGCGCGGCGGCGTCTCCGGTTCGGCCAGGTCGACCGGCTCGGTCTTGTTCTCGGGCGCGCGACCGACCAAGGTGCTCTCGAAGAGCGCTCCCTGGTGGAACTGCATGTCGCTGACGCCGCGGCCCTGGGGCCCGTAGACGGTCTCGAGGTCGGTGCCGTCCCAGTGCAGGTGGAAGGCGCCGATCCGCTCGCCGAGCGCGTCCTGGGAGCCGACCCCGCCGAACCAGCAGTCGTTGGGCCCGTTGCAGGTGGCGGACATCATCTGGCGGAAGGGATCGGCGGCGTCCACCCGGGTGCTCCAAGAACCAACCACCTGGCCGTCCTTGAAGCGACAGAGCGCCAGGCCCGAGCCGCGCCGCGGCAGGCTCGGTTCGCTCACCACCCAGAACTCGGTCGGGCCCGCCCAGGCGATCCGCGCGGTGTCGCCCGGTCCGCCGCAGACGGTGGCGAGCTGGTGCCAGCTCCGGCCGTTCCAGCTGTAGATGCCGCGCCGAATCGTGTCGTTGCCCTCGACCGCCAGCAACCCGCGGTTCGGCGCCCAGAACTTCAGGTCCCCCGGGGAGCCGAGCGGCACCTTGAACGGTGCCCCGGGCGGTGGCGGGGGCTGCTCTAGCCGCCAGATCGGATCGGCCGCCCCGGCCCTGCCGGGGACGAGCGCCAGCGCTGCCGCGACCAGACCGGCGAGCCCGAGTGTGGTCCTCTTACTCACCTTCCGCCTGGGGCTGGCGATCGAGCTCCTGTGTCGGCTGGTCCGGCCCGCCTGCGCCGAAGTCGAGCAGGGTCGGCTCGACCGTCGAGAGCACCGCGTCGAGGGCGACGCCGGAGAGCGTCTCCTGCTCGATCAGGGCGTTGGCGGTCTCGTAGACCGCGCGCCAGTTGGCCCGCAGCACCTCTTCTGCCCGTGCGACCGACTCGCCGACGATCCGCTCGACCTCGCGGTCGATCAGCTCCAGCGTCGCCGGACCGACCGAGCCCAGCTCCTGCAGCGAGGCGCCGAGGAAGACCTCGCCCTCTTTCTCGCCGATCGTCACCGGGCCGAGCGCCTTCGACATGCCGTAGGAGGTGACCATCGAGCGGGCCAGCGCGGTCGCGGTGTGCAGATCGTCGTGGACGCCGCTGGAGACGACGCCGAACTCGATCGTCTCGCCGGCGAAGCCGGCGACGATCGAGATCAGGTGGCGGTGCAGGTCGGGCTCCTGCATCACGATCGCGTCGCGGTCGGTGAGCATGTGGGCGGCGGTGCCGAGCTGGCGCCCGCGGGCGACGATCGAGAGCTTCTGCGCCGAGACCGTCTGGCCGATCGAGCGGGTGACGACCGCGTGCGACGCCTCGTGGATCGCGATCACCCAGCGCTCCTCGGCGCTGAGCACGTGGCTCTTGCGTGCCGGACCGGCGACGACCCGGTCGATCGCCTCCTCCAGCGTCGCCTGGTCCATCTCCGCCTCGCCCTCGCGCACGGTCAGGAGCGCCGCCTCGTTGATCACGTTGGCCAGCTCGGCGCCGCTGAAGCCGGGGGTCAGCTTGGCGATCTCCTCCAGCGAGGTGCCGGGCGCTAGCGGCCGGTTGCCGCAGTGCAGGCCGAGGATCTCGAGCCGGCCGTGGACGTCGGGAACGTCGACGGTGACCTGGCGGTCGAAGCGGCCTGGCCGCAGCAGCGCCGGGTCGAGGACGTCGGGCCGGTTGGTGGCCGCCAGCACGACCAGGCCGGAGTCGCCGCCGAAGCCGTCCATCTCGACCAGCAACGCGTTCAGCGTCTGCTCGCGCTCGTCGTTGCCCTGGCCGACGCCGGCGCCGCGCTTGCGCCCGGCGGCGTCGAGCTCGTCGATGAAGATCAGGGCCGGGGCCATCTTGCGCGCCTTGGCGAAGAGGTCGCGGACGCGGGCGGCGCCGACCCCGACCAGCGACTCGACGAAGTCCGAGCCGGAGAGCGAGAAGAAGGTGGCGTCGGCCTCGCCAGCGGTCGCCTTGGCGAGCAGCGTCTTGCCGGTCCCGGGCGGGCCGACGAGAAGGACCCCCTTGGGCGCCCGGGCGCCGACTTTGGCGTATTTGCCAGGTTCGGCGAGATAGTCGCGAATCTCGCGCAGCTCGGCCACGGCTTCGCCGGCACCGGCGACATCGTCGAAGGTGGTGCGGTCGGGCGCGTCCGCCTTGCGCTTGCGCCCCTTGCCGGTGAACTTCGAGAAGCCGGCGAAGGCGCCGGCGCCGGCGTCCTGGCCGAGCCGGGTGAAGAGGACGAAGAGGCAGACAAGGAGCAGGATCGGGATCAGGAACTGGACGACGATCTGCTTCGCCGGCTTGTCCCACTGTTGGTCGACTTCGACCACGGCGCCGCTGTCGGCGAGATCGCGCACCATCGCCGAGGTCTGCGCGTCGGACTCCGGGTAGGCGGCGTAGAGGAGCTGCCCACCCTTGGTCACGAGCAGGACGCGGGCGTCCTGGTCGAGCAGCGTCGCTTCGCCGATCTCCTTCTGCTCGGCGAGCTTGGAGACGCGGCTGAGCGGGATGCGCTCGCCGCTGGTGCTCGGCTGGATCTGGCCGAGCAGGCTGAAGAAGAGGAAGGTGAGCACCAGCGAGGCGACGATCAGCATCGTGCTCAGCGGGTCCTTGGCGAACCAGCGCCCGATTGCACCTAGCCGCTCGCCGACCGAGCGGGCCACGTCGCGTCCGCTGACCTGGGGGGCGCGCACCGGCATCCGGCCCTTGCCCCTGCGTTCCGCCTTCGTCTCCTGCTGTTTGGTCATCTGCCCTCTCTGTTCGTTGTCGTGGTGTGCCCAAACACCGGCGCGGCGCCCGGGCTCGCGAGGAGCCCGGGCGCCGCAGTGCGCCGGCTATGGGCGGGTACGCCTAGCGGCGCCCCCCTTTTTTGGGTTTGCTGAGCTTCAACGTCAGGCTGGTGGCGATCGCCTTCGCCTCGCCACCGGTCGGCGTGAAGGTGAGCTCCAGGCTCACCCGCAGCGAGCCTTTTTTGCGCAGCTGCTGCTTCGCGGCCGCGCTCGGCTTCAACTGAAGCGAGAACGTGCCCGCTTTACTCGCTTTGAGAACGGTGCGGCCGACTTGATCTGTTTTTTGCCGGCCTTGGCCGTACCGACCATCTCGAGCTGACCTGGGCCCGGAAGCTTGACCGAGACGGTCGCGCCACCGGTTTTGGACGAGATCGATTTGCGCGGCAGGGTGAACAGGTTGCTCGGCTTGATCGGCAGCGGGGCCGAGCCGGCGCTGTCGTCGCCATCCGGTGGCGGCGGCGGTGGGGTCGGCGGGACGGCCGCACCTTCCCAGTTGACCGAAGCAACGCCCGCCCGGGCGATCGCGAGGATGTCTTCCGGGAGTCGTGCGTAGTCGTTGGGGAAAAGCGCCGCCTGGGCCGTTTCGGAGACGATGTTTTCCCAGTAGTCCTTGACCGTCCGCGCCTTGGCCTCCTCGGCGGGACTGCCACCCCAGACATCTGAGTTGTCGTCGAAGACGAGGCCGTAGGTCATCGTGCAGATGCCGTAGCCGACCGGCGATTTCACGCCGCTCGCTTTCTCCCAGTTGCCGAAGGTGGTCGCCGGTACGTTTTCGAATTCGGTTTCTTCGCAGTTGGCGCCCTTCGGCCCGTCGGTGCGGAAGCCGTTTGGCGCCGAGGTCGGCTCCGTGAACGCGTTGGCGCCGTTTTGAATCTGCGTCCAGTAGGTGTCGTTGTCGTTGGCCTCCGGCGCAATCGCGAGGCTCGGGCTGTTGCCGCGAGCGGTCGAGATGTCCGAGTAGCCGACCGAGCCATCGGTGGCGACGAGTTTCGCCACGAGGGCGCCGTTGCCGTTGGAGCAACCGCTGGTCAGGTGATCGAGCGCATCGTCGAGTTTTCCGCCGGGGGCGGCAGTGGTCCCGCACTGGCTTTCGGTCGGCGCTTTCGAGCCGACGCCAGGAGCCTCGGAGCCTGCCGGAGCTGGCCAGACGCGGGTTTTGTCGCCACTGTTGACGTAGGTGGTGAGCCAGCCCTCGAGGCCGTCGATCGAGTTGAGGTAGTCCTTGAACGCGAACGAGGTGCCGGAGTCGTCGAAGCGGACGACGCGGACGATCGGCAGTTTGCAGGCGGCGGTGTCGTCGAGCTCGCCGAAGACGTCACGCCAGCTCACCAGCGGATCGCCGGCCGTGCCCTGCGACCAGATCGCCTCGAACTCGGCCTTGGTGAAGAGAACCCGGACCACGTCGTCGGGGACGCCATCACCGTCGAGATTCTGTTCGGCCGTCCGCGAGGCCACATCTAGTTTGGTCACATCGCAGCCGTCGGGAAAGTTGACCAACGCGGCTACGGCTCCGACGGCAGCCGGGATGACGTGGATTTTCCCATCGTTGCTCGGGTCGGTGTCGGGAGTGAACACCGGAGGCGCACCGCTGAACGTGCCACCGGCGTTCATCTCGTTGACTTCCGTCGGCGTCGGCGGCTCGTCGCTCATGCCGAAGCGGGGCGGCAGCCCTCGTTCCTTCACCGCTTTACGCCCTTCGCCGCTGCCCAGCGCTTCGTAGTTGACGCTGGCCAGTTTCGGCGTGCCTTTGCAGTAGGTCGGTTTGAAGTTGTTGATGAACACGTTGTGGGCATCGCGGGCAAAAGAAGCACCGCGGCCGATGATGTCGGCGCCGGCGCATTTGCCCGTCGTGAAGGCGGCATTCGCCTGAGGTGCCAGGCCAATTGCCGTGAGCGCGATCAGGGCCAGGGCTATCGCCCCTGCCACGACAGCGCTGAAACCCCTCCGGGGGGCTTGGATGGTGCGGCTCATGAGCGTGATTCCTTTCATTGACTGAACCGTTTCCGCGCCAGGGTTGTCAGCCGCATATCGCTCTGTCAAGCCGCTTCACAGGACTTCTACTCCTGTGTTACATGTCGTTTTCAGCAGCGTCACCAGATCGTTTCCACTTGATGACGAATCGTTCACTTTCGGCCGTCCTTCGATCGCTTCGCACCCACCGTCTGACGGAAGACGATGCGCCGGGAGGCACTGCTGCGCCGGCCGCCGCGCGAGGCGACGAAGTCGACCGTGACGCGAGCGAGAATCTCTCCCAACCGCCTCAGCTCACCCCGGTACCGGTGCACGGGGCGCAGGGTCAGTCGCACGCTGCTGCGCCCGACCCCGCGAGCGCGGCCGCTCGCGGTCGCCAGCGTGCGCAGCTTGCGGGGCTGGCCGGCGCGGGCCTTGGCCACCGCCTTTATGCCCCCCGCCGCCGGGACCGACACCGTGAGCAGGACCACCCCACCGCTCTTCGACTTGGCGCGAATGCCGACCTGAGGACCGTCCCGGCTGGCCTCGACGGTGCTGGCGCCGATGCCGGCCAGACCCCCCTCCAGCGAGCCCGTCGCCAGATCGGGCTGCCGGGCGGCGACGAAGGCATCGGTGCGCTGGTTGGCGTCGCCGAAGAAGAGGTTGCCGGCGAAGGCGGTGAAGGCGACGCGCGCGCCGTCGGCGGAGATCGTGACGCCGTTCTGCACGTCGGCGTCGATGTCGGCGCCGGCATAGGAGTGGGTGACGCGCTCGAGCGTGCGATCCCGCAGGTCGACGACGTACAGCTCGCGTGCGTTCGGCAGCGAACGCGGCTCGCCGAGCAGTTGCAGGGCCGGCAGGGCGAATCTGGTTCGCACCGTGGTCAGGGCCAGGTAGCGACCCCCGCTTGAGATCGAGATGCTGTCGATCGGCGGGCTCGTGGTCGGGTCGCCGCCCACCGTGTCGCGGGTCAACTCCACGGTCGACGCCTTGCGGCTCAGGCCCGACCGCATCTCGGTGAGGAAGAGGTCGAGCCCCGGCCCGGTGAAGGCAAGCGGGCGAGGGCCGGAGCCGGTGAGGAAGGCCACCGTGTAGCCATCGCCGCTCAGCGCCGGCAGCTGTGAGGCGATCCCGGCCCGGTTGGACTCTTGGTCGGTGAGCGGTCCGTAGCACGAGCCAGTCGAGGTCTGGTCGAAGTTGGTTTCGACAGCCGGCGGGCAACCGGGGTCGTCGGGGTCGGCGAGACCGGTGATCCGCCGCGTCGGCGCGCTGGGACCGTCCCCTACCCGTCGCCAGAAGTAGTAGAGGAAGGTGGAGGACGGGTTCTCGCCGCCGAGGAAGCGTGCCTGCGAGGCGGCGTTGCCGCCGGTCCAAGCGACGGTGCTGCCATCGGCGCTGAGCGCGCCGCCGAGCGCCCCACCGGCCGGCTCTGCCGTCATCGCTCCGGATTCGGCATCGCGTTTCGCCGTCACCAGCGTCGTCGTGTCGGCCGCCCGATCGCGCAGGAAGAGCTGGCCCGCCGGGACATCGGTGCTGCCGCTCGCCGGAAGGTCGGAGGGCCCGTCCGTGCGGAAGACGACCCTCTGCCCGTCGGCGGAGATCGCGACACCCCGCGATACGTCGGCACCCGGTTCGGTGCCGGGAAAGGGAACGACAGGAGCGCCGTAGCTGGCGGGCGCATCGCCTCCGTCGCGTGCGGAGACCAGGTCGAAGGCGCCGGGAGCCCCGATCGGCAGCGCCATGTCGCGCACGTAGACGTCGACGTTGTCGTTGGTGTCGGCGGGGACAAGCAGGGGCTCCGCGGTGGCGAAGGCGACGTAGCGGCCGTCGGCGCTGATCGAGGGGCTGGATGCGCCGCTGCGCAGGAATTCGTTGCTTTCGCTCGCTCCTTCCTCGGCGAACAGGTCGCCGCTCGCGACTTTCTCCAGCGCCCGGGTCTGCAGGTCGAAGCGGAAGATGCCGCCGGTCCGGTATTGCCCGGGCGGGTCTGGGTCGTCGTCGGCGAAGAAGTTGCGCGCGAGGGTCTGGAAGGCGACGTAGCGGCCGTCGGCGCTGAGCGCCGCGAAGACGGTCGAGTCGTCCCCCTGCTCGAGCCGGTCGTAGTCGGCCGAGACCAGCTGAGCGCCGTGGACGCCGTCGGCCGCATTGAGCCAAGCGGCGGCGGCCGGGGTCGGAGCCGCAAGCCAGGGAAGCGCGGTAAGGGAGAAGGCGACCGCCGCGATCCGCGGACCGAGCCTCATCCGACGTCCACCTTGCGCCGCAGCAGCGTCACGTTGCCCGCCCTGTCGCGAGCGCGCACCCGCAACCGGTAAAGCCCTCCGCGCGAGTAGGTGTGGGCGACCTTGGCGACCGCGGGCTTCCCCCTGCCCCTCCGCCCCTCGCGCCGGCCCGAAGCCGATGCCCCCGCCCCGCCGCGCTCGCCGAAGGAGACGCGGACCGAGCCGCGGCGCAAGCCCGAGGTCGTGCGGCGCGGTCCGTCGCTGACGACCACCGTCAGCCGCCGCCCGCTGCGGCGCAACTTCACCTGCGGGCCGTGGCGGTCGACCCGCAGCGGCCCAACTCGGCTGCCGGTCTCCTGGCCGGCCGCGTCGACGGCGAAGACCTGGACCTTGTGGCGGCCGTCGCCGACGTCGTCGGGGGTCAGGTAGGCGTTGAGGCGCTTGCGGTTATCGACCACCGGCTCGTCGTCGACGCTGACCGAGTAGCGCACTCGGCTGACCGCGTTCGGCGAGCGATCCCAGGCGATGCGGACCCTCTTCTTGCGTTGCCAGGCTTCCGGCAGCAGCACCAGGAAGGGGTCGGGCGGCGCATCGATCGTCGTGGCGGCGATCTGGGCGTTGGCGCCGCTGCCCTGCTGCCAGGCGACGATCGCATCGCCCAAGCCGGAGCCGCCGAGCACCACTCGTCCGACCGCGCCCCCGTTGGGTGCGCTCAGCTCGGTCGGCTCGACCACCCCGTCGGCGCGCCGCTCCTGCACCGCGACGAGGCCGACCCCGCCGCGCAGCTCGCGCCAGGCTGCCACCGCGGCTCCGGTTTCCGCCAGGTCGACCCGCGGGTCGCCGGCGACCGAGCTGGCCCCGGCATCGAGCCGCTCGATCGGCTCCGCCGCGGCGTCGTCGCCGGAGCCGAGCAGGCTCGCGGGGCCGGCGGAGAAGCCGCTGACGAAGAGGCCGCGCGGATCGGCGGCGACGCTCGGCGCACCTAGGTCGCCCCGTACACCGCCGTCGACGAGCAATGCCTGACCGAAGCTGCCCGACAGCTCGGAGAAGACGTCGGGCGTCTCGTTGACCATCGCCCGCGGCGCGTCGAGCCTGCTCGCCTGACCGGGTTGCTGACGGAAGGCCACCGCGGCCTGGCCGAAGCCGGCGACGTCGAGCGCGAAGGCGTCGGCCGGACCGCGCAACGGCGCCCCTTCCCAAGTCGAGGGACTGACCTGGAGCGGCACGCCGACGCTGGTCCCGAACAGTCGCCGCGCCCAGACCCTGTCGACGAACTCGTCGTCGGGCTCCTGCCAGGCGACCACGCCGCCGCCCTGCACGTCGATCCCCACCTTGGGCGAGTTCGCCTCGGTCGGCGTGCGCACCGGGCTGCCGATGCTGCGGTCGACCGGCGTGCCCAGCACCGACCAGAGGCGGCCGTTGTAACGGGCGATCCGCACGTCGGCGCCGATGTAGCCGGGCGGGTTCGAGGGGCTGACGTCGGTGACGACGCGGTAGGCGAGGTAAGCCTGGCCGCCGCGCGCCATCGCCAGGTCGGGGAAGGTCGAGGTCGCCTCGCCGACGTTGAAGTCGATCGGAACCGGTGCCTGGAAGTCGGTGGCGCCGGGATCGAGCGTGGCCGAGAAGAGCCGGTCGCTTTCGACCCCGAACTCCTGCACCCAGGTGACGACCAGGCGGCCACCGTCGCCGGCGCCGATGCTGGCCCAACTCGAGTCGAAGCTCTGGCCGACGTCGACCCGCCGCGCCGGTCCCCAGGTCCCCTTGCGGAACTGAGCGGCGAAGACGTGGCTGCGACCGCCGACCCGGCGCAACCAGACCACCCCGCCGCTGCCGTCCTCCGACATCGCCGCGTCGGCGACGTCGATCACGTCGCCGCTCGGCCCGTCGATCGCCTGCACGTCGGAGACCACGGCGGCCGCGCCGGTCGGCGCGATCAGCAGCAGCAGACAGGCGATCGCAAGGCGTGGACCCACGGTCGCATGGTTCCGGCCACCCGTGTCGATGTTGTAACTAGGGTGCTACTAACTGGTTACAGACGGCGCTACGCGAACGCCTGGCTGGCGCGGCGGCGCAGCGCCGCGTTGAGCAACCCCGTCACCTGACTGGGCCGCTCGCCGGCGGTGGGGATCGCGTCGCCGATCAGGCCGCCGGCGCGGAAGCCGTAGAGCGGCGCGTCGAAGCCCGCCTCGCGGATCTTGCGGACCAGCTGCACGGCGGCGGGGGTATCGGCGCCGGGTCCGCAGAAGACGATCGCGGTCGGATCGAGGGCGCGCAGGGCGCGCTCCATCCGCTCCTCGCCGAGCTCGTCGGAGAGCATCAGCACGCGGAAGCCGGCGCGGCGCAGGGAAAGATCGAGCGCCTGGGTGTGGACCGCCTCGGCGTCGGAGCCGCGACTCGAGTCGAGCAGCAGGATGCCGGCGGGGCGGGAGGCGGTGGAGGCGAGGCGGCGGGCGCCGTGCAGCCAGCCGGTCGCCCAGCGGGCGGCGAACTCGAGCTCGGCGGCACGCTCGGGGTCGGCGGCGAGCTCGTCGACCGCGGGCAGCAGCATCTCCTCCACGGTCCGCTCCAGCGGCCGGATCGCGAGGCTCTCCTCGATCGTGCGGTCGGCGGAGTCCTCGTCGAAGCTCTCGAACGCGGCGAGCAGGCTGCCGCCGCTGGCCGGCGCTTCCTGGCGCTGCCGCGACAGCTCGATCGCCGAGGAGATGTTGCCGGTCTCGGCGAGCGCGTCGCGCAGCGTCTGCAGCTCGATCAGCTCGTAGTTGCGATGGTTGCCGGGCGTGCGCTTCGGCACGGGGTAGCCGTAGCGGCGCTCCCAGCTGCGCAGGGTGTTCGGGCTTACGCCCAGAACTTCGGCGGCGGCATTGGTCCTGATTCCCGGCATGCGCAGCATTCTGCCAGCGAAAATCCAGGTTTACACCGGTTATGGACAGATTTCGGGAATCTGTCAGTGATCTTGCAAAGGCTCCAAGGCACCGACGCCGACCGGCTGACCGACCGAGCGGGCTCGCCACATCGCCTCGTCGGCCTTGTGCAGCAGCCGCTCCGCGCTGCCCCCGTGTTCCGGACAGGCGACAACCCCGGCCGAGATCCCGATCCGCAGGCCGCCGGCCCGCTCGAGGTCGTCGAGCTTGCTCAGCAGTCGCTCGGCCATCTGCACCCCGCCGACCGTGTTCTGGCCGGGGGCGAGAACGCAGAGCGCATCCTCCTCGAGGCGGAAGGTCTCGTCGACGAGCCGGACGCTTTCGCCCAGCGCCGCGCCGACAACGGCGAGCGCGGTCTCGCGGCCCCCCTCGCCGTTGTCGTCACGCGCCCCCGGCCCCTCGACGTCGAAGACGACGAGGGCGAACCGCTGCTCGTAGCGACGGTGGCACTCGAGCAGCTGGTCGAGCCGGCGGCGCATCTGCCCAGGCCGGTAGAGGCTGGGGTGCTCCCCGTCCCCGCCGACCGCGCGGGCGGCGTCGTCCCTCTCCCAGAGCGTGCCGACGGCGGTCGCGGTCACCGAGCCGAACTCCTCGGCCAGCCTCTGCGCCGCGACGGCAAACAGGGCGGCGTCGCCGCCCGCCATCTCCTCGTGCAGCCTGCCCAGCAGCGACGCCTGCAAGACAGACACCTCGCGCGCCAGCTGTCGCGGCGCGGCGCCATCGCCCGGGCCGATCCGTGTCGGGGTATCCGTCGCCACGCCGAGACCTTGGCGAAGGGGGCGGACGCCAGGAATTCGAATTCTCGCAATTTGCGAACTGACAAGCGTCTAGGTGAGACGTCTAGTCGGAGCCCGCAGCGTGGCCTCGAGCGCCGTTGGAGAGGCCGCTGAAGAGCAGGCGCTCCTTTTCCTGAGTGGAGCCCTTCTTGTAGTGCGGGGCCGCCCAGCGGTCGGTCGTGTCGAGGTAGATCGGCTCGTCCGGCCTTGGACCGGCGTTGCTCGGGTTCGGGCCCGGCTCTTCTTTCTCCGCCTTGGCCCGCTTGCGCAGGCGGAAGGAGCTGAACAGGCGCATGAACTCGGTGACGTAGACGTCGGCGACGCGGGTGTCGCCGCGGATCACCAGGATGTTCTCGTCGTTCTCCCGCACCGATGGCTCGCTGAAGTTGGCCGAGCCGGTGATCACGATCGGGTCGTCGCCGAGCGCGTCGATCAACATGTACTTGGTGTGGACGAACAGCACCGACTTGTTGAAGTCGGTCAGGTGCTCCGCCAGCCACTGGTGCCAGTTGCCCTCGCCGATGTAGGCGCCGACGGCGACCTCGTTGTCGAGGTCGCTTTCGATGCTGCGCGCCACCGGGGCGATGCGTTTGTCTTTCTTGTCGAGGATCAGGTAGCGCAGGTACGGTTTGTCGTTCTCGAAGACCTCCTGCAGCTGTTTGCTGACCCCGAACGGGGCGGTGAGGAAGACGCTTTCCCGCGCCTGGTCCATCAGCGCGGCGTACCACTTGAGCGCGTCGACGTTCTTCCGTGGCGAGAACACCGTGGCGATCGAGTTTCGCGGCGGCAGGACCGCCTTGCCTTTCTCCACCAGGCGCCGCTCCGGCTCGCCGTTCGACGACACCGTCCAGGTCTGCAAGGGTTTGCGGTCGGGGTCTTTGACGAGCTGCTTCCAGTAAGCGAGGTAGGAGGCGGCGACATCCTTGTCGCGCACCAGGTGACCGACGTTGGAGTGGCCGAAGATGCCGCCTTTGGTGATGTTGGTCGAGCCGGTCCAAACCTCGACCGGCTCGCCGTCTTTGAGCAGGACGACGAACTTGTTGTGCGGGATCTTCGCTTTCGTCCGCGGCGCACAGGCGCCTTTTATCTCCGCCACCTCGATCGCCGAGAGGTTCTTGCTCGACTGGTCGACGACCACTTTCACGTCGACGCCGCGGTGCTTCGCCCCCCAGAGGGCGTCGAGCACGGGGACGTAGTTGAACTCGTAGAGAGCCCCCCGCAGCCCCCATCCCTTCCCTTCCGCCTGGGCCAGGAACGCGACCAGGGCCTCCTCGAGGCCCCGCGACAGCCACTTGTACCCGGCGCGGTCGGGCACCTGATCGGGGTCGCGTGCGCCGAACTGGCGCTGGTACGCCTGCCAGCCGGCGGCGCCCCGGTTGAAGAAGACCGCGTGCTTGCCCCTATCGGTCGCCTCGGTGGTCACCTCCAGGGTGACCGCGTCCCCGCTCTTCAGGGATTTGGGCCGGCCGCGCCTGGTCGTGACCACGTAGATGTAGGTTCGCCCGGGAAGCGCCGTGTAGTCGCACCACTGGAACGCCTGGATCGGGTTCCTCACGCTGCTGTGATCGGAGCGGTCGCCTTTGTCGTTGGCCCTGAAGAGGAGGAAGTTCGGCAGGTGCCGCATCTCCCCCGTGTCCTTGTCGAGGCGCTCGATCGCGAAGCCCAGCAGCCCCTTGCGATCGTCGGGATCGACGTTCATCCCGAGGAGTACTACGTGAGTGCCTGCAATCGCCCTCACGGTCAAGGAACCGCTGGTCGTCTTCTTTCGCATTCGCGCCTCCCGCGACGAAGTGGCTTGCGCGAACCCTATGCATACCTGGATCGAACAGTCAAGGTACCTTGACTACATCCCCGCCGAGCTGTTGGAAAGTGCGCTCTCAGTCGAGCGTGCGGCGGCCGGCGAAGGCGTTGCCGAGGGTGACCTCGTCGGCGTGCTCCAGATCGGCCCCAACCGGCAGTCCGCTGGCGAGGCGGGTAACGGTTACCCGGCCGCGCAGCTGCTCGGCGATGTGGAGTGCGGTCGCCTCGCCGGTGGTGGTGGGGTTCGTGGCGAGGACGACCTCGCGCACCTCCCCCTCGTCGACTCGGCGCAGCAGCTCGGCGATCTTCAGGTCGCCCGCGTCGACGCCGTCGATCGGCGAGAGGGCGCCGCCGAGCACGTGGTAGAGGCCGCGGTACTCGTGGGTGCGCTCGATAGGGATCACGTCGGCGGGCTCCTCGACCACGCAGATCGTCGCCTGGTCGCGGTTGGAGTCGGAGCAGATCCGGCAGAGCGGGCCCTCGGAGAGGTTGAAGCAGCGCTCGCAGAGGCCGACCTTCTCCTTTACCTCGCGGATCGCGAGGGCTAGCGCCGCGGCCTCCTCGTCGGGGGCGCGGAGGATGTGGAAGGCGAGCCGCTGGGCGGTTCGCTGGCCGATCCCCGGCAGCCGCGAAAGCTCGGCGACCAGGCGGGAGAGCGGCGCCGGTCCCTCGGCGCTCACATCCCCGGGAGGCCGCCCATGCCTCCCATGCCACCGGTGATCCCGCCCATCTTCGAGCCGGCCAGGTCCTGGGCCGCGCGCAGCGCCTCGTTGACCGCGGCCTGGACCATGTCGGCAAGGATCTCGGCCTCCTCGGGGTCGATCGCCTCGGGGTCGATCGCGATCTCGCGCAGGGTCAGGTCGCCGCCCATCTTCACCTTGACCATGCCGCCGCCGGCACTGGCCTCGACCACCTCGTCCTTGAGCTGCTCTTGCGCCTCCAGCATCTGCTGCTGCATCTGCTGCGCCTGTTTCATCAGCGCGTTCACGTCGAAGCCACCCGGACCGCCCCTTGCCATCGCTAACCGACCTCCTCCGCGTCGAATTCGCTCTTGATCTTCTCCACCAGTGCCTCGTGGTCGCCGCCATCCTCGCCGGCAGCGGCTGCGGGTGCCGCGTCCTCCTCGCCGTCCAGCACGGCGTAGGCGGGGCGCAGCTTCTCCCCCAGGACCGTCTCCAGCGCCGCCGCCATCTGCTCCCGCTTGTCGGGCGCCTCGGCCTTGCGCTTGTTGAAGGTGTGATCGGCCGGGAAGCCGATGGTGACACTCCGCTCCCTCGCGTCGAACCCGACCGGGCGGGCGCCCTCGAAGGTCGCGGCCAGCGCCGGGGCCGTTTGCAGCAGCTGGTCGAGCACCGCGGGCCAGACGCGGGTGATCTGGTCGATGTCCAACTGGCCCGCGGGTCCTGTCGGCGGGGATGGGGCGTCCGAGCTGTCGCTGGGTTGCTCGCCAGCTTCGTCTGCCTCGCTCGCTGACTCGGCGGGGCGAGCAACAGGACGCCGCGCCTGCTCGGACACCCCCTCCCCGCCACCACCCGCGGGAGAGTCGTCAGCCTTAGATGCCGAGGGCTCGGACGTGGCTTCGGAAGCTTGGGCACTCGGGGCGTCGGCGGGTGGCGCTTCTGCCGCGGGTGGCGGCGTAGGGGGGACCTCCCCCGAGGAAGCTTTAGCTACCGCAGGGGGGGGTGGGTCCCCTGCCGTGACAGGACCCGCGGCCGGGGAGGCCTCCGCCCCTCGCTCGAGCCTCTCGATGCGCCTCAGGAGTCCCTCGGTGCTGGGGTCCAGATCTGGGCGGGCTGCTTTCAGCAGGGCGATCTCGACTGCCATGCGCGCGTCGTCGCCCTCGCGGACGGCGGTCAGCGCGGTCGAGAGCTCGTCGATGGTTCGCACCAACGTCGCGGCGCCGATCGCCTGGGCTTGGGATGCCATGCGACCCTCGTCGGTCGCGGTGACTACGAAGGTGTTGGGCACCTCGCCAACCGTCTGGGTGACGAGCAGGTGGCGCAGGTGGGCGAGCAGGTCGCGGGCGAACTGGGCCGGGTCGCGACCCGAGCGCGCCATCTCCTCGACCCCGAGCAGGACCGCCTTCGGATCCTCGGCGACCACCGCGTCGACCGCGCCGAAGAGCAGCTCGGCGTCAGCCGCGCCGAGTAGCTGCAGCACGTCGTCGAGCCCCACCTGGGAGCCGCCGAAGGCGACGATCTGGTCGAGCGTGCCGAGCGCGTCGCGGAAGCTGCCCGAGGCGGAGCGGGCGATCGTCGCCACCGCGCCGTCCTCGACCTCGATCCCCTCCGCCGCGGCGACCCTCTGCAAAACCTCGGAGATCTGCTCCAGCGAGGGCCGCTGGAAGTCGAAGCGCTGGCAGCGGTCGGCGATCGTCGCCATCACCTTGTGCGACTCGGTCGTCGCCAGGACGAAGACCGTGTTCGGCGGCGGCTCCTCCAGCGTCTTCAGGAAGGCGTTCCAGGCCTCCTTGGTCAGCATGTGCGCCTCGTCGAGGATGTAGACCTTCCAGCGCCCGCCCGCCGGCGCGTAGGCGACCCGCTCGCGCAGGTCGCGGACGTCGTCCACCGAGCGATTGGAGGCGGCGTCCATCTCGATTACGTCGATCGAAGTGCCAGCGGCGATCGTCAGGCAAGACTCGCACTCCCCGCAGGGAGCGACGGTTGGCCCGCCCCGCTCGCAGTTGAGCGAGCGGGCGAGGATCTTCGCCATCGACGTCTTGCCGGTGCCGCGCGAGCCGACGAAGAGGTAGGCGTGGTGGACCTTGTCCCCCTCGACCGCGTTGCGCAGGGTGCGGACGACGTGCTGCTGGCCGACCACCTGGTCGAAGGAACCGGGGCGGTGACGGCGGTAGAGGGAGGTCGAGTCGCTGGGCGAGGGCACCGCAGCCAGTGTATCTGCGCCTATACCTTGCCCCGGGTGCGCCGCGAGTGGCTAACCCCTGCCGCCTGGGTCGCCGCCGTGGCGGCGCTGCTGCTGGCGATCTTCCCGCTCGGCTTCCCCAACTACGACACGATCTACAGCCTCCTCTGGGGTCGCGAACTGGCGGAGGGCCTGAGCCCCGACCGGGGCGCAGCGCTGCCCCCCACCCCGCACCCGCTCGCCGAACTGTTCGGCCTCGTGACGTCCCCCCTGGGCGGCGGGGCGGTCGACGTGACGATGGTCATCGCCTACGTCTCGCTGGGCCTGGTCGGCTACCTCGTCTACCGGCTCGGCTCGCTCTGGTTCGACCGGCCGATCGGCGCCGTCGCGGCGCTGATCGTCCTCACCCGCGCCCCCTATCTCTCCAACGGCCTGCGCGCCTACGTCGACCTCCCCTACATAGCCCTGGTCCTCGCCGCCCTCGTAATCGAGACCAAGCGCCCCCGAGCCGGCTGGCCGGTCCTGGCCCTGCTAGCCCTAGCCGGCCTCCTCCGCCCCGAGGCCTGGCTGTTCTCAATCGCTTATCTCGTTTACCTCGCCCTGGACCTTGGGCAGTCCGACCCCGATCGTGGCGGCGAGGGGGCAGAGAGGGTGTCTCTCGAACGGGCGGATACTCAAAAACGCGCCCTAATTAGGTCGCGTTTTGTCCGGGCGAGAGGCACCCTCTCTGTCCCACCTATCGGGCTTGTCGCCCTGGCAATTGCAGGCCCGGTGTTGTGGGCGATCTTCGACTGGATAACCGCCGGCAGCCCCACCTACTCGTTCACCGGCACCCGCGAGACCGTGGAAATGCTGGAACGACAGACCGGCCCGGTCGACCTCGTCCTCTACGGCCCGCGCCGCCTCGGCGAGGTGCTGCAGTGGCCGGGAATGGTCGGCGCCGCGGGCGGCTTCCTCATCGCCGCCGCGATCATCGTCGGCCGCCGCCGCGGATTGAAGCTTTGTCCCCCCTATGACGGGGGAAAGCTTGCGATCGGCCTAGCGGCGGTGGTCCTCGCGCTCGGCGCCTTCGCGATCCTCGCCTGTGCCGGCCTGGCGATCATCCCCCGCTACACGATGCTGGCCGCGGCGCTGCTTGCGATCTTCGCCGCGTTCGCCCTGCTCGGCTGGCGCGCACTCGAGCCCGGCGATCCCTGGCGCCGCCCCTGGCAGGCGTTCGCCGCGGTCACTGCCCTGATGTTCGTCGTCTGGGCGCCCAACCAGTACGACCTGCTCGCTCGCGTCGACACCGACCTGACCAACCAGAGCGAGATCGAGTCCGACCTCGGCGATCTCGCGGATTCGGACGCCTTCGAGCCTCTCTGCCTGCCGATCTCGGTCCCCAACCACCGCGCCGTCCCCCGGCTCGCCTTCGACCTCGACCTGAGGCCGTCGAGCGTCGTCAGCTCATCCGAGCAGCGCCAGCCCCGCCGCGGCTATTTCCTCGACCCGGCGAGCCCCTTCGTCGTCCACAACTTCATCCTCGACCCCAACGACCCGGCCCGCTTCGCGACCGCCGTCCCCCCTGGCTTCCGCCGCGTCGCCGGCAACGAGTCCTGGCTCCTCTACCGGCGCTGCTGACCTCCGCGATCCCTAGGCTTCCGCGCGTGATTCGCTCCCAGAAGGCGCTCCTCATCGTCGCGCTGCTCTGCGCGGCGCTGGCCCTGCCGGCCAGCGCCGGCGCCGACACTCGCCGCACCGCGGTCATCACCTACTACGCATCTGACGAAGCTGGGCCGGAAGCGGGATTCAAAGAAAAGGTCGTCAACACGATGTTCGGCGCCCCCAGCCCGCCAAACGTCTACACCGTGCAGGAATACTTCCTCACGCAGACCTTTGGCAAAGTCGACTTCAGCGGCGACGCGGGCGACGTCTTCGGCCCCTACCAGGTACCGACGCCAAAAGCGAACTGCCCGTGGCCCACGTGGAACAACCAGGCCGCCCAGCTCGCGGCCGGCGACGGCTTCAGCAACTCCAATTACGACCTCGTCGTCTACATCTACGAAAACGAACCATTTGTGGCTTCGGGCTGTCCCGCAGCCGGAGTTGCCAGCGGCAGCTTCGCCTGGATCGACAGCCTCAGCGACTACACGATCGTGCACGAGCTCGGCCACGTCCTCGGATCGCCCCACGCCGCCGCCTATCGCTGCTCGGGCCCCGGTGGCGCCCCGGCCGTCTACAGCGACAACTGCCGCGAAGTGTTCCCGCCCGGAGACGAAGTCAGCGAGTACGGCGACCCGTTCGACCCGATGGGGTTCGGCCACGTCGGTCCCTTCCCGGCTGAGATGACGGCCTGGCGCAAGCTCGGCTTCGGCGCGATCCCGCCGAGCGACGCGCCGACGATCGCCTACTCGGGCACCTACACGATCGCCCCGCTCGAGCAGAGCACGGGCACACGGCTGCTGCGCATCGCCAACGGCGCCGGTGAGCTCTTCGATCTCGACTTCCGTCAGCCGATCGGCCCGTTCGACCAGGCCTACGGCGCCAGCAATCCCGCCGTGAACGGTGTCGCGATCCACGTCGACACGGCAAGCTTCGACCCCAACCGTCCCTCGCGCCTGCTCGACACCACACCCGAGACGCCGACCTTCGACGACGCCCCGCTCGCCGCCGGACGCCAGTTCCGCGACTTCCGCACCGGGATTACGGTCGAGACCCTGTCCACCGGGCCGAACGGCGCCACGGTGAAGATCGGCGGCCTCCCCGACCCGCCGGTCGCGGCCCCAAGCCGCTGCAAAGTGCCGAACCTGAAGCGGAAGAAGGTCAAAGCCGCAAGAAAAGCGGTCCGCAAACGAGACTGCAGGATCCGCAAGGTCAAACGGCGGCACTCGCGGAAAGCGCCGAAAGGCAAAGTGATCTCGCAGAAGCCGAAAGCCGGCAAGATCCTCGCTGGCGGCGCCAAGGTGACGCTCGTGGTCAGCTCCGGCCCGGCGCCGAAAGCCCACCCGAAGAAACGCTAGCCAGCGCGCTCGACCGTCTCGACCGCGGCGTGGGTCGCCGCGGCTAGGTCCGGATCGGCGAGGTCGACCTTGGGCGGCAGCTCGACGTGCAGCTCGCTCGACGGGTCGAGGCTGGCCCGCAGCCCGTTGGAGCGGGAGGCGAGGACATGGCCGCCGCGCCTGCGGTCGGCCGAGATGAAGTGAAGGTGGTAGCCGGCAACCTCGATCCCCTCGGCGTAGTCGGGGAAGCGGAAGCCGAGCATCGTCCCCTCGACGTCGGTGAGCTCGAAGACGTTCTGCTCGAGGACGACCTCGGTCAGCGGCCGGTAGGGCGGGCTTTGGCGCGGAACCGAGCGGGCGCGGACCAGCTCGAAGCGGCCGTCGAGGCGGATCGCGCAGGAGGCTGCCTCAGCCGGAATCAGCTCGTCGAGCCGCGCCAGCAATCCCTCGTGATCGAGCGGCCCTTCGAGCTCGGTATCGATCGCGGGCTCGAAATCGGTCACCACCGCGAACGGCGTCAGCGCGGTCGGCTCGACCTCGGTGACAGCACCCTCGACGTCGGCCCGGAAGAAGCGCCCGTCGAGCGCGATCATCTCGCCGTCGAGGCCGTTCAGGGTGCCGAGCCCGAGGTCGCCGTGGTCGGCCAGCTCGGCGAAGCTGAGGTCCCCCTCGTAGGCCCCGTCGAGCAGGGCGCCGATGGTCGAGGCCTGGAAGAGGACGTGGTGCTCGCGCTCGGCGTGCAGTTCCTCCTCGCGCATCGTCTCCACGTGCAGGGCTTTGATCCAACGCTCGTCGAGCACCGTTCATCGCCCCCTCAGCGCGATCCGCGCACGCGCCAGCGGTAGCTGACGGCGGGGCCGCTGCGTCCGTTCCCGTCGATCGCCCGAACCGCGAAGCGGTGTGGACCCGGGCCCAGCCGCTCGTAGCGCGCGGGTGAGCTGCAGGCGTTGAGGAAACGATCGTCGAGGCGGCAGAGGAAGCGAGTCGCGGTGGCAGACCCACGGAACCAGAAGGCAGCCCGGCTCTTGTGAGTGCGCTTCTGGGGGCGATGGAAGATCGTGGTTCGCGGCAGTGGGGGGCGTGGCGGAATAGCGAGCTCAAAGGGGGGTGCGA
The DNA here is from genome assembly GCA_963699215.1 of uncultured Solirubrobacterales bacterium. Lineage (GTDB taxonomy): Bacteria > Actinomycetota > Thermoleophilia > Solirubrobacterales > 70-9 > VRUE01. The sequence goes on from OY969422.1 coordinate 435,546, forward strand.
TGCCGATGCCTTCGACGGTTGCCACGTGCGGAGAGCCGGGGGCATTGTCGACGATCCACAGCTGGGAGTCGAGGTAGCCGGCGAGCGTCGGCGAGAAAGCGAGCTCAGCACTGCAAGAACCCCCCGGGGGAATGACGCTGCCGGCCGCGCAGGTTCCTCCAATCAGCCCGAACTGATCGACGTCGGGAGATCCGTTGGCATGCCATCGCTTGACGATCGAGAGCGAGAAGATCGAGAGGTCGAGCTGCCCGTCGTTGCTGATCACGAAGGTCTTCCCCGGCGAGGGGGCCGCACCCACGTCTCGGGCGCCGAAGTCCAACGAACCGGGCGCGATCGAGACGGCGGGCCCAGCGCCGGTTCCGCTCAGCTGCACGCTCGCCGGCGCTACTGGGCCACCGATGTCGGCGACGGATAGACCGCCCTGCTGCGGTCCGGCTGTCTCCGGATCGAAGGTGACGTCTATCGCACAGCTCTCCAGAGGCGAGAGCGTGCCGCAGGAATTGCCAGCGATCGCAAACCCGGCTCCATCCACGTTGCCGATCGAGACGAAACCCACCGACAACTCGATTTCGCCGGTGTTGGTCAAGGTGAATGACTTGGGCGGCGAGGGACCGGCCTCGGGATGCCGAACGCCGAAGTCCCAACTGACGGGCTCAAAGGACCAGCTGGCGGTCTCCGCTTGGGCGAGCGGCGCGAGGCAGAGCATCGCCGCAACCAGAACGAAGGCAGCCGAGCAGAGCCAGTTCCTGCGCCAGCCGCGCTTGAGGCCCCCGCCCTCGCTCATCGACAAAAGCATACGCGGGCGAATCGCTCGCCCTCCGCCGTCGGTGCCAAGCCTGTGCTTTGCAAGTATCCGGGAGATGGCGGCAATCGAATTGCGAGGCGTGGTGAAGAAGTTCGGCCCGATCACAGCTGTCGACGGGCTCGACCTCGACGTGCCCGAGGGCATCTGCCTCGGCCTGCTCGGCCCCAACGGGGCCGGCAAGTCGACGACGATGCGCCTCTTGACCGGGCAGGCCCTGCCCGACGCCGGCGAACTGCGGGCGCTCGGCCACGAGCTGCCCGGCGACGCCAAGGCGGCACGAGCCGAGATGGGCGTCGTGCCGCAGCTCGACAACCTCGACGTCGACGTCACCGTCGAAGACAACCTCGCCGTCTTCGCCCGTCTCTACCGGGTCCCCGACGTCGGTGCCGCGGTCGACCGCGCGCTCGACCTGGCGCGTCTGCGCGACCGCCGCCGCGACGCCGTGGACGAGCTCTCCGGCGGCATGCGCCGCCGCCTCCTGCTCGCCCGCGGCCTCGTCCACGAACCGCGGCTGATCCTGCTCGACGAGCCGACCGTCGGTCTCGACCCGCAGATCCGCACCCAGCTCTGGACCTTGATCGACGACCTGCGCTCGCGCGGCACGACGATCCTGATGTCGACCCACTACATCGAGGAGGCCGAGCGGCTCGCCGACGAAGTAGCGGTGATGACGCACGGCAAGATCATCAGCCGCGGCAAGCCGTCGGAGCTGATCGCCGAGCACGCCGGTCGCGAGACGGCCGAGATCTACGCGCCGCCGGAACGGCTGGCGGAAGCCCGCGCCACGGCCGAGGCGGCCGGCCTGAGGGTGCGGCCGGCGGGACCGGCGATCGCGATCGTCGGCTCTGAGCGCGCCAACGGCGGCGCCGTGCCCGAGGACGCGGTGCGCCGCGCCGCCTCGCTCGAGGACGTCTTCGTCCTGCTGACCGGCGAGGAGGCCGAGTGAGCGACGGCAAGACCAAGCTGCGGCGGCTGGAACCGGCGGCGATCGGCGGCGTGATGAGTCGCGAGGCCGCCAACTTCCGCACCTACTGGAAGGGGACGACCTTCTCCAGCATTCTCGAACCGATCGTCTACCTGCTCGCCTTCGGCCTCGGCCTCAGCGCAACGCTGGTCGACGAAGTCGGCGGCGTGCCCTACGTCCAGTACGTCGGCACCGGCATGGTCGCGACGGCCGTCATCTTCTCCAGCGCCCTGCCGGCGATGTTCGGCACCTTCGTCAAGCACCGCTTCCAGAACACCTACGACGCGATTCTCGCCGCCCCGGTCGACGTCGAGGAGCTGGTCAGCGCCGAGATGCTCTGGATCGGCCTCCGCGCCAGCGTCTACGGCTGCGTGCCACTGGTCGTCACGATCGCCTTCGGCCTCGACCCGGCGCTGGGGATGCTGCTGGTGCCGATCTTCTGCCTCGCCACCGCGCTCGGCTTCGCCGGCTTCGGCATCGCGATGGCAGCCACCGTCGCCAAGATCGACCAGTTCAACTACGTCACGGCGCTCTTCGTCACGCCGCTCTTCCTCGTCTCCGGCGCCTTCTTCCCGATCGACGAACTGCCCGAGGGCGTGCAGGTCGTGGCCCAGCTCAACCCGCTGCACCAGCTGGTCGAACTGGTCCGCGGCGGCGCCTTCGGCTACGACCCGATCGACCTCGTCCGCTTCGCCGGCCTCGTCGTCTTCGCCTTCGTCATGTGGCGGGTCGCCGTCCGCCAGATGACGAAGCGCTTGATCGACTAATCGCCGACGGGCCGTAAATACCCCTATACGGTGGGAAATCGGCCCGTCGGCAGATGTAGGCTGGCGCCGACAATGGCTGGTGGGTTCAAGCGCTCCTCGCGGTTCGGGATCGTCGGGGTGATCGTGGTGATGGCCGCCTGCGCGGCGATCGGCCTGACGCTGGGCAGCGGCGAAGCCAACCCCAAGCTTGCGCTGGGGCTGATCTTCGGCGTCATCGCGCTCTACTGCGTCATCCTCTTCGCCCTGCAGCGGTCGGATCTCGACCGCGTATCCGGTGCGGACGCGAGCGGCAGCTCGCGCGCCGCCGCCGAAGGCGGGCGCGAGCTCGAGAACCCGACGACGATGGCCGATCCCGACCTCTGGGCGGCGATGGCGGTGAAGCCAATCGACACCGAGGCGGTCAAGGCACGAGCCGCCGGCTGGGAGGCAGGGCGGCGCAGTCAGAGCCTGGCGATGGTGGTGACGCTGCTGATCTTCCTCACCGTGCCGCCGATCTACTTCTTCGAAAGCTTCGTGCCGCTGCTTATCGGCGGCCCACTGATCGTGATCGCGGCGCTCTGGGGGAGCGTCAGGGCGCTGATGCCCGGCGGCGAGCTCGACCAGGGCTACGCCAACGTCGGCAAGGCGATGGCGCCGCTCGGCTTCGAGGTGATCGAGCGGCCGCAGGTCAGCATCGAGACCCGCGATCCGACCACCGGCCGCGTCGGGCCGAAGATCCGCGGCGCCCTGGTGCTCGAGGGCGAGCGCAACGGGCGGCGCGTCTCGGTCCGGCTCGACAGCGGCGAGACGACCGCCCGCAGCGAGGTCTCCCTCGCCGCGCCCATGCCGCAGTTCGAGGCGAAGGCCCGCGACGGCCGCGTGCGCCCGGTCGACGGGGCGCCGGCGAGCATCGTCGCCGCGCTGAAAAAGGCACCAAACTCGACCCGCTGGAAGAAAGTGGGCGTCGAGGGCGGGTCCGAGGGCATCGTCGTCACCCGCAAGGGCGGCGGGCAGTCGGACTGGCTCTGCGACCTCTGGCTCGCCGAGCGGCTCGCAGAGGCTTGAAAATGGACCGTGCACCCGCCTTCGAAGCGAGGTCTCCGGGCGTGTCCGTCGCGTTTGGCTCGAGCCGGGCTCACCTGCGGCACCCGCGGCATCCGCTTAAGGCTGCTTCCTTCCGGACCTGACCTGATTCACGTGCCCACGTCGCGCAGGACCCGGCCGTCAACGCCGCCCGCGGCAAACCGACCCCGAAGGCCAGCCCCTCAGAACGGAATTCGGCCCCGCTAGAGCGGATTGCGGGTTACAGGGCACCGCTGATTCCCCGCCTAGCACGGTCCGCACACGATCCTACCCCCCACGCCCATTACGTGCCGTGAGTTAGAGGACCCTATGGGTACTCAACTCGCGGCACGTCTGTAGGAGATGAGCTCCTCCCGACCGGAGGCCCCGGAGACGTCGAGGGTCAGCACAGGACCCACCCCTGGCGCATAGAGCTTGTACTCGACCAGCCGCGGCTCGAGCGGCGTCTCGTCCTTGGTCAGCAGCGCGCCCGAAAAGTGGCCGAACGGGACTTCCACCTGCTCGTCGACGCTGAGCACCTTCGCCCTGTCCTCAGCTTGGCCCCGGTAGTACTCCTGCCGGTACGCCAATCCCGGGCTGGGCTCGGCGGGGAGCACGATCCCGGGCTGGGCGTTGTCCACGCCGGCCTCCCACGACCCCGCGGTCGAGACGACCTTCCCGTCCTCGTACTCCGCCGTGCTCTCGCCCAGATACCAGAGGTTGCCCTCGGCGTCCTGGGCGTACCAGTCGTCGGTCACCTCGACCGGCCGCCCGTCCCGGCTGACGACGTCGTGCACCACCCGCGCCTCGATTCCGTTGGCGATCCGCCTCGTCCTCCCCGTGACGGTCACGACGACCCGCTGCGCCCCGCCTTCGCCGTCGCTCTCCCGGTACACCCAGCGATTGCCGGGCCGCATCGGCCAGTACGGGTTGTCGATCTCGGTCGTGAAGTCGGCCGGGCTAAGGTCAACCGCCTCGCCTCCCTGCGGGAGGGCCGGGCGGGCGACGTCGTCGCCGGCTCCGCAGCCGGCGAAGAGGGAAAGCGAGATGGCCAGGAGGCCGAGACCGGCGGCAACGCCTTTTCTGTCTGCGCTCGAGATCGACGGCATCGTGGACTCCTTCGTGGGCTGGCTTCACCTTGTCTCAAACCTCGATGAATACTGCGTGAAACGGGGTGACCTCTTTCATCTTCTTTTCATCTTCGACCGCGAGCATGTGGGGAGGCCGATGCGTGTCCTGATCGTCGAGGACGAAGCGAAGATGGCCGGGCTGATCCGGCGCGGGCTCGAGCGCGAGGGAATGGCAGTCGACGTCGTCGGCGACGGCGAGGACGCTCTGTGGAAGGCCGAGGCCGTCGAGTACGACGCGATCCTGCTCGACCTGATGCTCCCCGGCATCGACGGGCTGGAGGTCTGCCGCCGGCTCCGCGAGGCCGGGGTCTGGTCCCCGATCCTGATGCTGACCGCCCGCGATGCGGTACGCGACCGGGTCGCCGGCCTCGACCGTGGCGCCGACGACTACCTGACCAAGCCGTTCTCCTACGCCGAGCTGCTCGCCCGGCTGCGGGCGCTTGCCCGCCGCGGTCGCCCCGAGCGTCCGACCGAGGTTCGAGTCGGCGAGCTGCGCCTCGATCCGGCCGCGCGGCAAGTATGGCGGGGCGAGGACGAGGTCGAACTCTCGGCAAAGGAGTTCGCCATGCTCGAGACCTTCATGCGGCGACCCGGCGAGGTCCTCTCCCGCTTCCAGCTTCTCGAGCACGTCTGGGACTACGAGTACGAGAACCGCTCCAACGTCGTCGACTCCTACATCCGCTTCCTGCGTGGGAAGATCGACCGGCCCTTCGGAGTCGAATCGATCGAGACGGTGCGAGGCGCCGGGTACCGGTTGAGAAAGGACGGTGGGCGATGAGCCGGGTGCCGATTCGCCTGCGGGTGACCCTGGCCTTCACCGCGGCTATGGCGCTTGTCCTGATCGCCGTCGGCCTCTTTCTCTACCTCCGATCCGAGGCACAGCTCGACGAGTCGATCGACAACGGGCTGCGCTCCCGCGCTGGCGAGGTCTCGGCCTTGGCTCGGACGTCGAGGACCGGCCTGGGGTCGCACAGGGCCCCGCTGATCGAGCAGGACGAGAGCTTTGCCCAGGTCCTAAACAGAGATGGGCAACTGGTCGACTCGACGCCGCAGCTCGAGGGGCAGCCGGTACTGAAGCCGCCCGAACTGGCGAAGGCAGCCATGTCGCCGACCTTCTTCGAGCGGAGTGGCTTGCCGGGGATCGAGACCTCCGCCCGTCTTCTCGGGGTGCCGGTCGATACCCGGGACGGCGAGCTGGTGGCAGTAGTGGGGTCCTCGCTCGGCGATCGCAACGAGGCGCTCGACAACCTCGCCACCCTGCTCTTGATCGGCGGCCCGGTCGCGCTGCTGCTCGCTTCGCTGGCCGGCTATGGGGCGGCAGGGGCGGCGCTGCGGCCGGTCGAGGAGATGCGGCGGCGGGCGGCGGCGATCTCGGCGGGCGGACCGGAAGAACGGCTGCCGGTGCCGCCGGCGAACGACGAGCTCCAGCGGCTCGGCCAGACGCTGAACGAGATGCTGGATCGAATCGAGCTGACGCTGGAGCGCGAGCGCCGCTTCGTCGACGACGCGAGCCATGAGCTCCGCACGCCGCTGACCCTGCACAAGACGGAGCTGGAGCTGGCGCTCCGACACGGACGCTCGGAGGAGGAGCTTCGCGACGCGATCGCCTCCGGGCTCGAGGAGATCGACCGCCTGATCCAGCTCGCGGAGGATCTGCTCGTCGTCGCCCGCTCGGAGCAGGGCAAGCTCGCGATCGCGTCGGAGCCGCTGGCCGTTAGCGATCTCTTCAGCACCGTTGGCGAGCGTTTCCGGACCCGCGCCTCGGAGTCCGGTCGATCCCTCGTCGTCGATGGAAGTGCCAGCCTCGCCGTCGAGGGAGATCGCCTGCGCCTCGAGCAGGCGCTTACCAGCATGGTCGACAACGCATTGCGCCACGGGGAAGGCGAGGTCCGGATCTGGGCCAGCGGGAACGGCAACCGGGTCGAGCTGCACGTCGGCGACCGGGGAGCTGGATTCCCGCCCGAGTTCGTCGCCCAGGCGTTCGAGCGCTTCAGTCGCGCTGACGCGGCGCGTGGCCGCGGCGGCAGCGGCCTTGGCCTGGCGATCGTCGAGACGATCGCCAGCGCGCACGGCGGCCGTGCCAGGGCTGCGAACGATCCGGCCGGCGGAGCAGACGTCTGGATCGAGATCCCGGCGGCCTGAGGCCGCACCAGCGGCAGAAACCGGTTTCACCGTCATTTCATCCGACCTCCGTACAAGTGGTTCGCGTAACCGCTCCAAGGAGGAATCCGATGAAGAAACGAAGCAAGGTCATCGTCGTCGGGGCTTCGGCTCTCGCCCTCGCCGCCGGCGGAGCCGGGATCGCGAGCGCAACCGGCGGCGACGACTCCCACCCAATCGGCGGCAAGGCGCTCGACCAGGCGAGCGCGGCGGCGCTCCAGGCGACCGGTGGCGGCACCGTCAGCGAGACCGAGGTCGGCGACGAGGAGAGCTACTACGAGGTCGAGGTCACCCAGGCCGACGGCAGCCAGGCCGACGTCCAGCTCGACCGAGACTTCAACGTCGTCGGCCAGACGGCCGACGAGGAGTCGCCGGACGACGGCACCCGCTAGCTCCAAGCGCAGCGAGCATCGCCGAAGGGGGCCGCCTGCGGGGCCCCCTTCGCATTGCGGCATAGGATCAGATCGCCTTGATCGAGGTCGACACCGAGTCCTTCTTCGTCATCGTCGTGATCGCCGCCATGGCGGCGATCACGGTTGCCGCCGTGCCGCGCCAGTTCGCACCGCCGGTGGTCGTGGTCGAGCTGCTGCTGGGAATCCTCGTCGGCCCCGAAGTCCTCGACCTCGCCAAGACGGACGACTTCATCGATTTCTTCTCCAACCTCGGCCTCGGCATGCTCTTCTTCTTCGCCGGCTACGAGATCGACTTCGAGCGCATCCGCGGCAAGCCGCTCCGCCTCGGGGCGCTGGGCTGGCTGCTCTCGATCGCGCTCGCCTACGGAATCGGCGGCATCCTCGCCGCAGCCGGAATCGTCGTCTCCTTCCTCTACACGGGCTCGGCGATGGCGACGACGGCGATCGGCACGCTGATCCCGATCCTGCGCGATAACGGCGAGCTGAAGACGCGCTTTGGCACCTACCTGCTGGCGGCCGGCGGGATCGGCGAGTTCGGGCCGATCCTGCTCGTGACCCTGGTCCTCTCGACCGCCAACCCGCTGCACGAGGCGGCGATCCTGGTGGCATTCGTCTTCCTAGCGCTCGCCATGGCGCTGGTCTCCGTCCGCTTTGCCTGGCGCGGCTGGCCGGCGCTGGAGCGCACCTTCGAGGCCAGCAGCCAACTGGCCGTGCGGATCACCGTAGTCCTGGTCTTCGGCCTCGTCCTACTCGCCAACCAGCTCGGCCTCGACGTCCTGCTCGGCGGCTTCGTCGCCGGGATGATCGTGCGGTTGGCGCTCAAGGGACAGGAGCTGCAGGTGTTCGAGTCGAAGCTGACCGCTGTCGGCTTTGGCTTCTTCGTCCCGTTCTTCTTCATCACCAGCGGCATCGAGTTCGACCTCGCCGCGCTCGGGTCCGTCTCCGCCCTGCTCAAGCTGGCGATGTTCTTCGGCCTCTTCCTCGTCGTCCGTGGCCTGCCGGCGCTGCTGCTCTACCGCCGCGTGCTGCAAGCGCGACAGCGCGCGGCGCTCGCCTTCTTCTCGGCCACCGAGCTGCCGCTCGTCGTCGCAATCACGACGATCGCGACCGAGAGCGGGCACATGAGGACGTCGACGGCCGCTGGCCTGGTCGGCGCGGCGATGCTCTCCACCCTGATCTTCCCCTTCGCCGGCCTGGCGCTGCAGAAGCGGGCGGTCGCGGCGGGCGAGACCGGCCCGCCCGGCGACGGCCTGCTCCCCGCGCAGGGGCAGGCCGCCGCCTAGGTCCGAGCTTCAGCCGCGGCGGATCAACACCCGGCTGCGCCTGTGGGTCGTCGAGACCTTTCCGGCTCGCACTCGCTGCACGATCAGCAGCCGCTTGCGCGCCGCGACCTCATCGCGGAACCGTGGCTTCACCCTCAGGGCAACGAGCTTCGAGCGACCGCTGACGACCTTGACGGAGCTGCGGCGGGTGACCCGGAGCTTCCTCCCGATCATCCCCTGCGCCGAGATCCGGCAGGCCCGCTCGACCCGCCGCGGGCAGGCGACGCGGACGAAGACCCGGTCCCCGTTGCCGCGCACCTCAGCCGTTTCCAGGCTGCTGAGGCGCACCGAGGTCAGCAGCTCCTCCGCGGTGATCGATTTGGTGCTGCTGTCAGTGCTGTCGCCACCATCGCCCGAGCCCTCTCCCTCGCCCTCGCCCTCGGGATCGGGGGGTTCTGGATCCGGCGTCTGTACGGAGAGGGCGACGTTGTCGAAGCGAACGTCGGTGTCGCCCTCCTGGAGGAGGTTCAGGGTCACGGTCGAGGAGGCTTTGGCCTCGATCGAGATCGCGTAGGTGTGCCCGGCGACGACCGTGGCTGCCGCGTCTTTGCCGGCGAACGGCGAGGCGTCTTCTATCTCCTCTTCCAGGGCGACCGATTCCGTACCTCCGGTGACGTCGATCAGCCTCACGACATAGGACGCGAGGGGTTTGAGTTCGATCAGCCCTTCTGGGGCGAACGCTCGGTCCAAGTGCAGGGTCGCGGTGCCAGCCTCGGCCACGGTGAACTCGGGCGACTCGAAGACGACCGTCGATTCGAACGTCCCGAGCAGGTTGAGGTCGGCGTTGGTCTTGGCCGTGATCGAGCCCGCCGGGTTGCCGGCGGTGGCGTCGTGCTCGCCGCTTGCCGTGCAGGTCGACAACAGCGAGACGTTGCAGTCGGCTTCGGTCTCCTGCCAGCCTTCGGCCCCTCCGGTGAAGACGCCGCCGCCGGCCGGGTAGACGACGGTCGCCGCTCCGGCCGGCATTGCCGTGAGCAGCAGAGCGAACAGGGCGACGATCAAGACGAGCGGACCACGCGGGTGCGGCTTGGGAGACGACATCGACAGTTCCTTTCGTTGCTTCCCCGATCTCGGACCGAAGCGGATGCCGTCTTATCGTGCGAAAGACCTGCTACTCAAAGGAATTTGGACAAATTGCCTCACCGGCTGGACGAATAAATGATCAGGAACTGCTGAGTCTAGTAAGAGCCCCCGATCGCGAGAGGGCCATGATGTACGGTGCCCCCAGACAGCCGCGCCACGGCCCATGCGAGACCCGTCGTATTATCGACCTCGCCCGGGCGCGTAGCTCAGTGGGAGAGCGCTCGCCTCACACGCGAGAGGTCGCTGGTTCGAACCCAGCCGCGCCCATCGTCGCTAGGACTGCTGGAGGACCGCGAGGATGTTGCCGGCGGGGTCCTTGAACCAGGCGATCGAGGGGCCGGGGCCGCGGGCGATGCCCTTCTCGTCCTGCTCGAAGCCGTCGTAGCGCTCGAAGCTGACGCCGCGCTCGCCGAGCTCCTCGACGGCGGCGTCGAGGTCGTCGACCTCGAAGTTGAGGATCGTGTAGGTGGCCGGGGCGAAGTCGGGTTTGATGTAGACGAGGGTCTCCCGGTTGCCGGCCAGGGTGAGGGTCAGCAGGCCGTTCTGCTCGTCCAGGACCGAGACCTCCAAGCCCAGGGTATGGCCGTAGAACTGCCTCGCGGCGTCCAAATCGTCGACCGCGAAGCCGCTGTAGGCCCTGGCGTCGGCAAGCATCGTGCGCTCCTTTCCTCGCTGGCCCCGCCTCTACCTCGACTACCCGGACAGCTCCGGGATGAATCGGGCGACGTGGTCGGCGAGCGTGCGCCGCACCCACTCCTGGGTGACGGCGTCGGCCATCCGGTAGCGGCCGAGCAGCATCTTCTGGTCGGTGAGCGGCAGGTCGGCGATCTCCCAGCGCACCGCGAGGCGCTCGAAGAGCAGCTCCGAGCGGCGCCGCCAGGCGTCGTCCTGCGTGGTCGCCGCCGTCGCCGGACCATCGCCGAGCTTCGCGATCGTGCCCGCGCTCAGCGACTGCCGCAGGGTGAGGACGTTGCCCTCGGCATCGCGGTACTCGATCGTCGCCGCCTTCTGCCGCGGCCGCCGCTGCTTGCGCTTCGCCATCGCCTGAGTCTGCCATCCCGCTCGCGTCGTGCGCGCCGCTCACTCGTCCTCGGGCGGGCGGCCGCGGCCGCGCTTGCGCTCGCCGACGCGACGCTTGCGCTCGAGCCGGCGCTCGCGGGCGGCACGGCTCGGCTTGGTCGGCCGGCGGCGGCGCGGCACCGCGAGCGCAGCGGCGATCTTCCCCGCCAGCCGCTCGAGCGCCAGCTCGCGGTTGCGCGCCTGGCCGCGCGCCTCCTGGGCGACCGCGGTCACGACCGGCCCGGCGCGCTCCAGCAGCCGCGTCCGCTGCGAGTCGGTAAGCGCCCGCGACCTCCGCACGTCGAAGACGGCTTCCACGCGCGAGGCGGTCACGTTGGCGTGCTGCCCGCCGGGCCCCGAGGAGCGGCTGGCGCGCAGCTCCACCTCCGCCAGGGGAATCGAGAGCCCGTCGTCGATCCTCAGCTCGTCGGCCACCGAGCCCACCGTAGCGGCGTCGACGGAGCTAGGCCAGCGCGTCTATCTTCGCCGCCAGCTCGAAGTCGGAGGGGGTGATGCCGCCCTCGGAGTGGGTGGAGAGCGAGACCGTGACCTTGTCCCACGAGATCTCCAAGTCCGGGTGGTGGTTCATCTCCTCGGCCGGCGCGACCAGGCTCTGGACGAAGTTGACCGAGCCGACGAAGTCGCTGCGCTCGTAGGTCTTGACGATGGCGTCGCCTTTGCGCTCCCAACCCGGGTGCTCCGCCAGTCTCGCCTCGATCTCGGAATCGCGCAAAGGGGCCACCGCCTCATGCTGCCACAAATCAGACCGCTCAAACTATGAGTGACGGCCTCCGACTCCCAAGCCCGGATCGAGCCAGGCATGTCAGCCGCCTATTGGCGCGCGCGGATTGGAGCCGTAGAAGATCAGGGTGCCGAGCATGCCCACTATGTGGACCAAGATGATGTTGACCACCATCGATTTGGCGGTCGCGGTCCCCACCCCCACCGGGCCGCCGGAGGCCGTGTAGCCGTAATAGCAACCGACCAGAACGATGATCGTCGCCATCACCATCCCCTTGGTCAGGCTGAAGATCACGTCGACGAAGTCTTGGAAGGTCCAGAAGATCAGCAGGTAGCCGCCCGAGGAGACGTCGCCGATCTGCTCGACCACGGCCAGGTAGCTGGCCAGGTACCCGATCCCGATCCCGACCAGGTAGAGGAACGGCAGCGCGATCCAGGCGCCGAGCAGGCGGGTCGCGGCGAGGAAGGTGACCGGCGGGATCCCCATCACCTCGAGCGCGTCGATCTCGTCGGAGATCCGCATCGCCCCCAGCTCGGCGACGATCCCGGTGCCGACCTTGGCCGAGAGGATGTAGCCGAAGGCGTAGGGCAGGCCCTCGCGCAGGTCGCAATACGCCGAGAAGAGTCCGGCGTAGCTGGGGACGCCGTAGGAGCGCACGAAATAGGCGCCTATCACCCCGCAGTTGAGGCCGAGGAGAAAGATGAAGGCCCAGATGATCACCGCCGAGCCGAGGACCAGGATGCCCGCCTGGCGCAGGCTCTCGCCGAAGAACCGCGAGACCCGGCCCGAGTAGACCAGGCCGACGACGTTGGCGCCGAAGCGGGCCATCTCGCCGAAGGCGTCGATCCAGCCGCGCGGGACGTCGAGCCAGCCGATCAAGCGATTCCCTCCGCGCTCACCGGATCGCCTGCAGTTCGGGATTCGAGGCGAGCAGGACGGTGGTGAACACGTAGAGGAAGAAGAAGACCCCCATGAAGGAGATGACCACCGCCTGGTTCACCGCGCGACCCACCCCGGCGGGGCCGCCCGAGGCGGTCATCCCCTTGTAGCAGCAGACGACGGCGATGATCCCGCCGAACAGGGTGCACATCAGAACCGAGCCCCAGATGTCGGTGATCAGCGCGTTGGTGAAGAGGGTCGCGAAGAAGCCGCCCAGCGACTGGCGGTAGAGCAGCTCGGCGGCGATGCCGGCGGTGAGGCCGAAGACGATCGCGAAGACGTCGAGCAGGCCGGTGATGATCATCAGCGCCAAGAAGCGCGGCACGACCAGGTTCTTGATCGGGTCGACCCCGAGCACCTGCAGCGCGTCGAGCTCCTCGCGGATCTTGCGCGCGCCGAGGTCGGCGGTGATCGCCGTCCCGGCGACGCCGGCGACGACCGCCGCGGTGACGATCGGCCCGATGAAGCGCACCGCGGTGACGACGAAGAAGCCGCCGAGCCGGTCGAGGTTGCCGAACAGGGAGAGGATGCCGGCGGCCTGTAGGCCCGGCGCCCCCAGACAGAGGGCGAAGGTGGAGATCGTCATCGGGAACCAGGAGAGCTTGAGCACGAAGAGGAACTGCCCGACCAGCTCCTCGCCGTAGGGGTACGGCGGCTTGACCGCGGAGATCAGCGTCTTCGCAGTGAGGATCATCATCTCCCCCACCTCCACGAAGAACGACTTGGCAGGCAGGAACGCCCGCGCTACAGCTTGTGCCGCCACCAGCTCATCGCCCGCTCTAGGGGACTCGCTTCCCGCACCTTTTCGCGGCCCACCTGCCGGGCTCGCTGCTCGGCCGCCCGCTGGGCCTCGGAGAGCTGGGCGATCAGCGTGTCGCGCGTCTGCTCCAGCTCCTCGACGCCGGCGACGTGGGCGCTGGCGCGGCGCGGCGCCGTGGGCAGGCCCCGCGGCAGGTCCCGCGGATAGGAGGCCAGCTCGGCCTCGAGTCGCGCGATCTGCCGCCGCAGCTCCTGGCGCACCTCGATCGCCTCGCTCTCCTCGGCCAGGTCGGGAAGGACCGAGGGCGGCTGCGTCGGCGCATCCTCGAGGGCGCCGGGCATGTTTGCGCAGGCCGAGGCGACGATCGCCAGCTCACGCGGGCTGAGGCCGGCCTCGTGGGCGCGGCGCAGCGCGTCGGTGGCGATCTCCTCCAGTTGCGCGGCGGCCTCGATCCCCTCGGCGACGAAGGTGCCTTGGCCCTGGCGGCTGACGACGAGGCCCTCCCCCTCGAGCCCGGCGTAGACGGCGCGCACCGTGTTGACGTTTACCCCGGCCCACTCCGAGAGGCGGCGAAAGCTCGGCAGGCGCTCGCCCGAGGCAAGGCGGCCGGTGGCGATCAGGGCGCGCAGGCGCCAGGTCAGCTGCAGGCCGACCGGCAGCTCGTCGCCGGGATCGATCGAGAACGGGTTCGGCTCGCGTGTGGCTGGCTGTGCCATTGAACAGACACAGTAGACCAGCCAAGTGTGTCAGTCAACTAGCACAGCTAGCCTTACCGTCGTCTTCCCCGGAGGCGTGGTCGGCAACGCGTCGAAGCTCGCGCGGCGCGACCACCCCGCAGAGGCCGCCGGCCCAGCGATCGCGAGCCACACCTTTTGCCCCCCCACGGGGCTCAACGTGAACTTCGTCGAGGAGGAGGCCGTAGCGACGGCCGGTCCGGCTGGGCAGGCCGCAGGCCGCGGACCCGCTCGCGCTGCGCACCGAGATCGTCGCATTCCGCCGGATCCCCTGGCCGCGCTTGTAAACGCGCTGCACCCGGTAGCGGTAGACGGCCCACAGTCGGCTCCGCGGGACCACCTCGACCAGCTCACCGACGATCGCCGCGTCCGCGAGCCGCATCGCCTCGCCCGACGCCATCCGCGCGCAGGAGCAGGCTTGGGCGCTTCCCGTGAGGGAAAGCCCAGTCAGGGCGACAAGCGCCCCCGCGAGAAGCAGGCGCCTCACTCGCACAGATCCAATCTAGAGAGAAACCCCCGATTTCACAAACGACCGGCGAATCGCTAGGGCGTGAGGACGACCTTCAGCGCTTCGCGGTTGTCGTAGAGCTCGTAGGCCGCGGCCGCCTGGTCGAGCTTCATCCGGTGGGTGACGAGCGGCGCGGGGTCGAGCTTGCCCGCCTCGAGCAGCCCCAGCACCCGGTCGACGTGGGCGATCACGTTGGCGAGGCCGAGCCGCAGCGTGAGGCCCTTGAGCCACGCCAGGCCGAGCGGCACCTCGCCCAGGCCGGCGTAGGCGCCGATGCCGGAGACGGTGCCGGCGTCGCGGGCGAGGCTGACCGCCATCGCCAGGGGGCCGGGGTCGCCGACCGCGTCGACGACGACGTCGACACCGCGCCCCTCGGTCGCGCCCCGCACGGCGCGCTTCGGCTCGTCCTCGATGAGATGGAGCGGCACGGCGCCGAAGCGCTCCGCCATTGCCAGCCGCGCCGGCACCGAGTCGACCGCGAAGACCGCGGCAGCCCCAGCCGCGACGGCCGCCTGCACGGCGCAGAGGCCGACTGGGCCCAGGCCGAGCACGGCCACCGTGTCGCCGGCCCGGGTCCCGGCATGGGCGACGGCGTGGTAGCCGGTGCCCATCACGTCGCCGGCGAAGAGGGCCACCTCGTCGGACATGCCGGCGGGGACCCTGCGCAGAGTCAGGTTCGCCCGGGGCACCAGCAGCAGCTCGGCCTGGGCCCCCTGCAGGTCCCCGAGCTTCGAGCCGTGGCCGAAGGTCCGGCCGTGCTCGCAGCGGTGGTAGTCGCTGCGCAGGCAGGCGGCGCAGGTCGCACAGGCCGTGTGGAAGCAGCCGAGCACGCGGTCGCCGGCGGCGACCCGCTCGACGTCGGCGCCGGCGGCCAGCACCGTTCCGACGAACTCGTGCCCAATCGTGAAGCCGGGCTCGACCGGCACCCGCCCGTGGTAGATGTGGAGATCGGAGCCGCAGATCCCGCTCGCCTCGACCCGCACCACCGCGTCGTCTGCCGCGACGACCTCAGGATCGGCCTTCTCCTCGATCCGCACCTCTCCCGGAGCCTGAAAAGTCACTGCGTGCATGGGCGCAACTTACCCAGCCGCTCGCCGGATAGGCGGTCGGCTTCGGAGTCGGTCGTCTAGCCGGTGCTGACGCCGGCGACCTGGAAGCGACCGGCGGCGGTGCCGGGGCTGGCGGTCTCGGCGATCCGCGCTTCCAGCGACAGCTCGCGCTCGAAGTCGGCCTCCTCGCCGTGGCGGAAGGAGACGTCCTTGCCCTCGAGCAGCTCGATGAAGACCTCGACGAAGCGCGCGTCGAGCTGTTTGCCGGCAACTCGCCGCAGCTCCTGGATCGCCTCGTAGCTGGAGGTCGGCGTGCGGTAGGAATCGCGCGCGGTCATCACGTCGTAGGTGTCGGCGACGGAGATGATCCGCGCCAGCTCGGGAATGTCGTCGCCTTCGAGGCCGCGCGGGTAGCCTTTGCCGTCGATCCGCTCGTGGTGGGCGAGGATGATCTCGGCGACCGGGCCGTAGCCGTCGAGCGAGGAGACGACGCGCGCGCCCTGCTGGGGATGGCGGCGGATCAGCATCCAGTCTTCGTCCGTCAGCGGCACGTTCGCCTTCAGGATCCGGTCGGGGAGGATGAACTTGCCGATGTCGTGCAGCAGGGCGGCGATGTGGACCAGCTCCTCCTCGCGCTTCGACAAGCCGGCACGCTGTGCGATCGCCCGCGAGTAGCGCGCGACCGCGGCGCTGTGACGCGCGGTCATCTGATCCCGCAGATCGAGCGTGCGCAGCAGGGCGCTCAACATCCCGACCTGGAAGCTGGCCAGCTGCTTGCCTCGCACCTCCAGCTCCTTGGCGCGCTCCTCGGACTTGAGCAGAGCGCCGAGCAGGTACTGGAAGGTGATCAGCACGATGCCGAAGAAGGCGACCCCGGCGAGCCCGATCTGGGCGTAGATGAAGGCGACGCCGACCGCCATCAGCGCCGCGGCGAGCTCCGAAGGGAGCAGCGGGATCATCACCGTGCGGATCTTCGGGATGAAGGGACTGCGCTCGACGTAGCTGGTGTAGCCGCCGATCATCACGAAGTTCATCAGGATCCCGCAGGTGAAGGCGCCGAAGACGAAGACGTAGAAGGCGAGATCGGCCGAGGTGGTCCGAGTCGCCTCGAGCAGCTCGTGGAAGCCGACGCCGACCAGCAAGGGGAAGGTCATGAAGGTCAGCAGGTTGACGAGCAGGTCGCTGAAGCCTTCGCGGTAGCGGATCCACCCGATCAGGATCGAGATGACGCCGATCAGAGCCGCCGGCGTTCCGCCCAGGAAGGCGATCGCGGTGATCAGCGCGAGGAAGTTGGCGGAGATCCTGAGACGCGATTCGGTTTCGATCGACATCACGTCGCTGAAGGCCGAGAAGGCCAGCAGCGTCGCGAAGAGCTCCCAGTCCCAGTTCGCTCTCGGCGCCTCCCAGACGGCCGCGGCGACGACCCCGGCGAAGGCAATCGCCAGGATCGTGGTGCTCAACCTGGTGGGTCGCTCTTTCTGCATGGATCGCGCCTGGGTCTACCGTCGTGCACCGGGCTCAGCCAATGAAGTTTCGCGCCCGCCGGGCGATTCCTGCGCTTACTGGGTGGCCAAGCCCCGCGACGACCGCTACTTGCGGTATCAAGGTAGACGTTTGGGATGCGACGGGCAAGCGACATGGACCACCTGGCCAATACCTTGCAAATGCCGCAAATAGCGGACCGATCGAGCCTAAAAAGGCAAAGGGCACCCGAAGGCGCCCTTTGCGGAAGTCCGGACAGCACCGAAGTGCTGTCTTGAGTTGAGTGCTAGCTCCTCTTGAAGACCATGTTCATTCCCTTCGTCGAAGCCCGGATCTCTTGCCCCCGCACAAGTTGACGCGAGGAAGCCTTTACTCTGCTGGCAAGTTTGTAGCACAACCTGGCGGAAACTTGTGCATCTGCAAGGGAAGTTGTGCATAAACGTCGTAGGACGTGGGCCAAGTAATGAGTAATCCCAGCCTGAGAGACCCCCTGCGCCGCCCCCCCTTCCGGCGCCTGACGATCGCCTACGCGGTCAACGAGATGGGCGACTGGCTCGGAATCGTCGCCCTCTCGGTGCTCGTCTTCGAACTCACCGACAGCGCCCTGGCGACCACCGTGCTCTTCCTGGGAACCGGCTTTCTGCCGGCTCTGCTGACCCCGTTCTTCGTCGCTCGCCTGGAGCGACCGCCGCCGCGCTTCGTGCTGCCGACGATCTACGCGGCCGAGGCCGCGGCCTTCGCCGCCCTCGCCCTGCTCGTCGATAACTTCTCGCTGCCCGCCATCGTCCTGATCGCCGCCCTCGACGGCGCTCT
Organism: uncultured Solirubrobacterales bacterium; assembly: GCA_963699215.1. GTDB lineage: Bacteria > Actinomycetota > Thermoleophilia > Solirubrobacterales > 70-9 > VRUE01. The sequence goes on from OY969422.1 coordinate 453,317, forward strand.
CGCGCTGACCGCGAAAACGCTGACCCGCGCCGTTACCGCGGTGATGCTCGAGCCGCACGGCGAGCTGCGCTCCGGCAACGCCGTCCTCAACATCGCCTTCACCGGAGGGGCGGCGGCCGGCCCGGCGCTGGCCGGCGCCGCCGTCGCGGCCTTCGGCGTCCAATCGGCACTGCTGCTCGACGCGGTGTCTTTCTACGTGATCGCCTGCATCGTGCTGGGCGCCAAGCCGCTGCCCCACGGGGAACCCGAAGAGGGCAGGCTGCGCGATCAGGTGCGCGCTGGCCTCGGCTACGTCCGCCGCCACGCGACGCTGCGCCGTCTGCTCGCCGCCGAGGCCGGCGCGCTGATCTTCTTCTCGGCCGTCGTCCCGATCGTGGTGGTCTACGCCAAGGAGTCGCTGGGCGTGGGAGACGTGGGCTACGGGCTGCTGTTCGGCAGCTGGGGCGTCGGCATGATCTTCGGCAGCATCGTCTTCGCCACCATGCGGCGCGCACCGCTGCCGCCGCTTCTCTTCTTCAGCACCCTGGCGATCGGCGCCGCCTACCTCGGGCAGGCCGCCGCGCCAACCCTTGCGCTCGCCTGCGCGGCTGCGGTCGTCGGCGGCGGCGGCAACGGCATCCAGTGGGTCGCGGTGGTCAGCGCGGTGCAGGAGCTGACCTCGCCCACGATGCAGGCGCGCGTGCTCGGCACGCTGGAATCGTCTGCCTCGGCGACGCCGGGCATCGGCTTTCTGCTCGGCGGCCTGATCGCAACCCAGTGGAGCCCGCGGGCTGCTTTCGCGGTCGCGGGGGTGGGCGTGATGGTCATCGCCGTGGTCTCGGCCATGGTCCTAGGCAGGAATTGGCCATTGGAACGCGGAAAAGAACGTCCAGCGGGCGTTGATACCGCCGCCGACGAGATTATGGTGGAGTTAATTCCCGCAGAGGTTCTGCCTTTGCCCAGTCCAGATAATCGGAGGTCGTGACGTGAGGAAGCTGCACGCAGCGCTGGCTGTCATCGGACTGGCAATCGCCGTTTTAGGCATCTCAGCGTGCGGCAGCAACTCGGCGGGCAAGGAAGGCGGCACCCTGCATGGCACCTACGCCTCCTTCCCCGAACTCGACCCGAGCATCGCCTACACGGCCGAAGGCTTGACCGCGATGTACAACACCTATCTGCCGCTGCTGACCTACGCCCACGCCAACGGCGACGCGGGAGCAGAAGTCGTGCCGGCGCTCGCCGAGAGCCTGCCCGAGATCAGCGAGGACGGCAAGACCTACACGCTGACCCTGCGCAAGGGGCTCAAGTACTCCGACGGCACCCCGGTCAAGGCCTCGGACTTCGCCGCCTCGGTCGAGCGCATGTTCAAGCTCAACTCGCCCGGCTCCGCCTTCTACACCGGCATCGTCGGGGCGGAAGAGTTCGCCGAAACGAAGCGCGGCGGCATCTCCGGGATCGAGACCGACGACAAGACCGGTGAGATCGTCATCCACTTGACGCAGCCGCGCGGCACCTTCACCAACGAGCTGGGGCTGCTCTACTCCGCCGTGCTGCCGAGCGACACGCCAACGAAGAACATGACCGGCGATCCGCCTCCGGCAACCGGTCCGTATGCGATCGCCAAGGTCGAACAGGGCCGTGGCTGGTCCTACGAGCGCAACCCCCAGTGGGAGAAGGTCAACGGCAAGCTGATGCCGGACCTGCCGAGCGGCCACGTCGACAAGATCGATATCCGCGTCGTCCGCAACAAAGCGACGTCGGTCAACGAAATCGAACGGGGAAAGTCGGAATGGATGCAGAGCACCCTGCCCGCCGATCTCTACAGCAAAGTGAAAGGCAAGTTCGAGGGCACCCAGCTCCGGGTCGAGCGGCCGATCAACGTCTACTACTTCTGGATGAACATGACTCAGCCGCCCTTCGACGACCTCAAGGTCCGCCAGGCGGTCAACTACGCGGTCGACAGCGCCGCGCTGGAACGGATCTACTCCGGCTCGCTCTTCGCCGCCCACCAGATCCTGCCCGAGGGCATGCCGGGCCACGAGCCCTTCAACCTCTACCCGCATGACATGGCCAAGGCCAAGGAACTCCTGGCGCAGGCCAATCCAGCCGACCGCGACATCACCGTCTGGACCAACAACGAAAGCCCGAACGACGAAGCGGGCGCCTACTACCAGGACGTGCTGAGCAAACTCGGCTTCGACGCCAAGCTGAAGACGATCAACGCCGACGTCTACTTCCAGCTGGTCACCAACACCTCGACCCCAGACCTCGACACCGGCTGGATCAACTGGTTCCAGGACTACCCGCACCCCAACGACTACTTCCAGCCCCAGCTCGCGGGGGAAAGCATCGTCCCGGTCGGCAACACGAACCTCGCCCAGATGGACGACCCCAAGCTGAACGCGAAAATCGCCAAGCTCGGCGAAGAACAACTCGGGTCCAAGCAGGAAGACGAATACGCGGAGCTGGACCGTGAATTCATGGAACAGGCCCCGTGGGCTCCCTACGGCACCAACACCGTGTCCACCTTCGTCTCCAGCGACATCGACCTCGACGAGGTGATCTTCAACCCGACCTTCGGCCAGGACCTGACCAGCTTCCAGTTCAAGTAATGGAGGGCCGCAGCCCCTGGTATCTGGCCTACCGGAGGCTGCGGCGCAACCGACTGGCCCTGGCCTTTGGCGGTCTCTTCGTCGCGATCGTCGTCTTCTCCCTCGCCGCCCCGCTGTGGGCCGGCAACGTCGCCGATACGGGTCCGAACGCGACGCACACGCTGGAGAAGGTCGAGGTCGACGGGGAGACGCGGGAAGTCGTCGACCGTGAAGGCAAGCCGATCGGGCCCCTCTTGCTCGGCGCCGGCGGCAAGTTCTTCCTCGGCGCCGACGGCCGCCTCGGCCGCGACGAGATGGTGCGGCTGATGTACGGCGGGCGGACCTCGCTCTTCGTCGGCATCGTCGCTGCCCTGATCACGACGTTGCTGGGCACGGCCCTCGGGTTGCTCGCCGGCTACTACCGGGGCTGGCTGGACGGGACGATCGCACGAGTCCTGGACGTCATCTGGGCCTTCCCGGTGATCCTGCTCGGCGCCGCTCTGGGTCTGGCCCTCGCGGTCGGCGGCCTGCAGATCGGCCCCCTGCACCTCTCCGGCAGCTCGATCTGGATCCCGATCCTGATCATCGGAGTCGTCTACACGCCCTACGTGGCGCGACCGATCCGCGGCGAGGTGCTGGCGCTGCGCGAGAAGGAGTTCGTCGAGGCCGCGGTGTCGCAGGGCGCTGGCCCGCTGCGGGTGATGTTCGGCGAGCTGCTGCCCAACCTGCTCTCGACCGTCATCGTCTTCTTCGCGATCGGCATCGCCAACAGCATGCTGCTCGAGTCGATCCTCTCCTTCCTCGGCGTCGGCGTGCAGGCACCCAACACTTCCTGGGGCACGATGATCGCGGGCGGCTTCGATCTGATCACCAGCTCGCCGCTGCTGACCGTCCTCCCCGGCGCGATGCTGCTGCTCACCGTGCTCTCGGTCAACGTCTTCGCCGACGCACTGCGCGACGCCCTCGACCCCAAGGCGAAGCTGCGGCTCGAGGCCCACGCCGGCACCGTCGAGCCCGAGGGGACGCCGGTCTGATGGCGCGCTTCGTCATCCGCCGCCTCGCCGGCATGGTCGCCGTGCTCTTCGCCGTCTCGGTCCTGGTCTTCCTGATCTTCAACGTCATCCCCAACGCCGACCCGGCGCGGCAGATGGCCGGCAGGTCGGCAAACCCACAGCTGATCGCCAACATCACCGAGGAATGGGGCTTCGACGACTCCCTGCCGCAGCAGTACCTGACGATGATGGGCAACATCCTCAGCGGCGACGTTGTCTCCTACGAAACGCGGGAAAACGCCGACGAAAGGATCGTCGAAGGCATCCCCGCCACCTTCTCGCTCTGCATCGGCGCCGCCGCGGTCTGGATGTTCTTCGGGATCCTCTTCGGCTACCTCTCGGCGGTCAGGGCGGGTGGGCGGCTCGACCGGGCGCTGACCGTCGTCGCCGTGACCGGCATCTCGATCCCCGTCTTCTGGCTGGCGGCGATCTTCCTCAACTACCTGACCTACGAGCTGGAGATCTTTCCCTCCGGGGGGTACGTCGGCCTGAGCGAAGACCCGATCGAGTGGGCCAACCACCTGATCCTGCCCTGGATCACCCTGGCGATCGTCTACGTCGGCTTCTACAGCCGCGTGCTGCGCTCCAACATGCTCGACGCGATGGACGAGGACTACGTGAGAACCGCGCGGGCGAAGGGACTGAGCGAGCGCCGGGTGATGACCCGCCACGTGCTGCGCAACTCGCTGGTCCCGATCATCACCCTCTTCGGCCTCGACTTCGGCGCCCTGCTCGGCGGGGCGATCCTGGTCGAGGGCATCTTCAACCTCAACGGCATCGGCCAGTACGCCTACGAATCGCTGCTCAACCTCGACCTGCCGCCGATCATGGCGATAACGCTTTTCGGCGCCTTCTTCATCGTCCTCTTCAACGCCCTGGTCGACATCGCCTACGCCTATCTCGATCCGCGGGTCAAGCTGGGGAGCTCGGCGCAATGACCGCGAGCCCGGCGGGTGCGGCTCTGCTCAGCGTGCAAGACCTGCGGGTCGGCTTCGCCACCGAAGGCGGCCCGGTCCAGGCGGTGGGCGGCGTCTCCTTCGAGCTCGCGCCCGGCGAGGTGCTGGCGATCGTCGGCGAGTCGGGCTCGGGCAAGAGCGTCACCGCGCAGGCGATCATGGGGCTGATCCCGTCGCGGAACGCGGCGATCGAGGGCTCGGTGCGCTTCCGCGACCGGGAGCTGATCGGCGCGAGCGCGGGCGAGCTGCAGGAGGTGCGCGGCGCCGAGATCGCGATGATCTTCCAGGACCCGATGACCTCGCTCAACCCGGTCTACCGGGTCGGCGCCCAGATCGTCGAGGCGATCCGGGCCCACCGGCCGGAGGTCGGCAAGAGGGAGGCCCGAGAGCGGGCCGTGGAGCTGCTCGACTCGGTCGGCATCCCGCAGCCCCAGCGCCGGGTCGACGACTACCCGCACGAACTCTCCGGCGGGATGCGCCAGCGGGCGATGATCGCGATGGCGCTGGCGCTCGAGCCGGCCGTGCTGATCGCCGACGAGCCGACGACCGCTCTCGACGTGACCATCCAGGCGCAGATCCTGCGCCTGCTCGAGCGGCTCAACCGCGAGCGCAACCTGGCGACGATCATGATCACCCACGACCTCGGCGTCGTCGCCGAGGTGGCCGACCGGGTGCTGGTGATGCACGAGGGCAGGATCGTCGAGCGGGGCGAGCTCGACGACGTCTTCTACGCCCCAGAGGACCCCTACACCCGCGAGCTGCTCGGCGCCGTGCTGCGGCTCGACCAGGCTCCGCCCCTGCGGCCCCGCCAGCCCGAGGCGCCGCTGCTGGAGGTCACCGATCTGGTCAAGCACTACCCGGTGAAGCGCGGGCTGCTGATCGAGCGGGAGGTCGATCGGGTCCGGGCGGTCGACGGCGTCAGCTTCAGCGTCGAGCGGGGCGAGACGCTGGGGCTCGTCGGGGAGTCGGGGAGCGGCAAGTCGACGCTGTCGCGCGCCGTGCTGCAGTTGCTGCGGCCCACCTCGGGATCGGTCCGCTTCGAGGGGCGTGAGATCGCCGGCCTCTCGCGGCGCGAGATGCGGCCGCTGCGGTCCGAGATGCAGATGGTCTTCCAGGACCCCTACGCCTCGCTCAACCCGCGCAAGCGAGTCGCCCAGATCGTTGGGGAGCCGCTGCGAGTGCAGGGTCGAGCCTCGGGTGCCGAGCTGCGAAGCACGGTGCAGGGCCTGCTGGAGCGCGTCGGCCTCTCGCCCGAGCACTACCAGCGCTACCCGCACGAGTTCTCCGGCGGGCAGCGGCAGCGAATTGGCATCGCGCGCGCCCTGGCGCTGCGGCCGAAGCTGATCGTCGCCGACGAGCCGGTCTCCGCGCTCGACCTCTCGATCCGCGCCCAGATCCTCGACCTGCTCGCCGAGCTCCAGGACGAGTTCGGCCTGACCTACGTCTTCGTCGCCCACGACATCGGCGTCGTTCGCCACGTCTCCGACCGGATCGCGGTCATGCACGACGGCAAGATCGTCGAGCAGGGGCCCGCCGACCAGGTCTGTGAGCAGCCGTCCGATCCCTATACGAAGGAACTGCTTGCCTCGGTGCCGGTCCCCGATCCGCGCGAGAGCCGCGCCCGTCGGGCAGACTCCACGGTGTGAGCCTTCCGCTCCACCCGCCGCTCAAACCGCAGCTCGCGCTGACCCGCAAAGAGCTCCCCGAAGGCGAGGAGTGGGCCTACGAGCAGAAGCTCGACGGCTTTCGCGCGATCGTCTTCGTCGACGGCGAGGCCGCCTACATCCAGTCGCGGGGCGGCAAAGACCTCACCCGCTACTTCCCCGAGCTGAGCTTCGCCCCCGGGCGCTACGTGCTCGACGGCGAGCTGGTGATCCGCGACGCCGAGGGCGAGCTCGAATTCGACGCGCTGCAGAGCCGCATCCACCCGGCCGAGTCGCGGATCGCGCTGCTGGCCAAGGAGATCCCCGCCGGCTACATCGCCTTCGACCTGCTCGCCGAGGAGGACGAGGCGCTGCTGGAGCGGCCGCTGTCCGAGCGCCGCGCCCAGCTCGAGGCGCTGGCCGAGCGGACCGGGGTCGAGCTCTCGCACCTGAGCGCCGACCCGGAGCAGGCCGAGGAGTGGCTGCGGCATACCGAGGGCACGATCGCCAAGCAGCTCGACGCGACCTACATCCCCGGCAAGCGCAAGGGGATGGCGAAGGTCAAGCGCGAGCGCGAGATCGACTGCGTCGTGCTCGGCTGGCGCCCGGGTAAAGAGGAGGGCACGGTCGGCTCGCTGATCCTCGGCCTCTACGACGGCGACGACCTGCGTCCGGTCGGCCACATCTCCGGCTTCAGCATGGCGGCCAAACGCAGCATGCGGCAGTTCCTGGCACCGCTGGAGACGGGAGAGAGCGGCACCGCCGAGCCCAGCCGCTGGGCCGGCGGGCGCGACCTCGAGTGGGTCGCCCTGCGGCCGGAGCTGGTGATCGAAGTCGGCTACGACCACGCGGCGACGGGACGCATTCGGCACGGGGCGCGGTTTCGGCGGTTTCGGGACGACAAAGATCCGCGCGAGTGCACGTTCGATCTTCTCGACGAAGGGTGACGTCGGGGAGGTGTGGGGGTGTCCCACCCGCTTGCTGGGTTTTTCGCCTCTCAGCACACGGCCATCCGAGATCGCGGTCGGGGCGAAAAACAGGACGCCGCTGCACAGGTGGGACACCCCCACACCTCCCCACCAGAGCCTTCGCCGCTCAGAACAAGCTGTCCTGGGAAGGGGGGTCGACAGCGGGGGACTGGCGCTCCTCCTTCCTTGCACGACCTCTTCCCCAGCCGCGAACCGCTCGCGTAGCTCGTTTGCGTTGCTCGGGGCGCATGTAGGCGCGCTTGCCGGGATAGAGCTTCTCGTAGCGGGGGATTAGGTCCGGGCGTTTGGTTTCCAGCCAGGCGAAGAAGACGTCTCTTACCTCGTCGCGCAGGTGGAGGGCTACACCGCCCAGGAAGGTGGCGCCGGCCTCGCGGGCTCGGTCGACTATCGGTTGGACCTGCTCGGGCTCGTCGTTGATGCCGGGCATCAGCGGGGCGATCAGGACGCCTGAGTCGATGCCGCGGCGGCGTAACTCGGCCACGGCGTCGAGGCGGGCGGCGGGGCTGGGGGTGTGCGGCTCGGTGGCGCGCCAGGCCTCCTCGTCGAGCGTGGGGACGGAGAGGTTGACCGAGACCGGCAGCCGCTTGGCCATGCCCTCGTAGATATCGATGTCCCGCAGCGCCAGCGGCGACTTGGTCAGCACCGAGACCGGGGTCTCCGCCTCCTCCAGCGCGGCGAGGATCTCGGGCATGAACCGGTAGCGGCTCTCGACCCACTGGTAGGGATCGGTGTTGGTCCCCAGGGCGACCAGCTCGCGCTTCCAGCTCGGCCGCGCCAGCTCGGCCCGCAGCACCTCCGGCACGTTGACCTTGACCACGATCTCCCGCTCGAAGTCCCGCCCAGCATCGAGGTCGAGATACGTGTGCGTCCGTCGGGCGAAGCAAAAGACGCAGGCATGCGTGCATCCCCTGTAGGGGTTGACCGTGTAGCCGAAGCCGTAGCGCCCGCCGGGCACCCGGTTCAGCGCCGAGCGCGCCCGCACCTCGTGGAAGTTGATCCCCATCGCCTCGGGCGCGTCGAAGGTGCGGACGACCGTGCCGTCGCCGACCCCCGGCAACCGCAGGTCGTTCTCGACTCGCTGCTCATCCCAACGCATACGAACATATGTTCGCACAAGGGCGGGGGAAGTGTGTAGCCGCGACACGTACCGCTTGAAGCCGCATCCCGCCTAGCTTTCTCGGCGTCAACTGAAAGCAATGGCGCCCGCGCTGTTTGTGGCAGCCGGGCGCCTGGCACCGAAAGGACAGGCCTTCCGATGCAGGCAAAGCGTAACGGCGCGCACCCTCATGCCCGCTCAAATCATGCGCAGGACATCCGCGATCAGGCGGTCGTCTTGACCTTCGTCCTGACCCTCAATCCAAAGCACCTGACGATCCCCGACCTCGCCCGCTCGCTCAACGCCGAGTCGAGAGACTTCAAGCGGCCAGATGCCGTTGAGCGAGCGGTGCGGGACCTGACCGGAGTCGGCCTGGTCGAGATCGGCTCGGGCCGCGTCCAGCCCACGGCGGCCGCCCTGCGCTTCATCGAGATCATCGAGCGTGGGGTGTAGCCCAGAGCCCCCGCTACTTCAAAGCCGAGCACGAAACCGATCGTGCCTGAGAAGGGATCGACCGGGGAGACGCCGAAGCTGCGTGTATATTCCCTAGGGAAGAAGAGGGACCGGGCCGACCCCCTGTAGGGAGCCGACCCGGGTGCACACCCTGTTGGACAGTGACCCAGGTACCTAGGTTTGACCCTCCTGGGAAGCCGCGGCGAGAGACAGTCGCTCGGTCCCCCCATTCCCTTGAGCGTCCGGTCGCGCGTCCTGAGAGGCGTCGTTTCCGGAGGCAAGTTGGTAGTAGCCCTTGGCGGGCCTGAAGAGCTTGTTCTCCTTGACCAAGGTCGAGGCCATCATCTGGAGCCGGTGCATGTCCTTCTTGGAGTCCGTCAGCCACCCACGCTCCTGTAGGTCTGCACTTAGCTCGGGCAGCCTGACGGTCGTCCCTTCCGGCTTTTCGTTCATCACGACAGTGATAGCGCGACGGAGCGGAGGAATTTCCCTCGAAGGCTCTTCGTGCGAAGCGCCATTCGTCGGTGCGCTGCCGAGCTGTTGGGTGAGGCCGTAGAGAGTCCGCCAGGTGCTCTGCTGTTCCTGAAGGGCCTTGATCTCGGCGTCAATCCGCTCGATCTCCTTCTCAGCCTGCGCAGGCGTGACCGAGGCGAGAACCGCCTGAAGTTGCTTAAGGATTTCGGGCGCTTGAGGCATTGTGGGATCAGCTTAGCAGTCGATGGGGCGGATGGGTTGCCAACTCATTATCAAGGACCGAAACCAAGAATAGAGCGTCTGTCAGACGACCCCACGGAACCTCAGGGACTACGTGTATCTGGTATCATGACAACATGGCAGCCAGAAGTCGCAACTCCGTAGCGCCCTCGCCCTCAAGCGAATCGCAGATGACGTATTCGCGATTCCTTGAGCTATTCCCGGATAACGACGCCTGTCTGGAGCATCTGAAGGAGCGCTTCTTCTCGGACGGCACCAAATGCCCCAAGTGCGGTAGGCCCAGCAAGTTCCACCGGATCAGCGGGCGCTCGGCCTACTCCTGCCAGTTCTGCGGGAACCACGTCTACCCGACCGCCGGCACGATCTTCCACAAGTCGACGGTGAGCCTCCAGCTCTGGTTCTTCGCCGTCTACCTGATGTCCTCGACCCGCTGCGGGATCAGCGCCAAGCAGCTAGAGCGCGAGATAGGGGTCACTTACAAGACCGCTCACAGAATGTTCAAGCAAATCAGGACGCTCCTGGCTGACGACGACGAGGGGCCACTTGAGGGCAGCGTCGAGGTCGATGAGTCGGCCTACGGCGGCAAGCCCCGTGCCAACGAAACGTATCGGCAGAAAATGCGCCGGAAAAGCTACCGGCCGACGATTCTGGCGATGGTCGAGCGCGGTGGACGGGTCCGGCCGCTGGTGATCCCGGACCGCGGCACGCGCTCGATCCACATGGCGGTCAAGCAGCACGTCCTCCCCTCGTCGATGCTCTTCACCGACGAATGGGATGCCTACAAAACGCTCGCGCCCGGCTATCGCGGTCACCGGCGGATCAAGCACGAAGCACAGATCTATGCGATCGGCGAGACCCACACGCAGACGGTTGAGGGCTTCTTTGGCCTCTTCAAATCAGGCGTGCGCGGCGTCTACCACGCGATCAGCGCCGATTATCTGCAGGCCTACCTGGACGAGTACGCCTTCAGATATAACCGGCGCGGGTCGCGGGAACCGATGTTCTGGGCGATGATCAACCGCGTCCAGCGCGACCGGCAGCCAGTCGCTTCTTAGCCTGGTTCGAGGTCGCCTTTTCCAGGTCTCTTAGGAAGTCGGCCTCGTTGTGGCCGGGGTCCTGCTTCTCCGTTACGTCCCGTTCCGGGGGCGTAGGGGACCTTTTCTCGGGGCGCTTGCGGGCTGGGCTCATCAGGCTGCCTCTCCCTAAGGCTATACCCGGTCCCCCGACACTAGACAGCGGAAAGCCCTCTGTGCGGCCTTCAACGCGTTGTGGGGCTAGTAGCGGGTTGCCTTGAGGTGGACTGGGGTGGTGGTGCCCACGGCCCTGTAGCAAGGCAAGATCTCGCCCGGTACGTGTCGCGGCTACACACTTCCCAAGGGCGGGACGCGCTAGATGCTGGAGCCCGTCTCTTCGCGCTTGAACTGCTCGAGCTGGTCGAGGGCTTTGGCGCGGGCTTTCCTCCGCAGCGGCGGCACCAGGGCGACCAGGTGGCCGCTGGGGCCGAGGGCCTGCTTCGCCCAGCTGCGGAAGTCGAAATCGTCGATGTGGTCGACGATCAGGCCATCGGCAAAGCGAAATTTCGCCTGGATGTCGTTGACGACCGGACGGCCCGTGGAGAAGGTGTAGCGGGCGATCCAGTGGGCCGAGCCGGTCTCGGCGTCGGCCTCGTGCTCGTGCAGCTCGATCTTCAGATCGGTCGCGCGGCCGGTCAGCATGCGCCACATCGCGCCGACGTCGTCGCCGTGCAGATCGCCGAACGCGGGATCGCGGAAATGGGCGCCGTCGGCGTAACAGGCCGTCATCGCGGCGCCGTTGCACTGCCCGAACGCCCCGTAGAAGCGCTTGATCGTCTCGCGATTTGCATCCCCACCCATGGGGCTCACCCTAGTCGTTAGCGAGGAAGCGCACCGGTAATCGCGTAACGGAGGACGTCGACCACCTGCTCCGGCGTGCGCGCCGTGCCCTGCGCGGCGCGGTCGACCTCCTTCAATGCGTGGTCGAGCTCGGCCTCGTGCAGAGTGACGTAGGGAGTGCCCAGCGCGGCGGCGTAGCCGGCGTCGAAGGCGGCGTTCCACTGCCGATATTTGTCGCCGAAGCGGACGACAACGACGTCGGCGGCGCGGATCAGCGTCTGGGTGCGGATCGCGTTGACCCCCGCTCCCATGTGGTCGCGCCAGAACGGCTCGCCCTCCTCGCCCAGGGTGCCCACCCCAGCATCGTCGGAGGCGGCGTGGTCGGTGACCGGCGCCGAGAAGGAGACCGGCAGGCCGGCCTCGCCCACCCCGGCTTCAATCCGCTCGCGCCAGTCCGAGTGAATCTCCCCAGCGAGGTAAACCCTCCAGCTGCGAGCCGGAGGGGCGGTCGCCTCTCCCGAAACACTCAAGCGCGGCTCCCGCCGCGCGTTTCGGGAGGGGTGGCCGCCCCTCCCCCGGCCTGCTCCTCGAAGTGCTTGCTCAGCATCGTCACCTGGCCCTGATAGTTGGAGCCCAGCGCCTCGCCGTAGAGGCGTTCGGCGGGGGCGCTGGTGCGCTCCAGGGCCAGCTTGCAGACCGGCTGGCGGTGCTCGACCATGAAGGAGACGTCGCGCGCCCGCACCTCCAGCGCGGCGCGGCTGCCGTGTCGGCCGCCCACCGGGTCGTAGCCGAAGCCGGGGTCGAAGAAGCCGGCGTAGTGGGTGCGCAGCTCGCCCGCGGTCGGGTCGTAGGCCATCATCTCGGCGGCGATCTGCGGCGGGATGCAGACGCCCTCGGCCGAGAGCAGCAGGTAGAAGATCTCCGGCTCGAGCACGATCCTCCCCCCTGGCTCGGGGTAGACCGGGTCCCAGTAGTCGGTCCAGCGGTAGGCGCGGATGCGCGAGAGGTCGATCGGCAGGCTGTTCTTCTTCGCCCGGTAGCCGACGATCCGGTCGCTGGGGCCGGAGAGGTCGACGCTGAGGAAGAGCCCCTCGGCCAGCGCCAGCTCCGACTCGCGCAACGCGTGCGAGTCGAGGTAGAGCAGCGGGAACTCGTCCTGCAGGGCACGGATCTCGGCGTCGGCGAGGCGCACGTCGCCGCGGGCAAGGCGCAGCTGGTTGAGCGAGAGCCCGGTTTGCACCTGGATCGCGAAGGAGCGCGGCACCACCTCCAGGTAGAGGCGGCCGCGATAGCCCGGCCGAATCTCGTCGAAGCGGTGATGACGGTCGGTCAGCACCCGGGTGAAGACGTCGAGGCGGCCGGTCGAGCTCTTCGGGTTGGCCTTGGCCCGCACGTCCTCGGGCAGCGCCAGCTCCTCGATCAGCGGCACCAGATAGGGGCGATCGCGCTCCAGCACCGCGCCGTCGCGCAGGTCGATCCGCTGGAAGGCCAGGCCCTCGATCTTCTCCTCGACCGTCGAATCGACGTCAGGAAGGAAGCTGCAGCGCAACGCCCAGGCGAAGTCGCCGAGGCGCAGGTCGATGCTGGCGGGCTGGATCGCCTCGGGCCGGATCCGGTAGTCGCCGGAGCCGATCCACTCGGCGTCGATCGCCTCGCTCAGCGCCTGCGAGGGCAGGACACCGGCGGGCACCCCGCTCGGCGCCTCGGTCGCCGCGTTCCCGGCGGCTGCAGTCGCATCGCTCATCTAGCCGAGATTATGCGGCGTGCCTCGGCGACGCCGAGGTAAGGAGTGAGCGCAAACTCGGCAAGTTCCGGGAAGAATCGGCTCAGCTCGTCCGTTTCCCCGGCCAGCACCCGCCGCCCGAGCAGCGAGGCGATGCCGCCGACCACAGCCTCGTCGGCGGCATCGGGAGGCCGGCCGGCGCTCGTCCCTGCCGGCGCGCCGGCGCGCAAGTAGGGGACGAAGCTCTCGACCGCACCTTGAAAGCGCCCATAGACGCCCGGCCCGGCACGCAGCCCCTCGACCAAGAGCAGGTTTGCCCTGGCCGGCTTGCCAGCCAGCAGGGTAAGCGCCGCGGCCAACCCGGCGCAGACCCCGTCGGCCCACCCGTCGCGCCCCGCGCAGGCGGTCAAGACCTCTTCCCGCAGCCGCTCGACCGCCTCGTCGTAGGCGGCGACGAAGCAGTCGTCTTTGCTCTTGAAGTGGCGGTAGAAGTCGCTCTTCGAGACTCCCGCCAGCCCGCTGATCGCGGAGACGGTCGTCCCGTCGTAGCCGTGCTCGTCGAGCGAGTCGGCGACCGCCCCGAGCAAGCGCTCGCGCTGGTTTTGCAGGATGAACTCGCGCGGCAGACCATGACGACCACGTGGAAGCGGTTTCATGCAGTACTAAAGTCTGCCAGTGCTAAGCAGTTCTCGTCTGCTGACCCGCTGCTCAGTCGACCATACCGGCGCCCTGGTAGGGCGCCATCATGAACTCGGCGAGTTCGGGAAGCAGGTCTTCGGCCTGCTCCGCCGCGCCGCGGCGGATCTGCTGATAGACGATCCAGGCGATGCCGCCGACCAGCGTCTCGGCGATCGTGTCGGGCAGCCGCTCGTCCTTCGGCAGAGCCTGGCGCGCGAGCACGACGAAGCTCTCCATCGCCTCCTCGTAGCGCTTGGTCGTCGCCGGTGTGGCCGAGAGCGCCTCGATCATGCACATCCGGGCCAGGGTCGGCTGCTCCGCGACGTAACCGAGGAAGGCTGCGAGGCCGCCCTCGATCCGGTCCTGCCACTCGAGATCCGCATCGATGCCGGCTTCCTCCACCCGGCGCAGGACCTCGTCCCGGGCGGCGTCAAAGGCGGCGAGGAAGACCTCCTCCTTGCCCTCGAAGTTGTCGTAGAGGGTTTTGCGAGCGACCCCCGCCCTCTTGACGATGTCGGAGATCTTTGTCGCTTCGTAGCCCTGCTCGGCGGTGAGCTCCGCCAGCGCGTCCATGATCCGGCGCTGCTTGTGCAAGGCGATGAACTCGCGTGGGAGGGCTGGGCGAGCCGAAACGACAGGCCGTTTCGGCGTCTCTCTCTCCTGCGTCCCCCCTTTTCCCCGTGGCGGCATGAAGCAAGGATACCCGGGTACGGCGAAATTCCAATGCATGACAGCGACTTTTCTGGTACCCTTCGAGGGCCTGCACAATTTCTAAAAGAAACGCGTAGGTTCTCTTATGTCACCGGAGAGGGTAATGCTCAGTAGGGAGAAGCTGGCCGACGCGGTCGGGGATCGCTGGTCCGACTCCGAACTCAGCGAGGCCGTCGCGCTGCTGGTCCGGTCGGAGGGCCGTTTCCCGGCAGGAGTGAGGACGCTGCCGGCAGATCTGGTCAGGGCGATCCAGCGGGAGCGCCTGCTCGCCGCGATGATCAAGACGGTCACCGAAATCGGCTACAACACGCTCACGGTCCAGAACGTGCTCGCCCGGGCGGGCATCTCGCGGCCCACGTTCTACGAGCAGTTCGACGACAAGGAGGACTGCTTCCTCGCCGCCTTCGACGCCTCGGCGACGCGGATGCAGCGGCATATCGAAGCCACCGTCGCCGACGCCGGCCCGGGCTGGCGCGAGCAGCTGCGCAGTGGCATCGCGGCGCTGCTGCAGTTCATCGCGGAGGAGCCGGAAGAAGCCCGCACGGTGATCGTCGAGGCGCGCGCATCCAGCGCGGCCGGGCTGCTGCGCCGCGACGAGTTGCTCGACAGCTTCGCCACCTGCATCGACGCTCTGGCCAGGGAGGACTTGGACGAGGCTCCGTCGGCGATCGCCGCCGCCGGCGTCGTTGGAGGGATCGAATCGGTGCTCTACGCGCGCCTGCAGAAAGGCGAAGTCGAGGAGCTCGATGCACTCCTCCCCTCGCTGATGTATTTCGCCGTTCTCGCCTACGCCGGCCAGGAGGTCGCGGGCGAAGAGCTGGACGACCCCGCTCTCGCCTGAGAGCCGTCTAGCGCTTACGTCGCTTGCCGGAGCGCTTCCCCGGACGGGCGGCGAGCCGCAGCGTCCGCTCGCTCTCCTTCTCGACCGCCTCTCCCATCGCGATCTGGAAGGTCGCCAGCAGCGCTCCCGCGGCGAGCGGCCGCATCCGTTCCAGCGCCTCGCTCATCCGCGGCCAGTCGCGCTCGGGCCGTCCGGCCCGGTCGAAGGGCTGCCAGACCTCCTTGACGAAGAGGTCGACGAAGGCGCGGGCGGCGCCGTCGGCGTGACGGCGCAGCTTCTCGGCAGTCAAGAGAGCGCCTTCGGGCCCAATTCCCAGCTCGGTCAGCTCCGCGGCGGCGCGCAGCAGGCGCGGGCTGATCACCTCGATCCGCCCGTCGGGCAGGGTGCGGAAGATGCCGAGCTTTTCGGCCCGGCGGAGCAGCCCGGGATCGGCCGCCTCGCCCCAGATCTCGCTCAGCTCCTCGGCGTCGAAGATCTCCGGCGCCTCGTCTTCGAAGGGCGCGCGCAGGGCGCGGGTGAAGTCGAAGATCGCCGAGGCCGAGCCGTCGCCGCTGTCGAGGACGCGCCGGATCGCCTCCAGGTTGAGCCCGTCGGCCTGCATCTCGCGCGTCAGCTCGATCCGTGCCACGTGCTCGTCGTTGTAGTAGCCGGTGCGGCCGCGGACGACCGGCGGCGGCAGGAGGCCACGCGTCTGGTGGGCGCGGATGTTGCGCACCGTCATCCCGGTCCGCTCCGCCAGCTGGCGGATGGTCATCTCGCCCTCGACGGGCTTGGCGCCCTTGCTGCTCATCCCAACGGATGGTAAGCGCCTAGCCGCAAAGCGGCAGGCGCTGGCCGTTCATCTCCCCCGCCGCGTCGGAGCAGAGAAAGGCGATCGCCTCGGCGATGTGCTCGGCCGGGGTGAAGGAGGAGAAGTCCCCCTCCGGGTTCTCCACGCGCATCCGCGGCGTCAGGATTGCGTCGACGACGACGATGTTCGCGGTGCAGGCGGTCCCGGCGAAGCCGTCGGCGAAGGCGAGCGTCCAAGCCTCGGCGGCGGCCTTGGCGGCGGCGTAGGCGGCGTTGGAGTTCGACGGCGCCTGCGCCTGCTTGGCAGAGACGAGGACGAAGCGCCCCTGCGCGGCGGCGAGAATTGCGTCGTGGAAGGCGCGGCTGGTGTGCTGGACGGTGCGGATCAGCAGATCGTGCAGCAGCTCCCAGTCCTCCAGCGGCGCCTCGTGCAGCGGCTCGCCGCCACGCCAGCCGCCGACCAGGTGAAGCAACCCGTCCACCCGGCCGAAGCGCTCGAGCAGCGCCGCGCACCATTCCCGCGCCGCCCCCTCGTCGAGCAGATCGACCGCGCGTCCGTCCCAGCGCTCCGGCGGGACTCCCAGCGAGGCGCCGACCTCGTCGATCCGCGCCTGGTCGCGGTCGGTCCCGGCGACGGTGGCGCCAGCGGCAGCCAGGCGCTCGGCGACGATCGGCCCCAGGCCGCCGCCGATGCCGGCGATGGCGAAGACACGGTCGCCGAGAGCAACGCCTTGGCTCGTCATATGGGGGAGACAGGATTCGAACCTGTGTAGGCAGAGCCAACTGGTTTACAGCCAGTCCCCTTTAACCACTCGGGCACTCCCCCGGAGGGCGATCGAGTTTACCGGGGACGTGCCGGTGCGTAGAGGTCCATATGGACCTCTACGCACCGGCACCTCAGGGCGCGACGCCGAGGCGGGCGGCCATCTGCTCGTTGAAGGCGGTGAGGGCGGACATCGGCCGCATGAAGACGGTCAGCTCACGGACGCGTCCGTCCTCGTCGAGCTCGAGGAAGTCGATTCCCTCCAGCTCGCGGTCACCGACCCTGGCCTTGAAGCGCAGCACGACGACCCCGTCCTCGGCCAGCTCGTCGGTGTAGCGGAAGTCCTCCAGGGTGGCGGCGACGTGGGTCAGGACCCCGATGACGATCTCGCGCCCCTCGAAGCCGCGGAAGAGGATCGGGCTGTGCAGGACGACGTCCTCGCGCAGCGTCGCGGTCGCCGCCTCCAGGTCCTTGGCCTCGACAGCGAGTCGGAACGGGTGCGGCGCGGGCATCACTCCACTTTAGGGGACGTGCCGCGAGTTGAGTACCCATAGTGACCTCTAACTCGCGGCACGTCATGGAATACTGCCCGGCGAGATGCTCGGCGACAAGTTCTACTCACGCGCCTCACAGAGAATGGGCGCCACCGGACTGCGCTGGACGGGCAAGCTCAACATCCCGCTCTACCGGTTGAGCGGCGGGCGGATCGGGGGCCACATCGCCAAAGCGCCCGTGCTGCTGCTGACCACCACCGGCCGCAAATCCGGGCAGCAGCGCACCGCGCCGGTCGTCTACCTCGGCCAAGGAGAGAATCTGGTCGTGATCGGCTCCAATGCCGGTCACAGCCGCACGCCTGCCTGGTCGCTCAACCTGCAGGCGAATCCGGATGCCGAAGTCGAGGTCGGGCGCGAACGGCGCAAGGTGAGGGCGCGAGTCGCGGAGGGCGAGGAGCGGACCGACCTCTGGCGCAAGCACAACGAGCAGTACTCAGGCTTCGACGAATACGAGGCGCGAACCGACCGCGACATCGCCCTCTTCGTACTCGAGCCCATTACTGCCTGACGCACGGAGACGTCGTTAGGCAAGGACGCAGGGAGCGTGGCGTGCTCTGCACGCGAGCGACCGAGGACACCGCATAACGACGTCTCCGTGCGTCAGGAGGCTTCGCGGAGCATTTGGGCCTCTGGCAAGTGCTGGAGCTTTTTCAGCGTGTTGTTCTCGATCTGGCGGATCCGCTCGCGGGTGACGCCGAAGGTGTTGCCGACCTCCTCCAGCGTGAGCGGCTCCAGCCCGGTGAGGCCGTAGCGCAGCTCGATCACCTGGCGCTCGCGCTCGGGCAGGGCGGAGAGCGCCTTGCGCACGCCCTCTTTCTGCAGGTGTTCGCTCGCCTCTTCGAAGGGCTCGGCGACGGTGTCGTCGGCGACGAAATCGCCGAGCTCGGAGTCGTCCTCGTCGCCGACCGGTTTCTCCAGCGAGACCGGCAGCTGCGCGACGCGAAGGATCTCCCGCACTTCGCCCAGCGGCCAGCGCAGCTCCTCGGCGATCTCGATCGGCTCCGGCTCGCGGCCGAGCCGCTGCACCAGCTGCCGCTCGACGTGGGCGACGCGGTTCAGCTTCTCGACCATGTGCACCGGGATGCGGATCGTCCGCGCCTTGTCGGCGATCGCCCGCGTCACCGCCTGGCGGATCCACCAAGTCGCGTAGGTGGAGAACTTGTAGCCGCGCCGGTAGTCGAACTTCTCCACCGCCCGGATCAAGCCCAGCGAGCCCTCCTGGATCAGGTCGAGGAAGCTGAGGCCACGGCCCAGATAGCCTTTTGCGATCGAGACCACCAGCCGCAGGTTGGCCTCGACCATCTGCCGCTTGGCGACCATGTCGCCGCGCTCGATCCGTTTCGCCAGCTCGACCTCCTGGCTCGCGGTGAGCAGGTCTACCCGTCCGATCGAGCGCAGGTAGAGGCGCAGCGAGTCGAGGCTGGGTTCGATCGTCAGGTCGAGCTCCTGCTTGCGCGGCTGACCGTTCGCCGACTCGGCGCGCTGCTCCTTGTAAGCGCTGACGCCGTCCTCGGCGATCACTTCGACGCCGTGCTCGACCAGGTGCGCGTGCAGCCCCGCGACCTGCTCCTTCGTGACCTCGACCTCCTCGAGTGTGGCGGCGATCTGCTCGAAGGTGAGGTAGCCGCGCTCGCGCCCGAGCGCGACCAGCGCCTGGAGCTCCTGTGGCCCCACCGGCTGTGCTTCCGAATCCTGATTCAGCCCCTGTGGGACCGTCTCCAACGGCTCGATCTCACTGCCTCCGCTGCAACCCTGTTCCCCTCCCGGGGGCCGGCCCCAACGCTCCGGCACCGGGAAGTATAGGGAGCAGATCGCCTACGCTTCCTGTGCCATGGCGACCCGCTCCACCACCCCGCTATCCCCTCCCGCGCCCGATGTGCAGTCGGGAACGCCGGCCACCGAGGTCAGCCTCTCGCGTGTGGGAGTGACCGGGGTGGAGAAGTCGATCCGGGTCAAGGCGGATGGAACCGAGAACCTCTACCACGCCGACTTCGAGTGCTTCGTCGACCTCAATCCGCGCCAGGCGGGCGTCCACATGTCGCGCTTCGAGGAAATCGTCGGCGAGGCGATCGACGAGGTCGTGCTCGGCGAGGCCTTCCGAGCGGAGATCCTCGCCGCCCACATCGCCCAGCGGGTGCGCGAGCGCCAAGACGGGCTGCGGGCCGAGGTCTCGGTCACCGCGCGCTACCCGGAGACGGTCACGACCCCGGCCAGCGGCCTGCGCACCCAGGAGATCTACGTCCTCTTCGGCACCGCGGTCGACTCGCTGCGGGGCACGCGGACGCTGACCGGAGTGCAGGCCCAGGGGATGACCGCCTGCCCCTGCGCGCAGGAGATGGTCGGCGGCCTCGCCCGCGAACGACTCGCCGAGCGCGGCTTCGACGCCGAGCAGATCGAGGCGGCGATCGAGGCGGTGCCGATTGCCACCCACAACCAGCGCGGCATCGGCACCCTCCACATAGGCTGCCCCGAGGGCGGCCCGGCTTGGATCGACGCCCCCGAGCTGCTGCGGATCGTCGAGCAGTCGATGAGCTCGGAGATCTACGAGCTGATGAAGCGGCCCGACGAGCTGGCCGTCGTCGCCAAGGCGCACTCGCAGCCGCGCTTCGTCGAGGACTGCGTGCGGGAGATGGTCCGCCGCGTCACCGAGGACTACCCGGACCTGCCCGGCGATGCCTTCGTCATGGCTCGCCAGGAGAACCTGGAGACGATCCACCGGCACAACGTGGTCGCCGAGCGCTACGGCAAGCTCGACGACCTGCGGACCGAGCTCGCCAGCGGCGAGCACCAGCGCCACCACATGACCATGCGCGAGTGGCTAGAGGCTCCGGCGAGTTAACGCGGTGCTGCGCGCCTGCCGCTCCTCCTCGAGCCGGCGGCGCAGGCCGAGGAAGTAGTCGGCGCCGCTGATCAGCGTGACGGCGACCGCGAGGTAGACGAGCACATCGACCCAGGCCGGCGCCGGGTTGGCGGCGATCAGCGCGATCACGGCGGCGATCTGCAGCACGGTCTTCAGCTTGCCCATCCAGCTGGCGGCGATCACGACGCCGCGCTCGGCGGCGATCGCGCGCAGGCCGGTGACGGCGATCTCGCGGGCGATGATCACCATCGCGACCCAGGCCTGCAGCCGGTTCAGGGAGACGAGCGAGATCAGCGCCGCCGTGATCAGCAGCTTGTCGGCCAGCGGGTCCATCAGCTTGCCGAAGGTGGTGACCGCGTCGCGCGAGCGGGCGAAGTAGCCGTCGAGGCCGTCGGTCAGCGCCGCCAGGGCAAAGACCGCGGCGGCCAGCTCATCCCCGTTCGGCGTCTCGCCGAGCAGGGCGACGACGACTACGGGCACCGCGAGGATGCGCAGCAGGGTGAGCGCATTGGGCAGGTTGAGCGGGAACACCGCTCACTTCGCTTTCTCGGCGGCGAGGGCGGCGTCGCGCTTGGCGAAGAATTCCTCGCCCTCGATGCTGATGCGGGGCACGTGGCGGTCGAGCCAGCGCGGCAGCCACCAGGCACGCCGGCCGAGCAGCACCATCACCGCCGGCACGAGCAGGCAGCGCACCAGGGTCGCGTCGATCGCGATCGCCACCGCCAGCCCCACCCCGAACTCCTTCACCAGCGGGTTGCCGTTGAGCACGAAGCTGGTGAAGACGCAGACCATGATCGCCGCAGCCGAGGTGATCACGCGGCCGGTGTTGGCCAATCCTTCGATCACCGCCCGCTTCGCGTCGCCGTGAGCTTTGTAGTGCTCGCGCATCTGCGTCAGCAGGAAGACCTCGTAGTCCATCGAGAGGCCGAAGAGGATCGCGAACATCAGCAGCGGCACGAAGCTGACGATCGGGATCGAGTGGTCGAGGCCGATCAGCGACGACCCCCAGCCGAGCTGGAAGACAGCGGTGACGACGCCGTAGGCGGCCGCGACCGAGAGCAGGTTCATCGCCGCCGCCTTGACCGGGACCAGCAGCGAGCGGAAGGCGAGCAGCAGCACTATGAAGCTGAGGCCGACGACGATCGCGATCATCAGCGGCAGCTTGTCGCCGATCTGGGTGGCGAGGTCGATGTAGCCGGCGGTCTGGCCGCCGACGTAGGCGGCGGCCTGGGTCCCCTGCAGGGCACGTGGGATCGTCGTGCTCCGCAGGTCTTCCACCACGTCGACCGTCTCGTCCGCCCAGGGCGCGGATTTGGAGATGACGGTGAAGACCGCCGCCGTGCCGGCTTCGTCGAGGGTCGGTTCGGAGACCTGGGCGACGCCGGTACCCCCGCCGACCTCCTTCGTCAGCTTCGGCAACACCCGTTTCGCTTCGCCCTCGCTGCCGAATTCGGAGGCAATCAGCAACGGCCCGTTGACCCCCGGCCCGAACCCCTGCGTGAGGCCGTCGTAGGCCTGGCGCGCGGTGGTCGACTTGGGCAGGGCGCTGACGTCGTTCTGGCCGAGCTCGAGCTGGAAGATCGGCAGGGCGAGGACGACCAGCACGGCGAGGGCAGCGAGGACGGAGCGCCAGGGACGGGCGGCGACGCCGCGGGCCCAGCGCGTCCAACCATGCGGCTCGGCATCGTCGGGATGGGTCTTGCCGAGCTGCACCCGCAGCGAGTCGATCCGCGGCCCGAGTGCCCCGAGCATCGCCGGCAGCAGCGTGGTCGCCGCGGCGACGGCGATCACCACCGCGATCGCGGCGGTAAAGCCGAGCGTGCTGACCAGCGGGATGCCGGCGAAGGCGAGCGAGCAGAGCGCGATCACCACGGTGAAGCCGGCGAAGACGACGGCGCCGCCCGCGGTGGCGGTGGCGCGGGCGATCGACTCGCGCAACTCCATCCCGTCGCCGAGCTGCAGTTTGTGGCGGGTGACGATGAACAGCGCGTAGTCGATGCCGACCCCGAGGCCGATCATCGTCGCCAGGGTGGAGGCGACGCTGGGCACCTGGACCACGGGCTCCAACATGCGGATGATCGAGAGGGCGCAGGCCAGGCCGATGATCGCCGAGAAGATCGGCAGCACCATCGCCGTCGCGGTGCCGAAGGCGAAGAGCAGGATGACGATCGCCGCAGCGATCCCGATCGCATCGCTGGCGCCGGTGTCGGGCTTGGACAGGGCCTGGCCGACGTAGCTGCCGACGGAGACCTTCAGGCCGGCCGCTTCGGCCGGCTCGCCGGCGTTGAGCACTGCCTGCGCCTGGTTCTCGGTGAGTTCGCCCGGGCCGATGCCGAGCACGACCGGGACGTAGGCGACTGAGCGGTCCTTGCTGAGAAAAGCGGCACCCGCGGGGGTGAGCGGGTTGATCGCCGAGTTGACGTCGTGCATCGCGTTCAGCCGCTTCACCGTCTGGTCGATCGCCTTGGCGTACTTGGGCGCGGTGAGAGAGGCGCCAGCCTTTGCCTGGAAGACCAGCGGGTTGCTGCCGTAGGCTTGCTCGGGAAGGTCCTCTTCGAGCAGTTCGGTGGCCGCGGTCGAGCCGGTTCCGGGCAGGGTGAGGTTGTCGTTGGTCTTGCTGTCGCCGGCCTGGCCGGCGATCACCAGGACGACGGCCAAGACCAGCCAGACGGCCAGCGTCGGCCAGTGGTGCCGCGAGCAGAAGCGCCCGATCGCGTAGAGGGGGGCGGTCACCGGGGGATCATCCCCCACCGTCCGGATCGCCGCCACCTGCTGGCGGCGGCACTTCGCCGCTGTCGAACGGCTCGGGCACCGAGCCGGCAGGGGTCGCGCCGAGCCCTTGCCGCAGCACGACCAGGTGCTGCGCGTGGCCAGCTGCGAGCGCAGCGTCCAACGTGCGCGGCGCGGACGTGTAGAGACGCGGGGAAGCGTCCAGGTAGAAGGCGAGCGCGGCGCTCTCCAGGTCGTAGGCGAAAGCGAGGAGGGCGGTCCCGCTCGTCACGCGGGCGAGGTCGAGCTCTTCGGGCTCGGCTTCGGTGTCGCCCCCCAGGCCCCGGATCGCCTTGGTCAGGGCATCGACGTACTCCTGCTCGGCGGCGCGCAACTGCCGCCCGAGTGCCTGCTGCGGGCCACGCAGCAGTGCCTGCCCATGCGTGTACGCGTCGAGGATCGTCAGCTCATGCACGAGGGCTTCGTTGAGGATCGCCGCGTCGGAGCCCTTTTCGGGATCGGTCTCGGCGCCGCGGCCGCTGTCCCCGCAGCCGCTCGCCAGGAGAACGCACGCCGCGAGAGCGAGCATCGAGATGCCGGCGGCGCGGCCGAAGCCGCGCCGCCGGCGCAAGCCGCCTGCTGACGAATCGGGGCCCACAGGCCGCCAAGCCTATGGACTCTTGGTCGCTGGGAGAGTCAGACTCGCCGAGCTACTACCGCTTTGCCTTCGCCCTACCTTTGGCTTTGGCTTTGCTTTTAGCTTTCGCTTTCGCCTTGCCCGATGCTTTCGCTTTGCGCTTCGGCAGCTTCTTCGCCGCGCTGTCGGGCACCTCGTAACCGAGCATCGAGACCGAGGCGGAGATCGCCCGCTCGTCCGATTTGGCCAGGCGTTTGGCGGCTTCCGCGTTCAGCTTCAGCGCCTGCTTGAGAGTGCTGTCGAGGAGCGTCTGCAGGGAAGCCCACGCCTTCTCGTCGAGCATCAGGGGCGTCCAGCTGAGGTGACGGTCCTCGCGGTCGTCGAACGTACCCTCCTCCATCGCGGCGACAGCGTCGTCGACGACGGCCTGGAACAGATCGGCGCTCATGCCTTCGCGGACGGACTCCGGCAGCTCATGCCAGTCCCGGTCCGTCAGATAGGCACGCGAGGTCGCACGGTAGTAGTGCTCGACCGCGCCGCGCCGCGGCTCGGTTTTGACCAGTCTGATGACCTCGTAGTCCTTGAGGACTTTGACGTGGTAGCTGACCTGGCTCAGGCCTTCGTCCAGCTCCTTGGCCAGTTCGTTCGGACTGGCCATCCGTTCGTTGAGTATCGCCAGGATCTCGGCCCGAAGTTCGTGGGCAAGCGATTTGACCAGGGCCTGGTTCACGCCTCTCCTGCTTTTCGCTCTCCCCTTTCTTTTTTTACTGCCTTTGGTGGTTTTGGTCTTTGCCGGCAAAGCGACTCCTCCGATCGTTGCGTGTGGCTTAACCACTCCATCGTATTGACCGCAAAGGCCATTTTCTAGGCCAAATGCAGACTTTTCGCTTCGTCTTGGCGAAATAGTGGAACTTTCTCCAGCAATGCCCAGGTCAGGGACATGCGCTTGCCGCGCAGGGATCCAGAGGAATGAGGCTCCGGGGAGGGGGTGAAGAGAGATGAAGATCGCCGCGTCAGAGGCCGTCGTCCCAATGCTTTCGGTCCACAAGTTCGGCTAGGGCTCAGGCAGAGCCCCCAGGCTCGTGCGCGGAGCCCTGCATCCATTACGCGATGGGGCTCCGCGTGATTCAGTGTGCCGCAATGCCTCCCACCCCGCAGCAGAGCCGGAACCCGGCGGAAGGAGCTGCGCTCGACCGGCTGGCGGCCGAGGTCCAAGCCTGCCACCGCTGCCCGCGCCTTGTCGCCTGGCGCGAGGCGAGCGCTGCCGAGCCGCCCCGCCGCTTCAAAAGCGACGACTACTGGGCGCGACCCGTGGCCGGCTTCGGCGACAAGAGCGCGGCGCTGGCGATCGTCGGCCTGGCCCCCGCGGCGCACGGGGCCAACCGGACCGGGCGGATGTTCACCGGCGACCGCTCCGGCGACTGGCTCTATGCCGCCCTGCACCGCGCCGGTTACGCGAACCAACCCGAGTCGATTCGGCGCGATGACGGTCTGCGCCTGCGCGGCGCCTATGTGACTGCGGTCGTACGTTGCGCACCCCCCGCCAACCGGCCTTCCCCAGTCGAGCGCGACAGCTGCCTCCCGTACCTAACCCGAGAGCTCGAGCTGCTCGAACGCTGCAGGACGATCGTCGCCCTGGGCGGCTTCGCCTGGGACGGCGCCCTGCGCGCGCTGCGCGCGCTCGGCTGCGAAGTGCCGCGGCCGAGACCGCGATTCGGCCACGGCGCCGAGGCAATGGTGGAGAGCTGGACACTGCTCGGCTGCTACCACCCGAGCCAGCAGAACACCTTCACCGGCCGGCTCACCGAGCCGATGCTGGATCGCGTCTTTGCCCGTGCCCGCAAGCTGAGCGGTTGAGCGTCGCTACGACTCGCCGTCTCCGGGCGCGTTGCGCTGCGCGAGGCTTGCGGCGGTCTCGAAGGACGCCAGGACGACCGCGACCTGAACCCCCTCCTCAGACGATGCCTTGCGACGCTCGTCGCAGCGCTCTTGAATCGCCAGAACCCGGTTGAGGGCTGCCTGTCCGGCCCGCATCAGTTCTTTCCATCCTTGCTCGTCGACCGTCAACCAGGTTTGACTCAGATGTCGGCTGCGAGCATCGAAGGAGCCGGCTTGGACCGCGTCGACGAGCTGATCGATGATCTGTCGCACCATTTCGCCGCTCAAGCTGGAACGAATCCCTGGTGGGATCTTCATCCAGTCGGCATCGTCGAAGTTGAAGGCCGGGGCGATAGGCTCGTAGAAATGCTCGTCGAAGCCGCGCCGCTGTACGGTGCGCACCAGTCTGATCAGCTTCCGCCTCTTGAGTTCCCGGAAGTGATAGCTGACATCGGACACGTCGAGTTCGAGTTCGTCGGCGATTTCCGCCGGGCTCACTACGCCCCTTTCGAAAAGTGTCACCCACACGTGACCACGCAGCGGATGCGTGAACGCTTTGGCGAGTGTCGGGTCGATGACCTGTTTGAGTTTCTTCCCTTGCAAGCTGGCCACTGCGACCCTCCGTTTCGGTTGTGGTGCGATCCGGCGACGCTCAATCACTCTAGTACCGATGACGGACTCATTCGGTGCCCAAGATGCGACTCAAGCCGGGCGCTGACGAACAGCGCGTGTCAAGGATAGAGTGCTTTACTGAAACTCATTAAAGCAATCAATTGGTCCTACAGGGACTTCAACCGGAGGCCCAACCTATGACCAGACCGAGGATCAAGCGCACCACGGAGCAGATCGAAACCCCGAACGGGGATCTCTACCTGCTGCGGCCCAGTGCCGGAGCGGATGTCCAAATCGAGAATCCCGACCCGGAGGGTCGCCAGCTGCTCGAGGCGCTCGACGGCAGCCTCGAACGCCGGGAGCTGGAGGAGCGCTTCGGCGAAGACGCCGTGAGCGACCTCCTCGCGCAGCTCGAGGAGCTGGGGCTGGTCGAGGACGCGGCTGACGACGACCTGATCCCGGAGGCGACCACCGAGAGGTTCGACCGCCAGATCCGCTACTTCGCCGACATAACCACCGGGCCGACTCCGTCGCAGTGCCAGGCGCGGCTGGAGAGCGCGCGCATCGTCGTCCTCGGGGTGGGCGGCCTCGGCGGCTGGTCCGCCCTCTCGCTGGCCTGCTGTGGGATCGGCGAGATGCTGCTGGTCGACGGCGACCGGGTCGAGGAGAGCAACCTCAACCGCCAGGTTCTCTACACCGAGGCCGACGTCGGCAGGCTCAAGGTCGAGGTGGCGGCGGAACGGCTCGGCGCCTTCAACTCGCGCATGCGCCTGGAGACGATTCCCGAGCGCGTGGACAGCACGGAGTCGGTCGCGGCCACGATCGGCGGCTACGACCTGGTGATCGACGCGGCGGACTGGCCGGCCCACGAAATCGAGCAGTGGGTCAACAGTGCCTGCTTCGCCGCGGAGATCCCCTACATCACGATGAGCCACTTTCCCCCGATCGCGCGGGTCGGGCCGCTCTACGTGCCCGGCGTCACCGGCTGCTTCGCCTGCCAGGTGGCCGCCTACCGCCGCAGCTACCCGATGTTCGACATCGCGATCGAGCAGCGACGGGCCAAACCGTCTCCGGCAGCGACGCTGGGGCCGGCCTGCGGATTGATCGGGGGGCAGGTCGGGCTCGACATCATGCATCACCTGACCGGGCTGGCCCAGCCTTCGACTCAAGGCGTCGGCCATATCTACGACCTGCGCACGATGGACGTCGAACGCGAGCCGGTGGTGCCCGAGCCGGACTGCCCCGTCTGCGGCCATCTGCCAACCGCGGTGCCGCGAGGCGAGGGAGAGACGAAGTCCGGTCGCAAGTAGCGCTGGCCCGCAGCTAAGTTACGGGTGGATGACCCTCCCCCGCCGCTTGCCGCTGACCCTCGCGATCGCTGCGCTGGCGCTGCCCGTGGCGGCCGGCTGCGGCTCCTCGGGAGGCTCGGGCTACGGCGACCGGGGATCGACCGGGCAGGAGCCGGGGGCCACGGCTACGACCCCGGCGGCACCGCCGGGGGCCGCAGCGCAAAGTTGCCAGAGCGATACCGGCACCGAGCAGCTGCGCGTCACCGGCGCTGACTGCGACGCCGGCCGCGCGGTTGCCGTCGCCTGGGTCGAGAAGGCCGCCTGCTCGGGCCCTGCCGACGCCTCGCGCTACTCGTGCGCCCTCGACGGCTATCGCTGCCTCGGCGCCGCCGTGGACGACGGCATCGCGGTCAGCTGCTCGCGCCCCGGCAGCTCGGTCGCCTTCGTTGCGAAACGAGACTGAGCGCGGCCTCAGCCACTTCGCCGGCGGAACCGCTCATCGAGACCGGGCGCGACGGAACCGGGACACCTAGAATGAGCCAGAGCGCCGGCGTAGCTCAGTTGGTAGAGCACTTCATTCGTAATGAAGGGGTCCCCGGTTCAAGTCCGGGCGTCGGCTTCGCGCCCGAGCCCTGCGCTGCTGCGAGGGCGGCGACTGGCGAGGCGACCTACGCGATCGGCGTGCCGACGGCGCTGGAGACCTTCCAGGCCCCGTCTTCGTTCGCCATCGGCATCGCGAGGACGGTGTCGCCGACGCCGGTGTAGATGGCGAAGGCGCGCTCGCCTTCGATCCGCAGCGAGGCGACGTCGGCCTGCGCCGCCTCGGCCTTCATCGACGGTCCCGCGGCCGGGTTCGTCAATATCTCGAGAATTCCGCCGCAGCTCCTGTCCGCGAGCTGTTTCGCCTGCTCGCCGAGCGTCTCCAGCGACTCCCTGAAGCTCGCTGAGATGTAGCTGCAGGCGGCATCCCAGTCGCCGGCCGCTCGCGCGTCGAGATAGCTGTGCAGCACGGTGGCAGCCGCCTCACGTTCGGAGGTATCCGCTTCGTCGCCGAAGTCTTGGACGCTGTTGTCGCCCCCCTTGACCCGGAACTGCTCCGAGCCGCCGCCCGAGTCGTCGTGCTGCTTGGGAGTGAAGCTGCCCGAGCCTTCCTCATCGCCGGAGTCGGACTTTCCGTCGTCGCCACCGCTTCCCGCTTCGCCCTGCTTCGAGCCGTCGCCGCTCGACTCGCTCCGAGGCTGCGCCTCGGCGGCGGCTTCGGTCGATGCCGA
This sequence comes from uncultured Solirubrobacterales bacterium, assembly GCA_963699215.1. Taxonomy (GTDB): domain Bacteria; phylum Actinomycetota; class Thermoleophilia; order Solirubrobacterales; family 70-9; genus VRUE01. Next base: position 481,958 of record OY969422.1, read on the forward strand.
ATCGGAGCTGTCGTCACCTCCACAGGCAGCCAGGCCCAGGGCGAGCAGCAGCGCGACGACCGCCACGACAAGTGCCCTGGAAACGCTCCTCACGAAGGGCATTTTAGGGAACGAGACGTTTATCGGCTAAAGCCCGCCTCGACCTCCCCCTACCGCCCACCCCCGCAGCTGGCCTGCACCAGCGGCTTGGCGTTGAGCCGCTTGCCGTTGTGAGCGCTGAAGGCGGCATTGGCGCGGTGCTTGCCCTTGCACAGATCGGTCGAGTTGACGATCAGCCCCTTCTTGGCGCCCTGCATCTGCACCACCACTTTGGAGAGGGGTGCGTCTGGCACGTCGGTGAAGGTGGCCCTGATGCCGCCTGCCTTTGAGTCGATCCTGGCGACCGCTTCGACATCGACGATGCCGTGCAGGTCGGCGACGAAGTCGGGCAGGTTGTGGCTCGAGGAGCGCAGGTAGACGGGTCCGCTCAAAGGCTCATCCAATAGCGGGCTCCAAGCGGTCGCCTTGCCGTAGATCGCTCCGGGGGGACAGCTCTTGGCGGCGAACTGCACTCGGGTGCAGATCGTCCTGATGTGTCCCTGGTCGAGGAATGCCGATCTCGGCAGCCTCAAGACCAGTCCCTTTAGGTTTGCGTCTCCGGCTCTTGGCCTGAAGGTCCCCGATAGGGCCGGGTGAGCGCCTCGCTTGGTGCCGCCCTTCAGCTTCATCGCGAGCTTCGGCTTGAAGCCGAGCAGGGCGCAGTTGGAAGCCTGGAAGCGATCTGCTCGGGAGTGCGGGGAGTCGTCTAGGGATGAGAAGACGTCTATCCCTCCTCCCCAGATCTCCGCGGTGGTCTGGAATGGATCGCAAGAGGTCGGGTTCAAGGTGAAGTCCGGCCGATCTACGTAGACCCTGATGTCCCTGACCTTCAAGGGGATGCCGGCGAGGATGTGGGGCAAGGGGTCTGAGTGCTCTCCGTCTGCGGTTACGACCCCGGTCCGCGGGTGCAGCTGCAGTGCCTGGCGGGTGACGACGGTGCCGACGTCGAAAGGACCGGCTACCGCTGGGACGATCGCAGCGACGCTCAAGGGAGCGCCCTTGTAGGGGCCGGCTAGGTAGATCTTGCCCTCGGCGTAGGTGAGGACCTGGCCGACTCCTGCTCCTCCGAGGACGTGGCCGATCTCAGAGCTTGCGGGGCAGCTTGGAGATGCCTGCTCGGCTTTGCCGCTCTTCGATTTGGCTGCCTCGATCGCTGCGTCTGGGCATCTGGTGACCCCGGCGAGCTTGGCGACCATTCCCGGAGGCAAAGTGGCGCTGAACTTGGTCAGGTCCTGGTCTCCGTCGTTCCTGGTCAGGCGCATGTAGAAGGGGGTGTGGGAGCCGGCGTTGTCGTTGTTGGATCCGGCGCTGAAGGTCGGGCCGAAGGGATCGCTCGTCGGGCAGGGGGCTCCTCCTACTCCCCTGGTGACTTTGAAGGTCGGGTGCTTGACGATCACTTCGTTCGGGTTCGCGTAGGGGGTAAAGCGGGCCGTGGCGGTGTAGGTGCCGCATCTGGGTGGGGTGACGAGGGGAGCTCTGGCTCCCTCGCGGAAGTGCAGGTCGAAGCTCTCCACCGGCAGTTGAGGCAAGTTGTCGAAGGTGGTGATCAGCTGACCCGTCTCCGGGTCGGGCTCGACCTTGCCGGCGACGTTTACGACGATTCCCTGCTCGGGGATCTTCAGCGTCATATAGAGGGCCAGCAGAGAGCCGAAGCGGTTCTCGTAGGGCTTGGCCAGGAACAAAGATCCTTCCGCCGTCTCTTCGGTCAGCGGGCTCGTTCCCGTGACGCTGCCGATCTTCGCGGTCTGCGGGCAGCCCTCGTTGGGCAGCGAGTCGGAGGTCTCCTTGGCGAAATCGGCCTCAGAGCAGACTCCCAGGCCGACGGCCTGGGACGGGTTGGCCGTTATTCCCTCGGGAAGCGTCACTTCGGCCTTCTTCATCGCCGAGCCCGCCAGGAGGTTGGGCTGCTCGAAGCCATCGGTGGGGAACTCGAGGTGGACGTCGAGTCCGGTTCCGGTCTCTGCCTCAGAGCTCGTCGGCGTGATCGCCATCTCGGGCTTGAACTCGACCAGGCCGCAGCCGATGTTGGGGGCCATCGGCGAAACCGCTTCGGATTTCAGCGAGGGCAGCATGTAGGGGATCGCCTTGAAGCCCATCTCCTGCGGGACCCCACACTGGGTCGGGTTGACCATGTAGGGGACGGGGACCAGGCCGGCGGAGCGTTTGCCGGTGGGAGTATCGGGGGCCCCGTTGTTGTGGACGGCCTCATAGGCGGTGATCCGCAGAGAGTCGTGGCTTTCGTCTGCCGGCACGCCCCAGAAGGTCGTGACCGAGGAGAGCAGCGGAACGAAGGAGCTGATCCCCGCGACTCGGGCGGTGACCGCGTAATCCCTCTCGGGGAGCAGTTCGAGATCGATCATGACCGGGAAGAAATCGGCGATGAAGCCGAAGCGGGCCGGCTCGCCGAAGCGCGGCACCATGTTGTAGACGGGCTCGAGGATGGTGAAGAGGTTGTTTTCCCCGAAGACCTCGATCTCGGTCACGCCCACCTGAGAGGCCTGCGGACAGCCGGTGTTGTTGGATTTGTCGTTGATGTCGACCGTGGCAAGCTGGGCGGCGGTGCAGGTGGGTATCGCCGTCGGGTTGCCGAGCAGCCCCGGAGGCAGTTCGAAGAAGAGGTCCTGGCTGGCCGAGTGCAGCTCCCCCTCTGAGTCGGTCTTCAGCCGCAGCGAGACGGTGAAGTCGGGATGGTCGCCAGCCTGCAGGGTCGAGACATTCGCTCCCGCAGACTCGATCCCGTATTCGCTCGGGTCGGCCTGGGCGGTCGTGGCTGCGAGCGCGACGCTCGCGAGGGTGGCGGCGAGGGCCGCGGTGAGGCGCTTCATCGTGCGACCCTCCTGTCGTTGTGGCGTTTGCGCTGGGCTTTCTTCGTCTGGCGCTTGACGCAGCGGGTCTTGCCGGCGCGCCTGACCTTGCGCTTGCCTTTCGGGCAGCGCGATTTGGTTGCCTGCTTGGGGTTGCCCGGGCCGACGTGGCTGGAGGTGGCCGGGGTGGCGTCGTCGGGTGCCTGGACCGCCGGCTGGCAGGCTTCGCCGAGGCAATCTCCGGGGGGCGCCTGCGGCGGCGGGAAGCCGCCGCCGACCCTGGCGTCATAGACCGAGGGCGTCTTGTCGGGGTCCTGGGCCACCAGGCTGTCGCCACTCAAGAAGAAGACGTCTGAGCCGTCGGGAGTCATCGCGTAGAGGTAGTCGTCTTCGCTGCTCCTACCGCCCGAGATCAGCGCCAGGCAGCCGGCGACACGTTTGCAACCGGTCTCCCCCTGCGCCCGCCACCCATAGACGTCCTGCAGCCCGTCTATGTCATGGGTGACGAGGCGATCGGCGCTCTGGAAGAAGACCCGTTTCCCGTCTTCGGTGACGTTGGCGATCTGGGCGATCGCGTTGACGGGCGGGATGGGGTTGGTCTGAGACTGGGTGCTGGCCTCGCTCTCGAGCCTGGCATCGGAGACAGCCGGAGCGCCGGTCGGGTTGCAGGAGAGGCAGCTGAGGCCCTCGCCCAGTTCGGCCGTGGCGTCGTAGCGGAAGATCTGGATGTGGCCGTCGCCCTCGTAGCCGGTCAGGTCCTCGCTCGACTGGAAGACGAGCACAGTGCCGTCTGGGGTGGTGCGGGAGGCATCGTTGGCGAGGCCGATGAGACCACCGGGGTCTGGACTGAGGACATCGCTCACCCACTTCCCGAGTCCCTGCGCAGCGCCCCCGAGATCAAGTGCGCTGACAGTGGCGATGTATCTGACCGCCGCACCGTCCCAGGCATAGAGGTTCTCCTCCCCCGCCTGCGCTTTGGCGCCGTGTCCGTTTTCTTCTTCTTCGGTCAGCACGACCGGCGAGACGAAGTAGACGTGGGAACCGTCGGCAGAGACGTTGACCAGGGTCGAGTCCCCGCCCGAGCCGATCTGGATCGGTTCCTCAGCCTCGATGTCGAGGGCGAAGATGTCTCCGCCCAGGAGGTAGAAGAGGCGCGAGCCGTCTCGGGAGAGCCCGCCGAAAGTGCTGGGCAGGCCCGGGGCGGAGGCGGTGACTATGGGCTTCTGGTTGACGTAGCGAGCGGCGCTGAGTGCGATGACGCTGCCGCCGGCGTTGGTCGCGGTGACCATGCACTGGACCACGGTTTCGCGATCTGCGGCGGTTAGGGCGTGGGTCGATGCGGTCTCACCGCCGATCGGGGTGCCGTTGCGCAGCCACTGGAAGGCGAAGGTGGGGCTGTTTTGCCAGCTTCCTTCCGAGCAGGTGAGGGTGTTGCCGACGGCCGTGACCCCGCTCAGCCCAGCTGCGTCCTGGAGCTGGGGCGGGGCAGTCCCGGGGGGCGGCCCGACGAGCGCAGGGGCGCTCATGCGCTGCTCGGTCCCATCGGCGTTGGTCGCGCTCACCCGGCACTGCAGCGAGGCGCTCGCGTCGGCTGCCGCCACGGTGTATTCGCTGCTGGTGGCGCCGCCGATCGGGGTGGCGTTGCGCAGCCACTGGAAGGAGATCGTGGGGCTGTTTTCCCAGGTTCCTTCCGAGCAGCTGAGCTGATCGCCTTCGAGCGGCGCTTCGCCTGGGTTGGAGACGTTGGCGATCGTCGGGGGGCCGCCGCTCAGGCTCGGCGGTTTGGGCACGTCGACTTCGCGGGCGCCGGAGAAGGCGATAGCGGTGGCGCCGCCGCTGGTGGCGGCGATCGAGCACTGCAGCAGGGTGTGTTCGTCTGCCGCTTGGACTTCGTATTCGCTCGCTTCGGCACCGGCGATCGGGGTGGCGTTGCGATACCACTGGAAGGAGAAGGAGGGGTTGGCGCTCCAGGTGCCGGTCTCGCACGCGAGATCGGTTCCCGGGGTCGGGTTTGCCGGCAGCTCCGGCAGGGAGCCCGAGAGGCGCGGCGGCGCCATGCCCGAGATCGGCTGCTCGACGAGCAGAGGTGAGCTCACGTCGGTGCTGGCGCCTTCTGCGTTTGCGGCGCTCGCCCGGCACTGCAGCAGGGTCGCGGTGTCTTCGGCCACCGGGGTATAGGAGGAAGAGGTGGCGCCGCCGATCGGGGTGGCGTTGCGAAGCCACTGGTAGCTCGGCGTAGCGCCCGCCAGTTTCGAGCCCGCGTCACACTGCAGCGGCTCATCGATCAGCGCCTGGGGGACCCCATCGACGGTGGTGGCGTTGTCGCGACGCACGTAGAGGGTGTCGGCTTCAAAGGCGACGGTGCTGCCGTCGGCCGACACACCCCGGTAGAAGACGCCGCCCGGCGGGGTGACGTCGCCCGGCAGAAGCGAGACGCAGCGGGTCTCCCCGCCCGGAGTGCGGTCGTAGATCGTGGGTTTGCCGGTCGGCGACCCGCAGGGCTCGAGCTGCTGTGCAATGGCGCTGTTGTTTGGCTTGTTCTCGAATATGACGTGATCGCCGCCGGGGCCGATCCACCTGCCGATAGCCCGTGGTTCGAAGCCGAGGCTGCCGCAGCCGATCAATTCGAAGCGGCCTTCAGGCTCCGCTGCCGGGGCACAGTTCGGGCTGGGTTCGGTGCCCGCGGGCACACGCAGGTACGTAGTACGGCCGCCCGTAGCGCCGGTGTTGGGGTTGGCGAGGCTGCCGTTGGCGCCCTCGGCGGTCCAGAACGCGTAGAGGTGATCGGGAGAAATGCCGCCAGGAACTGGCTTCGCCGCCTGCACACCCGAGAGGCCGGTGAAGTGGCTCTGCCAGCCACCGAGCGGGTTGCGCTGCGACTCGAAGGTGTCCTGGTAGCCGCCGCCGCCGATGCCAGGCAGCGAGCCGCTGACAGTGCCGAAGACGAGACTCTCGCCATCGGGGGAGGCCATTACGGTGCTGAAGCCGCCGCCGCCGAAGCCGGCGCCGAGCGTACCCATCGTCGGGATGTGGCTGTTGGTATCGGCTGGGGTGACGAGCTCATAGGCGCGCTCGTCCGGTAGGTCCGTCGGGGTGAGGGGGAAGGTGGAAAAGCGCGCGTCTTCGCCTTCCCCTCCGGGATTGCCCTCGCCCACGGTGAGGCACACGGGTTCGGCTTCTTCGTCTTCGCAGTTGGAGGCGAGGAGGCGGAAGCGGTAGGCGGTGTCGGGATCGAGATCCGAGATCGGCTCGGAGACCGAGACGAACGCGCCACCTGGGCTCAGAGCGGCATCCGGCACCGGGACGCTGGTCGCGTTGACATAGCCGGTTTCTTCGAAGTCGGCCTCGCTCGTATATTCGAAGCGATAGGAGGTCTCGAGCCCTTTCGGGTTGACCTCCGCCTTCAGCACCGCTTCGGTCTCGGTGACCCCACCCGTGGCCTGGTTGCGAATCTGGGGCGGGCCGATCAGCTTCGGCTCGAAAGCGAACAGGTGGGAGTTGGAGGCTTTGGTGCCAGAGGTGACGTAGACGTAGCCTTCGTTGGGACTGTCGTAGCCCGCTTCGCCTTCGACCAGCGGGGCATCGACCACGATCTCACCCATGGGCACAAGCGATTTCAGGGCCGGCGGATCCTCCGGCAACCGACCGACGTACCCGCATTCTTCGCCTTCGACCGCAAACTGATCTATGGCGCCCTTGTGCATGTTGTACACGTAGAGGTCGCCGTTTGACTGATCGACCGCGGGGGTCGCACCGAGGCCGAAGTCGAACGGTTCGAACCCTTCGCCTTCGCTCGCCGGGACACCGTCGATCTCGCACTTCACATGGCCGTCCGTACCGTCGAGGACGAAGACCTTGTTGAGAGGGGTGCCCTGGTGCGGAACAGTGGTGACGTAGATATCCTGATTCGCACCATAGACAGCGGCGTGGGTGAACGAACGTCCTGGAGCGGGCAAGGCAACGTCTTCATCGATCAACGTGGAGCCTTCCGCGGCAGAGCCGTACTCTTCGATCTGACAACTATGCCCGATGTAGAGATGGTCATCGGAGGGGTCGATTGAGACTGAAGCCGCCCTCGTGCAGTTGCCGACCCCACTGAATGCGATCGAGTTCGCCAACGAGTAGCTGGTCGTCTCGGTGGGTGGAAAGGAATCGGGCTCATAGATAGCGACATGGAAAGGACCGGAAAAGCCCCCCCCATGGCTGTCTATCTCCGTCACGTAGAGGTTTCCCTCCGAGTCGACGGCGAGCCTGCAGGGCTGGAACCCGTCCGGGATCTCGACCACGAACCTGCCTTCCGAGTCGAAGACGTCGATCCGCCCGTCGGGGCCTTCGCCGTCGTTGTTGGTGGCGGGAGTCGCGACGTAGACGTAGCCGTGACGGTCGGTGGCGGCCCCGCACGGCGCCTCGAAGCCTTTCGCCGGGTGGTTCGGGCCCGGATCGGGGACCGAGTCTTCGGCGGAGACGGCAGTGCTGCCGGTCAGCGAGAGGACCGGGTCGTAGAGGTGCTCTTCGGCCGCCTGGGCGGACGTGGCGGCGAAGAGAGTCAGCGCCGCGATCGTGCAGACGATGACTTGTGACTTCTTCCCGTTGGATCCCATCTCGCTCTCTCCTGTTCCTTTACCTGACGGAGCGTTGCCCCGGACGATCGGAAGGCCGTCCGGGGCAGCGCCCCAAGTGCGCTAGTTGCTGGTTACCGCCCAAGACCCAAAGCCGACCGATCCGGGCACACCTCCGGAGAAGAACGCCGTGACCCCCCCGGTTCCCGAGGCGATCCCCGATGCGGTTGGACCAAGGCTGCCGGCTACGTTAAGCGTGTAGACGCACGTGTTGCCTTCTTTGGCTTCCGGTTCGGTGGCGGAGCCAGGACACTCTTCGGCGAATACTTCGCCTTCTTTGCCTTCTGCGATGTAGTGAAACCCCCCAGTCACTGGAGTGGAATTGGACAGCGGGAACGGGAAGCTGATCGGCGCGGCGGCGAATTCAAGGGCACCCACGGTGGCGGCCCAAACCCCAATCAGAGTCTCCCCTTTGGGCAGCGTTTCGAGCAGCGGTCCGGGTTCGCCCTGCTGGCCTTTTTTGCCGTTGCAGACAAGAGCGGCGGGGCTGGCCGATTTCACTTCGACGCCCCCTTCGGTGCAGCTGCCTTTGGTGCCGGCGAAGGTCGCGGTCGTGGCGCTGGTCCCGTTGGTTCCGTTAGTACCGTTAGTACCGTCTTTGCCGTTGGAGCCAGCCCCGCCGGTGTCGCCCTTGGCGCCGTTAGCGCCAGCGGGGCCCACCGGGCCGGCCGGTCCCGCCGGGCCGGTTTTGCCGCGTGGGCCCCTCGGGCCCGGTTTGCCTTTGGCGGAAGCGGTGGCCTTGCCTCCGCCGTTGTCGTTATTGGCGGCGTAGGCGCCGCCAAGCATTGCGAAGACGAGGGCGATCACCGAGATCGCGCCCGGGATGCCGAAGCGGTTGCGTAGTGGCGAGAACATTTCGAATCTCTCTCCTTGTCCCTGAGCCCCTCTGCCTGCCGCTTCCCTGGGCGGCCCCTGTGGCGGACTCGGTTATTGGTCCCTGTTCGCCGCCCCGGTTCGCTAAACAAGCCCGTTCCTTGGACTAACACTCGCGTTCCCAAACGACTGGCGCAAGGATAAACATACGAGTATGGAATTGTCAAGGAACGAGAGCGGTATACGGCCGGTTAGCGGTTAGGATCGGAGCAGTGGCGGAGGGGATCTCGATCGTTCTGGTCGACGACCGCGCGGTCGTGCGGAGAGCGCTGCGGGTGCTGCTCGAGGAGGAGCCTGGCTTCGAGGTCGTGGCCGAGGCAGAGGACGCCGACGGGGCGATCCGCTGCCTGCGCAGCCACAGTCCGGACGTGCTGATCTTCGACCCCAACATGCCCGGCAAACCCAGCCTGGAGGCGATTCCCAAGATGAGAGCCGCCTCGCCGAAGACGAGGATCGTCGTCCTGACGACGCAGAGGGAGCCGGCGCTCGCGCGCCAGGCACTGAGACTGGGTGTGCTCGGCTACGTGCTGAAGGAGGCGGCCGAGGATGAGCTCGTGCGGGCGGTGCGCAGCGCCACCGCCGGCGAAACCTATCTGCAGCCCACCCTGGGAGCGCGACTGGCCGCCGAGCCGGAGGCAGCCGCAGACCTCAGCGAGCGCGAGACCGACGTCCTGCGACTGATCGCCCTCGGCCACACCAACGCCGAGATCGCCGAGAAGCTCTTCATCAGCGTGCGCACGGTCGAGACCCACCGCGCCCACATCCAGCAGAAGCTCGGCGTCTCGAGTCGTGCCGAGCTAGTCCGCAGCGCGCTCTCCCGGGGCCTGATCGAGACCTGAGCCGGCAGGATCGGCTCGGTTCCGCCCGAAAGCACGCAAGATGCGAGCCGATTCGGCCTCGGAGGGAATGCGTCAGCAAAGTCGTCTAAGGTGCCCGTGATCTTGGCCAGGGGAACAGCCATCGTCGCGCTGACGGCTGCGCTGCTGCTGACGCTCGGTGGCGGCTCCGCGGTGCCCGAGAACCTGGTCGTCGTCAAGGGCGCCAACTCGGGATCGCACCTGGAGCTGAGCGCGGACGGCGACAGGCTGGTCGTGCGTGGATGGATGGCCCCAAGCGCCGGCGCCGGGTGCCGGCTCGTGCACCGCAGCCTCGCCGTCTGCCGCCTCGGCCGCGCCGGTGGGATCGAAGTCGATATGGGCCCGTCGGGCGATTTCGTCGAGGTGATGGACAGCCTGCCGGTCCCGCTCACGGTCCGCCTCGGCGACGGCTCCGACAAGTTCATCGGCAACGGCGAGGTCGACACCTGCTACTCCGAAGGGGCGCGGCGCAACCGCTGCGTCGGCGGCGCCGGCGACGACGTCTGCATAACCGGCGAGCGCAACAGCGACTGTGTCGGCGGAGAGGGCGACGACTACTGCAAGCACGGCGCCGGCAGCGACGGCTGCTGGGGCGGGCCCGGCCGCGACATCTGCGTCATGGGCCCGGGGCAGGACGGCTGCCACGGCGAAGGGGGCGAGGACCAGCTCTTCGGCGGTCCCAGCCCCGACAAGCTCTACGGCGGCCGCGATCGCGATCACTGCGACGGCGGGCCCGGCTGGGGCTACTCGCTCGAGTGCGAGACCGGCCCGCGGCGCTGAGCGCCGCGCCTGCGTGACCGAGGCCGCCTACGACCGGATCGGGGTCGGCTACAGCGCCGTGCGCCGTCCGGAGCCGCGGATCGCGGCCAGGATCGAAGCGGCGCTGGGAGACGCGGCGAGCGTGCTCAACGTCGGCGCGGGCACCGGCTCCTACGAGCCCGCCGGGCGCGAGACGGTCGCGGTCGAGCCCTCGCGGACGATGATCGAGCAGCGCCCGCCGGGGTCGGCGCCGGTGGTCGAGGGCATCGCCGAGGACCTGCCGTTCGAGGACGGCAGCTTCGACGCCGCGATGGCGATCATCACGATCCACCACTGGAGCGACGTTCGGACGGGCCTAGCGGAGATGGCGCGGGTCGCCCGGCGGCGGGTGGTAGTCCTGACCTTCGACCCGGCGCCGATCGAGGACCTATGGGTCATGCGCGACTACTTTCCGCGGGCATTCGGCCTCCACGCCGAGGCGATGCCGCCGGTCGACGGGTTGGCGGCGATGCTGCCCGGGGCCGAAATCGAGGCGATCCCCTCTCCCAACAGCTGCGCGGACGGGTTCTTCATCGCCCTCTGGGACCGGCCCGAGCTGCTGCTCGATCCGGACATCCGCCGCGCCAGCTCCTCCCTGCACCGCATCCCGCAGGAGGAGATCGACGACGGGGTCGCGAGGCTGAAGGCCGACCTGGAGAGCGGCCGCTGGGACGAACGCAACGGCCATCTGCGCGACCATCCGGAGCTGGACATCGGCCTGCGCCTCCTGACCGCCAAGCTCGGCTAGAGGGCATTCGTCCCCTTATTCGTCCCCTTGTTAGAGGGACTCGCCGCATAGCGATATCGGACGGGTTGTTATTTTAAAGATTGACCTGAAATTAAAATACGCTGTCTGCCGGATCAGAGTTATTCAAGGGGGCTTTCAGAACAAATGAAGCCACAGCCAACCCGTGCCGGGCACTTCGTCAAGCAACCCCAGGGGCATGAGTCCTTCATCCCCGAGCCGCTTCCCCCGCAGCCACCGATTGAGATCGGCGCTGAGATGCTGGCGATACTCTCGGCCGCCGACCAAGCGCTGGGGAGGCTAGACGGCGTGATCCAGACGATCCCCAACGCCGACCTCTTCGTCGCCATGTATGTGCGTCGCGAGGCCGTTCTCAGCTCCCAGATCGAGGGTACCCAGAGCACCCTCGACGATCTGCTCGTCGCCGATCTCGAGCCGAGCGCCCCCGGCCTTCCGAACGACGTCGAGGAGGTCCTCAACTACGTGCGAGCGATGAACTACGGACTCGAACGCCTCTCGAGCCTGCCGCTCTCGACCAGGCTGATTCGCGAGATCCACGCCGAGCTGCTGCGAACCGGGCGCGGCGCGCTGCGCTCACCGGGCGAGTTCCGGAATGACCAGAACTGGATCGGGGCCGATGGCGCCCCGATCGAGCGCGCCACCTTCATCCCCCCTCCGGTGGGAGAGATGCACAAGGCGCTGGGTGACTTCGAGCGATTTCTCCACAAGGAGACCGAGCTGCCGGCGCTGATCCATGTCGGACTCGCACACGCTCAGTTCGAGACCATTCACCCCTTCACTGACGGCAACGGCCGGGTAGGGCGCCTGCTGATCACCTTCCTGTTGGCCCACCGCGGCGTTTTGCACCGCCCGCTGCTCTACCTGAGCCACTACCTGCGGCGCAACCGGGCCGAGTACTACGACCGTCTGATGGCAGTGCGCCTGCGCGGCGACTGGGAGGGCTGGCTGCGGTTCTTCTTGATCGGCGCCTCAGAGACCGCGACAGAAGCAACCGCCACCGCGCAGGCGATCCTCGACCTGCGCGAACGCCACCGCGAGCTCGTCGGACTGAGCCTCGGGGTCAACGGGATGCGTCTCCACGACCTGCTCTTCGACCGGCCCTTGGTCAACGTCAACCTGGTCAAGGGCAGGCTTGGCGTCTCCTTTGCCACCGCGAACAACCTGGTCAAGGGCCTCGAGGAGATCGGCCTTTTGACCGAGATCACGGGCGGGAAGCGAGGCCGCGTCTTCAGCTACGACACCTACTTGGCGCTACTGCGGGACGACGTGCCGAGGCGCAGCGGCGAGGCGGCCGAGATCCAGTCGACGCGCAGCTAGCGGACTGACTGGGATAAGCGGCTCTGCAAACGGAGGGGGTGGGATTCGAACCCACGAGCCGCCTTACGACGGCCAACGGTTTTCGAGACCGCCCCGTTCAACCACTCCGGCACCCCTCCGGGAACTCGGTCCGGCGGTTGATTCTAGGGAGGGCCGAGCCCGGCGGCTGACGGCCGATCCCTCGTCGATAGGCACCGGCTAGGCCGATCGCGGGATGCGCGCTGGATTGCGGACTCAAGGCGGCTGCGAGGAGCGCCGATGGAGAGTCCGTGCAAGGCAGCGAGCAGACCAGGATCGGGCGGTTCTTCGACCGCCACCCCGTGCCGCTGCGCGCGTTCGCCCTCTGCGCGCTGCTCTGGGGGGTCGGCTACCTGATCTGGAGGATCGGCTGGAGCGGCGAAGGGGCGAGTCCCGTCGCCTTCGCGATGCTGCTCGTGACCGAGATCTACGGGCTCTGGGCGCTCGGCACCCTCGCCTGGTACTCGTGGTCGCGGCCGCCGGCCGTGCGCCCCTCGGCCACACCGGGCCGCAAGATCGACGTCTACGTCTGCACCTATGACGAGCCCTTCGAGGTGGTCGCGGCGACGCTGGCCGGCTGCCGCGCCCTCAGCTACCCGCACACGACCTACCTGCTCGACGACGGGCGGCGACCCGAGATGGCGGAGCTGGCCGAGACCGCGGGCGCGCGCTACCTGACCCGCCCCGACAACTCGCACGCCAAGGCGGGCAACATCAACGCCGCCCTGCCCCGCACCGAGGGCGAGCTGGTGCTGATGCTCGACGCCGACCACGTGCCGATGCCGGACGCACTCGACGCGATGGTCGGCTACTTCGACGACGAGCGGGTCGCCCTGGTGCAGAGCCCGCACGACTTCTTCAACCACGACTCGGTCCAGCACTACGTCGTCGGCCGCCACGAGCAGTCGCTCTTCTACCGCGTCGTCTGTCCGGGCAAGGACCGCCACGGCGCCGCCTACTGGTGCGGCTCGGCAGCGCTGCTGCGGCGCGAGGCGCTGCTCGAGATCGGCGGCGTCGCCACCGAGACGATCGCCGAGGACTTCCACACGACGATCCGCATGCAGCGCCACGGCTGGACCAGCCGCTACCACGACGAGGTCCTGGTCCAGGGGCTGGCCCCGCACGACCTCGACGGCTACCTGCTGCAGCGCGACCGCTGGGCGCGCGGCAACCTCGCCGTCTTCACCCTGCCCGAGTCGCCGCTGCGGGCGCGCGAGCTGCGGCCGTTGCAGCGCCTCTCCTACTTCGTCAGCCTCGCCGCCTACCTGGCGCCGCCGATGCGGCTGCTGCTGCTGGCGACGCTGGGCCTAGTGCTGTGGACCGGCGCGCTGCCGATGAAGGTCAGTGTCCTCGCCCTGGCCGCCCTCTGGCTGCCGGCGGTCAGCCTCAACCTGCTCGCCGGCTCGGCGCTGACCCGCGGCTACATGAAGATCGGCGAGACCGCCCACTACGAGCTGATGACTATGGAGATCTACACGCGGGCGCTGCGCTGCATCTTCCGCCCCGGCCGGACCTCGTTCAAGGTGACGCCGAAGCAGGGCGCCGACGGCGGCGGGATCGAGGCGATTCGCAAGCTCCACCTGGTGCTGCTCGCCGCGGTCGTCCTCGGCGCCGGCACGGCGCTGCGCCTGCTCGACCTGGTCGGCGTCGGGCCGCTGCCCGACCTGCCGGGCATCGCCGCAGCGATCGTGCCAGTGCTGGGCTTGATCGAGCTGCGCCGGGTCCTGCGCACCCTGCTCGCGGTCGGCCGCCGCCACCAACGGCGCCAGATCTATCGCTTCGAGGGCGACGCGCCGGCGCACTGCTTCGCCGCCGCCGGCCACATCGGCGGGCGGCTGGTCGACGCCAGCGCCGCCGGCGTCGGCCTCGTGCTCGACGCTCCGGCGGAGGTCGGCGAGCGCCCGGCCGTCCTGCTCGAGCTGGAGGACGCCGCCGGAGGCGCGCACGAGGTCGCCGCCCAGGTCGAGGTGCGCTCCTGTCGCGAGAGCGACGGCCGCTACCTGGTCGGAGCGACGATCGAGGAGATCGACTCCGCCTCCCGCATGCGCCTGATGGAGTGGTGCTATGTCGTCTGCAGCCACGAGCGGCTGCGCGGTCACCGGCCAGCCGTCCCCGTCCCCACCGGGACGGAGGTCATCGTGCTGCCGCTGAGCGTGCGGGCGCCACAGACCGCCGCCGCCTAGCCGACTCCGAGCGGCCGAGCCAATACCCTTTGAGGGCCATACCCCGGAGAGGTGTCCGAGCGGCTTAAGGAGCGCGACTGGAAATCGCGTGGGCGGGGTTAACCCGCCTCGTGGGTTCGAATCCCACCCTCTCCGCTGAGGCTGGAGGAATGCCGGGGCCTCGGTGGTTAGTATCCACCGAGGCCCTAGACCGGCCTAGCTCGCGTTAGCGAGATTGAGCTGCTTCAGCGTGTGGGTGAGCATCGTGGCAACGTCTCGCTCTCCCCTCGCCAGCAGCTCGTCCCGCAACAGCCTCGCCTCGGACGCCCATCGGCGGGCGCTCTTCAGCGCGTGCTGGTGCTCGCTGCCCATTGCCCTGCGGGCGTAGGCCTCGAGATCGAGCAGCATCATCGCCAGACGACGTGCTCGGCCCACGAGGTCCCAGGGAACCCCCCGGCCGGCATCGCCGACCGAGTTTTCGGACAAAAAAAGCCGGCTTCTGCCGGCTTCTCGCGGTGGTCTACCGAGACCGAAAGTCGCCCACAAGGGCAACCTCCCGGCTCGGGCGGCGGGGTCGGCCTTTTCATGGCCTCCCCTCCTTTCCTCTTTGCTGGTGTCGTTCCAGCATTACAGGCAGGATACCGAATCGGTTATCCAGTCGTACCGTCCGCTCGTTGTGCTAGCGAAATCGCCTGCACACGACGGTAAATGTCGAGATTCGGATCAGCGGCGGGAGGCGAAGAAGCGCCGCAGGAGGGCCGCGCACTCCGCCTCCATCAAGCCACCGGACACCTGCGGGCGGTGGTTGAGCGCGGCCTCGCCGAGGACGTCGAGAACGCTGCCGGCGGCGCCGGCCTTCGGGTCGGCGGCGCCGTAGACGACCGCCGGGATGCGGGCAAGGACGATCGCGCCGGCGCACATCGCGCAGGGCTCGAGCGTCACGTAAAGGGTCGTGCCCGGCAGCCGCCAGCCGCCGAGCGCCTCGGCGGCGGCGCGGATCGCGAGGATCTCGGCGTGGGCGGTGGGGTCGCGGCGCAGCTCGCGCTCGTTGCCGGACGCCGCCAGCGGCTCGGCACCGCGGGCGACGACGGCGCCGATCGGGACGTCCCCGTGACCTTCGGCTTCGCGCGCGCGCTCGATCGCCAGGCCCATCAGTCGCTGCTGCGCGTCGCTGGCGGCCCCGTCAGGCATCGATCCGAGAGTATGTGGCACCGACAACTTCACCGGCGGGCCCGTGTTGAAGCGGTAGCTCGCCCAGGGCAGGGTCTCCGCAGCGGCGACGATCGACGATGAACCGAAGCGCTCCGATATCCGCAGCCGTCGCGCTGCTCACGCTGGCGCTCGCCGTCGCGCCCGCGGCCGGGGCGACCGGCGTCGCCCCGGCGCGGGAATTCGTCCCCCGCCAGATCGTGCTCAAGCTCAGGGGCCAGCGCGAGGCAAGGGCGGTGAGCCTTCCCGCCGGCGTCGGCGTGCGCCAGGCGACGGCCGCGCTGCGGCGCAGCCCGCGCGTCGCCTACGCGGCGCCCAACTACATCGCCACGGCCTCGAAGACGGCGCCGCTACCACCCTCAGGGGTCGCCAACGACCCGGGCCCGCTCGCCTCTCCCCCGGGCCCGCCGGGCGGCTGGGTCTCGCTGCAGTGGAACTTCCTGCCGTGGGAGGACAGCGGCACGGCCCTGCTGCCGGTCTCGCCGGGCGGCATCGACGCGGTCGCCGCCTGGCAGAACCTGATCGCGGCGAAGCGGCGAGGGGCCAGCGGCGTCACCGTCGCCGTCCTCGACACCGGGATCGCCTACCGCAACGAGGGGAGTCGGTTCCGCCGCAGCCCGGACTTCGCCCCGGGGCAGTTCGTCAAGGGCCATGACTTCGTCGACGGCGATCGCCTGCCGCTCGACGAGAACGGGCACGGCACCCACGTCGCCGGCACGATCGCCGAGAAGACCAACAACGGCATCGCCCTGGTCGGGCTCGCCTACCGCGCCAAGCTGATGCCGGTCCGGGTCCTCGACCGGCACGGCAGCGGAGAGGCCGACGACATCGCCCGCGGCATCCGCTTCGCGGTCGCCCGCGGCGCCGACGTGATCAACATGAGCTTCAACTTCGGCTGCGGGAAGAGCGTCCCCGGCATCGACGAAGAGCTGCGCAACGCCTACCGCAAGGGGGTCGTGACGGTGGCCTCGATCGGCAACCTGGGTTCGGAGTCTTGCGTCTCGCCGCCCTCCACCGGCCCGCGCACGATCGGCGTCGGCGGAACCACCGAGGGGGGCTGCCTCGGCAGCTACTCGCTGCTGCCGGGCAAGGGCGTCGACGTCCTCGCACCGGGCGGCGGCTCGCCGGCGAGCGGTTGCCCCTCGGTATCGAGCCGCTCGATCTACCAGGTGACGCTGAAAGGCGGCAACCCGCTCCGCTTCGGCGAGCCGGGCAGCTACATCGGCACCTCGATGGCGGCCGCGCACGTCTCCGGGGTCGCGGCGATGGTCCTGGCGAGCGGGGTGCTGGGGCGCGACCTCTCGCCTACCGGCAAGGTCAACCGACTGACTAGGCGGCTGCGCACCACGGCCCGCGACCTCGGCTTGGCCCCAAGCCTCCAAGGCGCCGGCCTGATCGACGCCGGCGCAGCCACGGATCCGTCTACGTAGTGCGGACGATGATCACGCTGCAGGGGGCGTGGTGGGAGACGTTGTTGGGGACGCTGCCGAGCACGAAGCGACGCGCCCCGGTCATCCCCTTGTTGCCGACGACGATCAGGTCGGCGGCGGTCTCCTCGGCGACGTTGAGGATCGCCTCGGACGGGGCGCCCTCGACCGGGTGGGTCTGCACCTCGATCCCCTCTTTCCTCGCCGCCGCGGCGGCGGCGTCGAGCACCAGGTTGACGTCCTCGCGCGGGCCGATCTCGTGCTGGACGTCGGCGGGCGCACCCTGCTGCTCACCCTCCAGACGGCGTTTCGAGACCGGCTCGTAGGCGCTGACGATGCTGAGCTCGGCGCCGGAGAGCTTGGCCAGGTCGACGGCCTGCCGAACCGCCTCGGCAGCGGTCTCCGATCCGTCGGTTCCAACCACGATGCGAGTGAACACGCCGCCTCCTCTGCTCGGTCGCTGACGCGGCTGATACTAACGCGACGCCCCCTGGCGAATCCTTATCCGGGCGTTACGCCGCGATCGCGCGCCGGCAGGCCGCGGAAGCCGTCGCCGAGGATCTCGGTCGGAGTCGTCGCCAGGCGGACGGCCCCGATCGCCATCGACGCGAGGAGGCAGACGATCAGCACGAACATCCCGGCTTTCCACAGCATTGGCACGCGAGGACAAGCCTAGAGCTAGGCTTGTCCGATGGAAAGAGTGGCCGACGGAGTCTGGCTTCTGCGCGGCGACCTGCGCAAGTCGATGAACGTCTACTTCCTCGAGGACGGCGAGGGCGGCGTGATCCAGTTCGACGCCGGCAGCAAGGCGATGACGAAGAAGGCGCGGGAGGCAGCCGAGCAGCTCGGCGGGCTGAAGCGGGTGGTGCTCGGCCACGCGCACGCCGATCACCGCGGCACGGCGCCGTACATGGGCGTGCCCGTCCACTGCCACCCGGACGAAGTCGCCGACGCCGAAAGCGACGCCTCGATCGCCCCCTACATGGACCTCTCGCAGCTGCCGGTGGCGCCGGTGCGCTGGATCTACCCCTTCCTGCTGCGGCGCTGGGACGGCGGCCCGGTGAAGATCGACGGCACCGTCTCCGAGGGCGACGAGGTGGCTGGCTTCCGCGTCGTCCACCTTCCGGGCCACGCGCCGGGGCTGATCGGCCTGTGGCGAGAGAGCGACCGCGTGGCGCTGGTCAGCGACGTCGTCTACTTCGTCGACTCGGCGCGGCTGAGGCCGCTTCCGCAGGGCGAGGCCAGCGTCCCCCATCCCGCCTGGGCCTGGGACCACGCGCAGGCGAAGGAGTCGGTGCGCAAGCTGGCCGCGCTGGAACCGGCGGTGGTCGCCGCCGGCCACGCCGAGCCGCTGCGCGGCGACAACCTGCGTGAGACCCTCGCGCAGGCGGCCGAGAAGTACTGAGGCCTGGCCGCGCCGGGGACGGCGGCTGACATAGGTTGCCGAATCTGATGATCGGGACCTACGTCTCGGCGACGCTGATCTGCGTCGCCTCGCTTCTCGTCGGGCGCGCCTTGCTCCTCCTCGCCGGACGCGACTCGTGGTCCTGGCTGGAGCCCGCCGTCGGCTTCGGCGCGGTGCTGACGGTGACCGGCGTCCTCGCCCGCGCACCCGGCCACGGCACCTCGGCGACGCTCGGCCTGGTCCTCCTCCTGCTCGCCGCGACGGCGATCGTCGCGGTGGGGCGGCAGCGCCCCCCGGCAGACGGGGGCAGCCCGGCGGCCGCGCGGCGCTGGGAGGCGCTGCGGCAGGGGCTGCCGGTGGCGCTTGCGGTCGCACTCGTGCTCTCGATTCCGTTCGCGGTGAGCGGGCGCTGGGGCCTGCTCGGCGTCGGCTTCAACAACGACCTCGGCCTCCATCTCGCCTGGGCGGAGTGGCTGCGCAGCGGCGCCGGGCCGGTGCCCGAGGCTGGCTATCCGCTCGGCCCGCACGGCCTCGCGGTCGCGATCGCGGCGGTGCCGGGAATCGGCCTCGGCCAGGCCTTCGTCGGCGAGATCTTCGCGATCGGCATCCTCACCGGGCTGACGGCGCTGGCGGCGCTACCCGGCTTCGGCCCGGGGCGGCGGCTGCTTGCCGCGACGATGGTCGCCGCCTCCTACCTCGGCGCCTCCTACTTCGCCCAGGGCGCCTTCAAGGAGCTGGCCGAGGCGCTCTTCGTCCTCGCCGTTGCCGTCGGCCTGCGCGACCTGGACATTCTGCGCCGCCGCGAGGGCGGCCCCAGCCCAGCCCGAACCGCACGCGACATGCATCGAACCCCTATACGGGGTTCGATGCATGTCGCGTCAACCTCTGGGGGCGGGGTGTCTGCGGCGTTGCGCTTGGCGCTGCCGTGGCTGGCGCTTGCCGGCGGCATCTTCTTCTCCTACAGCTTCGCCGGGCTTGCCTGGCCGCTCGCGGCCGTCGTCCTCTGGAGCCTCACCCTGCCCGAGGTGCGGCGCGCCCTGGCGCCGCGGGCGCTGCTGCGCTTCCTGCTGCGGCCGGCGACCCTGGCGGCGATCGTCGTGCTGGCGGCGGGCGCCGTCGCCGCCACTCTGGTCGGCCCCTTCGGCTTCGTCCACACCTTCAACAAAGTCGCCGGCACGAACACCTACGGGCCGGTCTCGCCGGTCGAGGCGCTCGGCGTCTGGCCGGCCACCGACTACCGGCTCGAAGCGCCGGGCGGCGCCCACCTGACCGGGCTGGCGGGGGCGATCGGCGTCCTCGCGCTGCTCGCCGGAACCGCATGGTGGCTGCGGCGGCGCGAGCTGGCGGTGCCGATAGCCCTTGGCGCCTGCATCGCCCTCTACCTCGCCGCGCTGCCCACCAGCGGCGACTACTCGCAAGCGAAGGCGCTGATCATCGCCGCCCCGCTGGCGATGCTGGTCGCGATCCGCCCCCTGCTCGCCGAGCTCCTCCCGGGCAGCGTTCGCAGTTCCCGCCGGATACCGGCAGAAAGTGCGAACGCAAGCTCGGCGATTCGAGTCGGGTGGACGGTGCTCGCGGTGGCGTTCGTCGGCGGCGCCGTCTACTCGAGCTTCCTGGCGCTGCGCAACGCGCCGGTCGGACCGCCGGGCCACGGGGCCGAGCTGCGCGCCTTCCTGCCGGTCCTGGACGGGCAACCGGTGCTCTACGCCGGTCAGGACCGCTACGCCGCCTACGAGCTGCAGGGTGCCGACACCCACGTGCCCCTGGTCGAGTTCCCCGACCCTGACGTCGCCGAGAACCCGGAGAAGCCGTTCGACACCGGCGACGCCTACGGGCCGATCGACTTCGACTCCTTCTCGCGCGGCACGCTCGAACGCTTCCCCTACGTGGTGACCGGCCGCGCCGCCTGGAACAGCCAGGCGCCGCCCGGCTTCGAGCGCATCGACGCCACCCCCTCCTTCCTGCTCTGGAAGAGAACCGGCGAGGTGCCCGAGAACCGCCACGTGCTGCTCGAGGGAACCGACGCCGGGGCCTGGGCGGGCTGCGCGGCGCCGGAGATCCGCATCCTCCTAGCCAACCCGGGGCGCGCCTCGCTCTTCCCGGTCGTGGCCGTCGGGCCGAAAGGGGGCTGGGACGAGGGCGGCCAGCTGCACATGGGCGAGCGGACCGAACAGGCGATCGAGCTGCCGCCGGGCCGCTGGCAGCTATCGCTGCAGTACTTCTCGCCCTTCGCGCTGACGCTCTCGGCGCCCGGCTTCCGGCGCGAGCTGATCCCGGCGCTCGACGGCCAGCGACCCAACACGATCAGCCTCGCCAACAACGGCCAGTTCTGGCCGGCCGGCGATTACGTCAGCCGGGGCGGCAGGGTCCGGTTCGCGATCGACGCCGAGGGGCCGAGCTTCCTGCAGCGGCTGAGCGGCTACGACGAAGTGGCCTACGTCGGCGACCTGGTCGCGGTCCGCGCGGGCGAGCGTCGCATCGTGCCGCTGGGCGCGGCATGCAACCGGTGGATCGACTGGTACCAGTCGCCCGCAGCGCCCTAAGGCCGCCCGACCGGCGCATATCGGCGTCCTCGGTCGCTCGCGTGTTAGCGCACGCCACGCTCCCTGCGTCCTTGATCTGCTTGGTCAGACAGCTTTAGAGGTAAGTCGGTCCGGCGATACCCGGACGACGTCCCAGACCCAGCCGACCTTCTCCATCAGGTCGATCGCCACGGCCGAGAGATCGACCTGCCAGCGGCCGAGGCCGTGGACGGCCGAGGTCGGGAAGGCGTGGTGGTTGTTGTGCCAGGCCTCGCCCAGAGTCGGGATCGCGATCAGGGCCAGGTTGCGCGACTCGTCTGCGGTCTCATAGTCGCGCTTGCCGAAGACGTGGCAGAGCGAGTTGATGCTGTAGGTGAAGTGGTGCAGGACGAAGACCCGGACCAGGCCGCCCCAGAGCAGGCCGGTGAGAGCGGCGAACAGGGTTCCGCCGATCGCCCAGCCGAGCGCGAAGGGAACGAGGAGGCCGGCGATCGCCCAGTAGATGAAGGTGCGATCGACCCAGCTGATCACCGGGTCCTCGAGCAGGTCGGGCGCGAAGCGTTCCTTGTTGCCGCGCTGGGTGTGGATGAAGAGCCAGCCCATGTGGGCGTGGAATAGACCGCGCATGGCGCCGCTCCAGCCGTGGCCGTGGTCGACGTGGGGGCTGTGCGGGTCGCCCTCTTCGTCGGAGAAGGCGTGGTGCTTGCGGTGGTCGGCGACCCAGGAGATGACCGGGCCCTCGATCGCCGCCGAGCCGAGGATCGCCAGCAGCCCGTGCAGCCAGCGCTTCGCCTTGAAGCTGCGGTGGGTGAGATGACGGTGGAAGCCCACCGTGATCCCCAACCCGGTAAACACGTACATGCCGACGAAGAGGAAGACGTCGCTCCAGTGCAGTGCGCTCCCCCATACCTGCCAGCCGGCGAGGCCGAGTGCGACGAAGGGGACCAGCGTGACCAGGCCGGTGATGATCCGGTCGCGGGTCTCGTTGGCGACCGGCTGGATATCGGATGGGAGAGGACCTGCCACGCCCAACGATCATACGCCGCGTCGGTGCAGAAAAGCAGGACCCGCGCGACGGACAGCCGGGCCTCGGCGAAAAATGCGGGGGATCCGGGCGATTCGGCGCTAAGGTCTCGACGATGCCGTTCGCAAGTACGGCGCGGCTGCGCCACGAGATCGAAGCGCGCATCCCCGAGCGCCCGTTCGCGATCGAGTTCTGGGACGGAACGCGCCTGCCGTCCACCGCCGGCAGCGGCCCGACCTTCTTCATGCGCTCGCCGCGGGCCGCCGCCCACGCGCTGCGCGCACCAGGGCAGCTCGGCCTCGGCCGCGCTTACGTCAGCGGCGAGATCGAGGTCGACGACATCGACGCCGTGATCGGGGTCCTCGACAGCTGGCAGCCGCCGCCGCTCGAGGCCGGCGAAAAGGCGCGGCTGCTACTCGCCGCCGTGCGTGCTGCCGGCCTGACCCGGCCCCCGCGCCGCCCTGCCGCCGAGCTGGTCCTCAGCGGCCGCCGCCACAGCAAGGAGCGCGACGCGCGCGCGGTCCGCCACCACTACGACGTCTCCAACGAGTTCTTCGCCCTCTTCCTCGACGACTCGATGACCTACAGCTGCGCCTTCTTCGCCGAGGGGGCGGCGACGCTGGAGGAAGCGCAGGAGGAGAAGCTGGAGACGGTCTGCCGCAAGCTGGCGTTGAAAGAGGGCGACCGGGTGCTCGACGTCGGCTGCGGCTGGGGCAGCTTCCCGCTCTGGGCGGCGACCAAGCACGGGGCCAGCGTGGTCGGCATTACCCTCTCGCCGCCGCAGGCGGAGAAGGCCCGGCGACGGGCCGAGGAGGCCGGTGTTGCCGACCGGATCGAGATCAGGGTCATGGACTACCGCGACCTCGCCGGCGAGCGCTTCGACGCGATCGCCTCGATCGGCATGGTCGAGCACGTCGGCGAGGAGCAGATCGACGTATACGCACGCACCCTGGCCGGCCTGCTGGAGCCCGGCGGGCGCCTGCTCAACCACGGCATCGCCCGCCTCCGCCACACCGACCCCGGGGCAGGTGCCTTCTCCGAGCGCTACGTCTTCCCCGACGGCGAGCCGATCCACCTCTCGCGCGTCCTGCTGGCGCTCGAACGGGCCGGCTTCCTCACCCGCCACGTCTCCGAGCACGGTGCCGACTACGCCGAGACCCTGCGCCACTGGGCTCGCCGCCTCGACGAGAACCTGGACGAGGCGATCCGCCTCGCCGGCCCCGAACGCGTCCGCGTCTGGCGCCTCTACCTGCGCGCCGCGCGCAACGGCTTCGAGAACGGCTTCCTCTCGATCTACCAGGCCCGCTGCACCCGTGCCTGACCCGCCCGCCTACCCACAGGCTTAACCGAGGCCCTCCCCACGTCCGGTATAAACGGAGCGGTTCTTCAGCCAGGATCTCAGGGGGGTCTTGCTTAGGTGGGTGCGTCTCCGGCAGCGCTTTCGAGCACGCAGCAGCGGCCGCACTGGCTGGACGTGATCGCCGACCCGGTCCGCCTCCAGATCCTGCGCTCGCTCAACCAGGCGAGCGAGGCCACCGCGACCGAGCTGGCCACGCGCAGCCAGGCCAGCTACCAGACGCTGCGCAGGCACCTCGAGGCGCTGGAGGCATTCGGCGTGATCCAGGCGCGGCCGGGCAGGAGCGACGGCGAGACCTCCGGCCGCCCCGCCACGCGCTACAGCCTCGCGGCCGACGTTCGCGAGAGCGTCCGCTCCGTCTTCGGCAACTCGCCGTAGGCCCTCACGGGGAGGCGGCTCGCTGTGCAGGCGGGTCGGCCACAGGGGACCCGCCCGGCAGGACTCGCTCGAGCCATCCGGGCGCCCACCAGCCCCACTTGCCAAGCCTGGTCATCACCGCGGGTATGACGATCAGCCTGACGATGAAGGCGTCGATGAAGATTCCGATTGCCTGCGCCACGCCGAAGTTGCGCACCGAGACCAGCGGTGAGACCGAGAAGGCGAGGAAGACCGCGATCATGATCAGGGCGGCGCCGGTTATGACGTGAGCCGTGCGGTCGAGGCCGTTCCTGAGCGCTGCCTCCGCCGAGCCGGTGCGAACGTACTCCTCCCGCATCCGCGCGAAGACGAAGACCTCGTAGTCGATCGCCAGCCCGAACATCACGATCATCCCGGCCGGGATCACCGACGTTTCGACGTAGCCCGGCCCGCCCAGCAGCGAGTCGTTGAACAGCAACGCCAGCAGGCCGAAGCTGGCGCTGACCGTGACCAGGTTGAAGAGCGCGGCCAGCGCCGGGATCGTCAGCGATCGCACGACGGGAACCAGGATCAGGAAGCTGATCAGCGAGAGGACGATCCGCATCAACGGCGCCTGGTCGCGAAGCGCCTCGTTGCCGTCGATCTCGGCGGGGGCGACGCCGCCGACGACGACCTCGCTGTCGGTCTTCCGGGCGAGATCGGCGGCGTCCTCGCGCAGACGAGCCTGCGTATCCGCCGCCTCGGGGCTCGACGGCTCGTCGCGCGGGATCACCAGCATGCGCGCGTATGCGCCGCCCCGATCGAGGTTCAGCAGGAAGTCGAGTCTGTCGCGGCGGCTCGGACTACTGCCGTCGAGGCCGGCGAGGACGAAGTAGCTCGACTGGAACAGGTCGGGGGATTGCGTTCGCAGCTGTTGGAACCCGCCCGCATCGGGGTCCTGGCTGCGTTCGAGACCCATGGCGATCCGCCGCAGCCCACCCGTGAGCAGCTTCGACTTCTGCGCGCCGCCGCCCAACCCGTCGGCGAGGTGACCGGTGCCGGCCTCCAGCCGGTCGAGCCCGCCCACGAGCTGTTCCGCGCCCGCGGCCAGCCGCTGCATCGCTGGCGAGAGCCTCTGCCCCCCCTGCGAGAGCGCGGCGAGCCCGTCGGATAGCCGAGTGCTGCCGGCCGCCAGGCGGCGAAGGCCACGATCGAGCCGCGCCGACCCGCGGGCGAGCTTCCTCATCCCCTCCTTCGCCTGGCCGCTGCTATCGCTCAACGTTTCGGCCAAGTACAGACCGACGCCGAACTGGCCCCCGGCCCGTTCGATGCCCTCCTCGACGCCGGCGGACGACGGACCCGCTTCTTCTTCTTCGCCCTGGAGATCGGTTCCGTTGAGCTCTCGATTCGCCTCTTCCACCGCCGCCAGCGCGGCCGCATACTCCGGATCGCCGCGACCGGTGGTCATCCGCTGCAGCGCCTGCAGGGCCACGCCGAGGCGCTCCTCGGTCACCTGCAGCGGGCCACGCACCTCATCCAGCCGAGCTTCGCCCGAGCGCATCGCGTTTTCGAGCAGGCGGGCGCTCCCCTGGAGTTCGTCGGTCTGCTCCCCCGCCCGCTCCAGTCCGTCGGCGAGGCGCTCAGCGCCGCTGCTCGCCTTGGCGGTGCCGCCTGCCAGTTCCCCGCTCCCTTCGCTCACTCGCCCGAGGCCGTCACTCAACCGCCCCGAGCCGGTGCTCGCCGCCTGCAGCGAGTCGGTCAGGAGCCCCGCCCCTCCCTCGGCCGTGCCAAGTCCGGAGCCGAGCAGCCTCGCCCCCGCCGCCGCGGCGAGCAGCCCACGGGTGTTGAGCGCCGCGCCGTCGTGCATCCGCGAGAGGCCCGAGTCGAGACGGCCGAGCCCCTGTTCCTGTTGGGCGAGAACGTCCTCGATGCGGCCCAACCCCCGGGTGCCGCGCTCGATCTTGGCGAAGCCCGCCATCGTCTCCACCCCGGGGTCGGCTTCGACTCGCCGCTGAAAGGCGCTCAGCGCCCGCAGCCGGGCGCGCGACGTGATCGGCGAGCCGCGCCCGTTCACGATCACTTCCATCGGCGCGAGCCAGCCAGGCCCGAAGGCCCGCTCGACCTCTTCCTGCTGAACGCGACCGGGGTCTCCGGCAGGCAGGAAGCCGATGTTCGCGGCGCCGGACTCGAGCCTGAACGCCCAGCTCGAGAGGAAGAGCAGGACGACCGTGATCGCCAGGACCGCTCGGGGCCGGCTCGCGATCCGACGCGACCAGCGCAGCGGGGCGACCTGCCTGCGCGGGCGCTCGCGCAGCGACCAGCGGTCCAGGTTGGGGCCGAGCAGCGTCAGCAGCGCCGGCACGACGCACATCGCCGAGATCATGCTGAGCAGGGCCACGACGCCGACCGCGAGCGCCGCGGAGCTCACCGCCAGACCGGGAAGCACCAGCGGCGCGGCCAGCATGGCGAAGATCAACCCACAGCCGGCCGGCACGACGGAGCGCCCCGTTGCCTTCATCGTCACCCGAGCGGCGGCGGGGACATCGTCCTTGAGCTCTTCCCTGAAGCGCGAGACGACGAGCAGCGAGTAGTCGATCCCGAGCGCGAGCCCCATCATGCCGACCACTCCGGTGGCCAGCAGGTCGATTTCGGTCACCGGGAGGAGAAGGTTGAGCACGCCTCGCGTCGCCGCCACGACAGCGCCGCCGACGATCACCGGCAGCAGCGCCGCTATGACCGAGCGAAAGACCAGCATCAGGACGAGCAGCAGAACCGGAATCGCGACCAGCTCGCCGATCAGCGTCGCCTTCTTGCTCGCGTCGATGAACGACTTCGCCACCGCCGGGAACCCGGCGACGCTGACCTTTACCGACCCGTTCACGGTCACGTCGATCTGCTCTTCGACCGGTGGCAGCAGGTCGGCGACTTCCTCGTCGATCTCGCTTTCGGCCCGGACGATGAGCGCCGCCACCCCCGGTTCGGGCCTCATCCCCCCAACCGCCACCCCCGGTGTCCACGGCGAGACCACCTTCAGCCCCCGCATGCGGTCTACGCGATCGGCCAGCAGCGAGCCCTGGCGCTCGACCGCGGATTCCGGACCGCGCAGCATCACCACGATCGCGTACTCGTTGCCGAACTCGCGGGCAGCAATGTCGTGCGCCCGCTTGCTCTGGGTTCCCTCGACGAAGAATGGGTGCAGAACCAGTTCGTTCTCGAGGTTGCTCCCCTTCACCGCCAGGACGGAGACAAGAACGATCCAGATGGCGACCACCAGGCGCGCCCGCCTTGTCACGAAGCGAGCCATCTCAGCCAGCGGTCTTGCCGCAGCGCCCTCTGGCGCTCAGCCGCAGCTCGCGCCGCGCACCGTTGTGCCCGGCGATTGCGAGTCCGGACACGAGCCCGCGCAGCCGGCCGTCGGCGCAGGGGTTGGCGCCGAGCTCGAGGGCGCCTCGCTTGCCCCCCCGCAAGTGCATGGTGAGCGACGAGATGGGAATGTCGGGCAGCCCCACCAGGTTCGTCGCGAAGCGGCCCTTACGCCGCGACGCCTTGCCCTGCACGTTCAGGTGGACGCCGTTGAACGCGAGGCTGAGCCAGAGGTCGGGGAGTCCACCGCCCTCCGGCTGGACGACGTAGATCGATCCCTTCAGCGGCTTGCGCAACAAAGAGGTTCGCGCCGAGGTGGTACCGACGCGCGCTCTCGCCGAGCACAGGTTGTCGATCGCGTCCTGCGCGGGGCAGATTTCCCTCAGGCCGGCGAGGTCGAACCCCAGGGAAGAGGGCAGCGTGAGGCGCAACGCGCGCAGGTTCGCGTCCCCGCGCCGGAAGCGAGCGAAGAGCCTCATCCCGGGCCTGCCGTGCTCGCGGAGCTGCGAGGGGCCGACCAGCGAGAGGGAGAAACGTGGGTCGAGCCCCAACCGCTTGCAGCCGCGGATCGCGAGCTCGCTGCTCGCGCTCGCCGACGCTCCGCCAGCCGCTTCGAAGCTGGCCTCGAGGCGAGCCGGCCTGCACGACGTCGGGTTGCGAATCGCGCCCGGGCGGTCGAAGACCATCCCGATCTCTTGGAACCGGATCGAGACGCCTTCGACGAGCGTCGGCAGCGCATCGCTGAGCACCGTCACCCGGCCGCTGCGCGGCTCGATCCGCATCGCCGCGCGCACCGTCGTCGTGCCCAGGTCGAACGGCCCGATCGCGGCGCGGAACGCCATGACCAGGCTGAACGGGGCGCGTCGATACGGGCCGGCGACATACACGTCGCCGGCCAGCGTCGCCGGATCGGAGCCGGAGCCGACCTTGGCCAGCACCCCGCCTAGCCTGCTGCCAGCGGGGCATGCGCCGGACGCCGCCGCCGAGTCCGGGCAGGAGTCGAATTCCCCCAGGGCGGCGCTCAGCCCTGCCGGCAGGCTGACGGAGAACTTCCTGGTCAGCTGCTCGCCCGGGCGCCGCAGCACGGTCATGGCGAAGGTCGTCGGGGCTCCCGCCGCATGACTCGAGCTGTCGATCGATAGCTGCGGCGCAAACGGCGGCGCGGGCGGGCATCCGGAACCGCCTCCGATGGGGCCGATCTGCACCGAGACCTCCGCGTCGACCGGGGGGCCGCCACCGTACGGCTCGAAGACACCGGTTGCGGCAGCGGGGCCGCAAGCCAAGGGGGAAGCGAGAAGCGCCTGTGGGCCTCCGTCGAAGCGCAGCGCCAAGCGGCTGATGGGAACTTGCGGCAGATCCTCGAGCACGGCGGAAAGGCGGCCGGTCGCCGGATCGATCTGCAGGACGCTGACCGCCTTGACGACCACGCCAGGCCCCGGCGCGACGATGAACATCCGGAAACGCTCGCCTGGACGTTCCTCTCCCAGGTAGACGTCGCCGCGGAGTGGCTCGCGCAGCTCGATCGATGCGACTTCGACCGATCCGACCCTTGAAGAAGGGGGGCACGACGCACTGGA
This sequence comes from uncultured Solirubrobacterales bacterium, assembly GCA_963699215.1. Taxonomy (GTDB): domain Bacteria; phylum Actinomycetota; class Thermoleophilia; order Solirubrobacterales; family 70-9; genus VRUE01. The sequence goes on from OY969422.1 coordinate 510,470, forward strand.
CCCATCGCCGAGCCCGAGCTCGGCGTCGGTGCACACGGTGAGACCGTCCGCCCCGCCCGGCGAGACGGTGACGCCATCGGGAAGGGCGATGGTGGCGCTCTCGACGAATGCGCTCACCGTCCCGTCCGGATCGTCATCGTCCGGCAGGGTGATCGCCATCTGCGCTCCGGTTGGGGAGTCGGCGACGGGGTTATCCAGCTCCAGCTCCAGCTCGGGTGCAAAAGCCAACGCCTCGCAGCCGGTGAGGGGAGCGTCGGTTTCGGCGCTAGCGCTCAGCCAGGGAGCACCCGGCAGCCAAGAGCGGGTGCGGAAGGCAATCGCCAGCCGGCCGCAGCGCGTCGGCAGCGCCAGGAAAGGCAGCCGGGGGATGGACGTCCCAGTCTGGCGGTCGGCCGGCACCCCCCACAGCTCGACGTGTCCCCCGCTCACCGGGATTTCCGGGATGTCGCTCGCCCTGAACGTGATCCCGAAGTCGTCGGGCCGCAGCTCCATCGCCAGAGGTATGTCGAAGCCCGGGATAGAGCCCAGCGCAAACGGCTCGTCCGGTTCGGGCTCGATCTGGAAGATCGGCAGCGTCGCTTCCCCGCCACCCGAGAACTCGAGGCTGATGGTGCCGACCTGGCTCTCCGCCGGGCATTCCTCTTCGCCTTTCTCGAATAGGGCGCGCGGACACGGCGGGACCGCCGCTGGACTGCCGGTGAAGCCCGGGGGCAGCTCGAACTCGAAGTCCCGCGCCGTCGTCCCTTCGGCGTTGAGCCCGAAGTCGACAAGGAGGCGGTCCGGGTGCGAGCCCGCGCGGGTCTCGGGTTGGCCGCCGGCATCCAGCGCCTCGATCGAGAGGCTGCCAGGGACGATTTCGAATTGCGCCGCACTTGCGGAGGGCACGGCGATCGCAAGCGAGAAGAACGCGCAGAGCGCGACCGCTCGCTTCACGTGCCGACGCCGTTCAATCCCGCGAGATCCACGCTTCCCCCCTGCATATGGCCCCTACCGCGATCCAGTCGCACCCGCCGGAGGGGCGCACCGAGCCAGGCTACGCAGACGATCAGTGTCCGGCAAGGGTTATCTCCAAAGATGGAGATAACCGCGCTCGAGCGTCGGCAGCGCGTAATCCGCGCCCGCCTCGCGCAGCTGCTCGACGCTGTAGCTGCCCGTAGCGACCCCGATCACCTCGATGCCGGCGCCGTGGCCCGCGGCCACGTCGCGCGGGGTGTCGCCGACGGCGACGCAGGCGCCGTCGGCGAGGATGGCGCCAGCGACGAGCTCGCCGCGGCGAAGGGCGGCTTCGGTGACCTCGGTGCGGTCGGCGAAGTCCGAGCCATAGCCGCCAAAGGAGAAGAAGCGGTTGAGGCCGGCGCGGGCGAGCTTGATGTGGGCGGCGGCCTCGATGTTGCCGGTGACGAGGCCGAGCAGGAGACCGCCGTCGATCAGGTCGTCGAGAAGCTCCTCCACCCCCGGCATCACCCGGTAGCCGTCGGACTCGGCGACCGTGTCGGGCAGGTGCTTGAGGTAGCAAGCGATCGCCTTGGCGCGCTCCTCCGCCGTGCCCTCGCGCCCGAGCACCTCGCGAAAGACGATCTTGACGATCTCGGGATCGGTCATGCCGGCGTCGGTGTGCTCGGCGACGTTGGCATCGACCCCGTGCAGCTCCTCGAAGGCGTGCTGCCAAGCGGCGCCCCCCGCCCCGCCGGTGACCAGCAGCGTCCCGTCGATGTCGAAGAGCACAGCGCGGGTGTGGGACAGCTCACTCACCCAGGAGCTCCTTCTGGCTGAGCCAGTAGAGGAGGCCGAGGGCGGGCAGGACGACGACCGCGGCGACGGCGAAGACGATCAGGACCGCGTCGAGGGTCGGCCCGGGTGCCGCCGCCTGGCCGATCTTCAGCGAGGTCGGCAGCAGGTAGGGGAACTGGGCGACGCCCCAACCCCAGATCACCGCGACGACGGCGCCGATCGCGAGCGGCCGCAGGCCGCGGCGGCCGCGCAGAAGCAGCAGCGCCAGAGCCCCGAAGCCGCAGAGGACCGAGACGATCACCAGCGGCAGCCCCTCGACCAGGAGCCGGTCATAGGCGTAGCGGGCGTCGGCGTGCAGGGCGACGATCCCGGCCGCGGCGAGGGCGCCGGCGACGAGGCCGGCGACGAGGGCGCGACTGGCGAAGTAACCCTCCATCTCGCGGTCTCCGGCGCGGTGGGAGTCGACGACGAGGAAGATCGCCGCCAGGTAGGCCCCGGTGGCGACGAAGAGAGCCCCGGTGAGCAAGGGCAGAAGGTCGATCCAGCTGGAGAACGGGTCGCCGTTGCCCGAGGCGGGAACGTTGCCGGCGGCGATCGCCCCCACCACGGTCCCCATGAAGAATGGGGTGAGGACCGAGGAGACGGCGAAGGCCGCCCCCATCGCGCGGCGGTACTCGAGCCGCTGGACCGACTTGCGGAAGGCGAAGCCGGCGCCGCGCAGGACGATCCCGAGGGCCGCCAGGGCCAGGGGCACGTAGAGGGTCGACATGATCGCGCCGAACGCCTCCGGGAAGGCGGTCCAGAGCACGACCAGGATGAAGATCAGCCAGACGTGGTTGGCCTCCCAGACAGGGGTCAGCGAGCGCTGGATCCGCGCCCGCGGCCACTCCCCCTTCCGTGCGCCGCCGGCGATCAGGTCCCAGAGGCCGCCGCCGAAGTCGGCGCCGCCGAAGACGGCGTAAAGCGTCGCCCCGACCCAGAGGATCGCCGCGGCGGCGTCGGCTTTGCTCATCGCCGCCCCCCTTCCGGTGCGCTTTTTGCACCTGTGGGGTACATAAGGCGCACCGGAAGCCTCATGCCCGGACCTCTGACGGGCCGTAGGGGGTCTCCGTCTCGTCGCCCTCGCCCTGCTCGCGCCAGCGCCGCGACATCGCCCGCAGGACGAGGATCGCGCCGGCGCCGAGGCCGGTATAGAGGACCAGCACCGCGGCGAAGGCGAACCAGATCCCCTCGGCCTCGGTCACCGCTTCGGAGGTGCGCATGTAGCCCTGCACGATCCATGGCTGGCGCCCGACCTCGGTGACGATCCACCCCGCCCAGAGGGCGATGATCGCGGCGACGCCGGAGACGGAGACGGCACGCAGGAACCAGGGCGTGCGCGGGATGTCGCGGCGGCGCCACCAGACGAAGGCCAGCCAAGCGGCGAGCGCCAGCAGCGCGGAGCCGATCCCGACCATCGCGTCGAAGGAGAGGTGCAGCAGCGTGTTGGCGGGCGGGCGCTCGTCGGGCGGGATGTCCTCCAGCCCGGTCACCACGGTGTCGGTGTTGAAGCCGACCAGCAGCGAGTCCAGCCCGGGGATGCCGATCGCCCCCTCCACCCCGTCGTCGGTGCAGATCCCGCCGATGTACTCGGTCTGGTCGGGCCCGGTCTCCTGGATGCACTCGAAGCCGGCGAACTTGGCCGGCTGGTGGTCGGCGACTTCGCGCGCCGCGGTGTCGCCGACGAAGATCTGGATCGGGGTGACGATGCAGGCGATCGTCAGCGGGATCAGCAGGCCGAGCCGGTGCAGGCGGTCGCGCCGCCCGCGCAGCATCCCGACCGCGTAGATCGAGGCGACGAGGAAGCCGGCGACCATGTAGGCGGCGAGGATCATGTGCGGCACCTCGTAGTGCCAGGCCGGGTTGAAGAGGACCTGCAAGGGATCGGTCTCGACCACCTTGCCGGCGGCATCGAGCGTGAACCCCTGTGGCTGATTCATCCACGAGTTGGCGGTGACGACCGAGAAGGCGCCGCCGATCCCGGTGATCGCCATCGGTACCCCGGACCAGAAGTGCGCCCAGCCGCCCAGCCGCTTCCAGCCGTAGATGTAGATCGTCAGGAAGATCGCCTCGGTGAAGAAGAAGATCCCCTCGATCGCGAAGGCGATGCCGAAGGCGTCGCCGAAGCGGGCCATGAACTCCGGCCAGAGCAGGCCGAACTCGAAGCTGAGCACGGTGCCGGTGACGGCGCCGACGGCGAAGGTGACCGCCATCGCCTTCGACCAGCGGCGGGCGAGGAGCATCGCGTCCTCGTCCCCCCGCTTCAGGCCGAGCCAGTTGGCGGTGAGGATGATCGCCGGCAGGGCGACGCCGAGGCAGGCGAGGACGATGTGGAAGGCGAGCGTGAACGCCATCAGCTCGCGCGCGGCGAGCAGGTTGGACTCCGACGCCGCAAGCGGGAGGGCGTCGAACGGCACCGCCTACTCCTCCGAGCGCGCCTGGCGGTAGCGGCGGATCAGCGCGTTGGTCGAGCTGTCGTGCGCGAGCCGCGGCTCCTCGTCCGCCTGCAGCTCGGGGACGATCCGCTTCGCCAGCACCTTGCCCAGCTCGACCCCCCACTGGTCGAAGGAGTCGATCCCCCACACGGCTCCCTGGGTGAAGGTGCTGTGCTCGTAGAGGGCGACCAGGGTGCCGAGGGCGAAGGGGTCGAGGCGTTCGGCGAGGATCGTGCTGGAGGGTCGGTTGCCCTCCATCGTCCGGTGCGGCACCACCTCCTCCGGCGTCCCCTCGGCGCGCACCTGCTCGGGCGTTTTGCCGAAGGCGAGCGCCTCGGTCTGGGCGAAGACGTTCGACATCAGGAGGTCGTGGTGCTCGCCGAGCGGGTTGTTGGAGCGCATGAAGCCGATGAAGTCGCAGGGGATCAGCCGCGTCCCCTGGTGGATCAGCTGGTAGAAGGAGTGCTGGCCGTTGGTCCCCGGCTCGCCCCAGAAGATCGCCCCGGTGTCGTAGTCGACGCGGGCGCCGTCGAGGGTGACGTGCTTGCCGTTCGACTCCATCGTCAGCTGCTGCAGGTAGGCGGGGAAACGGTGCAGGTACTGGTCGTAAGGAAAGACGCCACAGGTCTGGGCGCCGAAGAAGCCGCCGTACCAAACCGAGAGCAGGCCCATCAGGGCGGGCAGGTTCTCGGCTAGCGGGGCGGTGCGGAAGTGCTCGTCCATCGCGTGGAAGCCGGCCAGCATCTCGGCGAAGCGGGCAGGGCCGATCGCCAGCATGGTCGAGAGGCCGATCGCCGAGTCCATCGAGTAGCGACCGCCCACCCACTCCCAGAAGCCGAACATGTTCTCGGTGTCGATGCCGAACTTGGCGACCTCCTCGGCGTTGGTCGAGACGGCGACGAAGTGCTTGGCCACGGCCTCCTCGTCCCCCCCGAGGCCGGCCAGCGCCCACTCGCGCGCGGTGCGCGCGTTGGTCATCGTCTCCAGCGTGGTGAAGGTCTTCGAGGAGATGACGAAGAGCGTCTCCTCGGGATCGAGGTCGCGGGTCTTCTCGGCGAAGTCGGTGCCGTCGACGTTGGAGACGAAGCGGAAGGTGAGCTCGCGGCGGCTGAAGTGGCGCAGCGCCTCGTAAGCCATCGTCGGGCCGAGGTCGGAGCCGCCGATGCCGACGTTGACGACGTTGCGGATCGGCTTCCCGGTGTGCCCCGTCCACTCGCCGGAACGGACCCGCTCGGCGAAGTCGGCCATGCGATCGAGCGTCTCGTGCACCTGCTTGACCACGTCGACGCCGTCGACGACCAGCGAGCGCTGGCGCGGCATCCGCAGCGCCACGTGCAGCACGGCGCGGTTCTCGGAGACGTTGATGTGCTCGCCGGCGAACATCGCTTCGCGGCGCGCCTCGACGCCGCGCTCGCGGGCCAGCTCACCGAGCAGGATCACCGTCTCGTCGGTTATCCGGTGCTTGGAGAAGTCGAGGTGGAGGCCGGCGCCGTCGGCGACCAGCCGCTCGCCGCGCTGGGGATCGGCGGCGAAGAGGTCGCGCAGGTGGGTGTCGCGAAGGCCGGCGAAGTGCTGCTCCAGCGCCTGCCAGGCTGCGCCCCGGCGCAGCGAGGGAGCATCGCTCACGCGCGCGCCCCGACCTGCGACTCGATCGTCTTCAGCATCTCGTCCCACGACTTGGCGAAGGCCTCTTTGCCCTCCTCCTGCAGCCGCTCGGCGAGCGCGTCGATGTCGATCCCGGCCTGCTCGAACCGCGCCAGCACCTCGTCGCAGTCGCCGCCGTCGGCCGGCACGAGCTCGCCGACCTCGCCGTGGTCGGCGAAGGCGTGCAGGGTCGGCTCGGGCATCGTGTTGACGGTGAAGGGCGAGGCGAAGCCCTCGATGTAGAGGACGTCGGAGGCTTCGGGGTCCTTGGTGCCGGTGCTCGCCCAGAGCAGGCGCTGCGGTCGTGCTCCCTCGTTCATCAGCCGCTGCATGCGCGGCGAGTCGAGCAGCTCGCGATAGGCGCGGTAGGCACGGAGGCCGATCGCGAGCCCGAGGCGGTTGTGCAGCTCGTCCGGCACCTCGCCGGAGACGGCGACGTCCCAGCGGCTCATGAAGATCGAGGCCACCGAGGCGACGTCGGCGCTGAGCCCGGCCTCGATCCGCCGCTCGATCCCGCGCAGGTAAGCGTCGGCCGCGGCGAGGTACTGCTTGTCGTCGAACAGCAGGGTGACGTTGATCGGGATGCCGGCGTAGATCGACTCCTCGATTGCCTCTAGTCCAGCCTCGGTGCCGGGAATCTTGATGAAGAGGTTGTCGCGCTCGGCTTTGGCGTGGAGGGCGGCCGCCTCCTCGATCGTCGCCTCGGCGTCGTCGGCGATCAGCGGCGAGACCTCGAGCGAGCAGAAGCCGTCGACGCCGGCGGTGCGCTCGTGAACCCCGGCGAAGAGATCGGTGGCGTCGCGCAGGTCGGCGAGCGCCAGCTCGAAGAAGATCCGCTCGGCGGGGGTGGCGCCGATCCCCTCCTCGGGAATCGCGCTGGCACTGAGCTCGGCGATCTGCTGGTCGTAGGCGTCGCCGCCGGAGATCGCCTTGTCGAAGATCGTCGGGTTGGAGGTGAGGCCGGTGACCGAGAGCTCCTCGATGTAGCCGGCGAGCGTGCCGTCCCCCAACATCGTGCGGGTGATGTTGTCGAGCCAGAGGCTCTGGCCCAGCTCGTGCAGTTTCGCGGTCGCCTTCATGCTCTCCCTCCTCGATTTGCTTTCCAGTTCAGCTTCGCACGCCGAGCACTTCGCGGGCGGCCTCGGCGACCCTGTCGGGGGTGAAGCCGAACTTGGTCTGCACGTCCTTGAGCGGCGCCGAGCTGCCGAAGGTGTGCATACCGATCCGGCGCCCGCCGGCGCCGACGTAGTGGTCCCAGCCGATCGTCGAGGCCTCCTCCACCGAGACGCGGGCCGTCACGTTCGGCGGCAGGACCACCTCGCGGTAGGCGTCGTCCTGGCGCTCGAACAGCTCCCAGCAGGGCAGGCTGACGACGCGCGAGCGGATCCCTTCGCCGCTCAGCTCCTCGTGGGCGGCGAGAGCCAGCGCCACCTCGCTGCCGGTGGCGATCAGGATGACCTCGGGCTGGCCCCCGTCGGCATCGGCGAGCACGTAGCCGCCGCGCCGCAGGCCCTCCGCCGAGGCGTACTTTTCGCGGTCGAGGACCGGCACGTCCTGGCGGGTGAGGACGAGGGCGACGGGCTGGTGCGTGCGGTCGATCGCCACCCGCCAGGCCTCGGCGACCTCGTTGGCGTCGGCGGGGCGGATCACGTCGAGGCCGGGGATCGCCCGCAGCGAGGCGAGCTGCTCGACCGGCTGGTGGGTCGGGCCGTCCTCGCCGAGGCCGATCGAGTCGTGGGTGAAGAGGTGGATCACCGGCAACTCCATCAGCGCCGAGAGGCGGATCGCCGGCCGCGCGTAATCGGAGAAGGTCAGGTAGGTCGACCAGAGCGGGCGCAGCTTGGAGAGCGAGAGGCCGTTGGAGATCGCCGCCGACTCGTGCTCGCGGATCCCGTAGTGGAGCTGGCGGCCCTCGTAGGCGCCGGGCTCGAAGTCGACCGCGCCGTCGAAGTCGAGCCGCACCGAGGTCGAGTCGGTGAGGTCGGCGGAGCCGGCCAGCAGCCAGGGCACCCGTTCGGCGATCGCGTTCTCGACCTTGCTCGACGCCTTGCGCGTGGCGAGCCCCTTCTCGTCGGGCTCGAAGCTGGGGATGCCGGCGTCCCAGCCCTCGGGCAGCGCCCGCTTCTGGGTCGCCTCGATCTCGGCCGCCAGGTCCGGGCTGTCGGCGGCATAGGCGGCCAGCCTCGCCTCCCACTCGGCGCGCAGCTCGGCGCCGCGCCTGCCGACGCCGGCGGCGAAGTGCTCCTTGATGCCGTCCGGAACGAGGAACTGCGCGTCCTCCGGCCAGCCGTAGGCGCGCTTGGTCTCGCGCACCTCCTCCTCGCCCAGCGGCTCGCCGTGGGCGGCCGCCGTGTCCTGCTTGTGGGGGGAGCCCCAGCCGATGTGGGAGTCGACGACAATCAGCGTCGGCCGCCCCTCCTCGCCCTTGAACTCCTCGAAGGCGCGGCCGAGCAGCTCGGTGTCGTTGGCGTCGCCAACCCGGGTCACGTTCCAGCCGTAGCCCATGAAGCGGGCGGCGGCGTCGTCGTCATAGGCGATCCGGGTCTTTCCGTCGATCGTGATGTGGTTGTTGTCGTAGATCCAGCAGAGGTTGTCGAGCTTCAGGTGGCCGGCGATCGACGCCGCTTCGTTGGAGACGCCCTCCATCAGGCAACCGTCGCCGGCGATCGCGTAGACGTCGAAGTCGAAGAGCTCGGCGCCGTAGCGGGCCCCCTGCCACTTGGAGGCGATCGCCATCCCGACCGAGGTCGCGATCCCCTGGCCGAGCGGCCCGGTGGTCGTCTCGACGCCGGAGGTCCAGCGGTACTCGGGGTGGCCGGGGGCGCGCGAGTCGAGCTGGCGGAAGCTCTCGATGTCGTCGAGCGAGACGGCCGGCCGGCCGACGACCTCGTAGTCGGGTTCGACCGCTTGCACCTCGGTCAGGTGGAGCAGCGCATAGAGCAACATCGAGGCATGGCCGGCCGAGAGGACGAAGCGGTCGCGGTTGGGCCAGATCGGGTCGGCCGGGTCGAAGCGGAGAAAGCGCTGCCAGAGCGTGTAGGCGACGGGCGCCATCGCCATCGGCGTCCCGGGGTGGCCCGAGTTGGCCTTCTGGATCGCGTCGATCGAGAGAGTGCGGATCGTGTCGATGCAGAGCTGGTCGATGTCCTTGGGCATGGCCGGAACTCCGATCCTAGTGGTCGGCGGCGGCGGTCCTGTGAACAGCTCTAGGGCTCGATGCGGGTGACGGTGCCGTCGCCGTTGTTGGCGACCCAGACGGCTTCGCCGCCGACCGCGATCGCGCCGGGGCTGGGGCCCACTGCGATCGGGTCGCCGACCGTCTCGCCGCTCTCGATCTCGATTCGGCTGACGCTGGCTTCGCCCGAGTTGGCGACCCAGACCGTCTCGGTGCCGGCATCGATCCCACCGGGACGCGTCCCGACCTGGATCGGGTCGCCGAGGATCGCCCGGATCGAGGGATCGACGCGGGTGACCGTGTCGGAGCGGCTGTTCGCGACCCAGACCACGCCCCCTCCGACCGTGACTCCTGCCGGGCCGCGGCCGACCCTGATCGGCGCTTCCGCCATGGCCGAGGAGCGGTCGATGCGGCGAACCGTGCCGCTCGTGGCGCTGCTGACCCAGATCGCGCCCGCGCCGACGGCGAGCCGCAACGGCGCCGCGTGGGGCGCGATCCCCCGCTTGTAGGGTCGGCTGCCCCTCGGGTTGATCGCGGTCACCCCGGCGCCTCCGTCGTCGGCGACCCAGATCCGGCCGCCGCCGGCGACGATTGCGCCGGGGCGACCACCGACGTCGACGCGGGCGACCACACGGCCGTCGTCGGGGTCGACGCGCAGAACCTCGCCGCGACGCGGGATCGAGACCCAGACCGAGCCGGCGCCGACGGCGACCCCCGAGGCGCCCCTGCCGAGGCGCAATGGCTCGCCGCTCACCCGTTCGGTCTCCGGATCGATCCGCGAGAGGGTGCCGTCGGGTGCGCTGGTCGCCCAGACGGAGCCCGCGCCTACGGCGAGACGCAGGGGCGGGCGGCCGACCTCGATCGGCGCGGACACCGAGGGCCCACCGCCGCTCAGGAACAGGAACGCGGCCAGGACGAGCGCCGCGACCGCGGCCAGTAGCGCAAGGAGCCACGCCCGCGGCAGCCGACCGATCCGCCCGAGCCGGTGCTGCGATGCCCATATGGACCTCTCCGCACCGGCACGTCCGAGGGTCGGACGGTCAGCGGGGTCGGTGAGGACCCGGGTCGTCGCCGGAGCGGCGCCTTGGCGCTCGCGCGCCGCCGCGATCAGCTCACCCGCGGTCGCGTAGCGCTCGGCCGGGTCCTTGGCGACCGCGCGTTCGATCACCGCGTCGAGGCCCTGCGGCATCTCCGGCTCGGCCTCGCTGGCGCGGCGCGCGTAGGGGACGACCCCGGTCAGCGCCTCGTAGAGGACGCAGCCGAGCGAGTAGACGTCGGCCGCGGGCCCGACCTGCTCGCCGCGCCACTGCTCCGGCGACATGTATTCGGCCGTGCCGACGACCGAGGCGCCACGGAGGACGCCGCTGTCGCCGAGCGCCTTGGCGAGGCCGAAGTCGGTGAGGTAGGCGCGTTCGCCTTCGAGCAGGATGTTGTGCGGCTTGACGTCGCGGTGGACGATGCCGGCGGCATGGGCGGCGTCGAGGGCGCCGGCGACCTGACCGAGCAGCTCGACCGCTTCGACCGGGGTCAGCGGCCCCGTGGCTTCGATCCGCTTCCTCAGGTCGCCGCCCTCGACCAGCCGCATCGCGACGATCAGCTCGCCGTCCTCTTCGCGTGCGTCGAAGACCGGCACCACGGCGGGGTGGTCGAGGCGGGCGGCGAGGCGGGACTCGCGCAGGAAGCGGTCGCGGAACGCCTGGTCGCCGGCGAGCTGCCGCGCGATCACCTTGAGCGCGACCGGTCGGTCCAGGGCGAGGTGTGTGGCCCTGTAGACGACCCCCATGCCGCCCCGCGCGATCAGGGCATCGAGGCGGTAGCCGGCGAGAGTCGAGCCGATAGCGGGTTCTGCCACCCCGCCGTTATACAGCCGCCTCGCGTAAACGTTCCGGCGCCACATGGAACGTGCCGGGAGCTAGAGGCCCCTATTGGGGCATAACTCCCGGCACGTCCAATCGGCCTGGCGATCAGCTGCCCTTGGGGGGCACCGGTTGCCATGCGATGACCGGACCGATCACCGTGCCGTCTTTTTCGGAGGCCTCGAAGCCTTCCGCGAGCTGGGTCTGGCGGCGGCTGGCGACGTCGACCGCGACCAGCGACTGCTGCTCTTCGACCGCGACGAAAGCCGCGACCTTGCGGCCGTCGGAGGAGAAGACGCCGTTGGTCTCCGAGCCGTCGGGCAGCTGGGCGAGCTTGCGCGCACGGCCCGGACCCACTGGCTTCACCCAGAGGCCCTGGTCGCGGCGGAACAGCAGCGTGCGGCCGCCCGGTGAGACGTCTTCGACGTAGGCCGAGCCGACGCCGGCGACCAGCGATTTCAGCCGCGTACCGTTGGCGCGCATCGTGTAGACGTCGGCGTAGGCCGCCGGGCCCTCGGTGCTCTCGCCGCGGCTGAAGAGGATGCCGCCGGCGAACCAGCGCGGCTTGAACTCGTCCACGCCGGTCTGGGTCAGCCGAGCGAGGCGGGCGCCGGAGGCGCGCATCGAGTAGAGGTCCTCTTTGGTGTTGGGACCGTCGCCGCTGTCGCGGACGAAGACGATCGTGCGGCCGTCCGGTGAGAAGTCGGCCTGATGGTCGTCGTCGGGCCCGCCGGTCAGGGCATGCAGGCCGCCGCCAAGCACCCTGACCGCGTAGAGGTCGGCTGCCGCGCCGGCTCCGGCACGACGCTCGAAGACGACTCGCTTGCCGTCCGGCGAGACGACCGGAGCCGAGTCGAGCTCAGCGCCGCTGCTCAACTGCCGCAGGCCGGAACCGTCGGGGCGAACCGAGTAGAGGTCGCCGCCGCGGACGAAGGCGATCGTCCGCCCGTCGGTGGAGAAGGCGGGTTCGGTGTCGGTGGGGTCTTCGGTCAGCTGGTTGAGATGGCCGGCTTTGACGGCGAACAGGCCGCCTTTGGCGACGCCTTCGACCGTCGTAGATTTGGAGTAGACGACGGCCCGCGGCGATGCCGCCAGAGCTGCGGTTGCCGAGCAGGCAAGCGCAAGCAGGGCGAGGATGGTGGTGAGTAGCGATCGGTGGCGCATGGCATTTCCTTTCGATCGGTTGGCTTTGGAACTGCGCCACCGATCCTGCGCCAGCGAAGCGCGCGCGCCAACGACACCCGCGACGCCCACCGAGCCACGTTTGGCCCGGTAGGAGCCACGCACCCGACATGCATCGGACCCCTATTTGGGGTCCGATGCATGTCGGGTGCGTCAGGAGGCGCGGTCTAGGCCTAGTTCGAGGACGCGGGCGGCGATCAGGCGGGGGCGCTCGCGGCCGGCGTCGCCGGGGACGTCGAGCTTGGCGGCAAGCGCGTCGAGGCGGCGCTGGGCGGTGCGCTCGCTGACGTGGAGCGCCTCGGCCAGCTCGGCCCTGGTCGCGGGACGGCCGGCGAAGGCACCCTCGCTGCGATACGGCGCGACCAGGGCCACCGCGGTCGCCCGCTCCTCCTCGCTCAGGGGGACGCCGGGCTGCGAGGCGGGCACCGTCCCCCCGCCCCGCCCCGCCAGCGAGTCGGAGACTTCCAGCCGGTGCTCGGCCACGGTCAGCACGTCGCCGTCGCGCAGCCGGCGGGGTCGGTCGAGCGGCTCGCCATTCAGCGCCGTGCCGTTGCGGCTGTCGAGGTCGGTCGCCATCAGCACCCCGCCGCGGCTCTCGATCTCCAGGTGATGCCAGGAGACCGCCTCGTCGTCGATCGGGACGTCGGCCTCCGGGTCGCGCCCGACCGTGGTGCGTCCCTCCAGCGCAAACGAGCGCGGCGTGCCGTCCTCAGCGGTGAGCCAAATGCGCGCATCCATCCGCGGCGAGCATAGATGCCACCAGACGTGCCGCGAGTTAGAGGACACTATGGGTACTCAACTCGCGGCACGTCCCCTAGAGTGCGCGCCGATGGGGGCTGACGACGAGAAGCGCCTCGTCGCCGAGGCGGCGGCGGAGCTGGTCGGGGACGGGATGACGATCGGCCTCGGCACCGGCTCGACCGTTGCCCACCTGCTGCCGGCGATCGCCCGGCGCGGGCTGAGCGGCATCCGCTGCGTCGCCACCTCGGTCGCCACCGAGGAACAGGCGCGCGGGCTCGGCATCCCGGTCGAGGAGTTCAACCGGCTGGAGCGCCTAGACATCGCGATCGACGGCACCGACCAGGTCACCCCGGACGGCTGGCTGATCAAGGGCGGCGGCGGCGCGCACCAGCGCGAGAAGATCGTCGCAACCGCCGCCGAGCGCTTCGTCGTGATCGCCGACTCGAGCAAGCCGGTCGACTCACTCAGCCCCCCCGTGCCGCTGGAGCTGCTGGCGTTCGGGCTGGCCTCCACCCTCGCCCGGCTCGGCCCCGAGGTCGAGCTGCGCGACGTCCCACACAGCCCCGACGGCGGCGTGATCGCCGACTACCGCGGCGAGATCGGCGACCCAGCCCTCCTCGCCGCCCGCCTCGAGGCCGACCCGGGAATCTCCTCCCACGGACTCTTCCCCCCGGCTATCGTGAGCGAAGTCCTGGTCGGAGCGGGCGATGCAGTGAGCCGCTTCGCGCCGAGCTGATTCGTCACCGATCCGCGAGGAGACCCAGATGACCGACTTCACCGGGCTGGCGATCGCCGGCCGGATCGCCACCCCCGCCGACTCCGACTGGGACGAGGCACGCGCCGCCTGGAACCTGGCTGCCGACCTGCGGCCGGAGGCGGTGGTCTTCGCCGAGGGTGCCGACGACGTCGCCGCCACGGTCCGCTTCGCCGCCGGGAACGGCCTCCGGGTCGCCGCCCAGGGAACCGGCCACGGCGCCGCCCCGCTGGCGCCGCTGGCGGGGACGATCCTGCTCAAGACCGAGCGCATGCGCGGGGTCGAGGTCGATCCCGATGCCCAGACGGCGCGGGTCGAGGCGGGCGTCTGGGGCGCCGAGCTGGGCGCGGCCGCGGGCGAGCACGACCTCTGCTTCCTGCCCGGCTCCGCGCCGGACGTGGGGGTCACGGGCTACACGCTCGGCGGCGGCCTCAGCTGGCTGAGCCGCCGCTACGGCTTCGCCTGCAACCGGGTCGCCGCGATCAAGCTGGTCGACGCCGAGGGCGAGACCCGCACCGTCGACGCCGGCAACGACGCCGACCTCTTCTGGGCCATGCGCGGCGGCGGAGGCGGCTACGCGATCGTCACCGCCCTGCGGGTGGACTTGCTGCCGATCGCCGAGGTCTACGCCGGCGCGCTCGTCTTCCCCGCCGAGGTCGGCGGCGATGCCGTCCGCACCTATCGCGACTGGGCCGCGACCCTCTCCGAGGAGGTCACCTCGGTCGTCCGCTTCATCACCCCGCCGCCGATACCCGACGTTCCCGAGCCGCTGCGCGGCACGCCGCTGCTGACGATCGACGCCGCCTGCATCGGCAGCCAGGCCGAGGGCGAAGCGACGATCGCGCCGCTGCGCGAGATCGGCGAGGCGATCATGGACACCTTCGCCTGGATGCCCACCTCGGGCCTCAGCCGCATCCACATGGACCCGGAGAACCCGGTGCCGGGGGTCGGAGAAGGACAGACGATCAGCGACCTTCCCGACGAGGCGATCGACGCCTTCGTCTCGGTCGCCGGTCCCGACTCGGGCTCGCCGCTGCTGCTCAGCGAGCTGCGCCACCTCGGCGGGGCGCTGGGCCGGCCGGCCGAGAACAGCGGGGCGCTCTCGCACCTCGACGCCGGCTTCGTCATGTACAGCGTCGGCATGCCGATGACGCCGGAGCTGGCCGAGGCGATCCCGCAGCACCTGACCCGGATCGAGGAGACGATGCGCCCCTGGGCGGCCGACGGCGGCTATTACAACTTCGTCGAGGGCCCTTGCGACGTCGACGCGATCCTGCCGCCCGACGTCTGCGACCGCCTCGCCGAGGTCAAGCGCAAGTGGGATCCCGAGGGCCGCATAGTCGCCAACCATGTGGTCTCACTGGGCGAGGCCTGAGCGACCAGCGCGCGCTCAGCTCGTCAGGGCCTTCAGCTTCTCCACAGCCGGATCGTTCTCGTCGACCAGCTCGGCGATCGTAGCCGCGGCGCCCTCGATGTCCTCGGGCGTGGCGATCGCGACCGCCTCGATGTCAGCCCAATCTTTGGTGCGATCGAAGAACGCCTTGAAGATGACCAGCGAGGCGCAATCGAGCACCGGTATTTCGCGACCCTCGAGCCGAACCCAGACAACGGAGGACGCGACGGCTTCGTGCAGGGGGATGTTGTTGAGGAAGACGTCGATTGGAGTTCCGTCCCAATCCAAGCGAGCCTGGCCATCGCGCTTGACCTTTTCCACGTCTTGCTTGCGGACTCGAATCCCAGCCGGCAGAGAGCCAAGAGCAAACTCGGCCTTCGACGCGTCGATGAAGATGTTGACGTCGAGGTCACGGGTCCCGCGCGGCTCCTCGACGCAGTAGGCCAGCGCGATCGCACCGCCAAACGCATGGGCGAGACCGGCTTCGGCGAGAGCGTCGTGAATCGTGAACAGCTTGTCGACCAGCTCGCTCATCAGGCCCTCCCCCCTGTGGCGATCCGATCGGGTAGATGCGGATAGCCAAGCTCCGGCCGAGGGCGGAACGGGAGCGCCTCGGCGAGCTCGAGAACCTGCACGAGGATCTTGCTCGCCCGATCGACGTCGACTGGGGGCTTGCGCGGAGTCAACGTCAGCTTCAAGCCACCGGCGGCCGCTAGGCGACCGAGGGAGTCCACACCGGGCTCGCGCTTCCCTCGTACGTACGCGTTAACGACCGAACGCGGCATTCCGGCACGTCGCGCAAGCTCGGCCTGAGTGAGACCGCTGCAATCGAGGATCTCTTTTGCAGTCATTGGCGAATGTTAGCGAATTCGCTAACAACAGCCGGAAATCAATCCGCCGCTCGGCCCGCGGCGGCCTCGTCGGCGACGACGAGCATCTGGTCGTTCTCGACCCGCCCGGCGGGGATCGAGGGGTCGCCGGCGAGCAGCTTGGCGAGCGGCTCGCGGGCGGCCTCGCCGAGGACCAGCCAGAGGATGCGGCGCGCCGCGGAAAGCGCCGGGTAGGTGAGCGTCATGCGGCGGTGGCTCTGGTAGTCGTCGTCGGTCATCGCGACGCGGCGATCCTCGACGTCGAGCACCGTGTCGCCGGGGACGAGCGAGGCGGTATGGCCGTCCGGCCCGAGGCCGAGGTGGACCAGGTCGAGCCGCTCGGGGACGTGCACTTCGTACTCGGAGGCCGAGAGTTCGAGATCGCGGCTGGTGACCGGCATCGGCCGCAGCGATGCCTGGTGGTCGATCGAGAGCATCTGCACCAGGTGAGTCAGGTTGCGGGCCTCGTCTCCGGGCGGCGCCACCCGCTCGTCGACCTGGTAGATGTGCGCCTGCTCCCAGGGCATCTCCTCCATTTCGCCGAGCAGACCGATCATCGCCCAGGGGGTCTTGCCGCCGCTCAGCGCGAGGTTGAACTCGCCCCGCGCCTCGACCGCATCGCGGCCCGCCGCGGCGACGGTCTCCGCCGCATAGCGCGAGGCCGCGTCGGCGCCCGCGAAGATCTTGGTCTCGATCGCCATCGGGGTCCCCTACCCAGTCCTCAGGACTAGGAAGCCTTCTCGTCGTGGCCGCCGAACTGTTTGCGCATCGCCGACAGCACCTTGTCGCCGAAGTCGTCGAGCCCGCGCGAGTAGAAGCGCTCGTACAGCGCCGTGGTCAGGACTGGCGCCGGCACCCCCTCGTCGATCGCCGCGATCGACGTCCAGCGGCCCTCGCCCGAGTCCGAGACGCGGCCGGTGAAGTCGGAGAGGTCGGGGGATTCCTGCATCGCCGCCGCGGTCAGGTCGAGCAGCCAGGAGCCAACCACGCTGCCGCGCCGCCAGACCTCGGCGACCTCGGGCAGGTCGAGGTCGTACTGGTAGTACTCGGGCTGCTCGAGCGGCGCGGTCTCGGCGTCGGCTTCGCGCTCGACCTTGCCGGCATCGGCGTTCTTGAGGATGTTCAGCCCCTCCGCGTAGGCGGCCATGATCCCGTACTCGATCCCGTTGTGGACCATCTTGACGAAGTGCCCCGCGCCGTTCGGGCCGCAGTGCAGGTAGCCGTTCTCGGCGGGCGAGGGGTCGCCGCTGCGGCCCGGCGTGCGCTCCGCCGACTCGACCCCCGGCGCCAGCGTGGCGAAGATCGGGTCGAGGCGCTGCACCGCTCCCTCGGGGCCGCCGATCATCAGGCAGTAGCCGCGCTCGAGGCCGAAGACGCCGCCGCTGGTGCCGCAGTCGACGAAGTCGATCCCCTTTTCGCGCAGCGTCTCGGCGCGGCGGATGTCGTCGCGGTAGTAGGAGTTGCCGCCGTCGACGATCGCGTCGCCCGGTTCCAGCGCCGCGGCGACGTCCTCGACCGTCTTCTCGGTGATCTCGCCGGAGGGGACCATCACCCAGACCGCGCGCGGCGCGCTCAGCTTCGAGGCCAGCTCTCCCAGCGAAGAGGCGCCGTCGGCTCCATCCCCCGCCAGGGCCAAGACGGCGTCGGGGTTGACGTCGTAGGCGACGATGCGATGCCCGTCGCGCATCAGGCGGCGGGCCATGTTCGCCCCCATCCTGCCGAGTCCGACGATTCCCAGCTCCATCAGCAGCTCCTCCCCATGGCGGTCGGTTCGCGCTCCACGCGGGAAACCCTACGCGACGCAAGGGGCGCCGACGAAGACTCGCTGGGATAGCCTGGCGGGCGATGGCGAGACCGAGCGACGGCAGCGGGGCCGACGTGCTGACGATCTTCGGGATCAGCGGCGACCTGGCGAAGAAAATGACCTTCCACGCGCTCTACCGTCTCGAGGCGCGCGGCAAGCTCGACTGCCCGATCGTCGGCGTCGCGATCGACGAGTGGGACGACGAGAGGCTGCGCTCCCACGCTCGCGAGGCGATCGCCGCCACGATCGAAGACCCCGACGAGGACGTCTTCGGCCGGCTCGCCGCCCGCATGTCCTACATCCAGGGCGACTACGCCGACGCGGCGACCTTCGAGCAGCTCGCCGGGGCGATCGAGGGAAAGCAGCGCCCGGTCTTCTACCTCGAGGTGCCGCCTTCGCTGTTCTCCACCGTCGTCGAGGGGTTGGGCGGCGCCGGACTGGCCGAGAACGCGCGGGTCGTGATCGAGAAGCCCTTCGGCCACGACCTCGAATCGGCGCGCGCGCTCAACGCCGAGCTCTGCACGGTGCTCAGCGAGGAGCAGATCCTGCGCATCGACCATTACCTCGGCAAGGAGCCGGTGATGGACATCTCCTACCTGCGCTTCGCCAACTCGCTGCTGGAGCCGGTCTGGAACCGCGAGCACGTCGCCCACGTGCAGATGACGATCGCCGAGGACTTCGGCGTCGACGATCGCGGCCGCTTCTACGATGCGGTTGGGGCGATGCGCGACGTGATCCAGAACCACGCGCTTCAGGTCCTCGCCCTGGTCGCGATGGAGCCGCCGACCGGCAACTACACCGACTCGATCCGCGACAAGAAGCTGGAGATGTTCAGGGCGGTCCGCACCGCCGACCCGAAGCGCTACGTGCGCGGCCAGTACGAGGGTTTCCACGACGTCAAGGAAGTGGCGCCCGACTCCACCACCGAGACCTTCGCCGCGGTCGAGCTGGCGATCGACAACTGGCGCTGGAGCGGCATCCCCTTCTTCATCCGCGCCGGCAAGCAGATGCCGGTGAAGGCCTCGGAGGTGAACGTCGTCTTCAAGCGGCCGCCACGGCTCGGCATCGGGCGGGGGAAGCTGCCCGAACCGAACCAGCTGACGGTGCGGATCGAGCCGAAGCCGGGCTCGCGCATCCGCCTCTTCGCCAAGCGGGCGGGCGAGGAGGCGTTCGAAGCGGCCGACCTCGAGGTGCTGTTCGAGAAAGTGCCGGGCGAGGACCCCGAGCCCTACGAGCGCCTGCTCGGCGATGCCCTCGCCGGCCGCAACCAGCTCTTCACCCGCCAGGACACGGTCGAGGAGACCTGGCGGATCGTGCAGCCGCTGCTCGACGAACCGAGCCCAATCCACCCCTACGCACCGGGGACCTGGGGGCCGAAGGAGGCGGACAGCCTCACGCGAGGGCTCTGCCAGTGGCACGAGCCCTGGCTCCCGGCAGAGTAGAGCGGAGATCGCGCCCTCCCGCGGGCGCGCCCCCTCTCGCCCAAAGGGCCGAATCAGGCGCGCGAGCGCCTCGCGGTGAGTCCCTCCAGAACGACCTCGAGCGGCGAACGGTGGGTGCCGCCGTTCGTCGACTCGCGAGCCTGCTGAAGCTCGTTGGCCAGGTGGCCCAACTGCGCGCCGAAGCTGCCAACCCCTTTCGCGGCTTTGGCCAGATCGCCGGAGCGGACCTTCACCTGCGGTCGGGCGGGGATCACTTTCCCGATCCCCTTGTGCCGGCGCGCCTGCCGGGCACCCAGCACCATCCCTCCGGCGGCGCCGGCGAGCGCGGCGCCACCCGCTACGAGCGGGATCTTCGCCTTGTCCGCTGCGTTGCCGACCTTGTCCGCTGCGTTGCCGACGGCGCTCGTGGCTTTGCCCGTCGCGTTGCCGACGGCGCTTGCAGCCTGGCTGGCGGCGTTGCCCACCGGTGCGGTCGGTGGCGATTTCCGCGCGGCGTTCGCCCGTTTCCGTTTGGGCGCGCCCGTTTTCCTCTTCGATGAGTTCGAGGAGCCTCGCGAGCGAGCCTGCGGTTTTTTCGTCCCCGCGGACCGTTTTGACGAGGCTCTGGTTTTGGCCTGAGCCATCGTTTCCTCCTTCTAGTTATTCCTGCCGAGCTCTTGCTCGCGCTGGCTAGCGCGCTCTTCGTCCAGCTCCGCCTCGACCTTCGCCCGCTCCGCGCGCTCCTCCGCGATCGCGGCCTCGGTGCGGCGGCTCTCCGCTCTCTCGCGATGGTGACGCGCGTCGTCGTGCTGAGCCTCGCCCTGCGCCTCGGCGAACTGCCGGCGGTCGCGAGCGCGGCGGGCAACAGAGACCACGATCGCAAGGACGATCAGGGCGGCGACGATTATGGCGATGACTGCGACGGTGGACATCGCTCCTCCTTTACATAGAGAGTTCCCTCCAATTGCCCGCTGTGCAGGGATCGAAACCACCCGCCGGCGATCGCCATAGGCTGAGCAGCCGATGACCGCTCAAACGCACAACCGGGCCGATGCGCTGCTGGGCAAGCTCGGCTTCACCAGCTGGCGGCCGGGGCAGCGGGAGGCTGTTGAGGCGGCGCTCGAGGGGCGCGACTCGCTGATCGTGATGCCCACCGGGGGCGGCAAGAGCCTCTGCTATCAGCTGCCGGGCCTGGCGTCGGAGGACCTGACGATCGTCGTCAGTCCGCTGATCGCGCTGATGAACGACCAGTGGCGGCGACTGAACGCCGCCGGGCACCCGGTCGCGATGGTCACCTCGGCGATGGAGGGCGAGGCGGTGCGGCGCTCGCTCGACCAGGTGCGCAGCGGCGAGGCGCGGATCGTCTACTGCTCGCCGGAGCGCTTCGGCTCGACCGTCTTCCGCGCGGCGATCGAACAGCGGCGGATCGACCTGCTCGCGGTCGACGAGGCCCACTGCGTCTCCGAGTGGGGTCACGACTTCCGCCCCGACTACCTGCGCCTGCCCGAGATCGCCGCGCGGCTCGGGCGGCCGACGGTGATGGCCTGCACGGCGACGGCGACCGAGGCGGTGGCGCGCGAGATCGCCGCCCGCTTCGAGATGCGCGACCCGCTCCAGGTCCGCTCCGGCTTCGACCGGCCGAACATCTCCTTCGACGTGGTGCGGCTGGAGGGCACCGGCTCCAAGGCGCGTCGGCTGGCGCTGCTCGAGGCGGGGCTCGCCGACGCCGCCAACCGCCCGGCGATCGTCTACTGCGGCACCCGCCGCGACACCGACGAGGTCGCCGCGGCGCTGCGCGAGGCGGGCCTGCGCGCGCTCCCCTACCACGCCGGCATGGAGGCGGAGGAGCGGGGCAGCACCCAGGCGCGCTTCATGGGCGGCGAGGTCGACACGATCGTCGCCACCAACGCCTTCGGCATGGGGGTCGACAAAGCCGACGTGCGCTCGGTCTGGCACATGGCGATCCCGACCAGCATCGAGGCCTATTACCAGGAGGCCGGACGAGCGGGGCGCGACGGATTGCCAGCGAGGGCAGTGCTGCTGGCAATGAAGGCCGACCTCGGCCGCCTGGTCCGCTTCAACCAGCAGCGGGCCGGCGACCCCGAGCTGGCGATCGCCCACGAGCGCGGCTGGCGCGACTACCGCACGGTCAAAGCCTTCATCTACTCCGACCGCTGCCGGCGCCGCAGCGTGCTCGACCACTTCTCCGACGGCACGGCCGGCCGGCCGCTGGACCGTTGCTGCGACGTCTGCGACCCGCAGGGCTGGCTGCCGGATCCCGAGACGATCGCCGTTCGCCCGAGCCGCAGCTCGAGGAAGTCGGCGGCGGCGCCCGTCGACCTCTCCGCCGCCGACGCGCCCCTGTTCGAGCAGCTCAAGGCGTGGCGGCTACGGGCGGCCGACGGCAAGCCGGCCTTCACCGTTGCGCACAACTCGACCCTGGAGGCGATCGCCGCCACCGGCCCCCGCGACGAGGGCACGCTGCTGGCGATCCGCGGCATCGGCCCCAGCTTCGTCTCCAAGTACGCGCCCGAGGTGCTGGCGATCGTCGCCGCGCATCGCGGCGGCTCCTAGACGTCGTCGCGGCCGAAGTTGGCCAGCGCGACCTGTTCGGCGAGCTTGAGCAGACCGAGGGTCGAGTGCGGCGAGGAGGCGGTGCTGCGCATCCGTACATGGGAGCCGTGCGGCCCTCTCACCTCGACGATGGTGCAGACGTCGCCGACCTCGCAATCGTC
The DNA here is from genome assembly GCA_963699215.1 of uncultured Solirubrobacterales bacterium. Taxonomy (GTDB): domain Bacteria; phylum Actinomycetota; class Thermoleophilia; order Solirubrobacterales; family 70-9; genus VRUE01. The sequence goes on from OY969422.1 coordinate 532,249, forward strand.
GCCGTAGTCCGCCTCGATCGCTTCCATCTGCGAAGCGATGTGCTGCCCCACTTTGCTCTGATCAAGCGCCACCAGAAATCACCCTTCCGCCTTCGATCGTTGACCTGCCCCTCCAAGTAAAGCGGCAGACGAATTTCATGGCCGGCAGGTCCGGCCTGGCACTATCTCCGGCTCGTCCGTGATCCGCACTCGCGACAAGGCGACCCTGGCCGGCGCGCTGTGCGCCGCTGCCGCGCTCTGCCTGCTCCTCGCGCCGCCGGCCGGCGCCCTCTCACTGGTGCCGCGCGGCGACAACGTCTTCTTCGGCGTCAGCGACACCGGCGACAGCGCCGACTTCGGCCAGTTCTCCAGCGCGCTGCACAAGCACCCCGCCCTGATCCAGTCCTTCCGCACCTGGGGCTCGGACTTCCCCGAGTCGATCGAACGTTGGCAGTCGGCGCAAGCGCGGCCGGTGCTCCACATCAGCACCGCCGACAACGGCGACGGGCACGAGCTGATCAGCCCGCGGGGGATCGCCTCCGGCGGTGGCGACGAGTACCTGATCCGCCTCAACAAGCTCTTCTGGGCGAAGAAGATGCGTGCCTACATCCGGCCGCTGGGCGAGCCCAACCGCTGCCTCAACGTCTGGGCCGCCTACGACTGCGCCGGCCAGCCGCGCGACGGCGCCCACAGCACGTGGGCCTACAAACGCGCCTTCCGCCGCATCTACGTGATCGTCCACGGCGGCGGCAAGCGGGGAGAGATCGACGCCCGCCTGCGCGAGGCGGGCCTGCCGCCGCTGCGCAGCGACGTCGCCGGCCTGCCGAAGGCGCCGATCGAAGTGATCTGGAGCCCGCTGCCCGGCGGCTCGCCGACCGTCCCCCAGAACCGGCCCCGCCACTTCTACCCCGGCAGCCGCTGGGTCGACTGGGCAGGCACCGACATCTATTCCGACAACCAGGACTGGAAAGCACTGGACGGCCTCTACGAACGCTTCTCCGGCAAGCCCTTCGCGATCACCGAGTGGGGCGTCTCCACCGGCGACGACTCCGCCTATGTGCGCAAGCTGATGACCTGGGTCGAGCGCCACCGCCGCGCCAAGATGCTCGTCTACTACCAGGACTTCGGCTCGACCAGCTCCTACCGGATCCAGAACTGGCCGGCAAGCCTCGGCGTGCTGCGCAACATGATCCACAACGGTCGCTTCCCCTCCTACGCCCCCTTCCCACCCAAGGCCCCACCGCCGCCGCCCGGCGGGGTGGCGCCGAGGACCCGCCGGTAAACCACGCGTGCTGCATCGAGCCCCTATTTGGGGTCGGATGCAGCATTCATCGATTCGAGTGCCCTGGAGGGCGGGCCGGCATGCGGTCCGCCAAGCCCGCTTTGTACTTGAAGGGCTGTAAAGCCGTGATGCTGGAGTAGCCGACCAGGTAGATGCGGAGGCCGTCGGAGACGACCGGGGTGTAGGTGCCACGCGGGTAGCGAAAGACCGTCCGGCCGCCTTTCATCGAGTAGCCGGTGGTCGAGGTGTCGTCGAACTCGGCGGCGTAGACGATGTCCCCAACCGCGGTCAGCGAGCCGATCACCGAGCCGCCGGCGGAGCGGATCCAGCGCGGTTCGCCGCTCTCCGCGTTGAGCGCGTAGACATTGCCGTCGAAGGAGCCGATGTAGACGGTCGGGCCGGTGTGGCGGGTGCGGGCGACGGCCGGGCCCGAGTAGGCGTAGCCGCCGGTCGAGTAGGTCCAGGCGATCGTGCCATCGCGGCGGTCGAAGCTGTAGACGCGTGTGTCGTTGTTGCCGGCGTAGACGCGGCCGAAGGCGACGGCGGGGGTCGAGTAGAAGGCCCCCGAGGTGCCGAAGCCCTGGCCGAGCGAGTCGCTCTGCCACACGAGCTCGCCGTTCTTGGCCCGGACCGCGTTCATGTAGCCGCCGTAGTCGCCGACGTAGAGGACGCCGCCGTGGTAGGCGGGGGCCGACTTGACCGGCCCGCCGAGGGAGGTGGCCCAGCGCACGTTGCCGTTGCGGGTGCTGAGCGAGTAGAGGTAGCCGCACTCGCAGCCGAAGTAGAGGCTGCGGCCGACGACGACCGGCGAGGACTCGGCCCGGCCGGGGAGCGAGCGTTTCCACAACACCTTGCCGGTCCGGGCGTCGAGCTTGAGCACGTGGCCGGGGACGAGGTTGACGATGTAGAGGCGGTTGCGGTGGTAGGCGGGAGAGGAGGCGTTGAGGCGGCCGATCCGCCGCTTCCAGAGCTGCTTGCCGGTGTCGGCGTCGAGCGCGATCGCGTAGCCGTTGTTGTCGACGAAGTAGAGCCTCCCCCGGGCGACGATCGGCGGGAACTCGAGCAGCGGCCCGTCGGTGTAGCGCCACATTTTCTTGAACGGGGGCTTCACCCCCCTCGCCGGCAGGTAGCGGGAGCGGGACCGGTCGTAGCCGTAGAGCGGCCAGCTCACCCCCTTACGCCTCGGCTTCTTCAGCCTCTTCGGCTTCTGCGCCTGGAAGGGAACGTCGGCGTTGTGGATGTCCGGTGGGCGCTTCACCTCTTCGTAGGCGATCCCGACGAGGCCCCCGAGCGCCAGCGCAACCGCGCCGGCCAGCGCCAACGCCGCGAGGCGGTTCTCGTGCCAGAGCCGCACGAGGGCCGTCCGGCCAGCGCTCAGCCGCGCCCTCACCTGCGCAGCTCCCACATCTCAATGAAACCGAAGTCGGCGAAGCCGATCCGCTCGTAGATCGGCGCGCCGGCTTTGGTCGCCTGCAGCGAGGCGGTCAGGGCACCGCCGTCGCGGGCCTCCGCGAGCGCCCCCAGCATCAGCCAGCTGGCGATGCCGCGGCCGCGGTGCTCGGGCGGGGTGGCGACGCCGGTGATGCAGCAGTCGTCGCCGATCTCGATCGCGCCGACGCAGGACACCGGCTCGCCGCCGGCGTAGGCGCCGTGCCAGCGGATCGCGGTCTCAGCAAACAGGGCGGCCCGGAAGCCGTCCTCGCCGTAGCCGTAGGCGCGGTCGTTGAGCTCCGCCGCGACGAGCGACTCCAGCGGGCCCGGCTCGACTCCGTCCGGGGCGGGCGGCACGTCGACCGGCGCGCCCAGCTCCATCGCCATCGCCCGGGGCGCCGCGTCGAGCACGTGTCCGCGGGCGGCGAGCAGCTCGGCGGAGGCGCGATCCTCGTCTGGGACCCAGACCGTCCAGGCGCGCACGCCGGCCCCGTCGTACATCTCCGCCAGCGCCTCGTGCTCGCCCGCCAGCACGGACGGGTCGTCGAGGAAGACGGAGTTGAAAAGCGAGCGTTGGGGAGCGGCGGGCGTCAGCGAGGCAAGCAGGCCGTCGCGCTGGATCAGCCGCGACTCGGGTGCGCCGCTGCCGAACGCCTCGACCTCGTCGCGGATGCCGGCGATCGCCCGGCGGCGCAGCTCCTGCTCGTCGACGCGCTGGCCCATCCGGGCCGGCTCAGGCCCCCGCCCGGCGTTCAGACTCGGCGACGATCCCGTCGACCAGTTGCTTGACGCCGAACTTGGCGACGGCTACCGCCACCCCGCCGATCAGCGGCAGGGTCGGCGTGGTGCGGACGGCATAAGTGACCTTCGTCCCCCGCTCCAGCGGCGTCAACTCGACCGTGCCGACGTGGTCGCGCAGTGGCGCCCCGGAGAGCAGCTTGTAGGAGAAGCGGCTCGGCTCCTCGTAGACGATCGTTTCCTCGCGCAGCGGCGGCCCGACCGAGCGCAGCACACGGATCGCTCCAACGCCGTTCGGCGTCGGCTCTCCCTCCCGCTCCAGCTCGGATTTGCGAATCGGCGTGATCTCCGCGTAGCGGCGGTGATCGGTGAGCACGTCGAAGACGGTCTCGGGCGGCGCATTTACCTCGCGCATGAAAGTGAAGCTAGCCACGACGCGGGAGCCTAGCGAGACCGGCGGGTGGTCATCCCGTCAACTTCCAACGCTTGGGGTCGGTTCCCTCGACCGGCGCGACCTCACCGAGGATCGTCAGGTGGTCGAGGCAGGAGAGGACGATCTGCAGCGCCCAGGCGCTGGCGGGGGAGTTGACGTTCTCGGGGCCGAGGATTCCGGCGACGATCTCGAAGGCGGTCTTCTCGCCCTCGGCGAGCGCCTCCCGGGTTTTGCCCAGCAGCTGATCGACCTGGCGCCTCGCCTCGGCGATCTTCGCCTCTGGATCGCGGAAGGTGCGGCCGTGGCCGGGCAGGACGAGGCCGACGTCGAGCGGCTCGACCTCGTCGAGGCCGCGGAGGAATTCGCCGACCGGGTCGGGGCTGTGGCCGTGGTCGAAGAAGAGCACGGTGCGGCCGAGCAGGTGGTCGCCGGAGATCAAGAGCTTGCGCTCGGGTTGGTGCAGGACGACGTGGGATGGGGCGTGGCCGGGCGTCTCGTGCACCTGCCAGGTGCCGAGGTCGGTCTCGACCTCGACCCCCGGCAGCAGGTCGCGGTCGGGCTCGACGATCGCGTCGATCCCGTTGTCGTCGTCGTCTTCGCGGGCGGCGCGGTAGCGCTCCAGCGCGGCGGGCGGGACACCACTCTGGCGCGCCACCTCTATCCGCTGCTCCAGCGCCACCGTGGGGTCGTCGGCGAGCGGGCGGACGTGCCCCCAGGCGGGGTGCATCCAGAGCTCGCAGCCGGCGCCCTCGACGATCGGCGCGGCGAGGCCGTAGTGATCGGTGTGCGAGTGGGTGCAGACGAGCAGGCGGACGTCCTCGAGCCCGAAGCCGGCCCCGGCGAGCGCGAGGTCGAAGCGGCGCAGGCCGCCCTTGCCGCCGATCCCGGTGTCGAAGAGGACGATGCCGCCGTCGGCGGCGACCGCCCAGACGTTGCCGTGCGGCACCCCCGGCCAGGGCAGCGGCAGACGCAGCCTCCAGACGCCGGGCAGGACTTTCTCGGCGCGCGGCGCCTCGGGGCGCTTGCGATCGCTCACGGCGGCAATCCTCTCAGGGACGAGCGGCGCGCTGCGTGACGGCGCTCAAGTCCGCCGCTCAGACGCCGCCCGCCGGGCGGCGGTGCTCGGAGGGCGGCCCGGCCTGGCTCGGGATCAGCCTGGCGGCGAGGAGGAAGCCGAGGCCGGCGAAGGCGGCGGCGACGATCACCGCCCAGTGCATGCCGTTGACGAACCCGGTCGAGGCGACTTCGATCAGTTCGGCGCCGGGCGAACCGCCGACCTCTTCGCCGACGGCGATCGCTCCCGAGATGCTGGAGTCGGCCGTCGACTGGGCTGCCGCGGGCAGCTTCTCGTAGATCGATGAGCCGGTCAGGTGGCTGCTGAAGATCGATTGGCCGATCCCGCCCATCACCGCGATCCCGAAGGAGGCGCCAATCTGGCGGATCGCCGCGTTGGTCCCGGAGGCCATCCCCGCTTTCGCCGCCGAGACCGAGCTCATCATCGCCGCCGATGCGGGCGGCTGGATCAGCGATACGCCCGCACCGGCGAGCAGCAGCCCGATCAGCACGACGAGGTACGAGGAGTCGGTGCTGGCGGCGAGGAAGATCAAGAGGCCGGCGGCGAGGACCGCCATCCCGGCCATCACCGTGCGACGGTCGCCGCGTTTCTCGGCCACTTTGGGCGCCAGTGGGGCGACGATCAGGAGCGCCACCGCGAAGGGCACTAGCGCCATCCCGGCCTTCAGGGGCGAGAAGTCGCGCACGGTCTGCAGGTAGAGGGTCAGCTCGTAGACCAACCCCATCAGGGCGAGGAAGGCGACGGCGATCGCCAGCACACCCGAGGTGAAGGCGGCAGCCTTGAAGAGGCGCGGGTCGAGCTCGGGGAACCCGGCCCGCAGCTCGTAGCGGACGAAACAGACGAGCAGGACCGCCGCCAGCCCGAAGGCGATCAGCACCGGGGCCGAGTCCCAGCCCCGCACCGGACCCTCGATCAGCCCGTAGAAGAGCGCGAATAGGCCGAACATGGAGAGCAGCGCTCCGGGCACGTCGATCGGCGCCGCCGTGGGGTCCTTCGACTCCTCGACGCTGCGGTGGATCATCAGCTGGCCGAGGATCACGATCGGCACGTTGATGTAGAAGATCCAGCCCCAGGCCGAGGTCGAGTTGAGGATCAGGCCGCCGAGGATCGGCCCGACCGCAAGGCCGATCGCCGACATCCCCGCCCAGATGCCGATCGCCCGGGCGCGCTCTTTTTCATCCGTGAAGGTGGAGCGGATCAGCGACAGGGTCGAGGGCGGGATCGCGCCGGCGCCGAGCCCCTGCAGGGCGCGGGCGAAGATCAGGAAGGTGGCGCTGCCGATCGCGTCGGAGAGGCCGGAGAGAGCCGAGCCGGCGATGAAGACAGCCATGCCGAGCTGCAGCACCCGTTTGCGCCCGAACTTGTCGCCGATCGAGGCTGAGAGCAGGATCGTGCTGCCGAACATGATGATGTAGGCGGAGTTGATCCAGACCAGCTCGGAGGAGCTGGTGTCGAGGTCGCGAGCGATCGTCGGCAGGGCGACGTTGAGGATCGTGCCGTCGATCCCGACCATGATCAGCGGGATCGAGATCGCGATCAGGATGCGGCGCTTGCGCTCGTCCACGGGGGTCGATCCTATGACCCGCCCCGGCCGCTTGCGAAGATTCCCGCGATGGCGGCCGCCCCCGAAATGCGCCAGTCCCGGCTCGGCGCGGCGCTGCGCGAAGGCGAGCGGGTGACGCCGCTGGAGCTCTTCTTCGACCTCGTCTTCGTCCTCGCGATCACCCAGTGCACGGCGCTGATGTCCAACCACCCGACCTGGGAGGGGCTGGCCCAGGGCCTGCTCGTGCTCGGCATGCTCTGGTGGTCGTGGACCGGCTACGCCTGGCTGACCAGCGTCGTCGACCCCGAGGAGGGCGCCGTGCGGCTGGTGATGTTCGGTGCGATAGCAGCGCTGCTGCTCGTCTCGCTCTGCGTGCCGGACGCCTTCGGCGACCTCGCCCTCGCCTTCGCCCTGATCTACGGCGTCGTGCGAACCGCCCACATCGCCCTCTTCATGCTCGCCAGCCCCGAGGACGACAGCCTGCGCCACTCGGTGCTGGGGCTGGCTGTCAGCACCGCGATCGCCGTCTCCCTACTGGTGCTCGCCTCCCTCTTCGACGGCCTCGCGCAGGGGGCGCTGTGGGCGCTGGCGCTGCTTCTCGACATGGGCGGGCCCTACGTCTTCGGCTCGGAAGGCTGGAAGCTGGTGCCCGAGCACTTCGCCGAGCGCCACGGGCTGATCGTGATCATTGCCCTCGGCGAGTCGATCGTCGCGATCGGCCTCGGCGCCGATCACGCGCTCGACCTGGGCATCGGCGCTGCGGCGGTGCTCGGCGTCGCCCTTACCGCGGCGATGTGGTGGGCCTACTTCGACATCGTCGCGATCGTCGCCGGCCGCCGCCTCGCCGAGGCCGAGCCGGGCCAGGTGCAGAATGAGATGGCGCGCGACTCCTACTCCTACATGCACCTCGGCATGGTCGCCGGGATCGTCTTGGTTGCGCTCGGCCTGAAGAAGACGATCGGCCACTTCGACGAGCACCTCGACGCGGTCCCGGCCTTCGCCCTGCTCGGCGGCCTGGCGCTCTACCTGCTCAGCCACGTCGCCTTCCGCTTCCGCCACATCCACACGATCAACCGGCAGCGCCTGCTGCTGGCGATCGTCCTGCTGATCCTGGTGCCGGTGGCGACCGAGGTACCCGCCCTGCTGGCGCTCGCCGTGGTCAACGTGCTGATCTGGGCGATGATCGTCTACGAGACCCGCAGCTACGGCGAGGGCCGCCACCAGGTGCGCCGCCCCGAAGCCGCCGGCGCCTGAGTCCACCGGGACGTGCCGCGAGTTAGAGGCCACTATGGGTACTCAACTCGCGGCACGTCGCAGGCTTTTTGGCCGGCTGGCCAGTCGCTGCTTAGAATCCCCCACGATGAGCGAGCGGGAGGTCAGGGTCGCGGTGATCGGCGCCGGCATGTCGGGGATCGGCGCGGCGATCCACATGCGGCGGGCGGGGATCGAGGACTTCGTCGTGCTCGAGCGGGGCAGCGAGCCGGGCGGCACCTGGCGCGACAACACCTACCCCGGCTGCGCCTGCGACGTGCCCACCGCGCTCTACTCCTACTCCTTCGCGCCGAAATCCGACTGGAGCCGGGCCTTCGCGCCGCAGGAGGAGATCCGCCGCTACCTGCTCGACGTCGCCGCCGAGCACGGCGTCGCCGATCGCATCCGCTGCAACGCCGACGTGCTCGACGCCAAGTGGGACGAGGCCCACCAGCGCTGGCTGGTGCAGACCAGCGCCGGCGAGTACGCGGCGCGGGTCCTGGTCTCGGCGACGGGGCCGTGGAGCGAGCCGGTCATCCCGGAGATACCGGGGCTGGAGAGCTTCGAGGGCAAGGTCTTCCACTCCTCGCGCTGGGACCACGACCACGACTTCGACGGCGCCCGGGTCGCGACGGTCGGCAGCGGCGCCTCGGCGGTCCAGTTCGTGCCGGAGATCCAGCCGCGGGTCGAGTCGTTGACCGTCTTCCAGCGCACCGCGCACTGGGTCCTGCCCAAGGCGGACCGCCCGCTCGGCCCGCGCGCCCACGCGATCTTCCGCCGCTACCCGGCCACCCAGCGGGCCCTGCGCGGAGGGCTCTACGGCACCGCCGAGATCCTCGGGGTCGCGACCCGCAAGCCGCGGCTGCTGGCGCCGCTGCAGGCGGCCGGCCGCCGTCACCTGCGCCGCTCGGTCCCCGACCCCGAGCTACGCCGCATCCTCACCCCGAACTACACGATCGGCTGCAAGCGGCTGCTCTTCTCCAACGATTGGTACCGGGCGCTGAGCCAGCCCAACGTCGACGTCGTCCCCCATGCCGTCGAGGAGGTGCGGCCGCACGGGGTCGTCGGCGCCGACGGGGTCGAGCGGGCGGTCGACACGATCGTCCTCGGCACCGGCTTCACGATCACCGAGCTGCCGATCGCCGCGCGGGTCTGGGGACGGGGCGGGCGCAGCCTCGAGCAGACCTGGCAGGGCAGCCCGACCGGCTACCTCGGCAGCGTCGTCCACGGCTTCCCCAACTTCTTCGTCCTGCTCGGCCCCAACATCGGCAACGGCCACTCCTCCGCGTTCATGCTCTCCGAGACGCAGATCGGCTACCTGGTCGAGGCGCTGGGGGCGATGTCGCGCAACAATCTGGCCAGCGTCGAGGTGCGGGGGGACGTGCAGGAGAGGTTCAACGCCGAGGTCCAGTCGCGGCTCTCCGGCACGGTCTGGAACGCCGGCGGCTGCATGAGCTACTACCTCGACGCCAACGGCCGCAACAGCACGATGTTCCCCGGCTCGACCTTCGAGTTGCGCCGCCGCCTCGGCCGCTTCGATCCCGCCGACTTCACGACCCGCGTCCCCGAGCCGGAGGCGGCCACGGTCTGATGGGCCTGGCCGCGAGGGCGCGGGCGCGGCTGATCCGCGCTGCGGAGCCGCTGGTCAACCCGCCCTCCACGGTCGACGAGGGAGATTTGCGGGCGGCCGTCGCCGGCAAGATCGTGCTGGTCACCGGCGCCTCGTACGGGCTCGGCGAGGCGACCGCCCGACGGCTCGGCGCCGCCGGCGCCTCCGTCCTGCTCGCCGCCCGCTCGGGGGAGCGGCTGGAGGAGATCGCGGCCGAGATCCGGGCGGCGGGAGGCGACGCCCATGCCCACGCCGCCGACCTGACCGAGATCGCCACCGTCGAGGCGCTGGCCGAGTGGGTGCTGGCGACCCACGGCCACGTCGACGTCGTCGTCAGCAACGCCGGCAAGTCGATCCGCCGCTCGGTCGAGCTCTCCTACGACCGCTTCCACGACTTCGAGCGCACGATCGGCATCAACTACCTCGGGCCGGTGCGGCTGCTGCTCGGCGCTGCTGCCGTCGATGCGGGCGCGCGGCAGCGGCCACATCGTCAACGTCTCGACGATCGGCGCGCGGATCGCGCCGGCGCCGCGCTGGGGCGCCTACCAGGCCTCGAAGAGCGCCTTCGACATCTGGCTGCGCAGCGTCGCGCCGGAGCTGCGCGGCGACGGCGTCACCACGACCTCGATCTACATGGCGCTCGTCCACACGCGGATGAGCGCGCCGACCCCGATCTACCGCCACGTGCCCGGACTGACCCCCGAGCAGGCGGCGGCGACGGTCTGCCGGGCGATCGTGCGACCGGCCGCGCGTCGATCGCGCCCTGGTGGTCGCCGGTCGCCGACGTGGCGACGACCGTTGCGGCGGACGCCGTGGGACGCGGCGACCGGCCTGCTCTTCCGCTTCACCGAGGACACCGCGGCAGCGCGGGGCGACGGCGCGGCGACGGCAGCCGGGCCGGGTGGCGGCGAAGGGTCGGACCTGCTCTTCAACGCGCGCCTGGGCCGGCGCGCGGTCGGGGCGCTGCGGAGCGCCGGCGGCCTCGCCCCGGTGCCGCCGTCGCGCCTGCCGACTGCCGTGCGGGCACTGCGGATGGGGCTCGGGCCGGCAGCCGCTCGTCGACGCTCGGCGCGGCTCGCCATCCCGAGCGCACCGCGATCGCCGACGACGCGCGGCGACGTCTCCTTCGCCGAGCTCGACCGCGCGCGCGCCGCGATCGCCGCGCGGCCTGCGGGGCGAGCTCGGGGTCGGGCCCGGGCGCGCCGCTGGCGGTCATGTGCCGCAACCACCGCGGCTTCGTCGAGGCGCTCGCCGCCGTCGCGCCTCGGCGCCGACCTGCTGCTGCTCAACACCGACTTCCCCGCCCCGCAGCTGCGCCAAGGTGCTCGAGCGCGAGCGCCCCGGCGCGGTCGTCCACGACGAGGAGTTCGCGCCGCTCTTCGAGGGCTCCGGGTTCGACGGGGCGCTGATCGGCGCCTGGCAGGACGACGGCGCTCCCGGACCCAGCCTCGACGAGCTGGCCAGCGGACCGGCGGCGAAGCCGGCCGTCCGCCAGAGCGCGGTCGCCTGGTGATCCTCACCTCGGGCACGACCGGCGTCGCCGAAGGGCGCGCCGCGCAGCCCGCCGCCGAGCGCCGCGCTCGGGCCCGCTGGCGACGATCTGCTCGAGCGCGCGCTGCGCGCCGGCGAGCCGATCCTCGTCGGCCCGCCGCTCTTCCACGGCTTCGGCTTCGCCTTCCTCGCGCTCGGTCTGCTGCTCGGCTCGCCCGTCGTCCTGCGGCGGCGCTTCGAGCCGGAGGCGACGCTGGCGGCGATCGAGCGGCACCGCGGCGGGCGCTCTGGTCGCGGTGCCGGTGATGCTCGCAGCGGATCCTGCGCCGCGGCCCGAGGCCCTGGAGCGCTACGACACCTCCTCGCTGCGCGCGGTCGTGCTCCGCCGGCGCGCCGCTGCTCGGCCTCGACCTGGCGACCGCGTTCATGGACGCGTTCGGCGACGTCCTCTACAACCTCTACGGCTCGACCGAGACCGGCTTCGCCGCGATCGCCGGACCGGCCGACCTGCGCGCCGCGCCCGGCACGGTCGGCCGCGCGCCGCTCGGCGACGACGCTGAAGATGCTCGACGCGGAGCGCCGCGAGGCCGCCGCCGGCGAGGTCGGCCACGTCTTCATCGGCGGCCGCCTCGTCTTCGACGGCTACACGGGCGACGAGGCGCCGAAGGAGACGGTCGACGGGCTGATGAACACCGGCGACCTCGGCCACCTCGACGCCGAGGGGCGGCTGTTCGATCGACGGCCGCGAGGACGACATGATCGTCTCCGGCGGCGAGAACGTCTTCCCGCAGGAGGTCGAGCGACGTGCTCGGCCGCCACCCGGCGGTCGCCGACGTCGCCGTGGTCGGCGTCCAGGACGAGGAGTTCGGCCAGCGTCTGCGCGCCTACGTCGTCGCCGCGGCGGGGTCCGAGCCGACGCCGAGGAGCTGCGCTCGCCACGTCAAGGCGCGGCTCGCCCGCTTCAAGGTCCCGCGCGACGTCGTCTTCGTCGCGGAGATCCCGCGCACCGCGACGGGCAAGATCCGCGCCCGCGCGCTCGACACCGACAGCTGAGCGGCTACGGCGAGACGAAGGTGGCTGGGTCGGGCCCAATCCGCTGACCGACGTCGAGCGCCGCGAACTCGGTCATGTCCTCGTCGCTCAGCTCGAAGTCGAAGATCTCGAAGTTCTCCTGGATCCGCTCCGGCGTGACCGACTTGGGGATGACGACGTTGCCGAGCTGCAGGTGCCAGCGCAGGATCGCCTGCGCCGGGGTCTTGCCGTGGTGCGTCGCCACGGCGTCGATCGTCTCGTTGGCCAGCAGCCCTCCCTGCGCGAGCGGGCTCCAAGCCTCGGTGGCGACGCGGTGCTCGAGGTGCCAGGCGCGCAGCTCGGCCTGCGGCAGGTGGGGGTGGAGCTCGATCTGGTTGACGGTCGGCTGCGTCTCCGCCTCCTGCTCCAGCTGCTCGAGATCCTCGACCCGGAAGTTGGAGACGCCGATCGTGCGCGAGCGGCCCTCCTCATGGATCCTTTCGAAGGCGCGCCAGGTGTCGAGAAAGCGCCCCTCGGTCGGCACCGGCCAGTGGATCAGGTAGAGGTCGACCCGATCCAGCCCGAGGCGGCCGAGGCTCTTCTCGAAGGCGCCCAGGGTCGACTCGTAGCCCTGCTGGGAGTTCCACAGCTTGGTGGTGACGAAGAGCTCCTCACGGGGAATGCCGGAGGCGGCGATCGCGGCGCCCACCCCGCGCTCGTTGCGATAGGCCGCGGCCGTGTCGATGTGGCGGTAGCCGACCGCCAGCGCCTCCTCGACCACCCGCTGGGTGTCTTCCGGCGGGACCTGGAAGACGCCGAAGCCGAGCTGGGGGATCTCGACCCCGTCGTGCAGGGTCAGTGAGGGCACAGAGGTCGCCTGGGTCATCTCAAGCTCCGATTCTCTCGCAGGGGCTGGGGACACCGCAATGGGTTCACTACCCGAGCGGGGAGGCGAGTATGCCGGCTGCCGGGAAGCGGCCGGGGCTAGCTGTTCGCGAGGCCGATCGCCAACAGCGGGAAGCCCGCCATCAGGCCGAGGTAGGCGCCAATCGCGACGCCGGTCAGGGTCCGCGTGGTGCGCGACCTGGCGCCGGCGACGAAGCCGACGAGCACGCAGAAGGCGGCGATTCCTAGGCCGATCCAGAAGACGTCGGGCATGCGCGGCGGCAGCCTATCGGAACCACCCGCCGGGGAAGGAGTTGGGCGGGTTGCGGCAAACGCCACGACATGGACGAAGCCGGCGGCAGCAACAAGAAACTGGTCCTCGTGGCGATGATCTTCGCCGTCTCGATGACCTTCATCGACCAGACGATCGTCGCGATCGCGATCCCCCAGCTGCAGGGCGACCTCTCGCTCTCCTCGACCGGGGTGCAGTGGATCATCAACGGCTACCTGCTCTCGCTCTCGGCCCTCTTCGCCTTCGGCGGGAAGCTCGCCGACATCGCCGGGCACAGGCGCATGGTCACGATCGGCGTGGTGATCTTCGCCACCGCCTCGGCGCTCTGCGGGGCGACGCCGACCAGCGGCGCCGCCGAGCCGTGGATGATCACCTTCCGCGTGATCCAGGGCGCCGGCGCGGCGCTGATGTTCCCGGCGGCGCTGGCGATCGTCCTCGGCACCTTCCCGGTCAACGAACGCGGCCGGGCGCTGGCGATCTTCTTCGGCGTCGCCGGCGCCTTCACCTCGATCGGGCCGATCGCCGGCGGCTACCTGACCGAGTGGACCTGGCGGGCGATCTTCTGGATCAACGTGCCGGTCGCGATCCTCGCCCTGATCATGACCGCGATCTCCAAGCCGCCCAACGAGAAGCACCCGTCCCCGGTCGACTACCGCGGCGCGGTGATGATCTCCGCCGGCATGGGCCTCGCCGTGCTCGGCCTGCAGCAGTCGAGCGTCTGGGGCTGGGGCAGCGCCGTGACCTGGGCCTGCATCGCCGCCGGCCTCGCCCTGCTCCTCGTCTTCGTCCGCTACGAGCTGCGGCAGACACACCCGCTGATGCAGATCCGCACCTTCGCCAACCGCGCCTTCGCGGTCGACAACGCGATCCTCTTCCTGCTGATGATCCCCTTCATCCCGCTCTTCTTCTTCGCCAGCATGTACGCGCAGATCTCGCTCGGCGAAAGCGCCTCGGAAACCGGCCTCTACCTGCTGATCTTCTTCGCCGGCTTCTTCGTCGCCACCCAGCGCGGCGGCCAGATCCTCGACGCGCGCGGGGCGCGGCCGACGGTGGTGCTCGGCTGCCTGCTCGCCGCGGTCGGCTTCGCCCTCTGGGCGAAAGAGATGCCCGAGCTCTCGGTCGGCTCGCAGTGGCCCTACATGGTCCTGGCCGGGGCCGGGGTCGGGCTCGTCCTCAGCCCGGCCAACACCGACGCGCTCAACCGGGTGCCGCGCAGCCGCTACGGCGAGGCGACCGGGATCACGCAGACGGTGCGCAACTTCGGCTCCAGCCTCGGCCTCGCCCTGCTCGGCACGGTGCTGATCCTGCAGAACAAGGCGAACCTGGAGTCGACCCTGGGCGAAGAGGGGATCCCCAAGGCGCAGGCCGACCAGATCGCCGAATCGCTGAGCGAAGCCGGCGGCGGCAACGAAGCCGCATTCGCCGAAGGGGCAGGGGCCAAGGCGCAGGAGATCTTCTCCGCCGTCCAGTACGACTTCGCGCTCTCCTCGCGCACGGTCTTCTACGCGATGGCGGGCGTGATGGCCGTCGCCTTCCTCGTCGCGCTGATCTGGATGCCGCCCGGCAAAGCCGAGGAACCCGCCGAGGAACCGGCGGCGCCGCTCAGCTAGCGGGCTTGACGCAGAAGCCGGGGCCGCTGGCGCTGCGGCGGAAGCTGGCCGTCTGCGGCTCGAGGATCCAGGGCGGCGGCAGGACGCCGTCGAAGTCTTCGAGGAAGCGAGCGAGGAGCCGCGAGGCCTGGGCGCAGTTGAGCCCCTGGCGCTGCAGCAGCACGACCCAGTAGGGACCCTTGGCGAGGCGCAGCGAGCCGATCCGGTCGTCATTGAGGACGCGGAACGTGCCCGGGCAGAAGATGCCGCCGACCGGGTGGCGCCCCCCGCCACCCATTTCTTCTTCTTCTTCGCCTTCGCCGCCCCCACCCGCTCGGGCGACGTGGAAGCCGACGCCGGGCGCGCGCAGGAAGGTCGAGCTGGCGGCGGCGACCCGCCAGCTGCCCGGCAGCCGGCCGTCGTAGTCCTCGAGGAAGCGGGTGAAGAGAGCCGACGCCTGGGCGCAGCTCGGCCGGCCCGAGGCGAGGATCGTGATGCTGTAGCTGCCGCGCGGCAGCGAGAGCCTGCCGACGTGGTCGTCGTGGAGGACGCGGAAGGTGCCGGCGCACCTGACGCGGGCGGCGTCGGCGCGGCTCGGCGCCGCCATCGCGACCAGCAGTGCGGCGATCGAGCAGAGGACGACCAGCCAAGCGAGCCGCGCAGGCCTCAGCCGCGATAGATCCGGGACGAGCACGGCCGGCATCCTAACCCCAGCCAAAGGGGCGGGAGCAACCCGCGGTCGCACTTCGCCCCGGTATGCGGGAAGAAATACGACCGCTCGCGGTAGCGCTGCTACGTTGGCGACGATGGCCCGCCGGCTCGCACTCGCTTGCGCGACGCTGGCGCTGGCTTGTCTCACCGCTCCGGCCGGCGCCGTCGCGGCCGAGAGCGCGGCGGAACGCGCCGC
This sequence comes from uncultured Solirubrobacterales bacterium, assembly GCA_963699215.1. Taxonomy (GTDB): domain Bacteria; phylum Actinomycetota; class Thermoleophilia; order Solirubrobacterales; family 70-9; genus VRUE01. The sequence goes on from OY969422.1 coordinate 547,765, forward strand.
CGAGCAGCGGCTGATCGAGGCCTACACGCCGCGGTTGATGATCCGCGAACGCGACGAGATCTGCGACACCGACGGCGAGCAGTACGAGGCGACGACGGTCGACACGGTGCTCGGCAACCCCGCGGTCGAGCTGACCGAAGCCGACGAGGAGGGCCGCGAAACGACGCTCAAACGGGGGCCGACGGCGGCCGACATCGCCCCGCTCGGCGACGGCTATCACCTCAACATCCCCGGCGACCCGCTCGGCGACACCTGCAAGTACGCCCGGGACTTCGCCAAGTTGAAGCGCGAAGGCAAGGCGCCGGCGGTCACCTACGCCCACGTCGCCCGCGAGGCCGGCCGTGCCGGGCTCGCCGTCCAGTACTGGTTCTTCTGGTACTTCAACCAGTTCAACGACCTGCACGAGGGCGACTGGGAGGGGATGCAGGTCGTCTTCGAATCCTCAGACCCTCAGCAGGCCCTGGAAGAAGGACCGAGCGAGATCGGCCTCTTCCAGCACGGCGGCGGCGAGAAGGCCGAGTGGACCGACGGCAAGGTCGAGAAGGAGGGCACCCACCCGGTCGTCTACCCGGCGGCTGGCTCGCACGCGACCTTCTACGAGGCGGCGGTCTACGTCGAGAACGGGCGCAAGGGGTCGGGGGTCGGCTGCGACGACACCAGCGCGCCGCTGCGACGGCTGAACGTGGAGCCGATCCAGATCCCGACCGATCCCGGTCCGCGCAGCCGCTTCGCCTGGCTCGCCTACGAAGGCCGTTGGGGCGAGTGGGAGGAGAGCTTCAACAACGGCCCGACCGGCCCGGCGACCAAGGACCGCTGGCTGGCGCCGATGACCTGGATGGAAGAAATCCGCTCGACCAGCCCGCGCCTGCCGGCCGGCTCGGCCCTGGGCCCGACCGTGACCAAGGCCTTCTGCGGCACGGTCGCCGAGGTCACCTCCTTCCTCAACCACACCCAGGACTCGAAACTGATCCTCGTCGCCGTGCTGGTCTGCCTGCTGCTGCTGGCCGGACTGATCGCCTGGCGTACCCGCTGGCGGCCCCTCGACCTCGCCAACCTCCGCCGCGACCGTGCCTTCGGCCAGCTGCTCTTCTCTTCCGCCGGGCTCTACTACCGCCACTGGCGAACCTTTGCCCTGATCGGCCTGACCGCAATCCCGATCGTCGGCGGCTTCAACGCGCTGACCTGGCTGCTGACCGGCGACCCGGGGCGGCGCCTCGACGAAGAGGTCGGACGCGAGGGCCTGCACGTCGCGCTGGGGGAAGTGCTGAGCGGGATAGGGGGCCCGATCGCCTCGGCGCTGGTCGCCGCCGTGGCGATCGTCGCCGTGCGCCAGATCGCCGAGAGCGGCGAGGCGAGCTTCGCCGGCGCCTACCGCGGCATGTGGGCGCGTTTCCGCCGCGTCGTCGGCGCCCAGCTGCTGGCGACGCTGGGTGTGTTCCTGCTGCTGATCAGCGTGATCGGCATCCCCTTCGCCGCCTGGAAGTACGTCGGCTGGCTCTTCATCCAGCAGCAGATCCTCTTCGAGGACAAACCGCTGCGGGAGGCGTTCCGCGGCAGCTCGGAGCTGGTGCGCGGTCGCTGGTGGTACACGCTGCGGGTGGCCGCCGTCTTCTGGCTGATCGGCGTCGTCACCGGCCCGGCGCTCGGCTTCGCCCTGATCTTCGCCGACCTCTCGCTGATCCTGATCAACGCGATCGGCGCGCTCGTCTTCGCCCTGCTCGTCCCCTACATAGCGATCGGCCGCACCCTGCTCTACTTCGACCTGCAGGCGACGGCGGAGGAGGTATCGGCGAAGAAGCGCTGGCGGGAACGGCTGCCGCGTCGCGTGGCCTCGGCCGAGACCGGAGCGCAGCCAGCCCGGTAGCTTTCGAAGCGTGAAGCTGCTCGCCTTCAGCGACCTGCACCGCGACCTCGGCCAGGCGGCCGAGCTGGTCGAGATGTCGGCCGCGGCTGACGTCGTGATCGGGGCCGGCGACTTCGCCTCGATCCACGAGGGCCTGGACGAGACGATCGGCGCGCTGGCGGCGATCGAGGCGCCGACCGTGCTGGTCCCGGGCAACAACGAGACCGAGGACGCGCTGCGCGAGGCGGTCTCCGCCTGGAGCACCGCCACCGTCCTGCACGGCGAAGGCACGGCGATCGGGGGGGTCGAGTTCTACGGCCTCGGCGCAGGCGTTCCGACCACCCCGTGGGACTGGAGCTTCGACCTCGACGAGGAGACCGCGACCGAGAAGCTCACCCCCTGTCCCGAAGATGCGGTCCTGGTCCTCCACTCGCCGCCGCAGGGCCACTGCGACTCGAACGGCAGCGGCGACCACTTCGGCAGCCAGGCCCTGCTGGAGGCGATCCAGGCCAAGCGCCCCCGACTAGCCGTCTGCGGCCACATCCACGAGTCCTGGGGCTGCCAGAGTCAGATCGGCGACACCCCGATCCGCAACCTAGGCCCGGCCGGCACCTGGCTCGAGGCCTAGGCCCCGCTGACATTCAAAGGGCCGCGATCGCGGCCCTTTGTCCTGCATGTGCGGCCGTTGGACAAGCTCGCCGCTAGCCTCGCCGGTCAGCCGATTTCGTATGTATCTGCGTTACCTCCCACGACTTCCAGCAAGCCTTCCGTGGCAACTGCGGTTTCGCCAATGTCGGAATCGAATCTCGCATTCTCTTTCCACTCATATGCTGCGACCGTAGTCGATGTGTTACCGCTTGTATTTACGGTAATCCACGTTACGCCAGCGAGTGTGATGTTGTTTTTTGTCGTAAAGCATTTAGGACTGCCCGTTTTGGTTTTCAGATTGACATCGATTAACCCCGACGTGAATTTGAAGCCAGATTCCATCAGGATGGGTTCCCAAGGCACTGTGGCGCTGTCGCTCTCTAGTTCACAGTTTTTATAGGGAGAACCGAAGGTGGTGCACGTACCTGTTGTAAGGGTGAATTTGGTTATGACGATGGTTGATTTGTTTGTTTGGACTCCGGCATGCACCGTGCATTCGAGACCCGACCCAAGGGCTTGGAATTTCACTTTGCCGGAAGCTTCTATTTCTTTGTTTTCGACCGATTTGCCTGCGTCTTTCATTTCGACTGCTGATGCTGCAGAGGGCACGGCCAAGACCACGACTGCAAGCGCCGCAGTCGAAAGCAAGAGAATCTTCTTGATGCTCATCCGATGCTCCTTCCGTAGGACAAATGCCGCCCTTTCACGGCGGCGCGATAATCAGTCCTACACCACCAGCAGCAACCGCTATAAATACACGGTGTAGTTCGCTAAGTAAATGACGATGACTCTAGTACGTTGGACTACAATTAGCCCTGCTAGCAGACACCGGAAGCCAAGCAGTACTGGACGCATTTCTGTGGACTCGCGGAATCGGATCGATATGGAGTTCCATCGAACAGGTGCTGTTGTGAACTCGAGTTATCGCCCCTGAGTCTCCACAGCCAGGCTATGTTCTGCGCCTCGCTCGCTCTCGACCGCAAGGACCACTGAGCGGCCGTTCTCGACCATGAACTCGACGATTGGGCGCAATCGCTCGGTGACCTCCCCGTTCGACCCGACCCAGCCGTCCTGCACGAGATCGACGAACAGGGAGTTCGCGATTCGCCGCTCGACGTTCTCGTAGGAGAACACGACCCCGCCCTGGGGCCCCGTCACGGCACCGCTCGACCTCAACAGCTCGAAGTAGTCCAGCGGCAGATACATCCCCGGCAGCAGCTTCGTCGTATACGGATCCAGCGTCTCCGGGTTGCAGAGCTTGAAGTAGCAGCTGGCGGCGCTCAAGCGGTAGCCGCGTGGATCCTCCGGCGCGTCGGCGATGCCGATGTCCCGCATGCGTCGGACCTGCTCCTCGTGGTTGCCGTCGAGTCGATAGACGGAGCGGGGAACACCGTCGATCGTCTCTCGATGCATTCGTTTGTACTGGACGAGCACGAACGCGTTGAATGTCTCGTGGAAGTAGACGAGGTCCACCCCGAGGGTGTTCTCCGTAGCCATGCGGTTGACGTTGACGACGGTTAGTCGCCGTCCATCCTGCTCGAACTCGACCGCCCCGACTGCCGACCGACGGATGACCTCCCAATCGCCGAAGACCCCGACGTCATGGTTGACGATCTGATCCTCTCGGAGCTGCGCCTGGCGCATCCCCGTCAGGAAAGGCGCCGCATGGCCATCGCCCTCGCGATCGGTCCATTCGGAGATTGGCTTTCGATCCAATTTCGCGATGTCGAGCGCCAACCCAACGGCGTCCCTTTCCATGGCGACGGTCTCGATGCCCGATCTACGGCGAACCCCCGGGCGCTGCAGCCTCCGCTCCAGCAGCGAGAGCTCGTCGTCGATATCCGGGCGCAGAGCCCTCAGGGCCTCGATCGCTCGGGTGCCCGTAGCGAGCGGCAGCAACCCGGATCGGAGGTGCCGCTGCACGCCCCCCGGCAGCGCATCGCGAAGCTCCGCGACTGGCAACGGATCGAACCAGACGAAGTCCGAGACCCGGGTCAGGTGCTTGCGAGTGGCCACCCTGCGCTGGCGCTCGAGCAGCGCGGCGGCCTCGACCTGACCTTCCTCGAAGCCCACGAGGACGATGAGCTGCTCTCCGATCAGATCCGCAGCACCGACCACGGTGGTGAACCAGTCTCGGTTACGGGCGTACTCGTAGATATCCGAGTCGGTCTCGATTTGAAGGATGACCCGCATGACTCCGAGCATCCTGCACGCTCAGTCGCGTCGAAGCAACGCCCCCCACCCATGCCACCCTCCTGCTGGGCGGGTTTCGCTAGTCGCCGTGCCCGAAGCGGACGTCGGGCAGGGTGCGGTTGAGCCAGGAGGGCATCGACCAGGCCGCCTGGCCGGCGAGCCGCAGGAACACCGGCAGCAACAGCAGGCGGACCGGGAAGGTGTCGAGGAGGACGGCGACGCCGAGGATCACCCCCATCTCCTTCGGTGGCAGCGGTCCCGAGAGGGCGAAGGTGAAGAAGACCGCGACCATCACCGCGCCGGCGGCGAGGACGACGCGCCCCGAGCGGGCCAGCCCCCCGACCATCGCCTGCTTCGCGTCTCCCGTCCGCTCCCACTGCTCCCGCGCCGAGGAGAGCAGGAAGACGGTGTAGTCCATCGCGATCGCGAAGATCATCGCGAAGAAGAAGATCGGCCCCCAGGCATTGAGAAAGCCCTGCGATTCGAAGCCGAGCAGGCCACTCAGGTGGCCGTCCTGGAAGATCAGCTTGGCGACTCCGAAGGCGGCGGCGGTCGAGAGCAGGTTGGCGAGAACCGCGATCGCCGCAACCAGCGGCGCCTGGAAGGCGATCAGCAGCAGCAGGAACCCGAGCCCGACGACGAGCCCGATCGCCAGCGGCGCCCTCGCCGCCAGCGCCGACTCGAGGTCGTGGTTCTCGGCGGCCGCGCCGCCAACCAGCGCAGCCGGGGGCAGCGTGTCTCGCAGCCGCTCGACCGTCTCGCCGAACTCGGCGGTCGCGGCGGCGTTGGCCGGCACCGCGCCGATCAGGACCGCATCGCCCGCGCCGGCAACGGGGGCAGCGACGGAAGCGATGCCGGGGTCGTCTTCCAGCCCCTCCGCCACCGCCGTACGGATCGAGTGCGGCGCGGTGACTTGCATCGTCGCCGGCGCACCCGCGCCGAAGGCGGCGCTGACCTGCCGGTAACCGACTCGCGAGGAGTCGTCCTTGGGGACGACCTTGATCGACGGCATCCCCGTCTTCAGGCTGAGGGCCGGGAGCGCGAGGCCGACGAGGAGGACCAGGGCGACGCCGCCGAACAGGAGTGGGCGACGCCACAGCAGCTCCCCCCAGCGAGCGAGCCGCGGCGAGCCGCGATCGCCCCGGCCGGCCCAAGGTAGGGCCAGCCTGTCGACCCTGTGCCCGAGCTTGGCCAGCACCGCCGGTAGCAGCGTCAGCGTCGCCGCCAGCACGAACAGGACCGAGACCATGATCCCCAGCGAGACCGAGCGGAAGGCGGGGCTGGGGACGAGCAGCACCGCCGAGATCGAGACGAGCACGGTGAGGGCGGAGAAGAGGACCGCCTTGCCGGCACTGTCCATCGCCTCGGCAACCGCCTCGACCGCGGTGCGCTCGCCCGCGAGCGCACCCCGGAAGCGCATGACGACGAACAGCGCGTAGTCGATCCCGAGCGCCAGCGCGAACATCAGCGCGAAGTTCATCGCCCAGATCGAGATCGGCGAGATCTGGACGCCGAGGTAGAGGACGCCGGCGGAGGCGACGAGGCCGGTGATCGTCAGCATCAGCGGCAGGCCCGCGGCCACCAGCGAGCCGAAGGCGAGGACGAGGATCGCCAGCGTCACCGGCCAGGAGATCAGCTCCGACTTCAGCATCGCCTCGCGGTTGGCTTTGTTGAAGTCCGCCCACATGGCAGCGGCGCCGGTCAGGTTCGTATCGCTTCCCGGTCCCGCCGCGGCGGCGATCTCGGGCCTGAGGCGGTCGGCGGCGGCGACCATCTCGTTCGGCCCGCGGGCGGCGGTGCCGACCACGATCGCGGTCCGGCCGTCGGCGGAGATCGATGCGTCGGGGCGCGGCGGGACGACGGCGCCGACCGCGGGGTCGGCGGCCAGCACCCGTTCGACCGCGGCCACGCTGCGCTGGAGCCGCGGCGCACTCGCTCCAGCCCCGGAGGAGTGGACCGCAACCTGGAGCGCGTAGGAGCTGGCGCCGCCGAACTCGCGCTGGAGCTGGTCCCGGGCCCGGACGGACTCCGAGCCGCTGGCCTCCCAGCCGGCGCCGGAGAGCGCCGTCTCGACCCGGGGCGCCAGCAGCCCGAGGCCCACCGCGATCAGCACCCAGGCGAGAAAGACTCCCCGTCTGTGGGTCGCGGCATAGCGCCCCAGCCGCCCGATCGGTCCCAGCTTCCGTGCCGTGTCCATTTCCTCTCCTTCACCAGTTTACAACTAGACAGTTTATCAATTTATCAGTTGTGAACTGTACAATGGACACACAATGGGACAGAGTCGGTTGACCCCAGAGGCAGCGGAGCTGATCGCGCGCCGTTTCCGCGCCCTCTCCGATCCAACCCGGCTGCGGATCCTCGACATCCTGCGCCGCCAGGACGAGGCCTCGGTGGGGGAGCTCGCCGAGCTGGTCGGAGGCTCGCAGCAGAACGTCTCCAAGCACCTCGGCGCCCTCCACGCGGAGGGCTTCGTCTCGCGCCGCAAGCGCGGGACCAGCTCGATCTACCGGATCGCCCACCCCGGCGTGCACCAGATCTGCGACGGGATCTCGGCCGGGATCGAGGCCCAGCTGGCGGAGATGGAGGCGGCGCTCTCCGGCTGAGCCGGCCGCCGCTCAGCCGCCGGCGGCGTCGCCGGCGCGCCCGCCGGGAACCGCTTCACAAGCGGCTTTCCGGCAGCGCGCCCGACAGGATTCGAACCTGTGACCTTCGGTTTCGTAGACCGACGCTCTATCCAACTGAGCTACGGGCGCGGGTTGAGGCTGGCGCCTCTCTCGCGGGATTCTATGGGGTCAGCGGCCTTGGAACTCGGCGTGGCCGGGGCCCTGCTCGAGGAAGGTCTTGACGGCGCGTTGCAGGTCTTCGGTGGCGAAGAGGTCGCCGGCGTCCTCGCGCACGGCTCGGTCGGCCGCCGGGATGCCGCCTTCGCGGTAGCGGCGCAGGATGTGCTTGGTCATCGCGTGGGCCTTGGTCGGGCCGGCGGCCAGCTCGGCGGCGTAGGCGCGGGCGCGCTGGTCGAAGCCGTCGTCGTCGAAGACGAGGTTGACCACGCCCCAACGCTCCATCTCCTCGGCGCCGAAGAGACCGCCGCTCATCACGAAGTGGCGGGCGCGGCCGCTGCCGGCGCGCTCGGCGAGGCGCTGGGTGCCGCCCATCGACGGCGTCAGCCCGACGACCTTCTCGACCAGGCCGAACTGGGCCGAACGGGCGGCGAGGATCAGGTCGCAGCCCAGGGCCAACTCGAAGGCGGCGGTCAGGGTGAGCGCGTGGGCGGCGAAGACGACCGGCAGCGGCAGCGCTTCCACCCGCTCGACCGTGCCGATCAGCTCGTCCCAGAGCCGACTCCCCTGCTCCGGCGTGAGGCCGTCGAACTCGTGCACGTCGACGCCGCCGGAGACCGCGCGGCCCTCGGCGCGGAAGAGGAGCGCCCGCGGCGGATCGGCCTCGACCGCGGCGATCGCGGCCTGCAGGTCCTCGAACAGCTGCCGGTTGAAGAGGTTGAGCGGCGGGCTGTCGAAGGTGGCGATCGCCAGCCCCTGCTCGTCGCGCTCGAGGCGGACCAGGCTCATGCCGCGGCGTCGGCCGGCTGGTTCAGCCGCACGTGCCAGCGCACCGTCGCCTTCGCAACCTGCGTGCCGGAAGCGTCTGCGAGCTCGACCTCGCAGGGGAACTCGACCTTGCCGTCGGCATCGAGGGTGGCGAGGGCATCGGCAGCCGGCACGCCGAGCTTGGCCTTCGCCTCGATCGGCCCCTTGGCGATCTTCTCGTAGGAGATCTCGGCGCTGCGGGCCAGCGGGGTCACCTCGCCGAGCCGCTCCACGAAGGCGCCGACGAAGGCCGCGCCCGATGCCGTCTCGGCCACCGTGAAGAGGGCGCCGGCATGCTGGGACCCGACGTGGTTGGTCAGCTCGTGACGCTCGGGCAGGAGCACCGTCGCCTCGCCCTCGGCGACGCTCGTTATCTCCAAGCCGAGGTGCCCGGCGAAGGGCACCGCCTGCGTCATCCCCTGCGCGATCGCGTCGAAGTCGGTCACTGGCCGGGAGCCTATCTGTCAGGGGACGCGGTGGACCTCGAAGAGGTTCGTCCCCAGCTCCTGATCCGGCATGCCGGCGACGATCGCGACCAGGTCGCCGGACCTGGCGATGCCGTGGCGGACCACAAGGGAAGCGCAGTCCTCGAGCAGGTCGCGGACGTCGGCCTCGTGCTCGTTGAGGACCGCGGTTACGCCGAAGAGGAGGTTGAGGCGGCGCACCGTCTCGATCCGCGGCGAGATCGCCAGCACCGGCACGTTGGGCCGGTGCGCGGAGACGAGGCGCGCAGTCCGCCCGCTCATCGTCGGCACGACCAACGCCGCCAGGTTGAGCCGGTAGACGGCACCGACGGCGCTCTGGGCGACCGAGTCGGCGACGTCCTGGGTCGCCTGGTCGGTGCGGGTGAACAGCCACTCGCCGTAGGGGAGGTCGGGCTCGGTCGCGTGGGCGATCCGGTCCATCACCCGCACCGCCTCGACCGGGTGGCGGCCGACAGCGGTCTCCTCGGAGAGCATCACCGCGTCGGTGCCGTCGAAGATCGCGTTGGCGACGTCGGTCACCTCCGCCCTGGTGGGGCGGCGCTCGCTGACCATCGAGGCGAGCATCTGCGTCGCCGTGATCGCCGGCTTCGAGTGCCGGCCGGCGGCCCGGATCAACCGCTTCTGCACCACCGGCACCTGCGCCAGGGGAAGCTCGATCCCGAGGTCGCCGCGCGCGACCATGATCCCCCCGCTCGCGGCGCGGACGATCTCCTCCGCGTTCTCGGCCGCCTGCTGCTTCTCGATCTTGGCGATCAGCGGGATGTCGGAGCCGAGCGAGCGCAGCCGCTCGGCGACCGGCTCGAGGTCGGCCGCCGAGGAGACGAAGGACATCGCCAGCAGGTCGAGACCCTGCTCGACCGCGAACTCGACCCAGCCGAGGTCGCCGTCGGTTGCGGCTCGGCCGGTGACCCCCGGGATGTTCATCCCCTTGTGCGAGGAGAGCGTTCCCCCCACCTCGACCTCGGCTTCCACCCCACCATCCTCGGGCTCGCGCACGCGCAACCGGATCGACCCGTCGGCCAGGTAGACGAGTTCGTCCTCGCGCAGCGAGGTCACCCCTGGCCAGTCGACGGGGATCGTCGTTGCGTCCCCCTCGACCGCCTGAGAGGTCAGCTTCACGTGCATGCCCGTCTCCAGCTCGGCGACGTCGTCGCGCAGCTCGCCGATCCGCAGCTTCGGGCCCGGCAGGTCGCCGAGCACGGCGACCTCGCGCCCGGCTCGCTCCCCCGCAGCTCGGATCGACTCGATCGTGCGCGCGTGGCGCTCGCGGTCGGCGTGCGAGAAGTTGAGGCGGAAGACGTCGGCGCCCGCCTCGACCAGCTCCACGAGGACGTCGTCGTCCCAGCTGGCTGGGCCGACCGTCGCGATGATCTTGGTCCGCCTGCCGTGCATACGTCACATGACTGTAGAGGCTGCCTGATGTGACATCGATCTGTGTAACACTGGTCGTGTGACCCAGCTAGCCGAACCCGCCGCTTCGCCCGCCACTCCGGTCGAGAGTGGCCTCCTCGGCGAGGCGCCCCCCTCACCCGCCGGCCCGATCGAGCCCGGCGAGGCGAGCGCCCTGCCCGGACCGCCGCCGATCCAGCTGCCGCCGCTGCTGCAGACCCTGCGCTTCAACCAGCGCCAGATCCAGTTCGTCTTCCGCGCCCGGCGGGAGCTGGGCGAGGTCTTCCTCATGCGGGGGATGCCGTCCGAGGAGGGGCTGGCGATCACCAGCCACCCCGACCACGTGCGCTCGCTGTTCACCGCCAGGCCCGAGAAGGCGCCGTCGCTGACCGGCGAGTCGCCGCTGCGGCCGATCGTCGGCCCGAGCTCCGTCCTCACCGCAGTCGGGCCCCGCCACATGCGCCAGCGCAAGCTCCTGCTGCCGCCCTTCCACGGGGAGGCGATCGAGCAGTACACGCAGACGATCGCCGACGCCGCCGAGCGCGAGATCGACCGCTGGCCGCTCGGCCGCCCGTTCGCCCTGGCGCCGCGCATGCAGGCGATCACGCTCGACGTGATCATGGCCGGGATCTTCGGCATCGAGGGCAAGCCCGAGCGGGGCACGCCTGAGCACTGGCTACGGATCGCCACCAAGCGGATCGTCGCCGCCTCCACCTGGCCGCTGGCGCAGGTGGGCGAGCTGATGAACCTCAACCGGGAGGAGCCGGTCGGCCTCACCCGGATCGCCCTGGAGCTGCTCGACCGACCCACCTATGCGGTGATCGCGAAGCGCCGCCAGGCCGAAGACCTCGGCGAGCGGCGCGACATCCTCTCGCTGCTGCTGCAGGCCCGCAGCGAGGACGGCGAGGCGATGAGCGACAAAGAACTGCGCGACGAGCTGCTCACCCTGGTCCTCGCCGGGCACGAGACCACGGCCAACTCGCTGGCCTGGACCTGGGAGCGGCTGGTCCGCAACCCGGCCGCCCACGAGGCGCTGCGCGACGCCGTCCGCGGCGAGGGCGACGCCGGCGAGCAGATCGAGGCGACGATCGTCGAGGGGATGCGCTCGCGGCCGGTGATCCCGGTCATCGGCCGGCGGGCGATGCTTCCCTGGCGGCTCGGCGACTACGCGGTGCCCGCCGACACCCCGATCCTGATGAGCATCCTGCTCGTCCACCACCGCGAGGACCTCTACCCCGAGCCCTTCGAGTTCCGCCCCGAGCGCTGGCACGGCCGCAAGCCGGGAACCTACGAGTGGATCCCCTTCGGCGGCGGCATCCGCCGCTGCCTCGGCGCAGCGCTGGCGATGGCCGAGCAGCGCGTCGTCCTGGAGGCAATGGCCCGCCGCCTCGACCTCGAGGCCGACGACCCCGCACCCGAGCGCGCCGTGCACCGCAACGTGACGATGATCCCCTCGCGCGGCGCCCGCGTCGTCGTCCGCTCCCGCCACACCTGAGCGCCGCGAGCGAAGCGGGGGATCGGCTTTCTCGCCTTGACCTCGATTCCTGAGCCGGCCGACTTCAAAAGCAGCTTCCGTTTCGGCTCGGCCACCTGAACCGCCTACCCTGACCCTATGTCTCAAGGTGCAAGCCAGCAGCGTCGGCATCACCTAGACGCCATCCGCGTATCGGCGATCCTCCTCCTGATTCCATACCACGCTGCCCGCTATGTCCAGAAGGGCGACGGAGGGGCCGAGATCGTCGATGCCGTCGTCTGGTTCGTCCATACGTGGCACATGCCCCTGTTCTTCGCCATCTCCGGGTTCCTGGCCGCCAACGCGCTGCGACGATCCACCGCTGTCCGCCAGCTACGCGCTCGGTTTCGCCGGCTCGGCCTGCCGCTGGTCGTGGGGATGCTGACGGTCGTGCCGCTGGCGAACTTCCTCGTCATCGGCGCGGCGGCCCTCTGGCCGCGCAAAGGCGCGCTTCCGCCGAAGCGAGAACTGGACATCGCCAACGTCTTCAGCCTCTCGCCGCGGCACCTGTGGTTCATCGCCTATCTGCTGATGATCTCTCTGATCGCGATCGGAGTCTGGTTGGCGATCCAGCGCACACCTGGGCTGGGAGCAGCCATCAACCGTGGCTTTCGCAACCTGATCGGGTCATGGTGGGCGGTTCCTGTCCTGGCGTCGATCAGCGCGGCGATCCTGATCACCAAGGCCGGCTGGGTGGCCGGAGGAGACGCATCCAACTCGCTGGTCCCCGCCCCGACCCTCTTCGCCTACTACAGCCTCTTTTTCTTCTTCGGCTGGCTTCTCAGTGGTCAGACCGACCTGCTGGAGGATCTCAAGCGCGGGGCCTGGCTGCGGCTCGGGGCCGGAGTGCTGATCGCCGTGCCCGCCTTCCTTCTCTTCTACGACAACGGCGACTTCACCGGCAACGTCGGCACGCCGGGCATCCTGGCCGAAATCGATGAGCTGCGCCTCTATGGACTGTTCACCGTGGGCATGGTCTGCTGGCTAACCCTGTTCGGAATCTGGGGCGTGCTGGCGCGATACGTCCGCAAGGAGTCGCGCGTGCTGCGCTATTTGTCGGACGCAAGCTTTTGGATCTACCTCGTTCATATCCCGTTCCTTGTCGCTCTGCAGAGCTCCCTCTCCACGACCGAGCTGGCAATCCCCGTCCGCTGGGGACTTGCTGCGAGCGGGACCCTTGCGTTGGCTATTGGGACGTATGCCCTGATCCGTGGGGCGCGCAAGCTGGCGACGAAGCATGTGCGCCCTCGCGGCGCTCCCGGCTAGACGGTGGATTCCCTACTGACCGTCTACTAGCGGGACTACCCGGCGCAGGCGATCAAGGACAAGCAAGGCTCCGAGGTTCCGCAGTGCATACCCCTGCCGCAGTCCCACGGGCCGAAAGTCAATCGCGGTGCAGGGCGGGCAGAGAACGCTCGGGTGGACGCCATCGCGACTCAGACCCGCGCGGGGAACCCCCGGCGCGACCATCTGTCGCCAGTAGTTCCAGAGCGGCAGGGCCCGGTTCTCAGCCAAGGCGACGATCTCGGCATTGAACCGCGCGACCCGTTGCGAGAACGGCTGCCTGGCCCGAGGCGGGATCGTGCTGATCACCGGGATGGTTCCCGCACTGGACACGAGCCGTGCGACTCGAGCGAGGTCGAGGCGGAACTGGGTCGCGGTGAAGTCCTCCAGATCATTGGTTCCAAACATGATCAGGGCAACCGATGGGCGGATCAGTTGCAGCTCACAGGAAACGGCGGGCAGCCCGTGGCACTCCGTGAAGGATTCGCGTGGCAGAAGCGCATCGGCCGCCCGCCATCCTCCGACGGCGGCCACGCCCAAGCGCGAATAGCTGTTGCTGACCGCGCACTGAACTTCCTCGGAGCCCCTCGGCACAGCGGTCCGCCCGAAGAACGCGAGCGTCCCGCCTAGCTCCTCCCATGGGCCCAGCTGGGCCGGCCAGCACGCCAGAGCTTGCAGGAACGCTGGCGATGCAGTGATGCTGTCGCCAATCTTGGTGACGACCCCCCGGCGATTGCCGAGTTGCCCTCCACGGCTCACGACCTTTTCGAGGTGGCCGGTGACAACGGGTCCAAGCGCTGGCACGACAGGCAGTTCCTGCCATTCGCCGGCAACGGACTGAGCGCTGAAAACAGAGCCAGGTGCAAGCAGGACCAAGGCTACGAGGACAACTCTCACCACAAGCATTCTGCACAAGGCATACAGCGCCGTCTGAACGGAGAGGGAGGGATTCGAACCCTCGAGAGAGCTTGCGCCCCCTACTCGCTTAGCAGGCGAGTGCCTTCAGCCACTCGGCCACCTCTCCGGGCATTGGGGTCGATTGTAGGAATTAACGGGGCCTGGCGGGGTTAGTCTCGTCCCGATGCCCGAGCGGTCGCACTCGCAGTACGAGGAGATCTTCGCCGAGGTCGAGGCGCCTTTCGCCTTCGTCGACCTCGACGCGATGGCCGCCAACGCGACGGAGATGCTGGGCAGGGCCGGCGGCAAGCCGATCAGGGTGGCGAGCAAGTCGCTGCGCTGCCGGGCGCTGCAGGCGCGCATCCTCGGCAGCGATCCCGGCTTCGACGGGTCGATGACCTTCACCCTGCCGGAGACGCTGTGGCTGGCCGAGCTCGGATTCGAGAACCTGCTGCTCGCCTACCCGACCGCCGATACCGGAGCGCTGAGCGAGCTGGCGCTGCGCTCGGTCGCCAACCCGGAGGGGGCGCCGATCGTGATGGTCGATTGCGTCGAGCACCTCGACGCGATCGAGTCCGTCCTCGGAGCCGGTGCGGCCCCGGTCAGGGTCTGCATCGATGTCGACGCGAGCTGGTGGACGCTGGGCGGCAGGCTCAAGGTCGGCCCCAAGCGCTCGCCCGTCCACACGGTCGAGCAGGCCGTCGCGCTGGCGGGGGAGATCGTGCGACGGCCGCAGCTGACCCTGGCGGCGCTGATGGCCTACGAGGGTCAGATCGCCGGCGTCGGCGACCAGCCTCCCGGACGGCGGCTGCGCGGCGCCGGGATCCGCTTCATGCAGCGCCGCTCGGCCGCCGAGCTGGCCGAGCGGCGGGGCGCGATCGTCGCCGCGATCGGCGAGCTCGCCGAGCTGCAGATCGTCAACGGCGGCGGCACCGGCAGCCTCGAGCTGACCGCCGCCGAGGACGCCGTCACCGAGCTGACCGCCGGCTCCGGCTTCTACGCCCCCGCCCTCTTCGACAGCTACAGCCGCTTCTCGCTGACCCCGGCCGCCGGCTTCGCCCTGCCGGTCGTGCGCAAGCCGGCGCCCTCCGTCGCGACGGCGCTCGGCGGCGGCTACCTCGCCTCCGGCAGCGGCGACCCGGCTCGGCTACCCGCCCCCTGGCTCCCGGCGGGACTCCGGCTCGACCCCGAGGAGGGCGCGGGCGAGGTGCAGACGCCGCTCGTCGGCGCAGCCGCGGCAAGCCTCGCGATCGGCGATCGCGTCTACCTCCGCCACGCCAAGGCAGGCGAGCTGTGCGAGCGCTTCGACGTCCTTCACCTGGTCGAGGGCGGCGAGATAGTCGACGTAGTCCCCACTTACAGAGGCGAGGGCAAGACCTATCTCTGACGAGACCTGCATTTGACCCCTGTGGGGTGGTAAATGCAGGTCTCGTCAAGGGTCGAGAACTCGGTTCGCGTACTCGTTGGCGAATACGCGGCTGGGATCGAGCTCGTCGCGCGCCGCCTGGAACTTCGCCCACTCGGGGTAGAGGGGCGCCAGGGTCGCCGCGGTCTGGAAGTGCCGCTTGCCCCAGTGCGGGCGACCGCCGTACTCGTTCGCGATCCGCTCGACCGCTTCGAAGTAGGGGCGCCACTCCATCCCCCGGTACTGATGGACCGCGATGTAAGCAGTGTCGCGCTTGTGCGAGGGGCTGAGGAACGCGTCGTCGCCCGCGGCAACGCGCATCTCGATCGGGAAGAAGACCGGGTAGCGGTTTTCTCGCACCCACTCGATCGTCCGCCGCACCATCTCCGGGCCGTGCTCGCGCGGCACGCCGTACTCCATCTCGGTGAAGCGGACACGGCGCTCGCTGGCGAAGACCCGGTCGCTGCGGTCGACCGTCTTGCCGCCCGAGGCAAGCGCCGCGGCGAGGCGAGAGAGGCGGGGGATCGCCGCCGGGACGAGCCTGCCCGCGGCCGAGAGCGCCTCCAGGGCCCAGTTCTCGATCACGATGTCGTTGAGGTAGGAGGCGACCCGACCGCGCGGGCGGGGAGGCCCCTCGACCCGGTTGCGCTCGAGCACCAGGGCCGAGTCGGCGTAGGGAAAGGTGAAGAGCTCGAAGTGGTCGTTGGCCTCGGCGCGCTCGTCGAAGCTGTCGAGCACCTCCTCACGCGGCTGCGGCGAGTCGGTGCGCAGCAGGGTGAATGCCGGGACGCAGCGCAGGGTCACCGCCGTGATCGCACCCAGGGCCCCGATTCCCACCCGCGCTGCCCGCAGCAGCTCCGGCGTCGCGGCGTCGAGCTCGCGCACGGCGCCGTCGGCGCCGACGATCTCCACCGCCTCGACCTGGGTGGAGATGTTGCCCAGCCTCGCGCCCGTGCCATGGGTTCCGGTGGAGATCGCCCCAGCGACCGTCTGGCGGTCGATGTCGCCGAGGTTCTCCATTGCGAGGCCGAGTCGCGCCAGCTCCCGGTTCAGGTCGGCAAGCACCGTCCCGCCGCCGACCTTGACCAAGCCGGAAGCGCGATCCGTGTCGATCGTGCCGCTCAGAGCGGCGAGATCGAACATCGTGTCGTCGGTCATCGCCGTCTCGGTGAAGGAGTGTCCGGAGCCGACAACGCTCACCTTGCGGCCGGCCGCGGCAGCCCTGCCGACCTCGGTCGCCGCCTCCTCCCGGCTCCGCGGCCGCACGATCGCCGCGGGTTGGCAGCGCTGATCGCCGGCCCAGTTGCGCCACGGATTGCTCATGCCCCTACGCTAGTCGCCTAGCTCGGAGCAGGCTGAACCGCCGGAGGCGCCAGCGCGCGATAGGCGTAGAGAGAGGTGCCGATGAGCAGGACAGCCACAGCCAGGCTCGGGGCAGCGTAGCCGGTGGCGCTCGCGATCCCTCCCCCTGCCAGCGCTCCCACCGTCTGCCCGGCCGCCCAGGCCATGTTGGAGAGACCGGCGGCGAACCCCTGGTGGAGGCCGCTGAGGTCGGCCCCCTCCGACAGCATGGTCAGTGCCGGCGCAAAGCAGATGCCGGCGCCGAGCGAGCCGAGGATCAGCGCCCCGAGGATCACCCCCAGAGCCCCTGCCGCGCCGATGCCGATCATCGCGCAGGCACAGATGACGGTGCCGAGGACGAATGGAGTCCGGCGACCGACCCGATCGGAGTAGTTGCCGGCGAGCGGGGCGAGCAACGCCTCGAGCCCGGCGCCGGCGATGAATCCCCCGGCGATCGCGATGTGCCCGCCGCCCAGCTCGTCGATCCGCAATGGCACCAGCACCTCGACGACCCCGAACATGAGCGAAGGGACAGCGACGAAGCAGACCGCGGTGAGGACCGGCCGCGAGCCGATCATCGCGATGACCTCTCGCAGCGGCTGGCGCTCGGCCGGTTCGGGTTCGGGCAGGCGGGAAGCGAGCAGGGCCAGCAGCACCGAGATGCCCAGTACTGCGCCGAAGACCAGCTCGGTCCCGACCTCGGCCGCAGCCGCTCCCACCACTGGGCCGAACAGGGCGCCCGCCACGGCGGTGCCGAGCGCCGTTCCAATCACCGACCCACGGCGCTCCGCTGGAGCGGTGGTGATCAGCCAGGTCAGCGCCCCGGACCAGATCAGCGCGCCCGATGCACCCTGAACGAAGCGCGAGGCATCGAGCAAGGTCACCTCCTGAGCGAGGCCGAAGACCATGCTCGACACGCCGAGCAAGAGCAGCCCGGCGATCACCGTGCGTCGCGGGCCCATGCGCGTGGCGACGAACCCAGCGGGCAGCGAAGCGACCAGCGTCCCCGCCGCGTAGGCGGCGGCCAAGACCCCGGCCTCGGCCTTGCTCAGCCCGAACTCGGCCGCGTAGTCGGGTAGCAATGGGGAGATCGCCGCGTAGAACGCGGTATCGAAGAAGACCATCGCCGAGGCGAGGAGGAGGAGCCAGCGCACAGCCGTATCCAATCACTGCCTCCCCTGTTTTACTCCGTGCCTTTCTGTCCATACATTTGCGGCTAGCATCGACGCAAGGTCCCACCCGGAGGGGTGGCAGAGCGGTTGAATGCGGCGGCCTTGAAAGCCGTTAGGCGTCTTAGGGCGTCTCGTGGGTTCGAATCCCACCCCCTCCGCTGACGCTCTCCAGGCGGCCTTGCCACCTCGCCAGCGCCGGCCAAGAGGCAGGAAAGGCTTCGCGGCGGCCGAACGTGCGGGAATGAACCGTGAGCGGTTGCTGCGCCGCGCGCAGCGTGCCAGCGACGCCTTCGGACTGGTGCTGGCGCTGGTCCTGATCACCTACGTGCTGGCCTCGGTGCTCTCCAACCGCGGCTGGCCGGCGGTCCTGCTGACGATCGCCACCGGCGCCACCTCGGTCGTCGCCTTGGTCAGCTCACACGCGCGACCGATCGCGGTCAGACGGGGGCTGGTCGTGGCGGCGATCGCGACGCTCCTCGCCCTCGTCTCCGCCGCCTTCGGCGGCCGGCCCTGGCTCATCGCCGCCAACTTCCTCGAGATCGGCCTGCTGGCGGTCGCGATGGCGGCGGTCCTGCGCCGCGTCGTCACTGCCGACGCGGTCTCCTCGCGCACGATCCTCGGCGCGATCAGCGTCTACACGGCGCTAGGCATCCTCTTCACCTGGGCCTACGGCGCGATCGACCGGATCGAAGGCGGCGGCTTCTTCGGCGCCACGGTGGAGGCGCATGGCAGCGACTTCCTCTTCTTCAGCTACACCACCCTGACCACGACCGGCTACGGGGATCTGGTCCCCGCCGGGCAGGTCGGCCGCATGGTCTCGGGCCTGGAGATGATGCTCGGCCAGATCTTCCTCGTCACCCTGGTTGCCGGCCTTGTCAGCCTCTGGCGGCCCGGCCAAGCGCTGCTGCGGCGGCGCAGCAAGCGCTCGGGCGAGGCCACCGAAGCCGGCCCCTGAGTGGGGCTCCGCCTACTCGGAGAGCTCGACCCGCTCGATCTTCCGCTCCTCGAGCGGCCGGTCGGAGGCGTCGGTCGCGGTCGACTCGATCGCGTCGACGTTCTCCATCCCGGCCGTAACCTGGCCGAAGACCGTGTGCTTGCCGTCCAGCCAGGGCGTCGCCTCGGCGGTGACGATGAAGAACTGCGAGCCGTTGGTGTTGGGACCGGCATTGGCCATCGCCAGGGCCCCACGGACGACCTTGTGCTGGTTGATCTCGTCTTCGAAGGTGTAGCCGGGACCGCCGCGGCCGGTGCCCTCCGGGCAGCCCCCCTGGATCATGAAGTCGGAGATGACCCGGTGGAAGATCAGCCCGTCGTAGAAGCCGTCGGCGGCGAGCTTGCGGAAGTTCTCGACCGTTTTCGGGGCGTCGGAGTCGTGCAGCTCGAGCACGATCTCCCCGGCATTGGTGTGGAGCGTGGCTTGTGACATGGCGCGCACCCTACCGAGTGGCGATCAGCCGCTGACCCGAACGAGCACCGGACGCGAGGCGCCCGGGGCGTAGGGCCAGCGCTCCTCGGCGAGGGCGACGGCGCGCAACCGAATCCGCGCCGTGCCGGTGATGTAGCGGAAGCGATAGCGGGCTCGGAAGCGGCCGCTGTGGTCGCTGCGGACGACCAGCACCGGACGCCAGCGGCGGGCCGTGCTCTCGTAGTACTGGATCGCGACCAGCTTGCCGCGTCGCGGCAGCGGGGCGCCGCGGTCGCGGACCCGCCCCCAGAGGCGCAACGACTCGCCGGTGCGAAGCGCGCGCGGAGCGGCGCGGAGGATCGCCGCACCGCGCACGCGCAGCGCCAAGCCCGGGCGGCGCGCCTCCGCCAGGCCACGGTCGCCGGAGAAGGCGACGGTGACGCGGCGCGAGGTGCCCGCGGGCAGCGTGAGCTCGAAGCCGCCGTGGGGGCCGGTCTCGACGGTCTCGGTGCGGCGAGCCGTCAGCGCGCCGCGCGACGATCGCGAGACGACGCGCAGCCGCCGCCCGGCCAGGCCGGCGCCGTCGGCATCGAGCAGCCTGCCGGAGAGGCTGGCGGCGGCGTCGAAGGGGACGGTCACGCTGGCGCCGTGGCGGTGGCGCCAGCGCAGCCTGGCGAAGAGGCGCGTCTTCGCCCGCGCCATCCGCCCTCCCTCGCTGGCCCCGACGGCCGTCCTGCTCGGTCCGACCGGCGGCGGCGCCTTGCGCAGCGCCATCTCGGTCCCGTCGGCGCGGCGCGTGCTCGACGCGGCGTTGCCGGCGGCGTCCGCAACGGCGGCCTGGAAGACATAGGTACCGGCACCGAGGCTGTCCGGCAGCGCAGCGACCAGCTGCGCCCTACCGGGCCCGGCGTCCGCCTGCAACTTGGTCGGCAGCTCGATCCAGCGCTCGCCGTTTACTCGCCGGTACTCGATCCCGCCGCTCGCCGGCCCCGAGTGCTCATCGACGACATTGGCGCGAACGAACGGCGGCAACTCCGGACCGGTCGCGTCGGGGACGACCTCGAAGGCGACGCCCGGCGGCACGTCGTCGAGTCGCATCGGCATCTCGATCGCTGACGAGGGGTTGGAGTTGCCGGCCTCGTCGCGCAGCCAAACGTGGAATGCATAGACGCCGGGCCTGGGCAGCGTGCGGTCGGCGAGCGCGGCGATGTCGCGCCCCGGCGCGAGCTGGACGCCCGTGTCGTAGCCGGACGACCCGGAGATCCGCCAGTAGGCCCCGCCGATCGGGCTCGCCGGCCCCTGATCGGGATTGGCCCAGGAGAAGTCGAAGTTGTCGACGCGGCGCCAGCCTTCGCCGCCGGCCAGGACCAGGTTGCGCGGGTGGGCCGGCGCGTTGTTGTCGATGGCGACCGTGCGGTCGGTCGTGCAGGCGACGTTGCCAGCGAAGTCGGTGGTGCAGTGCCGCAGGCTGTGGCTGCCGTCGCTGAAGCGGGTCGTATCGACCGCGGCCCCACCCGAGGACCCGGTCGGGCAGGGCTGCATCCTCGTCCCACGCCACTCGCCGCCGATCGACGCCTTCGCGCAGGAGTACTCGTAGAGCGCCACGCGGTTGCCGTCGAGCAGCGTCTCGCCGAAGCGCACGCCGCTGCCGCCGTCGCTGCCGGAAAACGCGATCCCCTGCGAGCCGCGCCGCCATCCCCCCGCGGTCAGGTCGCCGCCGACCCAGGCGCCGGGCGGCCCGTTGTCCTCGATGGTGATCGTCAGCGCCCGCACCGCCGACCACGAGTCGGGCTCGATCGAGCACCACTTGCTCTCCGCCCGCGCGCAGAGCAGGCGATCCTCGAGCGCCGGCTGCGGAGTGGAGAAGCCGGCGACGAACTCGCGTGGCGCGACGTCGGTCCCGCCGGCGCTGGCGAAGGGGCTGAAGCCGCCGCCCGAGGTCCCGACCCCGATCCGCTGCTCCATCCCGTCGTGCAGGGTGTGCCACCAGGTGCCGCTGACGCGGGTGATGCCGGTGCCGGGCGGCGCCACCCAGCGCCAGCGGGCGAAGCGGGTGCCGGATACCGTCGAGCCGCCCTTGGTGAAGCTCTTCATGTGGGCGCCGTCGAAGGGATCGGCGCCGGCCGGAGTCGCGCACCAGGCGTCGCGGCGGAACTTGGCGCCGCCGGTCGTGTCCGCCCAGTCCGCGTCCGCATCCGAGGTGCCAGCCGCACTGGGCCACCGCGTACTTGCCCGCGCTCGCCTCCCGTGCCGCCAGCAGCAACAGGGCCAGCGCCAGCGCGATCCCCATCGCCACGATCCGTGCCAACCCCCCACGCGCTCCCGACATCGGCCCTCCTTCATCGAGTTGCAGATGAAGGCCCAAGGGCGCAGCGCCGGGATCTCTCCCCCCTGCGGACGGATGTCCGGCGCCCCGCTAGCCCCGGGGCCGGCCTACCCGCGGCGGCGCTTTGCGAGAATGACCGCGATGCCGCTACCCAGCCAAGAGCAGATCACCGAGAAGCTGCGCGCCGTGATCGACCCCGAGCTGCGCCGCTCGATCGTCGAGCTGGGAATGGTTCGCTCGATCGAGGTCAAGGAGAGCGGCCGGGTCGAGGTGGTCGTCTCGCTGACCACCGCCGGCTGCCCGATCCGCGCCCACTTCGAACAGGCCGTCGCACAGCAGGTCTCCGAGCTCGACGGGGTCACCTCCGTCGCGGTCGGCTTCGACGTCCTCTCCGACGAGGAGAAGGGCGACCTGCAGCAGACGCTCGGCCGCGGCAAGCTGCCGGAGGGCGCGCTGGCCCAGGTGAAGAACGTGATCTGCGTCGCCTCCGGCAAGGGCGGCGTCGGCAAGTCGACGATGACCGCCAACCTGGCCGCGGCGCTGACCGCCGAAGGCCACGCCGCCGGCGCCCTCGACTGCGACGTCTACGGCTACTCGATCCCGCGCATGCTCGGCGTCAACCGCAAACCGGAGGTCAACGGCGAGCGCAAGATCCTGCCACTCGAGGCGGCGGGCGGAGTCAAGGTGATGTCGATCGGGTTCTTCGTCGAGGAGAACTCGGCCGTCGTCTGGCGCGGCCCGATGCTGCACAAGGCGATCCAGCAGTTCCTGGAGGACGTCGCCTGGGGCGAGCTGGAGTACCTGCTGCTCGACCTGCCGCCGGGGACCGGCGACGTCTCGATGACGCTCTCCCAGCTGCTGCCGCAGGCCAAGTTCGCGATCGTCACCACGCCGCAGCCGGCGGCGCAGACCGTCGCCAAACGGGCGGCCGACATGGCGAGGAAATTCGACCTCGAGCTGCTCGGGCACGATCGAGAACATGTCCGGCTTCACGACCCCGGACGGCGAGCGCTTCACGATCTTCGGCGAGGGCGGCGGCCAGCTTCTCGCCGACGAGCTCGACGTGCCGCTGCTCGGCAAGGTCCCGCTCTCCGAGCCGCTGCGCGAGCACGCCGACAACGGCGTCCCGCTGGTGACCGCCGAGCCGGACTCGCCCGCCTCGCAGGCAATCCGCCAGGCCGCCCGCGGCATCGTCGCCGCCACCCCGCAGGAGCTGCCGGTCCTACAGGCGACCCCGGCCGCCGCCGAAGCCCCACCGGTCAGCGGCACCCCGCTGCCGGTGGTTCAGTAGCCGACTCCCCCTACGCCGCGCTCTTGCTCTTGTAGTACTCGGCGTTGATCTCGGCGTATTTGGCCCACTCGGCCGGGAGCTGGTCCTCGGCGAAGCAGGCGTCGACCGGGCAGGCCTCGACGCAGGCATCGCAGTCGATGCACTCGTCGGGATCGATGTAGAGCATCTCGACCGAGTCGTAGTCGGGCTCGTCCGGGGTCGGGTGGATGCAGTCCACCGGACAAACCTCGACGCACGAGTTGTCCTTGGTCCCTATGCACGGCTCGGCGATGACGTAGGTCATTCGATGCTTTCTCCTGGGTCGTCTTTGCGGTGCAGACGGGACCCTCAGGCCCCGCCAATGGCACAAGCGGACATTTTATAGGGATGATGTGGCGATGCTGCTGCTGACGGGGGCAACTGGGAGCATCGGCTCACGACTGCTGCCGCTGCTGCTGGAGCGGGGCGAGGACGTGCGCTGCCTCGTGCGCGAGCCGCGACGCCTGGGCCCGCACCGGGTCAACGTGCAGATCGCGCTCGGCGATCTGGGCGAGATGTCGGATCCCTATCTCGTGCGGCAGGCGCTGCGCGGGGTCGACACCGTGATCCACCTGGCGGCGACGATCCGCGACCAGCCTCCGCACCGGATCGAGGAGCTGAACGGCCTTGCCTCGGTGCGGCTGCTGCGCGGCGCCGAGGGCAGCGGGGTCCAGCGCTTCGTCTTCTTCAGCGCGCTCGACGCCGCCGCTGCCCAGCGCACCCGCTTCTTCCGCGCCAAGTGGCTGGCCGAGCAGGCAATCGCCTCCTCGCCGCTGCCGACGACGGTCTTCGCCCCATCGATCGTCTACGACCACAGCGACCCCTGGGTGACGCTGCTGCGCCGCTTCTCGTTCCTGCCGGTGATGCCGGTCTCGGGCGACGGGGGGGCGCGCTTCCAGCCGATCTGGGCAGACGACGCCGCTCGCTGCGTGGTCAACGCCCTCGGCCGCGAGAGCCGCGAGCGCTACGAGCTGGCGGGCCCCGAGACGCTGAGCTACGACGACATGTCCGACCTGGTCAGCCGGGTCGCGGGCAGGCCGCGTCCGCTCGTCCACCTTCCCCTGCCCCTCGTCCGCGCCGGCTTGATCGGCCTCCGCAACGTCTTCGGCGAGACCGTGTTCGCAACTTGGGAGGAGGCAGAGCTGATGGAGGTATCGATGACCAGCGAGCGTGGAACGGCCGATGCCGAGGAGCTGGGCGTCGAGCCGCGAAGGATGGGCGATGTCCTGGCGGAGCCCTAGAGCGGCCCTTGGCACGATCACGGCGCTGGCCACCATCGTGCTGCTGGTCGCCGCCGCGCCGGCTGCGGCGCTGACCCTGGTGCCGCCAAAGCCGAGCGTGTTCTGGGGCGTCAGCGACCGCGGGACGACGGCGGAGTTCAACGAGTTCTCCGAACTGCTCGGCGGCAAGCACCCAGCCCTGCTGGAGACCTTCCACCCCTGGGGCAACAGCCTCAACAAGGCCTACGAACGCTGGCGCGAAACCGCCACCCGGCCGATCCTCCACATCTCCACCATCGACGACCAGGCCCTGACCGAGCTGATCACGCCGGCGCAGATCGCGCTCGGCGGGGGCGACGACTACCTGCTCCAGCTCAACGACTTCTTCGCCAAACGCGGCCTGCCGGCCTACATCCGCCCACTGGGAGAGCCCAACCGCTGCCTCAACCTCTGGTCGGCGGTCAACTGCGACGGCAGTCAGAAAGGCGGCGAACACACGACCGGCTGGTACAAGCAGGCCTTCCGCCGGATCGCGGCGATCGTGCGCGGCGGCGCCTCTCTGGAAGGGATGAACGCGACCCTGGCCGAAATCGGCCTGCCGCCGGTGCAGCGCACCAAAGGACCGCCGCCGACCGAACTTCCGGCGGCGCCGGTGAGCATCGTCTGGAGCCCGTTGCCAGGTGGCTCCCCCAGGGTCAAAGGCAACTTCCCCGGCAACTACTGGCCGGGGTCGCGCTGGGTCGACTGGGCCGGCACCGACTTCTACTCGCAGTATCCCGTCTGGAAAGACCTCAATCGCTTCTACGCGGGCAAGCAGTGGCGGCGCAAGCCGATCGCGATCGCCGAGTGGGCGGTCTACGGCGAGGACGAACCGCGCTTCGCCAAGCAGCTGATCTCCTGGGTCGTGAAGCGGCAGCGAGTGCGGATGTTCGTCTACTACACCGGCTTCGGCCCCGGCTACAACCCCTACGACCCCAAGCTCTACCCGCGCACGATGAACACCCTGCGGCTGAAGATCCGCCGCGCCAGCTTCCTCCAGTACGCCGAATACAACGCCGGGCTCCTGCCACCGCTGCCGCCCAAACCGAAAACCCCCTCGCCCTAGGCCGACCAGCGAGATGGGATCGCGCCAAGTGGCGCGATCCCCTGAGCTGTGTCTAGACGATTTTGATTTTTCCGTTGTGCGCCGGTCCTACTTCCAGCGAGCCTTTGACGGCCGCATTGACGGTACCCACATCTGTATCCACGGTAGCGGTGCCGGACAGTGCAAACGAGTGGATTTCGTTTTTGTTGTCCGCGGTGGCGGTGACCACGGTAGTTGTCACATCGTATGTTTTCATCGTCCCGCAGTTGCCGAGCGTCATGTCATAGGTGAGTTTTTTAAATGTCAGCGCAGTTGCGTCTATATCGACTCCCCAGGGCAGATTTGTAACCTGATCGGCCCCAACGGTGCAGCCGTTATATGTGTCGCCAAACCCGGCGCAGGTGTTTGTTGTAATTTCGAATTTGGTTATGAAGGTGGTCGCGGCTGGGCCTTCAGTTGTCAGGGTTGCGTGCACGGTGCATTTGATCCCGCGGCCCAGGCTGTCGGTTTCTATCGTTCCTGTGAGCGCGATTTCTGTGTGCGGTATTTCACCTTCGCCTTCCAGTTCGAATGCTGAAGCGGTCGCCGGAAGCGCAAACGCCATCGACGCAAGTGCCATGCTCGCGAGCAGCAGCATCTTCTTTACGTTCATTGGATACCCCTTTCTCTCTTAATTGCCCGTCCACCCCAAGGATGGAGTTCGGCTGGTCTTAGTCGCTGCGGGACCGCCAGTCAAAGTTCCGACTGAGCTTGCGACCCAACGCCACTGGTGGGACGGAAGACGCGTACTTTCCTCCTGCACCTGCCTGGCCGACGGAAAGACGAGTACGCAGCATTGCGACCTCGGAAAACGGCGGAGGTGGGGCTTCGCCCAAAACCCCTCGGACGAGAGACGATTCGATGGCGACAACGAAAGAGGCCCGGCGGTTGCCGGGCCTCTCGCAAAGCCACTCGCCTGTTAGAGCGAGCATACGCCTGGGCAGGCGTGGCTACATCATCCCGCCCATGTCCGGCATGCCGCCGCCGGGCATGCCGCCGCCGGCGCCTTCCTTCTCCGGCGGCTCGGCGATGATCGCCTCGGTGACGAGGATGTTCTTGGCGATCGAGGCGGCGTTCTGCAGCGCCGACCGGGTCACCATGGTCGGGTCGATCACGCCGGCCTTGATCAGGTCGCCGTACTCGCCGTTGGCCGCGTTGAGGCCTTCGCCGGCCTTCAGGTCGCGGACCTTGTTGACGACGACCGAGCCCTCCAGGCCGGAGTTCTCGGCGATCTGGCGGACCGGCTCCTCGAGCGAGCGGTGCACGATCCGTGCGCCGGTCGCCTCGTCCGGGTCGTCGAGCTTGTCGGGATCGAGGTCGCTCTGCGCGTTCAGCAGCGCGACGCCGCCACCCGGCACGACACCCTCCTCGAGCGCCGCCCGGGTCGCCTGCAGGGCGTCCTCGACGCGGTGCTTTTTCTCCTTCATCTCGGTCTCGGTGGCGGCGCCGACCTTGACCACGGCGACACCGCCGGCCAGCTTGGCGAGCCGCTCCTGGAGCTTCTCGCGATCGAAGTCGGAGTCGGTGTTCTCGATCTCCTGTTTGATCTGGTTGATCCGGCCTTTGATGTCGTCGGCGTCACCGGCGCCGTCGATGATCGTCGTCGTGTCCTTGGAGACGACGACGCGACGCGCTTTGCCGAGCTGGGAGAGCTGGGTGTTCTCCAGTTTGAGGCCCATCTCCTCGGTGATCACCTCGCCGCCGGTGAGGATGCGCGATGTCCTCGAGCATCCGCTTGCGGCGGTCGCCGAAGCCCGGCGCCTTGACCGCGACACCGGTGAAGGTGCCGCGCAGCTTGTTGACGACGAGGGTCGCGAGGCACTCGCCCTCGACGTCCTCGGCGACGATCAGCAGCGGCTTGCCACCCTGCATCACCTGCTCGAGCACCGGCAGGATGTCCCGCACGGAGCCGATTTTCTGGTTGGCGATGAGGATGTAGGGGTCCTCCAGCACCGCCTCCATGCGGTCCTGGTCGGTGACCATGTACGGGGAGATGTAGCCCTTGTCGAACTGCATCCCCTCGGTGAACTCCAGCTCCATGCCGAAGGTCTGGCCCTCCTCGACGTTGACGACGCCGTCTTTGCCGACTTTCTCGATCGCGTCGGCGATCACGTTGCCGATCTCGTCGTCGGCGGCGGAGATGGCGGCGACACGAGCGATCTGCTCCTTGCCGGCGACCTCCTTGGACTGCTTGTCGCGCAGGTTCTCGACGACGTCGTCGACGGCCTTCTCGATGCCGCGGCGCAGGGCCAGCGGGTTGGCGCCGGCGGCGACGTTCTTGAGGCCCTGGCGGACGATGATCTGGGCCAGCAGGGTCGCCGTCGTGGTGCCGTCGCCGGCGACGTCGTTGGTCGCCGTGGCGACCTCGCGGACGAGCTGGGCGCCCTGGTTCTCGAAGACGTCCTCGACCTCGACCTCGCGGGCGATGGTGACGCCGTCGTTGGTGATCGTCGGCGCGCCGAACTTTTTGTCGAGCACGACGTAACGACCTTTCGGGCCGAGGGTGACCTTGACCGCGTTGGCGACGGCGTCGACGCCGGCCTGCAGGGCCCCCCGGGCCTCCTCCGTGTACTTCAGCTCCTTGTGAGCCATCTGGGTTTCCTTCCTCCTTGGTTCTCTAAGTCCTGTGGGCGGGTCTAGCCGAGCTTGGCGAGCACGTCCGACTCGCGCAGCACGAGCAGGTCGTCGCCCTCGACGGTGACCTCGGTGCCGCCGTATTTGGAGTAGAGGACCTCGTCGCCCTCGCTCACGTCGAGCGGGCGGCGAGTGCCGTCCTCGTTGATTGCGCCGTCGCCGACGGCGACGACCTTGCCCTTCTGCGGCTTCTCTTTGGCCGTGTCGGGGAGGACGATGCCGCTGGCGGTCGTCTCCTCCTCCTCGATCGGCTTGACGATCAGCCGGTCCCCGAGGGGCTTCAGCTTCATCCGTGAACCTCCGTTATCGGTCGGTTGTTACTGGTCAAAAGTCTGGTAAACGCGCCGCAGAGCCATTTCCAGGCCCGGCGGGCTTGGCACTCTAACTGCCTGAGTGCCAACGCAGTGAAAGATAGCGGTACCGGTCAGCTATTGGCAAGCAGCTTGCAGCCGAGCAGCTCGGCGATGCCCGTCGCCGCCGCGCGCCATCACCCAGTCGTGGTTCCACTCGAAGGCCGGGCGGGCAGCGGCGCCAACAGGTTCATCCACGGCTTCGTCGTCGCCACGTTCCACTCGTAGAGGACCGCGGTGACGCCGTCCTGCTCGTAGAGCCGCCAGCGGCCGATCCCTTCAGCTCGCCGACCGCGTCGGCCTTCGAGCAGGTACGGGCGCTCGACCCGGGTCGTCGTCACCTCGAACTCGACCCGGTAGGGCAGCAGGCTCTTCCAGACCATCCGCGCAGAGCGTGCCGACCCCACCGCCGTCGCCGCCGTTCTTTTCTTCGACCTCCTCCACCCCACGCCACCACTCCGGCCAGCGCGCCTGGTCGTGGATCGCCTCCCAGACCGGCTCGCGCGGCGACTCGAGCAGCCAGGTGGTGAGGAAGGCGTAGTTGGCCACCGGTGCTCCGCCGCTCAGTTGTGGTGCGGCGTCTCTCCGTTGCCGAGGTGCGCGCGCGGCGGCTCGACGATCTGCGAGAAGCGGATCACCGTGACCATGTCGTCCTGGGAGACCGTGCGGCTGTAGATCTGTTCGAGGAACTTGACCTCGTCCTCGAGCCGGCGGAACTCCGGGTTGTCGTGCTCGATGTCGCGCGGCGAGAGGTCGCCGACCTTCTTCACCTCGACGTCGTCGATCACCGCGGTGAAGATTTTCTCGCGCGGGCTGTGGCGGAAGCCGACGGTGATCCAGACGACCTGGCCGCGCTCGTACTTGCCGCTCTTGTCGCCGAGCCGGATCGTCGCCGTCTTGCGACCGCGCTTCAGCTGGTCGACGAAGACGGTGGAGTAGAAGTTGAGCACGTAGATGCCGCCCCGCATGCGGCAGCGAGCGTATCTGACCGAGGCAGAGGGAGCCGCCGGCCACCTGCCTCGGTGGAGCATAGGTTCAAGAAACTTGCGTGTTTCTGTCGGTGGAGCTACGGCAGCCGAAGCCCTATTTTGGACATCTGTTCGATCCGTATGTAGCGCCCAGGGGATCGGGTCGATGGGGGGAGGGTGTTCGCCGCGAGGGTGCGATTCGCAGACCTGGCAGCTGTGGCAACCTGCCTGCGCGGTTGCCATCCCGCTCGCCTTTGCTGGCGGCGCGCAAGCCGCGACCTGCGCCGGCAAGCACGTGACGATCGTCGGCACCGCCGGGCAACGACACGATCGTCGGCAAGAAGGCCAGCGACGTGATCTACGGCGGCGGCGGCGACGACCGGATCAGCGGCGGCCCCAACGGCAACGACACGATCTGCGGCGGGCCCGGCGACGACAGGCTCCACGGCGGCCGGGGCTTCGACGCGCTCTACGGCGACGGCGGCGACGATTACGTCTTCGGCGACATCGGGCTCCGACATGCTCGACGGCGGCGGCGGCGACGACGCTCTCAACGGGGCCGAGGGCACCGACAGGCTCGTCGGCGGCGAGGGCGACGACGACATCCGTCGGCGTCAAAGGCCCGGACAAGCTCGATCGGCGGTGGCGGCGACGACGTGCTGATCGGCGACAAAGGCAGCGACGAGTCGACGGCGGCGGCGGCGACGACCGGCTCCTCGGCGACAAGGGCAACGACAAGCTCGAGGGCGGGCCGGGCAACGACAAGGTCGACGGCGGCGCCGGCGACGACCCAGTGCTCGACGGCGGCGGCGGACACCGACTTCGTCTTCGGCGGCGCCGGCATCGACAACGCCGACGGCGGCGACGGCGACGGCGACGTCGTCCGCGGCGACAGCGGCACCGACACGCTCGACGGCGGTGGCGGCGGGCAGGACATCGTCTCCTACGCGAGCGCGACCCGCGGCGGCGTCATCGTCAGCCTCGGCGCCGGCAAGGCGAAAGGCGACGGCCACGACGACCTGCAGGGCTTCGAGGACGTGGTCGGCTCGCCGCAGGGCGACAAGATCGTCGGCGACGGCAGCGTCAACCGCCTCGACGGCGGCGTCGGCGACGACGACCTCGACGGCGCCGGCGGCGGCGACGAAGCCTTCGGCGGCCCCGGCAGCGACGACTGCGACGAGCTTCGCGGTCGAGAACTCCTGCGGCCCGGAGGAGAACCCGCCTGGCCACGGCACCTTCGTGATCCTCAACCAGGGCCTCGACGGCTCCAGCCTGATCGTCCAGGGAGACGGCG
Organism: uncultured Solirubrobacterales bacterium; assembly: GCA_963699215.1. GTDB lineage: Bacteria > Actinomycetota > Thermoleophilia > Solirubrobacterales > 70-9 > VRUE01. The sequence continues at coordinate 578,151 of OY969422.1, forward strand.
CCGCCGACCACATCCGGGTCGGGTTCAGCGGCGGCTGGAACGTCTCCGACGACGCCGGGGTCTTCGCCGGCGACGGCTGCGCCCAGGCCGGCGACACCGTCGCCACCTGCCCGACCGGAGCCGCCACCGGCCTGCTCGTGATCACCGGCGACGGCGGCGACGACAGCATCGAGATCGACGCCAGCGTCCCCGCCAGCGTCAAGGTGCGGGTCAACGGCAACGCCGGCCGCGACACGCTCAGCGGCGGGCCCGGCGACGACGTGCTCGAGGCGGGCGAGAACTACAACGGCCCCGACAACGGCAACGACACGCTGATCGGCAACGGCGGCAGCGACGTCCTCTACGCCGACCCCGGCGGCGACAGGCTCTCCGGCGGTCCCGGCAACGACCTGCTCGTCTCCTCGGTCGCCGTCTGCCAGGGCCACGACTACGACGGCGGCCCCGGCGAGGACACCGTCTCCTACGGGCGCTCGGACGCCGGCGTTCGAGTCGAGCTCGGCGGCACCGGCGCTCCCGGTGGCTGCGGCAACCCGGACAGGGTCGGCGGCGACAACGAGAGCCTCGAGGGATCCGACGGCCCCGACGTGCTGGTCGGCGACGGCGGCGAGAACAGCTTCCTCGGCCATCTCGGCGCCGACGTCTTCCTCGGCAAGGGCGGCAACGACTTCATCGACGCCGTCGACGGCAAGCGCGACAAGCAGATCAGCTGCGGTGGCGGTGGCGACGACGTCGTCAAGGACCGCGCCGACCCCAACCGGTCGGCTGCTGAGCAGCGGAGCCGACGCTCCGTACGAGCCACCGAACCGGCCGCGGCTTTGCACAACTGAAGGGGTCGCCAGCCGGGCCGATGCAAGGCTCGGAATGGATCGTTCGGCCAATTCAGGCTCCTGGCGGCTCGCCGCGGCCCTGCTCGGGACCGCCCTGTTCCTGCTGCTCCCCGCCTGGGGCCATGCTTCCGCCGCCTCCTGCGGCGGCAAGCGCGCGACGATCGTCGGCACCCCCGGCGACGACACGATCGTCGGCAAGCGGGCCAGCGACACGATCGTCGGCCGCGGCGGCGACGACAAGATCTACGGCGGGCCGAACGGCAACGACCGGATCTGCGGCGGGCCCGGGGACGACACGATCGTCGGCGGGAGCGGCGGCGACCGACTCTACGGCGACAGGGGCGACGACCGGCTGATCGGCGAAAGAGGGCCGGACCGCCTCTACGGCAGCGGCGGCGATGACTTGCTCGACTCCGGCCGCGCGTCGGATCGCGAGGTCGACGGCGGCGCCGGCAGCGACAGCATCGTCACCAGCCGTGGCAACGACCGGGCAAGCGGCGGCGCGGGCGTCGACCGCATCGACGGCGGCCTCGGCGACGACGACCTCGACGGCGGTCCGGGCGACGGCGACCTCGTCGTCGGCAACCACGGCAGCGACACCGCCACCGGGGGCGACGGCAATGGCGACGTCGTCCGCGGCGATCTCGGCCACGACGACCTCGACGGCGGCCCAGGGGGCGAGGACATCGCCTCCTTCGCCGGCGCCTCGGAGAGCGTCGTCGTCGACCTAGAGGACGGCCACGCCAAGGGCGACGGTCAGGACCGCCTCGGCGGCTTCGAGGACGTGATCGGCTCGCCCTCCCCGGACGAGATCGACGGCGACGCAGGACCCAACCGGCTCGACGGCGGCGCCGGCTACGACGACCTCAACGGCCGCGGCGGTCCCGACTACCTCTTCGGGGGACCGGACGGAGCGGACTGCCGCCGGGCGAGCGCGACCGACTCCTGCGAACCGCAGGAGACCGGCACCGCCGGGGTCTCGGTGGTGCGCACCGCCAGCATCGACGGCAGCGCCTCGCTCAGCGTCCGCGGCAGCGGCTCGAGCGACGAGATCTCGGTCTTCTTCGACGGCTCCACCTACCTGATCGGCAGCACCTCCGGCATCCCGACCGGCAACGCGCAGGGCTGCACCACCTCCGGGGGCGGCGAGAGCGTGCGCTGCCTCAACGACGTCACGATGCTGACGATCTCCAGCGACGGCGGGGACGACACCGTGCGCGTCACCCACGTCCCCAGCCATGTGCAGGTGCGGATCGACGGCGGCTCGGGCGCCGACGCCCTCTACGGCGGCAGCGGCAACGACGTGATCGAGGCGGGCGACGACAGCGATCCCGACCTGCTCGACGGCGGCGCCGGCGACGACGCGCTGATCGGCGCCCGCACCGACCTCCACGTCCCGGTCGGCAGCGGGCGCAGCACGATGCTCGGCGGGCCCGGCTCCGACGTCCTGGTCGGCGGCGACCCCTGCGACGGCGACCTCTACGACGGTGGGCCGGGCGAGGACAACGCCAACTTCTTCCGCTTCACGCCCGGCGTCTTCGCCCAGATCGGCGGCGAAGCGCGGCGCGGCGGAGATTCCTGCACGCCGGGACGGGTGCTGGGCTCGGTCGAGGCGATGGAGGGATCCCCGGGCCCCGACACGCTCGTCGGCGACGCCGGCGCCAACTCGCTCAGCGGCGGCCTCGGCAACGACACTCTGGTCGGCCGTGGAGGCGGCGATCGCCTCGTCGGCGGGGCCGGCGGCGATCGCCTGATCGGCGGCTCGGGCCGCGACTCCCAGCACCAATAGCCGCTAGCCAGTCCCGGTAGGGGTGGAACGTCTTGTACTTTTCCCGCGGCGGGGCCTGCGGACAGTCGACAACCGTCTTCGGGAAAAGTTAAGTGGAACCCCTACCGGGACTGGCTAGGGGCCAAACCCCTCCTCGCCGATCAGGGGGACGAAGCGGCAGGGGCCGATCTCCTCGCGCCGCAGCTCCTCGCCATTGCGCAGGAAGACGGTCAGCAGGTCGGCGCGGTCGGCGGCGATCGGGACGACGAGACGGCCGCCGTCGGCGAGCTGACCGAGCAGCGACAGCGGCGGCGCCGGGGCGGCGGCGTGGACCGCGATCGCCTCGAACGGCGCCCGCTCCGGCAGGCCGCGGCTGCCGTCGCCGACGAGCAGCTCGACGTTCTCGACGCCGAGAGCGCCGAGGACCCTGCGGGCCTCGGCGGTCAGCGACGCGTGGCGCTCGATCCCGACCACCTCGGCCGCGAGGCGGGCGAGGACCGCCGTCGAGTAGCCCGAGCCGGTGCCGATCTCCAGCACCCGCTCGGAACCGCCCAGCTCCAGCGCCTGGCAGATCGCGGCGACGATCCAGGGCTGGGAGATCGTCTGCCCCTCGCCGATCGGCAGCGCCGAGTCGGCGTAGGCGCGGTTGCGATGGGGCTCCGGCACGAACTCCTCCCGCGGCACCTCCCCCATCGCCGCCAGCACGCGCTCGTCGGAGATGCCGCGACGGCGCAGCTGCCGCTCGACCATCCGCTTGCGCCGCTCGGCGAAGTCGGCCACCTCAGAAGATGTAGTTGCGCAGCTTCGCCGGAGCCAGGACGGTGACGCGGCCGCGGCCGGGGCGGACGATGCCGGCACGCTCGAGGTCGGCGAGGAAGCGGCTGACGCTCTCGCGCGAGGTGCCGGCGAGCTGGGCCAGGTCGGACTGGTTCATGCGGATCGTGATCTCGCCGCCCTCGCCCGTGCGCGGCGCCTCTTCGGTGACGAGCTGCGAGAGGACGCCGGCGACGCGGCTGGGCACGGTCTGGAAGGACTGGCGCGAGATCCGCTCGTTGGCGGCGCGCAGGCGCCGCACCAGGGCGGCGACCAGCTTCACCGTGATCTCCGGGTGGCGAGCCAGCAGCGCCCGCACCTCGCCCGCCGGCAGCGCCAGCAGCTCGCCGTCGCTGAGCGCTTCGACGCTGGCCGAGCGCACCTCGCCGTCGAGCATCGCCAGCTCGCCGAAGATGTCGCCCGGGCCGAGGGTGGCGAGGGTGATCGCGCGCCCGTCGGAGTGCTCGCGGGTGACGCGGAAGCTGCCCGAGCGGACGATGTAGCAGGCGTCGGAGTGATCGCCCTCGTGGAAGACGCGGGTCGCGGCCGGGAAGGAGCGCGGCACCGCGACCTGCGAGAAGCTCTCCAGCTCGCCCCCCTCGAGGTCGGCGAAGAGCGGCACGCTGCGAAGCAGCTCGACCGGGCCCTTGCTCGCCTCAGGATCGGACACGCGGGGATTATCGCGTGCCCGCCGCACAGGACTTCCGCTGGCCGTCAGAAACGGCCGGCGGAACGCGTTGCTACTAGCCCTGCTGAGCTTTGAGAACCAGGCGCGCCTTCTGCAGGGACATGCGGTGGCGCTTGCGGTAGCGCTGGCCTCTCGGCCTGCGCTTGCCGTTCTTGGGGCGCGGCCGCGCGGAGGCGGTCTCCGCCCCGCTCGCGGCGCTCCCCGCAAACGTGGGCTCAGGTGCGGCACCGACCCCGGTGAGGACGATCGGGGTGGGGCCTTCGTTGTCGCCGAAGAGGCCCAGCATCGCTTTCTTCACCCCTTCGCTCACCGGCTGGAAGCGGATCTGCAGGGTGCAGGTCGCGGCCGGCACCAACTCGACGCCGGTGCAGTTCTCGTCGAGGATCTGGAAGCTGCCGATGGCGCCCCCGGCGATCACGGCGATGAACATCCCACCGGGCATGTTGCCGGTGTTGGAGATCGAGATCTCGCGGACCGTTCCGGGAGATCCCACCTTGGCCACGCCGAAGTCGGTCGAGCTTGCGGTCGGGGCGAAGGTCGCCCGCCCGCCGGTGCCGCTCAGGTCGGCGGCGAACGAGTAGGAGCCCACGTTCACGCTGAACTGGGCGGTGTACTCGTCGGTGTCGTGAGGACCGAAGTCGATCTGCGCGTAGCAAGCTTCGCCCGGCTGCAGGAAGGAGCCGTAGCAGTTGCTGTTGCCGGCCGAGAAGGCGCTCGAACCGGGCCCGCTGATTTGCGGCGAGCCGACCTGGAAGGCTTCGGAGCCGGTGTTGCGCAGCTGGAAGGTCGTCTGGGTGGAGCCCCAGTTGAGCGGCTGCAGGCCGAAGTCGTAGTGGTCCGGTTCGAAGACGAGCTGCGGCGGCGGCGGCTCCTCCGGCGCGGCGAGGCCGGCGGACGGACGGACCGCCGTCATGGCCATGACGGCGACGACAAACCCAAAAAGGATGAGGGTGGCTCTAGTTGGTTTGGACTTCTGTCGTAGAGAGTGCATGGACGGCTGATCGACGCCAGTCGGCGCCGCATCAAGAACCGGCTTATTTGTTTCATCCGGAGCTCAGCCGGCCGAGGCGGTGAGCTTGCGCGGTCCGCGGCTGAAGCCGGCGCTGAGCAGCGCCTCCTCGTGGCCGGAGCCGATCACCGCCTCGCCGTCGAGCTTCTCGATCGCGAGCTTCGGCAGGCGGCCGGCGGAGACGGCGTCGGCGAGGGCCTGCATCGCGATGGCCAGGTCGGCGTCGTCGAGCTCGGCGAGGCGGAGGATGCTGCGACCGCCGCGCTCGACGTAGACGAGCGGCTCGCCGTCGCGGAGCAGGACGTGGGCGCCGGGGGTACGGGCGGGGCGACGCCCCGAGGGCGGTTTCGGCCAGGGCAGCGAGGCGCCGTAGGGGTTGGCGGGGTCGGTGGCGGCGAGGATCTGGAAGGAGCCGTCGGCTTCGGGCAGCGAGCGCAGCCGCTCGACCGCGCCGGGCAGGGCGAACTGGGCGCCGCCGAGGCCCTCGACGAAGTAGCCGCGGCGGGCGGTGCCGAGCAGCTCGAGGTTGCCGAGCTCGGCGTAGAGGGTCGAGAAGCCGCCCGGCACGCCCTCGGCGAGCACCGTCTCGCGGGTGACGATCCCGTAGCGCTCCAGCATCAGCTCGGCCTGGGCGCGCAGGCTCGCGCCCGGCCCGGGCGCGTCGGCGAAGAGCGGCGCGGTCAGCGACCAGCGGCCCTGCACGGCGGCGCCGGCGCCGGAGCGGCGGCGGGCGAAGCGGCGGCCCTGGCGCTCGTGCGCGGGCACCGAGCGCAGGCGCGGCGCCCGCAGCGGCGCGAAGGCGTCGTTGGTCACCTCGCCGGACCAGGCCAGGTCCCAGAGGGCGTTGTGCAGCTCCTCGGTGGGGAAGTCGAGGTCGGCGAGCAGGTCGAGCCAGAACGAGGGGCCGGCGGCGAGGCGCTCGCGGATCGCCTCGTGGAGCTCGCCCTCGGCCCCCTCCAGCTTCGCGTTGGCCGGCGGCGGGCCGGCGAGGCGGACGTCCTCGCGGAAGTAGAGGGCGACGCGGCCGTCGCTGCGGCCGCGCGCGCCGGCGCCGATCCAGACCAGCTCGCCGCTGGTGCAGAGCTCGTCGAGCCAGGCCGGCGAGTAGGCGCCGAGCCGGCGCGGCAGCACGTCTCCCTCCCAGACCTTCGGCGTCAGGGCGACGCCCTGCAGCGGCACCAGCGCGTCGCGCAGGCGGTCGGGCCCGGCGCCGGCGGGGCGGTAGGCGTCGACGTTCTGCCAGCTCGGCAGGAAGCGGGCGAAGCGGTCGCGGGTCGGCGGGCTCGACCTCGCTGCGCAGGTGGGCCAGGCTGGCTCGGCGCACCCGGCGCAGGACGTCCGAGTCGCACCACTCGCGCTCGCTCCCGCCCGGCAGCAGCTCGCCGCGGACCAGCGCCCCTTCGCGCTCCAGCTCGCGCAGCGCCGGCGTCGGGTCGACGCCGTAGCGGGCGGCCAGCTGCGCGGTCGGGAAGGGACCGTGGGTGCGGGCGTAGCGGCGGACCAGGGCGCGCATCGCGTCGGGGTGGTCCTCGAGGAAGGTCTCCGGCAGCCCGGCGGGCGGCGGCACGCCGAGCGCGTCGCGGTAGAGGCCGGCGTCCTCGGCGGCGATGTAGCGCTCCTCGCCGCCGATCCGGACTAGGACGGCGCGGCGCTCGGCGACGAGCTTCTCCAGCATCGAGGCAGCCGAGTAGCCCTCCGCGACCCGCTCCGCGCACTCCTCCGGCGGTCAGGTCGCCGATGTTGCGCAGCACCTGCTGCAGCGCGTCGCGGTCGCCGGCCCGGCCGGCCTCGGTGCGGTGCTGCAGCTGCGCCTCGACCTCTTCCAGCGCCTCCGGGTCGATCAGCTCGCGCAGCTCCTCCTGGCCGAGCAGCTCGCGCAGCAGGTCGCGGTCGAGGGCGAGGGCAGCGGCACGTCGCTCGGCGTTCGGCGTGTCCCCCTCGTACATGTAGGTGGCGACGTAGTCGAAGAGCAGCGAGGAGGCGAAGGGCGAGGCGGTCGGCGTCTCGACCTCGACCAGGCCGAGCTTGCGCGAGTGCAGCTCGCTGAGGATCTGGCGCAGCGAGGGCAGGTCGAGGACGTCGCGCAGGCACTCGCGGTAGGTCTCGAGGATGACCGGGAAGCGGGGGAAGTCGCGCGCCACTTCGAGCAGGCTCTGCGACTTCAGCCGCTGCTGCCAGAGCGGCGTGCGCTTGCCCGGGTAGGCGCGCGGGATCAGCAGCGAGCGCGAGGCGTTCTCGCGGAAGCGGGCGCCGAACAGGGCCGAGCCGGAGAGCTCGCGCGACGACCAGGTCCTCGAGCTCGTCGGGCTCGATCAGGACCAGGTCGGCCGGCGGCGGGTCGTCGGCGTCGGGCAGGTGGATGACGATGCCGTCGTCGGACCAGATCGCGTCCGCCTCGAGGTCGAGCTCGTCGCGGATCTTCTGGCGCCAGCGCCAGGCCCCAGGCGGAGTGGACGCGGCCGCCGTAGGGCGAGAGGATGCAGAGCCGCCAGTCGCCGATCTCGTCGCGGAAGCGCTCGACCACGATCGTCTCGTCGGAGGGGACGACGCGGGTCGCCGCCTGCTGCTCGCGCAGGTAGGCGACCAGGTTCTCGGCGGCGCGGCGGTCGAGGTCGTACTCGCCGGCCAGCTCGGCCGGGTCGCGTGAGACCGCCTCGCGGGAGAAGGCGCCGATCGCCCGTCCCAGCTCGGCCGGGCGGCCGATCCCGTCGCCCTTCCAGAAGGGGACCGCGCCGGGCAGCGCCGGGGGCCGGGGTGACGATCACCCGGTCGCGGGTGATGTCCTCGATCCGCCAGGTCGTCGCGCCGAGCAGGAAGGTCTGGCCGGGGCGCGCCTCGTAGACCATCTCCTCGTCGAGCTCGCCGACGCGGCGGCCGTCGGGCAGGTGGACGCCGTAGAGGCCGCGGTCGGGGATCGTGCCGGCGTTGGTGACGACCAGCTGGCGGGCGCCTTTGCGGCCGTGCATCGTGCCGCGGGTGCGGTCCCAGACGATCCGCGGCCGCAGCTCGGCGAAGCGGTCCGACGGGTAGCGCCCGTCGAGCATGTCGAGCACGTTCTCCAGCTGTTCGCGCGAGAGCTCGCGGAAGGGCTCGGTCGCGGTGACGAGGCGCTCGACCTCGTCGACCTCCCACTCGTCGAGCGCGGCCATCGAGACCAGGTGCTGGGCGAGCACGTCGAGCGGGTTCTGCGGGATCACGGTCTCCTCGATCGCCCCTTCGCGCATGCGGCGGGCGACCACGGCGCACTCGAGCAGGTCGGCGCGGAACTTGGGGAAGATGCGGCCGCGCGAGACCTCGCCCAGCGAGTGGCCGGCGCGGCCGACCCGCTGCAGCCCGCGGCTGACCGACTTCGGCGACTCGACCTGGATCACGAGATCGACGGCGCCCATGTCGATCCCCAGCTCCAACGACGACGTCGCCACGAGGCAGGGCAGTTGCCCCGACTTGAGCATCTCCTCTACGACGGTGCGCTCTTCGTGGGAGAGGGACCCGTGGTGGGCCCTGGCGATCTCGGGCACGGGTTCAAGCGCCTCAGCCGCGGGTCCTGTCGCGGCAGGGGACCCACCACCCCCTGCGGTAGCTAAAGCTTCCTCGGGGGCGGTGCCCCCTACCGCGCCACCCGCGGGAGAGGCGTTTCCCGCATGCTCGGTGGCGGGAAGCTCTTGCGGAGCCTGCTCGAGAGCGAGCTCGTTCAAGCGCTTCGCCAAGCGCTCCGCTGCGCGGCGGGCGTTGACGAAGATGATCGTCGAGTTGTGCTCTTGGACGAGCTCGAGGAGCTTGGGGTAGATCGCGGGCCAGATCGAGCGGACGTGGGCGTTGGGCTCGCCCTCGTTCGGCACGCCATCGGAGTTCGGGAAGTTGGGCGCTCCCGGCTCGCTCATGTCCTCGACCGGCACGACGATCTCCAGATCCAGCTCCTTGCCACGCCCCGCATCGACGATCTCGCAATCTCTTTTAGGACCGACCAGGAACTTCGCGATCCGCTCCAACGGCCGCTGCGTAGCTGAGAGACCGATTCGCTGGACACCTTGCGTCTCTGCGGTGGGTGCCGTGGAGGAGGGGGTGTCCGAACGCGCGCGGCGTCCTGTTCCTCGCCCTACCGGCTCATAGAGAGCCGCACCGCCGTCCGGCGAGGAACCCAGCGCGGGTTCGGGCGCCCCCTCCTCCACGACAGGCCCCGCCGCCTGACGCGCATGGTCCCTAACCAGATGGTCCAACCGCTCCAACGTAAGGACCAAGTGCGACCCGCGCTTGCTCTGGGCGACCGCGTGAATCTCGTCGACGATCACCGCCTCGGTGCCGGTAAGGATCTCGCGCGCGCCGGAGGAGAGGATCAGGTAGAGCGACTCCGGGGTGGTGATCAGGATGTCGGGCGGCGTTTTGCGCATCGCCCGCCGCTCTTTCTGGCTGGTGTCGCCGGTGCGCAGGCCGACGGAGATCTCGGCGCCGATCCCCCGCAGCGGCGCCCGCAGGTTGCGCTCGATGTCGTAGGAGAGCGCCTTCAGCGGCGAGACGTAGACGAGCTTCACGCCGTCGCCGCGACGCTCCGAGCGCGAGAGCTTGTCGATCCCCCAGAGGAAGGTGGCGAGGGTCTTGCCGGAGCCGGTCGGGGCGCAGATCAGCGCGTTGGCGCCGCCCGAGATCGCCTCCCAGCCACCCGCCTGGGCAGGCGTCGGGCCCTCGAAGGAGGCCTCGAACCAGCGCCTGACCGGGGCGCTGAACGGCGCCAGCGGGTCAGTCTCCGCGCGTGCTTTCGGGCCAGTGCTCAACCCACCGATCTTACGCCTACCTCAAGCGCGCGAGATTCAGCTGACTTTGCCGCCAGCGAAGCCGACGAAGGCGCTCCAGGCCGGCTTCGGCTTGAAGCCCGCGCCGAAGAGGCCCGAGCCGTCGCAGAAGTTGCAGGCGCCGGGAAGGTCGTCGACCGAGAACCAGTAGACCCGCTGCAGCTGCCACTTGGCCTGCTTGGCGCGGAGCAGCCGGAACGCGCCCTTCAGCTGCGCGGCCTGGCCCTTGACGCCTTTGGCGAAGCTGTTGCCGGCGCGCGGCCGTTGCGAGCTCCAGCCGAGCTCGGTGATCCAGAGCTCCTTGCCGGCGTCGTGGTTGGCCCTCAGCACCTGCAGCACTTCTTCGATGTAGGGGGCGAGGTTCTTGTAGGTGCCGGTGTACGGGTGCAGCGCGACGCCCTGAAACTTCGACTTGATCCCCGGCGTCGCCGCGTACATCTGCTCGAGGAAGTCGGTCGCGAAGTAGGCCTGCGGGGGGCTGCGGTCGAAGGTCGCCTCGATCGGCCGCGCGAAGAGGCCGGCGAGGACGATCTTCGCCCCCTGGTCGGCTGCTTTCGCCGCTCCGGCGGAGAGCTTCACCAGCTTGCCGTACTCGACCGGGTTGGGCCGCACGACGAAGTACTTGAAGTTGGGCTCGTTCCAGATCTGCCAGACCCGGATCGAGCGCTTCGGCAGGCTCGGGTTCTCCAGCCAGAAGCTGCCGCGCGGCCCGTAGCGCTTGATCGTCTGGACGACGAACTTGCGCCAGCCGGAGCGCTGGGTGCCGCTGCGGACGGGCAGGAACTTCGGCGCGCTGACGCTGCCGCCCGACCCGGGCACGACCGCGGTGGGCACGGCCCAACTGGGCGCACCGGTCAGGAACGGGAGGATGTCGATGCCGGCGACGGCCGCCTCGCGGACGACCGCGTCGGTGGAGGAGAAGTCGTAGGGGCCGTTGCGAACCGGCTGCACCGAGGCCCAAGAGACCGGGATGCGGATGCTGTCGACCCCGCCGCGCTTGAGCCGCTGGAACTGTTCCGGGCTGGGCGTCAACTGCGGCACGACGCCCCAGAAGTTGCCAGGCACCGCCATCGCGGACGGAGCTCCGGTGGTGGTGGCCAAGGCGGCGATCGCCAGCGCGGCGCCGAAGACGCGCAGCCGTATGCCCGGACTCGTCGGGTTCCTGCGCATGGGCTAGCCCGCCTCGGGAGAGACGGGCGAGCCGGACGAGTCACCGCGGCGACGCTGCCTCATCACCACGACCCCCACTGAGATCGCCGCAAGGACGGCGATCGCGATCAGGATCGGGATCAGCGGGGAAGAGCCACCATCCTCCTGCGAGGAGGCCGGCGTGGCGGAGCCGGCAGCGGCCTTGCCGGAATCCGACGAGCCATTGCTGGACGGCTTGCCTTGGCTACCCTGCTGGGCATCGCCTCCGCCGCCACGGGCGGCACCCGCAGCGCCGCCGGAATCCGATGAGTCATCTACCGAAGAATCCCCTCGCGACGAGCCCGATCCATTCCCGGGCTTGCCGCCGTTCGCCTGCGAGCTGTCGGCGGGGGGTTGGTGGCCGTTAGGGACCGTGTCGCCGGGCACCGGGGGCGGAGCGTCGTTGTACTGGATTCCGCTGGAGTCTTCAGCCTGAGCAAGCATCGGACAGCAGCCCAATGCGAGCAGAGCCAGCATTGACAGAGCGAGTATCGAACGGGGCCCGGCGAGGGGCGAGACTTGACGCGTCCCAAACATGGCGCGCAAGGTTAGAGGAAAGCGCGGCGCTACTCGCTCCGATCGTCCTGATTGGCGCCATTGCCCTTGCCGGAGGCGGATATGACGTCGGCGACCGGCACATTGCCGGCCTCGCCGTATGGCTGGTCGTCGTTGCCCTGATCGTCGGCGGGGCGGCGTCGCGGGCAGCGCTGGCGCGGCCGTTCTACCTCGCTGCGGGACTGATCGGCGGTCTTGCCCTGCTGTCAGCAATCTCATCCTCCTGGTCGGGGTCGGCGGAGCTGAGCGTGATCGAGGCGGACCGGATCCTGGTCTACCTCGGCATCTTCCTAGCCGCATTCCTCATCGCACAAACCGACGAAAGGCGCCAACGTTTCGCCGAAGGCCTGGCAATCGTCCTCGCGCTCGTCGCCCTGCTCGCCCTCACCAGCCGCCTGCTCCCCAACCTGCTCGACGTCGGCAACTCGATCGACGCGGGACCCCGCCTGCGCTACCCGCTCGGCTACTGGAACGCGAACGGGGCGATGTTCGGGATCGCGGTCGGGCTGCTCCTCTGGTCGAGCCGGCGCGCCGTCTCGACCGGGTTGCGCTGGCTCTCCGTCGCCGCCCTGCCGGCGGTCCTGCTCGCTCTCTACTTCACCTACTCGCGCGGCGGGCTACTGGCGCTGCTCGTCGCCGCGGGCTGCACGATCGTCCTCTCGCGCGACCGGCTCTGGCTGCTCGCCATCCTGGGCGCAGGCGTCCTCGGGGCGCTGCCGGCGGTGCTGGCAGTCCAGTCGCGGCGCAGCCTCGCCGACAACCTCGGCGACCAGGCGGCGGTCGACCAGGGCGCGACGGTGCTGCTGATCCTGCTCGCCGGCATCGCCCTCGCCCTCCTCCTCTTCGCCGCTCTGCGCTGGGCCGAGCGGCGCGACGGGCAGCTGACCGGCCGCGCCGTCGAGCTGTCGCGCAACCCAAAGCTGCTGCGGGGCATCGCTGCCGTCGTGGCAGCGATCGCGATCGTGGTGGCGATCGCGATCGGCGGCCGCGCCTGGGACCAGTTCTCCAGCTCCGACGTGCAGTTCCCGAGCCGCCCCGAGCAGCACTTCTCGGACTTCAGCGGCGCCGGCCGTCATGACTTCTTCCGCGTCTCGATCGACGCCTTCGGCGAAAAGCCCCTGCTCGGCAGCGGCGCGGGCACCTACGAGTTCGCCTGGGAGGAGCAGCGCTCGATCGCGCTGCCCGTCCACGACGCGCACTCGCTCTACCTGGAGGCCTTCGCCGAGCTGGGCGCGGTCGGTGGCCTGCTGGTCCTGGCCCTGATCGGGGTGCTGCTCTGGACCGGCTTCGCCGCCTGGCGCGCCGCCGCCCACCCGCAGCGCGAGCGCTATGCCGCGCTGCTCGCGGCGACGATCGCCTTCGCCGTCGTCGCCAGCCTCGACTGGTTCTGGGAGATCGCCGCCCTCGGCGCCGTCTTCTTCCTCGCCGCCGGGGTGCTCGTCGCCGCCCGCTGCGGGCAGCTGGCGCCGGCCCCGGGCGCCGCGGAGGGCGAGGGGCGCCGCTTCGGGCTCGCCGTCGCCGGGCTCGCCGTCGCCTGGATCGCCGCCGTGGCGCTGATCGGGCCGCTGCTGGTCGAGCGCGAGATCGACGCCAGCAATAGCGCCGCGGCCGCCGGCAACTTCGCCAGCGCCGTCGACCACGCCGAGACGGCGCGCTCGATCGAGCCCTTCGCCGCCTCGCCCTACGTCCAGCTGGGCCTGCTCGCCGAGAGCCAGGGCGACTACGCGACCGCCGCCGAGCGCTACACGCAAGCGATCGACCGCGAGGATCGCAACTGGCAGCTCTACTACCTACGCTCTAGAGTCGAGGAAAAGGCCGGCGAAGACGCTGCCGCCCGGGCGGACTTGGATCGCGCCCGTCGTCTGAACCCGCTGGACGAATGCCTCCGCGGGAAGCCGAGCTGCGGGTGACCCCATGACGAGCAAGGCGCAGGAGACCGCATCGCGCAGCAGCTCGCCGGCGCAGGCGCCGGGAGAGAGCCCGCGCGGCGGCAGAACCGACGCGGCGACGCGGCTGGGGCTGGCGGGTGCGAGCGGCGCGCGGCGGCGCGGCTCGCTGCTGCGGAGGATGCTGGCGAGCGGCGACTGGCTGACCCTGGTGGCGACGCTCTGCATCGTCACCGCGGCCAGCCCCGAGACCGACGTTGGCACCCTCTTCTGGGCGACGATGTTCAGCCCGGTCTGGGTGCTGGTGCTGAAGCTGCACGGCCTCTACGACAACGACCACCGCCGCATCCGCCACAGCACGCTCGACGAGCTCTCCAGCCTCGTCTCGGCGGCTGCGCTGGGGACGCTGGCGCTCGACGGGCTGCTGGCGCTGAGCCCGGTCGGCCCGCTTGCCGCGACCAGCGCGATCGCGGTCGGCCTCGGCGCCCTGGCCGGCAGCTTCGCCTCGCGCGCCGTGCTGCGCTTCTTCTGGCACCGCCTGGCGGGGTCCGCGATCGGCATCGTCGTCGGACCGGCCGCCGCGGTCGCGATCGTCGCCCGCCGCGTCGCGACCCACCCCGAGACCCGCCTACACCTGGTCGGCTACCTCTCGCCGCGGGGAGAGGACGGCGGTCAAGGGGGGCCGGCGGGGGTGCCGCGGCTCGGCTCGATCGCCGACATCTCGCGGATCGCCCGCGAGCACGAAGTCGAGCGGGTGATCGTCACCGAGCAGGAGATGAGCGAGCCCGCCGCCGAGCGGCTGATCGAGGAGTGCAAGGCGGCCGGCCTGGCGCTGACCTTCCTCCCCCAGCACTTCGGCCTGCTCGGACCGGGGATCGAGCTCAACCGCCTCGCCGAGCTGCCGGTCCTCGACTTCCGCTTCTCCGATCCGCCGCGCTCGACGGTCGCGCTCAAGCGCGGCATGGACCTGGCGATCGGCGGCACCCTGCTCGCCCTGCTCTCGCCGCTGCTGGCGGCGATCTCGCTGCTGATCCTGCTCGACTCGGGCCGGCCGGTGCTCTTCCGCCAGCGGCGAATCGGCAAGGACGGCGAGGTCTTCACGGTGCTCAAGTTCCGCACGATGATCCAAGGGGCCGAGGAGCAGCTGAGCGAACTGGTCGACCTCGAGAAGCTCGACGAGCCCGCCTTCAAGATCGCCGACGACCCGCGGGTGACCCGCGCCGGCCGCCGCCTGCGGCGCTTCAGCTTCGACGAGCTGCCCCAGCTCGTCAACGTCGTCCGCGGCGACATGTCGCTGGTCGGGCCGCGTCCCGAGGAGGAGGCCGTGGTCGCCCTCTACGACGAGCGGCAGCGCCTGCGCCTCGCGGTCAAGCCGGGGATGACCGGCCCGATGCAGGTCTACGGCCGCGCCGACCTCACCTTCGAGGAGCGGCTGGCGATGGAGCGCGACTACCTCGACAACATCTCCGTAGCCGGCGACCTGGCGATCCTCTTGCGAACGCCCGCGGCGATCGTCCGCGGCGACGGCGCCTACTAGGGTCGGCGCGGTGACAAGCGGGCCCGACCTACAGGTCATCGTCGTCAGCCACGGCGCCGAAGGGCTGCTGCGTAGGTGCCTGCGCTCGCTGCGAGAGCACCCGGCGGGGGGCGAGATGCGGGTGACCGTGGTCGACAGCGGCAGCCCCGACGCGACCCCCGACATGGTCGCGCGCGAGTTCCCCGAGGTGCGGCTGCTGCGCTGCGGCAACATCGGCTTCTCCGCCGCCAACAACCTCGCGCTGCGCGAGAGCGAGGCGCGGGCGGTGCTGCTGCTCAACCCGGACACGGAGGTCTACGCCGGGACCCTCGACGCGGCGCTGGCCCGGCTCTGGTCCGGGGATCGGATCGGGGTGGTCGGGGTGAAGCTGGTGACCGAGTCGGGCGAGCTGGACCACGCCTGCAAGCGCTCCTTCCCCACCCCGCTCAGCGCCCTCGCCCACTTCACCGGGATCGGCCGCTCCAACGACGCCTCCGGCGCCCTCAGTCAGTACCGGGCGACGCACCTGGGCGACGACGAGCCGGGCGAGGTCGATGCCGTCAACGGCGCCTTCATGCTCTGCCGGGCCGAGGCGGTGCGCGAGGTCGGCCTGCTCGACGAGGGCTACTGGCTCTACATGGAGGACCTCGACTGGTGCCGCCGCTTCTGGCAAGCCGGCTGGAGCGTCTTCTACGAGCCCGCGGGGACGGCCCTGCACGTCAAGGGCGGCTCCAGCGGCGGCCGCCGAGCCCCCCGTCAGGAGGTCGCCTTCCACCGCGGCATGGGCCGCTTCTACCGCCGCTTCGACGCTCCCGAGCACAACCCCGTGGTCAACGCCGCGGTCTACGCCGGCATCGGCGCCAAACTCGCCGCCAGCCTGGCGATCACCGCGGCCGGCACCAAGTCGCGATAGTCAAACGCGCCCTGAGAGACAACAAGACCCGCCGGAGCGGGTCGAGTCTGGCGAAGCGGGGAACCACCCCGCAGGCGACCGACAATCCGCCCAAGGGTACCACGGCGGGTCGCCCCAGCTCAACCACTCCGTCGGGACATATGCGGAGGGCGCCGGAATCGAACCGGAACCGACTGGTTGGGTCGGACATGGCGATTGTCGATCGCCTGGACACACCTGCGTCCCTCACCCTCCTACCGACGACGCTAACACTGAAACCTGGCCGAAATCTACGGTCAGGCAAATTGGCACACACTATTTTCACTTCTGTTTGAAACTGAGTCGAACTGAGGTGTGTCGCTTTCGCCGCGGGGGCCCCACCTCAGTCTTGCTGACGGTGGGCGACGACGATGTCCTGGAGGGTGAGGCCGCCCTCGGCGTTGGCCCAGAGGCCGGGGTGGATCGGCTCGCGCAGGGTCAGGCCCGCCGCGGCGAGCATCTCGCGGACCTCCTCCGGCCGGAAGGCGACCGCCTCCTCCGGCTGGCGCGGATCGCTCGTCACCCCGCCCTCGACCTGGTGGCGGATGTCCAGCATCGCGCGCCCGGCCGCGACCTCGCGCTCGGCCTCCGGGGTGAGCAGGAAGAAAGTCAGCAGGCAGCGCCCGCCCGGCTTCAGCACGCGCGCGGTTTCCGCCAGGTAGTGACCCACTTCGTCGCGGAGGAGATGGGTGAAGAGCGAGGTCGCGAAGGCGAAGTCGAAGGAGTCGTCCGCGTAGGGGAAGCGGAACTCGTTGCCGGAGAGGTGGCCGAAGGGGTTGTACTTGGGGTTGTGGACGGGGGCCCAGGCGAACTCGAACTCCGGGTGCCGCGCGGCGATGTTGCGGTTGCACCAGCCGATCATCTCCCTGCCGACGTCGAAGCCGGCGTAGGAGCCCCCCTGCAAGTAGCCGGTCAGCGGCAGCGCCATGCGGCCGATCCCGCAGCCGATGTCGAGCACCCGGTCGCCGGGCCGCAGGCCGCCCAGCTCGGTGAAGTAGCCGAGGAACTGGCGACCGGTCTGCTCGAAGTCGCCGGCGCCGACGAAGGCGAGCCGCCGCGGCGGCAGCAGCGGCCCGCGGCGGTTGCGCAGCAGGTCGGCCGGCGCCCAGCGAACCCAGCGGGCGACCGCCTTCAGCAGGTAGATCGCCTTCGCCCTCATGCCCCCTCCCCGAGCCCTAGAAAGGCAGGTCGGCCGCGACATCCGCGAGGCGCGGGGCCGACTTGTCGCGCTCGCTTAGCAGCGGATCGTCCACTGGCCACTCGACGCCCACGTCGGGGTCGTCCCAGGCGATGCCCGCCTCGGTCGCCGGGTCGTAGATGCTGGAGAGCAGGTAGGCGACGTCGGCTTCCTCGCTGAGCACGGCGAAGCCGTGGCCGAACCCGACCGGGACGAAGAGCTGGCGGTGGGCCTCGTCGTCGAGCTCGTAGCCCTCCCACTGGCCGTAGGTCGGCGAGCCGCGGCGCAGGTCGACGGCGACATCGAAGATCTTCCCCCGCGGGCAGCGGACCAGCTTCGCCTGGCCCGGCGCGGTCTGGAAGTGGAGGCCGCGCAGCGTCCCGCGCGAGGAGCGCGAGTGGTTGTGCTGGACGAACTCGACGTCGACGCCGAGCTCAGACCAGGCGTCGCGGCGGTAGGTCTCGACCATGAAGCCGCGCGCGTCGCCGTGGACCTGTGGCTCGAGCAGGACGACGCCGTCGAGCTTCGTCGGCACTCGCTCGGGCATCAACCCAGCGCTTTGCCGTACTGCTTCTCGTAGTACTCGCGGTACTCGCCGGAGCGGATCGGTCCCCACCACTGCTCGTTCTCGCGGTACCACTGCACGGTGCGCTCCAGCCCCTCGGCGAAGTGGACCTGGGCCTCCCAGCCGAGCTCGTCGCGGAGCTTGTCCGAGGCGAGCGAGTAGCGACGGTCGTGGCCCGGGCGGTCGGTGACGTACTCGATCTGCGACTCCGTGGCGCCGGTCAGCTCGATCACCCGCTCGATCACCTCGATGTTCTCGCACTCGTCGGGGCCGCCGACGTTGTAGGCCTCTCCGGGGCGGCCCTTCGTCAGCACCGTGTGGATGCCGCGGCAGAAGTCCTCGACGTAGAGCCAGTTGCGCACCTGCCGCCCGTCTCCGTACACGGGCAGCGAGTCGCCGTGGATCGCGTTGAGGACCATCAGCGGGATCAGCTTCTCCGGGTACTGGCGCGGGCCGTAGTTGTTGGAGCCGCGCACGATCGAGGCCTCGATGCCGTAGGTGTGGAAGTGGGCGGAGACGAGCAGGTCGCCGGCGGCCTTGGTCGCCGAGTAGGGCGAGGAGGGATCGAGCGGCGAGGTCTCGGTGAAGGAGCCGGACTCGATCGAGCCGTAGACCTCGTCGGTGGAGACCTGCAGGTAGCGGCCGATGCCGAGCTCGCGGGCGGCGTCGAGGAGGACGCCGGTGCCGATCACGTGGGTGCGGGCGAAGGCGTCCTGGTCGTCGATCGAGCGGTCGACGTGCGACTCGGCGGCGAAGTTGACGACCGCGTCGCAACCGTCCATCGCCTCGCGCACGACCGCCGGGTCCTCGATCGCGCCGACGACTAGGTCGGTGCCGTCGGGGAGGTTCTCGCGCCTGCCGGCGTAGGTGAGCTTGTCGAGCACCCGCACCTCGTGCTCGCCGCCGATCAGGCGAACGTAGGTGGAGCCGATGAAGCCAGCGGCGCCGGTAACGAGGATCTTCACGCGACGGCCTCGGTCTCGGCGCGGCGCTGGGACAGGTAGGCGGCCAGCCCGTCCTGCCAGGAGGGAAGCTCGATCGCGTGCTCGCGCTGGCTGGCGAGCGCCGAGTAGGCCGGGCGCGGGGCCGGGCGGCCGAGCATCTCGGTCGTCCCCGACATCACTTTGCACTCGACCTTGGCCTGGTCGAAGATCTCGCGCGCGAACTCGTACCAGGAGCATGCCCCGGCCGCTGCCATGTGGTGGATGCCAAACTCGACCCCCTCGATGAGGCGGACGATGCCATAGGCGAGGTGCCAGGTGTAGGTCGGCGAGCCGACCTGGTCGCGGACGACGAGGACCTCGCCGTGATCGGCGGCGAGCCGCAGCATCGTCTCGACGAAGTTGGGCCCGCCGATCCCGAACAGCCAGGCCGAGCGGACGATGAAGTGGCGCTTGTTGGCCGACCTGGTCGCTTCCTCGCCGGCCAGCTTGCTGCGCCCGTAGGCGGAGAGCGGCGCCGTCTGGTCGGTCTCGACGTAGGGGGCGCTCTTGCTGCCGTCGAAGACGTAGTCGCTGGAGACGCAGACGACCGCGGCGCCGACCGCGGCGGCAGCGGCGGCGACGTTGCCGGCGCCCTCGCCGTTGATCCTGGTCGCCTCCGCCTCGGACTCCTCGGCACCGTCGACGTCGGTCCAGGCGGCGCAGTTGACGACGACATCGGGACGCTCGACCTCGAACTTGGCGCTGACCGCGTCGGCCTCGGCGATGTCGAGCTCGGCGTGGCCGAAGCCGACCACCTGGTGGCCGGCGTTGCCTGCGGCGAGCATCACGTCGCGCCCGAGCATGCCGGCGGCGCCGGTGACCAGCAGCTTCACGACCGGGACCTGCTCTGTGGGTGGAGTGATCGCACGTCTCGCAGGCTATGCGACGAAGTACCAGAGCGTGAACTGAGCCGTGAGGGCCGCCATTCCCGTTGCAAACAGGGCGACGACGGTGGTCGTCGCCCGGCGTCGCTCGCAGACCACCGCCAGCCAGAGGAAGATCGGGAATAGGACCGCGACGAAACGCAAGGAGGAGTACAGCGGGAGACCCGGGGGCTGGGAGGTGAGGATCGGCAACAGGGAGATCAGGACCCAGATGCCGTAGGCCGGCGGCAGCAGCCGCAAAGCCCCAACCCCGCCCACCACGGCGAAGGCGACGCAGCCCAGCTGCGCGATGTTGAGATGGTCGAAGACCGGGTCCTCGCCGTATGCCCCGGACACGACGTCGGCGAGGCTCGCCCCTCCCTCTCTGAGCCCCGCCCAGATGCCGGTGACGGGATCGACCGTCTGGCGGCCGAACAGCTCCTGCGCATGCTGCCAGGCAAACGCGTCGCCGAGCCCGAAGTGCAGGTAGGCGCTGAAGGCCACCAAGCCCAGGGGCGCAAGCAGAATCCAGGCGGCCTCCGGGCCGACGCGGTATCGGGGACGCAGCCCGGCGCTCGCCACCGGCTCGCGATCCGCCCGCGGCCCGTAGAGGTAGAGCAATGCCACGGGGACGATCAGCAGCAACCCCGGGGCCCGCGTCGCCGAGGCCAGCGCGAGAACGACGCCGGCCAGCGGCCAGCGGCCCGTCCGCGCAGCGAGGAAGGCGGCGACCGCGAGCAGGAGGAAGAGCGACTCGGTGTAGGGAATCCCGTAGAAGAACGCGGCGGGGAAGAAGGCGAGCAGCATCAAAGCCGGCCGTGCGTAGCGGCTTCCCAGTTCGATCGCGACGAGCCGGTGCAGCAACGTGAGCGCCGCGAAGAAACAGGCGAGCGAGACCGCGTAGGCCACGATCAGCAGCAGGCCGGGACTGGCGGCGAACCCGCTCAGCACACGGGTCAGGCCTGGGTACAGCGGAAAGAAGGCGGGTCGCCTCTCGGCTGGCGGCAGGTCCGACAGGTCGCCCGAGTAGCCGTCTAGAGCTATAGCCAGGTAGTGGAGGGCGTCCCACTTGGCCAGCGGCGAGAAGACGACGTCGAGCAGGCCCGTCGCCGGCCAGTGGTCGAACGGATGGGCGAGCAGCGGGTATCCCGACACGGGACTGGGAGCGATGCCGGCCACCGTGATCCAGATCGCAACGCCGAAGACGGCGAGCCGGCTCGGCCAGAAGGCCCCCCACGCCGCCCGCGCGCTCTCACCCCAACCCGTGCCGTCGGCTAGACGATCTTGATCTCGCATTTGTCGCCGACCAGCATCTGCAGCGTCTTCGGCATGCCGCCGCTGCGGGTCAGCTTCACTTCGCGGCCAAGCAGACTGGCCTCCATCCGGGTGCCGAGGTCCTCGACGACGGAGCCGGCGAGGACGATCGAGTGCTCGATTTCGGAGCGGCAGATGCGCACCCCCTCGCCGATCGAGGTGTAGGGGCCGACGTAGGCGTTCTCGATCGTGGCGCCGGCGCCGATCACGGCGGGGCCGCGCACGACCGAGCCGCTCAGCTTCGCCCCGGCCTCGACCACGACCCGCCCCTCGACCTTCGAGCCCTCGTCGACCTCGCCCTCGATGCGCGGCTCGATCTCCTCCAGCACGAGGCGGTTGGCCTCGAGCATGTCGGCGAGCTGGCCGGTGTCCTTCCACCAGCCGCTGACCACCTCCGACTGCACCTTGTGGCCGTCCTCGATCAGGCTCTGGATCGCCTCGGTGATCTCCAGCTCGCCGCGCCAGGAGGGCTCCAGGGCGCGGGCGGCGTCGAAGATCGCTGGCTGGAAGAGGTAGACGCCGACGAGGGCGAGGTTGGAGGGGGGGTCCTTGGGCTTCTCGACCAGGCGCACGACGTGGTCGCCGTCGAGCTCGGCGACACCGTAGGAGCTCGGGTCGGAGACCGGCGTGAGCAGGATCAGCGCGTCGGGCTCGGACTCGCGGAAGGTGGCGACGAGGCCGCGCAGGCCGTCGGCGAGCAGGTTGTCGCCCAGGTACATGACGAAGGGGGAGCCGCCGATGAAGTCCTCGGCGGTGAGCACCGCGTGGGCGAGGCCGGCGGGCTCGTCCTGGACGATGTAGGTGATCTCGGCGCCGAACTGCGAGCCATCGCCGGCGGCGGCGCGGATCTCGTCGCCGGTCTCCGGCGCGATGATGATCCCGATCTCCTCCACTCCGGCCTCGACCAGCGCCTCGATCCCGTAGAAGAGCACGGGCTTGTTGGCCACGGGCACGAGCTGCTTCGCCGAGGTGTGGGTGATGGGACGCAGGCGGGTGCCCGCCCCACCGGAGAGGATCAATCCCTTCAGGGCCTCCATGCGAGGCTGCAACCCTACCGCCCCGGCAGATCGTGCGACCCGCCATCTACATCCCCACCTTCGACGGCCGCGAGCGGCTCGGGAAAGGCGCTGCTCAGCCTGGAGGCGCAGAGCAGGCCGGCGGACGTGGTCGTGGTCGACAACGGCTCCAGCGACGGGACGGCGGAGCTGGTCCGCGAGGAGTTCCCGGAAACGGTGCTGCTGGAGCTGGGACGGAACCTCGGCTTCGGCCCGGCGCTGAACCGGGCCGTCGCCGAGCGCCCGGCCGATCCGGTGATCCTGCTCAACAACGACGTCGAGGCGGAGCCGCGCTTCGTCGAGGCGCTGCTCGACGCCGCGGCGGAGGGGGCCGAGTGCGTCGCCGGTGTGCTCGTCCAGGAGGCGGTGCCGACCCTGATCGACTCCGCCGGCGTCGTCGCCGACCGCGCCCTGATGGGTTTCGACTACCTGCATGGGGAGCCGGTGGAGGCTGCGACACAGGCGGCGGACCCGCTCGGCCCGACCGGCGGCGCCGCCCTCTACCGGCCGCGACGCCTTCGCGGCCGTCGGCGGCTTCGACGAGCGCATCTTCCTCTACTACGAGGACCTCGACCTCGCCCTGCGCCTGCGCGCCGGCGGGGGCCAGATGCAACCTGGCGCCGGAGGCGGTCGCGGTGCACGCCTACTCGGCCAGCCTCGGCGCCGGCAGCGGCGCGAAGTACGCGCGCACCGGCTGGAGCCGTGGCTACATGCTGCGCCGCTACGGCGTCATGCGGCAGCCGGGCCTGGCACTGCGCGCGCTCGCCGCCGAGGCGGCGATCTGCGCCGGCCAGCTGGCCATCGACCGCACCGCAAAGGGCCTCACGGGACGGGTGCGCGGCTGGCGCGACGGCGCCGGGCTCGAGCGCCGCGCGGCCCCCGACGAGCGCGCACTCCTCGACATCCCTCTACACGAGGCGCTGGCGCTGCGCCGCCGCCGCGCCTGAGCCAAGCGGGACGTGCCGCGAGTTGAGTACCCATAGTGGCCTCGAACTCGCGGCACGTCACCGGGGCTTGGCCTCAAGTTCGCGGCACGTAACCGTGGGGCTTGGCTTTCTCGCCGAGCCAGCGGCGGGCGTTCGAGACATCGCCCGTGGCGCGCAGGCGACGGCGCTCGCGGATCAGCGGGCGCAGGCGGCGCAGCGCGGCCAGCTTGCCGCCCAGGGTGGCGAGGAAGCGGCGCTGGCGAGCGGCGCGCAGCAGCGAGCCGGCCTCGACCGCGGCGATCCGGGGCGCGGCGGCCGCGGGCATGAACTTGACCTGGGTGGCGAGGCGGTTACGGGCGACGAGGCGCGCGTTGTCGGCGCCCGGGCGGTCGAAGCCGGCCGTCCAGGAGGCGTTGCCGACGTGCCAGACGACCGCCTCGGGCACGTACTCGAAGCGCCAGCCGGCGATCCGCGCCCGCACGTTCAGGTCGACGTCCTCGTAGAAGGCGAAGTAGGACTCGTCGTAGCCGCCCGGCTCGGCGAACAGCTCGCGCCGCAGCAGGCAGGCGGCGCCGCAGACGCCGAAGACCTCGCGCCGCTCCGCGCTCCATGGCTCCTGCATCTCCCCCATCCCGAGCTCGATCGCGCGCCCATCCCGGGTCAGCGCCTGGCCGGCGCTGTAGATGCGCGCCGCGGCGACGTCACCGGGGCCCTCGGAGCCATCGTCGAGCTGGAGGATCCGCGGTTGCACACCGCCGAGGATCGGATCGGAGTCAAGGGCGTCGACGAGCGCCCCCACGCAGCCGGGCTCGAGCGCGGTGTCGGCGTTCAGCACCAGCACCGCCGGCGCCGCCGTCCGCGCGGCGCCGAGGTTGACGGCGGCGGCGAAGCCCGTGTTCTCGCCCAGGGCGAGATGGGGGATGCCCTCCCCCTCCAGGTAGTCGAGCGAGCCGTCGGTGGAGCCGTTGTCGACCACGAGAAGCTCCAGCTCGACCGCCTGTTCGTGCAGCGAGCGCAGGCAACGCGGCAGGTGCCGGAGCGTGTTCCAGCTCGGAATCACCACCGCGACAGCCCCCGGGCCGCTCACGCGCGGAAGCCTGACAGCTGCCGCACGTCGCCGTGGGGCGGTAGCGTTCCGCCGCGTGTCGGCGCCCGCGACAGCGATCGAGGTTGAGGGGCTGCGCAAGTCGTTCCGCATTCCGATCCACCGCGTGGACTCGCTCAAAGAGCGGCTCGTGCGTCCCTTCTCCGCCCGCGACTACCGCGAGCTGCACGCGCTCGACGGCGTCTCCTTCGAGATCCGCAAGGGCGAGTTCTTCGGCATCGTCGGCCGCAACGGCTCCGGCAAGAGCACCCTGCTGAAGCTGCTCGCCAGCATCTACCGCGCCGACGCGGGGACGATCCGGATGGCCGGCCGCCTCGCCCCGTTCATCGAGCTCGGCGTCGGCTTCAACCTCGAGCTGAGCGCGCGCGAGAACGTCGTCCTCAACGGGGTGATGATGGGGCTGACGCCGCAGCGAGGCCCGCGACCGCCTCGACGCCGTGATCGAGTTCGCCGAGCTAGGCGAGTTCGTCGACCTGAAGCTGAAGAACTACTCCTCGGGGATGCTGGTCCGGCTCGCCTTCTCGCTGATGATGGAGGTCGACGCCGACGTCCTGCTGATCGACGAGGTGCTGGCGGTCGGCGACGCCGCCTTCCAGCAGAAGTGCGCCGACGCCTTCCGCGAGATGAAAGCGGTGGGCAAGACGATCGTCCTCGTCACCCACGACATGACCACGGTCGAGGAATTACTGCCATCGCGCGATGCTGATCGACGATGGCCAGATCCAGCACGTCGGCGACCCGGCCGAGGTGGGGCGGCGCTATACGCGGCTGAACTTCGAAAGAGGCAGCGAGACCGGCGCCGAGCCGACCGCGCAGGCGAGCGACGAGGTGCGCCTGCTCGACGCCTGGATCGAGGACGCCAACGGCGACCCGCCTGACCAACGTCGAACACGGCCAGCCGATCCGCCTGCGAGTGGCGCTGGAAGCGATGCGCGACATCGAGGGGATCGGCATCGGCTTCATCCTCGCCAACGCCGACGGCGTCGGCGTCTTCCAGTTCGGCGTCGGGGTCGAGCAAGGAGGGCGGCGCGACCGAGCTCGCCGCGGGCGAGCGCGTCCGGGTCAGCGCCGACCTCGAGAATCCGCTCGCTCCGGGCCGCTACTTCGTCCACTCCGGCGTCAACCGAGTCGCGCGGCGCCGGCGTCGCCCTCTACGTCCACAACGCGGTCGACTTCGTCGTCTTCGGCGGCGAGTCGCAGTCGCGCGGGATCGTCTCCATCCCCTACACCGGCTCGGCGGTCGTCGAGGAGGCGTGATGGCAGCCGCCAGCCCACGCCACGGCAGAGGCCCCGCTGCGCGAGGTGCGCGGCCCGTCGGCGCTCGGCGGCGGCCCGCGGCGCTTCTTCGACCTGCTCTGGCTGATGTCGGTAACCGAGTTCAAGCGCGTCTACTTCGGCACCGTGCTCGGCTACCTCTGGTCGCTGATCCGGCCGCTGATGCTGTTCGGGGTCCTGCTCTTCGTCTTCACCAAGGTCTTCAAACTCGGCAGCGACATCGCCGAGCACTACCCGGTGCTGCTGCTGCTCGGCATCGTCCTCTTCACCTTCTTCCAGGAAGCGACGACGAACTCGGTCACCTCGGTCGTCAGCCCAGGAGGGAGTCGTCCGCAAGACCCAGTTCCCGCGGCTGGTGATCCCGCTCTCCACCGTGCTGACGGGCGCCTTCAACCTCTGTCCTCAACCTGATCGTCGTCGTCGTCTTCGTCCTCGCCTTCGGCGTCGAGCCCGCCTGGACCTGGCTGCTCTTCCCCGTCGCGCTGCTCGCTGCTGTTCGTCTTCACCGCGGCGGTGAGCATGGCGCTCTCGGTGCTCTACGTGCGCTTTCGCGACGTGGCGATCATCTGGACCGTCGCTCGCCCAGGTGCTCTTCTACGCGACGCCGATCCTCTACCCGATCGAAGCTCTGGCAACGAGACCTACGAACAGCTGCTGATGGTCAACCCGCTGGCGCCGATCTTCGAGCAGGTGCGGGTCTGGATGCTCGCGAACCGAGCGCGCCCGACCGCCGTCGACGCGGCCGGCGGCGTCGCTCGGCCTGCTGCCGGCGGCGGTCGATCTACGTCGGCGTCTGCATCTTCGCCGTCTGGATCTTCAACCGCGACGCGCCGCGGATCGCCGAGGAGCTCTAGCCGCTCAGCGGCAGACGCGGGCGGCTGGGTCGCCTCGACGTGCAGGTACCAGGGCTGCCGCGGGGCGCCGTCGCGGGGGACTCGCAGCAGCGTCACCGAGTCGCCGGCAGCGCCTTCGGTGACGACCGGGTATTCGCCCGTCGCGAAGCGGCGCAGGGAGAAGCCCGCGCGGGGGCCGGGCGCCAGCTCGATCCGGGTCAGGCCGGGCGAGACGCGCACCTCGGAGGCCGGCGGAGCGCCGCCTGCCGGTAAGGAGATGCAGTTCTCGGCCTGCGTCGCTCGGGTCGTAGGCGCCGAGCTGGGTCACGGTCGAGAGCGGCAGCGCCTGCGCGAGGACGATGTCCGCCTGCCGGCGGCCGTAGTCGGGGGCGGCGACGAGCTGCGCGGGGGTGTAGGCCGGCGACCCGTACTCGTCCACGGCCGGCAGGTACTTGGCGGCCTGGACGTCGATCAGCGTCGTCGTGCCGGCGACCTCGGTATTGAGCGAGAACTCGGGATCGACCGTGCGCTGGCGATTTCGATCGCCGCCAGGTCCGATCGGGTGAGCACCGACTGCTGCAGCAGCGCGTCCCTGCCGTCCTCGAGGACCACCAGGTTGACCGCCACCGCAGCGACGGTCACGGCGCCGCAGACGGCGACGGCGCGCCGGCCGAAGCGCACCCCCTGGAGCAGGTTGGCGAGGAGCAGGAGGACGAGCACGGCGCCCATGTACTGGTACCGGCTCGAGGTCGGGTCGCGGCCGGGGATCTGGTTGAACGCGGTCAGGAACCAGTTGGTGGCGGCGGCCGCGGCCACCGGCCAGAAGCCAGGCGCGAAGCCGGGCTTTCGCACCTGCCGGTAGGCGAACACGACCACCAGCGCGACGAGGATCGCCCGCCCCCATACCGGGTCGGTCGAGCCGCCGAAGGGGGTGGTGCCAAGGCCGAAGACCGAGCCGGTGGCGACGGCGAGCGATTCGGCGACGAAGCGAGGAGAGGAGAGCGCGTTGCGCAGCGAGGTGTGGGTCTCGGCGTCCGATCCCCACCCCAGGTACCAGAGCGCGTAGAGGGCAACCGGTACGGCGAGGACCCAGGCCCGGCCGAGCCCGCGGCTGCGCCGCTTCTGCCAGAGGTCGACGGCGGCCGCGGCGGCGAAGGGAATGGCGACGCTGGAGAATCCGAAGGAGAGGAGGAGGAACACGCAGGCGGCGACGTCGCCGCGGCGGTCGTCGCGGTCGAGCGCCAGCAGCATCGCGAGGCCGAAGAGGACGGAGCCGACGAAGCTGAGCTCGAACGGCCACAGCAGGACCTCCCAGGCGGGGCCGAGGAAGAGCAGCAGGACGGCGCCGAAAAGAGCGAGCCACTCCCCCACCCGACGCCTCGCGTAGAGGAAGAAGAGGAGGGCCGCCAGCGCGAGGGAGAGCGCCAGCAGCACGTATTCCGGGGTCGCGTCGCTCATGCCGAAGACGCGCAGGAGGAGCTGCTCGATCGCTACCGGGATCAGGACGATGTGCTCGTTGTGCGGCGCGAGCAGGCTGTCCGCGGTGACGTCGCGCCGGTTCATCAGGAACTCCCAGGTGTCCTGGATGAACGTCATATCCCGGGTCAGGTAGAGCAGCAGCGCCACCGAGCCGGCCATCGCGATGCCGAGCAGCGCCGTCGGCGCGTTGCGGTTCACCCAGTCCATCGCGGTGCGGGAGTGTATTGGCGGCATCCGCGGCAAGCTCAACGCGCGACTTGCCGCAAGGCGACCAAGCCGAAGCCCGCCAGCGCGGCGGCGGCGAGCAGCGCGGCGATCGGGGAGTAGGAGGTGCCCGGCGGCGGGCTGAGCGCCGGCACGTAGAGGGCGAGGACGAGGAGCGCGTTGAGGCCGACGAGCGCCGCGGCCAGGCGCGGGTAGACCGCGTATGCCCCCACCACGCAACCGCAGGCAGCGAGCGGCGGGACCGCCATGGTGCCGACGTGGAGCAGGGTCGAGGAGTCGGGGTCGCCGAACATCAGCAGCGCCCAGATCGCGCAGGCGAGGCCGCAGAAAGCGAAGCAGGCGAGGGAGAAGCGCCACTCGGGCCCGTCGGGCCTGCCGCGTGCGCGGGCGAAGAGCATCGCCACGGGCGCGACGAGCAGCAACCCCAGGAGCGGCAGGAGGTCGAAGAAGCGGGGCAGCCGCAGCGCGACGATCGCGCGTCCGAAGTGGCCTTCGTCGATCTCGTCGGAGGCTTCCCGAAAAGCCGCTTCGACGTCCTGCTGGCCGACCAGTTTGGTCACGTTCCCCCACTTGTTGGCGAGCGTCCCGTCGAAGCCGGCTTCGCCGTAGCCGTCGGCGATCGTCTCCAGCGCGCCGCGATCGTCGATCGCGAGCGAGCCGCCCAGCTGCCACTTGAGCAGGCGATCGCCCGGCGGGTCGGCGAAGCGCTGGTAGGCGGACCAGGGAGCGAGCAGGACGATTCCCACCAGCGCCGCGATCCCGAGCCAGCGCCAGCTCGGCAGGCCGCGCAGCGCGCCGAGGATCAGCAGCGGGATCAAGCCGAACGCGCTGGCGCCGTGGGCGAGCATGGCGAGCGCGCAGAGGGCGGCGAAAAGCGCTGCGGCGTAGGGATCGCGGCGCAGCCGCGGCCACTCCTCGGAGAGCACCATCGAGAGGGCGGCGAGCAGGAACGCCGCCGCGATCAGCTTGGGCCAGACGAAGAACCCGTGCAGGATCGCGACGTCGCTCACCATCAGCGCGAGCATCGTCAGGCCCCTGGCGAGCGGCCGGATCCGGGCGGCGCAGAGCAGCGCCCACATGCCGACGATCCAGAGTTGCTGCACGACCACCCCGAGCACCTGGTAGTGGAGGCCGGCGTCGTCCCAGCCGAACGGGCGCTGGGCCAGCACGTAGCCGACCTGCAACGGCGGCCGGTCGCTGGAGAGCCAGTCGCCGAAGGGCGGCGGGGTGGCGCTGTGGCCGTGGTCGAAGTACCAGTCGGCGAAGAAGCGGGGGATTTCGTTGTCGGCCGGGAGCTGGTGCGAGAAGCGAGTCATGGCCAAGGCAAGCGGCTGGTCGCTGCCGCCGTGCAGGAAGCCGAGGTAGAGGACGAAGGCGCTGCCCAGCATCCAGAGCACCGCCGGTGGGGCCAGCTCACGCAGCAGGGCGCGGTCGAGCCGGTCGGGACGGGCGAGCACGATCCCCTGGATCGATCCGAGCACGATCAGGAAGGCGGTCGCCTGCCCGAGCGTCGGGTCCACGTAGTAGGCCCAGAAGGCGAGCATCGCGGTCGCGCCCGAGGCCGCCAGGGCGGTGGCGAGCAAAAGCGGCACGCTGCGCAGCCCGAGCCGCAAGGCGAGGATCGCGGCCAAGGCCATCGGCAGCCCGGTCAGGACCAGATGCTCGGCCAGCATCCAGAGCAACTCGGCGTTAGCGCTCACCCAACCCCGCCCTCAGTCGCATGGCCGGAAAGCTTCGCAGCGGTGTCAAGTGGCGAGGGGAGGCCGAAGCACGGCTAGACTGCGCCCGAATGTCCGAGCAGGCAACGTCGAAGAGCGCTCGCGCGCCCCGGAGCGAGGGCGGCGATTCCGAGCTGCGCTCCGAGCTCGCGCGACAGCAGGAGGAAATCCTCAGGCTGCGCGACCTCCTGGTCAGCAAGGACGCAGAGCTCGGCGCCGCGAAGGGACGCCTCGCCGAGCTGGAGGACCGCTCGCAGCGGATCGCCGGCGCCGCCGGGCGGATCGAATCCCGAGTCCCCGGCCTCGGCAAGCTGGTGGGAACGGCGCTGCGCATGCTCCAGAGCCAGCGACGCTAGAGGGCACGACCCGGCCGTGGACGCACCGCGCTTCTCGATCCTCACCCCTGTCTACGAGACCCCCGCCGGCGTCCTGCGCAAGATGCTCCGCTCGGTGCGGCGCCAGAGCTTCGGGGACTGGGAGCTCTGCCTCGTCGACGACTGCTCCCAGCAGCCTCACGTGCGGGCGATCCTCGAGCGGGCCCAGGCCACCGATAAGCGCATCCGAGTCGAGCGCAGGGAGATCAACGGCGGGATCGTCGCCGCCTCCAACGACGCGTTGGCGATGGCGCGCGGCGAGTTCGTCGCCCTGCTCGACCACGACGACGAGCTCCACCCTGACGCCCTCGCCCACGTCGCCGAGGCGATCGACCGCACCCCCGAGGCGGATTACGTCTACACCGACGAGGACAAGATCGACCTCCGCGGGCACCACTCCAGCCCCTTCTTCAAGCCCGACTGGTCGCCGGAGCGGATGCGCACGCAGATGTACACCTGCCACCTCAGCGTCCTGCGCCGCTCGCTGGTCGACGAGGTCGGCGGCTTCGACGCCGAGTTCGAGGGCTCCCAGGACTGGGACCTGGTGCTGAAGGTGACCGAGCGAGCGCGAGAGATTGTCCACATCCCCCGCGTGCTCTACCACTGGCGCCTGCTCGACACCTCGGCAGCGGCGGCCGCTGCCGCCAAGCCGTGGGCCTTCGAGGCCGGGCCGCGCGCCGTGCAGGCCCACTGCGACCGCATCGGCCTGCCGGCCGAGGTCGAGCAGGACGCCGCCGACCCCGGCGTGCTGCACCTGCGCCCCAAGCTCGCCGAGCAGCCCCTCGTCAGCATCGTCATCCCCACCGGCGGGCAGGTGCGCGACGTCCGCTTCGAGCCCGTCGTCCTCGTCGTCAACTGCGTCCGCAGCATCGTCGAGCGCTCGACCTACGAGAACTACGAGATCGTCTGCGTCGTCGACGACTCGGTCGAGGCGGACGTGATCGAAGAGCTGCGCGCGATCGCCGGCGACCGCCTCCGCCTGGTCTGGTTCAGCGGCCCGTTCGATTTCTCGGCCAAGATCAACCGGGGCGCGATCGAGAGCGAGGGCGAGCACCTGCTGCTGCTCAACGACGACATCGACGTGACCACTCCGGAGTGGATCGAGCGCATGGTGATGTACTCCGAGCGCGACGGGATCGGCGCCGTCGGCGCCCGGCTGGTCTGGGGGGACACGCGCCTGCAGCACGTCGGCCTCAGCTTCGAATATGGCCTGCCCAACCACATCTACCGCGGCTTCGCCGGCGACTTCACCGGCTACATGAACGACGTCCTCATCGCCCGCAACTGCCTTGCCGTGACCGGCGCCTGCCTGATGACCCGCCGCGACGTCTTCGAAGAGCTAGGCGGTCTGACGACGGAGTTCCCGGTCAACTTCAACGACGTCGACTACTGCCTCAAGGTGCACACCAGCGGTCGCCGCATCGTCTACGACCCCGACCTCGTCCTCTTCCACTTCGAGTCCTCGAGCCGCTCGGCCGAGGTCGAGAAGTGGGAGTTCGAACTGCTCGTCGACCGCTGGCGGCGGGTCGCCGCGGTCGACCCCTACGGCAATCCCAACCTGCACCGCGGGGTGCCCCGCATCACCTCCCACTTCGGCTGGGCCCGCCGGCGGCCGCGGGCGCCCTGGCGGCTGCGACAGCTATCGGCCTGACTCGGTCGGCTGCTTGCCCTGGCCGGCCGCCGCGCCGACCCGGTAGTCGCCGCGGCTGAGCGTGTGCTCCAGCCACACGTAGAGGACGATGAAGAGGTAGCGGCTGCCCATCTCTTTCATCGCCAGCTTCGCCTCGCCCGTGGTGCGGTTGGTCCAGGAGGTCGGGATGACTTCGTAGCTGTGGCCGCGGACGATCGCCTTCAGCGGCATCTCGACCGTCAGGTTGAAGTGCTTGGAGAGCAGTGGCTGGATCGTCTCGATCACCTCGCGCCGGTAGCCCTTGAAGGCGTTGGTGGTGTCGTTGTAGCGGTGGCGGAAGAGGACGCGGATGAACCAGTTGGCGAGCCGGTTGATGGTCAGCTTGAGGCGCGGGTAGTCGTGCACCTGCGCGCCCGGCATGAAGCGCGAGCCGAAGGCGCAGTCCCAGCCGTCCTCGAGCAGCCGGTAGTAGCGGGCGATGTCCTCGGGGTCGTCGGAGGCGTCGGCCATCGCGATCACCACCGCGTCCCCCTCGAACAGGTCGAGGCCGGCGCGGATCGCCATCCCGAAGCCCTTTTCGTAGTGCGAGGGCCGGCAACGCACGCGCGGGTTGCGCGCCGAGATCGCGTCCACCACCGCGGCGGTCGAGTCGGTGCTGCCGTCGTCGACGACCAGCACCTCGTAATCGATCCCCTCGCGCTCGAGCACGGCGACGATGCCCTCGACGGTCCGCCCTACCGACCCCTCCTCGTTCTGGGCCGGGATGACGACCGAGAGCTTCATGCCGCCGCGGCCGTCCAACGCTCGATGTTTTGCTCGTGCATCTCGCGCAGGATGTCCTCGACCCCGTAGCGCAGCTTCCAGTCCGGGTAGTCGGCTTCGAACGGCGCCAGGTCGGAGATCCACCAGCGGTGGTCGCCGATCCGCGGCTCCTCGCCCATCTCCCAGCTCAGCTCGCGGCCGGAGATCCGCTCGCAGATCTCGATCGCCTCCAGCATCGAGCAGTTGCTGAAGCGGCCGCCGCCGATGTTGTAGACGGCCGCCGGCCGGGGGGCGCGGCGGAAGGCATCGAAGGCGGCGATCAGGTCGGCGCTGTGGATGTTGTCGCGGACCTGCTTGCCGGCGTAGCCGAAGACCGTGTACGGGGTGCCGGTGACCGTGCACTTCATCAGGTAGGCGAGGAAGCCGTGCAGCTTCGCGCCCGCGTGCTGGGGGCCGGTCAGGCAACCGCCGCGGAAGCACACGGTGGGCATCTCGAAGTAGCGGCCGTACTCCTGCACGAGCAGGTCGGCCGCCGCCTTGGAGACACCGAAGAGCGAGTGGGTGGAGGAGTCGATCGACATCGAGGTGTCGATGCCGCGGTGGTAGCGGTGCGACGGCGGGCAGCTCCAGCCGCAGCTCCAGATCCTCCAGCGGCAGCCGGTTCGGGCGTGTCGCCGTAGACCTTGTTGGTCGAGCAGAAGACGAAGGGGGCCTCGGGGCAGTGGGCGCGCGCGGCCTCGAGCAGGTTGAGGGTGCCGTTGGCGTTGACGCCGAAGTCGGTCTGCGGGATCGCTCGCCGCCCAGTCGTGGGAGGGCTGCGCCGCGGTGTGGACGATCAGCTCGATCGCGCCGCCGTGCTCGGCGAAGATCCGGCCGACGGCGTCGCGCGTCGCGGATGTCGACGTTTTCGCTGCGGAACTCGGGGTGGGCCTCGGCGAGGCGCTCGGTGACGTGCGCGGTCGAGGCCTCGGGGCCGAAGAAGCTGGCCCGCATGTCGTTCTCCAGGCCCGACCACGTCGAAGCCCTCGCCAATGAAGTGGCCGACCGCCTCGGAGCCGATCAGCCCCCCGGAGCCCGTGACGATCGCAACCGGCATCTATCTATCCCCTCTCCCCTGTCGGGGCGTCGATGTTGAGCGCCGCGGCGATCCGCTCCTCGTCGCCGGCGATCCAGGCGTGGATGTCGGCGAGGACCTGCTGCGCGCTGCGCCGCGGGCGCCACTCGTCCAGGCCGAACAGTCTTGCGCAGTCGGAGATGTAGACGGGCACGTCGCCCGCCCGCGTCTCGGCCGACCGGCTCGATCGGCACCTCGTTGCCGCTCAGCTCGCGGCAGATCTCGGTCGTCTCCAGCAGCGAGAGGCTGCACTCGCGCCCGCCGCCGACGTTGACCGTGCGGCCATCCCAGCCGTCCGGGTCGAGCAGCTGGCGCTCGACCAGGTCGACCAGGTCCTCGACGTGGAGCAGGTCGCGGACCTGCTTGCCGGCGCCGCCGAAGCCGATGTAGGTGAGCGGCTGCCTGAAGTGGTGGGCGAGCATCCAGTGGGTGAACACGCCCTGGTCGACCTTGCCCATCTGCCAGGGGCCGGCGATCACCCCGCAGCGGTCGACCACCGCCTGCACGCCGAAGGCGGCGCGGTACTCCTCGATCAGCAGCTCCGCCGCCAGCTTGGTCGCGCCGTAGAGAGTGCGGGCGCCGGTCGAGCGGGAAGTCCTCGGAGATCCCGGCCGCCGACGCGCCCGCGACGGGCTGCTCGGGGGCCAGCTCGAAGCGGGTCGGCGCCTCCTCCAGCGCCAGCTCGCAGCTGCGGCGCCACCGGGTAGACGCGGCTGGTCGAGAGGAAGAGCACGAACGCACGCCGCGCGCCGTGCCAGCTCGAGACAGTTGTAGGCGCCGGTCAGGTTGGTGTGGACCAGGTAGGAGGTGTCGCCGTCGACACCCGACATCACCGACGGCTCCGCCGAGCACTCGACCAGGGCAGTCGAGCGAGCCGAAGCGGTTAAGGTCGCCGGGCTCGCGCACGTCGCCCTGCGACGAACTCGACCCCGGCCTCCTCGCAGCCGCGGTAGGTTCAGCTCCGAGCCGCGCCGGTAGAGGTTGTCGAGCGCGACGATCTCCCACTCGGGATGGCGCGACGCGAGCGAGACCGCCAGGTTGGAGCCGACGAAGCCGGCGCCGCCGGTGATCAGCAGGCGATTCAAGGTCGCGACCGTATCAAGGGCTAGCCGGACCTTCGCGGCAGCATGAACTGAAACGGACCTACTTCCTCGACGGGGCGGAAATCGTTGAGCACATAGTTCACGAGGGGCCTGTCCAGGGGGGGCTCACCCCCCAGCCAGAGCGCTGCGAGCGCGTCGTTGCGAATCGCGCAGGGACGGGGCGAGGCACGCAACTCGTCGACGATGCGCTGCTGCCGCTCGCTGTCGAGCGCCTTGATCCAGGCCCCGGGAGCGTCCGGCGGCGGCGGCTCGATGCTCGACCAGAGGTAGAGGCTGTTTACGTTCGGGTAACCGATGAAGTCGGTGCAGCGATACCGGTGCAGGAGATCGACCAGACGCATGTAGTTTTCGGCGTGCTCAGGCGGTGGGTGGAGCTGGGTAGCGCCAGCGAAGGGCAGCGCCGGCTGGTCGCGGTAGACGGTCGCGTTGTTGCCGATGGGTCGCAAGAGCGCGTTCACGGCGAGGTCGGCGGCGAGGGCGGCGAGCACGACCGTCGTCACGATGCGGAAGCGCTCCAGCGCCTGCCCCCCGCGGGCGGCACTCCAGGCGCGCAACGAGGTCAGCGCGTCGGCCAGCAGGAGCGCCCCGACCGGGACGAAGGTGAACGAGGCGATCGCGACCTGGCTGCCGGCGACCGGGTAGACCTGCATCATCTCGGCGACCCCCAGGGCTGGCAACAACACCCGCAGGAAGCGCTTGAAGGCGGTCTCCTTCGCCCCCGCCGGCGGGATCACCGCGATCCAGGCCAACACCGCCGGCAGCGAGTCCGGGTTGCCGGCGGAGGGATTGAGTCCGACCGGAGAGATCTTCATGACCGAGAACCAGACCGCTAGCCCGGCGACGGCGCGCAGCAGGCCGGGCCAGAGCGAAGGCTTGCCCGCTCCACCACGTGCCCGCAGCCCCACCCACAACGCGGCGCCGGCGAGCGCCGCGACCGCCCAGTCGACGACGGCCGGCGACATCGCGAACTGGCTCATGTTGACTTCGCGAACCCGCATCGCCTCGGTGACCACCCCGTCATAGACGTCCGACAGCGAGGAGCCGTTGAGCACGATCGCCGCCAGGATCGCGGCGAAGGCGATGCCGAAGCCTGCCACGGCGCCAAGCAGCCATCTCGAGGGCCCATCGTCGTCGCCATTGCGTCGCAGGCCGAGCGGCCAGGCGGCGACGACGATGGCCCCCATCGCCAGTAGCTGGACCGCGACGACTTCCCGCACCCAGCCCAGGTCGAAGTCGCGGCCGGCAACCAGGATCGGCAGCGCGAGCACCGCGGCGATCGCCGGCCAGCTCAGCCAGCGACGGCGGCGCAGCGGCTCGACCGTGAGCGCAGCGGCGAGAACCACCGCCGCAACCGCGTAGGCACCGAGGTTGACCTTGGTCAAGAGCAACGCCGCGAGCAGCGCCCCACCCGCCCCGCCCGCCCAGAGCGGGTGGCGGGTCGGCCCAAAGACGGCGAGCAGGACGAAGGCGCCGAGCAGGAAAACGCAGAGCACTTGCGGGTGCATCGGCTCGTTGGCCAGCACGTAGAGCGTGCCGAAGGCGGTGATCATCCCCCCCGCGCCGAGCAGCAGGCGACCGGTCAGGCGCTGGCTGGCGAGCCCGAAGAGGAAACTGGTCCCAACCCAGAGGACAAGCACGATCGAGCGGCTGGCGTCGGTAGTGACGTCGCTGCCCGAGAGCGCGAAGAGGCCGCCGAAGAGCTCGTAGTAGAAGGGCCCGTAGGGCGAGTAGATGTCGCGGTAGAGCGTGTCGCCCTGGGCGAACGCCTGTAGCGTCACCAGCAGCGTGCCCTCGTCGTCGTATTCCGCCCAAACCGTGAAGACGGTCAGGTAGGCGGCGACGGCCGCCACCATCGCGATGAGGGCGTAGAGGCCGACTGCGAGCACGGCCTGGTCGCTGAAGGTTGAGCGCCAGCCCGTCTGCCGATCCTGCCCGGGCGAGTGTCTGGCGGGGCCGTCGGTCAAGGCCGGCGCACGATACCGGGCATGCCGGGCGTGGCAGGATCGCGCCGCCTTCGCACTCGCAGCTTGTAGGCGAGACCGCTGACGTCGCGCAGCATCTCGGCGCTGGCCGAGGCGACGCGGACGCTGGAGCGCGAGTCGTGCACGTAGCGGACGGGGACCTCGGCGATCCGCAGGCCGGCCCGGTCGGCCCGCATCAGCAGCTCGACGTCGAAGGCGAAGCCCGGACAGGTCTGCTCGGCGAGCAGCTCCTTCGCGGCGTCGGCGGGGAAGAGCTTGAAGCCGTTCTGGGTGTCGCGCAGGCGCAACCCGGTGAGCAGGCGGACGGCGCCATTGAAGGTGTTGCCAAGCACCTTGCGGTGCAGCGGGCCACGCTCGACGACCGCCCCGGCGACCGCCCGCGACCCGATCGCGATGTCGGCCCCCTCGCGCACCGCCGCGGTCAGCTTCGGCAGCTCCTCCAGCGGGGTCGAGAGGTCGACGTCGGCGAGCAGCACGTACTCGCCGCGCGCCCGCTCGACCCCGCTGGCGAAGGCCGCCCCCTTGCCGCGGTTCTGCGCGAAGTCGAGCACCGGCACCAGGCGGGCATCGTGCTGCGCGGCCGCGGCGAGAATGTCGCGCGTGCGATCGGTGCTGCCGTCGTCGACGATCAGGGTCTCGAGTAGCTCCATGCCCGCCTCGTCAACCGCCTGTGCGGCGCTCGTCGCCAGCGCCTCGAGCAGGACCGGCAGCCTCGCCTCCTCGTTGTAGGCGGGGATGACCAGCGAGAGGGTCGGCGCGACGCCGCGACCGGGCGGCGCTGAGGACTCGTCTGCCACGGCGCCAACCTTAATGAGATGGCCGACGCCGCTCATAATGACCCGATGCGCCCAGGGCCCAAGCCGTCGGTGTGCGGGGCCCTCGGCGGCTACGACCGCGACCGGGTGCTGCGGCTCGCCGATGCCCTCGACCCGGGCTCGCGCGTCGTCCACGAGGACGAGCGCTCGATCCTGATGCTCGACCGCGAGCCGCTGAGATGGGGAGACGGGCGCCGGCGCGGGCTCGGCTGGATCGAGGGCGACCTCTGGCGGCCCGACCCACCGATATCCAACTGGCGCGAGGCGGCGCGGCGCGGCGCCTGCGGCCTGGCGCTGGAGGGGCGGCGGCGCTTCCTGCACTCGTCGATCAACGGATTCGGCCCGGTCTACTGGCTGGAGGACGGTGGCGCCCTCTACTTCGCCTCCGCTATCGACCCCCTGGTGCGCAGCGCCCCCAACCGACTGTCGATCGACTGGGACGCCTGGGCGGCGATCATTGCCCTGCGCTACCCGCTCGGCAAGCGCACCCCGTTCGCCGAGATCCGCCGGCTGGGCCCGTTCTCGACTCTGCGACGGCGCCTCGGAGGGGCGAGGTCCAGCGCGCACCGCTGGCCCTGGACGGAGATCGAGCCCGATCTGGGCCTCGACACGGCGGCCGAGGGAACCGCCGTGGCGCTGCGCCAATCGCTCGCGGCCCTGGACGGCGACGTCGTCTGCCCGCTCAGCGGCGGCCGCGACTCGCGCCTGCTGGTCAGCGTCCTCGCATCGCTCGGCAAGGCGTCGCTGACGGCGGTCACCGTCAGCGACGACGAGGGCGCGCGCTTCGAGGAGGACCTCGCGGCAGGCGTCGCCGCGACGCTGGGGGTCGAGCACGAGCGCCTCGGGGCGCGGGCCGAGGACTACCCGGGGGAATGGGAGGAGCGGGCGCGGCGGGTCGAGCACCAGTTCGTCGACCACGCCTGGCTGGTCCCGCTCGCCCGCCGGATCGCCGGCGCAGCCGCGCCGGTGCCAGACGGCTGGGCGCTCGACACGCTGATGCAGACGGGGGCGCGCTTCCACACCCCGGAGGTCCTCGACATCAGCGACCCGCGCGCGTCGAACGAGGCCCTTTTCGACAGCCTGCGCCGCTACGGCCAGGGACAGATGGCGCTTGCGGAGCGCTTCCGCCAACCGCTGCTGGAACGCAGCCGCGCCCAGTTCATGGCCGTCGCCAAGCCCTTCGAGGGCCATCCCTCCCAGCCGAACCTGGTGCTCTACGTGAGCCGCACCATGCGCGGAGTCTCGACCTACCCAAGCGGCCTGCTCGGCACCGACGCGCCGATCTTCGTCCCCGGCGCCCAGGACGCGGTGGCGACCGCGATCCTCGCCGTGCCTTCCACGGCCAAAGGCGCGGCCGGGCTGCAGGCCGCCGTCCAGCGGGTCGTCGACCCGCGAATCGCGGACCTCCCCTCGACCGGCGATACCGCACGGACCGAGCCGCACCTGCCCCGTCGCTGGCGCTCCCATCCGGCGATCGTCGCCCATCGCCGACGGCTCGCCGACGGCCCGCTCGCCCCCCATCTCTCCCCCGACCTGCTGGGCTGGCTCGACGACCCGGGGCGCGGGGAGCTCTCCGCCGACCTACGCCTCGGGATGGAGGCGGTGAGCCTGCTCCACTCGTGGTGGCACCGCTACCGCGAGCACCTGAAGGAGGTCGACCCAGCCGACCTCCTCACCTGAGCCCGCGCAGCAGGCCGGCGAGGCGATCGCGCAACCGCCCGAGCGCCCGCAGGGGCCTGGTCAGGCGCCAGCTGGGGGTGGCTTCGAAGCCCCGCCGCAGCTCAGTCACCCGGTCCGCCTGGCGCGTCGCCTCCCTATGCGCCTCGCCGATGCGCTCCTCGCTTTCGCGGAGGAGCTCGCGCAGGTGCGCGTTCTCGTGCGCGAGCCCGGCGATCTCCAGCCGGGCTCGCCACTCGAGCCGCACCAGCCGCGCCATCTCCTGCAGCGGCTCCCGCGCCGTGGGAGCCGTCGGCGCGGCCAGTCGCTCGAACAGCCGCACCAGCTCCTGCGCGTGGACGCTTGCCCGGTGGTGGGTGACGACGAGGTCGTGGTTGACCGGCCCCATCGCAGCCGAGTAGCGGCGCAGGTCTTCGGCCAGATAGGCGATGTCGACGGTCGCGATGCCGGCGCCGCCGGCGATCCCGTCGGCCTCGATCGCCGGATATGACTGCGGCGTGATCCAGCCGTCACCACCTTTCCAGTCGTAGACGTAGGCGGCGCGGCCGCAGGCCATCGCCTCGAGGATCGAGCGCCCGTACCCGAGCACGATCTCGGCCTCGGCGAGCGCCGGGCGGACGTCCGTCGCGCGACCGGCGAGACCGCCCAGATGGGACAGCTCCAGCCCCGCCTCGGCGCAGGCGCCCTCGAGCAGCTCGAGCCGGTCCCCCTGGGGGGTGTTGCTGAGCAGCAGCGCGCTGCGCGGAACCTCGGGCAGGGCGCCGCGGGGGGCGAACCGCTCGGTGTCGATCGGCTGCCGCAACCGCACCACCTCGACCCCGGTCGCGTAGCTGCGCATCCGCTCGGCGACGCGGTCGTTCATCGCGACGACCGCGCCGACGATGCCGTCGAGCTGCGGCGGCGCCTGCAGGTCGAACTTGGCGCTGTGGGCGACGAACAGCTGCGGCACGCGCGGGCAGCGCTCGGCGAGCTGCAGGCTGACACCGGCGTCCTGGACCAGGGCCGCGTCGTACTCCTCGTCGAGCTCCGCCTCGCCGATCGTCGCGATGCCACGCTCGCGCGCGACCTCGACGCCGCCTTCCGGTTCCGGCGTGTAGACGACGACCTCGTGGCCGAGGCGGTCGAGCTGCTCGGCGACCGTGAGCAAGTAGGACTCGCTGCCGCCGAGGCCGAGATGGTTGGTGGCGAGCACCAGCCTCATCGGCCATACCTTAGGCGCATGGCCGGGACGCGCCAGGCGGCCTCGGTGACGATCGCGCCGCCCATCTTCGACGAGCCGCTGCGTCGCTCGCGGAACACGATCGGGACCTCGGCGACCTCGAAGCCGCTGCGGATCGCCCGGTAGGTGGTCTCCACCTGGAAGGCGTACCCGCGCGAGCGGATCGAGTCGAGGTCGATCGCCTCGAGCACCTCGCGGCGGAAGCACTTGAAGCCCCCGGTCAGGTCGCGCACGCCGACCCCGAGCACGAAGCGCGCGTAGGCGCAGCCGGCACGGCTGATCGCCCGCCGCAGAGCACCCCACTCGCCGACCCCGCCCCCCGGCACGTAGCGCGAGCCGATCACGAGGTCCGCCCGCTCGGCCGCCTCGAGCAAGCGTGGCAGGTAGGCGGGGTCGTGCGAGAAGTCGGAGTCCATCTCGACGATCAGCTCGGCCCCGTCGGCGAGGGCGCGGCGGAAGCCGGCGATGTAAGCCGGGCCGAGGCCTTCCTTGCGCGGCCGGTGCAGGACGCCGACGCGCTCGTGCCGCGCCGCCAGGCGGTCGGCGATCTCGCCGGTTCCGTCGGGCGAGCTGTCGTCGACGATCAGCACCCCAGACGAGGCGGGGATCTTGCCCAGCACGGTCTCGACGAACTCCTCGACGTTCCCGGCCTCGTTGTAGGTGGGCAGGACGAGACAGGCTGAACGTCGCGGGGCGAC
The DNA here is from genome assembly GCA_963699215.1 of uncultured Solirubrobacterales bacterium. Taxonomy (GTDB): domain Bacteria; phylum Actinomycetota; class Thermoleophilia; order Solirubrobacterales; family 70-9; genus VRUE01. The sequence continues at coordinate 619,011 of OY969422.1, forward strand.
CGGCGGCACGCGCACGATGCTATTCCGAGTCCCCGCGGCCCCGTACCCTGATCGGATGATCGCGCCAGCCGACGAGCTCCATGTCTGGCGAGCACGGCTCGACGCCGGGTGGCCCGCTGCCGACCGGCTCCCGGCCGCGGAGCGGGATCGCGCCGCCCGGGCTCTCCGGGCGCCGGCGCGGCGGCGCTGGGTGGCCGCGCGCTGGGCGCTGCGGACCGTGCTCGGGCGCTACCTGGAACAGGAGCCGGAGAGGGTCGAGCTGCGCGCCGGCAGCGGCGGCAAGCCGCTGCTCGCGGCCCCCGACGCGGCGCTGCGCTTCAACCTCAGCCACAGCGGCGGCCTCGCCCTGGTCGCGGTAGCGACCGGATCGGAGGTCGGGGTCGACGTCGAGCGGATCGAGCCGCGGCGCGACTCGGTTGCCCTCGCCCGGCGCGCGCTGAGGCCAGCGGAGGCGGCGCGGATCGAGGCCTGCCCGTCCGGGTCGAGGCCGGCCGCCTTCCACTCCGCCTGGACGCGACACGAGGCGGTCGCGAAGTGCTTCGGCGGCGGCCTCGGCGCGCCGCTTCCCGAGGGTCCAGCGGCCGTGGCGGACCTCGACCTCGGACCCGGCTACGCCGCCGCGGTTGCGGTTGCAGGCGACGCCGTCCCGCCCCTGCGGCAGCTGGCGATCGACCCGGCGAGCGCCGCTACGGCCGTGCCCGGCCGCCGCTGAGGCCGACGAAGGCGTGCCAGGACGGCTTCGGCTTGAGGCGCTTGTCATCCCGGAAGAGGCCCACCGAGTCGCAGAAGCTGCAGGAGCCGTCGATGTCCTTCCAGGAGAACCAGTAGGTGCCCTTGAGGTTGAGGCGGTGGCGGTTCTCGAGCAGGTAGGTGTAGGAGTCGCGCAGCTGGCGCACCTGCCCGCTGACGCCCTGCTCGAAGGCGACCTGCTGGAAGTTGTTCTGCGAGCCCCAGCCCATCTCGGTGATGTAGAGGGCGGCGCGTGGGTCGCGGTTCTCGCGCACGACCTCGCGCATCTCCTCGGACATTTCCGCCAGCGTTTCGGCGTCGACCGCGTAGGGATGGAGGGCGACGGCGTCGAAGCTCGCCTCGATCCCGGGCGAGCGGTAGAGGGCCGCGAGGAAGTCGGCCGCGTCCATGCCGCGCCGCCCCCCTCGTCCGGTTCGCCGAAGAGACCGCTGAGCAGGACGGTCGCACCGGGGTCGACCGCTTTGACCGCGCGGCTGGCCAGCTTCAGAGCACGCGCGTAGCGGGGCACCGAGACGGGGAAGGCGAAGTAGAAGAAGTTCGCCTCGTTCCAGATCTGCCAGGTGCGGATCGGCATCCTCGGCAGCGGCTCGGCGCTGCCCGGCCCGTGCTCGAGCCAGAAGCTGCCGCGCGGGCCGTAGCGTTCGACCGCGGCCCCGACGAAGGCACTCCAGGCGGCGCGCTGGCGAGCGTTGGAGACGGGCAGGGTCGTGAACTTGCGGGCGAGCCAGTCCGGCGTCGCGTAGAAGAAGGGCAGCACGGTCAGCCGGCGACGGGCGGCGGTGGCGACGACTTCGTCGGTACTCGTCCAGACGTAGCCACCCTGCGACTCGGGCTGCAGCCCGCTCCAGGCGAATGGCCAGCGCACGCTGCCGATCCCCCCCGCGCGCATGTACTCGGCGTCGGTGTCGGTCAGCGCGGTCTGCGGCGCGATGCCGAAGAAGCTTCGCGGCGCCCGCGGGGCCTTGCCGCCGGCGTCCGCGGCGGAGAGGGTCAGCGCGGCCGCGAGGGCGGCGATCAGTGCGATCTTCTTCGTCTTCATCCAGCGCTCAGTAGGAGCCGCCAAGCTTACGGTGGTCCCAGGTCGCCACCCGCCGCGGCCTGAAGTGGATCGCCACCCGTTTCGGGGCCTGCGCTTCGAGCGCCGCCTTGGCGTCGCCCTCCACCGAGTCGATCCCTTCTGCGTAGCGCACGGTCAGCTCCTCAGCGAACCCGATCACGGTCTCGAAGTCGCGGTGTATCTCCGCCTCGGCCTCGATCATCGCGCCGCGCAGCTCGCCGTACTCGTGGCCGGTCTCGAGCAGCACGGTCGCCCGCGGGTCGCGTTCCAGGTTGCGCACCTTCTGCGATTTCGCGTAGGTCCAGATCCAGATCTCGCCGTCGCGCGGCACGAACCAGAGCGGCATCGAGTGCGGCCAGCCGTGCGGCCCGTTCGAGCTGACGATCGCCACGCGCTCGCCCTGCATCAGCTCCAGCAGCTCCCTGTCGCTCAGCTTGATCTGGTCGCGCCGGCTCATCCGCCGTGACTCTACGCGGCGCGGAGCGGCACCGGCCGGAAGGAGCGTCGGTAGGCGGTCGGGGTGGTCGCGGTGGCGCGGCGGAAGTGCTCGCGCAGCGAGGCGGCCGTGCCGAAGCCGGCCCGCCAGGCGACGGCGTCGATCGACAGGTCCGACTCCTCCAGCAGGCGCTGCGACTCCAGCACCCGCTGGGCGAGCAGCCAGCGCAGCGGCGTCGTCCCGGTCTCGGCGCGGAAGCGGCGGGCGAAGGTGCGCGGGCTGACCCCGGCGTGGCGGGCCATCGCGGCGACGTCTAGCGGGTCGGCGAGCCGCTCGGCGGCCCAGCGGCGCGTCGCCTCCAGCGAGCCGGGCTCGCCCAGCGGCGGGCGCTTGATGAACTGCGCCTGGCCGCCCTCGCGATGGGGCGCGGCGACCATGCGGCGGGCGACGCGCTCGCCGGCGGCGGCGCCGAAGTCCTTGCGCACGACGTGCAGGCAGAGGTCGATGCCGGCGCTGAGCCCGGCGGAGGTCATCGTCTCGCCCTCGTCGACGTAGAGCGCCGCGGGGTCGACCTCGACCCGCGGGAAGAGCTCCGCCAGTTGCTCGGCGTGGGCCCAGTGAGTCGTGGCCCGGCGCCCGTCGAGCAGCCCGGCGTGGGCCAGCGCGAACGCGCCGGTGCAGACCGAGAGCACGCGCGCGCCGCGCTCGGCGGCGGCGCGCAGCGCCGCGGTGACCGGCGCAGGCGGCCGGTCCAGCACGGCGAAGTAGCCGGGGACGACGACGGTGTCCGCGGCCTCGAGCGCGTCGAGCCCGCGTCCGGGCTCGATCCCGAAGCCGGTCGTCGTGGAAACCCGGGCGCCGTCCTGCGAGCAGCACGTCACCTCGTAAAAGGGCGTGCCGTCGGCGGCCGAGGCGGCGATGAAGACCTGGGTCGCCGCGGTCAGGTCGAAGGCGACGAGCCCGTCGAGGCAGAGGGCGGCGACGCGGTGGGTCAAAGCTCGCGCTCCGTTGTCATGGCAGAAATCTAGCGAACATTGGCAATCCTGCCACTGGAAAGATCGGCCCGGCGCGGCGATGATCGAGCCATGCAGATCGCGATCCTCCTCTACGAGAAGCTCACCGCGCTCGACGCGATCGGCCCCTACGAGGTGCTGCGCTCGGTGCCCGGCTGGGAGGTTCGCTTCGTCGGGACGGCGAAGGGCAACATCCGCACCGACAGCGGCGCCCTCGGACTGAGCGTCGACCACACGCTGGAGGAGACGAGCGAGCCCGACGTCGTCCTCGTCCCCGGCGGCGAGGGCAGCGAGGACGCGATGGTGGACGAGACCGTGCTCTCCTGGCTGCGCCGCGTCGACGAGCGGACCAAGTGGACGACCTCGGTCTGCACCGGCTCGCTGGTCCTCGCCGCCGCCGGCCTGCTGGAGGGCAAGCGGGCCACCTCGCACTGGCTCTTCCTCGAGCGCCTGGGCACGTTCGGCGCCGACCCGGTCGGCGGCCGCTTCGTCGAGGACGGCAAGGTCCTCACCGCAGCGGGCGTCTCGGCCGGAATCGACATGGCCCTGCACCTGGTCGGCCGCGAGGCAGGTCCGGAGATCGCCCAGGCGATCCAGCTCGGGATCGAGTACGACCCCGAGCCTCCCTTCGACTCCGGCTCCCCCGAGAAAGCCTCGGACGAGATCGTCGAGCTGGTCACCGCCGTCAGCCGCGCTCAAACCGGCAGCCGTCACTGAATTTTTCGATTGTGCGCGCCATTCGCGCGCCGGAGGCGACTAGCGTCGCCGCATGGAGCTCCGCACGAGCAGCCCTCCAGCGATCCGGCCACTCGCCAGTGCTAACGTACGTACGTCTTATCTAGATTACGTACGTACGCTTCCACTGGAGGATCCAATGGCGATCAGCGCATCGAAATTGCGAGCCAACGTCTACCGGCTGCTCGACGAGGTCCTCGAGACCGGCAAGCCGCTGGAGATCGAGCGCAACGGCAGGACGCTCGTGATCGCGCCCAGGGAGAGGGGGTCGATCTGGGATCGGCTGCCTCGTCGCGAGGGCTTCATCGTCGGAGATCCCGACGAGCTGATCCATATCGACTGGTCCTCGGAGTGGAACCCTGATCCAAATTGACACCCATATCGTCGGCTGGCTGTATGAGGGCCAGGAGCAGCGCATCCCCGCGGCAACCCGAGCGCGATTGGAGGCCGAGGCCCTGTTCGTCTCGCCGATCGTCGGGCTCGAGCTGACCTACCTCTACGAAATCGGCCGGGTTTCCGAACCCGCATCGGCACCGCTTTCGGCGTTGCGACGAGCGCTCGGGCTGGAGGTTGCAGATGTCTCAGTCGCGGAGCTGGTGCAGGCGGCCGCAGACCTCTCCTGGACGCGCGACCCGTTCGACCGGCTGATCGCCGCGCACGCAATCGTGGCCAACGCATCTCTGGTCACGGCCGACGAGGCGATCCGGGAGAACCTCTCGCAGGCAACGTGGGGTTGAAACGGCCGTCCCTCCCGAGTCGCGCGCCTACCTCAGCCTGAGCTGCTGGCCGACGCGACCGCCTGGGATCGCGACGAGCAGGTGGGCCTGCGGCCGGGCTGCGCCGCGGGTCAGCAGACGGCCGCGGGGGCCGAGAGGAAGGCGGAAGGTGTGCGAGTTGCCGCCGGTGAGCTGGAAGCCGCGCCGCGCGAGCGACCTGCGCACCATCCTCGTCCTCACCCGCGACCTGCCCCGGCGGCGGACGACCGTGCGCTGCCTGACCCGGACGCGGACCAAGATCTGCCCCGGGCACTGGGTTCCCGCAGGCCACTCGCAACGGACGCTGACTCGGATCGCGTTGCCGCCCGCCTTCGCCCGCAGCAACGAGATCGGGACCGGCACACCGACGCTGCGGCAGCCGAGCAGCTCGTCGGAGCCGGGCCCGATGTCGAGCGCGTAGACGCAGAGGCGCTGCCTGCCGCTGCCGACCACCGGGAAGCTGACGTCGAAGCCGTGGGCAGTGCCGGCCTGCGGGTAGATCAGGGGGAGGTCGCCGCGCTGCTGTTCTGCGATCGGCCCGAGCTCGTAGCGCGAGGCGGTGGCTTCGCTCGCCTTGCCGCCGAGGTAGGCGCGAATCGAGAGTGGCTTCAGCGGCGCGTTCGGGTCGAAGGCCCAGCCGGAGATCTGCACCTGCCCAGGCGCGGGCGAGCTGACGACGTCGAAGCTCCCCCGCGGGTCGTCGCCGGAGGATGCCGTCCCCGCGGTTGCCCCTTCGACGTAGTTGCTGTCGATGTTGATCGTCACGCCGCCCCAGGTCTCGTCGTGACCGCCGCGGTACTGGTGGATGCGCTGGTGTTCGCTCCAGGCGCTGGCCGGGACGTAGGGGTCGCTGGTGCTGGCGCGGCCGTTCCAGTTGGCGATCCAGATGTCGTCCGGCTGGGGGTAGCTGCTGCCGAGCCGGGAGACCAGGTCGGCGATGCCAGAGGCGCTGCTGCTGTAGACGCCGGAGTCGTAGCCGAGCGCGTGCAGGCGCGTGGTCCAGGCGGCGAGGAAGGTCAGCGTCGCGGTGCTGGCGCTGGCGGTGCGCGTGTAGCTCTCCATGTCGAAGTAGATCGGGCTGCCCTCGCCGATCCCGACCAGCTGCGCCTGGCCGACCGCGTCGCTGGCTGCCGCCGTGCCCTGCGAGGAGGCGGAGCCCGTGCTCAACGTCGCGCACGACGTGCAGCTCGAGGTCGGCGCCTGCAGGCCGACGTAGGTCGGGATCAGGCTCCAGCCGGCGGCGATCTGCGCGGCGACCCAGCTCGCCGTCAGGTTCGGCTGCGAGCAGCCGCGGTTGAGCCCGCCGATGTAGACGCCGACCGCGCGGAAGGGGGAGTCGCCCCAGGCGGACATCGATCGCCGCGAGGGCGCCGTGCAGGCATCGAAGCCGAAGCCGGTGAACTCGGATGCCGCGGAGAGGGTCGCCGGCGCGACCCGGCTCGCCTGCGCCCGCGCCCGCGACGCACGCGCCCTGGCGCCTGGGTCGACGAGGATCGCCCGCCGCCGCCCGATCGCGCTCGCCGGGCAGCGCTGCCTCGGTCTCGGCGCGCCGAGATACACCGCCTTGCGGTCAAGCCGCACGCAGGCCTGTGGCCGCTCGGCCAGCCGGATCACCGGCCAGCCGGCGGGCACGGCGACCCGCTCCCCGTTGAAGGGGACGGTCTTCGCGCTGGCGCTCGCGGGCAGAGCCACGGCCAGCGTCGCCAGGCATAAGACGAGGCGCCGCATCTACTCCCCAACCATTCCATCCCCCGAACGTTTCGGCCCTAACCGATCCGAGCCGCAAGAAGACGTGCCGCGAGTTGAGTACCCATAGGGACCTCGAACTCGCGGCACGTCCCCTCAGGGATGGAAGGTCAGACGGGCGGGACGAGGTCCAACTCGCGCCAAGGGCCCTCGCCGGCCATCGGCTGGGTGCGGCCGTCGAGCCAATCGGCCTGGAGGTCGTCGTAGTGGGGGCTTGCGGGATGACCGGACTGGCCGGTGAACATCTGCCAGCGGGACCGGTCCGGGCTCATCGGGTCGCCGACCATGCGCCAGCTCGGCGCCCAGACCGCCTTGTAAGGATCGTTGGGGTCGTAGGCGATCTGGCTCACGGTCTCCTGGGCGCCGCCGGCCCGCAGGCGGCGGTTGAGCAGCTTGCGCAGCAGCGGGTTGGCCTCGCCGAGCGGGTGGGGGAACTCCATCTCGTGGACGTGGCCCCAGCGCCAGCCCTCGGGGTCGGGGCCGAAGCGGTCGCTGAGGTCGTCGAGCGCCCCAGCCAGCGCCTCCAGCACGAGCTCGTCCCAGGGGCGGCCGATCAGCTCCTCGTCGCCCTCCTCCCAGAGGTCCATCAGGTGCGAGTGCCAACGCCAGGGCGAGGTGATGTGCGGCATGAAGCCGTTGTCGGCGCGGTCGAGCCAGCGCTCGCAGAGATCGCGGTCGCCGATCGCGGCCCGAGCCACCTCGCGCGCCAGTCGCAGCAGGAAGGCCTGGTAGATCGTGCCGGCGATCGAGTCCGGATCGAGGCGGCCGTCCCAGCTGCGCAGGCGCTCGACCGCGCTCAGCTCGCGCTGCCCCTTCGGCGAAAGCCGGCCCAGCCGGCGCGCCGCCTCCAGACCGGGGATCGAGAGGTTGTCGGACTGCATCGCCTCGAAGCCCTCGACGTCGTGCTCGTCGCTCGCGCGCAGCAGCTCCTCGATTCGCCGCGCGCGGAAGCCGTCGAGCCACTCGCTGGTGATGTGGTGCGGATACTCGTCGCCGACGATGCGGTTGTTGGCGGTAATCAGGAAGCCGCTCTCGGGGTCGGTCACCTCCGGCAGCTCGCCGTAGGGGACCGCCCCCTCCCACTCGAACTTCCCCTCCCAGCCGGGCTTGGGCAGGTCGGGACAGCCACCCTTGCGCAGCGGCAGGCGGCCGATCAGCTTGTACCCGATCGAGCCGTGGCGGTCGGCCCAGATCAGGTTGGAGGCAGGCGAGGTATGGCCCTCCAGCTTGGCAACCAGCTCCGGGCCGGAGTGGATCTCGTGCAGCTCGAACATCCCCTTGAAGGCGGTCGGCCGGTCGAGCGTGATCCAGCGCAGCGCCAGCGGCTCGGCCTCGTCGGCGCCAAGCGCCGTATTGACCAGCGGGCCGTGGTGGGTGATCCGCACGTCGAGGATCTCGGGCGCGCCGCGGCCCTTGACCGCGATCTCCTCGCGCACGATCTCGAGCGGCAGCCACTCCTCCTCGAACAGGTACCGGTCGCCCTCGACCCGCTCGACGAAGAGATCCTGGACGTCGGCCATCACGTTGGTGAAGGTCCAGCAGACGTCGTTGTTCTGTCCCATGTAGACGCCGGGCATCCCCGGCAGAGAGGCGCCACGGACGAAGCGGTCGCCGAGCGTGAGGCCGACCTGGTACCAGATGCCCGGCATGCTCTGCGGCAAATGAGGGTCGCCGGCGATCAGCGGCGAGCCGGTCGCGCTCAGACTTCCGCTTACGGCCCAGTTGTTGGAGCCGCTCGCCTCGGCGGCCATGCCGATCGAGCGGCGCACCGCGTCGATCTGCTCGGCCAGCCCGAGGCCGTCGCCGGACCAGGGTTCCTGGGTGACGACCGGGTTGTCAGCCGGGTAGCCGGGGTCGAGCCTGGCCGCGAGCTCGGGGCCGAGCTCGCGGGTCATGTCGGCGCGCAGCAGCTCCTTCTCCCAGTTGGTCGAGAGACCGAAGGCGAGCAGCTTGCCGAGGCCGAGGATGTCGACGGGGCGCCAGGGCTCGAACTCGAGCCGCAGCAGCTGCATCTCGAACGGCAACGCCTTGGCGCTCGCCGCGGCGGCGTTGACTCCCTCGCAGAAGCGCTCGAGCAGGGCGCGCAACTCGGGGTCGAGGGCCGCCGCCTCGCGCTCGGCCGTACGCCGCATACCCAGCGTGCGCATAAGCCGATCCACCGGCAGCCCCTCCTCACCGGCGAACTCCGAGACGCGGCCGGAGAGCGCGCGGCGGTAGAAGTCCATCTGCCAGAGCCGGTCCTGGCCGTGGCAGAAGCCCTCGGCGAACCAGAGGTCGGCGGCGCTGCCAGCCTCGATGTGCGGGACGCCCCAGCGGTCGCGCCGCACCCGCACCGGCCCTTCCAGCCCCTCCAGCTCGATCGTCCCCTCCTGCTTCGGCAACGGCCGGCGCGCGAGCCAGTGCCAGGCGGCAGCCGTCGCCGCCGCAGCCAGACCGGTGCCCACGGCACCCGCAAAGAGACCAGTTCGTGCCGCGCGCCCGGGGTTCACCCCAGCCACATTACTGGCTGGCTAGCCAGGACTGGTTCCGGTGCGCTTTTTGTCCCCTATACGTACATAAGGCGCACCGGAACGGCAAGTTCACTCCCAGAGGTCGGCGGGCAGCCGGCCTTCCGCGTCGAGCTTCTGCAGGTGCGCCTCCATCACCAGCGCTGCCGCGAGACGGAGCTCGGTCGGGACATCGGACCAGGCCTCGGCGAGCAGCGCTTCCTTGGAGCGCTCGCCCCGCTCGAGTGCGGCTAGCAAGCGGCGCTCGCGCATCTCGCGGTGCTCGATGTACTCGGCCAGCTTCGCCGCCGGGTCGGTCACCCAGGGGCCGTGCCCGGGGCAGATCAGGGCCGGCGCCTCGGCTTGCACCAGGCGCAGCGACTCCATGTAGGACGCGAGCGAGCCGCCGTCCGGGGGGACGAAGGTCGAGCCCTCTCCCAGCACCAGGTCGCCGCTGAAGCAGACGCCGTCGGCGGTCAGGAAGCAGACGTGGTCGGCGGCGTGGCCGGGCGTCGCCAGAGCGCGCAGGCCACCGTGCTCCTCTCCTCCGGCCGGCAGCACGACATCGTCGAACCGCTCCGCCCCCGCCGCATGATCGCCGTGGCTGTGGGTGAGCAAGACCAAGCCGATACCGCCACGCTCCTCGGCGGCGGCACGCACCGCGTCGAGGTGTCCCGCGTCATCGGGCCCTGGATCGATCACCACACACGGATCCGACCCATACAAGTAGGTGTTCGTCCCCGCCAGCGTCATCGGCCCCGGGTTGGGCGCCACGACCCTCAGAATCTCCGCATGCCCCGGTGCCTCCGTCAATACGTCGTCACCCACTCCAACGCGTACTGCATCCGACCCCTATTTGGGGCTCGATGCAGCACGCATCCTCACGCAGCGCTTGCCGCGACCTCTGCGGCGATCGCCTCGCGCGCCTCGTCCGGCTCCAGGACGACCAGGTCGCCGGCGCCGCGGAGGATCTCGCGCACCAGCCAGGAGGTCCCCGCGTAGGGCAGCTCGACGACAACCGCGCCGTCGGCCAGCTCCTCGACCACGGTGCGCTCCTCGCGCAGCCAGCGGGCCCGCTCCGGAGAGACCCAGACGCGGGCGACCTGCGCGGTCGGAACCTCGCCGTCGGTCATCCAGCCCTCGACCCCGGCCAGCTCTTCGACCTCCTGGCGCGGCTCGTAGGTCTCATCGCCCACCGTGGCCTCCTTGACCCGGTCGAGCTTGAAGTGGCGGATCCCCTCTTTGGTCAGGTCGTAGCACTCGACGTACCAGCCCTCGCGCCCGTTCTCCAACCGGTAGGGCTCGACCCGGCGTTTGGTGAACTGGTCCTCGTTCTCCTTGTAGTACTGGATCTCGAGCACCCGGCGAGCCGCGATCGCCTCGTTGACGACCCGCGCCACCTCGGTGTCGCCACCGCTGCCGGCGGCGATCTCCAGCCCCTCCTCGGAGGGGTCGTGGCCGAGTGCCTTGACGATCTTCCCGCGGGCGCTCTGCAGGCCGCCCTGGGGCAGGTGGTCGCCGAAGAGGTCGATCGCCGCGATCAGCGCCTTCGCCTCCAGCGGCAGCAGCCTCGCCGGGCGGGCGAAGTTGTCGCCGTAGGGCTCGGAGTCGACCTCGATCTCGTCGCCGATGACTTCGGCGTAGAGGACGTAGGTGCCGCCACCGAAGTTGACGACGTTGAGCAGGTCGATGTCCTCCTGCAACTCCTCCCCGGTCAGCTCGAGCCGCTGGCGCAGCTCGGAGACGCGCAGCCGCTCGCTTCTCTTGGCCGAGTCGATCAGCAGGCCGGCGAGGGTGACGAGGCGGGCGAAGCGCTCGGGCCGGATCGCCGCCTCGCCGCGGCCGTTGCCGCGCGAGCGCGGCGGCGCCTCGCGCAGCGGGCGCTCGACCGTCTCCGCCGGCTCGAAATCGCTGCGGTGGCGGTCGTGGAGCAGGTCGAGACGCTCGCGCGCTTCCTCGCGCAGCTCCTCGGGCTCCAGCACCTCGGCGTTCTGGCGCCAGCGCAACACCCAGGCGATCAGCTCGCGCGGCGAGGCGTAGTCGGTCTCGAGGACCGAGCCCTTGCCGGGCGCGTCGTCGGCCTTGCGCGCCGGGCGCAGCTCACCGTAGGCGCTGAAGTCGCGCTCGATCAGCCAGGCGATGCGGTCGCGGACGTAGATCTTCGCCCTGCCGCGGATCTCCCCCAGCTGCCAGTCGGCGCGCTGGCCGTAGTCGCGGCGGTCGAAGTCCTCCGGCGGCGAGAAGTCGTGCTCGGCCTTGGAGGCGTAGCCGACCTTGCCCTGGATGCGGGAGAGGCGGAAGACGCGGACCGCGTCGCGCTCGTGCGAGTGGCCGATCAAGTAGAACTGGCCGGAGCGGAAGACGAGGTGGTAAGGGTCGACCTTGCGCTTCTCGGTCTCGTCGCGCTCCATCGTGTAGTAGGTGAACTCGATCGTCTTGCGGCGCGAGATCGCGGTCTCGATCTTGGAGAGGCGCTGGGAGAGGTCGCGGCCGCCGGCCGATGCCGTCATCGCCATCTCGACCGGCGCCCGGTCGCCCTCGCTGATCGGGTTCGGGTGGCCCCAGGCGACCTGCTGCAGGGCGAGGCGCAGCGGCTCGGCGTAGGCGAAGCCACCGTCGGTGAGCAGCGAGAGCGCCGTGCTGAGCGAGGCCAGCTCGTCGTCGGAGAACTCGATCGGGTCGAGGTAGAAGTTCTCCGGCGGCAGCGAGTAGAGCTCGGCCTCGAAGAAGCCCTCGCCCGGTTTCTCCACCCCGAGCTGGATGCCGAGGCTCTCCAGCTCGGCGCGGTCGGCGTAGAAGCGGCGCGCGAAGGCGTCGTCGTTCATGTCGCTGTAGCCCTCCACCTCGCGCTTGATCTCCAGGGCCGAGACCGGCCTCCCCTGGGCCATCAGGAAGGAGATCAGCGAGAGCTGGCGGATCAGCTTCTCGGTGTCCTTGGCCACGGGCCCAGGATAGTGAGGGTGACCTTGCGAGCCCCCCGCCGAGACCACCGGAACCCCGCATTTTGCCCCATTCGAGCGGGATAGAGTGCACCCCGCATGGACATCCTTCGCAACCTCTTCGGCAGCGTGACCAACGGGATCGTCCGCCTCGCGGTCGCCGCCGGCATCCTCTTCTGCGCCTACCTGTTCATCGTCAAGCCGGTCCTGAAGACGACCAGCGACGCGATCCACTCGACCGGCCTCGACCAGATCGGCAAGACGCTGAACACGGTCAATCGCCAGGTCCAGCGTGAGATCCGCCACTCGTTCAAGGCGACCAAGGAGCGCGGCGCCAACCCGCAGCGCCTGATCAAGTGCATCAAGCACGCCGATCAGGACGTGAACAAAATAGAACGTTGCACGCGCCGTTTCTGACGCGGCTCAGACGGGGTCAGGCAAGGACGAGGGAGGCGGAATAGGGACCTATTTCGCCGACTGAGGACGCCGCATGGCGCCGTCTGAGACCGTCAGGCGGCGCGTGCGCCGAAGTATGCGGAGCCTGAGAGTGCTCGGTCGAACCCTGACCAGGACTCGCCGGCGGGCAGCTGGCGCTCGAGGCGGTCGAAGCTGCCGAGGCGACCGCCGAGGTTGTCGATCATGTGGACGAGGACCGCCTCGCGGGTCGCGGGGACGACCGGCGAGCCGTGCTCGAGCGAGCCGTGGTGGCTGAGGATGATGTGGAGGACGGCCTGCGCCAAGCCGGGGTCGAAGCCGGGGATCTCCTCGATCTCGCGGCGCACCGTGTAGTAGCCGAGCGGGATCTCGCCCTGCAGGCGGCCGGCGTCGGTCAGGTCGATCGCCAGCGGGTCGTCGTTGTAGGCGACGGTCTTGCCGATGTCGTGCAGGAGGGCGCCGGCGACGGCGACCTCGCGGTCGATGCCGGGGAAGAAGTTGGCCGCGGCGCTGACCGCCTGGGCGACGGAGACGGTGTGCTCGAGCAGGCCGTGCCGGTAGGCCTGGTGGTAGACCTTCGCCGCCGGGGCGTCGCGGAAGCGCGCCCAGATCTGCGAGCGCTCGCCGAAGAAGCGGTCGAGCAGCTCGCGCAGCTGCGGCTCCTGCACGGTCTCGAGCAGCTGGCGCAGTTTGACCTCCAGCTCCTCGAAGGAGACATCCGACTCGGCCGCCAGCTCGGCCGGGTCATAGGAGCCCGGATCGGCCTCGCGCAGAGCGGTGAGCTTGATCTTCGCCCCCCAGCGCTCGCTCATCTCGAAGACGCCGCCGAGCTCGACCGGGGTCCCGGGTGAGGCGAGCGCGTAGAGCGCCTCGGCGTCCTCCCAAGCGACCGCCTCGGCGCCGCCGCTGGCGTCGCCGAGCACCAGCCGCAGCCAGGGCTCGCCGTTGCGCTTGCGCCGCAGCTCGCGCTCGCGCACGGCGTAGACGCCGGCCACCCGCTGGCCATCCTGCAGCTCCCGCAGCGGCACCCGCAGGGCGGGGGCGGCCTCGGCGGCCGGTGCCGGGTCGAGGATGGGCTCGTGCGGCGGTTCGAGGCTGTCCATCAGCGCCTGCTGGGTCATCCTGCGATCAAGGTAGAGGCGGGCGCGGACGGCTCGTTGCGCCGCCGAACGAGCATGAGCGGCGATCGTAGTTTTCAAGCTTCATCGAAGCTCATCGATGAATCGTGGTAGCGTCCAATTCGTGGCCGCTACCGACCTTCCGACGATCGAGTGCTGCACTCCGCTAGCCGGGTCGTCGCTCGCCGACGGGCGGGCAGCGGAGCTGGAGGCGGTGATCAAGGCCTTGGCCGATCGGCACCGGTTGCGGATCGTCAACCTGCTGCTGCGGGCGGGCGGCGAGCCGGTCTGCGTCTGCGAGGTGCAGCCGCTGCTCGGCCTCTCCCAAGGCACCGTCAGCCACCACCTCAAGCAGCTGGTCGAGGCCGGGATCGTCGCGCGCGAGACCCGCGGCACCTACAGCTATTTCAGCCTCGTGCCGGGCGCGCTCGATTCCGTGCGCGAGGTGTTCTCGGTCCCCGAGCGCGTTCCCGTCCCAGCCGGGAGCGGCGACCCGGCGGGCTGCTGCTGACGGCCGTGGACGCGCGCCCGGACCTGCTGCGCCGCTCCGCCGCCGAGGCGATCGGCGCCTTCGCCCTGGTCTTCGCCGGCTGCGGCGCGATCGTCACCGACGCGGTCCACGAAGGGGTGCTGGGCGCGGTCGGCGTATCGCTCGTCTTCGGCCTGGTGATCATGGCGATGGTCTACGCGACGGGCCACCTCTCCGGGGCCCACCTAAACCCGGCGGTGACGCTCGCCTTCGCCCTCACCCGTCACTTCCCCGGGCGCGAGGCCGTCGCCTACGTCGCCGCCCAACTGCTCGGGGCGATCGCGGCGGCGGCGCTGCTGCTCGCGGTATGGCCCAGCGAGCCGGCCTCGCTCGGCGCCACCGTGCCCAGCGTCGGCACCGGCAGCGCCCTGGCTTACGAGGCGGCGCTGACCGCCTTCCTCATGTTCGTGATCATGGCCGTCGCGACCGACACGCGGGCGGTCGGCGCCGGGGCCGCGATCGCGATCGGCGGCACCGTCGGCCTCGACGCCCTCTTCGGCGGGCCGATCACCGGCGCCTCGATGAACCCGGCGCGGTCGCTTGGCCCCGGCCTCGTCTCGGGCGAGCTGCACGACATCTGGATCTACCTCGTCGCCCCGCTCGCCGGCGCCGCCCTGGGCGCCCTCGCCTATCAGCTCGTCCGCGGCAAGCAGCCGGGCCGATGACCCGCGTCCTCTTCGTCTGCCTCCATAACGCCGGCCGCTCGCAGATGAGCGAGGCGCTCTTCGCCCGCGCCGCCGGCGGCAACCACGAGGCGCGCTCGGCCGGGACGACCCCGAGCGACCGGGTCCACCCCGAGGTGGTCGAGGCGATGGCGGAGGTCGGGATCGACCTGGGCGACCGGGTCCCCCGTCAGCTCGGCCGCGAGGACGCCGAGTGGGCCGACGTCGTGGTGACCATGGGCTGCGGCGACGAGTGCCCCTATATACCGGGCAAGCGCTACCTCGACTGGGACCTGCCCGATCCCAAGGAACGCCCGCTGGAGGAGGTCCGCGCCACGCGCGAGGAGATCGAGCGGCAAGTGGCGGAGCTGATCGCCGGCTTGGACTAGATTTCCCCGCGATGCGGGCCATGCGCTACATCGCCCTTACCGAGGCGACCAGCTTCCTGGCGCTGCTGATCGCCTCCTACGTCAAACGGACCGGCGGCGGCGAGATGGGCGTGCACATCCTCGGGCCGCTTCACGGCGGTCTCTTCGTCCTCTATGTGATCGTCGCCCTCAACCTGCGGGCAGAGGCCGGCTGGTCGTGGAAGACGACGTTCTGGATCCTGGTCGGCGCGGTGGTCCCCTTCGGCGGTTACGCCGTCGATTGGTGGCTGGTGCGGGAAGCGCGGCGGACGGCGACGTGAGGCTCCGCCGGTTCGCCTCCGACGGCGGCGCCCTCTAGGCCGAGTCCTCGGAGGTGGCGAGGCGGACCGCGGTCGCGGCCCTAGCCGCGGCGGGGCGGCTGTAGGGCCGCCTGACGCCGAGGCTGAAGCGGAATTCTTCGAGATCGCGCAGGGCGGCGTTGAGTCGCCTCAGGTAGAGCTTGCCGACGGTGTCTTTCGCGGTCGTGACCAGCCGGCGCCTCAACGGTGTTCGCTTCCGCGTCGAGTTGAGCAGGATCGAGCGTTCCCAGAGCGAGACCGGGAACGTGACGTTGGCCAAGGCCGCGTAGCGGCGGCCCCGCCGAGCCGGGTACCACAGCAGGAGCCAGCCGGCCATGGCCACGAACGAGGTCGTCAGCACCGACACGCCCAGGCCGAGCGGCGGAACGACCGCCAGAGCCACGTAGCCGAGGCCGGCCATCGTCGCGGCCGAGAGGAGGCCGATCAGCTTCGACGAGACCGCCGCCCCCGGCGGGGGCACGCGTTCGAGGATCTCGAGCGCCCCGAGGTCGGAGCGGCTCTCCTTCGGGACCCCCAGGGCCAGGGTCAGGATCGCGCTGTAGGCCGAGAGCCCGCGCTTGCGCGAGGCCAGCGGGACGCTGATCGTCCTCGGGCCGACGAAGACCCCTCCGTGGGGCAGCGGCGCCCACTGCCTCGACCGCGGCTGGGCCGTGACTCTCCTGCGGAGCTGCTCGGGGGCTTCCTGGCCGTGCAGGACGAAGGCGGAGAAATGGTTGCGCAGGCCGGCCTCGGCGAGCAGGACAAGCCAGCGCAGGCCGGATTCGCCGGTGGCCAGCCCCCGCTGCAGTGCGACGGCGAGGAACGGCGGGAACTCGCAGTTGTTCAGGACCAGCTCGGGCTCCTCGACGGCGAGGTCGACCCCGCACGCCTCGGCCAGCCTGAGCGCGGCCGCGGAGTCGTTCAGCGCGTAGGAGCTGAAGAGCCGCACCAGCCGCTGGCGATCCGAGCCGACCAGGTGCTCGAACACCTCCTCCAGGTCGATGCCGACCTCGCGGCCGGAGAGCTCCGACCAGCGTTCCGCGTCCTGCAGGACGACGTTGAACAGGTGCAGGCGCGAGAGCCACTCGTTGGTCCACTGCTCCGGGTTCGAGTTGAGCAGCTCGGCCTGCTCCTGGTCCAGGTAGTCCTGCCAGACGTCGCCGCTGTAGGCCTGGGTCTCGAGGAAGCAGCGGCCGAGAATCTCCTGGCCGCAGGCACCCGCCACTTCGTCGATCGCCGCCGGCCGGTGCACCCTCGGCAGCAGCGCGGTCGCGAACGGGATGACCTCGTTCAGCCGCGAGCGGAGCTGTGGCTGGTCTGCCGCCTGGAACTCCTCGTAACGACCGAGCAGCTCCGCGAACCCGTCCACCCGGCCGAGCGCCGCCTCTTTCGCCGCGAGGAACTCGCAGAAGGTCAGGTGGATGAAGCGGAGAGACTCGCCGTCGCGCTCGTGGGCGACGATCCCGGTGTCCCGCTCTAGGTCGAGCAGGAGCTGTTCGGCGACATCCGTGGTGGAGCACTCGTGGACGTCCATGACTATCTCCACCGCCGCCTTCCAGGTGGGCGAGTTGGCCGCCTGGGCGCCGTCGGTCAGGTTGTCGAGCGCGAGACGGCCGAGGATCGTCTCGCGCTGCTCGCGGAGGGTGGTGCGGGCGCCCATGCCGAGCTGCCGCCCTCGCCTCTCGACCAGCAGCTCGTCGACGACCTGGTCGTAGAAGGAGGTACGGGTGTCCGGGGGTGCGTTGATCGTGCTCTGGTCGTTCGCCACGTACATCGCCAGCACCAATGGGTTGCGGCACATCTCCCGCAGAGTGGGCCGGTCGGTCAGGTCGGAGTAGATCCTCGAGACGTGTTCGACCTGGTCGGTCTCGAATGGCCAGCGCTCGAGGAAGCTGAAGATGTCCGCCGGGCTGAAGGGCGCGATCCGGTACACGTCGGGGAACAGGTCGTCGAAATCCGCCCGCACCTGCTGGTGAAACTGCGCCCGCATCGTCAGCACCACGACGTTCGCCTCGGAGCGGCGGGTGAGTTCGGTGCTGAGCCCGCGAATCGCCATCGCGGTGCGCCGGTAGTCGTCGCTTGCCACCTCGTCGAGGCCGTCGAGCAGGATCAGCAGTCCCTGTCCGTCGACGAAGCTGTCGAACAGCTGCCCCATGTCGAACCCCTGAACCCGCTCGATCCCCTCGCGCAGCTTCGCCAGCGCCCAATCCCCTGCCTCCCCCTCGTCGGAGACCGTCGTCGGAGGGGTGAAGCGCTTCAGCTCTACGGTGATCGGGAGGCGCACCTCCTTGCTGGCGAACTCGGCTTCGCGGCAGGCTTCGCGGAACGTCCGCTTGACCAGCGACGACTTGCCCGACCCGGGATCGCCGACGATCGTGATCCGCCTGCCCTTCTCGAAGGCCTCGCGCAGGGTCGAGCCCCTCGCGTCTCCCGACGAGGGCTCGAAGCTCAGCGGGACGAAGATCGTGTCCGTCTCAAGGCTGACCCCCTCTTTGCCGGGCACCTGGAGCTTCTTGTTGGCGTTGTCCTGCAGTTGCAGGCGGCAGTAGCGGCGCAGGCTGAGCCGGCTCGCCAGGGCCTGGTGAAAGAGCCGGCTGAAGTACCAGGCGACGTAGTTGAGGACGTAGGAGAGGTGGTCGGAGAGCAGGTCGCGCAGCCACCTGAGCAGCAGATAGAAGAGGGGGGCGATCACCAGGGTGATGCCCACGGTCAGCCAGTCGATCTCGAGCGCAGCCATGCCTCCCTCCCCCCATCTGTGCTCAGTACCGAGAACTTCCCAGTGTCCCGCTCGGTATGTCGCAAGACTTATATTATCCGAACTGGTAGTGGGTACGGTGCGGATGCGGAGGCCACAAACGGGTGCCAGTCACTCGGGCGGCGGAGGATGGCCGCTTCGGCACCGCGTGCCCCGGAACCCGTCTCCGTGTCCGGCCCATCGCCGCCGACGTGGGTTCTCGGAAAGGGGCAGGAACCGCGGCAGAAGCGCAGAAACCCTGACTGTTCCGGCGGGTTTCTGATAGGCATCCACCATGAACGGGCGAGAGGCCGACAGCCGCGTGGCACTCACCGAGCACAACCTGGGCTTGGTCGCAGAGCTGCTCAGTCAGCCCCAGCACCAGACCGAGTGGCTGTCGCTGAATCCCAGTCGCTACGAGCTCCTCGCCGAGACCTCCGCTTGCGTGAAGCGGATGGCGGACAACACCAAGTGGACGATGGAGACCCTGCTGCGGCAGCTCGGCTGCCGGACCGAGGCCGTCCACGAAGTGCGCAGCATGCCGCGCGAGGAAGTGCAGCGCTGCCTCGCCTACTTCCAGTGGGTCGAGGAACTGATCGACCTGGTCGACCGGCCGCTGGAACGTCAGCGGGTCGTGGCCGGCGCCGCCCGGACGTTCCGCGAGCTTCGCGGGGACTTGGCTGCATGTCGCGGCGCGATGATCGTCGGCGACTTCCCCGCGATCGAATTCCTTCGCCTCGGCGAGATAGACCGCGGCTGGGCGGCCTGCCGGTCGCGGCTCGACCTCTCGACCGACGCCGACTCCTCGGAATCCCCGGAAGGCGACTCCGATGGCCCCCGGCCCCACCTCCGGAGCAAGCGGATCGACCGCTTCCTCGACGGAGACGACGAATCGATCGGCCCCGCGATGCGCAAGCGGATCGCCGTGCACATCGCGGAGTGCGACCTGTGCGAGAGAGCGGTGGCCGAGCGCAGCGAACGGCGCGAAGCTCACGCTTCCCCTCCTCACGGGACGACGGCGCCAAAGCAGAGACGCTGACAATCGGGCAGAGTCCCGGCGGATGAAGCTCTGTCGATACGCAGGCGACGACGGCGCTGCCGTGCTGGGACTGGTCGACGGCGATGAGGTGGTCGACCTCTCCGGCGGGTCGCTGCCGGCCGAACCGGCCGCGGCCCTCGCCGAGGCAGGCCAAGGCGAGCTCGAGCGGCTGGCGGCGCAGGCGCCCCGCCGGCCCCTTTCCCAGACCCACCTGCTGGCGCCGACGACGCCGCGCAAGTACCTGGGGATCGCCCTCAACTACGCGGATCACATCGCCGAGATGGGCATGGATGCGCCCGAGGTGCCGGTCTTCTTCAACAAGCAGGTCAGCTGCGTGGTCGGGCCGGGTGCCGACGTCCACATGCCGAAGGTCTCCACCTTCCTCGACTACGAGGCCGAGCTGGCGGTCGTGATCGGCAAGCGCTGCCGGCACGTACCGGTCGAGGAGGCCGCCGAGGCGATCGCCGGCTACACCGCCGCCAACGACGTCAGCGTGCGCGACTGGCAGGGCCGCGCCCAGACGATGACGATCGGCAAGTCGTTCGACACCCACGGCCCGCTCGGTCCCTGGCTGGTGACCGGCGACGAGCTGGGCGACCCGCAGGACCTCCGCATCCGCTGCTTCGTCAACGACGAGCTGCGCCAGGACGCGAGCACCGGCGAGATGGTCTTCGACTGCTTCCAGCAGGTCTCCCACCTCTCCGAAGCCTTCACCCTCGAGCCCGGTGATGTGATCGCCACCGGCACCCCTGCCGGGGTCGGCCTCGGGCGCCAGCCGATCCGCGACAACCTGCTCCACGTCGGCGACACGGTGCGGGTCGAGATCGAGGGGATCGGCGCGCTGATCAACACGGTGGTCGAGGAGCCCGAGGGCTTCCTCGCCGGCGAGTAGAGGCATGCTGACCGAGCGGGTGCGGCGATGGCAGCGCACGGGAGCGGTCGAGGAGGTGCTCGGCAGGCGGCTGTTCGTCCATCGCCGCGAGGGCAGCGAAGACCCCCTGCTGCTCTTCCTGCACGGCTTTCCCTCAAGCTCCTACGACTGGCGGGAGCTGTTCGAGCTGCGCCAGGGGGAGGCGACGCTGGCCTTCGACTTCCTCGGCTTCGGCCTCTCCGAGAAGCCGCGCGACCACGTCTACACGCTCGCCTGGCAGGCCGACGCGGCCGAGGAGCTGGTGCGGCGAGCCGGCTCGCCGCCCGTCTTCGTCGTCGGCCACGACATGGGGACCTCGGTCGCCACCGAGCTGATGGCGCGCGACCTGCGCAACGAGCTCGAGATGAAGCTCAGCGGCGCGCTGCTCTTCAACGGCAGCATGCTGCTGCACCTGGCCAAGCCGACGCTCGGCCAACAGTTGCTGCGCAGCCGCTTCGGGGCGCTCTTCGCGCGGCTGACGAGCGAGCGCAGCTTCCGCGCCCAGTTCTCCCGCGTCTTCTCTCCCCAGCACCCACTCAGCGACGAGGAGGCGGCCGACCAGTGGTCGCTGATCTCCCACGCCGGCGGCCAGCGCATCGCCCACCTCACGATCAACTACATGGCCGAGCGCGAACGCTTCACCGAGCGCTGGCACGGCGCGATCCGCGACTGGCACGGCGCCCTGACCCTGGCCTGGGGCCTGCAGGACCCCGTCGCCCGCACCGAGGTCCTCGACGGCCTGCGCGACCTTCGCCCAGGCGTGGAGACGATCGAGCTACCCGATGCGGCGCACTACCCGCAGATCGAACAGCCCGAGTCGATCTCGGCCGCGCTCGACACGGCCCTCGCGTCGGCCTCCGCTCCCTGAGCGGCCGATCGCGGCGCACGGCCCCGCGACCTCATCGGAATCGACACGTTTATAACGGTCAAATTACTCAGCTTGTTCCATGTACTCTTACGGCCTCATGGCATCGAAGACGCGGGGCAAGGGGGGGAAGGCGAGGGAGCGTCCCACGACGCAGGAGAAAGTGCCGTCGTCGCTTCCCAAAGCTCTCCCACCGCTGGGCGCCGCGGCGCTCGTATTCGTCGCCGCGGGCGCGGTGCTCATGCTGGAGATCCTCGCCGTCCGGCTGCTGGCGCCCTACGTCGGCCTGACCCTGGAGACGACGACCTCGATCATCGGCGCCGCGCTCGCCGGCATCGCCGGCGGCGCCGCGATCGGCGGCTACCTGGCGGACCGCACCGACACGCGCAGACTGATCGTCGGGCTGTTGATCGGCGGCGGCCTGCTCACGCTGCTGACCGTCCCGGTGGTGCGCTGGCTGGGCCCTGGCGCACGCGGCGACGGCGACCTCGCCGCACTCGGCATCACCCTCGTGGCGCTCGTGCCGGCCGCCGCGGTGCTCAGCGCCGTCTCCCCCGCCGTCGCGCATCTGCAGTTGCACGATCTGCGCGTGAGCGGCACGGTCGTGGGACGGCTCTCTGCCTGGGCGACCGCGGGCGCGCTCATCGGCACCTTCGGCACCGGCTTCGTGCTGGTCCCGCTGCTGTCGGTCGGCGCCGCGGTCCTGATCGTCGGAATCGTCCTGGTGCTTGTCGGCATCGCGCTCGCCGCCTCCTCGCGGCTGCTCTCGCTGGCCGGCGTGGCCGGCGTCGCGATCTCGGCCCTGGTGCTCGGCGCATGGTCGGGCGGACTCGACTCTCCTTGCGACGCCGAGACCAAGTACCACTGCATCGACGTCGAAGCCGACCCGAAGAACCCGGGCGGGTACGACCTCCTGCTCGACGACCTGAACCACTCCTACGTCGACCTCAACGACCCGACGAACCTCGAATATCCGTACACCCGTTGGATCGCCAAGGCGATCGACGCGACGAATCCCCCGAGGGCACCGCTCGACGTCGTCTTCATCGGCGGCGGCGGATTCACCCTCCCGCGCTGGCTCGGTGCGACGCGCCCCGGCTCGCAAGCGCAAGTGCTCGAGGTCGACGGCGAACTCGTGGACTTCGACGAAGAGCGCTTCGGGCTGCGCACGTCGCCGGCGCTCCGCGTCTCGGTCGGCGACGCGCGCATCGGCATGCTCGACGTGGCCACCGATAGCGCCGACGTCGTCGTCGGCGACGCCTTCGGGAACCTCGCCGTGCCGTGGCACCTCGCGACCTCCGAGTGGACCGACGAAGTGAAGCGCGTGCTCGAGCCGAACGGCCTCTACGCGCTCAACGTGATCGATCTTTCCCCGTTCGACCTGCAGCGGGCCGAGGCGGCGACGCTGCTCGACGCCTTCGCCGACGTCCGGATCGTCACCTTCGGCATCAAAGAACACCCGACCGGGGGGAACGCGGTCCTGCTCGCCTCCGACCGCCCGATCCCCGAGGCCGCCGGCTCGGAGAACCAATACACGACCACCATGA
This sequence comes from uncultured Solirubrobacterales bacterium, assembly GCA_963699215.1. Lineage (GTDB taxonomy): Bacteria > Actinomycetota > Thermoleophilia > Solirubrobacterales > 70-9 > VRUE01. The sequence goes on from OY969422.1 coordinate 641,473, forward strand.
GGTCCCAGGAAGTCGAGTCATTCGCCGAAGACGCCGAGGTGCTGCGCGACGACTTCGCCCCAGCCGACCAGCTCCTGACCACCCCTTGAGTGGCGAGGGTGGGAATCGAACCCACGACACCACGATTTTCAGTCGTGTGCTCTACCAACTGAGCTACCTCGCCGTAGCTGAAGCGTGGCGATAGCCGCGCAGCGGGAAGGCTAGCGACCGGGGAGCCACGGGGCTGCTTGGATTGGCCCGTGGCCTGGGCTCGTGCAGGAATCGCGCTTGGCGCGGTCGCCGTCGCGGTCGTGGCGCTGTCGGGCGGGCACCGGGACGACCCGTGGACGCCGACGGGGCTGCCCGGCCTCCCGCCGCCCTTCCTGGGCACGGCGGTGGTCGGCAGCGGCGGGCGGACCGCGGCGGTCGACGCCTACGGCAACATCGTCGACCTGCGGGCACCCGGGCCTGCCGGGCCGCCGTTGATCGCGGTGGCGGCGGATCGGCAGGCGGCGGGAACGGTGGCGGCGGGCGAAGCGGTCGTCGCCCGAGGGCGGCTGCGAGACGGGAGCTCGCCTGCCTCTCTGGCGCGCCGACTCGGTCCGGCAGCGATACCTGCCCGGGACCAACGTGCTGCGCACCGTGGCGCGGTTCGGGGCGCAGCGGGTCGTGGTCCTGCGACGGATCGGCGGGCCCGGCGCAGCCAGCGCCGATCGGCGCTGGCTGGCGCGCGCCCGGTCGCTGGGCACCCAGGCCCCGCGCTGGGCACGGGCGATGTACAGGCGCTCGCTGCTGGTGCTGCGGGCGCTGACCGACCGGCGGACCGGCGCGGTCGCCGCCGGAGCGCGGGACGGCTGGGCCTACGTCTGGCCGCGCGACGCCGCGGCGGTCGGAATCGCCCTCGCCGCCGCCGGCTACCGACCAGAGGCGCGGCGAGTCGCGCGCTTCCTGCTCGACCTGGACCTGCGGGACGGCGGCGCGGTTCCACGGAGACCGGCGAGCCCGTCGACGGGCGAGCCGCGCAGGGCGACGCGCAGGGCTGGGTCGCGGCGGCGGCACGAGCGGCTGGAATCGAGCCGCAACGCGCGAGACCCATGGCACCGGATGGGCTCGGCCCTGCCTGGCGCGACCGCTCCGACTATCAGGAGGGCGACCCTGGCGACTTTCTCGCCAACGCGATCGCATCCACATTCGGCAACGGGCCGAAGGCGGACCATACCGCCCGAGATCGGCCCATCGGCGAGAAGGGGCTTGGGTGGCGGCCGAGTTCGGGACGCCGCGGGGCCTAGTGCGCGTCGCCGCCGATCCTGACTCTGGCCTCGACTCGGCGGCGGCGTGGGCGGTGCGGCCCTTCTCGCTGCCCGCTCTCTTCCCGGCCGCCCGCCGCACCCTGCTGCGCCTCGTCGCCCAGCGTGAGAGCCGCTTCGGCCTCGTCCCGTCGGAGAGCTGGCACGGGGGCGACGATCCCTGGACGGCGCCGACGGCCTGGACCGCCTGGTCCCTCGCCGCCCTCGGCGAACGCCACGCCGCCCTCGGTCTGCATCGCCGACCTGCGCCGCGCCGCGACGCCGCTCGGCCTCCTCCCCGAGCGAGTCGACGCCCGCACCGGTCTTCCCGCCTCGACCACCCCCCTCGCCTGGTCCCACGCCTTCGCGATCCTCGCCCTCCGCGAGCTCTGGCCTGGACGTGCCGCGAGTTAGAGGTCACTATGGGTACTCAACTCGCGGCACATCTGCCTGGTGACAATCAGAGGACGTCGAGTGCCGCGGCGACGGCCTGCTCCGCGGTCTCGACCGGGACCACGCCGGGGGCGCCCTCCATCCGCTCGCGGCCGGTCAGCCCCCAGCTGCGCAGGGCGACGACGGTCTTGCCGAAGGTGCGCGCGTGGCCGATCTCCGAGAGCGTCCCCCACTCGCCGCCGACCGCGATCACCGCATCGCCGCTGGCGACCACGGCGAGGTTGCGCGCGTGGCCGACGCGCGCTCGCGACGACATGGGTGCAGTGCGGGTTCGCTTCCTCGACCGAGACCCCCGGCACGATCCCGACCACCTCGCCGCCGGCCTGTGCCGCGCCCCGCGACGCTGCCTCCATCACGCCGCCACGCCCGCCGCAGACGACGGTGACGCCGGCTTCGGCCAGGCGACGCCCGACCTCCTCGGCCAGCCGCGCGACCCCGGACGACTGCTCGCAATCGCCGGCTCCGATCACCGCGACCTGCCGGAACCGTCGTTCGCCGCTGCTCATCGCCGACCGGAACCTTGCATCGCACCCATCAGCTCCAGCGCGCCGGCCTTGTGCAGCGGTTCGTTGAGGTTGCCGCACTTGGGGCTCTGCACGCAGGAGGGGCAGCCGGACTCGCATGGGCACTCGGCGATCAGGCGCTCGGCGTCGCCGAGCAGGCGCTCGAACTGCTCGTAGCCGCGCAGGGTGATCCCGACTCCGCCGGGGTGGCCGTCGTAGATGAAGATCGTCGCCCGGCCGGTCTGGAAGTGGACGTTGGTCGAGAGGCCGCCGATGTCCCAGCGGTCGCACATCGCGATCAGCGGCAGCACCGCGATCTGGCCGTGCTCGGTCGCGTGCAGGGCGCCGAGCAGGACGTCGGGCGGCAGCGCGCCGCTGAGCCGGTCGGGCAGCACGTACCAGAGCGCCTGGGTGACGAAGTGCTGCTCGGGCAGCTCCAGGGCGACGATGTCGATCGGCTCCTGCTCGGAGATCGAGACCCGCTGGAAGGCGATCACCTGCTCGGTCACCGAGACCTCGCCGAAGTGCAGCTCGACCCCCGCGACGCTGCGCTGCTCGCGGACCCGCTCGATGTAGATCTCGGTCTCCTTCTTCGGCCGCGTGTACCAGTCGCCGTCGAAGCGCGAGACGATCGCCCGCCGCCCCTCGATGTCGAGCTGCTCGACCTCGTAGGAGCGCCCCAGGTGGAGGTAGACGGCGCCGGGGTGGATCGTGGTGAAGGCGCGCTCGGCCTCGACCAGGCCCAGCATCTCGCCCGAGTCGCGCTCGATCACCGCCACCGAGTCGGCCGAGGCCGAGCGCAGCGGGATCTTCGACGCGACGAACTCGCTGCTGCGCGGCAGCAGCCGGCCTCCGGCGCGGCGCAGCTCCCCGGCCGCGACCAGCCGCTCGGCCCGCTCGCGCCAGCCCGCGCCGAAGACCTCGTCGTCCTCCGCGCTCAGCGGCAGCTCGTAGGCGGCGGCGACCAGGTGGCGGGAGGCGATCTGCTCGCTTGCGTGGTCGAGGATCGCCGCCTCGACCGGGCGGCCGAGGAACTCGTCCGGGTGGCGGCAGAAGAACTGGTCGAGCGCGTCCTGCGCCGGCGACGTAGACGGCGAGCCCGCGCCGCCGCCGCCCCGCCCGGCCCCACATCTGGCGCAGGCTCGCCACGGTGCCGGGGAAGGTGACGCAGATCGCCGCGTCGAGCTCGCCGACGTCGATCCCCAGCTCGAGCGCGTCGGTCGCGACGACGGCGAGCAGCTCGCCCGCCGCCAGCCGCGCCTCGATCTCGCGCCGCTGCTGCGGCGTGTAGCCGCCGCGGTAGGGGGCGATCCGCGCCGCCAGCTCGGGCTTGCCGCGCGCGCTCCAGGTCTTCGCGGGCGAAGCGCTGGATCAGCTCGATCCCGCGGCGGCTTTTGAGGAAGCAGATCGTCCGCACTCCCTGGGAGACGAGCTCGACCAGCAGGTCCGCCGCCTCGGAGAGCGCCGAGCGCCGCGTCCCGCTCGCCTTGTCGATCAGCGGCGGGTTCCACATCGCGATCTCGCGCCCGCTGCGCGGCGCGCCGTCGTCGTCGATCAGCTCGAACGGCGTCGCCGACCAGCCGCTCGGCCAGCTCGACCGGGTTGGCGATCGTCGCCGAGGCGAGCAGGAAGCGCGGCTCGGAGCCGTAGGCGCGCGCCACCCGCCGCAGCCGCCGCAGCACGTTGGCGACGTGGGAGCCGAAGACGCCGCGGTAGGTGTGCGCCTCGTCGACGACGACCCAGCCGAGGTTGGCGAGGAAGTCCCCCCAGCTCTTGTGGTGCGGCAGGAGGCCGACGTGGAGCATGTCGGGGTTGGTCAGGACGAGGTTGTTGCGGCGGCGGATCGCCGGCCGCTCCTCGCGCGGCGTGTCGCCGTCGTAGATCGCCTCGCGCAGCCCCGGCGGGCGCAGCAGGGCGAGCTTGCGCGCCTGGTCCTGGGCGAGCGCCTTGGTCGGGTAGAGGTAGAGGGCGCGCCGCTTCGGATCGCGCGCGATGCCGTCGAGCACCGGCAGGTTGAAGGCGAGGCTCTTGCCCGAGGCGGTGCCGCTGGTGATCACCAGGTTGGAGGCGACGGCCGCCTTCAGCGCTTCGCGCTGGTGCGAGTAGAGGCGCTCGATGCCGACCCGCGCCAGCGCCTCGACCAGGCCTCGGTCGAGCGAGCGCGGCATCGCCACCGGCTTCGCCGCCCGCTCGGGCTCGGCGCTCTCGGCGACGATGCGCCCGTCACGGCGCGCGGGATCGATCGCGATCGCCCACGGCGTCTCCAGCAGGCTCTTCGCCACTAGCACTCGCTCCGCTGGGGCGAGTTTGTCTCCCTATGGGTGACAAACTCGCCCGGAACGCCGATCCGACCGGCAACGCGAACCGCCTGCAGCGTGCTGCGGTCGTGGATGCGGAGGATGTCGGCTCCCTCGCGCACGGCGAGCGCCGCCGCCGCGACCGTGCCCCACTCGCGCTCGCCCGCCGGCAGCCGCCCCTCCCAGCTGTCGGCCAGGACGGCGCCGATGAAGTCCTTGCGCGAGAGCGAGACGTAGAGCGGCAGGCCCAGCGAGCGCAGCTCGCCGAGCCGCCGCAGGATCTCCAGGTCCTGCTCGGTGGTGAGGTCGAAGTCGAGTCCGGGGTCGATCGCGATCTGCTCCTCGCTCACTCCAAGTCGCGAGGCGGCCTCGACTCTCCCCCCCAGCCACGACTTCAGGTGCTCGACGACGTCGTCGTAGGCGCGCGCCGGGCGGTCCACCCGCGGCGGCCCCTCGATGTGCATCAGCACGTAGCCGCAGCCGGACTCGGCGACCAGCTCGAACATCTCCTCCGAGCCGCCGGAGATGTCGTTGACGGCAGCGGCGCCTGCCGCCAGCGCCTGCCGCGCCACCTCGACCGAGAAGGTGTCGGCGGAGACGGGAACGCCCGCGCTGGCAAGCCCTTCGATCGCCGGGACAAGCGCCGCGGCCTCCCGCTCCGAATCGACGGGTGGCCCACTGCGCGCCGCCACGGCGCCGACGTCCAGCATGTCGAAGCCGGCCTCGACGAGCGCCTTCCCGTCGGCGATCGCCTGCTCCGGCGTGCCGCTGCGCGCCCCCTCGAACATCGAGTCGGCGGTCACGTTGACGATCCCCGCCGCCACCGGTTGGGTCAGGTCGAGATCTCCGGTGGCCAGGGTCCAGCGCCTCATCCGGGACGAGCTTACGCCGCGCCGGAGGTCGCCCTCATCCCCGCTTGCGGAGGATGCGGAGCGGCAACGCCGTCACTCGGCCGCCGCTTCCGAAGGTCTTGTCGCGCTGGCCGTTGCGGAGGTAGCGCCTGAGGAAGAGCCACGTCTTCTTGCCGGCGGTGAGGAGGCCGCCTGCGAGGACCCCTTCCCCCGGCTGGTTGGCGAGCCCGAAGGCGACTTCCGTGACCGGCGCCCCGTAGCTCTTGCTGTCGACATGCGGGCTGACGATCCCCTGCGAGCCGAAGCCGTGGTCGAGCCTGCCGTTCGCCCTGTACCTGGCGACGACGAGGCTGGCGCAGCCGGGGACGCGGCAGCCGTAGCCGCTGCCGCCGGCGACGACGATCCTGCCGCTGGGCTGGACGACGACGGCGTTGGCGCTGTCGAGCGCCGAGCCGTGGACGTCGGTCAGCGCCGCCCCGCCACGCCCGAAGCGGGTGTCGAGGATGCCACCGCGGCTGTAGCGGGCGAGCAGGAGGCTTCCCTCCGCTTGCCCGGCGAGCAACAGCTTGCCGCCGTCCCGGACCAGCGCGTTCGCCGATTCCGGCAAGCCGCTGGACGGGAAGAAGCTGGATTCGACCAGCCCGGCGCCCGCGCCGAAGGTGGGATCTGGCTTGTCCTGGGCATCGGGGAAGCCACCGCCGTTGGGCACGACCCGGGCCAACGCCGCGTGTTCCCTTGGCGCAGCCGGGGGCCTCGGACCTACCGTGCCAGCGGCGATCGCGTTGCCGTTCGGCTCGATCAGGAAGTCGCTCATCGACGATTTCGGGTCGTCCTGGCCGGTCGAGGGGCTCATCGAGCCGATCCACTCGCTCCGCTTGCCGTTCGGGGTGTAGCGATAGATGCGGCCGTAGAGATGTTCGGCGGGATCGTTCAGGTAGCCGGTCATGCCGCCGACCAGGATCGAGCCGTCGCGCTCGACCGCGACGCTGGTCGGGTAGTAGGCGGAGAGCGTCCCCGCCGGCGCGAGCCCGGCCAAGCCGAAGCTCGGGTCGAAGCGCCCGCTCGGCAACAGCCGCGAGAGCTGGCCGATCGGCGAGGTGAGCAGGATGCGCCCGTCGCGCTGCAGGGCGACCGCGGTGAACGGCCCCGCTTCTCTGGAGATGACGACACCGCCCTCGCCGAAGCCGCGATCGAGCTTGCCGTTAGGCAGGAAGCGGACGACCGCACCGCCTTCGCGCCCGCGACCGCCTTCGGCCAGCCCGCCGGAGCCGCCGGCGACGACGATCTTGCCGTCGGGTTGGACGGCCATGCCGAAGTTGCCGACGGAGGCGCTCGCCCCACCCGGCGCCGCCAGCAAGGAGACCGCGACGACAAGCGTCGCCGCTGCTCTCCGTCTGGATGCATGCCCGGCCATGGCCGGTACCGTAACCGTCCTCTTGGCCCTGAGTTGCGTCTACACCGACCTCGACGGCACCCTGCTCGGGCGGGGCAGCTCGCTCTTCCGCGACGCCGAGGGCGGCTTCTCGCTGGCCCAGTCGCGCGGGCTCGAGGCCTGCCACCGGGCCGGGGTCGAGGTCGTGATCATGTCGGGCCGCCGCGAGGCCCAGGTGCACGAGGCGGCACGCCTGATGGGCCAGTCCTCCTACATCTACGAGGCCGGCTGCGCCTTCGCGATCGACGGCGAGACGACGCTCCTGACCGGCGACCTCGTCCCCGACGAGGAGGGGACCGTCTACGAGAAGATCGAGGGGCGCGGCATCCCGAAGCTGCTCTTCGAGCGCTTCGAGGACAGGCTCGAGTACCACTCGCCCTGGCACCACGGCCGCATCCTCTCCCACCTCTTTCGCGGCAAGGTCGACGTCGCCGCGGCCAACGAGCTGCTCGCCGCCGAGGGTCACGACGACCTGCGCCTGCTCGACAACGGCGCGATCGGCCGCGAGATGCCAGCCATCGACGGCCCCACCCACGCCTACCACCTGGTCCCCAAGCTGGTCAGCAAGGCGAACGCGGTCGCCGCCCATGCCCGCGCCCGCGGCTTCGACCCGGCCGATTGCATCGCCGTCGGCGACTCGGTCGAGGACCTCGAGGTCGCCGCCGCGGTCGGCCGCTTCTTCGTCGTCGCCAACGGGCCCGAGCGCGACCCCGGCCTGCGCACCGCGCTCGCCGCCTGGGACAACGCCAGCGTCACCGAGGGCGCGATGGGAGACGGCTTCTACGAGGCTGTCGTCGCGACCTTGATGGAGCGTTGAGCGCGCAGCCACCGTCTAGCTAGTATCGCCTGGCCCCGATTAATCGACGCGTGGAAGGAGCGAGCTTGTCGCAGGAGACAGCGACCGTCGCCGAGCAGGAGTACCTGGAGATCATGTTCTGGCTGGAGGAGGCCGGGCTGCCGATGACCGGCGCCAACATCGCCCGCGCGATGCAGCTCTCGCCCCCCACCGTGCACGAGATGGTCGGCCGTCTGGTGGACGATGGCTACGTCGCGCGCAACGCCGACAAATCGCTCGCCTTCACCGCGTCCGGGCGCGAGCACGCCAGCCACATCGTCCGTCGCCACCGGATGATCGAGCGCTTCCTCACCGACGTGCTGGGCATCCCCTGGGACGAGGTGCACGAGGAGGCGGAGCGGATCGAGCACGCGATGTCGCCGGTGCTGGAGGAGCGGATGCGGGCGGCGATCGGCGACGCCACAACCTGCCCGCACGGGCACCCGATCGTCGAGGGCGCCCGCGAGACCGGCTCGCTGCTGGCCGACGTCGAGGTCGGCGCCAAGGTCCACGTCCTGCGCTTCGAGAACGAGGCCGAGGAGCTGCTGCACTACCTCAAAGAGGCCGGCCTGGAGCCGGGCCTGGAGGGGACGATCGAGCGCTCCGGAGAAGAGGGCGTGACGATCGCCTCTCCCGACGGCGCCCACACAGTCTCCCGCAGCGTCGCCGAGACGGTCTCGGTCCGCGCCGACCCGGCACCGCCGCCTCGGGCTGCGATCCCCGAGCAGCTGGTCCTCTCCAGCGACCGCTACGGCCGCTGAGTCACTGAGGCATCGCCACCGAGACGATCGGCTCCGAGGTCGGTCGGCCGCTGCCGCCGCGCGGCTCGGCGGTGACCATCACCGCGTCGACCCCCCGCAGGTCGTCGATCGCCGCGGTCGCGGTGCCGTCGCGGTTGGGCACGAAGAGCGTCCTCGCCGACTCGACCCGCCCGCCGCGACGCACCCAGGCCTGCAGGACCTCGTCGGGCGGCAGCTGGCGCACGTTGGCGAGCCGCAGCGTGCCGCTGTCCCCCTCGCGGACCATTTCCGCCGTCACCTCGGGAGCCTCGCCGGCGACCACCGTGGTCGCGTCCCGTCCGTCGCCTCCGTCGCGGATCGCGTAGCCGGCGACCCCGGCGGCCAGCAGGGCCACGACTGCCAAGCCGGCGGCGGGGCGCAGGCCGGCGGACCGCAGCCGGCCCAGCGGTCCCCGACGCTGCCCACTGCGGGCGAGGCGCCTTCCGTCGTCGGAATGGGGAAGCGGCTGCTTGGCGTCGGCCCATATCTCTTCCATGAGCCGTGCCCGCAGGTCCGCTGAGGGCTCGACCCGCTCCACCGACTCGGGCAGGGTCTGCACCGCCGGCCGCAACCAGGTCAGCTCGGTACGGCACTGCTCGCACTCCGCGAGGTGCTGCTCCAGAGCCGCGGCCTCGCCGGGCTCCAGCGCCCCCAGCAAGTAGGAGGCCAGCTCGTCGCGCCGCGCTTCGTGCTCTCTCTCGTTCATGCCAAGCCCTCCGCAAGTCGTCCCCTGATCTTCTCCAAGCCGAGCCGCATCCGACCCTTGACGGTGCCCAGGGGAACCCCGAGCATCGTGGCGATCTCCGACTGGCTGAAGCCGCCGAAGTAGGCGAGCTCGATCACCTTCGACTGCTCTCTCGGCAGCTCGTCGAGAGCCCCGCGAACCTCCTCTGCGGTCTCGCGGCGCAGCGCCTCTGCGTCGGTGAAGTCGGCGGCGGGTCGCTGCTCGAGGACCGCCTCGTCGTCGAAGCCGAGCTTCGGCGCCCGGCCCGACCTGCTGCGCAGCAGGTCGATCGCCCGGTTGCGGACGATCCCCAACGTCCAGGAGCGGACGCTGCCGCGCGCCCGGTCATAGCGGCCGCCGCTGCGCCAGATCGAGACGAATGCCTCCTGCGTCACGTCTTCGGCCGCCGCTCGCTCGCCGACGATCCTGTACGCGAGCGAGTAGGCGACGCCGCCGTGGCGGTCGTAGAAGACCTCGAACGCGGCGGCGTCCTTCTTGCCGATCAGGGGCATCAGCTCCTCGTCGGCTAGCCGCTCGGCGCTCCGGCCCCGCGTCTTCATCTAGAACGGTCCACCCCCAGATCTACTGGATGAAGGGTTCGACGGCCTTCAGCACCTTAGCTTCGTCGAGCGTGGGGTCGAACGCCACGGGAGACGGTTCCTGCTTGTTCTGCAGACGGATCGCCGCCGCGTGCCGGGCCTCGACCTGGACGATCGATCCCGCCGCGGCAAGCACTTCCTTCGACTTGATCTGCGGCGCCGCGCCGTTGTAGGCGCTGACCCCGGTGTCCTCGAAGGTCTGGGCGAGCCCGAGGAACTCCTTCGTGCTCTCGTAGGGGAAGTCGAACTTCGGCTCCGCCACCGGCTTGCCGCCCAGCTTCTTGATCGTTTCGGTCAGCGCGCCGACGTGTTCGTCCTCGTCGCGGCCGATCAGATCGATCAGGCTCTTCAGCTCGCCGCTCGCCCCGGCCCGGCGCTTCGCTTCCTTGTAGAAGCTCGACTCCAGGTACTCGAGCGTGAGGGCGAAGTTGAGGATGCCGACGTCGCCGCCACCGGACGCCGCAAGCGCGCGGCTGACGAACGGGGCGACCGACAAGGCGCCGTACGCGGCGCCTGCGGCCAGGGCCCCCTTGAGGATCACCTCGCTGCGGGAGAGGTCGCCGCTGTCCTCATCGACGTGGACACCGGCAAGCTTGGGCTGGGCCAGTTCTCGGTTGGTCATCTCGTTCTCCTCTCGTTTCCCTCGCCGGCTCAGCTGACGATGAAGGTTTCGACGGACTTGAGCACTTCGGTGGCGCCGGCAGGTACCGCGAAGGCGCCGTCGGGGGCGATCGATTCCCCCAGCAGCGTGTTCAACGCCGCCGCGTGGCGGCCCTCGACGCTGTGGATCGAGAGCGCCGCCGCAAGCACTTCGGGACTCTTGATGCGTGGCGCCTGATCCAGATAGGCGGCGGCGCCGAGGTTCTCGACCGAACCGGCCAGCTCGAGCACGGACTTGGCGCTCTTCAGCGGGAATTCGGTCTTCGGCTTCGGCGCCGGCTTGGCGCCGAGCTTCCTGACGAAGGCGGTGAGGGCGGCGACGTGTTCGGCCTCCTCGCTGCCGAACTTGCGGATCGTCGCCAAGTCGGAGCCCTTGAACAGGCCGCTCTTGGCGACGTCGGCGTAGAAGGCCGTCTCCAGGTACTCGAGGGTCAGCGCGTAGTTGAGGATGCCGGCGTCGCCCTTGCCGAACTTCTCCTCGATCGTGGCGTCGCCGCCTGCACCCGCGGCATTCGCCGCGGTGGTCATGGTCGAGTCGTCGTCGCTGCCGCAGGCGGCGAGGAAGACGGCGGCGGCGGAGCCCCCGCCCAGCGCGATGAACTTGCGCCGCGAGACCGGGTCCTTCGCCACGCGGCTGAGCGCGTTCGCTTCGTTCCGAACAGCCATGCTGCCTCCTGGATCGCAGTTGGGGTTCTCCCCCACTACGAGGGGCTAGCGGAGACGGATCAACGAAGGCCGGGGCTAGGCCGGGGAACCGGCGCGGACCCGCTCCAGGGCGCGGGCGATGCGAGCGATGCCCTCCGGGATCCGCTCCGGGGGGACGCTGGCGAAGGAGAGGCGGAGGCTGCTCTCGCCGCCCCCGATCATGAAATCGGGGCCAGCGACGAAGGCGACTCCCTCGCCCTTCGCCTCGGCCAGCAGCGACGGCGTGTCGGTTCCCGCCGCGAGATCGAGCCAGAGGAAGTAGCCGCCACCGGGGACGACGAACTCGGCCTCGGGGATCTGCTCTCTCAGCGCCTCGACCAGCGCGTCGCGGCGGTCTCGCAGCGCGCCCTTGACGAACTCGATGTTGCGGTCCAGGCCGCCGGAGCGGCAGAGCTCCAGCACCACGGCCTCGGCCAGCATGTTGGGCGAGATGTAGGTCTCGTTGGCGCGCTTGGCCAGCGCCGCGATCTCCGCCCCGGGACCGGCGAGATAGCCGACCCGTACCCCCGGGCTGACCGTCTTCGAGAACGAGGAGGCATGGATCACCCGGTCGGCCGAGTCGATCGAGAGCATCGACTCCAGCGCCTCGCCCTCGAAGGGAAGCTCGCGGTAGGGATCGTCCTCGAAGATCCAGAAGTCGTGTGACGCTGCCAGCTCGACCAGGCGAACCCGCTTCTCTGCCGAGAGGGTGCAGCCGGCGGGATTGTGGAAGTTGGGGATGACGTGGGCGAGCTTGATCGGGCCGGCTTGGAGAGCAGCCTCGAAAGCCCCGACGTCGAGCCCGTCCGCCTCGAGGGGCACCGGCACCAGCTCGACCCCGAGCCGCTGCAGCATCAAGAGCGTGCGGTCGTAGGTCGGCTGCTCGACGACGACACGGTCTCCCGGCTCGAGTAGACGCTCGAACAGCATCCAGCCCGCCTCCAGCGACCCGTTGGCGATCATCACCTGCCCGGCGTCGAGGCCGCCGTGCCTCTCGGCGACCCACTGGCAGAGCCCGGGATGCCCGATCCCCGTCCCGTAGGAGAGCGCCTTTTCCCAATCGTCGGAGAGGGCGGTCGCAGCAGCGTCGCGCACCGCGTCCTTGGGAAGGATGTCGGCGCTGGGCGCCCCGCGAGCGAAGGAAATCGTGTCGTTGGCCATCGCCGCCGAGTATAGGTAGCGTCAGCCGCGCAGCACTTCGACCGCGATCCTGGCGGTCTCGGTGGGGCTTTCGCCCACCCGCACGCCCTTGGCCTCGAGCGCTTCCTTCTTCGCCTGCGCCGTCCCCGAGGAGCCGGAGATGATCGCGCCGGCGTGGCCCATCTGCTTGCCGGGAGGCGCGGTGAAGCCGGCGATGTAGGCAACCACGGGCTTGGAGATGTCCGAGGCGATGAACTCTGCCGCCCGCTCCTCGGCGTCGCCGCCGATCTCGCCGACCATCACGATCAGCTCGGTCTCCGGGTCGGCCTCGTAGAGCTCGAGGATGTCGATGAAGTCCGAGCCGATTATCGGGTCGCCGCCGATGCCGACGATCGAGGAGTTGCCCTCGCCCGCCTGCTTCAGCTCGTTGCCGATCTGGTAGGTCAGCGTCCCCGACTTGGAGACGACGCCGATCTTGCCCGGGTCGAAGAACTGGGCCGGGATGATGCCGACGTTGGCCTTGCCGGGCGAGAGCACGCCGGGGCAGTTCGGCCCGATCAGCCGCACCCCCGCCTCCTTCGCCTTCCAGTAGGTCTTCAGCATGTCGAGCACCGGGATCCCCTCGGTGATCGCGATCACCGTCTCGACCCCGGACTCGATCGCCTCGTCGATCGCCGGCGCGGCGAAGCGCGCCGGGACGAAGATCATCGAGGTGTTGGCGCCCTCCTGCTCGACCGCCTCGCGGATCGAGTCGAAGACCGGCACGCCCTCGACGTCCTGGCCGCCCTTGCCCGGCGTGACGCCCGCCACCAGGTCGGTTCCGTACGCCTGGTTGCGCAGCCCGTGGAAGGAGCCCTCGCGGCCGGTCAGGCCGGAGACGACGAGCTTCGTCTCCTTGTCGACGACGATCGACATCAGCCGCTCGCCCCCGCCAGCTCGACGACCTTCTGCGCGGCGCCGAGCATCGTCGTCTCCTGGTGCAGGTTGGACAGCCCCGCCCCGGCGAGGATCTCCAGCCCCTCCTCGGAGTTGGTGCCGTCGAGGCGGACGACCAGCGGCACGCTCGAGGTCGAGCTGCGAGGAAGCCTCGACGATGCCCTTGGCGATCTCGTCGCAGCGGGTGATCCCGCCGAAGATGTTGAAGAGGATCGCCGTGACCTTCTCGTCCGAGACGATCACGGTCGAGCGCGTCGACGATCGCGTCCGCCTTCGAGCCGCCCCCGGCGTCGAGGAAGTTGGCCGGGGCGCCGCCCGCCTGGGCGACGACGTCGAGGGTCGACATGCAGAGGCCGGCGCCGTTGGCGAGGATGCCGACGTTGCCGTCGAGCTTGACGTAGGTGAGGCCCTTCTCGCGCGCCATCGCCTCCTGCGGGTCGTCGATCGACTCGGCGTCGAGCTCGGCCAGGTCCTCGTGGCGGTAGAGGGCGTTGCCGTCGATCGTCACCTTGGCGTCGAGGGCGACGACCTCGCGGTCGGCGGTGACGATCAGCGGGTTGACCTCGATCAGCGTCGCGTCCTCGCCCTGGGCGGTCTCGGCCAGCTTCGCCAGGATCTCGGCGGCCTCGTCGAGCGCGTCCTCCGCCAGCCCGGCGGCCGCGACGATCGGCCGCGCCTCCGCCGCGGTGAAAGGCCGGGTCGGGTCGATGTGCTCCTTGACCAGCGCCTCGGGGTCCTCGGCGGCGACCGCCTCGATGTCCATGCCGCCCTTGGCGGAGACCATCGCCAGCAGCTTCTTCTCGCCGCGGTCGAGGATCACCGAGGCGTAGTACTCGTCGGCGATGTCCGAGCCGCCCTCGATCCAGACCTGGTCGACCCGGAACGGTCCCTCGCCGTGCGGACCGACGATGTCCATGCCGAGGATCGCGCCGGCGTGCGCGCTCGGCCTCCTCGCTGTCGGCGGCGATCTTGATCCCGCCCGCCTTGCCGCGGCCGCCGATCAGTACCTGGGCCTTGATCGCGCAGGGATAGCCGATCCGCTCCGCCGCGGCGACCGCCTCGCTCGACCGTGGAGGCGACCTCGCCGCTCGGCACGGCGACGCCGTGCGCGGCGAATAGCTGCTTGCCCTGATACTCGAGAAGATCCATAGCGGTCGGCGCCCCCTGCCGGGTGCGGGCGGCAGCCTATAAGATGCCGCGCCCCGTGCCTCTCCCCGCTCTGAAATCCATCAACTGGGTGACCACCGACTGCTACGGCACCCTGATCGATTGGGAGAAAGGCATCGTCGAAGCCTGCAAGAAAGAGGCGGCGAAGGACGGCTTCAGCTTCGAGGAGGGGCCGTTCCTCGCCCGCTTCATGGAAGTGCAGGCCGAAATCATGGCCGGCTCCTACGAGCTGTACGCCGAGGTCCTGCGCCGCACGATCGTCAAGGTCGCCCGCGAGGTCGGCTGGGAGATCGAGCCCTCGCGCGCCCAGTTCCTGCCCAACAGCGTCGCCTACTGGCTGCCCTTCCGCGAGGCCAACGCGGCGATGGACCGGCTCGGCAAACGCTACGAGATCGGGATCATCTCCAACATCGACGACAAACTGCTCGGCATCTCCCGCCGCCACCTGCGCACCGAACTCGACCTCGTCGTCACCGCCCAGCAGGTGCGCAGCTACAAGCCCGACCCCGTCCACTTCAAAGAGTGCGCGCGGCGGATCGGCGGCAAAAAAGGCTGGGTCCACATCGGCTGCGACTACACGACCGACGTCGCGCCGCTGCTGAAGATGAAGGTGCCGGTGATCTGGGTCAACCGCCACGGCGAGAAGCTCGAAGGCCGCAAAGCGCCCAGCGCTACGGTGAAGAACTTCCGCGACGCGGCCAAAAAGCTCGGCGCGTCCTAGAGCGTCTTCTAGCGTTCCGCTTCGCAACTTCGCCCCAGGCGACGGTTT
This sequence comes from uncultured Solirubrobacterales bacterium, assembly GCA_963699215.1. GTDB lineage: Bacteria > Actinomycetota > Thermoleophilia > Solirubrobacterales > 70-9 > VRUE01. The sequence continues at coordinate 656,567 of OY969422.1, forward strand.
CGACCCTGTAGTCGCTCGGCGCCCGGCGATCCGTACTCGATGGACCGATTCGGCCACACCCGACTGTCTTCGCGCGCCCGCCTGTCGACCGCGGCGGCGCTGCTAGTCCTGCTCTGCGCGCTGGCCCTGAGCGTCGCCCGGGCAGGCGCCGTCGACGCCGAAGAAGAACCGCCGCTCAACCCCAACAGCGAGCCGCCGAGCTTCGTCGTGATCCAGACCGACGACCAGACCCTCGACGGGCTCTACGCGACGTTCAGCGCCTTTCCCGGCGCGGCGGAGACGCGGTCGATGCCGAACACGCTCGACCTGATCGGCAAACGGGGCATGACCTTCAACCGCTACTACGTCCCCTATCCCCTCTGCTGCCCCTCGCGGGTCAGCCTGCTGACCGGCCGCTACGCCCACAACACACGGGGTCAAGGGCAACATCCAGCCCAACGGCGGCTACTTCGGCTTCTCCTTCCGGGCCGCGGCCTCGCACAACATCGCCACCTGGCTGCAGGGCGCCGGCTACCGCACGATCCACATCGGCAAGTTCCTCAACGGCTACGGCGACGAGCCCTACGACAACGGGACCTCGGTGCCGCCGGGCTGGAATGCCTGGCACACGGTGCTCAAAGCCGACACCAACCACTACTTCTACGGCTACACGCTCAACAACAACGGCGAGCTCAGCGCCCCCTACGGCGAATCGGGCAGCTGGGAACCGCGCGAGTACGGCATCCGCGACGACTTCGGCTGCCCCTTCACCCCGATCGAAAGGCCCTGCCTCTACGCGACCGACATCTTCAACTGGATGGCGCGGGAAGAGATGCTGGGCACGTCGCCCGAACAGCCCTTCTACCTGCAGCTCGACTACACCGCGCCGCACGGCGACTTCCGCCGCCCGGCGGGACCCGAGCCGGCGCCGCGTCACTACGACTGGTTCAAGGGGGCGCGCCTGCCGCACGACCGCTCCGAAGGCTTCGACGAGGGCAACGTCACCGACAAGCCGCGCTTCATCCGCGACGCGCCCCATCTGACGCCGAACGAGAAGCACACCTACCGCGTCTACTACGAGAAGCAGCTCGACTCGCTGCGCGCGGTCGACGACGGCGTCAAACAGGTGATCGACACGCTCGGGCAGATGCACCGCCTGCGCAACACCTACGTCATCTTCACCTCCGACAACGGCTTCTTCTTCGGCGAGCACCGCCTGCTCGGCGGCAAGTTCCTCTCCTACGAGCCGGCGACCCACCTGCCGTTCCTGATCCGCGGCCCCGGGATCGAGCCGGACAGCTCGACCGGCGAGCTGGCGGCGAACATCGACGTCGCCCCGACCATCCTCGAGCTGGCCGGGGTCGAAGCGGACAAGAGCATCGACGGCCGCTCGCTGGTCCCCTTCCTGCGCGATCCGGAGCTGCGCAGCCGCCGCCCGATCCTCTTCGAGTCTTTCGTCGAGACCAGCGACGTCGAAGCGCAGGGAGCGATCTCGCGGGCGGGCGCGGGCAAGCGGGCGCGGCGCGGCGGCGAAGCGACCGCCTCGCTCCTGGCGCCGCCGAAGGACTACGCCGGGATCCGGCTCGGCCCCTACAAGTACATCGCCTGGCCGACCGGCGAGAAGGAGCTCTACGACATCAACAAGGACCCCTACGAGCTCAACAACATCGCCAAGGTGCCGAACTTCTACCCGATCCGCAACTTCCTCCACCGGCAGATGAAGCGGATGATCGACTGCGTCGGCGGGACCTGCCGCGAAACGACCCCGGCGCTCCCGCTCACCCGCGTCGAGTTCCAGCGCTTACAAGCCCAGAAACGTAAGGAACAGCGCGAACGGGAACAGCAGCGGGAAAAAGAACGCCGGGAAAAAGAACGCGATCGCCGGTAGGGGACGGGGAGTCCCCTGAGCGGGCGGATACTCAAAACGGCGGTCTTATTAGATCGCCGTTTGTCCGAGCAGGGGACTCCCCGTCCCCTACTCGATCACGGCTAAGACGTCGCCGCTGCTCACCGCTGCCCCTTCGGCCACGTTCAAGCTGGTGACCTTGCCGGAGCGGTGGGCGGCGATCTCGTTCTCCATCTTCATCGCCTCGATCACGCAGATCAGGTCGCCCTCGGACACTTCGGCGCCTTGCTCCACAGCCGACCTTCAGGACGGTGCCCTGCAGGGGCGAAGGCAACGACTCGCTCGACGCGCTGGGGCCGCCGCCAGCTTTGCGCTCACGCTTCGGCGGCTTGCGACCGCCTGCGGCGACGGCGCCCGGATTGCCCGCGGCCGTCTCGCCGATCACCTTGACGTCGAAGAGCTTGCCGGAGACCTCGACCTTGTAGTCGCGGGCGACGACCTCGGCGCCCTCCGCGGACCTCGGGTGCCTCCGCCTCCTGCGGCGCGGTCGTCTTCAGCCAGTCGCGGTCCTCCATCAGGTCGCGGCAGGTCTCCCCCTTGGCCCACTGCTCGGTGGCGAGGATCGCCTCGTGGAAGGGAATCAGCGTGGTCAGGCCGCCAATCTCGTACTCGCCGAGGGCGCGCAGCATGCGGCGCGTCGCGTGCTCGCGGTCGACGTCCCAGACGATCAGCTTGGCGACCATCGGGTCGTACATCGGCGTCACCTCGGAGCCCGCCTCGACCCCGGAGTCGACCCGCACGCCGGGACCGGCCGGCTCGCGGTAGGTCGTGATTGCGCCCGGCGCCGGGGCGAACTTCTTGTGCGCCGCCTCGGCGTTGATCCGGCACTCGATCGCGTGCCCGCGCAGCTCGACCTCGTCCTGGGAGACCGAGAGCGCCTCGCCGGCGGCGACCAGGACCTGCTCGCGGACGATGTCGACGCCGGTGACCATCTCGGTCACGCAGTGCTCGACCTGCACCCGCGTGTTCATCTCGAGGAAGAAGTACTCCTCGCCGACCTGCATCCCCTCGACCGTGCCGGCGCCGCGGTAGCCGACCGCGGCTGCGGCGTCGGTGGCGATCTTGCCGATCCGCTCGCGCATCTCCTCGTCGACCTGCGGGCCGGGCGCCTCCTCGATCACCTTCTGGTGGCGGCGCTGGATCGAGCAGTCGCGCTCGCCGAGGTGGATCACGTTGCCGTGCGAGTCGGCCAGCACCTGGACCTCGACGTGGCGCGGGTCCTCGAGGTAGCGCTCGACGTAGACGCGGTCGTCGGAAAAGAACTTCTCGCCTTCGCGGGCGGCGCCCTCGAAGGCCTCCTCGAGGTCGTCCGGCGTCATCGCGACGCGGAAGCCCTTGCCGCCACCGCCGCCCGCTGCCTTGCAGGCGACCGGGTAGCCGGCCTCCTCGGCCTGCGCCTTCGGCCGCCTCGACGTCGGCTGCCGGCTCGGTCGCGCCCGGGACGATCGGCACGCCGGCCTCGGCCATGATCTCGCGAGCGCGGGTCTTCGACCCCATCGCTTCGATCGCCTCCGGCGGGCGGGCCGATGAAGACGAGCTCGGCCTCGGCGCAGGCGCGGGCGAAGTCGGCGTTCTCGGCGAGGAAGCCGTAGCCGGGGTGGATCGCCTCGGCACCGGCCTGCTTGGCGGTCTCGATGATCTTCGGGATGTTCAGGTAGCTCTCGGCCGGGACCGCGGGGCCGATCAGAAAGGCCTCGTCGGCCTCACGCACGTGCGGCGCCTCGCGGTCGATCTCCGAGTAGACGGCGACGGACCCGATTCCCATCTCCTTCAGCGTCCGCGCGACCCGGATCGCGATCTCGCCGCGGTTGGCTATCAAGACTTTCTCGAACACGGGGGCGCACTCTATTAACGCGGCACGCGGAATAGGCTGCCGCCCTCGTGTCGATCGAGCTACAGAGCCACTCGACCGTGTCCGACGGGCAGCTGGCGCCGGCCGGGGTCGTCGAGGAAGCCGCAAAGGCTGGCGTCACCACGCTGGCGCTAACGGATCACGATGCGATCGCCGGTGTGCCCGAGGCGGCAGAGGCAGCCGCGCGCCTGGGGGTCGAGCTGGTGCCCGCGATCGAGATGTCCTGCGTGCACGAGTACGCCGAAGACCTGCACGTCTGCGGGTACTGGGTCGACCTGGAGAAGATTGCCCCCGCTTGCGAGCGGGCGCAGCAGGAGCGGGTCTCGCGGGCCGGAGAGATCGTCGAGAAGCTGCGCGGCGAGGGCTTCGAGCTGACCCTGGACGACGCGGTGCGCGAGGCCGGCGACGCGCTCTCGATCGGACGGCCGCATATCGCCCGCGCGGCGGGAGCCAGCGGCGACCTCGGCCCCTTCTTCGAGGAGTACCTGGTGCCGGGAGCAAAGGCGTTCGTGCCGCGTCGCTGGCCGACCGCCGAGCAGGCGGTCGAGGTGATCAAGGAAGCCGGCGGAGTCGCCGTCGTCGCCCACCCCTACTGGGACATCTCGGAACCAAGCGAGGTCGACGAGCTGATCCGCGCCCTCGACGTCGACGGGGTCGAGACCTTCTACCCGACCCACAGCAGGGAGCAGACCGAGCACCTGCTGGCGCTCTGCGACGAGCTCGGCCTGATCCCGACCGCCTCCTCCGACTACCACGGGCCGACCCACAAGACGTTCGCCGAGTTCGGGGCCTACGACACCTACGGCCTCGCCGAGCCGCAGGTCCCCGCCAAGCCCTGATCTATTAGGGTGCCCTAATCATGAAGCCGGGGGACCCAGTCAGCGAAGGAGCCGCGGGGGCGATCGCGCACCTCAACGACGATCACGCCGACGCGCTGCTCGAGATGGCGCGCGCGCTCGGCGGCAGCCCGGCGGCGACCGCGGCGCGCTGCGTCGATGCCGACCGCACCGGCCTCGACCTGGTCGTGCAGACGCCCGCCGGCGAGAGCGCGGTGCGCGTTCCCTACGACGAGCCGATCGACGGCCCGACGGCTTGCGCAAAGCGACGGTCAAGCTCGCCCAGCGCGCCCGCGCCGAGCTGAGCGGCGACCCTGAGCCCGCTGCCTGAAGCCGCCTCCAGTCGTCTTCGGCTACCCTAATTCGGTAAACCTAATTAGGGTGCCCTAAATACAGACTTACCCGGGCGCCACTCGAAAGGAGCGGGACCTTGGTAGTCACGATGAACGTCGTCCAGGTGAAAGAGGAGCGCCGGGAGGCGTTCGAGCGGGCCTTCCTCGAGCGCGAGAGCCACGTCCACAAAGCCGAGGGCTTCGCCGGCTTCGAGCTGCTGCGCCGCGACACCGAGGGCGAGTACATCGTGCTCAGCCGCTGGCAGAGCGAGGAGGCCTTCCGTGCCTGGGTCAACAGCGACCTCTTCAAGCTCAGCCACCGCCACGCCGACGGCGAGCTCGCCCACGGCAGCGAGGTGCGCCTCTACGAGGTGATCGACGCCAAGGTGCCCGCCTAGCGATGAGGCCCGCCTTGCGCTCGCTGAAGGCTTTTCGCCCCTATGGGGGGTACAAGGCTCCATTGGCGGTGGTGCTGGCGCTGGTGGCGCTTGCCGCGCCCGCTGCGGCGCAGGCGGCGCCACAGCGGATCGTCACGCTGACCCCGTTCGGCGCCAACACGCTGGTCAAGCTCGGCGTCGAGCCGGTCGGCATCGGCCAGACGCTCGGCGGGCAGGAACGCTTCTCACCGAAGCTCGAACGACGTCGAGACGCTGCCCCTCTCCCACCCCAACGGGCCCAACCTCGAGCAGCTCGCCTCGCTCGACCCCGACCTGGTGCTCTCCTCGCCGACCTGGGCGAAAGGGAACGAGTCGATGGGCGACCTCGGCATCGACGTCCTCGATCCACGAGCCGCGCGACGTCAACGGGGCCTTCGGCCAGACACTGCGCGATCGGCCGCTCGTCGGCAGGCAGAAGCGGGCCAAGGCGCTGGTCGAGCTCGATGAAGAAGAGCGTGGCGGCGGGCGCGCCAGGGGAATCGAGGAGCGCCCGACGGTGATGCTGATCCTCGGCGTCGGCCGCACCCCCTTCACCTTCCTGCCCAACAGCTGGGGCGGCGACCTCGTCGACCAAGGCCGGTGGCAAGCTGCTGACCGGCGGCGTCAGCTCGAGCTCCGGCTTCGAGCGGATCTCCGACGAGGTCGTGGTCGCCGAAGACCCGGACGTGATCATCGCCGTCCCGCACGCCAACGAGGAGGACATCCCCAGCCTGACCGAGTACCTGCGCACCAACCCGGCCTGGTCGAGCACCTCGGCGGCGCGGAACGACCGCATCTACATCTCGGTCGACAACTCGCTGCTGCAGGCCGGCACCGACGTCGCCCGCACGATCCGCAAGGTCCGGCGCGTCTACCTGAAGAACTGAGCTCGCTGGCGCGCCGCACCCTCGTCTTCGCGGCGCTGCTGGCCGCGCTCGCCGCCGCGACGGTCGCCTCGCTGGCCCTCGGCGCGGTCAAGGTGCCGCTTCGCCGAGGTGATCGACATCGTCTTCGGCAAAGGGGCAGGCGGGCCCGACGCAGCAGATCGTCGAGACGCTGCGCCTGCCGCGCACGGTCGAGGCGCTGATCGTCGGCGCGGCGCTCGGCATCGCCGGCGCGATCCTGCAGGGGGCGCTCGCCAACCCGCTCGCCTCGCCCGACGTGATCGGCGTCACCGGCGGCGCCGGCTTCGGCGCGATCCTGATCATCATCCTCTTCCCCGGCTCGATCGCCCTGCTGCCGGTCGGCGCGCTCTTCTTCGGCCTGCTGGCGGCGGCGCTGGTCTTCGCCTTCGCCTGGTCGGGCGCGCAACCGCGGCAGCGTCGGCAAGGTGATCCTGGCCGGGATCGCGATCCTCTCGCTGTTCACCGCCGGCACCACCGGGCTGCTCGCCGCCTACCCGGAGCGCGCGCCCTCGGCGATCTTCTTCATCGCCGGCGGCCTCACCTCGAGCGGCTGGGAGGAGCTGGAGACGATCTGGCCCTACTTCGCCGTCGGCTTCCTCGTCGCCGCTGCTCCTGATCCGGCCGCTCGACCGGCTCGCGCTCGGCGACGACGTCGCCGCCTCGCTCGGCTCGCGGCCGCACCTGATCCGGCTCGGCGCCGGCGGTCGCGGCGGCGCTGCTGGCCGCCGCCTCGGCGGCGATCGCCGGCCTGCTCGGCTTCCTCGGCCTGGTCGTCCCCCACGTCGTGCGGATGGCCGGCGGCACCTCCAGCCACACCTTCGTCGTCCCCGCCTCGGCGATCGGCGGCGCCGCCCTGCTCGCCGCCGGCGACACCCTCGCCCGCACCCTGCGGGCGCCGATCGAGATGCCGGTCGGCCCCTTCATGGTCCTGCTCGGCGTGCCCCTCTTCCTCTGGCTGCTGCGCAAGGCGGTCTGATGGAGGCGTCACGACTGCGCCGCTGCTGGAGGCCGCGGCGTCGAGGTCGAGATCGGCGGCACGCCGATCCTGCGCGGCGCCGACCTGCGGCGTCGGGCACGGCGAGCTGGTCGCGATCGTCGGCCCCAACGGCGCCGGCAAGTCGACCCTGGTGCGGGCGGTCTCCGGGCTGCAGCGCGCATCCGCCGGCAGCGTCCTCTGGTCGCGGCCGCGAGGTCGGCGAGCATGCGCGGCCGCGAGCTGGCCCGGCTGCGCGCCTTCGTCCCGCAGCGGATGCCGGTCCCGGCCGGGGTCAGCGTGCGCGAAGCGGTGACGATCGGCCGCTCCTCCCACCTGCGGCCGCTGCGGCGGCTGACCGGCGAGGACCGGACCGGGATCGAGCGCGGCGATGGAGCGCGCCGGCGTCAGCCGCTTCGCCGAGCGGGCGCTGACGACGCTCTCCGGCGGCGAGCTGCAGCGGGTCCAGATCGCGATCGGGCTCGCCCAGGAGGCGCCGGTGCTGATCGCCGACGAGCCGACCTCGCAGCTCGACCTCGGCGCCACGATCGGCGTCGCCGACGCTGCTGCGCGACCTCGCCGACGACGGCCTCACGGTGCTGCTGGTCGTCCACGACCTGGCGCTGGCGGCGGCGGTCGCCGACACCGTCGGTGGTCGTCTCCGAGGGACGCACGGTCGCCGCCGGGGCAGCCGAGCGAGGTGCTCAGCGCCGAGCGCCTGGCCGAGGTCTGGGGCGCCGACGCGCGCCTCACCGAGCACGACGGCCGCACCGCCCTGCACGTCGCCTGGCTTGCCCCCGCCACACCCGTTAGGGCACCCTAATTCCTACTGTGTTAGTGTGGATTTATTAGGGTGCCCTAATTCAGCGCACCGTCGGAAACGGCGCACCGGGTGCGCAAGAGGACAAGGAGACCTTTCGAGATGAGTTCGAACGAATCGAGCAAGGGCCGGACGAGCAGGGCGCTGATCGCGCTCGGCGCCTGGCCGCGCTGGCCGCGCGCCCTGGCAGCTCCCGCCGGCGCGGCCACCGGCCAGGGCACGGCCGCGATCGTCGCTCGCCGAGCCACGCCAAAGGCCGCACCCTCAGCGGCCAGGGCGTGAAGGTGCTCGCCGGGCACCGACGCGACCGTGCAGGACGGCCGCACCCTGACCCTGCCGATCGCCGAGCGTCGACCCCGGCGCGCAGCCGCGTCGGCGACGAGCGAGCGCCGCGCTCAGCTTCAAGCGCGGCAAACGCAGCATCGGCCTGAGCGGGATCCGCTTCAACCTCAGCGACCGGGACCCTAGCGGCAAGCTCGGCGGGACGGAGATCGCCGTCTTCAGGCTCGGCGCCGCGCCACGGTCAACGCATCCGCCGGCGCGATCGCACTCGACGGCGGCAAGCTGCGCCTCACCGCCGACGCCGCCAGCGCACTGAAGCAGGAGCTCGGCCTCAACCGCGCCCTGCGCCACAACGGCGTCGGCATGATCTGGCTCGCCGCCAGGGCCTTCCCGACCCATCGGGCCGGCCAAGACGGTCGTCTCCGGCGCGCTCGAGTGGGGCTTCCTCGCCTCCTGGCGCTACTACGTGCTGGGACAGCAGGGCCGCCGAGTCGAAAGGCGCGATCACGATCGAAGGCGGCGCCACCGCCAACGGCACCCGGCACGGAAGCCGGGCGCGTTCTTCGGCTTCCCGGCAAGCAGCGGCAGCTACGAGAAGGGGCTCTACGGAGCCGCCGACAAGCTCGTCCTGAAGACCGCGGGCAGCGTCAAATTCGCCAAGCCCTTCCACTGCATCGTCGAAATCAAGTTCGCCGATCTGGAGCTGACGCTCGACGGAGCCAACTCGTCGATCGTCGCGGCGACTACAGCTACGACATCGACAAATTCAACGGGATGGGGTGCAACGACAAACCGGGCGTGCTGGCACCGGGCACCAAGCTCGCGACGCTCGACACGAGCGGGGTGGCTCCGACCTACTCCACCGACGGCAAGACGATCTCCTGGACCGCGGTCCCGGCGACGCTTACCGCGGCGGGCGCGGTGCCGTTCGAGCCCGACCTACAAAGCCGGCCAGCCACTCGATCCGGTGACGATCAGCGTGGGAATCGGGTGAGCCAAGCGCGTCCCCAGCGGGCTCGCGGCGACGGCGGCTCTCGCCGTCGCCGCGGCCCTCGCCGCGCTGCCCGCCACGGCCAGCGGCGCCGGGGGGACGACGACCCTGGCGCTGAATGGGCCCGCGGCCAAGTCGCTGCGGGCGAGCGGCATCCGCATCGCCCCGCTGAAACCGGCGACGGGCGGCCCGCGGCGGGTCGTCCTCCCGGTCGCCGCCGGGCTCGCCGGCTCGGAGACGACGCTGCTCCGCCATCGCGGCGGCATCGCGCTGAGCTCCCCGAGCGGGAAGACCCTGAACCTGACCAAGCTTCGCCTCGTCCTCGGCAAGCGCTCGCGGCTGAGCGCCAAGCTGGGCGGGCGGGACGTCGACGTCTTCAAGCTGCTCGGCGGGAGGTCCCGCAGCATCGACCCGGTCGCCGGCAGCGTCGCGCTGACAGGCTCGCGGCTGCGGCTGACCCGCGCCGGGGCCGAGGCGATCGCCGAGCGGCTCGGCACGGCAGCCCAGCGCCACCGCGGCAGCGGGCAGAGCCAAGACGGCGCCCGGGTCGAGCCGGGGCTGTTCGGGACGCTCTCTGCCCGCGCCTCGGGGCTGACCGGGGGCGGCGCGGCCACGCCGGGCACGACCGGGAGCGGCGGTGGGAAAGCGGCATCGAGCGGCTGCCCGCTGCCGAGCGGCGCCGGCCCCGCGCCGGAGACAGCCCCTGCCGGTCGCCACCCGCCCCGCCAGCGCGGTCGACGTCACCAGCGCGACGATCGACTGGCACGTGCGCGAGTCCTTCATCCGCTACATCGGCACCGGCGAGGGCACCAGCATCTCGGGCGGCGCCAGCGCCGACCCGCCGGTGCTGCTGCCGGGCACCTCGGCGGCGCTCAGCTACGACCTTCCACTTCCCCTTCGCGGAGGGCTGGCACGACGCCGGCGCCAACCCGGCCGATCCCGGCCGACGACACAGCGGCGATCGACTTCGGCGGCGCCGTCCGCTTCCTCTACAGCGGCCACGAAATCGACCTGACCACCGCCGAGCCCGAGATCGAGATCGCCGGCGGCCAAATCGCGAGCGATCTTCGCCATAGGCGAGTCCGGCGGAGCGGCGGAGCGGCAGGTGCTCGTCAACCTCGACCTCAGCCGCGCCGCGGCGATCTCGGCGAGCGGGAGCACCCATACGTACGAGAGGGTCCCCGGCGCGATCCCCTCCGGCACCGCCTCCTCGGTGTTCGCCGGCTTCTACGCGCCCGGGACGGAGTTCGGGTGCTTCACGGTCAGCTACTCGACCGGCCTCTGATGAGAGGTGCGTTCCCGATGGCGATGGCGATCGCCTGGTCGGTCGTCTCCCTGGGGACGGGGACGGCACGCGCCGACGACGCCCAGGTGACGATCGTCGCCGCCGGTGGCGAGCAGCAGACCCTGTCGCTGGAAGCGCTCGGCGGCGGCGACATCGTCGAGCGCCCCTACACGCTGCGCTCGGCGGCGGGAGAGAGCGCCGCGACCGTCACCGGCTTCTCGCTGGCGGCGATGCTCGACGCGGCCGGCGTCGACCCCTACGGCTTCTCCTATCTCGAGGTGCAGCGCCCGGCCGGCGGCTCCGTCCTGCTCAGCCGCCACCAGGCGCTCGACCCTGGCGCCTTCCCGGACGGGCCACCGGTCGTCTACGCGACCGCGGCCGGGACCGGGTTCCTGCGCCCCAGCAGCGGCCCCGGCGACCTCAACGCGACCGACTCCTTCGAGGCGCCGCAGGGGATCTCGCTGGTCCTGCGCAACGGCTCGCCGTTACGGGTCAGGGCGCAAGCCTCGACCCTGCGGACGCGGCCGGGGCGGCCGGTCACCTTCACCGCGGTCGTCGATCGCGCCGGTGCCGGCGAGCGGCTCTCCTACTCCTGGTACTTCGACGACGGCCACTCGGCCAGCGGGGCCGGCGTGCGCCACCGCTTCGCCAAGCGGGGCAGCTACGACGTCGTCGTCGGCATGACGACGCCTGGCGACGACGCCGGCGCCTCGGCGGTGGTGACGGTCCAGGTCGGGCCGCCGCTCGCGCGGACCGGACCGCAAGGGGGGCGGCACGAAACGAGGACGCCGACGCACCGGATCACGGCGCCGCGACGAGTGACGCCGACGCCGGCTCCTCCGGTGCCGACCGGTGGGGCCCCGACCGGCGCCGCCCGCAGAGCCCAGGCCCAGCAAGGAGAGCCCGCAGCCCCGCGAGGCACCGGACGGCCAGAGGGTGAGCGGCCAGCTGGTCAGCAGCGAGCGCGCCGTGACCCCAGCCCAGCCCGCCGCCAGCCCCCGCCGCGCGCACCGGCAGGCTCAGCGAGGAGGGCGGCGGCGCGGGCTTGCCCGGCGCCGCCCTGGGACTGATGGTCACCGCCGGCCTGCTCGGCCTCGGCGCCCTGACCGAGGCGCGCGGCTCTCTGGCCAGGCTGTTCATGACCGAGGAACCGCGCGGGGGGCTGAGATGAGCGTCGAGCAGCTCCTCTTCGACGTCTCGGAGGCGCTGCGCGTCCCGGTGCTGATCCTCGCCCTGGCGGCGCTGGCGATCGTCGTCGTCGAAGCGGGGGCGCTGCTGGTCGAGCTACGACGGCGGCGCGAGCGCAGCATCTGGGCGCTCGAGAACGCGCGTCGCCGAGTGCCGGGGCAGGCTCGCCGCGGGCCAGCGCGATCAGGCACTGGTGGCGCTGCTGCCGATCGCCCGCAGCCGGCAGATGGAGGAGGCGCTGGCCGGCGTGCTCGAACAGGTCGGCCGGCCCGACGCGGAGGCGCGGATCGCCAAGCGGCTCGCCGAGTACGACTACCGCTCGCTGCGACGGCTCGAGCGCAGCCGGATCCTCGTCCGCATGGGACCCGCTCTGGGCCTGATGGGGACGCTGATCCCGCTCTCCCCCGCCCTTGCCGGCCTCGCCGACGGCGACGTTGCGACGCTGACCGAGAACCTCCGCGTCGCCTTCGGCGTCACCGTGGTCGGGCTGCTGGTCGGCGCGATCGCCTTCGCGATCTCGCTAGTCCGCGACCGCCTCTACGCCCAGGACTACTCCGACGTCGAGTACGTCGCGGCGATCCTCACCGCCGGCTCGGGCAACGGCCTTCCCGTCGGCCACCACAGCCACTGGGCGGTCGCGCCGTGAAGGTCACCGCCCGCGCCCGCAGCCGCGACGACCGCGCCGGCGACCCGCTCGACGGCCTGGTCAACCTCTTCGACCTGGGCATAGTCCTCTCGGTCGCCTTCCTGCTGGCCGCCCTCTCGTCCCTCGACCTGACCAACGCCCTCACCTGCGAAATCAAAGGCCGAGGCCACGCGCCCAGCCGACGCGGTGGTCGCGAAGAAAGACCAGCGGATCAAGGAAGTCCAGCTCAAGCCAGGAGAGCGCGTCGTGGGCCGCGGCCAACCGATCGGGACCGTCTACAAGCTCAGCGACGGCCGCACGGTGATCGTGCAGCAGCCCTAGCGCTTCCGCCGCAGCACGATCGCTTTTTCGAGCGTCCGCGGCTCGCCACCCGCGAACGGCTTGAAGGTCACCTCGACCCTGATCCTGCCCTTGCCGTGCTGCTTGAGGAAGAGCCTCAGCCGCACCTTGGGCTTGACCGGCAGGCGGACGATCTTGGCCTGGGCGGCGCCGCGCGCCAGCCGCCGCACCCCACGCCCTTTGAGGATCACCCGGCCCGGGCCCGAGACGCGCACGAAGAGGACCGCCGAGCCGTTGCGGCGGTTCAGCTTCAGCCTGTTGAAGCGGAGCCTGCTGGGAGCGCTGAGTGGGACAAGCGTCGGGATGACTGGAGCCTCCACGCACGGCGGCGCCAGCGTCCCCGGCTCGCCGAAGCGCTCGACGCGGGCCAATCCCGCCTCGACCACGAACACGTTGCCGGCGCAGGCGGTGGCGACTCCAACCGGTTCGGGGCCGGCGGGAAATCCGCCCAGGTAATCGCCGCCCTCGTCGAAGCGTTCGACCGCTTCTTCGTCCTGGTCGACGACGAAGATCTCGCCGTTGCCGTCGGTTGCGAGCGCGGTCGGGGCGTTCAGCTGCCCGGCCCCTTCGTCGCCGAAGTCGCGCACAGGCAGTCCGGTCGACGTGAGAACGAACACCTTTTCTTCGGCGATCGCGTAGAGGTTGCCTTCGGTGCCGACGATCACGTCTTTCGCAGGGGAAGGCATTGCGAGGGAATGGAGGAATTCTCCGCCGTCGCCGAAGACCGCGATGCGGTTGCCTGAATCTGCGACGAAGACCTCCGGCCCACCCAGAGCGACTGCGATGGGATCGGTCAGTTCGCCGGTGCCGAAGTCGAAGAGGAATTCGCCTTTGGCCGAAAAGACATCGATGCGATCGTTGCCGAAGTCGGCGACATAGACCCGGCCCCCTTCGCCGAACGCCACGTCCTTGGGCTCGAGCATCTGCCCCTCTCCGAAGGAACGCAGGAAGATCCCGTCCCCGGCAAACACCGAGATCCGGTCGTTACCCGCATCGGCAACGTAGACGTCCCCGTTGCCCGCAACCGCGAGCTGCCCCGGCGAGTCCAACTCCCCCGCCCCACTGCCAGGCGAACCGAAGCTCGAAAGCGGCCCGAACGCTCCCGCGCTCCCGGGATACGCAAGCACCAAACACGCCGCGAGGAGCGCGAGTTGAAGTCCTCGCCTCATCCCTTGCAGGGTAGCGAGGAGCGGGGGGTGTCTCTCGAGCCGACGGATACTCAAAACGGCGGGCTAATTAGCCCGCCGTTTGTCGGAGCGAGGGACACCCCGCGCTCCCTCTAAGCAGCGACTGGTGAGGCCGGGATCAGGTCCCGCTGCTCGAGGTAATCGATCAGCTTCTGCGCCGACTCCTCGGCCGTTTCGCCTTCGGTGTCGCAGACCACGTCGGGGTTCTCGGGAACCTCGTAGGGGTCGGAGACGCCGGTGAATTCCTTGATCTCGCCGGCGAAGGCTTTGGCGTAGAGGCCCTTGACGTCGCGCTCGGCACAGGTGTCCACCGAGGCCTTGACGTAGACCTCGATGAAGCGCTCGCCCATCAGCTCGCGCGCCTCGCCGCGGATCTCCGCGTAGGGGGAGATCGCCGCGGTGATCACCGGCACGCCGTTGCGGCTGAGCAGGTCGGCGACGAAGGCGATCCGGCGGATGTTGGTGTCGCGGTCCTCTTTGGAGAAGCCGAGGCCTTTGGAGAGGTTTTCGCGGACGACGTCGCCGTCGAGAATCTCCAGCTTCGAGCCGCGCTCGCGCAGCTGGGTCTCCAGGATCCCGGAGATCGTCGTCTTACCGGCACCCGAGAGCCCGGTGAACCAGAGGGTGAATCCTTGCTCGCCAGCCATCAGTACGTCAGTCCTCCTTGTAAGCGTCGATGAGTATGTCGGCCACCTCGTCGCGCGAGAACTCGTGCGGCGGCCTTTCGCCGTTGCCGAGCATCTCGCGGACCTTCGTCCCGGAGAGGAACAGGTGCGCCTCTTTGTCGTGCGGACAGGTCTTGCCGGAGGCGAGACCCTCGCAGTCGTTGCACCAGAAGGTGTGCTCGAACATCAGCGGCTCGATCCCGAGCTCGTCGATGTCGATCTCGTCGAAGATCTTCTGCGCGTCGTAGGTGCCGTAGTAGTCGCCGGCGCCGGCGTGGTCGCGGCCGACGATGAAGTGGGTGGCGCCGTAGTTGCGGCGGACGATCGCGTGCAGGACCGCCTCGCGCGGGCCGGCGTAGTGCATCTTCGCCGGCTTCACGCCCAGCACCACGCGGTCCTGTGGGTAGTACTTCTCCATCAGCACCTCGTAGCAGCGCATGCGCACGTCGGCGGGGATGTCGCCGGCCTTGGTCTTGCCGATCAGCGGGTGGATGAAGAGCCCGTCGCAGGTCTCCAGCGCCGCCTTGGTCAGGTACTCGTGGGCGCGGTGGATCGGGTTGCGGGTCTGGAAGGCGACGATCTTCTTCCAGCCGCGCGCCTCGAAGTCGGCCTTGTGCTCGGCCGGCGTCTTGTAGCGGGTCATGAAGGCCTCGTCGTGGTCGGGCAGCGCGTCGACCTCGATCGGCCCGGCGATGCAGCGGCTGCCCTCCTCGTAGATCGCGGCGACCCCGGGATGGGCCTCGTCGGTCGTGCCGTAGACCCGCTCCGCCTCGCTCTTCGCGTCGCGCTCCCAGATCTCCTCGACCTTGATCCGGCCCAGCGGCTTGCCTTCGTCGCTGGAGAGCGCCACCGTGTCGCCGACCTCGCACTCGAGGTCGGTCGCCAGGGTGATCGGGATCGGCCAGTAATCGCCGTCGGCGGTGCGCATCTCGGCGCAGACGCGCTCCCAGTCGGCGGAGCCCTGGAAGCCGGTCAGCGGCGCAAAGCCGCCGTTGCCGATCATCTCGAAGTCCGCCGTATGGCGCTCGTCAAGGGTCAGGGAAAGCTCAGTCATCGTCTCGCTCATGCAGGGGTCTCACCAATCGTTCGGGGAAGGGGCTGTTCAGGGACGGCGGGCGCCGCTAGTTGATCCCGCACTCGGTCTTCTCGAGGCCCGCCCAGCGACCGGCGCGCGGCGAGCCGCCAGGGCCGACCGGCTTGGTGCAGTGGGTGCAGCCGATCGAGGGATAGCCCTGATCGTGCAGCGGGTTGTACGGGAGGTGGTGCTCACGGATGTAGTTCCAGACGTCGCGCTCGGTCCAGTCCGCGATCGGGTTCAGCTTCCATAGGTCGAATCGCTTGTCCCAGGCGAACTTGGGGGTCTTGGCGCGACTCGTGGAGTCCTCGCGGCGGACGCCGGCGAGCCAGCAGTCTACGGAAGAGAGGGCGCGCCGCATCGGCTCGACCTTGCGCAAGCCGCAGCAGGAGTCGGGATCGCTCTTCCAGAGCTCGTCGCCGTACTTCTCTGCCTGCTCGGCCAGCGTCAGGTTGTGGAAGCGGTCGAACTCGACCCCGAGGTGCTCGGCGAGCTCGTCGCGCGTCTTATAAGTCTCTGGGAAGAGGACGTCGGTGTCGAGGTAGAAGAAGCGCGCATCGGAGTTGATCTGGCTGGCCAGGTGCGCGGTCACCGAGCTCGTTTTCTGGAACGAGCAGGCGATGTAGTGGCTCTCGCCGAAGGTCTCGAACATCCACTCGATCGCCTCGGCGGCACTGTGCTCCTCGAGCCGCGCCGCGACCTCCTCGGCGTCGATCTCCGGGATCGTGGTGGCTGCGACGGGGTTCATATCGCGCACTCGCCCTCGCCCCGCTCCACTTTGTAGGGGCTGGAGCGGTTCCAGTCGATGAACTGCTGCATCGTCTCGAGGCTGAACTCAGCCGGCAGCGTCAGGTCCTTGATCTCCTCTTCGAAGCGCGGCGCGCCGGCGCGCTCGGCGAAGGCGTTGAACTCCTCGCCCTCGGCGCGCTCGGCCTCATACAGTCGGATCCAGCGCTCGACCGCCTCGGGGACGCGCTTGGCCGGCAGGCGAGATTTCAGCCGCGTGCCGAAGATCACCTCGCCGCCCTCGTAGTTGCCGGCGATGTGGGGGATGTAGGCGGGCATCTGGCGTCCGCCCACTTTCAGCGAGGCGCCGTAGAAGCCAATGTTGGCGATGTGGTGCTGGCTGCAGCCGTTGGGGCAGCCGCTCATCTTGATGTGGATCTTGCGGGTCAGCTCGTCGGAGATCTCCATCTCCTCGACCCGCTGCTTGATCGCCCGGTTGAGCCCCATCGAGCTGGTGATGCCGAGTTTGCAGCTGTCGGTTCCGGGGCAGCTGACCACGTCGGTGATCTCGCGCGCGCCGGGCTCGGCCAGGCCGAGCGCCTTCAGCTGCTCCCAGACCGTGTACAGCGCCTCGTCGCGCACCCAGCGCAGAACCAAGTTCTGCTGCACGGTGCTGCGCGCGTAGCCGCCGGTGAACTCGCGCATGATCGCGGCCAGGCCGCGGAACTGCTCCGGCGTGAGGTCTCCGCGCTCGATCTTGACCTCGACCGCGACGAAGCCGTCCTGGCGCTGCGGCTGCACGTTGCCCTGTAGGAAGCGGTCGAACTCGGAGCGGTCGCCGTTGGGCGAGGCAGGGGTGGGCGGAGCCTCGGGGGCCTTCTCCTCCTCCTCGTCGTCGAAGCGCAGGCGCTCGACCAGCTCCGCGTCGAAGTCGCGCTCGGCGACCCACTCGCCCTGCAGCTCCTCCTCGACCTGCTCGCGGAAGGCGTCGATGCCGATCTTGTCGATCAAGACCTTGATTCGGGCGCGGGCGCGGTTGACCCGCAGCCACTCCTGGCGATCGAAGATCCGCAGCACCGCCTCGGAGACCTTGAGGTAGTCGCCGTTGTCGGCCTCGACGAACTCGTAGAGGGTCGGGGCGACGCGGGCCATGATCGAGGTGCCGCCGCCGACCCGAACCTCGAAGCCCTTGACCCCGTCGCGTTCGCGGCTGAGGAAGGCGATGTCGTGGATGCCGGTGATCGCCCGGTCCTCGTCGGAGCCGGTGAAGGCGGTCTTGATCTTGCGCGGCATCAGCTGCGTCGTCGGGTGGCGGACGAAGTAGCGGACGTAGGCGCCGGCGTAGGGGGTCGGGTCGAAGACCTCGTCGGCGGCGACACCGGCCCAGGGGTCGCCGGTGACGTTGCGCACCGTGTTGCCGCAGCCCTCGCGCGAGGAGAGGCCGACGGCGGAGATCTCGCGGATCAGCGCCTCCATGTCGCGCAGCGGCACATGGTGGATCTGGATGTTCTGGCGGGTCGTGATGTGACCCTTGTCGAGCGGCGCCCATTTCTCGATCACGGTTGCGAAGGCCTCCATCTGCTCCGGCGTGACCCCGCCGAAGGGGAGCTTGACGCGGACCATCTGCACGTCGGGCTGGCGCTGGCCGTAGACGCCCTGTTTGAGGCGGAAGCCGATGAACTGGTCTTCCGCCATCTTGCCGGCGAGGAAATCCTCGGCTTCGTTGTCGAAGTCGTCGAACTCGCGCTCGATGATCGGGATCACGTTCCCGGGGACGTTCTCGTAGGTCTCCGGGTTCTCGAGCGTGCCCGTGCGGCCCTTGCCGCGCTGCTTCTTGTCTTGGTCGACGACTACCTCCACGGCCAGGGAAAATAGCAAAACCGGACCGGGATTAGGGTATTTAGCTCAGAGCTGCGTGGCGATCAGGCCGATGAGCGCGACGATCACCCCACCGCCGACCTGCAGCAGCGTACGATTTAAAGCGTCGAAACGAGCGCTCAGCGCCTTCAGCTCAGCATCGACCGCGTCGAAGCGCTTGTCGGTATGCGCCGCGAAGTCGTCCAGCCGCGCGTCGGTCCAACTCTCTCTCATCGCCTCCATGATTGCACCCTAAAAGCTTCGCTGTCACGCGTGGCGCGCACATTGAAAATCTTCTGCAACGAGATCGGGGCGGCTTAGCTCTGGGCAGACTTATTGCGCGCCTGGAGGATCGCGGCGGCCTCGCCGGACTCGGCCACGTAGCCGCCCTCGGGCTCGAGCGGCAGGCTCGCCTCGGACCAGCCGACGATCCCCTCGCTCAGCTTCGTCGCGTCGAAGCCCGCTTCGGCCAGCGCGTCGGTCGCCATGGTCGAGCGGTTGCCGCCGCGGCAGTAGAGGACGACGGGGCGATCCCTGTCGATCTCCCCCGTCCGCTCCGCCAGCTCGGCCAGCGGCAGGTGGGTCGCGCCGGCGATGCGGCCGGCCTCCCACTCATGCCCGGCGCGCACGTCGACCAGCTGCGCGCCTTCCTCGACCAGCTTCTGGGCCTCCTCGCGGGAGACCTCCTTGGTCTCGCCCTCGCTCATCTAGTCCACCTCGGTCCCCTCGACCAGGAAGGCGACCCGCACATGGGCGCGGTACTCGTCCAGGTTCTCTCCCCGGATCCCGGTCGAGACGATGTCGACGGCGCGCACGTTGCGAAGCGTGCCCTGCGCTTGGGCAAGCGCCTGTTTCGCCGCGTCGTCGGTCGACGTCTTCGAGCTGCCGACCAGCTCGATGATCTTCACGACAGCCATTCGAACCCTCCTTCTAGATGCTTCTGGACGGTGCCCTTCGCGCCGACCCCCTCGGCCAGCGCGGCCCGCTGCCACGGGCCGACCGCCTCCCCGAGCGCCGTCTCGGCCGGAGCCGTCTCGGCCTGGAAGCGCGCGACCGCCACGGCGATCGCGGCGGCCTCGTCTTCGCTCGGGCTCCGGTCCATGGGCGAAGCCTAGTCCAGGCTCATGCCGGCAACCCGCATCGCCTCCTCGACCCCTACATACGGCGTGAGCACGAACTGGATCGCTTCCCCCGCGACGGCGGGCAGCTCGCCCTCGCGGCCCTGGTCGACCCGCTGGGCGACCAGCGACGCCAGCCCGCCTGCCAGGGCCCGCTCGGTGATCTCGGGCAGATCCCCGCCCTGCAAGCGCTCGTCGCGCCCCGACCGGAGGCACTCGGCCAGATAGCCGAGCAAGCGGTGGTAGTCGGCGATGCCGTCGCGCCCGCTGGCGAGCGCTTCGTTGGTGAGGGCGTTGGCGGCGGCTGGATCGGCTGCCGCCAGCTCGAAGGCGGCCCGAATCGCCGCGGCGGCTCGCACGGACCACTCGCCCCCACCCATCCCGGCCGTCACCATGACGCAGGTCCGCTCGAAGGCGATCTGGAGACGGATGAAGGCCGCCTCGAAGAGGTCCGGCGACTCATCTGCACGCTGCATCCCCTCGCCCATACGCCCCGGCCTCTCAGATGTGGTGCCACTACGTCCGCAACTACCGCCCGCGCTTGGCACCCCCGCAGCTGGCCTGCACCAGCGGCTTGGCATTGAGTCGCTTGCCGTTGTGGGCGCTGAAGGCGGCGTTGGCGCGGTGCTTGCCTTTGCACAGATCGGTCGAGTTGACGATCAATCCCTTCTTGGCGCCCTGCATCTGGACGACGACTTTGGAGAGGGGTGCGTCGGGAACGTCGGTGAAGGTCGCTCTGATGCCTCCTGCCTTGGAGTCGATCCTGGCAACTGCTTCGACGTCGACGATGCCGTGCAGGTCGGCGACGAAGTCGGGCAGGTTGTGGCTCGAGGAGCGTAGGTAGACGGGTCCTGAGAGCGGCTCATCCAGCAATGGGCTCCAAGCGGTCGCCTTGCCGTAGATCGCTCCTTGGGGGCAGCTCTTGGCTGCGAACTGCACTCGGGTGCAGATCGTCCTGATGTGTCCCTGGTCGAGGAATGCCGATCTCGGCAGTCGCAGGACCAGTCCCTCGAGGTTCGCGTCTCCTGCTCTTGGCCTGAAGGTCCCCGATAGAGCCGGGTGGCTGCCTCGCTTGGTGCCGCCCTTCAGCTTCATCGCGAGCTTCGGTTTGAAGCCGAGCAGGGAGCAGTTGGCGACCTGGAAGCGATCCGCAAGGGAGATCGGCGAGTCGTCGGCAGAGGAGAAGACGTCGTTGCCCCCACCCCACAGCTCCGCGGTCGTCTGGAAGGGATCGCAGGAGGTCGGGTTCAAGGTGAAGTCCGGCCTGTCGATGTAGACGCGCACGTCCCTGACCTTCAGCGGGATGCCGGCGAGGATGTGGGGGATCGGGTCGGAGTGCTCGCCGTCGGCGGTGACGAGGCCGGTGCGCGGGTGGATCTGCAACGACTGCCTGGTGACGACGGTGCCGACGTCGAAGGGACCGGCCACCGCGGGGACGATCGCCGCCACCGATAGCGGTGCTCCCTTGTAGGGGCCGGCCAGGTAGATCTTGCCCTTTGCGTAGGTGAGGACCGAGCCGACTCCGGCGCCGGCCAGGACGTTGCCGATCTCCGAAGAGGCCGGGCAAGAGGGGCTCGCCTGCTCGGCCTTGCCGGTCTTCGCCTTGGCCACCTCGATCGATGCGTCTGGGCATTTGGCGACTCCGGCGAGCTTGGCGAGCATGCCGGGCGGCAGGGTCGAGGAGAACTTGGTCAGGTCCTGGTCCCCGTCTTTTCTGGTCAGACGCATATAGAAGGGGGAGTGCTGGCCGGCGTTCAGCTTCAGCGTCTTCGCGGTAAAGCCGGGGCCGAAGGGCGGGGTGCCCTTGGGGCAGGGGCCGTGGTCTGGGCCCGAGGAGACCTCGAAGGTCGAGGTCGTGGTCGTCACCTTTTTGGGATTGGACCAGGGGGTGAAGCGGGCCACCGTCTCATAGGTGCCGCAGCGCGGCGGGGTCACCAGCGGCGCTCTTGCCCCTTCGCGGAAGTGCAGGTGAAAGCTCTTCACCGGCAGCTGGGGGATGTCATCGAAGACGGTGACGAGCTGGCCGGTCTCGGGGTCGGGCGAGACCTTGCCGGCGAGCTTCACGATCACTCCCCGCTCGGGGATCTTCAAGACCATGTAGAGGGCGATCAGGCTGCCGAAGGGGTTCTCCTTGGGCTTGGCGATGTAGAGGGAGCCTTCGGCGCTCTCCTTGACGAGCGGGCTGTCGGCGCTCACGTTGCCGATCTTGGAGGTCTCCGGGCAGCCCTCGTTGGGGCCCGAGAAGGCGGTCTCCCTGGCGAAGTCGGCGGGCGAGCAGACCCCCAGGCCCTCGGCCTGGGAGGGGTTGACCGTCACTCCCTCGGGCAGGATCACTTCGGCTCTCTTCTGCTGATCCTCGCCGAGCAGGTTGGGGTGTTCGAGGCCTTTGGTGGGGAAGGTCAGGTTCACGTCGAGTCCCGCCGAGGACTCCGCCTGAGTGGTGGTCGGGGCGACCTCGATCTCGGGCTCGAACTCGAGCAGCTCACAGCCCGTGCCGGACGCCATCGGGGCGAACAGCTTCGGGTGCATCTGGGGCAAGAGGTAGGGGACGGCGCCCATCGTCACCCCCAGCGGCTCCCCGCAGCGCACCGGGTTCAGCATCAGCGGGGTGGGGACGACGCTCGAGGAGCGTTTGCCGGTCGGGGTGTCGGGTTTGCCTTCGTTGTGGAGGGCCTCATAGGCGGTCATTCGCTGGTCGTCGTGGCTTTCGTCGGCCGGCACCCCCCAGAAGGTCGTGTCGGCCGAGAGCAGCGGCACGTAGGAGCTGAGGCCCTCGGCGGTGGCGGTGACGCCGTAGTCATCGCCGGGGCCGTGGCGCAGCTCCACCTCGATGAAGATCGGGAAGATCTGGGCGAGAAAGCCGAAGCGGGCCGGTTCGCCGTAGCCGGGCTCGATGTTGAAGACCGGCTCGGTGATCGGCAGGGAAGAGCCGTTCTTGAAGACCCTGATGTCGGTCACGCCGACCTGGGTGTTGACCGGGCAGCCGCCTTCGCTGGAGGGGTCTTCGACGTCGGTGTTGATGAAGTCCGCGGCGCTGCAGGTCGGTATCGCGGTCGGGTTGCCGAGCAGACCCGCCGGCAGCTCGAAGGTGGTCTTCTCGGTGGTCGAGGGCAGGTTTACCCCCGCTTCGCCTTCGGTCTTCAGTTCGAGGAAGGTGTTGAAGTCGGGGTGGCCCGCGGCCTGGGTGGTGCTGACCGAGGCGTCCGCGACTTTGATCCCGTATTCGCTCGGGTCGGCCTGGGCGCTTGCGGCCAGCGCTGCGGTGGCGAGAGTGGCGGCGAGGGCCACGGCGAGGCGCTTCATCGTTGGGCCCTCCTGTCGGCGTCGGTTCGCTTGTGCTTTTTGTGGCTGCGCTTGACGTTTCGCTTGACGCAGCGGGTCTTGCCCGCCCTGCGCACCTTGCGCTTGCCCTTGGGGCAGCGCGACTTGCCGCTCGGCGGCGGGTTGCCTTCGTCTTCGATTACCGAGTCGGGGTCGCCCGGGGCGACGACGGAAGGCTGGCAGGCTTCTCCCAGGCACTCGCCCGAGGGCGGCGGGGCGCTCGGGTAGCCGCCGCCGATCCTCGCCGCGTAGAGCGAGGGGGTCGTGTCCAGGTCCTCGGGCACGAGCAGGTCGCCGCTCTCGAAGACGACCGTGCTCGCGTCTGGGGTCATCGCGTAGAGGTAATCGTCGTCGGCGCTGCGCCCGAAGGAGATCAGGTGCACGCAGCCCTCTGCCCGTTTGCAGCCGCCGGTTCCCTGCGCCAGCCACTCATAGACGTCGATCTTGCCGTCGATGTCGCCGACCACCAACCGATCGGCGCTCTGGAAGACGGCGCGCTTGCCGTCCTCGGTGAGGTTGACCAGTTCGGCCAATAGGTTGGTCGGCGGGAAGAAGGTGGTCTCGCCGCCGAAGGGGAATTGCAGGAGCGCGTCGGATTGCGGCGCCAGGCCGGTCGGCACGCAGGAGAGGCAGGCGAGCTCGCTGCCGGGTTTGGCGTTTGCGTCGAAGCGGTAGACCTCCGCCCTCTCGCCGCTGTCATAGCCGGTGAGGTCGGCGCGCGACTCGAAGATCAGCACCGAGCCGTCCTCGCTGCTGCGCGAGGGGGCGGCGCCGGGGCCGTTGAACTCGCTTCTATTTGGATTCACCGCCGCATTCACCCAGAGGCCGAGCCCGTTGGTCATCGTCGTGCTGATGCCTTTCGCCGGTTCCCCGATCGCGTCGCGCTCGGTCACGGTGGCGATGAAGCGCACCGCTTCGGATCCGACATCCCAGAGGTAGAGGTTCTGTTTGCCCGCCTCGCCTTTGATCCCGTCCAGCTGTTTGGGCGAGAGGAAGTAGACGTGGGAGCCGTCGGGGGAGACGTTGACGATCGCCGATTCGTTGCCCGAGCCGATCTGGGTGCTCGTTTCGCTGGCATCGTCATAGAGGAAGATCTCCCCACGTCGCGGCGCGTCGTTGTTGTCTGGCGCGCCGTCGTCCTGCAGGTAGACCAGCCGCTCCCCGTCGTTGGAGATGCCGCCGAGGACCGGGTTGCCGACGGCGACTTCGTGCGTCTCGCCGCTCTGGCGAAGGTAGAGGGTCGAGTCGATCCTGAAGGCGATCGTGCTGCCGTCGCGCGAGATGCCCTGGTAGGCGGCGCTGCCCGCCGGGGTCGCGCCTCCGGGCAGCAGCGAGACGACCTCGGTCGACCCGTCGGCGCTGCGCTCATAGACCGCCGCGACTCCCTCGGACGGCGCCGCTTCCTCCAGGCGATGGAAAGAGGAGAAGACGACATGCTCGCCGTCGGGAGCTATCCAGTGACCCGATGCATCCAGAACCTCGCCCAGGCTGCCGATTCCGATCGGCTCCACGTCGCCGCCGGGGTCGCGCAGGTAGTTGCCCACGGCGAGGCTGCCGCGGGCGGTGGCGGCGCGCCAGAAGGCGTAGCGATGATCGGAGGAGACCCCGCCCGAGCGAGGAAGTTCCGCCTCGGCGGCGCTCAGGCCGTTGAAGCGGCTCTGCCAGCCGCCCGAGCCGCGCTCGGCCAGGTAGGTGTCGTTGACGCCACCGCCGCCGATGCCCGGCAGCGAGCCGCCCTGGACCCCGAAGAGGACGCTCTGCCCGTCGGCGGTGATCAGCGCCGTGTCGAAGTTGCTGGGGCTGGCGTGCGCGAGTTCGCCCAGGTTCGGCAGGCGCCCATTCGTGTCGGGCGGGGTGACCAGCTCATAGGCCCGCCCCGCGGCCGGCCCCGCTTCGGGCAGGTAGGTCGAGAAGGCGACGTCCTCGCCTTCTTCGCCCGGTTTGCCCTCGCCCAGGGTCGTGCACAGCGCTTCGGGTTCTGCTTCGAGGCAGTGGTTGGCGGCGACCAGGCGGAAGCGGTAGGCCGTATCGGGGGCGAGCCCGGATACCGCCGCAGAGAGCGCTTTGGGCGCGATGCCCGCCCCCGCGTTCCCGTCTGGGGCCGGGGTGCTGATCGCGCCCGCGTAGCCGCTCGCTTCGAACTCGGCTTGGGTTACGTACTCGAAGCGGTAGCTCGTCGCGATCCCGTTCGGGTTGACGCTCGCCGCCAGGATCGCTTCGGTCTCGGTAATGCCGAAGACCGTCTGCCCCTCGATCTCGGGGGCTTTGGGCGGCTCCACCGGGGCGAAGGACCAGAGGCGGCTTTTC
Organism: uncultured Solirubrobacterales bacterium; assembly: GCA_963699215.1. Classification (GTDB taxonomy): domain Bacteria; phylum Actinomycetota; class Thermoleophilia; order Solirubrobacterales; family 70-9; genus VRUE01. The sequence continues at coordinate 681,573 of OY969422.1, forward strand.
GCCGCGGTCAGCCCCGAGGTGACGAAGAGGTGGCCTTCGTTGGGGCTCTCATAGCCAGCTTCGCCCGCGAGCATCGGCGTGTCGATGGCGATCGCGGGATAGGGATCGACGTGTTCCAGTTTGGGCGGTTTTGGCAGCTCGGCGATGAAGTTGCACTCGGCGTCGAACTGCACAGCGACGTTGTTTTTCTCGGCGTCGGCGACATAGACGTCGCCGTTCGACTGGTCGACCGTGACGCCTCCTTTGGCGAAGGTGAAGCTGAAGCTCCCGGCTGGCGTTTCGGTACCGTCGATCTCGCACTTCTTGTGGCCGTCGATGCCATCGAAGATGAAGATTCTTTGGTGCTCTGGTCCCCCGCCCCCATTCGCTAGGTTGGGTTTCACACCGCTGACGTAGACGTCGTGGGTTTTGCCGTAGACGTCGACGCCTCCGAAATAGACTCCAGCAAATTTGCCGCCGATGTCTGCATTCAGCAGCGGCCATCCTTCCACGGCGGAGCCGTACTCAGTGACACTGTGACAGCCCCGTGAGGTGTAGAGATGATCGTTGGATGGGTCGACCCCCAATCCTGACGCAGCAGCGCACTGTCCGCTGCCGTCATAGACGAGAGTCGCCGAGCCGAAATCGGTCGTCGGCGTCGGCGGGAAGGAGTCGGGTTCGTAGACGGCGACACCGAAGCCTTTGAGCTGGTTGACATAGAGGTTGCCTTCGGAATCGACCGCGAGGCCGCAGGGGTTATTTTCGTTCTCGATCTCGGTGATGTATTTGCCCTCCGGGTCGAAGATGTCGATCCGCCCTTCGGTCCCGTTGCCGGTGAGGCCGAAGTCGGGGCTGGCGACGTAGATGTAGCCGTGGCGGTCCGTCGTTACCCCGCAGGGGCGCTCGAAGGCTTTCGGCGGGTGATCGACGCCGGCGACGCCTGGGCAAAGGCCGGGGTCGGGGATTTCGTCGAGAGCGTTGGTGGCGCAATCGCCGCGCAGCGTCAGCGCCGGATCGAGGATGTGCTGCTCGACCGCCTGGGCCGGGGCGGCCGCGAAGGCAAGCGCGAGCAGGGCGCCGAGCGCGAGCAGGCTCGCGAGTCTGCGAGCGCCTCGTGAGGAGGTGTGCTCTGCGGCTGCGATGTCGGCGGCCTTTTTCACAGTACCTGTCTCCTTGTGGTGATGGTTAAGTGAAGTAATCCTTGGGTGAATCGAACGTCATGGTGCGACGACCGAGCCTCCCCACTCGGTCGTCGCACATTCCGCTTACTGTGCGGTCACCGCCCAGGTTCCGGCGGAGATGCAGAAGCCTTCGCAGCCAGTCACCAATACGGTCCCAGTCGGGGCGGCGCCTTCCACCGGCGTGAACACGAAGTTCACCGTTGGGTCGTAGAATTTGGTCATTGGCCCCCCGACCAGCGCCGCTCCGTAGACGCAGAGGTAGCCCGGGTCGGCCTGCGGAACGTCGTTTTCGTCCAGGCCGGGGCAGCCTTCCGCAGATTCGCCGGTGACCGCGACCGGTTCGGGCCCGCCGGCGGCTGGATCGACCGGCAGGGTGAAGGAGATCTGCTCGTAGTTCGAGGTGTTGGACGCACCGTTGATCGCCCACGTGCCGGTCTCCGTCTCGCCGGAGGGCAGGGTGCCGCCGAGGGTCCAAGGCGAGCCGTCTTCGCCGTCTTCGCCTTTTTTGCCGTTGCAGGCTTTGCCTTTGGTCACGCCGCCGACTTTGAATCTGGTGCCGCCTTCTGAGCATTCGCCGACGCTTGCGGCTTCGGCTTCGACGCTTTTGCCGTCGGTGCCGTCCGTGCCATCGGCTCCGTTCGAGCCGTTGGAGCCAGCGGCGCCGGTGTCGCCCTTGGCGCCGGCGGGGCCCTGCGGACCCGCGGGGCCGGTGTCGCCCTTGGGGCCCTTCGGGCCTCTCGGGCCTTTTTTGGCTTTCGCCGAAGCGGTGGCGTTGCCGCCGCCGTTGTCGCTGGCGGCGTAAGCGCCGCCGAGCATGGCGAAGACCAGGGCGATCACCGAGATCGCGCCCGGGATGCCGAAGCGGTTGCGTAGTGGCTGGAGCATCGTTATCTCTCTCCTCCTGTAGTGCCCGCCGGCGATCCCGCCGGTCGGATTGACGGGAACTGCTCGGTGAGGCCGGCGCGAGCGTCGACCTCGGCGGGTGCTGCGAGAGAAAGTGGTGCTTGCGGCGTACTCACCTACTGCGTTCCTCCTTCGCCGCTCCCCTTTTTCCGCTATCCGCCTTCCGGACGGACCCCTGGCCGGGGATCGGCTCGTTTCCCTGTAGTCCCTCGCCTCCGCAGACCTGGCCATCCGGGTGGACATCCATGTTTACGGAGACTGGCGCCATTTAGACACATGCTTGTCTGAAAGTCAAGCGGCAGCCAGATTTTCCCTGCAAAACAGGGCATTACCGACCGGACAAATACGTTTACCGACTGGAGCTGCGGTTAGAACGCGCCGCTGGTGCCGGCGGCGCGCAGGCCGAGGAAGAGGATCACGCCGCAGCTGACGGCCATGATCCCCATCTCGCGGCGGACTATGGCGAGGGCCAGGGACTGCTGTTCGCCCTGCGGAAGCGACTCGAAGTCGAGGTCGCCGAGCTCGCGCTGGGCGGCGCCGGCGCGGGCGCCCTCGGCGAGGAAGGAGACGACGAGGGGCAGGACCCCGTAGAGGTAGTGGATCTCGTCCGCCGGTTCGTGGCCGGTGAGGAGCAGGAGGCCGCCGAGCAGTGCCTGCAGGAAGACTGCCCCCTGCGCCGCCCGCAGCAGGTACCAGAAGGGGACGGAGGAGCGGTCGCGGAGCCAGGCGGCGCCGCCGAAGGCGAAGGCCGCCAGGTTGAGCGCGATCAGCGCGCAGCCGACGACGAGGTGGATCGCCACCATCTCTAAATCCGCCTGAAGGGGTCGGGATTCGGCTTGCTGATGCGGAAAATCACTATGTAGCAAGTTGTCACAAGGTGGGTGTATAACAGCGAGTGCAGGCGACGACGGCGCGGCGCGGGGAGCGCCGCCGGGACGGCCGCCGCATATCCACCCCAATGCTGAAGAGCTACCTCCCGATACTCGTCTTCGCCCTGCTCGGCCTCGGCGTCGGCAGCGCCTTCGTCATGCTCAACCACCTGATCGGCCCGAAGCGGCCGCGGGTGCCGACCGCGGCGAGCCGCCGCCAGGGCGAGCCGTACGAGTCCGGCATCCCGGTCCGCCCCTCGGGTGGGATGCGCTTCGGCGTGACCTTCTACCTGATCGCGATGCTCTTCATCCTCTTCGACATCGAGGTCGTCTTCCTCTACCCGATCGGGGTGATCCTCGAGGACGCCGACAGTCTCTTCGTCCTCGGCGAGCTGGTCGTCTTCGTCGTCCTCCTCCTCATCGCCTTCGTCTACGTCTGGCGCAAAGGGGCGCTGGATTGGAGGTAGAGCGACAGACGATGCGCGGCAAGCAGCTGCGCGCCCGCGACATGCTGCGCGGCGACCTCGAGGGCGAGGAGCTGGAGCGCTACGTCGAGGAAAAAGTCGTGATGACCAACTTCGACAAGCTGCTCGGCTGGGCGCGGGCCAACTCGATGTTCCCGCTCACCTTCGGCCTCGCCTGCTGCGCGATCGAGGCGCCGATCTCGCTGGTCACCGCCCGCTACGACATCGCCCGCTTCGGCGCCGAGGCGCTGCGGGCCTCGCCGCGCCAGGCGGACATGATCATCCTCTCGGGCCGGGTCTCGATCAAGATGGCGCCGGTCGTCCGCCGTCTCTACGACCAGATGCTGGAGCCGAAATGGGCGATCTCGATGGGCGCCTGCTCCTCCAGCGGCGGCATGTTCTCCAACTACGCCGTGGTCCAGGGGGCGGACAAGTTCATGCCGATCGACCTCCACATCCCCGGCTGCCCGCCGCGCCCCGAGGCGGTGCTCTACGGCTTCACCAAACTGCAGCGCAAGATCATGGGCAACCCCGACCAGGGCTGGCGCCAGCGCTACAACGCTGCCGGCACCGAGGAGTGGGCGCGCGGCGGCCCCCGCAGCGAACCGAGCCCCGAGGCCGCCGAGGCCTACGAGGAGGCGCGGGGGCTGATCCGTGCCTGACGCCCCCGGACTGGAGCTGATCCGGGGCGAGATCGAACAGGACCACCCCGGCGCCGTGCTCGACACCAGCTTCGACCGCGGCCAGCCCGCGCTGGTCGTCGATCCGGCCCAGATCCTCGCCGTGCTCGCCTGGCTGCGCGACGCGCCGGGCCAGGGCTACCGCTTCCTCTCCAGCCTGCACGCCGCCGACTACCTGCCGGCCGAGCCTCGCTTCGCGGTCCACTACGAGCTGCTGAACCGCGATCGGGTCGAGCGTTTGCGGGTGAAGGCGCTGCTGGCCGATCCCGGCGCCGACGTGCTGCCCGAGATCGACTCCTGCGTGGAGCTTTTCCCGACGGCCGAGTTCCAGGAGCGGGAGACGTACGACTTCTTCGGGATCTTCTTCAAGGGGCATCCCGACCTGACCCGCATCCTGCTGCCCGAGGACTACGTCGGCTGGCCCCAGCGCCGCGACTTCCCGATCGGCGGCGAGCCGGTGACCTTCACCTACAACGAGCGCAACTATGGCTGAGGCGCAGCTCGACACCGAGGTGATGACGATCAACATCGGGCCGCACCACCCGGCCACGCACGGGGTGTTGCGGCTCGTCGTCGACCTCGAAGGCGAGGTCGTGCGCGACCTGCGGCCGGTGATCGGCTATGTCCACACGGGGATCGAAAAGTCCTGTGAGGACAAGAGCTACTGGAAGGTCATCCCCTTCGTCGAGCGGATGGACTACGTCTCCTACTTCTTCCAGATGGAGGCCTTCTGCGGCGCGGTCGAGCGCCTGGTCGGACTGGAGATCCCGCCGCGGGCCAAGTACCTGCGGATGATCTTCCTCGAGCTCAACCGCATCCACTCGCACCTGGTCTGGCTGGGGACGACGGCGCTCGACCTCGGCGCGATCTCGATGCTCTGGTACTGCTTCCGCGAGCGCGACAAGATCCTCGACCTCTTCGAAATGGCGACCGGGCAGCGGATGCACACTCGCTACTTCCAGGTCGGCGGCGTGATCGAGGACATCCCGCGCGGCTTCGAGGCGAAGCTGCGCGAGTTCGTCGCCGAGATGCCTGTGCGGGTGGAGCAGTACCAGGCGCTGCTCGACCGCAACGAGGTCTTCCTCTCGCGGACCAAGGGCATCGGGATCGTGCCGCGCGAGCGGCTGCTGGAGCTGGGCGTGACCGGACCGCTGCTGCGCGCCGCCGGCGAGCCCTGGGACCTGCGCAAGGCCTTCGACTACCTCGCCTACCCGGAGATGGACTTCAAGATCCCGGTCGGCACGGTCGGCGACAACTACGACCGCTACCGGGTGCGGGTGGCGGAGATGGTCGAGTCGGTGCGGATCGTCGAGCAGGCGCTCGACGCGCTGCCCGAGGGCCCCTTCATCGCCGACGACCGCAAGTACGTGCTGCCGCCGCGCTCCGAGCTCTCGACCTCGATGGAGTCGCTGATCCACCACTTCAAGCTCGTCACCGAGGGCTACCGGGTCGAGGCGGGCGAGGTCTACTACGCGATCGAGTCGCCGCGCGGCGAGCTCGGCTGCTTCGTCCTCGCCGACGGCTCCTCGAAGCCGGCCCGGGTCCACTTCCGCGACCCCTCCTTCGTCAACCTGCAGGCCTTCAGCGACATGTCGATCGACAGCTACGTCGCCGACATGATCTGCAGCCTCGGCATGCTCGACCCGATCCTGGGGGGGGTCGATCGGTGAGCGAGCTTCCCGTCGATCCCGCGGTGACCGAGGGACGCGTCCCCGACCGTCGCCCGAGGCGATCCCCGAGCTGCACGAGGTCGATTGCCCGCCCGAGCTGCGCGAGCAGATCGAGACGCTGATGGCCGCTACCCCGACCGGCACTCGGCCTCGATCCCGGCGCTCTGGGCGGTGCAGCGGCTCTACGGGTGGTGCACGCCGGAGGGGATCCGCCAGGCCGCGGCGGTGATGCGGGTGACGCCCGCCTACCTCGAGTCGGTGGCCACCTTCTACGACCTGCTGCACACCGAGCCGGTCGGCAGCCACCAGGTCGCGGTCTGCACCAACATCAGCTGCTGGATGCGCGGCGGCGACGAGCTGCTCGACGCCTTCCGCGCGGCAGCTGACGGCGAGGAGGACCTCTTCGTCACCGGCTTCGAGTGCCTCGGCGCCTGCGACATCGCGCCGATGGCCTCGATCGACGAGCGCTACTTCGGCCCGCTGGAGACGGCCGAGGCGGCGACGGCGATCGAGCAGCTGCTGGCCGGCGAGGACGTGCTGCCGGCGAAGGCGCTGGAGAAGCGACCGCTGCCGGGTGACGTGGTGCGGACGGGCGGGAGGCGGCGAATGCCTGAGACCCGCGTCCTGCTCGAGCACGCCGAGGACCCGGCGCTGCGCACGCTCGTCGGCTACAAGGGCTACGGCGGCTACGCGACCCTGGAGAAGGCCTACCGCGAGCTGGAGGCCGACGAGATCCTCAAGGAGCTCGAAGACTCGGGCCTGCGCGGCCGCGGCGGCGCCGGCTTCTCGATGGGCAAAAAGGCCTCCTTCCTGCCGCGCGGCGAGATGGCCAAGTACCTCTGCTGCAACGCCGACGAGTCCGAGCCGGGCGCCTTCAAGGACCGCGAGCTGATGCAGCGCAACCCGCACCAGCTGATCGAGGGGATCGCGATCGCCGCGATCGCCGCCGACGCCGGCCACGCCTTCATCTTCATCCGCGGCGAGTACGACTCGCAGGCCGACATCCTCGACGCCGCGGTCGCCGAGGCCTACGAGGCGGGCTACCTCGGCAAGAACATCCTCGGCACGCCACCGCGACCTCGAGCTGGTCGTCCACCGCGGCGCCGGCGCCTACATCTGCGGCGAGGAGACGGCGCTGCTCGACGCGCTCGAGGGCAAGCGCGGCAACCCGCGGCTGAAGCCGCCGTTCCCGGCCGTGCAGGGCCTCTACGGCGGGCCGACCCTGATCAACAACGTCGAGACGCTCTCCAACGTGCCGCGGATCGTCGCCCACGGGGCCGAGTGGTTCAACGGCTTCGGCACCGAGCAGTCGCCGGGGACCAAGGTCGTCTCGGTCTCCGGCGGCGTGCGCCGGCCGGGCAACTACGAGGTCGAGCTGGGCATCCCGACCCGCGAGCTGATCTACGACCTCGCCGGCGGCCCGCTGGAGGGGCATGAGATCAAGGCCTTCTACCCCGGCGGCTCCTCCTCACCGGTGCTCACCGCGGAGGAGGGAATGGACCTCCCCTACTCCTTCGAGGCGATGGCCGAGGCGGGCTCGATGCTCGGCTCCGGCTCGATCATCGTCGCCGACGACAGCGTCTCGATCCCGCACATGGCGCTGCGCACGGCGCGCTTCTACCACCACGAGTCCTGCGGCAAGTGCACCCCCTGCCGCGAGGGCACCAACTGGACGGTGAAGATGCTGGAGCGGGTGGTGCGCGGCGAGGCGACGCCGATGGACCTCGACATCATCAGCTCGGTCCAGGAGAACATCATGGGCCACTGCCTCTGCGTGCTCGGCGACTCGATGGCGATGCCGGTGAGCGCGATGGTGAACAAGTTCCGCGAGGAGTTCGAGGCAGGTGATCGAGGCCGCCGTCCGACCCGACGCGGTCGTGCAGGCCCGCCGAGACCCTGGGGGCGTCGGCATGAGCGGCAAGGAGGTGACGCTCGTCGATCGACGGCCGCGAGGTCGACCGCGACCGAGGGCGAGATGCTGCACGACGCGGCGGCAAGCGCGGCGACGTCGAGATCCCGGTCTTCTGTTACGAACCGAAACTCGGCGACCCGGTCGGCGCCTGCCGCATGTGCCTGGTCGAGGTCGAGGGGATCCCGAAACTGCAGACCTCCTGCTCGACCCCGGTCCGCGACGGGATGGTCGTCCACACCCGCACCGACCAGGTCAAGCACGCGCAGAGCGCCGTGGTCGAGTTCCTGCTCGTCAACCACCCGCTCGACTGCCCCGTCTGCGACAAAGGCGGCGAGTGCCCGCTGCAGGACATCACGCAGGGCTGGGGCCCGGGCAAGAGCCGCGTGATCGACGAAAAGCGCCACTTCCAGAAGCCGATCGAGCTCTCGCCGCTGGTCGCGATCGACCGCGAGCGCTGCATCCTCTGCTACCGCTGCGTGCGCTTCAGCCAGGAGGTCTCCGAGGACGAGCAGCTGCAGCTGCTGGAGCGCGGCGACCGCACCTTCGTCGGCACCTTCGACGACCGCCCCTACGTCGCCCCCTTCCACGGCAACATCACCGACCTCTGCCCGGTCGGGGCGCTGACCAGCTACACCTACCGCTTCCGCGCCCGGCCCTGGGACATCGAGCAGGCCGGGCTCGGTCTGCACCCTCTGCCCGAGCCAGTGCAACGTCAGCTTCACCGTCCGCGACGAGCAGGTGAAGCGGGTGATCACCCGCGACAACCCCGAGGTCGACGACGGCTGGCTCTGCGACCGCGGCCGCTACGGCTTCGAGATGTTCGCCGCCGAGGAGCGGGTGAGCGCGCCGCGGCTGCGCGGCGGCGCCGTCGAGTGGGACGAGGCGATCGCCAAGGCAGCGGCGGCGCTGTCCGACGCATCCGACATTGACCACACTGGAGGGCGGCAATGTCGGATGCGCGCGTCGCGGCGATCGTCGGCGACGCCTCCAACGAGGAGGGCTACCTGGTCCAGCGCATCCTCCGCGAGGCGCTCGGCTCGCCCCACGTCGAGTCGCGAACTTCGCGCGGCCCCTCGCGGAGCACCCTGCTGCGCCTCGCCCAGCCCGACCTCTCGGCCAGGGTGCGCGACATCGACGAGGCCGACGCGATTCTCGTGATCGGCACCGACCCCCTGCACAGCTCGCCGATCCTCGACCTGCGCATCCGCAAGGCGATGCGCCGCAACGGCGCCAAGCTGGCGATCGCCACCGAGCGCCCGACGACGCTCGACGGCGGCGCCGAGGCGGTCGTCCGCTACGCACCCGGCGGCGCCACCGCCTTCCTCGCCGAGCTCTCTGCCTCCCTGCGCACGGGCAGCGAGAGCGGCAGCGCCTCTTCCGTGGCAGACGTTCTCAAAGACGCGGAGCACGTCGTGATCCTCTGGGGCGAGCGGATCGCCCGCGAGGGCGAGGAAGCCGTCACGGCCCTGCTAGACGTAGCCGCCGCCCTCGACCTCGCCGGCGAGGAAGGCTCAGGCCTACTCGAGATCCCCGACCTGACCAACGCCCGCGGCCTGCGCGAGGCCGGCTGCCTCCCCGACGCCGGCCCCGGCCTAACCCGTGATGCATCGAACCCCAAATGGGGGTCCGATGCATCACAGATGGGGAGATCGACCGAGGAGATCCGCGCGGCGCTCGAGTCGGGGGAGCTCAAGAGCCTCTTGCTCTTCGGCGTCGACCCGCTGCGCGACTTCCCGGACACCGCCGCCTGGCAGCGAGCCCTCGCGGCAGCGGACCACATCGTTTGCTTCTCGACCTTCGAGAACGCCACGACCGCGATGGCCGACGTCGTCTTCCCGCTGGAGACGCACGCCGAGAAAGACGGCACCGTCACCCATCCAGACGGCCGTCTCCAGCGAGTCCGCCCCAGCGCTTCCCGCCCCGGCGACATCCGTCCCAACTGGGGCGTCCTAGCCGAGCTTTCCCTAGCGCTCGGTCATGACACTGGGGTCACCTCGCAGCCTTCCGCTCTCGCAGCTCTAACCGATGCGGTCCCGTTCTACGCGGGCATCGACGATTCGGAGATTGCGGGTAGCGGTGTGCGCTGGCAGGACCGCGACGCCGCTTCGGAGCTGCCCGAGGCCACGGGGGTCGACTCGCCAGGCGCGCCTTCGCGCGGAGTCCCTGGCGAGCCGACCCCCGCGCCCCCTGCGCCTACCGAGGGGGCGTCGGGTGCGGGGTCCCCAGGAACTCCCCGCGCTAGCGGGCCTGGGGACCCCGTGCCCGGCGCCCTCACGCTGGGCACGTACCGCGACCTGTGGGCCGGCCCGATCACCGAGCTGAACCCGCCGCTGAAGTTCCTGCAGCCGCAGCAGCGGGTGGAGCTCTCGTTGTCCGACGCCGAGCGATTGGGTCTGAGCAGTGGCGATGCGGTGGAGGTCTCGCAGAACGGCACGACCGTGCGTGCGCAGGCGAGGATCAGGGAGCGGATCGAGCCGGGCGTCTGCTTCCTGATCGAGGGCACCTCCGAGGGCAACGCCAACGGCCTGCTCAACGGCTCGCCGGTCAGCGTGACGATCGAGAAGGCTGCCGGCTGATGCTGCCGATCGCCGACACCCAGTACGTCGAAGCGACCTGGGTCATGGTCGTCAAGTCGCTGGTGATCTTCGCCGTGATCTTCGGCATCTTGCCGCTGATGACGGTCCTGGAGCGCAAGCTGATCGGCCGCTTCCAGCACCGCTACGGGCCGAACCGGGTCGGGCCGTTCGGCATCCTGCAGCCGCTTGCCGACGTCGGCAAGCTGCTCAGCAAGGAGGCCTTCCTGCCGGCGAACGCGATCAAATCGCTGTTCATCCTCGGGCCGCTGCTGCCGGTCCTCTCCGGCGTCCTCGCGCTGGCGATCATCCCCTGGGGCGACGTCCAGGACGGCGTCGGCCTCTACGGGATCGACGTCCCGATCGGCATCCTCTACTTCTTCGCCGTCGGCTCGATCGCCTTCTACGGCGTGCTGCTGGGCGGCTGGTCCTCGGGCTCCAAATACAGCCTGCTCGGCGCGATGCGCGGCGCCGCCCAGCTGATCTCCTACGAGGTCTCGATGGGGCTGGCGCTGCTCGGCGCGATCATGATGGGCGGCTCGCTCTCGCTGGTCGACATCGTCCACGCCCAGGGCGAGATGTGGTTCATCGTCCCCCAGTTCGTCGGCTTCCTGATCTTCATGCTGGCCGGCTTCGCCGAGACCAACCGCACGCCGTTCGACATGCCCGAGGCCGACGCCGAGCTGGTCCAGGGCTTCATGACCGAGTACGGCGGCATGCGCTTCGGCAGCTTCCTCCTGGTCGAATACATGGAGATCCTGGTCGTCTCCGGGATCGCCGCGGCGGTCTTCCTCGGCGGCTGGATGGGGCCCGGGCCCAGCTTCCTCGACCCGATCTGGATGCTGGCGAAGATGCTCGGCCTGGTCCTGGTCTTCATCTGGGTGCGGGCGACGCTGCCGCGGCTGCGCTACGACCAGCTGATGAGCCTCGGCTGGAAGGTGCTGCTGCCGCTGGCGACGCTCAACGTGCTCGTCACCGCGGTGCTGGTGGTGGTCACGTGAGCTCGACCCGACGCTTGCCTCCTACCTCGACGTCGATCGAGCGTGGTCGAGGTCCAGCGCGGGCCCGAGCCGGGCGGCGTCGGCGGCGCCTACCGCGCCTTCGGCGAGACCCTGCGCGGGCTGAAGACGACGATGGCGCGGCTGATCGAGGGGCCGCTGACGATCGAGTACCCGGAGGAGAAGACGCCGGTCTACCCGCGCTTCCGCGGCCGCCACAAACTGCACAAGTTCGAGGACACCGGCCTGGAGAAGTGCGTCGGCTGCTCGCTCTGCGCCGCCGCCTGCCCGGCCGACTGCATCCGCGTCGTCGCCGCCGAGAACATCCCCGGCGAGCGGGTCTCGGCCGGCGAGCGCTACGCCGCCGTCTACGAGATCAACCTCTCGCGCTGCATCTTCTGCGGCTACTGCGAGATCGCCTGCCCCTTCGACGCGATCACGATGGGCCACGACTACGAGATGGCCGACTACGACCGCGAGGACCTGATCTTCACCAAGGAGATGCTGCTCGCCGAGCCGATCGAGCGGACGCCGCTGAAAAGCGGAGGGCGAGTAGGTGGAAGCGGTGCTGTTCTTCGTCGCCGCGCTCGGCGCGCTCGGCGGCGCGATCGGCGTCATCGCCATGCGCAACCCCTTCTACAGCGTGCTGGCGCTGATCGTCCACCTCTTCTCGCTGGCGGTGCTCTTCCTGCTGCTCAGCTCGGCCTTCGTCGCCGCCGCCCAGGTCGTCGTCTACGCCGGCGCGGTGATGGTCCTCTACGTCTTCGTCGTCGCCTACGTCGGCGGCGGCGGCGAGTCGGCCTGGGAGCCGATCCCCGGCCAGCGCTTCCTCGCGCCGCTGCTGGGAATCGCGCTCTTCATCGAGCTCTCGATCGCCGTCCTCGCCTCGTCCCTGCTCGCCCTCGGGCACCGACGGGCCGGACGTCAAGGCCGGCTTCGGCGACCCCGCCGCGATCGGACGCTCCTCCTGGAGAAGTTCCTGCTGCCCTTCGAGGCCTCCTCGATCCTGCTGCTGCTGGCCGCGGTCGGGGCGGTCGTGCTCGCCGGTCGCGAAGCGCGAGGAGTCCGCGTGAACATCGAGTGGTACATCGTCCTCTCGTCGCTGCTCTTCGCCGCCGGCGCGATCGGCATCCTGCATCAGGCGCAGCCCGATGGTGATCCTGCTCTGCCTCGAGCTGATGCTGAACGCCGGCAACCTCGCCCTGGTCGCCTTCAGCCGCATGGTCGGCAACCAGGAGGGGCAGGTCTTCGCGATCGTCGTGATGGTGGTCGCCGCCTGCGAGGTCGTCATCGGCCTCGGCCTGATCGTCGCGATCTTCCGCCGCAAGCTGCCGCTCGACGTCGATGAGCTGAGGGAGCTGCGCGGATGAGCGCCACCGCCTGGGCCTGGCTGGTCCTGCTCTTCCCGCTGCTCGGCTCGATCGCGATCGGGCTCGGCTTCCGGGCGCTGCCGGCGACGCGTCGCCGGCATCGATCGGCACCGCCGCGATCGGGCTCGCCTTCGCCTGCGGCGTCGGCGCCCTGCTCAGCCTGCTCGGCGAAGACCCCGAGGCGCGCCACCACGCCTCCTCGCTCTGGGACTACGCCAGCGCCGGCGGCCTCGACATCAAGCTCGGCATCTTCGTCGACCCGCTCTCGGTCTTCATGGTCCTCGTCGTCACCGGCGTCTCGACCCTGATCCACCTCTACTCCTACGGCTACATGCAGTCGGACGAGGGCTACCACCGCTTCTTCAGCTACCTCAACTTCTTCGTCTTCTCGATGCTGCTGCTGGTCCTCGCCGGCAACTTCGTCCTGCTGATCGTCGGCTGGGCCTTCGTCGGCTTCGCCTCCTACGCGCTGATCAGCTTCTGGTACCGGCGCACGACCGCGACCAGGGCCGGGATGAAGGCCTTCGTGATCAACGTCGTCGGCGACATCGGCCTCGTCCTCGCCGCCTTCCTGATCTTCCGCGAGCTCGGCAGCTTCGACTACGGACCGGTCTTCGAGCGAGCGCCGGAGGTCTTCACGACCAACGAGTGGACGATCACCGCGATCTGCCTGCTGCTGCTGGTCGGCGCCTTCGCCAAGTCGGCGCAGCTGCCGCTCCACACCTGGCTGCCGGACGCGATGGAGGGCCCGACCCCGGTCTCCTCGCTGATCCACGCGGCGACGATGGTGACCGCCGGCGTCTACCTGATCGCCCGCACCCACGTCCTCTTCGACCTCGCCCCGACCGCCGCCGACATCGCCGCCTTCGCCGGCCTGGCGACGCTGCTGGTCGCCGGCACGATCGCGCTGGTGATGACCGACCTGAAGCGGGCGATCGCCTACTCGACGATGAGCCAGATCGGCTACATGATCATGGGCGTCTCGATCGGCGCCTACAGCGCCGGCCTCTTCCACCTGATGACCCACGCCTTCTTCAAGGCGCTGCTGTTCATGGCGGCCGGCTCGATCATCGCCGCGATGGCGAACCGCCAGAACATCGACCGGATGAGCGGCTTCGGCAAGGCGATGCGGTTCACCTCGATGATGCTCTGCGGCGGCCTGGCGCTGGCCGCCTTCCCGGGCACCTCGGGCTTCTTCTCCAAGGACGAGATCCTCGCCTACGCCGAGGCGCGCGGCGGCATGTACTCTGATCTTCACCGTGCTCGGCTACGTCGGCGCCCTGCTCACCGCGCGTCTACACCTTCCGCCTGGTCTTCCGCGTCCTGCCGGGCCAGCCCTGCAAGGAGGCGCAGGAGCTGATCGACACCGGCCACGTGTCCCACGGGAGCCGCGACAACCCGGCCACCGGCGAGGTCGAGGACACCGACGTCGGCTTCCCCGGCGTCCGAGCACCACATCGCCGAGCAGTCCTGGCCGATGAAGGTGGCGATGGGCGTGCTCGGCTTCGCTCGCCCTGGTCGGCGGCCTGGTCCAGATCCCCGGCGTCGACGACGTCCTCGGCGGCTTCCTCGAGCCGGTCTTCCACGACTCGCCGCTGGCCGAGATCCACCCCTCGGTCGGCGCCGAGTGGCGCGGCCTGGCGATCGGCGGCGTGATCTCGCTCCTCGGCATCGCCATCGCCTGCTGCTCTACGGCGCAGCGGCCGGCGCTGCCGGCGGCCTTCCGCCAGCGCCTCCGCCCGCTCTACACGCTCTTCGTCAACAAGTGGTACTTCGACGAGGCGATCGACTTCCTCGTCGTGCGCCCGGCGCTGGCGATCGGCCGCTTCGCCAACCGCGTCTTCGAGCGCTTCGTCGTCGACGGCCTCGTCACCGGCACCGCGGAGACGGTGCGCGGCGCCGGCGGCGTCGTCCGCGTCGTGCAGAGCGGCTTCGTGCGCAGCTACGCGCTGCTCCTGATCGCCGGCTTCGCCGGGCTCGCCCTCTACTTCCTGCTCTCGAGCTCATGATCAACTCGCTGCTCTGGACCCCGCTGACCTTCGGCTTCGTCGGGCTCTTCCTGCCGAAGCGGCTGGCCGGCTGGTGGGCGACGCTGGGCACGGTCGTGACGCTGGCGCTCGCGATCGCCCTGCTGGCGGGCTTCGACTCCGGCGCGTCGGGGCTGCAGGACACCGTCGACGTCACCTGGATCTCCGGCCTCGGCGTCGACTACAGCCTCGGCATCGACGGGCTCAACGTCTTCCTGGTGCTGCTGACCGCGGTGCTCTGGCTCGGCGGCACCGCCTTCGCCGCCTTCCGCGAGCAGGAGCGGCCCCACCTCTTCTTCCTGATGATGCTGCTCGCCGAGACCGCGACCCTGGGCGCCTTCCTCGCCCAGGACCTGCTGCTCTTCGTCCTCTTCTTCGACCTGATGCTGGTCCCGTTCTACTTCCTCTTCGGCGCCTGGGGGAGCGACCGCGAGGGCGGCCCGACCGCCTCGGCGGCGACGCTGAAGATGATCGTCTACACCCTGATCGGCTCGCTGCTGATGCTGGTCGCGGCGATCGCCACCGCGATCATCGCCGCCGACGGCGGCCAGATCACCTTCTCGATCGCCGACCTGGCGCAGGACCCGATCGGCGAGGGCAGCCAGCGCTGGATCTTCTGGTTCTTCGCCGCCGCCTTCCTGGTCAAGATGCCGGCCTTCCTCCTGCACGGCTGGATGCCCGACGCCTACCGGGCGGCGCCGCTGCCGGTGCTGGCGGTCTTCTCCGGCGTGCTCGCCAAGGTCGGCGCCTACGGCTTCCTGCGGGTCGTGCTGCCGCTCTTCCCCGACGCCACGGTCGAGTTCCAGGAGGTCGTCCTGGTGATCGCGCTGGCCTCGATCCTCTACGGCTCGGTGATGGCCTTCACCCAGACCAACGTGCGCCTGATCGCCGGCTACTCCTCGGTCGCCCAGCTCGGCTTCATCACCGCCGGGATCTTCGCCCTGCGCGCCGACGGGGCCGACGGGGCGATCCTGCAGATGGTCAACCACGGCCTCGTCGTCGCGCCGCTGTTCATCATCGTCGCGATCCTCGCCGAGCGCAGCGGCAGCGAGGACCTGCGCGAGATGGGCGGGATGGCGATGCGCGCGCCGGTGCTCGCGGCGCTCTTCCTGATCGTCACCCTGGCGACCCTGGCGATGCCCGGCTCGGCCAACTTCGTCGGCGAGTTCTACATCCTCAACGGCCTCTTCCAGGCGAAGATCGTCTTCGCCTTCGTCGCCATCTCCGGCGTAGCGATGTCGGCCTACTACGCGCTGCGCCTCTACCAGCGGACGATGCACAACCGCAAGCCGGAGGCGATCGCCTCGCGCGAGATCGGGCTGCGCGACGGCCTCGTCCTTGCGCCGCTGGTGCTCTGCATCGTCGGCCTGGCGCTCTACCCGCAGCTGATCCTGAAGCGCACCGATAAGACGGTGGCGGCGACGGTCGCGGCGGTCACTCCAGAACCGATGGCGACGAAGATCGTGATCGGCAGCGGTGAATTGCGGAGAGAGCATTGAACTTCCAAGCCCCCGAGATCGACTACGCGGCGCTCTCGCCGATCATCGCCCTGACGGTCGGTGTCTGCGTGGTCCTGATGAGCGCGGTCATCCCGCCGCTGCGGCGCGGCGCGCCGGGGCTGACCCTGATCGCGCTGGCGACGACCGCGGGGCTGCTGATCTGGAACTGGAACGACCCGGTCGATCTCGTCGCCGGAGCGCTGCGCCTCGACGACCTGGCGATCTCGATCTCGCTGGTCGCGATCGCCGCCGCCGGCTTCGCCGTCCTGCTCTCGATCCGCGAGCCGGCCGCCGAGCAGGCGGGCTCGGGCGAGTACCACGCGCTGCTGCTCGGCTCGGTGCTGGGCATGGTCCTGCTCGCGCAGGCGCAGAACCTGGTCAGCTTCTTCGTCGCGATCGAGACCCTCTCGATCCCCCTCTACATCCTCTGCGCCACCAACATGCGTCCGCGAGGAGTCGCTCGAGTCGGGGCTCAAGTACCTGATCGTCGGCTCGCTCGGCTCGGCGACGCTGCTCTACGGGATGGCCTTCCTCTACGGCGGCTCCGGCTCGACCGACTTCGCCGGGATCGCCGCCGGGATCGACCCCGCCGGGCTGCTCGGCGACCCGCTGATCCTGGTCGGGATCGCGCTGGTCGCCGTCGGCCTCGCCTTCAAGACCTCGATCGCCCCCTTCCACCAGTGGACGCCCGACGTCTACGAGGGCGCCCCGACCCCGGTCACCTCCTTCATGGCGGTGGCGACCAAGGCGGCTGCCTTCGCCGTCTTCGTCCGCTTCTTCGTCGTCGCGCTTGGCCGCGAGGCCGGCGACTGGCAGCCGGCGCTGGCGGTGCTCGCCGCAGTCTCGATCGTCGTCGGCAACGTCGGCGCGCTCGGCCAGGACTCGCTCAAGCGGCTGCTCGGCTACTCCGGCGTCGCCCAGGCCGGCTACATCCTCGGCGGCTTGGTCGTGGCCAGCGAGGCGGGTGTCAGCGCCCTCGTCTTCTACCTCGCCGGCTACGTCTTCATGAACCTCGCCGCCTTCGCGTGATCGTCGCCCGCGAGCGCGAGACGCCCTTCGGCGACGACATCCGCGCCGTGCGCGGGCTCGGCGGCGGAGCGGCCGCTGCTCGCCTGGCCGATGACGATCTCGATGCTGGCCCTGGCCGGCCTGCCGGCGACGGTCGGCTTCATCGGCAAGCTCTACCTGATCGAGGCGCTGGTCGAGGGCGACTACACCTGGCTCGCCGTCTTCATCGCCGTCGGCACGATGATCTCGCTCGCCTACTACCTGCGGGTGGTGGCGGCGATGTGGATGCGGCCTGGCGAGCGAGGCCGCCCCGGGCGCCGCACCCGCGATCGCCGGCGCCTCGCCGGAGGCCGACCCGATCGACCCCGAGGCCGGGCCGCCGCCTCTACCTGGTCGGCCCGGCGCTGCTCGCCGCAGCGGCGCCGTCTTCTTCGGCATCGTCCCGCAGCCGCTGGTCGAGTTCGCCGAACACGCCGGCTCAGCGCTGTTCTGATTCAGGCGATTAGTCGCGATATGGTCAGTACATGGGGGAGCGACCGGCAGCACTGTCTGCGGAAACGATGTGCGCGGCCTTTCAGCTCACCGCGGCGGAGCACGCGGCTGCACCGGCGCTGCGGCTGAAGGACTCCGACTATGAGGCGACGTGGGCCGATTACGCAGAGGCGGTGCGCAAGCGCGCCGCCGGCCTGGCCGCACTGGGGGTCGAGCGCGGCGACACGGTCGGCTTCATGCTGGTCAACCGGCCGGCCTTCGCCCTCACCGACTGCGCCGCGATGCACCTCGGCGCCACCTGCTTCTCGGTCTACAACACGTCCTCGCCGGAGCAGATCGAGTACGTCGTCAGCGACGCGGCCAACCGGGCGATCGTCACCGAGCAGGCGTTCCTGGACCGGGTGCTGGCGGTGCGCGAGCGGGTCGAGACGCTGGAGCACGTCGTCGTGGTCGACGGCGAGGCACCCGACGGCACGATCTCGCTGGCGGAGCTGGAGGCGATGGGCGACCCGGGCTTCGACTTCGAGGCGGCCTGGCGCGCGGTCGAGCCCGACGACGTCCTCTGCCTGATCTACACCTCGGGCACCACCGGCCCGCCGAAGGGCGTGCAGCTGACCCACGACAACATGGTCCGCCAGTGGCAGGCCTGCGACCAGGTCCACGCAACGGAGCCCGGCGGCCGCACGATCTCCTATCTACCCAGCGCCCACGTCGCCGACCGCTGGGGGCTGCTCTACGCGCAGATGATCTACGGGCACTGCATGTACTGCTGCCCCGACCCGCGCGAACTGGTCGCCTACTCGATCGAGGTCAGGCCGACCGTCTGGGGCGGCGTGCCGCGGATCTGGGAGAAACTGAAGGCCGCAATCGAGATGGGGATGGCCGCCGAGCCGGACGCCGAGAAAGGCAAGGCCACCGAGTGGGCTATGGAGGTCGGTCAGCGTCGCGTCGCCGCCTACATGGAGGGGAACATCCCCGCGGACCTGCAGGCGGAGTGGGACAAAGCCGACGAGCTGGTGTTCTCGAAGATCCGCGAGACGCTCGGGATCGACCAGGTCGAGTGGTTCGTCGTCGGTGCCGCGCCGACCCCACCCGAGGTGCTCGAGTTCTTCCTCGCGATGGGGGTCGAGATCTGCGAGCTGTGGGGAATGTCGGAGACCACTGCGGTCGCGACCGTCAACCGCCGCGGCAAGGTGCGGGTGGGCACGGTCGGGCCGCCGATCCCGGGGGTCGAGGTGAAACTGGCCGATGACGGCGAGGTGATGGTGCGCGGGCCGGTCGTGATGAAGGGCTACCGCAACATGCCGGAGAAGACCGCGGAGTCGCTGACCGAGGACGGTTGGCTGCTGAGCGGCGACGTCGGCGAGTTCGACGAGAACGGCTACCTGCGGATCGTCGACCGCAAGAAGGAGCTGATCATCAACGCGGCGGGCAAGAACATGTCGCCGGCCAACATCGAGGCGAAGCTGAAGGCCGCCTCGCCGCTGATCGCCCAGGTCGTGGCGATCGGCGACCGCCGCCCCTACAACGTGGCCCTGATCGTCCTCGACCACGAGACGCTGGCGGCGCGCGGCGCCACGGCGGAGGATCCGGAGACGATCGCCGAGATCGAGCGCGCGGTGGCAGGCGCCAACGAGCGTCTCGCCCGGGTCGAGCAGATCAAGCGCTTCCACGTCCTCGACGGCGAGTGGGTGCCCGGCGGCGACGAGCTGACGCCGACCCTGAAGCTGAAGCGCAAGCCGATCGGCGAGAAGTACGCGGCGCAGATCGACGCGCTCTACGCCTAGCGCCTCGGCACTCGCGGCTCGCTAGCTGAAAGGGTCCCGGCGTGGGCGTCCTCCTAACCGCACTTGCGATCGTTGCTGGCGTCGGCCATCGGCGTCTTCGCCGAGCGGCGCCGTCCCCAGGCAGCGGGACAAGCCGCCCGCCAGGCGCTGACGCTGATGCTCTACGTGCTGGTGCCGCCGGTGATCTTCTTCAACCTGGCGGCGAGCGAGATCGACGTCGAGCACGGCGTCGGCCTGTTGCTCGGCATCCTCGCGGTCTCGCTCTCAGGCCTGGCCGCCTGGTGGGTGTCGAGCCGCCTGCTCGGGCTCAGCCGCCACCAGACCGGAGCTGTCGTCTGCGCCGTGCTCAGCGTCAACACCGGCTACCTCGGCTACCCGCTGACCGTGGCGCTGCTCGGCCGCGACCAGCTGACCACCGCGGTCCTCTACGACGTCCTCGTCACCGGCCCCTGCCTGCTGCTCGGCGCCTTCGCGGTCGGCGCCGCCTTCGGCACCAAGGCCGGCGAAGGCCCGCGCGACCGGGTCCGCGCCTTCTTCACCCGCAACCCGCCGCTCTACGCCGCGATCGCCGGCCTGCTCGCCCCCGACGCGCTGGCGCCGAGCGTTCTCGTCGACGCCTCGCAGATCCTCGTCTTCGCGATGCTGCCGATCGGCTTCTTCGCCGTCGGCGCCACCCTGGCCGAGAACGCCGAGCACGGCGAGCTGCCGATGCCGCCGCCGCTGACCAAGCCGGTCGCCGTCGCCCTCGGCGCCCGCCTCGCCCTCGCCCCGGCGCTGCTGATGCTGCTGGCGGCGCCGCTGATCGACCTCCCCGCCGCCTACCGGCTGATGTCGGCGATGCCCTCGGGCCTCAACTCGATGGTCGTCGCCCACGCCTACGGCCTCGACATGGAGATCACCGCCGAGGCGGTCACCTGGTCGACCGCGATCGTCGTCCTCGCCGCCCTCGGCTCGCTGCTGCTCTAGCGCACAGGGCGCCTATGCTGGGCCGATGCTCCACCACGTCACGCTCGAGGTCGCCCCGGCGGACGTCGAGCGCGTCGGTCGAGCTCTGGACGCTGCTCGGCTTCGAGCGGGTCGAGGCCCCGCCGGCGCTGGCCGAGACCTTCGTCTGGATGGAACGCGAGGGGACCCAGATCCACCTCGAACGAAACGAGTCGCCGACCGTGCCCCCGCGCGGCCACGCCGCGATCGTCGTCCCCGACTTCGAGCGGACGGTCGAGCGACTGCGGGAGCAGGGCTTCGAGGTCGCCGCGGGTGGCGAGCACTGGGGCTCGCCGCGTGCCAAGGCCACCGGGCCCGGCGGCCACCGGGTCGAGTTGATGGCCGCGCCACCGGCCTCCGGCTAGCCCCACCCGCCCGCGGCGATTCGCTCGGCCTCCTCGCGACCGAGGTACGGGGTGAGGATCAGGACGGTCAGCTCGGGGGCGAGATCGGGGAGGGACTCGGGTTCGCCGGCGCGCAGGCGGCCGCCGACGACGAAGGCGAAGCTGCCGACGAGGCCGAGCTCGAGCGCCTCGGGGAGCGGCGATGCGGCCCTCTCGCGGCCAGGGAGAAGCAGCTCGGTGAGGCGGGCGAGCGTCTCTTCGTGGCGAAGCTGGGCATAGCGGCCCGCGGCGTAGGGCTCGAAGAGCAGCAGGCTCGCCAGCCTGGGATCGGCGGCGAACAGCGCCAGGACGGAGTCGATGGCGTCGCGAACCTGTCGGGGCCACTCGTCCGAGCGGCGACAGGTGCGCTCGATTTGCGCGAAGAGCCTTGCCGCGCCGGCCTCGTAGGCGACGGAGAAGCCGTCGAAGGGATCGCTGATCTCGCTCATGCCGGCAGATGGCCGGAGCAGTGTCTCTGCCGGCAGGTTGTAGATAAACAAACGAGTTTGTATTTGTCAAGGAATCTGCTCGGTATGGCCCGGCTGGCCCGTCGGCGCCGCCCTCTACGATGCGCCGGTGCGCTACCCGGTCGAGGACTTCACCCCCGAGGAGCGGGCGCTTCTCGCCCCCCACTTCACCAACCTGGACCGGCCGGTTTTCGCCCTCGTCAACCTGCCGGAGACGGTGAAGGGAGCGCTTTTTGCCCGCTATTCGCGGTATTCGGGGACGGTGCGACGGCTCTACCTAGAGGAGTTCGCGGGCGATGCTGCCGGCGGGCGAGCGGCCCTTCGACGGAGCGGAGGGCAAGCGTGCGGCGGAGCTCTACGAGCGGGTCTTCGTCGGCTACGGCGACGACTCGATCGCCCAGGTCGGCGGCGCCCACATCGCCTGCGAGTGGGTCTCCAACGTCCTCACCAAGCTGCTCCAGCGCGGCCGGCTCGCCGCCTACCTGGAGCAGTCGACCCGCTACATCCCCTACGACAAGCCGCTGCCCGCGGAGGTCGGCGGCGGCTACCGCTACTACCGCGACGAGCGAGCTCGGGCCCGAGTTCGCCACGGCGATGGACGAGCTGTTCGCGATCTACTCGCGCTCGCTCGACACGGTCGAGGAGTGGGCCGCCGAGCGCTGGCCGCGCGGCGAGGACGAGCCGGAGGGCGCCTGGCAGCGCTCGATCCGGGCCAAGGCGCTCGACCTGCTGCGCGGCCTGCTGCCCGCCGCGACCCTGAGCCACGTCGGCATCTACGCCACCGGCCAGGCCTACGAGCAGCTGCTGCTGCGACTGATGGCCTCGCCGCTGCCGGAGGCGCGCGAGTACGGCGGGATGATCCTGCGCGAGCTGCAGCAGGTGATGCCGAGCTTCGTCTCCCGGGTCGAACGGCCCGACCGCGGCGGCGAGTGGGTCTCCTACCTGGAAGCAGCGCCGCGAAGCGACCGAGAGCTGGGTCGCGCGGCTCGGCCTCGACCGCCGCGGCGCCGGCGACGACGCCCCGTCGGTCGAGCTGATCCACGTCGACGGCAGCGAAGAGGATCTGCTCGCCTCCTGCCTGTTCGAGGCGGCGGCGACGCCGGAGACCGAGATCCGCAACCGGGTCGACCTGCTCGACCGCGACGAGCGGGCCGAGCTGCTGGCGGCGCTGGTCGGCGAGCGGCCCAACCGCCGCCACCGCCCGGGGCGCGGCTTCGAGGCGCTGCGCTACCGCTTCGAGATCGTCTCCGACTACGGCGCCTTCCGCGACCTGCAGCGCCACCGGATGCTGACCTGCCAGTGGCAGCGCCTCGGGCCGGACCTCGGCGCCGGCGTCCCCGACGAGGTGCGCGAAGCCGGAGCCGGCGACGAGTTCGAGCGCGCCCTGGAGATCTCGCACGCGCGAGTACGAGCGGCTGCGGGGCGCCGGCCTGCACGAGCAGGCCCCCTACGCGCTCTGCCTCGCCTACCGGATCCGCTACGTGCTCGACCTCAACGCGCGCGAGGCGATGCACCTGATCGAGCTGCGCTCCGGCCGCGAGGGCCACCCCGCTTACCGCGCCGTCGCCCAGGCGATGCACGAGCGGATCGCCGCGATCCACCCCGCCGTGGCGGCGGCGATGACCCACGTCGACACCTCGCAGGAGCCCCGCCTCGAGCGGATCCTGAGCGAGATCCGGACCCAGCGCAAGCGGGCGGCTGCGTCGACGCCGGCCGAGGCGCCGACCGGCCTCAACCCGCTCGGCTAGGGGTTGTCGCCCTCCGGCTCGTCGTCCGAGCCGGCCGCCTTCTCCCCCGGGGTCGGCCAGGGCTCGGCTTCGCCGCTCTCCCAGGCCGGGGGGCGGCCGCCCAGGCCGGCGATCAGCAGGCCGAGGTAGACGAACCAGAGCAGCGCGAACTGGAAGAAGATGAAGGAGACGGCGCCGAGCGCCATCCCGAGCGAGCCCCAGAAGCGGGTCAGCAGGCCGGTTCGCATCGCGTGCATGGCGGTGTAGAACATGGCGACTACGAAGCCGATCTGGCCGCCGAGGCCGAAGCCGGCGGCGAGCGGCCGCAGGGGCGCGTCGGCGATCGTGTCGTTGGCAGCGTCGTTGGCGCGCTCGCTGCCCAGCGCCACGCCTTTGGCCATCAGCCGCGGCACTTCGTCGGAGACGAACTCGGAGGCAGCGTGCAGGGTGGAGAGCCCGCTGAGGATCGCCAGCACGGCGAGGAACAGCGGCGCGGCGATGACGACGCCGACCAGTTGGCCGCGCATGGTGTCGCTGCGCGCGGCGGCGGCGCGAAAGAGGTAGTAGAGCGGCGCCGCGAGCAGGCCGACGCCGATCGCCTGCAGGATGCTGGAGAGCAGCTGGGCGCCGCGGTGGGCATCGACGTTGCGCAGCAGCTCGGAGTCCCCGTCGCTGCTGCCGACCGCCTGGGTGGCGATGACGATCGCGGCGACGATCAGCAGGATCGAGCCGAGGGTGGCGATGGCCACGGGCCGCGACCAGCGCTCCTCCCAGGCCAGCGCCGCCTCCTTGCTCTGCCTCAAAGCGCGCTCAGCCCCGCTCGTGGAAGTAGAACTGGGGCAGCGCGCCCTCGATCACCTCGGCGGTCATCCGCTGGGCAACCTCGAGGTTGCCGGTCCGCACCGCGATGTCGTCGAGCGTGACGATGCCGGCGAGGCTATCGCCATCGACCACCGGCAGGCGCCGCACCCGGTGCTGGACCATCAGCGCCGCCGCCTCGTCGAGCTCCATCTCCGGCTCGCCGCAGATCAGCGGCCGCGAGGCGTGGTCGCCGACCGGCGCCTCCGGATCGACCCCGCCGGCGAAGACGCGGATCGCGAGATCGCGGTCGGTGACCATCGCCACCGGCGAGCCTGCCAGGTCGACGATGACGACCGAGCCGACGCGGTTGTCGCGCATCTGGCGGGCGACCGAGACCGCGCTCGTCTCCGGCGTCGCGGTGACGACCCCGGCGGTCATGATCTCGCTTCAGCTGCACGGCGCGTACGCTACCGGCGCATGACTGCGAAGGAACAGGTTCACCAAGCGCGTCCCGTCCCGGTCGTTCCGCTCGAGGCCGGTGCCGGGCCCGAGAACCCGCCCTGCCCCGCCTGCGGCGAGCCGCTGTTCGGCTGGATCGACGACCGGCCCGGGCTGGCCGGGCCGACGATGCGCTGCGAGAGCTGCGGCCTCGGCGTCGTCGGCGAGCCCGGGGACGCCGAGGAGGCGCTGCGTGAGCTGGACCGCCTCGGCGCCGGGCAAGCGGCGACGGATCGCCAACCGGGCCGGCTTCGCCGCCTGGATCGGCGGCGCCGGCTGGGCCGGCCTGGAGCACGGGCGCCCGTTACCTGTTCACGGTCGAGGCGGTGCGCCGCCTCGTCGCCCGCCGCGACCAGGTCGTCACGCTCGCGCCCGCTGGGCGCCCGGGGCCGGCATCGCCGCGATGTGGCAGACGATCCTCAACGGCTTCACCTTCGGCCGCAACGTCGCCCTCGGCGCACTCGGGCGCAGCGCCGCGGTGCCGGCCGGCACAACCCTGGCAACGCCGCATCGACGCCTTCGTCAGCATCGTCGTCGCGATCCCAGCGCTGATCGTCGCGGTCCCGTTGGAGCTGGTCGCGGCAGCCCTGAGCCGCGGCAGCGTCATCTCGCTGAAGCTCGAGCTGCTCTAGAAGCGGCTAGGACGAGGCCTTCGCGGGCCTCGCGCACCAGGGTGACGGCCTCGGGAAAGAGGACGCGGATCGCGTCGCGCACCTGCATCGCCTGCTCGTCGCTGTTGCCGGTCAGCTCGAGCCGCTCGATCGAGGCGACGGTCATCTCGACCGCGAGCCGGATCGCGTTGTCGGCCCAGGCGACGCGCTGCGAGGACTGCATCTGCTCGGAGAGCTCCTCCATGCGGGCGCGGAACTCATCGGGGTCGCCGAAGAGGTTGAAGCCCTCCACCAGGGCGACATGTAAGCAGACCGCGACAAGGGCGGCACGAAGTCCTTGCAATTGACGCGCCACCCGTGCGTCGGCGCCGCCTAGCTTCGGCGCATGCGGAGCGAGAGCGGGAACGGCGAGCGTCGAGCAGGCGAGTCTGGTCGCGCTGGTCGCGCTGCTGCTGCTGATCGCGATCGCGGCCCTCGCAGCCGGCGGCGAGATCGACCCGCGCCGCGGCGTCGGCGGGACGATCGCGCGAGCGGCTCGTCTGCGCGCCCCGCCTCCCCGACGCCTGCCGCCACCACCCGCTGGTGCCCGCCTACGGCTGGCCGCTGGCCCGCCTCGCCCGTGCCCTCGCGCCGGCGCCCACGGCCCTCGCCGGGCCCTCCGGTCTGCCCCTGGTCCCGGTCGACTTCCGCCGCTGCCGGCGCGAGAGCTGCGCCGTGCCCTTGCCCGGCCCCGCCGGCACCCACCTGACCGCCTCCGGTCGCCGCCCGACCGCCTTCACCGTCGTCGAGGACCGGCGCCGCTCGCACGGCTGGGTCGAGCTGACCTACTGGCTCTACCGCCCGGGCCTCGGTTGGCAGAGCGTCGTCCGCCGCGCCGACCGGGCCGCGGTCGAGGCGACGAGCGACGTTCGCGTCCTGCTCAAGGACGACCCGGCGCTGGTCCCGCTGGAGACGCTGCCCGGCCGCGACCACTACGAGTTCCCGCCGGGCGAGCGCCCGCCCTGGCGGTGGCGGGTCGACGGCCGCTATCCCGGCTGGTCCAGTTAGTTCCTGGCGGGAGCCGGGGCTTCGGCGCGTCCTCTTCGGCCTGGCGGATCAGGCCACGCCAGTCGGTCGTGCGGAAGACGAGCAGGATCGCGGCGAAGCCGAGCACCACCGACCAGGCCGCCATCGCGATCTGCGTGCCGACCGAGAAGGAGAGGACGGCGGTGCGCGAGGGCCCGTGCAGGGTCGCGACCAGCAGCGCCTGCTGGGCGCCGGCGCCACCGGGGGTGAAGCGGGACGATGTTGGCGATCGCCTGCACGCTCATCACCAGCATCACGTTGCCGACCGAGCCGCCGATGCCGAAGGCCTCGAGGAAGAACCAGAAGGCGGCGAAGCGGAAGAGCCAGCCGACCCCCTGCCAGGCGGCGACCTGCGCGCAGGTAGCGACGCGGCGTGGCGAGGATGACGACCCCCTGCTTGACCCGGTCCCAGAAGCGGCGCACGCGGTGCGCGAGCAGGTAGATGCCGACTCGCGATCGCCAGCAGCAAAACGCCGCAGACGATCAGGAAGACCTGGGGGTGTTCGGCCCAGAAGGAGATCTCGAAGGCGGGCAGGTCCGGCAGCCGCGGCGGCTCCGGCAACAGCCCCTGGATGATCGCGTAGAGCAGGACGAGCACGCCCGACGTGGTGTCGAAGACCGTCTGCACGAGGAAGGAGGAGGTGACCGCCGGGTAGGAGGAGTCGGGGATCTGGCGCTTGACCAGGAAGACTTTGGTCACGTCGCCGGCGTGGGCGGGGAGGATCGCGTTGATCCCCGCGCCGGCCAGGTAGGCGGCGCTGAGCCGCAGGAAGGAGATGCGGACGCCGGGGTAGGCGGCGCGCAGGACGTTGCGCCAGGCCCAGGCGCGACAGAGCTGCATCGCCACCAGGCAGAGCCAGGGCCAGCGCGAACGACGTCCAGTCGATGTCCGAGAGGTGGCCGAAGAACTCCGCCGTGGCGCGGCCGAAGGACTCGACGCTGGATGCGAGGTCGGCAGGCGGCATCGACAGCTACACTAGCCCGCTCGTGTCAGAGCCCGAGACGACTCAGACCGTGCCCGCAGCCCCCCGCGACCCCGCCGACGAGGCGATGTGCGCGCGCGCCCGCGAGCGCTACACCGGCGACCGCGAGCAGCCGCTTCCGCCGCCGTCGCAAGCGCCACGCGGAGCTGCCCAACCTGATCATCGTCGGCGGGCTCAAGTGCGGCACGACCAGCATCCACCACTACCTCGGCCTGCACCCGCAGATCCAGATGTCGAAGCCGAAGGAGCTCAACTTCTTCGTCGAGGAGCTGAACTGGGACCTCGGTCTCGACTGGTACGCGAGCCGCTTCGACGATCGCTTCGAGGTGCGCGGCGAGTCCTCTCCCCACTACACCAACCTGCCCCGCTTCGAGGGCGTCGCCGGAGCGGATCAAGGAGCACTGCCCCGACGCGCGCCTGCTCTACATGGTGCGCGACCCGATCAAGCGCATCCTCTCGCACTGGGTGCACGCGACCGGCGCCGGCTATGAGACCCGCGAGCTGGTCCCGACCCTCTCCCAGCCCGACTCCTCCTACGTCCACCGCTCGCTCGTACTGGATGCAGCTGCAGCCCTACCTGGAGCTGTTCGACCGCTCCCAGATCGAGGTGATCGCGCAGGAGGAGCTGCAGGGCGAACGCGAGGAGACGATGCGCAAGGCGTTCCGCTTCGCCGGCGTCGACGAGGACTTCACCTCGGAGCAGTTCGACCGCGAGTGGGAGAAGTCGAGCGCCAAGCAGGGCGACAAATACCAGTTCATGGAGAAGGCGATCAAGCTGCCCGGCCTGCGCTCCTTCGACCGCAACTTCGACCGCCTGCCAGAGTCGCTGCGCTGGATCGTCGAGAAGGTCGTCCACGACCCCGAGAAGCCGCCGGCGCCGAAGCCGAAGCTCCCCGACGACCTCTTCGAGACGCTGCGCGGGCGCTTCGACGCCGACGTCGCCGCGCTGCAGGAGTTCGCCGGCCGCGAGTTCGCCGGCTGGCACGACTACTCCTAGCGTTGCGTTCGCAGTTATCGGCGCCATAGCGCTGAAAAGTGCGAACGCACCTTTAGGCTGGCGTTGAGTGCGGCGATTACTGCCCGACCCCAGCCCGACCACCGTCGAGGAGCAGCTCGACGGCTACAGGCCGTGGGAGCAGGCCCACGCGGACCGGCCCCTCGTCGCGATGAACTTCGCCGCCACGGTCGACGGCCGGGCGACGATCGGCGGCGTCTCGGGACCGATCGGCTCCGATACGGACACCGCGATGCTGGTCGGGCTCCGCACCCGCTTCGACGCGGTGATGATCGGCGCCGGCACGATGCGGGCCGAGCGCTACAGCGGGCTCGAGAAGCGACTGGTCGTGGTCGAGAGCGGCCCCGACGGACGGGTGGACCTGTCCGCGCTCCTGGGCTCGCTGCGCGAGGAAGGCGTGAGGGCCCTTCTCTGCGAGGGCGGGCCGACCCTGCACGGCGCGCTTCAGGCTGCCGGCCTGGTCGACGAGCTCTTCCTGACGATCGCGCCGAAGCTGACCGGCGGCGGGGCGCCCCGCATCGTCGAGGGCGAGCTGCCGGCCATCGCACCGCTCGAGCTCGCCTGGCTGCTGGAGGAAGACGGCGAGCTCTTCGCGCGGTACAGCCGCCGCTGAGCTAGCGTTCCCCCCGCCGCGTGGTTCCTTAGCCACGAAATACGTAGCCAAGGAACCACGCCTTCAACCGACAAGGAGAGGAACGCCCAGCGATGGACTTCAAGCCCAGCCCCCAGGTCGAGGCCCTGCGCGAGCGCATCCTCGATTTCATGGACGAGCAGCTCTACCCGCAGGAGCGGGAGATCATGGAGGCGCTCGACGCCGAGGTGGCGCCGGGGGTCCCCTACCCGAAGGTCCTGATCGAGGTTCGCGAGCGGGCCAAGGCGGACGGCCTGTGGAACCTCTTCATGCCGGACGAGCGCTTCGGCCCCGGCCTCAGCAACTGGGAGTACGGGCTGCTCTGCGAGGAGATGGGACGCAGCCCGGCGGCGGCGCCGATGGCCTTCAACTGCGGTGCGCCGGACACCGGCAACATGGAGATCCTCGCCGAGCACGGAACGAATCAACAAAAAGAGGAATGGTTGGAGCCGCTTCTGGAGGGACGGATTCGATCGTGTTTCTCGATGACGGAGCCAGAGGTTTCGGGTTCCGACCCAACCTTGCTTCAGGCGCGCGCCGTGCGCGACGGCGACGAGTGGGTGATCGACGGCCACAAGTGGTTCACCTCCGGCGCGGTCGGCGCCGAGCTGGCGATCGCGATGGTCGTCACCGACCCGGATGCGCCCCCCTACAACCGCGCCTCGATGATCTGCGTGCCGACCGACAACCCCGGCTTCAACCTGGTGCGGCCGATCCCGGTGATGGGCCACGCCGCCGGTCCCGGCCACTGCGAGATCCGCTACGAGGAATGCCGCGTGCCGGCCGCCAACCTGCTCGGCGAAGAGGGCAAGGGCTTCGCGATTGCCCAGGACCGGCTCGGACCGGGGCGCATCCACCACTGCATGCGGGCGATCGGCACGGCCGAGCGAGCCCACGAGATGATGTGCCGCCGCGCCAACGAGCGCCAGGCCTTCGGCGGGCCGCTGGCCGACAAGCAGTTCGTGCAGGAGGCGATCGCCACCTCGCGGATGGAAATCGACCAGGCCAGGCTCTTGACGATGTACGCGGCGTGGAAGATGGACACCGAGGGCAAGCGCGCCGCCCGCCAGTCGATCTCGGCGATCAAGATCGTCGCCGCCAACATGGTGATGGAGGTGCTCGACCGGGCGATCCAGATCCACGGCTCGCTCGGCATGACCGACGACACCCCGCTCGCCGCCCTCTGGCGCTTCAGCCGCATGCTGCGCCTGGCCGACGGTCCCGACGAGGTCCACAAGATGGTCCTCGCCCGCCGCGAGCTCAACCGCTGGTCGAAGCGCGCCGAAGCCGAAGCCGCAGGCGAGCTCGAGCCCAAGCACGCCCCGCGCCCGATCTAAAGTCGCCTATATGTGCAGGTATGCACATATAGGCTGCTAAGGTATGTGCATGCTGAACAGGCGTCTCCAGGTGTTGATCGACGAGGAGCGCTACGAGCGGCTGGCGCGCGAATCGGAGCGGATGGGCGCGCCGGTCGGCGAGCTGGTCCGCCGCGCGATCGACCATGAGTTTCCGGGGGCGGGGCGGGGGGCGGAGCGCGAACGCGCGGGGCGCGAGCTGCTGGCCATGCCGCCTCCGCCCGGGGCCGGCCCGGAGCCCGACTGGGAGGACCGGAAGCAGGAGATGCTCGACGCTCGGGCCGACAAGTGGCCCGGCGCGTGAGGCGGTTCCTCTACGACACCTCGATCTTCGTCTACGCCCTCGGAGGCGATCACACCTACCGGGAGCCCTGTCGCGAGATCGTGCGCCTGGCGGCGGCGGGAGACCTGCAGGGCGAGGGGAGCGTGGACCTGCTGCAGGAGCTGGTGCACCAGCGAGCCCGCCGCACCGGCGACCGCATCGGCGCAGCGGAAGCGGCGCGAAACGTCGCCACGCTCGCCTGGTGGCACCCACTCGAGCCCAACGACGTGCAACGAGGGATCGACCTCTTCGAGGCCCACGACGACCTGGACGCCCGCGACGCCATCTTCGCGGCGCTCGCGATCAACCGCGGGATCGACGCCATCCTCAGCACGGATCGGGCCTTCGACGGGCTCGACGGCCTGGACCGCATCGACCCGGCCGACGAGCCGGCCGTCGCCACCCTGGTCGGCTGACCGATCTGAGGCAGGAGCTTCGCCGCAAGAGAAAGGGCCGGGCTTTCGCCCGGCCCTTTCGCCTAACCATCTATGCCGGAGCTACCAGACGACGAGAAAGAACTCTTCGTTGGTGGCTATGTCGCCCCCGGTGTCCCACATCCCGACTTTGACGTCGGTCCCTGCAGGACATCCCGCCACTCCTCCAAATCCAGCGAGGCTGACACTTGCCATGTCGTTGTCTTCGCCGTCGGACTGTCCGGTGGCCTGAGCATTGACCGGAGTGAACGCCAGGTCGAAGCAATAGACGCCGGTCGCGGGGTGGGTCCCGTTTGGAATTCCACTGGACAAGGCCGCCACAACCGTTCCTCCGGCGTTGACAGCGGCGAGACCACGTGGAATGAACTGCGATTCCGAGATGTTGGTCCGCGTCACCGTGCTCGCGCCGATCTTGTTCCCGGTTACGGCTCCATTGGCGATCTTGCCGTTGGTTACCGCGTCGTTGGCGATCTTGCCGTTGGTTACCGCGTCGTTGGCGATCTTCGGCGTCGTCACGGCGTTGTCGGCGAGCTTGTTGGTGGTCACCGCGCCGTCGGCGAGCTTGCCCTCTTTGACCGCGCCATTTTTGATCTTGCCGGTAGTCACGGCTTCTTTGACGATCTTGCCGGTCTTGATCGAGTTGGCTTTGATTTCGTTTGGCCCGACCTTCGTCGCGGCGAAGGCGGTGGCGCCGCCGAGGATGAGGAAGACGGCGAATGAAGACATCACGTTCGCGTACGTGAGATGCCTGCGAATCTGCTTCAAGAGGTCTCTCCTTGAGTTGCGGGAAGGAGAGGCGACTGGAGGAGCCTTCCTACCCAATTACAGGGGTGCTGAGACACAATCAGGTTGGTCGGTCGGCGTCAAGGGCCATGGACCGGTCGACGCCGCCGCGGGGCGAAAGTCAGTCGCGGCGCTCTGCCTCGTCGGCTGCCTCGGCGAGGCGCTCGACCAGGCGGGCGAAGTGTTCGATGCCGGGGTCGACCTTGCCGTACTGGCCAGCGGCATAGCGCGCGTAGACCCCCTCGAGGATGATCGCCAGCTTCCAGTAGCCGAGGGCGACGAAGAAGTCGAGCTGGGAGAGGTCACGGCCGGAGCGCTCGGCGTAGCGGCCGCGCAGCTCCTCGCGGGTGGGGAAGCCGGGCGCCAGGTTGGCCGGCTGGCCGAGGGCGATCGGCTCCTCGCCGTCCTCGCCCCGGTCGGGCCAGTAGACCATCAGCAGGCCGACGTCGGCAAGCGGGTCGCCGAGGGTGCAGAGCTCCCAATCGACCACCGCTGCGACCTCCCCGCTCGGGGCGAGGATCATGTTGTCGAGCCGGTAGTCGCCGTGGACGATCGTCGCCGGCCCCTGCTCGGGGATGCGCGCCGCGAGGCGCTCGTGCACGGCGTCGATCGCCGGCAGCTCGCGTGTCTTCGACTTCTCCCACTGCCCCTGCCAGCGGTGCAGCTGGCGGGCGACGTAGTCCTCCTTGCGGCCGAGGTCGCCGAGCCCGACGGCGTCGGGGTCGACCGCGTGGATGTCGACCAGCGTGTCGGCGACGCGCTCGCCGATCGCCCGCCGGTCGTCCTCGTCGGGGAAAGCCTCGGCCTCGGCCAGGCCGCGCAGGATCGGCCCCTCGACGAACTCCATCGCGTAGAAGGGGGCTTCGTTGACGCTCTCGTCCTCGCAGAGGCCGACCACCGGCGCCACCGGAACCGGCGTCGGCCCGAGCGCCGAGACGACCTTGTGCTCCCGCCCCATGTCGTGGGCGGAGCCGAGCCGCTTGCCCAGCGGCGGCCGGCGCAGCGCCCAGCGGCGGCCAGCGCCGTCTTCAACTCCGTAGGTCAGATTGGAGTGGCCGCCCGAGATCCGCTCGAAGGAGAGCGGTAGCTCGACCTGGTCGACGTGCTGCTCGAACCAGGCCTCGACGCCGGCCCGGTCGATCCCCTCCGGTGCGGGGGCGATGCCGTCGGAGGTGCCTGTAGCCTCGTCGCCCATCGGCTCGCAAGCATATTCCCGACGACGATTCCGCTTCAGCCCCTCGCTCGCCAACAGGCTGACGATCGGTTTCGCGATCGCCTTCGCAGTCCTCACCGGCCTGGCGGTGATCGGCGTCGCCCGCTTCCTCCAGCAACGCCAGGACTTCGAGGACGCGACCGCCCGCTCTTACCAGCTGGAGATCGTGGCCCGCAACGATCTCGCGCGGGGCGGGTCGGCTGCTGCTGCGCGCGCCAAGATCGCCGCCCAGCAACGCCAGCGGATCGCCCTGCGCGACGATATATCGAGCGAGACGCGCGATACGGCGCTCCTCGTCGGCGCCGGGCTGATCGCCGGCTTGACCGCGGCGGCGCTGCTCTTCACCGGGCTGATCGCCTCGATGCGAAGGCCGCTGGAGGACCTCGTCGAGGCGTCGGGGCAGCTGGCCGGCGGCGACCTCGACACGCGGGTCAAGGTCGGTGGGCTGACGGAGACCGCCGCCCTCGGCGCCGCCTTCAACGAGATGGCGGGCGAGCTGCAGCGCCGGGCTGGCGAACGCGACCAGCTCGAACGAATGAAGGACGAGTTCGTCCTCACCGCGTCGCACGAGCTGCGCAGCCCTCTCACCTCGGTGCAGGGCTTCGCCGAGCTGCTGCTGCTGGAGCGCGAGAGGCTGAGCCCGCAGCAGGCCGAGACGGTCGAGGTGATCCTCGACAACACGCGTCACCTGGTCCGCCTGCTCAACGACCTGCTCGACCTCGCCCGCAGCGACGCCGGGCGGCTGACGATCAGGCCGGAGCCGACCGACGCCACAAGCCTGGTCGAAGACGCGGTGCGGACGATGCGAGCCCTGTTCGACAGCCGCGGGCAACAGCTCCGTCTGGAGATCGAGCCCGGCCTCCCCCGACTCGAAGCCGACCGGGACCGAATTCGCCAGGTGCTGGTGAACCTGCTCACGAACGCGAACGAGTACTGCCCAGAGGGAGCGGGTATCGAGGTGAAGGCGCGCCGCGCAGGCGCCGCGGTGGAGATCGACGTGGCGGACGACGGACCGGGCATACCGGAGCACCAGCTGGAGCACATCTTCGAGCGCTTCACCCGCGGCGACGCCGGTGAGACTCAGCGGGTCGGCGGCACCGGGCTCGGCTTGGCCATCTCGAAGTCGCTGATCGACTTGCACGGCGGCACGATCGAAGCCAACTCGGCCCCGGGGCGCGGCTCCACCTTCCGCGTCCGCTTGCCGGCCATCGACCACGACCGGGCCGAGGTGGTCTGATGGCCCGGATCCTCGTCGCCGACGACTCGGAGACGATCCTGCTCCTGCTGCGCACCCGCCTGGAGATGGAGGGTCACGAGGTCGAGACGGCCGCCGACGGGCAAGAGGTCCTCGATGCGGTTCATCGCGACCCGAGCGGCCTCGACCTGCTCTTGCTCGACGCGATGATGCCGCGCACATCGGGAATCGACGCCCTGCGCGAGCTGCGCGCAGCAGGCATCGACATCCCGGCCCTGATCGTCAGCGCCCACACCGACAGCCGCGGCGAGGCCGAGCACGCGGACCTGGCGATCGGCGGCTACATCCCCAAGCCGATCGACTTCGACCAGCTCTTCGCCAAGATCGCCGAGCTGACCGGGCCGTAGAGGCGGCCCGGCCCCCATCGCAGGGAGGCCGGGCTCGCCGCTGCATCTCGCTAGCCGCTGACGGCGGCTGCCGCGGTGCAGATCGCGGTGACGGTCATGCTCGTGCCGGGTTCGCCGAACCCGGTTGCGTCCCACCCGGTCCGAGTCGAGTTGGGCCCGCTGTCGTTGATGAAAGCGTTGTTGTCGTCGCTCACGCTCGCCCCTCCGCCGATGACGTTGGTTCCGGCCGGGCAGGTGGCCGTCGCATTGCCGGCGCCGGCGCCGAGCGAGGCCGTCGCGGTCGCGTACTGGATGCTCGAGAGCTTGCTCGCGGTCACCCCGCTGAGCGTGCCGACGTTGATCTGCGTGCCGGTGAGAGATCCGGCTTTTATCTGCGTGCCGGTCAGCGAGCCTGGCTTGATCTGCTTCCCGGTGAGGGATTTCGCCTTAACCCGGTTACCGGGGAGCGAGTTCGGCTTGATCTGATTGCCGCTGAGCTTCCCCGCGGCGTAGACCGAACCTCCAAGCGCCACGAAGAGCGCGATGAAGGCAATCACGTTGGAGAAGGACAGAACCTTCCTCATTCGAGCCACTTCCAACCTCCTGAGTAGCGAACGGAGTTAAGAGGTCGAGAACCTATCTCATACCGAATAACAACTCGGCTGAACCAGACGTACGGAGCGCTCAGCTCTTGGCGATCTCCAGGCGGATCTCCTTGCCCTTCAGCTTCGTTCCGTCGAGGAACTCCACCGTGCGCTCGGCCTGCTCGGGATCGACCTCGACGAAGGAGAAGCGGTGCAGGACACGGACGTCGTGGATCGCCTCGTCGGGAAGGACCGCTCCCTCGCGCAGTGCCCAGCGCAGATCCTCCTCGTCGATGCCGCTGCGCTCGCCCCGGTTGACGAAGAGCTTGACCGCCTTCCCGCCGGACTCCCCGCCCTTGTCGCCGTTGTCGGCCGCCTTGTCGTCGGCCGCCTTGGCGCGCTCGCGGCGACGCGGGCGAGGCGCGTGTTCCATCCGCTCCTCGGGGCTCTCCCACTCGCCGATCGAAGTTTTCACGTCGTGCTCGATCCGCCCGATCTCCTCGCGCTGCGCGGGGGTGACGAGGGTGATCGCCCGGCCAGTCCGCCCGACCCGGCCGGTGCGGCCGATCCGGTGCACGTAGACCTCCGACGACGCCGGCACGTCGTAGTTGATGACGTGGGTGACGTGCTCGATGTCTAGCCCGCGGGCGGCGATGTCGGTGGCGACCAGCAGCCGCACCCGGTGGTCCTTGAAGGCGATCATCACCCCGTCGCGCGATCCCTGGCTCATGTCGCCGTGCAATGCCTTGACGTCGAGGCCTTTGTCCTTGAGCGTCTTCTCCAGCTTCGAGGCGCCGATTTTGGTGCGGCAGAAGATGATCGCCTGCTCCGGCTCCTCGATCTTCAGCAGCTCGACCAGGCGGCTGGCCTTCTCTTTCGCCGGCACCTCGACGAAGGCCTGGGCGATCGCGTCCACGGTCAGCTTCTTCGGCGTGATTTTGATCGTCTTCGGGTCATACATGTAGCTCTCGGCAAGGCGTTTGACCGGCGGTGGCATCGTCGCCGAGAAGAGCGCCGTCTGGCGGCCGCTCGGGCACATCCGCAGGATCTTCTCGACGTCCTCGATGAAGCCCAAGTCGAGCATCTCGTCGGCCTCGTCGAGGACGATGTAGCGGGCCGCGGTGAGGACCAGCGAGCGGCGCGACATCAGGTCCATCATCCGCCCCACGGTGGCGACGACGACGTGGGCGCCGGCGCGCAGCTGCGACTGCTGCGATTTGATCGGAGCGCCGCCGAAGACGGCGACGATCTCGACGTCGAGGTGCTCGGCGTAGGCGCGCAGCGCCTGCGTCACCTGGATGCAGAGCTCGCGGGTCGGGGTGAGGACGACCGCCTGCACCTCGTCGACGGCGGGGTCGACGTACTGGAGCAGCGGCAGGCCGAAGGCAGCGGTCTTGCCGGTACCGGTCTGCGCCTGGCCGATCACGTCGTGGCCGGCGAGCAGCTCCGGGATCGCTTTCTCCTGGATCGGGCTGGGCTCCTCGTAGCCGAGCTCGTCCAGCGCCTGCTGGATCTCCGGCGCCAGCCCCAGGTCCTTGAAGGCGGTCACTTCGACGGGTCCAAGAGGAGCTTGCCGGTGGTGCGGCGGGCGATCAGGTCTTCGTGGGCGCGCGCCGCCTCCGACAGCGGGTACACCTCGCCGA
This sequence comes from uncultured Solirubrobacterales bacterium, assembly GCA_963699215.1. GTDB lineage: Bacteria > Actinomycetota > Thermoleophilia > Solirubrobacterales > 70-9 > VRUE01. The sequence continues at coordinate 718,065 of OY969422.1, forward strand.
CGTTGACCTCCAGCTCGCCGCCGGCGACGGCGCCGAACAGCTCGGCGATCATCGGGCCGACCTCCTCGCGCTGCATCAGCAGGTGGACGAGCCAGAAGCCAATCACCGCCTTGGAGCCGCGCAGCAGGGCGGCGGTCGAGACCTCACGCTGCTCGCGCGAGGCGATGCCGAAGACGACCATGCGCCCGAGCGGGGCCAGCGCCGAGAGCTCGGCGTCGAAGGCGTCGCCGCCGCTCATGTGGAGGACGGCGTCGACGCGCTTGCCGTCGTTGACGGCGAGGATCGCCTCCTTCAGGTCGTCGGAGCGCGAGTCGACGGTCGCGTCGGCGCCGAGCCGCTCGACCAGGGCTCGCTTCTCCTCGCTCGAGGCGAGGCCGATCACCCTTGCCCCCGCGCGCTTGCCGAGCTGCACGGCGAGCGAGCCGGTGCCGCCGGCCGCCGCCTCGACCAGCAGCGTCTCGCCAGGCTCGACGCGGGCGCAACGGCGCACCAGCGCCATCGCGGTCAGCCCCTGCAGGAGCAGCGCCGCGGCGCGGTCGTCGTCGACCTCGTCGGGAACGGGGACGAGCATCGCCTCGTGCACGGCGACCTTCTCCGCATAGCCACCGCCGCCGAGGATCGCGGCCACCCGCTTCCCGTCCGGCGTGCGCCCGCTCACCTCGGCCCCCGGGATCAGCGGCAGCTGCTGCTCGGCCAGGTAGTCGTTGCGAGTCGCGTGCGTATCGGCGAAGTTGATCCCGCTGCGAGCAACCTCGACGACGACCTCTCCGTCAGCGGCGACAGGGTCGGCTATATCGCGGTACGCGAGCACCTCAGGCCCGCCGAACTCGTCGATCTGGATTGCCTTCACGGCGGCGAACCATAGTCGGCGCGGCAATCTGCCCGTTCCCGGGATCAGTAGATAACCTGCGCAAATGTCCCTGACCGTAGTCGGATCGATCGCTTTCGACGCAGTCAAGACCCCGTTCGGGGAACGCGATCGGATGCTGGGCGGCGCCGCCGTCCACTTCTCCCTCGCCGCCAGCTTCTTCACCGAGGTGCGCCCGGTCGGCCCGGTCGGCGAGGACTTCGGGCCCGCCGAGTTCGAGGTGCTGGAGAGCCGCGGCGTGCAGACCGGGGACATCGAGCGGGTCGAGGGCGGTCGGTCGTTCTTCTGGCGCGGGCGCTACGAGTACGACCTCAACGTCGCCCACACCGAGGACACCCAGCTCGGCGTCTTCGGCGAGTTCGAGCCGAAGCTCTCCGACGCGGCGAAGGCGGCGGACACTTTGTTCCTGGCCAACATCCAGCCCGACCTGCAGCGCCAGGTCAGCGCCCAGTGCAGCGCGGCGCGCTTCAGCGCGCTGGACTCGATGAACCTCTGGATCGACACGGCGAAGGACTCGCTGCTGGCGGCGATCGCCGAGGTCGACTGCCTGATCGTCAACGATGCCGAGATTCGCCAGCTGACCGGCGAGTCGAACCTCGCCCGCGCCGCCCGCGCGGTGATGGAGCGCGGCCCGCGCGCGGTCGTCGCCAAGCAGGGCGAGTACGGCGCGGCGCTGTTCACCGCCGAGAGCTTCTTCGCCCTGCCCGGCTTCCCGCTGGAGGACGTGCGCGATCCGACCGGCGCCGGCGACAGCTTCGCCGGCGGCTTCCTCGGCTATCTCGATGGCCACGACGGCGAGCTCGACGAGGCCAGTCTGCGGCGGGCGATGGGCTACGGCACCGTGCTCGCCTCCTTCAACGTCGAGGAGTTCGGCACCGAGCGGGTGGCGCGGTTGAGCCGCGAGGAGATCGACGATCGCTTCGAGGCGCTGCACGCGATGACCCAGTTCGAGCCGTTGCCGGTGCGTTAACGAGCCGCAACGTCCGAGCTGCGAGAATGGCGCCCGCTATGGGCGCCGACTCACTCACCGTCACCGACAACCGCACCGGCCGCACCTACGAGCTGCCGATCAGCGACGGGACCGTGCGGGCGATGGACCTGCGTCAGATCAAAGTCGACGAGGACGAATTCGGGATGATGGCCTACGACCCGGCCTTCACCAACACCGCCTCGTGCCGCTCGGCGGTCACCTACATCGACGGCGAGGCCGGGATCCTCGAACACCGCGGCTACTCGATCGAGCAGCTCTGCGAGCGCTCCAGCTTCCTCGAGGTGGCCTACCTGCTGATTTTCGGCGAGCTGCCGACCGGTCCGCAACTGGAGCGCTGGACCCACGACATCATCCACCACACCTTTGTCCACGAGGATCTGAAGCAGTTCTTCGAGGGCTTCCGCTACGACGCCCACCCGATGGGGATGCTCTTGGCCGGCGTCGGCGCGCTCTCGACCTTCTACCCCGACGCCAAGCACACCGAAGACCCCGAAGAGCGCTACATGGCAGCCGTGCGGCTGATCGCCAAGGTGCCCACGCTCGCCGCCTTCTCCTACCGCCACAACCGCGGCCTGCCCTATGTCTACCCGGACAACGACCTGAACTTCGCCGAGAACTTCCTCTCGATGATGTTCAAGATGACCGAAGCCAAGCACACACCGAAGCCGAGCCTCTCGAAGGCGCTCGACGTGCTCTTCATCCTCCACGCCGACCACGAACAGAACTGCTCCACCAACGCGGTGCGCGGGGTCGGCTCCTCCGACGTCGACCCCTACTCGGCGGTCGCAGCTGGGGTCGCGGCGCTCTACGGACCGCTGCACGGCGGCGCCAACGAGGCGGTGCTGCGGATGCTGCGCAAGATCGACTCGGTCGAGAACATCCCGGCCTTCCTGGAGAGCGTCAAGAACCGCGAAGAGAAACTGATGGGCTTCGGCCACCGCGTCTACAAGAACTACGACCCGCGGGCGCGGATCATCCAGCAGCACATGGAGGAGGTCTTCGAGGCAACCGAGTACAACCCGCTGGTCGAGATCGCCCGCGAGCTGGAGAAGCAAGCGCTCGAGGACGAGTACTTCACCTCGCGCAAGCTCTACCCCAACGTCGACTACTACTCGGGGATCATCTACGAGTCGCTCGGGGTGCCGACCGAGATGTTCACGGTGATCTTCGCGATCCCGCGCACCGCCGGCTGGGTCGCACAGTGGATGGAGATGAAGGACGACCCCGAGCAGAAGATCGCCCGCCCCCGGCAGATCTACACCGGCGAGCGGGAGCGCGAGTACGTGGCCGTTGGCGAGCGCGAGGGTCCGGAGAAAATCGTCGGGCCGCCGGCGCGCAGACCCAAACGGCCGCGGCGCGGGGCGTAAGCCAAGAGACGGTGGGAGTCGTCCCGCCGGAGCCTATGTTCGCTTCGCTCACGAATTCGGTGCCGCTTCGCGGCGGGAATAACTCTGCGGTGCCCACTTCGCGAGGCTCCATCGAGACGACTCCCACCGTCTCACCGCAGACGCATACGCTGCTCGTGTGAGCTGGAAGCTGACCGTGCGTCACGGATCGCGAGTCGATCAGGAGAGCTTCGAGGAGCTTGATGAGGCTGTTGCGGCGATGCGGGAGCGGGCTCTGGCAATCCGGGCGGAGGGTCCGGTGAAGGAGGTGTCGGCTCTGCGCGACTTTTCACCCGCCGATCAGGTTCACGCGCGGTTGCAGCTCTCCGGCAAGGGCCTGCTGCGCAGGCCCGTCGCGGGCATCGACGTGCGCGGCGACGGCACGTTCATGCCCTTCCGGGGCGGTGTGCGGCGCGAGGAGCTCGACCCGGCCGCCTACGACACGCCATTCGACGCCGTCCGCGAGACTCTCGGGGCGACTTAGTCAACCTATGGGAGACAAACTCGCCCCGCGAATCGAATGAACGAGCCTGAAGCCGAGATACCGAAGGGCAGCTACGCGGCCGGGCGGCGGCTGAAGCTGCCCGCCGGGGCCGAAGCGCCCTACGTCGTCTTCATCAACGGCATCGAGCAGCGCGAGGGCGCGAACTACAATGTCCGCGCCGGCGAGATCGTCTTCACCCGCGAGATCGTCAAGGAGAAGGTCGGCACCGGCCGCTGGCTGGCGATGTACCTCGGCCTCTTCGGCACCTACCGCAAGAACGAGACGATCGACCTCCAGTTCCAGCGAGACGGCAAGACCGAGCTGCTCTCCGACCTACCGGTCTCGTCTTGAGCAGCGCCGCTACTTGAAGACGTAGAGCAGGGCGAAGGCGACTAGGACGAAAGACGCGCCGGCGGCGATCATGCCCTTGTCCCTGGAGACCATCGCGGCGATCGAGCGATCGTCGGCGCGGTCGTAGATCAGGTAGAGGTAGCGGAAGATGCCGTAGACCATCGGCGGGATCGTCCACATCATCTCGTTGCCGACGATCGGCGAGTCGACGGCGTAGATCGAGTAGCTGATCACGGTCCCGGTGGTCACCAGCGCGACCATCTGGTCGAGGAAGGGCAGCGAGTAGTGCTCCAGCACCGGGCGGCTGCTGGTGCCTTCGTGCAGCTCGGAGACCGCCTCCTGCCGCCGCTTGGTGAATCCGAGGAAGAGGGCGATCATGCCGGTGCAGAGCAGCAGCCATTCCGACGCGTGCGCGTCGACGGCGCTGGCGCCCGCCGCGACCCGCAGGATGAAGAGCCCGGCCAGGGTCATCACGTCGACGATCACGACCTGCTTGAGGCCGAGGCTGTAGGCCATCTGGGCGACCCCGTAGCCGACGACCATCAGCCCGACCTCCCAGTTGACCGCGGCGAAGGCGATTACGATCGCCACCACCGCCAGCAGCGGCGCGATCGTCATCGCCGCTCGCTCCGAGAGCTCGCCGGCGGCAAGCGGCCGGAAGCGCTTCTTCGGGTGCTTGCGATCGAGCTCGACGTCGACTAGATCGTTGACGTAGTAGCCGGCACTGGAGATCGCGCAGAAGGCAAGGAAGGTGAGTAGCGCCTCCAGCACCGCGTGCGAGTTGTCGAACTGGCCGGAGAAGAGCAGGCCGGCGAAGACGAAGACGTTCTTGATCCACTCCTGAGGCCGCCCCGTCTTGATCGCCGCCCGCAGCGGCGAGCGCCGCGGCACGACCGGTTCTCCCGCGGCAGCGTCGGCGGGAATCGTCGGATGCTCTGAGGTGATCGTTTCCATCCTGGTGGCCAAGGGGAGGAGAATCCCGCTGGGCAAGGGAAATGCGTCGCGACAGGGTAGCGCCGCCGTACGGTCGATTCCGGTTTACGGGTCGATCAGCACGCCTGGATTCAGGATCGAGGCGGGGTCCAGCTCCTTCTTTGCCGCGCGTAGGGCCGCGGCGAACGGCGCCGGGCGCTGGCGGTCGTACCAGGGCCGATGGTCGCGGCCGACGGCGTGATGGTGGGTGATCGTGCCGCCGCCTTCGATCACGGCCTCGGCGGCGGCGGCCTTGACCTCGTCCCACTGCTCGACCTCGCCGCCGCGCACGGCGGGGGCCATGATCGTGAAGTAGGGAGCCGGGCCGTCCGGGTAGACATGGGTGAAGCGGCAGCTGACCCGCGGCGCGCCGGATCCCTCGGCTGGGGCGTCGCAAACCTCCGCGACCTTCGCCCGCACCGCCTCCATCGTCGCCGCGTGGAAGTCCTCGAAGCGATCCCAGGTGATCGCCGTCTCGAAGGTCTCCGAGAGGACGCCGCAAGCGACGAAGGTATCGCGCAGGTAGGGAGCGAGGAGGAAGGCGTTGCGCCAGGCGCCGACGGCGTCGGCGCTCTCGCTCCCGCCGCCGCTGAGGCGGACCGGCCCCGGTTCGCCGCCGTGCTCGCGGGCGATCGCCAGCGCCAGCTCCATCGGCGCCTCGATTGGGTGGTGAGCCGACTCGAAGCCGAGCACCAGCAGGCTCTTCTCGCCCGAGCCCGCCCCGGTCGTGCCGGCCTCGAGCGCATCGAGCAGGCGGCAGTTGCTGGGGTAGAGCCCCGACTGCGAGATCTCCCGCACCGCACCCGCGGCGGCCAGGAAGTCGTCGAACTCGACCCCGCAGGATGCCTTGAGCTCGGGTCGCGGCCGCACCCTCACCCAGGCCTCGCCGATCACGCCGAGGATTCCCTCAGAGCCGATCAGCGCCCGGTCAGGCGAGGGTCCCGCCCCCGAGCCCGGCAGCCGGCGGCTCTCCCAGAGCCCGCGAGGCGCGATCGCACGCACCGACTCGACCAGGTCGTCGATGTGCGTGTAGAGCGTGGCGAAGTGGCCGCCGGCCCTGGTCGCGATCCAGCCGCCCAGGGTCGAGTACTCGAAGGACTGGGGGAAGTGGCGCAGGGTCAAGCCCCGCTCGCGCAGCTGCTCCTCCAGCACCGGCCCGGTGGCACCGGCCTGGATCCGCGCCGCCATCGACTCCGCGTCGACCTCCAGCACCCGGTCCAGCCGCCGCAGGTCGAGCGAGACGAACGGCCTATCCCCAAGCCGACCCTCCACCCCTCCGACCACGCTGGTCCCGCCGCCGAACGGGATCACGGCCGCGCCCTCGGCCTCGGCCCAGCTCAGCACCGCCTCGATCTCCGACTCGTCCCGCGGCAGGGCAACCAGATCGGGCGGGTTCTCGAATTCCCCCCGGAACCCGCGCACCACGTCCCGGTAAGCCTTCCCCAGCGCCCGCGAAACCCGCTCGTACTTCTCGTCCGTGAACAGGTCCCCCAGCTCAGCCGGTGCCTTCAACCGCGGCGCCCGCACCTCGACCGCATCGAGCGGCACCGCCTCCTCCGGCTCACCGCCAAGCCCAAGCCGCTCCCGAATCCCGGCAGCGGCCTCTTCCAGCTCTTTCTTCGAGGGCGCCTGATCCTCATACCCCCACCCCCAGTGCTTGAGCCGCCGCTCGCTCACGGCCCGAACAATCGCACGCCCAGCAATTCAATGGAGCTTTTTACCCCTTGTAGGGGGCACAAAGTGCCATCAAGCCTCGGTAGGCGCACCTGCAGGCGCACCTACCAGTGCACGCCTTTCATCAGGTGCGCAAAGGCGACCGCCTCGGTGGTGGGCGCCTGATCCGGCGCCTCGTCCCCCTTGCCCTTCGCCGCCTGCGACTCGGGGAAGAGTTTGTAGGCGGTGTTGAGGATTTTGTCGCTGACCGTCGGCGCGACCGCGTAGAGCAGCTCGCCGAAGGTGCCGAGCCGGGTCGCCACCTTCTTCGGCTTGGAGATCATCGCGCCGGCGATCATCTCGGCCGCCTCCTCCGGGGTGATCGCGGGGAACATGTCGTACATCCGCGTCGGCGCGATCATCGGCGTCCGCACCAGCGGCATGTAGATCGTCGTGATGTCGACCCCGTCGTCGACGACCTCGGAGGCGATCACCCGGCTGAAGGCGTCGAGCGCCGCCTTCGAGGCGACGTAGGCGGAGAAGCGCGGCGGATTGGTCTGGGTGCCGATCGAGCTGACGTTGATGATGTGGCCCGACTTGCGCGCCTGCATCGAGGGCAGCAGCGCCAGGATCAGCCGCAGGGCACCGAAGTAGTTGATCTGCATCGTCCGCTCGTAGTCGTGGAAGCGGTCGTAGGCGAGCTTGACCGAGCGCCGGATCGAGCGCCCGGCGTTGTTGACGAGGATGTCGACCTGCCCGTGGTAGGCGAGCACCTCCTCGGCCATCCGCTCGACGTCCTCGACGTCGGACATGTCGCAGCGGTGGATGTGGGCGACCCCTCCAGCTGCCTCGATCTCCGCCTTGGTCTCTTCCAGCTTGTCGACCGAGCGGGCCACCAGGAGCACGGTCGCCCCCGCGTCGGCGGCCTTGACCGCGGTCGCCTTGCCGATTCCGGACGAGGCGCCGGTGATCAGCACGACCTTGCCGCGCACGGCCGCCGAGAGCGAGCGGTCCTTGAACAGGTCGGGATCGAGGTTGCGCTCCCAGTAGTCCCAGACTCGGTCGGCGTAGCTCTCCAGGGGCGGCACCGCTATCCCCGAGCCCGCCAGCGCCGCCTCCGCCTCGGTCGAGTCGAAGTGGGTCGGGTAGTTGACGTAGTTGAGCACCCCGGCCGGGATGCCGACCTCGCCCAGCGCCCTCTTCGCCACCCGCTTGGCCGGCGGGAAGAGCCGCAGCCCGGTGCGGACCAGGCTCGTCGCCGGATCGGTGACGCCGGGATCCAGGCGCAGCGCCGCCTGCGGCGCGTCGGCGGCGCGGGCGAAGAGGTTGAGCACCTCGCCGGCGGTCTTCGGCTTGGGGTCGGTGAGATGGAAGGCGCGACCGTCGAGCCCCGGCTTGTGGGCAATGTGGTCGATCGCCGCGGCGACGTAGTCGACCGGGACGATGTTGATCTCGCCGCCTTCGACGCCGACGGTCGGCAGCCAGGCCGGCAGCACCCGCCGGACCTGCTGCAGCAGCTTGAACATGTAGTAGGGCCCGTCGATCTTGTCGATCTCGCCCGAGCGCGAGTCGCCGACAACGATCCCCGGCCGGTAGACGCGCCAGGGGCGGCTGCACTGCTCGCGCACGACCCGCTCGGACTCGTGCTTGGTGCGGAAGTACGGGTGCGTGTCGAGTTTTTCGGCCTGCTCGAACATGTCCTCGGTCCAGGTGCCCTCGTAGAGGCCGGCGGCGGCGATCGAGCTGACCTGGTGGAAGCAGCCGGCCTCGATCGCGCCGGCGAGTTCGACCGCGTGCCGCGTCCCCTCGACGTTGGCCACCTCCTGCGCCTCGGCGCCGGCCGCCATGTCGTAGATCGCGGCCAGGTGGAAGAAGTGGTCGACGTCGCCGCGCAGTGTCAGCAGGTCCTCCTCGGAGACGCCGAGGCCGGGCTGGGAGAGGTCGCCGGCGATCGGCACGACGCGGGCGCCGTCGGCTCCCCAGGCGGTGCGCAGCTCCTCCAACCGCCCGCGCGAGCCCGCTCGCACGAGCGCGTAGACGGTGCCCTCGCGCTGCAGCAGGCGGGAGACGAGGTTGCGGCCGATGAAGCCCGTCGCCCCGGTGACGAAATAGTTCATCGCTCTTTCATACACTCAATCGACAGATGGCGCAAACGGCGACCCTGCAGATCCAGATGCCCGAGATGGGGGAGTCCGTTACCGAGGGCATCGTCCTCGAGTGGCATGTCGCCGAGGGAGATTTCGTCAACGAGGGCGACACGGTGGTCGAGGTCTCGACCGACAAGGTCGACGCCGAGGTGCCGGCGCCGGCCGACGGGGTCATCACGAAGCTGATCGCGCAGGTCGACGACGAGGTGCCTGTCGGCGCTCCGCTGGCGGAGATGGAGCCCGGTGAGGGAGAGGGCGGGACGGCCGAGGGTTCGGGCGCCTCAGCCGCGGGTCCTGTCGGCGCAGGGGACCGAGACGCCTCAGCCGCGGGTCCTGTCGCGGAGGAGGGGGGGGCACTGCGGGCGGGCCACGGTCCGTCCTCGACCCCCCCTCCTCCCCGCCACCCACGGGTGGGACGTCTGAGGGAGCTCCCACCGGGAACGGGGCTGGCAACGGAGTTCGGGCGACTCCCGTCGCTCGGAGGGTCGCTGAAGAGACCGGCGTCGACCTTGGCTCGGTGAGCGGGAACGGGCCGGGGGGCAAGGTCACCAAGGACGATGTGCTGGCGGCTGCCGACGGGGGCAATGGCGCACTCGCGGCGCCCAGGGCCGGCGAGGCGAAGCCTTTGCGGGGGCCGGCGGCGATGCTGGCTCAGGCGATGGGCGAGAGCCGGGAGGTTCCCACCGCCACTTCGTTCCGCGAGGTTGCCGTCGACACGCTCGACGCGAAGCGCAGGGCGCTCAACGGACTGCTCAAGGAGCGCGGGGTGAAGGTCTCCTTCACCCACCTGATCGCCTGGGCGATCGTCCAGGCGGCGAAGCAGTGGCCGGTGATGACGCGCAGCTTCGAGGAGCGCGACGGCAAGCCGTTCGCGATCGAGAACGGGCCGGTCAACCTCGGCATCGCGGTCGACATCGAGCGCAAGGACGGCTCGCGCAGCCTGATGGTGCCGGCGATCAAGGGCGCCGACGGGCTCGACTTCGCCGCCTTCCACTCCTACTACGAGGACCTGATCACGAAGACGCGCGAGAGCAAGCTCACCGCCGACGACTTCCAGGGGACCAACATCTCGCTGACCAACCCGGGTGGGATCGGCACCGTCGCTTCGGTCCCGCGCCTGATGAAGGGGCAGAGCGCGATCGTCGCCGCCGGGGCGATCGCCTACCCGCCCGAGTGGGCGCACGCCTCGCCCGAGCGGCTGCGCCAGCTCGGCGTCTCGAAGACGATGACGCTGACCTCGACCTACGACCACCGGGTGATCCAGGGTGCGGAGTCGGGCGCCTTCCTGCGCCGGATCGAGCAGTTGCTCGAGGGCGAGGACGGCTTCTACGAGACGGTCGCCGCCGATCTCGCCGTCGACCCCGGCCCGCTCGCCGCCGCCCACCCCGCCTCCGCCTCGGCGCCGCCGCTCGGCGCCGCCGCCCCGCCGCCCACCCCGGGCGCGCCCGACGAGGAGCTGCTGAGGGCGGTCCAGGCCGCGACCTCGCTGCTCAAGGGCTACCGCACCCACGGCCACCTCGCGGCCCGGCTCGACCCGCTCGGGCGGGAGCCCAAGAGCGACCCGGCGATCCAGCCCGAGAACCTCAACCTGACTCCGGAGCTGATGGCCCGCGTCCCGGCCTCGATCCTGCGGATCGGCGTTCCGGGCGAGACGCTGCTCGACGTGCTGCCGCGGATGCGCGAGGCCTACTGCGGCACGATCGCCTACCAGTTCGAGCACCTCTCCTCGCACCAGCAACGGACCTGGCTGCGCGAGATGGTCGAGACCGGCGCCCACCGCCAGCCCCTCACCGACGAGGAGAAACGCCGCCTGCTCCACCGCCTGATCGACGTCTTCGAGTTCGAGCGCTTCATCGAGAAGGCGTACCTGGGACAGAAGATCTTCTCGATCGAGGGTCTCGACACGATCGTGCCGATGCTCGACGAGCTGGTCACCCTCGCCGGGCGGGCGGGCGCCGAGGAGGTCGTCTTCGGCATGGCGCACCGCGGCCGCCTCAGCGTCCTCGCCCACAACCTCGGGCGATCGGTCGAGTCGATTCTGGCCGAGTTCGAGGGCTCGAAGCAGATCGAGCAGGTGAAGGCGGTCGCGGCCATACCCCATGGCGGCACCGGCGACGTCAAGTACCACTACGGCCACCAGGGGATCTACGAGACCAGCGAGGGCGAGAAGATCGCCGTCCGCCTCTACCCCAACCCGAGCCACCTCGAGTTCGTCGACCCGGTGGTCGAGGGGGCGACTCGCTTCCTCCAGTCGAGAATCGACGGGGCGAAGCTCGAGCACGAGCCGAAGTGCGCGGTGCCGGTGCTGCTGCACGGCGACGCGGCCTTCCCCGGCCAGGGGGTGGTCGCCGAGACGCTCAACCTGCAGGCGCTGCGCGGCTACACCACGGGCGGCACGATCCACGTCATCCAGGACAACCAGGTGGGCTTCACCACCGACCCCGAGGACGCGCGCTCGACCCCGTATGCGGCCGACATGGCGAAGGGGTTCAACATCCCGATCGTCCACGTCAACGCCGACGACGTCGAGGCCTGCTCCTCGGCGATCCGCCTGGCGATGGCCTTCCGCGAGCGCTGGGGCCGCGACATCGTCATCGACGTGATCGGCTACCGCCGCTACGGCCACAACGAGACCGACGAGCCCGCCTACACCCAACCCGCGATCGCGGCCAAGATCAAGGCCCACCCGCCGGTCTCCGAGATCTACGCCGAGAAGCTGATCGGGGAGGGGACGATCGCCAGCGAGGACGTCGAGCGGGCGCGTACCGAGCGCCACGACGAGATGTCGGCGGCGCTCAAGGACCTGCGCAAGAAGATGGAGCTGGGCGAGTACGAAGACCCCACCGTGACCACCTCGAGCACGGGCGAACTCGACCGCAGCGCCAGCCCGCCGGTCGAGACCGCCGTCGCGGCGGAGAAGCTGAGCGAGCTCAACGAAGCCCTGCAGGAGGTGCCGGAGAGCTTCACGATCCACCGCAAGCTGCGCAAGCCGCTCGGCAACCGGGGCGATGCCCTGGCCGAGGGCGGGATCGAGTTCGGCCACGCCGAGGCGCTCGCCTTCGCCTCTCTGCTCACCGAGGGTGTCCACATCCGCCTCACCGGGCAGGACACCGAGCGCGGCACCTTCTCCCACCGTCACCTGGTCCTGCACGACGAGAAGACCGGCCTGCCCTACTGCCCGATGCAGAACCTCGCCGGCTCGACCGCCCCTTTCGAGCTCTACAACAGCCCACTCTCCGAGATCGCCTGCCTCGGCTTCGAGTACGGCTACTCGGCGGCGACGCCAAACGCGCTTGTCCTCTGGGAGGCGCAGTTCGGCGACTTCGCCAACGCCGGCCAGGTGATCGTCGACAGCTTCATCGTCTCCGGCGAGGCCAAGTGGGGACAGACCAGCCGCCTCACCCTGCTGCTGCCGCACGGCTACGAGGGCTCCGGCCCGGAGCACTCCAGTGCCCGCATCGAGCGCTTCCTGGCGCTGGCGGCGGAGGGCAACATCCGCATCGCCAACCCGAGCACCGCCGCCCAGTACTTCCACCTGCTGCGCCGCCAGGCGCTGATCCGCAAGCCGCGGCCGATGATCGTCTTCACCCCGAAGGGATTGCTACGGCTCGGCCGCGCCTCGGCGACGGTCGACGAACTGACCAATGGCCAGTTCCACTTCATCCTCGACGACCCGGCCGCCGCCGAGCGACGCGAGAAGGTCGAGCGGCTGGTGCTCTGCACCGGCAAGGTCTTCTGGGACATCGACGCCAGCGAACGGCGTCAGGCGGCCGAGAACGTGGCGATCGCCCGGGTCGAGCTGCTCTACCCCTTCGCCAAGGAACAGCTGAGCGAGCTGATCGCCTCCTACCCGAACCTGAAGGAGATCGTCTGGGCGCAGGAGGAGCCGCGCAACATGGGCTGCTGGAAGGTGATGTCGCGCCGCCTCCCCGACCTGATGCCGGAGGGCGTCGAGCTCGGCTACGTCGGCCGCCCGACCCGGGCCAGCCCGGGCGAGGGGTACTCGGTCGCGCACGCGCGGGAGCAGGAGCGAATCGTGCTCACCGCTCTGACCCCCGGTGCCTGATGCGCAAGCCGGTTCCCGGGCCCCTGTTCGTGTGGGTGAAGCGACTGTCCTGGGTCGAGCTGGTCGTATTCGCCGGGTTGCTGGTCTTCTGGCTCGCCCCCGGCTTCGATACGGAGACGATGGTCTTCGGCTGGGCCCATGGCCTCGGATTCATCGCCCTCTGCGTGTTGATCTGGATCGCCTGTGTAAAGCGCGAGGCCCCCTACACGTTGCTCGCCGCCACCCTCACCCCGGTCGGCCCGGTTGGCAGTGTGATCGGGATCGAGCTGATCGAGCGACGTGGGTGGGGCATCCGGGATTCCCCGCAAAAAGTCGCGTAATCGCCGTAGATACGCTCAAGATGCCTTGACCCCAGCCCTCTCAGGCGCTATAGGTAGACAGTGACTGTTCGTCTTGAGCAGTCCCGCTCGAGCGAGCAGGCGCGTCGGCATCCCTCCCTGGCTACCGACGCATATAGGTGCAGTGAGGGTCGCGCGGACCCCCTGCCTCCCGCGGCCCTCCTGCGCCGCCCTGTCCGAACTCAGTCCCTCAGGCCCCTCAGCACCGTCTGCAGGATTCCACCGTTCTTGAAGTACACAACCTCGTTGGGGGTATCGAGACGTACGGTCGCATCGAACTCGACCTCGCCCGCTGTGACGGTGACGGTTTTCGCATCGCCGCCTTCGAGGTCGCCTATGTCCACGACCTCTTCGCCGCCGAGGCCGAGCGAGTCGATCGACTCGCTCGCCGGGAACTGCAGCGGGAGCACGCCCATGCCGATCAGGTTGGAGCGGTGGATCCGCTCGAAGGACTCGGCGATCACGGCGCGGACGCCGAGCAGCTTGGTGCCCTTGGCGGCCCAGTCGCGCGAGGAGCCCGAGCCGTACTCCTTGCCGGCGAGGACCACCAGCGGCACCCCTTCCTCCGCGTAGGCCGTCGCCGCCTCGAAGATCGTCGTCTCCTCACCGTCGGGAAAGTGGCGAGTGAAGCCACCCGCACGCTCGACCAGCAGGTTGCGCAGCCGGATGTTGGCGAAGGTGCCGCGGATCATCACCTCGTGGTTGCCGCGGCGCGAGCCGTAGGAGTTGAAGTCGCGTGGGTCCACCCCATGTTCGACCAGCCACTCCCCTGCCGGGCTCGCCTTCTTGATCGCTCCGGCGGGCGAGATGTGATCGGTGGTGATCGAGTCGCCGAGCAGAGCAAGCACGCGGGCGTCGCGGATCGGCTCGACCGGCGGCGGCTCGGGCGGCATCCCCTCGAAGAAGGAGGGCTTGCGGACGTAGGTCGAGTCGGGCCAGGTGTAGCGGTCCCCCTCCGGCACCTCGACCGCTTTCCAGGTGTCGTCTCCCTCCAGCACGCCGCCGTAGTTGCGGGTGAACATCTCGGAGGCGATCGAGCGGCCGATCAGCTCCTTCACCTCGGCCGGGTCGGGCCAGATGTCGCGCAGGTAGACCGGCTCGCCGTCGCTGCCCTCGCCCAGCGGCTCGCTGTTCAGGTCGAGGTCCATGCGGCCGGCAAGCGCGTAGGCGACGACCAGCGGCGGGCTGGCCAGGTAGTTCGCCTTCACGTCCTGGTTGATGCGGCCCTCGAAGTTGCGGTTTCCCGAGAGCACCGAGCAGACGGCTAGATCCTTCTCCTCGACCGCGGCCGAGATCTCCGCTGGCAGCGGTCCCGAGTTGCCGATGCAGGTGGTGCAACCGTAGCCGACGAGGTTGAACTGGAGCGCGTTGAGGTACTCGGTCAGGCCGGCCTTGTCGAGGTAGTCGGTGACCACGGTCGAACCCGGGGCCAGCGAGGTCTTCACCCACGGTTGACGCCGCAGCCCCCGCTGCACCGCGTTGCGGGCGAGCAGCCCGGCGGCGATCATCACCGAGGGGTTGGAGGTGTTGGTGCAGCTGGTGATCGCGGCGATCACGACCCGGCCGTGGTCGAGCTCGACCGTCGTGCCGTCCTCCAGCATCACCTCGATCTCGTCGCCGCTGCCGCGCTCCAGCGTCGCCACCGGGCTGCCGCTCAGCGCCGGTCGCGGCTTGCCGCGCTCGTCGTCGTGGTCCTCGGCCGGCGGGTCCGAGGCCGGAAAGGACTCTTCGCTCGCCTCGTCGACGCCGTTGCCCATCCGCTCGGCCGCCTCCGGGTCGAACTCGTGCATCGCCCCGAGGAAGGCCTCCTTCGCCTGCGCCAGCGGCACCCGGTCCTGGGGGCGTTTGGGCCCGGCGATACTCGGCTCTACCTGGCTCAGGTCCAACTCCAGCGTCGCCGAGAAGACCGGGTCCTGACTGGACTCGTCCTGGAACATGCCCTGCTCGCGGGCGTAGGCGTCGACCAGCTCGATCGTCTCGGTCGGGCGCCCAGTCAGCTCCAGGTAGCGCAGCGTCTCGGCGTCGATCGGGAAGATCGCGCAGGTCGACCCGAACTCCGGCGACATGTTGCCGATCGTCGCCCGGTCGGCCAGGCCCAGCGTCGCCAGGCCGGGGCCGAAGAACTCGACGAACTTGGAGACGACGCCGTGCTCGCGCAGCATCTCGGTCACGGTCAGGACCAGGTCGGTCGCGGTCGCCCCCTGGGGCAGCTCGCCGTCGAGCTTGAAGCCGACCACCTGGGGCAGGAGCATCGAGACCGGCTGGCCGAGCATCGCCGCCTCGGCCTCGATCCCACCGACCCCCCAGCCGAGCACGCCGAGGCCGTTGACCATCGTCGTGTGCGAGTCGGTGCCGACCAGCGTGTCGGGGTAGGCCTGCAGCGTGCCGCTGCGCTCGCTGCTGTAGACGACCTGGGAGATGTGCTCGAGGTTGACCTGGTGGCAGATCCCGGTCGCCGGCGGGACGACGCTGAAGTTGTCGAAGGCCTCGCGCCCCCACTTGAGGAAGGAGTAGCGCTCGCGATTGCGCTCGAACTCGCGCTCGGCGTTGATCGCGAAGGCGCGCTCGTTGCCGAAGGCGTCGACCTGGACCGAGTGGTCGATCACCAGGTCGACGTCGACCAGCGGGTTGATCTTCTCCGGGTCGCCGCCGATCTCGGCCATCGCGTCGCGCATCGCCGCCAGGTCGACCACCGCCGGCACGCCGGTGAAGTCCTGCATCAGCACCCGCGCCGGCTGGTAGGGGATCTCGGCGCTGGGCTCCGCCGCCGCGTCCCAGGCAGCGATCGCCTCGACGTCGGCGGCGCTCGCCGATACTCCGTCCTCCAACCGCAGCACGTTCTCCAGCAGGATCTTGAGCGAGTAGGGCAGGCGGGCAACGTCGAAGCGCTGCTGCAGCGCGTCGAGGCGGAAGATCTCGTAAGAGCGACCGCTCACCTCGAGGGTCGAGCGCGCGCCGAAGGAGTCGCTGCTCATACGTCCATCCTACGAAGCGCCGCCTAGCGGCGGCGCCAGGGCTAGCGTTTGTCCTTGGCGAACGCGTCCGCGATCTGCTCGGCTGCCTTCTGGCCGGTCGAGCCACGCTGCGCGCGGACGGCAATGCTCGGGCTGGCCAGGGCGACGTGTGTCATGAAGCGGTCGACCGGCGGTGCGACGACGACCTCGAGCTTGTCGCGCTCGACCGCCCTGACGACTCCGGCGCCGACCTGCTCCGGCGAGCTCGTCCCCATCGGCGGCGGCGGCTTGGCGCCGGCGTCGGCGAACATGCCCGCGTCGCGGATGAAGCCCGGCGAGACCAGCGAGACACCGACCCCCTTCGGCAGCAGGTCGGTGCGCAGGGCCAGGGCAAAGCCGCGCAGGCCGAACTTGGTCGCGCAGTAGAGGGAGGCGCGCGGGGTCCCAGCCTTGCCGTTGAGCGAGCAGATGAAGACGAGCTGGCCGGACTCGCGTTCGACCATCCCCGGCGACAGCGCCTGCGCCATCAGCATCGGTGCCTCGAGGTTGACGCGCAGCGCCCTGCTGACCTCCTCTGGAGTGAAGTCCTCGAGCAGTCCGGCGCCGCCGACGCCGGCGTTGGCGACGAGGACGTCTACGTGGCCCGCTTCCCCAGCGAGCTTCTCGGCGGCGCCGGGCTCGGCCAGGTCGGTCGGTAGCACGCGGTGTCCCTCGCCCGGCAGCTCCGCCGCGAGCGCCTCCAGCGCCTCCGCCTTGCGGCCGCTGAGGATCAGCTTCGCCCCCCGCGTCGCCAGCGCCGCGGCGATCGCGCGGCCGAGGCCGCCGGTGGCGCCGGTGAGCAGGGTCGTGCGGTCGGCAAGTTCCATCTCAGGCCGCAAGCTAGCACCCAGACAGCCGACAGGAATTTGGGATGAAAGTGCGAAAGGCCACAAAATGTTGGTTTTTTGTAAGCATCCGCCCGGGCAATCGTCTACACTGCCCGCCGTTCCGAACAACCGAAACGCCGAATCCCGCAAGCCAGGAGGCGCAGCGGGAACGGGGGAACCACGTTTTCGGGGCTAACCCGCTCGACATAGGGCGGGGGCGCAGGCTCCTTTTCGCGCTAGCCCGACAGCTAACCCCGTAGGCCGACGAAGGAGATCGGTTTGCCTAAGAACAGCTCAAAGCTCAAGGCGGGGGTGGCTGCAGTTGCGGCGCTGGCGGTCCTCGCTCTCTTTGCACCATCGGCCAGCGCCAGCTGCGACGGCGGCGGCTTGACCCCCGCCGAAGTCGACATGTGCACGCCGACGCCGAAAGCGCGGCTGCTCGGCAACGGGATGCTGATCCCGCCCAAATCCGCTCCGGCACGGGTCAAGGGCGCGATCGCGTTCGCCAACCGGATTCGCAACAAGCCCTACATCTTCGGCGGCGGCCATCGCCGCTGGTGGGACGCGGGCTACGACTGCTCCGGCTCGGTCAGCTACGCGCTGCGCGGGGGCAACTTCCTCAGCAGCCCGATGCCCTCCGGCCCGCTGGCCAACTGGGGCATGAGCGGCGAAGGCCGCTGGATCACGGTCTACGCCAACGCCGGCCACACCTACGCGGTGATCGCCGGCTACCGCTGGGACACCTCCGGCAACACCGACGGCAAAACCGGTCCGAGCTGGCACGAAGACGTGCGTGACGGCGCCGGTTTCATCGCCCGTCACCCAGCCGGCTTCTAAAACGCTTCGGGGCAGGGGTCCCGTAGGCCACCCCGGCCAACCGGCCGGGGTGGTTTTGTCCTTGACCTCCTGAACCACTCGGATAACTTCTCCATGTAGCTACTCCACCTGACATTCGCTTGGAGAGCCTCACCAAGCATTACGGCGAGGTACGGGCGGTTGCGGGCATCGACCTGGATATCGAGGCGGGCGAGTTCTTCACGCTGCTCGGACCCTCCGGATCGGGCAAGACGACGACGCTGCGGATGATCGCTGGGTTCGAGGACCCCAGCGGCGGCACGATCGAGTTGGCCGGACGGGACATGAGCGGGGTCCCTCCGTACGACCGCGCGGTCAACACGGTCTTTCAGGACTACGCGCTGTTCCCCCATATGACGGTCGGCGAGAACGTCGAGTACGGCCTGCGGGTCGCCGGCACGGACAAGGGGGAGCGGGCTCGGCGGCGCGACGAGGCCCTGGAGATGGTCCGCCTGCCCGGCTACGGCGGGCGCAAGCCGGGCGAGCTCTCGGGAGGGCAGCGGCAGCGGGTCGCGCTCGCCCGGGCGATCGTCAACCGCCCCCGGGTCCTGCTGCTCGACGAGCCGCTCGGCGCGCTCGACCTGAAGCTGCGCGAGCAGATGCAGAGCGAGCTGAAGACGATCCAGGGCGAGGTCGGCATCACCTTCGTCTACGTCACCCACGACCAGGACGAGGCGCTGCGGATGAGCGACCGGATCGCCGTCTTCAACGAGGGCAGGATCGAGCAGGTCAGCGCGCCGATCGAGCTCTACGAGCAGCCGGCAACCGAGTTCGTCGCCGGCTTCGTCGGCGTCTCCAACCTGCTCGAGCGCGACGGCGGGCGCTTCACGATCCGGCCGGAGAAGATCCAGCTGCTGGACCCGGGCGCGACGCCGAACGGCCTGCGGACCGAGCGCGGGCGGATCGCCGAGATCGCCTACGCGGGGATGGTCACCCGCTACACGGTCGCGCTGGAGGCAGGCGGAGAGCTTCAACTCGTACGGCAGAACGTGGAAGGGACGTCGAACGACGCGCCCTCCGAGCAGGGGATGGAGGTGCTGGTGGGATGGCGGCCGGAATACGCGGTGTCGGTCCCGCAGACAACCAAGCAAGAGGAGGATCGACCGTGAGGAAAGAGAACGCACATCCCGCAAGGGCGGCCTGGTTCGTGGTCGCCGGCCTGCTCGCCTTCATGCTGCTCCTGGCAGGCTGCGGCGGGGGCGACGACGATTCAGGCAGCGAAGAACTCGCCAAGCTCGGCAAGGGAGAGGGCCAAGTCGACCTGATCGCCTGGGGCGGCTATGTCGAACCCGCCTGGTCGAAGCCGTTCGAACAGAAGACCGGCTGCAAGGTCAACAACAAGGTCGCCGGCACCTCCGACGAAATGGTGCAGCTGATGCGCAGCGGCCAGTACGACGGGGTCTCCGCCTCCGGCAACGCCACCGCGCGTCTGGTCGACGGCAATGACGTCGCTCCCGTCAATGTCGACCTCGTCCCCAACTACGAGACGATCTTCAGCGATCTGAAGAACCAGCCCTACAACACCTTCGACGACAAGCCCTACGGGATCCCCCACGGCCGCGGCGCCAACCTGCTGATGTGGAACTCGGACGACGTCAAGCCGGCGCCGACCTCCTGGGACGTGATCCTCGACCCGAAACTGGCCGCTAAGTACAAGGGCAAAATCAGCGCCTACGACGACCCGATCTACATCGCCGACGCGGCGGTCTACCTGAAGGCGCACCAGCCCGACCTGGGGATCGAAAACCCCTACGAGCTGAACGACGAGCAGTTCGAAGCCGCGGTGAACCTGCTGAAGGAACAGCGGCCCAACGTCGGCGAATACTGGTCCGATCTGACCAAGCAGATCTCCTCCTTCGCCGGTGGCGACAGCCAGGTTGGGACGACTTGGCAGTATCAGTACTTCGCCCTGCAGGAAGAAGGGGCTCCGGTGGCGGCCAGCCCGGCGAGCCAGGGCTTCCTGCCGACCGAGGGGGCGACGGGCTGGTCGGATACCTGGATGATCAGCAACGAAGCCAAACATCCCAACTGCATGTACATGTGGATGGACTGGATCGTCTCGCCGAAAGTCAACGCCGAAGTGGCCGAAGTCTTCGGCGAGGCCCCGGCGCAGAGCCTGGCCTGCGAACACACCGCGGACAAAGAATTCTGCAGCAAATACCACGCCGAAAATCCCGGCTTCTGGAAACGCGTCTACTACTGGGAAACGCCGCTCGCCGACTGCGGCAACGGCAACGACGACTGCAAGGACTACAACGAGTGGGTCCAGGCTTGGACCACGATCAAAGGCTGATCGACCGGGCCTGACGAATGGAGGCTGAAGCAGCCGTGAGCAAGAGGTCGGCGGGCCACAGGCTCGCCGACCTCTTCCACGGCCGCCCCCGCCTGCAGGTCGGCACGCTCCTGGCCGGGCCGGTCGGCTGGCTGGTCGTCGGCTACCTGGGCTCCCTCGCGGTCCTGCTGGTCGCGGCCTTCTGGACCGTCGACCCTCTCTCCGGCGAAGTCGCGCGGGGATTCAGCCTCGAAAACTTCGAAACGCTCTTCGACGAACCGGTCTACCGCGACATCGCCTGGCGGACGATCCTGATCGCCGCCCTCGTCACCGTCACCGATGCCGTCCTCGCCTTCCCGATCGCCTTCTACATGGCGAAGCTGGCAAGCCGGCGCGGCAAGGCGATCCTGATCGTCGCGGTGCTGCTGCCGCTCTGGTCGAGCTACCTGGTCAAGGTCTACGCCTGGCGGACGATGCTCTCCGCCGACGGCGTGCTCAACTGGGCGCTGGAGCCGTTCGGGCTGCACGGCCCCGGCTTCGGCAACACCGCCGTCTGGCTGGTGATGAGCTACCTCTGGCTGCCGTACATGATCCTGCCGATCTACGCCGGGCTGGAGCGCATCCCCAACTCGCTGATCAGCGCCTCCGAGGATCTCGGCGCCTCGCCCTTCACCACCTTCCGTCGGGTGATCCTGCCGCTCGCCTTCCCCGCGGTGGTCGCCGGCTCGATCTTCACCTTCGCCCTCACCCTCGGCGACTACATCACGCCGCGCCTGGTCTCCAACAACCAGTTCATCGGCAACGTCATCTTCAACAACATCGTCAACAACCTGCCGCTTGCATCGGCCTTCGCGCTGGTCCCGATCGTGGTGATGATCGCCTACCTGCTGGTCGCCAGACGCCTGGGCGCCTTCGAGCACATCTAGGGAAGATGAAACTCTCCCGACGCTCAACCCTGCTCCTCCGCCTCGCGATCGGAATCGGGCTCGCCTTCATCTACGTGCCGCTGATCGTGATCGCGATCTACGCCTTCAATGCAAGCAACGTGGTCGAGTGGCCGCCGTCCGGGCTGACCCTGGACTGGTTCCCCAAGGCGGTCGAGAGCGAATCGGTCCGCGATGCCCTCCTCACCTCGCTGAAGGCCGCCACGGCGGCGACGGCGATCGCGATGCTGCTCGGAACCCTCGCCTCGCTGGCGGTGGCTCGCCACCGCTTCTTCGGCCGGGAGACGATCTCCTTCCTCGTCGTCCTGCCGATTGCGCTGCCGGGGATCGTCACCGGAGTCGCGATCAGCAACACCTTCACCCAGGTGCTGGGCGTGGACCTGGGCCTGCTCACGGTGGTCGTCGGGCACGCCACCTTCTGCATCGTCGTCGTCTACAACAACGTCGTCGCCCGCCTGCGCCGTGTCTCGACCTCCTTCGAGGAAGCCTCGGCCGACCTGGGCGCCCACACCTGGCAGACGTTCCGGCTCGTAACGCTTCCCAGCCTCAGAAGCGCGCTCGGGGCAGGCGCCCTGCTCGCCTTCGCCCTCTCCTTCGACGAGATCATCGTCACCACGTTCACGATCGGCGCCGGCGAGGAAACGCTGCCGATCTGGATATTCACCAACCTCTTCCGCCCCAACCAGCTGCCGATCGTCAATGTCGTCGCGGTGCTGGTGGTGCTGATCTCGATCGTCCCCGTCTACCTCGCCCACCGCCTCACCCGCGAGGAAGGCGGTGCGGCAGTGGCGCGCGGTGGCGCAACCGAAGCCGAGGCGACGGCGGTGCCGTAGCCGACCGGCGCTACTGGCGAGCCAGGCGCTCGGCTTCCTCGCCGCCGACGTAGGGCGCCAGGGTCAGCTCGACCAGATCGGGCAGCAGCGCCTCGAGCCGGTCGGTGCGGCCGGCGCTGATCTCGCGCACGACCAGCGAGACGATGCCGCCGACCAGGGTCTCCTCGGTCGCCTCGGGGAGCGGGCGCTCGCCGCCGTGCTCGGGACGGCCCGCCTTGAGGATCTCGACCAGGCCCTGCATCGAGGCGCGGTGGCGAGCGGCGATCTCGCCACCGGCGGCAACCGGCTCGATCATGCAGAGGCGGGCGAGCTCGGGCTCGCCGGCGAGGAAGCGCAGCATCGTCGCCAGCGCCGCGCGGACCTTCTGCGGCCAATCCTCGAACGAGTCGGCCGCGGCGCGCATCGAGGAGGCGATGTGCTCGGCGACCATCTCGTAGGCGGCCAGGAAGCAGGCTTCCTTGTCGGCGAAGTGCTCGTAGAAGGTGCGGCGGGAGACCGAGGCGGCCTTGGTTATGTGGGCGACCGTGGTCGCGTTGTAGCCGCGCTCGGCGACCGTGTCGACCAGCGCGGTGACGATCCGCTCGCGCTGGTTCTGGGCGATGAACTCGCGCGGCAGGCCGTGGCGTCCGGCGGGCAGGCGCGGCGAGGCCGCCGCTGGCGTCGCCGGCTCACCCCCCTTTTTCGCCTTCCCCTTTGCCATAGGCCGACCATACCTCGACCGCCAGGCGATCCGCCTTACCGCAGAGGCTGAACCAGGAGCTCGTCCTCGGCGGCGCGGGCACCGAGGTACGGCATCGTCGCCAGGTAGACCAGCTCGGGGAGGAACTCCTCGCCGCGATCGATCGATCCGGACTCGACCCTGGTCATGACCGTGCCGTAGACGGCGCCGGCGGCGATTTCGGCGGTGCAGCGCGACACCGGCCGCTCGCCGTCGACCTCGCCGCGACCGCGGTCGAGCAGGTCGGCGATCCGCTGAACGACCCGGTCGCGGCGCGACTGGGCCCCGCTGCCGGCGCCGTTGACGGCGACCACGAGGAAGCGAGCCCGGAGAGGGTCCTCCTGCAGGAAGCGCATCGCTGCGAGGCCGGCGGCCCAGATCCGGTCGTGCCAGGACTCGCGCCCGTCACAGGCGGAGGCGGCGCGGCCGCAGAGCTCCTCGACGACCTCGTCGTGGAGGCCGAGGAAGCAATCCTCGAGGTCGGCGAAGCAGCGGTCGAAATGCGCCCGGCCGACGTCGGCTCGCGCGCAAAGCGCCTCGACGTCGACCGCGGCAAAGCCATCGCTGCCGACCATCTCGACCATCGCGGCGGCAATCCTCTCCCGCGCAGGATCGCGTCCTCTGCGCGGGCGGCTCACATCGTCCTGGCCTGACTCCCTGCGCTCGGCTTTCTCCCGCTGGCCCGCACTACGCCGCCGCCCGCCGGGCCTGGGCCACCTCCGCGGCGCGCGCCGCCTCGACCTCCCCGACGTAAGGGGTCAAGGTCACCTGCAGCATCTCCGGCAACAGCCCGGCGAGGTCGTCGGCGCGGTCGGCGACGAGCCGCTGGTGGACGAGCCACATCAGGCCGCCCGCGATCGCGACCTCGAGCCCGTCCGGGAGCCGGCTGGCCCGCGGGTTCATCTCCCGCCCCTCGCGCAGCTTCGGCGCGACGCTCTCCAGCATCGACTGGTACCGCTCCAGCGCCGCCCCGCCGGCTGCCTGGCTCTCGACGATGCAGAGCTTCGCCCGCGCCGGCTCGGCGAGGACCATCTCGAGGAAGACCTCGAGGCCGGAGGAGATCTGCTCGACCCAGGGCTGCTCGGGATCGACCAGCTCGGCGAAGACCTCGGCGGCGCCTTCGACGCTCTCGTCGAAGGCGGCTAGGAAGCACTCTTCCTTGTTGGCGAAGTGCTCGTAGAAGGTGACCAGGGCCACTCGGGCGGTCTTCGCGATCAGCTCGATCGTGGTCTTCTGGTAGCCGCGGTCGGCGACCAGCTCCGCCGTCGCCAGGAGCATCCGCTCGCGCTGGTTCTGGGAGACGAAGTCGCGGGGGATCAGGTGCCGCCCCGGCGGGAGCTTCGAGAGCCGCTCCGAGAGAGACCGCGAATCGGTCATTCCAAGACGGTACCAAAACATATATCTGATGTCTACTTGCCTTTTCTACAGAAAACATTGCGTTCTAGGCAACCTCGTTTCTAAAAGCTGCTATACCTAGACAAAAGGAGTATGTTTTCAAACGGCGACAGCGGCTCGGTCATCGACTTCCCCGGCACCCGTGGCCGCCGGCCGCCTCGGGAGCGCATTCTGGAGGCGATCCTGCTCGAGAGCGGCGAGCTGGGCTACGAGCAGGTCGCCGTCAGGCATGTGATCGAGCGGGCGCAGACGAGCCGCGCGACCTTCTACAAGCATTTCAAGGATCGCGAGGACTGCTTCGCCCAGGCCTACGGCGACGCGGGCGAGTGGCTCTACCGGCGGCTGATCGGCGCCGGTAAGCGGCAACCCTCCTGGCGCGAGGGGCTGCGCGCGGCGCTGGCCGAGCTGCTCGAGTTCTGCGCCAACCAGCCGGCGACCGCCAAGGCCCTGCTGGTCGAGGTGCACGCCGCCGGCGAGGAGTCGCTGGCGCAGCGGCGCGAGTTGATGGAGCGCCTCTCGCAGGCGCTCGACGGCGCCCGTCGGGAGATCCCCGCCGGCCAAGCCCCTCCCCCCGTCACCTCCGATTTCATCGTCGGCGCGATCGACACGCTGCTCTCGGCCAAACTGCTCGACGGGGATGCCGCGCGCGCTCCCGAGATGCTCCCCGGCCTGCTCCACTTCGTCGTCATGCAGTACCTCGGCGAGTCCGCGGCCTGGGAGGAGATGACCGCCGCCCCGCTCGCCACCTGGCAAGCCCGGCGCGAGGCTGCCGCTCAGGGACCGCCGGATCGCTAGACGCGATTCTCAGAGCGGGATGTTGCCGTGCTTGCGCTTCGGCTGCTCGACCCGCTTGGACTGGAGCATGCGGAGGGCTTTGATCAGCTTCGGGCGCGTCTCCCGCGGCTCGATCACGTCGTCGATGTAGCCGCGCTCGGCCGCCGAATATGGGTTGGCGAAGTGGGCTTTGTAGTCGTCGATCAGCTTCTGCCGCCGCTCGTCGGGGGTCGGCGAGGAGCCGATGTCTTTGCGGTAGATGATGTTGACCGCGCCCTCCGGGCCCATCACCGCGACCTCCGCCGTCGGCCAGGCGACGTTGTAGTCGGCGAGCATGTGCTTCGACGCCATCACGTCGTAGGCGCCGCCGTAGGCCTTGCGGGTGACCACCGTCAGCTTCGGCACGGTCGCCTCGGTGAAGGCGTAGAGCAGCTTGGCGCCGTGGCGGATGATCCCGTTCCACTCCTGGTCGGTGCCGGGCAGGAAGCCGGGCACGTCGGTGAAGGTGAGGATCGGCACGTTGAAGGCGTCGCAGGTGCGGACGAAGCGGGCCGCCTTCTCGGAGGCCTCGATGTCGAGCACGCCGGCGAGGAAGGCGGGCTGGTTGCCGACGATGCCGACCGGGAAGCCGTCGAGACGGGAGAAGCCGCAGACGATGTTCTTGGCGAAGTGCTCGTGGACCTCGAAGAACTCCTCGTCGTCGACGATGCGGGAGATCACGTCGCGCATGTCGTAGGGCTTGGAGGGGTCGTCGGGGACGATCGTGTCGAGCTCCTCGTCTTCGCGCTCGGGGTCGTCGCCGGGGGCGAAGCGAGGCGGCGCCTCGAGGTTGTTCGAGGGCAGGAAGCTGAGCAGGTAGCGCGCGTCCTCGAGGCAGCTCTCCTCGTCCTCGGCGGCGAAGTGGGCGACGCCCGACTTGCTGTTGTGGCTCATCGCCCCGCCGAGCTCCTCGAACTCGACTTCCTCGCCGGTCACCGTCTTGATCACTTCCGGCCCGGTGATGAACATGTGCGAGGTCTCTTTGACCATGAAGATGAAGTCGGTCATCGCCGGCGAGTAGACGGCGCCGCCGGCGCAGGGACCCATGATCAGGCTGATCTGCGGGATCACGCCGGAGCACTGCACGTTGCGGACGAAGACGTCGCCGTAGGCGCCGAGCGAGACGACCCCCTCCTGGATCCGGGCGCCGCCGGAGTCGTTGATGCCGATCACCGGCGCCCCGACCTGGGCGGCCTGGTCCATCACCTTGCACATCTTCTCCGCCATCACCTCGCCGAGGCTGCCGCCGAAGACGGTGAAGTCCTGGGAGAAGACGAAGACGGTGCGCCCGTCGATCGTGCCGTGGCCGGTGACGACCGCGTCGCCCCAGGGACGGCGTTTCTGCATCTCGAAGTCGTAGGTGCGGTGGCGGACGAAGGTGTCGAGCTCCTCGAAGGAGCCGGGGTCGAGCAACTTCTCGATCCGCTCGCGGGCGGTCAGCTTGCCCTTCGCGTGTTGCTTCTCGACAGCCTCCTCGGAGGCCGAGTGAACCGCCGCCTCGCGCAGCTCGCGCAGGTAGGCGATCTTCTCCTCGTGGGTGACGGGATTCCTCTCGCGCATCGAAGGCGGTGCAGTCTATTTCGAGCCGGCGAGCCGTGCCCCGAGACGGCGAAGGACCCGCCGGAGCGGGCCCTTCACAGCCCTCGTGTGCGCGTGCGCGACCTAGAGTTCGGCGCAGATCGCGAACGCCTCGACGGCCCAGTTTTTGGCCGCCGGTTCGTCCGGAAGCTCGCGGGCGAAGGCCGACCAGCCGGTGCGCTGCCCGTTGGACCCGACGAACGGGTTGGAGCCGGTCACGGCGACCTCTTCGAGTTCTCCGTTGACGCGGGCGCCCCCGCCGATCGCCTGCTTGCTTGCCGGACACGTCGCGGTGACGGTCTTCGCGCCTTCGTTGTTGCTCGCGCTTTCCGCGTTCACGTAGGTGACGTTCCTGACGACCTGGGCGAGGAAGCTGGTGGAGAGCTTGCTGCTGCTGACCGCGCCGTCCTGGATCTTGCTGGCGCTCACCGCGTCGTTCTTCAGCTTGCCGGTGGTCACCACGCCGCCGCCGAGCGCCGCCGAGCGCACCGCGCCGTTGGCGAGCTTGCCCGCGACTACCGCGCCTTCGGCCAGCTTCGGCGCCGAGACCGCCAGGTTGCGCAGCTTCGCCGTCGTCACCGCGCCGTTGCGGAGCTTGAGCGCGGTCACCGAGCCGTTGCCGAGGTGCTGGGTCTTGACCGACTTCTTGCCGATCGTCCCGGCCGCGTAGGCGGCGCCGCTCAGCGCCACGAACAGCGCGATGCAGGAGAGCAGGTTGGCGGCGGAAAGATGCTTCTTCAACGAGTTCACTCGGTTCTTCTCCTTTGTCGTTTCAGGCGCTGCCGAACGGCTGCTTGCGGGGCTCGGCGAGGTCATCCAGGATTCGCTCCAGATCGGTCTCGACCAGGCCGGAGCCTTCGCTGGCGCGCAGCTCCACCCGCGTGCCGAAGCCCTTCTCGGCCATCGTCACCTCTACCCCCTCGACCGTCGCGACCAACTCGGCCAGCTCGGGCTCGGACTTCATCAGCGTCCGCGAGACCTCGATCATTGGAGGCCGCTTCAACCGGCGTCGGGCGGTTCCTCCCCACGAATGAACGTTTGTGCCCCCTATAGGGGGCACAAACGTCCATCGTCCGGGGCTAGAAGAAGGCGCCGCCCTTGTACTCGCCGAAGACGTCGCGCATCGCGCCGCAGACCTCGCCGATCGAGGCGTCCGCGGCAAGCGCCGCGCGGATCGGGTGCAGGAGGTTGCCCTCGCCGCGGGCGACGGCGCGGAGCTCGTCCAGCTTCTGCTCGACCGCGGCCTGGTCGCGGTTCTGCTTGAAGGCCGCCAGGCGCGCCAGCTGCCGCTGCTCGGACTCGGGGTCGACGCGGAGGATGTCGACGTCGTCGACCTGGTCGGTGACGTATTTGTTGACGCCGACGATGGTGTCCTGGCCGGACTTGTAGCGCTCGTGGTAGGAGTGCGCCGACTCCTCGATCTCCTTCTGCATGAAGTCCAGCGCCTCGACCGAGCCCCCCATCTGCTCGACCTTGCCGATCAGCTCCCAGGAGCGCTGTTCGATCTCGTCGGTCAGCGACTCGACGAAGTAGGAGCCGGCGAAGGGGTCGACCGTGTCGGCGACGCCGGACTCGTGGGCGAGCACCTGCTGGGTGCGCAGGGCGATCCGGGCCGAGCGCTCGGTCGGCAGCGCCAGCGCCTCGTCGAAGCCGTTGGTGTGCAGCGACTGGGTGCCGCCGCTGACCGCGGCGAAACCCTGCAGGGCGACGCGAATGATGTTGACCTCGGGCTGCTGAGCCTGCAAGGTCACGCCACCGGTCTGCGTGTGGAAGCGGATCTTCATCGAGTTGGGGTCTTTTGCCCCGAACCGCTCCTCGACGATCTTCGCCCACATCCGCCGCGCGGCGCGGAACTTGGCGACCTCCTGGAAGACGTTGTTGTGGCAGTTGAAGAAGAAGGCGAGCCGGGTCGCGAACTCGTCGATCTTCAGCCCCCGCTCCAGCGCCGCTTCGACGTAGGCGATCGCGTTGGAGAGGGTGAATGCCACCTCCTGCACGGCCGAGCAGCCCTTCTCGCGGATGTGGTAGCCGGAGATCGAGATCGTGTTCCATTTCGGCACGTTCTCGCGGCAGTACTCGAAGATGTCAGTGGTGAGCCGCATCGTCGGCTCGGGCGGGTAGATGTAGTTGCCGCGTGCCATGTACTCCTTCAGCACGTCGTTCTGGACCGTGCCCCGTAGCTTCTCGGAGGGGACCCCCTGTTCTTCGCCGACGAGCTCGTAGAGCAGCAGCAGGATCGCCGCCGGGGCGTTGATCGTCATCGAGGTCGAGACCTGGTCGAGCGGGATCCGGTCGAAGCAGATCCGCATGTCCTCGATCGTGTCGATCGGGACGCCGGTGCGGCCGACCTCGCCGTTGCAGAGCGGGTCGTCGGAGTCGCGGCCGAGCTGGGTCGGCAGGTCGAAGGCCATCGAGAGGCCGGTCGAGCCATGCTCGATCAGGTAGCGGTAGCGCTCGTTGGTGTCTTCTGGGGTGGCGAAGCCGGCGTACTGGCGCATCGTCCAGAGCCGGTCGCGGTACATCCCCGCGTGGATGCCGCGGGTGAAGGGTGGCTCGCCGGGCTCGCCCAGCCGCTCTTCGAGATCCGGCGCGACGTCGGCCTCGGTATAGAGGCGGTCGATCTCGATCCCGGAGTCGGTGAAGATCCGCTCGTCATCGGGCCCGACCAGGGGCGCGATCGTGCGGGCGTTCTCCTCGACAGCGGGCTTGTCGGTCTTGCCGGCCATTTGGCGGAGGATATTGGGAGCTGGAGGGCGGGGCTCAGTCCGAGGCGCCGGCGAGGCGCTCGACCCCGGCCTGCTCGATCGTGCGGCGCAGGCCCTCGCGCAGCTCGACCTGGGGCTCCCAGCCAAGCAGGTCGCGGGCGCGGGAGATGTCGGGCTGGCGTTGCTGCGGATCGTCGACCGGCAGCGGCTCGTAGACGATCTCCGAACGCGACTCGGTCACCTCGATCACCGTCTTGGCGAGCTCCAGCAAGGTGAACTCGTTGGGGTTGCCGACGTTGACCGGAGTGTGCACGTCGGACTCGGCGAGAGCGACGATGCCGCGGATCAGGTCGTCGACGTAGCAGAAGCTGCGGGTCTGGCTGCCGTCGCCGAAGACGGTCAGGTGCTGGTCCTTCAGCGCCTGCCGCAGGAAGGTCGGGATCGCGCGCCCGTCGTGCGCCCGCATCCGCGGCCCGTAGGTGTTGAAGATGCGGACGATCGAGGTGTCGACGCCCTGCTGGCGGTGGTAGGCCATCGTCAGCGCCTCGGCGTAGCGCTTCGCCTCGTCGTAGACGCCGCGCGGCCCGATCGGGTTGACGTGGCCCCAGTAGTCCTCCGCCTGCGGGTGGACCTGCGGGTCGCCGTAGACCTCGCTGGTCGAGGCGATCAGGAAGCGGGCGCGCTTGAACTTGGCCAGGCCGAGCATGTGGTGGGTGCCGTGCGAGCCGACCTTGAGCGTGTGCAGCGGCAGCCGCAGGTAGTCGATCGGGCTGGCCGGCGAGGCGAGGTGGTAGACGAAGTCGACGTCCTCGGGGATGTCGACCTTCTCGGTGATGTCGATGTTGCGGAAGTCGAAGGCGTCGTCGCGGATGTGCTCGATGTTCTGCAGCGAGCCCGTCTCCAGGTTGTCGACGCAGATGACGCGGTGCCCCTTGCCGAGCAGGTGCTCGCAGAGGTGTGAGCCGAGGAAGCCGGCGCCGCCGGTGATCACGCAGGTGCTCATCGCGCTCGATCCTACAGCGGCCGGTAGTCCGAGACCGCTATCGCCGGTTCGTGCAATTTGCGTTCTTTCCGACCGTCCACCCGTCCAGACGGGGGGAGAACCCGGCGCCGTCCCGAGCTTTGCCTGGCATGTTCGAGCCAGGGAGCTGACCGGTGCAGGGGGGTGTCGCAACAGCCGGGCGCAAACGCGCCGCCGTCGAGCTCGTCGCCCGCGAGGGCGCCGAGCTGAGGCAGACCGCGCGCCGCTACTCGCTCTGCGAGGAGGACGCCGAGGACGCTTACCAGCGGGCGCTGGAGATCCTCCTGGTCAAAGCGCCGAGCGAGCGCCCGCGCGAGC
This sequence comes from uncultured Solirubrobacterales bacterium, assembly GCA_963699215.1. GTDB lineage: Bacteria > Actinomycetota > Thermoleophilia > Solirubrobacterales > 70-9 > VRUE01. Next base: position 748,592 of record OY969422.1, read on the forward strand.
TGATCCGCTGGATGAAGACCGTGATCAAGCACGAGGCGCTGGCGATCCGGCGCAACCGCGAGCGGCTGCTCGGGGTCGGCGAGGACGGGGCGGGGGACCCGATCGCGCGGATCGCGGCGGCGGGCGCCGGCCCGGGGGAGCGCCTCGAGCTACGCGAGCAGGTCGTCCGCAGCCGCGAGGCGCTGCGGGCGCTGAAGCCCGCCGAGCTGCGCTCCCTGACGCTGCTCGCCGCCGGCTACTCCTACGCGGAGATCGGCGAGATCACCGGCTTCAGCCGGACCAAGGTGAACCGCTGCCTGGCCGAGGGCCGGGAGCGCTTTCGCCGTCTGCTCTCGCGCAGCGAGGACGGCAGCCGCTGCACCGAGCTGGGACCGCAGCTGTCGGCGTACTGCGATGGCGAGGCGGACGAGGCCGGCAGGACCGTCGTGCGCGAGCACCTGCGCGCCTGCGCCGCCTGCCGCGCCACGATGCGGGCCTACCGTGCGGCCCCCGCCGCCGTCGCCGCCCTCGCGCCCGCCCTGCCGGTCTCGCGCTCGCTCCTCGAGCGGGCGCAGGAGCTCCTCGTCGGAGCGCACACGCGCATCCTCGGCAGCGGCGGAGCGGGCGACGCCGGCATCGCGCAGGTGGCCACCGCGGGCGGAACTCGAGGCGTCGGGATGGCGGCCCTCGCCAAGGCGCTGGCAATCTGCGCCGGCACGGTGGGCGGCGCTGCTGCCTGCGTCGCTACCGGAGTCGCCCCAGCACCGCTGGGCATCGGGGGGGAGCACCCCACCGAGGCGAGGATCGAGCGCGTGTCCGAGCGCGCGATCGAAGCGGCGGCACCCCCTGTCGTTGAGTACGAGCCGGCCGAGCAACAGTCTCCGTCGCAACCGGCAGAGAACTCGGAGCCGGAGCCGCAACCCGTGGAGACGCCGGCGCCGGAAACGCCCGACGCGGGCGCGGTCGAATACGCGCCTCCGCCGGAACCGGCCCCGCCGCCCGTCGAATCGTCCAGTGCCTCCAGCGGCAGCGCCGCCGGGGAGTTCGGCCCGTGAGCGGCCGCCGGAGCCTCGCCGGCACTGCGTTGCTCGCCGTGGCGATGGCCTGCATCGCCACGCCCGCCGCCGCCATCCCGCCACGGCCCGCCGACCTCCGGGTCAGGGGCGGTGAGGACACCTGGCACCGGGAGAACCGCTTCATGCTCGACTGGGCCGCCCCTTCGACTGGCGAGGGTCCCCCGCTCGCCGCCACTCGCTACCGCATCCGCGATCCGCAGGGCGCGGCGATCGACGAGAGCCGGATCGCCTGGGTGAGCGACGGGATCGCCGCCGTGACCCTGCCCAGCCGGCCGGGTGCCTACACCGCCGAGGTCTGGTTCGAGGACACCGCGGGGGTACAGGGACCGGCGGCCACCGCCCAACTGCGCTTCGACGACGTCAGGCCGGCGGCGATCGAGCCCGAGCCGGTCCCCGCGTGGATCGGGCGCACCTCCTTCCCGCTGCGAATCCGGCTCGGCCACCCGGCCGGCCCGGCGCCCGTCTCCGGCATCCGCGGCTACGCCGTGACGATCGACGCCGTTCCAGGTGGGAATCCCTGCGCCGCCGCAGACAGCTGCAGCGACGCCGAGACCGCGTTGCGGGGCGGCATCGGCGACGACGAGCTGACGGTCGCGGCGCTACCGGAGGGGACCAGCTACCTGCACGCCGTCGCCGTCTCCGGCTCGGGGATGAAGTCGCCCACGAGCGGCCAAGCCGTGCTTCGCGTCGACACCACCGACCCGATCGTGCGCCTGGCCGGGGCGCCGGGCGACTGGACGAACCGCGCCGTCGCGCTCACCGCCAGCGCCACCGACGCCAGCGCTGGGATGGAGCCGGACGGCGACAGCCCGCCGCCGTTCACCGCGATCCGGATCGACGGCGGCGCCCCGATCGTCGCGCCGGGCGACTCCGTCTCCCTCGACGCGATCGCCGAGGGAGCGCACCGAATCGCCTACTACGCGCGCGACGCGGCCGGCAACGTCGCCGACGGGGGCGGCGCCAACGGCCTCGCCAACCGGCCGCCGCAAACCACCTGGGTGCGAGTCGACCGCACCCCGCCCAACCTCGCCTTTGCCAACTCCCAGGACCCCTCCGACCCCGACCTGCTGCGGGTACGGGTAGGCGACTCGCTCTCGGGCGCCGACACCTCACGCGGACGGATAGGCGTGCGCCTCGTCGGCTCGGGCGACCGCTTCGAGCCCCTTCCAGCCGCACCGCCGGCGGGCGGCGAGCTGCGGGCTCGCTGGGACTCGGACGCCTATCCGGCGGGGGAGTACGAGTTCCGGGCCGTCGGCTACGACTCTGCCGGCAACCGGGCGGACACGACGCAGCGCCGGAACGGCGAGGCGATGGTCCTCTCGAATCCGCTCAAGACGACGACGGCCGTGCGCACGGCCTTTCCCCGCCGGGGAACGCTGCGAGCCGTCCCCTACGGCCGCGGCGTCCGCTTCGAGGGCGGGCTCGCCACCGGCTCGGGCTCGCCCCTGGGCGGCATGCCGGTGCGGATCGTCGAGCGCTTCGCCGCCGGCGCCCAGCCGCCGGAGCGTGCGACGGCCGCGTGGACCGGGCCGGGCGGCGGGTTCTCGATCCGCCTGGCGCCCGGTCCGAGCCGGACGATCTCGGTCGGCTTCGACGGGAGCCCGAGCCTGGCCCGCGCGGCCGGTCGCACCCTGCGGCTCCAGGTGCGGAGCCGGGTCCGCCTGCGGGCCTCCTCGGCGCAGGCCACGGTCGGCGGCGCACCGCTCGTGTTCCGTGGACGGGTCGACGCGGCGCCCGGGGAGATCCCGGGCGCCGGCAAGTCGGTCCAGCTGCAGTTCCGCCTTCCCGGCCTGCCCTGGGCGGAGTTCCGCACGATCCAGACCGATCGCCTCGGCCGCTTCCGCCATGCCTACCGCTTCAGCGACGACGACAGCCGCGGCGTCCGCTTCCAGTTCCGCGCCTACGCGACCGCGCAAGACGACTGGCCCTACGAGCCGGCGGGCTCGCGGCCAGTCGTCGTGCGCGGTCGCTGAGTGGGGTTAGCGCAGGGCCGTGAGCTGCTCGCCGACCTGGTCGACAAGCCCTTGGGCGCGCGAGGTCTGATCCTCGATCGCCCTGCGCACGCGCTGCTCGACCTCGGTGCGGTTGCGCTTCAGCGCGGTCTCGACGCGCTGCTGGCGCTTGCGGGCCTCGCGCTCGACCCTGTTGCGGGTCTTCCTCGCCTCGACGCTCGCTTTGCGACGGGCGCCGGTGCCGCGGCGCTCGGTGCGCTTCACCGTGCGGCGCAGCTGAGTGCCGTAGGACTTGAGCTGCTTCTGCGCCGCCGTGCGGCCGGCGAAAGGCTCGACCAGCTCGGCCACGCGGTCGCCGACCTCGAGCACGGCACCGACCGGCAGGTCGACGGCGCTTTCGGCTGCGGCGCGGGCCTGCTCGGCGCGGGAGGGGACGGGGGCGCTTTTAGCTTTCGATTTCGGTTTCGGTTTGGAGCTGCTTGCTTTAACGGACTTACTTGCCAACGAAGATCATCCCTTCGGGGTGGTTTGTCGGGGGATGCTCGCGAGTGTAGCGAACATACGTTCTTCCGAACACTTGTTCTAAACCGGCTCTCCCGATGCGTTACGGATGGTCGCCAAGCCCTGCCTCCCGGCCGCAGCGGCGATCGGGTAGCGGGCGTCGAGGCCGAGGTCCGCTTCGCTCAGCTCCAGGTCGCCGAAGGCGACGAACCCGCCGGCCTCGCGGGCGATCAGCTGGGCGGCGGCGATGTCGACCGAGCGGCAGGGCCGTAGGCTGAGCATCCCGTCGAGGCGCCCGGCGGCGACGTAGCAGGCGGTGATCGCGATCGAGCCGATCACCCGCAGGCGGAAGACCCTTCCGTCCAGAGCCTCCGCCAGGGGCAGCATGCGCCCCGGCGCGGCCGACTCGACCCCGAGCAGCTCCAGCTTCTCGCCGTCGGCGGCGACCTCGACCCGACGGTCGTCGAGGGCCGCACCCTCCCCCCTGGCAGCGGCGAACTCCTCGCCGGCGCCGAAGTCGAAGACGTAGCCGAACTCGACGTCGGCCATCGAGGGGCCCGAGGCGACGGCGATGCTGAGGCTGTGCGAGGGAAGCGTGCGGCGTGCGTTGAGCGAGCCGTCGATCGGGTCGATCACGACCCGCGCCGGCCCCCCCGCGCCGAAGGCGACCTCCCCCCGCTCCTCCGAGATCGCGACGAAGGAGGCGCCCGTCTCAGCCAGCTGCTCGAGCTCGGCGAAGACCACGTCCTCGCAGCGGCGGTCGATGACGAGGCTGCGGTCGCCTCCCTCGCCCACCCCCTCGTACTCGGTGCGCTCCTCGCGTCCCGGCGTCTGCTCGAAGAGGCGCGATTGGGCAGCGACGATGCGTCGGCAGATCTCCATCCAATCTGCGGAGAAGACGTCCACGGGACGATCCTATGGGGGCGCCCCGAGCAAGCGTCCAGGTAGCGTTGGACCATGCCTGTCCTAGCCGACTCCCAAGAGCGCGCGATCGGGCACCGCTCCGGACCGCTCCTGCTGACCGGCGAGGCGGGGACCGGCAAGACCGAGGTCCTGGCGCAGCGCTTCGAGCGACTGGTCGCAGAGGGGACCGCGCCGGAGCGGATCCTCGTCCTGGCGTCGTCGCAAGCCACCGCGCAGCGGCTGCGCGAACGGGTCGACGTGCTCCTCGACCGCCCCCTGGAAGAGCTCTGGGTGGGAACCTGGGAGAAGCAGTGCGAGCGGCTTCTGCGCGAGCACTCGACCGCCGCCGGCCTCGATCCGTTCTTCGCGGTCCTCGGTCCGGCGGAGCGCCTGGCGCTGCTGCTCGACCGTATCGACGACCTGCCCCTGCGCGGCCATGAGATCCGCGGCAATCCGGCGGGCCTGCTTGCCCGCCTGCTCGAGCGGACCGACGAGGTCAAGGCCGGCTCGGACCCACCCGACCCCGAGCTGGCCGAGCTGATCGCCGCCCACGACCGCATCCTCGCCGCCACCTGCAGCCTCGACCGCGCCGACGTCTACCTGGCCCTGAGCAAGCTCTTCGACGAGGCCCCCGACGTTCGCCTTCGGGTCGCTTCTCGCTTCGAGTACCTGATGGTCGACGAGCTGGAGGACACGACCGCTGCTCAACGGGCGATCCTCGTGGCGCTGTCCCAGGACAACCCGAATCAGCTGTACGCGCTGGGCACAGGTGAGGGGTTGGGGGCGTCCAGCTGGGCGCTGGGTTTTTCGCCAGGTGGGGATGCCTCACACGTGGAGCCGGCGGGGCGAAAAACAGGACGCCGCGCCCAGCCGGACACCCCCAACCCCTCACCTGTGCCCACGGTCGAACTTACCCGCCAGTTCCGGCAGCCTGAGACGAAGTTCTGGAGATGTACGAACGAGCGGGCCCAGGCACAGGCGGTTGCGCGGGAAGCCGAGCATCTTGTGGCGGCGGGAACGGCCCCCGAAGAGATATGCGTGCTGGTGGACGACCCCACGCGTGGCGGGCCCGTGGCTGCCGCGATGGAAGAGCGGGGCATCCCGTTCCATATGTCTGGCCCGGCGGCGCTGTTCCAGCGACCGGAGGTCCGGGATGCGATCGCGTGGCTGCGCGTTCTTGCCGACCCGGGCGACTCCGCGGCGGCAGCACGCGCGCTGACCCGCCCCCCGGTCGAGCTGCGCTCGGCTGACTTGGCGCGGCTGACGACGATCTCGCGGCGGCGCAAGCTCGACCTGGTGTCGGCCTGCGAGGCGGCGCTGGAGAGCCCCCAGATATCTCCCGAGGCGCGCGAGCGGATCCAGTCCTTCCTCAAGCTCTACGGAACGGCGTCGGCGGTGCTGGAGGAACGCCGCGCCGACGTCTTCGTGCGACGGCTGATCGAGGCGGTGGGGTTGCGCCGGCAGCGGCTCTTCGCCGCCCAGCCCGAGGTGGCGGAGCGGCTGCTCGGACTGTCGCGCCTGGCCGAGCTCGCGGCTGCCTGGGCGCGACGCGAACCCAACGGCTCGACGCGCGATTTCGTCCGCCATCTCACCGCCGTCGCCGACGCCGGGGTTGAGCCGGCCGACGTGGCCGAGCCGCCGGCGCGCGCGGCGGTGCAGGGACACGTGCGCGAGGCGATCAAGGGAATGGAGTTCGAGCACGTCTTCTTGTTGGGGATGGAGCGCGACGAGGGAGCTGAGCGGATCGGTCGCCCGGCTCGGCTGGGCCTCGTCCTCTCCCGGGTGGAGCGGGGCGACGAAGGCGAGAGCCGCGCCTCGGAGCTCTACGCCGCGGCGTTGTCGGAGGCGGACGCCGACGAGGAACCCCACGCCGAGGAGCTGTTCGGCCCGGCCGAGGGGCTGCACGCGACCTACCGCCTGCTGCGCGAGGAGGTGCTGGAGGCGTCTTGGAAAGCGGGCCGGGAGCTGTCGGAGCCGCGGCTGGACACCGCTGTCGACGTCAACCGCGCGATCGCCCGCTACCTGGAGCTGCTGAAGCTGGCGGCCCTCGCCCAGCGGCCCGGTGACGAGGCGACCGCGGAGGCGATCGACGCGATCAACGGGCTGCTGCGCCAGGTCGCGACGCCCGAGCAGCAGGCCGAGCTCGACGCCTCCTCGCTCGACTCCTACCTGCTCGGCTCCGAGCGGGAGCGCGAGGGGCGCCAGCGGCTGATCGCGGCGCGCCAGGAGCCCTCGCTGGAGGCCTTCCTGCCGCGCCGCGGCGACGGCTCGCTCAGCCTCTCCGCCTCCGACCTCGACCTCTATCTGACCTGCCCGCTGAAGTACAAGTTCGCGCGCGTCTTCTCCATCCCCCAGGAGCCGACGATCAACCAGCGCTTCGGCATCCTCATCCACAACGTGCTGGAGCGTTTCCACAAAGAAGATGAGGGCGAGGGCGAGGAAGACGGGCTGCGGCGCCTGATGTCGTTGTTCGAGACGGGCTGGCGGCGCAGCGGCTTCGGCAACAGCGACGACGAGCTGCAGTTCCGCGACCGGGCGCGGAAGGCGATGCGCCTCTACTGGGAGCGGGAGCGCGACTCCGACGGCGAGCCGGTCTGGCTGGAGCGGAAGTTCGACATCCGGATCGGCGAGCACCACGTGCGCGGCCGGGTCGACCGGGTCGACCGCCTGCCGGGCGGGGGCCACGAGCTGATCGACTACAAGACGGGCGAGCGCAAGAGCGAAGCCCAGCTGGAGAGCGACCTGCAGCTGGCGCTCTACCGGCTCGCCGCTCGCGAGGCCTGGGAGCTAGAGGCCGATACCGGCAGCTACTACTACGTGCTGGACGCCGAGAAGGTCGCCGCGCCGAGCAAGCCCGACGACGCCGAGCGGGTCGAGCGCACCGTGCTGCAGGTCGGCGAGGGCGTCCTCGGCCAGGACTTCGAGCCACGCCCCTCGCCAACCGTCTGCGGCTGGTGCGACTACCGCCTGATCTGCCCAGCGGCAGAGAGCTAAGGGTCAGCAGGAAGCCCGGTTGTCCTCCGGGTGAATTGATGTCGCACGCGCGCTCCGCGCGCTTAGCGACGGTGTTTGTGCGCGGCTAACGCCGCACAGAAAACAGATTGCATATCGCGGCCTTCGGCCACATTCCCCCGGAGGACAACCGGGCTTCCTGCCAACGCTCAGCTGCAACTCCTCTCAAGCTCAAGCAAAGCGAGTTGAGCTGACCCCACTCTGGCTTGATGAAGAAGCGGCGATCCACTCTCGCGGGAATGTCGCGAAGCGGCGATATGCAATCTGGTGATTGCGCGGCTTCAGCCGCGCACCAACTCAGTCGCTAAGCCCCAAAGGGGCGTGCGACATCAATTCCCGCGAGAGTGGACCGCCGCTTCTCTACAACAGGCGATCGTGTGTCAGTTCGACTCGCCGCGGCGCTGCTGCAGGAACTGCTGGAACTCGCGGGCGATCGTGTCGGCGGAGGGAAGGTCGCCGCCCTCCTCGCCGAGCTGCTCCACCTGCTCGGCCTCGATCCGCTCGACCAGCTCGGCGATCTCCGGGTTGGCGGCGACGGCGCGGCCGATCTGCTCCTCGTAGCTGGCCGTTTCCTCCTCCAGCGCGGTGGCGTCGACAGCGATCCCGGTGAGGCCCTCGAGCCGCCGCAGCAGTGCCAGGGCCGCCTTCGGGTTGGGAACCGCCGCGACGTAGTGCGGCACCGCCGCCCAGAGCGAGGCCGAGGTGATCCCGATCCTGCGACAGCAGTCGTGAACGACGCCGACGATCCCGGTCGGGCCTTCGTAGTTGGAGCGCTGCAAATCCAGCTCCTCGACCAGCTTCTCGTCCGAGGCGAGGCCGGTGATCGGCACCGGCAGGGTGTGGGAGACCTCCGCCACGAGCGCACCCAGGGTCACGACCATCTCGACCCCGAGCGCGTCGGCCGCGGTCGCAACCGTCTCCGAGAAGGTGCGCCAGCGCAGGTTGGGCTCGGTCCCGTCGAAGAGCACGAGGTCGCGGCCGGCCCCGGGGATGCGGATCGCGATCAGATCGTTCTGCGGCCACTCGATCTTGCGGGTCTGGCCTTCGGAGAGGACGATCGTCGGCCGGGTCGCCTGGAAGTCGAAGTAGTCCTCCGGATCTACATTCGCCACCGGCTCGGCGTCGAAGCTGTCGGCCACCGCGCCCAGCGCGGCCGAAGCGGCGCCGGCGGCGTCGTTCCAGCCCCTGAAGGCGCAAACCAGAACCGGAGAGCGCAGCTGCGGCACCTCGGAGTGCCAGGTGAGCGAATCCACTTCTTTGAGACTACAGACGAGCTCATTGTGAATCGGGATTCACTATGATCGCCGGCCGATGCTCGAGCTGAGCCAGGTCAGCAAGTCCTACCCGATCGGCGGCGATCTGGTCGAGGTGCTCCACGACGTCTCGCTGGAGATCCGCCCCGGCCGGCTGGTGGCGATCGTCGGCCCCTCGGGGAGCGGCAAGAGCACGCTGCTCAACCTGATCGGCACCCTCGACACGCCGAGCAGCGGCTCGCTGCGCTTCGACGGCCGCGACGTCGGCAGCCTCTCGCCCCGGGCGCGGGCCGACTTCCGCGCCGCCAACCTCGGCTTCGTCTTCCAGTTCTTCAACCTGCTGCCGGGACTGACCGCGCGGCAGAACGTCGAGCTCTCGGCGGCGATCGCCGGCCGCGAGCGGGGCGCCTCGCGCAACCGCGCAACCGAGCTGCTGGAGCTGGTCGGCCTCGGCGAGCGGGTCGACGCGCCCGCCCGCAACCTCAGCGGCGGGCAGATGCAGCGCGTGGCGATAGCGCGGGCGCTGGTCAACGAGCCGCGCCTGGTCCTCGCCGACGAGCCCACCGGCAACCTCGACCAGCGCAACGCGGCGCAGATCCTCGAGCTGCTGCGCGAGCAGGCAACCGCGGAGCGGGCGGTCGCGATCGTGACCCACGACCGCGAACTGGCCGAGCGCTTCGCCGACGAGATCGTCACCATCGTCGACGGCCGTCTCGACGGGATCGCCTCGACAGGCGGCAACGGGCGGCGGAGCTGGCTGGCGAGCGGCCTGCGCGTGCTCGCCGGGAGATGAGGGCCGCCGCGAAGCAGGCGCGGATCGCCGTCCTGCTCACCCGCCACCTGCTGCACACGATGGGACGCCACCGGGCCCGGGCGGCGATCCTGCTGGCGGCGCTCTCGGTCGCGCTCGGGATCGGCATCGGCCTGCTCGCCTTCGTCTCCAGCATCGAAGACTCGTTCCGCGAGCGGGGCAAGGCGGTCGGCGGCGTCTCCGACTTCCAGGTCGAACCGGTCTCGCCGACCGCCTCGCTCCCGGCCCGGCTCGCCTCCGAGCTTGGCCGGATACCGGGGACCCGCTACGCGGTGCCGATGGCGCAGCAACGCGTCACCCTGGCGGTCGGGAAGGAGTCCGCGGTGGCGACGGCGATCGGAATCGACCGCTCGGCCCGCCGCCTGCGCAGCGCCGTCCAGCGCGAGCTCGACCTCGACGCGAGCGGCGCCGGCCGACCCGGAATCGCCCTCACCCGCGCCCTGGCTCGGGAGCTGGGCGGGGTCGAGCCGGGGCAGCGGCTGAACGTCTTCGCCTACGGCCGCTCGCCGCGGCTGAAGGTGGGACGAATCGTCGACGCCGACGCGGCGATCGAGGACATCGTCACCCTGCCCCGGGCGCAGCTGCAGCGGTTGAGGGGCGCGCCCGGCCGGCCCAATGTCGTCTACGTCAAGCTCGGCCCGGGCGCCTCCTCGTCGGCCTGGGAACGCCGCGCCCAGGCGATCCTGCCGGCGAACGCGAAGCTGGCGACCGCCGCGACGAGCCAGGAGGAGCTGAGCCACGTCCTCGACTTCACCGTGCGGGCGCCCACCCTCGTCTTCGGGCTGGTCGTGCTGGCGATCGCGGCGCTGCTCATCTACGTCCTGCAGCTGATGCGGATGCTGGAGCGGCAGGAGGATCTCGGCCTGCTGCGGGCGCTGGGCTCGGGACGGGTGGCGCCGGTGCTCGCCGAGAGCGCGGTGCTCGCCGTGCTGCTCGCCGCCGCACTCGTTCCCGGAATCTTGATCGGCACCCCGATCGCCCACTATCTCGCCGCCCAGGTGCCGAGCTACCTGACGGACGTCTTCGGCTTCAACATGCAGGTCGAGGTCCGTCCGGGAGTCGTCGCGATCGCCGCCGGTGTGGCGCTGGCGGTCGGGGTCGCGGCGACCGTCGCCGCGCTCGCCTCGGCGCGCGGCTCGATCGCCTCCCAGCTCGGCCGCTCGCCGCAGGCGGGGGCCACGGTCGTCTCGACGATCTCGCTGCGCTCGGCGGCGGCGCTGATCGCGGGCGGCGGCGGCTGCCTCGCGCTTGGGCTGGCGCTGAGCGGCTGGGGCGGGTACCCGGCTGCAGCGGCGGCGATCCTGATCGGCCTGGCGCTGCTGACCCCGGGCGTCGTCGGGCTCGTCGCCCTGGCGCTGGGCCGGCGCGAGGGCAGCGGCCCGAAGGCGGTGATGGTCGCGCGCTCGGCCTTCGAGGCAAACCCGCGCCGCGCCGCCATGGCGGCGGCGATCATGGCGCTCGGGATCGCCGCGGTCGTGCCGCCGCAATTGGCGGAACGGGCGCTGGTCGATCGGCTCGACAAGATCATCGCGCCGATCCGGCCGCAGGCCGAGGAGCTGGTCGGCGCCGACGACGCCTACTACAGCGTTCCGATCACCGCCGGCTTCGCCCGCCGCGCCCTGCGCGACGAGGCGGCGCCGGCGAACCCGACCGTGTTCACCTTCATCAGCTACCGCGGCCGCAAGATCGAGCTTCGCGCCGTCGACGCGCAGGCTCGCGACGGCATCTTCAACAAAGGGATCGGGTTGTCGAGCGCCTTGCCCGAGCTGCGTCGCCATCCAGATGAAATCCTCATCTCGCGGGTGATGGCGGCGGGCCTCGGCCTGTCCAGCGGCGACGAGATCGAGCTCGACACGGTCTCCGGGCCGCGGCGGCTGAAGATCCGCGGCGAGGTCGAGGAATTCTCCTGGCCGTCCGGGACCATCTTCATGGACATCCGCCGCTACCGACGGCTCTTCCGCACCGCCGCGATCAACGTGCTCGCCGTGCGCCGGCAGGGAATGGTCGACCGGCCGGCGCTCGCGCGGCTCCAACCGCTGCACACCTTCTCCGGCAGCGAACTGCGGGGCAGGATCGACGAACAGATGGACAAGAGCACGCAGGGCCTGCTGGCGATGCGGGGGCTGACCCTGCTCGCGGCGCTGGTCGCCGTCGGCGGCATCCTCGCCACCGCGGTCTTCGCCCGGCGACGGGAATGGGCGGTGCTGCGGGCGATGGGGATGCGCAGCGGCGGCCTCTTCGCGGCGCTGGCGCTGGAGACGCTGCTGGTGATGATCCTCGGCGGCCTCTGCGGCGCGATCGGAGGGATCGTCTCCTTCCGCGGTCCGACCCTCGGCTTCCTCGAGTCCCAGGGCTACGTCGTCGAGCACGGAATCGCGCCGCTCGCCGTCCTCGCCGTCTTCGCCGGCGCGGTGACGATCGGCACCGTCGCCACCGCCCTGCCCGCCTGGCTGACTGCTCGCGCGCCGCTCGCCGACGCGCTCTCCTACGAGTGACCGCGATGTCTGGCCAGACCAAAGCCGGCACCTCCGCCCGCGGCGAAGCGACGCGGGCGCGGCTGCTCGACGCCGCCGTCGAGCTGCTCGAGGAGGGCGGCTACGCAGCCGCCTCGGTCGCCGCGATCGCGCGGCGCAGCGACGTCGCGGCCGGCGCCCTCTACCGCCACTTCCCCTCGAAGGCGGAGCTCTTCGTCGAGGTGTTCCGCAGCGCCGCCGAGCAGGAGCTGGCGGCCCTGCAGGAGGCCAGCGCCGAGCCCGGGACCGTGGCCGAGAAGCTGGAGGCGGTGGTGCGCGAGTTCACCCGCAGCGCGCTGAGCCAGCCGCGGCTTGCCTGGGCGCTCGGCTACGAGCCGGTCGATCCCCTGGTCGACGCCGAGCGTCTCGCCTACCGGCAGACCTACCGCGAACGCCTCGCCGCGCTGATCAGGGCGGGGATAGCCGCGGGCGAGCTGCCCGATCAGGACCCGGACCTGACCGCCGCCTCGCTGATCGGCGCGATCAGCGAGGCCCTGGTCAGCCCGCTCTCGCCGGTCGCCGGCGAGGACGTCGACCCCGAGCGGCTGGCCACATCCCTCTCCGCTCTCTGCCTGCGCGCGGCCGGGGCCGCTCAGGCGCCCTCCGCCGGCGCGGCGAAGGCGCGGCGGACGAGGCCGTAGGCGACGTAGAGCGCCAGGGCGGCGAAGGAGAGTTCGAGGACGCGCTGCGAGACCTCGTTGGCGACGACGACCCCGATCAGGACGCCGAGCGGCGAGAGGGCGCCGATGACCAGCGCGGCGCGGAGGTCGAGGTTTCCGTAGGCCCTCTGGCGGTAGGCGCCGACCAGGGCGACGATCACGATCATCAGCAGCGAGGTCGACTCGCCCTCGACCTGGGAGAGGCCGAGGAAGATCGTCAGCGCCGGCACGAAGAGGACGCCGCCGCCGACGCCGACCAGGCCGCCGGCGAGGCCGCCGGCGACGGCGATCAGGGCCGCGAGCAGCTCATCCATCGCTCGGTCGCTCCGCGCTCATCGGACGATCAGCTCGATTGCGATCGCGATCAGCAGGGCGGCGAAGAGCAGCGACACGGCGCGCTGCGAGATCCGCTGCTGGATCGCCGTGCCGGCGACGACGCCCCCGATCGCCGGGATCGAGAGCAGCAGGCCGGTGCCGACGTGGACGTTGCCGTAGAGGCCGCCCTGGGCGAGGGCGCCGAGCAGGCCGATGAGGACGATCGCGCCGAGGCTGGTGCCGGTCGCGAGCCGCTCCCCGTAGCCGAACCAGAAGATCAGCAGCGGCACGATCACGGTGCCTCCGCCGACCCCGAAGAGGCCGCTGAAGACGCCGGCGAGGGTGCCGATCGCGGCGAGCCTCATCGTCCGCTGGGAGGGCATCGCGCGATACTAAGCGCCGTGTCTCCCGAATCCGGCAGAGGGGAGCGCGGGGCGGGGCTTAAGCCGCTGGCGCCACTGCGGGCAGCGCCCGCGCGCGCGGCGGTCCTCACCGACGTCGACGGGACCCTGGCCCCGATCGTCGCCCGGCCGGAGCTGGCGGCGGTGCCGCGCCGGGCCAGCGAGCTGCTGGCGGGGTTGAGCGAGCGCTACGGCCTGGTCGGCTGCATCTCCGGTCGCCGGGCAGAGGAGGCGCGGCGGCTGGTCGGCGTCGCCGGGATCGCCTACGCGGGGAACCACGGCCTCGAACTGCTGCTGTCGGGAGACGAGGCCCCTCGCCTCGATCCCTCGCTGCAAGGGCGCGAGCGCGACGCGGCGAGCTTCGTCTCCGAGCTGGGAGCCGGGGCGCTGGCCGGGGCCGGGCTGCGGCTGGAGGACAAGGGCCCGATCCAGGCGCTGCACTGGCGCGGCGCCGAGGACGATGCGCGGGCCGAGTCGCGCGCCCACGAGATCGCCGCCGCGGCGGGCCGCGCGGGGCTCGAGCTGCGCTGGGGGCGCAAGGTGCTGGAGCTGCGCCCGGCGGGCGGCGGCGGCAAGGATGCCGCGGTCGCGGCGCTGCTCGCTGCCGACGGGCTGGCGGCGGCGGTCTACGCCGGCGACGACCGCACCGACCTCGACGCCTTCCGCCGGCTGCGGCAATTGCGCGAGAGCGGCGAGCTGGAGACCGCCGTCTGCGTCGGGGTCCTCTCCGCGGAGGGCCCGGCGGAGCTGGCGGAGGAGGCCGACCTCACGGTCGACGGCCCGGGCGGGTGGCTGGCCCTGCTGGAGACCTTGGCAGAGTAGGCACGATGCCCTACACCGATCTGCTGCGGATCACGGTCTTCCTGACCGGCGCCGAGGCGACCGCACTGGGGGCGATCACGGCGCTCGCCGCCGGGCGCGACGCCGACGCCACGACGGTCTTCGTCGCCGCCGCCTGGTGGTCGGTGGCGTTCGTCCTCGGCCTCTACCTCGGCCGGCCGGCGCGCGCCGCCGACGGCGTCCGCGACGCGCTCGCCCGCGCGCGCACCGCCACCGCGCTCCCCGAGGAGTCGCCGGGTCGGATCGCCGCGGCGCGCCTCTGGCCCATCGGCCTTACCGCCCTCGCCGCCGGCGTCCTCGGCGTCCTCTTCCCCGGCGTCGCCGCGGTCGGCGCCGGCTACGCCCTCCTCGTCGCCCTCGCGATGCGCACCCGCGAGGCCGCCGTGCTCGGCATCGAGCACCGCGACGGCGTCAAGTTCTACGTCGTCCCCGGCTCCGCCCTGCGCCCGATCGAGCTCGTCCGCACGCCGGGACTGCGCAGCGAACGCCTGCGCTCGTACTGAGCAGAGAAAACGGGAACGGCCCGCCAGAGCGGGCCGTCGCCAAATCTGGGGAGCCGGTGAATCCGTGTGGCCCCAATATCGCACGCCGATGATAGCGAACCGGTCCTCGATCTCGCAGACAGAGCGTTACGCCCCCGGAGGGAGTCGAACCCTCGCTCCCCAATTGCGATATTGGGATCCGGATCCGCCGGCGGGGGCTACCGCCGCTTTCGCGACATCCGCAGACTACAGATTTCGCAGAGCACTGTCTGACAGACAGTAGATTCCTAACGAATCAGCTTCTTGAACTCCGCCCAGCCGCGCGTGTTGGCGACGTCCCCGGCGGTCAGCCAGGCGCGGCGGGCGGTCGCCACCGCGTAGGCCATGTTGCCCAGCGTGTCGACGCCGTGGGCGTCGGTGTTGAGGACGATCGTCGCGCCGGCTTCGCGGGCGAGGCGGGCGTGGTGCTCGGAGAGGTCGCGGCGGTTCGGGTTGCCGTTGATCTCCAGCATCGTGCCGGCGCGCGCTGCCGCCTCGACCACCGCCTCGACGTCGACGTCGTAGGGCTCGCGGCGGCCGATCAGGCGGCCGGTGAGGTGGCCGATGCAGTCGACGTGAGGGTTCTCGATCGCCGCCAGGACCCGCTTCGTCATCTCCTTCTCGGGGATCGAGAAGGAGGTGTGGACGCTGGCCACCACCCAGTCGAGCGCTTCGACCAGGTCGTCGGGGTAGTCGAGTGAGCCGTCGAGGCCGATGTTGATCTCGGAGCCGGCGAGCAGGCGGAAGCCGCGCACGCCCTCGTTCCACTCGCGCACCTCCTCGATCCGCTCCCAGAGCCGCTTGGCGGTGACGTGGTCGCCGAAGCCGTGGCTGGCCGAGTGGTCGGTGATCGCCATGTAGGCGTAGCCGCGCTCGCGCCCCGCCTCGGCCATCTCCTCCAGCGTGTTGCGGCCGTCGGAGAGCGTGGTGTGGGAGTGCAGGTCGCCGCGGATGTCCTCGACCGAGACCAGCTCGGGCAGCTTTCCCTCGCGCGCCGCCTTCAGCTCCCCGCGCCCCTCGCGCAGCTCCGGCTCGATGTAGGCGTAGCCGAGCCGCTCGTAGACCTCCTCCTCGCTCGTGCACAGCGTCGTCTCGCCGCTCTCGGTCTCGACGATCCCGTGCTCGGAGACGGAGAGGCCGCGAGCCACCGCCTCTTCGCGCAGCTGCACGTTGTGCGCCGCCGAGCCGGTGAAGTGCTGCAGCAGGTTGCCGAAGGCCTCGGGCGCGACGATCCGCAGGTCGACCGAGATCCCGTTGTGGGTCTGGGCTCGCACGCCGTTGGCTCCGGCGTTGCCGGCGGCGGCGATCAGCGGCTGCCCGGCCAGGTGCTCGGCGAGCGCCGCCGGCTCCTCGGCGGTGGCGATCAGGTCGATGTCCTTGCAGGTCTCGGCCCAGCGGCGCGCCGAGCCGGCGACCTCGACGCGCTTCGCGGCCGGGTGCTCGCGCAGCGCCGCCGCCAGCTCCTCGGCGATCGGCCGCACCGTCGAGAGCAGCACCCGGCCCGGGCCCTCGCCCGGCTCGCCGAGGCGCTCCAGCGCCGCCAGCACGTTCTCCTCGGCCTTCTCGCCGAGGCCCTTCAGCTCGCGGATGCGCTGCCCCTCCGCCGCCGCCTTCAGGTCCTCCATCGAGGCGACCCCGAGCTCGTCGTAGAGGCGCCGCGCGGTCTTCGCCCCCAGGCCCGGGACCCGCGTCACCTCGACCAGGGTCGGCGGGAACTTCGCCTTCAGCTTCACCGCGGCGGGAATCTCACCGGTTTCCAGCAGCGCGTCGATCTTCTCCGCCAGCGTCTTACCGACGCCGGGGATCTCGGTCGCCCGCCGCGCCGCCGCCAGCTCGGCGACCGAGACCGGGCTTTCGCGGATCGCCTTGGCAGCGGCCGAGTAGGCGAGGACGCGGTATTTGACCGCGCCGTCCAGCTCGTAGAGGACGCCCAGCTCCTCGAGGGCGGCGGCGATCTCGGCGTTGGTCACGTCCTGCAAGTTAGCCTCACGGAGATGGTCGTCGATCTGACCGCCCCCGAGGCCCCTCGGCGGCTGCCTCCAACCTCGCTATACTTTCTGAAGTATTGAGCGCTGAACCTCGACTTACGGGAGACCGATACCAGTGACCGGCAAGCTCACCGACGTGACCGACGCCACCTTCAAGTCCGACGTTCTGGAGGCCGACGGCCCCGTGCTGGTCGACTTCTGGGCCCCCTGGTGCGGCCCCTGCCGCGTCGTCCACCCGGTCCTCGAGGAGATCGACGCGCGAGCGCGAGCGACCTGAAGATCCTCAGCCTCAACGTCGACGAGAACCAGCAGACGGCGGCCCAGTACGAAGTGCTCTCGATCCCGACTCTGCTCCTCTTCAAGGACGGGGCGATCGCCAAGAAAGTCGTCGGGGCGATGCCGAAGCGCCGGCTCGAGGCCGAGCTGGAGCCGGCGCTCGCCTAGAGCGCCGGTCCGAGGCCACCGAGAGGCGACGCAATGCCGTTCGTCCACATCCACTGGTTCGAGGGCCGCAGCGACGAGCAGAAGGCCGAGATCGCGAAGCGGATCGAAGCGGCGCTGGTCGAGGTGGCCGGCGCCGCCCCCGAGCACTGCTGGGTGAAGTTCTCCGACTCGCCGAAAACCGACTTCATCATCGGCGAGCGGGCTGAGTAGGGGCCGGGTGCCCCTCCCCGGAGGCCGTTGCGCAGCTGATCGTTGGTGCAGGGTTGGAGTGTGGTTCCCGGAGCCTCCGGGGGAGGGGCACCCGGCCCCGTTTCAGGCGCGGGTGATGATGACGTGGAGGTCGCGGCCGTCGAGCTTGACGGTGGCGCCATCCGCGGCGTCGTAGGCGACCGAGGTCGCGAGGACCTCGCCGGCTACGTAGGACTCGTGGGCGCGGGCGGCCCCGAGCAGCTCCTCGTCGCCGCCGAGGCCGAGCTCGATCCGGTCGGTGATCTCCAGGCCCGCCTCTTTGCGCGCGTTCTGGACGGCGTGGACGATCTCGCGGGCGAACCCCTCGCGGCGCAGCTCGTCGTCGAGCTCTAGCTGCAGGGCGACGGCGTGTCCGGCCTCCGCCTCGACCTCGTAGCCCTCCAGCGGCTGCAGGGAGAGAGTCAGCTCGTCGGCGGCAGAGGGTGTGCTCGTCGCCGTCGACGTTGATGCCGACCTCGCCACCATCGGCCATCACCGCGGCCACGTGGACTGGGTCGAGCGCCTCGACCGCGGCGGCGACCTGCGGCATCCGCTTGCCGAAGCGGGGGCCGAGCGAGCGGTAGTTGGGCTTGACCGCGTAGCTGACCAGCTCTGCCTCCTCGGTGACGAAGTCGAGCTCCTTGACGTTGAGCTCGGCCTTGACCAGCTCGGCGCGGGCCGAGATCGCCGCGCGCTCGGCGTCGTTGGCGACGATCACGGCGCGGCGCAGCGGCTGGCGCACCTTGGCCTTCGCCTGGGCGCGGGCGGCGCGGCCGAGCTCGACGGTGAGCCGCACCGCCTCCATCGCCGCCTCCAGCTCGGGGTCGGCAAGCGCCGGGTCGGGCTCGGGGAAGTCGCGCAGGTGGACCGAGTCGGGCAGCTCGCCGAGGTCCTCCCCCTCGCCCCCGGCGAGGTTGAGGTGGATCTCGTCGGCGAGGAAGGGGGTGAACGGCGCGAGCAGCGCCGCCGTCTCCAGCAGGCAGTGGCGCAGGGTCGCGAAGGCGGCCCGGTCGCCCTCCCAGAAGCGGCGGCGCGAGAGGCGCACGTACCAGTTCGAGAGCTGCTCGACGAACTCGGCGATCGCGCGGCCGGCGGCGGTGCAGTCGAAGTCGTCCATGTGCTCGCGCACCGTCGCCACCGTCGCCTGCAGCCGCGAGAGCGCCCAGCGGTCGAGGTCGTCGCTCGGCTCCGGCGCGCCGGTGAAATCTCCCGGCGTCGAGGTTCTCGGCGTTCGCGTAGAGGACCCAGAAGGAGTACGTGTTCCAGAGCGTGAGCAGGAACTGGCGCACCGATTCGCCCACGGTGTCGACCGAGAAGCGGTAGCCCGACCAGGGCTGCTGCGCGGTCAGGTAGTACCAGCGGAAGGCGTCGGCGCCGTGGGCGGCGATCACGTCCCAGGGCTCGACCACGTTGCCCTTGCTCTTCGACATCTTCTGCCCCTCGGGGTCGAGGATCAGGCCGAGGCAGACGCAGTTGCGGTAGCTGGAGGTGTCGAAGAGCAGGGTCGACTCGGCGAGCAGCGTGTAGAACCAGCCGCGGGTCTGGTCGATCGCCTCGCAGATGAAGTCGGCGGGGAAGCGCTCCTCGAACAGCTCCTCGTTCTCGAACGGGTAGTGGAACTGGGCGAAGGGCATCGCGCCGCTGTCGTACCAGGTGTCGATCACCGACTCGACCCGCCGCATCTCGCCGCCGCACCGCTCGCAGTCGAGCGTGACCTCGTCGATGTAGGGGCGGTGCAGGTCGGCGGGGACCTCGCCTCTGGCGCGCTCGCGCAGCTCGGCGACCGAGCCGGCGCAGAAGCGGCCGTCGCAGGCCTCGCTCGTGCACTCCCAGATCGGCAGCGGCGTCCCCCAGTAGCGGTCGCGCGAGAGCGCCCAGTCGACGTTGTTCTCCAGCCACTTGCCGAAGCGGCCGTGCTTGATGTGCTCGGGGTGCCAGCCGATCTCCTCGTTGTTGGCGAGCAGCTGGTCGCGCGCCCGCGAGGTGGCGACGTACCAGCTCGACTTGGCGTAGTAGAGGAGCGGCGTGCCGCAGCGCCAGCAGTGCGGGTAGGCGTGCTCGTAGACCTGCTCGCGGAAGAGCAGGCCGCGCCCGGCGAGGTCGTCGATCAACGCCCGGGTCACCTCCGGGTCCTTGACGAACCTGCCCTCGAAGCCGACCACCCGCCTGTCGAAGTGCCCGTCCGGTTCGACCGGGTTGTAGAGGGTGCCGTGCGAGGTGGGGTCGAAGATCCCGTTCTCGGCCGCGACCGAGTAGTCGTCCTCGCCGAAGGCCGGAGCGATGTGGACGAGGCCGGTCCCGTCCTCGGTGGTGACGAACTCGCCGGCAACTACGGGGAAACCTCCAGCCGGCCGATCATCGAGCGCGAAGATCGGGCCTTCGTAGCGGCGGTCGACCAGCTCGCTGCCGGGGAAGCGGTCGGTTATCTCGATGCCCTCGCCGAGCACCTTCTCGACCAGCGGCTCGGCGAGGATCAGGATCTCGTCTTCGACCTTCGCCTTGACGTAGGTGACCTCCGGCGCAACCGCGACCGCCTCGTTGCCGGGCAGGGTCCACGGCGTCGTCGTCCAGACCAGCAGCGACTCGCCCGCCGCGGAGCCATCCTCCGCCAGCAACGGGAAGCGCACGTATATGGAGGGGTCCTCGACGTCCTGGTAGCCGAGCGCCACCTCGTGCGAGGAGAGCGCGGTGCCGCAGCGCGGGCAGTAGGGGACGACCTTGTGGCCCTCGTAGAGCCGCTCGTCGTCCCAGAGCTTGCGCAGCGACCACCAGACCGACTCGATGTACTCGTCGTCGAGGGTGACGTAGGGATCGTCGAGGTCGATCCAGAAGCCGATCCGCTCGGTCAGCCGGTTCCAGTCCTCGACGTACTCGAAGACCGACTCGCGGCAGCGGCGGTTGAACTCGGCGATCCCGTACTCCTCGATCTCCTGCTTGGAGGAGATGCCGAGCTCCTTCTCCACCTCGAGCTCGACCGGCAGCCCGTGACAGTCCCAGCCGGCCTTGCGCGGCACCCGGTAGCCGCACATCGTGCGGTAGCGGGGGTAGATGTCCTTGAAGACGCGGGAGAGGACGTGGTGGGAGCCGGGACGGCCGTTGGCGGTCGGCGGCCCCTCGTAGAAGCTCCAGACCTCGGCGCCCTCGCGGTTGGCGAGCGAGCGGTGGAAGACGTCGCGCTCGCGCCAGCGTGCCAGTACCCGCTCCTCCATCTCGGGGAAGGCCTGCTTGGGGTCGACTGGCTCGAAGCCGGGCATGAGCAGGTGATTCTAGGAGCGAGTACCCTCCCCGCCGCATGTCCGTCTACGACCTGAACGGAAAGGTGGCGCTGGTGACCGGCGCCGCCCGCGGGATCGGCTACGAGACGGCGCGGCAGATGCACATGCGCGGCGCCTCGGTCGCGGTCGTCGACCTCAGCCCCGACGACGCCCGCGAGGCCGCCGAGCGGATCGGCGAGCGGGCGGTCGGGATCGGCGCCGACGTCACCGACCACGCCGCGGTCATGCAGGCGGTCGCCGAGACGGTCGAGCGCTTCGGCGGCCTCGACGTCGCCGTCGCCAACGCCGGCATCGCCCAGACGCAGGTGGCGACCGTGCGCGGGATCGGCACCGAGGAGTGGGAGCGGGTCTTCGAGGTCGACCTGCTCGGCGTCTGGCGCACGGTGCGAGCCGTCCTGCCGCAGATCGTCGAGCGCAAGGGCCACATCGTCGTCACCGGCTCCGTCTACTCCTTCGCCAACGGCGTCCTCAACAGCCCCTACGCCGTCGCCAAGGCCGGCGTCGAGGCGCTCGGCCGCGGCCTGCGGGCGGAGCTGATGCCGCTCGGCGCCAGCGCCGGCGTCGTCTACTACGGCTGGGTCGACACGAAGCTCGTCCAGGACGGCTTCGACCGCAAGCACTCCGGCCGGCTGCAGGAAAACGCGCCCGCCTGGCTGTTCAAGCGGATCCGGCCGGACGAGGCCGGCGCGGCGATCGTGCGCGGAATCGAAGAACGGGCGCCGCGCATCTTCGCGCCGAAGTGGTGGCGCTACGTCTCTGCCCTGCGCGGCATCGTCAACCCGATCCTCGACCGCCGCTTCGACCGCGACCCACAGATGTTCGAGACGATCCGCGCCGTCGAGGCCGAAGCCGACGAGCAGGGCGCCGCCGCGGTCTCAGCCGCTACGCGTTAGCCGCTCGAGCAGGAAGACGAAGGACTCGTACGGCTCGCCGGTGGCGCGGCTCGAGGCCGATCTCGCAGGTGCGGTTGCTGCAGAGATGGGCATCGAAGCTGCGCCCGGCCAGCTCGGATGCCTGCTCGGCCGTCGCCGCCGCAGTCAGCTCGGGATGCGAGATGCCGCGATCGCCGGCGAAGCCGCAGCAGGTGGCGGAGGGAGCGACGTAGACGTCCTCGGCGAGGGCGCCGGCGAGCGAGCGCAGCCGCGAGGCGAGGCCCATCTGGCGGGTCGCGCAGGTCGGGTGGACGGTGGCGGAGCCGACCCTGCGCGAGATCTCCAGCTGCGGCAGCAGGCGGTCGTGCGCCCAGGCGACCGAGTCGAGGATCTTCAGCTCGGTGCGGCGGGCGGCGTTCTCCTCGTCGAGCACTCCTTCGCCCGGCTCGGCGAGCGCGTGGGTGCAGGAAGCGGCGTCGATCACCACCGGCAGCTCCCCCTCCCCGCTCCAGTCCCAGAGCCGCTCGACCATCTCGTTCGCCTTGTGCCGGTGGGCAGCGGAGAAGCCTTTCGAGCTCCAGGGCAACCCGCAGCAGCTGCCCGCGACCTCGTCCGGGATCCAAACCGGCATCCCCGCCCGGGCCGAGACCTCGACCATCGCCTCGGCCAGCCCACCGGCGGGCGAGGCGAAGATGCGGTTGGTGCAGGCTAGGGACGTAGACGGCGCTCGCGCGCTCGCGGGTCGTCGCCGGCATGCGCGCGCTCGCCGCCGTGGGCAGTCCAGCGCCCCGCTTGGTACGGCGCGCCAGCGGGGCGCCGATCCGCAGCGCCGCCCGTGAGGCGCCTTCGACCGCACCCCAGCTCTTCGCCCCGCGCAGCGCCAGCGCTTCGGCCCGCGGCGCGTGGCGCTCGGCTCGCAGCTCCTTGACCAGCTCGCCGGTGTCGATCCCGAGCGGGCAGGCGAGGCGGCAGGAGCCGTCGGCGGCACAGGTATCGAGCCCGTCGTAGTCGTACTCCTCCTCCAGCGCCCGCCTCAACGGGGAGTCCTGCGGCTGGCGGGCGATCTCGCGCCGCAGGACGATCCGCTGACGCGGAGTGGTGGTCAGGTTGCGACTCGGACAGACCGGCTCGCAGAAGCCGCACTCGACGCAGGTGCGTCGCCGACTCCTCCTCGATCGTCGGGCATCGTTTTCAGGTTGCGCAGGTGGACCCCGGGGTCGCGGTTGAGGACGACGCCGGGGGCGAGCACGCCGTCGGGGTCGGCGAGCTGCTTCACCCTCCACATCAGCGCGGTCGCCTTCTCCCCCCACTCACGCTCGACGTAGGGCGCCATGTTGATGCCGGTGCCGTGCTCGGCCTTGAGCGAGCCGTCGTACTTGCCGACGATCAGCTCGACCAGCTTCGCCATGAACGACTCGTAGCGCTCCAAGTCCTCCTGCTTGGCGAAGTCGGGGGTGAGCATGAAGTGCAGGTTGCCGGCGGAGGCGTGGCCGGCGACCCCGGGCAGGAAGCCGTGCTCGCCGAGCAGCGCCTGCAGGTCGCGGGCGCCCTCGGCGATCCGCTCGGGCGGCACGCAGACGTCCTCGACGATCAGCGCCGTGCCCGGCAGCCGCAGCCGCCCGACCAAGCCGTGCAGGCCCTCGCGCACGCGCCAGGCCAGCTCGACCTCCTCGGCGTCGCGGGTGAACTCGATCGGCCGGATCGTCTCCTGGCCGGCGAGGATCTCCTTCGCCCTGCCGACGTAGGAATCCAGCTCGGCGTCGGAGGTGGCGCCGAACTCGACCAGCAGCACCGCCGACTCCGGCGGCAGCTCTTTCCACTCCTGCGGCGCGCCGACCATGTTCCAGGCCGCAGTGATCAGCGCCGGGGCGACCATCAGCTCGACCGCGGTGGCGCCGCAATCGACCAGGTCGCGGACCGGGGCGATCGCCGCGTCGATGCCCGGGAAGTGGATCCAGGCGGTGGTGGTGCGGGCGGGCAGCGGCACCGTCTCGAAGACCGCCTCGGCGACGAAGGCGAGCGTCCCCTCCGAGCCGACGAGGAGGCGGCGGAAGATCTCCAGCGGCTCGTCGGCGTCGAGGAAGGCGCAGAGCCGGTAGCCGGTCGTGTTCTTGATCGCGAACTTGCGGCGGATGCGCTCGCTCAGCTCGGCGTCGGCGCGGATCTCGTCGCGGATCGCAGCGAGGCCGACGGCGAGCTCCGGCTCCTCGGCGGCAAAGCGCTCGGCGGCACCGGGCGCGGCCGTGTCGATCGTCGTCCCAGAGGGCAGCGCGAAGGTCAGCGAGCGCACGGTGGAGTAGGAGTCGTGAGTCGTGCCGCAGCGCATCCCGCCCGAGTTGTTGGCGATCACGCCGCCGACCGTGGCGATGTCGGTGCTGGCCGGGTCGGGGCCGAGCTTGCGCCCGTGCGGGGCAAGGACGCGGTTGGCGTGGCCGAGCACGGTGCCGGGCTTGACCCGAGCGAGCGCCCCCTCGTCCTCGACCGCGACGCCGCCGAAATGACGGCGCACGTCGACCAGGATGCCGTCGCTCTGCCCCTGCCCGTTGAGGCTGGTGCCGCCGCCGCGGAAGACGACGGGGATGCCGTTGGCGCGACCGTAGGCGAGGGTCTGGGCGACGTCGGAGGCGTCGTACGCCATGACGACGGCGCGCGGCAGCAGCCGGTAGGGGCTGGCGTCGGAGGCGTAGCGGACGATGTCGCTGGCCCGGCCCATCACCCGGTCCGCGCCGAGCAGCCGCTCCAGCTCGCCACGCAGCGGCTGCGGCGTCCCGGCCGCTAGCGAGTCGGGGGCGCGGTCGGGTGCGGCGACGGTCATCTCAGAACAGTGACATTCCCGGCTGAACCGGGACTTCGACCAGCTCCGGCCGCGACGAGGCGAGCGCCGCGGTCAGCGCGTCGCGCACCTCGTCGCGATCGTTGGCCACGCGGGTCGAGACGCCGTAGCCGGCGGCGACCGCGGCGACGTCGAGGCCGGGCAGGTCGAGGCCGGGCGCCCCCTGCACCGACTCGACTTCGGCGAACCACTTGAGGATCGCGTACTCGGAGTTACGCATGACGAGGAAGGTGACCGGCACCCCGTACGCGACCGCGCTCCAGAAGGCGGTGACCGCGTACTGGACCGAGCCCTCGCCGATCACGCAGACGACGGGCCGGTCGGGCTGGGCCAGCTGGACGCCGATCGAGGCGGAGAGGCCGAAGCCGAGCCCGCCGCCGGCGCTGAAGTAGTAGCTGCCGGGCCGCGAGAGGCGCAGCTGGTTGCGCAACGCCAGGGTGCTGGCCGGCGACTCGATCACGATGATGCCGTCCTCGGGAAGGATCTCGGCGAGCACCGAGTGCACGGTGGACGAGTTGAGCGGATTCTCCGGGGGGATTTCGGTCGGGCCGGGGTTCGGCTCCGGCGCCGGCCGCGAGGCCTCCGGCACGGCCTCGAGCAGCGCCTCCAGGCTGAGCTTCACGTCGGCGACGATCGCGTCGCCCATCGGCGCACGGGCGGCCTCGTCGGGATCGCTGGTGATCGCCACCAGCGTCGCGCCCTCGGGTAGCAGCGGGCCGGGTATGTAGGGGTAGTAAGGAAAGACCGAGCTGCCGACGACGAGAATCAGGTCGTGGTCCTCCAGCGTCTGGGCGATCGGTCCGATCGCCGGCGGCAGGACGCCACGAAAGTTGGGATGGCCCTCGGGAAAGCCGATCTTGCCGCCACCCGGCGCCGGCGTCGCCCAGACCGGCAGGCGCTGCCGCTCGGCCAGTGCCACCGCCGCATCCCAGCCGCCGCTAGCGTCGATGTCGGGGCCGGCGACGAAGACGGGGTTCGCGGCCGCGTCGAGCCGCTCGGCCAGAGCTCGAACCGCTTCCGGGGCGGCGACGGTGCGTCCGGTCACCGTGCGGTCGATCGCCGCCCGCGCGTCGGCCTCGTCGACCTCGGCCTCCCAGTCGTCCATCGGCAGCGAGACGAAGACGGGACCCCGCGGCGGCAGCGAGGCGAGGTGGGCGCCGTGAGCGAGGGCGAGCGGCACGTCCTCGGCTCGCGGCGGCTCGTAGGCCCACTTGACCAGCGGGTGGGGCATGCGGATCGCATCCCGATTGGTCAGGTTGGCCTGCAGGGTCATCTGCGCCCGCGCCTGCTGGCCGGCGGTGACCAGGAGCGGCGAGTGGTTGGCCTGCGCGTTGAAGATCGCGCCCATCGCGTTGCCCACCCCCGGCGCGGTGTGGAGGTTGGCGATCGCGGTGCGGCCGGACGCCTGCGCGTAGCCGTCCGCCATCCCGACCACGACCGCCTCGTGCAGCCCGAGCACGTAGCGAAAATCGCCCGGGAAATCGGCCAGCATCGGCAGCTCGGTAGAGCCAGGGTTGCCGAAAATAGTCGTCATTCCCTGAGCGCGAAAGAGATCGAAGCTGGCGTCGCGGACGGTCGGCATGCCGGGACCCTACTTTGCGGGGCTCAAGCAGGGCGGGTGCGTCTGTCGATAACGGCCGAGTGCCAAGGAAGACCGACAACGCTCGAGGGCGATCGCGGGCCGGCCGCTCGTTGCTCGCCGCCGTGGCGGCGGCGCTGCTCGCCTGCTGGGCAGCCGCGCCTGTGAGCGGCGCGCCCCTTCCAACCCGGTTCGCCTACGCGACCGGTGAGATCGTCCCGATCCCAGCCTCGATCCCGCATGAAGAGGGCGACGAGGTCGACAAGCGGATCGTCCCCAACCTGCGCTGGATCGCCCAGAGGTTTCCGATCTACGTCACCGACGGCTACTCGGGGCCGCTCCCCGACGGAACCCACGTCGGCTGTCACGGCTGCCACGTCAAGCACTCCGACCACTACAACGGGCTCGCGGTGGACATCGTGGCGCTGAACGGAACGGGCGGCTGCGACGCCGCTTGGCGCGGCATCACCCGCCTCGCTCACTGGGCCGAGCCGCTCCAGAACCGCCCCCGGCCGCCCTTCCGCTGGGTCGGCTACGACGGCGACGCCGGCCACGGCTGCGGTCACCACCTCCACCTCTCCTGGGAACACGCGATCGCGCCGATGTTTCAGCTGGCCGAATGGGTCGAGGTCTTCCCGGTCAGCCTCCAGGGCGTTTCCCAGCAGCCCCAGCCCAGCGGCGACCCGTCGGGGCTCAAGCCTCCCAAGGGCCCGCAGGGCGGCAGCGAGCCCGGCGCCACCTACGAGCAGGGCCCACGCGGCGGCGTCTCGGCGGTCGAGCCCGGCGGCGTCTCCCCCCGCGGCGACTGAGCCCAGGGGACGTGCCGCGAGTTGAGTACCCATAGTGGCCTCTAACTAGCGGCACGTCCATAGGATGCGGGGGGATGTGCCGCTCGCCTCTGATTGCTCTGCTTGCGCCGCTGGCGCTGCTCGTCGCCAGCTGCGGGAGTACTGACGACTCGACTCCGGTTGCGTGCCTCGAAGGGGCCCCGACCTACCTACGAGCACTCGGCGATGCCCCCGACACGGTCGAGCTGGGTGGATCGGCGCCGATCTCCGAGTGCCTCGCGAAGAACCAGGCCGGCGGCGAGCTAGCCGAGGTCGGCGCGGCGATGCTGGCGACGGCGACCGGGCTCAACGCCGCGGCCCGCGCCAATCCCGGCGGCGACGCCAACCT
Organism: uncultured Solirubrobacterales bacterium; assembly: GCA_963699215.1. Taxonomy (GTDB): domain Bacteria; phylum Actinomycetota; class Thermoleophilia; order Solirubrobacterales; family 70-9; genus VRUE01. The sequence continues at coordinate 775,723 of OY969422.1, forward strand.
CCAACTCGGCTACCTCATCGGGGCCGCCCAGCGCGGCGCCGATGAGACCGAAGGGATCCACGCCGAGCTGGTTCGCCGCCTCGCCGCCGCTGCCCGCTACAGCCCCGACAACCGGCCCCTGCCGCCGGCCTTTCGCCGCACCTACCGCGAAGGCTTCGACGCCGGCCGCACTCGCGGCTGAATACGCTGCCAGGTCCAACTATCTTCGACGGAGGAACAACTTGACTGAGCAGCTCTGGGGTGGCGAGACGACGAAAGCGGTAGAGAACTTCCCCGTATCGGGCGAGCGCGTACCGGTCCCCGTCATCCGCTGGCTGGGGCGGCTGAAGGCCGCCGCGGCGCGGGCCAATGGCGAGTTGGGCGGGCTCGACGCCGACGTCGCCGCACGGATCGCTGACGCCGGCGACGCGGTCGCGGCCGGCGAGCACGACGACCAGTTCCCGGTCGACGTCTTCCAGACCGGCTCCGGCACCTCCTCGAACATGAACGCCAACGAGGTGATCGCCAACCTCGCCGGCGACGGCGCCCACCCCAACGACCACGTCAACATGGGCCAGTCTTCCAACGACGTCTTCCCCTCGGCGGTTCACCTGGCGGCCCTGGGCGAGGTGACGCACGACCTGCTGCCGGCGATGGAGGCCCTGCAGGCCGCCCTCGCCGAGAAGGCAGAGCGTTTCGCCGACACGGTCAAGGCCGGTCGCACGCACCTGATGGACGCGGTGCCGGTGACCCTGGGCCAGGAGTTCGGCGGCTACGCGGCGCAGGTGCGGCTCGGCGTCCAGCGGGTCGAGGGAACGCTGCGGCGGGTCGGTCAGATCCCCCTCGGCGGCACCGCGACCGGCACCGGCCTCAACACTCACCCGGAGTTCGCGGTGAAGGTTCGGGAGAAGCTGGCGGAGGAAACCGGCCTGGCGATCTCCGAGCCGCTCGACCCCTTCGAGGCGCAGGGCAACCGCGACGCGCTGGTCGAGCTGTCCGGCGCACTCAAGGTCTACGCCGTCTCGCTCAACAAGATCGCCAACGACCTGGCGCTGATGGGCTCGGGTCCGCGCGCCGGCCTCGCCGAGCTGCGCCTGCCCGAGCTGCAGAAGGGTTCCTCGATCATGCCGGGCAAGGTCAACCCCGTCATTCCGGAGGTGGTGATCCAGGTCGCCGCCCAGACGATCGGCAACGACACGGCGATCACCGTCGCCGGCAGCCAGGGTCAGTTCGAGCTCAACGTGCGGGTGCCGCTAATCGCTCGAAACCTGCTCGACTCGGTGAAGTTGCTCGCCTCCGCCTCGCGGCTGCTGAACGAGAAATGCGTCGCGGGCATCGAGGCCAACGAGGAGATGACCGCGCGCCACGCCGAGGCAACCCTGGCCACGGCGACCGCGCTCAACCCCCACATCGGCTACGACCGCGCCGCCGACATCGTCAAGGCCGCGGCCGAGTCGGGTCGCTCGCTGCGCGAGGTAGCGCTGGAGCAGGGGGTAGAACCAGCTGTGCTCGAGGAGGCCCTAGACCACCGGCGCATGGCAAGGCCCCACGAGTAAGGATCAGGAGTCCCTCCCGCGGAGGCTCAAGGGACCACGCCTGAACCCTCCGCCCGCGATCAGCTGCGCAACGGTCTCCGCGGGAGGGACTCCTGATCCTTACCCCTGAAGCGTTATGAAGCGCTCCTCCGTTAGCTCTAGGACTGCGAAAGCGGGACCCTCGCGGGTGTTGCCGGAGTCCTTGACGCCGCCGTAGGGCATCTGGTCGGCGCGGAAGGTCGGGACCTCGTTGATCAGGACGCCGCCAAACTCGAGCGTCGCGGCCGCCTCTAATCCGCGACCCATGTCGCGGGTGAAGACGCCGGCCTGAAGGCCGAACTTGGAGTCGTTCGCCAGCCGCAGCGCCTCGCCGAAGTCCGCGTAGCGATCGATCGTCGCCACCGGGCCGAAGACCTCCTCGCACCAGACCTTGGCCTCGCGCGGTGGGGCGCCGAGCAGGGTCGGAGCGAGGCAGCGTCCCTCGTCGACCAGCTCGCCCCCGGTCAGCAGCTCGGCCCCGCCGGCGACCGCCTCGTCGATCCACTGCTTGACCCGGTCGCGGTCACTGGGCGAGATCAGCGGCCCGACGTCGGTCTCGGGGTCGAGCGGGTCGCCGACCCGAAGGCTCCCGGTGTTGGCGACGAGGCGCTCGGTGAAGGCGTCGGCGACGTCCTCGTGGACGAGGATCCGCTGGATCGAGATGCAGCTCTGCCCCGCGTGGGAGAAGGCGTGCAGCTTGGCTTTGTCGGCCGCGATCTCCCAGTCGCCATCGGAGTGGACGATCAGCGGCGCGTTGGAGCCCAGCTCGAGGTTGACCTTCTTGTGCGGGACGCGGCTGCGGATCCCCCAGCCGACCTTGGCCGAGCCGGTGAAGCTGAGCGCCCCGGTCAGCTCGTGCTCGACGATCGCGTTGCCGACCTCCGAGCCCGGGCCCGGGACGACGCTGAGCCAGCCCTGCGGCAGGCCCGCCTCGACCAGGATCGCGGCCAGCTTCAGCGCTGAGATCGGCGTCTGCCCGGCTGGCTTGAGGACGACCGCGTTGCCGGCGGCAATCGCCGGGCCGAGCTTGTGCGCAACCAGATTGAGCGGGAAGTTGAAGGGGCTGATCGCGCCGACGACGCCGAAGGGGACGCGCAACATCACGCCGAGCTTGCCGGCGCCGGCCGCCGATGCCTCCATCGGCACCGTGCCGCCGCTCAGCTTGCGCGCCTCGACCGCGGAGAAGGTGAGCGTGTCGACGCAGCGGGCGGCCTCCGCCTGCGCGGTCTTCAGCGGCTTGCCCGCCTCAGCGGCGATCGTCAGCGCCAGATCGTCGAGCCGCTCAGCGGTCAGCTCGGCGGCCTGGTCGAGCACCGCTGCCCGCTCGTGCTGAGGGAAGTCGCCCGACTCGAAGGCGGCACGGGCAGCAATCGCACAGCGGTCCACGAGCCCTGCGTCGCCCTGCGCGACCCGGCCGACGACGGTGCCGTCATACGGGCTCTTTACCTCAGCCCACTCGCCCGTCCCGGTCCACTCGCCAGCGGCGAGGAGCTCGTGGTCGACCGCTTGCACCGTCTGCGTCGCCATTCAGCTAAGCGTAGAGGAGGGCAGGGGTTGCCTCGACGATGCCTCGCGAAGCGGCCCCGGCAAGGTGATTCCAGCCGCGAAGCGGCACCAGATTCCACCGCCGAAGGCGGTGGTGGGCACTCGTCGAGGCGACCCCTGCCCTCCCCAATGCTCAGCCGTCGGCGTAAGGCTGAATCGGAATGCCGTGGTCGGTCTCGCGCATCCCCAGCTCATAGGCCGCGCCGGCGGCGAGGGAGAGCCGCAGCGGCGGCACGGCGGGTCGTTCGACCGTCAGCTCGAGATCGGAGACAGAGCAGTTGACCGTGTTGTGCTCGGGCCCCTTGGGGTCGGCGTAGATCCAGCCGACGAAGTCCTTCCGTGGCGCCGAGACCTTGCCGCGGACGACGATTTCCTTGCCCGGGAGGACGAAGGAGCACTCGCCGGCGGACTCGACGATCGTCGCCTTGCGGATCTGGCCGAACCCACCCAGACGGTGGGCCTTGCCTTCGAGCATCAGCATCCCGGACGGGATCCAGGGGGTCTTCCAGGGACCCAGCTTGATCCGGGCGGCGCCAGCGTCGAAGTAGGTGCCGGGGGAGCCGTCGAAGCCGGTGCCCTCCAGCCAGACCCAGCGCTCGGCGTGCTCGGTGCCCCAGTTGTGGCCGATCATCCCTGGCCAGCCCTCGAGCTCGATCGTCTCGCCGCCGATCTCGAGACGGCCGTCGAAGCGCGCGTTCGGGAAGGGGGCGACGAACTTGGTTTTCGGCAGCCGCGTCTCGTAGAGGCGGTCCGATGGCAGGTACTTGCAGGGCTCGGCGTCGCCGGAGAAGCTCAGCTCCCACGACGCTTGGAGCGTGTCGGTCGCGATCCCTCCGCTGGCCCTGCCGGGGCCGATCTCCGCGCCTGCGACGCGGATCCACGATCCGGCCGGCGTCGAGAGCTCGGCGGCCGGCACGGTCACCTTGGTTGCCCGCGGCCCACCCGCCTCGCGGTCGAAGAGGACGAACCAGATCGAGGCTTTCGGCTCGGCCCCGGGCCGCTTGTGGACCGTGTGCCGGATCCAGACTCCCCGCCCGCCCTCGGGCTGGCAGGCCTTGATGTAGAAGCTCTCGTAGTGGCCCGCCCTGGGGGCGACCGCCGGGAACCGCGCTCCCTGGTCCATGACCGGGACGCTACACCTTGATCGTTACCACGTCGCCGTCCTGGATCACGTAGTCGCGGCCCTCGATCCGGAGCAGCCCGCGATCGCGGGCCGGTGCGTAGCCGCCGCACTCGACCAGCTCCTGCCAGCCGATCGCCTCGGCTTTGACGAAAGCGTCCTGGATCTCGGTGTGGATCGTCCCGGCCGCCTCCCAGGCGGTGGCGCCGCGGCGCAGCGGCCGGGCGACGGCCTCCTTGTCCTCGCCGGCGGTGAAGAAGACGATCAGGTCGAGCAGGTCGTAGGCGGCGCGGACCAGGCGGGCCAGGCCGGAGCCCTCGACCCCGTAGGACTGCGCGCATCTCCTCGGCTTCCTCCGGGTCGAGCTCCGCCAGCTCGCCCTCGATCCGGGCGCTGACCGCGACCACGCCGGCTCCGACTTCGGCGGCGTGGGCCGCGACCGCCGCGGGCGGCTCGGCGTCGCCCTCGTCGACGTTGGCGACGTAGAGGATCGGCTTCGAGGTCAGGGCCTGGAGGTTGGCCGGCCCGTGGGCGGCGGCGTCGGGGACCGTGATCGAGCGGGCCGGCTTGCCGGCGGCGAGCGCCTCGACCACCTGCTCGAGCCAGTCGCGCTCGGCGATCGCCTCGGCGTCGCCGGACTTGGCGCCTGCTTGGCGACGCGGTCGAGCCGCCGCTCGACCTGCTCGTAGTCGGAGAGGACCAGCTCGGTCTCGATCGTCTCGATGTCGGCGAGCGGGTCGACCCGGCCGTCCGGGTGGGGGACACCGGAGTCGGCGTGGCAGCGGACGACGTGGCAGATCGCGTCGGTCTCGCGGATCGAGGCGAGGAACTGGTTGCCCAGCCCCTCCCCCTCGGAGGCGCCCTTGACCAGGCCGGCGATGTCGTGGAAGGAGATCGTCGCCGGCACCAGCTCCGAGCTGCCGACCGTCTCGGCCACCTGCTGCAGGCGCTCGTCGGGCACCTGGGCGATCGCCACGTTGGGCTCGATCGTCGTGAACGGGTAGTCGCCGGTCTGGGCGCCGCCCTTGGTCAGCGCGTTGAAGAGGGTCGACTTGCCCGCGTTGGGCAGCCCCACGATCCCGACCTTCATAGCGAGAGGGGGACGATCAGGCCGAGGAGGACGCCGAGCACGGCGCCGGCGAGGACGTCGGACGGGTAGTGCATCCCCAGGTAGGGCCGGCCGAGCGCGAGCGCGGCGGCGAGCAGGAAGGCCAGCGCCCCCAGCGGCTCGACCCGGGACATCGCGGTCGCGACGGCGAACGAGGAGGTGGCGTGGGCGGAGGGGAAGCTGAGCGAGCTGGGCGCACCGCCGAGCGGCGGCAGCCCCTCCAGCACCGGGCGCGGGCGCTTGGCGACCAGCTTGATCGCGTAGTTGAGCCCGATCGCGACCGGGCCAAGGGCGGCGCAGATCAGCCAGGCTTCGCGCTGGGCGCGGTCGAGCAGCGCCAGCGCGACCCCGAGTGCGACCCAGACCGCGCCGTTGTTGCCGGCCTTGCCCAACAGCCGCGCCGCGCGCTCGATCGCGGGGGAGTGCCCGCGGGTCCGCATCGCGCGCAGCAGTCTTAGGTCGGCGCTCTCCATCGGCGGGGCAGGATAATCCGCAGTCGATGCCTTTCGTCCCTGGCTACGTCCACACGCCCGGCCACCACTGCGGCTCGACCGCGCTGCGCAACCTGCTCGCCTTCGACGGCGTCGAGCTCAGCGAGGAGATGGCCTTCGGGCTCGGCGCCGGCGCCTGCTTCTACTACGTGACGATCGAGGACGCCTCGCCGACGCGCTGGTTCAACGGCCGCACCGCCCGCCTCGAGGAGAGCTTCGCCGAGCTGACCGGGGCGGCGCTGGAGCTGCGCACCTTCGAGCCCGGCGACGACGGCGCCTGGGAGGCGGCCCGCGATCAGATCGACGCCGGCAGGCCCGGCCCTCCTCCTCACCGACCTCTACTACCTCGACCACTACGGCAACTCGGCCCACTTCCCCGGCCACGCCGTGGTCCTCGCCGGCTACGACGACGAGGTGGCGCACCTCTCCGACACCGGCTTCGAGCAGCTGCAGACGACCCGGCTGGAGAACCTCGACGAGGCGCGCCACAGCAACCATCCCGCCTACCCGCTCGCCGGCCACATGTTCACGGCCACGGGCGAGGTCTCGTCCGAGCGCCTGCGCGAGGCGATCCCGGCGGCGATCGAGCGGGCGGCGCGGGCGATGGTCGAGCCCGAGTTCCGCGACTTCTCCGGCCTCGACGCGGTGCGCCGCCTCGCCGCCGAGGCGGGCTCCTGGCCGGAGACCGCCGAGGACTGGCAGTGGTGCGCCCGCTTCGGCTACCAGGTGATCGAGCGCCGCGGCACCGGCGGCGGCGCCTTCCGCCTGATGTACTCGCGCTTCCTCGAGGAGGCGGGGCGGCCAGAGGCGCCGCTGGCGGCCACGGCCGCAGCCGCCTGGACCGATCTGGCCAACGCATTCCACGCCGCCAGCGAGAGCGAGGAGCCGGAGCCGGGGCTCTGGCGGCAGATCGACAGCGCGGCCAACCGGGCAGCCGAGGCCGAGGAACATCTCTGGACCTCTTTGGACAATCCGTAGTTATCCCCTATGGAGCCCGCGTGCTCCATGGTGTACCGTTTTCAACTAGCGGGAGGCGGGTAGTGATCTTTTGAAACCCGTCTTTTGAGGAGAGTCATATATGAGAAGCAAGCGTGGTCCACTAGGGCTGCTCGTTCTCGCCGCCGCATTCCTCGTTCTCGCACTCGGAGCATCCAGCGCCCAGGCCGAATTCGGCATCGAAAGATGGGAATCGCTGACCTGTAAAACGGACGTGACCCTTCCGGGAGCGGGAGATTGGTCGAACACCCCCGGCAGCGATCCATGCATCGCGTCGAACCCCGCCGAACGGTTCTACACCGAAGCGGCCGGCCATCCCCCGTTTGGCATCACGGCGTTTCTGATGAATCAGACGGGGGGCAGTCCAAACCTCCCCGACGGCTTCCTCAAAGAGATCCGGGTCGAACTGCCCGAGGGCTTGGGTGTCAATCCCCAAGCCACGCCCCAGTGCACTGTGCAAAAACTCTCGGAACCGGTTGCCCCGGGTCCTCCCGTGGCAACCAAATGCACGACCGAAGTGCCCGGGTCCCTGGTTGGGGTCGACTACCTGACCACCCTCGCCCCTGGACCATCTCCTCCCGCGGGTACGGAAATCACCATCCCGGCGTTCGTCTACAACATCGAAACGCCGGACGACCCCGAATCGCCGTTCTTTGGCGCACCCTCGATGGCCGGCTTCAACGCGACCGGGAAACCGACGATCCTCGTCGGCGACCTCGATCCGGTCGACCAGCACATCTCCTTCACGATCCACGACATCGAGTCGCCGCTGACGCCGGGCGTCGCGCCGATCATCGGCTCGCGGCTGGTCTTCCAGGGCCAGAAAGGAACCGGCTACTTAACGCTGCCGAGCGAGTGCGCGGGGCCGCAGACGACCATTCTCGACGTCCTCTCGCATCCGTATCCGATCCCTCCGGGACCAGAACTGGAACGCATCAAAACCTTCGAAACCCCCTACAGCGCCACCGACTGCGACAAAGTCCCGTTCGACCCGTCGATCGACGTCACTGTCGACAGCAAGACCGACTCGCCCGATCCGGCGACGCTCGATGTCCAGATCCCCTTTAACCCGAACCCGACCGGGATCACCGACTCGCAACTGGAGGTCGCGAAAATCACGCTTCCAGAAGGAGGCGGGATCAACCCCTCCTCCGCGAACGGGCTCGTGCCTTGCACGGATGAGCAGTTCGCGAAAGGAACCAACAACCCGATCACCTGTCCCATCGAGTCGAGGGTGGGTTCGGTCGAGGTGGTGACCCCATCGCTGCCCGGCGTCCTCGGAGGCGAGGTCTACGTCGGCGCACCGAACAGCAACAACCCGAGCTCCGGCGAGCAGTTCCGAATCTTCCTGCACGTCGTCTCGGCGCGCTTCGGGGTCAACGTGCGGTTGGTCGCGAATGTCTTCCCCAACCTGAAAACCGGGCAGATCACTGCCGAAGTTGCCGACAACCCCCAGGCACCCTTCGAATCGTTCAAAGTCCACATCGACGGGGGCCCGAAAGGCGTCCTGACCACGCCCGACACCTGCGGGCCGCACAAAACCACGTCACAGTTGACCCCGTTCTCGGGTAACTCCGATGCGGAACCATCCAGCGAATTCACCCTGGACGAAGCCGCCGGTGGCGGACCCTGTCCGAAAACGCTGGCCGAGCGGCCGTTCAGCCCGACCTTCAGTGCCGGGACGAAAAGCACCAAGGCGGGCGCCTTCAGCCCGTTCGAGCTGCACATCACGCGACCCGATGGCGCCCAGGAGATCCGCCAGGTCGACGTCGACCTGCCGCCGGGGATGGTGGCGAAGCTGAAGGGCGTCGCGTACTGCCCCGAGGCGGACATCGCCGCCGCGGCCGGCAAGAGCGGTGCAGCGGAGCTCGCCGCGCCGAGCTGCCCCAACAGCAGTTTCGTGGGCACGACCGGGATCGACGCGGGCTCCGGCCCGGCGCCGTTCCACACGACCGGCAAGGCCTACCTCGCCGGCCCCTACAAAGGCGCGCCGATCAGCATGGCCTTCGTGACGTCGGCGGTCGCGGGCCCCTATGACCTGGGGACCGTCGTGGTCAGGGCCGCCATCAACGTCGACCCCGAAACGGCGGAGGTTCACGCCGTCTCGGATCCGATCCCCTACATATTCGGCGGGGTGAAGCTCGACATCCGCAAGATCGACGTCTCGATCGACCGGCAGAACTTCACCCTCAACCCGACCACCTGCCGCCAGGCGTTCCAGATCGGATCGGGGATCTTCGGCGGCGGCGGCAACCCGGCCGACCCGGCAAGCTGGTTCGAGTCGAAACCGTCGACCGAGTTCCGCGCAAGCGACTGCAAAGCGCTGCAGTTCAAACCGAAGTTCTACGCGCGGATCTTCGGCGGCGAGAACCAGGTGCGCAGGACCGCCCACCCGAAATTCCGGGCCACCCTGGATGCACGCAAAGGCGACGCCAACGTGCGCCGGGCAGCGTTCATCCTGCCCCGCGCGACGATCCTCGACCAGGGCCACATCAAAACCATCTGCACGCGAGTGCAGCTGGCGGCGAAAGACTGCCCGAAAGCGTCGATCTACGGCAATGCCAAGGCGACCTCGCCCCTGCTCGCGGGCCAGCTCAAGGGGCCGGTCTACCTGACCTCGTCCGACAACCCGCTGCCGGACCTGCTGGTCGACCTGCGCGGCCAGGTGGACATCCGCCTGCGCGGCGTGATCAGCTCCGAGCACGGCCGTCTCAAGACGGTGTTCCGCACGACGCCCGACGTGGCGGTCGACAAGTTCGTCCTGACGATGAAGGGAGGCGACCGCGGGCTGCTGGTCAACTCGCGCGACCTCTGCTCGAGGCAGACGAACGGCTTCCTCAATCTCGGGGCACAGAACAGCAGGCGGCTGAAACGGAACAACCTGCGGCTCAACATCCCCGCCTGCCGCTAGGGCACGGGGTTGCAGCGACGCCGGGGCGGGGCCCAGAGCCCGCCCCGGCGTCGCTGCAGGTGCCCGCCTGTCAGGCCGGGGACAGCCGAGCGAAGTAGGCGAACCAGTTGCCGGAGTGGGTCTCGTGGGAGAGGCCCGCCTGGCCGGCCTGGCGCTTGAGGCTGGCGAGGGTGGTGAAGTGGGGATCGCCGAACAGCTCGCCGACGACGAGGCGGCCGGAGGGCTTCAGCACGCGGCGGATCTCGCGCAGCGCGGCGCCCGGATCGGGAATCTCACCGAGGACCGCGGTGAGGACCGCGGCATCGACCGAGGCGTCCTCGTAGGGAAGGGCGGTCGCGTCGCCCTGGGTGGGGACGACGTTCTGCAGGCCGCGCTCGGCGGCGCGGCGCATGACGTGGTCGAGGAACTCCTGCTGCAGGTCGAAGATCTCGACCGTGCCCTCCGGGCCGAGCCACTCGGCGAGGTCGAGCGTGTAGTAACCGGTGCCCGGACCGATCTCGAGGACCCGCTCGCCCGGCGTCGGTTGCAAGACCGACCGCAGCCGGTCGCGGGTGACGATCGGGTGCGGCGCTTCGACCCAGAATCGCTGCCCGTAGGGGCAGGCGGACGGGTTCTTGCGCCACCACAGGGCCGCGCCCAGCGTCGCCAGCGAGGCGGCGCCGAGCAGCCGGCGCGCCCGCATCAGTCCTCCCGGTCGAAGGAGAAGCCCACCCGGTGCTCGCCCGAGTCGATGCGCAGGAAGGCGACCTTGCCGACGTAGACGGAGAGGACGCCGTCCTCGGTCTTGACGTCGTGCCAGCCGCCCTTCTCGACCTGCTTGCGCAGATCCTTCAGCTCGTCCTCGTCGATCCGCACCGGGACGACCTGGCCGCCCTCGAAGCCGATCTCCACCTTCTGCGCGTCCGCCATCAGTGCTCCTCTCCGCTCGCTTCGACGATCTCGGTCAGCACGCCGCCGGTCGAGCGCGGCTGGATGAACGCCACCCGGCTCCCGCGGATGCCGACCCGGGCCTTGCTGTCGATCAGCTCTATCCCCGAGGCGGCGAGCTTCTCCAGGGTCGAATCGATGTCGTCGACAGCGTAGGCGACGTGATGCAGCTTCGGGCCCTTGCGGTCGAGGAACTTGCCGATCGGCGTGTCGGGGGCCAGCGGCCGCATCAGCTCGACGTGCCCGTCGCCAACATCGAGCAGAACCGCCTCGACCCCCTGGGACTCGACCGTCTCGCGATGGGCGACGGTCATCTCGAAGGTCTCCGCGTAGAGCGCGAGAGCGGCGTCGATGTCCTCGACGGCGACGCCGATGTGGTCGATCCTGTCGAACATCGGCGCGCAGTCTACGTTGCCGGCGCCGGCTCGCCCTCGCCGGCGCCGGACCGCTCGACGCGAAGGATCTCGGCCAGCGCCGCGATCCCGACCTGGAGCTGCTCGGGAGTGGGCTCCTTGGTCGCGAGGTGGCGCTGGATCTCGCGGCCAGGGGTATGGAAGGCCTCGGCCAGCGGGGCGCCGTGGTTGCGGTCGCTCCAGGCGAACATCTCGACCGCGAGCGAGGCGCCGCCGAGGCCGACGGCGGCGCGAGCCAGCGGGCTCGGCCGCTCGACCAAGCGCTCCAGCATCAGGGCGCCGCCGCTGGAGAGCAGCATCATCGGCGCGATCAGGTTGGAACCGCAGCGGTCGTGCTCCTTGGGCACCGATGCCGGGTCCTCGACCCCCTGCTCGTAGGCGGCGATCGCCTTGTGCTCGACGCCGTGGTAGGCGGCCAGGTCGCGGTCGGTGAGAGCGACGACGGCCGGCGCGGCCCCCAGGACCTGCACGACCGTCTCGCGCAGCGCCGAGCTCTTCAGCCGCCGTCGCAGGGCCGCGGTGGCGACCAGGGTCGAGCCGATCGCGGCGATCACCCGCCAGTCCTCGAAGGGCAGCCGCGCCGCGGGCAGCCGCCGCCGCACGAGCGGCAGCACCGCCATCGCCTCGGCGAGTTTCAGCGGCCCGCGCAGCCCCGGCACCCGCCCAGCCAACTTCGGCGCCAGCTCCGGCTTGCGCTCGGAGACGACCTGTACCTCTCCCTCCGGCGTCCGCACGGCAGCGGCCCAGTGCGTCGGCCCATGGATCAGCAGCCCGTTGCGCAGAGCCATCCCACCGAGTCGCAGCTTCTCGTCGCTCACAACACCAGAAGATAGAGCGCCCAAGGCACCGCCAAGGGCGTTGCCCGGCTAGGACCGCAGTGCCGGGGTCCAGCCAGGTGGAAAGGCGCCGGCGGTGACGTCGCCGCTGCCGCGGTCGAACCAGCCGGTGGCGACCTTCGTCGCGGGCCGCTCCTCGATCAGCGGGCGTACGTCACCGATCTGCGCCAGCAGATGCAGCGAGGAGCCGAGCTGGAAGTCGGCTGCCGTCGGCACCTCGCCGCCGATCGCGCCTGCGTCCATCAGGGCCTCAACCGAGTCGAGCTGGCCAGGCAGCGCCTGCAGCGTGGCGTGAACGCGCTCGGCGGTGATGCCGAGGTAGCGCCACGACGCGCGCACGGTCCGGATCGCGAAGTCGGTGCCGGCGGGGTCGAGCTGCCCCGCCCCCGCAAACGTCCCCATCGACTCGGGGCGAAAATGGAGCGCGCCGAAGGCGAGCACACGGCCGCTTTCCTGCAGGTCCTCGATTATCGCGGGCTCCGCCTCGCGGATCGCGTCGGCGGTCGCCTCCGGGTAGAGACCGGCGTCCGGGTGCAGCTGGTCGAGGCGCGCGAAGATCGCCGACGTGCCGTGAACCGGCTCGTCGTCGACCAGCAGTCCCGGAACGGTCCTGCGCCCTTCGCCATAGATCCGCTCGACCTCCTCGGCCTGCTGGCCGGTGACCAGCTCCACCGTCTCGTACTCGCTGCCGAGCCGGTCGAGCGCGGCGCTCACCGCCAAGCAGGGGTGTGAGAGAGGCACCACGTGGAGGACGAGCTGCGGCTGAGACATCGGCGAAACCCTAGCGGCGGCGGAGACCGAGGGTCGTCACGGAGTGCCTCGCGAAGCGGCGCCTCCCGTGACGACCCTCGGCCTCCTATGGGGTCACACCGTATGCCGCAACGGTGCCGCTGATCTCGTAAGTGACGAGCAGCATCGCCTTGCCGGTCGGGCTGTCCCAGCGCGGCACGAACTCGATCCCCTCGGGCCCGAGGTCGCCTTCCCGCGTGTTGATCCAGCCGGCGAACTCGGCCTCGCCCGGAGTCGAGGAGAGGTCGAAGGCGTAGATCATCCCGCTGCGCTCGGCGGCGAGGAAGGCGTAGGTGTGGCCGCCGACCTCGCCGGTGGTCACCGCCTCCGGCTCGGGGCCCTTGTTGTCGGAGCGGTTGTCGATGTTCGAGGCGACGTTGTCCTTGTTGAAGTTCGCCGCGTCGAGCGTGGCCGAGAGCCGCTCGAGCTGATCGCCGGTGTCGTAGACGACCCGGCCGCTGGGGCTGAGCAGCGACATCGAGCGGCCGCCGAAGGCGTAGAGCTGCTCGTAGGCCGGATCGGCGTCGGTGTTGCCGAGAGTTTTGGTCACGTTCAGCCGGCCGAGCTGACTGTTGGCGCTGACCCCGGCGGGGAAGACCTCGGGCGCCAGCGGCAGCGCGCTCACCCGCGACTCCTCGGCGAAGAAGTCCCAGTCGCGGGCGTCGCCCTCGTTGGCGGTGGCGATCAGCGTCCGCGTCGCGTACTTCGACTTGTGGAAGTGACCAAGCCACTCCCACTCGCCCGGCCAACGGTCGGGCACCCGCACCTTCACGGTAAAGGCCGAGATCGCGTCGGGCTGGTACATGCCGAAGACGCTCGGGTGCGGTTCGATGTTCGGCGTCGCCCCGGTGTCGGTCGCGTCGAACGCGTTCTCCACCAGGCCGTGGTTCTTGAAGCCGAGGCTGCGCACTGAGACGAACTCCGCCTCGTCGACGTCGAGGACGCCGATCGCGTTCGCCTCCTGGATCGAGACCCAGGCCCAGTCGCCCTGAGCGGCGATGTACTCGGGCTCGAGGTCCTGCTCGACGGTCGAGCCCGGGGTGAAGACCCTGACCGGGCCACGCAGCGGCACGCCGCTGAAGTCAGCGGTCTCGATCTCGGCTTTTTTCAGCCCCCGCTTCAGGTCGATCACCGTGACCGAGCCCTCCGGGTCGACCGAGCCGTCGTCGGCCGGCTCGCCCTCGTTGGCGACCAGCAGGTAGCGCTCGTCCTTCGCGGTGGCGATCATGTCGGGTAGCGGCCCGGCCGGGAAGGTGGCGAGCAGGGTGCCTTTCTTGGCGTCGAAGACGACGACCTTGCCGGGTTCGCCGACGTTGGCGGCCTCGACGGCGACAGCGACGGCACGGAGCTCGGAGAGGTAGACGACGCTGTTGGGGCCGTCGCCGAAGGGGCTGAGGTCGAGCGGCGCGAGCGGCAGCGGCGCGGCCGGTTTGGAGAAGTCGAAGACGTCGAGCTGGTTGTTCTCGGCGTCGGTTGCGAAGACACGCTTCGTCTTCGGGTCGAAGGCGGCGATCTCGGCGGTCGCCTCGCCTCCCGCCGGGGTGCGGCCGAGCAGCTCGAGGTCGAGCGGTGCCGGCGCGGCGGGCGCGGCGGGCACGACCAGGGCCGACACGGCCAGGGACAGGACGATGAGGCGCAGCGATTGCTTGAGCATGCGCGCAACCTGTCACCCGGCCGGCGCCCAGGTGTTGGCCAGATGTTCCCAGGCGGTTGAAAAGCTGTTTCGGGGAGGTGAAAGCCGGTGACAGAGGGCCCGACCACGATCGACGACCGCGCAGTCCCGCGCGGTCGTCGATCCCCCCTGCTTTCCCCTTGTTACTCCCGGCCGGAGACCCCCAGTCCAGGCCTCCGGCCGGTATGTCGGCTCTCCCTGGCTCTAACTTGGAAAGCCGCCCTTTGAAACACGATGTCTCTTGGGAAGTTGCGCCTGCGACTAAGCGTCTCTCTGGCTACTGGAGAATTTCTTGCGCAGTGCCTCCAGGCGCCTTCCCAGCTCGGCCTCGAAGCCACGATCGCTGGGGTGGTAGAAGCGCAGTTCCTGGAGCCCGGGCGGCATCAGCGACTGGTCGCTGACCGCGCCCGGCTCGTCGTGCGCGTAGCGATACCCCTCGCCGCGGCCGAGCTTCGCGGCGCCCGGATAGTGCGCGTCCCGCAGGTAGTCGGGGGGCGTCTTGGCTCCGTTCTCCCGCACCTCGGCGCGGGCGCGGCCCAGGGCTTTGTAGGAGGCATTCGACTTCGGCGCCAGCGCCAGGTAGACGGTCGCCTGGGCGAGGTTGAGCGCGCACTCGGGCAACCCCACGCGGTCGACGGCGCGGGCGGCCGCATCGGCGACGAGCAGCGCCTGCGGGTCGGCGTTGCCGACGTCCTCGGAGGCGAGGATGACCATGCGGCGGGCGATGAAGCGTGGGTCCTCGCCGCCCTCCAGCATCACCGCCATGTAGTAGAGCGAGGCGTCGACGTCGGAGCCCCGGGTCGCCTTGATCCAGGCCGAGACGAAGTCGTAGTGGCGGTCGCCATCGCGGTCGTAGTCGAGCGCCTTGCGCTGCAGTGCGTCCTCGACCGCGGCGACGTCGACCGCATCCGATTTTGACCCACCCCCAGCGTGGTCAAGGTCGGATACGCGCTCGACTGCCCGCTCCAGCGCTGAGAGGGCGACGCGGGCATCGCCGCCAGAGCGGTGCGCGAGCATCTCCAGCGCCGCATCCTCTACCGGTGGCGGGTCGGCGAGCCCACGCTCTGGGTCGGCGAGCGCCCGCAGCAGCAGCTCCTCCACCTGCTCCGGCTCCAGCGGCCGCAGCTCGTAGATCTGGCAGCGCGAGAGCAGCGCCGAGTTGACCTCGAAGTAGGGGTTCTCGGTGGTCGCCCCGATCAGCGTCAGCAGCCCCTCCTCGACCGCCGGCAGCAGTGCGTCCTGCTGCGCCTTGTTGAAGCGGTGGATCTCGTCGAGGAAGAGCACGGTGTGCCGCCCGTTGGCGCCGCGCCGCTCCCGAGCCCGCGCGATCACCGCCCGGATCTCCGCCCGCCCCGCATTGACAGCCGACTCCTCCTCAAAAGCCCCATCCGCCCCAGCCGCCGCGATCCGCGCCAGCGTCGTCTTCCCCGATCCCGGTGGCCCGTAGAGGATCGAGCTGTGGGGATGCCCCGACTCGATCGCGGTCCTCAACGCCGATCCCTCGCCGAGGACGTGCTCCTGGCCGACCAGCTCTTCAAGCGAGCGCGGCCGCATCCGCACCGCCAGCGGCGCGTCCGCCAGCGGCGCATCCGCGCCGCGGTCGTCACCCGCGTCGAACAATCGCTCCATGCAGCGATACTCTCAGGCCGGCCTTCGGGAGGCACCAGCTATGGCATCTGTTCTGCCCCACCCAGACGAAGTCGCATCGCTCGTTCCGGCGCAGGGCTCGACGGCCTGGCGCTACGCCGGCGACGCGCGCCTGATCGCCACCGGCGCCTACGCGATCTTGCTCCAGGTTGCGCATCCGACCGTGGGGGCCGGCGTCAGCGAGCATTCCGACTTCCGCGCGGATCCCTGGGGTCGGCTGCTGCGCACCCTCGACTACTCCTACGCGATGACCTATGGCGGACCCGCTCTGGCGGGCGAGATGGGACGGCGCATTCGCGAGATGCACAAGCGCATCAGGGGCCGCAGGCCCGACGGCGAGCCCTACAGCGCCCTCGAGCCGGAAGCCTACGCCTGGGTCCACGCAACCCTCGTGCACTCCATCGTCAAGGGCCACTCGCTGCTCGGCCGGCCGATGAGCACCGCGCGGATCGAGGAGCTGTACGCCGAGTGGCGTCGCAGCGGACGGTTGATCGGCGTGCGCGAGCGTGACCTGCCGGAGGATTGGAGCGCCTTCGGCGACTACTTCGAGCGCATGGTGGCGGAGCGCTTGGAGTGCACCCCGGCGGTCGGCGAAGTCCTCGAGGCGCTGGAGAGCCCCGCGAGGCCGCCAGTGCGCTTTCTCCCCGAGCTGGCGTGGCGGCTCGCCCGCCTGCCCGCGGTGCGCCAGAACGTGCTCATAACCCGCGGGCTGCTGCCTTCGACCCTGCGCGAGCGCTTCGGGATCGGCTGGACGCGTCGCCAGCAGCGCGAGCTGATGTTGCTGGCGTCTGCCTCCCGAGCGGCGACGCCGCTGCTGCCCCGCGCCGTGCGCAACGTCGGCCCCAGCTACCTGCGCTGGCGGCGGCAGGCGATCGCCCACGCCTGAGCACCGAGCGGGGAAACCTCCCCCGGCTCCCCATCTCACGGCGTAGAATCGCCGGCATGGAGATCGCCACGCAAAGCCCCCCTGCCCAGTCCACGCTCGAGTCCTTCAACCCCGCTACCGGAGAGCTCGTCGGCTCCGTCGCCACGATCACCCCGGACGAAGTCCAGGCCGTAGTAGACGACGTCGCCCGCATCCAGCCTGCCTGGGCCGAGCTCGGCCTCGACGACCGCGCCCGCTACATGCGCCGCGCCGCCGACGCGCTGCTCGACGACATCGACGAGCTCGCCGAGCTGCTCGTCTCCGAGCAGGGCAAGGCGCGCGCCGAGGCCTACACGATGGAGCTGCTGCCGACCGTCGACGCGCTCCACTGGTGCGCCAAGGCCGGCCCCAAGATCCTCGCCGACGAGAAGGTGCGGATGTCGCAGGCCTTCCTGGCGAGCAAGAAATCGCGCTTCACCTACGAGCCGATCGGCGTCGTCGGCGTGATCGCGCCCTGGAACTACCCCTGGTCGATCCCCTTCGGCGAGGTCGCGATCGCGCTGATGGCGGGCAACGGCGTCGTGCTCAAGCCGGCCAGCCTGACGCCGCTGCTCGGCGAGGCGATCCGCCGCGTCTTCGAGAAGGGCGGCCTGCCCGAGGGCCTGGTCCGCGTCGTCCACGGCGGCGGCGGCGTCGGCGACGCGCTGGCGAAGTCGAGCGCCGGCAAGATCTTCTTCACCGGCTCGGTCGAGGTCGGGCGCAAGGTCGGCGAGGTGTGTGCGAGGCAGCTGAAGGGCTCGGTGCTCGAGCTGGGCGGCAAGGATCCGATGATCGTCTGCGCCGACGCCGACCTCGGCAACGCGATCTCCGGCGCCGTCTGGGGCGGCTTCGCCAACGCCGGCCAGACCTGCTCGGGGATCGAGCGGGTCTATGTGATGCGCGAGATCGCCGACCGCTTCATCGCGGGCGTCGCCCGCGAGGCGCAGCAGCTGCGGCTCGGCAACCCGCTCGAGTGGGAGACGGAGATCGGCCCGATGACCTCCGCGGGCCAGTACGAGATCGTCGTCGACCTGATCGAGGACGCGGTCGCCGCCGGCGCGACCAAGCTCTGCGGCGGCCCGACCGAGGTCGCCGGCCTCTCCGGCAAGTTCGTCGCCCCGACCGTGCTTACCGGGGTCACGCACGAGATGCGGATCATGCGCGAGGAGGTCTTCGGCCCGGTGCTGCCGATCGTCGTCGTCGACTCCGAGCAGGAGGCGATCGACCTCGCCAACGACTCCGAGTTCGGCCTCGGCGCCTCGGTCTGGACCAAGGACCGCCAGAAGGGTGCGCGGATCGCGCGGCGGGTCGAGTCGGGCATGGTCTGGGTCAACGACCACTCCTTCAGCCACGGCGCCTGCCAGTGCGCCTGGGGCGGCGTCAAGGACTCCGGCGTCGGCCGCTCCCACTCCAAATTCGGCTTCTACGAGTGCGTCAACGTCAAGATGAACGCCTGGGAGCCGGGCCTGACCCGCGACTTCTGGTGGCATCCCTACGACGAGACCCTGGGCGAAGCGGTGCGCGCCTCGGCGAAGCTGCTCTACGGCAAGGGCGCGACCCGGACCAAGGCCCTGCGCGAGGGTGCTGTGCCGCTGCTCAAGGTCGGCGCCCGCACGCTGCGCAAGAAGCGGCACTGACTCTCAGACGAGAGCTACATTGACCACGCTATAGGGGGTCAATGTAGCTCTCGTCGCTCACTTGGGGAGAATCCGAGCGTGAGTACGGCGATTGAGCTGCGTGGCCTGCGACGAGACTTCGGCGAAACACCGGTCCTCGACGGAATCGACCTGATCCTCGAGGCGGGTGAGTCGCTCGTCGTCCTGGGGCCGAACGGGGCCGGCAAGACGACGCTGCTGCGCATCCTCGCCACCCTGCTGCGGCCTGGCGGCGGCGAGGTGCGGGTGCTGGGGGCACGGCTGCCGAGCGAGGCCTGGAAGGCGCGCGGCCGGATCGGCTTCCTCGGCCACGATCCACTCCTCTACCGCGACCTGAGTGGGCGCGAGAACCTGCGCTTCCACGCCGACCTGCACGGGCTGCGCGGCGGCGCGGCAGAGGCACGGATCGAGGAGCTGCTCGCCGCGATCGGGATGGGGCGGCGCGCCGAGCAACGGGTCGCCGAGCTCTCGGCCGGGATGCGCCAGCGGCTGGCGATCTGCCGCTGCGTCCTGCACGAGCCCGAGCTGTTGCTGCTCGACGAGCCGGACTCCAACCTCGACGCCGAAGGGCGCGAGCTGGCACGTGAGCTGATCGGACCGAGCGAGGGACGGGCCCGCGTCCTCGTCACCCACGACCCCGAGCGAGCGCTGCCCGACGCCGACCAAGTGCTGCGGCTGGGCGCCGGTGGCAGGGTGGCGGTCGCGTGACCCCCTCGCGCCTCGCCTTCGCCGCGATCCTCGGCAAGGACCTGCGGGCCGAGCTGCGCACCCTGCAGTCGCTGCCGGCGATGGCGCTCTTCGCGGTCACGACCTTCGTCGTCTTCCGCTTCGGCCTCGACCGCACCGCGCTCTCCGGCAGCCTCGCCGCCGGGGTGCTCTGGGCGACGTTGCTCTTCGCCGCGATCCTCGGCATCAACCGCCTCTTCGTCGCCGAGCGCGAGGAGGGCGGCTTCGACGCGATCCGGCTGGCGCCGATCGACCGCAGCGCCCTCTTCGCCGCCAAGGCGGCGGCGCTGCTCGTCTACCTGGTGGCGGTAGAGCTGGTCGTCGTCCCGGTCTTCGCCCTCTTCTTCCTCGACTCGCCCGCGGCGCTGCCGCCGCTCGCCCTCGTCCTCCTGCTCGCCGACCTCGGCCTCGCCGCCACCGGCACCCTGGTCTCCTCGATGGCGGTCAACTCGCGCGCCCGCGACCTGCTGGCGCCGCTCGTCCTGCTGCCCCTCGCGGTGCCGCTCTCGATCGCCGCCACCGGAGCGCTCGAGCCGCTGCTGGCGCTGAACGGTCCCGCTTACGACCGCTTCGGCACCTGGCTCACGGTGCTCTGCCTATACGATCTGATCTTCCTCCTCGTCGGGTACGCCGTATTCGACTTCCTGCTGGAGGACTGAGGCGCAAACTCGCAAACCGCGCCACGAAGCATGTACGGCAAAGGCCTGAGACCCCTCTCGATCGCGACCGTCGCGGCGCTCGCCGTGTCGCTATCGCTGGTCTTCTTCTACGCCCCGCTCGACGCCGACCAGGGCTTCATCCAGAAGATCTTCTACATCCACGTGCCGCTGGCGATCGTGGCGCTGATCGGCTTCGTGATCGGCGGCGTCTTCGCGATCTTCCATCTGCGCAGCGGCGACTCGCGCTGGGACGCCTACTCCTACGTCTCGATCCACATGTCGGTGATCTTCGGCGTCGCCGTCTTGATCACCGGCTCGATCTGGGCAAAGGCCTCGTGGGGGCACTGGTGGGTCTGGGACGAGCCGACCCTGGTCAGCTTCCTGATCGTCTTCCTCATGTACGCGACCTACTACCCCTTCCGCTACGCGATCGAGGACCGTGAGCGCCAGGGGCGCTACGCCTCGGTCTTCGCGATCACTGCGGGGGCCTTCGTGCCGCTCAACTTCATGGCGGTGCGGATGGCCGAGAGCCTCGTCCACCCACGCACCTTCGCCACCGCCAACGGCGGTCTGCCGGGAGAGATGATGTTCACCTTCCTCGTCAGCCTGACCGCGATCGGCCTGCTCTGGGTGACCCTGGTCAAGTTCGAGCTGACCGCGAAGAGCGCCTCCGGGCAGCTCAAGCGGCTGCGCCGCGCCCTCGACGCGCCGGGCCCCGGCGGCTCCTCCCGCGTCGCCCCGGAGGTGAGCTGATGCTGCCGATCGCCGCACCTGCCCTGCCGCTGGACGAGGCCGGCAAGTACGTCGCCGCCGCCTACGTCGTCTTCCTCGTCCTGATCGTCGTCTACGTGGCGATCATGGCGGCCAAAGTCCAGCGGATCGAGCGGGAGCTGCGCGAGCTCGCCGGCTTTGCCGAGACCCGAGCCAACGGTGACCAAGCCGCAGCGCCGGAGCGGGAGGAGGTCGGCGCCGATGTCTGAGCTGCTGGCCCTGGGCGTCTCTCACAAGACTGCGCCACTCGACCTGCGCGAGCGACTCTCGCTGACCGAGGGCCGCGCGGTCGGCGCCCTGCACGAGCTGACCGCTGTGGAAGGCATCCACGAGGCAGCGGCGATATCGACGTGCAATCGCACGGAGCTCTACCTGATCGTCTCCGACCCGGTCGAAGCCGAGTCGACCGCGCTGGGCGTGCTCACCCGGCAGGCGGAGATCCGCCCCACCGAGCTGCTCGGCCACCTCTACTCGCTGCGCTCGAGCGACGCCGCCCACCACCTCTTCCAGGTCACCGCCGGGCTCGACTCGATGATCGTCGGCGAGGCGGAGATCCAGGGCCAGGTCAAACGTGCCTACGAGCTGGCGCTGGTCGAGGGCGCAACCGGCCCGATCCTCAACCGCCTCTTCCGCGGCGCGCTCGCCGCCGGCGGCCGGGTCCGCGAGGAGACCGCGATCGGCGAGAAGGGCGTCTCGATCCCCTCGGTCGCGGTCGAGCTGGCGCGGCGCACGCTCGGCGACCTCGGCGAGCGGCGGGTGCTGGTGATCGGCGCCGGAGAGACCGCCGAGCTGGTCGCCAGGGCGCTGATGTCCCGCGGCGCCGCCGGCGTCTTCATCGCCAATCGCCATTACGACAGGGCGATCGGCTTGGCTCAGCGTTTCCATGGCGAGGCGGTCCGCTTCGAGGAGCTGCCCGAGCAGCTGCAGGCAGCCGACATCGTCGTCTCGGCGACCAACTCGCCCCACCACATCGTCGAGCGCGACGGCCTCGCCCAGGTGATGGAGACACGCTCCGGCCGCCCGCTGCTGCTGGTCGACATCGCCGTGCCACGCGACATCGAACCCGAGTGCCGCGAGGTCGCCGGGGTCAGCCTGCACGACATCGACGACGTCCAGCAGATCGTCGAGCGCAACGCCGGCGACCGCGAGGGCGAGGCGCGGCGGGCGGAGCCGATCCTGGCCGCCGAGCTGGACCGCTTCGAGCGCTGGCTCGCCTCGCTCGAGGTCGTGCCGACGATCGCCTCGCTGCGCGAGCGCGCCGACGAGATCGTCAATCGCGTGCTGGCCGAGAACGACGGCCGCTGGGAGAACCTCGGCGAGGCGGATCGCGAGCGTCTTGCCGCGATGGCCAAGGCGATCGCCTCGCGCCTCTTGCACGAGCCGACCCTGCGGATGAAGCGCTCGGCGGGAAGCGACGAGGCCTACCTCCACGTCAGTGCTCTGCGCGAGCTGTTCGGGCTGGACACGGGCACCGAGCCGGAGGGCGAGGCAGGCGCTGCTGTGACGGATATATCGGAGCGCCGAGCCGGTCCCGGCAGGGATTCCACTTAACTTTTTTTGAAGACAGTTATCGGCTGTCCACCATCGCTACCGCAAAAAAAGTACAAGACGTTCCACCCCTACCGGGATCGGCTCAATGATCCGTATTGCCACTCGCAACAGTGCGCTGGCCAGAGCTCAGGCGGGACAGGTCGCCGCGTTGCTCGGCGAAGCTGAGCTGGTTGAGGTGTCGTCCGATGGCGAGATGGGAGACAAGGCGCGCTTCGTGCGCGGGGTCGAGCGGGCGCTGCTCGACGGCGGGGCGGAGATCGGGGTTCACTCGGCCAAGGACCTGCCGGCTGAGATGCCGGGGGGCCTGACCATCGCCGCGGTGCCGGCGAGAGAGGACCCGGCCGACGTCTGGATCGGCGCTGGCGCCTCACTCGACGACGTGCCCGAGGGCGCCCGGGTGGGCACCGCCAGCCTGCGTCGCCGCGCCCAGCTCCTCGCCGTCCGTCCCGATCTGCAGGTGAGCGAGCTGCACGGCAACGTCGATACGCGCCTGCGCAAGCTGGCCGAGGGCGAGCTCGACGCGATCGTGCTCGCCGCTGCCGGCCTGCGGCGGCTGGGGCGCGAGGGCGAGGTGTCCTTCGCGATCCCCGGCGAGGCGATGACTCCGGCGGCTGGACAGGGAGCGCTGGTTCTGCAGGCAAGAGCCGACGACAACGGGGCATTGGCGGCTGCCGCGGCCGTCGGCGATGAGACGGCGCTGCGCGAGCTGACCGCCGAGCGCGCCGCGGTCGCCTTGCTCGAAGCGACCTGCGCGACGCCGATCGGTGTCCACGCCACCGCAAGCGGCGGGCAAATCGAGTTGGAGGCCTTCGTCGGCCTGCCGGACGGCAGCGAGTGGATCCGCGACCGGGTCGAGGGCGAGGCGGAGGAGCCCGCCGCGGCCGGGGCGCTCCTCGCCGAGCGCCTGCTCGGCGCGGGCGCCCGCGACATCCTCGACCGCGCCGAGGAGATGGCATGAGCGCCCGGGCTGGAGTCGTGTACCTCGTCGGGGCCGGCCCCGGCGACCCCGGACTGATGACGGCGCGCTCGCTGCAGCTGATCGCCTCCGCCGACACGATCTTCCACGACCGCCTGATCCCGCCGGGGGCGCTCGACGGCGCCCGCGCCGACGCCGAGCTCGTCTACGTCGGCAAGGCCCCCGGGGACGTGCCGGTGGAGAGCGGTCCATATGGACACCGCAGCACCGGCACGTCCGTGCCACAAAACGAGACCAACGCGCGGCTGATCGATGCGGCGCGGGCGGGCAAGAGCGTCGTGCGGCTGAAGGGCGGCGACCCGTTCGTCTTCGGCCGCGGTGGCGAGGAGGGCGAGGCGCTGCGCGCCGCCGGAGTCGAGTTCGAGGTCGTGCCGGGCGTCACCGCCGGGGTCGCGGCGAGTGCCTACGCCGGCATTCCCGTCACCCACCGCGACGACGCCTCGGCCGTCGCCTTCGTCACCGGGCACGAGGATCCCGAGAAGGAGGAGACCGCGCTCGACTGGGAGGCGCTGGCACGGTTCCCTGGCACGCTCGTCTTCTACATGGGCGTCAAGCGCCTCGCGGCCAATGCGGCGGCACTGATCGACGCCGGCCGTAAAGCCGACGAGCCGGCCGCTGCCGTGGAGCGCGGCACGATGGACGGCCAGCGCACCGTGGTCGCCACGCTTGGAACGCTCGCCAAGGCGGTCGAGCGCGAGGGGATCGGCGCCCCGGCGCTGATCGTCGTCGGTCCCGCTGTCGCTCGCCGAGAGGCGCTCGCCTGGCTGGAGCGCCGCCCCCTGTACGGCCGTCGCGTCGTCGTCACCCGCGCCCGCGCCCAGGCGAGCGGCCTGGCCGCCACCCTGCGCGGCCTCGGCGCCGAGGCCGTCGAGCTGCCGGCGATCCGGATCGAGCCGCGAATCGAGGGCGAGGAGGTGCGGCGAGCGATCGAGCGGATCGGCGAGTACGCCTTGATCTGCGTCACGAGCCCGAACGGGGCGCATCTGCTCTTCGAGGCGCTGGGCAACGCTGGGCTCGACGCACGGGCCCTCGGCGGTGGAACGAAAAATGGGCAAGTAAGGGCAAGTGGAACGGGCGCCGTCGGGCAGCCGCGGGCGGACACGGTGATTGCCGCGATCGGGCCTGGCACCGCGCGGGCCCTCGCCGAACATGGAATCGCCGCCGACATCGTCCCCGAGCGCTTCGTCGCCGAGGCGCTGGTCGAGGCGCTGCAACAGGTCGAGGTCGCGGGTTCGAGAGCCCTCGTCGCCCGCGCCGCCGAGGCCCGCGACGTCCTCCCCGATGCCTTGCGCGAGCGCGGCGCCGAGGTCGACGTCGTCGCCCTCTACGAGACGGTGCGGGAGGAGCCCGCGCCGGAGGCAGTCGAGGCTGCACAGGGCGCCGACTACGTCACCTTCACCTCCTCCTCCACGGTCGACAACCTGACCGAGGCGCTCGGCGACCGCTTCCCGGCCACCGCCCGCGTCGTCTCGATCGGCCCGATCACCAGCGAGGCCGTCCGCGCCGCCGGCCTCGAGGTCGCAGTCGAGGCCGAGCGCCACGACATCGACGGCCTCATCGCCGCCTTGCTCGACGATGCCGCACGCTGATCGGAGGGTTCTCCTCCCTACGGTGGGGAAAAGGCTGCAATCGAGGGGCAAGGGATGAGCTTCGGCGCGCCCCACCGGCACTTCCGCATCACCGACTCGACCAACGCGCGTGCCCGTGAGCTGGTCGAGGACGGCGCGCCCGGGGGCACCGTCGTCACCGCCTTCGAGCAGACCGCGGGACGCGGGCGACAGGGACGCAGCTGGACGGCGCCGCCCGGCAAAGCGCTGCTCTACTCGGCGATCCTGCGGCCGCTCGACGAGCGCCACCTGCTGCTGCCGCTGGCCGCGCCGCTCGCCGTCTGCGAGGCGGCGGAGGAGCTCGAACCCGCCATCGAGTGCAAGATCAAGTGGCCGAACGACATCTGGATCGACGAACGCAAGCTCGCCGGGATCCTGATCGAGGCGAAGCCCCAAGACGGCTGGGCAGTGATCGGCGTCGGTCTCAACCTCACGATCACACGCGACGAGTTCCCGATCGAGCTACGGGACACGGCAGTCTCGATTCTGAGTGTGCTCAAGGGGGGTCGGGAGTCGCCTCGACGATGCCTCGCGAAGCGGCCCCAGCAGGGTGATTCCAGCCGCGAAGCGGCACTAGGTTCCACCGCCGAAGGCGGTGGTGGGCACTCGTCGGGACGACTCCCGACCCCCCTCGCGGCAGCCGCAGTCCTCAACAGTCGCCTCGATCGCTGGGTCGCCGCAGACCGGGACGAGGTACTCGCCGCCTGGCGCGCCCGCGACGCCCTGCGCGGACGCGCGATCTCGTGGGACGACGGCTCCGGCGTCGCCGACGGGGTCGACGACTCGGGCGACCTACTCGTCGTCACTGCCGGCGGCGACCGCGTCGTCCTCGGCGCCGGCGAGGTCCACCTCAGGCTCTGAGCCGTTCTGCTCGGCTTCCACCGGGGTCGTCTCGGCAAGCGCGTCCTGCGAATCGGCGCCGTTCTCCGCCGCCTTCCCGCCGGCCTTCTTCTTGCTCGTTCCGCCCTCCGCAGAAGTCGGCTGGCCTTTTTTCCGCCGCCGCCGTTTCTTGCCGCCTTTGGGGAAGTTGCGCAGCAGTTCGCGCGCGGTCGCCGAAGGTTTGCGAGCCATCCGCATCCGCGCCCCGCGCAGCACCTCCTCGCCTTCCGGCGTGTGCGAGACGGCGCCGGCGAGCAGCGCCACCGCCAGGCGGCGGTCCTGTTTGCGCGCGGCGTGGACGAGGCGGCGCGCGTTGCGCCCATGCGCCCGGCCGGAGGAGTTGACCAGCAGGCCGAGCAGCCGCTTCGTCTCCGGCCAGCGCTGCACGGCGTACTCTTCGTGCAGCTCGCGGGTGTAGGAGGCGAGCCGCCAGACCCACGCCTGCGCCTGGTCGCGGCGGCCGATCCGTTTGTCGACCAGCGCCTGCAGCAACGTCTTCGTCCCCGCCCGCTTGTCGTCGCGGCTCCAGGTGCCGACGATGTCGATCGCGTCGTCGAAGGCGTCGGGGTCGCGCAGGTCGGCGATCTCGGCCAGTGCTTTCAGCCGCAGCTGCGAGTTGCGGTTGCGCTGCACGCAGGTGAGCAGGAAGCGGCGGCGCAGCTCCTTGGTGCGGTCGTTCTGCAGCATCGAGCGCGCTCGCCGCCAGTTCTGCGGGTTGACCCGCGCCCCGGCCAGCGCCGCCCAGGCGTGCTGCTCGGGGTAGTCGAGGTTCTCGACTGCGATCCGCCACAGCTCGCGTTCGAGCACCTGGGTGCGTTTTTCGGAGTCCTCGGAGACGGGGACGATGCGGCGCTCGACCCGCACCCGCCGGCCGCGGCCGCGCCGCACCGGCCCGACCACGATCGCGCCGCCGCGGTAGACGTCGCGGTCGAGCAGGCTGTGCAGGGTGACGATCGTCTCGTCGTGAGTGGTCGCCGGGTGGACGAAGTCGATCACCAGACCGGCCTCCTTGCCCGGCGCCCGCCGGGTGACGCGGCCGACCCGCTGCTGGTAGATGCGGCGCGAGGCGGTCGGCGCCAGGTGCATGCAGATCGTCGCCCGCGGCGAGTTCCAGCCCTCGGCGAGCAGCATCGCGTTGCAGAGCACGTCGACCTCGCCGCGCTCGAAGGCGGCGAGGATCTCCGCCAGTTCGCGCTTCGGCGTCTCGCCGGAGACGGCGCGGGCGACGATCCCCGTGTCCTTGAACGCTTTCGCGACGTTCTTCGCGTGCTGGACGCCGGCGGTGTAGAGGACGCCGGGCGTCTTGCTGAAGCGGGACTTGTAGAGGTCGGCGATCGCCACGTTGAAGGGCTCCTGGTCGAGCAGCGCGGCCAGCTCCTCCTGGTCGAAGTCCTGGTCGACCTCGCCTTTGCGCAGCGGCACCTTGGCGATCGTCCGCACCCCCGGCCCGGGCGGGATGCGCATGCAGCGCAGCGGCGCGATCACGCCGCGCCGCGCCGCCTGGGCGAGGTCGAAGCGCGAGGTCTGGGTCGGGAAGAGGTCGGCGACGTGGCGGGCGATCAGCGCGCCGGTCGCGGTCATGCCGATGAAGACGGGGCCGGTCCAGGCGCGGATGCAGGCGCTGGTTTTCTCGCCCAGCGCAGTGTGCGCCTCGTCGCAGATCACGATCGAGTAGGCGTCGGAGACCTGCTTGTGGTTGCGGACGAACCACTGGTAGGTCTCGACCGTGACCGGGCCTTCGGCGTCGTCGCGGTCGCCCAGCAGGGGCGGGCGCAGCCGCTCCTTGTAGCCACGGTCGGAGATCTCGCCGATGAACTGTTCGACCAGGTTGCGGCGGTGGGTGAGGATGAGGACGCCACCGGTGCGGGTGGCGTCGATGAAGCCCACCGCGGCGACGGTCTTGCCGGCGCCGGTCGCGTGCTCGAACCAGAAGCGCCTGGCTGCGCCGGGGTCGTCGGCCGCCTCGGCGACGGTCTCCTCCTCGTCGTCCTCGGGCGACTCTTCCTCCCAGTCCTGCGGCTCCTCGTCCGCGGCCAGCTCCTCCGGCTCCTCGTCGTCGGCGGCGGCGCCGTCGTCGTCCGTAACGGACTCGGCAACGTCTGCGGGGATCGGGGTCGACCCGTTTTCGGCGGCGACCTGCTGCTCGGACATCAGCTCGGTCAGCGTCCCCGAGAGCGCGTCGACCTGGTGCGGGTTGAGTTCGGCACCGTCGCGCAGCTTCGGCGGCTCGTCGGCCAGCAGTCGCTCGAGCCCGAGCAGCAGGGAGAAGTCGCGACGCCACTGGATCGAGGGGTGCTCGGCGCCTTCGTCGAGCTCCTTCAGCGCGGCGTCGAGGGCACGGCGGCGGGCGGTCCCGGGGGCGAGCGCCTCGGGTCCCTCGCCGTCGAGCAGCAACGGCTCGCGGGCAAACTCGGCCGCCCGCTCGATGTCGGCGCCTGAAGGAACTGCCGCCGGCGCGGCAGCTTCGCTGGTCTTGGCCATGAAGGCTTGTGCGCTTTCGTTTCCGCAGCGACGCGAAGTGTGCCGCCGGGAGACTCAGACGAGGATGCCGGGGGTCGGCTTCTCCGCCCCCAGTCACTCGAGCGGCTCGCATACGGCGAACCGAGTAATACGTATTGTAATCACGAGACGAGATGAGTGATTACAAAGCTCGCACCCACCGATGACCTGCCTCCGACGACGCCCTCTCATCCTTCTCCTGGCAGCCCTCGCGATCGGCGGCTGCGGATCCTCGCCGGATAGCGACTACGGTGGCGAACCGCCCGACTACGGCAAGGCTCTGGCCGGGTCGCCGCCCCCGCTCGCGGCGTTGCACAGACAGGCGAACGAGCTGCTTCCCGGCGGTGTCGACGCTTACGAGGGGCGGATCGCGGCACTGCGCGGCTATCCGGCGGTGGTCAACGTCTGGGCCTCGTGGTGCGGGCCGTGCCGCTTCGAGTTCCCGCACTTCCAGCGCGCCGCGGCGGACTACGGCAAGCGGGT
Source organism: uncultured Solirubrobacterales bacterium (assembly GCA_963699215.1). Taxonomy (GTDB): domain Bacteria; phylum Actinomycetota; class Thermoleophilia; order Solirubrobacterales; family 70-9; genus VRUE01. Next base: position 804,441 of record OY969422.1, read on the forward strand.
CGCCTTCCTCGGTATCGACAGCCAAGACTCCCCCGACCACGCAGAGACCTTCCTCGAGAGCGAGCCCGTCCCCTACCCCAGCTACGAGGACCCCGACGAGGAGATCGCCGACAGCGTGGGCGCCATCGGGTTGCCCGCCACCGCCTTCTACGACGGCGAAGGCGAGCTCGTGTACACCAAGCAGGGGAACTACGAGGACCTCGCCGAGCTGCGGGCCGACATCGAGCGCTTCGCGCTCGGCCAGGGCGACAAAGGCGGATAATCGGCAGATGGACTTCTTCGTCGTCGTCGCCCTGCTCGGAGTCGCCCTGCTCATCGCCGAGCTGCTGCTGCCGACCGGCGGCGTGCTCGCCGTGCTCGGTGGGCTGGGACTGGTTGCGGGCGGGGTCATCGCCCTCACCGCGGAATCGGACTCGAGCGCCAGCGAGTGGGCCGGGCCGGCGCTGATCACGCTCGGCGTGCTCGCGCTGATCAGCTTCTACTTCGTCACCCGCAAGGTGCTGGCGGCCCACCGGGACCAGCCGGTCCGCGCCGGGCGCGAGGAGCTGATCGGCGCCTCCGCCGAGGCTCGCACCTCGCTCGACCCCGAGGGCCAGGTCTGGATCGAGGGAGCGCTGTGGCGGGCGCGGCTGGCCAGCGGGGGTGAGCCGCTGCGCCCGGGGGATAGAGTCACGGTCGAGGCGGTCGAAGGTCTCACTCTCGTGGTCAGACCGGAGCGGCCCACCGAAACCCCGGCTATGAGTCCCGAGCGGGGCTCCGAGGAAGGAGCAGGCTGATGGGTGCAGCGCTGGCGGTGCTTGCGGTTCTGTTGATCTTCGCGGCGATCGCGCTCGGAGCCGCGGTGCGGGTCCTGCGCGAGTACGAGCGCGGTGTGATCTTCCGGCTCGGCCGGCTGATCGCCACCAAGGGGCCCGGCTTGATCCTGCTGATCCCATTCATCGACCGCATGGTGCGGGTCGACCTGCGTACGGTGACGCTCAACATCCCGCCGCAGGAGGTGATCACCCGCGACAACGTGCCGTCGAGCGTCAACGCGGTCGCCTATTTCCGCGTGGTCGACGCCAACCGGTCGATCGTCGAGGTCGAGAACTTCCTGCTCGCCACGTCGCAGATCGCGCAGACTGCGCTGCGCTCGGTGCTCGGCAAGGCGGAACTGGACCAGCTCCTCGCCGAGCGCGAGCGGCTCAACGAAGAGCTGCAGACGATCATCGACGAGTCGACCGAGCCCTGGGGCGTCAAGGTGACCGCGGTCGAGATCAAGGACGTCGAGATCCCCGAGCAGATGCAGCGGGCGATGGCGCGGCAGGCCGAGGCCGAGCGCGAGCGCCGCGCCAAGATCATCAACTCCGAGGGCGAGTACCAGGCGGCGCAGAAGCTCACCGACGCGGCCGACATCATCAGCACCAACCCGGCTTCGCTGCAGCTGCGCTATCTGCAGACGCTGCTCGAGATCGGCAGCAACCAGAACACGACGATCGTCTTCCCGCTGCCGATGGATGTGCTCAAACCGTTCCTCGACGCAACCGGGGGCGGCGACGGATCGAAATCGCCGCCGAGTTGAGCGCACCCGAGATCCGCATCGACCAGCTGAGCGGGCTGCGGACGATCCTCGCGCCCGGCCGGGCCGATCGCCCGCACGGGTTCGAGAAGGCGGCGGAAGACACGAAGGGCGCCGAGGGCTGTCCCTTCTGCGAGGGGCAGGAGGAGAAGACGCCGCCCGAGGCATACGCGGTGCGCCCGGATGGGGGCGAGGCGGACACCCCGGGCTGGACCAGCCGCGTCGTGCCGAACCTATATCCGGCCCTGGGGGACCCGTCGCGTGGCTCCTTGGGCACGAAAAGCGTGGCTGAGGAACCACGCGATGGAGGGACGAGCGGCGAGGCGGGTGCCTTCGCCAGCGCCGGCGACCCGCTGCTCGAGTCGCGGCGGGCAGGCGAACCCGATCTCTTCGCCTCACGCCCGGCGATCGGCGGCCATGAGGTGATCGTCAACGCGCCCGAGCACGTCACCGCGATGGCGGAGCTGAGCGAGGAGCGCTTCCTCGGCGCGATCGCCACCTGGCGCGAGCGGATGCGCGCCCATGCCGATGCCTCCTACGTCCAGCTCGTCGTCAACGAGGGGGCGGCGGCGGGCGCCTCGCTCCCCCACACCCACGCGCAGCTCTACGCGCTGCCCTTCGTTCCGGCGGCGGTGGCGCGGGAGCGCGAGCGGGCCGGCGCCTACAGCGAGCGCAGCGGCGGCAGCGGCCTGCTCACCGACGTGCTGGTCGAGGAGGTGCGTCGGCAGGAGCGGCTGGTCGCGATCGACGACGAGGCGGCACTGATCTGCCCCTGGGCCTCGCGCTCTCCCTACGAGCTGCGTGTGGTTCCGCGCCGCGAGGCGAGTCGCTTCGAGGAGGACACCTCCGGGGCAGCGATGATCCACACCGCCCTGCGCCGGCTGGCCACGCGCTTCGACGGCCCGCCCGCTCTCAACCTCTGGGTCTGCACCGCGCCGCGAGGCGCGGAGCGGTTCCACTGGCACGTCGACATCGCTCCGCGGCTCACCGTCAAGGCCGGCTTCGAGCTGGGCACCGGCGTGGACATCAACGTCTACCCACCCGAGCGCGCAGCCGCCGAGTTACGCGACTGCTAGCGCCGTCGCGAGGCCCGTTTCGGTTTCGGGCAACTCGCTTTGCGCTGGACCCGTTTCGGCTTGACGTTCCTCTTGCAGGGCAGCCGCACGCACTTGAGCCTGCCCCGGACTTTCTTCTTGCGAAACCCCTTCCGGCATCGCAACGGAGGCGGTCGGGTCGGCGCGACGCTCACCGGCGGCACAGCTGCGGCCGGTGGGTCGCCGGAAGCCGGCGGCTGGACGGGGTCCTGCGGCGGTGGGGGCGGGCTCGCGGTGGTGAATTTGACGTCTTCGCCCTCGACGGTGCCGGCGTTGCCGGTCACCACCAGCTTGTAGTGGTAGGTGGTGCCCGGGCTGAGTTTCAGCACTTTTCGTGTCACCGCGACGTCTTCCGAAACAGGTCCTGGCAAGCCAACGCAGGAGGTGGTCGTGCCGTATGACACCGTAGTGCCGTATTTGAACTGGCAGCTGGAAATCGATCCTCCGTGGGGATTGACCGTTCCGGTAAGCGAGGCACTTGTTTCGACTACCGAAGTCGGCGATTTCGTCGTAACCGTTGCGGGCATGACCGGCAGCGTTTCGAAAGTTGCCGGATCGCTCGTCGCCGAGCCGGCGTACGTCGTCGTCGTCACCCGGTAGTGATATTCGGTAACCGGCGCCAAGCCGGTGATTTTTGCGCTCAACGCGGTCGCATCCGCGCCTTTTGGCAATTCCGGGCACTGGGCCGTGTCGGCATTGGCGAAGTCGTTTGCGTCGAAATCGGCGTCGTCGGTGAACTCGAACTCGCACTCGAACGCGGCATGCCCGTTGGCGTCCACGTCTGCCCGCAGAGTGGCCGTGAGCTGACCTACCGGCGAAGCAGGTTTCACTTCAGCGGTCGGCAGTTTGCTGGTCACCTTGTCGAATATGTAGAACTTGTTCAGCTCGCCGACATAGAGGCGGTGATTTGTCGCATCCACGGCGATCTGCACCGCGATGCGGGCGCCGAACTGAGCGTCTGGATTGGTGAATAGCCCGGCGCCGAAATCGTCGAATTTCGTCCCCGAAGAGTGGTAGGCGACGATGTGGTAGTTGCTGCCGCTCGGCAGGTCGCCGACGAAGACGTCGTCCGTCGAGGGGTCGACCGCAACCGCTGCGGCACCGAGACCGGACTGCAGCGTGGAGGCGAAGACGTACGAGCCCCCTGACGGAGCTAGCTTGACGACGCGATCCGGGGAGAGGTCGACGACGTAAAGCTCGCCGACGGAGTTGAACGCGACGCTGACGGGGGTGTCAAAAGAACCGCCTGGGCAGCCAGAGCAGCCGATTTCTTTCTGCAGCTGGCCGACGGCGTTGAAGACCTGCACGGAGTTGGTGGCGGCGTTCGGGTAGTAGACGAGCCCGCTGGAGTCGACGGCGATCTGGGGCAAGGTCCCGTTGTCGCTCAATGAAAAGGGACTACCGGCCGTCCCCGCCGAGGTGAATACGTCCATCCTGGGCGTGCCGAAGCTCCCGAAAGGCGTGTGGAGCAGGGCCTGGGCGGCGTAGAACCCCTGTGTCAGGGGATTGACAGCGACCCCGGTGTAGAACGGTTTGGTCCCGGCAGAGAAGGTCCCGGCGGGGGTCAGATTGCTCTCGAATCGAACTATCTGGCCGGGGGCCCCGGTGTTGGGTTCGCTAGTGACGATCGCCAGGTAGATGCGCCGGTTGGCCTGGTCGACCGCGATTCCGTGCGGGACGCCGGTCACGATCCGGAACGGGGTCGAGGCGTTCAGCTCGAATCCTTCGTTCGCGCTTGCCGGTGCTGCTGCGACGGCCAGCAACACCGACGCCGCTGCGAGCCAGCCCGAACCTCGCCTGCTCCCCATGCCCGATCCCCCCTGCTTTGCTCGTCCCACTCACTAGATACTGCACTGTTTATGGGTTCAGACTAACAGCGGAGTTTCACGCTGGCCGGCGCTCTTAACCCGATCATCATCTGCAGGCGCTCATGGGCTCACCTGGGGCAGGGAGCGACGATAGGCTCCCTGCCCGGTGGCACCGAATCCGCGCCCGATTCCCCGCTTCATCGCCGACAGCACGCAGGAGGGGATTCCACACGGGCGCTTCGCCGCGCGCCTGGGGTCCGAGTTCGGAGCCGCCTGCGAGGCGATCGGCGATCTCCCGGCCGGCGTAGGCCCTCCAGCGGAGATCGATTGGTTTCCGGAGCGGGCCTGGGACGGACGGGTCTGGGTGCCCGCGACCGCTCGAGCGGACGGGCCGGAGGGCACCCTCGAGCTGTTCGGCCATGTCTCATACGTCCAGTCAGGGGACGGCGAGCCTCGGGACTTCGAGGCCAAGGCCGACTTCACCGACGTCCTCGCCGAGGAGAACCCGGACTGGCGGATCGATCTCAACGACGACGTGATCGGCCGTTGGCGGGGCGAGAACGGCCGCGCCGGCGCCGTCACCCTGGTCTGGGGCCGCCCCCTGGTCCGCGGCGCGGTTGCCGCCACCGCCGAGCTCGACTCGGAGGCCGTCGACCAGGAAGTCGTCTCCAGCGAACGCTTCACCCTGATCGCCCTCGACGCGCTCGAGGGCTACGGAGACGACCTCTACGTCCAGGTCAAGCTCTGGAGCCGCCGCGCACAGGAGCTGGCCTCGGAGAGCCTCTACGACGCCTGACCGCGTCTCCTCGCATCCGCTGCACCTGCGGATCAGGGCCTGAGCGCCTCGAGCCAACCGTCGAGGTCACCCACCCAGAGCGCGATCGAGTCCTGCGTGCCGAGGTCGGTCGACCAGACGACCTTCAGCAGGTCCCGCCGAATCGCCTTGCCGAGGTGCGACCGCGCTGTCGTAACTTCGACGATCGAGGAACGCGGGATCCGCAGCAGCCGGTTCGGCACCCACTGGGCGAACAGCAGCTCGTTCTTGGTCAGCGCGAGGTTGCCGTTGCCACGCACCTGCCACACGCCCCCCGACTCGACCCCGAAGCTGTTGGCGTCTTCTTCGCGCAGCAGCGTCAGCCCGGCGAAATGGCCTTCCGCCCGCCTCCGCAATCGTCCGACGATCAATACCACTATGAATCGAGGCCGGGGATCGGCTCCACTGGCAGGTCGCCATGGATCGCCTCCAGCTCTTCTAGATCGATTCGATCCTGCGGTCGTCTGGCAAGGCGCTTGAAGCCGACAACGCTCGGCAACGCGGCGACCTTGATCACCTGACCCTCCCACTCCGTCGTATCTGCTCGACCGGAAACCGTGTCGAAGTCAAGAGGGGGTGAGCCGCCGCGAATGATGTCGATGATGCCGCGACGACTGCTCACTCGCAGGTGCTCTGCGCCGGCGATGTCGTCAATCGTGAGCTTCTTTCCATCGGACACTCGGCGGCCATCTGTCAATTCAAGGAAGCGCAGGATCGTCTCGTCGGCTTCCTTGCCATCGGGGACGAGTAGGTCCGAATCTCTCGTTGCCCGTACGTAGCCATGGAAAATCACGCTGAAGCCACCGATAACGACGTGCTCCAAACCTGCCGAGTTAGCGTCAGCTATGACGCCAGCGAGATCAGGACCAGAGGGCTCGTCTTGGGACATTGCCAGCCTTCACGGAAGCAGCGAGCAGCGAGACGGCTTGCTGCGAGAGCTTTTGGCCTTGTTCCAGCCGTTGAGTCGGCGTCAATGCCAAATTCGAAGCACGTAGCTGCTCCGTCTCTTCGCGATTTATTTCCGCCCACTCGGCCTCATTGCCAGGAGCAAGTAGCGGCTTTCTGCGACCTGCCATGCGTTCATGGTAAGCGGCAGATCGGATCGGGGCAGGAATAGGCCAACGCCGCCTCGGAGCGCCTACGATTGAGGCCTAGCCCCGATAGCTCAGCTGGATAGAGCGACTCCCTCCTAAGCGGATCTGAGGATTCGCGCTTATCACCACTGCAGAGCGGAATGCGTCAAACGCCCGGCGGTTACGAATTCGATTCGATTGCGCACGATTGATGTCCATTTGGGCAGCGCTGCCCATTGAGGCCGAGTCAGCGCCCCTCCGCTACCGTGTTGGCCATGGAGTCCATTCAGCGGGCAAGCAAGCCGCCGAAAGACGCCGCAGCTGAGGCCGAGGCGGTCCGGCTGCACCGACTGCGCGAGGACGGACAACGCCCCATGAGCGTGAACCTGGCCGAGGGCATCGCGCTGAGCCACAAGCTGATGCAATTCGTTGGCTCCGCCCGCCCCCATTGACCGAACCTGCTTTCGATCAACTCCTGCGCCGACTCTCTGAGGCGCAGGTGGAGTTTGTTCTGATCGGGGGCCTTGCCGTCAATGCCTGGGGCGTCGTCCGAGGGACGAAGGATGTGGACATCGTCGTCGCCCCCGACCTAGAGAACCTCAAGCGCGTTGCTGGGGTGGCAGTCGCAGTCCACGGCCACATCCAAACCGGAGAGTCTTTTCTCAGCACCCCACCGTCAATCGCGGCGCACCTCGCGAGCGGAGAGCGCGCTGCAATCGAGACCGAGCTAGGCCAGTTGGATGTCGTCCAAGGGCTCGACGGCGTTCCGGCCTACGACGCGCTACGTGCAAGAGCGACCGAGGCAGAGGTTCTCGGCATCAAAGTCTCTGTTTGCTCGGTAGAGGACCTAAGAGCGATGAAGCGAGCAGCAGGAAGAACTCGCGATCAGGCTGACCTTGAGGACCTCGATGCGGCGGGCCATTAGCTCTACGATTGATCTATCCAGCCCCGATAGCTCAGCTGGATAGAGCGACTCCCTCCTAAGGAGTAGGCCGCAGGTTCGAATCCTGCTCGGGGCGCTGACTTATCGTTTGGTACTGCGACGGTGGACTTACCGCCTGCGCCCACTAACGCCCGCGCTTGGCACCCCCGCAGCTGGCCTGCACCAGCGGCTTGGCATTGAGTCGCTTGCCGTTGTGGGCGCTGAAGGCGGCGTTGGCGCGGTGCTTGCCTTTGCACAGATCGGTCGAGTTGACGATCAATCCCTTCTTGGCGCCCTGCATCTGGACGACGACTTTGCTCAATGGCGCGTCGGGAACGTCGGTGAAGGTCGCTCTGATGCCGCCTGCCTTTGAGTCGATGCGGGCGACTGCTTCGACGTCGACGATGCCGTGCAGGTCGGCGACGAAGTCGGGCAGGTTGTGGCTCGAGGAGCGCAGGTAGACGGGTCCTGAGAGCGGCTCATCGAGCAGCGGGCTCCAGGCGGTCGCCTTGCCGTAGATAGCTCCGGGGGGGCAGCTCTTGGCTGCGAACTGGACTCGGGTGCAGATCGTCCTGATGTGTCCCTGGTCGAGGAATGCCGATCTCGGCAGTCGCAGGACGAGGCCCTTCAGGTTTGCGTCTCCCGCTCTTGGGGTGTAGATGCCCGATAGGGCCGGGTGGCCTCCTCGCTTGGTGCCGCCCTTCAGCTTCATCGCGAGCTTCGGCTTGAAGCCCAGAAGAGAGCAGTTGGAGGCCTGGAAGCGATCTGCCAGGGAGTGCGGGGAGTCGTCGGTCGAGGAGAAGACGTCTATCCCTCCACCCCAGATCTCCGCCGTGGTCTGGAATGGATCGCAGCTCGTCGGGTTCAAGGTGAAATCGGGTCGATCGACGTAGACCCTGATGTCCCTGACCTTCAGCGGGATGCCGGCGAGGATGTGGGGAAGCGGGTCTGAGTGCTCTCCGTCTGCGGTCACCACCCCGGTGCGTGGGTGCAGCTGCAGGGACTGCCTGGTGACGACGGTGCCGACGTCGAAGGGACCGGCCACCGCTGGGACGATCGCGGCGACGCTCAAAGGAGCGCCCTGGTAGGGGCCTGCCAGGTAGATCTTGCCCTCGGCGTAGGTGAGGACCTGGCCGACTCCTGCTCCGCCGAGGACGTGGCCGATCTCAGAGCTTGCTGGGCAAGAAGGACTCGCTTGCTCTGCTTTGCCGCTCTTCGATTTGGCTGCCTCTATGGCTGCGTCTGGGCATCTGGTGACCCCCGCGAGCTTGGCGACCATTCCCGGAGGCAGGGTCGCCGAGAACTTGGTCAGGTCCTGATCTCCGTCGTTCCTGGTCAGACGCATGTAGAAGGGGGTGTGGGAGCCGGCGTTGTCGTTGTTGGATCCGGCGCTGAAGGTGGGGCCGAAGGGATCGCTCGTGGGGCAGGGCGCTCCTCCCACTCCCCTGGTGACTTTGAAGGTGGGGAACTTGGTCACGACTTTGTCGGGATGGGCGTAGGAGGTGAAGCGGGCCGTGGCGGTGTAGGTGCCGCAGCGGGGCGGGGTGACCAAAGGCGCTCTCGCTCCCTCGCGGAAGTGCAGGTCGAAGCTCTCGACCGGCAGCTGCGGCAGGTCGTCGAAGGTGGTGATCAGCTGACCGGTTTTCGGATCGGGCACGACCTTGCCGGCGACGTTTACGACAATTCCCTGCTCGGGGATCTTCAGCGTCATATAGAGGGCCAGCAGAGAGCCGAAGCGGTTCTCGTAGGGCTTTGCCAGGAAGAGGGAGCCTTCTGCGGTCTCGTCGGTAAGCGGGCTCGTTCCCGTGACGCTGCCGATCTTCGCGGTTTGCGGGCAGCCCTCGTTGGGCACAGAGTCGGAGGTCTCCTTGGCGAAGTCGGCCTCGGAGCAAACTCCGAGGCCGACGGCCTGAGAGGGGTTCGCGGTTATCCCCTCGGGCAGGGTCACTTCTGCCTTTTTCATCGTCGAGCCGATCCGCAGGTTTGGATGCTCGAAGCCGTCGGTGGGGAACTCGAGGTGGACGTCGAGACCGGTGCCGGTCTCCGCCTCTGAAGAAGTCGGCGTGATCGACATGCTGGGTTTGAACTCGACCAGGCCGCAGCCGGTATTCGAACCGAGCGGGGCGAAGGCCTCAAACACCTGGTCGGGGAGCAGATAGGCGATCGCCTTGAAGCCCATCTGCATCTGCGCCCCACAGCTGGTCGGGTTGACCATGAAGGGGACGGGAGGAGTCGATGCGGGGCGTTTGCCGCTCGGGGTTTCGGGCGTGCCGCCGTTGCTGGCTCCCTCATAGGGGGTGATCCGCTGCACGTCGTGGCTCTCGTCGGCCGGCACGTCCCAGAAGGTGGTGTCGGAGGAGACGATCGGAGCGATGGTGGGGATCCCTTCGACCTTGGCGGTGGCACCGTAGTCGTCCTCAGGGCGCAGCTCGACGTCGATGAAGATCGGGTAGAGGGTGGCGAAGAAGCCAAAGCGCGCCGCCTCGCCGAAGCGCGGCTCCATGTTGTAGACGGGCTGCAGGAAGGAGAGCTCGCCGCCGTTGGTCTCGATCAGCTCGACTTCGGTGACGCCGATCTGGGAGGCCTGCGGGCAGCCGGTTTTGTTGGATTTGTCTTCGGGGTCGGTGCCCACTAGCTGCGCCGCGGTGCACTTCGGCACCGCGTTGGGGTTGCCGAGCAGGCCAGGCGGCAGGGTGAAGAAGAGGTCCTGGGTCGCCGAGGGCAGCAAGCCACTCGGTTCCGTTTTCAGCCGCAGCAGCGAGTTGAAGTTGGGATGGGCGCCGGCCTGCTGCGTGGAGAGCGAGGCGTCCACTTCCTCGATCCCAAATTCGCTCGGGTCGGCCTGGGCGGTGGATGCGAGCGCGAGGCTCGCGAGGGTGGCGGCGAGGGCCGCGGTGAGGCGCTTCATCGTGCGGCCCTCCCGTTGTCGTTGCGTTTGTGGTGCTTGGCCTTCTTGCTCTGGCGCTTGACGCAGCGGGTCCTGCCCGCGCGACGGACCTTGCGCTTGCCTTTCGGGCAGCGCGATTTGGTTGCTTGTTTGGGATTGCCGGGGCCGATGTGACTAGAGGTCGCCGGGGTGGCGTCGTTCGGTGCCTGAACCGCTGGCTGACAGGCTTCACCGAGGCAATCGCCCGGTGGTGGCTCCGGCGGCGAGAAGCCTCCTCCCACCCTTGCGTCATAGATCGACGGGGTGCCGTCGGGGTCCTGGGGCACGAGGGTGTCGGCGCTGCGGAAGAAGACATCCGATCCATCGGGCGTCATCGCGTAGAGGTAGTCGTCCTCGGGGCTTCTGCCGCCCGAGATCAAGGCGAGGCAGCCGGCCTCGCGCGTGCAGCCGCTCTTCCCCTGCACCCGCCACTCATAGACATCGACCTTGCCGTCGAGGTCCTGGGGGACCAAACGCTCGCCACTCTCGAAGACGACCTGCTCGCCGTCGGCGGTAACGTTCGGGATCAGGGCGAGCGCGTCGATCGGCGATACGGAGATGATCTGCGCTTCTTCGTCGGTCTGCAGGCGGGAGTCGGCCTCAGGGGAAGTTCCGGTCGGGTTGCAGGAGAGACAGGACAGCTGCTCGCCCGCTTCGGCCTCTGCGTCGTAGCGGTAGACCTGGGAGTGCCCGTCGCTCTCGAAGCCGGTCAGATCGGCGCGCGCCTGGAAGACCAGCACCTCACCGTCAGGCGTGGTGCGGGATGGGTTGTTGGCGGGACCGGTGCCGTAGTCTGGTTCGGGCTCGATCGAGTTGCTGACCCAGCGCCCAAGCCCATGGCCGTAGGGGTCGCCTACGCCGCTGAGGTCATCCGGATCAAGGGCGGCGATGAAGCGCACCGCTTCCCCGTCCCAGGCGTAGAAGTTGTCTTTGCCCGCCTGCGCTTTGGCCCCCTCGCCGTTTTCTTCTTCACCGCTGAGCACGACCGGGGAGGAGAAGTAGAGATGGGTGCCATCTGGAGAAACGTGGACCAGGGCCGATTCTTCGCCGGAACCGATCTGGACCGGTTCCTGGCTTGCTCCCGGTCCCGCGCAGGGGCCGAGATCCACTTCGCAGAAGTAGATCTCGGCCCGTGGGATCGCTACCCCCGAGGGGTCTTTCAGGAAGAAGACGCGGCTGCCGTCTTTGGAGATCCCGCCGAAGGTCGGGCCGTCCTCGGCGACCGTCACCGTCTCGGTGTTGTCGAGTCTCACGTAGAGCGTGTCGGCGACCGTGAAGGCAACCGCCGTTCCCTCGAGGTTGACGCCTTTGTATGCGGCGTCTTCGGTTTCGAACTCTTCTTCGAGTTCCGCCGAGGCGCCCGAGGGCGGCTCGGAGACGCAGCGGGTCTCTCCGCCCGGGGTGCGGTCGTAGATCGTCCGCACCGGGCTCGGCGGCGCGCAGGGCTCGAGCTGCACTGGGGGTGAAGGTTTGACGCCGGTACCGCCACTCCTGAGGATGACGTGATCGCCCCCCTCGCTGATCCAGTTGCCGCCGGCACTCGGGTCAAAGCCGAGACTGCCGCAGCCGATCCACTCGAAACCATCTTCGGGATCTGCCGCAGGAGCGCAGTTGGGGCTGGGTTCGACGCCGGGCGGGACCCGGAGGTAGGTGTCCCGGAAGATTTCCGGATAGGCGAGACTGCCTTTGCTTGCCTCCTCGAGGACAAAGAACGCGTAGTCATGATCGGAGGAGATGCCGCCCGGTTTGGGGCGGTCGGCCTGAGGGGGGCTGGGACCGGTGAACTCGCTCTGCCAGCCCTCGACCGGGTTGCGCTCGGCCCGGTAGGTGTCCTGGAATCCGCTGCCGCCGAGACCGGGCAGGGCGCCGCTGTTGGATCCAAAGACGACGCTCTCACCATCGGGAGAGGCGAGCATCGTGCCGAAGCTGATGTTGGCGAAGCTCGGACCGAGGATCCCCATCGTCGGGATGCGGCCGTTGGTGTCAGGCGGGGTGACCAGCTCGTAGGCGCGGTTGTCGGGCAGGCCCTCCGGCGTCACCGGGTAGGTGGAGAAGCTCGCATCCTCGCCTTCCCCCCCAGGGTTGCCTTCGCCGATCGTCTCGCATTCGCCCGGCGTTGCCCCTTCAGCTTCGCAGTTGCTCGCCACGAGGCGGAAGCGGTAGGCAGTGTCGGGATTCAAGTCGGTGATCTGCTCGAAGACGAGCGTATTGGCCCCCCCTTCACCGGCGCTCTCATCGGGAACGGGGACGCTCGTCGCGCCTTCATACCCTTCTTCGTCGAAGCTCGCCTGCGTCGTGTACTCGAAGTGGTAGGTGGTCTCGAGGCCGTTGGGATTGAGCTGGGCCCGCAGCAGCGCCTCGGTCTCGCCGATCTCGGCCGCCTCCTGCTCCTCGACCTCCGGTGGGGCGCTTACTTTCGGTCTGAAGGCCCAGAGATGGGAGGTAGCGGCGTTTTTGCCCGAGGTGACGTAGACGTAGCCTTCGTTGGGGCTGTCATAGCCCGGTTCCCCCGCTTCGATCGGGGCGTCGACGGCGATTTCGCCAAGGGGATTGACCCCCGAGAGCGTCGGCGGTTTGGGCAGCTGGCCGATGAAGTCGAACTCGCATTCAGCCCCGCTGCTGACCGCGAACTGGTAGACGATCCCGTGTTCGATGTCGTAGAGATAGACGTCGCCGTTGGACTGATCGACCGCGATCGAGGCGTCCATTTTGCCGACATCGATCCCGCCCGGCACCTCGGATACTTCGTCGCCTTTGATTTCACACTTGGCGTGGCCGTCGCTGCCGTCGAGGACGAAGAGTGCCGTCGATAAACCCTGGTCCGCGTCCAAGGAGGTTGGCTGAAGCACATATATATCCTGGCTCGCTCCGTAGACATCGATCGACGCCCCCCTTTCCACACCCACAATTTCCCTGATCGGCGGCGAGCCTTCGGCCGCCGATCCGTATTCGTGGACCACACCGCCGCAACCCGTAGCGATGTAAAAGTGGTTGTTCGAAGGATCGATCGACGTCCCGAAGACTTCTGCGGGAAATACTCCGCATTTAGGTTCGAACGCTTTGACCGGCGAGTAGGTGGTGGCTGGGGTCGGCGGGTAGGAGCTCGGCTCGAAGAGATCGACACGGCTGGCTTGACCACCGGAATAGACGTTGCCTTCGGAGTCGATCGCGAGGCCGCACTGGTCTTCGCCGAAGCTGTGTTCGAACTCGACCACGAATTCGCCCTGCGGGTTGAAGACATCGATCCGCCCGCCGATGAAGCTGCCCGAAACCTGCTTCGGGTTGCTGACGTAGATATAGCCGTGGGGGTCGGTGGCGGCCCCGCACGGCGCCTCGAAGCCTTTCGCCGGGTGGTTCGGACCCGGGTCAGGCACCGGGTCGGCGGCGGATACCGCGGTGCCCCCGGTTAGTGAAAGGACCGGATCGTAGAGGTGCTGGTTGGTGGCCCAGACTGGAGACGCCATGAGCAGTGCCAGCGCGATCGTGCAGCTGACCAGTGCCGATATCTTCACGCTGCGCTTCATCTGACTCTCCTCTGTCCCCTATGTCCCAGTTCGCGGTTTGGTGTGTGTTGCACTTTGCGTCGGCCTGGTGTGGTCGGTACGGATGGCTTATGGACCGTCCATACCGACCACCGGCCGTATTGCTGCTACGCCTATTCGGCGGTCACCGCCCAGGTGCCGATGCCGAGCGCTCCTGCGTCCCCGCCCTGGAAAATGAGGGGGAAGCCACTGTGGAGAGGGGTGGGAGCAAACGTCGCCGCGGTGCCCAATCCGCCGGTGGCGAACTGTAGATACACACACAGGAAGCCTTCGGCGGCCTCCGGTTCAGCCGCCGTGCCCGGGCATTTCGCTTCTTCTTCTCCTTCTTCTTTGATGAAGATGAAGGTAGGGCCGTTAGCAAGTGGAAACGGGAATGCGGCTCCAGCAGCCGCCGAGCCGTTGCTGTCCAGGACGACCGCCCAGCTCCCGGTCCAGGTGCGGCCTTTGGGCGTCACGCTGAGAAGCGGGCCCGCAGGGCCGGCTTCGCCTTTTTTCCCGTTGCAGACGAGAGCGGCCGGGCTGGCCGATTTCACTTCGAGGCCGCCTTCGGTGCAGCTGCCTTTGGCGCCGGCAAAGGTGGTGGCCGTGGCGCTGGTGCCGTCTTTGCCATTCGTCCCGTTGGCGCCGTCTTTGCCGTTGGCGCCGGCTGACCCCTGTGCGCCGGCAGGGCCCGCGGGCCCTGCCGGACCGGTCGCGCCTTTCGGGCCTTTCGGGCCCCTCGGGCCTTTTTTGGCGGAGGCGCTGGCCTTGGAGCCAGAGCCGCTGTTATCGCTGGCGGCGTAGGCCCCGCCGAGCATGGCGAAGACGAGGGCGATCACCGAGATGACTCCCGGGATGCCGAAGCGGTTGCGTAGTGGCGAGAACATTTCGAATCTCTCTCCTTGTCCCTGAGCCCCTCTGCCTGCCGCTTCCCTGGGCGGCCCCTTGGCGGACTCGGTTATTGGTCCCTGTGCCGCCCACGAACAGACGGTGGGGAAACTGTAAACAGTGACCTTTTTAATGTCAAGGCCAATGTTTTTGTAGAAAAGAGCGTTGTCGCAGGACGGCAAGAAAGTCCTGCAAAGCAAGGACTCGCCACTAGGTACCGAGACGGTGTCCGACGCCTGCGCCGGAGAGGAAGCTCAGCCGCGGTCTGGACGATCCGGGTACAGCTCGTCGATCGTGACGAGCGCCCGGTAGGGGGCGGCTGCGGCCGCTTCGATCGCTTCGCCACCGCCCGCGAGACGGTCGACGACGGCGACCACGGAGACGGGCTCGAGGCCCTGCTCCTTGACCCTCTCGACCGCCTTCACAGTGGAGCCGCCGCTGGTGACGGTGTCCTCGACCACCAGCACCTTGTCGCCCTCCGCGACCGGACCCTCGACCCAGCGCTGCAGGCCGTGCTGCTTGCGCTCGCCGCGGACGAAGAAGCCGACCAGACCCGCGCCCGCGGGCACCGCCAAAGCGGCGCAGCTCGGTGGAATCGCCGCCGTTGCCGGGCCGCCGACGGCGCTCGCGCCGGCCTCGACCGCGGCGGCGGCGATCAGCTCCCCGGCGGCGCGGAAGCCCGCCGGGCGCAGCAGCGCCCGCCGCGCGTCGACGTAGTACTGCGCCTTCGCCCCGGAGGAGAGCGTCACCTCGCCGATCACCAGCGAGTGCTCGCGCAGCTCCGCGAGCAGGGTGCGCTTGGCAGCGTCGAGATCAGCCACAGGTCGACTGAGCGTGTGTGACCAAGCAGATCAAGGACGCAGGGAGCGTGGCGTGCTCTGCACGCGAGCGACTGAGGACGCAGATATGCGCAGAGTCACACACGCTCAGAAGACGAAGATGTCTTCGCCGTACTGGATCCGGTTGTAGATCTCGGGCTGGTCGGCGATGAAGGTGCGGATGCAGCCGTGGCTGGCCGGGTAGTCGGGCACCGATTCGTATCCGTGCACGGCGTAGCCGCCGTAGAAGTAGAAGGAGTAGTACATGCCGTGCGAGTTGTAGCCGGGTTCGGTGCGGATGAACTCGAAGTGACCGGTGACGGTCGGGGTAGAGGACTTGCCCGAGGAGATCGGGTAGATCGCGTAGGGCTTGTCGCCGTCGGCGAAGACCAGCACCTGCTTGCCGAGCGGAGCCTCGACGTGTCGTCCGGCCCCTGGGTGCTTCACCTCGTACCCGCCCCGGCCGGCGAAGACGCGCTTGACCAGGCCCTTGCCGGCGCGCATGCTGCGGGTCATGTCGTTGACTTTGCGGTAGGCGAGCACCCCGCGCGCCGTCTTGCCGCCGAAGCAGCGGCCGCTGTTGGCGATGTAGCCCAGCTTTCGCATCGCCTTCTTGAAGCCGACGACGACGTCGCCGCACTGGCCCTGGTGCAGCGCCGGGAAGCTGACCTTCCAGCTCTTGCGCACGGTGCTGTCGCCGCCAAGCGCCGCGGTCGCCACGTGCCTGGCGCTGACCGCGTACTTGCCCCCCTCGCGGATCAGGATCTTCGCCCGGAAGATGCCCTTGCCGGCCTTGCCCTTGCTCAGCTTCACCGTCTTGCGCTCGATCCGGCGACCGTCGAGGAAGAAGCTGACCTCGACCCGCTGACCGGCGACGAAGGGCTCGACCGTGCCGATCGCCGGCACGGTGCTGTAGATCCGCGCCTTGCCGCCGCTGAGGTGGCCGATATGGGCGATCTTCACGACTGCCTCGGGCACGCCCTGAGCCTGCGGGGTCTTCGCGGCAGCGCCATCGCCCTGCTCAGCCGGTTTCTTGCCAGGCGCCGCCGAGACAGCAGCCGGAAATGCCAATAGGGCGACGAGTACCAGGGCGGGGATCAAGTGGCGAGTCATCGGCCGGCATTCTTGCGGACGGCTCGGTTGGCCGATTTGTCACGACTCTGTCACGGCGCAGTCAATTGTCTGTAAAAAGAGTGAAACATGGCTTGAAATGGCGGCTTCCTCGGCTACGGTCGCGGGCAGCGGAGGGTGACGCCATCGGGTGATGGCAACCGGCTGACACCCGGGAGTTCGACCATTCGGTCGAATGGGGTTCGAGTCCCCCACCCTCCGCTGGGTATCGCTTGGTACCCTGCACACACCGGGTGTCAGTCAGTTTGGGGTAATCCCCAGTCACCAGATTCGACCCGCTTCGGCGGGTCGTTTCTTTGCTCTGACCTTGCCTCCTACTGCCCGATCAGGGCCACCGAGTTGTTGAGCATGTGGAGGACGATGCCGGGGACGATCGAGCCGGTCTTCTCGTAGAGCAGGCAGAGGATGAAGCCGAAGGCGATCAGCGGGGGGACGGCGCTGAGGCCGGTGAGGGCGTGCAGGCCGCCGAAGATCAGGGCGCCGACGAAGGCCGCGGCGAAGCGGGGCATGTGGCTGCGCAGGCCGCCGAAGAGCATGCCGCGGAAGCAGACCTCCTCGCTGATCGGCGCGGCGATGACGATCAGCAGGATCTGCACCGGCAGGGTGCCGAAGCCCTCGGCGATGTCCTCCTGTTCGGGCACGCCGAACAAGCCGGCGTAGACCGCGGCGAAGACGAGGTAGGCGCCGATCGACGCCGCCATCCACTTCAGCGCGGTCCCCGGGCGGAAGCGGCGCACCCCGAGCCTTCGCAGGCCCTCCCAGACCGAGGGCGCGCCCCAGCGCGCCGCCAGCGCCATCGGCACCAGCAGGAAGCTGAGCGCGGTCGCCAGCTGCACGACCACGCTCGCGCCGGTGCTGAGGTCCCCTTCGCCCGGGCTGTCGACGATCACCGCCGGGATGCCGAGCAGGATCCCGGCGCCCAGAGCCAAGATCACTCCAAGAACGGCGGCGCCTGGACCCCAATTCGCGTACGGAAAAGGAGCCGGGGGTCGCTCCGAGGGAGCCTCCACGTCTTTTGCTCCCTCGGAGCGACCCCCGGCTCCTCCTGCGGCTAAGTTGCTGTCCATGACGCCGGCAGTCTCGCAGGTCTCGCGGTCCACCAAGACGCGCCTGCGCTTCCTGCGCCGTCTGGCGATCCTGATCGTCTTCGTCGTCCTGGCGGCCCTCGCGATCGCCCAGTTCACCGAGCTGAAGCGGCTCGCCACCGGCATCCTCGCCTCGACCGCCGTGCTGGCCGCGATCGTCGGCTTCGCCGCTCAGCACACGATCGCCAACATGGTCGCCGGGGTGCAGCTGGCGATCTCGCAGCCGATCCGGATCGGCGACCGGATCTCCTTCGACGATGTCGAGGGCCGCGTCCTCGACATCACCCTCTCCTACACCTACGTCGACCCCGGCGACGGCACCGCGGTCGTCATCCCCAACCAGCTCTTGGTCGAGGGCGTCGTCCACAACCTCTCGACCGCCGATACGCAGGCCTGAAGCCCGCCGGGCGCGAGTACGCTTTCCGCATGACGCAGCGCAGTCGGCGACGTCAGCGACACCGGGGCGGCGTCCCGAGCAAGCTGCTCTTCGTCGCCGGCGGCGTTCTCGTCGTCCTCGCCCTGGTGACGATCGGGGTCGCCTCCTGGGTGCTCGACGTCGCCGCCGAGGCCCCCTCGCTGGCCGCCTGCAAGCCAATCGAGAAGGGCGGCAACACGACCCTCTACGCCGGCGACGGCAGCAAGCTCGGAATCGTCGAGTCCGACGAGGCACGGGCGCCGGTCTCGATCGACCGCATCCCGAAGAGCGTCCAGCGGGCGACCGTCGCGATCGAGGACGAGCGCTTCTTCGAGCACGGCGGCATCGATCCGGAGGCGATCGCCCGGGCCGCGCTGAAGAACCTCGAGGCGGGCAAGACCGTCGAGGGCGGCTCGACGATCACCCAGCAGCTGGTCCGCAACCTCTGCATCGAGAACCCGACCCGCGACCTCGAGCGCAAGATCATCGAGGCGAAGCTGGCGATCGAGTACGCCGAGCGCCACTCGCAAGCGGGAGATCCTCGGCCAGTACCTCAACATCGCCTCCTACGGGACGATCGAGGGCAGCACCGCGGTCGGCGTTCAGGCCGCCTCGAAGATCTACTTCTCCAAGCCGGTCTGGGAGCTGAGCCTGGAGCAGGCGGCGCTGCTGGCCGGGCTGCCGCAGGCGCCCACCGACTACAACCCAGCGCTCCACCCGAGGGAGGCGCTGGCCCGCCGCAACGCGGTGCTGACGAAGATGGCCAACCTCGGCTACATCTCTCCTCAGCGGGCGCAACAGGCCCGGCAGCGCGGGCTCGGCTCGAGCCTCGACCGCGGCTACTTCGACAAGCGCCAGCCCTACTTCTTCGACTACGTCGAAGACGAGCTGATCGAGACGTACGGGGTCGACGACGGTGCGCAACGGCGGGCTCGACGTCTACACGACGGTCGACCCGCGGCTGCAGGAAGTCGGCCTGGAAGCGATGCGCTCCGCCCTGCCCTACTCGACAGACCCCTCCTCGGCGCTGGTCTCGATCGATCCCCGCAACGGCCACATCGAGGCGATGGTCTCCAGCTCCAGCTACGACGAGAGCCAGTTCAACCTCGCCGCCCAGGGGCACCGCCAGCCCGGCTCGACCTTCAAGACCTTCGTCCTGACGACGGCGATCAAGCAGGGGATCGACCCCTACTCCACCTACTACACCTCGAAGCACGCTCAGCCTCGACCTGCCCGAGTGGGGCCACTGGGAGGTGAGCACCGCCGACGAGGGCTACCAGGGCACGGTCAACCTGCAGCAGGCGACGGTCGCCTCCGACAACACGGTCTTCGCCCAGCTCGACCTCGACGTCGGGCCGCAGAACGTGGCGACGACGGCGAAATCGATGGGGATCGAAAGCGAGCTGGACGGCATCCCGGCCGAGGGCCTCGGCGGCCTGCGGATCGGCGTCTCGCCGCTGGAGCTGGCCGACGCCTACGCGACCCTCGCCGCCGGCGGCATCCACCGCAAGCCGGTCGCGATCAGCCGCGTCGTCTTCCCCGGCGGCCGGGTCGACCGCCCCGAGCGCCCCGAGGCCGAAGCGGGTCGTGCCCGAATCGGTCGCCTACGAGGTCTCGCGCCTGCTGCACGACAACATCACCGAAGGCACCGGCACCGCCGCCTACACCGGCTGCCCCGGCCAGGCCGGCAAGACCGGGACGACCGACAACTACACCGACGCCTGGTTCGCCGGCTTCCAGCCGAACCTGGCGACGGCGGTCTGGGTCGGCTACCCGCAGTCGAACGAGATCGAAATGACCAGCGTCCACGGCACGACCGTGTTCGGCGGCACCTTCCCGGCGGAGATCTGGCACTCGCTCTACGCCAACGCCGAAGTCCCCTGCGAGGAATTCAGCGAGCCGAAGAGCCCGGTCAGCTGGGCGCCGTTCTACGGCCAGTTCACCGCGTCCGCGCCCGACAGCGACGACTCCCCCTCCGACGACTACGAAGCGAAGGAAGGCGAAAGCGAAGCGGAGAGGCTGGGGAAGGAAGCGACCGGCGGCTACGACCCGGATGCCTACGCGCCGGGGGCCGGCCAGGAGCCGACTTACGTGCCGCCACCCCCGCCCGCATACGGCACCGGCGGGGGTGGCGTCGACGGGGGCGCCGCGGCCGGGAATTGAGCCTCACCTGCCGCCGGGGTCTCAGTTACCCCCGATATAGGCGGGTAACTGAGAGTTCGCTCGCCTGGATAGCTATCGGAGTCCTCCTCGTCGCCTTTGCCGCGGCCCCGGTCCTGCTCTCCCACGACGTCCACAGCTACGTCGACTACGCGCGGCTCGGGGTCGTGCACGGGCTCGACCCCTACGTGCACCCGCCGGCCGCAGCGCCCTTCGACCCCGCCTACGCCCGCGTCACCTGGATCGACGCGACCAGCGCCTACGGGCCGCTGTTCACCCTGGCGACCTACCCGCTCGCCTGGCTGCCGGTCGGCGCAGCGGTGGCCGCGTTGAAGGCGACTGCCGCGGTCTCGGTGCTGGCGATCGCCGTGCTGGTCGCCCGCCTGGCGCCCGCCCGCGGGGTCTCGCCCGTCGCCGCAGCAGCATTCGTCGCGCTCAACCCCCTGGTCCTGATCCACGTCGTCGGTGGCGGCCACAACGACGGCCTAGCGATGCTGCTTGCAACCGTGGGCATCGCCGCGACGCTCTCCGCCCGCGAGGCGAGCGCCGGCGCCGCCTTCGTCGCCGCGTTCGCAATCAAGGCGCCAGCCGCCATCGCCGCCCCCTTTGCCCTGGCGAGCGCGGCACGACTGGAACCTTTTGCCCCCCATAGGGGACACAAAGCTCCATTTTCGCCCGCGAGGCGAATGCTCGCGGGGGTCGGCGGGGCGGGGCTGGTGCTGGCCGCCGCCGCCTACGCCGCCTTCGGCTGGGACTGGCTCGACGCGCTCGGGCTGGCCGGCGAGAACCAGCACCGAACCAGCCACATGAGCGTCCCAATCACCTTCGCCCGCATAACCGGCCTCGACCCGACGGCGGTTCGCGCAACCGCCCTCGCCCTCTTCGCCGCCCTCTTCGTCTACCTGCTCATCCGCACCTGGAAAGGAGCCGACTGGCTGCGCTGCGCCGCCTGGGCCTCCGTAGGCCTCCTCCTGGCAACCGCCTGGCTCCTCCCCTGGTACCTGATCTGGGCATTGCCGCTGGTGGCTCTCTCCAGAGACCGCCCCCTTCAGCTCCTAACTCTCGCCCTAACGGCGTACCAGCTCCCCGCACGGATGCCGCTGTAGGCGCTCGTTGGGACGACCGGGTCGCCTCCGCAGGAGCCTCGCGAAGCGCCGCACCGGCGAGCGATTTCTGCGGCGAAGCCGCACCGTCATCGTGAGCGGAGCCCCAGCGAAGCGAACCTAGGCTCCGGCGGAGGCGACCCGGTCGTCCCCATCTTCCGCTTCGGCGGCTTGCTCCTCGGGCGACGCATGGACGATGCCGGTAGGGATCGACCAACCCTCGCGTTTGCCCAGCGCGGTGACCAGGCCGACGTAGATCAGCTCGACCACGGTGAGCACGCCGCGGACGGCGATCGCGATCAGCGAGCCGATGGCGAAGCTGCCACCGGGCAGCGCCCCCTTCACCGCCCAGGCGAAGGCGGCGTCGCGAATGCCCAGGCCGGCCGGAGCGACGAGGGTGACCAGCGCGGCGACATAGCCGACCGCCTGCGCCGAGCCGACGGTGAGCACCTGATCGAGCGGGACCATGCTGACGGAGCGGGCGACGCAGTAGACGCCGACCGAGACCACGCCCCAGTTGAGCCCGTAGAAGGCGAGCAGGGCGATCACCCCCCGCAGCGAGATGACCGCCGGCAGCTCTTCGCGGCCGAAGGCGCGCAGGACGCGGTTGGCAAGCGGGCGGAAGACCGGCGGGCTGAGCAGCACGAGCAGCACCGGGATGATCAGCAAGACGGACCAGCGCAGCGGCTGTCCCTGCAGGTCGGGGTGGCTGATCAGGAAGTAGGCGGCGAAGGCGACGCCGGAGGTGGCGGAGATCGCCTGCTCGTAGACGATGCTGGCGATCGTGATCCGGCGCGGCACCCCCGCCCGCTCGGAGAGCAGCACCCGGCCCAGCACGTAGAGGACGCTGCCGGGCACGTAGCGGGCGAGCAGCGGCTGCCCCCAGGCCACCTGCGCCCGGCCGACCCCGATCCGGTAGCCGAGGAAGCGCAGGATCAAGTCCCAGCCAAGCGCGCTGAGCGCGTAGAAGAGCGGCAGGACGAGGAAGGCCGGAATCAGCCAGAGCAGGTGGAAGTGGACGCCCTCGTCCTTGATCTCCGCCCACTGGTTGACCACGGTGAGGACGAGGAAGCCGAAGACGACGACCGCGATCCCGAGCTGGATCCCGAGGCGGACGCGCTTGCTGCGCGGTGGCCGTGCGCCGAACCTCGACGCGGTCTCGCCGATCCGATGTAGGAGGGGTTGGTCCTCTGCCACGTCAGCCGCACCTTAGTGAGATCGGGGGCTGCCATCGGGTACCCGCAGCGGGGAGAATGGCTACATGGGCGAGTTCGAGCTATTGGCCCGCATTCGGGCGCGACTGCCTCGGCGGAGCGCCGGCTGTGGCTCGGCAGCGGCGACGACGCCGCTATAGCCGTGCCCGCAGGCGCCACCGCCACCTCGGTCGACGCGCTGGTCGACGGAGTCCACTTTCGGCGCCGGTGGAGCAGCCTGCCTCAGATCGGCGCCAAGGCGCTCGCCGTCGCCCTCTCCGACCTGGCGGCGATGGGCGCGGAGGCGGGCGAGGCCTACGTCGTCCTCGGCGTGCCGCCGGATCTCGACGAGGACGGATGCCTGGAACTGCTCGACGGGATCGCGGAGCTGGCCGCGGCGACCGGCACGACGCTGGCGGGCGGAGACGTGACCCGCGCGCCGGCGCTGACCCTGGCGATGACGGTGGTCGGCCACGCGCCCGCTCCGGAGCGGCTGGTGACGCGGTCCGGCGCCCGCCCCGGCGACGTCGTCGTCGTGACCGGCAAGCTCGGCGGCGCGGCCGCCGGCCTGCTGCTGCTCGAGCGCGAGCACGCCGCAGACGTGCCGGGAGTTAGCGGTCCCTATGGGTGCTCAACTCACGGCACGTCTGCGGCGTTGATCGCGCGGCAGTTGGAGCCGCGGGCGCGGTTGGGGGCCGGGCAGGCGCTGGCCGGGGCCGGTGCGACCGCGATGATCGACCTCAGCGACGGGCTCGGCGGCGACGCCGGCCACCTCGCGGAGGCGAGCGGGGTCGGGCTGCGGATCGAGGCCGCCTCGCTGCCGATCGAGGCCGGCGTCGCCGAGCTCGCGGCGGAGGCTGGACGCGACCCGCTGGAGCTCGCCGCTTGCGGCGGCGAAGACTACGAGCTGCTAGCCACCCTCCCGCGCGACCGATTAGACGCTGCTGCGGCGGCGGTGACGGCGCAGGGCGGCACGACGCTGACCCGGATCGGCGAGGCGGTCGCCGGCGAGGGGGTCGAGATCAGGCGGCTTGGCGGCGGGCTGCTGGAGCCGACCGGATTCGATCAGCTGGGCTGAGCGCGGTCCCGGTCAGCAGCGCCCGCACGCCGCGGCGGCGCAGCATCGCGCACGCCACGAGCTCCGGCTCGGGACGGTAGCTGCCGCTCTCGACGAGGCTCTTCAGCTGTCGCTGCTCCATCACTTTGCCTCTATCGGCGCCTCGCCCGCGAACCTTAGTTCTTGGTACTCGCACATACGTCCACGGCGGTGGCCCGCGGCGGCCGGCCGCGCCTGCGGATTACTCTTGTGTTTATGCCAAACGGGTCTACGCGGATACTGCTTGTCGACGACGAGCAGTCGGTACAGACCCTGCTCAGCTACCCGTTGCGCAAGGACGGCTACCACGTCACCTCGGCGATCGACGGGCGCGAAGCGCTGGAGCGCTTCACCGAGGCCCGCTTCGATTTGGTGATCCTCGATCTGATGCTGCCCAAGCTCGACGGCGTCGAAGTCTGCCGGCAGCTGCGCCGGCACAGCCAGGTGCCGATCATCATGCTGACCGCCAAGGACAGCGAGACCGACAAGGTGGCGGGTCTCGAGGTCGGCGCCGACGACTACATCACCAAGCCCTTCTCGATGCGCGAGTTCCGCAGCCGCGTCAAGGCGGCCCTGCGCCGCTCGCGGATGGCGGCCGACCCGCCGGAGGACGAGCCGATCGAGCACGCCGAGCTGAAGATCGACCCGGCGCGCCGCTCGGTCACCCTGCGCGACGAGGAGGTCGGCGTCACCTACGTCGAGTTCGAGATCCTCACTGCGCTCGCCCGCTCGCCCGGCAAGGTGCTGAGCCGCGAGACCCTGCTCGAGCACGTCTGGGGGGATTCGGACTACCGCGACCCGCGCACGGTCGACGTCCACATCCGCCACCTGCGCGAAAAGATCGAGGCCGATCCCAAGCAGCCCGAGTACCTGTTCACGGTGCGAGGCGTCGGCTACCGCTTCCGAGAATGAAAAGCCTGCGCCTCACTCCGCTCGGCAGCAGGATCACGACCGCGGCGCTGGGAATCGGAGCTGGGACGTCAGCCATCGTCTATGTGTGGGTGGTCGTGATCGGCGGCCACTCGGCGGCCTCGGGACCGATCCTGGTCGGCGCCCTGGTCGCCCTCCTGCTGGCCCTCGGCGTCGGCCTCTACTCCGCCCAGCTCGTCACGCAGCGAGTCAAGCGGATCGAGGAGGCGGCGCGCAAGGTCGCCGACGGCGACTTCGCCGCCCGCATCCCGGTCGACTCCTCGGGCCAGCTCGGCCAGCTCGCCCGCACCTTCAACGAGATGCAGCGCCGGCTCGCCGAGCTCGACAGCGCCCGCAAGCAGTTCATCGCCAACGCCTCGCACGAGCTGCGCACGCCGATCTTCAGCCTCGGCGGCTTCGTCGAGCTGCTCGAGGACGAGGACCCGAGCCCGGAGGAGCGGGCCGAGTTCGTGCACACGATGCGCCAGCAGATCGAGCGGCTGACCAAGCTCACCGCCGACCTGCTCAACCTCTCCCAGCTCGACGCAGGGGGCATCGAGCTGTCGATCCGCAGCGTCGACCTCAGCGTGCTCGCCCGCGACGCGGCGCGCGAGTTCGGCCCGCGCGCCGACCTACGCGGCTCGCGGCTGGAGCTGCGCACGCCGGATCGCCCGGTGATCGCCGTCGCCGACGCCGACCGGGTGCGGCAGATCGTTCGTATCCTGCTCGACAACGCCCTCACCCACACGCCCGAGGGCAGCAGCGTCACCGTGACCATCTACTCCGTCAACCGACGCGCCGAGCTGACCGTCTCCGACGACGGCACGGGAATCCCGCAACGGGTCCAGAAGCGGATCTTCGAGCGCTTCTACACGGCCGACTCCGCCGGCGGGTCGGGGCTCGGGCTGGCGATCGCGCGCGAGCTGGCGCAGCGGATGGACGGCCGCATCGCGATCTCCTCCAGCCGCCGCTTCACCGCCTTCACCCTCGATCTACCGCTCGCTCCCCCCGGCGCAATCGCGGCTCCGGTCGCCGAGTTGGAGAAGGCGCCCGCGTGAGCGGGCGAGCGGCCTTGGGGGCAGCGCTCGCGGCGCTGCTGGGCCTGGCGCTGCTCGCCGGCTGCGGCGGCGACAGCGGCACGGAAGCCGGCGCGCCGGATACGGCGAGGACTACGACCCAGGTGATCGTGCAGACGGCCAGCGAGGGCTTCGACGCGGCAGAGATCTACCGCCAGGCCTCGCCCGGCGTGGTCACGATCCGCTCGATCTTCGACGGCGGCGCCGCCGAAGGCTCCGGCTTCGTGCTCGACGCCGAGGGCAGGATCGTCACCAACGCCCACGTGGTCACCGACGGCGAGGGCGACGACCGCAAGGAGGCCGAGGCGGTCTTCGTCGAGTTCACGGATCGCAACGTCGTCCCGGCGCGGATCGTCGGCTTCGACCCCTTCGCCGACGTCGCCCTGCTGGAAGTGGAGCCGGACGGCTTCGAGCTGCACCCGCTGGAGCTCGGCGACGACGACGAGCTGGTGGTCGGCCAGCCGGTGGCGGCGATCGGCAGCCCCTTCGGCGAGCAGCAGTCGCTCTCGGTCGGGATCGTCTCGGCAACCGACCGGTCGGTCGGATCGCTGACCCAGTTCCAGATCGAGGGCGCGATCCAGACCGACGCCTCGATCAACCCCGGCAACTCGGGCGGGCCGTTGCTCGACGGCGGTGCCCGCGTGATCGGCATCAACCAGCAGATCGAGACCAGCTCCGGCGCCAACGACGGCGTCGGCTTCGCGGTGCCGATCTCGGCGGTGAAGCGCTCGCTCGCGCAGCTGAAGCGAACGGCGACGTCGAGTACGCCTACATCGGCGTCTCCAGCCAGGCGCTCTACCCGCAGCTCGCCGCCAAGCTCGGTCTCGACACCGAGTACGGCGGCCTGCTGGCCGAAGTCGTACCCGGCAGTCCCGCCGACGAGGCGGGGCTCGAGGGAGGTGACGGCAAGCTCCGTTTCCAGGGAGTCCCCTACCAGACCGGGGGCGACGCGATCCTGGCCGTCGACGGCCGCGAGGTAGTCGATCCGATCGATCTCTCGCGCTACATCTCCTCTTACCGGCCCGGCGACCAGGTGACGCTCGAGGTCCTCCAGACGACGGCGAGCGGGAGAAGATCGACGTGACGCTGGGCAAGCGGCCCGTCGCCGAACCCAGCGGCTGAGCATCCGTCCGCCATCCAACCGGCGTTGCCTGTAGAAATCGCCGATGCTTCAGGAAGTCAGCCTCGGCCAGAAGTCCCTCTCCGACTACACCCACATCGCCGGCAAGGAGCTGAGCGAGCGGATCCGCGAGCTGGCCAAGCCGCTCGAGGGCCAGCGCGTCCTGCACGTCAGCGCCACGGCGTTCGGCGGCGGCGTCTCCGAGATCCTCTACACGATCGTGCCGCTGATGCGCGATGTCGGCATCGACGCCCACTGGCACGTGATCTTCGGAAAAGAGGAGTTCTTCAACGCGACCAAGCTCCTGCACAACTCGCTGCAGGGAGCCGACGAGACGCTGAGCGACGAGCAGTGGGCGCTCTTCGACGAGATCAACCAGATCAACGCCGAGGGGCTGGAAGGCGAGTGGGACACGATCATCGTCCACGACCCGCAGCCGATCGGGCTGCGTCGCGGCGCCTCCGAGAAGAGCCGCAACTGGATCTGGCGCTGCCACATCGACCTCTCCGAGCCCAACCCGGCGCCGATCGCCCGCCTGCAGCCGCTGATCGAGGAGTACGACGCGACGGTCTGGCACATGCCCTCCTACGTGCCCAACGGGATGAACGGCCACAACGGCGTCCGCATCATCCCGCCGGCGATCGACCCGCTCTCGCCGAAGAACATGGCCTTCTCCCCCGACGACGCCGCCTTCGTCTGCCACCAGTTCGGGATCGACGTCGACCGGCCGCTGATCACCCAGGTCTCGCGCTTCGACCCTTGGAAGGACCCGATCGGCGTGATCGACGCCTACCGCGACGTGACCGCGGAGATGCCGGAGGTGCAGCTGGCGCTGGTCGGCTCGATGGCGACCGACGACCCCGAGGGCTGGGACTTCTTCCAGCAGACCTTCGAGTACGCCGACGGCGATCCCGACATCAAGATCCTCAACAACCTCAACAACGTCGGCGCGATCGAGGTCAACGCCTTCCAGTCGCAGTCCGACGTCTGCCTGCAGAAGTCGATCCGCGAGGGCTTCGGGCTGACCGTCACCGAGGCGCTCTGGAAGGGGCGGCCGACCGTCGCCGGCAACGTCGGCGGCATCCCGCTGCAGATCGAGGACGGCGAGAGCGGCTTCCTCGTCGACTCGCCCGCGGAGTGCGCGCAGCGCTGCCTCGAGATCCTCGCCGACCCCGAGCTCGGCAAGCGCCTCGGCCGGGCCGGCAAGGAACACGCGCGGCGCGAGTTCCTCTCGCCGCGGCTGCTGCGCGACTGGCTGCAGCTGTTCGACCGAGCTCGACGAGTAGGCGGCAAGCGAGCGGGGTAGTCTGGGAGCCGATGCCCGACTCCGCTCCGCTGATCATCGTCTCCAACCGCGGGCCCGCCCAGTTCGAGCGCGACGAGGAGGGCGAGCGCACCGTGCGCCGCGGCGGCGGCGGCCTGGTGACCGCCCTCTCCGGCCTGGTCTCGCACCGCGACGCGCTCTGGATCGCCTCGGCGATGACCGACGAGGACGTCGCCGTCTCCGAGGAGCGCGGCGGCCCGGTCGAGCTCTCGATCGACGGGATCGAGTACCGGGTGCTGCTGGTCGGCAGCGACCCCGAGGCCTACGACCGCTTCTACAACGTGATCGCCAACCCGATCCTCTGGTTCATCCAGCACTACCTCTGGGACCTCTCCAACGCGCCCGACATCCGCCAGGAGGAGCTCGACGCCTGGGACTTCGGCTACCAGGCGGTCAACCAGCGACATCGCCCGCGCCGTCCTCGGCCAGATCGAGGGGCAGCGAGCGGCCGCTGGTGATGCTCCACGACTACCACCTCTACACGGCCCCCGGGATGATCCGCGCCGAGCGCCCCGACGCCTTCCTCCACCACTTCGTCCACATCCCCTGGTCGCAGCCGGACAGCTGGCGGATCCTGCCGGGGCGGATCCGCGAGGCGATCTTCCGCGGCATGCTCGCCAACGACATCATCGGCTTCCACACCCACGCCTACTGCCTCAACTTCCTGCGCTGCTGCGACGAACTGCTCGAGGTCGAGGTCGACTACGAGCGCTGCCGAGTCCGCCACGCCGGCGGGCAGACGCTGGCCCGCGCCTACCCGCTCTCGATCGACGCCGAGCGACTGCAGCGGGCGGCGGAGTCGCCGGAGGTGGCCGAGGCCGAGCGCGAGGTGCTCGAGCGGCGGCGCGAGCACCTGATCATCCGCGTCGACCGCGCCGACCTCTCCAAGAACGTGCTGCGCGGCTTCACCGCCTTCGACACCTTCCTCACCCAGCACCCCGAGTTCCGCGAGAAGGTGACCTTCATCGCCCACCTGCAGCCCTCGCGCCAGGACGTGCCCGAGTACGCCGAGTACCTGGAGCGGATCGAGGCGCTGGTCGCGGTCGTCAACCACCGCCACGGCACCACCGACTGGATGCCGATCGACCTGAAGATCTACGAGAACTTCCCCGAGGCGGTCGCCCGCTACAAGCACTTCGACCTGCTGATGGTCAACTCGATCTTCGACGGGATGAACCTGGTCGCCAAGGAGGCGCCGGCGGTCAACACGCGCGACGGCGTGCTGATGCTCTCCGAGAACACCGGCTCCCACGAGGAGCTGGCCGACTGCGTCCTCTCGGTCAACCCCTTCGACATCCAGGAGCAGGCCGACGCGATCTACCGGGCGCTGACGATGGACCCGGAGGAGCGGCGGCTGCGGGCCGCAGCGGCTGAAGGAGATCATCTACTCGCGCAACCCGGGCGACTGGGTCGACGACCAGCTGCAGGACATCGCGGAGCTGCGGCGCAGGCGCGTCGCCTGGAGGGGGCGAGAACTCCCCGGCTGTGCTCTTAGACGAGTGCATGGGACTACGCGTTCGGCTGGCAGCTGCGTGGCAAAGGGGGCTGCCGTCGCGGTCGCTGGCTTCGCAGCACTTCAGCTCGCTGCCCGAGCCTCCTGAGAGCCAGCCCGGCGCCCGAGCCCTTGGCCAGCTGACGTCGGCCTTCCTCGGCTGGCGGTCCGCCGCGCCGCGAGTCGCGGGTGCTAGTGCGCAGATCGTGCCGGCGCGGCGGACGAAAGCCTGCTCGAGTCGCAGGGGCATCTCGGGCGCGGTGCGCGCCGGATGCGGCGGTGGCTCGGCCGGGACGGCGTCGCTGTTCTTCGCCCCACAAGCGCGCCGAGAGCCGAGCGGCGCGCCTGGCGAAAAGCCCAGCCCCGCCGCGGCCACCCCGCATCCGGCGACAGGACCCGCCCGCCGATACCTCGATCCCTGCCGTCCCTCCGGCCGCCCCAGAACCGTCCCCTCCACTGCCCGAACCCGCCCCGCGCGCCCCCACCCGCGCCGGCACCACCCGACGACGGCTCGATGGAGTTCGCCCCGCACTAGCGGGCTGGCTATAGTCCGTCGCCGTTTTGGCCGCACCACGCGAATACGAGCTGGTCCTGATGCTGGACCCCCAGCAGGACGCCCCGGCCCGCGACGGGCTGTCGCCAGGAGGCGCAAGAGCCAGATCGAGGCCGCGGGCGACGCTCAAGCACGAGAACGTCTGGGGCCTGCGCAAGATGGCCTACGAGATCGACCAGCGCACCGAGGCCGACTACCGCTGGTTCCGCTTCGAGGCGCCGACGCGAGCTGCTCGACTCGCTCGACCACAACCTGAAGATCGCCGACGGCGTGCTGCGCTTCCGCATCTTCAAAGTCGATCCCGACGCGCCGGTGCTCGTCCCGCCGGCGACCAGCGCCCCGGTCCGGGGGCGCCGCGAGCGTCCGGCCGCGGCCGCCGCCGCAGCGGCGCCGAGGTCGCACCGAGCAGGCCGCGAGCCGCCGCGCGCGAGCCTGCGGCCGACCCCGCGCCGGTCGCCCGAGCCCGCCGCCGAGCCCGCGCCGGGTGAGAGCCGAGCCGGTAGAGCCGCCGAGCCCCGCCGATGCGTCTGGCGAGGCCGACGACGGCCCGGACGCCGCGTAGCGCCTCCTCCGCTAGCTTTCGCGGAGATTCCGGCTTCCAGGGGAGAGTCGCGCCGGCTGCGCTCTTAGACTGGAGTCTCGACAAACGATCTTCAGAGGAGTGAGAGCCGTGGCAGCTTCGAACGTCAACGTGGTGGTCATCACCGGGAACCTGACCCGGGACCCCGAGCTGCGGCACACCGGCGGCGGGACGGCGGTCTGCGAGCTGCGGGTCGCGGTCAACAGCCGCCGCAAGGACGGCGCGACCGGCGAATGGGTCGACAAGCCCAACTACTTCGACGTCACCGTCTGGGGCGCGCAGGGCGAGAACTGCGCCAACTACCTCGCCAAGGGCCGTCCGGTGGCGATCGAAGGCCGGCTCGACTGGCGCGAGTGGGAGGCCAAAGACGGCGGCGGCAAACGTCAGGCGGTCGCAGATCGTCGCCAACACGGTCCAGTTCCTCGGCTCTCGCGACGGCTCCGGGGGCGGAGGCGGCAACGGCAAGGCGGCTTCACCCCCCAGCAGCGACGTCCCCGCCGACACCTCCGACTTCGAGGGCGCCGCGGCTCCGGCAGGGGCGGGCGGCGGCGGCGGAAGACGACATCCCGTTCTAGGCCTGCTAGCGGCCATCGGGCGGCCGGTTCTGTAGCATCTCGCCCGATGGCTCGAGCCAGAGAGAACGGAGCAGCGACCACCGCGCGCGGCCGGCGCGGTGCCGACCGGGTGCGGCCGCGCAAATACACGCGGGTCAACTCCGAGGCCGTCGACTACAAGGACCTCAACCTGCTGCGCCGCTTCCTCTCCGACAAGGGGAAGACGCGCGGCCGGCGGGTCACCGGGCTTTCGCGCAGGCACCAGCGGCAGCTCTCGGTGGCGGTGAAGCGGGCGCGCGAGATCGCCCTGCTGCCCTACGTCGGAGAGCGCTGATGGCGGAGGCGATCCTGCTCGAGGACGTCGAGAGCCTCGGCGAGCGCGGCCAGGCGGTCGACGTCTCCCCCGGCTACCTGCGCAACTACCTGATCCCCCGCAAGCTGGCCGCAGCCGGCGACGCCCGGGCGCCCTGGAGGAAGCGCAGCGGCGCCAGGCGGCCGCCGAAAAGGCCGAGCAGGCGCGGGCCGAGCGCGAAGAGCAGGCGGCCTCGCTGCTCTCCAAGACCGTGCTGACGATCCACCAGCGGGCGGGCGAGGACGGCAAGCTGTTCGGCTCGGTCGGCGCCAAGGAGATCGTCGATGCGATCCGCGAGGCCCGCGACCTGCGCATCGACCGCCGCAAAGTCCGCCTCGAGCAGCCGATCCGCGAGATCGGCACCCACATGGTCGAGATCGAGCTCGCCGACGGCACCGTCGCCGCGGTGAAGACGATCGTCGCGAGGAGAAGTAGCTCCACACCGCTAGGCTCGGCGCGTGTCTCGCGCGACTCCGACTCGCCTCACTCGCCGCGCGAGGGCGCGGACGCGGTTCGGCTGGGCCCGCTCGGAGCGGGCGACGGTCGGGCTGGCGGCGGTCGCCCTGGGCGGCGCCGGGGCGGTCATCGCCGGCCAGTTCGGGCGGATGCTGCGCCGCCGCGCCCACGAGCACGACGACGGCGAGCGCGCTGGTCGAAGCGGCGCCGGCGGCGGCCCTCGACACGGTCGGGGTCGCGGTCCGCGGCTACGCCGCGACGCCGCGCAGCGAGACGGTGCTCTTCAACCTGCTGGCCGGTTTCCTCGGCTCCTTCGCCCTGGTGCGGCTCTCGACCTGGGGGATCCGCGACAGCTGGGGGCCTTTCCGCAACGTCAAGGTCGGCGGCCGCCACATCCACCACTTCGTGCCCGGCATCCTGCTCGCCTTCGCCTCCGGCACCGCGGCGCTGCTGACCGAGACGACGCGCTCGAGGAGCGCCTCGCGATCCCGATGGGCGCCGGCATCGGCCTCACCTTCGACGAGGCCGCCCTGCTGCTCGACCTGCGCGACGTCTACTGGACCCGCGAGGGCCTGCTCAGCGTCCAGCTCAGCCTCGGCGCCACCGCGATCCTCAGCATCGCGATCCTCACCCTGCGCATGCTCCGCCGCGGCGAGCGGCGGCAGGAGGAGGCGGGACTGATCCCGTCCGACCGAGTCTGCTACAGATCTGCACCGCAACGGCCGACGAGCAGCCGCGATCACGCCGACCAAAGCATCTGATGATCGGCGGCGCAGAATCCCAGCATCGCCTGATAGATCCGGTGCAGGCGCTCGTCCGATGCTCTGGAAACGCTCGATCCGATCTGGTCGAAGCGCTCGATCGACCATTGTCGAAGCGCGCGTCTACCTGGTCGAAGCGCGCGTCTACCTTGTCGAAGTCGCCTCTCCGATCTCGCCCCTGCACCGCAGCGAATTCGGTCTTCACCTCGACCCGCAGGGTGTCGACCTTGCCGTTGAGGTCGTCCAGGCGGTCGTCGGTCCAGCTCTCTCTCATCGCTTCCATGATTGCAGCTAACAGGTTTCGGCGACACAGGTGGCGCGCACTCTGCAAATTCTCTGTGTCGCCTATG
Source organism: uncultured Solirubrobacterales bacterium (assembly GCA_963699215.1). GTDB lineage: Bacteria > Actinomycetota > Thermoleophilia > Solirubrobacterales > 70-9 > VRUE01. Next base: position 837,573 of record OY969422.1, read on the forward strand.
CCGCAAGCCTCAGACGGGTGCCCGCGGGATTCTTTCTCGGTGGTTGCAGGGAGGCCGCTCCTGGGATGGCGACGGCTCTGGTTTGCTTGCAGAGGGCGCAGTGGGTTCCGCCGCCTCCAGCCCTTAACTAGACGTAGATGCCGCAGCCCCCGCAACCCACGTCCCGCCCCAGAACATCGAGGCCGAGGAATCGGTCCTCGGGGCGATGCTGGTCGCCGAGCCGGCGCTGACGCCGGGTCATCGACGAGGTCAAGCTGAACGCGGAGGACTTCTACCTCGACAAGCACGCGCTGATCTTCGCGCGCCGCCCACGACCTCTACGCGGCGTCGAAGCCGGTCGACGAGCTCAGCGTCAGCGAGGCGCTGATCCAGCGCAACGAGATCGACGAGGCGGGCGGCAAGCACTACGTCTCCGAGCTGGCCGCCAAGGTGCCGGCCGCCGGCAACGCCAAGCACTACGCCGAGATCGTCCAGCAGAACTCGCTGCTGCGACGGCTGCTCGGCGCCGGCCAGGAGATCCAGGGCTGGGTGCACGAGCGCGACGGCGAGCCGCGCGAGCTCTCCGAGCGTGCCGAGAAGCTGCTCTTCGACGTCGCCCACAAAGAGCAGGCGAGCGACTTCCGCCTCCTCTCCGAGATCCTCCACGACGAGGTCGACCGGCTGGAGAAGCTCTCCACCGGCGAGCTGGAGATGACCGGGACCCCATCGGGCTTCCGCGACATCGACGCGATCACCGGCGGCTTCCAGCCCGGCAACCTGATCATCGTCGCCGCGCGGCCGGCGATGGGCAAGTCGGCGATCGTCGCCAACATCGCCGAGAACGTGGCGGTGAAGCGGGAGCTGCCGGTCGCCTTCTTCTCGCTGGAGATGTCGGAGGTCGAGCTGGCGCAGCGCTTCATCGCCTGCCGGGCGCGGATCTCCGGCGACAAGCTGCGCAAGGGGCAGGTCTCGCAGAAGGACTGGCCGAAGGTGGTGCGGGCCTGCAACGAGCTGGAGGAGGCGCCGCTCTGGTTCGACGACTCCTCCGATCTCGGGCCTGCTCGACCTGCGGGCGAAGGCGCGGCGCCTGCACGCGCAGACACAGGACCGCGGCGGGCTCGGCCTGGTCATCGTCGACTACCTGCAGCTGATGCGCGCCGACGACCCGCGCGCCAACCGGGTCGAGCAGGTCGGCCAGATGAGCCGCGGGCTGAAGATCCTCGCCCGCGAGCTCGAGGTGCCGGTGCTGGCGATCTCGCAGCTCTCGCGCGCGCCCGAGCAGCGCACGCCGCCGAAGCCGATGCTCTCCGACCTGCGCGAGTCCGGGTCAGATCGAGCAGGACGCCGACGTCGTCGCCTTCCTCTACCGCGAGGACTACTACCGCGATCCCGACGACGAGCCCGACGGCCTGGCCGACGTGATCATCGCCAAGCACAGGAACGGGCCGATCGGCTCGCCGAAGCTCGTCTTCCTCGACCGCTTCCCCAAGTTCGCCGACTACTCCGGCCACGAGCGGCCGGTCGAGCAGCCCGCCGGCGAAGCGCCGCCGCTCGAGGACGCGGCGAGCGCGGGGCCTGAGTTCTGATGGCCGCGTCGGCCGCGCAGCGAGCCGTTCGCCGAGCAGGCCTGTCCGCTCGGCGCCTGCGACGGCTCCGGCTGGATCCTCGGGCCCGAGGACGTCGCCCGCCCCTGCGAGTGCCGCGAGCAGCGGCTCAAGCGGGGACGCGTCCGCGGCGTCGCCTCGGCGATCCCGCCGCGCTACCGCGGCGTCTCCTTCGACCGCCCCCCGGTCAGCGACATGGCGCGCGACATGGCCACCCGCCACGTCGTCAGCGCGGTGCGGGATTTCGTCGACGGGCTCGACGAGAACCTCGGGGCGGGCAGGGGGATGTGGCTGATGGGGAACACCGGCACCGGCAAGACGACGCTGGGGATGCTGGTCGCGAAGACGGCGCTGGCGGCCGGCAGGACCGTCGCCGTCTACTTCACGCCGAAGCTGCTGACCCAGATCCGCCAGACCTACCAGGCGACCGAATCCGAGGACGCCTACGACGCCTTCTTCCGCCGGCTGACCTCGGTCGACCTGCTCTATATCGACGACCTCGGGGCCGAGCGGCACACCGATTGGGTGGTCGAGCAACTCTACGCGCTGGTCAACGAGCGCTACGAGAACCAGCGCTCGGTGCTGGTCACCAGCAACGCCAGCCAGGACGTCGAGGAGGGGCGCAAGCAGCTGGAGGATCAGATCGGCTCGCGCACCGTCTCGCGCTTGATCGAGATCTGCGACGACCCGTTGCCCCTGTTCGGTCCCGACCGGCGCGAGCAGGCGCGCGCGGTCGGCGCCTAGAACAAGGCACAATCCCGGGCCGTATGCCCGGAGTGGTCATAGTCGGCGCCCAGTGGGGCGATGAGGGCAAGGGCAAGGTCGTCGACCTGCTCGCCGAGAACGCTGCCGCGATCGTGCGCTTCCAAGGCGGCAACAACGCCGGCCACACGATCGTGCGCGACGGCGAGGAGTTCAAGTTCCACCTGATCCCCTCCGGCATCCTCTACCCGGACAAGCTCTGCATGATCGGCAACGGCGTCGTCCTCGACCCGCGGATCCTGCTCGGCGAGATCGACGGTCTGAAGCGCCGCGGCATCGACGTCGGCAACCTGCGGATCTCCGCCAACGCCCACCTGATCATGCCCTACCACGTGCTGCTCGACACGGCGGGCGAGGTGAAGCTGGGCAAGCTCTCGATCGGGACGACGAGACGCGGCATCGGCCCCTGCTATGCCGACAAGGCGCTGCGACTCGGCATCCGCGTCCAGGACCTGCTCGACGAGAAGATCCTGCGCAAGAAGATCATGGCGGCGCTCGAGCCCAAGCAGCAGGCGCTGCGCGAGCTCTCGGTGCAGCGCCGCAAGCTGCGCAAGGAGGCCGGCGAGGGGAGCAGCCAGGGCGCCGACCAATCGGTCGCCGAGGCGCCGGACCCGCGCCTCGACCTGCACACGATGACCGAGGAGTTCGCCGGCTACGGTCACCAGCTCGAGCCCCACATCGCCGACACCGCTCGCCTCTGCTGGGAAGAGCTAGACAACGACCGCACCGTGCTCTTCGAGGGCGCCCAGGCAACGCTGCTCGATCTCGACCACGGCACCTATCCCTTCGTCACCTCCTCCAACCCGATCGCCGGCTCGGCCTGCATCGGGGCTGGCGTCGGGCCGACGGACATCGATCAGGTCTGGGGGGTCGCCAAGGCGTACGCGACGCGGGTGGGCGCCGGGCCCTTCCCGACCGAGCTCGAAGACGAGGTCGGGCGCCACATGCTCGAACGCGGCCACGAGTACGGGACGACGACCGGCCGCGAGCGGCGCTGCGGCTGGATGGACCTGGTCGCCCTGCGCTACGCCGTTCGCCTCAACCGGATGAGCGCCCTGACGATCACCAAGCTGGACGTGCTCAGCGGCATCGATCCGCTGCGCGTCGCCGTCCGCTACCGCTCGCGCGAGGGGGCGATCTTCGACAGCTTCCCCTACCACCAGTCGATCCTCCACTCGGCCGAGCCCGAGTACGAGGAGCTACCGGGCTTCGACGTCGACCTGACCGCCTGCCGCAGCGAGGCCGACCTGCCGGCCCAAGCGCGGGCCTACCTCGACTTCGTCGCCGATTTCGCCGGCGTCCCCATCCGCCTCGTCGGCGTCGGCCCGGGGCGCGACCAGGTGGTTTGGATTGGCGGAGAACCAGGGGTGCTTTAAAGTCCTGGTGTGGCTTCCGGTAGACGCACCGCTAGGTTGAACGAGCGGCTGCCCCGGGGCCGTCACGGGCTACCGCGGGAGGCGGTGACGGAGTCCCAGCAGCGGCGGATCCTGCAAGCGATGATCGAGGTCGTCGCCGAGCGCGGCTATCCGGAGACCCGCGTGGTCGACGTGATCGGGGTCGCCGGCGTGTCGAGAAAGACGTTCTATGAGCTGTTCGCCAGCAAGGAGGACTGCTTCCTCGCCGCCTACGACGTGCTGCTCGGCAACCTGCTCGGCGATACCGCGCGCGGGTTCGAGTCGAAGCCCGGCGCGCCCTGGGCCGAGCGGGTCGCCGCCGGCCTCGCCGAGCTGCTCAAACACCTCGCCGAGCACCCCGACGAGGGCCGCTTCGCGATCGTCGAGGTTCTGGCCGCCGGGCCGAAGGCGCTCGCCCGGCGCGACGCGGCCATTCGCCAGTTCACCGGATTCCTCGACGCGGGCCGGGCCGAGACATCGGTCGAGCTGCCAGGGATCACCTCGCTCTCGCTCGCCGGCGGCATCAACGAGCTGCTCTACAGCGAGATCCTCCACGGCGCATCCGCCCGCCTGCCCAGCCGGCTCCCCGACCTGATGTTCTGGATCACGCTGCCCTTTCTCGGCCCCGAGGGAGCCGCCGAGGAGCGCGAACGGGTGCGCCTCTCGATGCTCGAAAGCTGATTTGCGCCATTTCGGCCGCTCCTTTGCCCGGCGGGACGGGTTTACCCATAAGCCGGGCGGGGAACCGTCACCGTGCAAACCAAAGGGCTAACAGCAACTCAAACCCAGGCGCTGGTAGCTTTGACCTGGGATTGAACATGGCTTTCTATGGCCGCGGCTCAGACGGGCAGGGCCACAAAAGGAGAGAGAAGAGAATGCGTAGAAACCTGATGCTGGCACTCGCCCTGGCAGCGGTGCTGTCGCTGGGCGTGGCGGCGATCGCGAGCGCGGTGCAAACCACGCTGCGAGCGGGCAACCTGGTCGTCACCTTCGGCGGCACCACCTCGCCGAAAAAACTGTCGAAGACCAAATACACGCCGGTGACCGGCAACATCTTCGGGAAAATCACGACCACCGACAACACTCACCCGGCCGCGTTCCGGGAAGCGGTCGTCGATTTCGACAAGGACGTGAAAGTCAACGTCAAAGGCCTGCCGGTCTGCAAGGCGGGTGAACTCGAGGCGCGCGACACCAAATCCGCTTTGAGGGTCTGCGGCGACACTGAACTCGGCAGCGGCAGCGCAACGGCCGAGATCGCCTTCCCCGAACAGGCGCCGATCAAGGTCCCGAGCCCGCTGAAAGTGTTCAACGGGGGCGAAAAAGGCGGCAAGGTCACGCTGCTGATCCACACCTTCATCACGGTGCCGGCACCCACGGCCATCGTCACCACGGTCACGATTCAGAGAAAGGGATCTGGGCTCCACACGATCTCGAAAATCCCGGTGATCGCCGGCGGCAGCGGCTCGGCGCTCGATTTCAAATTCAAGCTCGGAAAAACCTACAACTACAAAGGCAAGAAAGTCGGCTACATCGAAGCCAAATGCCCGGATGGCGTCTTCAAGGTGAACGCTTCGAAAGTCGTCTTCAAAAACGAAGCACAGACGGCTACCGGCGGCGGCACGACGATCCTGAAAGGTGCCCTCGCGGTCCCCTGCACGCCGAAAGGCTAACGCCGAGCAACAGGTCTGAGAGCACCTCATACCGAAGAAAAGGGGCGGCCAAAAGGCCGCCCCTTTTTCATACCCCTATCCACTTCTGCCTGAGGTTGCTTGGCTCAGCAGAAACGGTTGGTACCTTGCGCGGGCGCAAGTAGGTAGAAACCCCGGTGTTGACATCCGCCTTGGTTGCGGTGTTTTCGCTGGGTGCCGCGACAGTCGCGGGTGCCGCACCGAGTGCGTTCCCGGTACCTACGCTGAGCTTCACCCTCGGTGCCGGCATCTCGCCGCAGAAACTGCTTGCAGCGATGCCGTGCTTGGCAGTGGCCGCTCTCACTTCGAGCTCGCCATCCCCGAAGGGGCCCCGATCGTGGAGACCAGCCCGCTGAAGGTCTTCAACGGGGGTGGATCGGGCGGCGAGGTGAAGCTGCTGATCCACGCTTTCATCGCGACGCCCACGCCAGCGGCGGTGATCGCCAGGGTCGCGATCGAAAGGAAGGGCAGCGGGATCCACTCGACCGTGAAGATCCCGTCGATCGCCGGCGGCAGCGGCTCGGTGCTCGACTTCAACTTCACGCTTGGGGGGATCTACGCCTACAAGAGCAGGAAAGTCGGCTACATCGAAGCCAAATGCCCAGATGGCGTCTTCAAGACGAACGCTCCGAAAGTCGTCTTCAAGAACGATGCGCAGGTTCCGGGCGTCACGGCGACCACCGTGCTCAAAGGCGGCCTAGCTGTGCCCTGCACGCCGAAGGGCTAGCGAGCCGGGTCGACCGGCGCGCCGAGGCTAGTCGCCCTGTTCGAAGGTGTGCTGGTAGATCGTCGCCGGGCCGCTGCCGTAGATCGGCTCGAAGGGGGCCTGTGGGCTGCAGCCGGGGGCGGGGATCGACGATGAGCTTTCCTGTTCGGCGAAGGCGAAGCGCTTCAGTCGTTCGAAGAAGTTGGTCGCCTTTTTCACGTCGCCTTCGGTGCGCTCGTTGAAAGCGGGTTCGTTCGGAGTGTTCGGGTTGAGCGTCGCCGTGATGCCGGAGCTGCACTGCCGAGTGTCGAAGTTGAGCAGGCCTTTGGCGAGGCGCTTCGACGCCAGCGGCTGGCTGTAGGCGCTGTTGCGGTTCGTCGTCGTACGGTTGGGATAGGTCGCCAGCGTTTCCGGCCCGAACGGAACGAGCAGGCGCAGGAAGTGGACCTGCTCGCCTGCCGCGCTGAGGTGCACCGCGTTGGTTGCCGCGGCGACGTTGCCCATCAGCCCGGTGACCTCGTTTTTGTAGAGGTCGAGGCCGCTGAGAATCGGGTTGAGATTGCGCAGGAAGGGATCGAGCGCCCGCAGCAAGACCGGGAACTCGTCGCGGAAGAACTTGCGGGTGGCCGAGAAGCCGCTGGGTGCGCGGTCGATCACCGTTTCCAGGCCTTCGAAGAATCCCTTCGCCTGTGGGGCCAAGTTGGAGAACGCGACAAGGGTCGGCGAGAGCTCTTCGGCCGCTGGCACGAGCTGGCGGAAGAGTGGGTCGGCGTTGAGCGCGAACTCCCGCAGGCGCGCAAAGGTCAGCCGCTGCTCGTCCTCGAAGGTCGGGAAGGCACGGAAGAGCGCTTCGATGTCGCGGTTACGCGCAGCGGTCGTCCGCCAGACCGCGTCCGAGTTGCGGATCAGCTCGGAGAGCTGGCCTTCGCGGCCGCGCAGAGCGCGGAAGGTCGTGGCGCCGTTGCTGAATAGCTGCTTGACCGCAAGCCGCTGCGTGTCGAGGATGCGGAAGAGCCGGTCGAATTCACCGAAGAACGGCTCGAGCTCGGCGAAGACGTTGGAGAAGGACTGACCGCGCCCTTCGATCGAGACCGCGCCTTCCTGCATCCACTCCTGGAAGGCGGCGCGAGTGCGCTCGTCGAAGGTGCGGAAGATCTCGTCCAGCTGGACCGATTCGGCGACGTTGGCCTTGGCCAGCGTCGCGCCGTCGGGCAGCGTCGCGCCCTCGGCGTCGCCGGGGGTGAGCTCGACGTAGGTCTCGCCGAGCAGCGTCTTGGTCCGCAGGATCGCCCGCGACCCCTTCGGGATCGGCCCGTACTTGTCTTCGATTTCGATCGTCGCCAGCGCCCGCTGGCCGTCGGGCGAGACCTCGATGCTCTTGACTTTGCCGACCGAGACGCCGGAGATCCGCACGTCCGACTGCTGGGCGAGCTGGGTCGCCTCGTTGAACGGCACCTTGATCTCGTAGGGCTTCGCCTTGAACGGCGTCGGCCCGCCGAAGGTGATCCAGAGGAAGAGCAGGATGCCGAAGCACGACAGCGCAAAGCCGGCGATGACCAGGAGCTGCGCGGTGCTGGGGGCTCGCTTGCTCATTTTTCCTTGTATTCGCAGTGGCCGCTGGGGTTCTCGGGGGCCGGGATTTCCTGGGGGCTGGGAATGCGCGCGCCTTCGAGCACGGTCCGCAAATTCGGCTTCAGCGATTCGACCGTGCCGTCAGGGCGCGGGAACGGCACGGTGAGTTTGTAGGCGAGGTCAGACCCGTTGCAGGAGAGCATCGCCACCCCGCGCGATATCGGGCCCCCGGCGTCGGCGAGGTTGAAGGTCGCGTTCAGGTTGTGGTTCAGCCAGGGCAGGTAGAAGAGGAAGCTCTCCCTGCTGTCCTTCGGCTTGTAAGCGAGCTCGTTGAGAAGGCTGTTGAAGGCTCCAAGCGAGTTGCCGAACCCGGTCACCGCCGTGTTCAGGTCCGCCGATCCCTGCTTGGTGTGGGTCAGCACCGGGCGGATCTGCCGCGTGAAGGGGCGGATCTGATCGCGGATCGGCACCGTCGTCTGCCGGAACAGGCGCTCGTTGGCCTTGAACGCCGGCACCGAGGCCTGCGCCTGGGGGATCAGGCCGAGCAGCGCGGGGCGAGCGGCGGTCGAGAAGTCGTCGGAGGCGGCGAGCGCCGAGCGCAGCGCCGTAAGCGTGGATGGGAACTCGACCAGCGTTTCCTGGATCGCCTGCTGCTGGTTGGCGAAGTTGCCGAGCGCGTCTTTGGACTCGGTGACGAAGCGTTCGAGCTCGGCGTCGTGGCGGCCGAGTTCGGTGGTCAACAGGCCGAAGTCGTGAATTACCCGGGCGAGCGCGACGCGGCGCTGGGCGACGGCGCGGTTGAGATCGGCGATGTAGTGGGCGAAGGGCTGCAGGCGGCGGAAGGCGCCGGAGAGCTGGCGGCCGCGGCCGCCGATCCCCTGGGCGCCACCGGCGACGAGCAACTGCAGGTACTGCTGGGTATCGCGGTCGAGCGTGGCGAGGAAGGCCTCGAACTGGATGCTCGGTTCGGTGCTCGAGAGCGGGAATCTGTGGCCGGCCTCTACCTGCTCGCTGCCGCTGCCGGGATCGATCTCGATCGTCATGTCGTTGAGATTCGTTTTCGGCCGCAGCAGCAGGCTCGCATTGGGATGGATCAGCTCCAGGTACTTGGGCTCGATATCCATGCCAACCACCGCGTGGCCGTCTTCGAGATCGACCGAGGAGATCTTGCCGACCTGGATGCCGGCGATCACGACCGCCTGGCCCTGACCGGGGGTGACCGCCTGCGCGTTGCTGAAGTCCGCGCTGAGCTGGACGAAGTCTTCGCCGACGAGGGGCGCCCAGGACGGCAGCGACGCTTTCTGCTGGGTGAAGATCCAGAGGGTCATCACGATTGCGAGCAGGGTGAGGACGACGATCGCGATCGTGTCTTTGCCGCGCCCGCGCGCCTGCCGCGAGAGCGAAGCGCGGAAGTGGCGCCAGCGGCTCACCTTCGGGGCCTGCTCGGTCATGGGCTCACCGCCGTCAGGCTAGGTGCGCCGACTTGGCCAAGCGGGCCGTTCACGTCGGGCACCGGTTGGGTGGAGCAGCGCACGTCCGGCTTCTTCGGCGGCCGTCCGCCGAGCTGGGGCTGTACCCCGAGCGGCGCCTCTGCAACATGAGCCCAGTCCTGTTTGTCGGTGCTGAGGTTGCCGGATGGGTTCTCTTGCTTGACCAGGGTTCCGCCTCCGCCAGCCTGCACGCGCAGATAGGGGCCGTTGCCGTCGAAGTTCTGACTGACGCCGGCGAAGTTGGCGAGGTAGTAGAAGAACTCGCGGTAGTTGGGGCCGGTTTTGAAGCGATCCTCGATCGTCAGGTTGCCGGTCGGGACGAAGACCTTGGTCGCGCAGAGGCTGATCCGGTTGATTTGCGGGATCGTGTTGGCCTTGCCCGCCTGCGCCGCCCCGGCCAGCCCCGGCGTCGCTTCGCGCAGCAGCCTGGCGACACCGCCGCCCTCCTTGCCCGAGAGCAGCGGGCGCGCCTGTGCGAGCCACGGCTTGCCGGCGGCGATCAGGGCGGGCAGCTCGGCGACGGCGGGGCGGAACTCGATCGCCCAGGCGCGCAGCGGCGGCAGCGAGCGGTTGAGGCTGGCCAGCGACTTGCGCCCGACGCTCAGCGTCGGCGCCAGCCGCTCCACGGTCGTCGCTAGGTTCTCCGACTGGGCGGCGAGGGCACCGGTGAAGACGTCGAAGTTGACGATCAGGCCCTGCAGGTCGGCCTCGCGGCGCGCCAGCGCGCCGAAGGCACGCCCCGCGCCGGCGACCAGCCGTGACAAATCCCCTGGACTCGTGCCGAGGAAGGCGTTGGTGACCTGGGCGCTGTAGCGACCCGCCGGGCCGCCGTAGTAGAAGGCGCCGTTGAGCCCTTCGGCCCCCGTCTTGCCTTTCACCTCGGGCAGCTGGGTCGCGTCTTCGGCCGCGGTCGGCTCGTGCGTCAGCGCCGTGCCGAAGCTCTCCAGCAGACGGCTGAGGTCGGCCCGCACGGGCGACTGCAGCGCGGTGAAGATCTCGTCGAGCTGGACCGAGGTCGAAGTGCGGCTGACCGGGATGGTCGCGTCGCTGTCCATCTCCGCCGCGCTCGGGCTGCCCGGGTTGAGGTCGATGAAGAAGTTGCCCTCGAGGAAGATCCGCGGGCGGATCTGGGCGAAGGCGTCGTCGTGGATCGGGCGGCCCTTGCCTTCGACGGTGAAGGTGACCTCGGTGTTGTCGCCGTTGCGGCCGACCTCGATCACTTTGCCGATGTCGACGCCGGCGATCCGCACGGGCGAGTTGACCGAGATGTTGACGCCGTTGGAGAAGGTGGCGTTGAGCGTGTAGCCGTAGCCGGTGAAGGGGACGTGTTTGGTGAAGGCCAGGTAGGGGCCGAGGGTGAAGACGAGGATGAAGATCAGCGCGATCGTCGCGTTGCTCGGCCGCCACTTGAAGCGGCTGTCCGTGGCCCCGGCCCTGGTGTCGCGCTCCGGCAGGCGGCCCATCAGCCTTCCCCTTCTCTCGTCGTCGTGCCCCACAGCTCCGAGGAGCGGCCGATCGTGGTCTGCCCGCTGACGTAGCGCTCGTTGCCGGCTTCGCAGACCCCATCTTGGCCAGTTCTCGGGTACGGGTTGAAGTGGAGGTGGTTCTTCCCTGCCGGCCCGTTGGCGGGGGCGGAGGATGGCCCCGACTCGGCATTCGGCCCGCTCGGCGGCTCGAAGGCGATCGCACCCAGCCAGTTGCCGTTGCCGTTCGATTCGCTGAAGGTGCTGGCGAGGTTGTCGAAGGCAATGCTGAGGTACTTGCAGGTGGTCTGCGCCGGGGCGATGTAATCGATCGCCGGGGCGAGGACGTTGTTGGTGTCGATCAGCAGGTCGAGGCCGTTGAAGACGCCGGGCTCGCTCTGGAAGGCCAGCAGCGCTTCCGCCGTCGGGGTCAGCTGCGCATACAGGGCCGGCGAGCGGTTGAGGGCGGGGATCCCGGCACGCAGCGCGGCATTGATAGTCGGCGAGGTTTCGCCGAGGGCTCGCGCACCCGGTTTGAACGCGGTGAAGAAACGGGCGGCGTCGCGGAAGAAGGGCCGTAGCGTCGGCAGGGCCGCCGTGACCGTGTCGAGGGTCGGCGGGCCTTTGACGATCGTTTCCTGGATGTAGGGGCGCGAGACTCGCGCGAAAGCAGCGAAGGTGCGGTCGAGAGCGACGAACATGCTCGCCTGCGTCTCGGCGACCGGCGCCACCGTCGCCGAGAGATCCTCGAGCGCTTCCCAGAAACCGCCGAAGTTGGTGCTCGGCTCGACCAGCGTGCGCAGGACGGGCTGCCCCGATTCGACCAGCAGCCGGAGCGCCCCGAAGGCGCCGTTGAACTGCGGGCCACGGCCGGCGAGAGCGTTGCCGAAGCCCGCCTGGCCGCGCTGGATCGCGGTCCGCGTCTTCTCGTCGAACGTGTCGAAGAACTGATCGATGTCGACCGGTTCGGGCCGGGCGGCCGAGAGCGGGATCGTTTCGCCCGCCGCCAGCCCGTCCGGCGAGTCGCCCGGGACGATCTGCAGGTACTTCAGGCCGAGCGGCGATTTGGGCCGGATCATCATCGTCGAGTTGACCGGGATCGGCTCGGCGCTCTTGTCGAGCCTGAGGTCGAGTTCGGCCGCGACACCGCCGTTACCGATCTGGACCGGCTTCACCTCCCTGACCACGCCGATCCGCGAGCCGCCGATCCGCACCTCGTTGCCTTTGACCAGCGCGTTGGCGTTCGGCACCCTCGCCTTGAGGTCGTAGGTGGAAACGAAGGGGAGGCCGTTGTTGGCGTTGTAGGCGAGGAAGACGGCGACCATCACGACCAGCACGGTGACCGCGCCGACGATCACCGGGCTGCTCGCAACTCCCTGAATTCCGCTGCGGTTTCTCATGGTCCCAAGAGGTAGTCGAGGAGGGCTCGTTGGGGGGGGGCGGGCGTCGCCTTGGCCCCAAGCTCTTCGCTTTCGCCAAGGCTCGGCGCAACCGGGGCGGGACGTTGCGATCGAGCGGCTGAGGACGTTTCATCCGCAGAAGTTCCGCCGGTTTCGCGGTCCAGCTCTTCCTGAAAGCTCCGGAATAGCGCCAGTGCATCGGAGGACGACGTCGCCGTGCTCGAGCCCGGCCCGTTGAAGTTCGCCGAGCAGCCGCTGGTCGGCGCGCTGACGTAGTCGATGCAGTTGGTCAGGGCTGCGAGGCTGCGGGTGAAATGGCCGTACTGATCGAATTCGTTGGTCGCCGCGTTGCTGTTGTAGATCAGGTCGACGAGGCTGTCGAAACCGCCGTCCTCCCGCGTGCTGACGAGGAACTTCGCCAGTTCGGTGGTCGGATCCGCACCGCTGCGAGCGACGTCGCGCGCCTTCTTCACCACCGGGTCGGCGGCGCGCAGCAGCGGGCCGGCGACTTCGCCGTTTGCGCCGAGCGACTTGAGCGAGACGGTCGAGGCGGCGGAGAAGGGCGTCAGCGCCCGGGTCGCCTGGGTCAGCGACGGCGCGGCCTTGCCGAGGTATTCGGCGACCGGCGTGCCCGCCTCGGAGAATTCTTCGAAGCTGGCCATCGTCTCCCTCAGCTCGCGCAGGAAGCCCGGCAGCTTGCTCAGCGAGGCTTCCAGTGCCGCGCCTTTTTCCGAGCTGGCCTCCGCCGCGGCACCGGCGTTGGAGAAGAAGCCGGCGACGCTGCTGCGCTCGCGCGCCAGCGGCTCCAGAATTACCTCCGAGTCGGCGGAGAGCTGGGCAAGCCGGTCACGCTGGGCGTTGAGGATCGCGAAGAGGCGGTCGGCGTCGCGCAGCACCGGGTTGGCGCGCTTGACGACCTCCTCGATGTCCTCGCCGCGCCCAGCGAGGCCGGCCCCCAGTTCGTTGAGGATCAAGCGGAAGCGCTGCGCATAAGTGAGCTGGTTGATGTTGTTGATCAGGTCCGGGTCGACGCTGGTGCTGTTGTTCTCGAACGGCAGCAGGTACTGCCCGGCGCCCGGCTCCCCCTCGGGGATCTCCTTCAGCGCCGGCGCCGGCTCGGAGCCCGGAGCGCGCGGCAGCGTCGGCTGGCAATCGACGAACTTCTCCCCGATCAGCGACTGGGGACGGATGAAGCAGCTGGCGTCGCTGCGGAAGTCCTGGAAACCGGGATCGGCGATCTTCATCACGATCACCGCTTTGCCCGGGACCGCCTGTGGCTTGCCGTCCTCGTAGCTGTCGATCTCGCCGGGCATCGTCACGCCGACCGACTCGATTTCGCCGACGGTGGCCCCGGCGATCCGCACTTCCTCGCCCTTGACCATGAAGCCGCCGTTGTCGAAGATCGCGCGGACTACGTAGCCGCTGCTGCCGTTGCCGCCTCCGGCGAGCAGCGCGACCACCACCACGATGGCGACGATCAAGCCGGCTGCGAGCAGGAATTTCCTCATGGTCCAGGTGGCGCGTCGGCCGGGTCGCATTCCGATGAGCCGACGCCGGAACCGGCGAAGGGCGGCTCGGTGAAGGGGCTGGAGCCGTCAGGCGGCGGCTGGGTACCGCCCCCGGGGCAGGGTCGGCGGGCGTCCGCCGATGGGCCGAAGACGTCGTACTGCTGACTCGGTGAGATCGGGTCGAGCTGACCGCTGCTGTCGCGTTCGAACAGGTTGAGAGCCAGCTGGGCGCGGGCGTAGTGTCCGTTGCCGTCGTAATAGCCGGTGATCTGCCCGAGCTTGCCGAAGCCGTTGAAGATGTCCGGCGTGTAGGAGCGGGCGAAGTTGAGCGAGGGCTGGAAGTCCTCGATCGCCTGTGCGGAGTGGGGGAAGGCCCTCGAGGCGCGCTCCTGCACGGCCGGCAGGAAGCCGAGCAGTTCGGCGGTGTCGTTGGCGAAGCCCTTGCGGCGCACGCTGAGGCGGAAGTCCTTGAACACCGGCACGGCTTTGGAGAGCACCGGCCCCAGTTCGCTCAGGAACGACGCCAGGTTCTTCGTCGCCGGCTTCGCCGTTTCGACCAGCGGGTCGAGGTCGTCGAGGGCGGCGCGCAGGTTGACGAAGGTCGTGTTGCTCTGGCGCATGAACGGCGGCAGCAGGCGCAGCGTCCGGTCGAGGGCTTCGTTCTGGCTGGCGATCGCGCCGAACGCGGTGCTGGCGTTGGAGATCGCGCTGGAGAGCTCGTTGCCGCGCTGGGCGACCGCGGTGGCGAGCTTGCTGGAGCTGACGACGAAGCGCTCGAACAGCCTCTGATCGGCGTTCAGTTCGCCCAGGAAGGCACCGGTCCGGTTCAGTGCCGGGGCGAAGTACTTGTAGGTCTGGTTCGCCTCCTTGCCGCGTTCGGAGACGATGTCCGCCTGGCCGCGGATGAACTCGCCGAGCGCCCGCCGCACCGGGTTCGGGAAGGTGTTGAGGAACTGGTCGAGGTCGACCTCGGTCGTGGTCTGGCCGAGGCCGAGGGTGGCGCCGTCGTCGAGCTCCGGGTTGCTGTTCGGCCCGGGGCTGACCGAGATGTAGTGGTTGGCCACGCCGGAGAGCGAGGTCGCGCGGATCACCGCGGTCGACCCCTGGTGCAGCTGCTGTTCGACGCTGACCTCGATCTCGGCGAGGTTGTCGTCGGTGAGGCCGATGCTTTCCACCGAGCCGACCGGCTGGCCGCCGATCAGCACCTGGTTGTCGGGGACGAGCTGGGCGGCATTCTGGAAAACGAACTTGTACTTGTAGCTGCCGTTGCCGCCGAAGAGGACTACAGCGAGGGCGATGACGAGGACCACGAGGCCGACCAGAGCCGCCGCGCGCGCTGGGGTGATCCCCCGGGCTTGCGCCGGGCTTTTCTCCTCGCCTAAGGAATTAGCAGCCACGGATCGTCGCTTGCAGTTCCTCCGCCTCCGTACCGGAGAAACAAGCCGCCGAATCGTATCCGAGCCGCCACTCGGCACGCGTGCGCGCAGGCGTGCCTTAACTCGAAGTCAACGCGTCGAGAACGTCGCCGTTTCCAGGGCTAGACGTTGAGCCGGGGCAGCACTCGCTGCAATGGGCGCGGCAGCCACCAGACACGGTCCCCGATCAGCAGCATCAGCGCCGGAAGCAGCACTATGCGAACCACGGTCGCATCGAGCAGCACCGCGACCGTCAGCCCCACCCCGAGCTGGCTCACGGTGGCGATCGACGCACCGGCGAAGGCGACGAAGACGGCCATCATGATCGCCGCCGCACCGGTGATCACCCGCGCCGTCCGATCGAGCCCGAACTCGATCGCCGCCGCGTTGTCGCCGTCGCGGTCGTAGCGCTCCCTCATCCGCATCAGGAGGAAGACGGCGTAGTCGATCGAGAGGCCGAAGACGACGCCGAAGATCGCCGTCGCCCCAACCGCGTCGACGTAGGTGCGGCCGCCCAGGGGCCAGCCCTCGGGCAGCTCGAAGAGCAGGGTGAGGATGCCGAAGGCGACCGCGACCGTGAGCAGGTTGAGGCCGACCGCGATCGCCGCCAGCGGCAGCGCCCGCAGGACGAGGACGAGGACGAGGAAGGTGGCGAGGGTGATCGCGGCGACGACGAGCGGCATCCGCTCGCGGGTGACGTGGCTGTAGTCGTTGAGCTGGGCGGGTCCGCCGGCGACACCGGTGTCGAGCCCCGCTTCGCGACCCAAATCCGCGGCCTCGGCCTCGAGCCGCTTGTTGAGCGCGATCGAGCCGGGCGAGTTGAAGGCGTAGCGGGGGAAGACCAGGATCGCCGCCGCCTGACCGCCGCCGTCCAGGTCGATCGCGGTCGCGGTGCGCTCGCGCACCCGCGGCTGGGCGCCGTCGAGGGCGGAGAGGACGAAGAAGCCGGAGTCGAACAGGCCCGGGGTGGTGCGCCGCAGGCGCTTTGCTCGCCGCGTCAGCGTGGCCTCGTTGGTCAGCACCTGCACGGTGGCCCGGCGCAGCCCGGACTGCAGCGGGTAGGAGGCCCCGTAGCCGAGGGCGAGGTTCTCCTCGAGCGCCTCGGTACCGCCGCGAAGGCGCGCAAGCCCGCCGGCGAGCGCCTCTGCACCCGCCGCGAGGCGGGCGACGCCGCCCTCGAGCCCGCCGGCGGCGCGGGCGAGGCGGGCAGAGCCGTGGGCGAGTTTTTTGCCGGCCCCCTCCAGTTTCTGCAGCCCGTCGGAGAGCTGAGTCGCGCCGGAGCTGAGCCTCTTGATCAGGACGATTCCCGAGACCAGCCAATCGGTTACCTGCTTCGCTTCTCCCACGTCTTCGACCAGCCTCGCCTGCAAGGCCGCCAGTTCGGCCGGCAGTCCCGCGTAGCCCGCCGCGATCGGGGTGCCGCTGACCGGATCGGTCCCGCCGACCGCGGCGGCGGCTTTGCGGACCGCCTCCAGCGTCGCTGCGTAGCCCGGGTCGGATTTGCCGACGGTCATCGCTTCGAGCTGTCCCAGAGCGGCCTTCAGCTGGGCGTCGGCTTCCTGCGCCGCCGGCAGCAGCCGCGGCAGCGTCACGTTCGCCTCCTCTTCGAGCGAGCGCTGCAGCGCCCGCGAGCGCCGCAGCGCGTTGCGACGCAGGTTCGGGGCGAGGCTCTGCAGGGCGAACTTGACGTTCAGGCCGGCGAGCGCGGCGCGGTGCTGGGCGCCGGCGAGGCGGCGCGTGCCCTCGGCGAAGGTCCGCAGGGCGCTCACCGCTCGTTCGCTGCCGGCGCCGGCTTTCGTCAGCCCAGAGGCGAGGGCGGTCGCGCCGGTGGCCGCCTTGCCGGACCCCTCGGCCAGCAAGCCGGCGCCGTAACTGGCTTTCGAGATCCCGGCGCGCAGCTGGGCGACTCCGGACGCGGCCCGGCCGAGGTTGCGGCCCAAGCGGCCGAATTGCGCCAGCGGACCCGTTTCGCCGCCGGTGGCGAGCAGGGCACCGGCCTGGCGCAGCGGCGCGACGGCGCGTGAGACCTGCGCCGGCCCGACCACCGACTGCACGCCGGGCAGCGCGGCGATCCGGTGCTGCCAGCGACTCAGCGCCGCCAGCCGGCGCGGCTCGGTGACGGTGCCGCGATCGGTCGCGGCGACGATCACGAACGGCGCGTCGTAGCCGGAGCCGACCGCCCGCTCGATCAGTTCGAAGTCCTCCCTGATCGGATCGTCCTGGGGGAGCTGAGCCTGGCTCGGGGGTCCGGTCTTCAAAGCCAGTGCCGGCACGGCCAGCACGAGCACGACGGCGCCGATCGCGATCGCAACCGGCGCCGGGCGGCGCAGTGCAGCGGCGACGATCGCCATCAGGCGCGAGCGGCTCGCTCCCGGAGCCGGGCCGATGCGCCAGCGGTCGATATTGGGCCCGAGCAGAATCAGCACGGCGGGGCCGGCGACGACCGCGACGATCACGCTGAGGGCGACGACGAAGAGCAGGGTCGCCGCCAGCGAGCCGAGCAGCGAGCCGGGGACGATGAAGAACGCGACCAGCATCGAGAGCATCAGCGTGCTGCCGGCGAAGACCGTGGTCCGCCCGGCGGTGCGGCGCGTCGCCCGGGCAGCCTGCAGCGGATCGACGCCGCGGGCGAGCTCCTCGCGGAAGCGCGAGACCATCAGCAGCGCGTAGTCGACGCCGAGCGCCAGCCCCATCATCGTGCACACGACGAGGGCGAAGGCGTCGACGCTGAACCAGTTGGTGAGGAGCGAGAGCAGGCCGCGCGAGGCGATCACGGTGGCAGCGCCGAAGACGAGCGGGATCGCCGCCGCGATCGGCGAGCGGAAGACGAGCAGGAGGACGAGGAGGAGGACCGGCATCGCGATCAGCTCGCCACGCTCGGTGGCCTCGATCGAGTCGTCTTGGATCGCGCGCGAGAGGGTGGCGAAGCCGGTCTGGGTCTGCCGCACTGGCGGCTGGATGCTCGTCTCGAGGACCTCGTTCAGCTCGGGGACCGTCTCGTTTACGGCCTCGTCGATGCCGACGTGGAAGTCGGCGATGACGATCGCGCGGGTCGGGTCGGGGCGCAGGCGCTGGACCGAGCCGCGATCCCAGGGCGAAAGCGTGGTCACGGTCGGATCGCGCCGCAGGACGCGGATCAGCGCTGGGCCCTGCCGGTCGAGCTCCTTCGCCGGCCCGCGCAGGAGGATCACGAACGGCGCGCTGTCGCCGAAGTGCTCGCGCAGCATCCGGTTGGCGCGGTCCGAAGAGGTGCCCGGGATCGCCAGGGTGGTCGGGCTGAGCTTCTCCTCCACCCCCGCACCGAGGACGCCGAGGACCGTCAGGACGGCGAGCGTCAGGGCAAGCGCGTGGCGGGGATGGCGGAGCAGCACGGAGCCATCTCGCGAATCGCGGCCGCGCGCGAACCCGCTCCCCCCCCTGCTCCTCCTCGGTCCCACCGTGCTAGTTTGGCGGTCAGGGACTACGGAGGGGGGCCAAGATGCGGAAGACTCTGTTAAGGACGCTCGTCGTGGCGGCGGCTGTCGTCTTGCTGGGCACCGGCGCTGCGGAGGCGATCAAGTTGCGGATCGGCAACCTGATCGTCACCACCAACGGCGGCTTCTCGCCGACCACCCTGCCCAAGCACGAGAACGCGCCGATCAAGCTGCACGGCTCGGCCAAGTTCGAGACTGCGGACGGGACGCGGCCCTCGCCGCTGCGGCGGCTGGTCCTGGAATTCGACAAGCACGGCGCGGTGGAGACGCGCGGCTTGCCGAAATGCACGCAGAACAAGCTCGTCGCGACGACGACGAAGCAGGCTCGCAAGCTCTGCCCGGGCTCGATCGTCGGCACCGGCTTCGGCACGGCTGTGGTCGAGCTGCCCGAACAGCGGCCGATCGAAGTCTCCTCGCCGCTGACCCTCTTCAACGGGCCGCAGATACACGGCAACCCCTCGGTCCTCGGCCATGCGCACCTCGACTACCCGGGGCCGACCACCTACGTCGTCCTGATCGAGATCCAGAAGATCAGCAACGGGCGCTACGGCTTCAAAACCGTCGCCGACTTCCCGCGGATAGCCAACGACTATGGCTCGCCGCTCTCCGGCCACCTGAAGATCGGCCGCACATGGAAGTACAAAGGGAAGACGCTCAGCTTCGCCAACGCCCATTGCGCCGACGGCCGCCTCCAGGCGAGAGGGGAATTCTCCTTCAAGGACGGCAGCTCGGTCCAGGGGACCATCTTCCGCCCCTGCAAGGCAGAGAAGTAGCTCGCGGCTCATCCCCAGCGCTACCCTGGTCGGTACCCGGGTGTTTAGGAGGGCGATGATGCGAAAGTGGTTGGTGACGACGGGCGCGCTGCTCGCGGCCTGCGTCTGCCTCCTCGCGGCGACGGCCGGCGCTGCGACGGTCAAGGTCGGGAAGCTGGTCATCCACGCGGACGGCAGCTTCGAGCCGCGCGCTCTGCCGAAATGGGCCTTCGCCCCGATTCGGTTCCGCGGCTACGGCGAAATCGACACCACCGACGGCTCGCTGCCACCGGCTGCGAAGCACTTGGAGGCCGAATTCGACCACGATGGCCGCCTCACCACCGCCGGCCTGCCGGTCTGCCAGCCGGCCAAGCTAGAGGGGGCTACTACCGGCCAAGCGCGGCGGCGCTGCGGCCGGGCGATCGTCGGCACCGGGAACGTCGGAGCGACGGTCCCGCTCGCGGGCTTCGGGCGGGTCGGCTTGCAGGTACCGCTCAGCATCTTCAACGGCCCGCGCGTCGACGGCGACCCCACTGCCATCCTCCATGCCCGCGCGCCTTTCCCGATCTCGGAGACCTACGTCATCGTCGCCCCGATCGAACGCCGGCGGGGCCTCTACGGCTACCGCACCGCCTTCGACATCCCGCCGATAGCCGGTGGCGCCGGCACCCTGACCTACATCGACGTCGACGTCGGCCGCAGGTACCGCGCCGGCGGAGTGGAGCACAGCTACGTCTCCGCCCGCTGCTCGGACTACATCCTGCAGGTGCGCGGTTACATCTCTTTCGCCGACGGGACCATCGTCTACGGCAGCTTCTTCAAAGCCTGCCATCCCAAGCCCTGAACGGTTCCCAGACCGCCCCTGAGCCCGGGCCGCACTCTTCCTATACTTGCCGACCCCGGGCCGTTAGCTCAGTTGGTAGAGCAGGAGACTCTTAATCTCAAGGTCGAAGGTTCGAATCCTTCACGGCCCATCGCAGCGCGCCTCGCCTCCGCGGCTATTCGGCGAGTGAGCCGCCCGTCGCGCCCAGGCCGCCGAAGGGATTCTGGAACTGTTCCTTGCCGGCTTGCTGGCGCTGCTTGGCGGCCCGCTGAACTCCCTTTTGGAACTGGTTGGCGCGCTGGCGGTATTCGTCCAGCTGTTTTTCGATGCTCTTGGCTTCCCTCTTGGAGGGGGCTTTGGCGGCCGCCTGCTTGGTGGCCTTGTCGCCCGCGGCGAAGTCGCCGTTGAAGAACTCGTAGATCGCCAGCGTGCTGAGCGAGCCGACGCTGGGCTGCTCGACGGCGGCGATCTGCTGCGCCTCGACCGCTTTTTCGAGGTTCGATTCGAGGTCGGCGAAGCTGACGGACCCCGATTCCGCCAGCCTGAAGAAGGTCCCAGCGACTAGCTGCGCCCCCGTCGGGCTCGGTTCGTCCCCCGCCTGTTTCAGGTAGCGCGTCCAGGTTTCCCCTGCGGCTTCGAAGTCTGCCCGCGCTTCGGGTGAGACGGCGGGGACTTCGCCTTCCGAGACGACTTCGATCTGGGCATTGCCGGACGAGATCCGCGCCCGGGTAAGCGCGAGCAGCAGCTCTTCGTTGTTGGGGTCTTTGGCCAGTCGCCGTTCGACCCGTTCGGCCTGTTCGTCGAGGACCTTGCTGGCGCTGCTGCTGCCCGAGTTGCCGACCAGTTCGCCGAGGTTGAAGGGCCCGACGACGAGGAAGAGGCTGGCGCCCATCAGCAGGGCGAGGATCGCGTAGACGACACGGATGACGTGCTTGCGTTTCCCCTGCGTGTCGAAGAGCATCCGACGCTCGCCGCCCTGCTTTGCCATCGTCTCCCTATTGCTCCTGGGTCGAGGGTTTGGCCATGCCTCCCGGGGCCTTCGGCCTGCCGAAGGCCCGCGCAAGCAAGATACTCAACTCGTACAAAGCAAGCAGAGGCACCATCTCGATCAGCATCGAGATCGGGTCGACTCCGGGCAGGGCGGCGGCCAGCACGGCAATTGCCAGATAGGCGTAGCGCCGGTTGGCGCTGAGCTGGGCGACGCTGACGATGCCCAGCCGGGTGACCGCGAGGATCGCCAGCGGCATCTGGAAGACGATGCCCCCGGCCAGCATCGTGGTCGAGAAGAAGCTGTAGTAGTCGCGGGCGCGGACCTGGACGTTGAACTGGCTGTCGTTGAAGTTGAGCAGGAACTCGACCGCCGCCGGCATCACGACGAAGTAGGCGAAGGCGACGCCGACGAGGAAGAGCACCGGGGCCATCAGCATGATCGGCAGGGCGACCCGCCGCTCGGTGTCGCTGAAGGCCGGCAGGACGTAGGCGTAGGCCTGGTAGAGCAGCACAGGCAGCGAGAGGACGAGCGCGCCGTAGACGGCGACGGTCAGGGTCGTCGTCAGCGGCTCGGTGACGCCGAAGGTGAGCAGCTGCTTGTGATCGTCCGGCAGCGGCCCGGAGGCGATTTCCAGCAGCAGGTGGTTCTGCCAGAAGCAGAGCGCCAGCGCGACGCCGAAGGCGGCCGCACAGACGACGATGCGCGTGCGCAGCTCGTCGAGGTGCTCTACGAGGCTGAGGCGGTCGTCGTGGGAGACCGGCCCGATGCGGCGGGACATCCCTGAACCCGGCCTTGGGCCTACGGTCGCTTGTGCGCGACCGGCTCCTCGGTTGCGGCGGCCTCGCGCCTGCTGGCCTCGATCTCGTGACGGCGCGAAGCCCGCTCGTCCGGCTCGTCGTCGTTATCGCCGCCGATCGAGCCGCGGAACTCGCGAATGCCCCTGCCCAGCGAGCGACCGAGCTCCGGCAGGCGTTTCGGGCCGAACACGATCAGGGCGATGACCAGCACGACGATGATCTCGAGGGGACCGATGTTTCCAAGCATCGACCCATGGTAACGGGCGCCGCTCGCGATCGGATCAGATCGAGCTCTGGGCAGCCGACTACCCGGTTCTGGGGTTTTCTGGCGATCTTTGCTGGGAACTGCGGATTAAAGCGTCTTCTGGCGTGTTCGATATTCAGGGCATGAACGATGCGAGCCGCACAGGGACGAAGGCCGACACCGGACTTCACGTCTGCCCCGAGTGCCGCTCGAGCCTGGTGCAGCCGACTCGCTGGGAGCAAACGGCGAAACGCGGGCACTGGAGACTCTGGCGGCGCTGCCCGGAGTGCGAGTGGCATTGCGACGGCATCCACGGCGAGCGCGAGATCGACGCCTTCGACGAGGCGCTCGACGACGGCGCCGAGGCGCTTGCCACCGAGCTCGAGGAGCTCGAGCGGGAGAGCATGCGGGAAATCGCCGAGGTTTTCTCGACCGCGCTGGCGAACGACCTGATCACGGCGGACGACTTTCGCTAGTCAGCTATAGCGCTGGACGACGCCGTCGGCGACCAGGTCCAGCAGCTTGCGCCCTTCGGCGTCGAAGCCCGCCGAGGAGAGGCGGCGCTTGCCTTCGGCGACCATCTCCAGCGCGCGCGAGCGGACGAGCTGCAGCGCTCCGCTCGCCTCTATCCGGTCGCAGAGGGACGCAGCGACTGCTGCGTCGAGGGACCGCAGGTCGACGGAGCGGATCTCCGGGTCGCGCTCGGCGGCGAGGATCAGTGGAAGAGTCACGGTGCCGTCGAGCAGGTCGGTGCCGCGGGCCTTGCCGGTCCGCTCCGGCGGCCCGGAGACGTCCAGCACGTCGTCGAGCAGCTGGAAGGCGAGGCCGATCGCGGCACCGAAGGCGCCCAAGGCCTCCTCGTCGCGGCCGAGCAGACAGGCGCATTCGAACAGCGTCGCGGTCTTGAGCCGGCAGCGCTCCAGGTAGCGCCCCTCGGCAATCGAGGTGTCGTAAGCGTCCTGGCGCTGCGCCAGCTCGCCGCGGGCGAGCGCGGTCGAGGCGGTCGCGAGCAGCCCCACAGCGCGCAGGTCGCCGGCCTCGGCGAGCAGGGCGAAGGCACGGGAGAAGAGCAGGTCGCCGGTCGCGGTCGCCCGCTCTCGACCCGAGGTGGCGGCCACCGTGGGGCGGCCGCGCCGCAGCGGCGCGGCGTCGAGCACGTCGTCGTGGACCAGCGTCGCCATGTGGACCAGCTCGATCGCCGTCGCCGCGCGCACTGCCTCCTCACCGGCCTCTGCGCCGGCGCAGAGGAGGACCAGCATCGGGCGCAGTCGCTTGCCGCCCGCCTCCAGGGTCAGCTCCGCCGCGGCGGCGAGCTCGTCGCCGTGGCCGCGGGTCTGCTCGCGCAGCCCCTCCTCGACCCTCCCCAGCCGTGCCGGCAGCCAGCGACTGGAGGCATCGAGCACCGCCGTGACCGGCGGCGGCACTGCCGAGTGGCGGGTCACCCCCGGACGCCGCTGTGGATCGTCAGGATCCCTCCAGCCAGCACCGTCCACCGAATCCGCTCCAGCCCGGCGGCGTCCATCTTCTCGGCGAGGGCGGGTGGGCTCGGGAAGTCGTGGACGGACTCCGGCAGGTAGCTGTAGGCCTCGGGCTCGGAGGTGAGTCTGCCCAGCACCGGCACGATGCGGTCGAACCAGAGCGAGTAGAAGGTCGAGAACGGCGGTCGTTGCGGCTCGGTGAACTCCAGGATGACCAGCCGGCCCCCCTGCCGCAGCACGCGCGACATCTCGCGCAGGCCCTGGTCCCGATCGGCGAAGTTGCGAACTCCGAAGCCGACCGTGACCGCGTCGAAGCGACCGTCGTCATAGGGGAGCTGCAGGGCATCCGCCCACTCGAAGCGCACCGCCGCCGCGCCCCGCTCGGTCGCCTTCTCTCGCGCCAGGTCGAGCATCGGCTCGGAGAAATCGCAGCCGACGACGCGGCCGCCGGGCGAGACGCGCCGGGCGAGCTCGAGGCTGAGGTCTCCGGTGCCGCAGCAGACGTCGAGGGCCGCGTCCCCGGGGGCGAGCTCGGCCCGGTCCGCCGCCCGCTCCCGCCAGCGGTGGTGAAGGCCGGCGGTCATCAGCGAGTTGAGCAGGTCGTAGCGACCGGCGATGCGGTCGAACATGCGGTTGACCTGCCCCGCGAACTGGGCGGAGTCCCTGGACGGTCTGTTAGTCGAGGGAGGCGAGGAAATCGGCGAGCTCGTTGAGCTTTTTCGGCGGAAGGTCGCGATAGGAGGGCATGATGCCAGGCCCGATCTCCACCGAGCGGATGATCGCCGCGCGCGGCACCCGCTCGGCGATGTGGGTCAGCTCCGGGCCCGGGCCGTGGTTGCCGTTCTCACCGATGTTGTGACAGGCGAGGCAGCCGGCGCCGGCGACGACCTCCTTGCCCGCCTCGTACTGCGGCGCCACCTCCATCTCGATCTCGGTCGGCGAGCCGGCGTTGGCGCCGAGGAAGGTCAGGTAGGCCATCGCGACGATGGTCAGCACGCCGGCCGTGGTGGCGATCGGGCGCCGCGCCGGGTTGCGCTCCGGGCCGCGGTCGTAGAAGGGCAGGAGCAGGAGTAGCACCATGCAGATCGTCGGGATGCCGATCGTCGCGATCGGGACCAGCTCCGGCGGTTTGATCACGCGCAGGAGCTCGAAGAGGAAGAAGAAGTACCACTCGGGGCGCGGCACGTAGGTGGTCGAGGTCGGGTCGGCCTTCGGCCCCTGCTCGGCGCCGAGGACGATCGACATCGCGATGACCACGCCGGCGACGATCAGCATCATCGCCGAGTCCTTCATCACCGCGTAGGGGAAGAAGGGCTTGCCCTTCTTCTTCAGCAGCTCGTACTCCTCGAGGTATGCCTGCTTGTCGGCGGGCTTCATCGATGATCCCCCTGGCCGGCGCATATCGGCGTCCTCGGTCGCTCGCGTGCAGAGCACGCCACGCTCCCTGCGTCCTTGATCTGCTTGGCCAGGCGGATCATCGGTCTGCCCCATTGGCGCTGGCGTCCAACTGGGCCGCCGGCGCGGCGGCCTTGGGCTTCTCGGCACGCAGCCAGGGTGGCGCCGTGGTGCCCAGCTTGACCACGAGGTAGAGGTGGGCGCCGATCAGGGCGATGATCGCGCCGGGCAGGAGCAGCATGTGGATCGCGTAGAAGCGCGAGAGCGTCGTCGCCCCCAGCTCGGGGCCGGCGCGCAGGAAGTCACTCAGGTAAGGACCGATCACGGGGCCGGTGCCGTTGATGTTGATGCCGACGACCGATGCCCAGAAGGAGCGCTGGTCGAAGGGCAGCAGGTAGCCGGTGAAGGACATCGTCATCGTCAGGATCAGCAGCACGACGCCGATCACCCAGTTGAGCTCCCGCGGATACTTGTAGGCACCGAAGAAGAAGGTGCGCCCCATGTGGAGGAAGATCAGGATCACCATCACGCTCGAGCCCCACTTGTGCATCCCGTGCACGAAGGCGCCGAGGAAGACGTCGTTGTTGATGTGGGCGATCGAGGCGTAGGCCTGGGTGGTCGACGGCGTGTAGAACATCGCCAGGAAGACCCCCGTGATCGCCTGCACGATGAAGGCGAAGAGCGTCGCCGAGCCAAGCGTGTAGAACCAGTTGGTCCCCTTCGGCACCTTGCGGAAGAGCATCCCGGTGAGAAAGCCACTCGCCGCGGTGCGCTGGTCGACCCAGGCGAGGACGTCGGCTGGGGCTTCCTTGGCACGGTCGCCGAGCCGCGCTGCGTCGGAAGATCGCTCGGGCGGCGAGGTCTTGAGGTCGGCCGGGGCAGCACCCTTGGCGCCGTTGCCCTGACCGGGCTTGGCCGGTTTGCGCAGTGGCGCGGGGATCAGCGAGTCGAGTTTCATCGTCTAAGCCTCAACCGCTCGGCGGTGGGAAGGTGGACGGGCGGGGCGGGTAGAGGTATTCCCAGATGCCGCCGGTGAACTCGCCGGGGTCGCGGGCGCGCACCGGCTCCAGCTGCGAGGTGACGCTGAAGCGGGGCCCGAGCTCGACCTGGCCGTTGCGGATGCGGGTCTGGAACTGGTCGAGGGGGCGGACGGGGGGGCCGCCGATCCGTTTGCCCTGGAAGTCGTAGACGCCGCCGTGACAAGGGCAGATGAAATTGCCCGCCGCCTCGACGAAGCGCACCGGGCAGCCCAGGTGGACGCAACGGTTGGAGACGGCGACGATCGCGTTGGGATCCTCGCCGAGCTGCTTCGAGCCCTTGCGCACGTAGGCGGTCGTCTTGCCGGCATCGCCGATTCCCTCGGTTTCGGTGAAGACGACCTGGCGGTAGGTGTCGCGGGCGAAGTCGTCGACCGGCCCGACCGCCTCCCAGCGCTCCTTGCCGCGGTGGAAGATCGGCGCCACCGCGAAACCGACGGCCGGCAGCACGATCGCGGCCCCGGCGACGCCGCCGATGCCCTGGGCGGCAACCGTGAAGGCGCGACGACGAGTCATCGACTCGCCCTCGAAGTAGCCGGGGGGCGCGGGCTTTGCCCGCTCCGCCGGGCTCACCTCGGCTCCGTTTCGCTTGTTCGCCTCGTCAGCCAATGTCCGCCAGATGCAAGGACCGGGGAGTTTATTCGCTCGGCGACGAAACCGACGTCGAGGGTCCCCCAGCCTGGTCTTTTGTGTACAAGGGATTAACGACTCGCGCGCCGGAGGTGGGCGGGCTGGTATAAGCGCCAGGCGTGTTTACTCGCCGACGGGAGGAGAGGCGGTTGCCGCTCTCGCTGCGGCGCCCAAAGGTCGTGCTAGCGGTGGCGCTAGTCGTGATCGCCGTGCTCGCTGTGCTCGGCCAGGGGGTTGCGGACAAGATGCGGCCGACCTCGCTCAGCATCCCCGGCACCGAGTCGGGTCGCGCAAGCGAGCTGGTGCAGCGCTACTTCGGCGACACCGCCCCCTTCGCGATCCTGCTTCAGGGCCCGCCGGCCGCGCTCGACCGGCAGGGACCGGCGCTGATCCGCGAGCTGCGCACCGACCCCGCCGTCTCGACGATCTCACCCTGGGACAAGGGCAGCGTCGACCGGCTTCGCCCCACCCCCCGCAAGGCGCTGATCCTGGCCGACTTCCACGTCAGCGCCGCCGACGCCGTCAGGGACACCGTCCCCTATCTGAACCAAACGCTGGAAGAACAGACCTCGCCGCCGGTGCGGGCGGCGCAGACCGGCTTCGCCAGCCTCTCGCGGGCGACCCTCGACGAGTCGGTTCACTCGACCGAGGTCGCCGAGATGATCGCGATCCCCTTCCTGCTGATCGTCCTGCTGCTGGTCTTCCGCTCGCCGGTCGCCGCCGCGATCCCGCTCGCCTTCGGCGCGGTCTCGGTGATCGCCTCGCGCGGCATCCTCTCGATCGCCGCCGACTGGGTCACGATCGACGGCCTCGCCCTGACGGTCTGCGCGATGATGGGCTTGGCGCTGGGGGTCGACTACGCGCTGCTGATGGTCTCGCGCTTCCGCGAGGAGCTGGAGGCGGGAACCGAGCCGCTGGAGGCAGCGCGGATGACCCGCCGCACCGCCGGGCGCACCACCGCCTTCGCCGGCTCGACGCTCTTCCTGGCGATGCTCGTGACCCTCTTCGTGATGCCGGGAACGCTGCTCCTCTCGCTGGCGGGCACGGCGATCGTCGTCACCGGGATCAGTGTCCTCGTCGCCGCCCTGGTCGGACCGGCGCTGCTCGTCCTGATCGGCCACAACGTCAACCGCTGGCGGCTCGGCGGCGACGGGGGCGGGGCGGGAGTGATGGCGCTCGTCCGTCGCGCCCTCAGCCGGCCCCTGCTGGCAGCGGTCCTGATCGGCGCCATAGTGATGCTGCTGGCGGTGCCGGCGCTCGCCCTGAAGACGGGTCCGCCGAGCGCCGAACAGCTGCCCGCCTCCAACCCCGCGCGAGAGGAAGCGGAACTGATCGCCGACGCGATCGGGCCCGGCTGGGACGCGCCCTTCGTGGTCGTCGCGGTCTCCGACAAGGGGCCGATCACCGAAGCCGACAGCCTCGCGGCGCTGACCCGCTGGCAACGGCGGATCGCCGCCGATCCGGGCGTGCAGGCGGTGATCGGCCCGGCCCAGATCGAACGCCAGGTGGAGCCGCTGCAGAAGACCGGCAACGATCTCCTCGCCGGCCGCGGCGAAGCCGATCCGGAACAGCTGACGACGCTCGGCGAGAAACTGGGCAGGGCCGCGGACGGTGTCGAGCAGCTCCGCTCCGGCTTGGAGAAGGCCAGCTATGGCGCCGGCCTGCTCGCCACCGGAACCGGGCGGGCCGGCGACGGCGCGTCGCAGATCGAAGGAGGGATCGCCCGTGTCGCCTCCGGCGCCGAAAAAGCCGTCGGGGCGCTGAACCGGCTCGCCGACGGCTCCAAGCAGTTGACCGAGGGCCAGCAGCAGGCGCAGCTGGGCGCGCTCTCGCTGGAAGGCAACGCGAGCGAACTCCTCAACCGCGTGCGCGACACGGCGCTCGAGCAGGCGCGATCGCTGCGCGCGACGCTGGCGCAGAAGGCGACGAGCGACCCCAGCCTCGCCGGCGACGCTCGCGAGGCGCAGCGCCTGGTCGAAAGCCTCGCGATCGCGCGCAACAGCGCGCAGCGGCTCCACAACCTCTCGCAACGGCTGCACGACGGCGAGGTGCGACTGACCGAGGGCAACCGGAAACTGCAGGATGGGGCAGAGCGGCTCGCCGCCGCCGCCGGGCGGCTGCCCGGCGGCCTCTCTCGACTCGAAGGCGGCACCTCGCAGCTGGTCGAGGGCCTGGGCCGTCTCCGCGGTGGCGCCGACACGCTGGAACAGCGGCTGGCCGAAGGCTTCCAACGCTCGCGGCCGTTGCAGACGAAACTGCGCCAGGGCCACGTCGAGGTCTCGGTCAGCGCCGACCGCGTCAACCGCAAGGTCGACCGCCTGCGCCGTAGCTCGCCCGGGATCTTCGACTCCGGCTACTTCGTCCTCTCCGCCCTGCAGGGCGCCCCGGAGGAGGAACGGGAGCGGGTCTCCCGGGTCGTCGACGTCGAAAACGGCGGCCAGGCTGCGCAGATGGTGGTGATCCCCCACTACACCTTCAACACGCCCGGCTCGATCGCGCTGAACGAACGGTTGAAAGAGGACTCCGGCGGCCTGGCGGCGGCGACCGGGGCCACCACCGGCGTCACCGGCGCAGCGGCCGAACTGATCGACTACACCGACGTGATCTCGGAGCGGATCCCGATCATGGTCGGGGTGATCACGATCGCCACCTTCCTGATCCTGGTCGTGATCCTGCGCGCGCTGCTCCTGGCGGCGATCGCGGTGGCGCTCAACCTGGTCACCGTCGCCGTCGCCTTCGGCGTGCTGACCCTGCTCTTCGAGGTCCCCGAGGGCTGGCCGCTGGGGGGGCACACCTATGTCGACGCGATCGGCGCAGCGGGGATCTTCGGGATCATCTTCGGCCTCTCGATCGACTACGCGGTGTTCCTCTTGATGCGGATGCGGGAGCACTACGAGAACAACTCCTCCAACGAGGAGGCGATCGTCTTCGGCCTCGACCGCACGGCCGGCGTCATCACCGGCGCAGCGGCGATCATGATGGCCGTCTTCGTCGCCTTCGCCGGCGCCAGCATCGCCAGCGTCAGCCAGCTGGGCACGGGGCTGACCGTCGCGGTCCTGCTCGACGCGACCGTGGTGCGGATCGTGCTGCTGCCGGCGCTGATGCTGCTGCTCGGCGACCGGGTCTGGTGGCTGCCGAAGTCGTTGGAGAAAATCCTGCCCGAGATCGATCTTCACGGCTCGCGGGCGGGTTAGGAGGAGCGGGGATGAGAACCCGTGTATTTTTCTACGAGGGGTTTGCGAACAGGGGAGCCGGCCGGCCGCTTCGCGCCGATGCCGGGCAGGTAGCGTAGACAGGAGGATCGATCTAGTGGGAAGCTCAGCAATGACGTCGTCTCTGCCCAAACTCGCCCTGGCTTTGGCCATGGCTCTGCTGGTCGCGGTCCCGGCCGCGCTCGCCGCCGAAGGCGAATTGACCCGCGAGGAATACGTCGCGCAGGTCGAGCCGATCTGCAAGGCCAACACGGAAGCCAACTCGCGCATCCTCAAGGGGGTCAAAGGCCAGGTGCAGAAAGGTGACCTGGCGCCCGCCGGCAGGCGCTTCGTCAGGGCATCCACCGCTCTCGGCAAGGCCGTGACGCAGATCGACAAGGTCCCGCGCCCGGTCGCCGACAACGCCAAGCTGACGAAATGGATCGGCTACCTGCGCAAGGAGAAGACGTTCCTGCAGCAGATCGGCAGCGCCCTCAAGTCCAAGGACAAGTTCCAGGCGCAAAAGCTCGCCGTCGAGCTGAACAAGAACAACAACAAAGCCAACAACACGGTGATCAGCTTCGGCTTCGACGAGTGCCGGATCGACTCCTCGAGGTTCGTCTAAGGTGCGCCGGGGGGGCCTGGTCGCCGTAGCGCTCCTCGTGGCGCTGAGCGCTGCCGGGGTCGCACGGGCGGAGATCGAACAGCAGGGAGACGTGATCGTCGCCTTCGACGGCCGGATCTCGCCGCGGGCGCTGCCCCGCACCGGGGTCGCGCCGGTCGCGGTCAGCATCGACAGCTCCTTCAAATCCTCCGAAGGGGTCGACCCGCCACCGCAGCTGCGCACGATCTCGATCGGCATCAACAAGGGCGGCAAGGTGTTCGACCGCGGCCTGCCGACCTGCAGGATCCGCAGCATCCAACCGGCGACGATAAAGGCCGCGCGCAGGATCTGCGGCGGGGCGATCGTCGGCAGCGGCAAGGTCCAGGTGCGCGTCCACCTCGCCAACCAGGACCCGTTCACTTTCGACGGACCGCTGCTCGTCTTCCACGCGGAGAGGACCGGCGGGCACCGGCGGCTGCTGGCGCAGGTCTACGGGCGCAAACCCCCATCGGCGTTCGTGCTCACCTTCAAGGTCCTCGAGAAGCAGGGCACCTTCGGCACGGTGATCAAGACGACCCTGCCCAAGACCGCGCGCAAGTGGGCCTACGTGACCCACTTCGACATGAAGCTGAGGCGGATCTACACCTACCAGGGCCGGCGCCACAGCTACATCAGCGCCGGCTGCCCGGCGCCGGAGGGCTTCCCGGGCGCCGTCTACCCGTTCGCCCGGGCCAACTTCGGCTTCGCCTCCGGCAAGCACGTCTCGAAGACGCTGATCCGCGACTGCACGGTCCGCTAGATCAGGCGCCGGCGATGGCGCGGACCGATTCCCGCCAGCGGTCCGCCAGCAGGTCCTCGCGGCCTTCGCTGTGAAGCTGGGCGCAGGCGGCGATCAGGTCGGCGAGTCCGCGCACCGCCTCGGCGTCGCCCAGCGCGGCCAGGCGCTCGATCCCCAGCGCGTAGAGGTAGTCGCCGGCGAGGAGGCCGAGATCGGGATCGTGGCCGGCGAGGAGGCGCGGCTCGGCGTAATGGAGGAGGTAGCCCTCGCGCACCGCCTCGACGACCAGCGCGTACTCGGCCGGAGCCGCCGCTGCGCGCGGACCGACGGCAACGAGGAGGCCGAGGTCGGGTGCCTCGCGTGGGTCGATCACGTGAGGGGAGATCGGCGTGTCCTCGGCGCGCAGCTGCGTCGCGAGCAGGGAGAGTGCGTCGGCTGGGTCGGTCGCGCCGCTCACCCGAGAGCCTCTTCCAACGACCCCCCCGCTGCCTCCAGCGTGCGGTCGATCGCCGCCTCGTCGTGGGCGAGCGAGACGAACCAGGCCTCGAACTGCGAGGGCGGCGGGTAGATGCCCCGGTTGAGCATCGCGCGGCAGAAGCGTGCGTGGGCCTCGAGATCGCAGGCCGTGGCGGCGGCGAAGTCGGCCACCGGCTCGGCGCTGAAGAAGAGCGTGAGCAGGCCCGGGACCGAGGCGACTCGTAGCGGCCGGTCGGTGGCGAGGCCGGTCAGACCCGACGCGAGCTTCTCGGTCAGCTCTGCGAGCCGCGCGTAGGCGACATCGTCGAGGCGGCGCAGCGTCGCCAGGCCAGCCGCGACGGCCAGCGGGTTGCCCGACAGGGTGCCGGCCTGGTAGACGTCGCCGGCGGGGGCGACGCGTTCCATCGTCGTCGCCGGGCCGCCGTAGGCAGCAGCCGGGAGGCCGCCGCCGAGCACCTTGCCGAGGACGGTGAGGTCGGGCTCGACCCCGTAGAGCCGCTGCGCGCCGCCGGCGTCGACGCGGAAGCCGCTGATCACCTCGTCGAAGACGAGCAGGGCGCCGGCGTCCTGGGTCGCCTCGCGCAGGAACCCGAGGAAGCCGTCCTCAGGCGGGACGACGCCCATGTTTGCCGGCAGCGGCTCGGCGAGCAGGGCGGCGACCGAGTGGGCCTCGAGGGCGCGGGCTACGGCATCGCGATCGTTCCAGGGCACGACGACCGTTCCCGCCGCCTGCGCCGCGGTCACGCCCGGGCTGCCGGGGATCGCCAGCGTCGCCGACCCCGAGCCGGCGTCGGCGAGCAGGCCGTCGGAGTGGCCGTGGTAGGCGCCGGCGAACTTGACGACGACCTCGCGCCCGGTCACGGCGCGGGCGAGCCGCACGGCGCTCATCGCCGCCTCGGTGCCGGAGCTGGTCATCCGCAGCATCTCCACCGCGGGAATGCGCGAGGCGACCTCCTCGGCCAGCTCGACCTCGGCGGCCGTGGCGGCGCCATAGCTCGTCCCCCGCGCCGCGGCGGCGGCGACCGCCGCGACGACGTCCGGGTGGGCATGGCCGAGGATCAGCGGCCCCCAGGAGCAGACCCAGTCGACGTAGCGGTTGCCGTCGGCATCGACCAGCTCGCAGCCCTCGCCGCGCTCGACGAAGATCGGGTCGCGGCCGATCTGCCGCATCGCCCGCACCGGGCTATTGACACCGCCTGGCAGCACGCGGAGGGCGCGCTCGTACAACTCCGAGGACCGGGTCAAATCGCCGAGCCGACCGGAGGGAGCATCATCCGTGTTCGGCTTCCCACCGCGCGTAATCGTCGGTGAAGTAGTGCAGGCGGATCTTCTTGTACTCGGTCGAGGAGTAGAGCGTGGCGCGGTCCTCCGCGCCCATCCCGCACTCCTCGGCGATCGAGTCGAGGATCGCGTCGCACTCCTCCTTCGAGCGGCCGTGGGCCATCGTGAAGACGCTGTAGGGCCAGTCCTCGTAGGTCGGCCGCTGGTAGCAGTGGGAGATGCCGCGGAAGGAGGCCATCCGCCGGCCCGTCTCCATGATCTCGCCCTCCGGCACTCTCCAGACGCCCATGCCGTTGGCGGAGAAGCCGGCGCGGCGGTGGTAGAGGATCGCGGCGACCCGCCGCAGCAGCTTGCGGTCGACCATCCCGCGCAGGCGCTCGAGCAGCTCCTCGGTGGAGATCCCCAGCTCGGACGCGGCCTCGTCGTAGGGGCGCTCGACCGCCTCCATCGGCCCCTGCATCGCCTTGATCGTGGCGACGTCGCCCTCGTCGTAGGGCTGGCGCTCGAGCTCGCGCGGTGGCTCCGCCGCGACCGCCGCCGCAAGCGCGTCGGTGCCCTTCTCCATCTCCAGGTTCATGTTGATCTTGAACAGGGTCAGGGTCGGCAGTTGGCGCATCGACTCGGCGCCGGTCTCGCCCATCAGCGCCGCCAAGGTGCCGTCCATGCCGAGCTCGGAGTCGGGCGGGACGGCGATCGTGAACCAGAGGTTGAAGTCGTGCGTGCGCAGGTAGTTGTGCGAGACGCCGGGGTGTGCGTTGACGGCGACGGCGGCGCGCTGCGGGTGCTCGGCGTCGACTTTGGCGGCGACCAGCATCGACTCGTAGCCCAGCGCCCGCGTGTCGAAGATCGGGGTGATCTCGCGGATGATCCGCTGCTCGAGCAGGCGGCGGGTGCGGGCGAGCAGGTCGTCCAGCTCCAGCTCTGCCTCGGAGGCGAGCAGGGCGAAGGGCTCGGGGTCGAGCGGGAAGCTCGACTGGAGCAGGTTCATCAGCCGCTTGTCGGTCTCGTCGAGCGGGATCGCGGCGCCGTCCTTACGTGCGCGCGCCTTCGACTGGGGGGTTTTCACCGAAGCCACGCCGCGGCCTCCTTTGCGTAGTAGGTGACGATCGCGTCGGCGCCCGCGCGGCGGATCGAGGTCAGCGTCTCCAGCACCGCCCGGCGCTCGTCGATCCATCCGTTGGCGGCGGCAGCCTTCAGCATCGAGTACTCGCCCGAGACATGGTAGGCGGCAACCGGGGCGCCGGTCTCGTCCTTGACCCGACGCACGACGTCGAGGTAGGGGGTCGCCGGCTTGACCATCAGCATGTCCGCCCCCTCGTCGAGATCGAGCTTCGCCTCGCGCACCGCCTCCGCCGCGTTGGCCGGGTCGAGCTGGTAGCCGCGCCGGTCGCCGAACTCGGGCGCCGACTCGGCGGCGTCGCGAAAAGGCCCGTAGAAGGCGGAGGCGTACTTGGCGCTGTAGGCGACGATCGGGGTATCGGGGTGGCCCTCCTCGTCGAGCTGGTGCCGGATCGCCGCCACGCGGCCGTCCATCATGTCGCTCGGCGCGACCGCGTCGGCGCCGGCCTCGGCATGCGAGATCGCGGTTTTCGCCAGCAGCTCGACCGAGAGGTCGTTGTCGACCTCGCCGTCGCGGACGATGCCGCAGTGCCCGTGCGAGGTGTACTCGCACAGGCACACGTCGGTGATCACGGTCAGCTCCGGGTGAGCCTCCTTCAGCGCCCGCACCGCCATCTGCACGACGCCCTCGTCGTCGTAGGCGCCGGAGCCGGTCTCGTCCTTCGTCGCCGGAACGCCGAAGAGAAGGATCGCGCCGATGCCCGCCGTCGCCACCTCGGTCGCCTCCGCGACCAGCTCGGAGATCGAGAAGCGCTCGATCCCGGGCATCGACTCGACCTCCTCACGCACGCTCTCGCCGGCGACGACGAAGACGGGCTGGATCAGGTGGGACGGCGACAGCTCGGTCTCGCGCACCAAGCCGCGCAAGCTCTCGGTGCGGCGCAACCGCCGCATACGCGTGCTCGGGAAAGGCATCGAGAGCGATTCTAGGGAGCACAAGCCGCATCTAACAATCGGCCCAAGGGGCGGGCAGTACCGTTCCCGCCGTGGAGGCACGGGGGCTGGTCAAGCGCTACAACGGGCGTGAGGCCCTGCGGGGAGTCGATTTCGCTGCTCAGCCGGGGGAGCTGGTGGGGATCATCGGCCCGAACGGGGCCGGGAAGACGACGCTGCTCTCGATCTTGGCCGGGGCGGTCAAGCCCGACGCCGGCGAGGTTTCCTCACCCAGCGGAGACGTGGGCTGGGTGCCGCAACAGGCGGCGCTCTACCGGCGGCTGACGGTGGAGGAGAACCTCTTGCTGTTCGCCCGCCTGGAGAAGCACGCGCGGCCGCGCGAGGCGGTGGAGGAGATGCTCGAGCTGACCGGGCTGCGCGAGCGTCGCGGCGACCAGGTCGCGCGGCTCTCCGGCGGCAACCAGCAGCGGATCAACATCGCGATCGGCCTGCTCGCCCAGCCGGTCGCGCTGCTGCTCGACGAGCCCAGCGTCGGGCTCGACCCGCGCCAGCGGGCGCGGCTGTGGGAGTTCGTCGCGGGCCTCGCCGGCGGCGGGACGACCGTGATCTTCTCGACCCACGACATCCAGGAGGCGGAGCGCTACGGGCAGCGGCTCCTCGTCCTCGCCGACGGCGAGAGCCTCTTCGACGGCTCCGCGCTGGAGCTGCGCGAGGCGGTTCGTGGCGAGACCCCCGAGGCCGCTGGCAGCGACTTCGAGACCGCCTTCGTCGCCTTCCTCCAGCACCGCGGGCACTGATGGCGATGCGCTGGCTGCTGCTCAAGGACCTACAGATCCTGCGCCGCTCGCCGCTGCAGGCTGCGCTGCTGGTCGCCTATCCCGTGCTGATCGCCCTCTTGATCGGGTTCGCGATCTCCGGCGACCCCGGCAAGCCGCGGGTCGCGTTCCTCAACGAGATCCCGCCGGGAGCGAGGATCGCCGCCCGCGGCGCGAAGCTGCCAGCCGTCGGTGTCGACGAGCGGGTCTGCAAGCAGGTCGAGTGCGTCCAGGTCGAGAGCCGCGAGGAAGCCGCCGCGAAGGTCCGCTCCGGCGACGCGCTGGCGGCGCTGATCCTGCCCGCCGACCTGATCGATCGGCTCAACTCGCTCTCTACCCCGAGCCCGGAAACGCCCGAGGTAGAGGTAATCGTCAACCGGGAGGACCCGGTCGAAGCCCAGATCGTCGACGACCGCATCACCGCCCTGCTGGCGCGGGCCAACCTGCTGATCGCGAGGCAGATCGCCAGCGAAGGCGGTCGCTACCTCGACCTCGTCGTCAACGGCGGCAGCTTCGACGTGCTCGGCGAGAGGATCGAGATCCTCGGCCTGCGCGCCAGCACGAGCATCCTGCGAACGCTGCGATCGGCCCTCCCGGCGGAGCTGCGCGCCGAGCTCGATCGGGTGCTGCGGTTCACCGCGCTCTCCCGCGACAACCTCGACGTCGCCGCACCGCTGATCGACCGGCTCGCGCAGCCGATCTCCGTCGACAAGCACTCTGTCAGCGGCCGTGCGCCGCCGCTGGACGTGTTCGCGGTCGCCGTCGCGGCGACGCTGACCCTGACCTTCGTCACCCTGCTCCTGGTCGCCGGCTCGCTGGCGCTGGAGCGCGAGGAGAACACCTTCCCGCGCCTCACCGGCGGGCTCGTCTCGCGTTCCGCGCTGCTCGGCGAGAAGATCGGCCTGGGGGTGGCGGTGGGACTGGTCGTGACGCTGCTGATGCTGGCCGGAGTGGAGATCTTCGTCGGCCTCGAGTGGGGCCGCTTCGGGCTCTGGCTGGTCGCGATCCTCGCCGGCGGGGCGGCGCTCGGGGCGGCCGGGGCGGCGCTCGGGGCGGCGGCCCGCGACGTGCGCGCCGTCTCGCTGCTCGCCTTCATGATCTCGCTGCCGGTGGCGCTGCTCTCGCTCGTCCCCGCCGGCGCCGTCGGGGACACCCTCCACGACGCGATCCGAGTCCTGACCGCCCTCTTCCCGTTCAAGCCGGCGTTGCAGGCGATGACCGCTGCGCTCGACTCGGCCGGCCCTGGCATCGGCCGGCCGCTGCTGCACCTCGCCGTCCTGATCGCCGCCTACGGCGCGATCGCCCGCCTCGCGCTGCGGCGCTTCTCCTCGGTCTAGACGACTTTTTTTCTCACAAACCGACAGAATGCCCGGCGCGGTGGGGGATGACATTCAGCAATCGAAGCTGGCCGAGTTGGACTGGTCGTCCGACTCGCGGTCCGCGTCGCTCTCGACCCTGTACGACCACGCCGTCGGCTACGCCACCGCATCCGAGGACTGGTACACGGTGGAACGCCGCTCCAAGCGGATCTGGGGGCAGACGCTGCGGGTGGGCTCGATCTGCCTGGGAGCGGTCGCGGCGATCCTGCCGCTGATCTCCGAGCTCTACCGGGACGAAGGGGTTCCGGACATCGCCCCCGCCTGGGCAACCGTCGCGCTGGCCGTCGCCGCCGCCCTGATCGGCCTCGACCGCTATTTCGGCTTCTCCTCCGGGTGGATGAGGTTCATGCTGACCGCCCAGCGCGTGGGAGCCCTGCGGCACGACTTCGAATACGAGTGGCAGGAGCTACGGGCCGCCGCCGAATCGCCGCCGAGCGACGACCAGCTCGTGGAGCCGATCCAGCTGGCGCGCAAGCTGGTGGCCGACGTCGACGGCGCGATCGCCAAGGAGACGGACGCGTGGGTGGCCGAGTTCGACTCGGCCCTGGAGCAGATCGAGCAGGGGCTCGGACGCAACGGCACCTGAGCATTCGCCGGGCCGGCAGCGGATAGGGTCGTGGGCGTGAAGGTCCTCTTCATCGGCGATGTGGTCGGCGGGCCGGGCAGGCGCGGCCTGAAGGCGGCGATGCCCCAGCTGCGCGAGCGCTACCGACCCGACCTGACGATCGTCAACGGCGAGAACTCGGCCGGCGGGATGGGCATCACCGAGAAGACCGCGGACGCGCTTTTCGACGCCGGCTGCGACGTGATCACCACGGGCAACCACGTCTACCGCCACCGCGAGGCCTACGAGTACCTCGACCGCGCCGAGCGGGTGATCCGGCCCGCCAACTACCCCCACGCCAACCCCGGCAAGGGGCATCTCTTGGTCGAGGCAGCCGGGGCACGGGTGGGCGTGATCAACCTCAGCGGCGCGATCGGCCTGCAGGTCGCGCGGCTGCCGTTCCACGAGGTCGACAGCATCCTCGAGCGGATCGAGGCCGACTGCGTCGTGGTCGACTTCCACGCCGAAGTGAGCAGCGAGAAGGTCGCAATCGGCTGGCACCTCGACGGGCGGGTCGCCGCGGTCTTCGGCACCCACACGCACGTCCCCACCGCGGACGCGCGGGTACTGCCGGGGGGCACCGCCTTCATCTCCGACGTCGGCATGACCGGCTCGCGGACCAGCGTCCTCGGGGTCAAGCCGGCGCAGGTGCTGGAGACGATGACGACTCAGATGCCGGTCAGGTTCGAGACCGCCGAGGAGGACGTCTGGGTCATGGGCGCCGTCGTCGAGGTCGGCTCCGATGGGCTGGCTACCTCGATCGAGCAGATCATGGTGCCCGCTCCTGCCGGCTGACCCCCGACCCCTCTCCCCACTCCTCCAGGGACGCCATTGCCACCAAGAGCAGGGGGTAGAACCAGACTATGTAGAGGTAGAACCAGTGCTGGGCGGTCAGCTGGAGGGAGATCAGCAGGGCTGCTCCTAGAGCCGCTACCTGGACGAGCGTCTTTCGCCTGGGAACAAAGGCGGAAGCGAGCGCCAGAACGCCAGTTGCGGCAAGGATCGCCATCCGCACGGGCTCGAGGCCGTCGATCTGGCCCCAGATGCTGAACGGGGAGTCGCGGCTGGACTGGTAGGCGATCGTGCGGTCGTAGACGGTGTGGAGGCCCGGGTCGAGCGCTGGCCAGAGCATCAGCAGGACGATCGTCGCGGCGAAGGTCAGAGCGAAAACGGCGACGGTGCGGTCGCGCGCCCGGTAGGTGGCGAGCAGCGGGGCCAGGACGATCGGGGCGAACTTGGTCATCGTCGCCAGCGCCGCCAACGCTCCCCTCGCTGCGGGACGAGCGAGAACCGCGAGGACGGCCAGCAAGAGGGCAGCGACGAGCGTGTCGTTCGAGTTGGACTCGAGCGCGAAGGCGGTGTACGGGTAGGCGGCCCAGCCGAAGGCGAGGGTGGCGGCGAGCAGGCGGCCTGGCGGTCCTGGGCGGATGCGGAGGCCGAGCCAGATCAGCAGGGCGAAGGCGACGAGGTCGAAGGCGACGGCGGCACCGTGGGCGGCCGGCAGGTCGTCCCAGCTGCCCTGCCAGGGCCAGATCGCCTCGAAGGGGACGTAGGCGAGGTAGTTGGCCGGGCCGTAGGTGTCGCCCTGGGAGACGTCGTCGGGGAAGTTGCCGTAGAGCGGCTCGCCGTGGGCGATTCGGTCGGCGCCGACGACGCCCGCGTAGCCGACGTCGATCGCTCCCGAGTCGGCCATGTTGAGTCCGACCCGGAATCCCATCAGGAAGAGGGCGCGCGACCAGCAGCCATGCTGCTGGCCAGACCGGGCGGAGCCCCTCACCGCGGCCGCGCACGCCGATCCACAGCCGCACGGCCCAGCAGGTACAGCAGGACCGGGTACTGCAGCGGCACCGAGACGCCGATCTCGGCCCGGTTGAAGAAGAAGTGCGAGACGCCGAAGCCGAGCAGGACCAGCAGGTCGAGCGTCGCGATCCGCCAGGGCCGGCGCCAGTCGACCAGGCCGAGCAGGAAGAGCGCGCAGAGCGGCAGGAAGACGTAGGGCGCGTTGAGCTTGTGGCCGAATGAGCCGGAGTAGCCGCGGGCCATCTTCCACAGCACCTGATAGCCGGTCCACGACTCGCGGACCTCGCCACTCCGGGGATCGACGACGACGAGCGCCACCTCCTCGTCGGCGGCGAAGTAGGCAACCTCCCAGTTGCCGTCGACCCGCGTCGCGGTGTGGGTCAGCCCACCGTTCTCCTCTCGCTGCTCGACCACCTTCGCATCGCGATTGGCGACGTGCACTGCCTCCGACTCGCTTACCTCGGCTGCGCTCGCAGCGGCCGGAGCCAGCAGCACGAGAGCCAAGAAAAGGAGAGCGATTGGGGCGGCGCCGCGGGGATCGCCTCTGGGGAGCCTCGCGAAGCGGGCACCGCAGAGTGACCTCCCGGCCGCGAAGCGGCTCCACATTGGTGAGCGGAGCGTCAGCGAAGCGAACATAGGCTCCCCAGAGGCGATCCCCGCGGCGCCCTCTCCATCACTTGATCCCGAAATGCTCGAGCACGACCGGCGCCACGTCGCGCAGGGCCCACTGCTCGCGCTCGGCCGGGTCGTCTGGCCCACAGCCGACGAAGAGCAGCGGTCCGAGCGAGTCGCCGGCGTGCAGGGAGCCGTGGCTGCCGCCGCCGGCGTGGCTGACCCCACCCCAGTCGACGGCCTCGTAGCCGGGCGCGAGGGAGACGACGAAGTCACCGGCGTGGGGAGCGGTCAGGGCCGCGAAGACGCGGGCGAGCGCGTCCGGGTACTCGGCGCTGTCGATCCGGCCGCGCTCGATCGACGCCTCCAGCACCGCCGGGTCGCCCTCGACCTCCCAGCGCCCGCCGCGCAGATCGGCGACCCTGTGTCGCCGGACGGAAGCGCAGCTGCTGCCCCTTTCGCTCGACCGTCGCACTGCGGCCGTCGAGCCGGCAGACGAGGTCGACGCCTTCGGTCTCCGCCAGCCGCCGCCCGACCTGGTCGGGATCGGCCCGCTCGCCCTCGCCGGGCAACAGGTAGACGTGGGCGGCGCGGCCGGTCGGGCTGACGGCGAGCTGCGCCCGCTCCGGCCGGTCGTCGGACGGCGCCAGCACCGTCCACTCGCGACCGAGCAGCTCGGCCAGCGGCAGGCCGCGCTCGACCGGCGTCTGCGCGTGGTCGGCGAGGAGGATCACGGCGTGGTCGGCGAGGAACGTCTCGATCCCGCCCGCCGCCTCGACCAGCTCGGCGAAGCAGGCGTCGGCCCTGGCGATCGACTCGACCGTCGCCTCCGGGCCGTGACGGTGCGAGTAGTTGTCGTTGTCCGGCAGCGAGAAGAGGAGGAAGTCGAAGCCGTCTCCGCGGGCGAGCTCGGCGGCGCAGCAGGCCGCGTAGCCGTCGCGGCTGCCGGGGATCGAGGTCGACTTGCACGGCACCTCGCGGCTGGCGTAGAGATCGCCGTAGAAGAGCTCCGCCGGGCCCCAGGTGTGGTGGCGGAACTTGAGCCGAGTCGTCTCGACGGCGCGGCGCAGCAACCCCTCCAGCGAGACCTGGTGGCGGTGGCGGCCGCGGTAGATCAGGAACGGCGTGCAGGCGGTCCGCACGCCGGCGTCGTCGAGCCGCTCGAAGAGCGTCTCCGCTTCGGGGCTGAGGTGGGCGAGGTTCATGTTGTAGACGAGGTCGTAGAGGGCGCGGAAGACCCCGACGGTCCGCGTCGCCTCCAGCGAGGAGCCGTAGTCGACGTAGCGCTGCTCCAGCCGGTGGAACCAGTTCATGCCGCTGATCCAGTGCCGGTCGGCAGCCGACCCCGGTGACCATCTCCGCGCAGGCCACCGGGGTCACCGATGGGAAGCTCGATACGCAGTCGGGAATCAGGACCCCACGTTCGAGCAGGGCGCCGAAGGTCGGGGCGCGACCCTCGCGCACGGCGCGTTCGAGCATGTCGGTCCGCAGCGAATCGACGTAGGTGAGGACCAGCTTCCGCGCAGGCATGCTGCCGCGAATGATGAAGGTCGGCCGGCTAGCGGAGAACCCGCAGGCCAGCGTGCTTGCGCTGGGCGCGGCGGTGGCGCGCCGCGCCGAGCCAAACCAGGGCGAGGGCAACAAGCAGGGTGAGGACCGGGAGCAGCAACGCGGCCGCGACGAGGACGAGGGCGGCGAGCGACACGAGGAAGCCCAGCGCACCCGCGCCGCCGGCCCTCGCGGCGGCGGGCGGCGCCGCTGACCACGTCGCTGACCACGACGCAGCCGAGGGCGGCGCCGATCAGGCAGAAGAGCCCGCCGAGGGGAGTG
Organism: uncultured Solirubrobacterales bacterium; assembly: GCA_963699215.1. Classification (GTDB taxonomy): domain Bacteria; phylum Actinomycetota; class Thermoleophilia; order Solirubrobacterales; family 70-9; genus VRUE01. The sequence goes on from OY969422.1 coordinate 879,558, forward strand.
CTCAGATCGGCGCTGCCGGAGAGCAGGATCCCGACGATGAGCCCGATCACGGCGGCGAGCAGGGTCATCCGGCCGCGGGCGGACGCCACGCGTGCCGGTGGTCCCGGCGAGCATGCCGATCGCGATGCCGATGCCGAGCTCGAGCCCGGCTCCCTCGAGGAAGCTCACGTCGAAAACCTACACTTCAGGGATGGAAGAGACGCCCCACCGGCGGCGCGCTCACACGCGCACCCGCGATCTGGAGCGCTACGCCGGGCTCTTCGCGGCACGCACCGGAGTGATGCGCTCCTCGGCGATGCGCGACCTGATGGCGATCACGGCGCGGCCCGAGGTGATCTCGCTTGCCGGCGGACTGCCCGACACCTCGACCTTCCCGGCCAGCACCTTCGCCGCTCAGATGACGCGGATCGCGCAGGAGTCGACGGCGGAGGCGCTTCAGTACGGGCCGACCGAGGGCTTCGCCGAGACCGTCGACTGCATCGTCGAGGTGATGGGCGCCGAGGGAATGCTGCCCGACCCCGACGACGTGATCGTCACCACCGGCGGCCAACAGGCGATCGACCTGATCTGCAAGACGCTCGTCGATCCCGGCGATGTCGTCGTCTGCGAGGCGCCGACCTATCCCGGCGCGGTGCCGGTCTTCTGCAGCTACCAGGCCGAGACGGTCCAGATCGACTGCGACGAGGACGGGATGCGGATCGAGGAGCTGGAAGCGGTGCTGGCGCGACTGGACGGCGAGGGCCGGCGCCCCAAATTCGTCTACTCGGTGCCCAGCTTCCAGAACCCGGCGGGGGTGACGATGTCGCTGCAGCGCCGCCGCCGCCTGGTCGAGCTGGCGCGTCAGCGCGAGCTGCTGCTGGTCGAGGACAACCCCTACGGACTGCTGCGCTTTGGCGGCGAGGCGCTACCGCCGCTCTACCAGCTCGACGGCGGCGACTTCGTCATCTACGTCGGCACCTTCTCGAAGATCCTCTCCCCGGGCATCCGCCTGGGCTGGGCGGTGGCGCCGCCGCCGGTGATGGAGAAGATCGTCCTCGGCAAGCAGGCCTCCGATCTCTGCACCTCGACCCTCACCCAGCACTTCGTGCGCGAGTACTTCGCCGAAGGACGCTGGCGCGAGTACATCGACGACCTGGTGGAGATCTACCGCGGGCGCCGCGACACGATGGTCGACGCGCTGCGCGAGCACTTCCCCGCCCAGGCGACGTGGACCGAGCCCGAGGGCGGCCTCTTCATCTGGGCGACCCTGCCCGACTACATCGACACCGGCGACCTGCTGGCAAAGGCGCTGCGCGAGGACGTGGCCTTCGTCCCCGGCCAGGCCGCCTACGTCGACCAGAGCAGGGGCCGTAGCTCGATGCGACTCAACTTCTCCGGCGTCAGCGACGAGGAGATCCGCGAGGGGGTGCGACGGATCGGCAAGGCGATCGGCGAGCAGGTCGAGCTGTACGGCGCGTTGACAGGCGAGCAGGAGGAGGCTCCGGCGGCCGAGCCGCAAGCCGCTCCCGAGGAGACCGGCGGCGACGCCGACGTCCTCCCTTTCCGCAAGGCGGGAGAGGGGTCGGCTTGAAGGTCGCCGTGCTGAAGGGCGGGCGGTCGCTGGAGCGCGGCGTCTCGCTGCGTTCCGGCGCCCGCGTGGAGGACGCCCTGGAGCGCCTCGGGCACGAGCCGGTGCCGATCGACGCGGGCGGGGACCTGGTCAAGCGGCTGACAGGCGAGCGCCCCGACGTCGCCTTCGTCGCCATGCACGGACTCGGCGGCGAGGACGGCACCGTGCAGGAGCTGCTGGAGATCCTCGGCATCCCCTTCACCGGCCCCGGCGTCGCCGCCTGCGCGCGCTGCATGGACAAGGTCTGGGCCAAGCACGACCTGCGCAGCGGCGGGGTTCCCGACCCCGGACTGGTTCGCCTTCAACGAGACCGCCTTCCGCGAGCTCGGCGCCGCCGATGCGCTCAGCGGCCTGGAGGAGCGCCTCGGCTTCCCGCTGGTGGTCAAGCCCAGTCGCGGCGGCTCGGCTCTGGGGGTGAAGTTCGCGGCGAGCTGGTTCGAGGTTCCAGAGGCACTGGTCTCCGCTTTCAGCTACGACGACCGGGTGCTGCTGGAGCGCTTCGTCGACGGGCGCGAGCTGGCGGTCAGCGTGCTCGGCGGCGAGGCGCTGCCGGTCGTCGAAGCGATTCCCAGCAGCGGCAACCGCTACGACTTCGAGGCGCGCTACGAGATCGGCCGCACCGATTTCGTCTGCCCAGCCGAGCTCGGCGAGGCGGAGGTCGCCGCGGTGACCGGGGCCGCGCTCGGCGCCTACGAAGCGCTCGGCTGCTCGGGCTTCTCCCGCGTCGACCTGATCCTCGCGGCAGACGGGCCGCAGGTGCTGGAGGTGAACGCGATCCCCGGCCTAACCGACACCAGCCTCCTCCCCCAGGCGGCGGAGGCCGCGGGGATGACCTTCGAGGAGCTGGTCGAGCGCATCCTCGAGCTGGCGCTCGAGCCGGCCGCCGCCTAGGAGTTCCCTTCGGCGAAGTCGTCGGGCGAGACCTCGTCGAGGAACTCCTTGAATTTGTCGACGACCTCCTCGGTGTCCTCGACCTCGTGCTCGAACTCGATCGCCGACTCCTCGATCACCTCCTCGGCCGCGAAGATCGGCGCCGAGACGCGCACGGCGAGCGCCAGAGCGTCGGAGGGACGCGAGTCGATCTCGAGCTCGGACCCGTCGATCGAGACCGTGATCGAGGCGTAGAAGGTGTTGTCGCGCAGCTCGGTGACGGAGACGCGCTCGCACTTGGCGTCGAGCTGCTCGAGCATGTCGGAGAGCAGGTCGTGGGTCATCGGCCGCGGCGTCGAAGCGCCTTGCAGCTTCATCAGGATCGCGGCCGCCTCGGGATGCCCGATCCAGATTGGCAGAAAGCGGTTGCCGTCAACCGTCTTCAGCAAGACGATCGGCTGCTTGCCGACCATGTCGAAGCTGACCCCGTAAATCTGCATCTGCTGCAAGAAATTCGCTCCGCGCCGAGGTGGATCGCCCATTATAAGTACGGCTTTTGGGCCGCTCCGCCGGGCGATGGCTGCGGGGTCGCGGCAGTGGGCGATCCTGGATTCGAACCAGGGACCTCGTCCTTATCAGAGACGCGCTCTAACCAACTGAGCTAATCGCCCGGGGCGGGGCGATGATAGCGGCCCGGCTCTCGCTCGCGGGGCGTGCTCAACCCCGTTTGCGGCCCAGCTCGCGCGCCAGGGCTTGCGCCTCGTCGAGGTTGGCCAGGCGGATCTCGATCGCCACCTCCGAGCCGCGCGGGCGCACTCTCACCTCGTGTCCCAGGGCCGTCTCGAGCCGGTCGGCTGCATCCCGCATCGCCGCCGCCTCCTCGGCGCCGATCTTCGAGCCACTCCGCTTCCGGCTTTTTGGCTGGCCAGCCAGCCGAACCCTGTTCTCGGTCTCGCGAACCGACCAGCCGCCCTTCGCGGCGTCGCGGGCGAGGCGGCGGCGGACGTCGTTGCCCGAAGCGCCGAGCAGGGCGCGGCCGTGACCCTCGCTGAGCTCGCCCGACTCGAGCAGCTCCAGCGCCTCGTCGGGAAGGTCGAGCAGGCGGATCAGGTTCGACACGGCCGGGCGGCTACGGCCGATGCGGCGGGCCAGGTCCTCTTTGGAGAGGCCGAGGTCCTCGACCAGGGCAGCGCAGGCGCGGGCCTCCTCGACCGGGTTGAGATCCTCGCGGACCATGTTCTCGATCAGCGCCACCTGCAGGCGCTCGGCGTGCTCGGAGTCGCGGACGATCGCCGGGACCTTCTCCAGCCCCGCCTGCTGCGCAGCGCGCCAGCGGCGCTCTCCGGCGATCAACTCGTAGCCACCGTCGTGGAGGGGGCGGACGAGCAGTGGCTGCACGACGCCGCTGCTCTCGATCGAGCTGGCGAGACCGGCCAGCGCCTCGGGGTCGAAGTTGGTGCGGGGTTGCTTCGGATTCGGCTTGATCAGGCCGACCGGCAGCTCGAGCAGCTCGCCGACGTCCTCGCCAGCGGCACTCTCCGGAAGGATCGCGGCGAGCCCGCGGCCCATGCCGCGCTTCGGGCCGCTAGCCACGACCGGTCAGCTCCTCGGCCAGCGCCTTGTAGGCCCCGGCGCCGCGCGAGGAGGGAGCGTGCTCGGTCACGGGCAGGCCGTAGCTCGGCGCCTCGGCGACCCTGACGCTGCGCGGTATGACCGTGTCGAAGACCATCTCGGGAAAATGCTCGCGCAGCTCCCGCTCCACGTCCCGGGCGAGGCGCGTGCGCTCGTCGTGCATGGTGATCAACAGCCCCGACACGTTCAGTGCCGGGTTGAGCTCGCGGCGGATCATCCCCAGCGTGTCGAGGAACTGGACCAGGCCCTCGAGGGCCAGGTACTCGGCCTGCACCGGCACGATCACACGGTCGGAGGCGACCAGCGCGTTGACGCTGACCGGCCCCAGCGAGGGCGGGCAATCGAGCATCGTGAAGGCGAAGCGCTCGCGCACCGGGCCGAGCCGGTCGCGCAGGCGCGTTTCCGAGCCCTCGATGCGAGGCAGCTCGACCGCGGCGCCCGCCAGGTCGCGGTTGGCGGGGACGAGCCAGAGGTTGTCGGGGCCCGCCGGTCGTGCCGCCTCCGCCACCGAGACCTCGCCGATCAGGCAGTCGTAGGAGGAGGGGTGCGCGTCGCGGTCTCCCCCCAGCGCCACCGTGGCATTGCACTGCGGATCGAGGTCGACCAGCAGCGTCTGGGAGCCGGCACTGGAGACGCAGGCGGCCAGGTTGACGGCGGTCGTCGTCTTGCCGACGCCGCCCTTCTGGTTCGCGACTGCGTAGACGAGGCCCATTGACTCCGCCACCCTAGTGGGTGGGATGGGTGTCCCTCGCCCCGACAAACGGCGCGCTAATTAGCGCGCCGTTTTGAGTATCCGCCGGTTCGAGGGACACCCATCCACCTAGCCGCGCGGGCGCTTCTTGGCCATGCCCGCGCGACGGGGGAGGTTGTCGGGGGTAGGGCCGAGCTTGCGCACGACGTGCAGGTGGCGATGCTGGGAGCCCGCTCGGTCGCCGACGTCGAGGATCTGCTCGGGCTGCATGGCGAGCTGCTCCGCGGCGCGTTCCAGCTGCTCCTCCTCGTCGGCGTCCCGCCTGCCCTTCCAGGCGACGAGGACGCCGTCGTCGCGCAGGAGGGGCGAGGCCAGCTCGGCCAGGGTCGAGAGACGGCCCACCGCTCGCGCGGTCACCGCGTCGAATGCCTCGCGGCGATCTCCCGCGGCGATCTCCTCCGAGCGGGCATTGACCACGGTCGCGTTGGCGATCCCGGCGGCGGCGATGGCGCGCTGGATGAAGTCGCACTTGCGCCCGACCGACTCGATCAAATCAAGCTGAGAGCTCGGTAGTGCGACCGCCAGCACAAGGCCCGGAAACCCCGCTCCAGAGCCAATATCAGCGATCCGCCGAGCCGCTTTCAGCTCCTCCACCTCTAGTCCGGTGAGGCTGTCCGCGACATGCACCCGCCAAGCCCGCTGCGGCTGGGTGACCGAGCTGACCGAAGCTCTCTCCTCCTCCAGCAGCTCAAGGACGCGCGTGATCGTCGCCCGCTGCGCTTCGGAAAGAGGGGCTCCGGGTAGGGCCGAAACGTCTTGTACTTTTTCGTCACCAGCCATCGTCCACCCCCACAAGCGCGGCACCGAAAAAGTTAAGTGGAGGCCCTACCCGGAGCCCCTCACTCAGCCACCAAAGGGGCGACGACCACGCAGCGCCGTGGCTCGTCCCCTTCGCTGAACGTCTCGACCCCGGAGCGGTCTTTGAGGTGCTCGTGCACCACGCGTCGTTCCTGGGCGCTCATCGGGTCCATCTCGACGCTGACGCTGCCGTCGAGCGCCTGCTCGGCGGCCCGATCGGCGCGGGCGGTGAGCACCTCTCGCCGGCGCTCTCGGTAGCCGGAAGCGTCGAGGACGACTCTCTTACGGTCGCGCATGCCGCGGAAGGCGGCCTGAAAGCAGAGCAGCTGCAGCGCGTCGATCGTCTGCCCCCGTTTGCCGATCAGCAGCCCGTAGTCGTCCTCGCCCGTGACCACGGCCTCGATCCGCTCGTCGTCCTCTCGAATCTCAACCTCACCGTCAAGGTCAAGCTCGTCCAGAACCCCCTCGACAAGCTCCCGAACCCGCTCAGCGGGCTCCTGCGGCCAATCGCCATTCCCAGTCACCCCCCAACCCTATTCCAGCTGCGCCGCCCGCGGCGTCGGGAGGCTTCCCAATCCCTCAGCTCAGCGAGAGGCGGTTGGTCCCGGGCACGCGGGGGGCGGCCCCCAAGTGCCTCGCGAAGCGGCCCCGCCAAGGTGATCCCCCGCGAAGCGGTCCAACATGGTGAGCGAAGCGAACATAGGCACTTCGGGGCTGCCCCCCGCGTGCCCGGGACGAGCTGCGGCTAGCGCCGTCGCTTCTTCTTCTTGGGCGGAGGCGGAGGCGGCTTCGCCGCGACGGCCTCCTCCGGCGTCGTGATCTGAGGCGCCGGGATCAGCTTGGCTGCGGCGTAGGCCTGCAGCACGGTCCAGAAGTTGGTCGTGATCCAGTAGAGGCTGAGGCCCGCCGGGAAGGTCGGGACGAAGAAGACTCCCATCAGGGCGAAAACCCCGATCAGCAGATACTGCTGGTTGCCGCCGGCGGTCGGCGACGAGCGCATGGTCACCACGGTGGAGAGCGCCATCGAGCCGGCGAACAAGACCATCAGCGCCACCGTTTCCGCGCCGTGGGGCTTTTCGATCACGGATTCGATGAACAGCCAGCTGGCGCCCCCGCTCGATTCGACGTCCTGCTTGAAGCTCTCGCCGCGCAGGAGGCTGAAGAGGGCGAAGAAGATCGGCAGCTGCAGGATGAGGGGCAGACAGGAGGCCAGCGGATTGACTTTGTTCTCCTGGTAGAAGCGCATCATCTCCTGCTGCATGCGCTGTTTGTCGTTCTTGTATTTGGTCTGGATCTCTTTGATCCGGGGCTGCAGCGCCTGCAGGGCCCGCATCCCTTTGATCTGTTTGTAGGTGAGCGGGATCAGCAGGGCCCTCACCAACACGGTCAGGGCGATGATCGACGTCCCCCAGGTCAACCCGGCCTGGTCGTGGAAGAAGTCGAGGGCCGCCTCGGCGATGTCCTCGATCGGCTGCAGGATGCCGGCGAAGGGGATCACGTGTGCGCCTCGCCGTGGTACTCCGCCGGATCGACCGGGCCGACGTGCAGGGTGAAGCGGTCGGGCACCGGGTCAAACCCACCGTGGCTGAAGGGATTGCAGCGCAGAAGGCGCCACGAAGCGAGGATCAGGCCGCGGATCGCGCCGAAGCGGCGGATCGACTGCTCGGCGTACGCGGAGCAGCTCGGCTCGTACCGACAGCGCCGCGGAATCCCCGGCGAGACCCAGCGCCGATATGCAGCGATCGGCGCGAGCAGCAGCCGTTTCACGTGGAACGCTCCCCGGGGTCGGTGTGCGCGAGGGCGTCTTCGAGACTGCCCCTGACTCCGTCGGTGCCCTCCCGCTCGATCAGCTCGGCGATCTCCGGTCGCGCGACCAGGACGAAGTCGTGCCGCGACGGCAACCGCTCCGAGAGCGCCCAGAAGGCCTCTCTGAGCGTCCGCTTGACCTTGTTGCGATCGACCGCGCCGCCGAGTTTGCGACTGACCGAGACTCCCAGCCTGACGTCGCGCGTCTCTCCCTCTTTGCGAGGGAAGCTGTAGAGCACCAGGTAGCGCGTCGCGTGCGACGCGCCGTCGCGGTAGACACGGTCGAACTCGCCGCTGCGTGAAAGGCGGCGTCGCTTCGGCGCCATCACTCGAACCCGGCTGTGGGGACCGTCATCCCGGAGTGAGGCGCTTCCGGCCTTTGGCCCGCCGTCGCTTCAGGATCGCGCGTCCGCCACGCGTCCGCATCCTCGCCCGGAATCCATGGGTCTTGGCCCGCTTTCGCCTCTTCGGCTGATAGGTGCGCTTCATTGGCCGTCGCAGTATACGGACGCGTCTCGGAGCTCGGAAGACGGCGCGAATCCGAGCCGGAATCTTTTCTTCCGGCATTTGCGGCTCGAAGCGATTTCGGTCGTGGTGGCGTCGCTATGGTCGCTCGTCGGTGCGCGACGACCTCGCTGAGCAGAATCTCGATGCCCTCTGGAGGGACGTCCAGCGGCGCCTGAGAAAGGCCGTGCCGGAGTCGACCTTCAAGATCTGGCTGGAGCCGCTGCGGGCGGTCGGCGTGCAGGGCGCGACGCTCTACCTAGAGGCGCCGAAGGGGATCAGGCCGTGGGTCGAGCGACGCTACTCGGCTCTGCTGCGCGAAACGCTCGCGGACGTCGCAGAGGGGACCGACGGCGTGGCCTTCGTCGAGTCCGGGAGCGAGCCGCCGGGGCGCGAGGCGAGCCGCACGCCGACGGTCGAGCTCAACCCCAATTACACATTCGAGCGCTTCGTGATCGGCGAGGGCAACCGCGTCGCCCACGCCGCTGCGCTCGCCGTCGCCGAGGCTCCCTCGGAGGCCTACAACCCGCTCTTCCTGCACGGCCAGCCGGGGCTCGGGAAGACGCATCTGCTCGGCGCGATCGCCAACTACCTGCGCTGCAATGCACCCGGCCTCAGCGTGCGCTACACGACCGCCGAGGGCTTCACCAACGAGTTCGTCGGCGCGCTGCGGGCAAGCGGGGCGGAGCAGTTCAAGAGCCGCTACCGCGATCTCGACGTCCTGCTCGTCGACGATGTCCAGTTCCTGCAGGGAAAGCAGCACACCGAGGAGGAGTTCTTCCACACCTTCAACGCTCTCTACGAGGGGGGCAGCCAGCTGGTGCTCTCCGCCGATCGGCTGCCCAGCGAGCTATCGACCCTGGCGACGCGGCTGCGCGACCGCTTCGAGTGGGGCCTGACGATCCCGATCGGGCGGCCCGATCTCCCCACCCGCCTCGCCGTCCTCCAGCACCTCGCCCGCGAGGCGGGGCTCGAGGGCGACGACCGCGATGCGCTCGGCGAGCTCGCCCATCGCATCGACGCCAACGTCCGTCGCCTCCACGGCGCCTTGACCAAGGTGATCGCCCATGCCTCGCTCACGGCCAAGCCGCTCAGCCCCGAGCTGATCGCCGAGCTGATCCCGAACCGCGCCGAGGGCAAGCCAACCCCCGTCGAGGAGATCCAGCAGCAGGTCGCCGTCGCTTTCGGCATCTCCCGGGCCGAGCTCATCGGCGGCAGTCGTGCCGCCACTCCGCTGCGGGCAAGGCAGGTCGCGATCCTTCTCACCCGCGAGGCGACTGACCTCTCGCTGCCCGAGATCGGGCGGCTATACGGCGGCCGCGATCACTCGACGATCCTCAACTCGCTACGGCGGGCTGCGGCGACGCTCGAGGGCGACGACGACCTCGCCCGCCGAGTCGAAGAGCTGCGCTCCTCTTTCCACAGCCCCTCGGCCGGATCGGCCTGACCGCCGAGGGCACTGTAAGAATCAAGCCTGTGCACAGAGATCTCCACAGCCTGAAAATCCCATGAACATGCCGATTCCCGATGGTTTCCGCGGTTTCCACAAGCACTAATCCAACTCAAGAGGACACCAGTCATTTGAAGCTGACCACCAAACGCGACGAGTTCGTTTCCAAGCTCTCGGTCGTCTCGCGAGCTGTTTCTACCCGCGCCGCGACCCAGGCGCTGTCCGGAATACTGCTCACCGCCTCCGAGGGCAGCGTGACGCTGGCCGCGACCGATGGCGAGATGGGATTGCGCACGGCTTTGGAGGCGGAGGTCTCCGCCGAGGGAACCACCCTGCTCCCTGGTCGGCTCCTGGCCGAGCTCGCCCGCTCGCTCTCCGGCGATAGCGTCGAGATGGAGCTCCGCGAGTCCGAGCGCGACGTGGAGATTCGCAGCGGCGGCTCCAACTTTCACCTCCGCGTGCTGCCAGCCGAGGATTTCCCCAACCTCCCCACCGAGCAGCCCGAGCCGCTGGCGATTCCGGCGGCGGCGCTCGCCTCGACGGTCGAGCTGGTCGCACCCGCAGCATCGAGCGACGACATGCGCCCGGTTCTGACCGGTGTTCTGGTCACCGCCGGCGGGCAGGAGATGACGATGGTCGCGACCGACTCGTACCGGCTGGCCGTCAAGCGAACCGAGCTGGAGAGCGCGATCGGCGGTGAGCTCGAGGCCAATATTCCCGCCAAGGCGCTGCGCGAGCTCGGCCGCCTGGTCGCCGCCGACGAGCTCGACCAGGTCGCGGTCAGCCTGCTTCCCACCCAGGCCGTATTCAAGGCAGGGGCGACCCTCCTCAACACGAGGCTGATCGACGGGCAGTTTCCCAACTTTCGACAGCTCCTGCCGGAGTCCTACGAGCACGACGTGCGCCTGCCGCGAACGGAATTCCTCGAGGTCGTCCGCCGGGTGAGTCAGCTGGCGCAACGCAACGCGCCGCTGCGCCTCTCCTTCGCCGCGGGGGAGCTGAAGGTCTCGGCCTCGACCCCCGACGTCGGCGATGCCGAAGAGACGATCCCGGCGGCGTTCGAGGGCGAGGCGCTGGAGATCGGGTTCAACCCGGACTTCCTCCGCGACGGCATCGAAAGCGTCGAGGGGGACGAGGTGGTGCTGCGACTGATCTCGCCGCTGCGACCCGGCCTCCTCCAGCCGGTCGACAACGAAGACTTCCGCTACCTCGTCATGCCGATCCGCCTCAACGTGTAACGGGGGCCGCCGGGTGCCGGTCGCCGTCGTCGAAGCGAGGCCCCTGCGCAGCCTGGACGACGTGCGGGTCGAGCTGGGCGCGGGGATCGTCAGCTTGGTCGGCCCGAACGGCGCCGGCAAGACGAATCTGCTCGAGGCGCTCTACTTCGCCCTCACCGGCCGCTCGTTCCGGACCGCGGACCGGCGCGAGCTGATCCCCTTCGGCGCCTCCTTCGCCCGGGCGGAGGCCGCGGTGCGCGACGAGGACGGTGTCGAGCACCGCCTGCTCGCATCGGTCAGCCGCACCGACGGCCGCCGCCATCTGCTCGACGGCAGCGCCGCGCCCCCCGCCGAGCTTGCGCGCCACCGCCCCCCGGTGGCGGTCTTCTCTCCCGACCGCCTAACGCTGGTCAAGGGCCCGCCGGGGGAGCGCCGCGCTCACCTCGATCGCTACGTCGCGGCGCGATGGCCCGCGCGCGCGGGACTGCGCCAGCGCTACGGCCAAGCACTCGCTCAGCGCAACGCGCTTCTCGCCCAGGCTGCCGCCGGAGGCGCCCCGGCGGGGCTGGACGTATGGGATGCGACGCTGGCCGAGGCCGCCGAGGCCTTGATCGCGTCGCGAGCGGAGGCGGTCGCCGAGCTGGCGGACCCGTTTGCCGCCGCCGCCGCCGACCTCGGGCTGCCCGCCGAAGGCGCGATCGAATACGCGCCGCGGGCAACCGGCTCGGCGGAGGAGATCCGCATCGGGCTGGGGGAGCGCCGCCCCGCCGACCTGAGGCTCGGCCGCACGTCGTGGGGCCCGCACCTCGACGAGCTGAAGATCTCCCTCGCCGGCAGGTCGGTGCGGCGCTACGGCTCCCAGGGCCAGCAACGCGCCGCCCTGCTGGCCCTTCTCTTCGCCGAGCGCGAGGCGCTGCTCGGTGCCCGCGGGGTCGCCCCGCTGCTCCTCCTCGACGACGTGATGAGCGAGCTCGACCCGCAGCGACGCGAGCGCCTGGCAGAGCGACTCGGGCATGGCGGCCAGGCGCTGATCACGGCGGCAGCCGAGGAGTCGGTGCCGCCGTTGGCCCGCGAGCGCCTCGTGCGGATGCCGCATGACCTCGTCCACCTGGCAGCCGCATGAGCCGCCGCCCCGCCCCTCGCCCCGCCTCGTCGGCATTCCGCGCGGCACTCGGTCGCGCTGCTCCGAAGACGCGCCTCGCGGCGGTGCAGGCGGTCTGGACCGAGGTCGTCGGCGATCGCGTCGCGGCGGCGGCGCAGCCGGTCTCCGAAAGCGCCGGCACGGTGACCGTTGCCTGCTCGGACCCGGTTTGGGCGCAGGAGCTGGACCTGATGCAGGAGCGGCTCCAGGCGGGTTTGCGCGAGCGCCTCGGCGAGGACGCACCGCGCAGTTTGCGCTTTCGCACGGAAGTCGGCAAAGACTAGACGTTTTTCCGTGTTTTGCAGGGATTTCTTAATCGCCGGACAGCTTTCCAGGGGGGCCGAACTGGTATCCTTATGTCAACTCGAATTCTGCCCCGACCGCGCGCCCGAAGCGCGCCTGGCGGTCGGGGTTTTCTGTGAGACGCGGAAGGGACCAGTTGCCTAAGACGAATGAGAACGCCGATGGGGGCAAGGCGAAAAAAGAGGGCTCCTACGGCGCCAAGGACATCACCGTCCTCGAGGGCCTGGAGGCCGTGCGCAAGCGGCCCGGCATGTACATCGGCTCGACCGGCCCACGCGGGCTCCACCATCTCGTCTACGAGGTGGTGGACAACTCGGTCGACGAGGCGATCGCCGGGCACTGCAGCGAAGTCCGCGTCGTCCTTCACCCCGACGACAGCTGCACCGTCAGCGACGACGGTCGCGGGATCCCGGTCGAAGAACTGAAGAAGGAGAAACGACCGGCGGCGGAGGTCGTGCTGACGACGCTGCACGCCGGCGGCAAGTTCGGCGACGGCGGCGGCTACAAAGTCTCCGGCGGCCTGCACGGGGTGGGGGTCTCGGTGGTCAACGCGCTCTCCGAGAAGCTGCACCTGCAGATCAGTCGCGACGGCCACGTCTGGAGCCAGGACTATGAGCGGGGCAAGCCGCAGGGGGCGCTGGCCGCAGGGGCGGCGGCGAAGGAGACTGGCACCACGCTGACCTTCCAGCCCGATTCGGAGATCTTCGAGGAGATCGAGTTCGATTTCCAGACCCTCGCCGACCGGCTGCGCGAGACCGCCTTTCTCACCCGCGGCCTCAGGATCGAACTCGTCGACGAGCGCGGCCAGACCAACAGCGTCACCTTTCAGTACGAGGGCGGGATCGAGGACTTCGTTCGTCACCTCAACGAGAACAAGGACACGCTGCACCGCAAGACGATCTTCTTCGACAATGAGGAGGAGGAGGGTCAGGTCGAGGTGGCGATGCAGTGGAACGCCTCCTACCAGGAGTCGATCTTCAGCTTTGCCAACAACATCAACACCCACGAGGGTGGCTCGCATCTATCTGGCTTTCGCGCCGCACTCACCCGCACTCTGAACGCCTACGCGCGCAACAAAGGCCTGCTCAAAGAGAAAGACGGGAACCTCGGCGGCGAGGACGTGCGAGAGGGTTTGACCGCGGTGATCTCGGTGAAGCTCCGCGATCCCCAGTTCGAGGGCCAGACCAAGACCAAACTCGGCAACCCGCCGATCCGCGGCCTGGTCGAGGAGACGGTCAACCGCAAGCTGGCCGAGTTCCTCGAGGAGAACCCCGGCGACGCGCGGCGGATCATCATCAAGACGATCGACGCCTCCCGCGCGCGCGACGCCGCCCGCAAAGCACGCGACCTGACCCGCCGCAAGTCGGCGCTGGAGAACTCGACCTTGCCAGGGAAGTTGGCGGACTGCTCGGTCAAGGACCCACGCGATGCCGAGATCTTCGTCGTCGAGGGCGACTCGGCCGGCGGCTCGGCGAAGCAAGCTCGCGACCGCTCGACTCAGGCGGTGCTGCCGCTGCGCGGCAAGATCATCAACGTCGAGAAGAGCCGGATCGACAAGGTGCTGGCCAACACCGAGGTACAGGCCTTGATCACGGCGATCGGCACCGGCGTCCACGAGGAGTTCAACCTCGAGGACGCGCGCTACCACAAAATCGTCATGGCGACCGACGCCGACGTCGACGGCGCCCACATCCGCACCCTCGTCCTCACCTTCCTCTACCGGCAGATGCCGGAGCTGATCGACGCCGGCTACGTCTACATCGCCAAACCGCCGCTCTACCGCGTCAAGCAGGGCAACCAGGAGACGTACCTCGAGCGCGAGTCCGAACTGGAGGAGCTGCTGCTGCGCGACAAGCTCGAGGAGATCGAGGTCGTCGACGCGAGCGGCAAGGCGACGAAGCTGAGCAAGAGTCGCTGGCAGAGCTACACGCGCCGGGCGAAAGAGTACGAGGGCTGGGGCTCCTCGCTGCAGGCGGAGTTCGGCCACGAGACGGTCCGCTTCCTGGAGGAGTCGAGCTTGCTCGACGAGGAGGTCGCGACGCTGGCCGGCGCTCGCAAGGTGCTGAGCGGCAAGGCAGCGGAGGCCAACCCCTTCGACACCGAGCTGCTCGAGGACTCCGACGCGGGGCTGGCGGTGAAGGCGATCGAACGCAAGAGCGGCCTAGCGCGAACCCATCGGCTGCCGCGCGAGCTCTTCGAGCACCACGATTACCGCAAGTTCGCCGAGGTGCACGCGGCGCTGCTGAACCAGGTCGGCCGGGCACCTTTCGAGGTTCGCTACAGCGGTCGCACGGCCGAGGCGCTCTCCTTCCAAGCGCTGCGCCCCGCCGTGCTCGAGTTGGCCCGCCACGGCGTGCAGCTGACCCGCTTCAAGGGCCTGGGCGAGATGAATGCCGATCAGCTGCGCGAGACGACGATGGACCCCGCCACCCGCACCCTGGCTCGGGTCACCCTCGACGACGCGACGGCCGCCGATCAGATCTTCTCGATGCTGATGGGCGATCAGGTCGGGCCGCGCCGCGACTTCATCGAGAGCAATGCGAAGGACGTGAAGTTTCTCGATGTGTGAGGTGGGTGGCTGATGGCGCTGGAGGCGCTGACGGGGAGGATCGAAGAGCGCGAGCTCGAGAAGGAGATGCGCTCCTCCTACCTCGATTACGCGATGAGCGTAATCGTCGGGCGGGCGCTGCCGGACGTCCGCGACGGGCTCAAGCCGGTGCACCGCCGCGTGCTCTACGCGATGCACGACATCGGCCTGCAGCCGACCCGGCCCTACCGTAAGTGCGCCTTCATCGTCGGCGAGGTGATGGGCAAGTACCACCCGCACGGCGACTCGGCGATCTACGACACGCTGGTGCGGATGGCGCAGGAGTTCTCGCTGCGCTACACGCTGATCGACGGCCAGGGCAACTTCGGCTCGATCGACGACGACCCAGCGGCCGCGATGCGGTACACCGAGGCGCGTCTCGGGCGCCTGGCGACCGAGCTGTTGCGCGACATCGACGCCGACACGGTCGACTTCGGGCCCAACTACGACGAATCGACCCAGGAGCCACTGATCCTGCCGGCGCGCTTCCCGAACTTGCTGGTCAACGGCGCGTCGGGGATCGCCGTCGGGATGGCAACCAACATCCCGCCGCACAACCTGCGCGAGGTGGCGGGCGCCGTCAACGCCTACATCGACGACCCCGGCATCGACCTGGCCGGGCTGATGGAGCACGTCAAGGGCCCCGACTTCCCCGGCGGCGGGATCATGAGCCTGGAGGGGATCCGCGACGCCTACACCTCGGGCCGCGGCACGGCCAAGGTGCGGGCTCGCGCCCACGTCGAGCCGCTCAAGGGCGGCAAGGACGCGATCGTCGTCACCGAGCTGCCCTTCATGGTCAAGAAGGGTGGCGACAACGGCCTGATCACGAAGATCGCCGACCTCGTCCGCGACAAGAAGCTGGAGGGCATCTCCGACTTGCGCGACGAGTCGGATCGCTCGGGGATGCGGCTGGTGATCGAGCTGAAGCGCGGCGGCCACCCGGCCAAGGTCGTGCTCAACAACCTCTACAAGAAAACCGGGATGCAGACCAGCTTCGGCATCAACATGGTGGCGCTGGTCGACGGGGTGCCGCGCACTCTGGGGTTGCGCGAGCTGGTCGAGTACTACGTCCAGCACCAGCGCGAGGTCGTCACCCGGCGCACCCAGTACGAACTGCGTCGCGCCGAGGCCCGCGCCCACATCCTCGAAGGGTTGCTGATCGCGCTCGACAACCTCGACGCGGTGATCAAGCTGATTCGCGCCTCGGCCGACCCCGACGAGGCCCGCGATGGCCTGATCGAGAAGTTCGAGCTATCGCGCGAGCAGGCGCAGGCGATCCTCGACATGCGCTTGCAGCGGCTGACCGCGCTCGAGGCCGACAAGGTGCGTGCCGAGCATGCCGACCTGATGGAGCGGATCGGCGAGCTGCGCGCGATCCTCGGCGACGAGGCGAAAGTACTGGGCCTGGTCAAGGAGGAGCTGGCGGAGATCGTCGAGTCCTACGGCGACGAGCGGCGAACCGAAATCGCCCACTTCGAGGGCGACGTCGGGATCGAGGACATGATCGCCGACCAGCAGATGGTGATCTCGCTGACCGCCTCCGGCTACGTCAAGCGGCTGCCGCTCGCCACCTACCGCCAGCAGCATCGCGGCGGCGTCGGCGTGATGGGGATGAACATGAAGGAGGACGACTACATCGCCCACCTCCATATCTGCTCGACCCACGACTACCTGCTCTTCTTCACCAACAAGGGAAAGGTCTACCGGCTCAAGGTCTACGAGCTGCCGGAGGGCTCGCGCACGGCGAAAGGGAGCGCCCTCGTCAACCTGCTGCCGCTGCGCGAGGGCGAGAAGGTGATGGCGGTGATCCCGACTCGGGACTTCAAGGAGAACAAGTACCTGGCCTTCGCCACGGCCAAGGGCCAGTTCAAGAAGACCGAGTTCCTCGCCTACAACACGCCGATTCGCGCCGACGGGATCATCGCGATCAAGGTGCGCGACGGGGACGAGCTGGTGCAGGTGCGGCTGACCTCGGGCGAGGACGACATCCTGATGGTGTCCAAGTCGGCCCACGCCGTGCGCTTCTCGGAGGGCGAGGCGCGCCCGATGGGCCGCGACACCTCGGGCGTGAAAGGGATGAACGTGAGCGCCAAGGTCAACGGCGATCCGAACCGGGTGCTGGCGATGGACGTCGCTCGCGACGACACCGAGCTCTTCGTCGTCACCGAGAACGGCTACGGCAAGCGCACCTCGATCTCCGAGTACCCGCGCAAGGGCCGCGGCACGAAAGGGGTTCTCACCGCGAAGCTGACCGAGAAGAAGGGCGGCTTGGCCGGCGCCCTGATCGTGCGCGAGCACCAGGAGCTGCTGTTCATCTCCCAGAACGGGATGGTGCAGCGGACTTCGGCAAGCGGGATCTCGCGAATGGGCCGCCCCACCCAAGGAGTGAAGGTGATGAACATCAAGGACGACGACCGGATCAGCGCCGTCGCCCTCGTGGTCGAGTCCGGCGAGTCAGCGCCGACCAACGGCGATACGCCGGCCCAAGACGAGCTTTCCTAGAGCAGCCCGCTCTAGACGGCTATCGGTAAGTACTGCTGCCAAGCAGGCGGGATGTTCGGGCTGGCTACCTGGATGAAAATGCTGGGGCCCGGCGCCTTTGGCGACTTCTTGGGGTGCATCTGGATCTCGTGGGGGAGGCGGTTGCCCTTGCGCCGATTGCAGCTCGCGCAGGCGGCGACGATGTTGCCCCAGACCGACTTTCCGCCGCGGCTGCGCGGGATCACGTGGTCTACCGTGAGGCCCGACTTGGTCGAGCCGCAGTACTGGCAGGTCCATGAGTCCCTGGCCAGCACCGCCCGCCGCGTGATCTTGCGCCGGTGCGCTTCCCGCGGCACCCTCACGTAACTGACCAGCCGGATCACGTCGGGCCGCTCCAGCGTCATGTGCTCGGAGTGGATCGCTCCCTCGCGCCGCTCCAGCAGCTCGGCCTTTTCCTTCAGCAGCAGGACAGCGGCCCTTCTCAACGTGCAGACGTTGATCGGCTCATACGTCGCGTTCAAGACCAGCACACGAGCCATCTTGCTCGGGAATTCTACGCAGGCGTCCTAACCAACTGGGTAAGAGCCCAAGATGCGGACCGACTCGGCCTTCTCCCGAAGCGCCGCGAGGGCTTCTGAGACAGTCGGCTCCTCGGCCGCCCCTTCGGCATCGACGAAGAACATGTAGCGGCCGAGGCCTTGTCGCAGCGGCCGCGACTCGATCCGCGACAGGTTGACGTCGCGTTCGGAGAACTCGCGCAGCGCGTCGACGAGAGCGCCCGGGTGATCGGCACCTAGCTCGGAGAAGACCAGCGAGGTCCGCCAAGGGCCGTCGCCGCTCGGCTGGGCGTCCGAGGGCGCGATCCAGACGAACCGGGTGACGTTGTCGTCCTCGTCCTCGATCCCTTCGCGCAGCACCGTGCAGCCGTAGAGCTCGGCTGCCGCACGAGCGCCGATTGCCGCCCAGGGCCGCACCGACTCGCCCACCATGCGCACCGCCTCGGCGGTGCTGCTGACGCTGCGCCGTTCGACCCCGGGCAGGTTCTCGCGCAGGAATCCGGCGCACTGGGCGAGCGGCTGCGGGTGGGAGAGGATCGCCGCGACCTGCTCCAGCTCGACCCCTCGCGGGCGATCAGGTGAGCGTGGACGCGGAAGTCGTGCTCGCCGACGATCGTCACCGCCTCGGTGTCGAAGGCCAGCGTGTCGAGGGTGCTGCGCACGGAGCCCTCGATCGAGTTCTCGAACGGCACCAGCGCCCGCTCCGCCTCGCCGCGCTCGACCGCGAGGATCGCGTCGTGGACCGTAGGCGTCCGCAACGCCTCGATCTCCACACCGGCCGGCAGCGCCTCGCGCAGCGCATCTTCCGTAAACGTTCCAGCTGGGCCAAGAAATGAGATGCGCATCTAGAGAAGACTGCCATGACGCAGCCTGAGCGGTCGGGGAGTCGTGCTGGCATGGGAATGGGCGGATGGTGGGGCTGCGCGGGAGCCTCGCGAAGCGGCCACGACTGAGAGATCCTGGGCCCCCGGAGGGGGCTCCGCATCCGTGAGCGAAGCGTCAGCGAAGCGAACATAGGCTCCCGCGCAGCCCCACCATCCGCCCTACTCATTCAAAGACGACGGTGTACGACGCTTCGTTGTTTTCGGAGACTTCCTCGCCGGGCACCGGCTCCGCTTCGACTTCAAGCGTCACTTCGCCTTTCGGCGCCGGCGTGAGCGGGATCGTCACAGTTTCCGTCGCGCCCGCTTCGATGCTGCTGATGTCCTGCTGCAGGGTGGTGCCGCCGCTCACGGTCACCGAGACCGTGACGCCGTTCTCGGTCGATTCGCCCTGGTTCTGCACCTGGACTTCGACTTCCGGCGTTTCTTCCGCGACCACCGCGGTGCTTCCTTCTGGGATCAGTTCGGTGCCGTTGACGCTGGTCGCGAGGAGCCCAGGCCGTGCACGCCGGATACCGACGCGCTGCTCGATCCCGTGACCGCGCCGAGCGCGTCTGCGATCGCGCTTTCGTCGAGCCACTCGGTCCCGTCCGGGACGAACACGCTTTTCGGCACGTCCTCGCCCTCGATCCCGTTGTCGGCGAGCACAGCGTCTATTTCGGGCCGGACCACGGAGGAGTAGAGCACGTCGCTCGCCGCCAGCACGCCCATCTGCTTGGCGATCGTCGCGGTTGCTTTCTCCGCCCCGACGTCGCCCAGCGCGGTGCTCATGTTGTCGGCGATCTCCGTCATCGCGCTGCCGCGCAGCTCGTAGACCAGCTCCAGCGTTCCCTGCGCGTCCCCCATGTCCCCTGGCGCGTCGAGCGCGTCGACCCGCGCCAGGTAGCTGTCCATCGCGCTGCGATCCGCGTTGACCTCGGCGACGAACTCGGTGACCGAGAGGCTCCCCGGGTCGGAGAGCTTTTCGAAGAACGAGTTGCTGGTCTGGTCGGTCTCGTCGACGATCTGGGTGACGTTGCGCGCGTAGTCGCTCAAGTCACGGTGCTTGCGTGCGTCGAGGCAGCCGCGCACGCCGAGCACGATCAGGATCAGGATCAGCAGGCCTACGCCGAGGGCGAGCGCCCGCCGCAGCAGGATCTGCTGCCGTTCGGGACGGCGTGGGGGCCGCGGTCGGCGCCCCGGCTGGGATGCGGGCGAATCCTCCAAGTAGCGGGGAGTATGTCGCAGGAGGAAGCGGAATCGTGGCGAAGTCGCATGGGCAGTGGTCGGCTCCCTCGTCCTCAACCGCTTCCTGATCGAGCGCCGCATCGGCAGCGGCGGCTTCGGCGTCGTCTACGAGGCCTGGGACGGGCGCCTCGAGCGAACCGTCGCGGTCAAGGCGATCGAGTCGCGGGGCGAGTCCGGGCGGCGCGTGCTGCGCGAGGCCCAGGCGGCGGCGCGCCTCAACCATCCCGGCATCGTCACCCTCTACGAGCTGGGGGAGGAGGACGGCAACGCGCTGCTCGTCACCGAGCTGGTCGAGGGCTCCACCCTGGCCCGCCTGAGCCGGGAGGGAGCGCTCAGCGATCGCGAGATCGGCGAGATCGGCGCCGACCTCTGCGAGGCCCTCGACCACGCTCACTCGCGCGGCGTCGTCCACCGCGACATCAAGCCGCAGAACGTCGTCGTCGCGCCCGAGGGGGAGTTCCGCGCCAAGCTGATGGACTTCGGCGTCGCCCGCCTCGCCGACTCCGCCGCCCTGACCGCGCCCGGAGACGTCGTCGGCACCCTCGCCTACATGTCTCCCGAGCAGGCCGAGGGACACGCCGCCGGCCCCGAGGCCGACGTCTACTCGCTGGCCCTGACCCTCTACGAGTGCTGGGGCGGCGAGAACCCGAACCGCCGCGCGACCCCGGCCGCGACCGCGCGGGCGATCGGCGGCCGGCCGCGCTCGCTGCGCCGCCTTCGCCCCGACCTGCCGCGCGATCTCGCCGACACGATCGACGCTGCGCTGCAGCCGCGCCCCTCGCATCGCCCCACCCTGGAGGAGCTGGGCAGCGCGATCGAGGACTCGCTCGACCTCCTCGCCGACGACCTGCCCGACCGGCCGCACGTCGCTCGGCCTTCGCCTCGGCGCTCTCGCCGCCGCCGCCCTGTTCGGCACCTGGCTCGCGGTCGGCCACGGAGCCTTGATCCGCACAGATCTCGAGGATTTCCCCGATCAGCGTCCTACGCAGCCTCGAGAGTCGGATCGAAGGCCTCGTCGAGGGCGTGTTCAGCCGCGCCTTCAGCTCCGAGGTGCAGCCGGTCGAGCTCGCCCGCAAGCTGGCCAAGGAGATGGATGCCCACAAGACCGCCGGGGTGGCGCGCGTATACGTCCCCAACGAGTACACGGTCTACCTCTCCGGCAAGGACCGCACTCGGCTCGAAGGCTACGAGCGCTCGCTCGAGCAGGAGCTCTCCGGTTACCTGCTGGAGCACGCGCGACGGCGCGGCTACGATCTGCTGACCCGCCCGACCGTCGCCTTCGAGACCGACGAGCGCCTGCGGCTCGGCGAGTTCGGGATCCAGACGCGGCTGGTCAAGCCCCCTGCCCACGAGGGCGAGCCGCCCAGCCAGGGCGAGGAGGGGCACACGATGGTCTACTCGGCCGTGCGCGACGCGCCGGCCGCGGACGAGGGGCCCTCGCACCGAGCCGAGGTCGTCGACCCGCGCCGTCGTCATCGTCGACGACCGCCGCTACGTGCTCGAGGGACCGCGGGCGACGATCGGCCGCTCGCGCGACGCCGACTGCGTCCTGCGCGACCCCAACGTCTCCCGCCATCACGCCGAGCTGCGCCGCTCGCCCGGCGGCGATTGGACGATCGCCGACCTCGGCTCGACCAACGGGATCAAGGTCAACGGGCGCCGGGTCGGCTCGACCCGGCTGACGTCGGGGGACCAGGTCACCCTGGGCACGACGACCTTCCAGTTCGACATCGAGCGCTAGACGTAGTGTGCCGAGCGCGTGGACTACGACCCGATCTCCGTCGCACTCAAGTTCGGCTTCCTCGCCGTCCTCTACCTGTTCCTGCTCTGGATCGCGCGCAGCGCGCTGAAGGATCTGCGCGGCACGGTGGCGCCGGCGCCGGACGCGACGGGCTTCCACCCGCTGCCCGCCTTCGACGGCGCCGCAGCCGGCGGCGATGCCTGGCTGGTGGCGCTGCGCGGCGGCGGCCTGCGCGAGGGCGAGCGCTACGACCTGATCGGCGGCCTCTCGATCGGCCGCTCGCAGGAGGCGGACCTGCGGATCGAGGACCGCTACGCCTCCGGCCTGCACGCGAGGATCTTCTCCCGTGAGGGTCATGCCTACGTCGAAGACATGAGCTCGACCAACGGCACCCTGCTCAACGATGCCACGCTGCACGGCGAGGCCGAGTTGATCGACGGCGACGTGGTGCGGATCGGCGACACCGAGTTCAGGTTCGAGGCGGGCGTAGATGCTGCGCGTAGACGACCAGGCCTTCCGCACCGACACGGGCCGGCAGCGCAGCGCGAACGAGGACTCGCTCTTCGTCCGCGCCCCGATCTTCGTCGTCGCCGACGGCATGGGCGGCGCCCAGGCGGGCGAGGTCGCCTCGCAAGACCGCGGCCGAGGCCTTCGACCGCGACCTGCCCGAGGGGCCGCCCGAGCGCTTCCTGCGCGAGACGATCGAAGCGGCCAACCGGCGCATCCACGAGCTGGCCCGCACCGATCCCTCACGGGCCGGCATGGGCACGACGATCACCGCCGCGATCGTCGACGCGCAGAAGGAAGAGGTCGGCATCGGCCATGTCGGCGACAGCCGTGCCTACCGCTTGCGCCGCGGCGAGCTCGAGCGGCTCACCCGCGACCACTCGCTGGTCGAGGAGATGCGGCGCAAGGGCCAGATCACCGATGCCCAGGCCGAGGAACACCCCCAGCGCTCGATCATCACCCGCGCGCTCGGCCCGGAACCCGAGGTCGAGGTCGACCTGCAGACCGTGCCCGCCGCACCCGGCGACGTCTTCCTGCTCTGCTCCGACGGCCTGACGACGATGGTGGACGAGGCGCACATCGCCGACGTCCTCTCCTCCTCCGGCTCGATGCGAGAGGCGGTGCGGGCCCTCGTCGACAGGGCCAACGGTGCCGGTGGGCGGGACAACATCACCGCCCTCGCCTTCCGCCTCGCCGACGCCGCCGCGCCGCTCAGCGAGGGCCCCGAGGACGCGACCCTGGTCGGAGCCGCAGCCGAGGAGGCCGGCCTGACCACGACCGAGGTGCGCCGCCGGGCCGCCGCCGCGGCCGCGCAGCAGCGCCGCGAGCGGCTCACGGCGCAGCCCCGCGGCCGCAGGCTGCAAACCGCGGCGAAGGCCCTGGTCGCTCTCGCGCTCGTCGCGGCGCTCGCCTTTGGCGCTTGGTACGGCAACCGCCAGGTCTGGTTCCTCGGCACCGACGACGGCGGTCGCGTGGCCCTCTATCGCGGCCTGCCCTACGAGCTCCCCTTCGGCTTGAAGCTCTACCAGGAGCGCTACGCGAGCCCGGTGCAGACCGGTGGGCTGCCGCGCAAGCGCCGCGAAGCCGTCACCGGCCACGACGTCCGCTCGCGCACCGACGCGGTCTCGCTGATCGAGGACATCGAAAGCAGCCAGGGAGTGCCTTGACGAGCGCCAGGAACCGCGAGCTCGTCGCCCTCGTCCCGGTGGCGCTCCTGCTCAGCGCCGGCTTCGCCGCCGTCTTCGCCCAGGAGAACGCGCGCCTCGGCAACCTCAGCCTCGTCTACGGCGCCTACTTCCTCGCGGTCTGCCTCGCGGCGCACGTCTACCTGCGCCTGCGCCTCCCCAAGGCCGACCCTTACCTCTTCCCGCTGGTCGCCCTGCTGACCGCCTTCGGGCTGGTGATGATCTACAGGATCGACGAGGGCCTCGCCCGCGACCAGGCCAACTGGTTCGTCCTCGGCCTCGTCCTCTTCGCCTTGACGATCCATTTCCTGCGCGACTACGACGTGCTCGAGCGCTACCGCTACACGGTCGCCGCGATCGGGCTGCTGTTGCTGCTGGCGCCGCGCCTGCCGGGAATCGGCCAGCAGGTCAACGGCGCCTACCTCGGGGTGAAGCTCGGACCGCTCGCCTTCCAGCCGGCCGAGTTCTCGAAGATCTGCCTGGTCGTCTTCCTCGCCAGCTACCTGCGCGAGCACCGCGAGGTGCTGATCGTCGGCGCCCGCCGGGTGCTCGGCGTGACCCTGCCGCCGCTCAAGCACCTCGGCCCGCTGCTGGTCGTCTGGGGGGCGTCGATGTTCATGCTCGTCTTCATCCGCGACCTGGGCAGCTCGCTGATGTTCTTCGCCGCCTTCCTCGCCCTGCTCTACGTGGCGACCGGCCGCTTCTCCTTCGTCGCGATCGGGATGGTGCTGTTCCTGCTCGGCGCCTGGTTCTTCGCCTCGACCGTGCCGCACGTCCACGACCGGGTCGAGATCTGGCTCGATCCCTACCAGGACCCGACCGCGAGTGGCTACCAGCTCCTGCAATCGATCTTCGCCCAGGCAGACGGCGGCCTCTTCGGCCAGGGCTTCGGCCAGGCGCTGATCACGATCCCCGGCACCAATGACGCCCTGCTGCCGGCCGCGCAGACCGACACGATCTACTCGCTGATCGTCAACGAGCTCGGCCTCTTCGGCGCCTGCGGCTTGATCCTGACCTACCTGCTGATCGCCGCGCGGGGCTTCAAGATCGCGCTGCTCGCCGACGACGGCTTCTCGAAGCTGCTCGCCACCGGCCTCACCGCGGTCTTCGCCATCCAGGCCTTCGTCATAGTCGGCGGCGTCACCCGGGTGATCCCGCTGACCGGCGTCACCCTGCCCTTCATCAGCTACGGCGGCAGCTCGATCGTCGCCAACTTCGTCCTCCTGGCCCTGTTGCTGCTGATCTCCGACCGCGCCCGGCGCGAGGCGGAGACGCCGCGGGGCGCCTTCGCCCTGGAGGGCCGCTGAGCCGATGAACCGGCAGATCGTCAAGCTCTTCGGCCTGATCGTCGTCCTCTTCGCGGTGCTGATCGGGTTCACGTCCTACTGGGCGGTCTTCGACGCGCAGGCGCTGAAGGAGAAGACCGCCAACAAGCGCCCCCTGCTGGAGCAGCAGCGGATCGAGCGGGGGCGGATCCTGGCGGCGGACGGGACCGTGCTCGCACGCTCGGTCGCCAAGGGCAGCGGCGACAACCTCCGCTACGTGCGCCGCTACCCGGAGGGGGCGCTGTACGGGCACCCGATCGGCTACAGCTTCGTGCGCGAGGGCGACAGCGAGTTCGAGAAGTTCCACAACGACGAGCTGGTCGGCGAGGGGTCCGAGTTCGGCTCGATCCTCGACGAGCTGCGCGGAGTGCAGCAGGAAGGCAACGACATCGTCACCAACATCGACCCCGAGGCGCAGCGGGTGGCGCTCGCCGGCCTCGAAGCCGAAACGGCCGGCTTCGGCGCGGTGGTCGCGATCGAGCCCAGCACGGGCCGGGTGCGGGTGCTCGCCTCGAACCCCCCCTACGATCCCAACCGGGTCCCGTTCGAGCTGTCGGAGCTGAACCGGAACACGTTCGAAACGCCGCTGCTCGACCGCGCCACCCAGGGCCTCTACCCGCCCGGCTCGACCTTCAAGGTGGTCACCGCCGCCGCCGGCCTCGACAGCGGCGCGATCACGCCGGAAACGACGATCGACGCCCCCGGCACGATCGAAGTCCAGGGGCAGCCGCTCTCCAACGACTTCAACCAGGACTTCGGCGCGATCTCCCTCGACACGGCGCTGACCAACTCGGTCAACACCTGGTTCGCCCAGCTCGGCGAGCAGCTCGGCACCGAGACGATGTTCGAGTACATGGACGCCTTCGGCTTCGGCTCGACCCCGGCGATCGACCTCCCCGACGACCAGGTCTACCGCAGCGGCATCTACGGCGAGGGCGAGCTGCTCGGCTCGGGCGACCCGGTCGACATCGCCCGCGTCGCCTTCGGTCAGGAGCGGCTGGCGGTGACGCCGCTGCAGATGGCCGAGGTGGCCGCCGCGGTCGCCAACGGCGGCAGCCTGATGAAGCCGCAGATCTGGAGCCGTGTGGTCGACCCCGACGGCCGCGTAATCGACCGCCTCGACCCCTCGCAGTACAGCCAGCCGATCGACGAGCAGACGGCGGCCGAGCTGACGACCGCGATGGAAGGGGTGGTCAACGAAGGCACCGGCACCAACGCGGCGATCCCGGGTGTCGCCGTCGCCGGCAAGACCGGCACGGCGGAAACGCCCTTCAACGACTCCTGTGGCGGCGGCAGCGAAGAGAACCAGGCATGGTTCATCGGCTTTGCGCCGGCCGACGACCCCCAGATCGCGATCGCCGCGACGGTCGAGTGCACGACGGCCTTCGGCGGCGACGTCGCCGCACCGATCTTCCGCGAAGTGGCCGAAACGATCCTCAACAACGAAGGGAGCTGACAGTGTCGCCTGAAGTCGGCGAGGGAAGCACGATCGACGCGCGTTACCGGCTGCTGCGCCGGATCGGCTCGGGTGGCATGGCGGACGTCTGGCTGGCCGAGGACTCGCACCTGCAACGCCAAGTGGCGCTCAAGGTCTTGCACCGCCGCTTCGCCCAGGACCGCGAATTCGTCGAACGCTTCCGCCGCGAGGCGGAGGCGGCCGCCGGCCTCTCGCACCCGAACATCGTCGCCGTCTACGACCGCGGCGATGTCGACGGCACCTACTACATCGCGATGCAGCTGCTCGAGGGGCGCTCGCTGAAGGAGATGATCGACCGCGGGCTGGCGCCCGAGCAGGCGGTCGGGTTGATCCGCCAGGTGCTCGAGGCGGCCGGCTTCGCCCACCGTCACGGCGTCGTCCATCGCGACCTCAAGCCACAGAACGTGATCGTCGACGAGGAGGGCAAGGCGACCGTCACCGACTTCGGCATCGCCCGCGCCGGCGCTTCGGAAATAACCCAGGCGGGCTCGGTGATGGGCACCCCGCACTACCTCTCGCCCGAGCAGGCCCAGGGGCAGGCCGTCACCGCTGTCTCCGACCTCTACTCGGTCGGGGTGATGCTCTACGAGGCGCTCGCCGGGCGGGTGCCCTTCGAGGCCGACTCGGCCGTGGCGATCGCGATGAAGCAGGTCTCGCACACGCCGCAGCGACCGAGCTCGATCGCCCCGGCGGTCTCACCCGCGCTCGACGCGGTGACGATGCGAGCGCTCGAAAAGGACCCCGGCCAGCGCTTCCAGAGCGCCGAGGCGTTCATCGCCGCGCTCGACGCGGCCGGCCGGGACCCCGGCGGGGAGCACGGTGGCACCGCGGCGTTCGTGGCGCTGCCGTCGCCTGTCGTCGGCGCCGAGGATGCGGAGGCGGCCGAGGGAGACCCCGAGGAGGAGGAGCGCAAGCGCCGGCGTCGTTTCTGGATGATTCTCGCCGCCGCCGCCGTGGCGATCGGCGTCTTCCTCGGCTTCGCCCTGACCCGCGACACGACCACCGACGTCCCCGGCGTGACCGGCAACCAGCTCAACGTCGCCATCGCCCTGCTGGAACAGAACGGGTTCAAGGTCGGCGAGGTCGACCGGGTGCAGCGCGAAGTGGCCGTCAACACGGTGCTCGAGCAGGACCCACCGGCGGGCGGGGCCGAGCTCGACTGCGCCTTCCTTGGCTTCTTCTGCTCGAAGCCGAAGGTAGGGCTGACGGTCAGCGCCGGTCCCGGCAGCGCCGACGTGCCGGGCGGCCTGGCCGGCATGAGCCAGGAGGAAGCGGTGGCGAGGCTGGAAGAAGCGGGCTTCGAAGCGCAGGTGGAGACGGTCAACTCCGACCGGGTCGAAGCCGGCTTGGTGATCCGCTCCGATCCCTCCGGCGGCTCGACCGCGACGCGCGGCTCGGCTGTCGTCCTCACAGTCTCCAAGGGCGCGAAGCTGGCCACGGTCCCGGTGCTCGTGGGCACCCAGCGGTCAGTCGCCGTGCAGCAGATCCGCGGCCGCGGCCTGACTCCGAGCGTCGAAGAAGAAGAAAGCGCGAAGCCGGCGGGCGAGGTGATCCGCCAGTCGCCGAGCGCCGGCTCCGAGCTCCCCCGCGGCGCGGCCGTCTCGATCGTCGTCTCCAAGGGCGAGCAGAAGGCGAGGGTGCCGAACGAGATCGGCAAGGAACGGGCGGAGGCCGTCGAAGCGGTGCGCGACGCCGGGCTGCGACCCTCGGTGCAGGAACAGGAAACCGAAGTCCCCCAGCAGGTGGGGCGGGTAACCGACCAGTTCCCGCCCCCGGCTCGGAAGTCGAACCGGGCAGCGAAGTCACGCTGGTCGTCGGCAAGCGCGCGCCGGAAAGCGAAGCGGAAGCCGAATGAAGGTCGCGGTGCTCTGCGGCGGCCGCTCCTCCGAGCACGACGTCTCCCTGCGCTCGGGAGAGGCGGTCGCGGGCGGCTTGCGGCAGGCCGGCCATGAGGCGCTGCTGGTGACGATCGGGCGCGACGGGAGCTGGAGCTTTCGCGGCGCCCCGGTCGAGTTGTCGCCGGCCGCCGGGCTGTTTGGCGCCGACGCTGCCTTCCCCGCCCTGCACGGCCCCTTCGGCGAGGACGGCAGCGTGCAGGGCGTGCTCGAGTGGCTCGACGTCCCCTACGTCGGCTCCGATGTCCTCTCCTCGGCCGTCTGCATGGACAAGCTGACGCTGAAGCGCCTCTTCGCCCAGGCCGGCCTGCCGCAGGTCGAGTTCGCTGCAGTCGGCGAGGCGGGGTGGCGCGAGCGCTGCGAGGCGATGGGGCTGCCGCTCTGGGTCAAGCCCTCGCGGCTCGGCTCCAGCGTCGGCATCAGCAAGGTCGAGGATCTCGGCGAGAGCCTCGATGCGGCCGTCGACCTCGCCCTGCGCCACGACCCTCGGGCGATCGTCGAGGCGCATGCGCCGGGTCGTGAGATCGAGTGCTCCGTGCTCGGCAACGAGCGCCCCAAGACCTCGTTGCCAGGGGAGGTGATCGCCCACGGCGAGTGGTACGACTACGAGACCAAGTACAGCGCCGGCGGCATGGAGCTGGCCGTGCCGGCGCCGATCCCCGGCGAGCTGACCACGTCGCTGCAGGAGCTGGCCGTCGACGCCTTCGAGCTGGGTGGCTGCTCCGGCCTCGCCCGCTGCGACTTCTTCCTCGAAGCCGACGGCCGCCTGCTCGTCAACGAGATCAACACGATGCCCGGCTTCACCGAGACCAGCGTCTACGCGAAGCTCTGGGAGGCCACCGGCCTCGCCTACCCCGACCTATGCGACCGCCTGGTCGAGCTGGCGATCGAGCGCCACGCCGAGGCCCGCTCGCACGAGTTCTGACTCAGCCCAGCAGCTTGATGTCGCTGATCTCGATCTGGTAGCGGCCCGCCTGGTCGCGGGCTTCGGAGGACTTGGTGAACCAGAGGAGGAAGTAGGTCGAGGGCTGGCTGACGTCGAGGTCTATCTCCTGGGTCTCCTCCGCTTCGCTCGCTTCGCCCACGGGCTCGCCCCAGCCGGACAGCTCGGAGGGGGGGCCCGCCGGGGCGGCGAAGACCTCGGCGTCCCAGCCGGGGGTGGGGCCGCGGACGATCATCCTCTGCGGCGTCGCCGGCGAGGCGGCGGTGACGTAGACGCCGACCCCGGGGTCGGGCCCCGTCTTGGTGCCTTCGAAGGTTTCGGAGTCGTAGTGCTCGGTTTCCCACGCGGTTCCCGTCGGGTCGCCGTCGGTGGCGAGTTCGACCTTGCTGCCGACCTCTTCGCCGTCGCCCTGAGGGTCGTAATCGGTTGCACCCGAGATCGCTATGTCGCCGCCCTTGCCCTGGTCGGCTCCGCCGCCGCCGATCCCGCTGGAGATCAACTGCACCGCCAGCAGCGCCCCGCCGCCGACCAGGAGCAGGGCGACGATCGCCGCCCAGGACCAGCGGCCGCGACCGGAGAGCTTGCGCTTCGGCGGCGGCAGCGCGTCGAGCACGCTGGTCGCCTCGCCGGTGGTCGAGCCCGCCCGCGCCGCCTCGACCTCGAGCGCGGTCTCGAGATCGTCGATCATCTCGCCGATCGACTGGTAGCGCTCGGCGGGGTTCTTCGCCGTCGACCGCTCGACCACCAGCGCCACCGCGGCCGAGGCCTCCGGCCGCCGCCGCTGCACGTCGGGCAGCTCCTCGTTGACGTGTTTCATCGCCACGCCGACCTGGCTGTCGGCGTGGAAGGGGACCTGGCCGACCAGCATCTCGTAGAGGACGACGCCGAGCGAGTAGATGTCCGACCGCGGGTCGACCGGCCTGCCCATCGCCTGCTCGGGGGCGACGTAGTCGGTCGTGCCGAGCACCCGCCCGGTGGCGGTCATCCCGTCCTGTTCGAGCTGGCGGGAGATGCCGAAGTCGGTCAGCTTGGCGCGCCCCTCTTCGTCGATCAGCACGTTCTGCGGCTTGATGTCGCGGTGGACCATGTTGCGCCCGTGGGCGACGCCGAGCCCGCGGCCGACCTCGATCGCGTAGGCGATCGCCTCCTGCGTGTCGAGCGCGCCGACCCGGCCGATCCGCTGCTTCAGCGTCTCGCCCTTGACGTACTCGAAGACGATGTAGGGGTAGCCGCCGTCCTCGCCGGCGTCGATCACCGAGACGACGTTGGGATGGGTCAGCTTGGCCACCGCGCGCGCCTCCTGGCGGAAGCGCTGCAGCTGGTCCTCCTGCTCGGACATCTCGCGGTGCATCACCTTGACCGCGACCGGGCGGTCGAGCGTATCGTCGCGGGCCAGGTAGACGGTCGACATGCCGCCGCTCCCCAGCTTCGCCTCCAGCCGGTAGCGCCCGGAGAGAACCGTTCCGATCATCGAGCTGGAGGGGCGGGAGCTCATCTACGTCGTACGGATGATCCTTCTACCGTACGACCGATCCGCTGCGCCTCGGGATAGTGGCGCCGCAGCGACTCGACCGCGGCCTCCTCGTCGCCGGGGGCGACGACGCAGCAGAAGCCGCAGCCCATGTTGAAGACGTCGTGCATCTCCTCGTCGGCGACGCCGCCACGCTCCTGGATCAGCTCGAAGATCGGCGGCACCGGCAGCGGCTCGTCGATCTCGTAGCCGACCTCGGCGGCGAGGCGGAGCAGGTTGCCGAGCCCCCCGAGGTGATGTGGGCGAGCCCGCGCACCTCGACACTGGAGCGCAGCAGCTCCAGCACCGGCTTGACGTAGATCTCGGTCGGCTCGATCAGCACGTCGCCGAGCGACCGGCCGAGCCGCCCTTCGGGGTCCTCGCCGAGCGCGAGCCCGTCGAGGGTGGCGCGAGCGAGCGTGTAGCCGTTGGAGTGGATGCCGGAGGAGGGCAGGCCGATCACCGGGTCGCCGGGCCGTACGGCGGAGCCGTCGACGATCGCATCCAGCGCGACCGTGCCGAAGCAGGCGCCGGCGACGTCGAAGCCGCGCACCATGTCGCCGAGCTGGGCGAGCTCGCCGCCGGGGATCTCGACCCCGGCCAGCTCGGCCCCGCGCGCCAGGCCGACGCCGATCCGCTCGCAGACCTCCGGGTCGGCGCGCTCGATCGCGATGTAGTCGAGCATCGCCAGCGGCTCGGCGCCGACGCAGATCACGTCGTTGACGTTCATCGCCACGCAGTCGATGCCGACCGTGTCGAAGCGGCCGAGCTGCTCGGCGACCAGCAGCTTGGTGCCGACGCCGTCGGTGGAGAGCGCGATTCCGGTTCGCTCGTCGATCCGGATCACGCTGGCGTAGTGGCCCGGCAGCGGCACCTGCCGCGAGGGCCGTCCGAGCTCGATCGCCCCCAGCGCCCGCACCAGCCCGGCGACGGCGGAGTCCGCCGCCCCCTGGTCGACCCCGGCCCTGGCGTAGGCGTCGTCGCTCACGCCGGCGATTCTTTCAGGCGCTTCGGTAGGTCGGGGGCAGGTTCGAAGATGTACTCACGGCCCACCCTTCGACGACTGAACAACCCACGGTCCACCAGGCCGGAGAGATCGGACCGCGCGGTCTCGTGCGTTACTCCCTGAACCTGCGCGTGCATGCCGAACGAATAGCTTCGGCCTGGGTGGCTCAGCGCGTCGGACAGGAGGTCGATCTGCCTGCGATTGAAGTCGCCGCCATGCTTGCCGAGCGCCTCGACCCGACGTATCTCAGCCGTCTTCCTGCCGAGATACCGGTACAGCTCCTCGATGGCTCGCTCGATCACGAGGATCTGATGGACCAGGAAATACGTCGCGTCTCGCTCGTCCGTCTCCGTCTCCAGGAAGGCGCGTGCGTACTTCGCCGGCGCCCCGCGGAGGATTGGCGAGATCGGGAGGTACTCGACCAGCCAGTAGTCGCTGGCGGACATCGACCAGTAGAAGAGGATCCGCGCGGTGCGGCCGTTGCCGTCCTCGAAGGGGTGGTCGTAGGCGAGCCAAAAGTGCAGGAGGATCGCCCGTACGACGGGGTGAACGAAGGGCTCGCTGTCTTCGCCTTCGTTGGCGAACCTGCAGAGGAGCCGCAAGCGCTCGGGGAGCTGCTCGGCCGGAGGTGGGCGGTGGATCGGCCGGTCCTCGTCGCGATCGTAGACCGCGACGCGCTCGTCGCCGGGCCGCTGCAGCCGCCCGGCTGAGCTTGGATCGCCGAGCGTGCCCTCGGTGACGATGCGATGCAGCTCCAGCACCGACTCCGGGGTGAGAGCGCCGCCCATGTCGTGCCGCATGAACTGCAGCGCGCGGTAGTTGTTGAGGATCATCCGCTCGCTGCGATCCCGAGGCTCCCGGCCGCTGCGCAGCAGCTCCTTTGCAGCGCTGCGCGACGTCGTCGCACCCTCCAGCTGACTCGAGCGGATCGCCTCCTCCATCAGCGAGTTGACGAGGAAGCGCTGGCCTGCTTGATGGTCGGAGGTAACGACCTCGTCCATGACCACCTCCCCGCTGCATCGTCTGTCGATGTGACGCAGGCCCCTGAGGACGAGATCGGGGAGCGTGTAGGTGAACGGCGCTCCCTCGGGGTCGGTGAGCGGCAGCGGGCGCATCCCCGCGTTCCGATCGAGCTTCAGCTTCCACCACCACTCTTTCGCGCTGAGGTCCCCGGGCGGATCGAGGCGGCGCAACCTGTCCCAATGGAGGTATTCGTCTCTCGACCTCTTGTCGGGCGGCGCATCCATCAACTCGCGCATGCGGCTGAATCGCTTGATGGAGACCGAAGGCGGCGTCTCTACGTACATCGACCCAATCCAAATCTATCCAAATCTATCCAAGGATTTGGAAGTATATCCAAATCCAGAAGAAATTTGGATATAGCTAGCGGCGCTGGAGCTTGGCAAGCACGACCGTCGCCAGCCCTGCCCGGTACGCCGCATAGGGCCACAGCGCCTTGTCGCGCTCGACCAGGCGGATCAGGCGCTGGGAGGCGAGGGTGGAGGCGAAGGAGGCGACGACGCCGATCGCCATCGCGCGGCGCAGCTCGGGGGAGGCGCCGCGGCGGCGCAGGCGCTCGCCCTTGAGGATCGTGGCGCCGACGATGATCGGCAGCGCGATCGTGCGCGAGAGCAGGTTTGCCTGGTCGCGTGAGAAGCGCCGCCAGCGCGCCGCTGCCAGGGTGACGCCGTTGCGCGAGACGCCCGGGGCGAGGGCTGCCGCCTGGGCGACCCCGAGCGCCAGGCCGTCGGCCGGGGTCGCGTCGCCGCGCCCGCGCCGCTGCGGCCGCGTGTCGGCGACCAGCATCGCCGCCGCACCCGCCAGCAGCCCGATCGCGGTTGCCCTCGGCCCCCCCAGCCGCCGCTCGATCGGTCGCTCCAAGCCGTAGCCGACCACCGCCGCGGGCAGGAACGAGAGGCCGAGGACCAGGGCGCGCCGCCCTTCGAACAGACGCAGCTCCTCGAGGATGGTCTGCCGCTGGCCGATCAGCAGCGCCGCCGCAGCGCCGCCGTGCAGCGCCACCTCGAAGCTCTTGCGCACCTCGGGATCGAGCCGCTCCCAGTCCCACCCCGCCAGCCAGGGCAGGAGGACGATGTGGGCGGAGGACGAGACCGGCAGCAGCTCGGCCGGGCCCTGGACGATCCCCAGCGCCAGGGCGCGGGCGGCTGGGATCCGGCCGTCGGCCGCGCCGCTCAAGCGCCGCTGCTCGACGACGCCGCCGCGCCGGGCCGCGCCGGCTCCTCGCCGCCGCTGTCGGGCTCCTCGCCCGGCCCGCCGCCGCGATAGCGGCGGATCAAGAGGAAGATCGCCCCGCCGAGCACCGTCGCGACCACCGCGTAGTCGAGGTAGTGCAGGTGACCGCGCCACTCCTCCCAGTTCTCGCCCACCGCCTGGCCGACCAGGGCCAGCATCAGCACCCAGGGGATGCAGCCGAGCAGGGTCAGCACGGTGAAGCGCCAGAAGGGCATCTTGGCGACCCCGGCAGGCAGCGAGATGAAGGTGCGGATGATCGGCAGCATGCGGGTGAAGAAGACGGTCGCGTCGCCGTAGCGTTCGAACCAGTCGTCGGCCCATTTCAGGTACTTGGGCGGCAGGTGGATCAGCCGGTTTTTCTCCAGCAGGTCGAGGCGGGCGAAGTAGCCGACTGCGTAGGCCGCCCAGGAGCCGACCAGGTTGCCGAGCACGCCGGCGGCGACGACACCGAACAGCGAGAGCTCGCCGGCGGCGACGCTGGAGCCGGCGAAGAGCATGATCGCCTCGCTTGGCACCGGCAGGCAGGCGGACTCAAGCGCCATCAGGACGAAGACCGCCGGCAGCCCCGTGGAGCTGATGAAGTCGGTCCCCGCGTTGACGATCGGGTCGAGGAAGAAGTCGGTGACGCTGGCGAGTGGGAGCATGCGCGAAGCGGGGATTCTAGGGAGCAGACCGAACACCATCTAAAATCGCACCGCTCCCATGCACCGGTTGAACCACCCCGTCTATCGCAACCGGGTACTCCAGGTCGCCGCCGACGCGCTGCTCGTGGCGCTCGCCTTCTACCTGGCGTTCCGCCTCCGCTTCCTCGACGAAGGCCTTCCGCCTCGCTACGAGACCCTCTTCCTGCAGGCCGTCGCCTTCGTCGCGGTCGGCAAGGTCGCGGTCTTCGCCGCCTTCGGCCTTTACCAGAAGTGGTGGCGCTACGTCAGCGGCCGCGACTTCCTCACGATCGTCCGCGCCGTCGCCGTCGCCAGCGCGATCCTGGTCGTCCTCTTCACGGTCGCCCAGCCTTTCGCGTACGACCTGCCGCGCTCGGTCGCGGTGATGGACTTCATCCTCACCCTCTTCCTGATCACCGGGGCACGACTCGCCGTGCGGCTGATCGTCGAGCGGCCCTCGCACGGCCACCGCCTGCCCAAGCACGAGGTGCTGGTGATCGGTGCCGGCTCCGGCGGGCAGATGGTCGTCCGCGAGATGCACCTCAACCCCAACCTCGGCGCGACCGCGATCGGCTTCGTCGACGACGACGCACGCAAGCAGGGGATGCGGATGCTGGGCCTCAAGGTGCTGGGGACGACGGCGCAGATCGAGACGGTCCTCGACGACACCGAGCCGGATGAGGTGGTGATCGCGATCCCCTCGGCGCCGGGGACGCTGCGCGCGCGCGTCGTCGCCGCCTGCCGCGAGCGCGAGATCCGCGTGCGCACCCTGCCGACCGTGTTCGAGCTGCTGCGCGGCGGCGTCCAGCTCAACAAGCAGCTGCGCGACGTCCAGGTCGAGGACGTTCTCGGCCGCGACCCGATCGTGGTCGAGCTCGACCGGGTCGGCGCCTACCTGCGCGACCGGATCGTCCTCGTCACCGGCGCCGGTGGCTCGATCGGCTCCGAGCTCTGCCGCCAGATCGCCCGCGTCGGCCCGCGGCTGCTGGTGATGCTCGACCACGCCGAGGACAACCTCTTCGAGATCGAGCGCGAGATGGTCGACGAGCGCCACTTCAGCAACGTCGAGGCGGTGCTCGCCGACTGCAAGGAGCCGCACCGGATGTTGGAGACGATGCAGCGCTTCAAGCCGAGCGTCGTCTTCCACGCCGCCGCTTACAAGCACGTGCCGCTGATGGAGGCCAACCCGTTGGAGGCGGTCCGCAACAACGCGATCGCGACCCGGATCACGGCCGATACCGCCGCCGCCTCCGAGGTCGAGCGCTTCGTCCTCGTCTCCACCGACAAGGCGGTCAACCCGAAGACCGTGATGGGGGCCTCCAAGGCGATGGCCGAGTGGATCGTCGAGACGGCTGGCCACAAGCACCCCGGCACCCGTTTCGCAAGCGTCCGCTTCGGCAACGTGCTCGCTTCCTCGGGCAGCGTCGTGCCGATCTTCCGCGGCCAGATCGAGCGGGGCGGGCCGGTCACCGTCACCCACCCGGAGATGACGCGCTACTTCATGACGATCCCCGAGGCGGTGCAGTTGGTGATCCGCGCCGGCGACATCGGCGCCGGCAAGGGCGAGGTCTTCGTCCTCGACATGGGCGAGCCGGTGAAGATCGTCGACCTCGCCAACAACATGATCCGCCTCGCCGGCTACGAGCCCGGAGCGGAGATCGCGATCGAGTTCACTAAGCCGCGCCCGGGAGAGAAGCTGCACGAGGAGCTGTTCGGCAGCGGCGAGGAGCTGCGTCCCACCGCCGCCAAGCGGATCCACCGCACCGCGCGCGAGGTCCCGCTCGACCCCGAGTGGGTCGAGGCGACGCTGAACTCGCTCGAGCATCTGGTGATGGCTGGCGACGAGGCGAACCTGGCCGAGCGAGTGGTCGAGCTGATAACCGCGCAGGGCGGCGACGCGGCGGCAGTCGGCTAAGGGCCAGTCTCCGACTGCCCCTAACGGATAGCCTCTCGCAGCCAGCCCTTGGAGCTGATCAAGGAAATCGGGGCTTTCGCGGGCTTGGTCGCCTTCCTCGGCCTGGCCGTCCTCGCGCTGCTCTCCTTCGCCCAGGGGCGCGACATCCGCCGCCTGCGCGAGTGGGCGGGCTCGGCGCCGGAGCGCGACACGGAGCGCAAGGAGTCGACTTCGGCGGCGGCGTCCGAGCGGGCCGACGAGATGCGCAAGCTGGAAGAAGCGCGAGAGGCCGAGAAACGTGCCGCCGACCTGCGCGAGCATCGGCGCGAGCGGCGCGAGGCCGGGCTGCCCGAACTGACGCGGACGGAACGCCTGCGCGAGCGCTTCGGCGGCGACCCCGCCGCGGGCGGTGCGCGCAGCAGGCTGGGCGAACCGCGTTACCTGGCGGCGATCTTCGCGGTGCTCGTGCTGGTGGCTGGCGGCGTCGCCTTCGCCGTCCTCGGCGGGTCCGACGATGAGACGAGCGGCAAGAGCGGCAAGCAGGCTTCTCGGGCGCTCAAGCCGAGCGAAATCGAGGTGACCGTGCTCAACGGGACCGCGGTCGACGGGCTCGCGGGCACCTACGGCGACATGGTCGAGCGCAAGGGGTTCCAGCTCGGCGCGGTCACCAACAGCCGCTCGAGCTTCGCCGACAGCATCGTCATGTTCGAATCTGGCAACGGCCGCGAGGCGCACCGAGTGGCGACAGCGCTGGAGATCTCCCGGGTGCGGCCGATGACCGCGGAGATCGCTTCGCTCTCCGGCGGGGCCCCGGTCGCCGTCGTGATCGGCGAGGACAATGCCTCGTCGACCGGCTAGCGCCGCAGCGGTCGTCTTCGCCCTGCTCGTCGTCGCCACGATCGCCGCATTCGCCTGGTCGCAGCGGCTGAAGCGCGACCCGCTCGTGCTCGACCGGGTCAGCTTCGTCGCCGTCCCACCCACCAAACCGCCGGTCCGCGCCTTCACCCCCAATGGCGATTGCCGCTTCGACCGGATCCGAATCCGCTTCCGCATGACCCAGTCCGACCAGGCCAACGTCCAGGTGGTGAAGCCGGGCGGCAAGCTGATCCTCACCCTCGCCCGCGACGCTTACCTCAAGCGCTACACCTTCCACACTTACTACTGGGACGGCCGCATGCGCGACGACGGCATCGCCCCACCGGGGCGCTACAAGCTACGGGTCAAAATGCTCGGCGAGGACCGCACGCTCGTCCCCGGCGGTGTGATGCGCCTGCACCGGGCTCCGCGCGAACCGATCGAGGAGTGCCGTTGATCCTCTCTGCCGCGGGGGTCCTCATCGCAGCGAGCGCCGCAGCCGCCGCGATCCTGCTGCCGGCGGGCCGCCCCCGCGCAGTGGCGATCCTGCTGGCGCTCGCACTCTTCCCGGTCCTGATCCTCGGCGACCAGTGGCACTCGCCCCAGATCGTCGATCTGCGCGACAACGCGGCTGCCTTCCTTGCCCTCGGAGCGCCCGCGGCAGCCGCCAGCGCTGCCCTTGCCGCGGTCTTCTACCGCCGGCCGATCCTGCTGCCGCTGGCGATCGTCGCGGCGCTGCCGTTCCGCGTTCCCCTGGAGGCGGGAGGGGACACGGCGAATCTCTTGGTGCCGCTTTATCTGGTGATTGCCGGGGGAGTGCTCTCCGTGGCGCTGGGCGAGTGGCAGGAGGGGCGCCGCACACAGATAGACCCCCCCGCCCTCCTGCCATACGTCCTGGCCGGTGTCGTGCTTCTCTACGCGATTCAAACCCTGTATTCACCTGACTTCTCGAAATCGCTGCAGAACGTTTGCTTCTTTTTCGTGCCTTTCTCCTTGGTCTACGCGCTGCTGCGGGATGTGCGCTGGGACCAGAAGCTGCTGGTGCTCGTGTTGTGGGTGGTGGCTGTGGAGGCCGTTGCGTTTGTCGTCGTGGGCTCCGTTGAGTACTTCAGCCGCAGCTTGTTCTGGAACGACCAGGTGATCAGGTCTAACGAATTCCACACCTACTTCCGCGTGAATTCGATCTTCTGGGACCCGAACATCTACGGGCGGTATTTAGCGCTGGTGATCGTCATAGCGATGTCAGCGTTGCTTTGGGCG
Organism: uncultured Solirubrobacterales bacterium; assembly: GCA_963699215.1. Classification (GTDB taxonomy): domain Bacteria; phylum Actinomycetota; class Thermoleophilia; order Solirubrobacterales; family 70-9; genus VRUE01. The sequence continues at coordinate 917,884 of OY969422.1, forward strand.
AGAGAGCGCAAGACGTTCGGATTGCTTACGGCATTAGTGGCCGTGCTCTGGCTTGGATTGGTGCCGACTTTCTCGCAATCCAGCTTTGTCGCCTTACTTGCTGGTTTAGCGGTCCTCGCCGCTTTGCGATGGAGTTGGCGCTGGACGCTTGCGGCTGTAGGGGCTGGGGCTGTTCTCGGTGTCGTCATCGTCCTCTTCGCCGGCGGCGTCTCGAAGCTGAGCCCCGACCGTTTCAACAACGACATTGGCGGTCGCGCAAACTTGGTCTCCGGAGGAACGGACCTCTTCGCCCAGCGCCCCCTCTGGGGCTACGGCTCGGGCAGCTTCCCCCGCGCCTACCGCGAACACATAGCCACCAAGAAAGCCCCCGTCTCCGTCTCCCACACGGAGCCCGTGACGGTTGCGGCTGAGCAGGGTCTGATCGGCTTGGCGTTCTACGCCGCTCTCCTAATAGCAGCGCTCTGGACCATGGCGACAGGCCTCTTCCCTGGCAGGAAGGGTGGGGGTGTCCCACTCGCACAGCGGCGTCCTGTTTTTCGCGCCGACCGGTCGGCGAGAGAGCCAGGCTTAGAGGCGAAAAACCCAGCAAGCGAGGGGGGCACCCCCACCCTTCCCCCAGCTCAACGAGTCGCGCGCATAGCCGTGTTCGCCGCCTTCGTAGCGCTGCTAATCCACACCATGGCCTACGCCGGCTTCTACGAGGACCCGATCGCCTGGGTCCTGCTGGCGGTCGGCGCCTCGCTGGCGACGGTCCCGGTCCGCCCCTCGGCGTAGGCTCGCGGCGTGTCGGGCTACCTCCGCCGCCTCGCGACGACCGGCGCCGCCTACACCGCGGCGAGCATCCTCTCGAAGCTGATCGCGGTCGCACTGCTGCCGCTCTACACGCGCTACCTGACCCCCGCCGACTACGGCGCGGCCGAGGTGATGTTCGCCGCGGTCGTCGCCACCAGCATCGTCATCCGCCTCGGCACGATCGAGGCGCTGCTGCGCTTCTACTACAAGGGTGGCGAGGACCCAGCGCGAGTCGTCTCCACCTCGTTCGCGGCGCTGTTCTGGCTCTCCACGGCAGCGGCGCTGATCGCCCTCCCCTTCACCGAGCAGATCTCCGATGCCCTGCTCACGGAGAAAGCGGCCAAGCTTGTCGCGGGTCCCGACCTCGCCCGGATCGCGATCGGCGGCCTCTGGGTGGCGACCCTGCACGAGTACCTGCTGACCCTGTTCCGGCTCGAGGAGCGCGCCCGCGCCTTCTTCCTCGTGACGATCGCCAACGTGCTGGCGGCGATCGCCCTGACGGTCGTCCTCGTCGTCGGCGAGGACGAGGGCGCCCGCGGTCTGCTGCTCGGCAGCTACGTCAGCGGCGCCGCCTTCGTGCTGGGGTTGATCGTCGTCCACCGCCGCCGGCTCTCGCTCCGGTTCGACCTCGAGCTGCTGCGCAGGATGGGCCGCTTCGGCCTGCCGACTATGCCGGCCGAGCTCTCGCTCTACCTGCTCAACTTCGTCGACCGGATCATCATCGCCCGCACCGTGGGCCTGGCCGAGGCCGGCCTCTACTCGCTCGCGGTCAAGTTCGCCCAGGCGGTCAACGTCCTCGTCCGCGGATTCCAGCTCGCCTGGCCGCCGCTCGCCTACTCGATCCGCGACGACGAGGAGGCGCGCCGCGCCTACGCCGCGGTCGTCACCTGGTTCCTTGCCGGCTGCGCCTTCGTCGTCGCCGGCATGTGGCTGTTCTCCCGCTGGATCGCCAGGGCCCTCGCCGCGCCCGAGTTCTTCGAGTCCTACGAAGCGGTCGGGCTGATCTCGACCGCAGTCACCCTCTACGCCCTCTACATGGTCCAGCTGGTGATCCTCGGCCGCACCGGCCGCACCGAGTTCAACTTCCCGGCGACGATCGCCGCACTCGTCACCAACGTCGTCCTCAACCTGATCCTCGTCCCCCCGCTGGGCATCGTCGGCGCCGGGCTCGCCCTGGTCGCCTCCTACGTCGTCGTCGTCGTGCTGATGTACGGCTTTACCCAGCGCCTCTTCCCCGTCCCCTACGAATGGGGTCGCCTCGCCCGGGTGCTTCTCGTCTGCGCCGTCCTGGTCGGGATGGGCGAGCTGCTGCTGCCGACCGACGGCCTCGTCGCCTTCGCGGCTCGAGTCGTCCTCTGGCTGCTCTATCCGCTGGCCCTGCTGGCGACTGGCTTCTTCAGCGCCGAGGAGCGCGGCTGGCTGGCCCACCTCCGCCATCCAGGCGACCTGCTCGCTCGTTACCGCGCCGCGCGCGAGCGCCCGCCGGCCGTCGACGGCAGCCTCCCCGAGGCCTTCGAGGCGGAGCAGATGGACGAGGACAGCCGGCGTTAGACGTGCCGGTGCGTAGAGGTCCCTATGGACCTCTACGCACCGGCACGTCCTGCGCGGTCGCGGAGGCTTTGGCCTCGACCGGGGAAGAGCGCCTGGCGGGCGTGGGCCCAGTAGACGCGAGCTGGCTGGTTGGGCAAGGCGATCGCGGCCACCGCCCGGACGGCGTATGACCAGGCGGTGAGAAGACGGACCGTCAGCGCAGCAGCGCCCCCGTGGTGCTTGCGCATATAGAGATCTCGGTTGCGGTGGAATTCGACGATGCGCGGCAGGCCGACGGCAAGGTCGGTGGAGAGCTGGTCGTGGTGGACCGCCTCCGCCTCCGGCACGAAGAGCGTCTGCCAGCCGGCTTCGGCGAGGCGCTTGGCGAAGTCGCACTCGTCGTAGTAGACGAAGAAATCGGGGTCGAGGTAGCCGACCTCCTCCGCCGCCTCGCGCCGGACCATCAGGGCGCTCGACTGCGCCCAGTCGACCCGGCGGGTGCGCGGGCCCACGCTCTGCACCGTGAAGCGACGGTGCAGGAAGACTGCCCCGGCCAGCGCCGTGCCGACCCCCGGGAAGCGCCAGGCGCAGGGGACGGGAACGCCACCGGAGTCGAGCAGCTGCGCTCCCGCCGCCCCTGCCCGCGCGTCCGCCTCGAGCGCCGCGATCAGCGCTGCGGCGGCGCCCGGGCGCAGCTCGGAGTCCTCGTTGAGCAGCAGGCAGTAGCGCCCCTGCGCCTCGCGCAGCAGGGTCGAGTCGTTCGCCCCCTTGCCCGCCGGCTGCTCCAGCGCGATCAGCCGCACGTCCCCATCCCGCACCCGCACCGCCTCGGCGGAGCCGTCCGTGGAGGCGTTGTCGAGGACGAGCACCTCGCGCTCGATCCCCACCGGGTGGGTGCGCTCGATCGCGTCCAGGCAGGCGAGCAGGTACTCGCGGCCGTTCGTGTTCACGACGCAGTAGGAGAGCGTGGGCGCCACGCCGCCACGATAATCGCCCGGATGGAAGCCCCGATCCGCGTGCAGCTGGTCGACCCCTCGGCCTTCACGCCCCCTTACGACCGCGCCCTCGCCGCGGCGCTCGCCCGCGCGGGCGCCGACGTCGAGCTGCTCACCAGCCGTTTCCTCTACGGCCCGGTGCCCGAGGCCGAGGGATATGGGGTTAGGGAGTGCTTCTACCGCCGCAGCGCCGCTCGCGGCTTGCGGGCGCCGGCGCGCCGCGCCTTCAAGCTCGCCGAGCACCTTCCGGACATGCTGCGCCTGCGCCGCGAGGCTGACGCCGACGTCGTCCACTACCAGTGGCTCACGCTGCCCGCCCTCGACGCGGCGCTGTTGCCGCCACTCCGGCCGCGGGCGATGACGGCCCACTACATCCTGCCGCCGCACCCGAGCCGCCGCCAGCTGCTCGGCGCGCGCCGAGCCTTCGGCGCGATGGACGCGGTCGTCGCCCACTCCGCCCACGGGGCCCGGACTCTGCGCGAGCAGGTCGGGCTCGACTCCGCCCGGGTCCGGGTCATCCACCACGGCGCCTTCGACTACCTGACCGGGCTGCCGGAGGAGAAGCCGCTGCCGCAGGAGCTGGAGGGCGCCGAGGGACCGGTGATCCTCTTCTTCGGCCTGCTGCGCCCCTACAAGGGGATCGACACGCTGCTCGAAGCCTTCCGCCACGTCGAGGGCGCCGAGCTCTGGATCGCCGGCAACCCGCGTATGGAGGTCGAGCCGCTGCGCCAGCTCGCCGCCGAGGCGCCGGGCCGCGTCCGCTTCCTCACCCGCTTCGTCGAGGACGCCGAGATCCCGGCGATCATGCGCCGCGCCGACGTCGTCGTCCTGCCCTACCGCGACGCCGAGCACTCCGGCGTCCTCTACGCCGCGCTTGCCTTCGGCAAGCCGCTGGTGCTGAGCGCCGTCGGCGGCTTCCCGGAGGTCGCCGAGCAGGGTGCCGCCCGGCTCGTCCCGCCCGAGGACCCCGGTGCACTTGCTTCTGTGCTCAGCGAACTGGTCGATGACGAAGCTGCTCGAATCGAGTTGGGCAAAGCTGCCGCGGCTGCCGCGGCTGGCTCTTACTCCTGGGACGAGGCGGCGCGGCAGACCCTTGCCCTATACGAGGAACTCCTCGCCCGACGCTAGTTTCCGGTGCGCCTTTTGCACCTATGAGGGACATAAAGCGCACCGGAAGCAGATAATCCCCCAGTGCTCGCGGCCGTCTTCTGGATTTGTGCGGGACTGATCGTCTACACGCATGTCGGCTATCCGCTGTTGCTGCGGGCCCTGGTCGCCCTGCGGCGCCGGCCGACCATCAGCCCCGGCACCTGGGAGGAGCTGCCGCTGGTCTCGCTGATCGTCGCCGCCTTCGACGAGGAGGAGGTGATCGCGGCCAAGGTCGCCAACGCGCTCGCGCTCGACTACCCGCGCGACCGGCTCGAGCTGATCGTCGCCTCCGACGGCTCCGCCGACGCCACCGTGGAGCGAGCGCGGGCCGCTGGGGCCGACCTGGTGCTCGACCTGCCGCGCGGCGGCAAGGTCGCCGCCCAGAACGCCGCCGCCGAGCGCGCCGCGGGCGAGATCCTCGCCTTCTCCGACGCCAACAGCGTCTGGGCGCCGGACGCGCTCCGCCACCTGATCGAGCCATTCGCCGATCCCGCGGTCGGCTACGCCTGCGGCCAGGTCCGCTTCCTCGACTCCGGCGGAGGCAACCTGGAGGGGGTCTACTGGCGCTACGAGATGAGCGTGCGAGAGCTGGAGTCGGGCCTCGCCGGGATAACCGCCGGCAACGGGGCGATCTACGCCGTCCGCCGCGATTCCTACATCCCGCTTCCCCGCGCCGGCAGCCACGACCTCTCGCTTCCCGTTCCTGCTCGCCAAGCGCGGCCGGCGCTCGCTCTACGTTCCCTGGGCCGCGGCCGAGGAGAAGATGGTGCCGACGCTGGAGGGCGAGTTCGCCCGCAAGCGGCGGATGATGGTCGGCCTCTGGGACATCGTCGTGCGGGAAGGGATGTACTCGCCGCGCGGCTACCCGCCGCTCTACGCCTTCGAGATCGCCTCGCACCGGCTGCTGCGCTACGCGACCCCGTTCCTGCACGCGATCGCGCTGGCGGCGAACGTGGCCCTGCTCGGCCAGGGCTGGGTCTACGTCGCGACGCTCGTGGCTCAGACTCGCCTGTCCTCGTCGCGGCGCTGCTGGGCCTTGCCCTGCCCGCGGCCCCGTTCCGGATCGCCCGCTACTACGTGCTCGACCACCGCCTCGATCGCGCTCGGGCTCTGGGATCGACTGCGCCGCGGCGCCCCCGGCGCCTGGGAGACAAGGCCGAGGGAACGCGGTGAGCCGTGCCCCGCGCCTTCGACATCGTCATCGCCGCGGTTGCCCTGCGTCCTCCTCTCCCCGGTGCTGCTGATCGCCGCGGTCGCGATCAGGCTCGGGCGGCCGCGGGCCGGTGATCTACCGGCAGCGCCGGGTCGGCAAGGACGGCCGCGAGTTCGAGCTGCTGAAGCTGCGCACGATGGTCGCAGGGCTCCGACCCGGTCGGCGTCGGCAAGGTCGTCGCCCGCGACGATCCGCGCGTCACCGCGCGCCGGGCCGCTTCCTGCGCCGCACCTCGCTCGACGAGATACCCAACCTGCGTCAACGTCCTGCGCGGCGAGATGGCGATCGTCGGCCCGCGTCCGACGATCCCGGCGCAGGTGAAGCGACTACACGCCGCGCCAGCACCGCCGTCACGAGGTGCGCCCCGGGATCACCGGCTGGGCGCAGGTCCAGGGCCGCGCCGGCATCCCCTGGGAGGAGCGGATCGAGCTCGACGTCGAGTACGTCGACCGCCGCAGCCTCGGCCTCGATCTGCGCATCCTCGCCAAGACCGCCTGGCTCCTCGTCACCGGCCACGGCCTCGCCCCGGACTAGGGTTCAGGACGATGAGCGAGCGACCCGAGGTCAGTCTGCGCCGGTTCGAGCCCGGCGACGCCGGGGCCGTGCATCGCTGGTTCAACAACCCCGAGGCGACGAAGACGCTGATGGAGCAGCGCGACGGCTTCCCGCTGGAGGAAGCCGAGGCGTGGGTGCGGCGGGCGATGGACGACTCGGGCGAGGACCGCAAGTACGCGATCGTCGTCGAGGGGTACGAGGAGCCGGTCGGCTTCACCGCCCTCTACGGCCTCTTCCGCCAGACCGCGCCCGAGCTGGGGGCGCTGATCGGCGACGACGTGCGCGGCAAGGGCGTCGGCCGGCGCGCCGAGGCACTGACGATCGCCAAGGCCTTCGACGAGTTCGGCGCGCATCGCGTCTACGGCCGCATCCCGGCCCGCAACGAGGTCGCCAAGAAGACCGTGGTCCGGCCTCGGCTGGCAGCACGAGGGGACGATGCGCGGCCACCTGCGCCGTCCCGACGGCGTCGACGACTGCGAGGTCTGGGGCGTGCTGCCGGACGAGTTCCGCGCCGCCGCCGCCGACCTGCTCGACCCGAGATGAGCGCTCCCGGCGGGACCGGGGCCGTCGCCAGCCTGCTCGCCGACGCCGGCGCCGCGACGCAGGGCGAGGAGTTCTTCCGCTCGCGCCCCTTCCTCGACGCCGAAGGCGTCACCCACACGCTGCGGATCGAGGCGGGCGAGGTCGAGCTGCTGGCGCCGCTGATCGTCCGCGAGATCCCCGGCGGCGGCCTCGACGCGATCTCCCCCTATGGGTATCCGGGCATCGCCAAGCCACAGATTGCAGGTTGGAGCATTGACCCCCCTATAGAGGGGTCGATGCTCCAACCGACGGTCCAGACCGAAGAGGTCGACTTCTCCGCCACCGGGCTCGTCTCGGTCTTCATCCGCCACACGCTGGCCGAGCCGCCGCTGGCCGGCGCCGCCGAGCGCAACGTCGTCCAGATCGCCGACCCGGCGCTGCCGCCGAAGAGCCGCGGCAGCGACCGCAACCGGATCAACAAGAACCGCCGCGCCGGCTACGAGGTGCAGCTGCTCGCCGGGGCCGAGACGAGCGCCGACCAGCGGGCCGGCTTCCTGACCGCGTACGAGCAGACGATGCGGCGCACCGGCGCCGCCGAGCGCTACTTCTTCGCCGCCGCCTACTTCGACCGCATCCTCGAGTCGGACCTCGCCTGGCTCGCCCTTGCGCAGGCGCCCGAGGGCGGCGTCGCGGCCGCCTCGATCGCGGTCCGCAGCGACGGCTTCCTCCACTACTACCTCAGCGGCAGCGCCGACTCCCACCTGCGCGACTCGCCGATGAAGAACGTCGTCGCCGCCCTGGTCGAGCTCTCGGCCGAGCTGGGGCTGCCGCTCAACCTCGGCGGCGGGATCGCCCACGGCGACGCGCTGGAGGAGTTCAAGCGAGGCTTCGCCAACCGCGAGCAGGCCTGGCATAGCTCCGAGATCGTCTGCGATCGGGTCGCCTACGACGCGCCTCTCGGCGGGGCGCGACGGGGGCGGCTTCTTCCCCGCCTACCGCGCGCCCTAGCTGCTGTCGGTTCCAGCCGGCGTGGGGCCTGTTCAGCCCGAAGGCGTTGACCGGCTCGCCGCCGTATTTACCCCAGGTCGCCTTGCCGAAGGCACGGATCGCGTCGAGGGTGATCGCGCCTTGTACTCCCCGCAACCCAGCAGGTTGGTCCAGGTCGTCGCCGCGACCTCGTAGTCCATGTTTTCGTTGGGGAAGAGCAACGTCCCCCCGTACATCGTGTCGTAGAGGCCCTTGAGCGCGAGCTGGTCTTCCTCGGGCAGATCCGGGCTGTACTGGATCTGCATGCGGCCGTGCTCGAGCGAGTGGACGATGAAGATTTCGCTGGGCATCTCGCTGTAGGCGCCATCCGCCTCCTGGTAGGGCGACGTGGCGTGGTTGCCCGAGGTCGGCGGGTTGGTTTTGTAGTCCGGCGTCGGCGCGGTCGGCGGCAGGTGGTTCGTGGCCCTCGTCTTTGAGCTGGAGCCGCAGCGTGCAGCCGGCCTGCTTCGCCGCCTGCTTCAGGTTCGTCACCTCGACCGCCGGGGGCGCAGGCCCCTCGCGCTCGTCCGGCTGGAAGCCCGTTGGTCGAGCCACTGGCCTGGTTGATGTGGGCATGCACCGCCCCCGCCCGCCGCCCGAAGAGGCGATGACCGACGACGATCCCGGCAAGGACGAGCAGGCCGATCAGAGCCCGGCGAACGCCGTAGACGGCGATCAGCCGCCGCGCTGCTCCGCCTTCTCGCTGGCCGGACTCGCGTTCCTCCCGCGCCTGGCGGAGCCGCTCCTTCTCTTCCTCCCTGCGATTGGCCACGGTGCGTCCCTTATCCTGCCACAGCAGCGGCGCTGCGCCCGTTGCCGTCGATGCCCGCAGCCGCCCCGCTCGGTGCCCAGACCTCGTCCAGGAACAGGGCGAGCTCCTCGTGAGACGCTTCGGCCGCACCCGCCACTCGAGGATCGAGTCCGCTTCGACCAGGCGCGCGTCGCGCAGCTCCTCGATCGAGCATGCCGGAGTCGCTGAACGGGTGCAGCGGGTCGCGCGGGTGGCCGACGATCAGGGTCGGCTGCTCGATCAGGCGCCGCTGCTCGCGCTGCGGGGGCGGTCTCGCCCAGCAGCAGGCCCTCGAGCACGGCGACCGAGGGACCGGGTCGCGGCGCACCCAGTCGAGCCCGATGTCGAGCAGGAAGTGGGTGCGGGGGACGGATCGAGGCGAGCCGCGAGCCGAGCTCGAATGCCGGCCGGCCGACGCGCAGCGCCGAGCATCACCGGGGCGAAGATCGCGACGACCGCGGCGAGCGCGTTGTCGAGCACCGGCATCTCGATGAACAGGCCCTTGGACCCGGTCGGGGTGGCGGACCGCCAGCTCCAGCGCGACGTTGGCGCCCAGCGAGGTGCCGCCGACGACCGCCCGCTCGAGTCTCGAGGTGGTCGAGCAGCGCGACGACCTGCTCGGCGAAGAGCGGCATCGAGTAGCGCCGCAGGTCCTCCGGGCTGGTCGGAGCGGCCGTGGCCGAGCAGGTCGACGCAGATCACCCGGTTGCCGCGCTCGGCCAGCGCCGGCCCGAGGCGCTCGAACATGCGCCGGTTCATCAGCAGGCCGTGGACGAGGACGATCGGCCGCTCGCCCTCGCCGTACTCGTCGAAGCCGATCCGGTAGCCCTGGTAGTTCAGCTCCGCCATTGTGGCGCAACCAGTCTAGAGGCCGGAACGCCGCGCTTTCCGACCGGGTCGGCCGGCGTGCCGCGGGTCCGCTCCCAGGGACGCGAGGCGCGCAGCGACGCGAGCACCGCCCGCGTCGCCGGGGCACGGTTGAGTGCGTAGAAGTGGATTCCCGGCGCGCCGCCGATCAGCAGCTCGGCGCACTGCTGCGCCGCGTAGGCGACTCCGAGCTCGAACTCGGCCACCTCGTCGCCGCCCGCGGCGGCGATCGCCGCTTCCAGCCGCGGCGGGATCGAGGCGTCGCAGAGCTCGCAGATCCGCTTCGTCTGGGCGAAGCTCGCGACCGGGATCACCCCCGCGAGGATCGGCACGTCGATCCCCTTCGCCCGCGCCGCCGCGACGAAGTCGAAGTAGACCTGGTTGTCGAAGAAGAGCTGGGTGATCAGGAACGTCGCGCCGGCCTCGACCTTGGTCTTCAGGTAGTCGAGGTCGGTGTCGAGGTCGGGCGCCTCGGGGTGGACCTCGGGGAAGCAGGCCCCGCCGACGGTGAAGTCCCAGCCGGCGGCGATGAAGGCGGCCAGCTCGGCGGCGCTGCCCAGCCCGCCCTGCGGCTGGACGAAGTCGGGCTGTCCGCGCGGCGGGTCGCCGCGCAGGGCGAAGACGTTCTCGATCCCGGTGGCGGCGATGCGGTCGAGCGTGGCGGAGAGCCCCTCGGTGGTCTCGCCGACGCAGCTCAGGTGGGCCATCGTCTCCAGCCCGAGGTCGTCCTTCAGCGCCCGGGTGATCTCGACCGTGCCCTCGCGGGTCGAGCCGCCCGCCCCGTAGGTGACCGAGACGAAGTCGGGCTCGAGCTCGCGCAGCGACCGTGCCGTTGCGAACAGCAGCCTCGGTCGCCTCCTCCGTCTTGGGCGGGAAGAACTCGACCGAGAAGACGGGTCGCTTGCTGTCGAGGATCTGGTCGATGCGCATTTTGCGCAGAGTAGCTGGACCGGGCGGGCTCTACGCGCGGTGGCGGTCGACGCGCGCCTGGAAATACGCCTGGATGTCCTCCAGCCGTTTGCCCTTCGTCTCCGGGACCAGCTTCCAGCAGAAGACGAGGGTGACGATGCCGATCGCCCCGTAGAACCAGAAGGCGCCGCTGCGCCCGAGCGCTTCGATCAAGAGCAGGAAGGTGAGCGAGACGATGAAGTTGAAGGTCCAGTTCGCCATCGTCCCCACCCCGGCCGCCTTGCTGCGCACGCCCAGCGGGTAGATCTCGGCGTTGAGCAGCCAGAAGATCGGCCCGAGGCTGATCGCGAAGGAGGCGACGTAGACCATCAGGCTGCCGATCGCCAGCGCCGAGTCGAAGGTGCTGCCCCCGCCGCCGACGAAGGCGAGGCCGAGGGTGAACAGCGAGATCGTCATGCCGGAGACGCCGACCATCAAGAGCGTCCGCCGCCCGGTCCGGTCGAGCAAGCGCATCGCCACCAGGGTCATGCCGACGTTGATCACGCCGACCCCGACTGCGGCCAGGATCGCCCCGGCCGAGGAGTCGACCCCGGTGAATTCGACGATCGTCGGCGCGTAGTAGATGACCGTGTTGATCCCGGTCACCTGCTGCAGGATCGCCAGCCCCACCCCGACCACCAGCGCCGCTTTGACCAGGGGCTGCAGCAGCTCGCCCCAGGCGCCCGGTTTCTCGTCGAGGCTCTCCTTGATCTCCTCCAGCTCGCGGTCGATCGTGTCGGGGTCGTCGACGCGGATCTTGGCCAGCGTCGCCCGTGCGGCGAAGTCGTCGCCGCTCATCACCAGCCAGCGGGGGCTCTGCGGCATCCGCAGCATGCCGAAGGCGAGCGCCAGCGCCGGGACGACGCCGAGGCCGAGCATCCAGCGCCAGCCTTCGACGTGGTCGAAGGCGAGCCCGACCAGGTAGGCGGCGAGGATGCCGATCGTCACCGCCAGCTGGAAGAAGCTGACCAGGCGTCCGCGGCTCTCCGGCGGCGCCACCTCGGAGATGTAGACCGGGGCGGCTGCCGAGGCGAGGCCGATCGCGACCCCGATCACGATCCGGGCGATCACCAGCACCTCGGTGCCGGGGGCGGCGGCGCTGGCCAGCGCTCCGGCGATGAAGACGAAGGCGGCGAGCAGGATCATCACGCGACGGCCGTAGCGGTCGGCGGCCGGGCCGGCGAAGGCGGCCCCGGCGACGGCGCCGATCGGCACCGCGGCGACGACCAGCCCCTGGGCGAAGCTGCCGAGCCCGAAGTCGTCCTTGATGAAGAGCAGCGCCCCGGCGATGACGCCGGTGTCGTAGCCGAACAGCAGCCCGCCGAGCCCGGCTATCGCCGCCGTCAACACGACGTTGCGCCGCGCTCTGCGGCGAGAGGCCTCCAAGCCGTCGCTCATCCCGGCGCGAACGTACAGCGCCTTCCAGACGGCTCGGCAAGCCGCCCGCCCCGCGGCCATTTCCCGGACTTTGCGAGATCCCCGTTCGGCCACCCCTAGACGCCGCCAGGAGGCCCGGTTAGGTTGCTCCTGCGACTGGGAAAGACAGGCCCTGCGGAAGCCAGCGGGACACCGTCTTGAAGGTGGCGCAAGGAGCTTCTAGCGCGAAGGCTACGCGCGGGCAGGCTTTAAGCGCGACCCCCGGTCGCTTTTTCGTGCGCCAGCGCGAGTGGGGTGTCCGGGTGCGTCTCTAGCTTTGGCCGCGGTCATCGAGTGCCTGCCCTCTTTGACCCGCGCACCGGGGCGCATCTGGGAGTCGGCGTTGCCTGGCCACCCGTGAGTTGCCGGCAACTAGCCCGCCCTCTCCCATACCCTCTGCCCGATGAGCGACGAGTTGCGTTACGAGCGGGTCGGCGCGGCGGCGGTGCTGACCATCGACCGACCGGAGCGTCGCAACGCGATCGACGCCACCGCGGCGGAGCTCTTCCGCCAGGGCCTGCGCGACTTCGAGGCCGACGAGGGCGCCCGCGTCCTCGTCCTCACCGGCGCCGGCGGCGAGGCGTTCTGCGCCGGCGCCGACCTGAAGGCGATGAACCTCGACGTCGGCAATCCAGACGGCCCGATGGGTCCCACCCGCCTCACGCCGGCCAAGCCGGCGATCGCCGCGGTCGACGGCTGGTGTCTGGCCGGCGGCGTCGAGCTGGCGCTCTGGTGCGACCTGCGGATCGCCACGCCGAAGTCCACCTTCGGCCTCTTCGAGCGCCGCTGGGGGGTGCCGCTGCTGGACGGCGGAACGCAGCGGCTGCCGCGGACGATCGGCATGGGCCGCGCCCTGGAGCTGATCCTCACCGGCCGCCCGGTTCCCGCCGAGGAGGCGCAGCGGATCGGCCTCGTCAACGAGCTGGCCGAGCCCGGCACGCACCTAGAGCGAGCCCTGGAGCTGGCCGAGCGGATCGCCTCCTTCCCTCAGGAGACGATGCTCGCCGACCGCCGCGGCGCGATCGAGGGCTTTGGCCAGCCGCTTGCCGACGGCCTCGCTCTGGAGGCCAAGCTCGGCAATCAGGTCCTCGACGTGGCCGTTCGCGGAGCAGCCCGCTTCGCCGACGGCGAGGGGCGGCATGGCGAGGGCGTCTAGCTCTCGCGCGTGACGCGCCGCATCTCGTCTTCGGCCGCTTCGGAGCCCAGGTAGGGCATCAGCACGGCGAAGACGAGGTCGGGCAGGATCCGCTTCAGCTCCGGGCCGCGCCCGGCGCGGACCTCGTCGAAGATCATCGAGGCGGCGCCGCCCACTGCGAAGCGGGCCGTGTCGGCCGGCAGCTCTTCGCCCTGGCCCGAGTAGGTGCGGCCCTCCTCGAGGAAGGGGGTGAACCGGGTGAACATCGCGCGGTAGCGCTCGCGCGCGTCGTCGCCCGCCGCGGTCGCCTCGACCATCGCCATGCGGGCGATGTCCGCCTCCATCGCAAGCAGCTCGACCAGGGCCCCGAGGCCGGCGGCTATCTGCTCCGGCCAGAGCTCGTCCGAAGCCGCCTCGAAGGCGGCGGTCACGTGAGCCACGAGGACGTCGAAGACGGCGTCGTAGGACTCGAGGAAGCAGGCCTCCTTGCTCTCGAACATCTCGTCGAAGGCCTCACGCGGGACCCCGGCGTACTCGACCACGTCGGCCACCGTGGTCGCCTCGTAGCCCTTCGCCGCCGACACCCTCACCATCGCCTCCAGCAACCGCTCGCGCTCGGAGCGAATGACGTATGCGCGAGGTAACCCGTGACGGTCAAGCGGTGCTTCAGGATTCGAAGTAGGAGGCGAATCCATCGCCACTCAATGTAGGGCAGGAGTGTCGGCCTGTCCAACCCCCGCGGGGGGTCAGGCTCGGGCTGCCTGCATCTCGGCGCTGGCCGCCTCGGCGCCGAAATAGGGCAGCACCGCGAAGTACATGAACTCCGGCAACAGCTGGCGGAAGCCGTCGCTTGCCCCAGTGGAGAGCCGCGAATGGACGATCGCGTGGATGCCGGCGACGATCCCCTCCGGGGCGATCTGCGGGGGCGACTCGGACTCGTCCGCCTCCACCCGTGCCAGATCGATGAAATCGGCGGCCCTTTTCATCGCTTCGGCCCGTCTTGCCAGCGCCTGCGGACCGGCGGCGTGGACCTCGACGATCACGCCGCGGCCGAAATCGGACTCGGTGTCGAGCTGGTCGAGCAACGCGCCGAGGCCCGCGCGCAGCTTGCCGCGCCAGCTCTCCTCGCTCGCCGCGGCCCGCGCGACGAGCGCTTCGAAGCGCTCGATCCCCAGCTCGAGCGCCGCCAGATAGCAGGCGTCCTTGTCCGCGAAGTTGTCGTAGAAGGCCTGCCGGTAGAGGCCCGTACGGTCGAGAACCGTGCGTACGGAGGCCCCGTCGTAGCCCTCGGCCCCGACCGCCTCGAGCATCCCCTCGAGGATCTTTTCGCGCTTGGAAGAATGCACAAGCTCGAGCTTGGGATGTCGGGGAAGTCTGCTGACTTCCCCGATCTTGCCGGTCCCCTCAGCCCCTGCCTGGACCTTGGTTGCGGCTCGGTTCCCCATTGCTCCCCCTTCCTCACGATCTAGGGAACAGGTTGTCTGGAGTCCGGTACTGTAGCGGTATATCGCCAATCCGTCCAGCTTGAATCTCGGCGGGGTCCCAGTAGCCTGGATTTCGTGGCTGAGCGTGTCCCCCAGGCGACCCGATTGCCTCCCGGACGGCATCCGCTGCCACGCGAGTTCATCACCCAGCACCAGCGCGCCCGCATCATCGCAGCGCTCGCCGAGGAGACCGTCGAGAAGGGCTACCGCGCGGTCACGGTGGCCGACATCGTGCGCCGCGCCGGCATCGCCCGCAACACCTTCTACGAGAACTTCTCCTCGAAGGAAGACTGCTTCCTAGCCGCCTCCGAGTACGCGGTCAAAGAGGCGCTGCAGCGCGTCGTCGACGCCGCCAGCAAGGTCGACAGCTGGCCCGCCCGGGTCAATGCCGGCCTCGCGGCGTTCCTCCACTACGTCGGCAGCGAGCCGGCTCTGGCCCGCACCTGCATCGTCGAGGCTCTCTCGGCCGGGCCGGCCGCGGTCGAGCGCTACGAACGCTCGATCCAGGCCTTCGTGCCGCTCTTCCGCATGGGTCGCAAGGTCGCGCCGAAGGGCGAGGAGCTGCCGGGCACACTCGAGGAGACGATCGTCGGCGGCATCTTCTGGATCATCTACCAGCGCATCGTGATGGGCCAGGTGGAGGAGCTCGAGCAGCTGCTGCCCGAGCTGGTCGAGTTCTCGCTCACCCCGTACGTCGGCGCCGAGGCTGCGAAGCGGACGGCAGCCGAAGCGCCGGCCAAAGTCGCCGGCTGAGAGCCAGGGTAGGGACTGGGGGTCCCATGCGCTAGTGCTTGACACGAAGACCCGCGAGGAGACCGGTAGCTCCGAGCGCGCCCAGATCGTCGCAGCGCTGATCGAGATCGCCGCCGAGCGGGGTTACGGCGAAACGACGATCGAGTCGATCCTCGACCGCGCCGGCCTAGACCGCCCCGCCTTCGACCGCCATTTCCGCGGTAAGTACGACTGCTTCCTCTCCGCCTGGCAGGAGGTGAACGAGGAGTGCCTGGAGACGATGGTGCATGCGTTCGAGAGCAGCGAAGAGTGGCCGGACCGCCTCCGTGCCGTCGCCTACCAGGTGATCGAAGGCCTGAGCAGCGACCCCAGCCGCGCTTCCTTCGGGGTCGAGGTGCTGGCCGCCGGCGACGCCGCTCGCGCCCGCCGCGACATGACGATGCGGGTGATCGCCTCGCTGATCGACGCCGGGCGCCAGGAGATGGAGGATCCCGAGGCCGTCCCCCACACCACCGCCGAGGCGCTGGCGGGCTCCGCCTACGGCCAGATCTACTCGCGCGTCGTCCGCGGCGCCGTCGAGGAGCTGCCCGATCTGGTGCCGCAGCTGATGTCCGCGGCGGTGATGCCCTACTTGGGTGTCGAGGCGGCGATGGCGGAGCTGGATCGAGGCTCCGCCGCGCCGGGCGGATATGCTCGCGGTGTGGCACGTAAACGCGCCGGCAAATCGGAGAAGGCACCGTCCGACGGCGTCGAGGGCTATCCCCCCGAGCTGGCGCGGTTGCCGCCCGGCCGCCACGGCCTACCTCGGGAGTTTGTCACCCATAACCAGCGGGAGCGCTTGATCGCCGGCATCGCCGAGGCGATCGCCGAGCACGGCTACTCGGGCACGACGATCGCCCACATCACTCGCGCCGCGGCGGTCTCCCGCCGCACCTTCTACGAGCACTTCTCGAGCAAGGACGAGTGCTTCGTCGCCGCCTACGACACGGTGATGAAAGAGCTGCGCGAGCGCGTCTCGGCCGCCTTCGACGAGACCGAGGAGTGGCCACGGGCGATCAAGGCCGGGATCGACGCGATGCTGCAGTTCCTCGCCGCCGAGCCGAACCTGGCGCGTCTCTGCATGGTCGAGGCGCTGGTCGCCGGCCCGGCCGTGGTCGAGCGCTACGACGCCGCGATCCAGAGCTTCGTCCCCTACTTCGAGGAGGGCCGCGAGGGCCGCTCGCCCGAGGTTCTCTCGCGCCTCTCGCCGACGACCGAGGAAGCCCTGGTGGGCGGCATGGTCTCGCTGATCTCGCGCCGCATCATCGCCGGCAAGACCGGCGAGCTGGAGGAGCTGTTGCCCGATCTGGTCGAGTTCACCCTGACGCCCTACCTCGGCAGCGCCGAGGCGGCCGAGATCGCCAAGGGCGACTAGCCCGCGCTCGCAGCGCGGATCTCGGCGTCGAGCGACTCGGCGGCAGCCCGGGCCGCGTCGGCGAAGTCCTCGCCGCCGGAGGCGTAGACGATCGAGCGCGAGGCGGCGATCAGGAAGGCGTCGCTGCCGGCCTCGCGGTTGGCGGCCACCGCCGCGCCGACGTCGCCCCCCTGGGCACCCGCCCCCGGGATCAGGATCGGCATCGTGACGGGGATGTCCGCGCGGATCGCCCGCAGCTCCTCCGGGTAGGTGGCGCCGACGACCAGCCCGCAGTTGCCGGCCGAGCTCCAGTCGCGGGCGACGGCGCGGGCGACGTGGCGGTAGAGCGGCAGGCCGTCGGCGAGCAGGTCCTGGAGCTCGCCGGCGCCGGGGTTGGAGGTGCGGGCGAGGACGAAGACCAGCTTCTCCCCGCGCTCGAGGAAGGGGGCGAGCGCCTCGCCGCCGAGGTAGGGATGGACGGTGACCGCGTCGGCGCCCAGCCGATCGAACACGGCCGCGACGTAGCCCGCGTTGGTCGAGCCGATGTCGGCGCGCTTCGCGTCGAGGATCACGGCGGCGCCGGGGTCTCGCTCGCGGATTGTCGCAACGGTCTCCTCCAGCGCGTGAAAGCCATCCTCTCCCAGCGCCTCGTAGAAGGCGGAGTTGGGCTTGTAGGCGGCGGCGAGCCCTGCGGTCGTCTCGACGATGCGGCGGTTGAACTCGACCACCCGCTCGGCCGCCGCCGCTCCCGGCGCCACCGACTCGGGGATTCGCCCCGGGTCGGGGTCGAGCCCGACGACCAGGTGCCTCCCCTCCGCGAAGTGCGCCGCCAGCAGCTCGGCGCAGGAGTCGGCCCGGTCCATGCCGGCAGCGTATATCCCGCCCCCGCTCTCCCTACTCCTCGCCGAAGAGCTGCAGGAAGGCGAGGTGGGTGAGGTCGGGGAGGAGGCGCTCGGCGCCGGCGGCGCGGCCGGCGGCAAGCTCGATCGCGAGCGATTCCTCGATCGCCCCGGCGACGAAGCCGGCGGTCATCGGGCTGGCGTCGGGGCGGGCGCCGCGCTCCTCGCGGGCCTTGTCGAGGGCGGCGGTGAGGCGCTCGACCAGCTGCTGGTGGACGACCCAGGCGTCGCCCCGCGCCGCCCGCACCTCGAGCAGCAGGGCCTTGGCCTGAAGCGGCTGCTCGGCGACGAAGCGCAGCAGCTCGGCCAGTCCGGCGCGGAAGCCCTCGCGCCAGCTCGCGGCGTCGCGACAGGCCTCCAGCAGCTGCGCCGCGAGCCGCTCGGCGGCCTCCGCGTAGGCCCGCGCGAAGCAGGCCTCTTTGCTGCCGAAGCGCGCGTGGAAGCGGTTCTCGGTGATCCGCGCCCGTTCCGCCACCTCGCGCACGGTCGTCTTCGCGTAGCCGCGCTCGCCGGCGCTCAGCAGCATCGCCTCCAGGACGTCCTCGTCGGCGCTACGGTCCGGCAGCGCCTCTTCCCACGAGCGGACCGCGCGCAATGGCCCCGGGGCTTCCATTCAGGACACCATAGCTTATGTTTGGGAACTTTCCCAACTCCATGTACCTGTTTCGTACCAATGGGAACTAGCGCTATCCTGGGGCCTGTGCGAGCCCTGCCCGGAAAGGAGAACCGGCAGCCGCCGGGGGCCGAGCCGGTGAGCCGCGACGCCGCCGCCGCCGACCAGCGGCGCCGCATTCTCGAGGCGACCGCAGAGCTGGTCGCCGAGCAGGGGTACCAGGAGACGACGATGGAGCAGATCGTCCGCCGCGCCAAGGTCGGCTACGCGACCTTCTACAAGCACTTCGCCGACCGCGAAGCGGCCTTCCTCGCCCTGCTCGACGCGGCGATCGAGCGCACCGCGGGCCGGGTCGAGGCCGCCTACGAGCGCGAAGAAGGCCCCTGGGCCGACCGCGTCGGGGCGGCCCTCGGCGCCCTCTTCGAGGACGTCGCCGCCCATCCCGCCGCCGCGCGCGCCGTCCTCGTCGAGGCGCTGACCGCCGGCTCCGAGGCCGCCGCCAAGCACGAGGCGGCGCTGAAGCGGCTGGCGCCGCTGCTGCGCCCCGGCCGCGAGCTCAACCCGCGCCAGGCGGAGCTGCCGGAGAGCCTCGAGGAGACCCTGGCCGGCGGCGTCGTCTGGGTGCTCGGCCAGCGACTGATCGGCGGCGAAGCCGGCAAGCTGCGCGGGCTCCTGCCCGAGACCCTCGAGTTCGTCCTCCGCCCGTATGTCGGCGAGGACGAGGCGGCGCGGGAGGCCGGCGAGGTCGCCGACGCGATCTCCGCCTAGCCCGCCGCGCCCGCGCCGATGCCCGCCGAAGAGCTCGGCCCCCTGCCGGCGGGCCGCCACGGCTTCAGCCGCGAGCAGGTCGCCCACCACCAGCGCGAGCGGCTGATCGCCGGCCTCGCCACCGCCGTCGCCGAGAAGGGCTACGCCGCGGTGACGCTGACCGACATCGTCGAGGGGGCCAAGGTCTCGCGCCGTGTCTTCTACGCCAACTTCGAGAGCAAGGAGCAGTGCTTCCTCGCCGCCTTCGAGGTCGTCGTCGCCCACCTGCGCGAGCTGGCCGCGGAGGCGGTCGAGCCGCTCGACGGCTGGCCCCGCCAGGCGGTCGCCGCGACCCGCGCCGTGCTCGCCTTCCTCGCCTCCGAGCCCGACCTCGCCCGTCTCTGCCTGGTCGAGTCGCGGGGGGCGGGGCCGGCGCTGACGGCGCGCTTCAACGCCGCCGTGAGCGAGCTGGCGCCGCTGCTGCGCCGGGGCCGCGCCGAGCGCCCAGAGGGCGAGCGGCTTCCCGCCTCGACCGAGGACTCGACGATCGGCTCGCTCGTCTCGCTCGTCTACCGCAAGGCCGCCGCCGGCGAAGCCGAGCGGCTCGGGGACCTCCTTCCAGATTGCACCGAGTTCGTCCTCTCGCCCTATCTGGGCTCCGGCGAGGCTGCCCGCCTCGCCCGCGAAGCGGCTTAGGGCGAGGAGCTCAAATCCTCGGGAAGGTTCTCCAGGTCGGCCTTGTCCTGCGCTCTTCCCTGTGCCTCCTTCATCCGGCGAAGCCGGGCAAGAGAGCACACCTGGACTGGGATGCCGAGCAACTCGCTTTCCACGGCATCCTCCGCGAGCTGGGTATAGCTCGGTACGCCCCGTGCCCGTTGAACGACGTCCAGCCCGCCGAACTTCGTATTCGCGGTCACGTTGCCGCCCTGTCGGATGACAGGAGCGTCGGTTGTCGAATCGAATCGACGCCCTTTCACCGTCGGCAGCGTGGAACCCAGTTCGTCCAAGGTTGCGGCGAGGCGTTCGAGGTTGGCTGGGTCTGGATCTGGCACGAGGTCCAGGTCCTCCGTTCCGCGAACGTATCCGTGCGCAGCGACGGCCACTCCGCCGATCACGACGAAGCGAACGTTCCTCTCGTGAAGCAGCTCCAACAGAGCTCGAAGATCGAACTCGCTCAACGCAGCGCGGCACCCTTGATGGCGCTCATCTGCTTGCAGAGCGTGTGTAGGCGAGCCAGTCGCGCGCTCATCGAGCCGCTTCGAGCCGCTTCGAGCCGCACAGCCTGTGCCCGTCTCAGATCGCCGATCTCGTGCGAGTGCGGTTTCGCGGACATGCCCGAAGTCTAGCCGCGCCCTGCCGGTACTCCCCCGTCCTCTCAGGGAACGTATCTGGGAACGGTCTTTTTCTTTTGGGAACTCTCTCTTGACAACGTTGTCGCGGGGTGCTTTCCTAGCGCTGTCGGCGGTACGGCTAACACCTTCTGGGAACTAGCTCCAACCGTTCGGCGGATACAGGGAAACACCACATAACCGAGTCCGCCACAAGGGGCCGCAAGGGAAGCGGCAGGCAGAGGGCTCACGGGACAAGGAGAGAGAGATCGACATGTTCTCGCCACTACGCAACCGCTTCGGCATCCCGGGCGCGATCTCGGTGATCGCCCTGGTCTTCGCCATGCTGGGAGGCGCTTACGCCGCCAACAACGACAACGGTGGAGGCAAGGCCACCGCCTCCGCCAAAGGCAAACCGGGCCCGAGGGGCCCGCGCGGCAAAACCGGTCCGGCAGGTCCGGCTGGGCCGCAGGGACCTGCTGGCGCTAACGGCGCCAAGGGCGACACCGGCGCGGCGGGCTCCAACGGCAAAGACGGGACCAACGGCTCGAACGGCACCAATGGCACCGGCGCCACCACCGCCAGCTTCGGCGGCGCCCAGCACGGCTGCACCGACGGCGGCATCGAAGTGAAATCCGCCAGCCCCGCCGTCTTCGTCTGCAACGGCAAAAAAGGCGATAACGGCGCCGACGGCCAAACCGGCTACGTCGAAACGCTGCCGAGCGGCAAGACCCTGACCGGCGTCTGGTCCGCCTCGGCCAACGACGAATTCGAAGCGAACATCGTGCCGATCTCCTTTGCCTTCCCCCTGGCGGCGGCGCCCACGGCGTACTACGTCGTGGCGGGAGAGGCCCAGGCAATTGAAGTCACCCCGGCGGGAGGATTCGGGCAAATCTTTCCGGCTTCGGCTGTGGACGCGTTTTGTCCGGGGACGGCAGCGTCGCCGACGGCCGTATCCGGGGCGCTCTGCGTCTACATCGGCTCGGCCAAAGAAATGGGCTACCGGCTCGACGAAGACGGCGAACTCCTCGAAATCATGAAACCGACCCGGTTCGGGACGCGAGTCGCGACCACCACCGGCGCCGGTCAGGGCAAAGAAGGCTCTCGGATCTTGGGGACCTGGGCGGTGAAAGCCCCCTGAGAAACACCTGGCGGCTTCCTCCCGGGGCGTCTGGCCTCGGGAGGAGCGGCCACAACGAGCCCGAGACGAGCGAGCGGAAGAGGAGAGACTGATGCAACGCAAGGCAAAGACGACGCTGATCCTCAGCTGTGCGGTCGCGGCACTGACCGCTTTGGCGACGGCGTCTCCGGCCTGGGCGGTCGAAGAGCACCTCTTCGACCCGGTCCTCTCGCTCGAAGGCGACTGCAACGGCGACGACGGGGCCAAAGACCCGAGCTGCCCCTACCAGCCGCCGCCGGAAGGGCCCAAAGCGCTCGAAGTGCCCTGCGGCGTCGCCACCGATACCCATGGCGGCGTCTACGTCGCGAGCCCGGGTGTGGGCCTGGCGGGGATTAACAAAAATGGCCGCATCGACGTCTTCGACCCGCAGGGGCGCTTCCTCACCGAGATCCCGAACGAAGACGGCCCGTGCGGGCTCGCCGTCGACTCCGCGGGCAACGTCTACGTGGTGACGGCGCCCAACGAAGCGCATCCGAAAGTGAGCAGCGTCTACCGCTACGAGCCGAGCTCCTACCCGCCGAGCGAGTCTACGAGCTACGCGTTGGACGCGACCCTCGTCTTCGAAGCAGAATCCTCAGGCTGCGGCCTCGCGAACTCCGTCGCCGTCGACCCCTCCGACGACCACCTCTACGTCGGCCGCCGCTGCCGGGTCGAGGAGTACGGCTCGGCGGCGGAAGGAACGCCGCTCAACCCGCTTTTGGACTGCTGCATCGGCGAAGGCCTGCTCCGCGTCTCGTTCGGCGGATATGGCGCCGGAGTTGACGTCTACGGCGCCAACCACGATGTCTACGTGGGGCGCGTCGGAGATAAAAACAACAACATACCGGCCACGGTATTCCTTTTTGACGGCAGCGACGGCCAGCTCAAGTGCGAAGCGGACCTCAGCGAAACGCCCGACCTGAGAACCGACACCGGGTTCCGCAACGGGGCGATCGCGGTCGACCAGGCGAGCGGCGACTTCTACCTCTACGACTCCCAGTTCCGCGTCGTCGACCATTTCGCCGTCCCCGCCGGCGGGGGATGCCCGAAATTCGTCAACCAGTTGCCGAGCCCCCCGACCCTGACCGGTGACGTTCTATTCCTCGATATCGCCTTCGACGCCCCGATCGTCGCCGGCGAAGCGGGCTATGACAGCCCCAACGAAGGCTATGCCTACGTCACCTCGGGGACGACCGACAAAAACTCCCACCTCTACGCCTTCCAGCCGAGGGCGGGGGGCCCGCCCGAAGTCGAGGCGCAGCGGGCCGACGGGGTGACCGAGACCGAGGCGGTGCTGCGGGCCGCGCTCAACCCCAACGCCTTCGAGACCGCCTACCACTTCGAGCTCACGACGCAGTCCGCCTTCGAGCAGGAAGGCTACGCCGGCGCGGTCTCCGTGCCCCTCCCCGACGCCCTCCTCGGCGATGGCGGCGCCTTCGTCGCCGTCTCGGCGCCGCTCGGCGGCCTGCAGCCGGACACCTCCTACCGCTTCCGGCTGGTTGCCAGCAACTGCGCGGCCGAGGAAGCCCCGGACCAGTGCCTGACGGTGGGGGAAGGCAAACCGGGCGAAGTGGGCGAGGACGCGCGCTTCGCGACCTACCCGTCCCCTCCGGCCCAGTCGCCCTGCCCCAACGCGGCCCTTCGCGCCGGCCCCGCGGCGGCCCTGCCCGACTGCCGCGCTTACGAGCTGGTGACCCCACCCGACACCCAGGGCCACGTCCCGACCATGTCGATGATGGGCCAAGGCTTCGCCGACAACAACTTCTACAGCACGATGGCCTCCCCCGACGGCGAGAGCCTCGTCTTCGGCAGCAAGAGCGGTGCGTTCCCGGGGATCGGCGGTGGCGGCTACTCCGACGTCTTCGAGGCGCGCCGCGATGCTCTCGACGGCTGGCAGAGCAGCTTCATCTCCCTCGACGGCGCTCAGGCGGCAGAACCAATCATCGGCGGGATCGCGCCCGAGCACCGCTACTCGTTCCTTGGGGTCGCCAGCCAAAAAGGCACGATGCGCCCTCTCCTCACGGCCAGGGGAGGGTACCTGCGCGTCCCGCCGGGGGTCGAACCCAGCCCCAACTGCGCCGTGGAGGCCGAACCGGCCGGCCGGTTCGAATGGATCGGCTGCGGCTCGCTGGGCACCGAACCGGAAGCGCACGGAAGGTCGATCGCCGCTGGCGGGGAGCACGTCTTGTTCTTTACCGCGAGCAACGCGGAGATCCCCCCAACCCGCTTGCTCCAGCTCGAGCCGTGCGCGCCGCCGACCGGGATCGCGGCGATCTACGACCGCACCCCCGGCGGCCCCACCCGCTGCGTATCGGTTCCCCCGACTGATGCCTCGGAAGAGACGGAGGCCAGGTTCGAAGCGAGCGATGCCGCCTACCGGGGCGTCTCCGCCGACGGCACCGCGGTCGCCTTCTCCGTCCTGGACACGCTCTACGTTCGCCTCGACAACACCGAGACCCTCGAGGTCGCCGGCGGGAACCCAACCTTCGCCGGCATCTCCTCGGCCCACGGCGGCCGCGTCTTCTTCTTGCAGGGCGGCGACCTGTTCGCCTGCGACCTCGCGGAAGGCGGCTGCGCCGGTGAAGAGGCGCACACGCCGCTCGTCATCGCCGCCGAGGTGACCCTGGTCAACGTCGCTGCCGACGGCTCGCGCGCCTACTTCGTCTCGGAGGACGACCTGGTCGGGGGCGAAGCGAACGAGTGGGGGGCCAATGCCGAAGCCGGGGCGCAGAACCTCTACGCCTGGGATGGCTCGAGCGTGCGCTTCGTCGCCCCCCTCGACCCCGATGACGTCGAGGGGGAACAGGTGGGCGCGGAGAATCGTGGGTTGGGACTGTGGGTGAGCAATTTCAGCTCCGATAACGGCCCCGCTAACGAGCTCTCGCGCAGCACCCCCGACGGCACCGTGCTCGTCTTCGAGTCGCGCGCCAGCCTCACCGACTACGACAGCGCCGGGCGGCGCGAGGTCTACCGCTACGACGCCGAGGCCGAACCGGGGATGAGGCTCGCCTGCATCTCCTGCAACCCGACCGGCGCCGCCGCCGCCTCCGACGCCATGCTGCAATCGCCGGGGCCGATATCTCCCGCCCAGACCTTCCCGCCGGTCAACTCGCTGATCCAGATCGCCAACGTCACCACCGACGGCGAGACGGTCTTCTTCCAAAGCGGCGATCGCCTCGTCCCCGGCGACCTCGACGGCTACCAGGACGTCTATGAGTGGGAGGCCGCTGGCAAAGGCGGTTGCACGCGGCCGGCCGGCTGCCTGGGGCTCGTCTCCTCGGGTCGTAGCAGCGAAGACGACTACCTCTACGCGATGACCCCCGACGGCTCCGACGTCTTCTTCCTCAGCGGCGACACCCTGGTCGCCCAGGACCCCGACAGGACGCACTCGATCTACGACGCCAGGGTTGGGGGCGGCTTCCCGCCGCCGGTGGCGCCTCCTGGCGACTGCCTGGGCGAAGCCTGCCAGCCGGCGGTCGCAGCGCCAAACGACGCCACCCCTGCGACCTCGAGCCATCGCGGCCCGGGCAACCCGAGCGCCCAGCCGAGCAGGACCCGCTGCCCGAAAGGCAAGCGCAAGGTAAGGCGCGCGGGCAAGACCCGCTGCGTCAAGCGCCAGACGAAGAAAGCCCAGCGCAAACGCCACGACAACCGGAGGGCCCAACGATGAAGCGCCTGACCGCGGCCCTCGCCGCCACCATCGCAACCGTAGCCCTGGCCGCAACCGCCCAGGCCGACCCGAGCGAATACGGGATCGCCGCGGTCAGCGCCTCGGTCTCGACCGAGCAGGCCGGCGCCCATCCGGACTTCGTCTCCTCGCTCACCTTCGACAAAGACGCTAAAGGGGAACTGGCCTCGGCCACCGAGGGGCTCCGCTTCGTCCTGCCGCCGGGTCTGCTCGGCAATCCCCGCGCGGTTCCCACCTGCACCGCCGTCCAGCTCGTCGCCACCGACGTCAACGACAAATCCAACGAGACCGGCTGCCCTCAGGCCTCTCAGATCGGCGTGGCCGAAGTCAACCTCCTCAACGGCCCGAACCCCTTCGGGCCGATCGTCGAGCCGATCTACAACATGGAGCCCCGCTACGGCGAACCGGCCCGGTTCGGCCTGTTCGTCCAGATATTCCCGGTCTTCGTCGACATCGAGCTGCGCTCCGGCGGCGCCCAGCCCGACTACGGCGTCACCGCCAAGCTCGAGGGGCTGCCGGCGCTGATCCCGCTCTACTCCCAGACGTCCACCTTCTGGGGAGTGCCGGCGGACGAAAGCCACGACTCCGAGCGGATGACCCCATACGAGGCGCTCCACAACGGCAGCGTGCCGGAAACCCCCACCGGCAAACGCTCCGCCGGCCTCGTCCCGGTCCCCTACATGGTCAACCCGACCCAGTGCGGGGTCCCGCAGGAGATGGGCTTCAAGGCGATCCCCTATGAGCTGCCCAGCCTGCAGCCCGAAGCCTTCGCGCCGATGCCGCCCAACACCGGCTGCACGCTGCTCGACTTCGAACCCGAGATGACGGTAACCCCGACCGCCGCCGAGGCAGAGACCGGAACCGGACTAGACGTCCACCTCGAGTTCCCCACCGACGGCTTCGAGCATCCCAACCTCTACGCGGGCTCTGCGATGCGAAAGGCAGAAGTAACCCTGCCCGAGGGGATCACGGCAAATCCCTCCCAGGCGGTGGGATTGGGGGTCTGCTCCGAGGCCGATTTCGCCAAGGAGACCTCAGACTCTCTCCCCAACGAGGGCTGCCCGCAGACGGCGAAGATCGGCAGCGTCACGGGAACGAGCCCGCTTACCGACGAGACCGCAGAAGGAAGCCTCTTCCTGGCAAAGCCCTACGAGAACCGCTTCGGCTCCCTGCTGGCCCTCTACATGACCCTGAAGATCCCCGAGCAGGGAATCGTCGTCAACGTCGCCGGCAAGGTAGAGCCAGACCCGAAAACCGGTCAGCTCATAACCACCTTCGACGACCTGCCGCAGCTGCCGGTCGAGAGCTTCGACCTGCACTTCCGCGAGGGGGCGAGAGCTCCCTTGGTGACGCCGCCCCGCTGTGGGACCTATGAGGCCACGGCCCGCTTCACCTCCTACGCCCATCCCGACAAAGTCGTGACCAAGTTCCCGACCTTCAAAGTAACCAGGGGAGTGGGAGGAGCCCCCTGCCCGACGAGCGATCCCTTCGGCCCGACCTTCAGCGCCGGGTCCAACAACGACAACGCCGGCTCCCACACCCCCTTCTACATGCGCCTGACCAGGAACGACGGAGATCAGGACCTGACCAAGTTCTCAGCGACCCTGCCTCCCGGGATGGTCGCCAAGCTCGCCGGAGTGAGCAAATGCCCTGATTCCGCGATCGAGTCGGCGAGGACGAAGACGGGCAAAGCCGAGCAGGCATCTCCAAGCTGCCCCGCAAGCTCTGAGATCGGCCACGTCCTCGGAGGCGCAGGAGTCGGCCAGGTCCTCACCTACGCCGAGGGCAAGATCTACCTCGCAGGGCCCTACCAGGGCGCTCCCTTGAGCGTCGCTGCGATCGTCCCAGCGGTAGCCGGTCCCTTCGACGTCGGCACCGTCGTCACCCGCCAGGCACTGCAGCTGCACCCGCGGACCGGGGTCGTAACCGCAGACGGAGAGCACTCAGACCCGCTTCCCCACATCCTCGCCGGCATCCCGCTGAAGGTCAGGGACATCAGGGTCTACGTCGACCGACCCGAGTTCACCTTGAACCCAACGAGCTGCGATCCATTCCAGACCACGGCGGAGATCTGGGGTGGAGGGATAGACGTCTTCAGCGCCCTAGACGACTCCCCGCACTCCCTGGCAGATCGCTTCCAGGCTTCCAACTGCGCCCTGCTCGGCTTCAAGCCGAAGCTCGCGATGAAGCTGAAGGGCGGCACCAAGCGAGGAGGCCACCCGGCCCTAAGCGGGACCTTCAGGCCAAGGCCCGGAGACGCGAACCTCGAGGGTCTCGTCCTGCGACTGCCGAGATCGGCGTTCCTCGACCAGGGACACATCAGGACGATCTGCACCCGTGTGCAGTTCGCCGCCAAGAGCTGCCCCCAAGGAGCGATCTACGGCAAGGCGACCGCCTGGAGCCCGCTATTGGATGAGCCGCTCTCAGGTCCCGTCTACCTGCGCTCCTCGAGCCACAATCTGCCCGACTTCGTCGCCGACCTGCACGGCATCGTCGACGTCGAAGCAGTCGCCCGCATCGACTCAAAGGCAGGCGGCATCAGAGCGACCTTCACCGACGTGCCAGATGCGCCATTGAGCAAAGTCGTGGTGCAGATGCAAGGCGCCAAGAAGGGATTGATCGTCAACTCGACCGATCTGTGCAAAGGCAAGCACCGCGCCAACGCCGCCTTCAGCGCTCACAACGGCAAGCGACTCAATGCCAAGCCGCTGGTGCAGGCCAGCTGCGGGGGTGGGGGCGGGTAGGCACTGGTGGGACACCGGTAGCGTTGAGATTGCGCCATGACGGCGGCCGAGACACCTGAGAAGCGCCGCCTGCCGCCCGGCTCTCATGGGATCCCGGCGGAGGTCGTCGCCCGCAACCAGCGCGAACGCCTGGTCGCGGCGATGGCGGAGGTCTGCGCGGTGCTGGGGTACGCGGAGACCTCGGTGGCCGCGGTCGCGAAGAGCGCCGGCGTCTCCTCGGTCACCTTCTACAAGCAGTTCGCCGACAAGCGCGACTGCATGCTGGCCGCCCATCGGGAGTTGTTGGGGCGTCTGCTGGAGGAGGTCGACCGCGCTCGCGACGGGGAGGCGATCCACACCGTACTCGCCCTCTTCGCCGCCGATGCTCCGTCGGCGCGACTGCTGACGGTGGAGATCCTCGCCGCCGGCCCGGAGGGCGTGAAACGCCACGACGCGATGGTCGGGGCCTTTGCGAGGCGGTTCCGTCGCCCAGATCTTGGCGACGGAACCCCTGTACCCACCGGCGATTGGGTGCCGGTGGCCGGCATGCTGGCCCTCGTCGGCGAGCTCGTCGTCGCCGGCGAGGCCGCCCGCCTCCCCGAGCTCGAGGACGAGCTGGTGGCGACGGTTTCGTCGCAGAGCTGACTCGGAAGATTTCGATTCTGCGCGCCACTCGCGCAACCTTTTGTCTCATGATCTGGGACCATGTACAAGATGAGAGAGAGCTGGACCGACGAGCGGATGGACGACTTTCGCGGCGAGGTCAATCGCCGGTTCGATGAGGTGTACCGGCGCTTTGACGAGGTCGATAAGCGTTTCGAGCAAGTGGACCAGCGCTTCGAGCAAGTCGACAAGCGTTTCGACAAGGTCGAAGCGGAGCTGCATCGCGTCAACGATCGGCTCGATGGAATGCAGCGCACGATGGTCCACGGATTCGTCGCCATGACGGCGGCCATCGTCGCCAGCAACGCCGCCTTGATCGGCTTGGTTGTCACGCAGCTATAAGCAGGAGCGTCGCTGCTGAGACATCTGTCACTGGCGCGAGGTCGCGGACCGTTTCCGATTGATCGAGATTAACTTAGGGAAAAACGGGTAGGCGCCAGCCGCTCGTTCCACTTGCAAGGCGAGCGCTTATCCCTATTCCAGAGGAGATGGATATGAACCAGTCGATCCAGTCAAACCCGCGGCGGCTGTGGCGGATGTCGGTCATGGCGGTCGCGATGCTGGCGGTCCTCGCCGTCTTCGCCGGCGGCGCCCGCGCCGCCAACTACGTGGCGCTCGGCGACTCCTACGCCGCCGGCCCCTTGATCCCCAACCCCCTGCTGCCGCTCGGCTGCCTCAAGTCGAGCAACAACTACGCCCACCTGGCGGCGCCCGGCATCGGCCTGACGCTGCGCGATGCGACCTGCAGCGGCGCGACCACCGAGGACATGACCAATCCCCAGAACGTCGACCCCGACGGGCCCAACCCGCCCCAGTTCGACTCGCTCGATGCGGAAACGACGGTCGTCTCGCTGACGATCGGCGGCAACGACATCGGCTTCTCCGATATCGCCCTCGACTGCGTCACGATCAACCCGTTCAGCACGCCCTGCAAAAACAAATACGCCTCCGGCGGCAAAGACCAGATAGCCGAACGGATCGCGGCGACGGCGCCGAAAGTCGACGCGGTGCTGGACGGCATCGAGGAACGCTCGCCCTCGGCCGAGGTCTTCGTCGTCAACTACGCGGCGATCTTCCCGGAGACGGGCTTCGGCTGCTGGCCGCAGATGCCGATCGGCTTCGGCGACGTGCCCTACCTGCGGGCGAAGCAGAAAGAACTGAACGCGATGCTCGCCACGCAGATGGCGGCCAACGGAGCGACGCTGGTCGACTGGTACAAAGCCAGCATCGGTCACGACGCCTGCAAAGGCTCCTCGACCCGCTGGGTCGAGCCGGTGGTGCCGAGCAACCCCGCGGCGCCGATCCATCCCAACAAAGCCGGCATGCAGGGGGCGGCAAACGCCCTCGTCGCGGCCGTCAAATGAGCTAAGCCCTGGCGAGCCGACGCTCGCGCGGGCCGGCGGGAGCATCCTGCCGGCCCGCCGGGCACGGCTCGGGCATCGGGAAGAGGTCGAGGAAGCGACTCGCCTCCCGCTTGGACCCCTCGACCTTCGCCGCCCCCGACTGGATCGCCTGGTCGAAGGGGAGCCGGTCAGAGAGGATCGCGGCCAGGGTGCCCGGCTCGTCGATCTCGATCGTCGCGGCCGCCTCCTCGGCGCCACCGCGGGCTAGCGCGATCTCGCCCGCGGCGACGTCGACCCGGAAGCGTTCCTCGCCGAGGCGCAGCTCGTAGCTTGCCGCCAGCGCGCCCGCGGCCTCGGGATCGAAGAGCGAACGCAGGGCGAGGACGATCGAGTCGACGCCGATCTCGCGATGCTCGGGCGGGAACGGCGAACGCGCCCCCCAGGCGCCGAGGCCGGTCACCACCGGCTCCAGCCCGGCGCCCCACTCGGTCAGCTCGTAGACCTGGGCCGCGGCCGGCGGTGGCAGTTTGCGACGATGGACGACACCGCCCCGCTCGAGCTCTCGCAGACGCTCGGAGAGGATGTTGGGGCTTGCTTTCGGCAGCCCGCGACGGAGGTCGGTGAAACGCTTCGGGCCGAGCAGCAGCTCACGGACGACGAGCAGGGCCCAGCGCTCGCCGACGAGGTCGAGGGCGGAGGCGAACCGGCATGCATCGCCGTATGAGCGCTTCGTTGCCATGGAGCCAGTCTAGGCCTATTGATACAAGTTTGCAACTAAGTGGTCGTGTTTAGCAACCTTTTGCTAGGGTAGCCGCACGATGAACCGAGACTCAGAGGAGGCGAAAGAGATGAGCGCCAACGCCAACCCAGCAGAAGCGACCGGAGGGGCTGCCGGCGCGGTCGACGACGGCAGCCGCTGGTTGGCGCTCTACGTGCTCTGCGCCGGCATGCTGATGATCGTCCTCGACATCACGATCGTCAACGTGGCCCTGCCCTCGATTCAGGACGACCTCGGCTTCTCGCAGAGCAACCTCGCCTGGGTGGTGAACGCGTACCTCGTCCCCTTCGGCGGCCTGCTGCTGCTCGCCGGGCGCCTCGGCGACCTGCTCGGCCAGCGCCGCGTCTTCCTCGCCGGGCTCGCCGTCTTCACCACCGCCTCGCTGCTCTGCGGCCTCTCGCAGAGCCAGGAGATGCTGATCGCCGCCCGCTTCGTCCAGGGCATCGGCGGGGCGCTGACCTCGGCGGTGATCCTGGGGATGATCGTGACGATGTTCCCGGAGCCGCGCGAGCAGGCGAAAGCGATCGGCGTCTACGGCTTCGTCGCCTCCGCCGGCGGCACGATCGGGTTGCTGATCGGTGGCGTGCTGACCGAGGCGATCGCCTGGCACTGGATCTTCTTCATCAACCTGCCGGTCGGCATCGCGACCGCGGCGATGGCGCGGCGGCTGATCGCCAACTCGCCCGGGATCGGCTTCGGCGAGGGCGCCGACATCCTCGGTGCGACGCTGATCACCAGCGGCCTGATGCTCGGCACCTACACGATCCTCGGGGTCAACGAGCACGGCTGGGGATCGGCCCAGACGCTCGTGCTCGGCGGCATCTCGCTGGCCCTGGAGACGGCATTCGTGCTGCGCCAGGCGCGCATCGCCAACCCGCTGATGCCGTTGCGGCTGTTCCGCTCGCGCAACGTCTCGGGGTCGAACGCGCTGCAGATGCTGCTCGTCGCCGGGATGTTCTCGATGTTCTTCCTCGGCGCCCTCTACCTGCAGCAGATCCTCGGCTACGACCCGCTCGAGGTCGGCCTCGCCTTCCTGCCGGCGACGCTCGTGATGGGCACGTTGTCGCTCGGCTACTCGGAAAAGCTGATCATGCGCTTCGGCCCGCGCGCGATGCTGATCCCAGGGATGGCGCTGGTCGGCGTGGCGCTGTTGCTCTTCGCCCGCACCCCGGTCGACGGCAGCTACCTGACGGACATCCTGCCGCCGATGCTGCTGATCGGGGTCGGCATCGGGACCTCTTTCCCATCGCTGATGACGCTGGCGATGTCGGGGGCGACGCCGGAAGACGCGGGCCTGGCCTCGGGCGTGGTCAACACCAGCGCCCAGGTCGGCGGCGCGATCGGGCTCGCCGTGCTCGCCACGCTGGCGGCCGAGCGGACCAGCACGCTGGAAGCCGGCGGCACCGCGTTCAAGGCCGCGCTCAACTCCGGCTTCCACCTCGCCTACCTGGTCGGCGCGGCGCTGGTCGGCGTCGCCCTCCTGATCGCGATCTTCGTGCTGCGCTCCGAACCGGCGCCGGCACACGGCGAGCAGGCCGCAGGGGCGACGGAGCCGGCCTACGAGGCGGGCTAACTACGGAAAGGAGAATCACCATGGGAAATCCAGTCGTTCACTTCGAGGTGATCGGGAAGGACGGAGGCAACCTGCAGCGCTACTACGCGGAGCTGTTCGAGTGGAAGGTCGACGCCTCGAACCCGATGGGCTATGGGCTGGTCAAAGGGGAAGACAACCCGTCGGAGATGGGGAGCATCGGCGGCGGCATCGGCACCGGTCCCGACGGCTACGAGGGCCACGTCACCTTCTACGTCGGCGTGCCCGACATCGAGCAGGCCCTGCAGAAGGCGGAGAGCCTCGGCGGGACCAGGGTGATGGGCCCGGAGAAGGTGATGGACCAGGTGGAGCTGGGCCAGTTCGAAGACCCCGAGGGCAACCTGATCGGCCTCGTCCGCGACTCTTCGTAGGTCGGCGCGTATGGTCTGCGGTGGGATGCCACCGCAGACCCGATACGCGCGCAGCGGCGACGTCGGCATCGCCTACCAGGAGCTCGGCGAAGGCGCGATCGACATCGTCGTCGCCTATCCCTACCTCTCTCACCTCGACCTGATGTGGGAAAACCCGGCCCTGGTGCGGTTCCTGCGCCGGCTCGGCTCCTTCGCCCGGGTGATCACCTTCGACCGTCGCGGGGTCGGGCTGTCGGACCCCGTGGACGGTACGACGACGCTGGAGGAGCGGATGGACGACCTGCGTGCGGTGATGGACGCGGCCGGCTTGGAGCGCGCGGCGCTGTTCGGCATGTCGGAGGGGGCGATGACGTCCATGCTGTTCGCCGCCTCTCACCCGGAGCGTGTCTCGGCGCTGGTGCTGTGGGGGGGAATGGCCCGCTCGACCTGGGCCGAGGACTACCCGTGGGCGGCACCGAAGGAGGCCTTGCTGGAAGCCGACGAGGAGTTGATGAACCCTCACTGGGGGCAGGGCGCGACGCTCGACGTGTTCTCGCCGAGCCTCGTCGGCGATCCCGCCGCCCGTGAGGCTCAGGCCCGCTACGAGCGCCAGGCCGCCAGCCCGTTGCGCGCCCATCAGCTCTTGAAGATGTTTCTCGAGGCGGACGTGCGCGACGCCTTGCCGCTGATCCACACGCCGACCCTGGTCATGCACCGCCGCGGCGACCAGGTGGTCAACTACAGGGCCGCGCGCTGGCTGGCCGAGCAGATAGAGGGCAGCCGCTACGTCGAGCTGGAGGGCGTCGATCACTTCCCCTGGGTCGGCGAAGGTGGGATCGAGGCCATGGACGAGGTCGAGGAGTTCCTCACCGGCGTGCGGCCGGGGCCGGCCCCGGAGCGGGTGCTCGCCACCGTGCTCTTCACCGACATCGTCGACTCGACCCGTCTCGCCGGCGAGATGGGCGATCGCCGCTGGCGCGACCTGCTCGAGCGACACCAGGAGCTGACCCGCGCCCAGCTGACCCGCTTCGAGGGGCGCGAGGTGAAGACCACCGGCGACGGCTTCCTCGCGGTCTTCGACGGCCCGACCCGCGCCGCCGAGTGCGCGCGCGCGATCGCCGCGGCAATGTCGACCCTGGGGATCGAGGTTCGGGCCGGCCTGCACACCGGCGAGGTCGAGCTGATGGGCGACGACGTCGGCGGCATCGCGGTCCACGTCGCCGCCCGCATCGCCGGCCTGGCCGAGGCCCGCGAGGTGCTCGTATCGCGCACCGTGCGCGACCTCTCCGTCGGCTCGGGGATCGAGTTCGCCGAGGCCGGCAGTCACGCGCTCAAGGGCGTGGCGGAGGAGTGGGACGTCTACCGCGTCGCCTCGACCCCGCTCTCGCCAAGCGGCGTCAGCTGACGGGAGGGCGGTCCGACTCGCCGACCGCCCAGATCGCGACTGGCGGCGGCACGAGCAGGAAGGCGAGCGAGGCGAGCTCGGCGACGGCGTCGGCGGTGTCGAAGTTGTCGAGGTGGGTGGCGTGGAAGAAGAGGTGGAGGACGGCACTCAGCAGCCAGGCCGAGCAGACGGCGCGGACCAGCGTCGGCTGCAGCGTCCACGCCGCCCAGGCGAAGAGCACGGTGAAGCCGAGGTAGAGGCCGCCGACGTCGGTGACCAGGTGCTCGTTGTACGGGGGCAGCAGGTCCACCCAGTGGGAGAGGAAGGGGAAGTCGTCGTAGAAGGCGTGCGGCGCCAGCGTCGCGACCAGCCCGACCGAGGCGGCGGAGACGCAGAGGATCGCCAGCGCAACGCGGGCGGCGCCGGCCGAGCGCATCTCGCCGAGGCCCCCGTCAGGCATCGGCGAGCCACTGCTCGAAGGTGCGACCGCCGGCCGCCGCGTCCGGGTTGCAGAGTGCGCCTTCGCGCATCGGGCGGCCGATCGGGCCGATCATCGGGAACCGCAACGGAAGCGCCCTGTGGCCCGCCCGCCGCCAGGCATCGGCGAGCTCGGACAGCGTCAGCACCTCGGGGCCGGCGACGTCCGGGAGCCGGCCGGCTGGATCGGCGTGGGCCGCCCCCGCCACACGCTCCGCCACCACCGGCGGGTCGACCGGCTGGAAGCGGGCGCTGCCAGACCGGACGATCCCGAAGCGCGCGTCCTGCTTGAACAGGTAGTCGATCAGCGTGTGGAACTGGGTGGCGCGCAGCAGGCTCCAGGGCACCTCGCCCTCGGCGATCGCCCGCTCCTGCTCGACCTTGACCTTGTAGTAGGCCATCGGCACCCGCTCGCAGCCGACGATCGAGACGCCGACGTAGTGCTGGGCGTCGGCCTCCGCCCCGGCGCGCAGCAGCCGCTTCGTGCCCTCGACCAGAACCGGGGCCGCGCGTCGCGGCGTGCTCGAGTTCGAGACGTCGACCACGACCTCGACGCCGCCGAGCGCCTCGGCCAGGCCCTCGCCGCTGGTCAGGTCGATGCGCCGGTGCGATGCTCCGTCCGGGAGCCTCTTCGGCGCGCTGCGGCTCAGCACGCGGACCTCGTCGCCCCGTGCCGCCAGCTCGGCGACCAGGGGCTTTCCGAGGACGCCGGTCCCACCGACAACAGCCACCTTCATGACCGGCAGCCTAAATGAGCTGGGGCTGGCGGAAGAGCTCCGGCGAGGGGATGCCGATCACGTCGCCCTGGAAGCGCTTCTCGCGCCCGTAGACGACCCAGGTCGTGTCGATTTCGCCGATGTCGAGATCGAGCCGCAGCTCGTCGGTGTGCTCTTCGACGTGCTCCATGTGGGTGAGGCCGGAGTCGTAGTCGCCGCGGAGGAGACCTTCGGCGACCAGCGGCTTCGAGGCGACGTCGATCACCTCCTCCCAGGCGGCCAGCTCGACGTAGCCCTTGGTCGCGGGGACGATCCCCAGCGAGCGCGGCTTCTCCACGTCGCGCCGGCTGAGCAGCACCAGGTGCTTGGTCGGGTAGATGAAGGTGTCGACCACCCAGACCTCGGTCCAGTACTTCTCGGTGATCTCGTGTACCAGGGGGTGGGCGCTGCACTGGACGAGGAAGGCGCCCGGGGTCTCGCGCAGCATCTCCAGCCCGACGAAGAAGTCGGTGATCAGCTCGATCCCGTAGTCGTCGATGCCCTGGAAGCTGGCGTACTCGATCACCGCCCGCTCGTGGCAGGTCCCGGTCGGGCCGAGGGTGATGAAGGTGACCCGCTCGCTGCGCTCGCCCGCCTCCATGCAAGCAGGCTAGGCAACCAAACAAGAATCGTCAAGCAAAACTAACCGTCCTGGCCGGCGCTCTTCCCCTCGCCCGGCCAGACTCCGGTCGTCCGCGCGAAGGCCGAGCGAACCATGTGGTCGACCAGGCCTTTGACCAGGCGGAAGATCGCGCCCTCCATCGCCAGCGCAGCGATCAGGACCGGGTAGGAGACCTCGCGCTGTTCGGCGTCGGGAGGTTCGTCATTGCCGACGACGCTCCAGATCCGCTCGAACCCCTTCTGCGCGACGAAGCCCGCCAGCAGGCCGGCGACGATCCCGATCGGGGCGAAGAGGAGCTTCATGTCGTCGGAGTACCCCTCGGCGATGCGGGCAAACGACGGACGGGTTCAGATTCTCAATCCGGGGTAGCGGGATGGCAGCGCACAGAAGCACCCGCGAACCTAGGAGGAGAGATGGCAACCAGAAGCGAGGGCGGTTCCGGTGCCGGCATTTCGCTGGGTGGAGTGCTGGTCATCGTCGGAGTCGTCCTGATGATTGTCTGGAGCTTTTGGGTCGGGTTGATCGTCGCCCTCGTCGGCCTGATCGCATTCGGCGGCTTCGCCCGGGGACGCTGGTACTAGCGCCGTCGGCCTACCCCGGCGCGGGGACTTGCGAGGCCATCTGCGCGTAGCCGGCGGCGCTTGGGTGGATGCCGGTGTCGCCCTCGATCACCCAGGGCGGCCCCTCGGCGGGCCCCGAGCAGAAGGAGAGCGGGTGGTCGACCAGCAGCTCGTCCTGGGTCGGCTCGGACTGCACGCTGCGGCCGTCGACGAGGTAGCCGAGGTACGAGCAGGAGTAGGTGGACGGGTAGACCGGCGAGATGTCGATGCCGACGTTGAAGTGGGGCGGGGCGATCGGGTGGAGCCGGACGGTGCTCACTTCGGCCGCGACCGAGGCGACCTGCTCGTTGAGCAGCTGGCCCATCGTCGCGATCTGGGTGGCGCTGTAGGCGAGCGCCGAGGAGGGCACCGAGAGGTGGTACTGCATGAGGTAGATCGTGGCGCTGGTGCTGTCGACCAGCTCGGTGTAGAGGCTCTTCAGGTTGGCGCGCAGGTGCACCGTCGCGAACGCTTCTTCGATGCACTCGCGGTACTCGCCGAAGAGGTCGGACCAGATCGCGCAGCCCATGTTGTCGACGCCGAAGAGCATTTCGGAGAGCAGTGGGTTGGCGCCGATCGTCATCAGGATGTAGTCGGGGTCTTCCGACTCGACCCGCTTGGTGGTGGAGTGGAACTGGCCGCCCGCGGCCCAGTCGGACGGTTCGGAGCCGCTGACGGCGAGGTTTTGGTAGTCGGTCACCCCGTGCGCGTTCGCCCACTGCGCCACCCACGAGACGTTGTTGGAGAGGCCGTAGTCGGGGGCATATTCGACCGTCGTGCCTTCGTTGCTGCGGTCGGTCGAGTTGGAGGAGCAGGCGTCGTCGTAGGTCGTCTTCCCCGGCTTGCAAGAGAGCAGGCTGGCTGAGCGGCATCGCCGAGCCGTCGTCGTAGTAGCCGAAGCCGGCGGTGACCGAGTCGCCGATCGCCCGCACCGTCGCCCCAGCGCCGTGCCCGACCTTGACCTGGACCGGCGGCACGAGGCTCCGCCCCGCCGCCGAGCCGCCGGCGCCTCGGGGCCGCACGCTGAGCTCGATCGACTCGGTTCCGCGGAAGCCCTTCTGGGGGTGGTAGACCAGCCGGCCACCGCGGATCTTCGCCAGGCCGTGACCGGGTCGGCGGGCGATCCGCCAGCTGACCTCGGACCCGCAGGCCGGCAGCTTCGCGGCGATCGGCCTGCCGGGCCTCGTCCGCAGCTGCGGCACGGTGGCGCAGAGGCGGCCGGCATGGCCGCGCGGAAGGAGCTGCCCCTCGTGGTCGTCCGAGGTGAGCTCGGCGACGCCGTCCCGCTCGAGGTCGAGCGCCTCGCTCGCGTCCACCTGCACGGCCGGCCCGATGCGGACGCCGGCGCGGCGCGTCCAGCGGCCGTCCTGCAGCCGCCGGGTGACGCGGCGGCTCAGCTCGACCTCGTGCACGAAGGTGAACGCGCGGCGGCGCTCCGGCACGCGCAGCGCCCCGCCGCTGGCGCGGGCGCGAACGGTCCAGGCGTGGATCGCGTCCCCCGGCAGGGCCAGGGACACCCTCAGCTCGACCCGCTGCCCGAGCAGCTGGATCGGGTAGCGGACCGGCACCAGCAGGGCGCTGCGTCCCTGCACCGGCGCGGCTAGCCTCACCTTGCCCACCTCGACCTTCGCCGGCTCCTTGGCCGCCGCCCCGGGGGCGAGGGCGAGCAGGCAGGCGAGCGCGAGGCAAAGCGCCGCGGTCGCCGGGCCGCGCGTTGCTCCCCGTTTCCCGGCTCGCGGCATGACCGGAACGCTATCGAGCACGAGCTCTTGCACC
Organism: uncultured Solirubrobacterales bacterium; assembly: GCA_963699215.1. Classification (GTDB taxonomy): domain Bacteria; phylum Actinomycetota; class Thermoleophilia; order Solirubrobacterales; family 70-9; genus VRUE01. The sequence goes on from OY969422.1 coordinate 955,926, forward strand.
TGCCGCTGGGGACCGCCGTCCGCCGCTATTCTCGGATCGGATGACGAGAGTGCGGATCGCAGCGCTGTCGCTGATCCTCTTTGCGGTGGGGACCGCTACGGCGGCCGCCGAGGGCGCGGCTACCTGGGTTGTCAAGGGCGGCGGCTTCGGCCACGGGGTCGGCATGAGCGCCTACGGCGCCTACGGGTACGGGAAGCACGGCGCCGGCTACCGGCAGATCCTCGGCCACTACTACCGGGGGATCCAGCTCGCCACGCTGCCGGCGGCGCCGCAGGTGAGGGTGCTGCTGGCGATCAGCCCGGGAGACGTCTCCTTCGCCGGGGCGAGCGCGGCGTGCGGACGCTCGCTCGACCCCTCCCGCACCTACCGGGCGCACCGGCACGGCTCCTCGGTGCGGCTGCGGTCAGGCGGGGGAAAGCTGCTGGCCCGTTGCGGCGAGAGGCTGCGCGCGGACAGCCGCGGGACGATCCGGATCGCGGGCGTCGGCGTCTACCGGGGAGCGCTCGAGACGGTGCCGACCGAGTCGGCCGCCGGCTCGCTCAACGTCGTCAACCGGCTCAACGTCAACGCCTACGCGCGTGGCTCGCTGCCCGGAGAGGTTCCGCCCGAGTGGCCGCTGGCGACGCTGAAGGCCTTCGCGGTCGCGGCGCGCTCGATCGCCCTCTCCACCGACGTGGGGGGCAACGGCTTCGACCTCTACTCCGACACCCGCACCCAGGTCTACGGCGGCGTGAAGCTGGAGAGCGAGCGCACCGACCTGGCGGTGCGCTCGACCCGGAGCCAGGTGGCGACCTACGGCGGCGACGTCGCCCAGACGACCTACTTCTCCTCCTCCGGCGGCCGCACCGAGTCCGGCTTCCTCGGCGCTCCCGACGTCCCCTACCTGCAGAGCGTCGACGATCCCTACGACTACTACTCGCCGCTGCACGAGTGGACCTTCCGCTTCACCCAGGCGGAGATCGACACCCGCCTCGCCGCTTACGTCGACGGCCGCCTGCGCGCGATCAGGGTGACCAAGCGGGGCGACTCGCCCCGGATCGACTACGCGAAGCTGATCGGCAGCGGCGGCACTTCGACGATCCGCGGCGACACGCTGGCGGTGGCGCTGGGCCTCTACGACCGCTGGGCTTACTTCAGGAAGGTGAGATGAGGCAGTTGTCCTTGTCGGCCATCGCCAGCGGGTGCGTGTTGGGGAAGGCGTCGAGCAGCGCGTCGGCGATCAGCCTGCCACGCGCCGCGTAGCCTTCCGAGGTGAAGTGGATCCCGTCGGGGATGAACCAGGGATCCCTGACGTCCGCGGCCCAGTCGTAGATCCGCATGTGCGGATAGCGGTCGCAGGCGTCCAGCAGCGCCTCGTCCCAGTCCTCCATGTTCGACGCGGCGTAGGGGCCGCTGGCGACGAGCGACTTGACGTTCACCCACATCACCGGCTCGTCGCCGATCGTGGTCATCATGCTGTCGATCCGGTCGTCGTAGGTGAAGGTCGAGCCGGCGGCGACGTTGGCCGCCTCGTTCGTCCCCATCGCCAGCACCCAGCAGCCGTCGAAGCCTTCGTTCTTCCACGCTTCGGCCACTTCCTGCGCGTTCGGCAGCCCTTCGAAGTTCTCGTAGATCGAGCGCGCCCCCGAGACCTCGAGGTGCTGCGTGGTGGCGCCGACGCGCGCGTACTGGGCGCTGATCAGCTGGTCAGGGTCGGGCAGGTATTCCTCGGAGACGAGGCCCTCCGAGGTCGAGTCGCCGATGTGGATGACCGCGTCGCAGGAGGTCGCCAGCGGGGCGCGCTTCGCGTTCTTCGCGGTGACGGTCTTGGCGACGGTCTCGGAGCCGATCGCCTGCGGCTCGTTGGAGACGCCGACGCCGGCGAGGCCGGCGACCGCGATCGCGGCGACGACGGCACTGCCGCTGACGAGCGCCCAGCCACGACGGGTCACCCGCTCGCGCCGCCAGCTTCCCGCTCGCCACTGCGCCCAGCAGCCGGCCGAGCGCGCCGTGGCGGATCGGGTTCTCGACGTAGCGCCAGGAGAGCTCCGCGACCGCCATGATCGCGGCGACCTGGAGGGCGGCGCGGGCGAGGTCGGGCCCGCGAGCTTCCTCGGGCGTGGTCAGCACGATGATCGGCAGGGTGCCAGAGGTAGATGCCGTAGGAGCGTTCGCCGATCCAGCGCATCGGCTTGCAGCCGACGATCGGGCCAAGCCGCGAGGCCGGGTGGGCGAGCGCGGCGACGGCGAGGACCGAGGCCAGCGACAGCAGGGCGAAGCCGCCGCGGTAGAGGAACGGCGAGAACTCGCTCGGTCTGCCAGAACATCAGCCCGATCACGACCAGCCCGATCACTCCCGCGCGCCGTCGATCGTCCGCCGCGCCTGCGGGGCGATGCTCGAGCTGCAGCCGCCGGCTCGGCCAGACCATCGCCAGCGCCGCGCCGACGAGCAGCTCCAGGGCGCGAGTGTCGGTGCCGTAGTAGACCCGCGAGGGGTCGAGCGCGGGGCTGTAGAGAATCGCCATCAGGATCCCCGAGAGCAGCGCCGCAGCCCCAGGGTGACCGCGGCGAGGCGGGGCCGCACCCCGGTCGTCGCTCGCCGCTTCCGGGACGAGCGTGGCGTCCCAGCATCAGCAGGAACGGCCAGACGATGTAGAACTGCTCCTCGACCGAGAGCGACCAGAGGTGGTTGAGCGGCGACGGCGGCGCGAAGCGCGCGAAGTAGGAGACGTCGTGGAGGATCAGCCACCAGTTGTTGACGTAGCCGGCGGCGGTGAGGGCGGCGGTGCGGAAGTCCGGTGGCTGGTGGGGTCCGATCAAAGTGACCCACGCCATCACCACCATCAGCATCACGAACAGGGCCGGTAGCAGGCGGCGGGCGCGCGCCAGCCAGAACGACTTCAGTTCGATCCCGCCGCGGTTCACCTGGTTGAGCAGGATGTCGGTGATCAGGTAGCCGCTGAGGGTGAAGAACACACCCACTCCGAGCAGGCCGCCTTCGCGCCCACCCGAACTCGAGGTGGTAGAGCGATCACGCCGAGTACGGCGATCGCCCGCAGGCCGTCGAGGCCGGGCATGTAGCGCTGTCCGCGTTTTACCGGCTCAGGCATCGGCGGAAACCATTGCAAGCGCCGCCCCCAGCAGCGGCAGCCGGCCCGCCACCCGCATCGCGACCGCCTCGCTCAGCGAGAGCGCGATCGCGCGGGCGAGTGCGCTCTGGCGCCGCGCGAGCTTGTCGACCGGGGGCAGCTCCGGCGCGGACTCGAGCGCCGGTCCCCCCGCCGAGGCGTGCATGAAGGCGAGGCATCCCTCGATGCCCTGCGCGATCAGCTGCGCTCTGTAGTCGGCGCCCTCGGGGATCGGGTGGAGGCCGTCGGCCTGCATCAGCTCGGGGTGGGTGGCGACCGCGCCGGCCCAGTCGGGCACCTGCGTCCCCAGGCGCGAGGCGGCGAAGGACCTGACGACACTGTTCTTGCCGGTGTTGTCGACGCCGTTCACGGTGAAGCCGTGGATCGTCGGCACGACCATGCAGCGGTCGCCGATCCGTTCGGCGACGGCGTTCAGGTTCCCGGCGAGGATCTCCGGATAGGCGGGGTTGTCGTTGGTGCCGGCGGCGAAGACGATCACCGAGTGGGAGCCGTCGTAGCTCTCCTCGAACAGGTCGAAGATCTGGTAGCTGTTGTAGCCGCCCTCGGCGTCGATAGTCAGTTGCACGCCGGGCAGGTACCTCTGCAGGTAAGGGGAGGTCAGCACCTCGAGGCTGTCGCCGACGACCAGTACGCCGCCGCCGCTCGCGCCGGCGGGAGGAGCGATCAGGGCGAGAGCAAGAAGCGCCGCCTGCGCAGCCAACATCGCGAGCTTGCGCGCTCCCGGCATCGAGCCATTTCTACACTACGCCGATGCGCTCCGGCCCAGCAGCGACCGTCGGCGTTCTGCTGGCGCTGGCGCTGGTCCTGCCCGCCTGCGGCGACGAGCGGACGGCGACGGCCGGCGGCGAGAGCGCGCCCTCCGGCACGGACGCCGTGGAGAAGGGCGTCGAGCCGGCGGCAGGGAGCAGGGCGAAGCCGGCGGCTGCGGCGAGGCGGTGCGGGCGAGTGCTGGGCGACTTCCTCGACTCGATCGAATCGCTCGACAACTCGCTCGCCGTCGGCCTCGAATACGAGGGCTACCTCCGCGCCGTCAACCACGTCCGCGCCACCTACGCAGACCTCCCCGCCGAGCGCCTGCCGCTCGTCTGCCTCGCCCGAGTCGGGGGGCCCGCGGAGAAGGCCCTGAACATCTACATCGACGCGGTCAACACCTGGGGCGAGTGCCTGGCGACGACCTCCTGCGACTCCGAATCGGTCGAGCCGCAGCTCCAGCGCAGGTGGGCCCGGGCATCCGATCTCCTGGCGTCTGCCCAGAGTGGCCTGCGGCAGCTGCGCTGAAGCGTCCCGACGCCGAGGGTCGACCCTCCGTCAGCGCGCCCGATCCGGGCTGAACGGGGTCCATCGATCGGACTCGAACGGCAGCGTCGCCTTGTGCACCGTCGCCACGATCTTCGGGACGAGCCCGTTCATGTCCTCGAAGACCGCGCGCACGAGCGTCTCCGCGGTCGCCCCGGGCCCGATCGCGAGCACCGCCGCGAGGTCGAGCAGCTGCTCCTGGGCGAGCGCTTCGGCGGTCCGCCCGCTGGCCGGGATCGCCGCCAGGGCGACCGGATGCCCGTCGACGCAGAACGCGCCGAAGCGGGAGACGAAGGCGATGACCTCGTCGAAGTGCGCGTCGCCCTCGTCGACCTCGAAGCGGGTCCGTAGCTTGCCCAGCCAGTAGCTCATCTCCGCCCAGGCGAGCTGGACGAACTGGGTCGGGGTGACCCAGAGAACCGTGGCGCAGACCGCGGTCCCCGGGCTGGGGAACAACGTCGCCGGCATCGAGCCGTACAGCGCGACCTGCGCCGCGACCCCGACGTCGAAGTCGTGCAGGCGGCCGGTCAGCGCCAGCACCGTGCGGTCGTCCTCTTCGGGGAAGTGGCCGAACTTCCGCTCCAGCCCTTCGGGGCTGGCGTTCGAGCCGAAGGCGAGCACCGGCACTCGCCCGCTGGCGTCGGAGGCGAAGTTGGCGATGACGCGCTCGCGCTCCGCCTCGTCCATCTCCCCGAGCAGCTCGACGCCCGCGCTCGTCAGCAGGAAGGAGCCCGGCGGCCGCGTCCACGGGTACCCGACCGCCAGCTCGAACGTGGCGGTCTCGTAGGCGCGAGGCGGGACGTTGAGGGCGACGGTCTGCATGAACGCCCTGAACTGCGGCTCGTCCATCGCCAGGCGATCGAGCAGCTCCGGCTCGTCGATCGGTGGCCACTCGGACATCGGCTCAGCCTAGACGCTGTGTTCGGTTTCCCGGGGCCATGGCGCTCGTGCGTGGCCTTTGCCCAAATGGACAAGAGCCGGCGGGAATCGGCGCCGCTCTAGATGTCTTCCGGTGGAAGGCGGCGAGGCGCACGCCACCGAAATGGACCGCACGCCACCGAAATGGACCGCATGCCGAGCAGACCCCGCCTCACCTACGCGAACGTCGTCTCGACTCTCGCCCTCCTCCTTGCCTTCGGGGGCGGCGTCGCCTACGCGGCGGACAAGGTCCGCTCCGGCGACATCGCCGCGGGGGCGGTCCACACCTCCGACGTCTTCAAGCGGGCGATCGTCAGCGGCAAACTCGCGCTGGGCGCGGTGCGCAGCAACCAGATCGCCGACGGCGCGGTCGGCTCGCAGCAGATCGGCGCGGGCTCGGTCGCTCCCTCGAACCTCCAGTTCCCGGTCTTCTTCGCCGCCAGCCCCAGCGGCGGCTCGGCTCCTCTCGGCACGAGCCTCGATCCCTACCCGCTCTCCGGCGCGACCTGGACCCAGGAGCCCGGCCAGATCCAGGTCGTCTTCGGCGCGGGTGCCGCGACGCTCGCCTACGACGGCTCCGGCGGGGGGTCCTGCCAGGTGTTCTTCGAGGTCAACCTCAACGGTCAGCAGGTCGGCGGCGGCGAGCTCTCGACCGGCTCGACGACCCCCGTCCGGGTCGAACAGAGCATCGGCGCCCAGCCCCAGGTCGACCCGCCCGCGGCGTCGACGGTCCAGATGACGGTGCGAACCGTCTCCAACGGCGACTGCACGCAGGACTCGCGCATCGAGTCGACCCGCTTCCGCGTCCTCGACTTCGGCTGAGCCGGCAACGGGCTAGGCGACAGGCGCGCCCGTGCCCTGCTGCGGCATCGCTGCGGCGGCGCGCTCGACGACGCTGACGTCGCGGACCGCGCCGCTGTCGGCGGAGGTCGCCATCGCGGCGTAGGCGCGCAGGGCGGGGGAGACGACGCGCTCGCGCGCGAGCGGGGCGTAGCCACCGCCGGCCTCGAGCTGGCGGCGGCGCTCGGCCAGCTCCTCCTCGCCGACCTCGAGCGCGATCGAGCGCGCCGGGATGTCGATCGCGATCGTGTCGCCGTCGCGCACGAGCGCGATCGCGCCACCCGCGGCGGCCTCGGGCGAGACGTGGCCGACCGAGAGGCCGGAGGAGCCGCCGGAGAAGCGGCCGTCGGTGATCAGCGCGCACGCCTTGCCGAGCCCGCGGCCCTTGAGGTAGGAGGTCGGGTACAGCATCTCCTGCATGCCGGGTCCGCCGCGCGGGCCCTCGTAGCGGATCACGACCGCGTCGCCCGCTTCGACGCCGCCGCCGAGGATCAGGTCGACCGCCTTCTCCTGGGACTCGACGACGACCGCCGGGCCGCTGAAGCGCAGGATCGACTCGTCGACGCCCGCCGTCTTGACGACGCAGCCGCGCTCGGCGAGGTTGCCGTAGAGGACCGCCAGCCCGCCGTCGGCCGAGTGGGCGTGCTCGACGTCGCGGATGCAGCCCTGCGCCGGGTCGAGGTCGAGCGACTGCCAGCGCTCCGACTGCGAGAAGGCCCGGGCGGAGCGCCTGCAGCCGGGCGCCGCGTGGAACAGCTCGACCGCGGCCTCCGCCGGGTGCGGTCCGCGCACGTCCCAGCCGCCGAGCCACTCGTCCAGCGTGGGCGCATGGACGGTCGCGACCGACTCGTGCAGGAGGCCGCCGCGGCGCAGCTCGCCGAGGATCGCCGGGATGCCCCCCGCGCGGTGGACGTCCTCCATCAGGTAGTCGCCGTTCGGCGCGACCTTGCAGATGCAGGGGACGCGGCGCGAGAGCGCGTCGATGTCGGCCATGGCGAAGTCGACGCCGGCCTCCTGCGCCGCGGCGAGCAGGTGCAGGACGGTGTTGGTCGAGCCCCCCATCGCGACGTCGAGCGTCATCGCGTTCTCGAACGCCTCGCGGGTCGCGATCGCCCGCGGCAGGACGCTCGCGTCGTCGCCCTCGTAGAAGCGCTTGGCGATCGCGACCGCCGTGCGGCCGGCGTCCTCGTACAGCTGCCGGCGGGCGGTGTGGGTCGCGAGGGTCGAGCCGTTGCCAGGCAGCGCCAGGCCGAGCGCCTCGGTCAGGCAGTTCATCGAGTTGGCGGTGAACATTCCCGAGCAGGAGCCGCAGGTCGGGCAGGCGGCCTCCTCCAGCAGGGCGATGTCCTCGTCGCCGATCTCGTCGGCGACGGCGTCGGCGATCGCCGTGATCAGGTTGACGCGCCTGCGCACCGTGCCATCGGCGAGCACCGCGGTCCCGCCCTCCATCGGCCCGCCGGAGACGAAGACGGTGGGGACGTTCAGCCGCAGCGCGGCGTTGAGCATCCCCGGGGTGATCTTGTCGCAGTTGGAGATGCAGACCATCGCGTCGGCGCAGTGCGCGTTGACCATGTACTCGACGCTGTCGGCAATCAGGTCCCGCGACGGCAGCGAGTAGAGCATGCCGCCGTGGCCCAGCGCGATCCCGTCGTCGACGGCGATCGTGTTGAACTCCAGCGGCACGCCGCCGCCGGCCCGGATCGCGGCCGAGACGACCTCGCCGACCGGCCCCAGGTGCGTGTGGCCGGGGACGAACTGGGTGTAGGAGTTGGCAACCGCGACGATCGGCTTGCCGAAGTCCTCGCGCGCGACCCCGGCGGCGCGCAGCAGTGCCCGAGCGCCGGCCATGTTGCGGCCGTGGGTGACGGTGCGGGATCTCAGCGGTGGCATCGGGCCTCCTGCGGGAGTCGAGGTGGTGGTTGTGGTCCGGAATGATCGTTCCGATCCGTCCGATACTGTAGCGGAATGAGCATTCCGGCAGTAGCTCCCTGGGCTTCTCTCACCGCCACCGAGAAGCAAGCGCGCGCGCTGACGGTCGCCGGCGAGCTGTTCGCGCGCGACGGGATCGACGTGCCGATGCCGGTGCTGGCCGCGGCGATCGGCGTCGGCGTCGGCAGCATCTATCGCCAGGTCGGCAGCAAGGACGAGCTGATCGCCGCGCTCGTGATCGAGCGCTCGGCGGTCCTGCGTGACCGCTTCCTCGCCGCGCTCGACGCGGAGGACCCGTGGGCGGCGCTGACCGCCGCCACGCACGAGACGGTCGACGACTGCATCGACGACGCGCTCTCCCAGACCGCTTGGGACGAGGCCGCCTTCGCCAGCGAGGCGGTCCGCGACGCGCGCGCCGGTGCCACCGAGGCGCTCGCCCAGCTGGTCGAGCGCGCCCGCGCCGCCGGCACCCTGCGCGACGACGCCTCCCACGAGGACCTCCGCCTCGTCTTCCGCGCCCTGCGCGAGCTCGCCGGCATCGGCCCCGAGTCGGCCCACCGCCTGGCCGAGCTGGTCCTGCGCGGGATGCGCCGGAGCTGACGGCGACAGCAATTCGTAGCACTGAATTTTCAATTTCGGCATTCCCAGGTCTTGTTGCGTTACAGAGGGACACCGAGGATTGCCGTATGAACAAGGGGGCTCTCCGCAGACTGCTCGATCGGGTTCTCTCCAGAAGAAGACCCCACCCATGCCACGCATAAGCAGCTTCTACGGGATCACGGTCTGGATGTATCACGACGAGATCCATCATCGAGGCAGGCCGCATTTCCACGCTCGCTACGGCGAGGAGGAGGCCTCCGTCGATATCGAGAGCCTCACGGTGATCGCCGGTGGGTTGCCTCCACGTGCGCGGCGGCTCGTGGCCGAGTGGGCAGCTGCGCACCGGGCCGAGCTACGAGACAACTGGGTGCGCGCACGCAACCACCAACCGCTGGTGGCTATTGAGCCGCTCCAGTAGGCCCTCTACCATCGGGGTCCATGCGAAGCACGCCGCTTCTGATCGATGCAACCCTGGTCGAGGGTTACGTTGTCCAAGTTCGTTTTGAGGACGGTTTGACCGCCGACGTAGACCTCTCTTACCTGCTCGACTACGGTGGCGTCTTCGAGCCCCTTCGGGATCTCGAGTACTTCCGCCAGCTTCGCGCCGATGCAGTTGCCGGCACGATCGTCTGGCCCAACGAAGCCGACATCGCGCCAGAGACCCTGTACGCGCACGCCAGGCGCCGCGCTGGGGCGACGGCGTAGGCACTGCGGTGGCGAGCCTCGCCGTCTGGAATTTGGAGCAGAATCAGCCGGGCTGCGGAGCGGGCTGGGCGTCCGCGAGGTCAAGCGTGTCCGCGGCGGCGTTCTGCCGCCTGGAGAGGGCGAGGAAGGGCACCGCCAGGACAGAGATCCCGGCGCCCATCAGGTAAGACGGCGCGTAGCCCCACGCGTCGGCGGCGCGGCCGAGCACGGGCTGGGTCCAAACCCCGCCGGTGGAGGACATCATCGAGTCGAAGGAGAGGATCGTCGCCCGCTGCCGCGACGGGATCAGACCGTTGAGATAGGTCTGGCGAATCGGCATCGTCGCCGCGAACAGCAGCCCCCAGACCACGATCGCTCCGATCACCGCCCAGAAGCTCTCGACGACCCCGATCAGCGCGAGCACCGCCGCGCTGAGTCCCGCCATCAAGATCAGCGCCGAGGTGCGACGGGGGAAGAGACGGCGGATCCGCGGGGCAGCCACGCCGCCGGCGATCTGCGCGCCGGCGACGATCGCCGCCACCAGGCCGGCGATCTGGTAGGCCTGCGGGTCGCCGTACAGCTCCAGCAGGTAGGGCTGCAGGGCGTAGAAGGCGTAGATGCCGACGCCGCCGGTGAACAGGGCCTCGACCATCAGCCACTTGACCGCGGGGATCCGCCAGCCGTACTCGATCGAGTTGGAGGCGACCTTGCGCATCTCGGTCAGAGGCCGGCCGCCCTTCTCGGGGGTGAAGCCGATGTCGTGCATCAGCCTGAACGCCACCCCGAACATCGCGATCAGGATCAGACCGCGGAGCACGAACGGCACTCCCAGGCTGGTCTGCTGCGCGACGAACCCTCCGGCGACAGAGCCGGTGAGCATCGCCGCTCCGGTGACGATCTGACCGCGCCCGAACACGGACTCGAGCTCTCCCGTGAAACCGGTCGCGGCGAGTGCGTCGACCAGCCAGGCCTCGACCGCCCCGGAGAAGAACGTGAACCCGAGCCCGAGCAGCATCGAGGCGATCGCCCACTGCCAGAGCGGCGCCTCGATCTGCCAGAGGAGCACGTAGAGAAAGGTCGACCCGGTCAGCGTCAAGGTGCCGAGCAGGTACGAGGCACGGCGCCCGACGGTGTCGGCGACGATCCCGGTGGGAACCTCGAACAGGACCATGCCGGCGGTGAAGAAGGCGTTGGCCGCAAACGCTTCCAGGTTCGAGAGGCCCGCGTCGAGCAGGAAGATCGTGTTGATCCCCCAGATGAACGACGCCGCCAGCGTGTTCCCGAGCAGAAGCGTCAGGTAGGTGCGCTGGATCGAGCGGGGCGTCGGCATCGGCAGATGTGTACCCGCCCACAAAAGCATGGATTGTTGCGGGGGTTGTAAGTCGGGGCGGCACTACCCAATATCGATAAATGCGCCCGATTCTGAGAATCGGCGCATCGGCGCTGATCGTCATCGCCCTCGCGGTTCCCGCGCGCGCCGATGCATCCCCCGCCAACGTGGCTGCCCTGCAGGCGGCGCTGAGCGGGCTGCACCTCTACGGCGGCTACGTGGACGGGATCGAGGGTCCCCTCACCCGGCGTGGGGTGGTTGCCTTTCAGCGCCGTCGCGGCCTGCGGGTGGACGGCATAGCGGGGCCGCAAACGCGGCGGGCACTCGGGTGGCGGGGAAGGCCACGGCTGGGGAGCCGGGTGATGCGGTTCCGGAACCGTGGCTGGGATGTCGCGGCGCTGCAGTTCCTGCTCCAGCGCGCGGGCCACGGGCCGGGAAGGGCCGATGGGCTGTTCGGGCCGTTGACCGGGGGAGCGGTGCTGCGGGCGCAGCGCGCCGCGGGGATCGCGGCCGACGGGCTCGCCGGGCCGGTGACGATTCGCTCCTTGCGCCTGGGGGACGAACCGGCGGGGGACCCCGTGCGGTTCCTGCGCCCGGTCCCGGGCCCGATCGGCGACGGCTTCGGCGCGCCGCGGGGCGGCGGCCGCACTCACGACGGCCTCGACTTCCCGGTCCCTTACGGCACCCGGGTCGGCGCGGCGGGGCGCGGGACGACGATCTATGCCGACTACAACTACGGTGGCTACGGCAACCTGGTGGTGATCCAGCACAGGCTCGGCTTCACCACCTGGTATGCCCACCTGTCTTCGATCACGAGCTGGGTCGGCGAGCAGGTCGTGGGCGGCACGCGCATCGGCCTCGTCGGCTCCACCGGATACTCGACCGGGCCGCACCTGCACTTCGAGGTGCGCCGTTACGACACCCCGATCGACCCCGTTCCGCGCTTGCTGCCGACCGCCGCCACTCGCCCCTTCCGCGCCGACGAGCGGCCGCGCCCGCGCGAGTGCGGCAAGGCCCGGCGCCCGCTGCGCAAGCCACCCCCCGGCTCCGACTGGATCGCCCGCGAGCGCCTCTGTCCGGCGCGCTAGCGACGCCCATCGGCGCGGGCCTGCAGCAGCTCGCGCTCGCGCGCGTTGCCGCTGAGCTCGGCGGCGCGGGCGAACTCCGCGCTCGCCTCTTCCTCGCGGCCGAGCCGCTCGAGCAGCTCGCCGCGCGCCGCCGGCAGCAGGTGGTAGCCGCCCAGCGCCGGCTCGTCGGCGAGGCCGTCGAGCAGCTCGAGGCCGGGCCCGGGCCCGAACGCCATCCCGACGGCGACGGCCCGGTTCAGCCGCACGACCGGCGAGCCGGTGACCGCGTCGAGGGCGTCGTAGAGGGCGACGATCCGCTCCCAGTCGGTCTGCTCGGGCGTCCGCGCGCGGGCGTGACAGGCGGCGATCGCCGCCTGCAGTGCGTAGGGGCCGAGCGGCCGCCCCAGCGCCTCGGCCCGCTCCAGCGCCTTCAGGCCGCGGCCGATCAGGACGAAGTCCCAGCGCGAGCGGTCCTGCTCGAGCAGCGGGATCGCCTCGCCGCCAGCGCCGGTCCGCGCCGGGAAGCGCGCCGCCCCCAGCTCCATCAGGGCGACCAGCCCCTGCGCTTCCGGCTCGCGCGGCGTCAGCCCGACGAGGATCCGCCCCAGCCGCATCGCCTCCTCGCAGAGGTCGGCGCGGATCCAGTCCTCGCCGCCGCTCGCCGCGTAGCCCTCGTTGAAGATCGCGTAGATCACCTCCAGCACCGAGGCGAGGCGCTGCTCGCGCTCGGCCGCGCCCGGCATCTCGATCGGCACCCGCGCCTCGGCCAGGCTGCGCTTGGCGCGGACGATCCGCTGCGCCACGGTCGACTCCTTGACGAGGAAGGCGCGGGCGATCTCCGCCGTCGTCAGCGAGCCGACCAGGCGCAGCGTCAGCGCCACCCGCGCCTCGGTCGCCAGCACCGGGTGGCAGGCGGTGAAGATCAGGCTGAGCAGGTCGTCTTCGATCTCGTCGTCGGCGACGGTGGCGAGGTCGCGCTGGTCGCGCTGCGCCCGCAGCTCGACCTCCCGCCCCAGCTCCTCCTCCTTGCGCGCCGCCATCTCGTTGCGACGCAGCCGGTCGATCGCCCGGTTCTTGGCGGTCGCCATCAGCCAGGCGCCGGGGTTGTCGGGGACGCCGGACTCGGGCCACTGCTCGAGCGCCGCCACCAGCGCGTCCTGGGCGAGGTCCTCGGCGATCCCGACATCGCCGACCATCCGCGCCAGCGCCGCGATCAGCCGCGCCGACTCGATCCTCCAGACCGCGTCGATCGCGCGGCGGGCATCACTCTCGCTCATCGTCTCGCCCGCCGCGCCGTCCGGCTACTGGTTCTGCTCCGCCTGCGCGCGGACCCGCTCCTCCTGCTCGCGCAGCTCCGGGCGTGAGCTCCTCGCCGAAGTCCTCGGCCTCGAAGACCTGGCGGATCTCGATCTCGCCCGCTTCGTCGTGCGGGTTGGGACAGCGCTTGATCCACTCGACCGCTTCGTCGAAGGAGCGCACCTGCATCAGCCAGTAGCCGGCGATCAGCTCCTTGGTCTCGGCGAAGGGGCCGTCGATCACGGTCCGCTCGCCGCCGCCGCCGAAGCTGACCCGCGCGCCCTTCGACGACGGGTGCAGTCCCTCGCCGGCCAGCAGCACCCCGGCCTTGACCATCTCCTCGTTGAACTCGCCCATCGCGGCGAGCAGCTCCTCGCTCGGCATCACACCGGCCTCGGAGTCCTTGCTCGCCTTGACGATCGCCATCACTCTCATCTTGGGGTCCTTTCGTCTCGTATCCGCGGAAGCTCGGTGCACCCGATATTCCCGCCTCTACCCACTACGACGAACGAGCGTCACCGGAATCGACACGGCCGCCGCAAGCTATTTCGGTGGTCATGCCTAGACTCCGCCGCAATGGGTGAGAGCTGGCGATGAGCGTTCGGATCGTCTGGCGCGGCCTGCTGGTCCTGCTGCTGGACGCGTTCTCCCTGCTGCTGCTGTCCGAGATCCTCTCCGGCTTCGTCCTGGACGGCGTCGGAGCGGCGCTCGGGGCGGCGGCGACGATCGGCCTGCTCAACGCGCTGATCTGGCCCTTCCTGGCACGCATCGCGCTGCCCCTCACGGTCCTCACCCTTGGCGGCGCGGCGCTGCTCCTCAACGCCCTCCTCGTCACCTTCGCCGTCGACCTCCTGCCCAACGCCCACCTCGACGGCATCCTCGACGGGATCGTCGTCACGGTCGCGATGGCGGCGCTCACCGCCGGCTTCTACTCGCTGCTCGCGATCGACGAAGACGACGCCTGGTACCGCAACGTCGTGCGCCGGCAGGCCCGACGCCGGGGGGAGAGGGTGGAGAGCGACGTGCCGGGCGTCCTCTTCCTGGAGATCGACGGGCTCGCCCACGACGTCCTGCACCGGGCGCTGGTCGCCGGCGACGCGCCCAACCTCGCCGCTTGGCTGCGCAGCGGCTCCCACCGGCTGAGCCGGTGGGAGACCGACTGGTCGTCGCAGACCGGCGCCTGCCAGGCGGGCCTCCTGCACGGCTCCAACGACGACATGCCGGCCTTCCGCTGGTGGGAGAAGGACCGCGACGCGGCGATCGTCACCAACCACCCGCGCGACGCCGAAGAGCTGGAGCGACGGCACTCGGACGGGCGCGGGCTGCTGCACGCCGGCGGCGCCAGCCGCGCCAACATCCTCTCCGGCGACGCCCCGCACTCGATGCTGACGATGAGCACCGTGCTGCACCGCAGGCGGCCGATCGGGGTCGACTACGCGGCCTACTTCGCCCGGCCCTACGCGGTCGCCCGCACGCTCGTGCTCGCGATCGCCGACATCGCCCGCGAGCGGCGCGCGGCGCGCCGGCAGATCCGCGACGACGTCCGCCCGCGGATCGCCCGCTCCCGCTCCTATGCCGCCGTTCGCGCCTGGGGCACCGTGGTCCAGCGGGACCTCCAGGTCGCCAGCGTGGTCGGCGACGTGCTCGCCGGCCGGCCGCTCGTCTACACGACCTTCCTCGCCTACGACGAGGTCGCCCACCACTCCGGCATCGAACGCGCCGACGCGCTCGCCGTGCTCCGCGACCTCGACCGCCAGATCGCCAGGATCGCCCTCGCCTGTGACGACGCACCCCGCCCCTACCGCCTGGTCGTCCTCTCCGACCACGGCCAGTCGCAGGGGGAGACCTTCCGCGACCGCTACGGCGAGACCCTCGAGAGCCTGGTGCAGTCGGCCTGCGACGCCGAGAGCACGATCGCGGTCGAGGAGGGCGAGGACGACGCGCTTGCCTACCTCAGCGCCGGCCTGACCGAGGTAGCGCGCGACGACACGATCGCGGCGCGCACGGTCCGCACGGCGACCCGCGGCCGGAGCGCCGACGGTGTGGTGACGTTGGACGCCGACGTACGGGAGGAGATGGAGCAGGCTCACGGGGGCGAGGTGCCCGAGCTCTCCGTGATGGCCTCGGGGTGCCTCGGCCTGATCAGCTTTCCCCGCGAGCCTGGCCGGGTGTCCCTGGAGCGCCTCGAGGCGATGCACCCGCGGCTGCTGCCGGCGCTCCGCGACCATCCCGGGATCGGGTTCGTCCTGGTTCGCTCGGAGCGCTCCGGCGCGCTTGCGATCGGCGCGCGCGGGACCCATTTCCTCGACGAGGACCGCGTGGAGGGGGAGGACCCGCTCGCGGCGTTCGGCCCCCACGCCGCCGACCATCTGCGGCGCACCGACGGCTTCCCGCACTGCGCCGACCTGATGGTCAACAGCACGTACTGGCCGGGGTTCGGCGAGGTCGCCGCCTTCGAGGAGCTGGTCGGCTCCCACGGTGGCATGGGCGGGACCCAGGCGCACCCGTTCGTCCTGCACCCGGCCGAGCTCGCCTGGCCCGAGGAGGACGTCGTCGGCGCCGAGCGCGTCCACCGGATATTCCGGCACTGGCTCGCCGGACTGGGGCACGACGGCTACGCGAGCGAGGTCGCCTCGCCCGGAGCCAGCACGCGCAACTCGACCTGAGGGGCGAGGTCGCGCATCCACGTGGCGAGGTCGCGCGGGGGCGAGCGCAGGGGGCCGGGGCGAAGCCGCGCGAGGCCGAGCGGGTAGAGCGTCCCCCAGTGGATTGGGATCACCGTCCGCGGCGAGAGCAGCGCCGCGGCCCGCGCCGCCCGCTCAGGGTCGAGGTGCCCGGTCCCGATGTTCGTGCCCCAGCCCCAGATCGGCAGCAGCGCGAGGTCGAGCCGCCCGCCGCCGATCGCCTCCATGCCGTCGAAGAGGTCGGTGTCGCCGGCGAAGTAGATGCTGCGCTGCCCGGTCAGCTCGAAGCCCACCGCCCGCGAGGACCGCTCCAGGCGCCGGCCCCCGGTCGGGTGGTTCGCCTCGGTGGCGGCGATGCGAACGCCGCCGACGTCGCCGGAGTCGCCCGGAGCGAGCTCGTGGACGGTGGTGAACCCGAGGCGCTCGAGGAAGTCCCCCGCCCCCGGCGAGGCGAACACCGGCACCGCCCTGCTCAGGCGGCGCAGCGAGGGCACGTCCGCGTGGTCGTGGTGGAGGTGCGAGATCAGCACCGCGTCGACGTCCTCCGTCGAACGCCGATCGGGAGCTGGCCCGTGGCGGCGCAGCGGGCCGACCCGGCGCCGCAGCACCGGATCGGTGAGCAGGCTGATGCCGTCCATCTCGACCATGACGGTGGCGTGGCCGACGTAGGTGACGCGAGCCGCCTCAGGCACGTCGCCGCTCGCCGCTGGGGTGTCGGGGACGCCGCGTATCGTCCGGCCTCTCGATGAGTCGAAGGCGCGCGATCTTGAGAGGGCGACTGAGGCGTCCCGGCCGTGAGGGTGAGGGTGTCGAGGAAGAAGTCGTCGAGATCGATCCGGCCGAGCTGAGCGGGCTCTTCAACGCGCCGGCCTGGATGCGGGACCTCGGCTTCTCCGCCTGGCTGCTCGTCGGGGTCGCCGTGGCGCTGCTCGGGACGATCTGGCTCCTCTCGCTGACCCACACGATCGTGATGCCGGTGGTCACGGCGGCGATCGTCGCCTCGGTCACCGTGCCGCTGGTCGACTGGCTCAAGCGCCGCGGCGTGCCGAGGGGGATCGGCGCGACGCTCGTCTTCCTCGGGATCGCCCTGATCGGTGTCGGTGTCGGGATCATCGTCCTCAGCGGAATTGCCAGCCAGGCTGACAGCCTCAGTGTGAGGCTTCACGCCGGCGCGGACGAGATCGAGTCGTGGGTCCAGAGCCTCGGCGTCGACTCCTCCACCGCCAGAGACGCGAACGAACACGCCAGCGCCTCGATCGGCGCTGGCTTCAAGGCCCTGACCGACGGCCTTGCCAGCGGGATCGACCAGCTGGCCTCGCTGGCGGTGTTCCTCTCCTTCACCGCCCTCAGCCTCTTCTTCCTGCTCAAGGACGCGCCGACGATCGGGGCGTTCGTCGAGCGCCATCTCGGCATGCCGGTCCCGGTCGCCCACACTGTGCTGGCGCGGGTGTCTGGCTCCCTGCGGGGCTACTTCCTCGGCGTCACGATCGTCGCCGCCTGGAGCGCCTTGATCGTCGGCGCGGGCGCCCTGCTGCTCGGCGTGCCCTTGCCCGGGACGATCGCCGTCGTCACCTTTCTCGGTGGCTACGTCCCCTATATCGGCGCCTGGACGGCGGGGGCGTTCGCGGTCCTGATCGCGCTGGGCGGCCAGGGCCCCGAGATGGCGCTGGCCATGGCGGTCATCGTCCTCCTCGCCAACGGCCTCTTCCAGCAGCTGGTGCAGCCGGTCGCCTACGGCGCCGCCCTCGGGCTCCACCCCCTGGCCGTCTTGATCGTCACCATCGCCGGCGGTTGCCTCTTCGGCACCATCGGCTTGATCCTCGCAGCCCCCCTCGTATCCGCCGCGGTCAAGATCTCCGCCGAGCTCGCCGTCTCGCGCTCGTCGGCGGATCGAGTCGCCTGACCGGCGAAGGGCTCAGACGACCGGCGGCGGCGCCCCTTCGGCGCTCGCCGCGAGCGTCTCGTCCCAGCCGCAGACGAGGCAGGCGTGCTGGAACGCCGAGCGGGCGAACTCGAGCGCGAACGCATGCGGATCGTCGCTGGCGCGCACGTCGTCCCAGTCGAGGACGTACAGGCCGAGCTCACCGTTCCAGCGTGCGGCCGCGGTCGAGAGGGTGCCGTCCTCGAAGCCCGCCGGTGCGGGGTGGGCGTAGGCGTAGAACGCCGCCTTGCCCAGCTTGGGGTCGCCGGGCCACCATCCCACTGCCACCTCCTGGGAGTCCATCGAGTTGCGCATGATGAAGTCGTCCGAGGGAGGGTCGGCCGGGAGCCCGGAGTAGAGGCTCACGGCGAGGTCGAACGAGCCCCACCAGGCGTTGACCGGCGAGGACCGGCCGCGGAACGGCGCTCTGAAGGCGGCCAGGACGAGCGCGGCCTGGGTCGCGGCAGCGAAGTAGGCAGCGACCCGGTTGGGGTCATAGCTCGCGTGCTCGTCGTCCTCGTCGAGCGGGACGGTCCACGCCACCTCCTGCGGCGTCGGGTCGATCTCGACGGGGCCGGCCAGGTCGGCCACCGCCTCCAACAGCTCGCGGGCGACGGCTCCCACCGCCCGGTCGGGAACCAGGGGAACTTTCCGAGCGCGGCCGTCGCTGTGCTCGACCACGGCCTCGTGCGTGTGCAGGTCCAGCGCGACGACGAGCGCGCCCGAGCCGTCGGGTGCCGGCAGCAGGCCCGTCTCCCAGCCCCGCGCGGTGAGGCGCAGCGCGGCGTGCTGGAGCTGGGGCTCGGGCGGTGCCAGCTCCGCCGCCAGCTTTCCCAGCACCTGCGTATGGCCGTGAAGCGTGTCGCAGGTCTCGCTCCAGTCCTCGTAGGAAACGGACGGCCACAGGTCGGGAGACGCCATCGACCAACGGTAGCGCTCTGGCTTCGACGGCTGAGTGGTGTACTGGGTGCCATGCATGAGTCGTCAGCCGATATCGCGGCGTTGCAGGAGCTGCTCGACCGAAGCTATGCAGCTGCGGGTCCGCACCTGCTGAGGATCCACACGCCTGAACGGCGGCTCGGCGCCGAGCAGGTTGTCGAGCGGCTGACGGGCATGTGCTTGCTCGCGCTTGCCACGGTCACCGCCGACGGCCGACCGATCGTCGGGCCGGTGGACGGCATCTTCTACCGCGGCGCATTCCACTTCGGCTCGGCGCCCGACTCGGTCCGGTTCCGGCATATCGGTGAGCGGCCGCACGTGAGCGCCACGTACCTCCCGGGCGAGGAGCTCGCCATCACCGTCCACGGCCGCGCGGTCCCGCTCGACCTCGGGCGGGAGGAGCAGGCCGGCTTGCGGCGTGCGCTGCTGGACATCTACGTGCCCCGATACGGCCCGCAATGGGAGGACTTCCTCGACTCCGGACCGACCTACGCGCGGATCGACGCCACGCGCATGTTCACCTTCTCGATGCCCTCGCCGGGCAGCGCCTGATGCTTCCTGATCGGCGCGCTTCCGCGGCAGCTCTGCACCGACAGGGCCCGACTAGAAGCCCTGAGCGACGTTCGTCTATCGCGAGTTGACGTCCTTTGGTTAAAGGCCATAAAGTGGCTAGCGGTAAGACATAAGTGCTCCTGCGAGAGGGGAAGCCGGTCGAAGTCCGGCGCTGACCCGCAACCGTAGGCCGCATCTGTGCGGCAAGCCGGAATGCCTCTTCGGGAGCTGAGCTCAATTCATCCCGTCGTGGTCTACGGGCGGAGCCGGATCGTCCTGGTCCGAAATCCGTCCCTGTTCACGCAAAGTGAGCGGGGATTTTTCGTTTCAGGTCTCGCCGGAACCTTCCTTTGGCGACCACCTCGGCCTAACGAGGAGGTAGGAAGTACATGTCAACAATGAAGAAGACGCTCAAGCGGAGCGGCCTGGTGGCTGCGCTGCTTGCGCTCGCGATGGCGTTTGCCGCTCCGGTGGCCAGCGCCACGCCCGGATCGGAAGCGACCGAATGGCTCGCCTCCCAGTTGAAATCGCCGAAAGCGGGCGAAAAGTACTGCGAACTGTTCGGCCCCAATGTCGGTCAGACGATCGACTGCATGCTCTCCTTCGATGCTGCCACCGGCTTCGAAGCCGAGGAGAACGAAACCTACGCCTGGATTCTCGCCAACAAGAACTCCTACGTCGGCAGCAAACCCTGCTCGGAAGCGACCTCGATGTCGGCCGGCGCGGTGGCCAAGCTGGCGCTCGGCGTCGGCGCCCACGGCGGCGATCCGATGAACGTCGAAGGTCGCAACCTGATCGCCGACCTGCAATGCCTGCAGGCGACCGCGGGCACGGAAAAAGGCCGCTTCAAGGACAAAGGGGCGACCGACTTCTCCAACGTGTTCGGCCAGTCTCTGGCGCTCATCGCGCTGAAGGCCTGTCAGCAGAAAAAAATCTGTGCCAATCCACCCAACCTCAACTCGGCGCTCACCAACGGCGCTACCTACCTGCGCGGCCAGCAGTGCGCCGAAAACGGCACGGAAGGCGTCAAAGGCGCTTTCCGCTCCGCGATGGGTCTCGAACCGGGCACCTGCGAAAACACGACGCCGTTCCCCTCGGAATTCGAATTCAACGTGAATGCGATCGACATCGACTCGACTGGCTTCGCGATCGAGGCGTTGTACGTCCAGGGCGGCGGCACCAACGTCGCAGCTGCGAAAGCCGGTGCTGAATGGATGTACGGCGAACGCATCGTGACCACCGGCCCGCCGAAACGGATCAACTGGGAGAACTACTGCTCCTTCAGCGAACCGACCGTGAAATTCCCAAGCGTCAACAGCACGGCGCTGGCGATCATGGGGGCCTCCGAAGTCGAACTCGAAATCAAACCGGCCGAAGAATGGCTTGCCGATGCGGTGGCCAGCGGAGAAAACCGCGGCCTGCCGGCCTGCGGCGCAACCGGCAACGGCGATGTCCTCGCAACTTCGCAGGGCATCCTCGGCCTCTACAGCACCTCCTACCCGACCCTGGTCGGGCTCTAGGCGGACCGATTCAGGAGGGCGGGCTTGGCCCGCCCTCCTGTAGTCTCTCCCTGCTCACGGCGCGTGGGGAACTCCGGTGTGAATCCGGGGCTGGCGCGCAGCGGTGTGGGTGACGAGCGGATCGTCAGGTCCACTGAGCCGAGGTAAAAGAAGGCTCGGGAAGGAGATCCGCGAGGACGAACCCAAGCCCGAAGACCCGGCCGTGATTTGGCATTCGCCTCGCGAACAGGCGGCCGGCAACTCCGCGTCGCGCGGCGTGCCCGTCGCCCCGACCCAAGGAGCAACGGACATGATCGAAAGACTCAGGGCTAGTCGGAGCAGTCTCACCATGCTCGTTGCCCTCCTCGCATTCGCCGGAATGCTGAGTGCGTCCCCCGCACTGGCTGCCGACGAGCATCCCTACTTGCCCGACGAGTCGCACCTCGAAGCGTTCGAAGAACCGTGCGGCGCGACGACGGATTCCTACGGCAACCTCTATGTCGCGGAGCCCCTGGAAGGCACGGTCAAGGTCTACGACCCAGCAGGCGTGTTCCTGACGGAGCTCCTGCCTGGGGAAGTCAGCGCGCTCTACCCCTGCAGCATGGCGGTCGATCGGACCGGCGCCGTCTACCTCGCCGGTTACGGCATTCCGAGCGAGATGAAGGTCGCCAAGTTCGTGCCCGAGGGGGGCGAGTTCCCGCCCACGGCGTCGACCGAGTACGTGCTCGATGAATCCGCGGGAGACGAAGGGGTGATCGTCGACGAAGGGGCCGAATCGGTCGCGGTCGACCCAGAGGCCGGGGATGTCTACGTCGCCGAAGAAGGGACCAACGAAGTACAGCGCCTGCTGGTGCCCCCGGTCGCGCAATGTCCCGCGCCGGACAAAAAAGTCGTCTTCGCTTGGACGCCCACCGGAGAGGTCGGGACCACCGAAGTGGCCTGTGGCGCGAGCGAAGGACCGATCCGCTCGGCGCTGGAAGATCTGCTTGGTCCCGACACCGTCGAAGTGCTTTCACCTGAAAAAATGCCCAATAACTACCGAGTTCGGTTTACCGGAGAGCTCGGCAACACGGACTTTCCGGTTGGGGTGCTCGAGACGAGAGAGGTCGGCAGCGGGACGGTGCTATCGACCTCGACCGCACACCCAAGCATCAACGGCGCACCCAGCCAGATCTCGATCTATGAGCCGGACGGCACGCCCGTCCCAGGGGCGATCGGGACCGGCGTCAGCGCGGCTGCCTTCTACGGCGTCGACATAGACGCCAGCACCGGCAGGGTCTACGCGGTCGACACCCAGAACGTACTCGTGGACGTCTTCGATCCGTCCGTCTCCAAGGGCACGCCGATCGCGACGATCGACGGCAGCGCGAACCCGAATTTCCCCGATGGCTTCGGCGATCTCTTTCAAGGTTTCCTCACCGTCGACCAAACGACGGGCAACTTCTTCGTCAGCAACATCGGGGTGAGCTTCTTCGCGCACCCGAACGAAGGCAACGGGGTGATCGCGCAGTTCACCTCCGCCGGGGAGTTCGTCTCCCAGGTGGGCCCGACCTTCGGTGAGGACGAACTCGAATTCGAAACCGAAATCTCCTCGCCGATCGGCCTTGCGGTCGACGACGGGCTATGCAGTCCCAACCGGGGCAACGTCTATGTCGCCGCAAACTGGGAAAACGTCTACACGTTTGGCCCGACAAGCCCGTTCACGCCGGTTGCACCGGCCGTCACCGCGGTCGATCCCCCCCAAGGCCCGACCGCGGGGGGCGGCACCGTCACCGTCACCGGGACCGAACTCGGCTGCGCCGACCTGCCCGGAGGCGAGGTTGAGTTCGGCGGGACCGCGGCGACGGACATCGACGTGAACGCGACGGGAACCGAGCTCACCGCCACGGCTCCCGCGCATGCGGCGGGCAGCGTGGACGTGACCGTGACGACCTCGAACGGAAGCTCGACGTCTACTGCAGCCGACGAGTACACCTACCTCGCGATCCCCACTGTTGCAAGCCTGTCGCCGGACCAGGGGCCGTCCAGCGGCGGGAACGTCGTCACCGTCGTCGGGACGGAGCTCTCCGGCGCGGACGAACCGGGCGGGAGCGTCGAGTTCGACGGAGTCCCCGCCACGGCTGTCAGCGTCAACGACGCGGGGACGCAGCTGACCGCGACCGTGCCGGCGCACGCCGCGGAGCCGGTTGACGTGACCGTGACGACCCCCGGCGGCACCTCGGCCACCGGCAGCCCGAGCGAGTACACCTATGTGAATGCTCCGACCCTGATCGGCTGCACGCCCGCCGCGGGGCCGCTAAGCGGTGGCCCACAGGTGAGCTGCACCGGCACCAACCTGACCGGCGCGAGCTTCGCGTTCGGCGCTGGCAACATGGCGACCGGTGTCACCGTCAGCGGGGATGGAACGGGGGCGACGATGAGTCCGCCGTCGGCCCCCGGGGCCGCCCCTGGCGTGGTTGCGATCGCGGCGACCACCCCGGGCGGCACGGCCGCGCAGACGATTCAGTACACCTACGTCGCGGCGCCAGCGGTGACCGGCGTCAGCCCCGACCGCGGACCGCTCGAGGCGAGAACCGCCGTCACGGTGACGGGAACCGGCTTGGCGGGCGCTGACGAGCCTGCGGGCGCGGTGAAGTTCGGCGTTGTTCCCGCGACCGACGTCGACGTCAACCCGGCGGGCACCGAGCTGACCGCGTTCGCGCCTGCCGGCGCGGCGGGCACGGTCCACGTCACGGTGACCATGATCGGAGGAACGTCGGCGACGAGCGCCGAGGACGAGTACACCTATGTCTCCCCACCCGCCCTCACGGTGATCAAGGCGGGCACCGGCACCGGCTCGGTCAAATGCAACGACGGCCCCTGTGAGGCGGCCTATGCCTACGGCTCTTCGGTCACCCTCGAAGCGACCGCGGCTGCGGGCTCGACCTTCGGTGGCTGGTCGGGCGCCTGTACCGGCACCGGCAAATGCGTCGTCACCGTCAATGCCGACACGGCGGTGACTGCCACGTTCGACGCGGTGCCCCAGAAAAAAGACGAGGGTGTCCAGGCACCGCCTCCACCCTCGAGCGAGGCAGGCACCGCAGAGGTGGCGCCCACCGCCACGGTCAAGGCGGGCAAAGCCCCGTTGAGCGTCTCCTGCCCGGGTCCCGGGGCCTGCAAGGGGACGATCAAGCTCACCGCGAAGGTGAAGATCGGCAAGAAGACCAAGACGATCGTGGTCGGCTCTGCCTCCTATGACATAGCGGCCGGTCAGTCCGCGACGGTCGAGGTCGCCCTCAGCAGGAAGGCCTGGAAGCTGCTCAAGAAGGGGAGCCTCAAGGTCCGGGCGAGCGGCCCAGGGATCGACGGCACGTTGCGGCTGAAGCGGCTCCCTCCCTCGGGCAAAAAGCGGTGATCTCGGCGGGGCGGAGATTGAGCCTGCGCCGGGCTCGTTCGGTTGCCCTGGTCGGGGGCCTGCTCTTGGTCGCTGGCGCCTCGTTCCCTGCGGGCGCTGCGGCCGAAGTCGTCCCCAACCCGAATCCCTCGTCGATCGCTCGCTGGGAGCCGTGCGAACCCGACACCGGCGTCACCGTCATCGTCGATCGACAGAACCGGCTTGGCGACGGCAAGATCGACGTCGGCTGCGCCCTCGGCGAACAGGAGACCGGCCTTGATGCGCTCCACAACGCCGGATTCACCACCGAGGGGGTTGGCGGGGGATACGCGTTCGTCTGTCGCATCAACGGGCAGCCGACGGTCACCGAAGACGCCTGCGTGCAGACTCCGGGGGGCTGCTGCTACTGGTCGTACTGGCACGGAAAACCCGGCGGCGTCTGGGGCTACAGCGGCGTTGGTGCGGCCGACCCGCTGAGCGGCGCCCCGGTCAACTCGGTTCAGGGCTGGGGTTTCGGCGGCTTGCGACCCCGGATCTACCCGATGGACGGCTCCGGGCCCGCGTCCTTCACGTTGCCCCCGCCGCAGCAGTCCTCCGCGGCCCCGGCCGCCCTGGCGCGTAAATGGCTGCGAGGGGCTGCGGTTGGAACCGCGGAGCTCGCCCAGACACCGGGGAGCGGCGTAAGCATCGACGCAGAGGAGATGCTGACCGAAGCGATCGCCCTATCTCGCTCCGGAGTCGAGGCCGCCGATCTTGCTCCCATTTCCTCCTTGCTCGAAAGGCCTTGGGAAAGCAACGGGTTTGAGTACTCTCGCCTGCTCGCGTACGCGAACGACGGCGGCTCCACCTGGGGGATCGACCCCGCAAGCCCGGACTTCCCCCTCTATGGGTCGGCGGGGAACTACGCGCTGGCGATCGTTGCGCTCGCGGCGCTGGGGAAAGATCCGACCGATTTCGTCAGTCACGACCTACGTGCGGATCTGGTCGCAAAGATCGACGACGCCAACGGGAAGATCCGCAACAAGCAGTCCGGCAGCCCGGTGACGAAAAGCGCCGAGCTCTTCCAGACGGCGCCCACGATATGGGCTCTCGCGCTGACGGGAACCCTTCCGGCAAAGGCCGGGAAAACCCTCGACCTCGTGCTCGCCGCCCAAGATCCGACGACCGGCGCCTTCGACGACCGAGTTGAACTGCAGGTGACGGCAATCGGAGCGCTGGTCGCGGCCAGGGAAGCCGGCGTGAACGGGCTGGATGAGCCGATAGGGAAAGCGGCCGAGTATCTCGGCGGCTTTCAGGAAGAAGACGGAGGAATCCGCCGAGCGCTGGGTAGCGAACTGGCCGATAGACCCACCCTCGAATTGACGGCCGCAGGGGCAGTCGCCCTGGCTCTCGCCGGGCATGAGATCGCGGCCGAGAAAGCGGCGAAGTGGGTCTCGCGGTACCAGCTGACCGCCGAGTACGTCGGCACGCCGGATCCGGTCACCGGCGACCCGGCACCCGCCGAACCCCTGATCGGCGCGTTTCTGTCGGAGGAGGGCGAAATGCGCAACGCGATCGTCAACGGCCTGTCCCCGAACCCGGGGCAGCATGGTCTCTACTGGTCCGCGCGCCTGCCGACCGCACAGGCGCTGGAAGCCCTCGTGATGGCCGGGCCGTATGGCCCCCTCAGCGCCTCGCTGAGCCATGAGTCGCTGTGGTTCGGCAAACAGACCGTGGGCACTCAGGGCATGAGTCAGATCGTGGTCCTGACGAACGAAGACGAGCGCCCGCTCTCGATTGCCGCGGTCGAGCTCGGCGGCGGGGTCGGCGACTTTGTCCTCGACGACGCCGATTGCCTCGGGCGCACGCTCGCCTTCGGCAAAAGCTGCGAGTTGGCGGCCAGCTTCGCCCCCACCTCCGTGGGCGTACGCGCAGCGCTGGTTCAGGTCGAGTTGACCGGCAGCGGCCAGACGTTCGAATTCTCCCTGGGCGGCACCGGGTTCCCGGCGCCCGTGACCAAACCTGGGCTTCAGGGCGACCCGGATCCGCTTCCCGTGCCTTCGCTCACGCCCCCACCACCTGGGCCCGAGACGATCGTCGCTTTCAAGGCAAGCGAACCTGCGACCGGCAGGGTCCTTCGAGTCGCGAGGCTCTCCTGCCCGATGGGAGCGTCCTGTCAGGTGAAGCTGCCCCGCAAGGTGTGGGTGAAGATCGCCGGCAAGCTCTACCCAGCGGCTGTGCTCGCTCCCACGAGCCTGGAGGGAGGGGCGACCGCGACCGTCCGCGTACGGCTCTCCAGGATGGCCCTCGCCGCGTTCGCTGGCCACGGCGCAACCGTCAGGCTGAAGGTCGAGATCCTCACCGTGGGCGGGTCCGTGAGTCGCACGGTGAAGGCTTCTTACCGCGGTACACGGTCCCCCTTCACGTAGACGAGCCTCCCGTCGGGAAGGCGATAGACCTGGCCGACGGGCTGGCCGTGCCCCTGCGCTCGCGGGCCACCGGCCGGGCTCGGCAACACCTGTTCGGTCCTCGCGGCGGCGCTGCGCTGCTCGATCTCGCCGCTCTTGGCGTTCAGGCTCAGGCTGAGCCCGGCGATCAGGAAGGCGACGGCGAGGATCATGCCGATGTCGAAGAGGTTGACCAGCCCGTCGAGCGGGTCGCCCGCGTTCTCCTCGATCAGGCCGTGACGGCCGAGTCCGACCCTGCTCATGGGCTCGTTCTCCCGACCGGGGGGCTCGCGGCAAAGGGCGGGTGAACCGCGGCGGGCGGCGGGTGGGCGGCGGGGAAGTAGCGCTCGACGCCCTGCTCCAGCGCCGCCAGGTCCTCGGTGTACATGCGCGTGCGCGCCAGGGTGAGGGCGAAGGCGACGGTGCCGACCAGCAGGCCGACCACGGTCGCGCCGAAGGCGTCGCGCAGGTTCTCCGCCAGGGCGCCGACGTCGCCATCGCCGAGCGCCGCCAGCCCGGGGGCGAGCGGGATCAGCGTCCCCATCAGCCCGATCGCCGGCCCGGCGCGGACGAGCAGTCGCGTGCGGTCGAGCCGCCGCTGCACTTCCAGCTCGTAGCGGGCGAGCGCGTGCTCGGCGGCTCGCGCCCGGTCGGCACCCTGGTGGGTGGCGATCTCGACCAGCGCCCTGGCGGCGATCGCCCCGGGCGCCAGCGATGCGTAGTGGGCGGCGTGCTGAGGTTCGGCGATCGCCCGTTCGGTGAGCTCGCGCAGGTCGAAGGCGCGGCTGCGAATACGGCGGCGCCAGTACTCGGCCGCGAAGCGGCCGACCTCGAGCGCGCAGAGCAGCAGCACCCCGACCGCGGCGATCAGGACCGGGACCTGCAGCGCCGTCGCGATCTCCGCGAGGCCGTCGCCGAGATCGATCGCGGCGATCACAGCAGCGCCTCCTGGCGGCGGCGCTCCCACTGCGCCCCGCCCAGCGCCAGCAGCAGCGCCGCGGCGCCGATCCCCACGGCGACCCAGCGTTCCTGCTCGGCGCCGGCCTCGGCGCTGCGCAGGCCGGGTGCGCCGAAGGCGAGCTCGCCGCCATCCGCGGAGCTGACGTCGCCGACAACGACGCCGCTCACCTCGCGTCCCCCGCTTCCCCCTGCCGCGTCCTGGGCCGCTTCGCGCAGCGCCGCCGATAGCGGCGGGCTGCCTCCCTCGGCACCTGAGCTGGACTGCGCGTCGGCATCGTTGCTCCCCCCGTCGTTTGCATGGCCTTGGGCCCCGTCTCCTGCGCTTGGGCCGGTTGCGGAGGAAACGGCGGTCACTTCGTTTTCCTGCCCCGCGTCGTTCCCGCTCGGTTCGGCGGTCTCGGTGCCGGTCGGCTGCTTGGCATTGGCTCCCCGCCTGCTCTTGCTGCGATTGCGCGGGCGGACGCCCTCGTTGCGGACGATCCGCGCGCCGCCCGGAGTCTTGCCCTTGCTCTGCGGCTTCGGTCGGCTGAAGAGCGGCGCACCCTTACCGCCGCCGCCGGCGATCACACCGGTCTCCGCGCCGCCGTTCGTCTCGCAGGGCGGCACGCTGGCGTTCGAGAAGGTCGCCTCGGGGATCGGGAGGGCATGGCCGGCGAACGCCGGGACCACGTACGCGGTCATCCAGATGCCGTTGTCGTCTTTGCTTTGCGACCAGCGGATGTGACCGTCGGGCTGCTGCATCGATTCCATGTAGTCGAGCGGTTCTTCGGTCAGTAGCCCCGAGCCGGTGCGCCAGGTTTCCGGGTTGCCGCCGGCCGACCAGATTCCCTGCACGGCCCAGGCGGTGGAGGCGACGTTCGACTCGCCCTCGCTCGCCGGCAGCGCCGGGAAGCCGCCGTCGGGGAGCTGGGCGTCTGCGAGGAATGCGAAGCCGTCTTGCTGCGCGGCCTCGAAGGCGGCGCGCTCGGCGGGGGCGCTCGGCGGCACGGCCGCATTCATCGCCTCGATCGCGGCCCCGGTCATGTCGACTTCGCTCGCCGCTCCCCCGCCCCGCCAGTACCAGCCTCCATCGTCGTTCTGCTGGGAGATCAGCCATTCGGTGGCCTCGCGGATCGCGGCTTGCGCCGCCGGTTCTCCGATTGGGCTGAGGGCGAGGATCGCGAAGATGGTGGTGTTGATCTGGCTTTCGCCGCCGGGGACATAGGGAAAAGAGCCGTCAGGCAGCTGCCGCTCGAGGATCTCGTGCACCAGGTCGAAGCCGGCGAAGTCGTGAGGGTCGGTGCCCGACGCGTTGACCACGAGCAGTTCGCGCTCCAAGGTGGTCGTCGCGATCTGCGCTTTGGAGGCGCCCGCCTCTTCGCGGAAGTGCGTTACGAGGTAGGTGTAGGCGTCGGTGCCGCAGGGCTTGGCCTGGTTGCGGGGGTTGATCCCGGCGGCTGCCAACGCCAGCGCCACCCAGGCGCTGGCGATCTGGCTGGGTTCGCCTGCCTGCGCGAAGCCGCCGTTTTGCTGCTGGCTGTCCTGCAGGAACCTGACGGTGCTGTCGAGCAGCGCCTGGTGTTTGGGGCTCGGGGCCTTGCCGAGCGTCGATGCCGACAGCGCACAGCAGATCGCCAGGGCGACGATGAGATAGGCGACGGAGCGCGCCGTAATGGCTATACGCATGCCTCTGCCCCTTTCCGCGAGGGCGTTCGACGTTACGGATCGGAGGGAGGTCTCCTGACTTCCGAGCCTTCCCGCCGCGCCTTCCCGGCCAGAGGGGCCAGTGGCTGCCGCGTGGCGTGCGGCGGGCTTCTCGCTCGGTCACAGTGGCGGGTCCGCGCCGGTCTCTCACCGGCTTCCCTGTCCACCGATCCCTTTGCTTATCTCGCGCAGGGTATCCGACCGCTCATCGATCCCCATCGGGCCGGTTCGAGAGGGCTCGAAACGCAGAAGCCCAACGTACAGGCTTCTACTCACGGAGCTAGCTGGGACTAGAACCGGCGACCTCCTGGGTGCGATCCAACGGGACGTGCGGCGTGAGAAAGCGCCAAATAACCCTATTTCCAGGGCTTTCTAGGAACTGCTGGTTTTGCGCAGTTTCTCTCGATAAGCAGGGATATGCGCGGATATGCATGGAGTCGGGCACTCCTGGCGAGAAGTGCCCGAAATCTGCGCAGGGCAGTTGGAAAGTATTGCCTCGCCTCTCAAGGAAGCTTTGGTTGCGCCCCTCTATCTCAATGAAAACGCCTAAACCTTGGAATAGACGGGTGGTACCGTTTGATGCCTGATGACTAAGACCGAGCTACATCGGCTTGTGGATGCGCTCCCCGATGAATCGCTGCCCGCCGCAGCGATTTTGCTTCGCCGTGCCCAGGACCCCGTCGCGGCCAAGCTGGACGCCGCTCCCTTTGATGACGAGGAGCTGACCGACGAGGATCTCCGCGCCGTCAAGGAGGCACGGAGCGAACCGGGTCTCTCTTGGTCGGATGCAGAGGCGGAGCTGAGCGCTGGCTGAGCCGAGCGGATGGCGGATCGAGATCCGCCCCGTCGCCCTGAAGTCTCTCCGTAAGCTGGGCCGGAAAGATCGCGAGCGCATCAGCTCAGCGATCGGCCTGCTCCCTGAAGGCGACGTCAAGCGCCTCCGTGGTCCCGAGCGTCTCTGGCGACTGCGCGTTGGCGAGTGGCGCGTGATTTTTGATCGCCGAACGAGTGACCGTGTCATCGACATCCTCGCCATTCGACCTCGCGGCCAGCGCATATCGATGAGCGGTTGAGTGAATGGCAAATGAACCGCCGAGCGATTTGAGATTCTTTCGAGATGGCTGACGCAAGCGAGCTTGAGATCAACATTGCGCTTGGGAGCGCATCGTTCGGCGCGAGTGGCAAAGCACCAATCGTCATGGACGCTTTGGGGCGATTCGCTGAGCTGGTCAGTTCGCGGAATGACTCTGACGACCTGACTGACGATCAAGGGGTCGAGGAGGGCGAGCCGCCCGCGAAGGTGACGCCAGCGAAAGAGGGCCGGAAGGAGCCGTTGCCTGTCTTCCTGAAAGCTTGTAAGACGAGCGGCAACGCGCAGATCGCGACCGCCATCGTGGCGTGGGCTCAGAAGTTCAAGGGCAAAGATTCCGGCCTCAAACGGGGAGAGGTCGCTGACCACTGGCGTCAGACGAAACTAAAGGAGCCGGGAAACCTCGGCCGCGATCTCGGAACTGCCATCAAATCGGGGCTGCTCCATCGAGACGGTGGGTACTACACCGTGACCGGTTTTGGACTAGAGACGATTGGTGTCGGGGACTAGCAATTGCAGTTGTGGACCCCGTCGCTCTTCGTATCCAGCACCTGGCGAATAGGGAGCAAGTACTTGTCTTAGCGCGGCTCGCCGAGTCGCGTCAAGAAGGGGCATTTGCCCCGGTCAACATTGGCGAACTCTTCGATGAGTCCGCGCTTCCGAAGCCAAGCGTCTCCGTCTACCTCGGACGCTTGGAGAAGGAGAAGCTCGTCACTCGCGCCGCGGCTAAAAAATGGCGATTGACGCCCGCCGGTCGGAAGGCATCTTCGGAGCTTGCAAACGACATGGATCTCGCCGCGCTAACGGCGGAGGCTGCGGTGTTGGCCCCCGTCCTTGCGCACACCGCACATCCTGTCATCCCTCCATCGTTAGCTCCTCCGGATCTCATAAGACCTTTACATGAGTTTCTTGCCGAGTTTGCTTTCGAGAGCAACGTATTCGGCATGACCCGCTTTCCACAAACCACGGACGGAGAGGAGGATGAAGATCCCGTTGCGCCAGCTTTGCGAATCGCTCGAGAGGTCTGTGCGGAGCACGGAGTCACGTTCCACCTTGCTTCAGATCGTCAAATCGTTGACGACCTTTGGCCGAACGTCGCGGCTCATATGTGGGCGTGCAAGTACGGGATCGCGTTTTTCGAGGATCGGGCCGACCCGCCACGCGGCATTAACTACAACCTCAGCATTGAGGTCGGGAGTATGTTGGTGCTCGGTCGGCGGGTCGGAATTCTCAAGGACCGCAGCGTCGAGAAACTGCCTACGGACCTCACGGGGAAGATCTGGAAGGGCATCGACCTCGGCAAGTTGAGCACCGTCAAGCAGGCGCTCAGCACGGCGTTGAAGGCGGACTTCAAACTCGGGGAGTAACGGCTGGGTTGGCGTCGGTCCCAGCCGCCCTCCAGCGCCGTTGGCGCTACGGATCATTTGGCTTGGCGTGCCGGATTTATGAGGTGCTCACTGTGGCTTCACCAGGTATGCAGCATGCATGCCGGAATCGTCGCTAATCCCTTCGCATCCCCGCGATTTCGGGCACTCGTGCCCGAAATGGAGCGCGAATTCGGCGCCGGTTGGAAAACCCTTGAGAAACCCGAAGCCGCCCACGTGCAGCCACTTCCTCCGATGGAGCTAGGCGGATTCGAACCGCCGACCTCCTGGGTGCGATCCAGGCGCTCTGCCAGCTGAGCTATAGCCCCTTGTGCGTGGCTGGGAGGTTCGTCCCAGAGGCCTCGCAAGCACAAGGATAACCGCATAGTCTTTAGGTTCCCCAGGGATTTGCAATGGGCATTCTCGACGACGCGATCAAAGAGCACCTGGAGCTGAAGCGCCAGCACGGCGCCGCGGACTCCGAGCTGAAACAGCTCGAGGACGAGGCGTTCGGCGCTGCAGAGCGGCCTGGCAACGGGGGGTCCGCTCCCGACCCGCTCGCCGAGGCCCCCACCGAGTTCATGACGCAGCCCGATCTGGAGCAGCCGGCGGAGCCCGAGGCGGCCGACGAGCCCGCCGCGGCCGAGGTCGACGAGGCGCCTGGGCGCCGCTCGCCGCGATCCGAGATCGCCGACCTGCAGGAGGCGCCGCCCACCGAGCCGCAGGAGAGCGCTCCCGAGCCCGACGCTCCCGAGGAGCGCGAGGCGATCGCCGAGCAGCCGACCGAGATGTACGACATCGAGGAGGAGCTCGCCTCGCAGCCGGAGGCCCCCTCCGAAGAGGAGCTGGTCGAAGAGGAGATGGACGAGCCACGCCTGGCGCCGGTCGATCCGCTCTCCGAGCTCGACGAGGAGGCGCCGGAGGCCGAGGAGGAGGAAGAGGACGACGACTTCTGGGACGAGAAGCGCCTCTCCGACGAGCTCGACCAGGCGCTGGAGGCACCGAGCGAGGTCGAGGACGAGGAGGCCGAGTACGCGGACGAGGAGGAGCACGTCGAGGACGAGGAGGAGAGCCCGCCGCCCGCCTCCAGGCCGGACGAGGACGTGCTCGAGGAGACCCCCGATTTCCTTGAGGAAGCCCCCGAGGACGACCAGCTCTGGTTCGAGCAGAAACCGCCCAAGGATTTCGATTTCGACGACTGAGTTCCGGTAGTCGGCGGGTATGGATTCCGTCGACGTCGACGCGAGATCCGAAGATGGAGCCAGCCGGGATCGAACCGGCGACCTCCTGCTTGCAAAGCAGGCGCTCTTCCAGCTGAGCTATGGCCCCTCTAGGCAGATTGTAGGCGGCGATTCGCCGAGCGCTCGGTGCTCAGGCGGTTGCCACGGCCGGTTCCGGCAGGTTCTGGTCGGCGTGGTAGCTGGAGCGGACCAGCGGACCGGAGGCGACCGACTCGAAGCCCATCGCGTAGGCCTCGCGCTCCAGCGCCGCGAACTCGTCCGGGTGCCAGTAGCGCTCGACCGGCAGGTGGTTCTCGGTCGGCCGTAGGTACTGGCCCACGGTCAGCACCTGGACCTTGTGCTCGCGCAGCAGGCCGAAGGTCTCGACCATCTCCTCGAAGGACTCGCCGAGGCCGACCATCAGCCCCGACTTGGTGATGACGTCGGCGCCGCCCATCTCCTTCGCCATCCGCAGCACCCGTGCCGAGCGCAGGAACTTGGAGCCGCGCCGCGCCTTCGGGTAGAGCCGCGGCACCGTCTCGACGTTGTGGTTGAAGACGTCAGGGCGCTCGTGGATCACCTTGGCCAGCGGCATCTCCTGGCCGCGGAAGTCGGGGGTGAGGACCTCGACCTTGCAGCCGGGGGCCTGCATGCGGATCGAGCGGATCGTGCCGACGAAGGCGCTCGCCCCGTAGTCGGGCAGGTCGTCGCGGTCGACCGAGGTGACGACGGCGTGGCGCAGGCCCATCTTCTTCACCTGGTTGGCGACCCGCAGCGGCTCCAGCGGGTCGTTCCAGCTCGGCACCCCGGTCTTCACGTTGCAGAAGCCGCAGCGGCGGGTGCAGACGTCGCCGAGGATCATGAAGGTCGCCGTGCCGCGCTCCCAGCACTCGCCGACGTTGGGGCAGTTGGCCTCCTCGCAGACGGTGTGCAGGCCCTCGCCGCCGATCTCCGCCTTCAGCCGCCGGTAGGTCGGCCCGCCCGGCGCCGGCACCTTCAGCCAGGGCGGCTTGCGGGCGCGGCGGAAGGGGACGGCATCTGCGCTGTCCGCGGCGGTCCCGCCCGGCTTGGCGCGCGAGCGGGTGACGTGGACTCGCTCGCCCGCCGGGCCCTCGCCCGCGGTCGTCTCCGGCGCCGCGTCGCTCGTCTCGACCGGGTTCGTCATGCGATGCCGAGCCTAGCGCTGTCGAGCCCCAGGGCAGCCGGCTCGGTCGCGACCGGGTCGCGCTCGAAGATCGCGGCGAAGCGCGCCGTCGACGCTGTCGGCGAAGGCGTCGAGGTCCTGCTCGGCGCCGAGCTCGCGGCTGAGCGAGGTCACCCGGCAGTTGTCGATCCCGCAGGGGACGATCCACTCGAACGGCTGCAGGTCGTTGTTGACGTTGACCGCCAGCCCGTGCGTGGTGACGCCGCGGCTGACATGGACGCCGATCGAGCCGATCTTGCGCTCGCCCTCGGTCCAGACCCCGGTCAGGCCCTCGATCGCCCGCGCCGCGACGCCGTGCTCGGCCAGCGCCCCGATCGCCACCCGCTCCAGCCGCCGCACGTACTCGTGGACGTCGTCGTCGTAGGGCCGCAGCGAGACGATCGGGTAGGCGACCAGCTGGCCGGGCCCGTGGTAGGTGACCCGGCCGCCGCGATCGGTGTCGCGGACCTCGATCCCCTGCATCTCGTACCACTCGCGCTGCATCGGCAGCTCCTCGTCGCTGGAGCGGCGGCCGCGCGTGTAGACGGGTGGGTGCTCGAGCAGCAGCAGCACGTCCGGAACCTCGCCCTCCTGACGCGCCCCCGCCAGCCAGCGCTGGGCGACCAGCGCCTCGTCGTAGGGGACCGACCCGCACTGCACAACCAGGATTTCCGCGCTCATCCTTGAAATCGTTGCAGGCCGCGGTCCTATCCTTCGGCTTTCGCTTATGGACCGGTCCAAGCTCCTCCGACCCGATTGGCTTCCAGCCGTGGCGCTCAGCGCCGCGCTCGCCGCCGCGATGCTGGCCTGGAACCCGCAGGTCGGCGATCTCGCCGCCCAGGTCTTCCGCACCGAGCTGTTCCAGCGCGTCGGCCTCGGCGATCTGGAACGGCAGCTGGTACGGCGGCCACTACACCCTCACCTACAGCGTCCTCTTCCCGCCGCTGGCGGCGCTGCTCGGCCCACAGCTGGTCGGCATGCTTGCCGTCGTCGCCTCCTCCTACTTCTTCGACCGCCTCGTCCGCGACCGCTGGGGGGAGGCGGCCCGCTGGGCGACCCTCTGGTTCGCCGCCGGCGTGGTGACGCTGCTCGCCGACGGCCAGCTCACCTTCGCCCTCGGCGTCGCCTTTGGCCTCGCGTCGCTGCGTGGCCTGCAGCTCGGCCGCATGGGCCTGGCGCTCTCAGCTTCCGCAGCGTGCGCCCTCTCCAGCCCTGTCGCCGCAGTCTTCCTCGCGGGCGTGCTCCTTGCCGGCGTCTGGGATCCGCCGAGTCGGCTCAGACGCCCCTACGCCGACAGGAGCCGCGGGCCAGCGGCTTGGACCGCCTCGATCGCGCTCGCCCTGACCCTGATCCCAAACCTCGTCTTCCCCGGCGCCGGCGAGTTCCCCTTCGCCTTCTCCTCCTACTTGGCGATCCCGCTCTGGTGCGGCTCCGCTCTCTACGTCACTCGCGATCTCGCTACCGAGGAGCGGCAGCTGCGCCGAGTCTTGCTCGCCTACCTGCTGACGGCGACGGCGATCTGGCTCCTGCCGAACGCGATGGGCGGCAACGCGGTGCGGCTCGGCGCGCTCTTCGGCGGCCCGGTCCTCGCCGCGGTCGTGCTTGCGCATCGCCCGCGGGTGCCGGCTTGGTTCCTCGCCCTCTTCCTCGCCGGCGGCCTCTACTGGCAGCTGACCGCGAGCGTCAGCCAGATCGCCCGCAGCGTCGGCGACCCCTCGACGGCGCCGGCCTATTTCGTCCCGGTCGCCTCCTGGCTGGCCGCGAACGGCGGCGACGCCGTTCGGATCGAGGTGCCGCCTACGGCGAACCACTGGGAGTCGGCCTACCTGGCGCCGGACTTCGAACTGGCGCGGGGCTGGCTGCGCCAGCTCGACACCACTCGCGACGACATCTTCTATCGCGACGAGGGCCGGCTTGGCGACCGCGCCTACCGCGCCTGGCTGCGCGACAACGCGATCCGCTACGTGGCGCTCCCCGACGCGCCGCTCGACTACTCCTCGGTCGCCGAGCGGCGGCTGATCCTGCGCGACCCGCCCTATCTCGAGCCGCGCTGGAGCGACTCCCACTGGCGCGTCTACGAGGTGCGCAACCCGGCGCCCCTGGTGCAGCCGCTCGGCATCGGCGCCGCCCGTGTCCGCTCGGTGGGCCATGACGGCTTCGCGCTCGACGTGACCCGCCCGGGCGAGTTCCTCGTCCGTGTCGACTTCACCCCCTACTGGTCGATCGCCCGCGGCAGCGGCTGCCTGGTCCGCCACGGCGACTGGACCCTTGCCCGGGCGAGCTCATCCCGGCGTCTTCCGCGTCGCCGCCGACTTCTCCCTCGGCCGCGCCTGGAACGCCGTCACCGGCGCCCGCAAAACCTGCTGATCCGGCTTGGAAAGTTGTGCCCCCTACAGGGGGCACAATCCTCCAACCATCGCCTATAAGGCCAGCGAGAGCGGCTCTTCGAGCAGGGCCCGTATGCGGGCGAGGAACTCGGCCGCTGGGGCGCCGTAGAGGATGCGGTGATCGCAGGCGAGGTCGACCTGCATCAGGTGGGCGGTGGCGATCTCGCCGTCGCGGACGACCGGCTGCTCCTCGATCGCTCCGACCGCGAGGATCGCGGCCTGGGGTGGGTTGATCACCGCCGAGAACCCTTCGATCCCGTACATCCCCAGGTTGGAGACGGTGAAGGTGGCGCCGGAGAGCTCGGGCGGCGTGATCTCACCGTCGCGGACCCGCTGGGCGAGCAGCCGCGACTCCGAGGCGATCTGCCGCAGTCCCTTGCGGTCGGCGTCGAAGAGGGTAGGGACGATGAGCGCGTCTTTCGCTGCCACGGCGAGCCCGACGTTGACTCGCGAGTAGAGCTCGAAGCGCCCGTCGCGGTAGGCGCCGTTGGCGCGCGGGTGCTCGCGCAGCGCCAGCGCGCAGGCCTTGACCACCATGTCGTTGAAGGACGGAACGATGTCGCCGGGGAGGGCGCGGGCCTTGACCATCTCCCGCCCCTCCACGGCCTCGCTCATGTCGACCGAGGCCCGCAGGTAGAAGTGCGGCGCCGTCGCCTTCGACTCGGCCATCCGCCGCGCGATGAC
Source organism: uncultured Solirubrobacterales bacterium (assembly GCA_963699215.1). Lineage (GTDB taxonomy): Bacteria > Actinomycetota > Thermoleophilia > Solirubrobacterales > 70-9 > VRUE01. The sequence continues at coordinate 992,979 of OY969422.1, forward strand.
CTGCTGCGTCTTCGAGAGGTCCTCGTAGGTGACCTGGCCCTTGGCGGTTTCGGCTGGGACGGCTGAAGGATGAGGGGCCTCAGCCGCGGGTCCTGGGGGCCGAGCGGTCGCAGGTTCAATTCCTGCCTCCCCGATCGGTTCAGCTTTCGCCTTCTCCACATCCGCCTTGACGATCCGGCCGCCAGGGCCTGAACCCTTGAGCTGCGACAAGTCGAGACCCCGCTCCTTGGCCAGCCGGCGCGCCAGGGGTGAAGCTTTCGGCCGGTGCCCGTCACCATCGGAGGGAGCTGCCTCGGCTACCGGAGCTGCGGCTTCAGACGCCTCCTCCGCGGGTGGCGGCGTAGGGGGGGCCTCCCCCGAGGAAGCTTTAGCTACCGCAGGGGGAGGTGGGTCCCCTGCGCCGACAGGACCCGCGGCTGAGACGGTTGATCCCTTGCTCGAATCACCGACCCGCGCAATCGGCGTTCCGATGACAACCGTCTCACCCTCTTGAACCAGGATCTCCGTCAACGTCCCGGCGGTGTCGGATTCGTAGGCCATGTTTGCCTTGTCGGTCTCGACTTCAACGAGCTCATCCCCGACCGCAATCTCATCCCCGACAGCTTTCAGCCACTGCAGCACGGTGCCCTCCTCCATGGAGTCAGACAGCCGAGGCATGACGATGTCAGGCATCGGTTTCTCCTTGGACGCTAGGACGGAGGAGCGCCCAACTCAAAGCGATCCCTCCAGCGCCGCCAAAGCCGCCTGCACGACGTGCTCCTCGTGCGGGATCGCCGCCTGCTCCAGCCGCCGCGAGTAGGGCATGTGGACGTCGGCGCCGGTCACCCGCTGCACCGGCGCGTCGAGGTGGTCGAAGGCCTGCTCGGTGATCAACGTCGCCAGGTTGGCGCCGACGCCGCCGTGCGGCCAGCCCTCCTCGACGATCACCGCCCGGTTCGTCTTGCGCACCGACTCCAGGATCGTGTCGAGGTCGAGTGGGCGCAGGGTGCGCGGGTCGATCACCTCGGCCTCGACCCCGTGCTCGTGCGAGAGCGTCCGTGCCGCATCCTCGACCACGTGCGCCATCTTGAGGATGCCGACGACGGTCACGTCGCTGCCCTCGCGCCGCACCGCCGCCTCGCCGAAGCGCAGCACCTCGTCGCCGTCGTCGGCGACCTCGCCCCGGGTGCCGTAGAGGCTCTCGTGCTCGATGAAGATCACCGGGTTGTCGTCGCGGATCGCCGCCTTCAGCAGCGCCTTGCCGTCGGCGGGGGTTGAGGGGCAGGCGACCAGCAGCCCCGGCACCTGCAGGTAGAGGGCCTCGAAGCTGTGCGAGTGGGTGGGGCCGAGCTGGTGGCCGCCGCCGCCGGGCATGCGGATCGTCAGCGGCACCCGCGCCCGGCCGTTGAACATGTAGGGGATCGCCGCCGCGTGGTTGACGATCTGGTCCAGCGCCAGCAGCGAGAAGTTGACCGTCATCAACTCGACCACCGGCCGCAGCCCGCCCATCGCCGCTCCGACCCCCGCGCCGACGATCGTGTTCTCGGAGATCGGCGTGTCGCGCACCCGCCGCTCGCCGAACTCTTCCATCAGCCCTTCGGTCACCTTGAAGGCGCCCTGGAAGACGCCGACGTCCTCGCCCATCACGAAGACCGCCTCGTCGCGGCGCATCTCCTCCGCCATCGCGTCGCGCAGCGCCTCCCGCATCCGCAGCGTCGCCATCAGTCTTCGACCTCCTCGGCGTTTATGGCCCGTTCGGGCTCCGTGAACTCTTCGGCCACCTCCGGCTCGACCCCCTCTTGGGCGTCGCCGTGCTCGGCTGGATTCGGCCTAGCCTGGGGGCGCGGCCCGTCCGGCTGCCCGGCGTAAGCGGCGCCGGCCTCGGCCAGCTCGCGCGCCGCCGCGGGCATCGCCTCTTCCTCGCGCTCGCCGCGATGCGGCTCGGGGCTGCGCTCGTCGACCGCGTACCAGCCGGCCCCGCTGTCGAGTACGTAGAGGTTTTCGTAGAGGCTGTCGAGGGCCGGCTCAGGCGAGGAGTCGGCGAACTCGACCGCCTCTTTCACCCGCGCGTCGGCCTTCTCGCGCACCTCCTTCGCCTCGCGCTCGCCCAGCACGCCGGCCTCGATGCAGCGCCGGGCGAAGGCCTCGATCGGGTCTTTGCGCTGCCACTCCTCGACCTCCTCGCGCTTGCGGTAGACCTCCGGATCGGCGGCGGAGTGGCCGCGGTAGCGGTAGGTGAAGGCCTCGAGGATGGTCGGCCGTCGCTCCTCGCGCGCCTGGCGGATCCCCTCGGCGACGGCCTCGCGCACCGCGATCACGTCCATCCCGTCGATCCGCTCGCCGGGGATGCCGTAGCCCTCCGCCTTCTTCGAGAGATCGGTCTGGGCCGAGTGGCGCTCGACTGAGGTGCCCATCCCGTAGAGGTTGTTCTCGACCAGGAAGAAGACCGGCAGCTGCCAGAGTGCCGCCAGGTTCATCGTCTCGCCGAAGTTGCCGGTGTTGGAGGCGCCGTCGCCGAACATGCAGACGGTGACCGCGTCCTCGCCCTTGTACTCGGAGGAGAGGGCGAGGCCGGCGGCGATCGGCAGGTTGCCGCCGACGACCCCGTAGCCGCCCATAAAGCGCCGCTCGCGATCGAAGATGTGCATCGAGCCGCCGCGGCCGCCGCTGGTCCCGTCGACCCGGCCGAACAGCTCCGCCATTACCCGCTTCGGGTCGGTGCCGCGGGCGATCGCGTGCCCGTGGGTGCGGTAGGTGCCGATCAGGTAGTCCTCGTCGCGCATCGCCGAGGTGGTGCCGACGATCGTCGCCTCCTCGCCGATCCCCAGGTGGAGGAAGCCGCCGGCTTTGGCCCGCTGGTACTGCCGCCCTGCCTCCTCCTCGAAGCGGCGGATCAGGGCCATCCGCGCAAGCAGCTCGTAACAGGTGCCGGCGTCGGGGAGATCTGCCACGTCTTGACCTTAGCTCGCTGCCGCGACCGCCTCCTCCAGCCGGTCGTCCCCCCAGAAGACCTCCTCGCCGACGACGAGAGAGGGGACGCCGATCACCCCCCGCTCGGCCGCCCCTTCGGTCGCCTCGATCAGCGTTCGCTTGACGCTTTCGGTCCCGCACGCTTTGCTGACCGCGTTGGGATGCAGCTCGCAGGCGGCGGCGGCGATCAGGACGTTGTCGTGCTCGGTCATGTCGCGGCCGGCGGCGAAGGCCTGGCGGAAGGCGGCGAGGGCGAAGGAGACGGTGCGCCCGGTCTGCTTGGCGAAGGTCGCGGCGCGCATCGCGAACAGCGTGTTGCCGGGCCAGGGCTCGGGCCAGACCAGCGCCGGCAGCCCGTAGTCGCGGGCGCGTCGCTCCACCTCGGCGATGCCGTCCTCGCGCCCCGGCCCGTTCGCCCACGAGTCGCGGCCGAAGCGCTGGAACAGCCCGCCGAGCAGGACCGGCTGCCACTCCGGTTGCTCCAGCTCGCCGTCGGTGAACAGCCCGCTGATCCGCTCCGCGGTCAGGTACGCGTAGGGCGACCCGAGGTCGAAGTAGAAAGTCGCCCTAGGCGTGGGTGGCCCAGCCATCGACCGCGCGCGCCGCATCGAGAATCGCCTCGGAGATCGTCGGGTGGGGGTGGACGATCCGCGCCAGCTCCTGGTAGCCGCCCTCCAGCGCCATCGTCGCGACCAGCTCGGCGATCATGTCGCAGGCCCGGTTGCCGACGATGTGGGCGCCGAGGATCTCGCCGTACTTGGAGTCGACGACGAGCTTGACCAGGCCGTCTTTGTCGTCGTAGACGGTTGCCCCGCCGACCGCCCCCAGCTTCAGCTTGCCGACCTTGACGTCGTGCCCCGCCTCCTTGGCCGCCGCCTCGGTGAGGCCGACGCTGGCCACCTGGGGGTGGCAGAAGGTGGCGCCCGCGACGAGGTTCTGGTCGACCGGATGGGTCGGCTGCCCAGCGGCGTGCTCTACCGCGACGACCCCCTCCTCGGAGGCCTTGTGGGCGAGCGCCTTGGCGTTGACCAGATCGCCGATCGCGTAGACCTTGGGGTTGCTGGTGCGGCCGAACTCGTCGACCTCGACCTTGCCGCGATCGGTCAGCTTCACCCCGGCGGCCTCCAAGCCCAGCCCGTCGACGTCGGCGCCGCGCCCGCCGGCGACGCAGAGGTAGTCGACCTCGGTCGTCGTATCCCCGTAGGAGAGCTTGACCGAGTCGCCGCCGGCTTCGACGTTCTCGACCGGGGCACCGGTGGAGATCGCGATGTTCTGCTTCTTGAAGGCCCGCTCGACCACCCGCGCCATGTCCTTGTCCTCGGCGGGGAGGATCTGGTTGAGCATCTCGATCAGCAGGACCTCGGTGCCGAAGCGTCCGTAGGCGGAGGCGATCTCGCAGCCAGACGCGCCGGCGCCGACCACGGCGATCTTCCGCGGCTGCTCGGGCAGCGACCAGGCGCCCCAGGTGTCGAGCACCCGGTCGCCGAACTCGACCCCGGGGATCGGCAGCGCGGTCGAGCCGGTGGCGAGCACCACGGCGCCCGCCTCGTAGACGTCGTCGCCGACCTTGACGTTGCCGTCCTCGGTCAGCGAGCCGTCGCCTTCGAGCCACGTGACTTTGTTTTTGTCCCAGAGCATCTTCACGCCGTTCGAAAGCGATTCCGAGACCGCGGCGCGGCGCTTGCCCAGCGCCTCCCAGTCGATCGCGGCGCCCTCGACCACGAGCCCCAGCGCGGCGCTGTTGCGCGCCTGGTCGTAGAGCTCCGCCGTGTGCAGGACGGTCTTGGCTGGGATGCAGGCGTAGTTGAGGCAGCGGCCGCCCGGTTTGTCGCGCTCGACCACCGCGGTTCTGCGGCCGAGCTGCGCTGAGCGGATCGCCGCGACGTAGCCGCCCGGGCCCCCGCCGATGACGATCGTGTCGAAGGATTCAGCCAAGGGTCTGAGCCTATAGAACCGCCGCTCCGGTGCTCCTTATGTACCTATGGCGTACAAAAGGCGCACCGGAACCGAGAGGTCGCCGGTTCAGTCGCGCGTCGGCATCTGGATCCGCGCCATCGCCTTGACCATGAAGTAGAAGAGGGAGCCGGAGACGGCGAGCAGCCCCAGCGTCGCCGCCACCTGGGCGACGCTGGAGGCCTGCACGGCGAGGCCGAAGACGGCGCTGAAGATGAGGAAGACGAGCAGCAGCTGGAAGCCGAGCACCGCCCAGTAGCGGGCGCGCCACATGCCCCAGGCCATCGTGCCCATGATCAGAGCGGGGGCGAGCACCTGGGCAAGGCGCGGCCTGTCGCCGTTCACCTCGGCGCCCGAGAGGTAGCCGGTGACGATCGAGACGGCGACCAGGGCGGCGACGACGGCGCCGATCGTCACCACCAGCGGCCGCTCGCCTTCGGCCAGCGGCTCGAGGCTCTCACGCACTTCCTGGTTGCGCTGCTCGGCGCGGGCGTAGCCGCGCTCCATCCGCTCGCGCGGCGACGGGGTGTCGTCGCCGCGCTGCTTGCGCTTGCGGGGGCGGGGTCAGCCACCGGGCGCAGCCTCTCCGACCGCGGCGAGGGCTGCGCGCAGCGCCGCCGCCGCCACAGCCGGCTCGCCGGCGTCGCGGATCGCCCTGACGACGCCGAGCCGCCGCGCGCCGACCGCGACCACGTCGGCCGCGTTGGTCGCGTCGATGCCGCCGATCGCGAAGAAGGGATGGGGGGCACTGGCGGCGGCGTGCTCGACCAGGTCGAGGCCCACCCCTGGCCGCCCCGCTTTGGTCGGCGTCTCCCACACGGGGCCCACGCTGACGTAGTCGACGGGTTGCTCGGCGCTCGCTGCGAGCTGCTGCTCGGAGTGCGTCGAGAGGCCGATTATCGCCTCCGGTCCGAGCACCTCGCGAGCCTCCGCTGCCGCCACGTCGTCCTGGCCGACGTGGACGCCGTCGGCCCCGCAGGTTCGCGCCAGCCAGGGGTCGTCGTTGACGACGAAGAGCGCGCTGTAGGTGTCGCAGAGACGGCGGAAGGTCTGTGCCGAGCGTTCGACTTCGTCCCGGCCAAGCTCCTTCTCGCGCAGCTGCACGATGTCCACCCCGCCGTTGAGGGCGGCCCGCAGTAGCGCCTCGGGATCCTCGCCCCCCGGCAGCGCCTCGCAGACGAAGTAGAGGCGCGCCGTGCGCAGCCGCTCGCGCCGCAGCGGGCCGTGGGCCTCGGGCATAGCCAAGCTCATGCCCTGATTATGGACACGCCCCTCAGGCGAGGGAGGGGACGGGTACCATCGGAGAGGTAACGGGAGCCCCACCAGGGCTGAGAGGGCGGCATCGAGGCCGCCGACCGTCTGGACCTGATCCGGGTAATGCCGGCGGAGGCAATGTGAGCGAGAGTTCTTCTCAGCGGCGCAGTTACGACGCGATCGTCGTCGGCGGCGGGGTCATCGGCCTCTCCTGTGCCTGGAGGGCGGCGCAGCGCGGCGCCGCGGTCGCGGTGGTGGAGCGAGCGCCACATCCGCCGGCCGGCGCGACGCGGGTCGCCGCCGGCATGCTGGCTCCCGTCGGCGAGCTGACCTTCGGCGAGCCCGAGCTGCTGAAGATGACCCTGGCGGCGGCCGAGCTGTACCCGGACTTCGTCGCCGAGCTGGAGGCGGCGAGCGGGGCTTCGACCGGCTACCGCCGCGACGGTGCCCTGCACGTGGCGCTCGACCGCGACGAGGCGGCGGAGCTGCGCCGCGTGCACGAGCTGCAGCGCTCGCACGGCCTCGGCGCCGAGTGGCTGCCGCCGCGGCGCTGCCGCGAGCTCGAGCCCAGCCTCACCCCGTCGCTCAACGGCGGCGTCCACGCGCCCGAGGAGGCCTCGGTCGACCCGCGAGCGCTTGCCGCGGCGCTGCTCGCCGCGCTCGAAGCGGAGGGAGCCGAGCTGCTGACCGGGATCGGGGTGGAGGCGGCGCTGCTCGACGGCGAGCGGATCGCCGGCGTGCGGGTCGAGGGCGGCGAGGAGCTGCGCGCCGCGACCGTCGTCCTCGCCACCGGCGCCTGGTCTGGGCGGGCCGAGTGGCTGCCCGAGGCGGCGCGCCCGCCGGTGCGCCCGGTCAAGGGCCAGATCCTCGAGCTGCGCGCCCGCGACGGAGTGGCGCCGTGCAGGCGGATCGTCGCCTCCGAGCGGGTCTACCTCGTGCCGCGGCCCGACGGACGCCTGATCGCCGGCGCCACGGTCGAGGAGCAGGGCTTCGACACCGCGGTCACCGCGGGCGGCGTGCACGAGCTGCTGCGCGAGGCGTACCGGCTGCTGCCCGAGGTCGCCGAGATGGAGCTGGTCGAGGCCGCGGCCGGACTGCGGCCGGGAACGCCGGACAACCTGCCGCTGGTCGGCCCAAGCGGCGTCGAGGGCCTGCTCTGGGCGACCGGCCACTACCGCAACGGGATCCTGCTCGCGCCGCTGACGGCAAACCTGCTCGTCGACCGACTCGAGGCGGCTCCCGTATGAGGATCGAGCTGAACGGGGAGCGGCGCGAGCTGCCGGCGGGCGCGACGCTCGCCGATGCAGTGCGCGAGAGCGGCGCCGAGGACGGTGCGCGCGGCGTCGCCGTCGCGCTCGACGGCGAGGTCGTGCCGCGCGGCGAGTGGGAGTCGACGTCGCTGGCCGACGGTCACAGCGTCGAGGTGCTGGCGGCGATCCAGGGCGGCGCCGAGACCTGGGAGCTGGGCGGCCGCCAGTGGTCCTCGCGGCTGATCGCCGGCACCGGCGGCTTCCGCTCGCTGGAGCAGATGGAGGAGGCACTCGCCGCCTCCGGCGCCGAGATCGTCACCGTCGCCCTGCGCCGCATCGACCCCGCGGCCAAGGGCTCGGTCCTCGACGTGCTCGATCGGCTCGGCCTCTTCGCCCTCCCCAACACCGCCGGCTGCTTCACCGCCCGCGACGCGGTCCGCACCGCCCAGCTCGCCCGCGAGGCGTTCGAGACGGACTGGATCAAGCTCGAGGTGATCGGCGACGACCGCACCCTCTACCCGGACGCGGTCGAGCTGCTCGACGCCGCCGAGACGCTGGTCGGCGAGGGCTTCACCGTCCTCCCCTACACCAACGACGACCCGATCCTCGCCCGCCGCCTCGAGGAGGCCGGCTGCGCCGCGGTGATGCCGCTCGGCTCGCCGATCGGCTCCGGCGCCGGCATCCGCAACCCCTACAACGTCGCGATCATCGCCGAGCAGGCCGAGGTCCCGGTGATCCTCGACGCCGGCATCGGCACCGCCTCGGACGCCGCCCTGGCGATGGAGCTGGGCTGCGACGCGGTGCTGGCCGCCAGCTCGATCTTCGGCGCCGAGGACCCGGCGGCGATGGCGCGCGCCCTGCGCGGCGCGGTCGAGGCCGGCCACGCCGCCCGCCGCGCCGGCCGCATCCCCCGCCGCACCCACGCCGAGGCCTCGACGCCCGAGGAGGGCCTGCCCGAGCTTTCCTGATCGGACTACCATGAGCCCCGCGCCCCTGTAGCTCAGTTGGTTAGAGCGGCGGCCTTTTAAGCCGCGCGGCGCGGGTTCGAATCCCGCCGGGGGCACTCAGTGGCGGAAGTGGCGGTGCTTGGTGAAGACCATCGGGATGCCGGCGGCGTTGCAGGCCCCGATCACCTCGCCGTCGCGTTTGGAGCCGCCGGGCTGGATCACGCAGTTGGCGCCGGCGTCGATCGCCGCCTGGGGGCCGTCGGCGAAGGGGAAGAAGGCGTCGGAGGCGACGGCTGAGCCCGCCAGCAGGGCGTCGGCATCGTCGCCGCGCGCGTCGCGGCACTTCTCGACCGCGAGGCGTACCGAGTCGACGCGGCTCATCTGGCCGGCGCCGATGCCGAGGGTGGCGCCCCCCTTGGCGATCACGATCGCGTTGGAGCGAACGTGGCGCACCACCGTCCAGGCGAAGAGCAGGTCGGCCCACTGCTCCTCGCTCGGCTCGGTCCTCGTCACCGCCTCCATCATCTGGCGCGGCTCGGGGTCGCCGTCGCGGTCCTGGATCAGCAGCCCGCCGCGAACCCGCTTGGCGTCGCGTTCGGCGGGGTCTGCCTGGCGCCGCTCCTCATCGCAGAGGATGCGGATCGCCTCCTTCTGCTGAAGGACCTCCAGCGCACCCTCCTCGTAGCCCGGCGCCAGCAGCACCTCGACGAAGTTGTGGTGCAGCGCCTCGGCCAACTCGGCGCTCACCGGCCGGTTGATCGCGATCACGCCGCCGTAGGCGGAGAGCGGATCGCAGGCCAGCGCCTTGCGGTAGGCGTCGAGCGCATCCTCGCCCACCGCCACCCCACAGGGGTTGTTGTGCTTGACGATCGTGCAGGCCGGCGGCTCGAAGTCTTCGTTCAGCCGCCGCGCCGCGTCGAGGTCGAGCACGTTGTTGAAGGAGAGCGCCCGGCCGTGCAGCTTCGAGACGCCGCGCGAGGACGTGGCTGCGCAGCCCCGCCTCCGAGTAGAGCGCCGCCCGCTGGTGCGGGTTCTCGCCGTAGGCGAGGTCGAGCTCCTTCTCGTAGGAGACCGTCAGGTGCTCGGGGAAGTCCTCGTAGGAGGTCGAGAACCAGCGGCTGATCGCGGCGTCGTAGCGGGCGGTCTGGGCGAAGGCCTCGTTGGCGAGCCAGTGCCGGGTCGAGGCGGAGATCTCCCCGCCCGACTCTTCCAGCTCGGCGCAGACCGCGTCATAGGACTCGGGCTTGACGACCACCGCGACGCCCTCGTGGTTCTTGGCCGCAGCGCGGATCATCGTCGGCCCGCCGATGTCGATGTTCTCGACCGCGACCTCCGGGTCGACCTCGTGCCCGGCGACGGTCTCCTCGAAGGGGTAGAGGTTGACGCAGACCAGGTCGATCGGCTCGATCCCCTCGCGCTCCAGCATCGCCATGTGCTCGGCGCTGTCCCGTCGCGCCAGCAGCGCCGCGTGCAGCCGCGGGTGCAGGGTCTTCACCCGGCCGCCGAGGATCTCCTCCTGGCCGGTGAGCTCGGAGACGTCGGTCACCTCCAGCCCGGCCTCACGCAGGGTGCCGGCGGTGCCGCCGGTGGAGAGGATCTCGACCCCGAGCGCCGCCAGCGACTTGGCGAAATCGGCCACGCCGGTCTTGTCGGAGACCGAGACCAGCGCCCGGCGCACCCGGATCGCGCCGTCGCTCACGGCCTCGGGTCGGGTGTCTGCGGGAGCCTCACTCATCGGTTACGACGACCCGCGGGTCGTTCGCATCGATCCTAACCAGGCCCCGCGCGATCATGCGGATCGCCTCCGGGTAGAGCTCGTGCTCGACCGCGTGCACCGCCTCCTCCAGCCGCTCCCGGTCGCGGTCGGCCGGCACCGCCACCTCGCGCTGGACGATCGGCGGACCGGTGTCGACTCCCTCGTCGACGAAGTGGACGGTGACGCCGGTTGTCTCCACGCCGGCCTCCAGCGCCTGGCCGATCGCGTCGAGGCCGGGGAAGAGCGGCAGCAGCGCCGGGTGGACGTTGACGACGCGGTTGCGGAAGCGGGCGACGAAGGCGGGAGAGAGCAGCTGCATGTAGCCGGCGAGGACGACCAGGTCGGCGCCCCGCGCCTCGATCCACGCCGCCATCGCCGCGTCGCGCTCCTCCCGGCTGGGGTAGTCCGCGCGCGGGAAGATGGCTGTCTCGACGCCCGCCTGGCGGGCTCGCTCCAGCGCACGGGCATCGGGCTTGTTGGAACCGACCCCGGCCACCTCGATCCCCTCGCGGCCGTGCAGCGAGTCGAGGATCGCCTGCAGGTTCGAGCCGTTGCCCGAAGCGAGGACGACTATGCGGAAATCCGCCATGACGGCATCTTCGCGCAGTAGGTTGACAGCGGTGGATCGCAAGCTCGCTCTGACCGCGTCCCTCGTCGCCCTCGCCCTGCTCGGCGTGGGGGCCGGCGGTGCCCATGCGGCCTTCCCCGGCAAGCCCGGTCCGATCGCCTACTCGAAGACGAGCACCGACGAAACCGGCGAAGGGACCCTGGAGAGGCTCGGCGGCCTCTTCGCCAGCAGTACGCAGCGCCCCCGGCAGCGCCGCCAGCTGACCCTCGACCCGGACGATCACAGCCCCTCCTACTCGGCCGACGGGCGCAGCATCGTCTTCGTCGGCGAGGACGAAGCGGGGGGCTCGGCGATCTACGTCATGGCGAGCGACGGGACCGGGCGGAGGATGGTGACGAGCGACGGTGCCAGCCCACACTTCTTCCCCAGTGGCCGCGCGATCGCCTTTGCCCGCACGGTCGAAGGGCACAGCCACGTCTTCACGATCCGACTCGACGGCAGCGGCCTGCGCCAGCTCACCTCCGGCCCCTACGACGACTCCGACCCGGCCGTCTCGCCGAACGGCCGCCGCATCGCCTTCGTCAGCGACCGTGACCAGGACAGCCGCCGCGACCGCACCGACATCTTCGCGATGCGCCCCGACGGCAGCCAGCTCCGCGTCCTCAACGACCTGCCGCGCAGCCAGTTCGACCCCGACTGGTCGCCCGACGGCCGCCGCATCGCGTTTGCGATGACGGCGCGCTCGCACTCGAACATCTTCGTCGCGCGTGCCGGCGGCTCCCGCTTGCACCAGCTCACCAGCTGCAAGAAACCTCCGCGCTGTCGTGGCTACGTCAGCCCAGTGTTCTCGCCGGACGGCCGCCAGATCGCCGCCCTCGGGCTGGGCACGCGCACCAGCAGAATCTCGCTGATACCCGTCGGCGGCAACGGGGCCACCGACTCGATCGACGGCGGCGGCACCGAAGAAGAAGGGTTCGGCATCCATATCGGCGCGCCCGCCTGGGGCCCGCTGCCCGGCCGCTGATTCGTCGGTGGCGTTCCTCGAAGACCTCGGCATAGCGACACCGGTCGTGCAGGCCGGGATGGGCGGCGGGCTGAGTCGCCACGAGCTCGCCGCGGCGGTCTCCGAGGCCGGTGGGCTGGGGACGATCGCCGTTTCCGGTGCGGAGGAGATCGAGGCCGAGCTGGCCGCCGCGCGGGCGCTGACGGATCGCCCGCTGGCGGTCAACCTGCTGCTTCCCTTCGCCCGCAGGAGCTGGTTCGAGGCGGCGGCCGGGGCTGATGTGGTCGTCACCTTCTGGGGCAGGCCGAAGCGGCGCGGCGGCGGCACCTGGATCCACCAGTGCGGCTCGGTGGACGAGGCGCGTGCTGCCTACGCTGCCGGTGCCGACGCGGCGATCGTCCAGGGCGTCGAGGCGGGAGGCCACGTGCGGGGGAGCCTGCCCGCGCTGGAGCTGCTCGAGCGGGTCAGGGCGGCGCTGCCGCCGGACTACCCGCTGCTGCTCGCCGGCGGGATCGCGGAGCGCGGCGACGTTGGCCGGGCGCTCGAAGCGGGGGCGAGCGCGGTCGTCGCCGGCACCCGCTTCCTGCTCTCGCAGGAGAGCCGCGCCCACCCCGAGTACAAACGGCGCCTGCTGGGCGCCGACGAGACGATCCTCACCGAGCTCTTCGGCTTCGCCTGGCCCGCGCCCCACCGGGTGATCGCGAACGCCGCCACCGAGCGCTGGCTCGCCGGCGGCGCCGGCGTCCCCACCCTGAACCGAGCCCTCAACCGCTTAAGCGCCCCGGGTGCTCGCTTCACCCCCGCCACGATCCAGCAGCGCCTCGTCCGCGCCCAGCGCTCCGGCAGCCGCCTGCTGACCCCACTCGGACCGACCGACGACGGCCCGCCCACCCTGCTCGACGCCGGTCCCCTCTACGCGGGTGAGACGGTCGCCCGGATCGGCGAGCTCCGCCCGGCGGCGGAGATAGTCGGCGCCCTGACGCCCTAGCCGTTGGCGGGGACCACGGCGATGTCCTCCAGCGCGAACTTGCCGTTCGCCGCCTCGGGGTCGCCGAGCGGGTAGCGGCCGGTGAAGCAGGCGTCGCAGTGGTCCTCGGGCGGCGTGCCGATCGCCTCGTAGACACCCTCCATCGAGAGGTAGGCGAGCGAGTCGGCGCCGAGCTCGTCGGCGACCTCCTCGATCGTCCGTTCGTGGGCGATCATCTCCTCGCGGGTCGACATGTCGACTCCGTAGTGACACGGGTGGCGGATCGGCGGCGCCGAGATCCGCAGGTGCACCTCGCTGGCGCCGGCGTCGCGCAGCATGCCGACGATCTGCCGCGTCGTGTTGCCGCGCACGATCGAGTCATCGACGACGACGATCCGCTGGCCGGAGACGATCTCCGGCAGCGGGTTGAACTTGAGCCGCAGGCCGCGCTTGCGCAGCTCCTGCCCGGGCTGGATGAAGGTGCGGGCGACGTAGCGGTTCTTGATCAGGCCGTCGTCGCGGGGCAGCCCCGAGGCGCGGGCGAACCCCGCCGCCGCCGGGTTGCCGGAGTCGGGGACCGAGATCACCAGGTCGGCCTCGACCGGTGCCTCGCGCCAGAGGATCTCGCCCATCCGCCCGCGCACCTGCTGCAGCACCTTGCCCTCAAGCCGGCTGTCCGGGCGGGAGAAGTAGATGTGCTCGAAGACGCAGTGCGCCGGCCGGCCGGCCTTGACCACCTGGCGCGTCTCCAGGCCGCGCTCGGTCAGCGAGACCATCTCGCCGGGGTGCACTTCGCGCAGCAGCTCGGCGCCGACGATGTCGAAGGCGCAGCTCTCCGAGGCGACGACGAAGCGCTCGCCCAGCCGGCCGAGCGAGAGCGGCCGCACCCCGTGCGGGTCGCGGAAGGCGACGATCGCGCGCTTGGTCATCGCCACGGTCGAGTAGGCGCCCTGCAGGCGCGGCATCACGTCGGCGACCGCGTCCTCGACCAGCTTGCCGTCGTGGGAGGAGATCAGCGCGGCGATGATCTCCGAGTCGGAGGTGCCGCGGAAGGCGATCCCGCCCTCCTTCAGCTCGGTCCAGAGCTCGACCGCGTTGGTCAGGTTGCCGTTGTGGGCGAGCGCCAGCTCGCGGCCGTCGTCGCGCCAGACCGGCTGCGCGTTCTCCCAGGAGCCGCCGCCGGTGGTCGAGTAGCGCACGTGGCCGATCGCCATGTCGCCCTCGAGCGCGCGCAGCTTCTCCTCGTCGAAGACCTGGGAGACGAGGCCCGAGTCGCGCAGGGTGGTGATGTGGCCGCCCTCGCAGGTGGCGATCCCGGCCGACTCCTGGCCGCGGTGCTGGAGCGCGTAGAGGCCGAAGTAGGCGAGGCGGGCGACGTCGTGGCCGGGCGCGTATATGCCGAACACCCCGCATTCCTCGCGCGGGCCATCGCGATCTATCTGCTGCCCCTGGGGCGGAGTCAAAAGCGCGTTTTCCTCGCGTTCGAAGGACGTGACGCGCAGGCAGACTGCCTACCCCGGCAGGGTAGCAGCGGTCAAGGACCCGGTCTCTTGCTGACGACGATCTCCGGGCCGGGAAGTCGCACTATCAAGTGAAGCGCGGTCTGGTGGCCGACCAGGTCGGTCGCGATCACGCTGAGCCTCGCCTTCAGCTTTTCTTTCGGGGCCAACCTTCTGAGCCGCCGCTTGACGGCTTTTGGCAGCGGGACGGTGAAGGCGACGGTGGCCCCCGCCGGAACTTCCTGCGTCCAGCTGCCGAGGTCGATGACGACCCGGCGCGCTTTGGCCTTGCTCGGGCGAGCGGCCGACTTTGGCCGAGTGGCTGGCCTCGGCCGGACCCTCCAGCCGACCTGGCCGCCCACCTGCACCTGGGTCGGGTCGCCGGTGCTGACGTTCAGCATGATCGCCCGCCTGGTGACGGCGGTGACCGAAGGGGTCAGCCTCACGAACGGGCAGGCGGTGTGGATCGCGGCGAATTCCGGGCACCCGTCCTCCGTTTCGTCGCCGTAGCCGTCGCCGTCCAGGTCCGGCTCCGCGACGACGGCGATCGGGGTGCGAAAGCCAAAGAGCCCCATCGCCGGCCTGACTTCCCCCGGGCTCGCGCTGCCTTCGAACGTCCCGGTGACGACGGGCTCGCCCGTGTTGCAGGCATAGGTCCCTTCCGGCCCGTAGATACCGAGGTAGGCCCCCGACAAGACGGGGATGTGAACGGGGAAGAAGTTCTCTCCCGGATGGAGGGTCTGCAGCGGGGTCTGGACCTCCTGGCGGTATTCCGTCGCTTCGTTCAGTGCTCGGTAGACCTCGAGTCGCTGCGGAAGGGACGGCTGGCCGGGGCCGACCCGGACCCTCCAGCCGGTGATGACCCCGTTCTTCGCGTTTTCGCCGAGGACCTGTTCCCCGACGACGCGGTTCATGCTCTGGCCGGAGCCACTGTTCCAGGCGATCAGCGTCCGGTTCGCCTCGACCGCGTTCGCCACGCACTCGTCACCCGCTTCCTTCGCCGAGGCAGACGCCGCCCCCAGCAGCAAGCCGGCCATCGCAACCGCCACCAACGCTCCGAACCCCCTACGCATCGCCCCCGACCCTATACGGGACGTGCCGCTGGTTTGAGGACAGTATGGGTACTCAACTAGCGGCACGTCCGGCGAGCAGCGAGTCGAGGGCTTGGTGCAGACCGGCTACGGCGGAGGTGAGTGGGGCGTCGTCGCCGGCGGCGCGGGCGCGGATCAGGGCGCCCTCGATCGTCGAGACGACGAGGCCGGCGAAGGTAACGGCGTCCTTCGCCGCGACTCCCTCCGCCTCCAGGGCGGCGGCGATGGGTGCTTCCCAGCTCTGGAAGGCCGCCGTGGCGGCCGCCGCCAACGCCGGGTCCTCGGGGCGGGCCAGGGCCGCGGCGGCGACCGGGCAGCCAAGCCGCTCGGGCTGGTCCTTGACCCGGCGACGGAACATCTCGCCGAACATCGTCAGCGTCTCGCCGAGACCGCGCTCGCGCAGCGAGCGCTCGATCGCGGTGCGGATCTCGACCCCCTCCAGTGCCGCCGCCTCGGCCGCGAGCTGGCGCTTGCCGCCGGGGAAGTGGTGGTAGATCGAGCCGCGGGGTGCCTTGCCGACGCTCGGCGACGTCGCGCAGCTCCATCCCGGCGTAGCCCCTTTCGGCCAGCAGCTTGCGGGCGCCGTTCAGCAGGCGCTCGCGGCCGTCGCGACTCTCACGGCTCGGCCCGCGCGGCTCCTCCATTGACGTCTATGCCCACGGTCATAGTATAGTCGCCGCTGCGATGTATGACCAGCGTCATAGAAGCGACTGTGGCGATCGCCTGCGCCGGGCGCTTTCGTCGCCTTCCTCGACACGACGATCGTCAACATCGCCTTCCCCGACATCTCGGCCTCCTTCGCCGGCTCGGGGCGCGACGCGCTCTCCTGGGTGCTCGACGGCTACTTCGTCGTGATCGCAGCGCTGCTGGTCCCGGCGGGTGGGCTCGCCGACCGCTTCGGCCACAAGCGCATCTTCCTGCTCGGGGTCGCCGGCTTCACCGTCGCCAGCCTGCTCTGCGCGGTCGCTCCCAGCGCTCGAGCTGCTGATCGCCTTCCGCGTCCTGCAAGGCGTCGGCGCGGCGCTGATCGCCCCCGCCTCGCTGGCGATCGTCCTCGACAGCTTCCCGGTCGAGAAGCGCTCGACCGGGGTCGGCCTCTGGGGCGCCGCCGCGGCTGCCGCCGCCGCGACCGGCCCCACCCTGGGCGGCGCGCTGGTCGAGCTCAACGACTGGCGCCTCGTCTTCCTCGTCAACCTGCCGCTCGGCGCCGCGATCCTGCTCGCCGGGCGCAGCCGCCTGCCGGAGCGGCCGCTGCGCGACAGCCGCCTGCCCGACCTGCCCGGCGCGCTGATGCTGGCGCTGGCGCTGGCCCTGATCACGCTCGGCATCGTCGAGGGCAACGACTGGGGCTGGGCCGCCCTTCCCACGCTCGCCTCCTTTGCGGTCGGGACCGCTCTGCTCGGCGCGATGATCGCCCGCAGCCGCACCCACCCTCGCCCGATCGTCGAACCGGAGCTCTTCGCCCACCGCTCCTTCCGCATCGGCAACCTCGGCACCCTGCTCTTCTCCGCCGCCTTCTTCTCGATCGTCCTCGGCAACGTCCTCTTCCTCACCTCGATCTGGGGCTACGACGTGCTCCAGGCCGGCCTCGCCACCCTGCCCGGCCCCGCGATGACGACGGTCGTCTCCGGCCCCGCCGGCCGTCTCGCCGACCGCTTCGGCCACCGCGCGATCGTCGTCCCCGGCGCGCTCCTCTTCGCCGCCGGCGTGATGGTGCTGCGCTCGGCCGGCGCCGAGCCCGACTGGCTCGGCCTCTGGCTGCCCGGCGCGATCCTCACCGGGATCGGCATCGGCCTCGCCTTCCCGACCCTCGGCTCGGCCGCCGTGCGCGACGTCGCCGATCGACCGCTTCGCCACCGCCAGCGCGGTCAACGCCGCCTTCCGCCAGGTCGGCGCCGTGCTCGGCACCGCGATTCTCGTCGCCATCGTCGGCGACCCGGTCGGCCTCGCCGAGGCCCTCTCGGTCTCCGACAGCGCCTACCTCTTCGCCGTGATCGCGGCGTTGCTCTCCGGTGCCGTCACCCTGACGCTGCGGCCGGCTCCAGAGCCCGCGTCGCAGCCGCAGAGGGCGGCGATCGCCAGCGCCGTTGCCCCCCAGGCAAATCGGAGCTGAAGGATCGCCGCCCTCCGGTGTCACTCTTTTTCTCCATCGCTCACCCCCGCTCCGGGGAGGAGGGCGCGGGGGTGCAAGGAGGAAGTTCCCGGATCGGGGCACGCTTAAACGGCAGGCGGGCGCATCTCAGTCCCTTAGGACACTGCCCTGATGGTCGGCAGCTGGCGGTTGCCGTCATCGCCGGTCAGCCACCAATCGTCGCCCGGGTCGTCCATGATCTCGGCGAAGGTCTTACCGGCCTCGGGTTCGTCCAGGCTCTCCCACGAGGAGGGACCGAGAAGCCGCAAGATCGTTTCTCCGTATTCCTCCCGCCAATCGACGATGAGCTCGTCCCCATCGAGGCCGAGCAGGCGCCATGCATCGGGAAGGAAATCGGGAGAGCGCTCGGTGAGGCCGGCCCAGATGACCCCGTTGCCATATTCGAGGCTGATCAGGATCCAGGCGGCGATCCGGCTGCGCGATTGCATCAGCGCCCCGGCGTGGGGAAGCGGGTCTTGGTCCCTGGGGAAGGTTCGTCCGACCCACTCCCATGAGGCGGTATCCACCGCGGCGACGACGGGGTGAGCGGGATTCCAAATCCTCGTCGTTTCTCCGGCACCGAGGCTCTCCGCTTCGATGCCGACGAGCGTCGACCACTGGGGAGGGAACTCGCCGGCGAAGCCCGGCGGTCCGCCCTGGGACGAGCTCGCTTCGACGCGAGTCCAGAGCGGGAACGGCTGCATCAGGCCGTGGCCCTCCCGTGCGCCGACCATCTGAGGCGCGAACAGC
The DNA here is from genome assembly GCA_963699215.1 of uncultured Solirubrobacterales bacterium. Classification (GTDB taxonomy): domain Bacteria; phylum Actinomycetota; class Thermoleophilia; order Solirubrobacterales; family 70-9; genus VRUE01. The sequence goes on from OY969422.1 coordinate 1,011,097, forward strand.
GATCCGTGCCAGGTCCACGATCCTTTTCTGTTGCCCGCGGCGCCGATCGACATCGTCGGCACCGCCGCGACGCGCTTGCCGCGCCAGCAGACACCCGAGAGGTCGTGAACTTCGTACCTATCCATGTCGATTGCGGGCAGGACCAGGGGCGACAGTCTCGTCGGCTTGTTCGCTTCCGCACCGAAGTCCCCCTCGTTCTCGGGCCACATCAGCGGCTGCTCGGTCTCGACCGCGACCTGCGCCACGTGGCCGTTGATCAGCGCGAAAGGCGAGTCTCCGTTTTCACGGACGAGCTTCGATTGCAGCTTCCAGGCGCGCTCGCGGACGAACCTGATCCCTGCCAGGGCCCCCTCGTCGGCGGTCACCGTGTTGCGGTCCACGGCCAGCTCGCCGGCCAGGTCGCTGGTCAAGTCGATCTCGACCAAGGTACCTGGCCTAACCCGGCCCAAGCCGGCGCGGTGGCGGCCCATGTCCACGGCGACGCTCATCCCGTTCCAGCTTGCCTGGGTGCCGCCGCCCAGCTCGATCGCGGGGATGCCTTCGATAGGGGAGAGCTGGAGACCGCCCTCATCGCTCTCGCTGACGTCGAGGTAGGTCAGCAGGACCTGACCTTGGATGGTGAAGTAGCCGACGAGGATGCGGTAGCTGCCGAGGCCGTCGGGAAGCTCGCCCTGCTCTTCCTTCACGGACAGGACTTCGGCTGCGTGCTCGCTGAGCTTTTCCCATCGCTGACGCCTCTGTTCGAAGGCACGCAGCCTGCCGCTCGAGTAGAGGTCGGTCCTCGCCTGCTCGATCTGGTCGCCCGGCGCGAGCATCGGCTCGAGGAACGACCGCTCGATGTCGACGCTGCGGTCCACCCAGCCCGGGCCGGACACGAAGGGCTCGATGTCCACACCGCGCGCGGTGAAGGAGAAGTTGCACGGCACGCGCCGGATCGTGTTGCGGACGTACGCGTCCATTGCCCTCGCGAACTCCTCCGGGCCGTTCGGCATTGCGTCGGAGCGGATCGTCAACTCGACCTGAGTGCCGGGCTGGCACTCGTCGTTTCGCCGCAGCTCACCGAAGTCGGAGAGGCCGTCGCTGACGAACGTCCACCCGGTCTCCTCGGGATCGCCGGCGTCGGACGATCGCCGGGTCTCGATCTTGAGGTGGGCACCGAGCAGGAAGTATGCGAGCACGCCGATCCCGAAGCGAGCGGTTCGCCCGACGCTGAACCCCTTCTCCTCGCAGGCCCTTTCCAACGCCTTGGTCTCATGACTGGCGGTGCTCCCGCTGACCAGGAAGCGGGACTTGACGATGTCCTGTGACATTCCGATCCCCGTATCGCGACAGACCAAGCGCATCCCCTGGTCGGTCTGCTCGAGGACGAGCGAGACCTCATGCATCGCCGCGATCGAGTCGTGCGCCTCGGCGCTGGCTGGCGCGGGGTGGCGAAGGCGCTGGTAGGCGATCTGCTCCCTGACCGCGTCGAAGGCGTTCTGAAGCAGCTCTCGCACGGCGGCGAGCGGGGAGCCATAGAGCGCGATTCCTCCCAGCAGGTCGAGGATCCGTTCCTGGTCAGGGCGGAAGGTGCCGTCCATGTACTCGTAGCTGTCGTCGCGTGGCTTGACGTTGGGAACGACGCTCACGTCGATCGACCACCGGTGGGGAAGGTCCTCGGCACGATCGGGCATGCGGTGGAACTGGGTCTCGTTGGCCAGGCGCTGGCAGAGCTGAAGCTCGCGGTTGACGTCGGCGACGGTGAGGTCGATCGCGTGATGCAAGAGCGCGCTGGGGGGACGGGCGTGGATAGCGATATGGCTCCCATCCAGCTTGAACGCCAGCTCGTGGTCCTGGTGCCAGAAAATCGCGCTGCTGTCCTCGACGTCGCGGTGGGTGTAGAGGATTTTCGGCGTGCGCTCGGGGTCGAAGTCGAGTACGTCCGCGACGCGCAGCAGGCAGGCGTCGAACCGGAGGTGCAGCACCGTGCCTGGATTGCCGACGTAGCGGGGCTGGAAGTCGTCGCTGCGCAGCTCGTCGAACCCGTAGTGGTGGCTCTTGCAAAGACGTATGAGGTCCGATTGGCAGCCGGAGTAGGTGTGGTCGTCGAGGTCCGTCAGGTTCTCTTCGATCCAATTCGCGCTCCAGTCGTTGTGGCAGAAGCGGACGTATTCGGCGATGAGCGAACGAGCTTGTTGCAGGATCGCGATGGTCGGTTGACCTTCGGACAGTGGGGCCGCGATCCCGTGAGCTTCGTCGTCCAACCATGCCTGGATCGCCTCCTGTTCCCCATCGGGCAGCTCTTGGGCGGCGCCGGAGAGAAGGTACGCCCAGATAGCGTCGATTCTGGCCACGGGCGGCGTCATGCCGATGTCGTGCAGGTAGGCGGAGAGGAGCAGCAGGCCGAGGTCATAAGGGTCCATGTGGCCGGCCAGTTCCTCCCCTGCCAGATCGACGATCCGCTCCGCGACCCGGAAGGAGTGTTCGCTGTCGTGCAGGGTGAAAGTTCCGGGCGTGCTGTCCCCCTTCGCCAAGACCTTTTCGATCTTGGGAAGGACGCCGGCTACGTATCTGCTCAGGTCCTTCGCGAGCTCGTCCTCGCGATTGTCCAGCTCAGTCCAGAGCCGCGTTGTTTGCCATTCCGGTACGGAGCCGTCCCCCACCTTGGGAAGCTTATCCGCCACTTGTTGCACGCGGGATCTTGGAGCGAACTACTGGTGGACTGTCAGCGAGCGCCAGGCGCGCTCGGCGTCGGCGAGCGGCAGGGCGAGGCTGCGATCGCCGGCGGCGATCTCGACGGCGTCGCCGCCGACCGTGCCGAGCAGCAGGACCTCGACGTCGTCGCCCGCGAGGGCTTCCAGCTTCTCGCGCTTGCCGCCGATCACGAAACCGCCCGGGCCCTCGCCGAAGAGGGCCTCCTCGGGCGAGCAGCCGCGTTCGCGCAGGTGCTGGAGGTCGACCTGGCAGCCGAGGCCGGCGCCGATCGCAGACTCGGCGAGGGCGCAGGCGAGACCGCCGTCGCTGACGTCGTGGGCGGAGGCGATCTTGCCGGCGCGGACCGCCTCGCGGACGGCGGCGCAGGCGGCGGCGACGGCGGCGACGGCGGGCTGGGGGAGGCCGGCGCCGAGCTCGCCGCGCAGCTTGGCCAGCTCCGAGCCGGCCAGCGAGGGCTCGAAGGGCCCGAGCAGGGCGATCGCGTCGCCCTTGAGGGCGAAGGCGCTCGGCGCCGCCAGGCTCGGGTCGGGCAGCTCGCCGACCATGCCGACCACCGGGGTGGGGTAGATCGGCCCTTCCGGTCCCTCGTTGTAGAGGGAGACGTTGCCGCCGACAACCGGCACGCCGAGTGCCTCGCAGGCGTCGGCGAGGCCGCTGACCGCGCGGTCGAGCTGCCAGGCCGGCGAGGGCTTCTCGGGGTTGCCGAAGTTGAGGCAGTTGGTCAGGCCGAGCGGCTCGGCGCCGGCGCAGGCGAGGTTCTGCGCGCACTCGAGCACCGCCTCGATCGTGCCGGCGTAGGGGTCGCAGGCGACCCGCCGGCCGTTGCCGTCGATCGAGACCGCGATCGCGCAGTCCGCCTCGGGGATCGCCAGCACCGCCGCGTCGGCGCTCTCCGGCCGGCGTGCCGTGCGCGAGCCGACGATCGAGTCGTACTGCTCGAAGGCCCAGCGCTTCGAGGCGACGCTGGGGGAGGCGAGCAGGGCGATCAGCGTCTCCCCGGCCGAGGAGTCCGCGGCCAGCGTCGCCCGGTTGCCGTAGATCCAGCCGCCGGGCTCGGCTGGGTCAAGGTCGTAGAGCGGGCAGCCGTCGACCAGCGCCTCGACCGGCATCTCGCCGACGACCTCCTCGCCACGCCGGACCCGTACCAGCCCGTCGCCGGTGACGGCGCCGACCTCCGCCGCGCCGGTCTGCCATTTCTCGCAGACGGCGATCACGTCACCGACCCGCGACGGCTCGACCACCGCCAGCATCCGCTCCTGCGACTCGGAGACCATGATCTCGAAGGGCTCCATGTCGGCCTCGCGCAGCGGCACCCGCGCCACGTCGATCTCGATCCCGACGCCGCCGGCCGAGGCCATCTCGCTGGCGGAGGAGGTGAGCCCGGCGGCGCCGAGGTCCTGCAGCGAGACCAGCAGGCCCTTCTCCAGCAGCTCCAAGCAGCACTCCAGCACCTTCGACTCCTCGAAGGGATCGCCGATCTGGACCGTCGGCCGCTTCGCCTCGTCGCCGTCGTCGAGCTCGGCCGAGGCGAGCACCGAGGCGCCGCCGATCCCGTCGCGCCCGGTCGAGGCCCCCATCAGGACGACCGCGTTGCCGACGCCGGCCGCGGCCGCGCGCACCATCTCCGACTGGCGGGCGACCCCGACGCACATCGCGTTGACCAGGCAGTTGTGCTCGTAGGGAGCCTCGAAGTAGATCTCGCCGCCGACCGTCGGCACGCCGATCGAGTTGCCGTAGTGGCCGATCCCGCGCACGGCGCCGTCGAGCAGGTGGCGCGAGCGAACCGAGTCGAGCTCGCCGAAGCGCAGCGAGTCGAGGATCGCGATCGGCCGCGCGCCGAGCGCGAAAACGTCGCGGAGGATGCCGCCGACCCCCGTCGCCGCCCCCTGGAAGGGCTCGACCGCGCTCGGGTGGTTGTGCGACTCGACCTTGAAGGCGATCGCATATCCCTCGCCGACGCTGACCGCGCCGGCGTTCTCGCCCGGGCCCATCACAACCCGCTCGCCCTCGGTCGGCAGCCGGCGCAGCAGCTTGCGCGAGTGCTTGTAGGCGCAGTGCTCGGACCAGAGCAGGCTGAACATCGCCAGCTCGACCCCGTTCGGCTCGCGGCCGAGCTTCTCGCAGATCAGGTCGAACTCGGAATCCGTAAGTCCCAGCTCGCGGTGCGGCGAGCTGGCGGCCGGCGCGTTCACGCCCGTGCTCCTGCGATCGCGTCGAAGACCCTCAGCCCATCGGTCGACCCGGTCATCGCGTCGACCGCGTGCTCGGGGTGGGGCATCAGGCCGAGCACGTTGCCGACCTCGTTGCGCACCCCGGCGATGTCGCGGGCCGAGCCGTTCGGGTTCTGCCCCGGCGCGTAGCGGAACGCCACCTGCCCGTTCGCCTCGAGCCGATCGAGCATCTCCTCCGGCGCCCAGTAGCGCCCTTCGCCGTGCTTGGCCGGGATCGACAGCGTCTCCCCAGGCAGAGTGGACGATTGTGTCCCCTCTGGGGGGGTCAATCGTTCAACTTGCAGGTCGACCTGGCGGCAGACGAAGCGCATGCTCTCGTTGAGCAGCAGGGCGCCGGGCAGGAGGCCGGTCTCGCAGAGGACCTGGAAGCCGTTGCAGATCCCCAGCACCGGGCCGCCCGCGGCGGCGAACCCGGTCACCGCCTCCATCGCCGGCGAGAAGCGGGCGATCGCCCCCGCTCGCAGGTAGTCGCCGTAGGAGAAGCCGCCCGGGACGACGATCGCGTCGACCCCGCTCAGGTCCCGCTCCTCATGCCAGATCAGCCGCGCCTCGCCGCCGGCCAGCGAGCAGGCGTGCAGCGCGTCCCGCTCGTCGCAGGAGCCAGGGAACTGAAGCACCCCCCAGACCATCAGGCGCCGTCGATGCTCTCTATCTCGAAGTCCTCGATCAGCGGGTTGGCGAGCAGCTTCTCGCAGAGCTCGGGAAGCCGCGCCGGGTCCTCCGCCTCCAGCTCGACCATGCGCCCGACTCGCACGTGCTCGATGCCCTCGAAGCCGAGCGCCGGCAGCGCTCGCTCGACCGCCTTGCCCTGCGGGTCGAGGATCCCCTCCTTCGGCCGGATCAGAACCCGCGCCTTCGCCACTAGAAGCTGCGCTCCGCGAGCCGCTCGTAGGCCTCGACGTACTTGGCCCGGGTCTGCTCGACCACGTCGGGCGGCAGCTCCGGCGCCGGCGGCTTGTGGTCCCAGCCCTCGGCGTCGGCCCAGTCGCGCACGAACTGCTTGTCGAAGGAGGGCTGGGTCTTGCCCGGCTCGTAGCGGTCGGCCGGCCAGAAGCGCGAGGAGTCGGGGGTGAGGACCTCGTCGGCGAGGACGATCTCCGCGCCGGCGTGGCGGCCGAACTCGAACTTGGTGTCGGCGAGGACGATCCCGCGCTCGGCGGCGTGCGCCGCGCCGCGCTCGTAGACCTCGATCGAGACCCGCCGCAGCTCCTCCATCAGCGCCCGGTCGCCGACGATCTCCGCCGCCCGCTCGAAGTCGACGTTCTCGTCGTGGTCGCCGATCTCGGCCTTGGTCGCCGGGGTGAAGATCGGCTCGGGCAGCTTGTCGGACTCGAGCAGGTCGGGTGGCAGCTCGATCCCGCAGACGGTGCCGCCGGCCTTGTATTCCTTCCAGCCGGAGCCGGAGAGGTAGCCGCGCACGACGCACTCGACCGGGTACATCTCCAGCCGCCGCACCCGCATGCCCCGTTCCATCGCTTCCTCCGGCACGTCGGCCGAGAGGAAGTGGTTGGGGACGATGTCGGCGGTCAGCTCGAACCAGAATTCGGAGATCCGGTTGAGTACCTTGCCCTTGTCGGGGATCGGCGTCGGCATCACCACGTCGTAGATCGAGATCCGGTCCGAGGCGACCATCAAGAGGTCGTCCTCCCACTCGTAGATCTCGCGCACCTTGCCGGAGGAATGGAGCTTGAGGTCGGCGACGGCAGGCATTAAGCCGATGCTAACCATCGCGGGAGCGGAGGGCTTTTGCGCCCCTCGTCTGCGACCCTATGGGCGCTCGTGCTGCCGCCCGAACCGAAGAGCTCGCCGCTGGTCCAGACGCTGCGCTGGTCGTTTCGGCCGCTGCCGTTCATGCACGAGTGCCGGGAGCGCCACGGCGACGCGTTCAGCCTCAGGTTCCTCGGCTTCGAGCGGCCGATGGTGATGATCTCCGATCCGGCTGCGATCAAGGCCCTCTACACGGAGCGGTCGCATGGGCTGCCGCCCGGTCGTGAGATCGTCCTCACCCCGATCGTCGGCCCCCGCTCGGTGCTGGTGATCGAGGGCACCGACCACCTCGCCCACCGCAAGCTGATGCTGCCCGCCTTCCACGGCGAGCGGATGCGCTCCTACGAGCCGATCGTCAGCGAGATCGTCGACGCCGAGATCGACTCCTGGCCGCTCGGCGAGGAGTTCGCGATCCACCCGCACATGCAGGCGATGACGCTGGAGGTGATCCTGCGCGTCGTCTTCGGCGTCGCCGAGGGGCCGCGGCTGGAGCAGCTGCGGGTCCTGCTGACGAAGGTGCTGGAGGAAACGGCCTCGCCCTTCATGCAGCTGATCGGCCTGGCGACGCGACGCTTCGGCGGCCGCGGGCCCTGGGCCAAATTCGAGGCGCAGCTGAAGGCCGTCGACGAGCTGCTCTACGCGGAGATCGCCGAGCATCGCCTCAAGGAGGACCTCGAGGAGCGCGACGACATCCTTTCGCTGCTGATGCAGGCCCGCTTCGAGGACGGCGGCGGGATGAGCGACGAGGACCTGCGCGACCAGCTGATGACGCTGCTGCTCGCCGGCCACGAGACGACCGCGACGGCCCTTGCCTGGACCTTCGACCTGCTGCTGCGCCACCCGCGCGAGCTGGGCCGCCTGCGCGACTCGGTCGAGGCGGGGGAGGAGGACTACCTGCGGGCGACGATCACCGAGTCGCTGCGGCTGCGGCCGGTGGTTCCGCTTGCCGGCCGCCGCCTCAACAAGGAGCTCGTCGCCGACGGCCTCACCCTGCCGGCGGGCACCGACGTCACGCCGGCTATCTGGCTCGCCCACACGCGTGCCGACGTCTACCCCGAGCCCTTCGCCTTCCGCCCCGAGCGCTTCCTCGGGGAGTCGCCCGACACCTACGCCTGGATCCCCTTCGGCGGCGGCGTCCGCCGCTGCCTCGGCGCCGCCTTCGCCGAGTTCGAGATGCGGATCGTCTTGCGCGAGGTGCTGACCCGCTGCGAGCTGCGCAAGGCCAACTCGGCGCCGGAGAAGATCGGCCGCCGCAACATCACCCTCTCGCCCAAGGACGGCACCCGGGTCGTCCTCACCGCGCGCCACCCGGCGCGCGAGCTGGTAGCCGCTTAGCGCAGCGCGGCCGCACCCATCACGGCGCTTTCGCCGAGTCCTTAGGCGATTCGAATGCGGCGAGGGCGAGCGTGGCCGTGATCGGCTGCTCGTCGGAGGCGGCCATGCGCAGCTTGGCTTCCTCCTGTGCCTCGAAGCCGAATGCGAACAGCGCATCAACCGCGGAGACCACGTTCTTCCAGCCAAGCGGATCGAGCCGAAGAGTCCACCAGCTGAGATGGCTATCTGGGCGTGTGTCGAACGTTCCCGCCCCGATTGCTTCCATGACCTGCTCGGTGAGCTGCTCAAAGGTTCGCCAGCTATACGCCGCCCTGATTGAGGGCGGCACATCCACCCAGGTGTCGTTGCCGAAGATCGCGGGACCGGTTGCGCGGTAGAAGTGCTCGGTTGCCCCCCTTCGCGCCCCCCCGGTCTTTTCGCCGATCTTCTGCAGCCAGCCGATCTCGCTCAGCGTTTTGAAGCGACGCCGAATGCCGCTGACGGCGCCTCCGCCAAACCGTTCATGGAACTGTGCGGCACTCATATCTCGCAGGCTCGTCTCCGTGATGATCTTCAGGCAGATCGGATCGGTAAAGACCTTGGCGAGACGCAGTGACAGAGGCATGGGGGACTTCGTGTCCGCCGGGCCCGCCAGGTTCAGCGGAGGCGATGTCACGCTTGCCTTGGGGTAGCGGCTGGGGGATTCGAATGCGGCCAGCACCACCGTCGTTGGAGTGAGGCTCCCGCCGGAGTCAAGGATGCGGAGGCTTGCGTTGGCTTGTTCCTCGGAGAGGGATTCGAACGTGGCATCGACGCGGGCGATCATCTGCTCCCAGCCAAGCTGATCGAGCAAGAGCGGCGTCCAGCTGAGATGGCGATCGGGGCGAGCGTCAAAGGTTTCCGCTTGCATCGCATTGCGGACCTTTTGCGCAAGCTGCTCAAAGCTCCTTCGACTGACAGCCACCTTGATCGAGCGGGGCAGCTGGGCCCAGGTCGCATTGTCCAGAATGGCGAGTTCCGTCGCTGTGTAGAAGTGCTCGGTTCCTCCACGCCGGCGACCTCCCGACTCGCTCCGGACGAACGTGAGCCAACCGTGTTCGGCCAGCTTTTTGAAGTGACGGTCGACTCTAGGCACCGAGCCGCCGCCGAACTCGGCGTAGAAGCCGCTCGCGCTCATTTCCCGCAAATAGAGCTCAATCAGGATCTTTTCTCGGAGCGGATCGGCGTAGAGGACGGCCATGCGCTGGAAGAAATCACCTGGATTCTGGGCGCTTACTCGGACTTCAGTCATACGCGGGTCCTTCAATGTTCACAGCTACCGAACAGCCGGAGTCTATGTGGTTATCAGTAAAACCACATTAGTTTCTATTTGTTCCGGGCTACCGTCTCCAATTTCCCTTAGCGAATAAAAGGGGGTGAGGAGATGAGGCTCGCTGCGACCCAGTCGGCTCTGCCGGTGCTGTCCATAACGAAGTCCGGTTGATCGGATGAAACGGCACGGGCTGGGCCTCAGGCGTTTGGCGGGGCCCAGCTCGGATGCCGGCGAAATCGAACTCGGATCAGGTGGCGGAGCCCGCGGCGCTTGCGGCCGGGTGTTCGCCGGCCCAGCGGGCGATCGTCGACGAGCCGGAGACGACCTCGCCGTCGTCGAGGACGAGGATCGGCACCTCGTTGCTGCCGCTCAGCTTCTTGATCTCCGCCCGCTCCTCGTCGCGGTTGCCCCAGGTCCAGGGCAGCAACCGGTAGGTGCCGACGGTGCGCAGCTCGTAGGTGTAGCCGGCCGCGTCGAGCGCCTTCGCCGCTTTCGCGCAGGGATGCGCGAAAGCCGGCCCCGTTTTCTTCTGCCCGCAGGTGTAGAGGATCATGGCCGCACTTTATCCCGTTCAGCGCAGCGCTTCGAGGCGCTCGAAGATCGCCGGGACGTGGCCGAGGTAGGCGTCGTAGTCGAAGACGGCGTCGAGGTCGAGGTCGGGGGCTGCCTCGGCCAGCAGGTCGCGGAAGTGGGTGCCGGTGTCCCAGGCGCGCTGGGCGTTCTCCTGGACGACGCGGTAGGCGTCGTCGCGGCTGCAGGCCGGACTCGACCAGGGCGGTGAGGGCGCGCTGGCTGAAGAGGGCGCCGTGGGTCAGCTCGAGGTTCTCCTTCATCCGGTCGGTGCGGATCGTCATCGCCGCCGCGACCTTCGCCGCCAGGTCCTGCATGTAGTCGAGCCCGATCGTCGCGTCGGGGAGGATCACCCGCTCGGCGCCGGAGTGGGAGATGTCGCGCTCGTGCCAGAGGGCGATGTTCTCCAGCCCCGCCTGGGCGTAGCCGCGCAGGACCCGCGACAGGCCGGTGATTCGCTCGGTGCGGATCGGGTTGCGCTTGTGCGGCATCGCCGAGGAGCCCTTCTGGCCGGCGGCGAACGGCTCCTCGACCTCGCGCACCTCGGTGCGCTGCAGGTTGCGCACCTCGGTCGCGAAGCGCTCCAGCCCGCCGCCGGCGATCGCGATGCGCGAGGTCAGCACCGCGTGGCGGTCGCGCGGGATCGACCTGGGTGGCGATGTCCTCGCGCTGCAGCCCCAGCCGCTCCATCACCCGCGCCTCGACCGCCGGCGGCACCGAGGCGTAGGTGCCGACCGCGCCGGAGAGCTTGCCGAAGCCGAGCTGCTCGAAGGCGTTGGCGAGGCGGTAGAGGTTGCGGTCGGCCTCGAAGGCGAAGCCGGCGAGGCGCAGGCCGAAGGTGGTCGGCTCGGCGTGGACGCCGTGGGTGCGGCCGACGCAGAGCGTGTCGCGGTGCTCCAGCGCCCGCTCGACCAGGGCGTCGCGGTAGGCCCGCGCCGGCCGAGGAGGATCTCGCCGGCCTGGCGCAGCTGCAGCGCCAGCGCCGTGTCGAGCACGTCGGAGGAGGTGAGGCCGTAGTGGATCCAGCGGCCCGTGCTCGCCGACCGACTCGGCGACGACGTCGACGAAGGCGGCGACGTCGTGGTCGGTGACCCGCTCGCGCTCGTCGACCGCCTCGACCGTGAAGGCGGCCTTGGCGCGCGCCGCCTCCGCCGCCTCGGCGGGGACGACGCCCTCCTCGGCCCAGGCCTCGGTCGCCGCCAGCTCGACCTCGAGCCAGCACTCGAGCTTGCGCTGCTGCGACCAGACCGCGCCGATCTCGGGACGCGTGTATCTGTCGATCATCAGCAGTTGATGATCCGGACGGCCAGCAGGCCGGCGTTCTTCGCCCCGTCGATCGCCACGCAGGCGACCGGGACGCCGGGCGGCATCTGCACCGCCGAGAGCAGCGCGTCGAGGCCGCCGAGGCTCTTGCCGAGGATCGGCACGCCGATCACCGGCAGGTCGGTGTGGGCGGCGGCGACGCCGGGCAGCGCCGCCGACATGCCCGGCGCCGGCGATGATCACCTTCAGCCCGCGCATGCGCGCGTTCTGGCAGTACTCGCGGACCAGCTCGGGGTCGCGGTGGGCGCTCATCACCCGCACCTCGTAGCGGATGCCGGCGTCGTGCAGGACGGCGCCGGCCGGCTGCATCTTCGGCTTGTCGTTCTTCGAGCCCATGATGATCCCGACCAGGGGGCTCGTCGACGTCGATCTCCTCGAACGCCTCCTCGACGGCCGGCATCGTCGACCGCTCCGGTCGGCTGCGGCTGCTCTGAGATCTCGCTCATCTCTTCCTCTCTCGTCTGGTCAACTGGGGACCCGCTCGACCGCGCGGGCGGCGATGTCGGAGCGGATCTGCATTCCGTCGAAGGAGATCCGGTCGGCCGCATCGTACGCACGATCGCGCGCCGCGGCAGGGGTCGGCCCGAGCGCGGTGACGTTGAGCACGCGGCCGCCGGCGGTGACGATCTCGCCGTCGCGCTCGGCGGTGCCGGCGTGGGTCACCTCGGCCAGCTCCGCCGCCTCGTCGAGGCCGTGGATGACGTCGCCCTTCGAGGAGGACTCCGGGTAGCCGGCGGAGGCGAGCACCAGGGTCACCGCCCAGTCGTCGCCGAACTCCGCCTCGGCTCCGGCGAGCCCGCCCGGCTCGCGCGCGGCGAGGCAGAGGTCGAGCAGGTCGGAGCGCAGCCGCGGCAGCACCGCCTGCGTCTCGGGGTCGCCGAAGCGGGTGTTGAACTCGAGCACCTTCGGCCCCTCCGGCCCGATCATCAGGCCGGCGTAGAGGACGCCGTGGAAGGGCGTCCCGCGCGCGCCATCGCGGCGACGACCGGCCGGTGCACGGAGTCGACGATCTCCTCGACCTCGGCCGGGCCGAAGCCCGGCACCGGCGAGTAGCTGCCCATGCCGCCGGTGTTCGGCCCCTCGTCGCCGTCGAAGATCCGCTTGTAGTCCTGCGCGGGGGCCAGCGGCACGACGTTCTCGCCGTCGCAGAGGGCGAGCAGCGAGAGCTCTTCGCCCTCGAGGAACTCCTCCAGGACGACCGTCGTCTCGCCGAAGCGCCGCTCGGTGAAGAAGATGTCGACCGCCTCGCGCGCCTCCGCTCCCCGGCGCAGATGATCACGCCCTTGCCGGCGGCGAGGCCGTCGGCCTTGAGCACCGCCGGGTAGGAGACGCCGGCGAGGTGCTCGAGCGCCTCCTCGCGGCTGCGCAGGAGGACGTGGGAGGCGGTCGGCACCCCGGCCTCCTTCATCAGCTCCTTGGCGAAGGCCTTCGACCCCTCCAGCTCGGCGGCGGCGGCGCTGGGGCCGAAGGCGGGGATGCCGGCCTCCTCCAGCGCGTCGACGGCCCCGGCGACCAGCGCCGCCTCGGGCCCGATCGCGACCAGGTCGACGGCCGCGCTCCCGCGCCGCCGCGACGATCGCCTCGACGTCGTCGGCGGCCGACCTCGGGCAGGCACTCGGCGTCGGCGGCGATCCCGGCGTTGCCGGGCGCGCAGAGCAGCTCGGGCGCGCGCGGCGAGCGAGCAAGCGCCCGCACGATCGCGTGCTCGCGCCCGCCTCCGCCGACGACCAGGACCTTCAAGCCGGCGCCGCCTAGAGCGCGGCGCCAGCTCGTCGGCCGGCATCGCCGCCAGCGTCTGGCTGGTCATCGTCCCGCGCGAGCCGAGCTCGACCGAGACCTTGGCCATCGTCTTCTCGTCGGGCGCCTCGACGATCGTGACGAAGTCGTACTGGCCCAGCGTCGCGTACTGCGCCAGCACCTTCGCCCCGATCTGTTCGACCTCTTTGTTGACCTCGGCGACCCGGCCGGGTTGTTCTTCAGCGTCCGCACACCCTCGGCGGTCAGGTTGGTCAGCATCACGTAAGTAGGCATCGCAATCTCCTCTCGGCGGGGGAGATTCGAGCCTACGCTAATCGCACCGCTCGAGGAAGGGGATCTGGGACCGCGGTACGAGCTCAGCCGTCGTAGCCGGCGTGGACGTGGTCGCAGTGGTCGCTGCGGGCGAAAGCTGGGCCGGGTCCGTCGACGTCGAAGCAGTAGATCAGCTCGGTGGGCATCGCGGGTGCGGGGAGCTGCGAGAGCGTGGTTGCCAGCTCGCCGCACGGTGAGGTCGGGGCGGTGTCGGTGCAGGAGACGCCGTCGACCGCGGCGATGTCCATCGCGCGGCCGTAGTAATGGTTGGAGACGCCGCCTTCGGCCGTGTACATCGAGTGGTCGGAGCGCAGCGAGGAGATCGTGATCTGGTGAGACTGGGTGATCGCCCCGATCAGGCCGACGACGCGCGGGTCGATCGCGCCGCTTTCGAGATCGACTTTCTGCGATTCGTTGGTGAAGCTCAGGTTCTCCCAGGCGATCGGCGCCAGCACCGCGTTGGGCAGGGCCAGCGCCCAGTCGACCGTGCTGGTCTTGCACTTGCCTTCGATCCGGCTCGGCCTCGCCGAGCACCGCCTCGACGTACCACTCGGCCTGGTTGTGCTCGAAGAGGCCGGCCCGCAGGCCGCCCCCCGACCAGATCATCCGCGCCAGGGTCGCGGCGGAGTCGGCCGGGTCCTCGCGGCGGATGCGCCCGTCGCCGTCGCCGTCGACCGCGTAGCGGCTCCACTCCGCGCCGTCCAGCCCGAGCGGGCCGTGCCGGCGCAGGTCCGCCTTCGTCATGCCGCGGCCGAAGTCCGACTCGAGGCGGGCGACCGCGGCCAGCGCCCAGACGCCGCGCCGGCCGAGGTCGTAGCGGGCGGCGGCGTCCTCGAAGGCGTTGAGGTAGACGGTCGGCACCTTCTTGCGCCACGCCTTCGCCGCGTTGCAGCTCGAGCACCTGGAGCTTCGGCGTCAGTTCGAAGAGGCCGGAGGCCGCGCCGTTCAGCTGCCCGTAGCACTGCGCGTTGGCGAGCACGTCGGCGACGTACCAGTCGGCGTGGTTGTAGGCGAAGATCGCGTCGTACGCAGTCGGCCGGGGCGCCGGAGGCGCTGCAGGTAGTTGGCGGCGGCGTGGATCGCGTCCTCGGGGTCGTAGGGGTCCGCGACCCCGTCGCCGTTGGCGTCGACGCCGTAGCCCGCCCAGGTTTCCGGCATGAACTGCATCCAGCCGACCGCGCCGGCCGAGGAGACGTTGAGGTTGGTGCCGAAGGCGGTCTCGATCCCGTTGATCGCGGCGAGCACGCTGGGGCCCTGCGGCCCGAGGCCGTAGGCGGCGGCTGCACGCTGGTAGATCGGCACGAGGACGGCCGGTACCCCGGACGGCGCGCAGTTGGAGCCTGGCAGGAGCGGGACGGTGAAGGAGGGCGGCACCGCGGGGACCGCGCCGGCGCCTTCTTCGGGTTCGGGGGCCTGGTTCGCTTGCGGCCCCGGCGAAGGCGTGGGCTTGGCGGCGATCCCTCCGCCGCTCGGCTTCGGCTTCGGTGCCGGCGCGGGCGGTGGGGCGGCCAGCGTGTCGCCCTGCTGCAGCGACGGGGTCGGGGCGGGCGCCTCGGTCTGGCTGGCGGCCGTCTCGCCACTCGCGGCTTCCTCGACCGGCGGCGGCTGCGGTTCGACCGCATCGGCGGCAAACGCGCTCGGCGCGGCGAACGCCAGCACCAGCGCGACCCCCGCCAAGATCCCCCCCGGTCGCCGCATCAGCCCCTCACGTCGGTGACGACCCAGTCGCCGTGTTGCTTGCTCAGCTCCAGCCGCAGCTCGCTGGTCAGCCCGATCCGCAGCAGCGAGACGCTGACCGTGTACGCCTTGCCGGCCCGGGGGCCGGGGACGAGGTTGAGGACGCGCGCCTTCGGCACCTCGCCGCCTTCTGGCTGGCGCGGCGGCCGTTCGCCGAGCGCGGTGGCCAGCTTCGGCGTCGCGGTCTCGGCGAATACCGCCTTCGCCCGCGCCGGGCGCTCGCCGATCTCGTAGAAGACGAAGGCCTCGGAGAAACGGCGGGCGACTTTCATCGCCGCCGGGCCGGCGGGCACCGGCTTCAGGCTCGAGCTCGTCGCCGCTGCGCCATCTTCGGAGGGCACCGCTTCGCTCGTCGCCGGGGCATCGCTCGGGCTGCCGGCGTTGAGATCGTCGCCTGCCGCGCCGTCTGCCTGTGCGACCCCGACGCCCTCCTCGACCGCGAAGCGCGGTGGGGCGCCCTGCAGCACCGGGCCCTGCGGCTCCTCGGTCGCCGGCTGCGGCTCGGTGGTCGTGACGGCGAGGCGCGTCGGCGCCGCGCCGGACTCGCGTCGTCCGTCGTCGCCGGGCTGCAGGAGGACGCCGGCGAGGACCGCCGCGGCCGCGATCGTGGCCAGGGCGCCGGCGCCGACGTTGCGGCCGGCAGGGTTGCGCCCGGCGAGCCGCTCGCGCAGCGGCCAGAGCACGACTCGCTCGACCGCCCAGGCGGCGCGCTCGAAGGGCCAGCGGACGACTTCGGCGACGCCAAGCAGGAAGCGCACGCTGCGCCCTCTTGGATCGGCGTTGATGTGACGTCGTCTCAACATCTGTTCGAAGCCCACTGAAGCTTACGTCGGAATCTCTCAACGTTTCCTAAAGGGCCGCCGCCTGGATTGCGATTCCCAGCTGGACGGCTAGGCAGCGGCAGCGGCTGCCGCCGAGGCCTTCTCGAAGGCCAACACGCCGTCGGCTGCATCGACGCGCACGGTGTCGCCCTCGGCGAACTCGCCCTCGAGGATCTTCAGCGCCAGCTTGTCGACCAGCTGCTTCTGGATCATCCGCTTCAGCGGCCGGGCGCCGTAGGTCGGGTCGTAACCGAGGTTGCCGAGCAGGGCGCGGGCATCGTCCGTCAGCTCGACCTCGATCCCGCGCTCGCGCACCCGGCCGACCAGCTGGTCCACCTGCAGCTCGACGATCCGCCCGATGTCGGCCTTGGAGAGGCGGTGGAAGATCACCGTGTCGTCGATCCGGTTGAGGAACTCCGGCTTGAAGGTCGCCGCCAGCACCTCCTCGATCTGCTCGCGGATCTTCTCGTCGACCGACTCGGCGACGATCCGCTCGCTGCCGACGTTCGAGGTCATGATCAGCACCGTGTTGGTGAAGCCGACCGTACGCCCCTGTCCGTCGGTGAGCCGGCCGTCGTCCATGATCTGCAAGCAGCGTGTTGAAGACGTCGGGGTGGGCCTTCTCGATCTCGTCGAGCAGCACCACCGCGTAGGGACGGCGCCGCACCGCCTCGGTCAGCTGGCCGCCCTCCTCGTAGCCGACGTAGCCGGGCGGCGCGCCGATCAGCCGCGCCACCGTGTGCTTCTCCATGTACTCGGACATGTCGAGGCGGACGATCGCCTGCTCGGAGTCGAACATGAACTCGGCCAGCGCCTTCGCCAGCTCGGTCTTGCCGACCCCGGTCGGGCCGAGGAAGAGGAAGGAGCCGATCGGGCGGTCGGGGTCGGAGAGGCCGGCGCGCGAGCGGCGCAGCGCGTTCGAGACGGCCTCGATCGCCTCGTCCTGGCCGATCACCCGCTCGTGCAGGCGCTCCTCCATGTGGATCAGCTTCTCGACCTCGCCCTCCATCAGACGGCTGACCGGGATCCCGGTCCATTTGGCGACGACCTGGGCGACGTCCTCCTCGGTCACCTCCTCGGTCAGCATCGAGCCGTGCGCGGCGTGCAGCTCGGCCAGCCGCGCTTCCTGAGCAGCGACGGTCTTCTCCAGCTCCGGGATCTCGCCGTAGCGCAGCTTCGCCGCGGTCTCGAGGTCGGCGTCGCGCTCGGCCCGCTCGGCCTCGCGGCCGGCCTCCTCGAGCCGCGCCTTCGCCGCCTTGATCGCCTCGATCGCCTCCTTCTCGTTCTGCCAGCGCGCTTTCATCTCGGCCGAGCTCTCGCGCAGCTCGGCCAGCTCCGCCTCCAGCGCCTCCAGCCGCGCCTTCGAGGCCTCGTCGGTCTCCTTCTTCAGCGCCTCGCGCTCGATCTCCAGCTGCTGCACGCGCCGCTCGACCTCGTCGATCTCGGTCGGCATCGAGTCGATCTCGATCTTCAGCCGCGAGGCCGCCTCGTCGATCAGGTCGATCGCCTTGTCGGGCAGGAAGCGGTCGGCGATGTAGCGCTCCGACAGGGTTGCCGCGGCGACGATCGCCGAGTCGGTGATCCGCACGCCATGGTGGACCTCGTAGCGCTCCTTCAACCCGCGCAGGATCGCGATCGTGTCGCCGATGTCGGGCTCGCCGACCAGCACCGGCTGGAAGCGCCGCTCCAGCGCCGCGTCTTTCTCGATGTGCTTGCGGTACTCGTCGAGCGTCGTCGCGCCAACCGCGCGCAGCTCGCCCCGCGCCAGCATCGGCTTCAGCAGGTTGGCGGCGTCGACCGCGCCTTCGGCGGCTCCGGCGCCGACGATCGTGTGCAGCTCGTCGAGGAAGAGGACGATCTGCCCCTGCGCGTCCTGGACCTCGGAGAGGACCGCTTTCAGCCGCTCCTCGAACTCGCCCCTGTATTTGGAGCCGGCCAGCAGCGAGCCGATGTCGAGCGCGATCACGCGCCGGTCGCGCAGGCTCTCCGGCACGTCGCCGGCGACGATCCGCTGCGCCAGCCCCTCGACGATCGCCGTCTTGCCGACGCCGGGGTCGCCGATCAGCACCGGGTTGTTCTTGGTGCGGCGGGAAAGGACCTGGATCACGCGGCGGATCTCCTCGTCGCGGCCGATCACCGGGTCGAGCTTGCCCGCCTCGGCCTCGGCGGTTAGGTCGCGGCCGAATTTCTCCAGTGCCTGGACGCTGTCCTCGGGGTTGGGCGAGGTCACCTTGTGCGGTCCGCGCACCTCGGCGACGGCCTTTTCGAGCGAGCCGCGGTCGGGCAGGACGTCGGCGACTCCGGATGCCTTGTCGGTGAGGGCGAGCAGGATGTGCTCGGTCGAGATGTACTCGTCGCCGAGCTTCGCCATCTCGTTCTCGGCCTGCCGCAGGACCTTGACCAGGGTGGAGGAAGGCCGCGCCTCGGGCTGCTCGTCGCCGCCCAGCTTCGGCAGCGCCTCGGCTGCCTCGTTCGCTCGCGCCCCGATCGCCGCCGGGTCGGCGCCGAGCTTCTGCAGGATCGGCACGACCAGGCCATCTTCCTGTCCGAGCAGCGCGAGCAGCAGGTGGGCAGGCGCTACCTCGGGATTGCGGCGCTGCGAGGCGACCTGCTGCGCGGTGGCGACCGCTTCCTGCGACTTGACGGTGAACCGGTCCGGTTGCACTGAACGCCGATTGTAGGCCGGCTCAGCCGGCGACCTCGGCCCGTCGCATGCCCGTCACGGCCCAGGCCGCCAGCAGCCCGACCAGGCCCAGCGCGATGGCCCAGGTGAGGGCGATCTCGGCGGGCTGGCCGGCGAGCAGATCGCGGTTGGTGTCGAGGATCAGGGTCAGCGGGTTGACCTTGGCCACGTGCTCGACCCAGCCGGCGAGCAGCACCTGCGGCACGTAGACAGGCGTCATGAAGAGCAGGATGAAGACCGGGAACTGCATCAGGGGGCCGGCCTGCAGGGTGCGCAGCCGCAGGGCGACTCCCGCAGCGAATAGCAGCGCCATCACGTTGACGGTCAGCGAGAGCAGGTAGAGGGCGGCGATCTCGACCGCGTTGCCGCCGACCGACATGCCCGCCAGCAGCGCCACGGTCGTCACCACCGTCCAGGTCACCAGGACCCGGACCGCCGCGGTCAGCACGTAGCCGGCGACGATCGCGGTGCGCCGCCGGGTTGCCAGCAGCATCCGCCGTCCCATCCCGAACTGGAAGTCGGCGGCGATCGAGAAGCCGGTGAAGACGCCGCCAAGGGCCGATGCCTGCAGCAGGACGAAGCCGAAGATGAAGGTCGTGTAGCCGGCGGGGTAGTCGAAGCCCGGCGTCTCGGAGATCGCCGAGAGGCCGCCGGCGAAGGCGGCGAGGAAGAAGAGCGGGAAGATCAGCGCCGGGATCAGCAGCGCCGGGTTGGTGAAGACGTTGTGCAGGCTGCGCCAGGCGATGCCCAGCGCCGCCGAGACGTAGGGGCCGCTCACGTCCGCACCATCCTCTCCCGCAGCGAGAGCGAGGCGATCGAGATCGAGAGGGCGATCAGCGCCAGGGCGATGCCGAAGGCGAGCGCGAGCGCTTCCCAGTCCCAGCCGAAGACGAAGAGGCTGCGGATGCCCTCGATCAAGTAGCTGACTGGGTTGATCGTCGCCACGGTGCGGAACCAGTCCTCTTCGATCAGGTCGCGCGGCAGCGAGATCGAGCTGAAGAAGAGCAGCACGAAGAGCAGCGGGAAGGTGCCCTGCACGGTCTCGCCCGAGCCGGTGCGGATCGCCATGAACATGCCGATGCCGCCGAACCCGATCGAGATCAGGATCGAGAGGACGAAGAGGACGGGCACGCCGAGCGGGCCGGCCGCGAGGTCCGCCCCGGCGGCGAGCCCTGCGGCGAGGTAGACGGTCGCCTGCAGCAGCCCGATCGCGACCAGGCCGCCGAGCTGCCCCGCGATCAGCGCCGAGCCGCGCATCGGCGTTAGCGCCAGCCGGTTGAAGAAGCCGTTCTCGATGTCTTCGGCCAGCGCCTGGCCGGAGTTCATCGTCGCGAAGAGGGCGCCCTGGACGAAGGGGAAGGCGAGGATGAAGGTCAGGTAGGAGTCGGTGGGGAAGCCGGGGATGCTCGTCGCCGCGTCGAGCCCGGCGCTGTTGACCGCGAGCAGGAAGAGCGGGAAGACGATGCTGGGGACGATCATCGCCGGCTGGCGCAGCGTGCGCAGGACCGAGCGCCCGGCAAGCGAGCCGATCTGGGTCGGCAGCGGCGAGCGGCCGGCGGCGGCGATCGCGCTCACGCCGGCGCCCCGGCGGGCAGCGGCTCTTCGCTCGTGTCGGGCCCGTCGCCGGCGCCCTCCAGGTGACGGCCGGTCTTCTCGAGGAAGACGTCGTCGAGGCTCGGCGCGTGCAGCTCGAGGTTGGCGACCCGCAGGCCCTCGCCGTCGAGGGCGCGGACGACGTCGGTGAGCTGCTCGGCGCCTCCCTCCAGCCGCACCGCCTCCTTGCCCTGTTCGCCGGGGACCGGCTCGCCGAAGCGCTGCAGCACCTCGCGCACCCGGTCGGCCTCCTCGGGCTGGGACGGCGTCGCCTCGATGCTCGGCCGGCCGATCTCCGCCTTGAGCGCCGCTGGCGTGCCTTCGGCGACGATGCGGCCGCCGTCGATGATCCCGACCCGCTCGGCGAGGTGATCGGCCTCCTCCAGGTACTGGGTGGTGAGGAAGACGGTGACCCCGTCCTCGCGGGCGAGGCGCGCCACCTCGTCCCAGAGCGCCGCGCGGCTCTGCGGGTCGAGGCCGGTGGTCGGCTCGTCGAGGAAGAGCACGCGGGGGCCGTGGACGAGGGCAAGCGCGAGGTCGAGCCGGCGCTTCATCCCGCCCGAGTAGCCGCTCACCTTGCGGTCGGCCGCGTCGGCGAGCCCGACCCGCTCGATCAGCGCGTCGCCGCGGGCGACCCGCTCGGCCTTCGGCAGCCCGTGCAGGGCGGTCTGCAGGCGCATGTGCTCGCGCCCGGTCAGGTGCGGGTCGAGCGCCGCTTCCTGCAGCGCCGCCCCGATCGCCGCCCGCACCGCCGGGCCTTCGCCGACGACGTCGTGGCCGGCGACCCGGGCGCTGCCACCGCTCGGCGGCAGCAGCGTGGTCAGCATGTGGACGGTGGTCGACTTGCCGGCGCCGTTGGGGCCGAGGAAGCCGTAGATCTCACCCGGCTCGACGCGAAGGTCGATCCCGGCGACCGCGAGCGGGCCGTTCTTGAACTTCCGTTCGAGCCCGCGTGCTTCGATGCTGTTGTCGTCGATGCTTGCCTGCATGTGAGTCCTCTCAGTCGCCGATTCGCCGTTCGAGCTCGGCGGCGTGGCGGCGCATCCGCTCCAGCTTGGCCTTCATCCGCTCGACCTCGGCTTCCATGTTCAAGACGGTTTCGACCCCGGCCAGGTTGAGTCCCTGCTCGGAGGTCAGACGCTGAATATGCCGCAATCGCTCGACGTCGCGCTGCGAGTAGAGGCGGGTGTTCTTCGGCGAGCGCTGCGGCTCGATCAGGCCGCGCGCCTCGTACATGCGCAGCGTCTGCGGGTGCATGTCGGCGAGCTCGGCGGCGACGGAGATCATGAAGACTCCGCGCTCGTCGTCGACCGAGATCTCGATCCGTTCGCGCCGCACCGCGCTCACGCTCCCACCGCCGATTGGAGCTTTGTCCCCACCCTGGCGGGGGAGATCGTGCAATCGCTCATCGCGCGGCCCTCCGGAGCAGCTCGGCGCGAGGGTCGGCGCCGTCGAGCGCTTCGGCCAGCTCGTCGACTGCCTTCTGCTGCTCCTCGGTCAGCTCCTTGGGCACCTCGATCTCGAGCCGGTAGCGGATGTCGCCGCGGCCCTTGCCGCGCGGTTTCGGCGGGCCCTCGCCGCGCAGCCGCTGGATCGTGCCGTGCTTGGTGCCGGGAGGGACCTTGATCTTCTTCGTCCCGTCCAGGGTCGGCACCTCGATCGTCGCCCCGCGCAGCGCCTCGGCGATCGTGATCGGCACCGTCACCTCGAGGTTGCCGCCGTCGACCCGCTTGAAGACGGGGGAGGCGGCGACCCGGGTGACCACGTATAGATCGCCGGGAGGCCCGCCGCGGGGCCCGGCCTCGCCCTTGCCGGCGAGGCGGATCCGCGCCCCGTCCTTGACCCCGGCGGGGATGTTCACCTTGTAGCGCTTGGTCTGCCGGGTGAGGCCGGAGCCGCCGCAGGTCGGGCAGGGGTCCTCGACGATCTGACCGGCGCCGCCGCACTGGGGGCAGGGCTGGCTGATCGAGAAGAAGCCCTGGCTTTCCGCATCGACGCCCCGCCCTTCGCAGCGCGGGCAGGTGACGGGAGCGGTTCCCGGTTTGGCGCCGCTGCCGTGGCAGGTCGCGCAGCGCTCGGCCTTGGGCACGGCGACGCTGACCTGGGCGCCGTTGACAGCCTGGTCGAAGCTGAGGCTGAGCTCGGTCTCGAGGTCGCGGCCGCGTTGCTGTTGGGGCTGCGCCCGGCCTCCGCCACCGCCGCGACCGAAGAGGTTGGAGAGGATGTCGCCGAAGTCGGCCCCGCCGCCGCCGGGGAAGCCACCGCCGAACGGCGAGCCGCCCCCCGGCCCTCCCTGCCCTCCGCCAAAGCCGGCGAACATCCCGCCCTGGTCGTACTGCTCGCGCTTCTCGGGGTCCGAGAGCGTGTCGTAGGCGCCCTGGACCTCCTTGAACTTCTCCTCCGCCGCAGCGTCGTCGGGATTGCGGTCGGGGTGGTACTTGCGGGCCAGCTTGCGGTAGGCCTTCTTGATCTCGTCGTCGGAGGCCTTCTTCGAGACCCCGAGCACCTTGTAGAGATCGTCAGCCAAGCCGCGCCCTTACTCCGCCACCACCACGCGGGCGGGCCGGATCAGCTGCTCGCCGAAGCGGTAGCCCTTCTGCATGGTCTCGATGACGACTCCCGACTCGACCCCCTCCGCCGGCTGCGCCGAAAGCGCCTCGTGCAAGTTCGGATCGAACTTCTCCCCAGTCGGATCGACAGCCTCGACCCCGTGCTTGCCCAGCGAGTCGCGCAGGCTCCTGAAAACGAGCAGCACCCCATGCGCCAGCCCATCCTCCGAGTCCCCCTCCGGGTCCAGCCCAGCAGCCTGAAGCGCCCTCTCCAAATCGTCGAGCACAGGCAAAACGTCCCGTAGAACCTCAGCTTTCCCCCGAGCGCCAGCAGCCTGGACCTCAGCCATCATCCGCTTACGAAAGTTCTCGAAGTCGGCTTTAGTCCTCTTGGCGAGATCGAGGTACTCATCCCGCTCCTGCTCAGCTTTGGCCAGCAGGGCATCGAGGTCTCCTTCGATCTGCTCCCGTCCCTCGGCCTCAGACGCCTCTCCCGCGGGTGGCGGCGTAGGGGGGACCTCCCCCGAGGAAGCTTCAGCTACCGCAGGGGGAGGTGGGTCCCCTGCGCCGACAGGACCCGCGGGCTGGGGCTCGTTGGTCCCGGAGACATCCCGCTGATCTGGCCTCATTTGTCGTCGCCCTCATCGACCACCTCGGCGTCGACGACCTCCTCCTCGTCGGCCGAGGAATCGCCGTCGGCAGATGCCCCGTCCCCGGAAGCGGCCGCCGTCTCTTCCTGCGCCGCCGCGTAGATCTGCTCCGACACTTTGGTCATCGCCGCAGTCAGCGCCTCGGTCTTCGAGTTGATCTCCTCGACGCTCTCGGACTCGAGCGCCTCGCGCACCTCCTTGATCGCCGCCTCGATC
This sequence comes from uncultured Solirubrobacterales bacterium, assembly GCA_963699215.1. Taxonomy (GTDB): domain Bacteria; phylum Actinomycetota; class Thermoleophilia; order Solirubrobacterales; family 70-9; genus VRUE01. Next base: position 1,034,627 of record OY969422.1, read on the forward strand.
TCCTCTTTGTTCTCGGCCTCGATCTTGTCGCCCAGCTCCTCGACCTGTTTCTCCGACTGGTAGGCGAGGCTCTCGGCCATGTTGCGGGCCTCCGCCAGCTCGCGCTGTTTCTTGTCCTCCTCGGCGTGGGACTCGGCGTCGGAGACCATGCTCTGGATCTCCTCCTCGGAGAGCCCGGAGCCGGATTTGATCTCGATTTTCTGCTCCTTTTCGGTCCCCAGGTCCTTGGCGGTGACGTGGATGATCCCGTTGGGGTCGATGTCGAAGGTGACCTCGATCTGCGGCAGGCCGCGCGGGGCCGGCGGGATGCCGGTCAGCTGGAACTTGCCGAGGCTCTTGTTGCCGCTGGCCATCTCGCGCTCGCCCTGCAGGACGTGGATCTCGACCGACGGCTGGTTGTCGTCGGCGGTCGAGAACGTCTCCGACTTCTTCGTCGGGATCGTCGTGTTGCGCTCGATCAGCTTCGTCATCACGCCGCCTTTGGTCTCGATCCCGAGGGTCAGCGGGGTGACGTCGAGCAGCAGCACGTCCTTGACGTCGCCGGCCAGCACGCCGGCCTGGATCGCGGCGCCGACGGCGACGACCTCATCCGGGTTGACCCCCTGGTGCGGATCCTTGCCGGTCAGCTCCTTGACCCGCTCGCGCACCGCCGGCATCCGCGTCATGCCACCGACCAGGACGACGTGGTCGATCGAGGCGTCGGCATCCGCCAGCGCCTGTTTCACCGGGCCGACGACCCGCTCGAGCAGGTCCCCGGTCAGCTCGTTCAGCTTCGAGCGGCTCAGCTTCATGTCGAGGTGCTTGGGCTGGCCCTCGACCGCGGTGATGAAGGGCAGGTTGATCTGCGTCTCCTGTGCCGAGGAGAGCTCGATCTTCGCCTTCTCCGCCGCCTCGTAGAGGCGCTGCAGCGAGTTCTTGTCGGCGGCCAGGTCGACCCCCTGGTCTTTCTTGAACTCGGCGACCAGCCACTCGACGACCGCCTTGTCCCAGTTGTCGCCGCCGAGGTGGTTGTCGCCGGCGGTCGCCTTCACTTCGAAGACCCCGTCGCCGATTTCCAGCACCGAGACGTCGAAGGTGCCGCCGCCGAGGTCGAAGACGAGGATCGTGTGGTCGGCCTCCTCCTTCTCGAGCCCGTAGGCGAGCGAGGCGGCGGTCGGCTCGTTGATGATCCGCTTGACGTCGAGCCCGGCGATCTTGCCGGCGTCCTTGGTCGCCTGCCGCTGGTCGTCGTTGAAGTAGGCGGGGACGGTGATCACGGCGCTGTCGACCGCTTCGCCCAGCTTCGCTTCGGCGTCGGTCTTCAGCTTCTGCAGGATCATCGCGCTGATCTCCGGCGGGCTGTACTGCTTGCCGCGCACGTCGACCCTGACGTCGCCGTTGGGCCCAGCCTCGACCTCGTAGGGGACGATCGTCTCCTCCTCTTTGACTTCGGCCTCCTTGCGGCCCATGAAGCGCTTGATCGAGAAGATCGTGTTCTCGGGGTTCATCACCGCCTGGCGTTTGGCGACGGTGCCGACCAGGCGATCGCCGGACTCGGTGAAGGCGACGACCGAGGGGGTCGTGCGCCCGCCCTCGGAGTTCTCGAGGACAGTCGGCTCGCCGCCCTCCATCACGGCGACGCAGGAGTTGGTCGTGCCCAGGTCGATCCCGATCGTCTTTCCCACTTCGCAAGTACCTCCAAATCCAGGGGTTTCGTGTCAACTAGCTGAGAGCCGCCGAGCGGACTCTGAAAATCTAAGTGGCAGTATGGCAGATTTCAAACCGATTTCAACGTGTGTTCCCTATATTGGTTTCGCGCGCAGTGAAGGCGGGCACAGGGAAGGCGCCTCTATTAATCGAGACAGATTTAGGAGGAACGCCTTGAGTTACCCCCAACTATCGGTTCGCCACCCGCTGCTGGCTATGGCAATCGCACTTGCGTTCGCATTGCTGCTACCCGTAGTGACGGCCGCAAACCAGGGTGGCCATAAGCGCCAAGCCGTGCACCATGCCGCGAAGTTCCACAAGCATGGGAAGCACCACGCGAAGGGCTCGAAGGGAAAGCGCCACCACGGTCACGGCCATCGCCACACCGGCTTCCCCGGCAAAGGCAAGGTCGTGGGGACGATGACGCGCAACCTCTACCTCGGCGCCGACCTGACGCCGGCGATCGCGGCGAAAACCCCTGAAGAATTCGTCGCCGCCAACGGCAAAATCCTCAACGAAGTCACCGAAAACAACTTCCCCGTGCGGGCGGAGGGGCTCGCCGACGAGATCCTCGACGCCAAGCCCGACCTGGTCGGCCTGCAAGAGGTGGCGCTCTGGCGCACCGCGCCGGTCAACTTCGAAGTCCTGGCCAAAGGGCCGAGCGCGACCACGGTCCGCTACGACTACCTGCAGGAACTGCTCGCCGAGCTCAATCAGGGCAAACCGAGCTACGAAGTCGTCGTCGTCCAGGACGAGTTCGACCTCGAGGCGCCCGCCGATGAGGACGAAAACCCGGAAACCGGACCCCTCGGGGCCGATATCAACGGCCGGCTGACGATGCGCGACGTGATCCTCGCCCGCCGTGGCGCCGGCGTGCAGACCAAAAACGAGCAGGGGGCGAACTTCAAAACCCTGCTCACCGTTCCCATCCTGAATGGAACCAGCTCACTGACGATCAAACGCGGCTGGACCGCGACCGACGCCAAGGTTCGCGGCAGCGGCTGGTTCCGCTTCGTCAACACCCACCTGGAGGCGTTCCAGCCGCTGGTCCGCGCCGCGCAGGCGGGTGAGTTGGTGGCGCCAACGGGACCGGCGACGAGCGAGCTGCCCGTCGTCCTGCTCGGCGACCTCAACTCCGATGACGACACGGTCGAAGGTGCCGACCGGCTCGCGTACGAAGCGCTGCTGGCGGCTGGCATGGTTGAGCGCAGCACGAACAAACCGCTCAGCTGCTGCCTCAAATCGAGCCTGCTCGAAGTGGGCAAAGGGGGCAGCGAAGCCGACTTCGACCATCAAGTCGACCACATCATGACCCGGGATCCCGCAGTCGTGACGCTGCAGAGCTCAGCGGTGAGCGGCATCCAGCCGGTCAACAATTTCTGGAACTCCGACCACGCAGGCGTCTTCAGCGCCCTGCGCTTCTCCCACTAACCGATCCACCTAGGTGACGTGCCGCGACTTGAGTACCCATAGTGACCTCTAACTCGCGGCGCGTCCCCCTGGGCGGGGCGGGGGCTTAGCCTTCGCCGGCGGTGCGGGCGACGAATTCGGCCACTTCTTCGGCCTGCTCGCCGTCGATGATCCCGCCCGGCATGCGGCCCGGGGTGGTGCTGCTGTCGACGCCCGCCTCGATCGCGTTGAGGACGCGGCCTTCGGTCGCCTCGATCGTCTGCTGCGCGGTCGGGCCTTCGGGCGGGCCGGACGGGGCGAGCAGTTCGTCGAGGTTCGGCGCGAAGTTGCCGTCGGTCCCGGCGGCGTAGAGGGCGTGGCAGGTGCCGCAGTTGATCTCGAAGAGGGTCTGCCCGGACTTCAGGTCGCCCGGAACCGGCTCGGCGTTGGCCGAATCGCCGTCCGCGCGGAAGGCGAGCCAGGGGATCAGGACCGCCAGGAAGACGACCAGCAGGCCGAAGACGATGAAGGTCTTCTTGCTCATTTGCGCTCGGCACGGTACCAGGGGCACATCCGGCGCAGCGCGCACTCCCCGCAGCGCGGTTTCGGACGGCAGACCTCGCGGCCGTGGCGGATCAGGTTCATGTGCAGCTCGTAGGCGTCCTCGGGCGCGACGATCGCCAGCATCTCGTCGTGGGCGCGCTCGAACGAGGCCTTCGGCGGGAAGAGCCCAAGCCGCCCGCCGACGCGGTGGATGTGGACGTCGACCGGGATCTCCGGGATGTCCCAGGTGAAGATCAGCACGCAGGCGGCGGTTTTGCGGCCGACGCCCGGCAGCGAGAGCAGGAACTCGAGCGACTCCTCGCGCGGCGCGGTCTCGGTCCAGTCGAGGTCTGGGTGGTCGCCGAGCCGCTCCAGGATCGCCTGGATGCGCGGCGCCTTCTGGCGGGCGAGGCCGCCGGGGCGGATCGCCTCCTCGAGCTCGTCGAGCGGCGCTTCGCGGACCTCCTCCCAGGTGGGGTAGAGCTCGCGCAGCCGGGCGAAGGAGCGGTCGCGGTTGCGATCGTTGGTGTGCTGGGAGAGCACCGTCTTGATCAGCTCGGCGATCGGCTGCCCGTGCGGCTCGTTGATCGGCTGGCCGTACATCTCCCGCAGGCGGTCGCGGATCGCCCGCACGCGGCGTTTGTCGGGTTGCTTCCAGGTCACCGGCGGGACCCTATTCGCCCATATGCTCCGCCCATGCCGGAGGCAATCGAAGAGGCGGAGCTGGTCCTCGACGGCGTGCGCGTCTTCTACCGGCGCGTCCCGGGAGAGGGGACGCCGACCGTCTACTGCCACGGCAACCCGACGCACAGCGAGGACTGGGTGCCGTTCATGGAACGGGGAGGGCCGGCGATCGCGATCGACATGCCGGGTTGGGGCCGCTCGGATCGCCCGGATGCCAGTCGCTTCGACTACTCGATGTACGGGCTCTCGGCCTTCCTCGAGCGTTGCCTCGACGAGCTCGGCGTCACGCGGCGCAAGCTCGTCGTCCACGACTGGGGCAGCCTCGCCCTGATCGGCGCCCAGCGCCGGCCCGACCTGGTCGAGAAGCTCGTCCTCCTGAACGTCGTGCCGCTGCTGCCGGGCTACCGCTGGCACTGGGTCGCCCGGGTCTGGCGCAACCGACCCCTGGGCGAGCTCGCCAACGCAACGACGACCCGCGCCTCGATGGCTTTGACGATGCGGCAGGCGAAGGGCGACCGCAGCTCGATGCCGCCCGAGCTCGTCGACATGGTCTGGCGCCACTGGGACAAGGGCACTCAGGCCGCGATTCTCGCCCTCTACCGCCATGCCAATCCCGACCGCCTGGCCGCAGCCGGCAAGGACCAAGCCAACCTCACCTGCCCCGCCCTGATCCTCTGGGGCGACCGCGATCCATACCTGCCAACCAAGTTTGGCCATGCCTATGCCGAGCCCCTCCCGAATGCGAGCTTCGAAGCGGTCGACGGCGCGGGCCACTGGCCCTGGATAGACGACGCACGAGTCATCGACCGGGTGGTCGATTTCGTCTCCTGACCCCCGCCCGTTAACGGGGGATTTACAATTGCCGGATGTCTCGCGCCTTCGCCGCCGTAACCGCCAGGCTGCCCCAGGGCTGGGGCGACCTCGGCCGCCAGATCGGCCTGCTGATCGTCGTCGACCTCGCCTACGAGACCGTGCGCGGGCTCGCCGACGGGCAGCGCGCCGTCGCCTTCGCCAACGGCCAGCAGATCATCGACGCCGAGCGCGCCACCGGCACCTTCTTCGAGCCCAGCCTGCAGGCGTTCTTCACGCCGGCGCAGTGGCTGATCGACTTCGCCAACCAGGTCTACATGAACAGCCAGTTCGCGGTCGTCGTCGCCTTCTTCTTCTGGCTCTACTTCTTCCGCAACGACGCCTTCTACTTCGTCCGCAACATGTTCATGGTCTCGATGGGCCTCGCCCTGGTCGGCTACGCGCTGTACGCGACCGCGCCGCCGCGCTTCTACCCCGAGTACGGCTTCGTCGACACGATCAACGACTTCTCCAGCGTCAACCACGACTCGGGGCTGGCCAAAGCCTTCATCAACCCCTACGCGGCGGTGCCCAGCATGCACTGCGCCTTCGCCGCGATGATGGGGCTCAGCGCCTTCCGCCTGGTCAAGCACCGCCCGTTCAAAGTCTTCTGGCTCTGCTGGCCCCTGCTCGTCGCCTGGGTCGTGATCGTCACCGGCAACCACTACTGGGTCGACGTCGCCCTTGGCTGGGGGGTCGCCGCAATCGCCGCGCTCGTCGCCAGCCGCCTGCTCGCCCGCGCCAGGCCCGAGGCGTGGTCGTGGCGAGCCCGCTCGCCGCGCGAGGCCGAGGCGTAGTCCTCCGGTGTGGCGCAACGCCCAGCGGATCGACTAGCCTCACGTCAATGGATTCGTCGGCGCCCCCGAGGGCCCCGAGCAGCCGCCGCAACGGCCGCCAGGCCCGCAACGGCCAGGAGCTTCGCGCCTACGCCCGCGATCGCCTGATCGAGTCGCGGCTGACCCCGAACGCGATCTCGATCGTCGGCCTGATCGGCAACCTGGTCGCCGCCGCGCTGGTCACCCAGCGCCTCTTCTTCCTCGCGGGAGTCGCCTTCATCCTCGGCTCGGTGATGGACACGCTCGACGGGCGCTACTCGCGGATGTCGGGCAAGGGGACGCTTTTCGGCGCCTTCCTCGACTCGACCCTGGACCGGATCGAGGAGGGGATCGTGCTCGCCGCGGTCGCCGGTTACTTCGCCGCGACCGGCGACGATTTCGCCGCCGCGATGTGCGTGGTCGCCGTGCTCGGCTCGCTGATGGTCTCCTACACGCGGGCCCGCGCCGAGGCACTCGGGGTCGAGTGCAAGGTCGGGTTGGCGACGCGCCCGGTGCGGGTAGTCATACTCTCCATCGGCTTGGTCTTCGCCAAGGGCGCCGGGCTCGGCGACTTCGAGCTCCTCGCCCCGGCGGTCTACCTGATCGCGGCGCTGACCATCGTCACGACGATCCAGCGCGTATGGCACGTCAGAAACCAGCTTTCAAGCGAGACCGCCGGCCCGCCCGAGCTGTAACCGGGCGCCGCCGCGGGTTTGCTTTGCCAGTCAGCCAGAAGGAAGGAATCCAGAGCTTTCATGAGTGAGACCAACGGAGCAAGCGGCAACGGCGCCGCCCGCACGGACGAGAAGGTCCGCGTCGCGATAGTCGGCGTCGGCAACTGCGCCAACTCCTTCATCCAGGGAGTCCAGTACTACAAGGACGCCGACCCCGCCGAGGAAGTCCCCGGCCTGATGCACGTCGACCTGGGCGGCTACCACGTGCGCGACGTCGAGTTCGTCGCCGCCTTCGACATCGACTCCGAGAAGGTCGGCAAAGACCTCTCGGAGGCGATCTGGTCGGGTCAGAACGACACGATCAAGTTCGCCGACGTGCCGGAGCTGGGGGTCAAGGTCGAGCGCGGCATGACCCACGACGGGCTGGGCAAGTACCTGAAAGAGAAGATCGTCAAAGCGCCGGGCGAAACGGCTGACGTGGTCGGCATCCTCAAGGAGACCAAGGCGGACGTGCTGGTCTGCTACCTGCCGGTCGGCTCCGAGGACGCGACCAAGTGGTACGTCGAGCAGGCGCTGAAGGCGGGCGTCGGCTTCGTCAACTGCCTGCCGGTCTTCATCGCCCGCGAGAACTACTGGGACAAGCGCTTCGAGGAAGCCGGCCTGCCGATCATCGGCGACGACATCAAGTCCCAGGTCGGCGCGACGATCGTCCACCGCCAGCTCGCCCGCCTCTTCCACGACCGCGGCGTGCGCGTCGAGCGCACCTCGCAGCTCAACGTCGGCGGCAACATGGACTTCTACAACATGCTCGAGCGCGAGCGGCTCGACTCGAAGAAGATCTCGAAGACCAACGCGGTCACCTCGATCATGGGCCACGAGCTGCCCGAGGAGGACGTCCACGTCGGCCCCTCCGACTACGTCCCCTGGCTGACCGACCGCAAGTGGGCGCACATCCGTGTCGAGGGCAAAGCCTTCGGCGACGTGCCGCTCAACCTCGAGCTGAAGCTCGAGGTCTGGGACTCGCCCAACTCGGCCGGGGTCGTGATCGACGCCGTGCGGATCCTCAAGCTGGCGCTCAACAACGGCGTCGCCGGCCAGCTCGACGGGCCTTCCAGCTACCTGATGAAGTCGCCGCACACACAGCGGCCGGACGACGAGGCGCGCGAGCACACGGAGAAGTTCATCGCCGAGCACGCGCGCGGCAAGTCGCCGGCGGCGACGGCTCCAGCCGAGACGAAGGCTTAGCCGAGCTGAGGGCCCGCCTCGCGAGGGTCCTTGGACAGACTCCTATGCTTGCCCCGTGTCGGCCGAGCCCCTTTCGATAGCCCAGGTCACGCCCCACCGGCGGACCACCCGCAACCGCGTCAACGAGTTCGCCGGGCGGGTCTCCGAGGAGCTGGAGCGGCGCGGCCACGAGGTTCTGAGGGTCTTCTCGGGCAACTCGGTCAAGCGGCTGCTCGGTAGCGACCCCCCGGACATCGTCCACGTCCACGAGCCGTTCGCTCCCAGCGTCTCTTCGGCGGCGCTGCGCCACTCCTACTCGCTCAACGTCGCCACCTTCCACAAACCGGCGGAGCGGGTCCTCTCGACTCAGGTGGCGCGCCCGCTGGTCGAGGTCTTCTTCGGCCGGCTCGACGCGCGCACGGTCGCCGCACCGGCGACCGGCGAGCTGCTGGAGCGCTACTTCCCGGGCTCCTACGAACTGGTCGGCCCGGCCGGCGGAGAGCGCGACTGGGCTGCGGTGACGGACGAGTTCGAAGCGATCTACCGGCGCCTGCTCGCTCGCCGCCACGACCCGGCGGGGGACCCGGAGGTGCGCCGGCGGATCGCCGAGCGGCCGCTGATCGAGGTCGACCTGCACATGCACACCGACCACTCGCCCGACTGCGCGACGCCGGTCGAGGTGCTGCTGGAGACCGCTCGCGACCGCGGCCTCGGCGCGATCGCGATCACCGACCACAACGAGGTCTCCGGAGCCCTGGAGGCGCGCCGGATCGCCGCCGAGATGGGCGACCTGAAGGTGATCGTCGCCGAGGAGGTGAAGACCGCCGAGCAGGGCGAGGTGATCGGGCTCTTCCTCGAGGAGAAGATCCCGCGCGGGATGACGATGGCGGAGACGATCGCCGCGATCCGCGAGCAAGACGGCCTCGTCTACGTGCCCCACCCGTTCGACCGCTTCCACTCGGTGCCCGACTACGAGCACCTGCTCGACATGGTCGAGGAGATCGACATCCTCGAGGTCTTCAACCCGCGGGTGGCCTTGACCGCGTTCAACGAAGAGGCGGAGCGCTTCGCGCGGAAGTACAGGATCGTCTCCGGGGCTGGCTCCGACAGCCACGTCGCCCAGGGGCTGGGCAGCGTGCGGGTGCGAATCCACGATTTCGACGGCCCCCAGGAGTTCCTCGAGGCGATGCGCGACGCCGACATAACCCGCAAGCACAAGAACCTCGTCTACGTGCAGGCGCTGAAGCTGCTGCAGACGACCGGGCGGCCGAAGGCGGCGAAGCGCAGCGTGCCCAACGCTAAGCCGGCGCGGGGCGGGCGGCCGCGCAAGAAACGCCGCTCGGCGAGCAAGAGCTGATGCAGGAGGGCCGCGCGAAAGGAGCCGCGCCCGCCCCGTCAAAGAAATCGCCGAACATGCCGGCGACCGACGACGAGATAAGAGAGAAGTACCTGGAGCGCGCGATCCGCGAGCTCAACCAGATGACCCACGACCTGCAGGAGTGCCCGCACTGCCCGCGCGGCAAATTGATGCCGGTGCTCGGCTCGGGCCACCCGCAGGCGGACGTCTTCATGATCAAGCACGCTCCGAGCGTCGCCGAGATCGAAGAGGGGGTCGCCTTCTACGGTCGGCCCGGCAACGCGCTGATGAAAAGCTTCAAACGGCTGGGGATCGACCCGCTGGTCGTCTACGGCACCCTCTGCGTCAAGTGCCCGATCGCCGAGCCCGACCTCGCCGCCGAGGAGTGCGTGCGGCGCCTGGTCGAGGAGCTGGCGATCGTGCAGCCGAAGATCGTCGTCGTCATGGGCGAGCCGGCGCTGCGGGTGCTGAACGGCCTCGGGATCCCACTCTCGCGCCAGATCGATCCGCGCGAGGGCGAGATCCAGGCCTTCACCCCGACGATCGACGCCCTCTACGTCCCCGACATCGACGAATCGCTCGACGAGGAGGGCGCCAAGCAGCGCTTCTGGCGCTCCTTCCGCATGCTCGGGCAGTGGTACGAGGACCTGCCGCCGTACTGACGGGCGCCGCTGCGCAGATGCACTTGCGGATGACGCGCCTGGGCGGCGCATTACGCCATCCGCCTCCTCACGAATAGCTCTGCTATTCGCTCGTCGGCGGCCGTCGCACTGCTTGCCCATTCGCGCCCCCGCAAGCACCTCTGCTTGCACCGACCGTCAGTACGGCTTCATCCGCGCACCGTCAATAGAAAATAAGAAGATCATTCACATAAACTCTCATTCCCTGAGAGTCGCCGGCCTTCGCTCATATCTTCCTCTTTGCATCATCTCGGTGGCGTGCGTCGGCGTTGGCCTGGTTGGCCTTCTTTGCTTCGCACCATTGGCGCAGGCAGTGGATTACGACTGCGCGGATTTCGCCAATCAGGCAGAAGCGCAGGAATACCTGCTTCCTGGTGACCCCTATCGACTCGACGCCGACAACGATGGGATCGCTTGCGAGAGCTCGCCTTGCCCCTGTTCATATGGAACGACGCCGCAGCCTGAACCGCCTCCCCCTCTTCCTCCCCCCGAAGAAGAACCGCTGCGCTTGAGGGTTTACGTCGCGTGTGGGCTGTCGCAATCCGCGCGCCCGGCACGTGAATGTCCCCACCGCAGCAAGGTCGGCGCATTCATTCGTGCCAACCGCGAAGTCCGCTACACGGTTTGCGTCACCTTTCCGACGAGGCGACGCCTTTGCGATCGCGAACAGGTGGCGCAAGCGGGGACCCTCTACGTCAACAGCGTGACGACGAATATCGTCGGCTGGCACAAGGTCGTCTGGGCTGTCGAAGGACGCCGGCTGGTCCGCTATTTCTGGCGACGCTGACCTAGTTTGTGGCTCAGGGCGCCGCGGCCTCGGCCACCGCGGTCATCGCCTCGACCTTGGCGCTGGCGAGGCCGCGGACCACGACCGTGTCGAGGGCGGTGTAGGCGGCTAGGGCCTTCTGGGCCCGGTCGCGGTCGGGGACGGCTACGCCCACCGTGCCCTCGGGCTCGGCAAGGCGGTCGAAGTGGTTGCGGTAGCCGGCGTGGAGGTCGCGGTAGAAGGACTCCTCCTTGGCGAGGCGCTCGGCGGCGTCGGGGCCGACGGCGGTGCGGACGTAGCCGAAGACCGGCGGGCGCTCGCGGCCCGCATCGCTGGCGCCGTCCTCCACCTGCTTGTGGGCGCGGGCGGCGAACTCCGGCGTCATCCAGTTGAAGAAGGCGCCGTCGAACTCGGCTCCGGCCAGCGCGCACATCTTCGGCCCCATCGCGGCGAGCACGAGGCGGACGCCGGGCAGCTGCTCGCGCAGCTCCGGCAGCTGCTCGCGCATCCGGGTCAGCGGCTTCTCCGAGAAGCCGGCGCCGACGCCGAGCCAGAGCTTCGCCGGGTCGAGCCCGAGCCGCGCGACGTCGGCGGCGATCTCCCCCGGCGGCGTGCGGTCGAGGGCGATCACGGCGACGCCGAGGTCGATCTCGGGGGCCGCGGCGGCGAACTCGGCCAGCGTCTCCAGGCCCTTGGCGCCGGGGTGGTCGTTCGACCAGACCGAGTCGTAGCCGAGCGCGGCGCAGCGCTCGGCGAGCGGCCGCGCAACGTCCGGATCGAGCCCCGCCGCGACGCCGAAGCCGCGGCTCACGAATCCTTCTCCAACAGCGCCACGCACTCGATGTGGGGGGTCTGGGGGAACATGTCCACCGGCCTCACGCGGCGCAGCCTATAGCCCGCCTCGACCAGCTGCGCCGCGTTCGGCGCCAGCGTGGTCGGGTTGCAGGAGACGTAGACGATCCGCTTCGCCTCGCACTCCAGCACGCGCCGCACGATCTTCTGCGAGAGGCCGGGGCGGGGCGGGTCGAGCAGGACGACGTCGGGCTTGCCGGCCTCCTCCAGCAGCGGCCGCACGCCGGTGCGGGCGCTGCCCGCGAGGAAGCGCGCGTTGCCGATCCCGTTGCGCTCGGCGTTGCGCTCCGCGTCGGCGATCGCCTCGGGGACGATCTCCAGTCCCCAGACCTCGCCGGCCCTCGCCGCCATCGTCAGGCCGATCGTGCCGATCCCGCAGTAGAGGTCGAAGACCCGCTCGCCACCGCTCAGGCCGGCGTACTCGGCGGCGACCGCGTAGAGCCGCTCGGCCATCTCGGTGTTGGTCTGGAAGAAGGCGTTGTGGGACATCTCGAGCTCGAGCCCGCAGAGGCGCTCGCGCAGCATCTCCTCGCCGAGCGCGCCTGTCGGCCCATCGTTGCCGCCGGAGCCGGGGTCGACCACCGTGTGCAGGTCGACCGGGGGCTTTGGGAAGCGCGCCGGTGTGGTCACGAGCCGCGTCTGGATCTGCCCGCTGCGCCGCCCCTCGCGTACGACGAGGTTGCAGAGGACACCCGTGCCGGCGCGGCGCTCGTAGGGGGCGACGACTTCCTCGCGCGCCCATTCGCGCACCTCGTTGCGGGCGGCGTTGCCGCGCTCGGAGGCGAGCAGGCAGTCCTCGACGCCGACGACCAGGTCCCAGCGCCCGCTGGCGTGGAAGCCGAGCACCGTCTCGTCCCCCTGCGCGCCGAAGGAGTATTCGAGCTTGTTGCGGTAGCGCCACTGCTCCAGCGCCGGCTCGATCTCCTCCAGCTCGAACTCGTCGAGGCCGCCGATCCGCCGCAGCGCCTCGTCGACCTGGTCGCGCTTGTGGACGAGCTGCTGCTCGTAAGCGAGGCCCTGCCAGGGCGCCCCGGGGCAGGGCTCGCCTTCGTGTAGGCAGCGGTTGGCGACGCGGTCGGCTCCGGGGCGCAGCAGCTCGACCGCGCGGGCCTCGGCGAAGCGGCTCTTCGGCTTGGTGACCTCGGCCCGGACCAGGTCGCCCGGCAGCCCGCCCGAGACGAAGACCACGTACCCCCCGACCCGCGCGACCCCGCGCCCGCCGAAGGCGAGCGAGTCGATCTCGACCTCGAGCAGCTCCCCCTTGCGCGGGCGGGATGCCCCATCGGGGCGCGTTTGTTGCCCTATGGAGGACAAAGGCGCCCCGTCGCCGCTAGCCGAGTTTCTTGCGCGCCCGGCGGGCCGCCTGGGTTGCCTGTTTGCGCACCGGCGCGGTCCGCCCGCCGACCTCTTTACGAGCCTGTTTGACGAGCCGTTCCAGCTCCTTCAGCAGCGTGTCGGTCTGCCGCCGGCCGCGTTTGATCAGGTCGGAGACCATCTTCTCCGCGTCGCCACGCGTCATCCGCCCGCGTTTGACCGCGTCGTCGACTACCTCCTGCAGCCGGTCGCGGCTCAGCGTGACGCTGTGCTCGAGGCTCTCGCGGAAGTGCTCGACGCTCTTGTCGAGGCCGGTGATGCCGCTGCGGGAGGTGGATTTTTTCGCCGCGCTCGCTTTCGGTTTGGCTTTTTTACTTTTCGCTTTCGACGCGGCGGGTTTGCGAGCGGATGCTTTTTTGGCGCGGGTCCCGGCATTCGTTTTTTTCGTCGCGTTGCCGGACGACTGTTTTTTCGCGGCCATGCTCAGTTGCCTCCTGTCTCGCTCGTGGGTGTGGACGGCGAGTCTGCGTTTACCGGCGCTCAGCGCCTGTAAATGCAGACTCGCCTTGCCTGACTATCTCATTACCGTGAGGTGGGGGTTGCGAAACGCGCCTCCACGGGGGCGTGGTCGGAGAGGCGCAGGGCGAGGCCCCCCTCGCGAACCTCGCGCCGCTCGGGCGGCCACTGGCGCGGTGGCTCGACCACATCCAGTCCTCGGACGAGCAGGTGGTCGATCGCTCGCGGGCCGGTCGGCGCGGCGAGGCCGAAGCGCTCGCGCAGCTCGGCGAAGACGGCGGGACTCTCCGCCGGCCGCAGGTTGAGATCGCCGCCGAAGAGCAGCGGCGCCTCGCCCGCCCACTCGTCAGCGGCGACGGCGGCGCGCAGCACGTCTTCGATCGCCAGCTCGGGCCGGTGGGCAGAGGCGTGCAGGTTGGCGACGCAGAGCGCTGCGCCATCGCCATCGACGATGCGCGTGAACGCCATCGCCCGCCGCTCGAGAGGGCTCTCGTGGATCGCCAGCTCGCGCCGCTCGACAACCCCCTCGTTCCGGTGCGCTTTTTGTCCGCCAGGGGTACATAAGGCGAACTGGAGCGATTTTCGCGCCAGGGTGAGGTTCGAGCCGCCCTCGCTGGAGGCGATCAGGTCCGGGTTGAGGCGGGCGGCGAGCGCGCGCAGGGCGCCGAGCGAGTTGCGCGACGTCAGCACCCGGTGCGCTTCGGCCTCGGTGGCGTGGGCCAGCGGCTCGGCGAAGCGAGGCGGACACTCCTGCAGCAGCGCTATGTCCCACTCGACGCCGGCGAGCAGACGGGAGAACTCCTCCAGCAGGCTGCGGTTGACCTGAACGTGCGTGGCGTTCCGCTCGGCGATCCGCAATAGCCGCGAGCGCCAGGTGAACAGCGCCGGATCGGGCGGGAAATCGCGCCCGTGGAAGAGGTTCCAGGAGATGGCGGTGAGCTCCACGGACGTAGTATCCGGTGCTTGAAGCGCGATTTCCTCACCGGCGAAGAGCTCGGGGCCTTCGAGCTCTCCGAGCTGCTCGACCTCGCCCTCGAGCTGAAATCAGGCCGCCGCGATGGGGCGGGCGGCGGCGACCTGGCCAGGCGCAGCATCGCGCTTGTCTTCGAAAAGCCCTCGACCCGGACGCGGATCTCCTTCGAGGTCGGGGTGGCCGAGCTCGGCGCCACGCCGGTCGTCCTGCGCGGCGACGAACTGCAGCTCTCTCGCGGCGAGTCGATCGGCGACACCGGCCGGGTGCTCTCGCGCTACCTCGACGCGATCGTGATCCGCTCCGGCTCGCACGAGGCGGTCGCCGAGCTCGCCGCCGAGGCCGAGGTGCCGGTCGTCAACGCGCTGACGCCGCGTCACCACCCCTGCCAGGCGCTGGCCGACCTGCTCACCCTGCGCGAGCGCTGCGGCGACCTGCAAGGGCTCCGTCTCGCCTACGTCGGCGACGGCAACAACGTCGCCCGCTCGCTGGCGATCGCCTGCGAGCTCGCCGGAATCGAGCTGACCGTGGCGGCACCCGCCGGCTACCAGCTGGAGGAGGGGCACGGCGTCAAGCTGACCGACGACCCGCGCCTCGCCGTCTCCGGCGCCGACGCGATCTACACCGACGTCTGGGTCAGCATGGGGGACGAGGGTGAGGCCGAGCGGCGCCGCGCGGATCTCACCCCGTTCCGGGTCGACGCCGACCTGCTGGGCGCGGCGAAGGACAGCGCCGTCGTCCTGCACTGCCTGCCCGCCCACCCGGGCGAGGAGATCGCCGCCGACGTTCTCTACGGCCCGCAGTCCGCCGTCTGGGACCAGGCCGAGAACCGCCTCCACACGCAGAAGGCGCTGCTGCGTACTCTGCTCGCCGAGTAGGCATGCACCCGGAGATCGACCTCGGCCCGCTGACGCTGCAGACCTTCGGTCTGATGTTCGCGCTCGCCTTCCTCGCGGCCGGCGCCCTGGTGGCGAAGCGGCTGAAGGAGATCGGCAAGCCGGTCGACTGGGCGTACGAGATGGGCTTCGCCGCCCTGATCGGCGGGGTCGTCGGCTCGCGCCTCTACTTCGTCGCCCAGAACTACGACAGCGTCAAGGACGACCTGCTCGGCAACCTCTTCGGCGGCTCGGGGCTGGTCTGGTACGGCGGCGCGATCGGCGGCGCCATCGCCGTCCTGCTCTGGGCCTGGTACCGCGACTTCCTGCGCCTGGCCCTGCTCGACCTGGCCGCGCCGGCCCTCGCCCTCGGCTACGCGATCGGCCGGGTCGGCTGCCAGCTCTCCGGCGACGGCGACTATGGCAAGGCCTGGGACGGGCCCTGGGCGATGTCCTACCCCGACGGCACCGTGCCGACCGACGAGCACCGTTCACCCGACCCCGATCTACGAGACGCTGGCGATGGGTCTTGGGGCGTGGATCCTCTGGCAGCTGCGCGATCGCTTCCGCAGCGGCGTCCTGTTCGCGATCTATCTCGTCTACGCCGGCAGCGAGCGCTTCCTGATCGAGTTCCTCAGGCGCAACGACGACGTCGCGATTGGCCTGACTGGCGCTCAGCTGGAGAGCCTTGCAATGATGGTCGCCGGCTTGATTTGGCTTTACGTGGAGAAGCGGCGCCACGGGACCCTGTCCCGAGAAGCCGCTCCGAGCGAGGCCGGAAGCCGCCCAGCGGTCTGAATCGAGGACCGGTGGGTTGCTGTTAATCTTGCACAAATTATTTTGAGGTAAACGAGGAGGCGAGCGGAGTGGACGCAGTGGAGACTGACAGCGGGGGAGGCTCGTCCGCCGCGACTGTCGGCGAGCTGCTCGACACCGCGACGGAGACGATCGGGGCTGCGGGTTGCGAGGAGCCGCGCGCCGACGCCGAGGCGCTGGTCGCCAACGCGCTCGGCGTCAGCGTCGAGGAGCTGTCTCGCGACGGCTCGGGCGAGGCCTCACCCGAGGTCGTGGCGGCGATCCAGGCGGCGGTGGCCCGCCGCGCCGAGCGCGAGCCGATGGCCTACATCCTCGGCCGCGCCCCCTTCCGCGACCTCGAGATCGCGGTCGACCCGCGGGTGCTGTGGCCCCGCCGCGAGACCGAGCTGCTGGTCGAGGTCGGCGTCGGGCTGCCCGAGGGGGCTCGGGTGCACGAGGTCGGAACCGGCTCGGGTGCGATCGCCCTGTCCTTGATCTCCGAGCGGCCCGACCTCCGCGTCACCGCCTCGGATCTCTCGGCGGAAGCCGTCGAAGCGGCCCGTGAGAACGCCGAGCGGCTCGGCCTGGAGCTGGACGTCAGCGTCGCCGCCGGCTTGCCGGAGGGCCTGGAGGGCGTCGACCTCGTCATCGCCAACCTGCCCTACGTCACCGACGAGACGATCTTCGACCGCTCGCCGGAGATCCGGCGCGAGCCGCGTATCGCCGTCACCGGCGCCTGCGGCGAGGACGGCCTCGGCGTGATCCGCGGCCTGATCGAGGAAACGCCGAGCGGCTGGAAGCTGGCGATGGAGCACGACACGCACCACGGGCCGGCGATGCGCGAGATGCTGGGCGACGCAACTACTATGCGCGACTACATGGGTGGTGAGCGGGTAACCGTCGGCGTCGCGCCTTGAGCGCGGAGGAGCGCCTAGCGAAGGTAGAGAGGCTGCGATCCGAAGGGATCGACCCCTACCCCTTCTCGTTTCCGGATCGCAACGCGGTCGCCGAGATCCTCGATGCCCACGACCCCGCCGAGCTGGGCGAGGGCGAGCACCGCGAGCACTCCTACCGGATCGCCGGCCGGGTGACCGGGCAGCGCGGCCACGGCAAGACGACCTTCTTCGACGTCCGCGACCTGACCGGGACGATCCAGTCCTACGCCCGGGTCGACGCGCTCGGCCAGGAGGCGTTCGACCGGATCGAAGCGCTCGACATCGGCGACCTGGTCGGCGTCGAGGGCGATCTCTACGTGACCAAGCGCGGCCAGCTGGCGCTCGAGGTGCGCGAGTGCGTGCTGCTGGCCAAGGCGCTGCGCGACCCGCCCGACCTCTTCCACGGCATCTCCGACCCGGAGGTGCGCTACCGCCAGCGCGAGCTCGACCTGATGGCGAACGAGCGCTCGCGCGAGATCTTCGCGATGCGGGCCAAGGTGGTGAAGGCGATCCGCGACCACCTCGACGAACGCGGCTACGTCGAGATGGAAACGCCGATCCTGCAGCGGATGACCGGCGGCGCCGCGGCGCGGCCCTTCAAGACGCACCACAACGCGCTCGACCGCCACCTCTACCTGCGGATCGCCACCGAGCTCTACCTGAAGCGGGCGATCGTCGGCGGCTTCGAGAACGTCTACGAGCTGGGCAAGTTCTTCCGCAACGAGGGGATGTCGCCGCAGCACAACCCCGAGTTCACGATGCTCGAGTGGTTCGTCAGCGGCGCCGATTACCACGGCGTGATGGACGTCGCCGAGGGGATCGTCGCCGGCGTCGCCGAACGGGTGCTGGGGACGACGAAGGTCGAGCGCGACGGCGAGACGATCGACCTGGCGCCGCCCTGGCCGCGGCTGCGGCTGCAGGACCTGCTGAAGGAAGAGACCGGCGTCGACATCACCAAGGCCAGCCGCGACGAGCTGGCCGAGATCGCCGGCGAGGACGCCGAGCCCGACGACGACTGGGCGGCGCTGGTCGACACGCTGCAGGGCAAGCTGATCGAGCCGAAGTTGATCCAGCCGACCTTCATCATCGACCTGCCGCTGGCGATCTGGCCGCTGGTCAAGCCGGTGCCCGAGCACCCGCAGCTGCTGGCGGCGGCCTTCGACGGGATCGTCGCCGGGATGGAGATCACCGGCGGCGGCACCGACGTCAACGACCCGATCGAACAGCGGCGCCACTTCGTCGAACAGCGCGAACGGCAGGAGTCAGGGGCGGAGGAGACGCCGCACGAGCACGACGAGGAGTTCGTGCGGGCGCTCGAATACGGGATGCTGACCGCGAGCGGCTCCGGCCTCGGCATCGACCGCCTGATGATGATCCTCAGCGGCGCCAAGACGCTGCGCGACGTGATCCTCTTCCCCTCGATGCGCGAGGCGGCGGCGGACTAGCTGTCGATCTGCAGCAAGCGCTCGGGTTGGTGCTCGACCTGGAGCGTGGTGTGGTGGATGCCGAACTCGCGCTCGATCAGCTCGGCCAGCTCGAGCCGGGCGCGGTGGCAGTCGGCGTCGGGCTCGACGGTGACGTGGGCGGAGAGGGCGGGGAACTCCGAGGTGACCTCCCAGACGTGCAGGTCGTGGACCTCGACCACGCCCCGCTGCTGGGCCATCAGCCGGCCGATGCGGTCGGGGTCGATCCCCTTCGGCGAGGCCTCGAGGAAGACCCGGCCAGAGTCGCGCAGCAGGCCGTAGGCCGAGTACAGCATCAGCGCCGCGACCAGCAGCGAGGCGATCGCGTCGGCCTGGTCGAAGCCGGTCAGCAGGATCACCGCCGCGGCGATCGCGGTGCCGACGAAGGCGTAGAGGTCGGTGAGCAGGTGCTGGAAGCTGCCCTCGACATTGAGGCTCTGCCGGTTGGCACTGGCGAGCACGGCGGTGGCGGCGAGGTTGACGACGACTCCGGCCAGGGCGACGATAAGGACGAGGCCGCCGTCGACGCCGGGTGAGTCGAAGAGCCGGCGCACGCCCTCGATCGCGATGATCGCCGCCAGGACCAGGAGGGTGATGCCGTTGATCTGAGCGGAGAAGATCTCGACCCGTTTGAGGCCGAAGGTCATGCGGCCTTCGGCGGGGCGCTTGCTGAGGCGGATCGCGACCAGGGAGAGCGCGATCGCGGCCGCGTCGGTGAGCATGTGCGCGGCGTCGGAGAGCAGCGCCAGCGAGTTGGCGAGGATCCCGGTCACCACCTCGGCCGCCATGAAGCCGAGGATCAGCACCAGGGCAATCGTCAGCTTCTTGCGGTCGGCGTCGGCGGAGGCGCCGTGGCTGTGGCCGTGGTGGGAGTGGCTCATCGCCGACCTATCGTAGGCGTGCGCTGCTGGCTCAGAAGGCCGAGTGCAGAATGCCGCCGTCGATCGGGATCGTGGTCCCGGTGATGTAGGCGGCGCGCTCGGAGCAGAGGAAGGCGACGAGGTCGCCGTACTCCTCGGGTCGCCCGAGCCGGCCGGCGGGGACATCCCGCTTGGCGGCTTCCTCGGCGGCCTCCATCGTGCCGTAGTTGGTGGCCAGCCGCTCGGTGGCGAAGCGCCCGGTTGCGACGGTGTTGACGGTGATCCCCTCGGCGGCGACCTCGCGCGCGAGGGTCTTGAGGAAGCCGACCGCGGCCATGCGGTGGGAGTTGGAGAGGTTGAGGCCGGGGATCGGCTCGCGGGTCGAGCTGGAGCCGACGTTGACGATCCGCCCCCAGCGCCGCGCCCGCATCCCCGGCAGGACCGCGTCGGCGAGCACGCGCGGGGCGAGGACGAGCGAGCGGTAGGCCAGCTCCCAATCGTCCAGGTCGTGGCTGAGCGCCCGGCCGAGCGGCGGCCCGCCGGTGTTGGCGACGAGGATGTCGAGCGGCCCCAGCGCTGCCTCGACCTCGCCCGGCAGCTCGGCCAGGCGGTCGAGCTCGGCGGTGTCGGCGACGAAGGGGGAGACGTCGCCCTCGATCGCCGCAGCCGCCGCCTCGATCCGCTCCTGCGAGCGGCTGGCGATCGCGACCCTCGCTCCCTCCAGGGCGAGGGCCGAGGCGATGGCCTGCCCGAGTCCCTGGCTGGCGCCCATCACCAGGGCGACGCGGCCCTGCAGGCCTAGATCCATGCCTGGGAAGAATGCTCTAATGGGTACACGCCGATAAAGTTATCGGCCGGGCGCCCGTAGCTCAGTGGTCAACGGTCCCTTCACGGGGACCAAAGAGCGTCGGTCTTTCAAGCCGAAGGTCGCGAGTTCGATTCTCGTCGGGCGCATACCAGGGAATTTCAGGAAAGACCGGGTTCTTCCCGTCGCAGAGCCGAATGCGCGGCTGCCAGACGAATCGGCCTTCCGCACCCTTCCAGCCGATTCGTTCCGCAAGCCCGCGGTCGCATCCTGGTCTCATTTCGGCTTGGCGGCGAACCTGTCCAGCGAGCTTCGCCAAAGTGGCGGGCGCTACGAGCCGATGGTCCGCGTCTTCACCGACACCGGCTTGAGGCTGGGGGAGTGCTGTCCCTCCGCCGCGAAGACTTCGACGGCGAGACGCTCCAAGTTTCCGCACCGTCCCCACGAGGGACAGATCCTCGAGGGGACGAAGACCGACCACGGCCAGCCGGACGCCGGCCGAGTCGACCTGGTCCCGGCCACCTTGGCTAGATGCTGGAGGCGCGATCCAACTCAACAGCAAGGACTGCGAGCTGCTGTTCATGACGCCTACCGGCCGCCTATGGCGCGAGCGCACCTTCTACCGTCGACCCCTGGAAGCCGACCCAAGAAGCCTCCGCCCTTGACATCCGGCCCCCACGAGTGCCGCCAGAGCTACGTCATCCACCTCCGTGCCGCCGGTGTCAATGGCGCCGATCTAGCTGAGATCGTCGGGCAGTCGAGACGATGTTGGCCCGGTACACGCATACCGTTGGTGGGAGCTTTCTCGTAGTTAAGTCAGCAATCGACTGAGGTGCTATATCGCTGCTGCCACCGGGAAGTGCGGCCTCTAGGACATCGACTACCGCCTATGAGACTGATTAAGTACCGCGTGTGCGTTTGATCGCGGCAAAGATCAGTGGGTACAAGCGTTTGGCCGACGACTGCGAGATCAACCTCGCCCCCGATCCCGTGTGCATCGTCGGCCCTAACGCTGCTGGCAAGTCCTCGCTCTTGGACGCTCTGGTCCACCTAAATCACGATCAGCCTTTTGAGCAGGCCGAGAGAACGCGCGCTCCCGGTGGAAAAACCCGGCAGCCTTATGTGCAAGCGAGGTTCGTACTAAGCCACGACGATCGCGAGCTGCTTAAAGAGATTCCTGAGGCCAAAGATGTTCGGCAGTTTCTAGTCACTAAGGAAGCGGACGAGGTAGAACGTAATTTTCAGTCCGAGCCCTACGCGTCTCGGGATCTTTCAAGAAGACAAGCCGTGCTTGACAGGCTTGCGCAGCTCGGTGAGGACGCTTGGCTGGGACAGACGCAGGCCATGGAGGAAGGCCTTGAGGCTCCCCCCGAGCCGCTAATTGGTGCTGTCTTTGACACGGCCAAAGGGTTTGCGGACGACGACGGGGAATGGCTTGAAGATCGTGTGGCAGAGCTTGATGCTCTCGCCCAGCGTTTGGGCTTCATCGCAGAGCAGGTGCGCGAGAGGGTCGATGCCGAGGAGTCAGATGATGAGTACGACGGGCCAGAGTGGTTGCCACTTCCCGAGAAGTTCGCCGGTTTGTCTAGCGACCTCATTGCTCTGTCTGCATATGAAGCGCGGGATCACCCGAACCAACAGGTGCGTGATGTCTTGGCGGATCGAGTGCCGCAGTTTCTGAAATTCGATGAGTCGGCTCGCAAATTGGAAGCTGATTACGACCTCACTCAGGCAGCACCTGATCCAAAAGAGGCAATTCACAACTTTCTGACGCTTGCCGGGACGAGCTGGAACCAAGCGCTTGAAGTGGTTCAGAGTGGCAATAAAGGCTGGAAGAAGAGCTATTTAGAAAATATTGACAAGAAGTTGAAAGAGCGTGCGGCGCTAGTTTGGAGACAGGGTGACATCGAAGTCAAAGTGGACCTCGATGGATCGCTGCTTACCATCCTCCTATCAATGCAGGAGGATGACTGGATTGATCTAAGCGGGCACAGTGATGGCCTTCAGCAGTTCATGGCCCTTCGAGCTTTCATTTGGCAGGCTGATCATGTGATCAAGCCGATAGTCCTGCTTGATGAGGCTGATCGTCATCTGCACTACGACGCTCAGGCCGATCTAGTGGGTGTTTTTGAGGAACAGGAAGAGGCGGGGAAGATCATCTACACGACGCACTCTGCCGGGTGCCTTCCGCGAGATCTTGGTCTTGGGATTCGAGCGATAGTTCCCGAGACCAAGGAAGTCGAGGGAAAGCTCGTCCAGGGAGACCATTCGCGGGCGGTCAATCGCTTTTGGACGGAAGGGCGTGGCTTTTCGCCACTGTTGTTGGTGATGGGAGCCGGAGCGTTCGCCTTCTCCGCGACGCAATGGGCTGTGGTCACGGAGGGCATGAGCGACGCCTTGCTTCTTCCGACCCTGATCCGAGAAGCGACTGGGGAGGAGCGTCTTCGCTACCAACCAGTCCCTAGTTTGGCCGAGGCGACCTCACATGAGATCGCCAATTTCGATCTTGTGGGGGGTCGCGTCGCTTGCCTATTGGATGGAGATGACGGCGGGAAAAAGCACTTCAAACGCTTGGCTAAGCATGGCTTCCACGAGGAGCAGATCCTGTTCCTTGGTGGCAACGAGAACAGCGAGCTGGCGATAGAGGATCTGCTAGATAGGACCGTGTATCTGAAAGCCGTCAACGAGGAGCTAAAAGCTTGGCACGGGCTCGAGTTCCCTGCGGCCGAGCTTCCTGAGAAAGGTCGCAGCAAGGCCGTCGAGGATTGGTGCGACCAACAGGTCGGCGTGGGTGAGCGCGAGGTCAAAGTGAGCAAGGTTGATGTTGCCCAGCGGGTTTTGGATCAGCTTTCTCCGAGAAAGAAGCTGCTGGCCAAGGATCATCGCAAGACCTTGAAAGACCTTCACAAGGAGATCATTGCGATATTCGAGGGCGCGCCGGAGCGCATGAAACAGTTGCGACTGGCAGCCAAGGAAGCTGCGCTGCTACAGCCTGAGCCCGAGACCGAGTAAGGGCAGAGGAAGCGGTGCCAATTGGGGAGGAAAGCCTTGGTGGCTACGCCCGCGAGCAGCTCGAAGCGGCACGGCGCGATCCCCGTCTAGGTCGTGGTCATGGGGCGATGATCGCCGACTTCTGGGCAGCAGTTGAGGAGGTTGAGCGGACCCGGATGATGGGCATTCTTGGACTCCACGAGTTGCGACGGTTTTACGAGTGCGAGAAAAAAGACTTTGATGCGAGTGGCGGCGACCAGCAGAGAGAGCACGAAGTACAGATATTTTGGCAGCGGGCTGAGCTAGCCCGAGCTGAGATTGAGAATGGCCATCCGGCTCTCAACGCCCAAGCATTGATCGGGCTAAACAGTGCGTTGGATGCCTTGGTCGAGCAGTTCTCCCCAGCCCTCCGCGACCTTCCGTTTCAGGTGCGGATGAAACAGGCAGAAGAGGAGGTGCCGGAGGCGGTAGAGCATCTTACCCCCGAGCTTCGGCAACAGGCGATTGAGAAGCTGCAGGAATTATTGAAAGTTCCGAAGCTCAAGCAATTGAAAGGGAGCGGGGCCGCTCGCTACGAGCGGTGCTTGAGACGAGTTGGTTTGGGTGCTCCCGATGATCGCCCGATCCCAAAGGATCTGGATCAGGCGCTGAACGAGTTCGGAGTGATCCGGGATCGGTTGATCCACCGAGCAGGGCGGATCGATGCGCGAGCTTTAGAGTTGGCTCCTTCACTTTCAGGTGCCTATGAAAATGGGCAACTAGTTCGTTTATCGGATGAGGATTATCGGAAATACTCTGCCGCGATCCGCTGTTATGGGGCTGAGGTCATCGATCGGCTCTACAGCAAATGGCCGGAAATCTCCGACCCGGAGGCCCGACCAGATCTCGATGGCTGGCGCGGATACTATGTGCTTGGGGCCTAGCATCTTTGGCCTTCAACTGTTCCAACCGCAACCCGTTAAGTCGCCTAAGCCCCCCTAGCTTGCTCGCCATGTCACGCGTCTCAGCCTTTCACTCTCGGGTCGCGCGTGCTGGATAGAGGCGGAACGCTGGGCGGGTCTATCTCGGCGCTCGTTGACTACCGGGGGCACTCGCAACTCCCACGCAACTCCCACGCAACTCCCACGCAACTCCCACGCAACTCCCACGCAACTCCCACGCCGCCTCCCCGCCCAGCGCAAACCCTGCCCTTGTCAGCGGTCTACTCGGGCTTTCTTACACAAGTGGGGTGACGAAACGACTGCGGTTAATCGAATATCGGTTTCCCGCTTTGCTGATGCGCCAAGATGAGGACACCAAATGGACCCGGTGCCTTGCCCGCGTCAGCGACACATAGAACTTGCGCTTGTCCTCGGCGATGGCTGAAGCACCCGACTCCATGCTTCCCCAGTGCGGGATCCGGCCCTCCTCGCAGTCGCACAACACGACAACGTCGAATTGCAAGCCCTTTATGCCATGAATCGTTGCCGCCATGATGCGACCTTGAGCTCGCGCGCGTTCGCCGAGCTCGTTGACTGTGAGTCCCTCCAGGGCTCCATCTGGTTGGAGCGCCGTTCGCATCCTTTCCAGCTCCCGGCCGTCGTGAGAGGAGCCGGGATCGTCAACCAAAGCCTTGAGACCAAGATAGGTCAGGGCTTCGACAAAATCCGATGCCGGTGAGTCGCTGTGCTGCAAGTCGAGCACCGCGGTCAATTTCGCAACGGTCTCGTGCTCCAGAAACTCCGGAACAACAGCTTGCCATTCGTCCAGAAGACCCGAGAGTTGGTTTAAGGGCTTGGGGTCTGTAGAGGCGTAGAGTGCCAGCGCCTCGATTGCAAGGGTGACTGGCGTAGGAGCGTACCCTGTGTCCAACCGAGCAAATACCGGAATGCCCGCCTGTCTAAGCGCCTCGACGATCTCCTCAAGCTCATATCTTGATTGGGCGAGAACAGTGATCTCCTCGTGTGGGATCTCTTCGCCGAGAGCCCTTTCCACCAGCTCAACCGCTAGGCGGCGCTGTCCGTCTTCGCCGTTAGCCGCCGGCTCGACGACGATTTCTCCGCCCTCGGTCGTGCCTTTGACAGATCGTTCCTCGCCGAGGGCAAGCAATGAAGCATCGACGATTCCTTGGCCGCAGCGATAGTTGAGATCCAATTCCACACGTTTGACTCCCGCCGTTGCGGCCAGCTCCTCGAGGAGCTCGGGCTTGGTGCCCAAGAACCCATTGATTGCTTGGTCAGGATCACCGACTGCAAAGAGCGTCGTGTTGACTGCCTGATCGAAAGCCAGGCTTTTGACCAAGGTATCCAGGGTGGGTGGGAGGTCTTGGTATTCGTCAACATATAGGTGCGGATACACAGCAATTAGGACCCGACGTACCCATTCGTGTCCCTGGACTATCTCAACTGCATACCTCATGAGGTCGTTGAAATCGAACGTCTGACGGTCAAGGAGAAGCTCCTCATAGCGTTTCGCTAGAGCGGCGATCTCTGGCCCACCGACGTCGGTCGACCCTGAATAATCAGCAAGTCGCCGCGTCCGTTCCATCGTGGGCTTGATGAATCGTGGGTCTTCACCGGCCCCAAGAACCTCGGCGAATGCTTTGTCAAATGCGTCGTCTTTCTCTTCTTCTGAGGCGAGTCGCGATCGCGCTACGTCCGGAAAGCCGGCGATTTTGGCGAAGGGGGCGACGATCGCTGCCAAGGCGAAGGCATGGACCGTTCCAATGAATAGGTTCGGATGGCGTCGGAGGCCCAGCCCAGAGATACGGCGGCGAAGCTCTCCCGCAGCTTCGTTGGTCATCGTGATGCAGGCGGCGCCCTGGGGCGGCGGAATTCGTCCCGAAGCGAGGTCGTAGGCAACGCGGGTAGTCAGGAGCATCGTCTTGCCACTTCCTGGTGGGGCCAAGACAGCGCAATGCCCGGTGGTCTCGAACGCTTCCTGCTGCCGGGGGTTCTCCCCTAACAGGTCGATTGCCTCGGTCAGGCGACTCATGCATTGGTCAGGTATCGCAACGCCTGCTCAATGTAATCCGGGGGAGCCAGTTGTTCATTTCGGGCAAGAGCCTGGGCAAATCGCCCCTTGGGGACGCGATCGATCAACTCGATGAGGCGCTCACCTTCAATCCGATCGTCAAGGGCCGTCTCAAGCTCCTCACTGATCTGTGACCCCCAGTTGAAGGTGCGCAGCGCATTGATCATCTTGGTTGAGTTGCCATCGTCGGCGTCGTAGATGTCGATCTCGAAGGTCTGCTCGCCAGTGAAGTACCCGAGTGACTCCGGGGTTGCCTCTTCACCGCCAACGTCGGTCGCCATTTTCGTAATTCGCTCGCTGCCCGTTCGGCTTTGGGGACCGCGCGGATCCCCATCGGTGATAACAGCGTGGTTAATACCGAGCGCCCGCAGGAACTTGACGTACGGCGGAAAGTTAACGCCGCCGATTGCGCAAACCGTAATGCCCAGAGCGTCAAGTGCAATGTCCAAGGAACGGGCTATGGGAGGAATCACCAGTTGCTCTGCCAGACCCTCGACCAACAGAACACGGCGGGCAAATACAAGCTCACTACGCGTAGCATCGAGGTAACGAGCGATGTCGTCCCACTCACGGTCTTGGAGGTCGGCGCCCATAGCTGAAAACGCTTCGCTTTTCTGAGGACCGCTCCTTAATACAACGAGCCTGCGTGGGTCGCTGACGCTGACAATATGCGGCGAATGCGTGGTGACCAAGGTCGATCTGCCGGGACCGTCGCTCTCTTGCAAGCGGCGGAACACGCGTCGCTGAAGATGAGGATGCAGATGAGCCTCGGGCTCCTCAATCGAGATGAGGGCGTGCTGGATCTCACCATTGTCAAGGCGCCGCTTCAGGTCGAGCTCGAGAAGACCGAGGTAGAGAACGTTGAGGCTTCCCAGGCTGGCGCTGGAAAGCGAGCGCTGAGCCTCACCGTCAAGGAACAATCGCAGGTCCCGAACGGCTCGATCGGGATCGGTCGGCGTGACTCGGAGCGTCGGATCTAGAGCGTGTATCTCGCCGACAAGGCGATTGGTCTCGGCGCCGATTTGGCTGGCGAGTTCCTGGACCTTACTCAGCCCGCCGACGGCAGAATTGGCCGAGTCAAGCGCATCCCGTAAGGCTTCGAGTTCCTCTGGACTGCTTTCGGCAGCGGCACGCTCCAATAGCTGCCTGAGGGGCGATCGCCGCCATGAGCGTAGGTCGCCCTCGGCGTCGCGCAGCGCCCCGAGATACTCATGATGCAGGCGCGAGCGCAACTCGATTGGAATCCGCCGTGGATTCTCATCTTCACCTCCATAGATCGTCCAGCCGTAAGAGTCTCCGCCAAGTCCGCTAGGAACCTCCTCCTCAGATTTGAGCGCGAGGTCGTCGGGGCCAAACCTGTAAACGATCCGGGCAACAGCTGGATCGCCAGAGATGATCGCCGGGTGGATCGCGGCCACCATTGGCGGGTCGTCGTCGAACCCGTCAATCTCGACGGCTATCTGGATCTCTCGACCTTCGCTCATGGGATCGGCGCCGAGATGCTCGCTGAAGTCCTCTGGCTTGAGTCTGCGTGCTGGGTTGCCGAGGGACGTGTCGAGAACCAGGCGAATTGCACGGACAAGATTTGACTTGCCGACCTGGTTCTCGCCCACAACAACCGGGCTCCCGGCAAGCGCGACGTCGACCCCGTCGAGGTTGCGAAAATTCGTGATGGTTAGACGCCGAAGCCGAATGCTGCCTCCCAGCAGATTGGACGGCGTCGTACCATAACGGAGCCCTCGTCGATCCCAGGCTCAGACGACTGAAGTCGTCCCGAGAGCGAGCAGTGACCTGGGAATCAGAAGCCGGCTACTTCCTGGCGAGACTTCGGTCGAGACGACCGCATCTGTTACGTCGCATATCTGTCACAGATATGCCGCAATTCCGCTTCCATGTGCCCGTCCATCAGCTGTCCATGGTTGAAGGTCGTGGGAGCGTGGCCTCTCAGACTGCAATTCAGATACGTATCGGTACACTGCGAGTCTCCACGGTGCGCACCGCGACGGAGTTAAGCAGGAAGGTTCGAGTTCCGGGATACCAGGCGCCCGGACCTATGAGCGAACCACCGCCCGCCTTCTTGAGCGTGCCGGTGACCGTCGCGCGTAAAGCGGTATCTCTTTATCACGAAAAAGGTGTACGGGCAGCTCGCCGTTACCTCCGCTTGAGCAAGGTAAGTCAATGGGCCAATCACACCAATGCCAGCATGGCGACCTCCAACAGCAATGTCCTTTCGGGATTCGACGCTTACGTCACCGCAGACGCCGCCGATGGACGGCCGGTAGTAGAATTGGCCCGAAGCACGGTGCTTGCTTGGCCGGCCGGGGAATTGAAAGTGCGACTTGACGTGATTCTCACCGACGGCGAGGGACTCGCGGGCCGTGCGCTTTTCTGGGATGGTCCTGACGTAATCGAAGCCCAGGCACCACTGATCGCGGCCCCCTATGCCACCGCTCTTGCTCAGCTTCACCCCGAAGCGTTGCTAACCGCGATTGGGATTTGGCAGGCACGTCGCCAGACCTACATCGAGGTGCCGATCAGGAGCGCGCTGCGTCAAGTTCGAGCCGCCCAGCGACTTCAGTTCAGCCTTTAGCCAGCCTTCAGCTAACCGCCCTAGCCAGTCGTATTTGGTCACATCTTCGGCGCATATCCGCCTCCTAAGCGCCCGCCCCGCGTCCCTTTCAATCCGGAGGAACTTCGCTCTCTGGGCCGATGGAAAGCGACACGATTGATCTGGTTCAGCGCGGACCGTCAGCCGATCTGCTCTGCCAGCTCGACGATGATCCCCTCGGGGCCGCGGACGTAGCAGAGCCGGTAGCTGTCCTCGTAGCGCACTAGCTCGCCTACGAGCTCGGTGCCGCGGGCTTGTAGGTCGGCGACTACGGCGTCGATGTCGTCGACGGCGAAGGCGAGATGGCGGATGCCCGGTGTGTTCGCCGGCGCGTGGTGGTCGCCGCCCTGAGTCGGCGGCGAGTGGAACTTCACCAACTCGAGTCGTCTATGGCCGTCCGGGGTCTGCAGCATCGCGAGCTCTGACCGGACTCCGTCGAGCCCCACGATGCGGTCCACCCAGCGGCCCTCGACCGTCCCTTCGCCCTGCACTTCGAGTCCGAGCTCGACGAAGAATTCGGTTGCGGCCGCGAGGTCCTCGACCACGATGCCGACGTGGTCCATCCGTTGGATCGTCATGTGCTCGATGGTCGCATTTCGGTCGCATCGCCGTCGCGATCCCGCTTCTCGCGCGGATAACCTCCGTCCTTCAATTCGGAGAAACTTTCGCTCTCTGGGCCGATCGAAAGCGACCCGATCAATCGGTTCAGCGGGTGGCGGCGGTCAAGATCCTCAGCCGCTCTCGCTTCTTTCGAGGCGCCGACGAACGTAGACGGCGAGGCCGGTGACGATTCCGACCCCCCAGAGAATCGACGCCCAGATACCAAGCGCGCCGCCTAGGAAGCCCGCGACGACGACAGCCGCCAGGATGGCGACATAGCCGATGAATAGGAGAAGGGCACGGCGAGCGAGTCTTGCCACGACGGCACTGTCGCATTTCGGTCGCATCGCCGTCGCGATCCCGCTTCCCACGCGGACGGCCTCCGTCCTTCAAGCTACCTATCAGGCTGCTGGGACCTCGTCGGCGGCTCTGCGCAGGGCGGCGATGTCGATCTTCTTCATCTCTAGCATCGCCTTCATCGCGCGCTCGGCGCGGCCCTTGTCGGGGTCGGCGAACAGCTCTTCCATCCCGGTCGGCACGACCTGCCAGGAGAGGCCGTAGCGGTCCTCGAGCCAGCCGCATTGCGACTCTTTCCCGCCCACCAGCAGGCGCTCCCAGAAGTAGTCGACCTCGTCCTGGGTCTCGCATTCGATCGCGAAGGAGACCGCCTCGTCGAATTTGAACTGGGGGCCGCCGTTGATGCCGACGAATCGCTGGCCTTCCAGCTCGAACTCGACGGTCATCACCATTCCGGCCGGTCGCGGCCCAGCCTCGGTGTAGTGGGTGACGTTGACGATGCGCGAGTTCTTGAAGACGGAGGTGTAGAAGTCCGCCGCCTCCTCGGCTTCGGTGTCGAACCACAGGTTGGGGACGATCTTCTGCTGCATTTCGCTGCGTCCTTTCTAGGTCGGGAGCGGTCTCGAGTCGGCTACCCGGTCTCCGGGCCGTCGAACGTGGGGGCGGGGGTCCTCGTGCGGGCTCAAAGGGGTTTGCCACCGGGCAATGGCCGGGGGAGCTGCGCGCAAAGCGCCGCGAACACCCCAACCGCCACCGCGGCGCCCAGCCAGTGCAGGCCGAGCAGGACGAAGAGCAGGCTGGGGATGCCCGCCAGCGCCGCTCGCACCAGTACCGGCACCGGCGGCAGGCCGACTATCCAGGCGGTGAGCCGGGCGCAGACCAGCCATGAGAGCGGCCCGACCAACCAGCCCCAGCTCTCGAAGAAGCCGTGCGAGAAGACCAGCCCAAGCAGCAGCGAGAGCGCCGCCACGGCCACGACCTGCACCACCGCCACCCGCCAGAGGATCGCCGAGTCCATCGCCGGCTACTGGAGGGCGAAGACCACCCGCACGGTGGCGGTCACGGTCGAGCCGCCCGGCTTTACCGGCGGCGCCGGCTCGGCGTCGGCCTTAGACCGGGAGTGGGGCTGGCTGGGGACGACTTCGGAGCCTTCCTCGATGCTGATCGCCGGGCCGAGGATCGCGCCGGCCCGAGCCGCGAGGGCGGACGCCTTCGCCTTGGCCTGGTCGAACGCCGCGATCAGGGTGCTGTTGTAGGCGGCCTCGGGATTGCCGGGAAAGAAGCTGGGCCCGCGGGTCCCGGTGGCGCCGGCCGCGATCGCCGCGGAGATCATCTCTCCGGCGCGATCTGGCTGGTGCAGGATCACCGCGATGCTCTCGCTCGCCACGTAATGGGTTCGTTTGCCGCGGGTGAGCTTGCGGATCGCGATCCGTCCGGTCGTGACGTCGCCGGGCTCCACTCCGGGGATGGCTTGCACCGTGGCGATGACTTCGCGGAGCCGCAGGGAGGCGATGCGCAGGGCAGCCGCTCGGGACGAGCGCTCCTTGGTCACCGAGAAGCCCAGGCTGGCCGTGTCGTTGGGCACCTCCTGGGTCGCGGTGCCTTTGACCGCGACCGTCCGCTCCTGCGCGACGGCGAGGGACGGCACGAGCAGGCCGAGCGCCAGGAGGGCGAGAAGGGGGGATGTCCGGATCCGCGATCGCATGGGCCTCCTAGCTCACGAGGACTCTAGGTCCGCGCGCGGATAGCCCTTCCCGCCCGAGTCGAGATGCCGCATAATCAAGACCTCCCGGGCGGTTAGCTCAGTTGGGAGAGCGCCTGCCTTACAAGCAGGAGGTCACTGGTTCGAGCCCGGTACCGCCCATATCTCCCGATGCCTAGGATGGCTCAGGCGCTCGCGGGGCGGGAGACGGCTCGCCAGCAGGCGGCGGCGATCGCCTCCAGCTCGGTGTCGCCGAGCTCTGCGCCGTTGGCGGCGAGGCGCACCGCCGGCGCCAGGCCGAGTTCGTAGAGCACTTCGGGCGGCAGCGGGAGAAGCTCGGCCGCCATGTCGGGCATCGCCGCCTGCGCGAGGACCGGATCGCCCTCGCGGCCGAGGGCGGCCTCGTGAGCGCAGGCCCTGTAGGGCGAGCTGTCGACCTGGAGCAGGAAGAGCGCGTGCTCGCGCCTCTCGGCGAGGTGGCGGTAGCTCGCCAGCCACATGCTGCGGAAGCGCTCGCCGGGAGCGGCCCCCGGCTGCAGCCCGGCGGTGGCGGCGACGCCCAGCTCGGCCTTCGTCTCGAGGTAGGCGGCCAGCACGACCTCGTCCTTCGAGCCGTAGTGGGTGTAGGCCGTTCCGGTCGCGACCCCCGCCTCGGCGGCGATCGCGCTCATCGAGGCGCCGTGGAAGCCCCGCTGGGCGACGAGCCTGCGCAGCGCCTGTCGCACGGCGGCTGCTCGGTCGAGGCTGGCGACGCCCACGAGGCTCAGCTTGCCACGGGCTGCGGCGGCGCCTCGTCGACCTCGAGCCGCAGGCCCGTCTCGCGTTCGGAGACCTCCCACAGGCGGTCGATCGCCCGCTGCATCCCCAGCCGCCGCAGGATCGGCTTGCGGACCGGCGGCCCGTTGTTGACGAACAGCGGGCCGTAGAACTGGCCGCTGCGCGCGGCCGGGTCGGTGGCGGCCCGCAGCTGCGAGAGCGCCCCCGCCGCCGGGGACATGCCGACCGAGCCGGCCAGCCCGTGGAAGAAGCGCTGCGAGACCCCGCCGCCGGTCTCCCTCACGCTGACCGCCTGCAGCTCCGTGTTGGAGAGGCCGGGATGCGCGATCAGGCTTCCCGCCGACGCGCCGGCGCCGGCGAGCAGGCGGTGCAGGCCGATGCCGAAGTGGAAGTTCGCGAGCTTCGCCTGGCCGTAGGCGCGCCACGGCCCGTACCGCCCGCGCAGGTGGGGATTGCTCGGATCGACCGCCCTGCCCATGTGATGTGCCGTGCTCGTCACCGTGACGACCCGAGCGGCCTCGGCCCGCAGCAGCGCCGGCATCAGCAGCGCCGTCAGCGCGAAGTGGCCGAGATGGTCGACGCCGAACTGCATCTCGAACCCGTCGACGGTGCTGCGCTCGGGAATGCCCATGACGCCCGCGTTGTTGACGAGGACGTCGATCTTCTCGCGGCGCGAGAGGAGCCGCTCCGCCGCCTCGCGAACCGATGCCAGCGAGCCCAGGTCGAGCTCGACGACCTCCAGGCAGGCGCCGGGGGCGCCGGCGCTGATGTCCGCCACCGCTTCGACCGCCTTCTCCCGATCGCGCGCCGCTATGACGACGTCGGCGCCGGCTTTGGCCAGGGCGCGGGCGGTCTCCAGGCCGAGGCCGCCGTTGCCGCCGGTAACCACCGCTGTCCGGCCCCGCTGATCGGGGATGTCGGCGACATTCCAGCTCATGAGCCCTCTCCCTTTGAGTGAACGTTCATTCAGCTCAACCTACCAGCGCTCCGCCCGAGGGCCGCTTCGCTCGCCGAGCGACCTGCGCACCCGCACGCCCTCCGATCTCGGATGCCGCTAACTTCGTCGCGTGGCAGACAGGGATCTCTCGGTCGTGGTCTTCGGCGCCACCGGCGTCACCGGGCGGCGCGTCGCCGCCTACCTCGCCGAGCGAGCGGGCGAGACGGGCGCCGGCTGGGCGGTCGCCGGGCGGGACGCCGCCAAGCTCGAGCGCGTGCTCGGCGAGATCGGGGTCACGGCTCCCGAGACGATCGTCGCCGACGTCGGCGATCCGGCCTCGCTGGCGGCGATGGCCTCCCGCACGCGGGTCGTCCTCGACCTCGTCGGCCCGTACACGCTCTACGGCGAGCCGGCGATCGAGGCCTGCGTCGCCAACGGCGCCCACTACGTCGACCTGACCGGGGAGACGCCCTTCATGCGCCGCGCCGTCGACGTCTTCCATGAGCGCGCCGCGACGGCCGGCGTGAAGGTCGTCCCGACCTGCGGCTTCGAGGCGCTGCCGCCCGACCTCGCGGTGCTGCTCGCCGACGAGACCGCCCGCGAGCGCTGGGGCGAAGGGCTGGCGGAAGTGGACGTCGACGTGGCCACCCGTCAGCCGGCGGGTCGCATCGGGCCTCAGGACCTGATCTCCGGGGGAACCCTGCAGAGCATGGCGGAGGCTCTCGGCGACGAGGGCGCCGCCCAGGTCGGCGACCCGGCGGCGCTCATCCCCGACCCCGAGCTGGCCGCCGCCGTACGGCAGCGCAGCCCGATCGTCCTCGCGCCGCGCGTCAACGCCCGCGGGGACGCGATCGCCCCGATGACCCCCGTCGCTTTCATCAACCCCGCCGTGATCCACCGCACCCAGGCGCTGCTCGCCGCCGAGCGCGGCGAGGACGGCCAGCCGCTGCGCTACCGCGAGGGCGTGGCGATCCCCGGCGGCAACGCCAGCCTGCCGCTGCGCTGGGCGGCGGCTGGGGTGCTCGCCGGGATGCAGGCAGGCTTCCGTGGACTGACCCGCGCGCGGCCGTCGGTCAGGGATCGCTCGGCGAGCCTCATGCGCAAGGCAATGCCGTCCTCCGGCTTCGGCCCCTCGGGCGCCAAGCTCGACGAGTGGTCCTGGCACCTGACCGCGGACGCCCGCACCGCCGGCGGCCGCTACGTCCGCGTCGACCTCGACGCCGACGGACACCCCGGCTACCTGACGACGGCGAAGCTGCTCGGCGAGGTGGGCCTGCTCCTCGCCGAGGACGGCGCCACGCCCGAGCGGGCCGGCTGCCTCACCCCTGCGACGGCGCTCGGCACCCAGAGCCTCGCCCGCTTCGAGCGCGCCGGCGCGCGCTTCGCCGTCTCCTCCTAGGGCGGGCGCTCAGGAGGCGCGGAGCTGCGGCGTCACCGTGCCGCCGCGCCGTCGCTCTTCCTTGGTGACGACGTCGAAGAAGACGTCGTTGCGGCCTCGCCGCATCCGGTAGGGGAAGGCGCCACGGGTGCGGCGACTGGCTGCCGCGAGCGCCCGGAAGCTCGACTCGTGGGCACGGCTCCAGCGGATGCCGAAGATCTCGCGTACCCGCGGCGGCAGGGTCCCCTTGATGATGTGGTTCTGGATGGCCAGGTTGCCGCGCGCCGGCAGCGGCACGGGCTGGCGGAAGGCGACCAGCGGCGCCATCTCCAGGCCGTGCTCGGTCGCCTGCAGGTCCGGGGCGGCGAGCTTGCCGTCGAACCAGGCCTTGAACTCGCGATGGCTCCCAGGCATCTCGCTGCGCGGCAGGCCGAACAGCTCGCCGAAGAGCACGTAGTCCTGCCACAGCCGCTCCCGTTCGTCGGGGCTGAGCGGGCGGACCATCGTCTCGTACATCTCCCGCCCGGAGTCGGCGATCACGGCCAGGGTCCAGAGCATCAGCTCCGGGTCGAAGGCCGAGTAGGTCGTGCCGGCGGGGTGGACGCCCGCCGCCTCGGGCAGCTCCCCCTTGATCGTCTCGTGCAGCCGGTGGACTTTCGCCAGCACCTCGTCGGCCTCCGCGCGGGTGCCGAGGAAGACGGTCTCCTGGACCTTCGCCGTGCGGGCCAGCCGCTCGAAGGGGCGGTCGCCGGAGCGGGTCGAGAGCATCGTGCCGGTGTAGGTGAGCGGTTCGAGTGCCCCGATCAGCAGCGCCCGCTGCCCGTAGAGCAGGCCGACCGAGCGCTCGCCGTGGACCCGCCGCGCCATCGAGTGGCCGGGTGGGAAGTAGTGCTCCGCGTTGGGCTCAACCTTCACCGGGCGCGATTCTACTCCGGCGCCGGCGACTCCGAGGACAGCACCACCGCAGCCCGTGACGTCGCCGCGGGCCTGCGGTCGTCGAGCTCGTGAGCGGCGAAGATCTCGTCGAGGTCCTCGCGGGTCAGCGTCTCGCGCTCCAGCGCATTGGCGGCGAGGTCGTCGAGGCACTTGCGGTTCGCCGCCAGCAGCGCCCGCGCCCGCCGATAGGCCTCGCGCGCCAGCGTCATCGCCGCCACGTCGACGTCGCGCCGGGTGCGGTCCGAGAGCGCGTAGTCGCCGGTCGGCAGGGCGATCGGCGGCGCCCCGTCGGCGTCCAGCGCCACCCCCATGCCGAACTCGGCGACCATCTGCCGGCAGACCATGTGCACCCGCGCCAGGTCGTCGACCGCTCCCGAGTAGGAGGCCCGCATGACCTCCTCCTCGGCGGCGCGCCCGCCCAGCAGGGTGACCAGCTCGTCGAGCAGCTCCTCGCGCGACTTCAGGTAGGTGTCCTCCTGCGGCGAGTGGCCGACAAAGCCCAGCGCCGGGCCGCGCGGGACGATGCTGAGGATCTCCGGCGGATCCAGCCCCAGCAGCCGCCGGCAGAGCGCGTGCCCGGCCTCGTGGTAGGCGACGATCCGGCGCTCCTTCTGGCTCAGCCGCCGCGCCTGCTGCGAGCCGACCGACTGGCGCAGCAGCGCCTCGTCGAGGTCCTCGCGCGCCATCGCCTTGCGCCCCGCGCGCCCGGCGATGATCGCCGCCTCGTTGAGCGCGTTGGCGAGCTGGGCGCCGGTCATCCCGGTGGTCTTGCGGGCGACGTCGGTCAGGTCGAGGTCGTGGCCGAGCGGCTTGTCCTTGGCGTGCGCACGCAGGATCGCCTCGCGACCGCTGCGGTCGGGCGGCGACACCAGCACCTGGCGGTCGAAGCGCCCCGGCCGCAGCAGCGCCTTGTCGAGCTTGTCGACGTAGTTGGAGGCGGCGATCACGATCACCGTCCCGGGGTCCTTCTCGAAGCCGTCGAGCTCGACCAGCAGCTGGTTGAGCGCCTGCTCGCGCTCGCTCGAGCCGCCATCCCCACCGCCGCCGCTGCGCGCTCCCCCGACCGCGTCCAGCTCGTCGATGAAGATGACGGCCCGGCCCGACTTGCGCGCCTCCTTGAACAGGCGCCGGATGCGGGCGGCTCCCCTCCCCACGAACATCTCTACGAAGCTCGAGCCCGAGGCGGAGAAGAAGTCGACGCCGGCCTGCGCGGCGACCGCCCGCGCCAGCATCGTCTTCCCGGTCCCCGGCGGGCCGAACAGCAGCACGCCGCGCGGGGGCTGGGCGCCGAGGGCGGCGAAGCGCTTGGGATCGCGCAGCCACTCGGTGACGTCGATCAGCTCGTCCTTGGCCGCGTCGACGCCCTGCACCTCCTCCCACAGCACGGGCTTGGTCCTGCTCGCTTTCACCGTCTCCGGCTTGGTCGCCCCCAGCGTTCCGCGCAGCAGCGTCACGAAGACGATTAGCAGGCAGAACATGAAGAAGACCCCGAAGACGGGGTACCAGTCGAAGAAGAACGTCTTGACTTCCGACGCGGTCAGCGCCAGCGGCAGGAGCATCTAAGGAGTTTCAGGCCAAAGCGTCCGCGCTCCTATCGCACATACGTCCGCGACGCGGTTTGCATCAAAGCTCTCGCCGGCTGACGACACCGCTCTGCAGGGCGCGCTCGGCCAGGGCGACCCGCTTGCGGTTTTGCGGCAGGTCGGCGACCTCAAGCTTGTCGAAGAGGGCCCGCATGTGGGTCTTGACCGCGTCGACGCTGAGGTGCAGCTCCTCGGCGATCGCCTGGTTGGTGGCCGGGGTGGCGAAGGGCGATTCGTCTTTGAAGGGGCGGCAGAGGGCGAGCAGGACCCGCCGCTGGCCGGGGGAGACGCTCGCCGCCCCCGGCACCTCGCCGGCGACGACGGTCGCTTCCGGGGCGCCCTCGCCGGGGCGCCGGAAGAGGACCGCGGTGCGGCCGAAGCGCAGCGTGTCGCCGTCGCGCAGACGGCGACGACCGTCGACCCGCTGCTCGCCGACGAAGGAGCCGTTGCGGGAGAGGCCGTCGTCGAGCAGCGTGCACTCGTCGCGCACGACCTCGATCTGGGCGTGCAGCGCCGAGACCTCCTCGTCCCAGTCGAGCCGCAGGTCGGCCGAATCGCCGCGCCCGACCCAGAGCGCCACGGTCCCCTCCTCGACCGTGACGATCCGCTGCGCGCCGTCGCCGTCGCGGTAGACGAGGAAGGGGCGACCGCCCCGTTCGGCCTCGATCTGCGCCTTCAGCTCGGGGGCGCTGGTCTGGGGCTGTTCACCCACGAACGACCTGCGAGCCGCCGACTATCGCCTCGGTGCCGTCGTCGCCGAAGACGACCCAGGCCTTGTTGCCGCCGTCGTAGTCGGGCGCCCAGAGCTTCAGCGTCGCCGGGCGATCCCAGACGGTGACCTGCTCCTCGCCGACCTCCTCGAGGCCGCGCCAGATGCGCACGAAGGGGTTGGCCTCCCACTCGGCGCCGATCGTCGTCGGCTCACGATGCCCCGGATGGACCCGCGTGTCCGGCGGCAGCTCCATCAGCCGCATCACCGAGGCTTGCAGGTCGGCGAAGCCGCTGGCGCCCGGCGCCATCGTCCCCCCGACCGTCCCCTTGAAGAGGACGTCGGCGGTGAAGAGGTCGGTGCCGTCGACGAGGAAGGCGAGGTGGCCGGCGGCGTGGCCGGGGGTGAGGATGGCCTCGATCTCGAGCCCGCCGGCGGCGAGCTTGCCGCCGTCCTCGATCGTCTCGCCCGCCTCCTCGTCCATCTCCGCCGCCGTCTCGGCGTGGGCGACGAGGGGCGGGTTACCGAGCCGCTCCCGCGCCTCCGCCAGCCCGGCGACGTGGTCGGCGTGGGGATGGGTGACGAGGACGTGGGTGATCTCGATCCCGTCCCGCTCGGCCCGCTCCAGCAGCGGCCCGAGGTCGTCGTTGCCGTCGATCAGCACCCCCTTGCCGCTCGCCTCGTCGGCGACCAGGTAGGCGTTGGACAGCCACACCGGGTTCTCGGTCCTCTCGACGATCACGTCACTCCCTCCGTCGCTTGCAATCTCCGCGCCAAACCGTACGGGGCGCGGCCGGCGCAGGCGCCGCCGCGGCCATAATTTCAACTGCCCAGGCAGGCGTACCCAGATCCGGTACGGCTGTGGGGGCTGGATTCCTGGAACCGCAGCGCCGAGCGAGCTACCGTGTTCAGAGTTGACGTGAGGACCAGAAGCACCCCGGCGCCAGGGCTCCGCCTGGTGCTCCTGGCGATCTTGTTCGTGATGGCGCTGACGGCTGACACGCGCATTGCCTCTGCCGCACCCGGCGGCGCGGGACTGGGTGCCGCCCCGCCGGCCGGCGAGTCCCCATTCGACCGCCACGGCATGTGGATCTGGTACGTCGACCGCTCCGAGGGCGGCGACGTCGGCAGGATCGTCGCCCGCGCCAAGAAGGCCGGCATCGGCACCCTCTACATCAAGGCCGGCGACGCGGGCAACGTCTGGTCGCAGTTCAACGAGACCCTGGTCGGCGCCCTGCATCGCGGCGGCCTGGACGTCTGCGCATGGCAGTTCGTCTACGGCAACAGCCCCGTCGACGAGGCCAAGGTCGGCGCCGCCGCCGTGCGCCGCGGGGCCGACTGCCTGGCGATCGACGCCGAGGGCCAGTACGAGGGCAAGTACGCGGCCGCCGACCTCTACATCCGCGCCCTGCGCGGCCGCATCGGCGCCGCCTTCCCCCTCTCGCTGGCCGCCTTCCCCTATGTCGACTACCACCCGTCCTTTCCCTACTCGGTCTTCTTCGGCCCCGAAGGCGCCATCGCCAACCAGCCGCAGATGTACTGGCGGGCGATCGGCACGTCGGTCCGCGCGGTCTACGAGCACACCTTTCTCTTCAACCGGCTCTGGGACCGCCCGCTCTACCCGCTCGGGCAGACCTACGGCGGCGCCAACCGCCGGGAGGTCCTCCGCTTTCGCCGCTTCGCAGAGAGCTATGGCGGCCTGGCGGCGAGCTGGTGGGACTGGCAGGAGACGAGCCCCACGGGCTGGAGCGCGCTCGGCGCGACGCTCGCCGGCCCGGTCTTCGGCTACCGCCCAGTGACCTCCCATCCCGTGCTGAAGCGCGGCAGCAGAGGGGACCTGGTGGTCTGGGCGCAGTCGCACCTGCGCGCCGCGGGGCAGCCACAGCTGCCCGTCACCGGCATCTTCGGCAAGCAGACCAGGGCGGCCGTCCGGGCGTTCCAGGAAGCCCAGGGGCTCGCGGTCGACGGCGTCATCGGCACGACCACCTGGCGCTCGCTGCTCGACTTCGACCCGGTACGTCCGCTCTGGGCGGGTCGCCGGGCGAAGCGAGGGGACGGCGCGGCGGCAAGCCGCGCATTTCCGCCGCGCCGTCCGCTCTCCGCCTCGCTGCCGGCGAAGGCATACGAGATAGACCCGGGGCCCGCCCCTTGAGCAAGCGCCCGGCGGGGGCGCTTGCGGGCATAGCCATGATCCTCATCCTCGCCGCTCCGGCGAACGGGGGGCAGCGCCCGCGCGACAGCGTGATCGAGGTGCCGAGCTCTGGGTCGGCGCGAATCTCCGCCACGGCTGCCGTGAATCGATACTCGATCGACGACGGCAGCGGCGAAACCGTGGCGATCGCGGTCACCGATGCCTGCCGGGTCGTGTGCACCGCCGCCGACCCGCAGCCGATCGCAAACTTCCTCGGCACGCTCATCCACGGCGCCGAGATGGGACTGGTCACGGTCCAGCTCGACACCCCTTCGCAGATCGAATTCGACTGCGGCTTCGGTGCGCAGGCGTGCTACTACGGGAGCGAGAACAGGATCGTGATCAGCGGCAACGACGCCTTGGCGCCGGAAGGGGCCAGCCGCGACTTCGTCCTCGCCCACGAGTACGGGCACCACGTCGCCCGACATCGCGCGAGCCCGTCGCCTTTTCCGGCGGCGATCGACTGGGGCACCGCGCGCTGGTCGAGCTACGAGCACGTTTGCCAGCGCTCGCGGGCGGGAGCCCTCTTCCCGGGCGACGAGGGCCTGCACTACTTCCGCGACCCCGGCGAGGCGTTCGCCGAGAGCTTCGCCCATTATCGCTTCCCGGCCAGCGGCGTTCCCTGGCGCTGGCTGCGCGTCCTGAAACCCGATCGGGGCGCCTTCGAGGCGATCCGCGAAGACACTCTCGACCCTTGGTGGGGCCGCACCGCCTTCGGGCTGCGGGGTCGCGTTCCGCCGCGGCGGGGAGGGCCCGCGGTGAGGACGTTTCGGACACCGCTCGACGGCACGGTCAGCCTGCGACCGGCGGGCCGGCACCGCTACAACCTGAGCCTGCTGAACCCAGCCGGCCGCGTGCTGCGCCCTTCGCGCCAAGGCCTCGGCCTCGGGCGCCAGCTCGACTACACGGTCTGCGGCCAGACCCGCCTGCGCCTCGCGATCCGCTCTTCGCGGCGATCCGCCGGAGCCTTCAAGCTGCAAATCCAGCGACCCTGAGATAATCCCCGGCGGGCGATTCCTCGCCCATCCCTAGGGGGCGTAGCTCAGCTGGTTAGAGCGCCGGCCTGTCACGCCGGAGGTCGCGGGTTCGAGTCCCGTCGCTCCCGTCTCGAGGCATCTTCATAGATCGTCGCGTCAGTCCACCCACCGGTCACCGGGTGGACTGTGAGTGTGATCGAATCGGACGATGTCTGAGTTTCTGACAGTTCGGCCGGTCCGGGCGGTGACTAGGTCTCTCGTGCCAGCCGATCGGCGCCAACTGTGCGCTCGGCCTGGGCGACGAGCTCGGACAGGGGAATCTCGAGCGCCGCTGCGAGCTTGAAGAGGTTGCGAAAGCTCGGGTTCCTCAACCCGCGCTCGATCTCGCTGACGTACGTGCGATGCATTCCGGCAAGATCGGCCAGCCCCTCCTGTGAGAGACCATCGATTTCGCCCCGCCGCGTTCGTATCGCTTCGCCAAGAGCCTTGAGAGCCGCCTCCGACACGCGCCGAGCCTGCCAGCTATTCCGTTATGAGTCTACAGAATATAAGTAGCTAGTCACGGCGCTCGGAACGCCCATACCAACGCGTACCAATAAAAGTCCTTGCATAAAACCTAAAGGCGAAAACACCACTGGAACACATGGGTCATATTCTCGGCCGAGTTGACTCATATAGTGTGTTAGTAGAGGAACGCCTGTCGAAGTGAAAGGTTGTGTTGGTCGGCTTCGCCGATAGTTCGTCCTATCGATGTGGGTGCGCTCTGCCAACGGCTCGTGGCACAGCGACTCTGCTAGTGAGTGACGATGCTCGCTTTCCGGCGTGGCGGCGAGCGACCGTCGCCCCGGCATCCTTGCCGATCGGGCGGACGGGTCGGGGTGGCATCAAGCCCGGCGGGCGATGAAGACTGCCTTCGTGTGGACCAGTTCCTCGACCGGTTGCTTCGGGACCGCGTCGTAGGCGTGGCCGTAGACGTCGAGGCACTCCAGCCCCGCCGCCTCGAGCAGCTCGCGCACATCCGTTTCCGGATAGTGGCGCTGGCGGTGGACATGGGTTTCGACATCCACGACACCGTCGTCTACGGACTCGACTTCGAAGTGCGCCTCGTTGATCGAGCGGGGCTGCGCCTCCGTCGAGGACTGGCCGCGCCAGATCAGCCGCCGCCCGCCCCTTTCCACCTTCTGGACTTCGGCGAAGAAGGTGCGGTAGGCCTGCAGGGTGTTGACGTCGAACATCAGCAATCCACCGGGAGCCAGGTTGGCCCGCATTCCGCTCAGCGCCTCCCTCAGCTCGTCTCCGCTGAGCAGATAGTTGACCGCGTCGTCCAGCGACCAGACGAGATCGAACTCGCCGAATACCGGCAGCTCCCGCATGTCCGCCACGGACAGGGGCACCGCATCCCCGGCCTTGGCCCGGGCCAGCTCCAGCATCGAGGGCGAGATGTCACAAGCGGTGACGTCCCAGCCTCGTTCGAGCATCGGCAAGAAGCTCTTCCCCGTCCCGCAGCCGACGTCGAGCAGGCGGCGCCCACTCAACCCGTGACGGCGGAGCTTGGGAAGGAGGTTGCCCAGCCACAACTCGTAGTCGTGGTGGGCGGTGAAATCGTCATAGACGGGTGCGAGCGCCTCGTACGCATGCTCGGCCCCTTTGCTATCTGGTTGGACTGCTGCGGTTATCTCCATGCCGCCCAAGACCAGTGAATGATTAACAACGTTTCATTGCTCAAATATGCTAGTTTGTTCCGCATCGTGGAGATCCGGCGTCTCGATCATCGCGTTGACCAGGGAGGGGAGCCAAGCGACTCCTGGGACTGGGACGAAGTCCACAGGATCTGCTTGGCCTTCGCCTACCGCTACGCGAAGAATCGCACAGAGGCGGAAGACATCGCCCAGGACTCGATGGTAAGGGTCTGGCGGCGCCGGACCACGCTGCGCAAAAGCGAGGCCCGCAAGTCGTGGCTGGGGACGATAGTCCGCAACGAGGCCCTGCGCGAGTTCGCCCGCAAGCGTCCCGCGCCGACCGACGCGATCGAGGCCTTGCACGGCAGCGACGACGAGCGTGTCCTTGCCACGGTCGAAAGGGCGGACCTACATGCTGCGCTGGAGCGGCTCAACGAACGCGATCGTCAGCTGGTGCGACTCCGCTACGACGAGGACCTCACCCAGGAGGCGATCGCCCACCGCCTCGGCATTCCCCTTGGCACGGTGAAGGTTCGCCTTCACCGCGTGCGCGCCAAGTTGCGCCGCGAGATCGGCACCTTCTAGAGACGCGGGGAAGGTGGGTTGCCGGCGAGGCGGGGGCCTCAGCCG
This sequence comes from uncultured Solirubrobacterales bacterium, assembly GCA_963699215.1. GTDB lineage: Bacteria > Actinomycetota > Thermoleophilia > Solirubrobacterales > 70-9 > VRUE01. The sequence continues at coordinate 1,077,686 of OY969422.1, forward strand.
GCCGCCGCCTTGCGCATCTCCTCCGTCGCGGCGCCGGGGCCGATGTAGGGGACCAGCAACGCGAAGAGTAGATCCGGCAGCAGCTTGGGCAGCCGTTCGGCCCTCCCGGTCAGCAGCTCGTCGAAGATCAGGCCGGAGACCGCCCCGGCGGCCATCAGGGCGATGTTGTCCGGCAGCTCCCTGTCGCCGGCGAGCTCCTCCCCGTCGGCGAGGAACTCGGTGAACCTGACGATCGCGTTCCAGTGGCGCTGGCGGGCGTCGGCGCCGGCCGCTGCGACCTCGACGATCGCCGTGCGGGCGAGCTCGGGGTCGAGCGCGAACATCTCGACGATCGTCGCCAGCCCGACCCGCACCCGCTCGAGCCAGGTCTGCTCGCCGTCGCAGCTGGCGATGACCTCGTCCATGACCCGCTCGACCACGAGGTCATAGGCGGCGAGGAAGCACTCGTGCTTGTCCTCGAAATGCTTGTAGAAGGTGGTTCGCGAGACATCTGCCTCGGCGATCACGTCGGCGACCGAGGTGGTCTTGTATCCCTTGCGGCCGACGACTCGGACCATCGCCTCCAGGATCAGTTGACGCCGCGTTTCGCTGCCTGCCATCGGCCCGCCCGCCAGGATTGAACTATCGGGTATATGGATCATAGCGGCAACCTGTACGTGGACGTTTATCGAGTCAGCCTCTCGACCTCCCTGGTTGCCGCGTCCGGGCCGATATACGGCACTAGCGTGGCAAAAAGCACGTCCGAAAGCAAACCGGGGAGCTGCTCCGCGCGGCCGGCGACAAGCTCGTCGGAGATCAGCCCGGTGACGCCGCCGATCGCCATCCGCGACGTGTTGGCGGGCAGGCCGCGCCCACCCGTGGCGAAGTCGCGCCCCTCCTCGAAGAGCGGCGTCAGCCGCTGCACCGCCGCCCGGTAGCGCCGCTGCGCCGCCGGCCCCGCGCTGCCGATGTCGACCAGCGAGAGGCGCGCCAGAGCCGGCTCCTCGGCGAGCGCCCCGAGCAGAGCGGAGAGTCCCGCCGCCGCCCGGTCCGGCCAGCTCTGCTCGGATTCGTAGGCGGCGATCACCCGCCGCACCAGCGCGTCGACGGCGTTGTCGTAGGCGGCCAGGAAGCACGCTTCCTTGTCCTCGAACATCTCGTAGAAGGTCGTTCGCGAGACGCCGGCCTCGGCGGTCAGATCGCCCACGGTCATCGCGCCGTAGCCCTTGGCGGCGACGACCCGGACCGCCGCCTCCAGCAGCCTCTCGCGCTGCGAGCGCGCGACCACTGCCGGCGGCAGCCGGTGACGCCCGCGCGGAGGGCGCCACCGCTCTCCTCCCCCTACCCGCTCCACTCCGGTCAGCCTCCGGGTGGGCCTAGGAGCTTCTCGGCCTCGCGGGATTGGCGCAGCGCCTCCTCTTGGCCGAGGTAGGGGACGGTGGTGATGTAGACGATGTCCGGCAGCAGCTCGCGCAGCCGCGCGGCGTTCCCGGCCAGGATCTGGCCGACGATCAGCGACTCGGCGCCGGAGAGGGCGGCGCGGCCGGCGCTGGAGGGAATCGCTTCCTCCTCGATCGGATCGTCGCGACCGCGGTCGAGCAGCGACTGCAGCACCCGCTTGCCAGAGGCATAGAGCTCGAAGGCGCGCTCGCCCGAGGCCGGCGCCTCGACCAGCGCCATGCGGGCGAAGGCGGGGCGGCTCGCCAGCAGGTCGAGGAACTCGGCGGCGGCGTCGCGGACCATCGCCGCCCAGGGCTTGTCGGGCGAGTAGGCGGAGACGATTCGCCCCATCGCGTCGGCCAGCGAGACCTCCATCGCGGCGTGGAAGCAGTCCTCCTTGTCCTTGAACAGCTGGTAGAAGGTCGCGCGGGAGACGCCTGCCGGCTCGCAGATGTCGGCGATCGTCGTCGCGTTGTAGCCCTTGGTCGCGCAGCTCTCTGCCATCGCGACGAGGATCCGCTCGCGCTGCGAGTGGGCGATCAGCGGCTCGGCCAGGTCTTGGCGGCCGGCGGGCAGCCGCTCCTTCTCGATCAGCCCGCCGAGGTCAGGGGGAGCGGGCGGGGGGCCGTTGGGCGGTGAGGTGGGGGGCATACGGGGGACTCCTCGCGACGGCGTTTCGGTAAACGCGATTGTACACCCCATGCGGGACTCTGTGGACGAATCAGTACCGGATTAATAATTCGTCTCTGGCTGGGAACGGCGGCGGGATGAGTCAAGGGTAGCCGGACAATTCCTGTGTCGAGGGTCGGATACGCTCGCCGCCCCCCGCGATAGGACTGGAGCCCATGAACAAGTCACTCAGCGGCGAAGAGGCCGCCAAGCTCTACGGCAACCGCTTTCTCACCGAAGACGCGCCCGCCAGCGAGTTCCCGAGCGGTGGCATGTCGTCCCTCGACGCGATGCGCCTGGTCGATGAGGAACTGGCGCTGGAGGGCGATCCGCAGCGCAACCTGGCGACCTTCGTCACCACCTGGATGGAGCCGGAGGCACAGCGGATCATCGGCGAGAACCTCTACCGCAACTTCATCGACCACGCCGAGTACCCGATCTCGGCCGAGGTCGAGCAGCGCTGCATCCGCATGCTCGCCGACCTCTACCACGCGCCCGGCGAGACGACCGGAGCCCGCACCCAGGGTTCCTCTGAGGCGATCATGCTCGGCGCGCTTTCGTTGAAGTGGAAGTGGAAGCAGCGCCGCGAAGCCGAATCGAAGCGAGTCGACAAGCCGAACTTGATCTTCGGCGGGGACGTTCACGTCGTCTGGGAGAAGTTCTGCCGCTACTTCGACGTCGAGCCGCGGATCGTGCCGCTGCAGGACGACAAATACGTGATCGGGCCGGAGGACGTGCAGCCCCACATCGACGAGAACACGATCGGCGTCGCGGCGGTGCTCGGCACGACCTTCACCGGGCACGCCGACGACATAGAGGGCATCAACAAGCTCCTGGTCGACCTCAAGGGAGACAAGGGTCTCGACATTCCGCTGCATATCGACGCCGCCAGCGGCGGCTTCGTCTGGCCCTTTCTCTATCCCGACTCCGAGTGGGACTTCCGCCTCGAGCAGGTCCGTTCGATCAACGTCTCCGGGCACAAGTTCGGCCTCGTCTACCCGGGGATCGGCTGGCTCGTCTTCCGCGAGCAGAGCGACCTGGCCGAGGACCTCGTCTTCTACGAGAACTACCTGGGGAAGACCGACGCCACCTTCACCCTCAACTTCTCGACTGGAGCCTCGATGGTCCTCGCCCAGTACTACAACTTCGTCCGCTACGGGCGCGAGGGCTACGCCTACATCATGAAAGCGATGCAGCAGAACGCCCGTTCGCTAGCCGAGAAGCTGAAGGCGGGGGGCAACTTCGAGCTGATCGGCGACGGTGAGGAGCAGCTGCCCCTGGTCGCCTTCAAGCTCGCCGGCGAGAAGGACTACGACGAGTTCGACCTCTCCTGGCAGCTCTCTGCCGAGCGCGGCTGGATGCTTCCCGCGTACACGATGCCGCCCAACGCCGAAGACGTGAAGGTCCTGCGGGCATTGGTCAAGCAGACCCTCAGCCGCGAGCAGATCGACCGGCTCTCCTCCGACATCGACGTCGCCTGCGCCACGCTGGAGGCAAAGGGCGGCGCGCATCCCTCTGAGCGCAAGGCGATGAAGCGGAGCCCGGGCTACTGAGCCCAGCCGCCTGCCCGCCCTGTACACACGGGCGAGCGCGCTACCGAAAACTTCGGACCGCTGTACAACGACGGCTGGCCGCGGCATCGCGACCATTTGGCGATGCAGAAGAAGCTCCGCCAGATCGTCGCCTTCGGCGGGGGCGGGTTCTCGATGGAGTCGGGCAACCCGCTGCTCGACGACTACGTGCTCGGCTTGAGCGGGGCGAGCCGGCCCAGGGTCTGCTTCCTGCCCTCGGCCAGCGGCGACGCCGACCACTACATCGTCCGCTTCTACCGCGCCTTCGGCGCCGATCGCTGCGAGTCCAGCCACATCTCCCTCTTCCGCCGCGAGCAGGGGCCCGAGAACCTGCGCGACCACCTGCTCGAACAGGACCTGATCTACGTCGGCGGCGGCAGCGTCGTCAGCCTCCTCGGGGTCTGGCGGGCGCACGGGATCGACGCGATCCTGCGCGAGGCGTGGGAGCGGGGCGTCGTCCTCTGCGGGCTCTCCGCCGGCTCGCTCTGCTGGTTCTCGGAGGCGGTGACCGGCTTCCACGGCGCGCCGCGGAGCGTCGAGGGGCTGGGGCTGCTGCCGTTCAGCAACTGCGTCCACTACGAGCCCGGCTCCAGCCGCCGCCGCGCCTACCACGACTTCGTCCGCGCCGGCATGCGCCCCGGCTACGCGGCCGAGGACGGCGCCGCGCTGCACTTCGTCGGCGGCGAGCTCAGCCGCGTCGTCGCCTCGCGCCCCGCCGCCCGCGGCTACCGGCTCGACACGGTCGGGGAGCGGGTGGTGGAGATGCGGATCGCCACTGCCTACCTGGGCGACTCCGGAGCGCCCCCGCTACTCCCGCTGCCGGAGGCGATGTCGACGGCGCTGGCGGCTTGATGGACGCGCCGCGCCGATGATCGCTCGCATTCTCGCCCTCGGCGGCCACGACTTCACCTCGCGCCCCGCCGACCGCGCCGTCTGCGAGCTGATGCTGCGGCTGGCGAGCACGCGGGCCGGCGGCCGGCCGCGGATCTGCATCCTGCCCACCGCCAGCGGCGACACCTCGGAGCAGATCGGCCGCTTCTACGCGGCCTTCGGCGAGCGCCCCTGCGACCCCTCCGACCTCTCGCTCTTCCGCCTCGGCACCCGTCCGATGGAGCTGCGCGACCACCTGCTCGAACAGGACCTGATCTACGTCGGCGGCGGCAGCCTGCTCAACCTGCTCGCGGTCTGGGAGGCGCACGAGCTGAGCGCGATCCTCAGCCTCGCCTGGCGGCAGGGGATCGTGCTGGCCGGGCAGAGCGCCGGGGCGATGTGCTGGTTCGAGGCCGGCATCACCAAGTCCTCCGGCAAGCCGCTGCCGGGGGCCGGGCTGGGGCTGCTCGGCGGCAGCCTCTGCGTCCACTACAACAACGAACCGGACCGCCGCGCCGCCTACCTCGACGCGGTCGCCGGGGGGATGCCGGGCGGCTATGGGCTCGACGACTACGCCGGCCTGATCTGGGAGGGCGCCGGCCCGCCCGCGGCCGTCACCGCCCAGCGCGGCGCCCGCGCCTACCGAGTCGCCAAGGGCGAGGACGGCGTACTCGAGTCCCCGCTCCCCGCGAGATTTCTACCCGCCCCAGCCCCCGCAGCTCTCCGGGAGGACATCGCCGAGTTCCGCCGCATCACGGCGCTGCGCAAGAGGGCGGGTTGGTTGGGCTGATAGGGGTTGGGGGTCGCCTCGACGATGCCTCGCGAAGCGGCCCCGGCAGGGTGACCCTCAGCCGCGAAGCGGCACTAAATTCCACCGCCGAAGGCGGTGGCGGGCACTCGGCGAGGCGACCCCCAACCCCGTTCTATCCTTCCGAACCCGCAGCCGGCGGCGCGGTCGGATCGGACCCCTCCTCGCCCGGGTTCTCCCGCGCGATGTAGTCCTCGGCCAGCAGCAGGTTGTCCTGCGCCCGCTCGACCACGTTGAGCAGGTCGCCCATCAGCGCCACCTCCTCGACCTGCTCCTTGACGAACCACTGCATGAAGTGCTCGGCGCGGTAGTCCTTGACCTCGCGCGCCAGCTCGAACAGGGCGAAGATCTCCTCGCTCACCCGTTTCTCCTGCTCGAGCGCCATCTTCACCGGCGCCGTCCCGTCCGAGTAGCTCGTCTCCTGCGACTTGATGTCGGGGATGTGGACCTCCTCGCCGACGTCGAGCAGGTACTGGACCATCATCATCGCGTGCTCGCGCTCCTCCAGCGCCTGCCGGTAGAAGAACTGAGCGAGCCGGGGCAACGTCTCGGCGTCGTAGTAGACGGCCGCCCCGACGTACTGCTGGGAGGCGGCGAACTCGTTGGCGATCTGCTCGTTGAGGGCGTCGGCGAAGCTCTTCTCGGCCATGCTCACTCCTTGTCGGCGGGACGGTGAGAGGAACGTAGCCGAAACGCCGGATTCGGTTGGCCGAAGACCGTTACTCCACCTCGCGGAGCCGGCCGGTCTCGATCTCGTAGACGTAGCCGCGCACGTCAGGGTGGGGGAGGAAGGGACTCTCGCGCAGCTTCTCCACCGTCGCGCGCACGCTCGCCTCGAGGTGGGTGAACGCGCCCGCAGTCCACTCCGGGCGCTGCCCCGCCGTCTCCTCCAGCCGCCGGGCGAACTCCTCGTCGGTGACTTTGAGCAGGCCGCAGTCGGTGTGCTGGATCACGACCACCTCCTCGGTCCCGAGCAGGTGCTGAGAGAGCGCCAGCGAGCGGATCGCGTCGTCGCCTGCCAGGCCTCCCCCGTTGCGGATCACGTGGGCGTCGCCGAGGCCCATGCCGAGCAACGCCAGCGGGTCGATCCGCGCGTCCATGCAGGTGAGGACGGCGACCTTCCTCGCCGGGGCCGCCGGCATGCTGTCGGGGTCGGCCATGCTCAGTCGTCTTCGCGCCAGCGGAAGCCGGTGGGAGCGAGCATAGGCTGGAGCGGGCTGACGGGTAGTCCGGGCGGCGGGTCGGCTTCGTTGTAGCCACGCGGCGCGGTGTCGTTCGGCGTGTCGGGGTGGAAGAGCGAGGCGAGCACCTGGATCTGGCCACGGCCGACGCCGAGCTCCCACTGGCCGCCGCCGTAGGCGCCGATCCCGTGCTCGGCGCAGTAGTCGTAGGTCTCGCAGAGGTCGCGCAGGCCGCCGATCCGCGAGGGCTTGACGTTGACCATCTTGGGTGGCCAGGGCAGCGCCTCGATGTCGGCGATCGAGTGGATCGGCGCGTCCCAGGTGAGCCGGTCGCGCACCGGCTCGAGCAGCGGCCGCGTCTCCTCGTTGACGTCTGGGTCCTCCAGCCAGGCCTCGGGGAAGGTCTCGATCAGCTTCGCGTAGAGCTCCGGGTCGGTCTCGACGTCGACCACGGTGCCTTTGTAGAAGCCCTTCAGGTCGAGCGAGTCGATCGCGCCGGTCTCGACCAGGGCGGCGATCAGCTCGTCGTCCCAGTCGTTGGTCGGGTCGAGCTTGAAGCGCAGGCTGGGGTAGGGATCGAGCTTGCGCCGCAGGGTCTTGATCGAGGAGGGCTCTTCGCCGCCCGGCGAGAGCCGCATCGAGCAGACGAACTCGACCGGCTGCGGCTCCCGCCCCAGCGCCGCGGCGATGCCGGTGCCCGACTGGCGCAGCGCCAGGTCGAGCGCCGCCGACTCGAAGGCCCAGCGCCGGTAGCGACGGGAGACGTCGCGCTGGGGCTCGGCCGGGAAGGTGTCGACGCCGCCCATGAACTCGCAGAACTCGCCCAGCGTCGAGTATCCGGTCAGGTCGAGCGACGGGCCTGCGTCCTGCAGGGCGACGTGGTCGAGCGCGTCGTAGGTGACGTCCTCGCCGAGCCCGTCCTCGCCGCCGCCCCAGATGTGGATCACGGTCGAGAGCCGTTCGAAGCCGGGGATCTGCAGCTCCAGCCCCTGCAGCTCGTAGCCCTCGATCTCCAGCGGCAGGCCGGAGAGCAGGTCAAAAGTGGCCATGGGCTGAGTCTATGCTCGGACCGGGATGAAGCACACGGCTCACGGGTACTGGCTGGAGGAGGCGGGCGACGTCGCTCCTAGGCCCGAGCTGGTGGGGGAGCGGAGTGTCGATGCGGTCGTGATCGGCGGGGGGTACACGGGGATGTGGGCCGCCTGGCAGATCAAGGCGCTGGAGCCCGAGGCGAAGGTGGCTCTGCTCGAGGCTGACGTCTGCGGGCGGGGCCCCAGCGGCCGGAACGGGGGGTTCTGCAACTCGATGTGGTTCTCGCTGCCGAACATGCGGCGGCGCTGGGGGGACGAGGCGGCCCTGGCCGTCGCCCACGCCGCCCGCGACGCGATCGGCGGGGTCGAGGTCTTCTGCCGCGACGAGGGCGTCGACGCCTGGTTCCGGCGCGGTGGCTACCTGCAGGTTTCGACCGCACCCGCTCACGACCGGGTCTGGGACGAGCCCCAGGCGGCGTGCCGCGAGCTGGGGGAGGACTGCGTGCAGCCGCTGAGCCCCGCCGATGTCGCCGCCCGCTGCTCCTCGCCCGCCTTTCGCGGCGGCGCCTTCTATCCCGACGCTGCGACCGTGCAGCCGGCGCGGCTGGCGTCCGGATTGCGCGAACGTCTCCTCGCGGCGGGGGTCGAGATCTACGAGCGCTCCCCGGCGCGCCGCCTGCATGACTCTCCCGCTGGGGTCGAGGCACGGACCGACTCGGGTGCCGTTCGGGCCGGCGCCGCGATCGTCGCGATCGGCGGCGCGGCGAAAGCCTCCCGCGGACCCTTGCGCGACGCGCTCACCGTCACCTCCTCGCACATCGTCCTCACCGAGCCGGTCCCGGAGCTGCTCGAGGAGGTCGGCTGGACCGGGGACGAGTGCATCACCGACTGCCGCACGATGCTGCACTACTTCCGCACCACCCCCGACGGGCGGATCGCCTTCGGCCTCGGCGGCGGGCGGATCGCCTTCGGCGGGCGCCTGCGAGGTCGGGTCGAGGTCGACCCCGAGGTCGCCGCGCTCGCCGCAGAGCGGCTGCACGCCTACTTCCCGGGCCTGGCGGGTCGCCGCATCACCCACGCCTGGGGCGGCCCAATCGACGTCTCCCCCACCCACCTCCCGCTCGTCGTCCCTCTCCGCGGCAGCCGCACCTTCGCCGCCGCCGGCTACACCGGCAACGGCGTCGGCCCCTCCTACATGGTCGGCCGCACCCTCGCCTCTTTGGCACTCGACCGCCGCGACGAGCACAGCCGCCTCCCCATCGTCGACCCGACCCCGCAGCGAGTCCCCCCCGAGCCCTTCCACTGGCTGGGCGGCAACCTCATCCGCCAGGCGATCATGGATAAGGAGCGCGCCGAGGCCGAAAACCGTTCCCCCAGCTACCTCAGCAAGGCGATCTCCCGCATCCCCGAGCTGATCGGCTTCCACATCGGCCGGTAGTCAGGAAGGCGGGAGTCGTCTCGACGATGCCTCGCGAAGCGGCCCCGGCAGGGTGGCCCCCGCCGCGAAGCGGCACCAGATCCCACCGCCGAAGGCGGTGGTGGGCACCCGGCGAGACGACTCCCGCCTTCCTCACCACCTGCTGGTGACGACCTTTTTCCGCGTGTAGAAGTCGACGGCGTCCGTGCCGTTGGCGTGAAGGTCGCCGTCCATCGAGTCGTTCCAGCCTGAGAACGGGAACCAGGCGACCGGGGCGGGGACGCCGACGTTGACGCCGAGCATCCCCGCTTCCGCGCCGTAGCGGTAGCGTCGTGCCGCATCGCCCGAGCGGGTGAAGATCGCGCCGGCGTTGCCGTAGCGGGAGCCGTTGAGGAAGCTGAGGGCATCGTCCAGGTCGGCCACCTCGACCACCGTCAGCAGCGGGCCGAAGAGCTCGTCGCGGGCGAGCTCCGACTCGTGGTCGTCGACGGCGGCGATCGTCGGACCGAGGTGAGTGCCGGCTGGCCCTGCATCGCCGCGCCCGTCGAGCAATAGCTCTGCGCCGTTCCCGTCGGCGTGCCCGATCGCCTCGGCGATCTTCTCGCGGGCGGCGGCGGAGACCATCGGGCAGACGTCGGTGGCCGGATCGGCGCCGAGCCCGACGCTCAGCTCGGAGGCCGCGGCGATCAGCGCCTCGCGCACCTCTTCCTGCCGGATTTCATCGCCGACGACGACGCAGACCGAGCCGGCGAGGCAGCGCTGCCCGGCAGCGCCGAAGGCGGAGCCCATGATCGCCGGCGTCGCCTCCTCCAGGTCTGCGTCGGGCATCACCACCAACGAGTTCTTGGCGCCGCCCAGTGCCTGCACCCGCTTGCCGGTGCCGGCGGCGCCTTCGGCGACGATCCGTGCCGTCTCCGCCCGGCCGACGAAGGAGACCGCGTCGATGCCCGGGTCGGCGAGGATCGCGCTGACGGCGTCGCGCCCGCCGTGGACGAGGTTGACGACGCCGGCCGGGATCTCCTCGATCGAGTCGACGATCTCCACGATCAGCGCCGCCGGGCGCGGGTCCTGCTCGGAGGGCTTGAGGACGAAGGCGTTGCCGCAGGCGATCGCGTAGGGGAGGAACCAGAGCGGGATCATCGCCGGGAAGTTGAACGGCGTGATCGCCGCCACGACGCCGACCGGCTGGCGCACCAGCTCGACGTCGACCCCCGCCGCGACGCCCTCCAGCGTCTCGCCCTTGAGCAGGTGGGGGATCGCCGCCGCCGACTCGACCGACTCGATCCCGCGGCCGACCTCGCCGTCGGCGTCGGCCAGCGTCTTGCCCATGTCGGCGGTGACCAGCGCCACCAGCTCCTCGCGGCGGCGCAGCAGCTCCTCGCGCAGCGCCAGCAGCGCCCGCGCCCGCCGCTGCGGCGGCACCTCGCGCCAGGCGGGTTGCGCCGCCCGCGCCGCTTCGACCGCCTCGCGAACCTGCTTCGCCCCGGAGAGCGGCACCAGTGCCGTCACCTCGCCGGTCGCCGGGTCGACGTCGTCGAGCGTGTCGACCCCGTCCACGGGGCGCCAGCCGCCGTCGATGTAGTTGGCGAGAGTCGTCACGACCTCGACGAGCGTAGTCATGCCGTCACCGGTCGCGCGACTTCGGGCTCGGGGCGCACCGCCGCCATCCGCTCGGCGCGACGCTGCTGCCAGAGCACGAGCACCACCGCGATCACCGTGACGGCGAACAGCATCGTCGCCAGCACGTTGACCTGAACCGGGATGCCGCGCAGGCTGACCCCGTAGACGTAGAGCGGGAAGGTCACCGTCGTCCCCGAGTTGAAGTTGGAGATGACGAAGTCGTCGATCGAGAGGGCGAAGGCGAGCAGCGCCGCGGCGACGATGCCCGGCGCCAGCAACGGCAGAGTGACGGTGCGGAAGGTTGCCAGGGGCGTCGCCCCGAGGTCCGCCGCCGCCTCCTCGAGGTGGCGATCGAAGCCGATCAATCGCGAGCGCACGACGACCACCACGAAGCTGATCGAGAACATCACGTGGGCGATCAGCAGCGTCGTGAAGCCGAGCGCGAACGAGGCGTAGATGAACATCGAGAGCAGCGAGGCGCCGATCACCACCTCTGGCGTCGCCATCGGGATCACGATCAGCAGGTTCGCCGCCCGCCGCCCCCAGAACCTGTGCCTGACGAGCGCGATCGCCATCAGCGTCCCGATCGCGGTCGAGATCAGCGTCGAGAGGGCGGCGAGGCGGATGCTGGTGGTGAAAGCTTCGTTCAGCTGCGAGTTCGAGAAGACGGTGCGCCAGTACTCCAACGTGAAGCCGTCATTGAGCCCGAAGGTGAGTTTGTCTTTTGGAGTGTCGCCGAAGGAGAAGACGGCGATGACGACGATCGGGATCAGCATGTAGGCGACGGCAAGGCCGGCGTAGATCGGCAGCGCGTTGCCGCGCAGCCAGGTCCATGCACGTCCGGCGAAGGTCATCAGGCGCGCCTCTCCTCGGGTTCCTCGCCCATGAAGGCGCTGGTGCCGGCGAAGCGGATGTAGATGACCACCACGGCGAGGATCAGCGCCATCATCAGGAAGGAGAGTGCCGCCGCCTCGGGGTAGTCGCGCTGGGTGAGGTAGAGACCCTGAATCACGTTGCCGATCATCGACTGCTGTGGACTGCCGAGGATCTGGGCGTTGATGTAGTCGCCGAAGGCGGGGATGAAGGTGAGCAGGACCCCGGCGACGATCCCCGGCATGGTCAGCGGCAGGGTCACTTTGAGGAAGGCCTGGCGCGAAGAGGAGTAGAGGTCCTTCGCGGCCTCGACCAGGCTTAAGTCGAGCCGCTCCAGATTGGCGTAGAGCGGCAGGACCATGAAGGGGAGGAAGTTGTAGGTGAGCCCGGCGATCACCGCCCCCGAGGTGGCGAGCACGCGCCCGTCCTGCGGCACCAGCGCCAGCGTCTGCAGGACACTGACCAGTGGGCTGTCGTCGCTGAGGATCGTTTTCCAGGCGATCGTGCGGATCAGGTAGGTGGTGAAAAAGGGCGCGATCACCGCGAACAGCAGCAGCAGTTTGAAGCGGCCGGCGCGGAAAGCGATCGCGTAGGCGAGCGGGTAGGAGATCAACAGAGCCAGCAGCGTCGCCGTGCCCGCGTAGAAGAAGGAGCGGATGATCTGCTCGGTGTGGCCGGAGAGGGCATCCGGGAAGTTCGCCCACTCCCAGCTGAAGGTGAAGCCGGTGGTCAGCGTGCCGGAGCGGAGCGCCAGTTCGCCCATGAAGTACATGGGCACGACGAAGAAGACGATGAGCCAGAGCAGGCCCGGCCCCAAGAGCCAGTAGGGGACGAGGCGCTGCTTCCAGCTCATCGACTCAACCGATCATCCGGTCAGAACGTCCTGCCACGCTTCATTGACCCGTTCGAACTCCGGCGGCGTGGTCTGGCCCGTGCATTTGCGGGTGAACTGCGGGGTGGGGAAGACGATCTCGCTCTCGGCGAGTTCCGACCCCCGTTTTTCGAGCAGCTCTTTGACGCCCTGCACCGGTGAGATGTATTCGACGTATTCGGTGATGTCGACTGCCACCTCCGGTTGGTAGACGAAGTCCATCCAGGCAAGCGCCGCGGCGGTGTTGGGAGCGCCCACCGGGATCACCATGTTTTCCATCCACTGGGTGCAACCCTCGGTCGGCATCCGCCATTCGGCGTTCTCGTTTTCGATCAGCGAGGCGTCGCCGGACCAACCGATCGCCGCGACGATGTTGCCGGCGGTCAGGTCCTCGGTGTACTCGTTGCCGGTGAACCTCCTGATCTGACCGGAGTCGGAGGCTGCCTTGAGTTTGTCGATCGCGTTGAGCCACTGCTCAGCGCTGGCGTCGGCGGGGTCGATCCCTTCGGCGAGCAACACCAGCGCCGGCGTTTCCCGCAGTTCTTCCAACATCGTGACTTTGCCCTTGTATTTCGGGTCGAAGAGATCGTTGACCGAGCGGATATCAGGGGCCTTCGCGGTGTCGACCCAGATCCCGGTCATGCCGCCCTGCCATGGCACCGAGAACTTGCGGTCGGGGTCGAATTCCGGGCTCTGGAGGCTCGGCAACAGGGTTTTGAAGACCGTTGGCAGGTCGCTGTGGTCTATCTCCTCCAGGTAGCCGAGGTCATACATCTGCTTTGCCATGTAGTCGGCGACGACGAAGAGGCTTCGTCCGCCCGCTTCGCCCTGTTCCAGCTGCGGCTGGAGCTTGCCGAAGAAGCCGTCGTTTGAGTTGATGTCTTCGATGTAGTCGACGTTGACGCCGGTTTTGTCTTCGAACTCGGCGACGGTTCCTTGTGGGCCCGGGTCGATGTAGCCGGGCCAGTTGGAGAACGTCAGCTCACCGCTGGCCGTGCCACCTTTCGCCGTCGTCACCTCGCCGTTGCTTCCGCCACCGACCGTGTCGTCGCCGCAAGCGGCGAGGCCGAGGGCGAGGGCAAGCACCGCGATAGCCGCGGCGACCGCCAGCGCCCAACTTCTCGATTGCGTTGCTCTGCTCTTCATCTCACTCACCCTCTTTTCGCTGCCTCGAGCTCCGTGTCGGGCGCCCCCCGGCTAGTCCCACCGTTGTCCCTACCCAGGTCGAGAGCACTCGACTCGCGCACCAGGTGCGTGTGCTCGGGCTCCCAGCTCAGCGCCACCCGCGCCCCTCCGCCCGGCAGCCGCTGTCGTTCGGACTCGCTCGCGTTGGGGACGAGGACCGTCATGTGCACATCGCCGCCGAGGTCGACGACGATCTGGGTCGCGGTCCCCAGGTAGACCGAGCTCTCGATCACGCCCTCGACCCGCGGCAGCCCGTTCGAGCCCGCCGCTCCCCCTGCGCCGAGCGGCTCGATCCGCAGCTTCTCCGGCCGCACCACGGCATTGCAGTACTCGCCGGGCGCCAGCGACTCCGTCGACACCCGCAGCGTTGGCCCGTGGTCGAGGCGCACCTCGCCGGGCCCGGAGATCGACGCCGGCATCAGGTTGGAGACGCCGATGAAGCCGGCGACGAAGGTCGTGGCGGGGCGCTCGTAGACCCCCTCTGGGTCGGCGACCTGCTCGACCCGGCCGCGGTTCATCACCGCGATCCGGTCGCTCATCGTCAGCGCCTCCTCCTGGTCGTGGGTGACGTAGACGAAGGTGATCCCGACCTCGCGCTGGATCCGCTTCAGCTCGATCTGCAGGCCCTTGCGCAGCTTCAGGTCGAGCGCCCCGAGCGGCTCGTCGAGCAGCAGCACCTTGGGCAGGTTGACCAGCGCCCGCGCCAGCGCCACCCGCTGCTGCTGGCCGCCGGAGAGCTGCGCCGGACGGCGCTGCGCCTCGGTGCTGAGGCCGACCCGCTCCAGCTCCGCCGCCACCCGCCGGCCGATCCCCCCCTTCGGCACCCGCTTGCGCTTCAGCCCGAAGGCGACGTTGTCCTCGACGCTCATGTGGGGGAAGAGGGCGTAGCTCTGGAAGACGGTGTTGGTCGGCCGCTTGTGCGGCGGCAGTCCCGCCACGTCGGCGCCCTCGATCCGGATCTCCCCCTCGCTCGGCTGCTCGAAGCCGGCGACCATCCGCAGCGTCGTCGTCTTGCCGCAGCCGCTGGGGCCGAGCAGGGTGAAGAACTCGCCGCCGGTCAGCGAGAGGCTCAGATCGTCAACGGCTACGAGTTCGCCGAAGCGCTTGGTGACGCTACGCAGGTCAACGCTCGGCGTACTGCTCTTCATGCTCTTCTCCATGGCTATCTAGAGCCACTTCAGAAGGTAGCGAGTCCAGTAGTCCGGCTGGCGCGACTTCGCGGCGGCGGAGGAAGAACGGTTCGCGCCGGTGCCGCCGCCAGGCGAGGAGAAAGACCACGCCGAGGACCAGGAAGCCGACGCCGATCACCGCCGGAGGCGCCACCCCGAACCAGGAGGCGCCGGTATAGGAGTTGGCTGGGTCGGAGTAGTCGATCAGCGCTTTGACGAAGAGGTAGCCGAGCAGCAGCGCGCCGATCACGGGGGCGACGCCGACGAAGAGGAAGTCTTTGACCGAGCGGCGCAGCTCGCGCCGGTAGTAGACGGCGCAGGCGATCCCGGTGAAGGCGTAGTAGAAGGCGATCATCAGCGCCAGCGCCGAGAGCGAGTCGAAGAGGAAGTTTTCGCTGATCAGCTTCGAGGGCAGGTACCAGACGACGGCGAGGACGCCGATCGCGACCGTGGAGACGACCGGCGTGAAGTAGCGGGCGCTGACCTCTCCCAGCGCTGAGGGCATCGCCTCCGCGCGGGCCATCGAGAGCGAGGTGCGGGCGGCGGGCAGGATCGTCGTCTGGGTCGAGGCGAGTGCCGAGACGACGACTGCGAGCAGGACGAGGTTGCCGAGCGGGTCGCCGAGGACACCGGTTGCGTAGGCGGAGAGGATTTCCTCGTTGTCTTCGAATTTCTCCGCCCCGGCGATGCCCTGCCAGGCGACCAGAGCGGTGGCGACGCCCAGGTAGGTGACGAGGAGGAGGACGGTGCTGATCAGGCCGGCCAGGCCGGGAGCGGTGGCGGACCCTTCGGTCTCCTCGTTGAGGTTGACCGCGCTCTCCCAGCCCCAGTAGATGAAGACGCCGAGCAGCAGCGCCCCGGTCAGTGCTCCGCCGCTGCCGATCGCGAACGGGTTGAACCAGGAGAGCGAGGGATCGACGGCTGCGGCCGGGCCCTCGCCGGCCCAGACCTTGTAGAGGGCGACGCCGGCGAACAGCAGCAACGGCCCGATCTGGAGCAGCATCAGGCCCTTCTGCAGATGGGCGGATAGCTCCGTGCCGAGCACGCAGATCGTCGTCATCACGGCGATCAGGGCCAGCGCCAGCAGGGTCACCCAGAGCGTGCTTTCGACCAGCGAGTCGGCGCCGATCAGATCGAAGAACGAGTAGGCGGCGACGTCGGCCAGCGAGCCGACGACGAGGATTCCGGTGACGCAGATCGCCCAGCCGGTGATCCAGCCGCTCTGCGGGCCGATCGCCCGCGTCACCCAGGAGAAGCTGGTGCCGCAGTCCTGGTCGGCGCGGTTCATGTAGTAGAAGGCCGCGGCGATGAAGAACATCGGCACGAAGGAGACCAGCAGCGCCGCCGGCGCCTGGAAGCCGACGATGACGACGATCGAGCCGATCACCGCCGCCAACGAGTAGGCCGGCGCGGTCGAGGCGAGCGCGATCGTCAGGCCGTCGCTGAAGCCGATCGCATCCTTCTTCAGGCCCTTGTCGACGTGGCTCGGCGCGCTCGCCATGCGACGACGGTACGGCGTACGCTCCGTCTTGCACAAGTGGCAAATGTCCTAATCTTTCCGTCTGGCCTTAGACGATCCGTACAAGTGCTCTCGATTTGCTTGACCCAATGAACACTTGATTGCGAGAGTTAAGAGAGCTAGCTTTGTCCAGAACGTCGTAGGACGAGAGGAGCAAACGCATGGCCATCGCGTCGCACTCGACTGGGAAAGTCGACACCAGCCTCCAACAGCTGGCCATGCGGCACCTCTGGATGCACTTCTCGCGGATGGGTTCCTACGGCCCCGACCACGAGATCCCGATCATCGCCCGCGGCGACGGCTGCTACGTCTACGACGACCACGGCAACCGCTACCTCGACGGCCTCTCCGCCCTCTTCTGCGTCAACGCCGGCCACGGACGCACCGAACTCGGCGAGGCGGCCGCCCGCCAAGTCGAGGAGCTCGACTTCTACACGCTGTGGAGCTACGCTCACCCGCGCGCGATCGAGCTGGCGGCGCGGATCGCCTCGCTCGCCCCCGGCGACCTCAACCGCGTCTTCTTCACCTCGGGTGGCTCGGAGGCGGTCGAGTCGGCGCTGAAGCTGGCGCGCAACTACCACCGCATGCGGGGCAAAGGCCAGAAGCACAAGACGATCGCGCGTGAGATCGCCTACCACGGCACCTCGCTCGGCGCTCTCTCCGTCACCGGCATCACCGAGCTGCGCTCGCAGTTCGAGCCGCTCACCCCGGGCGGCTGCCACGTCCCCAACACCAACGTCTACCGCTGGCCGGAGGATCGCCACCCGCTCTGGGCCGCTGACGCGATCGAGGAGCGGATCGTGTTCGAGGGCCCGGAGACCGTCGCCGCGGTGATCCTCGAGCCGGTCCAGAACGCCGGCGGTTGCTTCGTCCCGCCCGACGGCTACTTCGAGCGGGTGCGCGAGATCTGCGACCGCTACGACGTGCTGATGATCTCCGACGAGGTGATCTGCGCCTGGGGCCGCCTCGGCCACTGGTTCGGCTGCGAACGCTTCGGCTACGTGCCGGACATCGTCACGATCGCTAAGGCGCTGACCTCGGCCTACGCGCCGATGGGCGCCGTGATCGCCTCCGATCGGGTCGCCGAGCCGTTCATGCAGGGCGACGAGTCCTTCGCCCACGGCTTCACCTTTGCCGGCCACCCCGTCGCCTCCGCGGTGGCGACGGCCAACCTCGACGTCTTCGAGCGCGAGGACCTCTGCGGCCACGTGCTCGCCAAGGAGGGCGAGTTCCGCCAGATGCTGGAGTCGCTGCACGACCTGCCGATCGTCGGCGACGTGCGCGGTGCCGGCTTCTTCCAGGCGATCGAGCTGGTCAAGGACAAGGAGACCAAGGAGAGCTTCGACGACGAGGAGGCGGAGGATCTGCTGCGCGGCTACCTCTCCGGCGAGCTCTACCGGCGCGGCCTGATCTGCCGCGCCGACGACCGCGGCGACCCGGTGATCCAGCTGGCGCCGCCGCTGATCGCCGACACGGAGCAGTTCGAGGAGATCCATGACGTGCTGCACGGCGTACTCAGCGACGCCTGGGAGCGGGTCCGAAGATAGGCGCGCCGATGCTCACCGTCCAGAGCCTGCTCGACGAGGTCGGCCTCGACTTGGCGGCCGGCACTCGCGCAGCCGAGGCGCCGGTGCGCTGGATCCACATCTCCGAGCTGGCCGACCCGACCCCGTGGCTCTCCGGCGGCGAGCTGATGCTGACCACCGGCATCCCCCTCGACAGCGCCGCCAAGCAGCGCACATATATCCGCCTGCTCGCTGAGCACAACCTCGCCGGACTGGGCTTCGGCACTGGCTTCAACCACAAGAAACTGCCGAAAGCGCTGCTCGAGGAGGCGAAGAAACGCGACTTCCCGCTCTTCGAGGTGCCCTACTCGACTCCGTTCATCGCGATCACCGAGAAGGCCTTCGCCCGTCTCGTCAACGAGCAGTACGAGGTCCTCCAGCGCGGCATCGCGGTACAGCGCCGGCTCGAGCGGCTGGTGCTGGAAGAGCGCGGCCTGGAGGAGATCGTGGCGACGATCGCCTCCGCCGTCGGCGGCACGGTGGCGATCCTCAACGGCCGCGGCGAGCGCCTGGCCGGGCGCGGTTTCCGCCGCCAGCTCTCCGCCGAGGCGGTCAACGCGATCCGCGACGAAGCGCTCGCCCACACCGCCGACGGGCACCCCTTCGTCCCCACGCATCCATCTGTGGCGGGCCGGGCTCTAGCCCACCCGGTGATCTCACCCGGTGGGGGCCCGCCCCAGGCCTGGGTGGTGATCGTCCGCGACTCGGGCGGGCTGGGCGACTTCGAGCGGCTGATCCTGCAACAGGCGGTCGCCGTCGTCGCGCTCGAGCTGATGCGCCGTCGCGTCGCCCGCGAGACCGAGCGCCGCCTCGCCGGCGACGTCCTCGCCGGCGCCCTGGGCGGGCGCCTCGATCCCTCCGAGTTGCGCCGCCGCCTCGAGCCCTTCGGCATCGGCGACGAGGCAGCCGTCCTCGTCTTCGACCTCGACGATCCGGCCGCCGCCGAGCCGGCGCTGGAGCGGGCGCTCGCCGCGGACGCCTGCCCGGCGGTCGTCGCCCCGCACTCCAGCGGCAGCCGCGAGCTGCTCTGCGCCGTCGTCGACGCCGCCGATCGCGACCCTGTCGACCTCGCCTCGGAAGCGCGACGGGCACTGGTCAAAGAGCGCGGCTCGGTACGCGCCGCGGCCAGCCGCCCGGCACCGCCGGAGGAGCTGCGCCACTCCTTCCACGAGGCCCGCTGCGCTCTGGAGGCGACCGCATTCTCGGAGAACGGCAGCGAGCCCGAAGTGGCGTCCTGGCGCGACCTCGGCGCCTTCACCCTGCTGCTCTCGATCCAGGACGACGAGGCGCTGACGCTCTACTGCGACAGCGTCCTCGGCCCGATCGAGTCCGGCGACGAGGAGTACGGCGGCGAGCTGCTGCGCTCGCTGGAGGCCTTCATCGAGCAGAACGGCCAGTGGGAGCGGGCCGCCCGCGAGGTCTACTGCCACCGCCACACGCTGCGCTACCGGATGCGCAAGGTCGAAGAGCTGACCGGCCGCGACCTCTCCCGCGCCCACGACCGGATCGAGTTCTGGCTGGCGCTGCGGGCGCGCGAGCTGGTGGGAGTGTGAGCCGGCGATGATCGTCGGCGTCCCCAAGGAGATCAAGCCGGACGAGTACCGCGTCGCGATCACCCCGGCCGGGGTGCGGGAGATGGTCGAGCACGGCCACCTGGTGCTGGTCGAGGCCGGTGCCGGCGCGGGCAGCGCGATCTCCGATGCCGAATTCGAGTTACAGGGGGCTCGCGTCGTCCCCAGCGCGGCCGACCGTCTTCGCCGAGGCCGGGATGGTGCTCAAGGTGAAGGAGCCGCAGGCGCCGGAGATCGAGATGCTGCGGCGCGGCCAGCTCCTCTTCACCTACCTCCACCTCGCGCCCGATCCGGAGCAGACGCGCGGCCTCTGCGGCTCGGGCGCCACCTGCGTCGCCTACGAGACGGTCGAGGACGCGCACGGGCGGCTGCCGCTGCTGGCGCCGATGAGCGAGATCGCCGGCAAGATCGCGACCCAGGCCGGCGCCTTCATGCTGGAGAAGCCGCTCGGTGGGCGGGGCATCCTGCTCGGCGGCGTGCCCGGCGTCGCGGCGGCGAACGTGATGGTGATCGGCGGCGGCGTGGTCGGCATGAACGCCGCCACGGTCGCGATCGGCATGCAGGCCGACGTCTTCGTCTACGACAAGTCGGTCGACCGTCTGCGCGATCTCGACGTCGCCTTCTCCGGCGCCTGCTCGACCGTCTACTCGACCACCCTCGCGGTCGAGGAGATGCTGCCCCGGGCGGATCTTGTGATCGGCGCCGTGCTCGTCCACGGCGCCCGCGCCCCCTATGTGGTGCGGCGCGAGCAGCTGGCGCTGATGAAGCCCGGCGCGGTGCTGGTCGACGTCGCGATCGACCAGGGCGGCTGCTTCGAGACCTCGCACCCGACCACCCACCACGACCCGACCTTCGAGGTCGACGGGATCACCCACTACTGCGTCGCCAACATGCCCGGCGCGGTCCCGATCACCGCCACCCACGCGCTCACCAACGCCACCCTCCCCTACGCGATCGCCCTCGCCGACCGCGGCGTCGAGGGGGCGATCCGGCGCGACCCGGGCCTGCGGCCCGGAGTCAACGTGGCTGCCGGCCAAGTGATCCACCCGGCGGTCGCCGAGGCGGTCGGGATGCCGAGCGTCCCCTTGGAGGAGGCTTTGGATGTCGACTCCAGCCCATCGCGTGGTTCTTCGGTCACGAATGGCTTGACCAGGGAACCGCGCGACGACGGGGCGGGGACTGCAACCCGCAAAACGGAGGTGAAGTGATGGCGACGGCGGCAAAGACCAGGCTGAAGAACTTCATCGGCGGCAAGGCGGTCGAGCCGGCCGAGGGTGGGATGGAGGACGTGCTCAACCCGGCGACCGGCGAGGCGATCGCCGAGGCGCCGCTCTCGACCAAGGCCGACGTCGACGCCGCCGTCGCCGCGGCCAAGGGCGCCTTCGAGGGCTGGGCGGCGACGCCGCCGGGCGAACGGGCGCGGGCGCTGCTGCGGATCGCCGACCTGGTCGAGGAGAAGGGAGACGAGATCGCCGACCTCGAAGCGGCCGATGCCGGCAAGCCGCGCAGCGCCGTGCTCGAGGACGAAGTCCCGGTGATGGCCGATCAGCTGCGCTTCTTCGCCGGCGCCGCTCGCTGCATGGAGGGCCGCGCCGCGGGCGAGTACATGGAGGGCCACACCTCCTTCATCCGCCGCGAGCCGGTCGGCGTGGTCGGCCAGATCACGCCCTGGAACTACCCGCTGATGATGGCGATCTGGAAGATCGGCCCGGCGCTCGGCGCCGGCAACACGGTCGTCCTCAAGCCAGCCGAGACCACGCCGCTCACCACGCTGCTCTTCGCCGAGTGGTGCGCCGACCTGCTGCCGCCCGGGGTCCTCAACGTCATCGGCGGCCACGGCGAGCCGACCGGGGTCGAGCTGGTCAACCACCCCGACGTCGAGATGGTCTGCCTGACCGGCTCGCCGCCGACCGGCAAGGGGATCGCCAAGGCGGCTGCCGACACGCTCAAGCGCGTTCACCTGGAGCTCGGTGGCAAGGCGCCGGTGATCGTCTTCGACGACGTCGAGATGGAGACCGCGCTGGAGACGATCGCCGGCACCGGCTACTACAACGCCGGCCAGGACTGCACTGCGGCGACCCGCGTGCTCGCCTCGAAAGGGGTCTACGACGACGTCGTCAACGGCCTCGCCGGCGAAGCGAAAGGCTTGGTGCTCGGCGACACGATGTCCGCCGACACCACCCTCGGTCCGCTCAACTCCCAGCGACAGCGCGAGCGGGTCGAGGGCTTCCTCGAGCGCAGGCCCGGCAACGCCGAGGTCGTCACCGGGGGCGCCGAGCCCGACCTGCCCGGCTACTTCCTCGAGCCGGCGGTGGTCGCCGGGCTCGAGCAGAGCGACGAGATGATCCAGGATGAGATCTTCGGCCCGGTGATCACCGTGCAGCCCTTCACCGACGAGGCGAAGGCGATCGAGTGGGCAAACGGCACCCGCTACGGCCTCGCCTCCTCGGTCTGGACGCGGGACGTCGGCCGCGCCATGCGCGTCGCCAACGCCCTGCGCTTCGGCTGCGTCTGGATCAACGACCACATCCCGCTCGTCTCCGAGATGCCCCACGGCGGTTACAAGGAGTCCGGCTACGGCAAGGACCTGTCCGTCTACGCGCTCGAGGACTACACCGAGATCAAGCACGTGATGATCAATCTGGACTGAGGGTCATCTGCACAGAGATTTTGCATTTCTGTGACCCACATGTGACATTTTGTCTGAGACAATGGCAGGATGGAGGCCATGAGGGAGAGCTGGACCGACGACCGCCTCGACTACCTGAACCAGAAGGTCGAGGATGGCTTCAAGCATGCCGACGAGCGCGCCGGTCGGTTCGAAAAGCACGTCGACGAGCGTTTCGACCGGTTCGAAAGGCAGGTAGTCGAACGCTTGGACCACGCTGACAGGCGCGTGGACGAACGCTTTCAGCTTGTCGATGAACGCTTCGAGCTCGTCGCCGACCGCCTCGACGAAGGGAATCGCCGCTCCGGTGAGCTAGAGCAGCGAATGGCTCGCGTGGAGTCTCAAATGGACAAGCTCAACCAGAACTTCGTCGACCTGGCCAAGTCGCTCGCCTTTTCGAATCGCGCGTTGATTGTCACTCTGGCCATCGGCTTTCTCACCCTCTTCATGACCCAGTCCTAGGCACGTCCGCCGCACCCCGGTACCCTGCTCCGGTGAGGACTACGGGCAGGGGATTCGCACTCGCCGGCGCGGCGATCCTGGCGGCGCTCGTCTTCATCGCCGCGGCGCCGGTCGAGGAGGAAGAGCCGCCGCGCTGTCATGGGCGGCAGGCGGAGATCGTCGGCACCGACGGGGACGACGATCTGCACGGCACGCCGGAACGCGACGTGATCTGGGGCGGCCCCGGGGACGACGTGCTTGCCAGCAGCCTCGGCAACGACCTCGTCTGCGGCGGTGGCGGCGGCGACCTGATCCACGGCGGCCGCGGCAACGACGAGGTCGACGGCGGCGCCGGCACCGACCGGGCGATCGGCGACCTCGGCGACGACAAGGTCGTCGGCGGCACCGGCGACGCCGACGAGGTAGCCGGCAGCCTCGGCATCGACACGATCAGCGGCGGCCCCGGCGACTTCGACCTCGTCCACGGCGACTACGGCTACGACCGCATGGACGGTGGGCCTGGCAGCGGCGACATCGCCTCCTTCGCGACCAAGGTCGCCGGCGGCAAGGGCAGCGGGGTATGGGTCTCGCTCGCCAGGCACAAGGCCCGCGGCGACGGCCACGACCGCCTCTTCCGCCTCGAGGACATCGAAGGCTCGGCCTTCCGCGACACGCTGATCGGCAGCAAGAGCGCCAACCGCATCAATGGCGGGCCGGGCGACGACACGCTGCGTGGCGGGGGAGGGGCCGACGAGCTGGTCGGCGGCCAGGGCAGCGACGGCTGCACCGGCGCCAAGGGCCGCACAGTCTCGTGCGGCAAGGAAGCTCCGCCGAAAGCCTCCGCCTACATCCAGCTCGATCGCGCCAAAGGCAGCGGCGGCGGCCTGCAGATCGTCGGCGGCGGCGGACCCGACGACTTCACCGTCGCCTTCGACGAGGCGTCGCAGGTCTTCGGCATCGCCGCCGCCAAAGGCGTCGCGATCGGCCCCGGCTGCGTCCGCGCGCCCGCCGATCCCAAGCGGATCTCCTGTGCCGCCGACGGCCCGGCGCGCTGGGTGATGGCCGACCTCGGCCCCGGCGATGACAGCTTCCGCGTCGAAGGCTCGCTCGAGACGGCCTCCAACGTCCGCATCGCCGGGGGGTTCGGCAACGACACGATCCGGGGGGGTCCCGAGGACGACCTGCTCGAGTCCGGCCCCGGCGCGGACCGCCTCTACGGCGCCGACGGCGCCGACGGCCTAGTCGGCGGCCTGCCGGGCCCGACCTTCCTCTACGGCGAAGGCGACGGCGACCTGATTGCGGCTGGCGGCGGCTGCGCCGGCGGCGCGATCGTCGGCGGCGAAGGGCGCGACGACGCCTCCTTCGCCGAGACCCAGGCCCACCCCGGCATCCTCTACATCTCCTTCCCCCAGGACAAAGCCTGGATCGACGTGCTGATGGGCAGGGGCTGCAAGCCGGTCCGCCTCGACGACTCGAACGAGGACATGGAGGGCTCCTTCGACTACGACGTGCTGATCGGCGACAGCGGCAAAAACGCCCTGCTCGGCCAGCCCGGCAAGGACGAGCTCTACGGCAACGGCGGCGACGACATCATCGACGCGCGCGACGGCGTGCGCGACTTCGTCATCCAGTGCGGCCGCGGCACCTACGTCCGCCCCCCACGCGACCCGAAAGCCAAAGGCCCGGCACCGGAGCCGATCCTGCGCGGCACCTCGGCCGGCCGTGCCCTCACCGACTCCTTCGATCCGGGCCCGGGGCTGTGCACGGACGTCGTGATCGGCGAGCCGGTGGCCGGCCTCAACAACGGCGGCTGAAGCCGCCTCAGCCGAGCGGCCGGTACTCGCCGTTGTGGAAGACGAGCGGATCGCCCGACTCGGCTTCCAGGGCGGTCACCGCGCCGGTGACGATGACGTGGTCGCCGCCGGCGATCACATCGCGCAGGTCGCAGGCGACGAAGACCAGGGCGTCGTCGATCGCGGGGATGCCGTCGCGGCCGCTCCAGGCGACCCCGTCCCACTTGTCCGCCACCGGCGCCTTGGTGGCGAAGGCGCGGGCGATCGACTCCTGGCCGGCGTGCAGCACGCTGACCCCGAAGCGGTTGGCGGCCTGCACGGCCAGCAGCGTGCGCGAGCCGCGGTCGAGGCAAGCCAGCATCAGCATCGGCTCGATCGAGAGCGAGCAGACCGCGTTGGCCGTCGCTCCCGCCGGCCCGCCGGGTCCGGCGGCGCTGACGACGGTGACCCCGGTGGGGAGCGCCCCCATCGCGGCACGGAAGCTGGCGGGGTCGGGCGGACTCATCATCTACGCCAGACAATATGATCCCGGCCGCGTGCGACCTGTGTCCGCCATAGCTCTGGCCATCGTGGCCGCCCTCGCCCTCGCCGCCTGCGGCTTCGGCGAGGAGGGCATCTCGGTCTCCGAAGACGACCCCAACTACAACGGGGCCGTCCTCTTCGCGACCCACTGCAGCGGCTGCCACACGCTCAGCGCCGCCGGCACGCAGGGGACGGGGAACCGAAGCGTGCGTACGCAGGGGCCGAACCTCGACCAGCGAACCGAGACCTACGACGATGCTCTCTTCGCGATCCAGAACGGCGGCTTCTCCGGGGCGATCATGCCGCAGAACATCGTGGTCGGCGACGAGGCCGAGGCGCTGGCCCGCTTCGTCGCCGAGTACGCGGGCAGCGAAGCCGAAGAAACGCCCCGCCCCGGCAACTCCTCCCCCTAGCGGGATCCTTCGATGCTCGACCTGAAGCTGATCCGCTCCGACCCCGAGCGGATCAAGGCGGCGTTGGCGCGCCGCGGCGCCGCCGACGAAGTCGACGCGCTGCTGGCGCTCGACACGCGCCGCCGCGAGCTGCTCCCCGAGATCGAGGGCGCCCAGGCCGAGCGCAAGGCGCTCTCCAAGCAGATCGGCGAGGCGAAGCAGCGCGGCGAGGAGGCCGGCGCGGAGATGGAGGCGGTGGGGGCGCTGAAGGAGCGGATCGAGGCTGGCAGGGCCGAGCTGGAGAAGATCGAGGCCGAGCTGGAGCGCGTCGCGGCGGCGCTGCCCAACCTGCCGGACCCCGATGCGCCCGACGGGATGACCGAGGAGGACGCCGTCGTCCTGCGCGAGGTGGGCGAGCGTCCGAGCTTCGACTTCGAGCCCCGCGACCACCTCGAGATCGGCACCAACTTGGGCCTGATCGACATGGAGTCGGCGGCGCGCCTCTCCGGCTCGCGCTTCGCCTACCTGAAGGGCGACCTGGTGCTGCTCGAGCTGGCGCTCGTCCGCTTCGCGATCGAGCTCGTCCGCGGCGAGGGCCACGAGCCGGTCGTGCCGCCGGTCCTCGTCCGCGAGGAGGCGCTCTACGGGACCGGCTTCCTGCCCGGCGACCGCGACCAGATCTACGAGGTGCCGAAGGACGAGCTCTTCCTCGTCGGCACCTCGGAGGTCTCGCTCGCCGCGCTGCACGCCGACCAGATCCTCGAGGCCGAGCAGCTGCCGCTGCGCTACGCCGGCTTCTCCCCCTGCTTCCGCCGCGAGGCCGGCGCGGCCGGCCGCGACACGCGCGGGATCTTCCGCGTCCACCAGTTCGACAAGGTCGAGATGTTCTCGTTCGTCGAGCCGTCCGAGTCAGCTGCCGAGCACGAGCGCCTGCTGGCGATCGAGGAGCGCATCCTGACCGCGCTGGAGATTCCCTACCGGGTCGTCAACGTCGCCGTCGGCGATCTCGGCGCCCCGGCGGCCAAGAAGTACGACTGCGAGGCGTGGATCCCGAGCCAGAGCCGCTACCGAGAGCTGACCTCCTGCTCGAATACGACGGATTATCAGGCGCGGCGCCTCAATTGTCGGTACCGACCTGCCGATAACGAAGCACTTCAGGCAGTCCACACCCTGAACGGCACGGCTGTAGCCGTAGGACGCACGATGATCGCACTGATTGAGAACCGGCAGGATCGGGAAGGCAGTTTCACGCTACCTAATATTTTGCATTCGTATGGTGCCCCTGAGAGGATCGACCGTCGATGACTGCGAGCGTTCGCGACGCCAAGCGCGTCGTGCTTTGTGACGACCACGAGATCGTCCGCGAGGCGATCAAGTCGCGGATGGCCAACTCGAACGCGCTGCAGATCGTCGGCGAGGCGGCGAACGGCCGCGATGTCGTCGACGTCGTCAAGGAACTCGAGCCCGACGTCCTGATCATCGACGTCGAGCTGCCCAAACGCGACGGCATCGAGGCGACCAAGGAGGTGCTCAAGGTCAGGCCGCGGACCAAGGTGATCATCTTCACCGCGCACGCCCAGCCCGACCTGCTCGCCCTCGCCCTGCGGGCCGGCGCCTCCGGCTACGTGCTCAAGTCGGCCCCGGCCGAGGACATCGCCCGGGCGGTCAAAGCGGTGACCGGCGGCGGCACCTTCCTCGGCGGCGACTTCGCCGGCGGCAAGCCCTCCGAGGTGGAGAAACTGCTCGACCTCTCGCCGCGTGAGCGCCAGATCCTCGAGCTGTTGGCCGAGGGCCTGCGGGTGAAAGAGATCGCCGAGCGCCTCGACCTCAGCCCGGCGACGGTGCACACCCACGTGCGCAACGCGATCGCCAAGCTCGAGGTCGACACGCGCACCGAGGCGGTCGCTCTAGCCGTTCGCTTCAGCTACCTGGGAGCCGGCGGCGGCGTGAAATGACGGCGCTGGTGGGGGGTGTCGAGCTGCCTCCCCGAAGCGCGGCGCTACCGGCGAAGCCGGATAGCGCTTCGGGGAGGCAGTTCGACACCCACTACTCGCCCTCGAACTTCAGCGCGCAGCCGTTGATGCAGTAGCGCTGGCCGGTCGGTCCCGGCCCGTCGTCGAAGACGTGCCCGAGGTGGGCGTCGCAGTGCTTGCAGACGACCTCGGTGCGCCGCATCAGCAGGCTGTTGTCCGGTCGCAGCTCGACGTGCTCGAGGTTCATCGGCTCGGTGAAGCTGGGCCAGCCGGTGCCGGAGTCGAACTTGGTGCCCGAGGAGAAGAGCTCGGTGCCGCAGCAGACGCAGCGGTACGTCCCCTCGCCCTTCTCGTCCCAGTAAGGCCCGGTGAAGGCGCGCTCGGTTCCCCCCTCGCGGGTCACCTCGTACTGCTCCGGCGTCAGCTCCGCGCGCCACTCCTCGTCTGACTTCTCGATTTTCTCCATGGGCAAAGCGTAGAGGGCGACCCCCGCCGCCCATACGATTCGCCGCTATGCAGGAAGCCTTCTACGAAGCAGCGGGCGACGGCTACGTGGCTACCGAGCTGACGCGGGGGCCTTGGGACCCCCGGGCGCAGCACGCCGGGCCGCCCTCGGCGCTGCTCGGGCGGGAGATCGAGCGGGTCGACGGAGCGGAGGGCTTCCAGGTCGCGCGGGTGACCTTCGAGATCCTGCAAGCCGGTGCCGATCGGGCCGGTGCGGGTCGAGGCGGAGGTCGTCCGCCCGGGGCGGAGCGTGCAGATGGTCGAGGCGTCGCTGCGCGGACGAGTCCGGCGAGCTGATGAAGGCCCGGGCCTGGCGGATTCGGAGCGGCAAGATCGAGATCCCGGCCGACGTCGTCTCCACGCCGGCGCCGCCTCCGGGCCCGGAGCGAGGCGGCAAGCCCGAGTTCTTCTCGACCGGGCAGGACGTCGGCTACCACACCGCGATGGAATGGCGGTCGGTCGGGGGCGGCTTCCTCGAGCCCGGGCCGGCGACCGTCTGGATGCGGATGGGCTGCCGGCTGGTGGCCGGGGAGGAGCCGACGCCGCTGCAGCGGACGCTGGTCGCCGCCGACGTCGGCAACGGCATCAGCGCCGTCCTCGACTGGAGCCGCTACCTCTTCATCAACGTCGACCTCAGCGTCCACCTGGAGCGGATGCCCGAGGGCGAGTGGGTCTGCGTCGACGCGGTCACCCTGCCGCAGCCGCACGGCATCGGCACCGCCGAGTCGGTCCTCTCCGACGAGCGCGGCCGCATCGGCCGCGCCGCCCAGGCGCTGCTGATCGCCGAGCGCCCCGATCCGGCGGCGTTACAGGGCTGAGGCTGTGCGACTGCGGCTGGAGACCGTCAGGGCGATCGTCGCCGCGGCGACGAGGGCGATCGCAGCGGAGAAGAGGAACGCTCCCTCGTAGCTGGCCAGCGCCGCCGCCACGCCGGCCAGCGGCGCGCCGAAGCCGATGCCGGCGTCGAAGAAGGCGGTGAAGGTGCCGAGCGCGGCGCCACGCCGCGTCTCCGGGACGCGGCTGACGACGATCAGCGAAAGCGAGGGGTAGAGCAGCGAGAAGGCGGCGCCCATCGCCAGCGCGCCGGCGATCGCCACGCCGAGGCTCTGGGCGACGCCGATCGTCGCCAGCCCGACGGCCTCGACGACGGCGGCCACGATCGCCACGCGAACCGGCCCCACCCGGTCGGGGAGGTCGCCGCCGACCAGCCGGGTGAGGACGACCATCGTCGCGAAGACGCCGAAGACGACCGCGCCGTGGCCGATGCCGCGCGCGTCGAGGTGGAGGACGACGAAGGAGGCGACCGTCGCGTAGCCGAGCGAGGCGAGGGCCAGGGCGGTGCCCGGCCGCACCGCCTCGCGGGCGATCAGCGGGTGGTGCTCGTCTGCGGCGGGGGCGGGGTGGAACGGGTCGGGGAGGCGCATGGCGATCAGCGCACCCGACCAGCGGCGAAGCGCCGGCGAACAGCCAGACCAGCGTGTAGCCGCCGCCGTGCAGGAGCAGCTCGCCGACCAGCGGGCCGATGCTGAGCCCGGACCAGACCGCGAGCCCGTAGAGGCCGATCACCCGCCCGCGCCGCTCGGGCGGCGCGATGTCGACGATCCAGGCGGAGCCCGCGGTGAACACCGTCCCCTCGCCGGCGCCGAGCAGGAGCCGGGCGACGATCAGGCCGGGCACTCCCAGCGGCAGCAGGTAGAGGAAGCCGGCGACCGCGACCAGGACCGAGCCGAGCAGGACGGTCGGCTTGCGGCCGCGGTGGTCGGCGAGGCGCCCGGCGACGGGACGGAGCAGCAGGCCGGTCACCGCGTAGGAGCCGATCACGACGCCGACGGCGACGTTGCCGGCGTCGAGCGGCCCGTGGACGTAGCGCGGCAGGACCGGCAGCACGGCGCCGACCGCGAGCAGGCCGGCGAAGGTGACGGCGAAGACGCCGGCGAAGGCGGCGCCGGGCCGGTGGACGCCGGCCGGCGGCGGGGCCGTCGCGGTGGCGCTCACGAGCGCAGGTCGCCGAGGCTCTCGACGATGTGGTCGGGGGGCGGAGCGGCGCTCTGCGCCCGCTCGCGCGACGTCGCCCCGCTCAGCACCAGGATCGTCTCCAGCCCGGCCCGCCGGCCGCCCTCGATGTCGGAGGAGATCCGGTCGCCGACCATCGCCACCCGCTCGGCGGCGGCGATCCGCTCGCGAGCCAGCTCGAACAGGTGGGGCTCGGGCTTGCCGCCGATCTCGGCGGTCGCACCGCTCGCGGTCTCCACGGCGGCGAGCACGGCGCCGGTCCCGGGCCAGGCGCCTCCCGGCATCGGCAAGGTCGGGTCGCGGCTGGTGGCGAAGAGCGCCGCCCCAGCCTGCAGCGCGAGCGTCGCGGTCAGCAGCTCGTCGTAGTCGAAGCCGCGGTGGCCGGAGACGATCACGACGTCCGCCTCGCGCCCGTCCTCGCCCTCGAGCAGCCTCAAGCCGGCGGCGGCGAGCGTCTCGTGGAAGGCCGGGGCGCCGATCACAAATGCCGTGGCTCCACTGCCGGTGCGCTCCACCGCCAGCCGCGCGGTCGCTTCGCCGGCGGTGACGATGCGCTCCGCGCCGACCTCGACCCCCGCCTCCGCCAGGCGCCGCGCGTACTCGGATGCCGGCTTGCCCGGGTTGTTGGTGACGAAGACGATCTCCTTGCCGGCGCTCAGCAGCGAGCGCAGCGCAGCGGCCGCTCCCGGGATCGTCTCGCGGCCGATCCAGACCACCCCGTCGAGGTCGACCAGGAACCCGTCGAATTCGTCCGCCAGCGCCATCCGGGGCAGGCTATTAGGTGGCTGTCCAGGCGTCGCGACCGATACGGGGCGGGTCAATCAATCGACTCGATACGGTGCGGGCAATGAGCACGGCCAACGGACAGGTGGTGACCGCCTCGGACGTCTCCCGCCGCTATGGCGAGGGCGAGGCGGCGGTGGACGCGCTGGTGGACGTCTCGACCGGCTTCGCCCGGGGGAGGTTCACCGCGATCATGGGGCCCTCGGGGTCGGGCAAGTCGACCCTGATGCACATCCTCGCCGGCCTCGACATGCCGACGTCGGGGACGGTCGTCCTCGACGGCGAGGAGATCACCGGTCTCGACGACGCGGCGTTGACCGAGCTGCGCCGCAACAAGCTCGGCTTCGTCTTCCAGTTCTTCAACCTGCTGCCGGTCCTCACCGCCGAGGAGAACCTCGTCCTGCCGCTCTCGATCGCCGGCCGCAAGCCCGACGCCGAGTGGCTGGAGCGGCTGGTCCGCACCGTCGGGCTCGAGGACCGCCGCATCTCACCGGCCATCCGAGCTCTCCG
The DNA here is from genome assembly GCA_963699215.1 of uncultured Solirubrobacterales bacterium. Taxonomy (GTDB): domain Bacteria; phylum Actinomycetota; class Thermoleophilia; order Solirubrobacterales; family 70-9; genus VRUE01. The sequence continues at coordinate 1,108,624 of OY969422.1, forward strand.
GCGGTCAGCAGCAGCGCGTCGCCGTCGCCCGCGCCCTCGTCTCCAAACCGGCTGTCGTCTTCGCCGACGAGCCGACCGGCAACCTCGACTCGAAGGCGAGCGCCGACGTGCTGCGGCTGCTGCGCCAGGCGGTCGACGAGTTCGGGCAGACGGTGATCATGGTCACCCACGACCCGGCCGCCGCGGCCCACGCGGACCGCCTGATCACGCTGCGCGACGGTCGCATCGTCCACGACGCCGCGCCCGGCTCGGCCGACGACGTGATCGAGCTGATGAAGCAGATCGACTAGGCGTCGTGACGGGCCTCGCCGTCAAGAGCCTCTGGGCGCGCAAGGTACGGGCGATGGCGACGACCTTCGCGGTCGTGATCGGCGTCGCCTTCGTCGCCGGCTCCTACGTCCTCACCGACACGATCTTCGCCGCCTTCGACGACATCTTCACCGAGTCGCTGAAGGGGACCAGCGTCGTGGTCACGGCCGAGAACCCGGTCGAGCAGGAAAACGGCGAAGTGCCGACGTTCAGCGCTGCGCTGCTGCCGACGGTGAAGAAGACGCCGGGGGTGCGCCTGGCCGCCGGCGCGATCTTCACCCCCGGCGGCTTCTTCGACTCCGAGGGCGACGCCGTCGGCGCCAAGCTCAATCCCAAGTTCATCTCCTCGACCCTGCCGGACGGGCTCGAGTCGCTCAACTACGTCGCGGGACATCCGCCGCGCGGACCGACCGAAGCCTCGCTCGACGAGGCGGCCGCCGAAGGGGCGGACCTGAAGCTCGGCGAAGAGCTGACGATCGTCAGCCAGGCGCGCGCCAGGTCCTACCGCCTGGTCGGCTTCACCCAGCTCGGCAACGCCTCCATCGGCGGCACCAGCATCGCCCAGCTGACCCTGCCCCAGGCCCAGGCGATCACCCACAAGCGCGGTCGCTTCGACCAGATCTCGGTCGCCGCCCGGGAGGGCGTCTCGGCGGAGACGCTCGAAACGGCGGATCGCGCGGAAGATGCCGCCCTCGGTCCGGGTCGAGACCGCGCAGGAAAACGCCGACCGCGGCTCGGAAGAAATCCGCGACGGGCTCGGCTTCCTGCAGACGGTGCTGCTGGTGTTCGGCTTTGTCGCCCTCTTCGTCGGCGCCTTCCTGATCTTCAACACCTTCTCGATCACGGTCGCGCAGCGGGTGACCGAGTTCGGGATGCTGCGCACGCTGGGCGCCTCCAGGCGGCAGATCCTCGCCTCGGTCCTCTTCGAGGCGGTCGCGATCGGCATCTTCGGCGCGGTCGTCGGCATCGGCGGGGGCTACGTCATGGCGGTGCTGCTGAATGCCCTGCTCAAGGCGTTCGGCGTCGACCTGCCCACCACCGGGCTCGTGATGGAGTCGCGCACGATCGTCGTCTCGCTGCTGATCGGCGTCGTCGTCACCGCGGTCTCCTCGATGGTGCCCGCGCTGCGCTCGACCCGGGTGCCGCCGATCGCCGCCCTGCACGCGTTCGCCCCGCCGCCGAGCCGCCGCCGCAGGGTCCTCTACCTCGTGTTCTCGATCCTGCTCGGCCTCGCCGGCCTGGCGATGCTCTTGGCCGGCCTCTTCGGCGGCGCCGAGGCGGGGGCCGCGGCCGGCCTGATGGGCGCCGGGGCGGTCGCGATCGTCCTCGCCGTCTCGCTCTTCAGCCCGCGCCTGGTGCCGCCACTGGCCGCCGTCGCGGGCTGGCCGCTGGAGCGGCTCCGCCACCTCACCGGCCGCCTCGCGCGCGAGAACTCGCAGCGCAACCCGAGCCGCACCGCGGTCACCGCGGCGGCGCTGATGATCGGCCTCGCCCTCGTCGCCTTCGTCACCGTCTTCGCCGCCGGGCTGAAGAGCTCGGTCGCCTCCATCGTCGACGAAAACTTCGCCGGTGGGCTGGTGATCCAGAACAGTGACGGCTTCTCGCCGATCCCGAACGGGACGGCGAGGGCGGCGCGCAAGGTTCCGGGGGTGGCCGCGGTCGCCACCGTCCGCTCGGTGCAGGCCAAGCTGGTCGGCAGCGGCAGCACGACCCTGATCACCGCGCCGACGCGCAACATCGGCGAAGCGCTGGAGGTCGAGTGGAAGCGGGGTGGGCCCGCCGTGCTTCGCAACCTTGCCCCGGGGCAGGCGATCCTCGCGGACTCCTTTGCCTCCTCCAACGACCTCGAAGTGGGCGACCGGTTCCGGCTGCTGAGCCAGACCGGCAGGCGCCCCTCCTTCCGGGTCGTCGGCGAGTTCGACTCGAAGCTGGGCATCTTCGGCAGCGTCCTCGTCGCCCAATCGGTCCTCGCGGGGGACTTCGGCCAGACCCAGGACTCGATCGACTTCGTCACGACGGCTCCCGGAGCGGACCCCGCGACCGTGCAGGCGCTGCTGACGAAACTGGTCGAAGCCGCCTTCCCGACCGCCGAAGTGATGGACCAGCAGGAACTGAAGGAGAGCCGAGAAGAGCAGATCGACCAGCTCGTCAACCTGTTCAACGCCTTGCTCATCCTGGCGATCGTGATCTCGCTCTTCGGCATCGCCAACACGCTGGCCCTCTCGATCCACGAGCGAACCCGGGAGCTGGGAATGCTGCGGGCGATCGGCATGTCGCGGCGGCAGGTGCGGACGATGATTCGCTACGAGGCGGTGATCACGGCGCTGATCGGTGCCATCCTCGGCATCGTCCTCGGCATGGTCTTCGCGGCGCTGATATCGCAGCCCCTGAAGGACGAAGGCTTCACCCTCTCCTACCCGGTGGGGTCGCTGATCGTGCTGCTGATCCTCGCCGGGCTGGCCGGGGTGCTGGCGGCGATCCCGCCGGCCCGCCGCGCCTCGCGCCTGGACGTGCTCGACTCGCTGCAGTACGAGTAGGGCGAGCTAGCCGAGTGCTTCGGCGAGGAGGACGGCGCTGCCGAAGACTCCTGCGACGGCCGCGATCCAGCCGACCACGCGGACCGGCGGACCGCCGTGGATGCCGGTTTCGTGGACGGCGACATGCCCTTTGCCGCGGGCGATCAGCCAGCGGTTGACCGGCATCGCCGCCGCGCCGGCGACGACGAGGGCGAACGCCAGGCTCCCCCAGAAGAGCAGCGAGTCGAGGCCTGCGTCCATCGCCCCGGGGATGACGAGGATGATCGCGTTGTCGACGATCTCCATCGTCAGGATGCTGAGCGTGTCCGACGCGAGGGCGATCGGGATCACCGCCGAGAGCACCAAGCCGGCGCGCAGCAGCGGCAGGCTGGTGAGGGTGTAGCCGAAGAGGAAGGCGAGCCCGATCGCCAGTGCGATCGTGGCTAGGTTCGAGAAGCCCAGCGCGGTCCCCAGGGCGACGCCGGCGATCTCGCCGAGCGCGCAGCCGGTCAGGCAGTGCAGCGTGGCGCTGACCGCGACCGCGGTCAGCGCCGCCCCCTCGGTCGGCATCTCGTGGTGCTCGTGTCCCGCGTGCGCAGTCGCGTCCATGCCCAATGGTTATCAGGCGGCACCGGCGCGGATGGCGTCGCACAGCTCCAGCGTCGCCGCGTTGGCGGTGCTGCTGATCGCGGTCATGTTGACGAAGCCGTGGATCAGGCCCGGGTGGCGGCGCAGGACGACTGGAACGCCGGCCTCCCGCATCTGCTCCGCGTAGGCCTCGCCCTCGTCGCGCAGCGGGTCGAAGCCGGCGGTGACGACGTAGGCAGGAGGCAGGTCGGAGAGGTCGGCGGCGCGCAGCACCGAGACGCGCGGGTCGGCGCGATCGACTGCGGGCGGGAGGTAGTGCCGCTCGAACCAGTCCATGTCCGCGCGGGTCAGCAGGAAGCCCTCGGCGAAGGCGTCGCGCGAAGGATGGCCGCCGACGGCGTCGGCGATCGGGTAGACGAGCGCCTGCATCGCCGGCTGCTGGCCGCCTTCGTCGCGGGCCAGCAGGCTGACGGCGGCGGCGAGGTTGCCGCCCGCGCTGTCGCCGGCGACGGCGATCCGGGCCGGGTCGGCGCCCAGCCGCGTGTTGTCGGTCGCCGCCCAGCGAAAGGCGGCGAGGGCGTCTTCGACCGCGGCCGGGAAGGGATGCTCCGGCGCGAGCCGGTAGCCGACCGAGAGCACCGCCGCCGGGGTGTTGAGGGCAAGGAAGCGGCAGACGCCGTCGCAGGTGTCGAGGTCGCCGATCGTCCAGCCGCCGCCGTGGAAGTAGACGATCAGCGGCCGATCCTCCAGCCCCATCCCGGGCGGTTCGTAGAAGCGCGCCGGGATCATCCCCGCCGGGCCCGGGATCGCCAGGTCGCCGACCGCCGGCAGTTCCCGCCGCGGGCCCGCCGCCGCCGCGGCGCCCGCCCGGATCCGCGCGCGCGCCTGCTGCGGGGAGAGCCTGCCCGAGGCCGATGCGGACTCGTCGCGGGCCAGCGCCGCCACCCGCAGCAGCATCTGCATCTCGGGGGCGAGCACCTGTCCATCGACCTGCGGCGTCCTGCCGGAGAGCGCCCGCTGTAGACCGGCCGGCAGCCCGCAGGCGGTTCGCAGGATTCGGTGCTCGATGCGCGGCGGCAGCCGGGGGGGTGCCAAAACGGGGCCTGCAGGCTATGCGATTCGGGATCGCAAGGCCATTGTCGAGCTTCCGTTAGGCGGGAGCGATCTCACACGACGTCCGCACGAGCCGGTGTACGGTCACCTCAGAGGCGCTATGGAGGCAGCGACGACAACCGCTCCGCGAACGGTCACCGGGCCGGCCGAGCGCCGCCTTCCCCCCGGCCCGCCGCTGCCGCGCGCCGCGCAGACCGCGATCTGGTCGCGCCAGGCGCGGCGGATGCTGTTCTCCTGCCAGGACCGCTACGGCGACGTCTTCCGGCTGAAGGTCGCCTACGAGGGGACCTGGGTGATGCTGGCCGACCCCGAGGCGGTCAAGCAGGTGTTCACCGGCGACCCGCGCGTCTACCACGCCGGCGAGGGGAACCAGATCCTCGCCCCGGTCCTCGGCCGCAACTCGATCCTCGTCCTCGACGAGAAGCCGCACATGAGCCAGCGCCGCCTGTTGCTGCCGCCCTTTCACGGCGAGCGCATGCAGGGCTACGGCGAGACGATGAGCGAGATCGCCACCGCCGAGATCGAGAGCTGGCCCACCGGCACCCCATATGAGCTGCGGCCGCGGATGCAGGCGATCACCCTGGACATCATCCTGCGCACCGTCTTCGGGGTACGCGAGGAGGAGAGGCTGGCCGAGCTGCGCGACGCCCTGCGCGACTTCCTCGACCTCACCACCAACCCGCGCCTCCTCCTGCCTCTGCTCTTGGTCGGCCCCGAGCGGGTCCGGCGCATCGGCGCCTTCAGGCGACGGATCGAGCGAGTCGACCGCTTGATCTACCGCGAGATCGCCGAGCGCCGCCGCAGCGGCGACCTCACCCAGCGAGACGACATCCTCTCGCTGCTGGTCGGCGCCCGCCACGAGGACGGCAGCCCGATGAGCGACGAGGAGATGCGCGACGAGTTGCTCACCCTGCTCGTCGCCGGGCACGAGACCACCGCTACCTCGCTCGCCTGGGCGGTGGAGCGGCTCAGTCGTCACCAGGAGAAGCTCGGCCGCCTGCGCGCGGAGGTCGAGGCCGGCTCGGACGAGTACCTGACCGCGACGATCCAGGAGACGCTGCGCTTGCGCCCGGTGATCTCGATCGTCATCCGCCGCCTCACCGAGCCGGTCGAGATCGGCGGCTACGAGCTGCCCGCCGGGGTCTCGGTCACTCCCTCCGTCTACCTGGTCCACCGCAACCCGGAGATCTATCCGGATCCCGAAGCCTTCAAGCCGGAGCGCTTCCTCGACAACCCGCCCGGCACCTACACCTGGATCCCCTTCGGCGGCGGCGTCCGCCGCTGCCTCGGCGCCTCCTTCGCCCAGTTCGAGATGGCGGTGGTGCTGAAGGAGCTGGTCAAGCGCCGCGAGATCCGCCCCGCCGACCCCAAGCCCGAACGGGTCTTCCGCCGCGCGATCACCGAGACTCCGCGCCACAACGCCAGGGTCGTCCTCAGCTAGACGACCGATCCTGTCTCCGGCGTGGGTAGACGGGATGGCGGGTGCACCTCTGCGTGAATTGACACCCCAGCGCTGCGCGCTGGGGTGAATCTGGTGCGCGGCTTCGCCGCGCAGGAGCCGGATTGCATTTCCGCCGCTTCGCGACATTCCCGCAGAGGCGCACCCGCCATCCCGTCAAGACACCCGAGCTTCGATCCTTTCTTGGAGCGCCTTGCACGACCCCAGGGTCTGATGAGCTTTGAGAGACATGAGATCGCCTGCGGAGCCTGGGCCGTGCCGGCGATCGCGTAGCGAGGAAGGCTGGCCGTCCCGCAGGCGAATGTCGCGAAGCGGCGAAATGCAATCCGATTTCGCGAGGCCGCAGGCCGCGCTCCTCATTCACCCACGCGCTTTGCGCGTGGGTGTCAATTCGACTGCGGGACGGGCAGCCTTCCTCGCCGGGGTCGTGGAATCAACCAGCTAGCGGATCAGCCGCAACCCGTGTTGTTCCCGCAGCTGCTGCACGTGTAGCAGGACCCCGTGCGCTGCATCATGCCGCCGCACTGCTCGCAGGCGGGGCCTAGCTCGAGACCGGACATCTTCGCCGGCACCACCGGCGGGGTTTCGGTGAACGCCGATGCCGCCGGGACGGCCTCGCCACCCGTTGCCTTCGCCTTCTCGGCGCTGCCGTTGCCGGGCTTGGAGTGGCCGTTGCCGCCGTTGCTGGGGCCGGCGGTGTCGGTGGAGATGCCGAGGCCGAGCTGGCTGGTCTCCGCATCCTTTTTCGCCCGCACCTCCTGGGTGAGGATGCCGAGGTCCTCGAGCTCGTCGACGTCGTCGATGAAGCGGCTGGCGAGCCAGCGCATGATGTAGTCGGGCATCGATTTGGCGAAGGGGATCTCCGGGTTCTGGGTCATCCCCTCCGGCTCGAAGCGCATGTAGCTGAACTTGCGCACGAAGACGTCGAGCGGGACGCCGTACTGGAGGCCGATCGAGATCGCCGTGGCGAAGGCGTTGAGCAGCCCGCGCATCGTCGAGCCCTCCTTGCCGATGTCGGTGAGGAAGATCTCGCCGACCGTGCCGTCCTCGTACTTGCCGGCGGTGATGTAGCCCTCGTGGCCGGCGATCCAGAACTTGTGGGTGATCGACTCGCGCTCGCGCGGCATCCGCTTGCGCTCCGGCGGTGCCGCGACGACCTCCGCCTCGGCTTCCTTCTCGTCCTGCGCGTCGGTGCGCAGCGCCTGCGCGGTCTTGGAGCCGTCGCGGTAGATCGCCAGCGCCTTGAGGCCGCCCTTCCAGCCGCGCGTGTAGGCGTCGGCGATGTCCTCGATCGTGGCGCTCTGCGGCAGGTTGACCGTCTTCGAGATCGCGCCGGAGATGAACGGCTGGGTCGCGGCCATCATGTCGATGTGGCCGGTGTGGGAGATCGCCCGCTCGCCGACCGCGACGTCGAAGACCGGCAGGTGCTCGTCCTTGAGGCCCGGCGCGCCGACGATCGTCGCGTTCTCGGCGATGTGGGCGTCGATCTGGTCGACCTCGGCATCGGAGTAGCCGAGCGTGCGCAGCGCCAGCGGCACCGAGCGGTTGACGATCGTCATCTGGCCGCCGCCGACCAGCTCCTTGAACTTGACCAGCGAGAAGTCGGGCTCGATCCCGGTCGTGTCGCAGTCCATCAGGAAGCTGATCGTCCCGGTGGGCGCCAGCACCGTCGCCTGCGCGTTGCGGTAGCCGTGCTCCTCGCCCAGCTCGACCGCCTCGTCCCAGGCCCGCTGCGCCGCCGCGAGCAGCTCCCCTTTGATCCCTTCGGCAGGGACGTCGTAGGCGGCATCGCGATGCATCCGCATGACGCCGTTATGGGCCTCGCGGTTCTTCTCGTACTCGTCGTAGGGCCCGGTCGCCCCGGCGGCGATCTTCGCCGACTGAGCGTAGGCGCGGCCGGTCATCAGCGCGGTGATCGCGGCGGCGACGTTGCGGCCCTCGGTCGAGTCGTAGGGGAGGCCGTCGGACATCAGCAGCGCGCCGAGGTTGGCGTAGCCGAGGCCGAGCTGGCGGAAGGCGTTGGCGTTCTCGCCGATCTGCTCGGTCGGGTAGCTGGAGAAGCCGACGACGATCTCCTGCGCGAGGAAGACGATGTCGACCGCGTGTTCGAAGTCCTCGACGTCGAAGCTGCCGTCCTCGCGGCGGAACTTCATCAGGTTGAGCGAGGCCAGGTTGCAGGCCGAGTCGTCGACGTGCATGTACTCGCTGCATGGGTTGGAGGCGTTGATCCGACCCGACTCCGGCGAGGTGTGCCAGCGGTTGATGATCGTGTCGTACTGGACGCCGGGATCGGCGCAGCGCCAGGCGGCGTCGGCGATCTGGTTCATCAGGTCGCGCGCCGGCAGCGTCTTCGTCGCCTCGCCGGTGGTGCGCGCGGTCAGGCTCCAGTCCTCGCCGGCCTCGACCGCCTCCATGAACTCGTCGGTCACCCGCACCGAGTTGTTGGCGTTCTGGTACTGGATCGAGGTGAAGCCCTCGCCGTCGATCGACATGTCGAAGCCGGCGTCGCGCAGGGCGCCCGCCTTCTCCTCCTCTTTGGCCTTGCACCAGATGAAGTGCTCGACGTCGGGATGGTCGACGTCGAGGACGACCATCTTCGCCGCGCGCCGGGTCTTGCCGCCCGACTTGATCGTGCCGGCCCAGGCGTCGGCGCCGCGCATGAAGCTGACCGGGCCGGAGGCGAGCCCGCCCTTGGAGAGCGGCTCGACCGAGCCGCGGATGTTGGAGAGGTTGATCCCAGAGCCGGAGCCGCCGCGGAAGATCATCCCCTCCTTGGTGTTCCAGTCGAGGATCGACTCCATCGAGTCGTCGACGCTGAGGATGAAGCAGGCCGAGCACTGCGGGCGCTCCTCGAAGCCGACGTTGAACCAGACCGGCGAGTTGAAGGCCGCCTTCTGGTTGAGCAGGATCGAGGTCAGCTCGGCCTCGAAGGCCTCGGCGTCCTCATCGGAGGCGAAGTAGCCCCCCTCGCGCCCCCAGCCGGAGATCGTCCCCGCGACCCGGCCGATCATCTGTTTGACCGAGCGCTCGCGCTGCTCGCTCCCCATCTGCCCGCGGAAGTACTTCTGGGCGACGATGTTGGTCGCGTTCTGGCTCCAGCTCTTGGGGAACTCGACCTCGCGCTGCTCGAAGGCCGGATCGGCGGGATCGCCGATCACCGCGTCGCGCGTCTCCCACTCGATCTCGTCGAAGGGATGCGTCCCGGGGGAGGAGAATCTGCGCTCGATCGCGAGGCCCTCGAGACCGGTCTTGCGGGAGCTGGTGGCGGTCTGGGACATCGAACTTCTCCTCTCGGGGCGTCTTTAAGGGGGAGCTGCCCAGGATCGTCAACGAGTCGGACGTACTTTGTGTCTCACGACTCCGCAAAACGCCACGAATTTCGCGAATTCGCGACCGTTCTCCCTCTATGGTGACAAGACGATGGTGCGGGCGAGGGCGGCCGAGAAGGCCGAATCTGCAAAGGAAGTTGCGTCGGAGGCGATCGCAGCGGTCAAGCCACGGCTGCGCGGCGTCTCGCACCAGTGGGCCTTCTTCGTCTCGCTCCTCCTCGGCGCGGCGCTGATCGTCGCCGCGAAGACGCCGGAGGCGACCCTGGCCGTCGCGATCTACGCGGTCAGCCTCTCGGCCCTGCTTGGCACCAGCGCGCTCTACCACCGGGTGAACTGGAAGCGGCCCGACGTGCGCCGCTGGATGCGCCGCCTCGATCACTCGATGATCTTCTTCCTCATCGCCGGCACCTACACGCCGTTCGCCCTGCTCGTTCTCAATGGCCCGCTCGCCGACGCGATTCTCGCCGTCGTCTGGGCCGGGGCGCTGATCGGCGCGATCGTCGAGATGGTCTGGATCGAGCACCCCAAATGGGTCGCGGCGCTCGTCTACATGTCGCTGGGCTGGGTCGCCGCGGTGGCCTTTCCCGGCATGTGGCAGGAGATGGGGGTCGCCGGGACGCTGCTGGTCGCCGCCGGCGGCCTCCTATATACGGTCGGCGCCGTCGTCTACGCGACCCAGCGCCCCAACCCCAACCCGCGCGTCTTCGGCTACCACGAGGTCTTCCACGCTCTCGTGATCCTCGCCGCCGCGGCTCACTTCGCTGCCGTGGCTTTCTTTGCACTTCCCGCCGCCTGACGAGAGAGTCCCTGGGCGCTCTCTAGGCGAGAGCTGCATTGACCACGCTATGCGTGGCAAACGCAGCTCTCGTCAGGCAGCGAGTGGTTGCAGCGTTTCGCGCTCGGCAGCGGCGACGAGCTCGGCGAGGATCTGCTCTAGCCGCTCGGCCTGGTCTGGCGGTAGCTCTAGCCGATCGCCCTGGTGCAGCTCTGCCGCGCGGGCGACCGGCAGCTCGGCCTCCAGGACGCGACCGCCAAGCGCGCCCAGGACCTTGCGCAGCTCGGCCTGCGCCCAGACCGCGCCGAACATGCCGGTCGAGGCGCCGATCGTCGCCGCCGGCTTGCCGGTCAAGGCGCGGCTGCCGGCCGGGCGCGAGACCCAGTCGAGCGCGTTCTTGAGCTGACCGGGGATCGAGTGGTTGTACTCGGGGGTGGCGATCAGCACCGCGTCCGCATCGCGGACGGCAGCGCGCAGCTCGCGCACCGGCTCCGGCACGGCGCGCGCTTCCACGTCCTCGTCGTAGGGCGGGATCTCTCCCAGCCGCTCGAACGGCACCAGCTCGACCCCGGCGGGCAACCGCTCGGCGGCCACCCGCAGCAGGGCACTGTTGTGCGACTTGCGGCGCAGGCTGCCCGAGATGCCGAGCACCCTCATCGCTACTCGCCCTCCTCGACCAGCTCCAGCTCGACTGCGATGCCGACCTCGTAGTCGAGCGCCTCGCCGCCGCTGGGCAGCTCGGCCTGCCACTCGAGCCCGAAGCTGCGGCGGTCGACGGTCGCCTCGAGCGAGAGCCCGACGCGGGCCTTGCCGGCGAGGTCGGTGTCGAGCTGGGCGAACCGCCCGCTTGCCTCGACCGTCCGCTTCTCGCCGCCGATCTCGAGCTCGCCGCGAATCGCCACCGAGCCGTCCTCGGCGACCTCGAGATCGCTCGACTCGAAGCGCAACTGGGTATGGCGCTCGGCGTCGAAGAACTCGGGTGAGAGGAGGTGGCCCCTCAACTGGGGCTCGTCGATCTGGATGCTGTCGACGTCGACCGTGCCTGCGAGTCGCGGGGTCTCGCCGCCGCTCAACCGCGCCTCGTAGCGGCCGAAGCCGCTGCGGAAGGTCGAGACGCCGTTGTGGACGACGGCGAAGCCGATCGATGAGTGGACGGGGTCGACGAAGTAGGTGCCATTGGGAATCAGCTGCTGGATCGTCTGCGAGCTCATGCCGGTCCTTCCCGAAGTAGTTGCCTAATAAATCTTTGACTTGGAAACAATCTTAGCAGAAGTAGTTAGCTTGTCAACTATTGACTAGGCAATATTCATCTGGGATCATGGTTTCGTGAGCGAGCAGGCCACCGCGATCCACCCCGCGCCGCCGGCGACGCCCCATGGCGAGGCCTGGGGCGCGCTCACCCGCACTCACGCGGCGATCGTCGGACGGCTGCAAGAAGCGCTGGCCGCCTCCGACTTCCCCCCGCTTCCCTGGTACGAGGTGCTGGCCACCGTCGCCGAGGCACCGGAGGAACGGATGAAGATGGGAGAGCTGGCCGAGGCGATGGTGATCACCCGCGGTGGCTTGACCAAGCTCGTCGACCGCCTGATCAAGGCCGGCTTGATGGAGCGGACCTTCTGCGAGACCGATCGCCGGGTCAGCTACGCCACTCTCCTGCCCGCCGGTCGCAACCTGCTCGACGAGATGCGGCCGGTGGTGGTCGCCGAGCTGAAAGTCGCCTTTGCCGCCAACCTGAGCGATCGCCAAGCGGACGAGCTGCGGGGAATGCTCGAGCTGGTGCGCTCCTCCGCCTGCAGCGCGACCTGACTCAGGCCAAGGCTGAGGCCGCGCGCTCCTTGGCGGCCTCGATCAAGGCGAGGACTTGCGTCTCCTCACCCTCGCGCAGCACCCCGACCGGGTCGGGGTCGCCGTTGACGATCCCCTCGAAGAACTCCTTGCGGTCCTGGTAGGTCGGCAGCGTCGCCTTGGCCCAGCCGCGCGCGTCGTTGAGGATCACCGCCAGCCGCGCGTACTCCTCGCCGAACAGCTCGGCGACCTCGCGCTTCATCCGCTTCGCCAAGGCGGGCGAGGCGCCGGCGGTCGAGATCGCGATCGCCAGCGGACCGCTACGCACGATCGCCGGCAGGATGAAGTTGCAGAGCGGCGGCACGTCGACGACGTTGACCAGCATCGCCCGCTTCTCGGCGTCGTCGAAGACGCCGATGTTGACCTCGCTGTCGTCGGTCGCGGCGATGACCATGAAGGTCCCCTCGAGGTCGGCGGCGCCGGCGTATGCCCGCTTCTCCCAGGCGATCGAGCCCTCCGCCGCCAGCGACTCCAGCTCGGGGTGGGCGACCGGGGCGATCAGGGTCACGCCGGCATCGCAGGCGAGCAGCCCCTCGACCTTCTCGAGGCCGATGTCGCCGCCGCCGACCACCAGGCAGCGCCGCCCCTTCAGCTTCAGGCAGGCGATGTAGAAGGGGGTCTCGAGCATGTCGCGCACGCACGACTGGTCGCAGATCCCCTTGCGGAGCTGGCAGACGCACTCCTTGCCGGCATAGGCCTGGGCGGGCATAAGCAAAGACTAGTGGCCGGCTAGATCGCGTCGAGCGTCTGCCGCAGGCCGTCGGCGACGCTGGTCTCGGCCCGCCAGCCGAGCTCGCGCTCGGCCCGGCTCGCGTCGAGCGCGATCCGCTGCACCTCGCCTGCGCGCGGCGGGGCGAACTCGGGCTCGAAGCTCTCGGCGCCGTCGATCTCGGTGAGCCGGGCGGCCAGCTCGAGGACGTCGGTCTCGACGCCGGAGCCGATGTTGATCGGCCCGCTTGCGTCTGACCCCGCCGCCGCCAGGGCCGCCGCGACCACATCGCCCACGTATATGTAGTCGCGGGTCTGCTTGCCGTCGCCGAACACGGTCGGCCGCCCGCCGTCGCGCAGCTTGCCGCAGAAGATCGCGATCACGCCCGCCTCGCCGAGCGGGTCCTGGCGTGGCCCGTAGACGTTGCCGAGCCGCAGGCTCACCGCGGAGATGCCATAGAGCCGCTCGTAGAGCGCCAGGTAGCCCTCGGCGGCGTACTTGCTCTGGCCGTAGGCGGAGAGCGGCGCGATCGGCGTCGCCTCGTCGAGCGGCAGCTGCTGTCCCTCGCCCTCGCCGTAGATCGCGCCGCCGGTCGAGACGAAGACGAGCCTGGACGACCCCGCTGCCCGCGTCGCCTCGAGCAGGTTGGCGGTGCCGCCGACGTTGATCGAGGCGTCGAAGGCGGGGTCGGCGAGCGACTTGCGGACGTCGATCTGCGCCGCCAGGTGGAAGACCGTCTGCGGCTGCGCTCGCGCGACCAGCTCGGCCAGCGCCGCCGCGTCGCGGATGTCGAGCTCGACCAGCTCGGCGCCCGCCGCCAGCGCTCCGTCGAGGTTCTCCCGCCGCCCGGTGGAGAGGTCGTCGACCACGGTCACGTCGTCGCCGCGCGCGAGCAGCGCGTCGACCAGATTCGACCCGATGAAGCCGGCGCCGCCGGTGACCAGAGCTCTCATGAGGGCGCCGATCCTAAGGGGATCGGCGACGGACGACCGTGCAGGGTCGCCGAATGGCCCTGCTACCCTCGCCGCCCCATGAGGCTGATCGTCACCGAGAAGAACAACAGCGCCAAGAAGATCGCCGACATCCTCGGCCGCGGCGAGGCGAAAGAGGACAAAACCTTCAAAGTCCCCTTCTACACCTGGACCGACGAGAGCGGCACCGAGCAGATGACGATCGGGCTCAAGGGCCACGTGCTCGGCCCCGCCTTCCCCGAGGGCTACTCGAACTGGCAGAAGACCGATCTGCACGACCTGATCGACGCCAAGCTGATCAAGGAACCGACCGACAAAAACGTCGTCAAAGCGATCCGCAAAGTCGCCAAAGAGGCGGACGAGCTGGTGATCGCAACCGACTTCGACCGCGAGGGCGAGCTGATCGGGCTCGAGGCGCTGGAGGAGATGCTCGACGCCAATCCGGAGCTGGGCACCCGCGAGGAAGCCGATGCCGGCACCCTGCGGATCGCGCGCGCCCGCTACTCGGCGCTGACCAAGGAAGAGATCGAGCGCGCCTTCGGCGAGCTCGACACGCTCTCCTACCCGCTCGCCAACGCCGGCGCCGCCCGCCAGGACATCGACCTGCTCTGGGGCGCGACCCTGACCCGCGCCGTCTCCCTCGCCAGCCGCCGCTTCGGCTCCAACTTCCTCTCGGTCGGCCGCGTCCAGAGCCCGACCCTGGGCCTGATCGTCGAGCGCGAGATGGAGCGCCGCGCCCACGTCGCCAAACCCTTCTGGGAACTGTTCGCCAAGTTCGAGCACGCCGACGGCAGCTTCGAGGCCCACCACGCCACCGACAAATTCTGGGAGAAGGCGGAGGCCGACGCGGCGCTTGCCGGCACCTCGAGCCCCGGCACGGTCAAGTCGGTGACGGCGCGCAAGAACACGCGCAAGCCGCCGACCCCCTACAACACGACCGCCTTCAGCACCGACGCCTCCAGCCGCCTCGGCATCACCCCCGCCAGCGCGATGCGGATCGCCGAGGACCTCTACATGGACGGCTTCATCTCCTACCCGCGTACCGACAACACGGTCTACCCGGCCTCGCTGCCGGTGCGCGAGCTGGTCTCCTCGCTGGTCCGGGTCAAGGAGTTCTCCGCCGCCGCCGGCCTGCTCGACGGCGAGCTGAAAGCGACCCGGGGCAAAAAAGAGACCACCGACCACCCGCCGATCTACCCGACCCAGGCGATCCACCCGGGCGCGCTCGAGGGGCCGAAGAAGCGCGTCTACGAACTCGTCGTGCGCCGCTTCCTCGCCACCTTCAGCCCGCCGATGATCACCGAGTCGACCCGCGCCGACATCGAGGCCGGCTCGGAGACCTACTTCGTCCGCGGCTCGGTCGTCGTCGACCCCGGCTACGCCGGCGATCTACACCTACGCCCGCTCCGCCGACGAGGAGATCCCGGCTCTGCAGGAGGGCCAGCAGCTCGATCTCGACGGCGAGCCCTGGATCGTCGACAAGGAGACCCAGCCGCCGGGCCGCATCTCGCAGGCGAAACTGATCGAGATGATGGAGGAGCGCGGCCTCGGCACCAAAGCGACCCGCGCCGACATCATCCAGAAGCTCTTCGACCGCGGCTACGTCTACAGCAACCCGCCGGTCCCCTCGGAGACCGGGATCGCGCTGTACGAGGCGTTCAAGAACTACGTGCCGGCGATGGCGACGCCGGAGATGACCGCCCTGCTGGAGGCGGAGATGGACCGGATCGCCGCCGGCGAGATGACCAAGGGCGCCGTCGTCGGCGAGAGCCGCGACCTCCTGCACAAGACCTGGACCGAGATCGACGGCAGCCGCGAGGACCTGGCCAAAGTGATCTGGAAAGGGATGGACGAGGACCGCATCCTCGGCCCCTGCAAGGTCTGCGAAGAAGCCGGCCGCAAGAAGGAGGACGGCTCGCCCCACATGCTGCGGATCATCCGGGCGAAAAAATCGGGCAAACGCTTCGTCGGCTGCAGCGGCTGGACTCTCGACGACCCGGACTCCTGCGACCAGACCTTCCCGTTGCCCCAGCGCGGCGACGTCTTCAAGCTCGAAGATCGCTGCTCGGTCTGCGGCGAGACGCCGCGGCTCAAAGTCGTCCCCTTCCGCGGTCGCCCCTGGAACCTCTGCCTCAACGACGACTGCGAGTCGATGCAGGAGATGAAGAAACGCCGCGCCGAGCGCGAAGCGGCCAAAGCGGCGAAGGAAGCGATGGAAGCAAAGCCGCCGCCGGGGACGAGAATGCGCTCGCCAAGAAAGCGACGCAAAGCGGACACCGCAACGCGGCGCAAACGGGCCAAAGCAACAAAGGCGAGACCATGACGTTGTTCATCTCCCTCGAGGGGGTGGACGGCTCGGGCAAGAGCACCCAGGCTGGCCTGCTGGCCGCCGCGCTCGGCCCGGAGACGCTGCAGATCCGCGAGCCGGGGGGCACCGAGGCGGCGGAGCGGATCCGCGAGCTGCTCGCCGACCCGGCGCTGGAGATCGACCCCTTTGCCGAGCTGCTGCTCTTCCTCGGCCGCCCGCGCCGACCTGGTCAGCCGCGTGATCCGCCCCGCCCTCGAGGCCGGCCGCGACGTGGTCTCCGACCGCTTCGCCGACTCCAGCGTCGCCTACCAGGGCGGCGCCCGCGGGCTCGGCGTCAGCCACGTGCTCTCGCTGGTCGACACCGACGATCGACGGCCTCTGGCCCGACCTGACCCTGCTGCTGCGGGTCGACCCCGAGGTCGGCCTCGGCCGCGCGGCCGGAGACGACCGCTTCGAGTCCGAGGGGCTGGAGCTGCAGCGCGCCGTCGCCGAGGCCTACGACGAGATCGCCCAGATCGCCTCCGACCGGGTCGTCGTCCTCGACGCCGAAGGGAGCGTCGAGGAGGTCCATGCCAAGGTGATGGACGCCGTTCGCCGGCCGGGTTCCCGATGTCGATCGAAGCTTTTTCCCCACGATGACGGGGGCAATGCTTCAATCGACCGAGCACCAGCCGCGGGCGCGGGTGGCGCTGAGCGCGGCGCTGGAGGCCGGGCCGTCGCACGCCTATCTGTTCCGAGGCCCGCGCGGCGCCGGGAAGCGAGCGGCGGCGCGGGCCTTCGCGGCCGAGATCCTCGCCGGCGGGGCCGACGACCCCGACGATGCGCGCCGTCGCGCCCTGCTCGATCCCTCGCCTCATCCCGATCTCGTCTGGCTGGCGCCGAAGGGGCGCCCAGCACATGGTCGAGGAGGTGCGCGAGCGGGTGATCCGCGCGGCCGCCTACCGGCCCTTCGAAGGCGCCAAGCGCGTCTTCGTGATCGAGGCGGCGGAGGCGATGCGCGACGAGAGCCAGAACGCCTTGCTGAAGACGCTGGAGGAGCCGCCCGGGTTCGTCCACCTGATCCTGCTCAGCTCCGAGCCGGCCGCCCTGCTGGAGACGATCGCCTCGCGCTGCCAGCCGGTCGACTTCGCGCCGCTGCCGGCCGAGGCGGTCGAGGCCGCGCTGCAAGGCGATCCGGACGAGGTGGCCGCAGCTGCCCGCCTCGCGGCCGGTGACGTCGAGCTGGCGCGCCTGCTCCTCAGCGAGCAAGGGAGAGATCTGCGGGAGCAGGCGATCGCGATGGAGTGGAGCGCGATGCTGAAGAACGCCGAGCAGGCCGGTGAGGAAGCCGAGGCCGTCGTACGCGAGGCGCTCGAGGAGGAGAAGGAAGCCGGCCTCAGGCGCTCCGCCCGCGACATCGCCGACGCCGCCAAACGCGCCGGGCGCCGCCGCCGCACCGAGCTGCTCGACCTCGGGCTCGGCCTCACGGCCGCCTGGTTCCGCGATCTCGCCGCGGCCGCGAGCGGTGCCGCTGACGTCGTCTACAACCGCGACCGCCTCGCCCAGCTCCAGTCCCAGGCCGCTGGCCTCGACTCGGGCAGCGCCCGCCGTGCCGTCGAGCTGGTCCAGGACACGCGCAGCCGCCTCGACCTCAATGTCTCCGAGGAGCTAGCCCTGGAGGCTCTCTCGTTCAGGCTCGCCGCCGTTCTCGGCTGACTTCGCCTGCTCGCGGGCCTTCTCCAGCGCCCGCTCCTGCGCCAGCCGCGTTATCTGGGCGGCCTGGCGGGACATGATCACGCTGAAGTTGAGCGCCAGGCCGAGCAGCAGCAGGAGGATGATCGAGAAGAGGGCGACGTTGGTGTCGCGGACTCCCATCGCGTCGGCGACAAACCCCAGCAGGCCCGGGAAGGCGGCTCCGGCCAGCATCCCCAGGCCGGCGACGAACCAGACGACGCTGTAGCGCTCCTGCAGGCGGTCGCGGCGGATCAGCTCGAGGATCATCAGCATGAAGGCAACCGCGATCGCCGCGGCGATGATCCGGGTCTGCGAGGTCAGGTGAACCGTCGGATCCTGCGTCGCCGCCTGCAGGGCCACCGCGCTCACCGCTCCGCCTCCACCTTGCGTGGCCGGAACTGGCCGACGAGCAGCACGATCATCCCCTTGAAGATGAAGAAGGCCGAGCGCAGCGGCGTGAGGAAGGACGTTCCGCCGACCCGCTCCAGCATCTGCACCGGCACCTCCTCGACCCGCAGCCCCTGGCGGACCGCCAGCTGCAGCGACTCGATCTCGGCGAAGTCGGGCGAGTAGCTCTCGCTGAAGAGCCTCATCACGCGCCGGTTCGCCGCCCGCATCCCGCTGGTCGTGTCGGTGAAGCGCTGCCGCGTCGCCAGGGTGAGGAAGAAGCGGAAGACGCTGGTGCCGATCCGCCGCGAGAGCGTCGGCTGGTAGTCATCCCCGCCGCTGCCCTGCTCGGCGGCGCCGTCGCGGCGCTCGCGGTAGCGGGAGCCGATCACCAGGTCGGCGCGATCCTCGTAGACCTCCTCCAGCAGTCGCGCCACCTCGGCCGGCGGGTGCTGTCCGTCGGCGTCGAGGTGGGCGCAGAAGTCGTAGCCCTCGCGCAGCGCGTAGAGGTAGCCGGTCTGCAGCGCCGCGCCCAGCCCCTGGTTGAAGGGCAGCGAAGCGACGGTCGCCCCCGCTTTCGCCGCATGCAAGCCGGTCTCGTCGGTCGATCCGTCGTCGACGACGAGCACGTCGGCGGCGGGCAGGCGCTCGCGCACGCCGGCGATCACCGTCGCGACCGAGTCGGCCTCGTTCCAGGCTGGGATGAAGACCAACGTCCTCATGCGCCGATTCTCCCACGCGGGCCAGCCGGCATTGTGTTAGTAAACGTTCATGGAAAGGAAAGGACCGCGGATCGGGATCAGGTTCTGGCTGCTCGGCGCCTTCGTCGCGGTGACCCTGCTCACCGCCGGCGTCGTCTACCTCTTCGGCGACCGGCCGCGCGCCGTGCTCGGCGCGATCGCCCTCGGCATCCTCGCCGGCTTTCTGATCGCGCTCGGGATCTCGCGCCGCGTCCGCCGCCTCTCCTCCGGCGCCGGCGAACTCGCCGCCGGCGCCTTCGACACCCATCTCGACGTGGGCGGGCGCGACGAGATCGGCGACCTCGCCCGGGCGCTCGAATCGATGGGCGCCTCGCTCAAAGAGAGCTTCGGCGTCCTCACCGCCGACCGCAACAAGCTGAAAGCGATCTTCGACGGCCTCACCGACGCGGTGATCGTCGTCGACCAGGACGGCACCGTGCGCTTCTCCAACAGCGCCGCCGCGAAGCTGCTCGACCCGCTCGGCCACCCGCCCGAGTCGATCCTGCCGCACCTCAAGCGCGCCGCCGAGCATCGGCTTCGCCGCCCACCCCGCGTTGCGGATCGGCGACCGCGCCTACTCGATGACCGCCCGCTCGCTGCCCAAGGAGCGCGCCGTCCTCGTCGTCGCCCGCGACCGCACCGACGAGATGCGCCGCGAGCTGGCCGAAGCCGACTTCATCTCCAACGCCGCGCACGAGCTGCGCAACCCGCTGGCCGGCATCTCCAGCGCGATCGAGGTCCTGCAGGAGGGCGCCAAAGACGACCCCAACGCGCTCGACCACTTCCTCGGCCGCCTCGCCGAGGACGCCGAGCGGATGAACCGGCTGACCCGCTCGCTGCTCACCCTGGCCCGGGTCGAGTCGATCGGGGCGGGGGAGACGGAGGTGGTCGACGTCGACGCCGCGATCCGCGACACGGTCGAGGCGGTCGAGACCCCGCCGCACATCGAGCTGGCGACCGAGGTCGAGCCCGATCTGGCCGTCACCGGCGACCCGACCCTGCTGCGCCAGGTGATGGTCGGCTTGCTCACCAACGCCTTCAAGCACACGCCGCTGCCCGGGCGCGTTACCGTTCGCGGCCGCCGCGACGGCGAGAAAGAGGTGGTGCTGGAGGTGGTCGACACGGGGCCCGGGATTCCCGAGGCCGAGATAGAGCGGGTATTCGAGCGGTTCTACCGCCGTGACGAGTCGCGCAAGCAGGAGGGATTCGGCCTCGGCCTGGCGATCGCCAGGCGCATGGTCGACGTGATGGGCGGCGAGATCGGCGCCCGCTCGGTCGAGGGCGAGGGCAGCACCTTCTGGGTCCGCCTGCCCGTCGCACAACCCAGCCCGACGCCGGTCGCATGAGCAGCGGACGCATCCTCATCGCCGACGACGAGCCCTCGGTGCGCGACTCGGTCGGCTACGCGCTCGCCCAGGAGGGCTTCGAGGTGACGCCGGTCGCCGACGGCGACGAGGCCGCGGAGCGGGTCGGCGACGGCATCCCCTACGACCTCTTGATCCTCGACATCATGATGCCCGGGCCGAGCGGGCTCGACATCTGCCGCGACGTGCGCTCGCGCAGCGCCGTGCCGATCATCCTGCTCACCGCCAAGGACGCCGAGGTCGACAAGGTGGTCGGGCTCGAGGTCGGCGCCGACGACTACGTCACCAAGCCCTTCTCGGTGCGCGAGCTGCTCGGCCGCGTGCGCGCCCAGCTGCGCCGCCGCGAGCTCGACCGCGCGCCGCTCTCCCACGCGGTCAAGGTCGAAGCCGGCCCGGTCGCGATCGACCTCGTCCGCCACGTCGCCACCGTGCGCGGCGAGCCGGTCAACCTGACCCGCTCCGAGTTCCAGCTGCTGCGCCTGCTCGTCGGCCGCGCCGGCGAGGTCTTCCCCCGTCGCCAGATCATGGAGGAGCTCTGGCAGACCGAGTTCGACGGCGACGAGCGCGCCTGCGACGTCCACATCTCCAACCTCCGCCAGAAGGTCGAGCACGACCCGCAGAACCCCGAGCTGATCCTCACCGTGCGCGGCGTCGGCTACAAGTTCGAAGCGTCCTAGGCACAGCGCCAGGAGCCCGCGCCGCACCTAGCCAGGACGTTTGCGTACCTGAGTTTCCCCGTGGTGATGGGCGATGGGGCGCGGCTTAATTTCGCTTGCCGTAACGGTTTGCGGGCGTTTTGCGTGTCCGCCTTGACTTTTGTGTCCGCAACTGTCTATCGTTTCGTTTGTTCTATGTACGGAACAGTTCAGCCCGGCGGACGGGCAGGGACCACTTTCAGGGACACAACGAGCTTCGAAGGCCGCAAAGGGAAGCGGCCAGCAGAGGGGCTCGAGGGACAAGGAGAGAGCTACGTGAGAAGCCACGCGAAGGCATCGACCTCGGGGCGGGACGGCAATCCCAAATCCCCTCTCGGCAGAATGCTCTGCCTCACGCTGCTCTCTTTGGCGGCAATGCTGTTCGGGGCAGCTCCTGCCCTCGCTGCTATCGGAACCGATCGCCCCCTGCTCTTCAGCTTCGACGGCTCTGGCACTACCGCTGGCAAATTCAGCAGCGTAGCCCGGCTTGGCATCGACCAGGCAAGCGGCACTGTCTACGTGGTGGACGTGGGCAACGGTGTCATAGACAAGTTCGATGCCGATGGTGTCCCCCAGAACTTCTCGGCGACCGGCACGTCCTCGCTCGAGGCAGGGATTAACCTCAACAGCTTCACCGATGTACAGGTCGACAACTCCGGCGTCAATCCGGGTCGCATCCACTTGTATCCGGAGAACGGACCTCTAAAGGCCTTCAGTCCTGCCGGCACCGCGCTTTGGGAAAGAGCGGGCTTCTTTGGATGCAGTGGCCTCGCGGTGGATGCAGAAGGACACCCCTGGATCAGCGGCCCAGATCAAATTTTCCGGAAATACGCCACTACCGGGAGCCCGCCAGAAGAAGTCGGCTCGATCAACGTTGCTCCCGACCATGCCTGCCGCATCGCGTTTGATGCAAGTGGAAACCTCCTGAACAATCCTGACGTTGGCGTCTTTAGATACGAAGGCGGCGTCAAAGGACCGACCATCGATTCCGACGAAGCCAACGCGGTCACGGTCGATCAGTCCAGCCCAACCGGGCATATCTTCACGGTCCACGGGCAAGACTACAGCGAGTTCGACTCCTCGGGCGCCCTAGTTGGCACCTACGGTAAAGGCGCCTTTAACGAGGGCTGGGGAATCGCCTACAACGTCGCACTCGACCGTGTCTACATCACCGACTTAATCGCTAAGACGGTCAAAGTCTTTGGGCCGACGGTGAGTGGCACCGTACCCGACGCGACGATCGAAGCAACCACTGAAAAAGGCGTATCCAAAGCGAAGTTCAACGGCAAGGTCAACCCCCTTAGCCTAGCGGCGAGCAGCTATCACTTTGAGTGGAAGCAGGGGACCGGAGCGAGCTGGGCCGACGCCCAATCCTCATCTCCTGTGCCTCTCCCCGCGGCAACCGAAGAAATCGCCGTCTCGCACAGCATTTCCGGCCTTAGAGGCAACACGACCTATCAGGTGCGCCTCGTGGGGACCAACAGCGAAACCGGCTTGCAGGCGACCTCGGCGGTCGACACTTTCACCACTGTGACTCCACCTGCGCCGGAAGTGACGATCGCGGCGCCTTCCTCCGTAGAGGTAACTACGGCCAATGTCTCGGCAACGGTCAACCCCAGGGAAGACTTCAGCACCACATGGCGACTGCAGCTGAGCACCGACCCCGCCTGCGCGACCGGGTTCTCAGATAGACCGATCCATGACCTGGAATCTGAATCCAACAGCCATGTCGCGGTAGCCGAAGAACTGACCGGGTTGGTCAACAGTCAGCACTACTGCGTGCGAATCCAAGCAACGAACAGCTTTGACAGCGTCACGTCTGAAACCAAGGAATTCACCACCGACCCGGTGGCGCCAAGCCAAGTCTTCACTGCCTTCTCTGCGCCGCGCACCGACACGACGGCGCGGATCAACGCCCGCGTCAACCCCGAGGGCGCCAGTTCGGTTCATCCCATGACCTATCGCTTCGAATACAGCAAAGACGGCGGCTCGACCTGGATCTCCCTGCCCGATCACGAATATACCGATGGTGCCAGAGAACAGATTGTCTTGAGCGAGGAGCTCACCGGACTCACCGCCAACACCACCTACAGCTACCGCTTCAGCGCCGAGAGCGGGGCTGGGGTGGCCTCACCGCAGGGCGGAGTGGAGACGTTCACCACCCGGACCAGCGCCGAGATGATCCTCCCCGAGCGTGGCATAGAGCTGGTCAACAGCCCCGACAAGGGCAATCAGAGCATCTCTGTCTTTGGGGGGTCATCTTTCAAGGTGCCGTTTTCGAGAGACGGGAATAGGGTCATCTGGGAAACCGATGGTGGGGCGCCTGGTGGCCCCACGGGAGCTCACAACACGTTTCTTGCCAAGCGAACCTCGAGTGGCTGGATTTCCAAGAGCGTCGTCCCGCCGGTGACGCAGCAGGTGGGGGCCGGCAGCTTCAACTACATCCTCACCGCGATGACGCCCGATCTAACGCATTTCCTTTTCAGAGCACACATACCTGTGGCCCTTACCACCGCTGTGCCCCCAATCTTTGTGCGCACCGATGAGAACGCCAGCCAAGACATCCTGGCGAGTTACGCCCCCATAGAACTGAACATGCTGCCGAGCTTCACTGAACTGACCGATGATGGTTCTCATGTGGTGAAAGAGAATCCGGAAACGGACCAAATAGAGGACATCGGCAGTGGTGTTCCCGAGCTGGTAAGCGTGATGCCAGAAGGGAACCCAGCCGAATGCGGTGGACCGGATTCACTGAAAAACGAGCAGTGGCAGGTCGGCTACAGCGTGATGTCGGTGATCGATGCCTCTCGCGTCTACTTCCAAGCCAGACCAAATGACGATTGCTCCGCGTCAAGCGGGATCTACCAGCGCAACCGCAAAAGCGGAGAGACGACGCTGATCGACCCTGGGGTCCTCGGCAAAGCGCCGGAAATCGTGCGGGCTACGCCCGACGGGCAGAGCGTTTACTTCCTCACCGCGAGCCAGCTCGACCCGGTGGATGGAAACACCAGTGGCGACGTCTACCGTTGGGACGAGGAAAGCGGCGAGTCGGCATGCCTCACCTGCGAGGCGCACCCCAGCGTCAGCATCAAGGTCGGCGCTGCGTCACCGGTCCTTATCTCCGACGACTTCTCGCACCTCTACTTCGAATCCGAAGAGCAGCTCGTTCCCGGTCACGGCAAACAGGGCACTGACAACATCTACGTATTGAGCGGTGGGGAGATCCAGTTCGTCGCAAATCCGACGTTGACGGGTGTCTCTGCGCTGGAACAGGATCCGCCTCCTGTGCTCTCGTCCGACGGAAACGTGCTGCTGTTCAAGGCTTTGGCGGGACCGCGTCTCACCGCTGACCGCTTCCCTGCCCAGTGCATCGAGCCGACGGATACGGGTGAAGTGCCCCAGGCCTGCACGCAGCTCTACCAGTATGACGACCGCAACAGTAGCCTCGAGTGCATCTCCTGTCGTACCGACGGCATCACCCAGCATAACCCTGGGTCTCTCGGCGGAAGCAATTTGTTCGATTACCGGATGGCGGCCAACGGCAGTACGATTGCCTTTGTTACTACGGAACGCTTTCTGCCGCTCGACGTCAACCACGACGCCGACATCTACGAGTGGCGAAACGGAAATGTGCAGCTGATCACCGATGGGATCAGCGATCAGCCCAACAGTCTCATCGCGGCGCTGCGCGTCGTGGCGGTCGATGAGAACGGCAGTGACCTGCTCTTCGGGCAGGTGCCGCCCGAGAGCTCGGCGACCGGCTTCGAGCAGGACGGTCTGCTCAACTTCTACGACGCGCGGATCGGTGGCGGCTTCGAGCCGCCCAGTCCAAGGGTGCACTGCGTCGAGGACTCCTGCCAGGGACCGCTGCAGGCTGCTCCGGCGCCGAAGTCCGCCGCCAGCGTGGGCTTCAGCGGGCGCGGCAACGAGGCGTCGCAGGTGAGGAAACGGCGCCCGTGCGCCGGCAAGCGCGGTCAAGCGAAGCGGCGCTGCGTCCGCAAGCACAAAAGGCAGAAGAGGCGGTTGAGCGCAGCAGCGTCCAACCACAACACGAGGGGCGCAAAGTGAACCGGCGCGCAGAGACGGGAGGAGTGACCGAGATGTCCAAGACGACCGGGATTGCCACTAAGGGTCAGAGGCCACGGCGTAAGCGCGCTATCGGACTGATGACGGCGATCGCGTGCGTGACGGCGATCTTCGCCGCATCCGCGACGCAGGCAGCAGCAGCCCCGGTCTCAGACGTGAAGACCACCTGGGGGGACACCAACTTGACTCCGGGCGGCGAGGGCCAGTTCGAAGTGCAGGTGCGCAACATCGGCGACGCAAACTTCTCGCCCGGGCTGACGATCACGGAGCAGCTCCCCCCCGGGGTGACTGCGACCGATATCACCTGGGGCGGGAAAACCGTCTTCCATTTCTGCGGCGAGGAAGTCGGTTGGGCCCTGTGCCAAGCCTTCTTCGGCATTCCGGAACCCACCTGTACGGGCATAGGGACCGAAACAGTGGAGTGCGAACTGAGCCTGTTCGACATCTTGCTGTTCAACCAGGGAAGGGCTCCAGGCTCAGAACTGTTCTGGATATTCATGGAACCCTCCGGACATCTGGAAACGATCTACATCGATGTCGATATAGCCCCCGGGGCGTCGGGAACGGGGACCAGCACGACGACGGTCACCGGGGGCGGCGCGCCGGCCTCGAGCGACGTCGATCAGGTGCCCTTCGACGACACCCCGGCGGAGTTCGGGTTGGTTCCCGGGAGCTACGAGGCCGACGTCTTCGAGGACGCCCATCCGACGCACGTGCCTAGCCGCCAGGCGGGCGACCGGCCCTTCGAGCAGCGGGTCAACTTCGACTTCACCAGGAAGAGTGAAGTCGATCCCACCGACGGCAGTCGCTCCAATACTGCGACCGGTGCAGTCAAGACGGTGGAGGTGACGCTGCCGCGCGGCTTCATTGGCAACCCCGAGGCAACCCCCAAGTGCAACCCACTTGACTTCGCTTCGGTTGGGGTGGTTGGGAATTCGACGACCTGTCCCTCCAACACCCAGGTCGGATACCTGGACATCCAGGTCAAGGAGGGGACGTTGAAGAACGGCAAAGGATGCTGCTTTTACAACGTCAACGAGCTCCTGACCCGCGTAGCGATCTACAACCTCGAGCCCCCCAAAGGACAGGCGGCCGACTTCGGCTTCAACGCGGGGGCTTTCGTCCAGGGCCACATCTACCCGAATGTCGACCCCGCCCAGAACTACGCGATCAAGACGGTGACGCCGAACATCTCGAGCTTGCTCCGCGTTCAAGGCTCCCAGGTGACGTTCTGGGGCGTGCCGGCCGACCCGGCGCACGACAAATTCCGCTACTACCAGGAGAAAACGGGCGGAAAAGGGATAGGCGCCCCGTGGGGCACGGCAGCGATCAAGCCGTTGCTGACCAACCCGTCTGATTGCGGCTTCGACAATGGCGGCGCCCGCTTCCGCATGGATACCTACAACGATCCGGGCAACTTCTCGCCGGTGGAAGAGTATGGCGATCCGCTCAACGTCTCCGGCTGTGACGATCCGCGCTTCCGCTTCGAACCGGAGATCAGCCTGCAGCCGACCAATCGCGACGCGGGCGCTCCGACCGGTCTCGCCGTGCACCTCGAAGTGCCACAGCGGGACGACGAGGTCGCGGACGCGACCGATCTCTACGCTCAAAACGAAGAGGTCAAGGCGATCCCGACTCCGCCGATGAAGAAAGCGGTGGTGACGTTGCCTGAGGGGATGACGGTCAACCCGGCGGCGGCGCAGGGGCTTGCCAGCTGCTCGCCCGAGCAGATCGGCTTGGGGACCGACAAACCGGTCACCTGCCCCGACTCATCGCAGTTCGGAACGCTGACCTTGCACACGCCGATTCTGCCGATCGACGAACAGCCCGAGGGCTGGATCTACGTTGCCAAGCAGAACGACAACCCCTTCCACAACTTCCTCAGCCTCTATCTGGTGATCCAGGAACCTGAACGGGGGATCCTGATCAAGGTGCCGGGAAGAGTGGATCTCGATCCGGTGACCGGCCAGATCACGACCACCTTCGACGACCTGCCCCAGTTCCCGCTGGAAGACATGGAGATGAACCTGAAGGGCGGTCTGCGGGCGGGGCTGGTCAACCCCCAGACCTGCGGCAAAAAGACGATCAAGGCTACCTTCTACTCCTGGCATGAGCCCTCGGTGCCCCACACGGTCAACAGCAACTATGAGGTCACCCACAACCAAGACGGAACGCCCTGTCACCAAAGCCTCGGTGATAGGCCCTTCGCCCCTGCACTCTCCGGCGGCACGGTCAACAACCTGGCTGGCTCGTTCAGCCCGCTGGAGCTGCAGTTCACCCGCACCGACCTAGAGCAAGAGCTCTTGGTCGCCGAGGGCACCGCACCTCCAGGACTCCTCGCATCGCTGAAGGGCGTGGGCCGTTGCTCAGATGCAGCAATCGCAGCAGCAGCAAACCCGGAGAGAACGGGCGCAGAAGAGAACGCATCTCCCTCCTGTCCCGCCTCAAGCCTCGTGGGCACCGTTGACGCAGGAGCAGGCGTGGGCCAGGTCCTCACCTACGTCAAAGGAAAGGTCTACCTGGCGGGCCCCTATAAAGGCGCTCCTCTCTCAGGCGTGGCGATCGTCCCTGCTGTCGCAGGTCCCTTCGACCTCGGCACGATCGTCACCAGGACCCCCGCCTACGTCAACCCGAAAACGGCTGAGGTCAGCCTGAAGACCGATGACCTGCCCCTGATCTTCAAGGGAGTGCCGGTCAGGGTCAGGGACATCCAGGTCCATATGGACAGGCCCAACTTCACGCTCAACCCGACCAGCTGCGAGCGCTTCGCCTTGACCGGAACGCTGTTCAGCTCAGAAGGCAAATCAAAGGTCGGAGGCTCGCCTTTCCAGGCAGCGGACTGCGCATCACTCGGCTTCAAACCACGTCTGCAGGCCCGCCTCTTCGGCGGCACCAAACGAGGCGCTCATCCGAAATTCCAAGGCGTCTTCAAAGCACGCGAAGGCGATGCCAACGTGGCAAGCGCAGTAGTGACCCTGCCTCGTTCTGCCTTCCTCGACCAAGCCCACATAAGGACGGTCTGCACCAGGGTTCAGTTCGCAGCTGATGCTTGTCCTGCAGGCTCGATCTACGGCAACGCAGTCGCAAAGACGCCTCTGCTAGACGAAGAGCTATCGGGACCCGTCTACCTGCGCTCATCCGACAACAAGCTCCCAGACCTAGTCGCAGACCTCCACGGCATCATCGACGTCGAGGTAGTGGGCAGGATCGACTCGATCAGAGGAGGCATCAGAGCCAGCTTCGAGTCGATCCCAGACGCCCCGGTTGAGAGCTTCGTGATCAACATGCAAGGCGGCAAAAAGGGCCTCTTGGTCAACAGCAGAGACATCTGCGCGAAGACTTATCGCCTAAACGCTGAATTCGACGGTCAAAACGGCAAAGAGATAACGCTTAGGCCAAAGCTCCAGGCCAAGTGCAAAGCAACGCGCAAGGCAAAGCGACGTTGAGCAGAGCCATAGCCCTAGCGGGAGCCCTTGCCTTTGTGGCATGGGCTCCCGCTACTCACGCAGAGCTGATTCAAAAGGGCTCAGTCCGAGTAGCCGTGAGCGGCTCGCTCTCCCCGACCAAGTTGCCAAGGCATGGAGTGGCTCCAGTCAAGGTCTCAATCGGAGGCCGAATCAGCTCAACGAGCAAAGCAGGCCCCCCACAACTAGAGGAAGTCACCTTCGCCTTCAACAAAGCAGGCAAGCTAGATCTCTCCATGCCCAGGTGCAGGCTGGGAAAGATCAATCCCTCAACCACCCAAGAGGCATTGCTTGCCTGTGAGCCCTCCTTAGTAGGCGAAGGCCACTTCTCGGCAAACGTCCAGTTCCCAGAGCAATCGCCCTTCCCCTCAGAGGGAAAGGTCTTGGCCTTCAACGGCGTGCTCAGAGGCAAACCCGCAATCTTCGCCCACATCTACGGAACCAAGCCGGTCCCAACCTCCTATGTCTTGCCCTTGGCGATAGAAAAAGGCAAAGGCACCTTCTCGACCGTGATGAGCGCATCGCTCCCCCAGGCGACCGGCGACTGGGGTTTCGTCACTGGCCTTGAGCTGAAGCTCGGCAAGATCTTCTCCTCTCATGGCAAGAGGAAAAGCTTCCTCTCCGCCGGCTGCCCAGCTCCAAGGGGATTCCCAGGAGCGATCTTCCCTCTCGTCAGAACCTCCTTTGCCTTTGAGGGGCAAAAGACCTTGACCACGACCTTAAACCGCTCTTGCAAGGCAAAGGGATAAGCAAATGAAGCCAAAGCTCACCTACGCAAACGTCGTCTCGACCCTTGCTTTGTTCTTAGCCCTAAGCGGAGCAACTGCCTTTGCTGTTCAACAACTGCCAAAGAAGTCCGTAGGCGCAAAGCAACTGAGACCTGGAGCCGTAGTCGCAGACAAGATCAGGAAGAACGCCGTAACCGCTCCCAAGATCAAGGCTGAAGCGATCAAGAGCGGCAAGATCGCGAGCTTTGCCGTAAAGGAGCAAAAGCTCGCCAACGGCTCTGTCTCTAACGCAAAGCTGCAAAACGAAGCGATCTCAACCGAGAAGGTCAAAGCCGAGGCGATCACCGGCGCTCAGATCAACGAGGGGACCGTTGGCCAGGTTCCCTTCGCAGGGCACGCCAACACAGCGACCTTCGCCGAATCCGCAAACCCAGTTGCCTTTGCTGCTGTCAGCCAAGAAGGAAACGTCGATACCGCTAACTCCAAGGGCAATATCTCTGTCTCCCAAGGAAAAGAAGCTGGCATCTACTGCGTCTCTGTTTCTGGCTTTAGCCCCAGAGGCGCTCAAGTCACGCCCAGATACAATGGCTCAGGCAACCTCACTGCCTATGCGACGATCGGCGGCACCGCCTCTTGCCCTGCCCCACAGGTTGAGGTGCAGACGCACAACGGGGGGCCGGCCAAAGCTCCGTTTTATGTGGTGGTTTATCGCTGAGCGGCCACTCACCGCTAAAGTTGTCTGTTCTGCCCGGATAGCTCAGTTGGTAGAGCACTTCCATGGTAAGGAAGTCTGCTCGGCAGCCAGGGCTCCCCAAGACCAAACGATCGGCTCTGCAGCAAGGATTCGGCGGGGGCCACTAGGCCCTCGCCACTCTCGGTCCTCCCCCACTACGCGCCCCGATGTTCGGGATCGGTTCGGGGCGCGCGGTGGGGGAGGACCGGATTGAGCCGGCGCCACCGCAAGAAGCACCCGCGCAAGTGGGTCAAGCGCACCGACCGGAAGCGAACGTGCCCGAGCGGTAAGCAGGGCTTCGCTCAACCGGGCGAAGCAGCCGCCGCCCTCCCCGGCGCGAACGTCTACCGCTGCGAAGAGTGCAAGAGGTGGCACGTCGCCGACCCCGTGAGTCGCCGCCAGCGGCAGGCCCGCGCGCGTCGGGGTGAGCTGTGAGCAGGCTCGAGGACGTCAGCACGGCGCTATGGGAGGACGAGGACTTCGACGAGCTGAGCCCCGACGCGAAGCTGACCTACCTGTGGAGCTTCACCAACGCCCGCTGCGGTATGTGCGGCGTCTACAGGGTCCGCCGCCGGTCGATCGTCGAGGGCTGCCTACCGGCGAAACGCCGCGACGAGGCGCTCAAGGATCTCGAAGAGCACGGCTACGTCCGGTATGTGGAGGGCTGGCTGTGGGTGCGCAGCCGGGTCAAGCACCTACGCACGAAGGGCTCGAAGATGGCGACCGGCGTGATCCGGGACATCGAACGGGTTCCCGCCGAGCACCCGCTGCGGTCAGCCTTCTTGACCGAATACCTAGAGAATACGTGGGTCAGCAGTTGGCTTTCCGATGCGAAAGTCGAAGCCCTATCCATACCCCATCCAACCCCTTCCGAAGGGTTGCAGGGCCAGGGCACGGGCCAGGGCGAGGGCTCGGGCAGTGGGGTAAAGGAGACGAACGGGGACAAAGGGACGAGGCTCTCGAAAGAGCAACTGCGCGCCGACTGGAAACGCTGGCTCGCCCACTTCCACGAGACGACGGGCCGCACGGCAATCGAAGGCAGCGAAGAGGCCAAACGCGCCTTCAAGGCCCGGCGCGAAGAGGGCCGGAGCGTTGAGGAACTGATGGAAGCGACGATCGGCTGCCACGGCGACGAGCGCCTGCGCGAGCAGAGCTTCGATCGGCCCGAGACGATCCTGCGCGCCTCCAAGTTCGAGCGCTACATCGAACTTGCCCGGAAGGCCGTAGGCAGCAACGGCAGCTTCAAGGCATTCCTCGACAAGCCGGTGACGACGTGACGGTGCCCTGCGACATCGCCGCCGAGCGGGACCTACTTGGGGCTCTCATCGCCTCGCCTCGCCATGTGCCAGCCGTCACCGCTGACGTTGGGCTTCGCGCCGAGTTCTTCTACTACGACAGCCACGGCGTCCTCTTCGACGCGATCTGCTCGCTCTTCGACGCCGATACGGCGATCGACGAGACGACGATCAACGCTGAGCTGCGCGAGCGGGGGAAGCTCGAGGAAGTCGGCGGCCACATGGCCGGCGAGCTTTTCGCAGCGTGCCCAGCGCCGAGCAAGGCCAAGGACTACGCGGCGATCGTCGTGCGCGAAGCGGAGTGGCGGACCCGTCTCGCCGCTGGGCAGAAGATCCAGATCGCCGTCGAGGAACGCGACGAGGACGCGCTGGTCGAGGCCGAGGCAATGCTGCAAACCGACCTCACCCACCAGGCGGCCGACCTCGAGCCCGAAGACCTCTACGGCATCGCCTACGAGCTGCTCGAACACGGCGGCGCCGAGGCGTTCCCCTGGCCCTTCAAACGGTTGAACGACCTGACCTCCGGCGGGATGCGCCGGGGCGAGTTCATCGTGATTGGCGGGCACAGCTCCCACGGTAAGTCGCAGTTCCTCGATCAATCGCTGATCGGGCTGCACAAGGCTGGGCTGCGGACGAGGCTCTACATGAACGAGATGTCTGCGCAGCAGCGCGTCGCCCGGACTCTTGCCCGGAAGACCCGCATCCCCTACTCGAAGATCATCCGCGGCGAGCTGACCCACGAGCAGCAGATCCTCGCCAACCGAGCGCTCAACGAAGGCGACACCTTTCCGTTCGGGATCACCCTCGCCGCTGGCTGGTCGGCGCTGGACATCGCCCACCACATCCGCCGCAACGGCTTCGACGTGGCGGCCGTGGACATCATGCACCTGATCGAGTACGAAGACGAGCGCGATCTGTCGGCGATCACCGCCACCTTCGCTCGCACTGCCGTCCAAGCCAACTGCGTCGTGTTGTCGACGGCGCACCTGAACGAGAAGCGGGTGACGGGAGTCGTCCGTCCCCGGCCGACCGAAGGCGACCTGCGCGGGTCGGGGTCGATCAAGAACGACGCCGACATCGTGTGCTTCGTCCACCGCGAGCAGGACTCGGAGACGGGTGATCGCGAACCGCAGGGGGCGATCTACTTCACGAAGGTCCGCAACGGCCCGACCGGCGGCATGGAGGTCTACTTCAACGAGGCCCGGCTGAGCTTTACGCCGCTGGTCGACGGAAGGGAAGCGCCGTGAGCGAAGGCCGCCCGACCACCACGACGGACCTGTCACCCCTGCGCCGCGAACAGAAGAGGCGCGCTCGCCGAGCCGAGGAACGCCGGTGGAAGGCCGCCTGTGGGCCTGTGACGACGAGCTACATGGCCTGCCCGGAATGCGGTGAGCGCCACGACCGGCGCGAGCCGTGCCCTACGAAATCTGAGGGGGGGGGCGTGGGTGCAAATGACGGTTGACGATGTGATCGCCGACGTCGAAGCCACGGACCCGGCCGTTGAAGCCGAGCTCGGCAAGTCACCCGCTCGAGCCGCCGAGGGTGGCTCGAAGCTCTGCCCGGAATGCGGCGTCGAGCCGAGCGTCTACGGCGGCCGGTGCTGGCTGTGCCGAGGCCGGTCGATGATGGAGCCGGGCGAGTGACCTGCCTCTTCTGCGGCGACCCGCTCATCCGCCGATCCTTCATCCGGCCCGGTGGCCTGCCCTTCTCCTGGTGGGGCTGCGACTGCCACGAGGCCGAGCT
Organism: uncultured Solirubrobacterales bacterium; assembly: GCA_963699215.1. Classification (GTDB taxonomy): domain Bacteria; phylum Actinomycetota; class Thermoleophilia; order Solirubrobacterales; family 70-9; genus VRUE01. The sequence goes on from OY969422.1 coordinate 1,141,494, forward strand.
GGCGCACGTCGTCGCTCCCAGCCTGGTCGGCGCGCTGCGGCTCGGGTTCGGTCTGACGACGGTGCTGGCGACCTTCCCCGACGAGTCGCGGCCCTGGCTCATGCGAGCGTGCCCGTGACCGCCCTGACCCACGCCTACTCCGGCCCTGGCTATCCCGCCCTGCCATCCGAGCGCGGCGGCTTCTTCGCCCGCATGGGGGAGGCCGAGCTGATTACCGGCGCCTTTCGCGTTGTCGAGGACGAGGGCGCCCGCTTCGTGGTCGGCAACGGCGAGGACCCGGAGAAGTTCTGGAAGGTCGACGGCGACGAGTGGGACGCGCGAGCGCAGGACTACACCGCCGACTCGCCGCCCTTCGTCGAGGCGATCAAGAACCCGGTCGTCCGCGCTGCCCTTCGCCGCCAGGTCGCCGATATGCGCGTCGTCGCTCGGCGCTGCGCGGAAGGCGAGCCCCCGACAAGAGAGGTTGACGAGTGAGCGGACCATGGACGTTCGATGAAGCGAGCGAGGCGTGCAAAGAAGCCTCGCGGCGGCAGAAAGACGCCGAGGACAGCTTTCAACAGGCGGCGGTGGACGCCGCCAAAGGCGAAGAGCAGTACCGCCTTGCTCTCGCCGAGCAGATCATCCGGCAGCACGACGACGGCGTTGCCTGGACGGTGGCGCCCGACCTCGCCCGCGGCGATCCCAAGGTGGCCGAGCTGCGCCGGGAGCGGGACATCGCCGTAGGCGTCCGCGATGCACTCGATCAAGCGTGCTGGCGAAGGAACGCCGACCGCAAAGACGCTCAGCGCTTCGCCGACTGGTCGATGCGCCGCGAGCTGGCCGAAGGCTACGACGACGCACCAACCGAGCATAGGAGGGGACAGTGAGGATTCGCAGACAGGACACCGATACGCCCGAGCCCGAGGGGCCGGCACCGCTCGACGTCGACATCGACGTTCGCGAGCACGACGACTTCCAGCGGGTCGACGAGGCGACGCGCAAAGCAATCGAGCAGGCCGACCGGATCACCGGGGACATCGAGGATCAAGAGCTGGCCAGCGAGGCGACCGACGCTCTCGCCGTTCTCCGCAACGCGATCGCGGACGGGGAGACGGCGCGCAAGGGCCTCAAAAAGCCCTACGACGACGCCGGCAAGCGCGTCCAGGCCGCCTTCAAGGAGCTGGCCTCGCCGCTCGAAGCCCGCAAGAAGAGCCTCGAAGATCGGTTCCTCGCCTACGAGGCCAAGAAAGAACAGGCCGAGCGCGAGAGGCGTGAGAGAGAGGAAGCCGAGACGCGCAAGGCCCAGGAAGAAGAGAACGCCCGCGCCGAGGCCGAGCAGCGCCAGGCCCACCATGTCGCTGCCCCGGCGCCGCGGAAAGAACCGACCGGTGCCCGCGGGGCGAGCGGCGCCAAGTCCTCGCCGACGACCGAACTCAAGTACCGGATCGTGGACGAAGACGAGCTGCCCGACGAGTACGTCGAACGGGTGCCGCGCCGGTCGAAGATCCTGGCCGACGTGCGCAACGGCATCGTGATTCCCGGCGTCGAACCCTACCGCGACAAAAGGGTTCAGGTGAGGTAGATGGGACAGCGCGAGCCGGTCCCCGGCCTACCCAAACAGCAGGAGTGGAAAGTCCTCAAGGTCCGAGAGGGGAAGGAAGAACCGGGCCAGAAGGGCGGGATGCTCAAGAAGTTCTACGTGGACTTCGAGGGCTGCGACGACGTGTACTGGCGCCGCAAAATGCCAGCGACGGTCGAGGTCGGAGAGACGTACTTCGGCACGATCAGCAACGGCGACTACGGCCCGATCTTCAAGAAGGAATCGCCCGGTGGCGCCGGAGGCGGCGGTGGAGGGGGAGGCGGCAGCCGCAGCGGCAGCCGCAGCTTCAAGCCCGAGTCCGAATTCGATCCCGAGAAGGTGGCGCGGATGGGCCGGGCGCACGCGCAGGATATGGCGCTCGAAGCCCTGCAGCTCGGCTCGGACGAGGCCAGGACCGGCTCGGCCGATGAACTGAAAGCGGCGATCACCGAGTGGACCGACTGGTTCGAGGCCGATGTCAACGCCGCGGGCGCGCGGGCGAAGGCGGCACAACCGGCGGCGGCGGAACCGGAGCAGCAGCAGCAGTCGACGCAACCCGCGAGCGACGATCCCCAGCCCGTCGACTCGACGACGATGCGGAACCTCTGCGAACACGCGGGCCTTGAGAAGGCCCCGGCCGAACGGCTCTCGCAGTTTGTCTGCTCTCGCCTCAACGCCGAGCAGCAGCAGCGCGCCAAGGCTGGGCTGGAAGGGAACACGACCGAGACTCTCGGCCGGCTCTGCTCTGCCTTCGAGGAAGCGGAAGGCGAGCCGCTCGAGCCCAACCCGGCCGCCGCCCCTGGCGACGACGACATCCCGTTTTGAAGCTGCCCAAGGACACGCGGATCGCGATCTACGAGGCGAAGGGCAAGCCCGTCGAGATTGAGATCCCCGAGGGTGAGCGCTGCCGGAAGTGGCAGACCTACGCGATTGAGGGCAACCGCCCCCGCCGCCGCCGGCACCTTGACCCGGACAGGCTCTTCGCGCGGCCCATGCTCTTCGTCGAGTCGATCGAGCGGCGAAGCGGTGTGCTCTACGCAACCGTGCGCGTGGTCGATCCGTCTGTTTACCTCGCCCGGCAGCAAGGACGTGCCCATCCGCAGCAGTACACCGAGAGCATCCCCGACGCGATCGACGAGGCCGAGCGCGTGCCGCCGGAATATCAAGAACGGTTGTCACTTCGTGGTCGCCAGGAGACGACGGTCCTGGGTGCTCGCGCTCGAGCGGAAAGGGAAGTTGCTGACGCTGAGCGAGACATCGCTGGGGCAGCCGACCAGGGCGAGTCCGCCGCGCTTGCGGAAGGGCGGCTCGATCGAGCCAAGGGCAGGCTGGCCGCGGTCAACTCTCCAGAGGCGGCGAGCAGGTGTCCCAGCGCGCCGAAGCGCCAGCCGAGCTCGCCCAGCGAGCCCGAGCCGCCGTCCCTGTCCTCTGACGCGGTGCTTCGCGTGCTGCGCGACGACGACTCGGCGGGGGACATCGCCGTCCGGCTTGGCAGGCCGCCCACCAAACTCCGGGCGATCGTCACGGCGCTGCAGGAGCTGCGCGAGCAGGGACGTGTCTTCTACTACGTGGAGGCCGACGAGGACGGGGAACAACCGATCGGCCGCTGGCGCGGCGCTTAGTCGTCCGTCAGCAGCAGGTAGAATTGCCCGCAGGTTCGTCGGACCACGCCCGCAGACAGCGGGCCTCGACACGCCCATAGGCGTAGTGCGTCCCTCGACGAGCCTCACACGTCTCCTCGTGTGCCCGCCGCCCGGCCTCTTCCCTAGAGGCCATCAAAGCGGCGGCGGGAGCCTTCGATGTACGTAGCTGCCGTGGTGTAACGAGACGATTCGGACTCCAGCACGCCGAGGACGAAACGCCTTAGCCCGCTGATGATGGTGGCGGGGGGTCGGAAGCGCCGGGTGACGAATCGGAAGTCCCGGCCGGCAGCTACTCGACGAGCCGCCACAGGTGTCTCGTCACGCCGCGGGGTAGCTCAGGCAGGCAGAGCGCTCGGCTCATACCCGAGAGGTCGCGGGATCGAAGCCCGCCCCCGCTATCGCTCCTACGTGCTCTCGGCGAGCTGGTAGACCGCCTGGCGGGAGACGCCGATGCGCTCGCCGATCCTGGCGACAGGGACCGCCCGGCTTGCGGCCAGCGCCGCCAGCTCGCGGTCGCACGCGGCGCGTTCCTCAGCGAGGCGAGCGCGCCACTTGGCAACCGCGTCCAGCAGCAGCTCGCCGTCCACTGGCGGCGTCGGCTCGGCTACCGGCTCGGCTGGCGACGAGTGGACGAACTCGCTCGGATCGGCCGTGCGCAGTGCGGCAACCTCGACCAGGGCATCCCGTCCCTTCTCGCCACGATCCAGCCGCGCTATGAGCTCGGCACGCAGCAGCGCCAGCAGTTCCTCGCCCGGTAGCTCGACCTCGAACCCGTCGAGATCCCCGGCGCGCGCCTGCTCGCCCGTGAAGTAGGTGAGCGGCCAGAACCCTTTGCCCGTGATGCGCCCGGCCGCTGTCTCGCCCTTGCGCACGCGGTAGCCCTGCCGCCGCCACTGAGCGCACGTCGAGACAATCTCGCCGGGCGTCTGCATGGCGACCAGGGCCGCGTTCAGCGGCGTCAGGTGGGGATTCAGCTCGAGCGCTTCGATCCACCGCTCGAACCCGACCGGCTCGCGCAGCTCGTCGACCGCAGTGCGGATCAGCGCGGCGTGCTCTTCGCGCAGCTCGCGCTTCTCCCGCTGCGTCAGGAACGACTTGAGCGGCCGGCGCTTCGATCCCCCGGCGGCGCGGTAGGAATCCCGCGCCGCCCTTCGCTCGTCGGCCTCTATGAGCGCTTCGATCTTCGCGTCGCCCTCGATCGTGGCGGTCGCCATCAGTCGCAGGGCGTCAGGTCGCGGGTCACGTAGGCGTACTCGCCACGCTCGCGCAACTGCTCGACTTCGGCGGGGATCGTCATGCCGAGTCGAATCGCGTCCGTGGTGAACTCAGTGGTGCCCGGCGGGATCGACTCCCAAGGGGCGCCGACGTAGCGCGTGGCTTCGTCGCCCTCAAGCAGCTTGGCGATACCGCGCCAAGCGCTCTCGGGCTCGTCGCCTTCGACAACGACGACCATCGCGAACATCGGCCGCTCCGGGTCCTCGAACTGCGCATCGCAGTCGAGGCAGCCCCAGGGCCGCTGCGTGTCGCTCGCCGTCTGAGCGCAGATGTTCGCCGAGCCGCACTCGGGGCAGAATCCGTCCCCGTGCGCCTGCTCGCCGCCGAGCCCGTCGCTCGTGCTCATAGCGCCGGCCTCGACCATCCCAGCCGTGGCAGCGCGGGTATCCTTCGTGGTGCTGGACATAGGGCTAACTCCCTTGTCTAGGGCGCCCGGATGGTGAGACATCGCGGGGCGCGTTTGTGTACTGCTAGGCGCGGCAGGAAAGCACAGTGTGGGCACACTGTCAAGCGAGCTTGTCAATCCGTCCAGCCCACCGCGTCACCTCTCGGCACTCCCACCCAGCAGGCCCAGCCCCAGCCCAGCCAACCCCAACCGATAGCCGGTGACAAGCCAGCTAGACACAGGGAAAGCGACAGAGCGACAGGGGTAGGAAGCAGAGAGGCCAACGGGGTAGCGAGCGCGAAGCGCGAGCTGTGGGGCAAGCGGGCTCAGCCGAAGGCGAAGCCGGAGGCGGCCCGCTGGGTCTACGCGCGCTCGCCTCAAAAGCGCGCGAGGTGTCAACCGACCTCGACGTACCAGCACCAGGCCCGAGCTGCCCCGATGTTCGGGCAGCGTTCGGGCTCAGGCATAGCGGCCATGCCTTCCTCCATTGCACTCCGCTTGCTAGAGCCAATCGGGAATGCGGATAGCGGTTGCCGAACAGTGAAGCGCTCACGCGAATAGGGGGAGGGGGGAGTCCCCGAGTCCCGCAGCGGTGGCGCATATATATGGCCCTGCGGCTCTACAAGATCAGGCCCAAAGGGGGCCGAGTGTGCCCACACTGCCCCTGGGCCGCTGGTACGGTCGCCCCGATGGACTCCGACTGGAGCGGCTACCTACGCTGGCCCTCGCGGGGCGAGAGCTGGTCCCCCTGGGCCTGGCTCCTGCTGGTGCCCAAGCTGGCCCTGGCCGGCGCCGCCTGGGTCGTCGGGACGGTGCTGATCCTGGCCGCGGTCTTCGCGCCAGCGGCAGCGACCGCCCTGCTGGTGGACACGGTGAGCCTGCCCACGGTCCCCGCGGTGGCTGCGGTTGGCGCTGTCTTCCTCGCCACCCTGTACTTCGCGGCCGACCTGCTCGACCTCTGAGTCTTCCGCGCCCCTACGGGCGCCCCGCCCGGCTCCGCCGGGCTGACTAGATCGCCCCCGTCCGGGGGCCTACGTAACCACGGCCGCACGGCCGTTCTCACGAAGGGAGCAGTTCATGGAGGCTTCAACCACGCAGCAGGCCGGCGGGCCGAGCGAGAGGACGCCGGACTTCATCCCCGGCTGGTTCGCGCCCCGACCGGGCAACCCCGATCCGGCGACGCGCGAGGCCGTCCGGGTTCCCGAGCCCGGCGACTTCTTCCCGATCACCTTCCTCCGCTCGACCGAGATGGTGCATTCCCCACGGCGGCCCCAGCTCGGCTTCTGCATCGGCAACGCCCGGTATTCCGAGATGGAGCTTGCGGTGCCACCCGGCTACTGGATCGTCCGCGACAGCGACGGCGAGCTGCGCAACTGGCGCGACGAGGACTTCAAGGCGAGGTACATCCGCACCGCTCAGCGCTGGACCCCCCCGGTCGAGCGGGACGAGGCACCCGCCCACGGTGGCCCCGCGATCGGCGTGGTCAGCGTTGGCATGGAGGTCCGAGTGCCGCCCAAGCCGACGCCGCCGGATACGACCGACCTGGCCGACGCCGCGGCGGAGGAGCTGATGAACCGGATCGGCGGGCTCGAAGAGCGCACGCTGCTGTCCCTCCTGGGGCGCGACTAGGGGCACGTCGTGATCGGCCCGCTCGACGAAGAGTGGCCCTTCCCCGACGAAGACCCGCCGGACCCGCTGTGAGGCGCGACCACATCTACCGGCTGCGACTCGGCGACGCCGAACGCGACGACCTCGACGCCCGTGCGGCAGCGGAGGGGATCGCGAAAGCGGACGTGATCCGCGACGCGATGGGCTGGGAGCGAGAGGGCTTGATCGGCCCGTCCGACTCAGCTCCGCCGCGAGCCCGGCGAGCGCCCGAGCCAACCGGCAAGCCTGCCGACGAGGAAGGCCCCGGCCAGCGGGGCGTCTCGGAGCTGGCCCGGCGCATCGCCGAGCGCAAACACGCGACTTGAAAGGACCCCCGGTGGCGAAGCAGGACTACAGCTTCGAGGAAATCGACCTCGGCCTGAGCGCCTTCTGCTTGGAGGCCGGACGCAAGAAGCCGATCGAAAACCTGCTCGGCGCTGCCGGCCTGGACATCCCCTTCTCGACGCTGCGCGGGTGGGCCTACGACACCCACCACGAGCGCTACGAACGGATCGCCACCGAAGTCGAGAAACAGCTACGCGAACGGCTGCGCGACCAGTGGCACAGCCTCCTGCGCATGAGCCACGAGCTCAGCGAGGACGTCCTGCACCGGATCAACGACGAGCTGACGGCGCGCGACTCCGAACTGCTCGAAGTCGAGGTCGCGATCGAGCGGCTCGGCGAAATCGGTGACGACGACAAAGAGACGCTGCGGATGCGCAAGGATCTGTGGGAACGGCGCGACCGCCTGCGGGTCGACTTCAGGGATCTGACGAAGCTGCTGCACGAGTCGGGCGTGATGGGCGGCATCGCCACCGAAAAACTGCAACTGCTGACCGGCCAGCCCACGCAGCTCGTCGAGCACAGCTTCCCCGAGCTGCAGCGCGCGCTCGACGCGAAGGGCATCCGGCTCGTCGTCGGCCAGGGCGCGGCGCCACCGCTGCCCCCCAAGCCTGTGCCGGCGCTCCCGGCTGCGGCCGATGGTTGAGCACGTCCGCGAGGACGGCCTTGGCGGCGCCGTCCCCCCCGGCTTCGAGCTGGAGGTAGACGACCCGGCGCTGCTTGAGGACCCCGAGGTTCTCGATCTGCTCGCCAAGGCCAACGAGTCGATCGAGGAAAACCCGCTGCATCGCTACGTGCCGCACACGCGGCAGCGGGTCTTCCACGAGCACCGGGTGAAAACCAAAGCGTTCGTCGGCGGCAACCGCTCGGGGAAGTCGACGGCGACGGTGGTCGACTGCCTGATCCAGGCGCTCGACGAAGAGATGGTCCCCGAGCATCTTCGGGGCTACCGAATCTGGCCGAAGGGCACGAAGTTCAAATGCCGCTTCATCACCCCCGACTACGGCAAGCCCTACCAGTCGCTGCTCGAGACGATCCAGATGTGGGTGCCGCCCTCCCAGCTCAAAGGCGGCTCTTGGGAGACGGCCTACAAGGACAAAGACCACGTTGTGCGCTTCGCCAACGGCTCGGTCTTCGACTTTATGACCACCGAACAGCCGCCCTCCAAGCACGGCGGCTCGGCGCGTCACCGGATCGTGTGGGACGAGGAGCCGCCCGACACCGAAGACGGCGAACGGATCTACACGCAGGCCCGGATGCGGATCGCCGACTACCACGGCGACATGCTGTGGGGCTTCACCCCGATCAGCGAAAAGCTCGGCTGGGTCTTCGACGAGATCCACGAAACGGCGGTCGAAGACGGGGAGGAACTCAGCGAGCGCGTGTGGCTCAACGAGGGGGAAGGACTTCTCCTCGTGCAGGCGACGATCTACGAGAATCCGCACCTTTCCGAGGAAGGCCGCGAAGACGCGATCGCCGGCATCCGTGGCGACCAGCGCGCGGCCGTCACCGAAGGCGCGTTCACCAACGCAAAAGGGTTGGTGTGGGAGGCGTTTGAGCCCCAACCGGAGGGCATCCATGTGGTGCCCGAGGAGTGGATCGACAAGGAGCTTGTACAGCGGCTCGAACACCTCGACACGATCGACCCCGGCCAGGTGCAGACGGCGATCCTCTTCGGCGGCGTCGACAAGCACCGCCGCGTCGTGATCTACGACGAGCTCGCCCTGTCGGGCCGCTCGGCGGTTCCTGAGCAGGCAGCCGAAAGCATCGGCAACCTGCGCGAAGGGTGGGGGCTGCCGGAGGTCTGCAAGTACACGATCATCGACCCGGCCGCCCGCTCCCGCGACCTGGCCTCTGGCGAGCGTGTCGGCGAGGCATGGATCGCCGCCGGCGTCCCGGTGATCTACGGCAAGCACGACCTCGAGGCCGGCTGTATGGAGGTCGAACGTCGTCTTATCCACCACATCGACGATGAGGAGGAGGGCAAGAAAGCCTTCCCGCTGATCGTGATCTCTTCCCGCTGCAAGAACCTCATTCGGCAGATGCGGAGATACCGCAAGAAGCCCAAGGAGGACGGCAGCTTCGGCGTGGTCAAGAAGGACGACCACGCCTGCGACGCGCTCCGCTACCTCTGCATGGAGCGGCGCGTCCCCATCCAGCGGAAACGCCGCCACCGCGCCCAAGCGTGGGTGCCCGGCACCGCCCCACCCTTCCAGCCCGACCGCCGCCGTCCCGGCACGGTCATGGGCAAGTTCAACTAACCGGAGGCCAACGTGAAAGCACGAGTCGTCGAGCTCCCCTCCCACAAGAGCTCACCCCCACACTGCTGCATCGTCACCGGCCGCACCGACGACCGGCTGATCGACTTTGGCGACCTGACCATGAAGGCTCGAGGTCAGCGCGACCCGCGGGTCTACATCCGCGGCGTCGTCGTCGAAGAGGCGGCGGTCGACCTGCTGGGCATGGTGAAGCAGGCCGAGGTCGACGAGCTGCGCAACCAGCTCGCCACGAGCGAGGCCGAGCGCCAGCGCCTCGCGGAGATCGTCGGCGGTGGCTCCGAGCTGACCGAAGCCGAAGAACGACTGCGGGCAGCGCTTGGCCCGGTGCCCGACGACCAGGAGGAACCATGAACTCTGCGCTGCTGGAGTCCGCCGCGCGTACCGCGACGACCAATACCGAGGATCAGCGGTCGCCGAAGGGCCGCGGTGTGATCCTGATCCTCGACGTCACCGAGGCGCCGGACGTCGAAGAGTCAGACCTCGCACTCACGATTGAGGTCATCGACCCGGCCACCGACAAATACGTCCCCTTGATCGAGTTCGGCGACATCCCGGAAGGCAACGAACTCCAAGAAGGCAACACCACCTTCACCTACACCATCTATCCGGGCGAGTTGGAAAACATGGCCGAAAACAGCAACACGGCCCAGGCAGTGCTACCCCCGCGGTGGCGCGCCGTCATTACTCACCAAGACGAAGAGAGCTGGACGTACTCGCTCGGCTGCCTCGTCCTCAACTAAGGAGGGAACTGCATGTTCCAAGTCACCCTCGGCACCCAGGCGATCTACATCGCCGCCGATCCGAACGAACCCAAGGAGATCATCAACCTCGCGGGCGCCGCGCTGTTCTACAAGACCGCCAAAGATGTCGACTCCGGTGACACCGAACTCGCCGCAGCCGCGACGGTCGAAATCACCCAGGGCACCTACTTCGTCTCGGCTTCCAAGACCGAGATCGGCGTGCGCGCACTCGACAGCTCGCACATCGGCGACGACCTCAAAGTCAGCGGCGATGCGGCGATCGCTGGCGCTGCCACCGTCACCGGCAAGACGACCGCGAAAGGTGAGCTCGAAGTCGACGGCGACCTGAACCACGACGGCACCAAAGCCGGCTTCTTCGGCACCGCGCCGGACGTCCGCTCGACCAAAATCACCAAACAGGAAGCCGGGGCAGACGCGGGGCTCGCGAAAGTGGTCAAACGGGTCGAAGACCTCGAGGCCCTGCTCATCAAACTCGGCCTCATCAAAGAAACCTCGGCCTAGCGCGTTGCTCTACCTGGCCGCCATCTGCCTCGCGCTCGTCGCCCTGCTCGCTTATCGCGAGCGGGTGGCGGCGCGGGAGCGGGCCGCGCTCTACCAGCGCATCCAGGCGCCCGAGACGGCGGTGTACGAGCACGTCCGCAGTGAACGCCCTGATCGGCCCAAGGCCCGCCCGATAGCGGCCGACGACGACGCTGCCTTCGCAGCGGCGAGAGAGGCGAAACGTGGCTAGGGACGAAGAGGAGAAGGACAAGGGCAAGGGCGCCCGCGAGGACGTCCCCAAGGACGTCGAAGCCAAGCTCAAGCGAGGTCGTGACGGGCTCGGGGAAGTCACCGCGCGCCGGCTACTCGGGATCGAATTTGCCAACGGCAATCACTTCTCCGAGCTGAGCAAAGACGGCACGAAAGTCACCAATCTCTCGACCACGGCGGTCGCTCAGGGCGGAGAGAAGCCCGACCACAGGGTCCGGCGATCGCACGACATCATCTCGCCGATGCTCAAGCGGAAAATCTCTTCCGCGACGCAGCGCGAGCCGGATTGGGAATCAATGGCGGCGACGGCCGACCCCGAGGACTACGCCGCCTCAAGGATCGCCCTCCGCCTGGCCCGCGCTGGCTATCCGCTGTGGGGATTCCCCACCGCCGAGGCGCAAGCGCTGTGGTGGGCGATGGTCACGGAGGAAGCCTTCGGCCGCGCCCACTGGAACTCGAACATCGGCCCCTTCACCGACGTCTCCGTCCACCCCGAAGCTGACCACGAAGATCCCGAGACGGGCGAGAAGCCCTACGAGGGCCAGCCCGACCCTGACAAGCCGACTTGGCGCGGGCGCGGCGAGATAGAGATAGCGATCTACTCGGGCCTCGAGGTCATATGGGAGCCGGGCGTTGACTTCGAGAAGTCCCGCTGGTGCGCCGTCGAGCACGCCCGGTCGATCGAAGAGCTTGAAGAGGAAGAGGGCTTCATCCAGATCGCGGGCGAGAAGCTGCGCGCCGACGCGAAGACCGCTGCCGAAGGCCGCTCATCGGCGCGGGAGAAGAAGGGCTCGAACCTCGCGATGGTCACGGAATACTTCGAGCGGCCGTGCCGGAAATACCCGAAGGGCCGCTGGTGTACCTACGCGAACGGCCGCAAAATCTTTCCGGACGACGACTTCCCGCTGGTCGACGCGCAAGGCGAGGTCGTAGACCAGCCAGCGCTCCGCCGTCTCGTCTACGACGTGGACGCCTCCTCTGACCGCTCCAAGGGTCTCGTCCAGCAGGTGATCGACACGGTGCGCCAGTTCGATCAGGCCCTCAACAAGCAGAGCGAGTACAGCCAGATCGGCCTCGTCGCGCAGCTCTTGGCCGCCGAGGGTGTGCTGCTCACCGATCCCACCGACGAGCCGGGCCTGGTGATCGAGTATGACCGCACCCTGGCCGGTGGCGAGAAGCCCGAATGGCGGGAAAACATCCAGTTCCCGGCGGAGCTCTTCGAGATGGAAGAGCGCGCCAAACGGCGGTTCAGCGACATCAGTTTCGACGAGGACATCCCGGCCGGCGTCGAGTCGGGTAAAGCGATCGGCCAGGTCACGGAACTCAACCGGACGGCCTGGCAGAAGTTCATCGACGACTTTGACCGCTTTCGCAGCGACTTGATGTCCGACGCCCTCGTGCTGGCCCAGCGCAACTACGGCAGTGACCGGGTGATGAAGTTCCGGGGCTCGACCGGCTGGGAGGATGTGGGCGACTTCGAGGGCGCCGACCTGCGCAATCAGACGGACGTGAAGGTCCGCCAGAGCGCGACGCAGACGCAGACGCGCCCGCAGATCGAACAGCGGATCTTGCAGCTCGCCAACACCTTCGCCGGCGTCTTCCCGCCCGAGGTCGTAATCGAGGCGATCAACTCGGCCAACCCGGAGAAACTGATCCAGGGGTACGAAGAGGACGTCGGCCGGGCGCACCGGATCATCGCCCAGCTCCGCGCCGGCACCTACCTCGACCAGCCCGACCGGCCGGTCCTTCCCGGCGAGGAGTCGCCGCGGCTCGACCCCGAGACGGGCGAAGTCATGGTCGACCCCGAGACGCAGGAACCGATCATGCTCACCGAAGTCCCCGGCTTCCTGCCGCGGCCCTTCGACTCCATCCCGATCCTCAAGGCCGCGATGGAGCAGTGGATGAAATCCGACGATTGGGATCGCGCCGAGCCCGAGGTCAAGAAGGCGAGCCTTTTCTACTACCAAGTGCTGCTCGACCAGGAGACGAGGAAGGCAGCGCGCGAGGCCGAACTGCAGCAGCAGACGGCCGAAGCGCAGGGCATGGTGAACGCGGCGAAAGAGCCGCCGCCCAAGCCGACGCCTTCACAAGCCGGGGTCGACGACGAAGCGCCGCCACCCGCGCAGGCGCAGCCGCCGGCCGCATAAGACCTCCGCCAGGTCCCGGCGTGGAGCCGCCAGGGATCAAACGACAGCCCGAAGGCGCGCCGCCTCGCGCCTGGCGGAGACGTCTTCCCCCCGCTTACCCGGATAAGGCCGCAAGGCCCCCGACCAACAACCCACCGCGGACAAGCGCGTCAGCGCCCCGCACGCGAAAGGAAGTGCCCGATGCACGGTGCCCCTGCTGGACAGGACAAGCCCACCACCCTCCCGATGCTGGACGAGGTTCTCAGCCTCGCGCCGGCACTCGAAGCCAACTGGCCGTCCGAACGGGCGGCCCTCCCTCCGGGGACTCTCGTCGCTCTTGGCGACGACGACGATCCGGCGGGAGGCGGCGGCGACGAGCTCGGCGGGGGGGCAGGACCCGACGACGCCCCGGTCGATGAGCCCGGACAAGCAGACGCGGATGAGGACTCGTTTTTCGAGTTCGACCCCTCCCAGGTCCCCGACGACGCGGATCGCGATTGGCTTGGCAACAAGTACGGCGAGATGCGCAAAGCCTTCACTCAGAAGGCTCAGGAGTTCGGAGAGGGGCGGCGCGAAGCCGAAGAGTCGCAGGCCCTCATAGAAGGTCTGCGCGACCCCGAGACGATGCCCCACTACTTGCGGCTGCTCGGCGTCGACCTGACGGACCCGGAGACGCTTCAGCGCTTCGGCCTCGAGGGAGCCGACGACGAGCTGTTCGACGAGCTGGACGAGCCCGATCCCAATGAGCGGATCGGACAACTCGAGCAGCAGATCGCCCAGCAACGCCAGGAGGACGAAGCGGCTGCGGAGCTGCAGGCGCTCGACAACCTGGCGGACCAGGAGCTTGAGGCGATTGAAGGGCAGTGGGATCGGAAACTCGACCCGGACGAGGATGCCTTCCTCCGCCACCAGGCGGAGAGCAACCCCGGCCGTGACGGGTTGCCCGACTACGAGTCAGCGGCGAAGCTGCTGAAAAGCTGGATGGCCCGGCGTGAGCAGGAATGGGCCAAGCGGCGCTCGGAACCGGGCAGGGGAGCACTGGGCGGTAGGCCCGGCGGCAAGGCGCTTGATCCCGCCAAAGGCGAGGACCGGATGGCCCTCGGCGCAGCAGCGGCCGAGAGGGCGATGGCCTCGCAGTCACAGTAGGAGAAATCGATGCAAAATGCCACGGCCTTTTTGGCCGCGATGCGAGAGACGTGGCTGAGTGACTCGATCGAGAACAGCGTCTTTGTCGGCTCGCCGGCACTCGATGAGTTCACGAAGCTCACCCCCACGGGCGAACACGGTGACAAAGTTCTCGTCGCCGTCCGCACCGGGCTCTCGGGAGGCTTCTCGGCGGTGTCACGAGAAGGTTCTGATTCACTCAACAAAGGCACCAACGTAGTGACGAAACAGGCCGAGTACAACTACTCGCACAACTGGTTCGACGTCATCATCGAGTCTGCGGTGATCGACGAATCGGCCACGAGTGCGCTGGCAGTTGCTCGGGCTGTGGAGACGGAGCGCGAGGGCGCAGTGGACGGCATCAAGCGCCAGCTTCAGCGGGGACTCTTCTCGGATGGCACCGGGTTGATCGGCTCGCTCGAAGACAGCGAAGGTGCCAAAACGACCCTCGTCGTGGCCGGAGACGGCGCCAACGCTCTCAGGCGCGGGCACCTGTACCCCGGCCTCAAGGTGGACATCGGGACCGCGGCCAACGAGGATTCGCTGGCCGAAGACCGTGAAATCACGGCGGTTTCGGTGGACAACGGCACCGTCACCATCTCGGGTGCGGGAGTCGACACGGAAGAAGACGGCAAACACTTCCTGTCGATCGCCAACGCCCGGTCGGGTGAAACCTCCTACGAGATCGACGGGTTGCTGGCGATGCTCAGCGACACGACCGAGTACGGGGGAATCGACCCGGCCGTTGTTCCGACGTGGGCGGCCTACGTGGACGACACCGCGCAGGACGTCTCGACCTCCCTCGTCTACAAACTGGAAGACGAAGTGTTCCAGTCGTCGGGCGAGGAAGTCGATTGGTGCATCTCGTCCGCCAAGCAGATCCGCATCCTGAGTGAGGAACTTCAGGCGCAGGTCCGCTGGGACGGCAACGAGAGCTACAACACCGGCAAGCGGAAGGGGCTCACCACCCCGAACGGCGCGGCGGTCGAGCGTCACTTCGACTGCCCCGATCGGTGCCTGTTCATGCTGCGCAAACGGGACCTCGGTTCCGTGCGGCACAAACAGGGTCCGCAGTGGGCGTCGCCGGAGATGATCCGTCACCAGGAGGGGACGACCCGGTTCCGGGGCGACCTCGTGTGGCGGCTCAACACGGCGCTGCTCCGTCGCAACACGCACGGCGTGGCGACGAAACTCAAATAGGAATCAGGGGCGTCCCTTCGGGGGCGCCCCTTTCCTATGTCTGCTCTTCGGAAAGGAGCTGCATTCCCATGAAGCGAATCCTGCTCGGGCTCGTCGCGATGGTCGCTGCCCTCACGGTCGGCACCCGCCCGCGGAAGCCCGCACCCCCAGGCAATCTCAAGCTGGCGGTACTCCCCGTCACCTTCCCAACCAAATACGTCCAGAACGAGGATCTGACCCCGGACGACTTCGGGCTGAACCGCGTCGACTACGGCTACGCCGTCATCACCGGCATTGGCACCGGCACGGTCAACGTCGCCAACGCGATCTACGACTACACGAACGGCAAGCTGCGTCTTTTCGACGAGACGCCGGCACAGGTCGCCGCCGAAGCCGAAGTCAAAGGCGTCGAGGTTCTCGTCTTCGCCTACGGGTCCTAAGAGCGATGCGGGCGCGGATCACCGAGTCGGGCCTGGCCGCGGTCGAAGGCCGGAACAGCCGCAAAGAACGGATGCGTGCTTGGAAGACCAGGCACGATTCGCAGGCCCGGCAGCTCGAGAAGGAGCTCAAGGAGCTCGACCACCGGATCGAAGTCGATTTCGTCGACCCGGAGGCCGTGCGTGTCCCGGTTGCCGAGCGGGCGCCGGGGCTGCTCCCTGCCCGCTGGCACATCATCGTCCGCACCGGCCCTGGCCTCGACGACCACTACTTCCCGATCGTCGGCCCCAACGGGGCCTACCGCGACCCTGAACTGTCGATCGTCGAGGAGATGAAAGCCCGCGACCTCTGGAAACAGGGCGTCTTCGAGGATCTCGTCAAGAAGGGCGAGCGCGAAGCCGAGCGCCTGCGCCAGCAGGAAATCACCGAATCGGAGGCGCGAGTGGAGCAGACGGCCGCGGCCTACCGGGCGGCGAAGCGGGTTGCCGGCGACGGCGGTGCCACCAAGCGCTTCGACCGCAAGCGCAAGGGCGACGAGGGCTTGAAGCGCTCGAAGGGCGGCGTCCTGCTGCCGGCGGGAGCCGAGGCGTGACCCGGAAAGAGATCCGAGAGGAGGTCGTCGCTCGCGGCGCCGAGAACATCTCTTCCGACTCGGGTGGGGAAGCACGGATCAACCGCTGGATCAATCAGGTAATCCGCGACATCTGCGACTTCAAACCGTGGCCCTTCCTGCTGACGAGCAAAGAAGGCACGGCCCCGCTGAAAATCGAAGACCTCGGCCACGTCGAGGCGGCGATCGACGTCACCAACGACAACAAACTGCGGTTCGTGTCGATCGGCCAGCTCACGGGCGGCGACCCTGACCTCTCAGAGGTCGGCAGCGCCTCCTACTGGTACACCGAAGACAACGAAACGGTCAAGGTCTATCCGGCCGACGCGGCGTCGACCTTCAAGTTCCACTACCGCAAGATCCCGGCCGACCTGACCGAAGACGGGAAATCGCCCGCGATCCCCGCTGCCTACCACGACGTGATCGTGGACGGGGTGATGGTGAAGGTCTACAAGGCGACGGACAACTTCGAGGCGGCTACCGAAGTGAAAAAGGAGTACGAGGGCGCCTTGGGCGGCATGGCCCACGCCCTCCTGCATCCCAACTACGACGGCGAGCGCCGGATCGGTCGTACCGGCGGAGTCGCCGACTACCTGTAGATGGCCACCGCGCCGAAACCGATCCCCTTCACGCAGTTCGGGGGCCTGGTGCTCAACAGGCCCCTCGACGACGTGGGCGGCGAGGACGCGATCGACATTCTCGACGTCGATTGGGGCAACTCGCTCGGCACGTTGCGGACGCGCGAAGGCGCAGCGGCCTTCTCGCCGGGAGACGCCGCCTCGAGCCACGACGTCCTCTTCCCACACTCGCTCACGCGCCTGCTCGCCCGCCGCGGCTCAACGCTCTACGCGATCGGCACGGACGGCAAAGAGATTGAAGGCAAATCGACTGCCCTCAACGAAAAACACCTGTCCTTCGCCCGTCTGGGGACGCCCACGGCGGCCTACACCTACATCGCCGATCAGGAAAACACGCTCCGGCGCTACGACGGGACGAACTTCACCACGCCGGAAGCCACGGTCGACGGCGTGGCCGCGAAAGCAATGCCCAAGGGCCGCTTCCTGGCGGTGTGGCCCGATGGCGGCAACCGGCTCGTGATCGCCGGCACGGCGGCTAACGGCGGCCCCAACGGCGCCGTCAGCTCGGGCTCGCATGTGTGGTTCGCCGAACCGGGCAACGCTGAGGGCTACGAATCAACCGCCTTCGTGCAGGTCAATCCCGGCGACGGTGAGGACATCATCGGCGTCTGCGTGTGGGGCGGCCTCGTCTACGTCTTCAAGGAAACGCGCCTCTTCATCTTCTACGGCGTCTCGGCCGACAACGACGGCAAACCCGTCTTCAACTTCCGGTCAGTCGATCTCGGCACGCGGATCACGGCGCCGGGGGCGAAGACGGCGGAGCAGGTCGTCGCCGGCAACGATTCGGTCTACTTCGTCTCCAACGACGGCGTGTGGGCGACGACGGGAGCCGAGCCGTCCCTGCTGTCGACGGACCTCAACCCCCTCGCGAACAGCGAAGCCCTCATCGGCCCAGCCGCGACGACCTTGGGGGAACGGCGGTGGATTCACGCGAGCGGGATTGCCTTCCTCGGCGACGCGCTCTACGTCGGCCTCGTCAGCGGCGGCGTAGTCGATCGCCTCCTCAAGTGCGACCTGCGCAAGCAGAGCTGGACGATCCTCTCGGCGGCGCTCAACTGCTTCGTCGCGTGGGTCGAACAGACGACCAACCGCAACCGGATCTACTTCTCCGGCACGGGCGCCGGCAACCGGCGGATCTACTTCTACACGCCGGCCACCAACGCCGACGCGAGCGCGGCCGATCTCGACCCCCGCTGGCAGTCGGGCTTCTACGAACTCGACCTTGCCGACGAAAAGACGCTGGTCATGGCGAAGATGTGGGGCACCGGGGAAGTGAGCCTCAAGGTCGCTGAGGACTACGGCAGCCTCGGCGCGGCGACCAAATTCAAACTCGGGACGAGCCCAGCCATCGCCCAGCAGCAGAAGCAGAAAGGGCAGACGGCGACGCTCTTCTCCCACCAGTTCTCAGGCACCGCTCCCTGGTCGGTGCAGCGGCTCGATCGCTACGTGCGCGAGACGCGAGTCCCCGAGACGCAGAAGGCTTAAGGAGGCGGCATGGCGGTCGTAGCAAGGTGGTTCGGCAAAGCGATTCTCGGGCAGTGGAGCTCGACCGACGACCGGCGGGTCGATTGGGCTGGGGACACGATCAAAGTCGCGCTGCTGAAAAGCAGCTACACCCCCGACCAGGACGAACACGACTTCTTCAACGACGTCAGCGCGCACGAGCTGGCCGAAGAAGGCGAATACGAGACGGGCGGCCTCGAACTCGCCAACCGCTCCCTGAGCTACGACGGCGCCTCCAACACGACTCGCTTCAAAGCCGACGATGCCGAATGGACCGCCGCCACCTTCACCGCCCGCTACGCCGTGATCTACAAGGACACCGGGGGGGCGGGGACGTCACCCCTGATGGGTTGGATCGACTTCGGCGAAAACAAGTCCGTGACCTCGGGCCTGTTCAAAATCGAATGGGACGAAATCGAAGGCGCGCTGCGCGGCTTCGTGGGAGCGTAGATGGCCTTCTTCGAGGACAACACCATCACGCACGACGTCACGACGGTCGGGGCCTTTCGAGCGTGGGCGTCGATGATCGCCAAAGGGCTCGAAGAAGTCGGGCTCGTGCAAACCGCCGACACCGGGCAGATCAACCTCGTCACGGTCGAATTGCCGGCGACGTCGACCTTCGCCGGCTACCAAATCTGGCGCTTCAACGACTCCCAGCAGGAAGCCGAACCGATCTACCTCAAGATCGAGTACGGCCGCGGCGCCGCCAACGCCCGGCCGAACCTGCGGTTGCAGTGGGGACGCGGCTCCAACGGTACGGGCACCCTGACGACGGCGAGTGTGCAGGCGACGCAGACGCCGACCGGGACGCCGAGCGGCAATGGCCTCATCTACATCGCCTTCTACAAAGGCTCTTTCACGCTGGTCGACTGCGCCCTCACGACGGAAGCGAACTCGACCGCGCCGAACCTCATGGTCTTCGCTGCCGACCGGCTCAAGAACACCGCCAACGAAACCCTCAACGCATTCGCAGCGAGCAGGGGACCGGCCGGCGAAGCACTCACGTCTTTCACCGTGTTTTCCTCCGGGGCATGGACGGAATCCGCTCAGTTCTTGCGGACGTCGGGCTCGGAAACTTTTGAAAATCTCGTCGTGCCGGGTGTGGTGCAGATCCTCAAACCCCTCGTCTCGGCGCCGCTGAGGGCGCTATGTGGATCGGTCGCTGGCGTGATCGGTGCGAGTGACACCGGCAAACTGTCGCTGGGCGGCGAAGAAGTGAAATTCAAGCGCCTGGCGATGGAAAAGCTCCTCACCTTTGCTGGTGGAGCGTCGGGAACCACGGCCGTCAACCACAACTTCCTCGCGCCAAATGAATAATGGCCTGGCCCGAAAAAACCAAAGTCCTCCCGCTCGTCTCGACGCCGCGCAAAATCGCAGCGCTGGCAACGCTCACCCCGAAAGTCAAACTGTCGCGTCCCTACCCTCCGCTCGTGCGGGCGGTGTGGGGGCCGACTGCGACGGAGGAAGGCGAAGAAAAAGCGGAAGGCGGCGGCGAAGGAGACAACTTCCTCGAACCGCGGGGCGCCCTGGCGGTCTTCGACGCGCCGGCACCGACCCTTGTAATCAGCAGCGAAGACTTGGGCGTCACCCCCGGCCTGGCAACCTTCGACGGGCCGACGCCCAAAGTCTTCACCGGGCCGATGCTCTCCCCGACCGATCGCAGGACCGGCTTCGGCCTTCCTCACCCGAGCGTGTTGGTTGTGGCCGATCGGCTAGGGCCAGCTCGGCTCACGGCGGCCGAGCGCGAGATTCTCGGGGTGGATGAATAGTGGGCCTGCGACTCCCCAAGCGGCTGCGGAGCCGTCGCAGCGGCGGCGACAGCCAGAGCATTATCGCCAACCTCGACGAGGAAGGCGTCAAGAAGCTGTTTGGCGAGCTCATGGCCGCCAACCGTGCCACCCAAGCCAACTTCGACAAAATCGAGCAGCTCTTCCCGATCCAGCCGGAGAACATCTCCGACCTGATGCCGAGCTGGAAAGAACTCGAAGAAGGCGGGCTCGAACCGCCCGAAGGTGAAGAAGGGGGATTCGGCGACGCGATCCTCCCGATTGAAAAACAGGGCGACATCTTGGTGGGCGACGAAGACGGCAACGTCGGCGTTCTCGAAGTGGGGCAGACGGGTCAGGTGCTCACCGTCGACCCCTCCTCGCCCTTCGGCGTCTCATGGGGCGGCGATACGACGTCGGGGCCGGAAGACAACGGCGGGGAGAACCTGACCCCCGAACTGAGCAAATGGATCACGGTCGGCAGCGTGCAGGTCAACGAAGAAGAAGACAACAACGCGACGCTGGAATTCCCCTACAGCCCGCCCAAAAACTGCGACCTCGTTGTCTTCTGCGTTGTGTCCGAGGACGCGGCCTTCTCAGGGGTGTCGAAAAAACTCACCCTCGCCGGAAAAGAAGCCGACAAAAAATTCAACAACGCTCTGGAATTCGAGCAGTGCTACGTCTACGTGTTCTTTAACCCGCCCTCGGGCAATGTGGTGATAACGAACACCGGCAGCAGCCAAAAAGACTATGTGGTGCTGCCGATTTCCTTCAAGAACCAGGGGAACACTCCGCTCGAACAGAACGGCTCGACGTCAGATGGTTTCGACCAGGACGAAGACCTCTTCATTGAGAGCGAGCTGGATATGGGGGCTTTGCCGGGCGTGTCGGTGATGATGGGCTCGAGGAAGGAACAGGTCGCCGCTTCGACCCCTCCGTCGACGAGCTCCCATTCGGGGGTCAAAGTCCTCGACGTAGCGGTCAAAAACGGCACCAGCAACTACCGCGTTGAGATTGCGGTCGAGCTGGTCCCGACCGGCATCACCAAACGTAAATTTGAATGGGCGGCGCCGGCGGTGTCCGCCTTCACCCAGCGATATTTGACTCTCGGGGTCCGCGAGACGCCCGTCTAACAGGAAAGGAAACGGTCAGATGCCACGGAACGGCGGAGTTACCGCACCACGAGGAAGAGGACGGGGCCGCCCCATTCGAGGCGGCGGCCAGATGGAGCGCCTGCCAGGCGGCAACCTGCCACGGCAGGGCCGAACGCCGGGCCAAGGACAGGCCGAGCCGCCGCAGCGCGGCGTCGGTGCCCGAGGCAGGGGGAAAGGCGCGGAACGCGGCCAAGGCGTCGGCCTCGGCACCCAGGCGATGCCCGGTCCCGGCGGCGGGCAGCTCGCGCGTCGCGTCGAGTCGGGCGCGATCACCGGGGACCAGGCGCAGAAGACGATGCAGCAGCGTCAGACGCTCCAGAAAGCCTTTGGCCCCGACTGGCGGACCAAAGTCTTCGGCGACCGCGGCTACATGCAGCGGACCCGCACGGCGCTCGCCAAAAACCCGAAAAACCCGCGGCTCGCCGCCCTCAACAAAAAGCTGATGGAACGGCGTCAGCAGATGCTTGAGGCCGCCCGCAAAAAGAACAGCGGCGAAGGGGAAGGCGAGGAGTAGATGCGCGGGCGCGGCAGGTACGTCCAGAACGCGCAGCGGCGTGTCACCAGGGCACAGGCCCGTGCGCGCGGTCGCGCCCCCGCAGCCGCCGGTCGCGGCCGTGGTCGGGGTGCTGCCCCCGGCATAGGTGCCCCTGCGCCGATGCCTTGGGACTCGACTGCGCAGCGGGAATCGGCGGCCCTCGGCAACGAAGCCGCTGACACCCGCGCCTCGCTGGGGGGCGAGTTCGACCGCGCCGAGAGCGAACTTGGCTTCGGTGCCGGCGCTAACAACCCCTACAGCCAGGCGGCCCAGCTCAAAGAGCAGCACGACGCCAACCGGCGGGGGATCACCAACGTCGCCGGCAACCAGCTCTACGCCGGGGCGACGATCAACAAGCAGTCCGCCGCGCGCTCGCAGTTCGACACGGGCCAGAAACAGCTCGAGGACAGCTACGCCGAAGCGCGGGCTGCCTACGATCGCGGCACCGCTCGCACCGAGCGCGACTTCACGCAGGGCATGGCGGGGATCAAGGAAAGCGCGATCGGTCGCGCGCTCGAATCCGAACCCGAACCACTCGCCGTTGGCGAACGCGGCGCACGCGGCCGAGGTCGCCCGCGTGGCATCGGCGCTCGCCCCGGCGGCGAGGGCCGCAACATCCGCCGGCCGAACCAGGCGCGAGCGCTCAACGCCCGCGCTCGCGCGATCAACTCTCAGGTCAACCGCAAAGGGAGGGGAAGGTAATGCCCCGAGGACAGACTGCAGCAGGACGTGGCCGCGGCCGAGGTCGTGCCGGCGGCGCCCGCCCCGGACGTGCAGGCAGCGGCGTCGGTCGTGGTCGCGGACGCGGCCGTGGCGGTCAGAGCGTCGGCGAGTTCCTTGCCCCGCGCACCGGGCGCCAGGCCGGTGCGGTCGCCAACGCTGCGGCCAGTGCCGAATACAACCCGGAGATCCGCCAGCTCCGCCAGCAGGCGAAGGGCTCGCGGAAGCGTGAGGCCGACGTTCGGCACTGGTTCGACGAGCTCGCCACCGACTACGACGAGAGCCAGGCTGCCGGGATGGCCGCCCTGCAGGCGGCCGGGGACGCGACCTCCAAACAGCTCAGCGAAGCCGCGGACCGCGACAAAGCCCAGCTCGGCGAGCTCTCCGCGCAGGATGAGCAGTTCGCCAAACTCGTCGGCGGGCCGAAAGACACGTCGGGCCTCTCGAAGATCGCGCAGGCTGGCGCGGCTGCCGAGCGCGCCCGCGTCTCCCTCGCCGCCCCGATCGCGCAGGAGCGCGCCAACTACGTCGCCAGCCTCGGCGGCCAGAAGACGGCTGCCCGCCTGCAGGGGATCGAGGAGCGCAAGGGCGAGCGCAACCGGCGCGACAAAATCCTCAACGACCTCGGCGGCGTCCGCCGCGAGAAGGGTGCGGCGCGCGTCGCCCGCAAGGAGGATATCCGCACGGCTGACCGCGACTACGCCTTGCAGCTCAAACAGCTCCGGCTCGCCCGCAAAGAAGCCAACAGCGCTGCGCAGCAGGCGGCAGCCGACGCGGCGATTGCCCAGGTCGAAGCTGCGCGAGAGGCTCGCCAGGACGCGATCTCCAACCGCCAGTCGCAGGAACGCATCGGAATCTCGGCCAAGAACGCCGCGACGTCGGCGCGATCGCAGCGGGCGACGGCGCGCAACTACCGCAACGACAACAAAGGCGGCCTCTCGACGGCCGAAAAACGTGCCCGAGGCGAACACTCCTCCGACGCGATGTCGGCGGCCAAGGCCCAGCTCGCGATCAAAGTGCCGAAGACCCCGAAGCAGTGGGCACAGTTTGAAGCGGCGTTGATCGAAAAGCTCGGCTCGAGCTACAGCGCCGAGGCGGCGCGCGCGGTCGCGAAGTTGCGTCAACAGCAGGCCCCGCCCCCGGTGCCCTACGCGCCGACGCCGAAGGGCCGGAGGGCAGCTCGAAGGGCGCGTAGCGGCGGCAGGAAGCGGTAGCTAGTGCCCGCCCGCGCCGGCAACACGATCCTCACTGCAGACGGGAGGATCATCAAGGTTCGGCGCACCCGCCCGAAGAAGGTCCGGCGCACGAAAGCGCCGGCCGGTCCCTACAGGGCCGAGTCGGGGGTGAAGTCGATCCGAGAGAAGGCAACTCCGGCCGAACGCCGGAGGCTTTCGCGTGGGGACGGCCGGACGGCGAAGCGAGTCCGTCGCCTCAACAAGAAGGATCGCGAAGCGGCAGCGAAGGATGAGAGGGACGCGCAGCGCGCGACCAAAGCGGTGAAGAAAGCGACGGCGAGTCGGCCGATCGAAACGCTGCGCCGGGCCGAGCGCAATCTGGCCAAGGACCCCGATCCCACTCTCCGCGAGTCGGCACGGCGTCTCCGCCACGCCCTCGCTTCGGAAGCCCTCGCCAAAGCGCGCCAGCCGACCCCGGAAGGCTCGCCGAAACGAGAGAACTACCCCTACCGTGAGCTTGAGGATGTCGCGCCGCGGGCACACCGGAAAGCCAAGCGGATCGCGGGCGGGCCGCACCGCAGCTCGGAGGGGCTCGGCGAGCCCGAAGACCTGACCCTCGCAATCACGTCCGTCGCCCCCGGCGCCGGCTTCGTCGGCGCACTCGGCAAACGGGCCGCCCAGGTCGGCGGCAAGAAGGTGGCCCAGGAGGTCGCCGAGGCCGCCGCCGGCAAGGTCGAGTCGACCGCGACGCGGGCGCTCAGGGCTGGCTCGGGAGTGAAAGCCGCCGGCCGCGCCGCGCGCAACGTCGGCCGTCGTGCCCGTCGCAAGCCACCCGTCAAGCGGGTGCGGCGAGCGCGGCCCGAGTCGCGCTACGCGCAGGTCGCCCTCCCCGGCGCGAAAGCCGGGAAAGTCGGCGGAGCGCAGGCGCTCCCGGTCGTCCGCGGCCACGAGCAAGCGCTGATCGAGGAACCGAAGAAGACGCTGAAAACGACCGCTCGGGCGCTTCCCGGCCTCGTCACCGCGCCGGTCGGCGCTGCGGTCGACGTCGGCGTGACCGGCGGCCGGGCCGCCTCTACCGCCGCGCACGAGCTGGGCATCCCCGGCGCCCGCGGCTACACCGGCAAGGAGATCCTCGCGCCGATCAAGGGCATGGCCAAGGAGCAGGCCGCCTTCGCCCGCCAGGTCGCCAGGGTCGTCACCGCCGACGACGCCGACGAGGTACAGCGCGAGGTCGAAGACAACCTCGGCCTCATGCTGCCGATCATGCTCGGGCTCACCGGCTCGGCCGTGGGCAAGCGCGTCTCGAAAGGCCGCGTCAAGGAGGCCGTGCGTCGGCTCGCCGAGCGCGCCCGCGAGCGCCACGGCAAGGGCCACGGCTACCGCGGCGGTAAGGCGCCCCGTGTCCTCGAGCGCACCGGCCAGCGCAAGGAGGCGGCGAAGTCGGCCGCCAAGGGTCGGACGCGGCTGCGTAGCGAGCTGGGCGACCGTCAGCGCGGGATGGTCGAGGCAGCCCGCGGCGCCACCCACTCAGAGGTCGTGCGCAAGGGCGTGGTCCGCCGTCGCGGCGGACGCAAGGCCGACTTGAAGATCCGAGACGCCGATGTCGCCTCGTTCCTGCAGCGCCACCCGATGAACCTCGACGACCCGGTGGCGATGCTCGCCGAGGTCCGCCGGATCGAGGCTCGGCTGAAAGACCCGCCCAAGGGCATGAAACCGTCGCCGGACAAGCTCTACACCCGCGACGTGATCGAGCACATCAAGCGGCGCCCCGACGTGCTCGCCAACCCGGCGGTGATTCAGATCGTCCGCGAGTACCGCCAGCAGGGCCGCACCGCTCGGCAGCGGAAAGAGACGCTCTCGCCCGAGCATTCCGAGCGCGCCCGCTTCCTCTCGGCGGCGACGACCCGCGACATCCCCTTCCCCGAGGAGATGTTTCCCCGGTCGATCCGCGGCAAGGTCCGCGCCGCGCCGGAGCGCGGCCGGCTCGCCAAAGACGTGCTGCGCCGCGAGGCTCGCCGCGATCGCTCCCGTGGCCGGGCGCTGCGCAAGAAGGCGGCCAGCGCCGAGCGCAAAGCGGCGATCATGCGGCGCGAGCTTGAGACGCGCGAGAAGCTGAACAAGGAGAACCTTGGGCTGCGGCCGACGAAGGCGCAGATGCGCGAGAAGAAGGCCCTGCGCGCGATGGAACGGCGGGGCATCGTCCCGCCGGAGATCGCACCTGTCCGCCCGAACCTCACCGTCGTCGGTCGCCACGAGCCGCTCACCGTGCGCCCGCTGCCCGCGATGCACGAGCGCCTGCGCGAGCGGATCGACAAACTCGATACCCGCGCCGCCACGCTGCGGGAGAAGGCCGACGAGGCCGACACGATGGCGCTCGCCAAGCATCGGGCCTCGCGCGAGGTCGACGAGTCGCTGACCCCGGAGTTCGCCGGCATCGTCCAGCAGCGGCTCCGTGGGGAGGGCATCCGCGAGGAGCCCGAGTATCAGCACGCCGGTCCCGGCCGCCAGCACGGCGCGCCGGTCTACGGGTCGAGCGGGACGAAGCTGGCGCAGTTCCCCGGCAAGTCGAAGAAACGGCGGGGGACCGCCGAGGAATTCGGCATGGTCGAGGAGGGCCTGCGCCCGATGGTCCGCGAGTCGATCGCGCGGCCGATCGCCCGTCGCGAGTCCTACAAGGCTGCCCGCGAGGTCATAGAGCGCAACCGCTTCGAGCCCGGCGGCAAGCGCGAGTGGAACGCCGCCGACGCTGACGAGCTCTTTGCCGGGCCGGACCCGGTGCTCAGCTCGAAGCAGTGGATGAAGGTCCCGCGCCAGTTCTACAAGCGGATCTACGACGTCCTCGAAGGGAAGGGCAAAGGCAAAGGGATCTCCGGCAAAGACCTCGAGCTGGTCGCCGGCCTCGACGCCGTGCGCAAAGGCGAGGCCAAGGGCAGCCACTACATGATCGTCCGCAAAGCGGCGATGGACGAGCTGGTGTCCCAGCTCTCGAACACGCTGATCTCACCGAAGCTCGCCGCCGCGAACCTGGGGACCTCCTACCTGATCCTGGGCACGTCGCCCGCGTGGGCCGCGATGCAGGTCGTCGCCGAGTACAGCCAGGCTGCCGTCGCGCAGCCGCGGTTGCTCAACCCGAACTTCGTCCGCAAGGCGATCGCTGCCTACAAGGCGATGGACCCCGAGAAGCGCCAGGAATTCGACTCGTGGGTCGGCGTCACGACGCGCACGATCGAGCGGCCCGAGGATCTCAAGCTCGACCTGAAAGCCGGCGATATGGACGCCGCGGCGAACGCCTACGGCACCCTCAACGAGACGCCCTACGGGCGCTTCCTCAAGGGCATCCCGACCGCGATCAAGCGCGTCGACCAGTGGAAGGGTGGCCGCATCCGCACCCTGGCGACCCTCGCCAAGATCGACCGGGACCTCAACGGTCGGACCAACCAGTTCATTCACGGCGTCGGCGGCCTGCATCGCGAGATGGGCGCGGCGATGAAAGAGATGAAGGGCAAGTCGCTCAAAGAGCAGGCCGAGTGGGTGGCCGGGCATCCGAAGTGGGCGCGGCGCTACCAGGGCTACCTCGACGACGTGCTGGGCAACTGGTCGGCGCTGACGAAGAACGAGCGCGTCGCCGCGCAGGCGATGATCTTCTACCCCTTCGTCAGGATGTCGCTGCGCTGGACGTTCTACGCCTTCCCCAAGCGCCACCCGGTCAAGGCGTCGATGCTCTACTACCTCGGCCAGCAGAACGCGAACGAGGTCAAAAAGCTGCTCGGCGGCAACCCGTCCTACTTCACGCAGTGGGCGATGGTGCCGCTCGACCTCGGCGACGGCAACATGAAGTTCGTCGACCTCGCCCGGATCGCGCCGGGCTCCAACGCCCTCGTCGAGGCCCTCGGCGGCTCGACCGAAGGCCCGAAGGGCATCGCGGCGGCGAAGCTCTCCCAGCCCGTCCTCGCGGCCCTGGGGACGGCCGTCTACGGCGTCTCACCTCTCTCGGGCAAGCAGGAGAGCGGCTCGGGCTGGAACGCCCTGGCACAGCTTCTCTCGCTCTCCCCCTCTCGCGCACCGCTGGCGAGCTCACGCTGCCGGAGGGCCGCAAGAAAGGCGAGGGCGTCGGCCAGCTCCCGGTGATCGGCTCCCTGTCGACGGAGCGTCAGGAGGCCCTCGACAAACTCTCGGCGAAGCTGCGCCAGTACGACTCGGCCGCCCGCTACGCCCGCACCCTGGCGATCCCGCCGCTGCCGAAGGACGCCGGCAAAGAGGCTGACTCGGCGCTGCTCGGGCGGGTGCTGAAGGCGTTCGAGAAGAACAGCTCCTCAGCCCGCGACGACGTGTCGGCCGACTACGCGACGCGGATGAAGAACGCGGTCGAAGAAGGCAAGCGCGGCAAGTTGCGCGGGATGAAAAAAGAGCGGGACAAGCGGCTCGCGGCGATGGAAGCCGAATACGACGAAGCCGATCGGCAGCTCGACGCCCTCTTCGACAAATACGGGGTCGAGCACGAGAAAGAAGACCGGCTCTTCCTCGAGTTCTACGGCGAAGGCAAGTACGGGACCGGGGACGACGACGGCAACCCCTGGTCAGGCGGTGGCGGCAGCGAATCGAACCCCTGGGCCGGCAGCTCGGGCGAAGAGAGCAACCCGTGGAGCACCAGCAAGTGAGCGGCGAGGAAGCGGTAGACCGCCGTCTCGGCGACCTCGAGGCGATGGTCTTCGGCATCCGCGGGGAAGGTGGCCTCGTGCGCGAGCTCGCCGGCCTGCGAGGCGACTTCAAGGAGTGGCGCAAAGAAGAGCGGGAGCGCCGCGAAGACGAGTCTGACAAGCGGGTGCTCGCCGCCCGAGCGATGGTGCTGGCGCTGGGCTCCGCCCTCGTCGCCCTCCTCGCGGTGATCGTGACCCTGATCGGAATGGTGGTGATGCAGTGACGCAGCCCAAGCCCCTCAACCGCTTCGAGGTCTGGATCTCCGAGCACGCGGCGCCGGTCTTCGGGGTCCTCGCGACCCTGATCGTGATCGGTGCCGGGGCGGTCTTCTACACCTACCAGCGGTCCAGCGACGCGCAGGATCAGGTGAACGTGCTGCGGCCCAGGGTGACGATGATCAACCGGGCGATCTGCGACGCGCGCTCCCTCGAGAGCGAGTCCCGAGCACGCCGCTGTGCCGAGCGCATCCGCGTCGGCCTGGTCAACTGTCGGCGCTACGACCGCTGCCGCGCAGCCTTCATAGCGGCCCTCACCTACCCGCCCCCAGCTCGCCCCGACGCGGCATCGACCGCGGAAGGGGGTGGTGCCCAGAACCCGTCTACGGCGGGCCAGCAACCCGCGCCGGGCAAGCCCGGCGGCGGTGACAACGGCGGTGGACACGGCCACGGACAGAAACCGGGGCCGAAATCACCGCAGCCCGCCCCCGAGGCCGAACCCGCGCCCGCGGCGCCGGACACCGGCTCTGGCACCGGCAGCTCGGCCTCCCCCGAACAGGGTGACGAACCCGGCGACGGCGACGACCAGGGCGAGGGCTCGCCGCCCGCCGGCAAAGGCGTCAAAGCCTGCGTCGATCTGATCGTGAGCGCCTGCGTGGACGCAGGGCTCGGTAGCGACCGCTGAATCCACTCGCCGCCTGACGGGCGGCTCCATAGCTACGTGAAAGGAGGCTCGGATGTCCGAGGCCCTCAGCATGAGCGCGCCCCTGCAGGCGCGGCTCGCCGCCGTCAACAAGGCGATCGGCAAGCAGCAGAAGATCCGCGACCACGCCCCCAGGGGCAGCAAGCAGCGCAGGCGCGCCGTGCGCAACCTGCGCACGCTTAACCGACGCCGCGAACAGCTCCGCGCCGACCGCTGGCGGTTCCGGGGCTCGACCGCGATCGTCAAATACGAGGTCATACCGATCCTCGTCGCCAACGAGGCCCCGCCGACGTCGCGCAAGCGGTGGAACCCGTTTGGCAACACGTCGTCTGACCACTGGCTCGGCAACAAAGACGCCGACGCGGTGGACGGCGCCACCCACGCGAACAACGACGAGCTCGGCAGCAAGGTCAAGGCGGCGCTGCTCGACGACCCGGACGCGACGATGGACGGCTTCACCGAATTCACGATCACCCGGTCGCACACCGGCAAGGAAGAGGTCTACCGGGTGCAGATCATCACCGAAGAACACGGCACCGGGCCGCACATCCACATCGGCATCAAGCGGGTGTCGCCGTGAAGCCAGAGGTCACGCACAACGTCCGCAATCAGTCCAGCCGCGACGGGAAGCGACCGGCGCTGATCGTCCTTCACACCACCGAGGGGCACAACCGGCCGGGGGTCGGGGATCTCCGCGACCTCGCCGTCTTCTTCGACCGCGCCGACGTCGAAGCCAGCTCGCACGTCGCCAACGACGCCGAGGGCCACGACGCCCGCATGGTGCCGGACTCGGCAAAGGCGTGGACCCAATCGAGCTTCAACCCGGTCAGCCTGTCGATCGAGCAGATCGGCTTCGCCGCCACGCGCAAAGCCGAGTGGTTCAAGGGCGCTCCGCACCAGCTCGCCAACACGGCGAAGTGGATCGCCTACTGGTCCGAAGAGCACGACATCCCGATCCGCCGGGGCATCGGCGTTGCCGGGTTCGCTGCTCGCTCCGGCGTCGTCTCGCACCGCCAGCTCGGCATCGCCGGTGGCGGTCACGTCGATCCCGGCTCCGCCTACCCCTTCCGCTACGTCCTCCTGCTGGCGCGCTACTTCAAGTTGAAGCGCAACCGGCCGGGCTCCCCCGAGCACCGCAAGGTCGAGCGGAAGGTCAACCGCATCCGCAAGCACTACGGGCTCAGGCCCGTCTAAAGAAGGGGGCACCAAGTGAAGTACGTCCACCGCGCCATCGACTTCCTACAGGCGCAGTTCCCACCCAACCGCATCGCTGTCCTGCTGGGCGGTCTGCTCACCGCCGTCTCGGCGACGATCGCCGCGTGGCTCGCCGCGCACTTTCCCGGCCTCGACCTCGGCGCCCCCGAAGTCGCCGGGGTACTCGCCGCCGCGGCCCTCATCACGATCCGCCTGCTCGACCGCTGGATCGACCAGTGGCAGCTCGGCGAGCAGATCAACGCGCAGGCCGACCTCGAGGATGCCTTCGATGAACTGACCGAGGACCCGGCCGTCCAGCACGCTCTCACCGAGCTCGCCCTGTCACTCGGCCTGGCTGCTGACGTCAACGAGAAGATCGCGCTGATCCGCACCCGCGCCGGGAATGGCGAACTCGACTCCACTGAGGTCGTGGATGAGCTGGGCGCTCTCGCCGACGCAATCGCGCAGTTCCTCCACGACCATCCCGCACCGGCCGAGTTGGAGCCAGCGGTGGCAGAGCCGGAGCTGGCGCGATGAGCATCGAGCGCGCCCTGGTGATCGCGATCCTCGTCGTCCTGCTGATCGTCGTCCTCGATCGGGCGGGGATTTGACGTGGCAGGCCGGCGACCGCGGGCGCAGAGAGAGAGAGAGAGAGAGAGAGAGAGAGAGAGATCCTCGTCGCGGCGGGAAGGTCGACGCCGCGTTGACCTGCCTGCCCGAGAACATCCTGCGCGCGCGGGCGATCCGCGAGCACGAGCCGCGCACTGAGCTGGCGCGCCGGGCTGCTTGAACACGACCCGCAAAGGCAACGGCGCGGAGCTCTTCGTCGCCGAGAGCCTCGAAGCCGAAGGCTGGATAGTCGCCTCCCGCCGCCACATTGGCGGCGCTGGCGACCTACTCGCCGTCCACCCCGAGACAGGTGAGACGCGCCTGGTCGAGGTCAAGGCGCGCAAGCGCCCCTACGACGGCTTCCGCCCCGACGACCGCCGAGCGATGCGCGAGACGCCCCTACCGCCCGGCGGCACGCGCTGGCTCGCCAACGTGCGCGGATCGAAACGCGGCGCCAAGGACAACCGCTCGACCGAGTGGGTCCACGAAGACGACTGGCCTTAAAGAAACGCCCCCCGAGCCTCGCGGCCGGGGGGCGTTTCTCGTTTTGGGAGGGCCGACACTCAGGCCGGCTGGGTGCAATTCTCGTCGTCGTCGAGCTCCGCTAGCCCGTATGCGGCAAGGACGCGGACGTGGTACCGCGCTTTGTCGATCGCGAGGCCCACCGCCTGCGCCAAGTCCTCGAGCGCGACAGGGGCGTTCGCCTCTTCGAGGCGTTCTCTCAGTGTCTTGCGGACGGGGTGCTGCAGGGCACGGTCGGGCCGTTTGCGTGTACGTGGCACCTTGTCTTCGTCTCCTCTCGCTTTACCGCTGCGGTAAGGCGGGCATACTAGCGGCGACCGCTCGGACTTGCTTGCTCAATCGCCCGGCGC
Source organism: uncultured Solirubrobacterales bacterium (assembly GCA_963699215.1). GTDB lineage: Bacteria > Actinomycetota > Thermoleophilia > Solirubrobacterales > 70-9 > VRUE01. Next base: position 1,173,433 of record OY969422.1, read on the forward strand.
CAAAGTTCGTCTGCTTCCAAGCCGCACTCGCGCTCGTAGCCGGCGACGACCTGATCGGGATCTCGCGGCCATCGCGTGCCCGTCTCCAGTCGAGAGATCACGGCATGGCTCACTCTCGCCGCGGTGGCGACGTCGAGCTGCGTGCGGCCAGCCCCGAGTCTCGCATCGCGGGCGACCCGGCCGAGCTGGTCGAGCATCGCGCGAACCTATGGCGCACAGAAGGGCCTCGCTTACCGCTGCGGTACAGGGGTCTAATGCAGACAATGGTCGCTGGTCCCTTCTGTCCTTTGGTACCGGGGGGTCTAGCCGCGAAGGCAGTCCGATGTCTTTGAGTGTCTATCTGCTGGTAAGTAGGTGGAGGGGTCGCAGCCCTTGCCACCGGAGGCGTCTACGTGTTGCGTTGAATGACGATGCCTCCCCAGAGCCCCCGAGCCCGACTGCGACAGATCCGTGACCTCAAGCTCTCCATGCAGGATTTGGCTCGGGAACTGGACTCTGAGCGCGATCGGCTGATCCGCACGGCGTTGGAAGAAGGGGCCTCACAACGGGATCTTGTTGTCGATACAGGACTCTCGAAGAGCACGGTGGCAGAAAAAGCGCCCGGCGACCGGGCGGATTCTTAGAGGGCGGGGGCGCTGCTTGTGATTGGGTACCCGCGTGATGACGCAGCATTGTTTGAGCGCCGGAAACCTCGCTGACCATCGGGTCCGACTCGCCGATCCGGCGCACACCCAAATGGCAGGGTCGTCACCGTCCTCTCCACCGGATGATCGTGCCGCTGCGTCGGCGCTGAGTCACGCTGATCGCCCGCCGGGCAGAACTTGCTTGCCGGACCCGCGGACCTCTGTATCGTCAAAACTAGGTAGGGCGAACTCGGGACGCGGTGCTAGAGTCTCGCCGCTGCCGTCGAACGTATGTTCGTAGACAAAACACACCAGGGAGAGGACGGGCAAGAGGTCGAGCGACGCGAGCAAGCGGCGATCGACGACCTCACTGCGACCGCCCTCTACCACGCGAACCGCCTGCCCGCCGGGAGCCAGTGGCAGGCGCTTTGCGCGCGGCTGGGTCAGTCGCTAGCCGCTCAATCTCGTCAACAACGTCCTCCGGTCGCTCGCCAGGGCGCAGCTCCGTTGGGCCGGTAGGGGCCAGCTCGAGCCCCACCGCCGCTTCGATCCGCTGCAGGCGGCCGACGATCCCCCGGACGTCGCTCTCCTGCAGCCGGTAGGTCGGCGGCACGTCCCAATCGCCAAGCGCCCACTCCGGGTCGAGGTCGCAGACCTTGGCGACATCCCACAAGATCGACTGCCGGCGGGCACCGTCGTCGCCACCGAGGGAACCCGGATGCGCCTTCTCCCAACGCTCGACCGTCGAGGACGAGGTGCTCATCTTCTCGGCCAGCTCTTGTCGGGTCAGCCCGGCGTAGGCCCTGCAAGAGCGGATGCGGGCTGCCGTCTCCTCTGCGTCTAGTCGTCTCATCGCCCGAGCCTTACACAGATTTCCCCCAGCAAGTACCCGCTTTTCCCTGCGGGTGGGAAATACCGTGCATGGCTGCGCTATATTCCCCAGCGATGGGTGTCAGCACCCATAAAACAGGGAAAATCCCCACGGCGCTTAGGGAGCGTTCGTGCAGAACGAGGAGATGCAGATGGACGAGTCACAGGGGCAGGCCGGGTCACAGCCCGTCTTGCTGACGCGCAAGGAGCGCAACCACGTCGCCGAGCTGGCGGCATCGCACATGGGCTGGGCCGGTGAAGCGCTCAGCCCGACCTTCAACAAGCTCGAGGCCGAGGTCGAACGCGAGAACGCCCAGCGGATCGCGGTCCTCTTCAACCTGCGCGAGGACTTGGGCTGGGAGGCCAAGGCCAAGCGCGGCGGCAAGCGTCGCTGGACGCTTTCGTTTACGCCAGCCGCCCAGCTCCGGGGGCTGCTCCGGGTATGGCACCGGGATGCGGTCGAGCAACTGACCCACATCGAACGAGGGTTGAGCGAGGCGATCGCCGCAGAGGACATCCAGCGCGAGGCTCTGCAGCGCGAAGAGGTATCGAAGGCCAACCGCTCGCTCTACCGGACCTGCGAGCTGCTCGCCCGGTTGGAGGGCGAGCGCACGGTGGCGGTCGCAGTGGCAAGTGGAGCTGCGTCCTGATGGTCCGCGCGATCGCCATCTGGTTCGGCACCAGTTTCGTCGTCGCCTTGGGCTGGTGCTTCATGTGGTGGACCCGCAAGCGGGGCGAGTCCTGATGTCGGCGACTTGGTTTCTCCCGCCCACTTTCACCCCAGAAAGGAACTCCGCATGATCGAGGTTCGCACTCAGGCCCAGCTTGACAAAGCCCTAAGGAAGACCAACGGTGGGGAGGATGAGCTGGTCGTCTGTGTCGGCCGCGGGCACTTCGTGCTGCGGGGGTCCTCGTCGGCAGTGCTGCGGGAGTCCTCGTCGGCAGAGCTGTGGGGGTCCTCGTCGGCAGTGCTGTGGGAGTCCTCGTCGGCAGTGCTGTGGGAGTCCTCGTCGGCAGTGCTGTGGGAGTCCTCGTCGGCAGAGCTGTGGGGGTCCTCGTCGGCAGTGCTGCGGGAGTCCTCGTCGGCAGAGCTGCGGGGGTCCTCGTCGGCAGAGCTGTGGGAGTCCTCGTCGGCAGAGCTGTGGGGGTCCTCGTCGGCAGTGCTGTGGGAGTCCTCGTCGGCAGAGCTGCGGGGGTCCTCGTCGGCAGTGCTGCGGGGGTCCTCGTCGGCAGTGCTGCGGGGGTCCTCGTCGGCACGCGCCCTCAGCGCCCAGTGCAAGGCCAAAGCCGCGAAATACGCCGTCGTGTTGCAGCACAACCCGGCGGCCAAAATCTCCGGCGGCCGTGTCCTCAAGATGCCCCGCCCGGAAAGCGCCGCCGAGTGGTGCGAGTTCTACGGCGTCGAGATCCGCAAGGGCGGCCGGCTCTCCCGCAAGCTCGCTGGCCAGGACGTAGCGATCCTCTTTAAGGCGGTCGGCGAGGGCTATAGGGCCACCCGCGGCTTCGCCTATACGCCCGGCACGGCCCCAGAGGCGCCGGACTGGGATGGTGGCTCGCGTGAGTGCGGTGGTGGCCTGCACTTCTCCCCACACCCGAAGATGGCCAAGGAGTTCAACCAGGAACCGGCTCACTTCGTTGCCTGCCCGGTGCTGGTTTCAGAGATCGTCGTCCATCCTGACGGGACCTACCCACAGAAGGTCAAGGCGCCCCGCGTAGCCGCTCCTTGCTGGGAGGTCGACCAGGACGGCAAGGCGATCGAGTGACCGCCACGATCACCGACCTCTTCTGCGGGGCAGGCGGCTCAAGCATCGGTGCCGAGAAGGCAGGCGGCAGTTTGCGCCTCGCCCTCAACCATTGGGAGCGCGCGATCGAGACCCACGCGACGAACTTCCAAGAGGCCGATCACGACTGCAACGACGTGGCTGCGCTGACCACGGCGCAGATCCGGCGCTACCCCTACACGGACATCCTGCTCGCCTCACCCGAGTGTACGAACCACTCCCTCGCCAAGGGCGCTCGTCGTCGCAAGCCCCAGGCGGCTTCGCTGTGGGAGGACGGCCCGGGCAGTGATGCCGAGCAGGACCGCTCCCGCGCCACCATGTGGGACGTGTGGCGCTTCGTCGACATCAAGCGCCAGCAGGGCCACCCCTACAAGGCGATCGTCGTCGAGAATGTCGTTGACGCTTGGAAGTGGGGACCGGACGACAACGGCCAGCTCTTCCAAGCCTGGCTGCAGGCGGGCCATGCGCTCGGCTACCAGCACGAGATCGTCTTCCTCAACTCTATGTTCGCCGGGGAGGTTCCCCAGTCCCGCGACCGGATGTACGTCGTCTGGTGGCTGAAGGGCGTCAAGCGCCCGAACCTCCGCATCGAGCCGACCTCTTGGTGCCCCTCCTGTGAGCAGCTCGTCGACGGGCGCCAGAGCTGGAAGAAACCGGACCTCCCTTGGGGCCGCTATGGCGCTCAGTACTTCTACACCTGCCCGAGCTGCAGCGGGTCGGTCCTGCCCGGCGTCTTTCCTGCGGCGACAGCGATCGACTGGACCCTGCCCGCCGAGCGGATCGGTGATCGCAAGCGACCGCTCGCCGCGAACACGCGCAAACGCATTCGGCGGGGCCTGGAGAAGCTCGCTCGCGAGCCCTTCGCGATCCGCCTCACCCACGGCGGCGCCCCCAAGCCCCTGACCCTGCCGATCGTCACGCTGACCCAGCGCCACGACATGGCGATGGTGATGCCCGTCGCCGGCAACACCTTTGAACGGACGCCGGGCAACCGCGCCCGCGATGCCGCCCGCCAGCCCTGCGACACGGTCCACGGGACCCTCGACCGCGCGATGGTCGTGCCGCCAATGGGCGCAGTCACCCCCCGGCCCGCGGCGAGCGCCCCGGCCCCGGCGCAGACCACCACGACCAGGCCCGCGCTCGTCATGGCGAACCGCGCCAACAACGTCGGCGGCGACCCCCATCAGCGGCCAACGCCCCCGGTCCTCACGGGCGAGCACCTCGCCGTCGTCATGCGCAACAACAAGGGCGGCGGTGAGATGTCGACGCCCGCCCACGAGCCGATCCGCACCCTCACGAGCCGCGGGCACCAGTCGTTGCTCATCCCGTACGACAGCACCGGCCAGGCCCGCACCGCCGAGCAGGAGCCAGCGCAGACCTTGACCACTCGGGACCGCCTGGCCCTCGTCGTCCCCTTCAAGCGCAACGGGCGAGCGCGACCGACCGACCGCGATGTGGTCCCGACCCTGGAGACCGAAGGGCCACCGGGACTCGCCCTCACCGAGAAGGCGATCGACGACTGCCGGTTCCGGATGTTCTCTCTGCACGAGATCGCGGCGGTGATGGCGATGCGCGATCACGTAGACGGCTCTGAGTACCGCGTCCTCGGCAACAAGCGCGAGCGCATGGCTCAGTACGGCAACGCCGTCACGCCCCCAGCGATGGAACTGCTGGTCGGGCGGCTGCTGGAGGTGATCCAGTGAGCGAAGGGGATGACATTCTGAGCATCGCCGAGGCAGCCGCGATCACGCCCTGGTCGGAGTCTTCGCTGTACCGGATCGCGCAGGAGGGCGGCGACAGCCCCTTCCGCAAGCGTCGGGGGCGCTGGGCGACGACCGCAGCGGACCTCGCCGTGTGGGTCCGAGCCGGTCACGTCCCCAAGAAGCAGGAGCCCGCCACCGATCCGATGCCCAAGGCCCGGCGCGCTCGTCGCCGCCGGGGTAGCGTCCTCTCGGCAGTTCACCACCTACGAGAGGAACACGCATGAGCTCCATCCACAAGACGCGCTACGGCACCCACGAACTGCGGTGGCGCGAGAACGGGAAGGCGAAGACGCTGACCCGCGACACTCGGGCCGAAGCCGAGCGCGAGCAGGAACGGGTCGACCGCCGGAACGTCGAGGGCAGGCCGGTGATGCGCCGCAAGGACGTCCCGACGCTCGAAGAGTTCTCGATCCAACGCCTCGCCCGCTGGACCCACCTGGACGAAGACACCTTGAAGGGCTACGCGCTCTTGCTCGAGGCGCACGTCTTCCCCGACCTCGGGCACCTGTCCCTGGTCGAACTGCTGCCGAGTCGTCTGCAGGAGTGGCAGGACAAGCGGCTAGATGCCGGTGCCGGCCCCTCGTCGATCGGGCGGGTGCAGATGGTGCTCGGGATGATCCTGAAAAAGGCAGTCCTGCCCTACGAATACATCGACGTCAACCCGATCCTGGCGCTCGACACGCCCGCCTACGAGAAGAAGGCCCACCGCTGGCTCAGCGCCGAAGAGGTCGAGGCGATCCGGGGCTGGTACCTCGAACGCGACGACCTGGGCTCGGCCGCCTTCGTCTCCGTGCAGGCTTACGTCGGCATCCGGCCGGAGGACACGCTGGCGCGGATCTGGCCGGACTTCACCCACCACGGCGAGGCCCACGAGCTATCGGTGACGACGAAGAACGTCAACGGCACGATCGTCGCTGGCGACAAGACCGGCGAGGGTAAGAAGCGCCGCGTCTACGTGCCCGGCCCGGTGGCCGACGACCTTGAGGAATGGCGACTCGCCAGCGGCGGCGCCGGCCTCGTGTTCTACCGCGCCAAGGACGGCCTGCCGTGGACGAAATCCGACTACGACAACTGGCGAGCCCGGCACCCTCGGAAAGAGAAGGGGACCGGGATCAAGAGGCGCCCGCCCTGCTTCAAGCGGGCAGCCGAAGACCTCGAACTCGGCGACACCCTCAAGCCGTACGACCTGCGCCACACGTTCGCGTCCCTGGCCGCGTCGGCGGGGTGGACGGGCGACGAGATAGCCCACCAGCTCGGCAACGGCGTTGACGTCGTGGATCGCGTCTACCGCCACCTGATCGACGCAGCACCAGGCGCCCGGCGTGACCGGCGCTCGGTCGACGACTACATCCGCGAGGCCCGTGGCCTCGCTCCCCTACCCACCACGAAGGAGGCACCGGTTGCAGCAGCAGCGTGATCGTTCGGGCAGCGTTCGGGATCTGGCGCGTGTAGCGCTATCCTCCCGTTCGGGCGCCGCTTCACAGCGCCCTTCCGCCCGGGTAGCTCAGTTGGTAGAGCACTTCCATGGTAAGGAAGGGGTCACGAGTTCGAGTCTCGTTCCGGGCTTACGCGGCCTCGTCTTTGGCCAGTCGGCCAGTCCGGCGGCCAGTCGGTAGCCTGCGCGGCCAATGGACTTCTCGCTGACCGACGAGCAGCAGGACTTCGTCGCCGCGATCCGCGACTTCTGCGAGCGCGAGTGCGGCACGCAGGAGCAGCGCGAGCAGCTCACCGAAGGCCACAAGACCCATCACAACGACGCCATCTACAAGCAGATGGCCGAGCTGGGCTGGCTCGGGATCACGATCTCCGAGGAGCACGGCGGCTCGGGCGGCTCGATGCTCGACGCCTGCCTCTTCATGGAGGAGACCTCGCGCGGGCTCGCCCCGATCGGCGGCTACGCGACGACGCTGATCGTCGCCGGGGCCACGCAGCGCTTCGGCACCGACGAGCAGAAGAAGGAGATCCTCGGTGGCATCGCCGGCGGCGCGGTCGAGGCGATCGCGATGACCGAGCCCGAGGCCGGCTCCGACGTCGGCTCCCTCACCGCCTCGGCCGAGCAGGTCGACGGCGGCTTCGTCCTCAACGGGCAGAAGGTCTTCATCTCCAACGCCCACATCGCCGACCACATCCTCGTCGTCTGCCGTACGACCAAGGGCGAGTCCAAGCACGAGGGCCTCTCGATGATCTGGCTGCCGCGCGAGACCGACGGGCTGGAGATCGTCCCGATCAAGACGATGGGCGGCGAAGAGACCAACACGCTCTACCTGACCGACGTCGAGGCGTCGGCGGATGCGCTGCTCGGCCAGGTCGACCAGGCCTGGACGCAGCTGATGGCGGGGCTCAACGTCGAGCGGCTGATCCTCGCCGCGACGATGCTGGGGATCGCCCAGCGGGTCCTCGACGACACGCTCGCCTACGTCAAGGAGCGCAAGCAGTTCGGCCGCCCGATCGGCTCCTTCCAGGCGCTCCAGCACCGGATCGCCGATATGGCGACCGAAATCGAGGCGGCCCGCCTGATGACCCGCTGGGTCGCGACGCTGACCGACGAGGACCCTGGCCGCATGTTGCCGCGCGAGGCCTCGATGGTGAAGCTGCACGTGACCGAGATCGCCAAACGGGTCTCGGTCGAGGGGATGCAGATGATGGGCGGCTACGGCTACTCCTCCGAGTACGACATGGAGCGCCTGGTGCGCGCCACCATGGTCTCCACGATCTACGGCGGCACGAGCGAGATCCAGCGCACGATCATCGCCAAAACGCTCGGCCTATAGCCCGGGCGAGTTTGTCACCCATAGGGTTACTAAGGCGCCCCAGCGGTGGGAGTGAGCAGGGGACGCAGGGCGGCGAGGACGCTCCTTGGTTCCTCGAAGACCTGGCGGTGGGAGAGCCGCACGACCTGGTAGCCCAGCGTCCGCAGCCTCAGGTCCCTGGCCCGGTCCCCCTCGAACGCCGCCTGGCCTCGGTGGGCTCTGTAGCCGTCGGTCTCCACGATCAACCGCCGCTCCACCCAGCAGAAGTCGACCGTCATCGCTCCAATGAGCTTGTTCACCACAGGCTTGGGCAGGTGGTGGCGACTGCAGAGCCAGAGGAATCGACGCTCCAACTCGCTGCGTGTTTTGTCCGTCTCGATGTCCGGGCCAGTCTGCAGGCGGAGGAAATCGGCTTGCCGGATGGCCCGACGCAGCTCGTGCGCGGGGATTGCACTTCCCAAGTCCGCGAGGGTGCGAGCAGGTGAGGTGACGGGAATTCCGCGGTGGCTGGCGACCTCTCGGGGCTCCAGGGAGACGGGTCGGTGGACGCGGATGCCCCGGCGCTGCGCTCGCCCTCCCCGTCCTGGCAGCGAGACATTCACCGGTCCATCGGTGCATGGGAGAAGGTCCCACAGCGCCGCCGCGCTGCGATGGCTGAGGATGGCGCCGTTCCCCAAGGCCAATACTGCAGCCATCCACCGTCGCTCATTGCTAGGAGCGATATGGCCCACGGCGTAGACGCCGCGATGAAGCCTGTGCAGACGCCCGGTCTTGCATCGCTTTGCGATTGCATTCCTGCCGAGCCCAGCCGCTTGAAGCTGAGCGCTGGAGATCGCGCCGTATTGCCGCCCGGCAACCTGCGCGATCCTGGTATCTGGGGCGTGTTTGTCACCCATGAGGTGACTAAGTCGCCCCGGGGCGGCGATTCGCCCCCGGCGGCAGAGCGGCGCATTGGCCGAAGGTCCTCCTTGCGAGGAATCCCTGGGCGCCGCTGAGCGCTATTCTTTCGTTCAGCCTCGCGCCTCGGCCCGGGGTTTTCTCTTGTAACGGCGTCCGTTCGGCAACGAGGAGAACATGGCACGCGGAGATGTCCGCATCGCGGTGACGCTGGCTTGCGAAGACTGCAAGCGGCGCAACTACCAGAGCAACAAGTCGCGGCGGAACTCGCCGGACCGGATCGAGCTGCGCAAGTACTGCCGCTGGTGCGGCAAGCACACGGCGCACAAGGAGACGCGCTAGCCGCCCATGGCTAAGACCCGCGCACAGCGCAAGGCCGAGCGCCGCGCCCGCGAAGCCGAAGAGCAGAAGCGCTCCGGCGACGGCCGCAAGTCCGACTCGCGGGCCCAGCACGACACCCAGGTCCCGGTCTCCGGCGACATCGCCGAGATCGAGGCGGTCGAGGCCGGAATGGCCGCCGGCGCTCCCGAAGCCGAGCTCGAAACCCCGGACGCGCCGAAGCCGCGCAGCCTGCGGCGCACGGAGGCGAGGGAAGCCAAGCAGGCCGAGAAGCGCCAGCGCGAGGAGCAGAAGCGCCGCGAGCGCGAGCAGCTCGCCAAGCGCCAGAAGCAGGCGCAGGCGGAGCGTCAGCGTGGCGGCGTCATCGGCTTCCTCGTCTCCTGCTGGGCGGAGCTGCGCAAAGTCCAGTGGCCGGACCGCGAAACGCTCGTGCAGGCGACCGCGGTGACGATCATCTTCGTCGCCGTCGCTGCCGCCTATCTCGGCGCTCTCGACAGCGCCTTCAGCTTCCTCATCAAGCAGATCCTCTAGCGGGATCCCAAGACAAAGGCGACCTCCAGATGTATCGCTGGTACGTGATCAACACCTACTCCGGGCACGAGAACAAGGTCAAGCACAACCTCGAGCACCGGGTTCAGACGATGAGCCAGAACCGCAACGTGCGGCAGGTCGTCGTGCCGACCGAGCAGGTGATGGAGGTCAACAAAGAAGGCCAGAAAGAATCGAAGGAGAAACGGACGATGCCCGGCTACGTCCTGGTCAACATGGAGATGACCGACGACGCCTGGGGCCTGGTCAAGAACACGCCGGGGGTCACCGGCTTCGTCGGCGCCCGCAACAAGCCGGTGCCGCTCTCCAAACCGGAGGTCGACCGCCTCCTGCACCGCGAGACCGCCGAGCGGCCGCGCACTCAGGCGCAGTTCTCGATCGGCGAGTCGGTCAAGGTCATCTCCGGCCCGCTCTCCGATTTCTCCGGCGAGATCGCCGAGATCAACGAGGACGCAGCCAAACTGAAGGTGCTGGTTTCGATCTTCGGCCGCGAGACCCCGGTCGAGGTCAACTACGACCAAGTCAAGAAGATCTAAGCTCCCCGGTCCGATGGCGAAGAAAGTCCTCACCCTCATCAAGCTGCAGATCCAGGCGGGCAACGCCAACCCGGCACCGCCGGTCGGCCCGGCGCTGGGTCAGCACGGCGTCAACATCATGGAGTTCTGCAAAGCCTTCAACGCCCAGACGCAGAGCGAGGGCGGCACGATCATCCCGGTCGAGATCACCGTCTACGAGGACCGCAGCTTCGACTTCGTCACCAAGACGCCGCCGGCGGCGGTGTTGATCCGCGAAGCGATCGGGATCAAGAAGGGCTCCGGCGAGCCGCACGTCAACAAAGTCGGCACGATCTCGATGGACCAGGTCCGCCAGATCGCCGAGCGCAAGATGCCCGACCTCAACGCCAACGACCTCGACGCGGCCTCGAAGATCATTGCCGGCACCGCCCGCTCGATGGGCGTGGACGTCAAATAGACATGGCCCACGGCAAGCGCTACCGCAAACAGCTCGACAAGGTCCAGCGCGAGCGGGACTACCCGCCCGCCGAGGCGATCTCGCTGATCAAGGAGACCGCGAGCGCCGGCTTCGACGAGACGGTCGAGCTGCACATGCGGCTCGGCGTCAACGTCCGCCACGCAGAGGAGCAGCTGCGCGGCACCCTCGCCTTGCCGCATGGGCTGGGCAAAGACGTGACGATCGCCGTCTTCGCCGAAGGCCAGCAGGCCCGCGACGCGGAGGCCGCCGGTGCGGACTTCGTCGGCGGCCAGGACATGGTCGAGAAAGTCCAGGAGGGCTGGACCGACTTCGACGTGGTGATCTCGACCCCGGACATGATGAAGACGGTCGGCCAGCTCGGCCGGGTGCTCGGTCCGCAGGGGAAGATGCCGAACCCGAAGGTCGGCACGGTCACCGACGACATCGAGAAGGCGGTGACCGAGTCGAAGGCGGGCAAGATCGAGTACCGCACCGACCGCCAGGCGATCGTCCACCTTGCGATCGGCAAGGCCAGCTTCGACGAGCAGAAATTGCTCGACAACTGCCTCGCGGTGATCGACGAGATCGTCCGCGCCAAGCCGTCTTCGTCGAAGGGCAAGTACATCCTCTCGGCAACGCTGACGACGACGATGGGCCCGGGGATCCGCGTCGATGCTGGCAAGACCGGTGAGCGCGAGGTCGCCGCGAGCGCCGCGGCCGAGACCACCGAGCCCGCACCGGAGCCCGCGACCGCCTAAACTCCCCCGCCGCGCGAACCCAAGACCACCGGCAGGGCTAAGCCCGCAAGTCCGGTGCAGGTGAGACATGAATAGAGACGAAAAGGCACAGGCAATAGAGGAGATCGCCGCCCAGATAGAGGGCGCCGAGGCGATCTTCGCGGTCGATTACCGGGGCATCAGCGTTCCCCAGGCGGCCGAACTGCGCGGCAAGCTGCGCGAAGCCGACGCCAGCTTCCGCATCGTCAAGAACCGCCTCACCAAACGGGCCGCCGAGCAGGCCGGCGAGGACCGCCTCGGCGAGTTTTTGCAGGGCCCGACCGCGCTGGCCTTCGTCCGCGGCGACACCGCCCAGGCGGCGAAGGCGATCTCGACCTTCAACAAAGAGCACGAGGTCCTCACCTTCAAGGGCGGCTTCATGGGCGACCTCGGGCTCGACGAGGAAAAGTTCAAGTCGATCGCCCGCCTGCCCGCCCGCGAAGTGCTCGACGGCCAGCTCGCCGGCGTAGTAGCCAGCCCGCTGACCGGACTCGTTCGTGGCTTGGGTTCCATGATCCAAGGGCTGGCATCGCAGCTCGGCCAAATCGCTGAGAAGGGGCTCGTTACTGGCGAGGCTCCGGACTCGCCGCCCGCGGAGGCAGAGGCCGAGGATGCGCCCGCCGACGAGGCGCCGGCTGCGGAGCCCGAGGAGCCCGCTGCGGACGCTGGTGAGGAAGCCCCCGCCGATGAGACTTCTGAGCAGGACGAGACTTCTAAAGACGACGACAGCAAGGAAGAGGAGTAGATGGCAACCAAGATTTCAACCGAGGATTGGATCGAGGAGCTGAAAGGCATCTCGGTACTCGAGCTCTCCGAGCGGATCAAAGCGCTCGAGGAGGAGTTCGGCGTCTCCGCGACCGCGGTCGCTGCGGCGGCTCCGGCTGCTGCCGGCGCTCCGGCGGGCGACGGCGACGGCGGGGGCGAAGAGTCCTCAACGGTCGACGTGGTGCTGACCGAGGTCGGCGGCCAGAAGGTGCCCGTGATCAAGGTCGTCCGCGCCGCCACTGGGCTCGGCCTGAAAGAGGCCAAGGCGATCGTCGACGAGGCCCCGAAAGCGATCAAAGAGGGCATCGAGCGCGACGAAGCCGAGAAGATCAAAGGGGAACTCGAGGAGGCCGGCGCCACCGTCGAGCTCAAATAAAGCCCGCACCGACCGCGAATGGATCGTAGGCAGGGAGCCGATCCAGCGGCCGAGCGCGCCCGTATGTTATTTTTCGCGGTCGCGCGCCTGTTGTCATCCCCTGCCCATATCTGCGCTGTTTCCACGTCCCTCTGACCGTCTGAGGAGTCGCCGACTTTGGCACGTTCCAACGCTGCCCCCGTAACCCGCAGGAGTTTCTCCCGACTACAGAACCCCCTCGAAGTCCCCCACCTGATCGATATCCAGCGTCGCTCGTTCGAAGAGCTGACCGATCCCAAGGCAGGCGGGCTGCGAGAGACGATCGACGACATATCCCCGATTGAGGACTACACGGGGAATCTCGCCATCGTCTTCGGCGAGTTCAAGTTCGAGGAGCCTCCGAACACGATCGAGGAGTGCCGCGAGAAGGACATGACCTACTCGCGGCCGCTGACCGCGACCGTCGCCTTCCAGAACAAGGAGACCGGCGAGATCCGCGAGCAGGCCGTCTTCATGGGCGACTTCCCGTGGATGACCGAGCGCGGCACCTTCATCATCAACGGCACCGAGCGCGTCGTCGTCACCCAGCTCGTGCGCTCGCCCGGCGCCTACGTGATGGCGCCCAAGGACCCCGAAAAACAGGTCTTCATCGCCAACCTGATGCCGGCCCGCGGCTCCTGGCTGGAGCTGGAAGTCGACAAAAAAGGGAAAGTCTTCGTCCGCATCGACCGCAAGCGCAAACTGCCGGTGACGGTGCTGCTGCGCGCGATGGGCTACGTCGAGGACGAGCAGATCCTGAAGATGTTCGACAACTCGGTCTACCTCAGGCACACGATCGAGGCCGACACCGAGGCGACCAGGACCGAAGAGGGCGCCCTGATCGAGCTGTTCAAAAAGCAGCGTCCCGGCGAGCCGCCCTCGGTCGACGCCGCCAAAGCACTGCTCGAGCAGCTCTTCTTCGATCCCAAGCGCTACGACCTGACCCGGGTCGGCCGCTACAAGCTCAATGCCCGGCTCGATCTCGACATCGACCTCGACAACCGGGTCCTCACCCACGACGACATCATCGCCCTGATCAAGGAGCTCGTCAGCCTGCCGAAGCTGCTCGGCATTCCCGAGGAGATCGACGAGGAGCACCCGATCAAGGACTACGCGGCGGAGGCGATCACCTACCCGCGCGAGCCGGTCGCCGAGCACCTCGACGAGTACGAGCACTTCGGCAACCGCCGCCTGCGTACGGTCGGCGAGCTGATCCAGGAGGCGTTCCGGATCGGCCTCTACCGGATGGAGCGAGTCGTCCGCGAGCGGCTGACCACCGAAGACGCCGACGCGATCACGCCGCAGACGATCATCAACATCCGCCCGGTCGTGGCGGCGCTGAAGGAGTTCTTCGGCTCCTCGCAGCTCTCCCAGTTCATGGACCAGACCAACTCGCTGGCCGGCCTCACCCATCGCCGTCGCCTCTCGGCGCTCGGCGCCGGCGGCCTGACCCGCGAGCGGGCGCCGATCGAGGTCCGCGACGTGCACCCGACCCACTACGGCCGGATGTGCCCGATCGAGACCCCGGAGGGACCGAACATCGGCCTGATCGGCTCGCTCTCGTCCTTCGCCCAGGTCTCCGAGCACGGCTTCGTCACGACCCCCTACCGGGTGGTCAAGGACGGCGTCGTCAGCGACGAGATCGTCCATCTCGACGCCACCCAGGAGGAGGAGCGGGTGATCGCCCAGGCGAACGCCGAGGTCGATCCCAAGACGAGCAAGCTGAAAGGGCCGCAGGTCCTGGTCCGCGCCTCCGACCAGGAGTACTCGACCGCCGCGCCCAAGGAAGTCGACCTGATGGACGTCTCGCCGACCCAGATCTGGTCGGTGGCGACGGCGCTGATCCCCTTCCTCGAGCACGACGACGCCAACCGCGCGTTGATGGGGTCGAACATGCAGCGCCAGGCCGTGCCGCTGCTCAAACCCGAGCCGCCGCTGATCGGCACCGGGATGGAGCGGCGCGCCGCGGTCGACACCGGCGACGTGACGCTTGCCCTCAACGAGGGCGAGGTCAGCCACGTCGACTCGGAGTCGATCGTCGTCACCGCGGGCTCGAAGAGGGACGAGTACCCGCTGCATAAGTTCATGCGCTCCAACCAGGGCACGATCATCCACCAGCGCCCGATCGTCTCCAGCGGCCAGAAGGTGAAGGCGGGCGACGTGCTCGCCGACGGCTCCTCGACCGCCGGCGGCGAGATCGCCCTCGGCAAGAACTGCCTGGTCGCCTTCATGTCCTGGGAGGGCTACAACTTCGAGGACGCGATCATCCTCTCCGAGCGCCTGGTCAAGGACGACGAGATGACCTCGATCCACATCGAGGAGTACGAGATCGACGCCCGCACGACCAAGCTCGGCGACGAGGAGATCACCCGCGATATCCCCAACCGCTCCGAGGAGAGCCTGCGCAACCTCGACGAGCGCGGCATCGTCCGCGTCGGCGCCGAGGTGATCTCGGGCGACCTGCTGGTCGGCAAGGTGACGCCGAAGGGCGAGACCGAGCTGACCGCCGAGGAGAAGCTGATCCGCGCGATCTTCAAGGAGAAGGCGCGTGAGGTCCGCGACACCTCGCTGAAGGTCCCGCACGGCGAGGGCGGCGTCGTCATCGACGTGCTCACCTTCAGCCGCGACGACGGCGACGACCTGCCGCCCGGCGTCAACGATCTGGTCCGCGTCTACGTCGCGACCAAGCGCAAGATCGCCGAGGGCGACAAGCTCGCCGGCCGCCACGGGAACAAGGGTGTGATCTCGAAGATCGTGCCCGAAGAGGACATGCCCCACCTCGCTGACGGCACCCCGGTCGACGTGATCCTCAACCCGCTCGGCGTGCCGAGCCGGATGAACATCGGCCAGGTGCTGGAGACGCACCTCGGCTGGGTCGCCGGCAACGGCTGGTACGACGACGACTCCGAGGCCTACAAGCAGGCGCACTCCGACGAGGGCGACGGCCGCGTCTACGTGGCGACCTCGGTCTTCGACGGCGCCAGCGTCGAGGACGTCGACGAGGCGCTGGTCCAGTGGCAGGAGCAGAACGAGGAGCGCGGCGTCGACCTCGGCGTCGACAAGCGCGAGCGTGCTGGCGCCCGCGCCGAAGGCACGATGCAGCTCTACAACGGCCGGACCGGCGAGCCCTACGAGGGCAAGGTCACGGTCGGCTACATGTACATCCTCAAGCTGCTGCATCTGGTCGACGACAAGATCCACGCGCGCTCGACCGGCCCCTACTCGCTTGTCACCCAGCAGCCGCTGGGCGGCAAGGCGCAGTTCGGCGGTCAGCGCTTCGGCGAGATGGAGGTCTGGGCTCTGGAGGCCTACGGCGCGGCGTACACGCTGCAGGAGATGCTCACGGTCAAGTCCGACGACACGGTCGGCCGGGTGAAGGCCTACGAGGCGATCGTCAAGGGCGAGAACATCCCCGAGCCCTCGATCCCGGAGTCCTTCAAAGTGCTGCTGAAGGAGATCCAGAGCCTCTCGCTCGACGCCAACGTCGTCTCCGAAGGCGGCGACGTCGAGATCTCCGAGGAGGACGACGACCTGCTGAAAGCGGCCGAGGAGCTGGGCATGGACCTGACCGGGGTCCGCGCCGAGGGCGCCAACGGCGCCGCCGACGAGCAGGAGGAGCAGGTGGTCGCTGAGGGCGAGAGCGGCAGCGACGGAAACGGTAGCGACGGAGCCGAGGCCGACGGGGCCGAGGCGGAGGCCAGGGAAGAGACGAAGGTGGAGGACTGATGATCGACATCAACAACTTCGACGCGATCGAGATCGGGCTCGCCTCCTCGAAGAAGATCCGCTCCTGGAGCTGGGGCGAGGTCACCAAGCCGGAGACGATCAACTACCGCACGCTGAAGCCGGAGAAAGACGGCCTCTTCTGCGAGCGCATCTTCGGTCCGACCAAGGACTGGGAGTGCTACTGCGGCAAGTACAAGCGGGTCCGTTACAAGGGCATCGTCTGCGAGCGCTGCGGAGTCGAGGTGACGCGCTCCAAGGTCCGGCGCGAGCGCATGGGCCACGTCGACCTGGCGGCGCCGGTCTCCCACATCTGGTTCTTCAAGGGCGTGCCGAGCCGGATCGGCTACCTGATCGACATGGCGCCGAAGGAGCTGGAGAAGGTCCTCTACTTCGCCGCCTCGATGGTCACCTGGGTCGACACCGAGGCCCGTGACAAAGACCTCGGCAAGCTCGAGAAAGAAGTCAAGAAAGTCACCGAGGGCTACGAGGCCGAACGGCAGAAAAGGACCCAGGAGCTGAGCGAGTCGCTGGAGCGGCGCGTCGCCTACCTCGAGGAGGGCGGCCAGGAGAAGTTCGACGACGACGACCACATCTGGGCCGACTCGCTGAAGCTGACCGCGGCACAGCTGCGCAAGCTGAAGGACGACGAGCGCACCAAGATGATCAAAGAACTGCGCAAGACGTTCGATGCGGAGATCTCCGACACCGAGGCTTACATCGAAGAGGCGATCGAGCGGATGGAAGAGGTCTGGAAGATCTTCACCGAGATGAAGCCGAAGGACGTCGTCAACGACGAGACCGTCTTCCGCGAGCTCAAGGATCGCTTCGGCTCGCCTTTCGGCTGGGGCGAGTACTTCCGCGGCGGCATGGGCGCCGAGGCCGTGCGCGATCTGCTCGAGCAGGTCGACCTGGAAGCCGAATGCGAGGAGCTGGAGCAGACGATCAACAGCTCCAAAGGCCAGAAACAGGCACGCGCAGTGAAGCGGCTCAAGGTCGCCTCCGCCTTCCTCAACTCGGACAACAAGCCGGACTGGATGATCCTCGACTGCGTGCCGGTGATCCCGCCGGAGCTGCGGCCGATGGTGCAGCTCGACGGCGGCCGCTTCGCCACGTCGGACCTCAACGACCTCTACCGGCGCGTGATCAACCGCAACAACCGGCTGAAAAGGCTGCTCGACCTGGGCGCGCCCGAAATCATCGTCAACAACGAGAAGCGGATGCTGCAGGAGGCGGTCGACGCGCTTTTCGACAACGGCCGCCGCGGCCGCCCCGTCACCGGGCCCGGCAACCGCCCGCTGAAGTCGCTCTCCGACATGCTCAAGGGCAAGCAGGGCCGCTTCCGCCAGAACCTGCTCGGCAAGCGGGTCGACTACTCGGGTCGCTCGGTGATCGTCTCCGGGCCGAGCCTGCAGCTGCAGCAGTGCGGCCTGCCGAAGCTCATGGCTTTGGAGCTCTTCAAGCCGTTCATCATGGCTCAGCTGGTCGAGCGCAAAGCGGTGCAGAACATCAAGGCGGCCAAGAAGATGGTCGAGTCGATGGTGCCCGAGGTCTGGGACGTGCTCGAGGAAGTCATCCACGAGCACCCGGTGTTGCTCAACCGCGCCCCGACTCTCCACCGGCTCGGCATCCAGGCCTTCGAACCGGTTCTGGTCGAGGGCAAGGCGATCCAGGTCCACCCGCTGGTCTGCCACGCTTTCAACGCCGACTTCGACGGCGACCAGATGGCGGTCCACGTGCCGCTCTCCGCCGAGGCCCAGGCCGAGGCGCGAGTGCTGATGCTCTCCGCCAACAACATCCTCTCGCCGGCCCACGGCTCGCCGCTGGCGACGCCGACCCAGGACATGGTCCTGGGGATCTACTACCTCACCTACGGCCCGCCGCCCGAGGACCTGGCGAAGCGCGACGAGGAGCTGAAGAAGGGCAAGAGCCCCAACGGCGATGCGCCGAAGGTCTTCCGCTCCTCGCAGGAGGCCGAGCTCGTCTACGAGAACGGCGGCTGCAAGCTGCACGACCTGGCCGAGTACCGCCGGGCCGGGCACGAGCACTTCCTGACCACGGTCGGCCGGATCATCTTCAACGAGAAGATCGAGCGCGCCCTGGCCAATGCGCTGGGCGAGGAGTTCGATCCGGAGCGCTTCGAGTTCGCCAACCAGGCGCTGAAGAAGCGCAACGTCAACGAGATGGTCTCCGACTTGGTCGAGGCCTACGGGGCGCCCGCGGTCTCGCGCGTGCTCGACGCTTTCAAGGACCTCGGCTTCCACTACGCCAGCCAGGCAGGAATCACGGTCGCCAAGAACAACGTCGTGTCGCCGCCCGACAAGGCGGAGATCCTCGATCGCTACGAGAAGCAGACGGCGGCGATCCAGGGCCAGTACGACGACGGCTACATCACGGCAGAGGAGCGCCACGAGGCGGTCACCGCGCACTGGAACAAAGCCACCGACGAGGTCGCCCAGGCGATGGAGGACAACCTCGACGAGCTCAACCCGATTTTCATGATGGCCAACTCGGGCGCCCGCGGCTCGTTCAAACAGATCCGCCAGCTGGCGGGGATGCGCGGCCTGATGGCCAACCCGAAAGGCGAAATCATCGAGCGGCCGATCAAGGCCAACTTCATGGAGGGCCTCTCGGTGCTGGAGTACTTCATCTCCACCCACGGCGCCCGAAAGGGCCTGGCCGACACGGCGCTGCGCACGGCGGACTCGGGCTACCTGACCCGCCGCCTGGTCGACGTCGCCCAGGACGTGATCGTCCGCGACGAGGACTGCAAGACCAAAGACCACATCGAGATGGCGCTGCGCAAGGACGACGGCTCGCTCAACGACAACCTCTTCGGCCGCCTAGCGGCGAAGAAGTTCGAAACCAAGCGCGGTCGCGAGCTGCTCAAGCGCAACCAGGAAATCACCCTCGTCGACGTCGAGGCGATCGCCGAGGCCTTCGAGGAGGAGGAGGTCGTGATTCCCGTCCGCTCGACCCTCAAGTGCGAGGCCGAGTCCGGCGTTTGCCGCTCCTGCTACGGGGTCGCCCCGGCGACCGGCTCGACCGTCGACATCGGCGACGCGGTGGGGATCATCGCCGCCCAGTCGATCGGCGAGCCCGGCACCCAGCTGACCATGCGCACGTTCCACACCGGCGGTGTCGCCGGCCAGGACATCACCCAGGGCCTGCCGCGCATCGTCGAGCTCTTCGAGGCGCGTAAACCGAAGGGCCTGGCGCAGATGGCCGAGGAGGCCGGCAAGGTCTCGGTCGAGGAGACCGACAAAGCGCTGAAAGTGATCGTCACCGAGTCGAGCGGCGAGGAGCACAGCTACAGCTTCCCGCCCCGCACCCGCCTGCACGTCGCCGACGGCGAGAAGGTCGAGGTCGGCCAGCAGCTCAACGAGGGCTCGCTCTACCCGGCCGACCTGCTGGCGATCCGCGGTCGCACCGATACCGAGCTCTACCTCGTCGCCGAGGTGCAGAAGGTCTACCGGGCGCAGGGCGTCGACATCAACGACAAGCACATCGAGTTGATCGCGCGGCAGATGCTGAAGAAGGTCAGGATCGAGTCGAAGGGCTCGACCAGCCTGCTGCCGGGCCAGCTTGAAGATCGCGGCCAGCTCAAACGACTCAACAAACAGACCAAGGCGGACGGCGGTACGGCGGCCAAAGGCGAGGAGGTCATCCTCGGCATCACCAAGGCCTCGCTGGCGACCGAGTCCTTCCTCTCCGCGGCCTCCTTCCAGGAGACGACCAAGGTGCTCACCGACGCGGCTCTGGAGGGCAAACGGGACAAGCTCGTCGGCCTCAAGGAGAACGTGATCATCGGCAAGCTGATCCCGGCCGCGACCGGGCTCAAGCACTACCGCACGCTGGCCGTGGAACCGGCGGTGCCGATCGAGCCGCCTAGCGACGACGACCTGCTCGACGAAGAGGAGCTGGCGGCCGAGCTCGGCGTCGACGGGGACGAGACCCCGCTGGAGAGCTTCGGGCCCTCGTTTGCCGAGGAGCTCGAGGAGCTGGCGCAGGAGATCGAGCAGAGCTCGGACGAGAAAGCGTAGGTGGGAGGGGCACCCCGCCCCTCCTCACGAACGCTTGCATTCGTCCTACCGAGCTTTGATGGACAGTTATGCCCCCTGTGGGGGGTAGAAAGCTCCATCGAACGCGAAACGGCCGGGGCGGTTGCCCCGGCCGTTTGCTTGCTTTGGTGAGTGACTAGGCGAGGCAGACGGCGTAGACGGTGATCGAGTGGTTCGCGCCGGTTTTGTTGGAGGCGGCGTAGAACCAGCCGTTGCCGCTGGGGGCGTTGGTGACCATCTCGACGCCGAAGGCGCTGGGGGCGCCGCCGCCGCTGATCATCTGCTCGCCCGGCAGGCAATCGACCGAGATGGTGCCGTTCGCGTTGGCCGCGATCGGCTCGGATTTGGTCCGCACGACGGTCCCACCCAGCTCGCTGGCGGCGACCGAGTTCGCGCCCAGGTCGTTCTGGGTCAGCGACTGGTCGGCCACCTCGGAGCTGCCGACCGAGTTCGGCGCCAGGTCACCCGCGGTGAGCGAGTCCGGAGCCACCTCGGTCGTGGTGACCGCGTTGTCGGCGATCTCCTCCGCTTTGACCGCGTCTTTTGCGATCTCGTCGGAGTTGACGGCATCTTTGGCGATCTCATCGCTGCCGACCGAGTCGGTGGCGAGGTCGACGGCGGTCACAGCGGCGTCTGCGATTTTGAGCGACTGGACCGCGTTGTCGCGCAGGTCGACCGTACGGACCGTGCCGTTGACGATCTGAGCTGAACGGACGGCGAGCTTCGGTGCCGCAACGGCGGTGCCGACGAGGGCGAAGCACAGCGCTACGCAGCTGATCACGAGGGCGGGGGAGGGGCGGAACTTGCGGGTCTTGGTGGTCATCGGGGGACTCCTTTCGTTTGGTTTGATTCCCGATGAGCCAAGCTTCGGCCGGATTTGGCTTTGTAACTACGGGCCCCAGGGGTGAACTCCCTCACCCCTCTGCCTGGGGCCGGGGTCCCCGTCCGACGGAACTTGTGAGCGACCGAAGGGAGCGGGTTCCGACGGACGGGGACCCCGGCCCTCACGGTAGATTGGCCGGGTGGCCAAATCCCAGAAGGTCTGCATAGTCGGCGCGGGGTCATCCGGCCTCACCGCTTGCCAGGTTCTGGCGGCTCGGGGGATCCCGTTCGACTGCTTCGAGAAGGGGTCGACGATCGGCGGGAACTGGCGCTATGAGAACGACAACGGGACTTCGTCCGCTTACAAGTCGCTGCACATCAACAGCGCCCGCAAGCTCATGTCCTACAAGGCGTTCCCGATGCCCGAGGACTACCCCGACTACCCGAGCCACTGGCAGGTGGCAAAGTACTTCGACGATTACGCCGAGCGCTTCGGGCTGACCGAGAGGATCGCCTTCAACACCGAGGTGGTCGCCGCAGAGCCGGTCGATGGAGCGTGGGAGGTGACCATCGAGGACGCCGACGGGAAGCGCCGGAGCGAGCGATACCGGGCGGTGCTGGTGGCGAACGGGCACCACTGGAAGCCGCGCTGGCCGGAACCGCCCTTCCCCGGTGTGGACGAGTTCGCCGGCGAGCAGATGCACGTCCACCACTACCGCGAGCCCGACGTGCTCGAGGGCAAGCGGGTGCTGGTGCTGGGAATCGGCAACTCCGCCGTCGACGTCGCGGTCGAGTCCTCGCGGATCGCCGAGAAGACCTTCCTGGCGATGCGGCGCGGCGCCTACGTCCTGCCGAAGTTCCTCGGCGGCAAACCGATCGACGAATCCGCCCCGCCGATCATGAGCAGGCTGCCACTGTCAGTGCAGCGCTTCTTCTTCAACCGGTTGCTGAAGGTGACGGTCGGCGAGATGACTGACTACGGCCTGCCGAAGCCCGACCACAAGCTGCTCGAGGCGCACCCCACCGTCTCCTCGGAGCTGCTGCCGCGGCTCGGCCATGGCGATATCGAGGCCAAGCCCAACATCGATCGCTTCAGCGGCGGCCGCAACGTCCGCTTTGCCGACGGCAGCGAGGAGGAGATCGACCTCGTCGTCTACTGCACCGGCTACGAGATCGAGTTCCCCTTCTTGGGGGAGAAGGTCTTTGCCGCTGTCGACAACCGGATGCCCCTCTACCGGCGCGTCGTCCCCCCGGACAATCCCAGCCTCTACTTCATCGGCTTCGTCCAGCCCCTGGGCCCGCTCATGCCGATCGCCGAGGCCCAGTCGGAATGGATCGCAGATCTGCTGAACGGTCGGGCCGCGCTCCCATCGGCTTCGGAGATGCGGGGCGAGATCTCTGACTACGAACGCTGGCTGGGGAAGCGCTTCGTAGCCTCGAAGCGCCACACGATCGAGGTCGACTTCCACCCCTATCTACGCACGATCGGGCGCGAGCGCAAGCGCCGTTCCGCGCAGCCGGTTTGAGCCGGGCCGTGCTGGGGCCCGCGGGGGCGCACCGGCAGGGGGCGCCAGCGGCCGAAGTCCTCGCCTGAGTCCTCGCTGGCATCTTCGGCCTCGGGTGCTTTGCTCGCCCACCAGACGAGCCAGAGCGCGCCGAAGACCGGGATCTTCAGCACCACGAGCAGGAAGAAGATTGGCCAGAACCCCTCCATTGGGCCAGTGTAGACGCCCAACCCCCGCCCTGGGGCGGTTCAGAGGCCGCCGGCCCAGGCAGTCAGCGCTTCGACCTGGACCTCCTCGAGGCCGAGGTGGGACTCGGTCGGGACCAGCAGGGTCGGCTCAGCTCGCTTCTGTGCCCACTCGTAGCAGCTCTCATCGAAGCTGTCGTCGATCCAGGCCAGCGGCCGCCCTTTGCCGTACTCGTCCAGCGGCCCCAGCTTCCAGTGCGCCGAGCCGAAGCGGGCGGCGCCGTCGAAGCTGAGGAAGGGCAGCTCCGGCACGCCCAGGATGTTGGGCAGGTAGTCGTTGGCTTTGTTCTCCCACCCCGTGGCCCAGACCAGGTCGTAGTGCTCGCCAAGCCGCTTCAGCCGCTCCCCGGCCACCAGGGAGATGCAGTGCACCATCCCATCGACCAGCTCGAACTTCGCTTCGGACTTGTCCGGCGGCTCGTCGAAGCCGAAGAGGGAGATGACGCCGTCGACGTCGACGGCGAGGATCGGCCGGCTCATGGAGCCAGGCTAGCTACCAGCGATAGTGAGCGAACGCCTTGTTCGCCTGCGCCATGCGGTAGATGTCGTCTTTCCGCTTCCAGGCCCCGCCCTGCTGCTGGATCGAGTCGAGGATTTCGCCCGCGAGCCGCTCCGACATCGAGTACTCGCGGCGGTTGCGCGCGAAGTCGACCAGCCAGCGGACCGCGAGGGTGCGGGCGCGGCGGGCGGGAACCTCGACCGGCACCTGGTAGGTGGCGCCGCCGACCCGGCGCGAGCGGACCTCGAGCACCGGGGTCAGCTGTTTGATCGCCGCCTCCAGGGTCTCGACCGGATCCTCGCTCGAGCGCTCGCCGACGATCGCCAGCGCGTCGTAGACGATCCGCTCGGCAAGGGACTTCTTGCCGTCGGTCATCACCTTGTTGATCGTCTGCTGGACGAGTCGGTTGCGGTACCGAGCGTCGGGCTCGACCGGCCGTATCTGTGCGGCGGAGCGGCGCGGCACGCTTAGCTGGCCTTGACGCCGTAGAGAGAGCGGGCCTGCTTGCGGTCGGATACCCCGGCCGCGTCGAGGGTGCCGCGGACGACCTTGTAGCGGACGCCCGGCAGATCCTTGACCCGGCCGCCGCGAACCAGCACGACCGAGTGCTCCTGCAGGTTGTGGCCCTCGCCGGGGATGTAGGTCGTGACCTCCATCCCGTTGGTCAGCCGTACACGGGCGATCTTGCGCAGGGCGGAGTTCGGCTTCTTCGGCGTTACCGTGGCGACGCGGGTGCAGACACCGCGCCGTTGCGGCGCCGCGACCCTCTTCTTGCGCCCTTGCCCCGACTTGAGGCCCGGCGTCGTCGTCTTCTTCTTAGGACGCTTGCGGCCCTTGCGAATGAGTTGGTTCGTGTTCGGCACGGCCGCGCATGGTAGCGAGCCGCGGCCTTCGGGGCTGCAACGAGTAGCGCGCCGCCCAGCATCAGGCCGGCGGCAGCGGCGATCTGGGCGTAGAAGCCGTCGTAGAGAACCGCCTCTGCGCCGGTGAAGCGGACCGCCTCGGCGCTGGCGTCGAGCCCGGCGGGCAGGTCGACGAGGAGGACGACGGCGAGGCTGAGCAGGCCGAGCGCGAAGACGACCCGCCCCAAGCCGAATCGCCGCTCGTTGCGCAGCGCGACGAGGGCGAGCGCGGCGGCGAGCAGCGCCACCGGGATCAGCAGGTAGGAGTGCGCCTCCCCCGCGGTCTCGGCTCCGGCGGTGGGCGGGCTCGCCGCGGGCAGCCCGGCGTATCCCGGCTGGCCGATCTCGACCGCGCGGTAGTCGACGAACTGGGCGGCGATCAGGCAGGCGGCGGCAGCGAGGATGGTCAGGCAGATCGCCCGCTGCGGGGTGAGCACGGCGCTGGCGCGGGTCGCCGCGCGCTGCGCCAGGGCGGCGAGGCGGAGCAGCCGGCGTTCCAGGGCGGAGAGCAGGCGGAAGAGACGCGCCGTGGCGGGTCGCAGCCAGCGGGCTGCCCAGCGTGCCGCGGGCGCGAGCGCGGCACGCCCGCGGCGCGCTGCCGTGGCAAGCCGGGGTGCGGCGCCGACCAGCAGCGCGTTGAGGCGCCGATCTGCCGCTCGCGTCCAAGTCGCGAGGCGAGGCGCCCCCACCAGCAGCGTGTTGAGGCGCCGGTCGGCCGCCCGCGTGAAGGCTTCCGCCCGAACGCGCGCGACCATCGCCCGGCGGCGCCCCGCTGCTATCATCGCGCGTCGCTCAGGCTTCTTTTTCGCAGTGCGTTTCGCCGGGCCCGCGAGGGCCTTTTTCATGCGCCGATCCCGGCTCTTGCGGGAAGGCCGCGACTTCGAAGGTCTAGATCTCTCTCGTCCCCACTTCATAAAGGCAACGCTTACCTTAAGACCATGGCACGCACCTTCCCCCTAGAGAAAACGCGCAACATCGGGATCATGGCGCACATCGACGCCGGTAAGACGACGACGACCGAGCGCATCCTCTACTACACCGGCCGCACCCACAAAATCGGCGAGGTCCACGAGGGCGCCGCGGTGATGGACTGGATGGAACAGGAGCAGGAGCGGGGCATCACGATCACCTCCGCGGCAACCGCCTGCGAGTGGAAGGACCACCGGATCAACATCATCGACACGCCGGGCCACGTCGACTTCACGGTCGAGGTCGAGCGCAGCCTGCGCGTCCTCGACGGCGCGATCGCCGTCTTCGACGCGGTCGCCGGCGTCGAGCCTCAGTCGGAGACCGTCTGGCGCCAGGCCGACAAGTACAAGGTTCCGCGCTTCGCCTACATCAACAAGATGGATCGCACCGGCGCCGATTTCTTCAACGCGGTCGAGACGATGAAGGACCGTCTTGGGGCCAACCCACTGCCGATCCAGCTCCCGATCGGCAGCGAGGGCGGCTTCGAGGGTGTCGTCGACCTGATCGAGATGAAAGCGCTGGTCTGGAAAGACGAGCTGGGGACGGAGTTCGAGACCACCGAGATCCCCGCCGATCTCGCCGATCAGGCGGAGGAATACCGCACCCAACTGATCGAGGCTTGCGCCGACTACGACGACGAGCTGATGGAGGCGTACCTCGCCGAGGAGGAGATCCCCCACGAGCGGATCGCGAAGTCCCTTCACCGCGCCTGCCTCGACACCAAGGTGACTCCGGTTCTCTGCGGATCTTCCTTCAAAAACAAGGGAGTGCAGCCACTGCTCGACGCGGTCGTCGAGTTGCTGCCTTCGCCACTCGAGGTCCCGCCGGTCGCCGGCCTCGTCCCCGCGGGCAAGGGCGAAGACGAGCCGACCGAGGCCGAGCGCCCCGCCGACGACAGCGGGCCCTTTGCAGCGCTGGCCTTCAAGATCATGACCGACCCCTACGTCGGCAAGCTGACCTACTTCCGCGTCTACTCGGGCAAGCTCGAGGCGGGTGGCCGCGTGCTCAACGTCAAAACGGGCAAGACCGAGCGGATCGGGCGGCTGCTGATGATGCACGCCAACAGCCGCGAGGAGATCGAGGAGGTGTACTCGGGCGACATCTGCGCCGGGGTCGGCCTCAAGGAAACGGGTACCGGCGACACGCTGGCCGCGCCCGATGCCCCGATCGCGCTGGAGAGCATCGAATTCCCCGAGACGGTGATCGCGGTCGCGATCGAGCCGAAGACGAAAGCCGACCAGGAGAAGATGGGAACCGCCCTGCAGCGCCTGGGTGAGGAGGACCCGACCTTCCGGATCGAATCCGACGAGGAGACCGGCCAGACCCTGATCCACGGCATGGGCGAGCTCCACCTCGAGGTGATCGTCGACCGCATGCTGCGCGAGTTCAAAGTCGACGCCAACGTCGGCAAGCCGCAGGTCGCCTACCGCGAGACGATCCGCAAGGAGGCGAAGAAGGTCGAGGCGCGCTTCGTCCGCCAGACCGGCGGCCGTGGCCAGTTCGGCCACGTCGTGATCAACGCCGAACCGGCCCCCGGCGAGGGCTTCGTCTTCGAGAACAAGATCAAGGGCGGCGTCATCCCAGGCGAGTTCATCGGCCCGGCCGAACAGGGGATGAGGGAGGCGCTGGAGAACGGCGTCAAGGCCGGCTACCCGATGGTCGACGTCAAGGTCGAACTGATCGACGGCTCCTCGCACGACGTCGACTCCTCCGAGATGGCTTTCAAAATCGCCGGCTCGATGGCGATCCAGGAGGCCGCCCGCAAGGCGAACCCCGTCCTGCTCGAGCCGGTGATGGCGGTCGAGGTGGTCACCCCGGAGGATTTCCTCGGCGACGTGATCGGCGATCTCTCGCGGCGGCGCGGCAAGGTGCAGGGCCAGGAGCAGCGCGGCAACGCGCTCGCCGTGCAGGCTTTTGTCCCGCTCGGCGAGATGTTCGGCTACGCGACCGATTTGCGCTCTTCGACCCAGGGCCGAGCCACTTACACGATGCAGTTCGAGCGCTACGAGGAGGTCCCGTCCAACATCGCCGAGGAGATCGTCGAGCACCGCGCAGGAGAGCCGGTCGGAGCGACCTCGTGAATCTGGCTATATTTCCCAGGTTCGCCCGCAGGCAGCAAGTTCCCGGCTGCCAGGCAGTTGCAACACTAAAACACCCAAGTCAGACAGAACCCGACTTCGAAAGGTAGAACGGAGAGCGATGTCAAAGGAGAAGTTCGAGCGCGATAAGCCGCACGTGAACGTCGGCACGATCGGTCACATCGACCACGGCAAGACGACGCTGACGGCCGCGATCACCACCACGCTCTCCGGCAAAGGCGACACCGAAGCGAAGAGCTTCGCTGAGATCGACAACGCCCCGGAGGAGAAGGAGCGCGGGATCACGATCGCGACCTCGCACGTCGAGTACGAGACCGAGAACCGCCACTACGCCCACGTCGACTGCCCCGGCCACGCCGACTACGTCAAGAACATGATCACCGGTGCGGCGCAGATGGACGGCGCGATCCTGGTCGTCTCGGCCGCCGACGGCGTCATGCCGCAGACCCGCGAGCACATCCTGCTTGCCCGCCAGGTCAACGTCCCGCACGTCGTCGTCTTCCTCAACAAGATCGATCAGGTCGACGACGAGGAGCTGGTCGAGCTGGTCGAGGAGGAGGTCAAGGACTTGCTCAACGAGTACGACTTCCCGGGCGACGACACGCCGATCGTCAAAGGCTCGGCGCTGAAGGCGCTGGAGGGCGACGAAGACGCCCAGAAGGCGATCTTCGAACTTGCCGAAGCGCTCGACTCCTACATCCCGCAGCCCGAGCGTGACCTCGACAAGCCCTTCCTGATGCCGATCGAGGACATCTTCTCGATCACCGGCCGCGGCACCGTCGCCACCGGTCGCGTCGAGCAGGGGATCGTCAACACCAGCGACGAGGTCGAGATCGTCGGCATCAAGGACACCACGACCACGGTGGTGACCGGGGTCGAGATGTTCCGCAAGATCCTCGACCAGGGACAGGCAGGCGACAACATCGGCGCCCTGCTGCGCGGCACCAAGCGCGAGGAGATCGAGCGTGGGCAGGTGCTCTGCAAGCCGGGCTCGATCACGCCGCACACCAAGTTCAAAGCCGAGGTCTACTGTCTGAAGAAGGAGGAGGGCGGTCGTCACACGCCGTTCTTCTCCGGCTACCGGCCTCAGTTCTACTTCCGCACGACCGACGTGACCGGCATCGCCAACCTCCCCGAGGGGACCGAGATGGTGATGCCGGGCGACAACGTCGAGATGACGATCGAGCTGATCCAGCCGATCGCGATGGACCAGGGCCTGCGCTTCGCCATCCGCGAGGGTGGCCGGACCGTCGGCTCGGGGGTCGTCGCAGCCATCATCGAGTAGCCCGAATCAGGGGGCGGGTTTCGCCCGCCCCTCGCCGCTCCAGCGGCGAGACAATTAAAAAGACATACGACCGGGGCGGCGCCCCATAACCAAGGGGCGGCGCCCCTTCCGCGCGGTAAGACGCGCGGGAAGGAATAAGAGAGAGACAAGCAGTGGCGACTATCGCGGCACAGAAAATCCGGATCCGACTGAAGGCGTACGACCACGACGCCATCGATCGGGCTGCCCGCGAGATCGTCGAGACGGCGGAGCGGACCGGCGCCACCGTCTCCGGCCCCGTCCCCCTGCCAACCGAGAAAAACGTCTACTGCGTGATCCGCTCACCCTTCAAGGACAAGGACTCGCGCGAGCATTTCGAGATCCGAACCCACAAGCGGCTGATCGACATCCTGCAGCCGTCGCCGAAAACCGTCGACTCGCTGCAGCGCCTCGATTCGCTGCCGGCCGGCGTCGACATCGAGATCCGCCTCTAGGCACCGTGATGGCTGCGATCCTCGGCAAGAAGCTCGGCATGACGCAGGTCTTCCGCGAGGACGGCACGGTCGTGCCGGTGACCGTGATCGAGGCCGGCCCCTGCAAGGTGACCGCCGTCCGCGAGGCCGAGCGCGACGGCTACGCGGCCGTGCAGCTCGCCTTTGGCGAGGTCGCCGAGCGCAAGCTGAGCAAGGCAGAGCTGGGCCACCTGAAGAAGGCCGGCGCGGCGCCGCTCCGCCACCTGGCCGAGTTCCGCGACGAGGATCTCGGCGCCGAGGAGGGCCCCAAGGTCGGCGACGACGTCACCGTCGCCGCCTTCGAGGCCGGTCAGCGGGTCAAGGTCTCCGGGATCTCGATCGGCAAGGGCTTCCAGGGCGGGATCAAGCGCCACAACTTCAGCCGCGGTCCGGTCACCCACGGCTCCCACAACGTCAGGGCACCAGGCTCGATCGGCGCCAGCGCCTTCCCGGGCCGCGTCTTCAAAGGGCAGCGGATGCCCGGCCAGATGGGCAACAAGCGGACGACCCAGCGCGGGCTCGAAGTCGCCGGGGTCGACGCCGAGCGCAACCTGCTGCTGCTCAAGGGCTCGGTTCCCGGCTCGCGCAACGCGGTGCTGGAGGTGAGGACCGATGGCTAAAGCGGCGGTGCTCGGCAAGACGACCAAGGCGGACCTGCCGAAAGAGCTCTTCGCCGAGCCGTTCCACCACTCGCTGGTGCACGAGACGGCGCGCGCCGACATGGCTTCCCGTCGCCGTGGCACCGCCTCGACGCTGACCCGCGGCGAGGTCGCCTTCACCACCGCCAAGGCCTGGCGCCAGAAGGGAACCGGCCGCGCCCGAGCCGGCACGCTCGGCGTCTCCAGCCGCTTCGGCGGTGGCGTCACCTTCGGGCCGAAGCCGCGCCACTACACCGTCAAGGTCAACCGCAAAGCGCGCCGCAAGGCGATGCGGGCGGCGCTCTCGGTCCACGCGGAGCGCGGCAGCGTCGCCGTGCTCGACCCGTCCGGATTCGAGACTCCGTCGACCAAGGCCGCCGCCGAGGCGCTGGAGAAATGGGGCGCGAAGCGACCGACCCTCGTCGTGCTGGAGGCGGAGGAGACCGGCGCCCTGAAGAGCTTTCGCAATATCGCCCGGGTCGAGGTCGCCGAGGTCGGGGCGATCGGCGTCGCCGACGTGATCGGCGCCGCCTCGCTGGTGGTCTCCGAGAAGGCGCTGGAGAAGTTGCGGGAGAGGTTGGTCTGATGGACGCTCGCCACATCCTCGTCCGCCCGGTGGTCTCGGAGAAGAGCTACGCGCTGATCGCCGAGGGCAAGTACACCTTCAGGGTCAACGACCGCGCCCACAAGACCCAGATCGCCGCCGCCGTCGAAGAGATCTTCGGCGTCGGTGTGGCGCAGGTGCGCACCTCCAAGGTGCGGCCGAAGCCGAAGCGGCGCGGCCTGCAGAAAGGCCGGACCCGCGGTTGGAAGAAGGCGATCGTCCAGCTCGCGCCCGGCGAGCGAATCGAGCTGTTCGAAGGCGCAGAGACCGCTTAGGAGAACCATGGCCAACCGCAAAACCAAACCGACCAGCCCTGGGCGCCGCTTCGCCACCTACCCGCTGCGCGAGCAGCTGACGGCCTCCGAGCCGGAGGCGAAGCTCACCGAAGGGCTGCGCAAGACCGGCGGCCGCAACGCCAACGGCCGCGTCACCGCCCGCCACCGCGGCGGCGGCGCCAAGCGCCGCTACCGCAAGATCGACTTCAAGCGCCGCAAGGACGGCGTCCCGGCCAAGGTGGCCAGCATCGAGTACGACCCGAACCGCAGCTGCTACATTGCGCTGCTGCACTACGCCGACGGCGAGAAGAGCTACATCCTCGCCCCGGCGGGGCTGGCACCGGGCGACACGGTTCAGTCGGGCGAGGGCGCGGACATCAAACCGGGCCACGCGCTGACCCTGGGCGAGATGCCGACCGGCACGATCGTCCACAACGTCGAGCTGACCGCGGGTCAGGGCGGCAAGATGGGGCGCGCCGCCGGCACCGCGATCCAGCTGGTGGCGAAGGAGGGCGAGATGGTGACCCTGCGCCTGCCCTCGACCGAGATGCGGATGGTCCGCGCCGAGTGCCGCGCCACGGTCGGCCAGCTCTCCAACGCCGAGCACCAGAACGTGAAGATCGGCAAGGCCGGCCGCAACCGGCACAAGGGCAAGCGGCCGCAGACGCGGGGAGTGGCGATGAACCCGGTCGACCACCCGCACGGCGGCGGCGAGGCCCACCACACGCCGGGCGGGCACCCGGTCACCCCGTGGGGCAAGCCGACGCTCGGCTACCGCACCCGCAAGAAGGGCAAGCAGTCCGATCGCTACATCGTGCGCGGCCGGCGCCGCGGGAAGAAGAAGCGCTAGCGATGGGGCGCTCGACCAAAAAGGGACCCTGGGTGGAAGCGGCGCTGATGAAGCGGATATCGGCGATGAACGAGTCCGGTCAGAAGCAGATGGTCAAGACCTGGTCGCGGACCTCGACGATCTTCCCGGAGATGGTCGGCCACACGATCGCCGTCCATGACGGCAAGAAGCACGTGCCGGTCTTCATCTCGGAGTCGATGGTCGGCCACAAGCTGGGAGAGTTCGCTCCCACGCGAACCTTCCGTGCCCACTCGGGCACCGGCAAGGGAGGCGAGTAGGGATGGCGCTCGAGAAGAAGCAGAGGGACCCCAACACCAAAAAAGAGTCGGGGAAGAAAGCGGCCGACAAAAAAGCTTCGACGAAAAAACCGGCGCCGAAAAAAGCTGCCGCCAAAAAAGAGCCGGCGAAAAAAGCCGCTCCGAAAAAAGAGCCCGCAAAGAAAAAAGAGGCGGCGAAGCCGGCCCCGATCGTGGTGCGGGCCAGCTCGCGATACGTGCGGGTGGCGCCGCGCAAGGCGCGGCTCGTCGCCGACCAGGTCCGCGGCCTGCAGATCGACCGGGCGCGGGCGCTGCTGCAGTTCTCGCCCCGCGGCGCGGCCCGCGACATCGGCAAGCTGATCGAGTCGGCCGCCGCCAATGCGGAGAACAACCACGATCTCGTCGCCGACGAGATGCGGGTCGCCGAGATCACCGTCGACGAAGGCCCGACGCTGCGCCGCTTCCGGCCGCGGGCGCTGGGCCGGGCGACCCCGATCAACAAGCGAACCAGCCACATCGCCGTGGCGCTGAGCCCGGACGAGGAATAGGAAGACCATGGGACAGAAGATCCATCCCGGCGGCTTCCGCGTCGGCTACATCCAGGACTGGAAGTCGAACTGGTTCGACGAGAAGGGCTTCGCCGACGTGCTCGCCGAGGATCTCGCGATCCGCACCCACATCGAGGGCAAACTCGCCCACGCCGGCATCTCGAGCATCACGATCGAGCGCCGTGGAGAGGTGTCGGTGGACATCCACACCGCCCGCCCCGGCATCGTGATCGGCAAGTCGGGCAGCGAAGTCGACGCGCTGCGCAAGGAGCTGCACAAGCTGACCGGCAAGCCGGTCAAGGTGAACATCCGCGAGGTGAAGCGCCCCGAGCTCGATGCGAAACTGGTCGCCCAGTCGATCGCCGAGCAGCTGCAGAACCGAGTCGCCTTCCGCCGGGCGATGAAACGCGCTCTGACCTCGGCGATGCGCTCCGGCGCAAAAGGGGTGAAGCTGCAGGTCTCCGGCCGGCTCGGCGGGTCCGAGATGGCGCGGACCGAAAGCTACTCGGACGGCCGCGTGCCGCTGCACACGCTGCGCGCCAACATCGACTACGGCTTCTTCGAGGCACGCACGACGGCGGGCCGGATCGGCGTCAAATGCTGGATCAACAAGGGCGAAGTGATGCCCGAGGGGTTCCGCACCGATCAGATTCCCGACGATGGCGAGCCGCAGGGCGGTCAGCGCGGCGGACGCCAGCGCGGCGGCGACAGAGGTCGCGGCGGGGGTGGTCGCTGATGCTGATGCCGAAGCGGGTCAAGCACCGCAAACAGATGCGCGGTCGGATGCGCGGCAACACCAAGGGCGGCAGCCATGTCGCCTTCGGCGAGTATGGCCTGAAGGCGCTCGACCGCGGCTGGATCACCAACCGTCAGATCGAGGCCGCCCGCATCGCGATGACCCGCAAGATCAAACGCGGTGGCAAGGTCTGGATCAACATCTTCCCCGACAAGCCCTACACGAAGAAGCCGGCCGAGACGCGGATGGGCTCGGGCAAGGGCAACCCGGAGGGTTGGGTCGCCGTGGTCAAGCCGGGCAAGGTGATGTTCGAGCTGGCCGGCGTCCCCGAGGATCTGGCCCGCGAGGCGCTGCGCCTGGCCGGCCACAAGCTCCCGGTGAAGACCAAGTTCGTGATGCGCGAGGGAGCGGAGGCTCAGTCATGAAGGCATCCGAGACCCACAACCTGAAAGACGACGAGCTGGTGGCGAAGCTGATCGACGCCAAGCAGGAGTCGTTCAACCTGCGCTTCCGGCACGCGACCGGCGAGCTCGAGAACACGTCGCGACTGGGTGACGCGAAGCGGGATATCGCTCGGCTGCTTACCGTGGCCAAGCAGCGCGGGATCGACGTGGATAGAGAGCTGAGGAAATGATGGCTGAGGACGAGAAAAAAGACACCACTGAAGAGACTCCTCAGGACGAGGGCACGTCGGCCGCGGGTCCCGACGCGGCCTCGGAGGAGTCTGCGGGCGGGGGCGAGGCCTCCGTTCTCGACTCCTCCGAGTCCGCGCCACCCGCGGGCGAGGAGTCTGCGTCCGAGGAGGCTCCGGCCGAGGAGGCGGCTGCCCCCGCCCCCGAGAAGGAAGCTGGGGAGCCCGAGGCGCCGGCGGCGGAGCCTGCTGCCGAGAAGGAGCCCGATCCCGAGGATGAGCTTCCCTGGAAGGAGAAGCGGCGGCTCGAGCGGTCGCGGCGACCGCATCAGGCCAAGCCGCAGCAGTCGCCCGAGGAGCGGAAGGCGGCTCGGTTGGCCGAGCACAAGCGGCGGGGCGCCGAACGGCGCAAGGAGCGGGCTGCCGCGAAAGCCAAGAAGACTCCGGGAACCGGGACGCCTGTCGCCGAGAAGGACGCCAATGCGGCCAAGGTGCGGCAGGGGATCGTGGTCTCCGACAAGGGCCAGAAATCGATCACGGTGCGGGTCGACATCGTGCGGCGGCACCCGACCTACGAGAAGGTCATCCGTCGCTCGCGCACCCTGCACGCCCACGACGAGCGCAACGAGGCGGGCGAGGGCGATGTCGTCCGCGTGGTCGAGACCCGGCCGCTCTCGAAGACGAAGCGCTGGCGCTTGGTCGAGGTGCTGGAGAAGGCGAAGTAAGGCGATGATCCAGCAGGAGTCCAGACTCAAAGTCGCCGACAACTCGGGTGCCCGGGAGATCCTCTGCATCCGGGTCAAGGGCGGCTCGCACCGCCGCTATGCCGGCGTCGGCGACGTGATCACGGCGACGGTCAAACAGGCCAGCCCGCAAGGTGGCGTGCGCAAGGGCGAGGTCGTGCAGGCGGTCGTAGTCCGAACCAAGAAGCAGCTCGGCCGCGCCGACGGCACCTACATCTCCTTCGACGAAAACGCCGCGGTGCTGATCGATCCGGCCAGCAACAACCCGCGCGGCACCCGCATCTTCGGGCCGGTCGCCCGCGAGCTGCGCGAGCGCAACTTCATGAAAATCGTCTCGCTGGCGCCGGAGGTCCTCTGATGGCGAGGCCGATGCGGATCAGGACCGACGACATGGTCAAGGTGATCGGCGGCAAGGACTCCGGCAAGACCGGCCGGGTCGTGCGCACCGATCCCAAGCGCAGCTTCGTTTACGTCGAGGGCATCAGCATGGTCAAGCGGCACCAGAAACCGCGGCCGGTCCAGGACGTGCAGAAAGCGGGCCAACAGCTGGGCGGGATCGTCGAGAAGGAGGGTCCGATCCACGTCTCCAACGTGATGCTGCTCGACCCCAAAGACAACAAGCCGACCCGGATCGGCGTGCGCCGCGACAAAGGCGGCAAGCGCGAGCGGTTCGCCAAGCGCAGCGGGGTGTCGCTCTAGTGGAGGCGACGACGACCCCGCAGTCTCAGGCCGCGCCGCCGCCGCGCTTGCGCGAGCGCTACGAGCAGGAGGTGGCGCCGGCGCTGACGCGGAAATTCGGCTACTCGAGCTCGATGCAGATTCCCCGCCTGCAGAAGATCGTCCTCAACATGGGGGTCGGCGAGGCGAAACAGAACGCGAAGATGCTGGAGGCGGCGCAGGAGCAGCTGGCGACGATCGCCGGCCAGCAGCCCAGCGTGCGGCGGGCGCGCAAGTCGATCGCCTCCTTCAAGGTTCGCGAGGGGATGCCGGTCGGCCTCTCGGTCACCCTGCGCCGGGCGCGGATGTGGGAGTTCTTCGACCGGCTCTGCTCGATCGCCGTGCCCCGCATCCGCGACTTCCGCGGGCTCAACCCGCGTTCCTTCGACGGCCGCGGCAACTACTCGATGGGCGTTCGCGAGCAGCTGATCTTCCCGGAAATCGATTACGACTCGATCGACGAGACGCGCGGTCTCGACGTCACGATCGCGACCTCTGCCCCTACCGACGTCGAAGCCTTCGAGCTGCTGCTGGGGTTGGGAATGCCGTTTGCCCAGGAGGGCCGGCCGGGCGGCCGCGACGCCGAGACCGAGGCGGCCGAGGAAGAGGAGAAGCGCAAGGAGGAGGCCCGCCTGCGGGCGGAGGCCGAGCAGGCGGCGCTCGAGCAGCTGAAAGAAGAGAACCCCGAGGCCTACGAGAAGCCCCCGGCCGCGGGTCCCGACGCGACCGAGGAGGCACCCGACCTCACCCGGTCGGATACCTCCGCGTCCACGCCACCCGCGGGTGGGGACGACGCGGAGGACGAGAAGGAGGATTCCAATGGCTAAGACTTCCATGAAGGTGAAGCAGGGCCGCAAGGCCAAGTTCAAGTCCCGCGAGTACAACCGTTGCCGGCGCTGCGGGCGCCCGCGCGGCTATTACCGCAAGTTCGGCCTCTGCCGGATCTGCCTGCGCGAGGCTGCCCACGAGGGTTACGTCCCCGGCATGACCAAGTCGAGTTGGTAGGGCGACGACGATGCTGAACGACCCGATAGCCGATTACCTGACCCGGATCCGCAACGCGCTCGGCTCTGGGCACGACGACGTGCAGATCCCCGCCTCGCGGCTGAAGGAAGAGATGTCCCGGATCCTCAAGGAGCAGGGCTATATCCGCGACTTCCGCCGCAAGCCGGCCAGGGTCGGCGAGGCGATCGAGATCCGGCTCAAGTACACGGAGGATCGCCGCCCGGTGATCGCCGGGCTGGAGCGGGTCTCGCGTCCGGGTCGGCGCCGCTACGTCGATCACAAGGAAGTGCCGCGCGTTCACGGCGGCACCGGTACGGCGATCGTCAGCACCTCGGTCGGCGTGATGACCGGGCACGAAGCGAAGGCGAGAGGGGTCGGCGGCGAGGTAGTCGCCTACGTCTGGTGACCGGGAGCATCGAGCGATGAGCCGAATCGGAAGAAAGCCAATCCCCGTTCCCGAGTCCGTCACGGTCGAGCTCGCCCCCGGGCGCGTCGCCGTCAAGGGGCCGAAGGGCGAGCTGGCCCAGAGTCTCTCCGCCGAGATGAAGGTCGAGCAGGACGACGGCACGGTCACCGTGGAGCGCCCCACCAATCGCGGCGAGCACCGCGCCCTGCACGGGTTGACCCGCAGCCTGATCGCGAACATGGTCGAGGGCGTCACCGATGGCTTCGAGAAGCGACTGGAGATCCAGGGGGTCGGCTACCGCGCCCAGCTCAAGGGCAAGAGCCTGGAGCTCGCACTCGGCTACTCGCACCCGGTCTCGGTCGAGCCGCCGGAGGGGATCGAGTTCGAGGTTCCGCAGCCGACCGAGGTCGTCGTGCGCGGGATCGACAAGCAGCTCGTCGGGCAGGTCGCCGCGGACATCCGCAAGCGCCGCCCGCCGGAGCCCTACAAGGGCAAGGGGATCCGCTACCGCGACGAGCACGTCGCGCGCAAGGTCGGAAAGAGGGCTTGAGATGACCGTCCTGACCAAGCGCCAGCAGCGCCTGCGCCGCCGCCGCCGGGTGCGCGCCCGCATCGTCGGCAGCGCCGAGCGGCCCCGCCTGTCCGTTTACCGGTCCAACCGCGGCGTGTTCGCGCAGCTGGTCGACGACCGCGCCGGGCACACCTTGGCGGCGGTCAACTGGACCGAGCCGGAGCTGCGCAAGCTGTCCGCCGCCGCGCAGGCGAAGCGGGCGGGGGAGCTGTTGGCCGAGCGGGCCAAGTCCGCCGGCGTAGAGAGCTGCGTCTTCGACCGCGGCGGCTACAAGTTCCACGGCCGCGTCAAGGCCCTTGCAGAAGGCGCCCGCGAGAAGGGCCTGAAGTTCTGATGGCCGGCCGCGCATCGTCCAGCCAGCTACCCTGTCCGGTCCGATGAAGGGCATGGACATGACCAACGTGGAGACCGTCTCCCCCAGGGGGCTGGATCTCCAGGAGCGGGTGATCGAGATCAACCGCGTCGCCAAGGTGGTCAAGGGCGGCCGCCGGTTCTCCTTCACGGCGCTGGTTGCCGTCGGCGACGAAGAGGGCGTGGTCGGGATCGGCTACGGCAAGGCCCGCGAGGTGCCGCTGGCGATCCAGAAGGCGGTCGAGAACGCGCGCAAGAGCTTGATCCGGGTGCCCAAATACGGTCAGACCCTCACCCACAAGATCGTCGGTCGCTACGGCGCCGGCCACGTCGTCCTCCGTCCGGCCAGCCCCGGTACCGGGGTGATCGCGGGCGGCGGCGTCCGCGCCGTGCTCGAGCTGGGCGGGGTACGCGACGTGCTCACCAAGAGCATCGGCACGCAGAACCCGATCAACTTGGTCAAGGCGACGATGGACGGCTTGGTTCGCCTGCGTAGGCCGGAGGAGGTTGCCGAGCTGCGCGGGTTGACCGTGGCCCAGGTCTTGGGAGTTCAGAAGAGCAACGGGGCTTCAACTGTTTCGGCTGAGGGTTCAGACGCCTCAGCCGCGGGTCCTGCCACGGCCTCGGGGGGGCCTGCGGGCGGGGGCGGGGCCTCCGTTCTCGACCCCCCCGAGTCCGCGCCACCCGCGGGTGAGGGGTCTGAGACCGCGGAGGTTCCGGCCGAGGAGGAGGCTCCGGTGCCTGAGGCCGAGCCTCCGGCCGCCGACGCGAAAGCTGCCGAGACTCCCGCCGAGGAGGCGACTGCGCCGGCGGCTGAGGCGAAAGCTGAGGAGTCGTGAGCGCGGTCAAGATTCGACAGGTTCGGTCTTCGAACGGGTCCAACCCAAGTCAGAAAGCGACGCTTTACGCGTTGGGCTTGGGGAAGATCGGCTCTTCCACCGAGAAGAAGGACACTCCTCAGCTGCAGGGGCAGATCCGGGTCGTCTCCCATCTGGTCGAGGTGAACGGTGGCTGAGAAAGCTGCGAAAGCCAAAGACGACGCTCCCAGCGAGCGCTCGCAGGAGATCGGGCTGCACAACCTCTCGCCCAAGCCCGGCTCGAAACGGCCACGCAAGCGCATTGGCCGCGGCGAGGGCAGCGGCCTGGGGAAGACCTCCGGCCGCGGGCACAAGGGCTACGGCTCGCGCTCCGGGGCGAAGAAGAAGGCGGGCTACGAGGGCGGGCAGAACCCGATCCACATGCGGATGCGAAAGCTTCGCGGCCCGCACAAAAAGCAGTCGATGCCGTTCGAGAAATTCCGCACGGCGACGCAGCCAGTCAACGTCGGCGACCTCGAGGAGCGCTTCGACGCCGGCGCCGAGGTCAAGCCCGAGACGTTGAGGGAGAAGGGCCTGGCGAAGCGCTCCGAGCCGGTCAAGATCCTCGCCCGCGGCGAGATCTCGAAGAAGCTCGACGTCCACGCGCATGCCTTCAGCGCGGCCGCCCGCGAGAAGATCGAGGCTGCCGGCGGTTCCTGTCACACTCTGGAGCCGTAATGCTCAGGACTATTGCGAACGCTTTCAGCGTCGCGGACATCCGCAAGAAGCTTGCGTTCACCGCGGCGATGCTGCTGCTCTACCGGCTCGGCGCCTATATCCCGGCACCGGGGGTCGACGCCGACGCGGTCAAGGAACTCTCACAGAACTTCTCCGGCAGCAACGTCCTCGGCTTCCTCAGCCTCTTCTCCGGCGGTGCGCTGGAGCGGCTCTCGCTCTTCGCCCTGGGGATCATGCCCTACATCACCGCCTCGATCATCCTGCAGTTGCTCACCGTGGTCGTCCCCTCGCTGGAGAAACTGCAGAAAGAGGGCGAGGTCGGGCAGCAGAAAATCACCCAGTACACGCGCTACCTCACGGTCGGGCTCGCCTTCGGGCAGGCCTGGGGCTTCGTCTTCCTCTTCCGGTCCTTCGGCAACCAGGCGGGGGGCAACGTGATCGGCGCTCTCACCGGGCCGAAAATCCTCCTGATCGTGATCTGCCTGACCGCCGGCTGCACGCTGTTGATGTGGCTGGGCGAGCTGATCACCCAGCGCGGCATCGGCAACGGCATCTCGCTGATGATCTTCGCCTCGATCGTCTCCGGCCTGCCCGGCGGGATCACCGCCTGGTGGGAAAACCCCGATCAGGTCTTCGTCGTGATGATGCCCTTCGTCGCGCTGGCGGTGATCGTCGCGATCGTCTTCGTCCAGGAGGGGCAGCGCCGCATCCCGGTCCAGTACGCGAAACGGATGGTGGGGCGCAAAATGACCTCCGGTGGGTCCACCTACCTGCCGCTGCGGGTCAACATGGCCGGCGTGATCCCGGTCATCTTCGCCGCCTCGATCATGGCCTTCCCGCCGACGATCGGCCAGTTGCTGAACACCCCTGCCGCGCTCGACTTCGCCG
The DNA here is from genome assembly GCA_963699215.1 of uncultured Solirubrobacterales bacterium. Lineage (GTDB taxonomy): Bacteria > Actinomycetota > Thermoleophilia > Solirubrobacterales > 70-9 > VRUE01. The sequence goes on from OY969422.1 coordinate 1,213,268, forward strand.
CCTTCTTCAGTCCCAACGGCTGGGCCTACGTCGCCGGCGAGGTCTTCTTCATCATCGTCTTCACCTACTTCTACACGGCGGTCACCTTCAACCCGGTGGACCAGGCCGACAACCTGAAGAAGTACGGCGGCTTCATCCCCGGCGTGCGCCCCGGTCGCCCGACCGCCGAGTACCTCGACCGCATCCTCTCCCGCCTCACCTTCCCCGGCGCCCTCTACCTGGGTGCGGTGGCGGCGCTGCCGACGATCTTGATCAGCCAGACCTCGGCCAACTTCTTCTTCGGCGGCACCTCGATCCTGATCGTGATCGGCGTTGCGCTCGACACGGTCAAGCAGCTCGAGGCGCAGCTGATGATGAGGAACTACGAGGGGTTCCTGAAATAGAGCTCAACCTCGTACTTCTCGGCCCCCCCGGATCGGGGAAGGGCACCCAGGGAGAGCGGCTGCAGGAAGACCTGAAGCTTCCCTATTACGCGACCGGCGACATCCTGCGGGCGGCGGTCCGCGACGAGACGGAGCTGGGCAAGGCGGCCAAGGAGTACATGGACCGCGGCGACCTGGTCCCGGACGAGGTGATCGTCGGGGCGATCGGCGAGCGGATCGACTCGGCCGAGGCGGCCGACGGCTTCATCCTCGACGGCTTCCCGCGGACCGTGCCGCAGGCCGAGGCCCTTGCGGCGAAGCTGGCCGAGCTGGGCCGCGCCCTGACAGTGGTGCTGCTGATCGACGCCGACGACGAGGAGGTGATGCGGAGACTGGGCGGTCGCCGCACCTGCGTCGAGAACGGCCACGTCTTCCACGTCGACTTCAATCCGCCCGAGCGGGAGGGGATCTGCGACATCGACGGCAGCGAGCTGATCGTCCGCGAGGACGACAAGCCCGAGGTCATCCGTCACCGGCTCTCGACCTACCACGAGAAGACCGAGCCGCTGATCGAGCTCTACGACCACCAGAGCCTCTTGAGGCGCATCGACGGCGGCGCCGCGCCCGACGCGGTGGCCGACGAGCTGCGCCGTTCTCTGGCGACCCTGAAGCTCGAGGCCGACGAGGCCATCTAGGCGGCCGGAGTTGCTGGGCCGTGCGGCTAGCGTGTATCGGATGATCGTCAAGAAGACCCCTGAGCAGGTCGACGAGATGGCGGCCGCGGGCCAGATCCTCGTCCGCTGCCTGCGGATGCTCGCCGCCAAGGCCCGCGCCGGCGTCACGACCAAGGAGCTCGATCGGGCGGCGGACAAGTTCATCCGCTCGCAGGGCGCCGAGCCCGCCTTCAAGGGCTACCGCGGGTTCCCGGGCTCGATCTGCGCCTCGCCCAACTCGATGGTCGTGCACGGCATACCGGGGCCCTACGAGCTGAAGCGGGGCGACGTGCTCTCGGTCGACGTCGGCGTCGTCAAGGACGGCTGGGTCGCCGATGCGGCGCTGACCGTCCCGATCGGCTCGATCGCCCCCGAGGCTCGCAAGCTGCTCGACGTGACCAAGGCGGCCCTTTTCGCCGGCGCCGAGCAGATGCAGCCGGGCAACCACCTCGGCGACGTCTCTGCGGCGATCCAGCGCACCGTCGAGATCGAGGGGCTCTCGATCATCCGCACCCTGGTCGGGCACGGGATCGGCCGCGAAATGCACGAGGACCCACAGGTCCCCAACTTCGGCGAGCCCGGCCGCGGGCCGAAGCTGGAGGAGGGCACGGTGCTGGCGATCGAGCCGATGGTCAACGCGGGCGGCCCGCTGGTCCGCATGGGAGACGACGGCTGGGCCGTCTACTCCCAGGACGGCTCCCTGGCGGCCCACTTCGAGTTCACGATCGCGGTGACAGCCGACGGCCCCCGCATCCTCACGCCCTGGCACGAGGACGAGTAGGCCCTCGGCCTCATTGCTTGACGCCTGCGCAGGCGCTCCCCTGCTATCTTTCCCGGTCGGCCCTGAGGCCGTTTGTTCGTGCCCGCTTGCCCGACTCATGGGGCCGGCGGGAGTCCTGTAGTCGAGACAACCACCGGAGCGATGAAGGTCCGAGCTTCCGTAAAGCCGATGTGCGAAAAGTGCAAGGTGATCCGCCGTAACGGCGCGGTCCTCGTGATCTGCCAGAACCCGCGTCACAAGCAGCGGCAGGGCTGAGCGGATGGCACGGATCGCGGGGGTCAACATCCCGGTCAACAAGCGGGTCGAGATCGGCCTCACCTACATCTTCGGCATCGGCCGTTCGACCGCGGGGGAGATCCTCGCGGAGACGGGAATCGATCCGAATACCTCGGTCAAGGATCTGACCGAGGACGAGGTCGTGAAACTGCGCGAGGCGGTCGAGCGGCGCGAGGTCGAGGGCGATCTGCGGCGCGAGCGCTCCCAAGACGTCAAACGGCTGATGGAGATCGGCTCCTACCGGGGCCTGCGCCATCGGCGCGGCTTGCCGGTGCGGGGGCAGCGGACGAAGACCAACGCGCGCGGCCGCAAGGGCCCCCGCCGGATGAGCGTCGCCGGCAAGCGCAAGGCGCCGACGGCGAGGTAGGTAGAGACCGATGGCCGCAGCCAAAAAACCCGCCAAAGGTCGCAGCCGGCGACGGACGAAAAAGAACATCGCCTACGGACAGGCCCACATCAAGACTTCCTTCAACAACACGATCGTCACCTTGACCGACACCCAGGGCAACGTGATCGCCTGGGAGTCGGCCGGCTCGGCGGGCTTCAAAGGCTCGCGCAAGTCGACCCCGTTCGCCGCCCAGGTGACCGCCGACGCGGCGGCCAAGAAGGGCATGGAACACGGGCTCGAAAAAGTCGAGGTGTTCGCCAAGGGGGCGGGCTCCGGGCGCGAGACGGCGATCCGCTCGCTGCAGGCTGCCGGTCTCGATGTGACCACCGTCAAGGACGTCTCGCCGCAGGCCCACAACGGCTGCCGGCCGAAGAAGCGGAGGAGGGTCTAGTGGCCCGCGACACCTCCGCCCAGTGCAAGCAGTGCCGCCGCGAGGGCCAGAAGCTCTTCCTCAAGGGCGAGCGCTGCTTCACCGACAAGTGCGGCGTCGAGCGGCGGTCCTACCCGCCGGGCGAGCACGGCCGCGGTCGCATGCGCCAGTCCGAGTACCGGGTGCAGCTGCGCGAGAAGCAGAAGACGCGCCGCTACTACCAGGTGCTCGAGAGCCAGTTCCGCGCCTACTACGACAAGGCCTCGCGCCAGGACGGCGTCACCGGCGAGAACCTGCTGCGCCTGCTCGAGTCCCGGTTCGACAACGTCCTCGTGCGGCTCGGTTTCGCCGCCTCGCGACGCCAGGCTCGGCAGCTGGTCCGCCACGGCCACTGGATGGTCAACGGGCGCCGCGTCGACGTGCCTTCCTACCAGGTGCGCCCCGAGGACGTGATCTCGATCAAGTCCGGCTCGGCGGCCACCGAGACGATTCGCAAGGCGACCGAGCTGGTCTCGACCGTGCCGGCCTGGCTGCAGGCCGATCACGACTCGCTCACCGCCAAGGTCCTGCGCTACCCAGAGCGCGCGGAGATCTCGGCGCCGGTGCAGGAGCAGCTGATCGTCGAGCTGTACTCCAAGTAGTCCGGACCGATTTCTGAAACACCCATACGCAAGGAACTCATGACCACTGACTTTCAGGTCCCTCGTATCACCGCAGAGAAGGTGGATGACCGCCGCGGCACGTTCACGATCGAGCCCCTCGACAAGGGCTTCGGCTACACCTTCGGCAACAGCATCCGTCGCGTCCTGCTCTCCTCGCTGGGCGGCGCAGCGGTCACCAGCGTCCGCATCGAGGGCGTCGCGCACGAGTTCTCCAGTGTGCCGGGCGTCAAGGAGGACGTCACCGACATCGTCCTCAACTTGAAGGACCTGGTCGTCCGCATGCACACCGACGCCGACGAGGTCGAGGCGCCGCTGGTCGCCACCGGCCCCGGCGAGATCAAGGCGAAGGACATCGACCTGCCGTCGGGAGTGGAGATCCTCAACCCCGACGCGCCGATCGCGACGCTGGAGAAAAAAACGAAGCTCGAGGTCTACCTGACGATCGGCCGCGGCCGCGGTTACTCGCCGGCCGAAGAGAACAAGTCCGACGACCAGCCGATCGGCGTGATCCCGATCGACTCGATCTTCTCGCCGATCCGGCGCGCCTCCTACTCGGTTGCGACCGCCCGGGTCGGTCAGCGGACCGACTTCGACAAACTGACCCTGGAGCTCGAGACCGACGGCTCGATCGAGCCGGCTGCGGCTCTGCGCGAGGCCTCGGAGATCCTGATCAAGACGCTGGCGATCTTCACCGACGCCGAGCGGGTCGAGGAGCTGACTGCCCGCGAAGCCATCTCCGCACCGTTGCCGAGCGACGGGCTGTCCGCCATCGGCGGCGGAGACGGAGTTGGCTCGGCAGCCAGCAACGGGCTCGACGAGATCCTGATCGAGGAGCTGGAGCTGGGGGTGCGCTCTTACAACTGCCTCAAGCGGGCCGGCGTGCAGACGGTCGGCGACCTGGTTCGCAAGACCCGCTCGGAGCTGAACGCGATCCCCAACTTCGGCTCGAAATCGATCGAGGAAGTAATCGAGACCCTGCAGGCCCGCGGCCTCGATCTGAGCCAGGACTAAGCAGGCGAGAGCGGACGAGGAGCCGATGCGCCACCGCAAGAAACGCAACAAGCTCAGCCGCAACGCATCGCATCGCGAGTCGCTGCTCTCCAATCTCTCCAAGCAGCTGATCGAGCACGAGCGGATCAAGACCAGCCAGGCCAAGGCAAAGGCGGTCAAGCCCGAGGTCGAGCAGCTGATCACCCTCGCCAAGCGGGGCGACCTGCATGCTCGCCGCCAGGCGCTGGCGACTCTGCACAACGACAAGTTCGTGGTGCACAAGCTGTTCGAGGAGGTCGCGCCGCGATACACGGACCGGCCCGGTGGCTACACGCGGATCGTCAAGCTGGGCCCGCGGCGGTCCGACAGTACCGAGATGGTCTATCTCGAGCTCGTCTAGCGCTTCAGTTGGGGGAGGGCAGGGGGGTGTCCTCGCCTTGCTGGGTTTTCGCCTGGATGGCTTGCGGCCGTCCGAGATTGCTGGTGGGGCGAAAAAGAGGACGGCGCTGCGGCGAGGACACCCCCTGCCCTCCCACTCAGAGCTAAGCCAGCTCTTTCAATAGCTCCACCAGCGCGCGCGTCGGAGATTTGACCACCCCATAGGGGGGTCAATGTCGGCTACGTGTAGCTGACCGACTCTAGGTAGAGGCCGTGGGGTGGGGCGGTGTCGCCGGCGTCGCTGCGGGTAGCGCCCTGGAGGAGCTGCGTGAAGTCGTCGGGGCGGCGGCGGCCGGAGGCGACCTCCAGCATCGTGCCGACGAGGATGCGGACCATGTTGCGCATGAAGGCGTCGGCGGTGATGCGGAAGCTGAGGATGTCGCCATCCTGCTCCCAGCCGGCGGCGAGGATGTCGCGCTCGAAGCGGACGTGGTCGGTCTGGGTCGGGGTGAAGGCGGTGAAGTCGTGGTTGCCTGGGAGGGCTGCGGCGCAGGCTTCCAATGCCTCGAGGTCGGTGCGGTGGGGCCACCAGAGGGCGCGGCCCTGCTCGAACGGGCTCGGTGCGGAGCGGGCCAGGATCCGGTAGACGTAGCTGCGCGACTTGGCGCTGTGCCGCGCATCGAAGCCGTCCTCGGCGACCGTCGCGGTGGTGACGGCGACGTCGTCTGGCCCGACTCCGTTCAGCCGCCGAGCCAGATCCTCCCGCACCTCCACCTCGGTGTCGAAGCTCGCCACCTGCCCCAGGGCATGCACGCCCGTATCGGTCCGCCCGGCGACCGTCAGCTGCACCGGCTCCCGCAGCACCGTGGCCAGCGCAGCCTCCAGCTCCCCCTGCACGGTGCGCAGCCCAGGCTGAGCCGCCCATCCCCTGAACCCGCTCCCGTCATATTCAAGCTCCAACCGAACGGTGGTCATCGGGGGGAGTATGCCTGCGCTCGACGAGGGAGGGCAGGGGTGTTCGGTCGGCAGCGGCGTCCTCTTTTCGCCCTGTTTGCTCAGTGAGGGAGGCCTGGCTCTTATGGCGAAAAACCCAGTAACGGCCGGACGCCCCCTGCCCTCCCTTTACGGCGAGCCCGGACGCCCCCTCCCCCGTCCCTAGAATCGCCTTCATGCGCGTCCTGCTGACCAACGACGACGGCATCTCGGCGCCTGGCCTGCAGGCCGCCCGCCGCGCCCTGCGCGAGCTGGACGGGGTCGAGGTCGACGTGATCGCGCCCGACTCGAACCGCAGCGCCACCGCGCGCAGCATCACCACCCGCTCGCCACTGACTGTCGAGGAGGTCGAGTTCGGCGACGGCGACCGTGGTTACGCCACCAGCGGCACCCCGGTCGACTGCGTCCGCTTCGCCGAGCTGGGCCTGGTCGGGCACCGGCCGGACCTGATCGTCTCCGGGATCAATCACGGCGCCAACCTCGGCGACGACATCACCTACTCGGGCACGGTCGCCGCGGCGTTCGAGGGGATCGTCCTCGGCATTCCCGCGGTGGCTGTCTCCCAGCAGTCCTCGGGCGGGGGCATGGGCTATGTGAGCGGCCAGTTCGACTTCTCGATCGCGGCGCCCTTCGTCGCTCAGCTGGTCGCCGCGCTGGAGCACGAGCCGATGCCGCCGAAGACGCTGATCAACGTCAACTGCCCGGCCGGCGAGCCGAACGGGATCGAGGTGACGAAGCTCGGCAAACGCATCTACAACGACGAGCTGAAGCTCGTCTCCGAAGACGAGGACGGCCGCCGCCACTACGAGATCTACGGCTGGCAGCCCGGGTTCAAGGAGATCGAGGGAACCGATCTGATCGCCCTCTCGCAGGGACGGATCGCGGTCACGCCGATCCACTTCGACCTCACCGATCACGGCGGCCTGGACCGGCTGCGCGGCTGGCGCTTCGAGGAGATGCTGGCGGCGAGCGCTCCGACGGCGTGAGCGGGGTCGGCGGAGCAACGAGCCGCGGAGCTGCGGCAGGAGCTGGAGCGCCACAACCGGCTCTACTACGTCCTCGACGAACCCGAGATCGGCGACGACGAGTACGACGCGCTGCTCGACGAGCTGCGGGCGATCGAGGCCGACAACCCCGAGCTGCGCACCGCCGACTCGCCCACCCAGCGGGTCGGGGCGCCGCCGCTGGATCGCTTCGAGCAGGTCGAGCACCACGAGCAGATGCTCTCGCTCGGCAACGCCCGCAACGAGGAGGAGCTGCGCGCCTGGGAGAATCGCCTCGCCAACTACCTGAAGCGGCTCGACATCACCGCCTCGGAGTTCAGTTACACGACCGAGCCGAAGATCGACGGCCTGGCGATCTCGCTCACCTACGAGAACGGGGTCCTGGTCCGCGGCGCCACCCGCGGCGACGGCCGGGTCGGCGAGGACGTGACCCAGAACCTGCGCACGATCGGCTCGGTGCCGTTGCGAATCCCCGACGCGCCGGAGCTGATCGAAGTCCGCGGCGAGGTCTACCTGCCGATCGCCGCCTTCAAAGCGCTCAACGAACGGCGCGCCGAAGCCGAGGAACCGACCTTCGCCAACCCGCGCAACTCGGCCGCCGGCTCGATCCGTCAGCTCGATCCGGCGCTGGCGGCGGAACGTCCGCTCTCGACCTGGAGCTACGGGATCGGCGCCGTCCGCGGCCTCGACCTCGCCACCCACATGGACGAGGTCGAATGGCTCGGCGAGCGCGGCTTCAAGGTCAACCCAGATACCGAGCACCACCAGGGGGTCGAGGGGGTGGTCGAGCGCTGCCACTGGTGGGAGGAGCGGCGCGAGACGCTCGACTACGAGATCGACGGCGTCGTCGTCAAGGTCGACGAGCGGGCGCTCTGGCGAGAGCTGGGCGTGGTCGGGCGCGAGCCGCGCTGGGCGATCGCCTGGAAGTTCCCGCCGACCACGGCGACGACGCGGATGAACAGCGTCGTCTGGAACGTCGGTCGCACCGGCCACCTGGTGCCGTTCGCGATGCTGGAGCCGGTCCACGTCGGCGGCGTCACCGTCTCCACGGCGACCCTGCACAACGAGGAGGACCTGGCCCGCAAGGACGTGCGCGCCGGCGACGAGGTCGTTGTGATGCGGGCCGGCGACGTGATCCCCCAGGTGGTCTCGCCGCTGGTCCAGAAACGCGAGAGCAAGAGCGCCCGCAAGCCAAAGCCGCCGAAGCAGTGCCCGGCCTGCGGCACCGAGACGGTCAAGCCCGAGGGCGCCGTGTTCACGATCTGCCCCAACCGCGCCGGCTGCCCGGGCCAGTCCTTCCAGCACGTCAAGCACTTCGTCAGCAAGGGGGCGATGGACATCGACGGCCTGGGGGAAGAGCTGGCGCTGAACTTCCTCAAAGAGGGCCTGATCGAAGACGTCGGCGACATCTACGACCTGCGCGAGAACGATCTGATCGGTCGCAAAGTCGGGGGCAAGGGCTTCAAAGAGAAATCGGCCCAGAACCTGGTCGCTGCGATCGAGGCCTCACGCTGAGCGACCGTTCAAACGCGTCCTCTACGCGCTTGGCCTGCCAGGGGTCGGCTTCGTCACCGCGGAGGCGCTGGCCGACCACTTCGGCTCGATCGACGCGCTGCACGAGGCCGATCCGGAGCGGATCGAGGAGGTCGAGGGCGTCGGCCCGATCATGGCCGTGCAGATCGCCGAGTCGCTCGCCGACGAGCCGACCTGGGCCCTGGTCGAGAAGCTGAAGCAGAAGGGTTTGCGTCTGGAGGCCGCTGAGTCCGAAAAGCGCGCCACCGGCGGGCCGCTCGAAGGCAAGACCGTCGTCCTCACCGGCACCCTGCCCGAGCTGACCCGGGAGGAGGCGGCGGCAATGGTCAAGTCGGCGGGGGGCAAGGTCATCAACTCGGTCTCGAAGAAGACCGACTACGTAGTCGCCGGCGAGAACCCCGGATCGAAGCTGGCCAAAGCCGAGAAATTCGAAACTGAGATCCTCGACGAAGCCGGCTTGCGAGCGCTACTCGAATAGGCCGAGGGGGTCGCCCTTCCCCGGCCTTCAGTAGGAGGCGACGAGGGCGGCGATCTTGTCCTGCTCGTAGTGGGCGAGGCAGAGGTCGCCGACGCTGGCCATCAGGATCGAGAAGATCATCACCCTGCCGCTGCGGTTGAAGCAGTAGCCGGAGAGGGCGCTGACGCCGGTCAGGGTGCCGGTCTTGGTGCGGCAGCGGCCGTAGGCGGCGGTGCCCTCCGTGCGGTCGTCGACGGTGCCCTCGTGGCCGGTGAGGGCGAGGTCTTGGATGAACTCGTCGCCGACGGGCGTCGCGCGCATCCCCTGCAGCAGGCGCACGACCTGGCGCCGGGGAGGCGCGGTTGGTGCGCGTCAGGCCGGAGCCGTCGACGGCGTGGATCGCCGAGCCCTGGCTGCGGGCGAAGCGCTCGACCACCTCGGTCCCGGCCGCGGTGGTGCCGGCGCCGCCGAAGCGGGCGCCGAGCAGCTTGATCAGCGTCTCGGCGAAGAAGTTGTTGGAGTAGAGGTTGGTCACCTCGACCAGCTGCGACATGGTCGGCGAGCGCACCGTGGCGAGCGTCTCGGCGACGGTCGGGGTGGCCCGGCGGGCGACTCCGGTGCGGATCGAGACCCCCGATCCGCGCAGCGCGCGGGCCAGCTTCGCCGCCGCCAGCGTCGCCGGGTCGGAGGCGAAGCCGGTGCCGCGCGAGCTGCTGTAGCCGGAGTTGAAGGCGAGGCCGGAGAGGGGGCCGATGTAGGGGCTGGTCGCGTAGCCGGAGTCGGCGACGCCGCGCAGGCGGTCGAAGATCGTGTCGTCGGCGTAGAGCCGCCCGGTCACCCCGCGCACGCCGGCGGCGCGGAATTGCGCCTTGAGGGCGAAGAGGTTGGTGCCGAGGCCGCCCAGGAAGCTGTTGTAGAAGGTGGGCGTGCCGAGCGCGGGGTCGCCGGCGCCGCGCAGGTAGAGGCTGCCGCGGAGGACGCCGTCGATGCCGATCGTGCCGTCGGTGAGCAGCGTCGTGGCGATGCGGTGCTCGGGGCCGAAGCGGGAGAGCGCCGTCGCGGTCGTGAACAGCTTCGTGTTCGAGGCCAGTGGCCGCTGTCGCTTCGCCGCACGGGCGCAGACCGCCTTGCCGCTCTCGGCGTCGACGACGAACAGCCCACTCGCCGCCCCCCCGCCATAGACCAGCCGTTCCCTCATCTGCTGGCAAGCGCTGCTAGCCCCGCTCGCCGTCGCTGGCAGGAGGGCCAGCAACAGCAGGAAGCAGACGATCGACGCACGTCTCATCGCTCGTAGCAACACGACAGTCCGTCGAAGGTAGCGGCATGAGCGGCCGCAGGGTCTGGGATAATCCGTGTTCTATGGGCAAGGTCGTCGACATCGAGGCACCGACCCGTCGCAAACGGGGCGCAGGGCCGTAGGACGCCCTTCGAAGACCGCCCTGGTTCTCGGCGGCGGCGGCTTCACCGGCGGCGTCTACGAGATCGGCGCCCTGCGCGCGCTCGATCTGCTGGCGGTCAACAGCACCGTCAACAACTTCGACGTCTACGTCGGCACCAGCGCCGGCTCCTTCGTCGCCACGATGCTGGCCAACGGCGTCACGCCCCGACGAGATGATGCAGGTGATCAACAAGCGCGAGCCTTCCGAGCTCGAGGACCTCGACCTCGACAAGGTGCTGAAGCCCAACTACCTCGGCTTCCTGCAGAAAGCGGCGATGCTGCCTCTGCGCACCGCCGAGCTGCGTGCGCAGGCTGATCCGGATGGGGGAGTTCTCGGCGATCGACATCGGCGTCGGCCTCGCCGAGGCGCTGCCGACCGGCCTCTACTCGGACGCCGGCATCGCCGACTACGTCGAGCGAGGCGCTCGCCGACGGCGGCCGTGTCAACGACTTCCGCCTGCTCGACAGCGAGCTGTACCTGACCGCGACCGACCTCGACACCTGCGAGCGGATCGTCTTCGGCGAGGACGGCTGGGACGACGTGCCGATCTCGAAGGCGGTCCAGTGCTCGACCGCCTGCCGATCGTCTACAAGCCGGTCGACCTGAAGGGCCGCCAGCTGGTCGACGGCGGCATCCGCTCGACCACCAACGTCGACATCGCGGTCGAGAAGGGCGCGAAGTTCATCCTCGTCGTCAACCCGCTCGTCCCCTACGTCAACGACTTCGAGAAGACGATCCCGACCGTCTTCGGCACGCGCGTGCGCCGCGTCTCCGACATGGGCCTGCCGGCGATCGCCAACCAGACCTTCCGCCTGATCGCCCACGCGCGCCTGCACCAGGCGGTGGCGCAGTGGCAGGAGAAGTACCCGGGCGTCGACATCATCCTGGTCGAGCCCGAGCCCAACGACGAGCTGATGTTCGGCACGCCGATCATGGACTACTCGCGCCGGCTGCAGATCGCCCGCCACGGCTTCGAGTCGGTCACCGCCACGCTCGGCCAAGGACTACGACCGCTACAAGGAGATCGCCGAGCGCCACGGCCTCGAGATCTCCGAGCGCCGCGTCCGCCGCGTGGTCGAGCGCGCCTCCGAGGAGGAGCCCGAGCAGACCTCCGCCTGGCGCCGCGTGCTCGAGCAGACGACGTCCGCGCTGCTGCCCGGCGAGGCCTCCTGAGTCGCGTCTGCGGGCCTCAGCCCGCGTAGAGCTGCTCGATCTCGCCCTCGTGCTTGTCGGCGACGACCGCCCGCTTCACCTTCAGCGTCGGCGTCAGCTCGCCGCTCTCCTGCGAGAGGTCGTGGGGGAGGATCGCGATCTTCTTCACCTGCTCGACCCGGGCGAATTTCTCGTTGATCTTGGCTCGACGTGGGCCTCGATCGAGGCCTTGACGTCGGCGTTTGCGGCGAGCTGCGCCGGGGTCCTCGGCCAGGTCGTGCTCCTTGGCGTAGGCGACCGCTTCTTCGGGGTCGAGGGTGACCAGGGCGACCAGGTAGGGACGGCGGTCGCCGACCACGACGCACTGGGAGACCAGCGGGTGCTGCTTGATCTCGGTCTCGAGGTTGGCCGGGGTGATGTTCTTGCCGCCGGCGGTGATGATGATGTCCTTTTTGCGGCCGGTGATCTTGATGAAGCCGTCGGAGTCGATCTCGCCGAGGTCGCCGGTGTGCAGCCAGCCGTCGACGATCGTCTCCCGGGTCGCCTCCTCGTTCTTGTGGTAGCCCTGGAAGACGTTCGGCCCCTTGACGAGGATCTCGCCGTCCTCGGCGATCCTCACCTCGCAGCCGGGGAAGGGTTTGCCGATCGTGCCGATCTTGAAGTCGTCCGGGGTGGAGATCGTCGCCGCGGTCGAGGTCTCGGTCATCCCCCAGCCCTCGAGCACGAGCACGCCGGCGGCGTCGAAGAAGCGCAGGATGTCGGGGTTGATCGGGGCGGCACCGGAGACCGCGAGGCGCAGCTGGCCGCCGAACAGGCCGCGGATTTTCGAGAGCACTTTCTCGTCGGCGAACTCGTACTGCTTGCGCAGCAGGAAGCCCGGCTTGCGGCCGCGCGTTCGGCCTCGCGCATCTTCGCCGCCGACCCGGATCGACCAGTCGAAGATCGCCTTTTTCAGGCCGCCCTCTTTTTCCATGCGCGCTGGTCGCGGCGTGTAGATCTTCTCGAAGATGCGCGGCACCGAGGGGAAGTAGGTCGGTTTCAGCTCGGCCAGGTTGGGCATGATCTTCAGCGGGTCGCGCTCCCAGTAGGCGATCGTCGCGCCGAGGTCGAAGCTGCCGAGCTGGATCAGCAGGGCGAAGGAGTGGGCGAGGGGCAGGTAGAGGTAGGTGACGTCTTCGCCCTCGATGACGCTGGTCTCGTTGACCATGTCGAGCATCGCCCGGTAGTTGCCGTGGCTGATGACGCAGCCCTTCGGCGGCCCGGTCGTGCCCGAGGTGTAGATGAAGGTGCAGATGTCCGCCGGGGTCACCGCCGTGCCAGCGCTGCTCCCACTCGCGAGGCGTCGACGGCCGGCGCCCGCGCGGCCAGGTCGTCGATCGAGATCGCGTCCTCGCTGGAGCCGGTCATCCGCACGACGTGCTCGAGCTTCGGCAGCTGGTCGCGGACCTTGCGGATCTTCTCGATCTGCTCGTCGTCCTCGACGACGACGACCTTGGCGTCGGAGTTCTCGAGCACGTAGCGGCACTCCTCGGGCGAGTTGGTCTGGTAGATCGGGACCACGGTGGCGCCGATCGAGAGCGCGGCGAAGTCGAAGTAGGTCCACTCGGGCCGGGTGTTGCCGAGGATCGAGACCTGGTCGCCTTTTGCGACGCCGAGGTCGACCAGCCCGAGGGCCAGCGGGCGAACGTCTCCTCGACCTCGGCGAAGCTGCGCGTCGACCCAGGCGTCGCCGTCCTTGTAGTGGACGCCGGGCGCGTCGCCGTAGAGCTGCGCCGCGCGCGGCAGCAGGTCCGCGAGCGTGGTCGAGTTGGTTCCCCGCTCCTCCACGGCGGGGAGTCTAGTGGAGGTCGGTCTGCCTAAGTGGCCGGGGCGCGGCGCTCCTTGCCCTGCTGCGAGGCTTGGCGCAGCGAGGTCCGGAACAGGGACTTGTCGATGCGGCCGTGGAAGATCGGGACGTCCATCTCGACGCATTTGCCGATCACCTCCTGCCGCTTCATGTGCAGCTCGTCGGCAAGCTCGGACGGGGTGAGGTGATTGGCCACAGCGGACCTCCCAGGTAGTTGAAATCGGGTATGCCCATATTTACCCCGGCGGGCGGACATGTCAACGGCTGCAGCCGCTCTTTGCGCAGGTCCGAGCGCCGCGCGGCGACCGCCCGCGATAATGCGGCGGTGTCCGAAATCGCCGCAACTCCGATCCCCCGCCGCGGCCGGCTCTGGGTGATCCTCGCGTTTCGGCCTGGCGCTCGTCGCCCTCGGCTACACCGTGGTCGACATCTCGACCAAGGAGGCGGGCCGCGAAGTCGTCCGCATCGACGGGATCGCCGACGCTCGCAGCGCCTCTTCGGCGGGATTCCGCAGGAAGGCGACCGGCTCGGCTCGGCCGACGCGCCGGTCTCGATCCAGGTCTTCAACGACCTCCAGTGCGGCAACTGCCGCGACGAGTTCCTGATCGCGATCCCCGCCCTGGTCGAAGACTACGTCCGCGGCGGCGAGGCGAAGCTGCTGATGCGGCACTACTCGATCGCCGCGAACCCGTTGGAGCTCGGCTTCTTCGGCGCCGAGGCGGCGGCCGAACAGGGCTACGGCTGGCAGTACACCTACCTCTTCTTCGTCAACCAGGCCGAGGCGGAGCGCTTCGGCATCGGCGACCGCCTGATGGGCTCGCTCGCCAGCTCGGTCGGCGAGCTCGACGTGCCGGAATGGGAAGCGGACCTCGATCGCCGCGGGGGCGTCGGCGGTCCGATCGCCAGCCGGCTCGAGGGCTACGAAGAGCTGGGCCGGGGGCTGGGCATTCGTGCCGGGCAGGCGATGATCGTGAGCGGAACCGGTGGGACTCGGACCCTGCAGGACAACCCCGAGCTCAGCCGGATAGAGCAGGCGATCGAAGCGGTGCGGTAGCGGCCACCGCCGGCGGTGGCCGCTAAACCGGCTCAGAGCGGTTCCCCGAGCTCGACCCGGAAGAGGCTTTCGGGGGCGAGGAACTCGTCGAGCTCCCCGAGTGCGAAGCGGCAGAGGCCGAGCACGTACCAGAACGAGCCGCCGATGCGGCCGTCGAACTTGTAGCGGCCGGAGGGGGTGAACGCCACCCAGCCCTCGCCGACGTCGGCGATGGTGACCAGCAAGCCGCGGGTCGAGGAGTCCCAGAGGCGAACCGTGCCGTCCTCGCCGGCGCTGGCGAGGAAGCGCCCGTCGGGCGAGAAGGCGACCCAGCGAACGCCGCCGCGGTGCCCGGACAGGGTGTCTCTCAGGGTGCCATCGTCGAGATCCCAAAGCATGATCGTGGAATCTCCGCCGGCGCTGGCGAGGAAGCGCCCGTCGGGCGAGAAGGCGACGCAGCGAACGCCGCCGCGGTGCTCGGACAAGGAGCGCTTCTCCTCGCCGCTGAGCGGGTCCCAGAGTCGGATCGTCGAATCCTGGCCGGCGCTGGCGAGGGTCAGGCTGTCGGGCGAGAAGGCGACGTGCCGGACCTCCAGCCAGTGTCCCGGCAGGCTCCTCACCTCGGCGCCGAGCTTGGCTTCGCTGATCTGCACGACGGTCCGGCCGGCGCTGGCGAGGAAGCGCCCGTCGGGCGAGAAGGCGATCTGTCGCACCCTGCCCTGGTGCTTCTCGGACAGCGGCCCCAGGCTCACGCCGCCGCGTGGGTCCCAGCAGTGGATCCCGTTGCCGGCGCCGGCCAGCAGCCGCCCGTCGGGCGAGAAGGCGAGGTCGCGGATGCTGTGCTCGGCGCCGGACATGGAGCGCATCTCCACCCCGCTGATGCGATCCCAGAGCCGGATCGTGGAATCGCCTCCAACGCTGGCGAGGACCCGCCCGTCGGGCGAGAAGGCGAGGGCTCTGACCCCGCCCCGCTGGCCCGGGAGGACCAGGCGCTCGATGCCGGCGGCTGCATCCCAGAGCCGGATCGTGGAGTCGCCGCCGCTCCTGGCGAGAAGGCGCCCGTCGGGCGAGAAGGCGATCGCCTGCGTCGCGTGCTCGGCGCGCCCGGTCAGCGTGCGCAGCTCGGCGCCGTTCGCTGGGTCGAGGAGGCGCAGGCTCTCGTCCTTGCCGGTGCCGGCGAGAAGCTGGCCGTCGGCGGAGAAGTCGATCGCCGGCTCTCTGCCCCGCTGGCCGTCGATGGTGCGCAGCATGATGCCGCTGGTCGGGTCCCAGATACGCACGGTCGAGTCCGCGCCGGCGCTGGCGAGGAGCTGCCCGTTCGGTGAGAAGGCGACCCGGCGAACCCTGGCGTCGTGGCCGCTGAGGCTGCTCCGCATCTCGCCGCTGGCGGGATTCCAAAGCCGCACCTCGTCGTCGCTGCCGCCGCTGGCAAGGAGCTTGCCGTCGGGCGAGAAGGCGACGTCCCAGGTTCCGCTGCGGTGGCCGGCCAGCTGACGCAGCTGGACGCCCTCGGCCGGATCCCAGAGCCTTATGTTGTCGTCGCTGCCGCCGCTGGCGAGAAGCTTGCCGTCGGGCGAGAAGGCGACGCCGCGCACCCAGCCGCGGTGCCCCGAGAGGGCATGCAGCTGAACGCCTTCAGCCACGTCCCAGACGCGCACGGTGCCGTCCTCTCCGGCGCTGGCGAGGAGCTTGCCTTCGGGCGAGAAGGCGACGCCGCGAACGCCGCTCATGTGGCCGGACAGGTGCTGCACCTCGACGCCCGTGGCGGGGTCCCAAACGCGCACCGTCGAGTCGCTGCCGGCGCTGGCGAGGAGCGCGCCGTCGTCGGAGAAGCAGATCGCCGGAACCCAGCTCCAGTGGCCGGAGAGAGAGCGCAGCTCCGCCCCGGTGGCGGGGTCCCAGATACGCACGGCGCCGTCGCGGTGGCCGCTGGCGAGCAGCTCGTCGACCGGGTGGAAGGCGGCTGCCGTGGTGGGCGACTCGACCGCCTCGAGCATCGGCTCGGGCGTCCCGGCCACGGGCAGCGCGGCCCCGAACGTGTCGGCGCGCGCCAGCGCCTCGGGGTCGACCGCGCGCGCACCGACCAGCTTCGCCCGGCGCAGGTTGGCCCGGTCGAGCTTGGCCTCGCTCAGATCGGCGCCCAGCAGCCGGGCGCCGCGCAGGTCGGCCTCGGTGAGGTCGGCCCCGGCGAGCGCCGCTCTGGTCAGATCGGCGCGAACGAGGCTCGCGCCGGTCAGATCCGCCCGGCTCAGGTTGGCGCCCGCGATGCGCGCTTCCGTCAGGTCGACTCCGCGCAGGTTGGCTTCGACGAGGCTGCGCTCGGAGAGATCGCGACCGCTGAGGTGCTCCGAGGACAGAACCGCCGCGGGCGCCTCCTCGCCGAGGCGGCCGAGCACCATCAGCGCGTTCGACCTCGCCGAGCCCGACTCGTTCGCGACGATCGTCTCGCGCGCCCACTTTCCCGCCTGTGTCGCCCCCGCCAGGTCGCAGAAGAAGTCGGTCATCAGCTCGGTCATGTCGCGCTGGGCGAGAACCTCCGGCGAGCGTCCTTCGGCAAGCTGCGAGGCAGCCGCGCTGGCGACGAACCATTCCATCACCGAGGAATGGACGAACTCGAAGGCCCCCTCGTCGTCGCGGACCAGCAGGGTGCGCGAGCCGACGTGGTGCGCCATCGCGTCGGGGTCCGGCGGCGTGCCCACGTCGGGCTCGGCGCTCAGCCGTTCGACCGCCGTCGAGACCTGCTCGGTCAGCTCGCTGACGTGGATCGTGCGTTCGAGCTTGGCCCACAGGCACAGCGCCAGCTCCGTCACCGCTTCCCAGCGTTGCTCGGCGGAGAGGGCCGGCGCCATGCCGCGCGGCTGCGACTTGTCCCACTCGTAGCCAAGCCACTGGTCGATCAGCAGGCGGTAGAGCTCGGCGGCGGTGATATCGCCGCTGCGCTCGCGTGCTTCGCGCAGCTGCTGCTCCGGTATTCGGGCGATGAAGTCGAGCATTCGCGGGTTGTGCGAGAGGCCGAGCAGGTCTTTGATCTCGTCGAGCAGGTCGTATCGCTCGCGAGCCTTCGCCCTGTCCCCGAGTCGCCGCTTGAGAAAGGTCACGATCTGGGTGTCGTCGAACGGCTGGACGTGGCAGAGGGAGAGGCCGGGCAGGAGCTCGGCCCGTTCCAGCATCGCCGAGCGTGCTTGACGGTCGGATTCGAAGTGCTGGGTGCGGCTGGTCAGGACGACCTTCGCGTCGCCCTCGGCGGCCTGCAGGAGCGTGTCGAAGTGGTCGGCCGCGCGCTTGTAGGTGACGCGCATCGCCAGCTCGTCGAAGCCGTCGACGAGGAGGGCGATGCGGCCCTTGCGCAGCATGTAGGGGAACGCCTTCAGGTCGATGAAGCGCTCCCCCGCCGTCGCCAGGTGCTGGGCGACGAGCTGCTCGATCGTGCGCGCCTTCTCCAGCGCTCGCAGCTCGACCAGGACCGGCACGAGGTGCGGCACGTCGCTCGGCATCCGCCGCGCCAGCTCGCGCAGCATGAAGGTCTTGCCCGATCCGAAGTCGCCCAGGACGAGGACGAAGCGGCCCCGCGGCTCGTGCAGCCAGCCGGTCAGCTGGGCAATCGCGTCCTTCGCCGTGTGGCTCTCGCTGCCGGCCTCGTAGACCAGCTGCTGAGGCACGTACATCGCCGGTGGGTAGACGGGATCCGACTCGAGTCGCGCGGTCTGGCGCTTGACGTAATTGCGAAAGTCGATGATTCCCTGGAACTCGACGAACGAGCGCAGCTCCACGTTGCGAGTCGCCGCCGCCCGCTCGACCTCCTCCGTCGCCCGGCTTCCCCCGTAGACGATCGTGCAGCGTAGGCTGGGGTCGAGCGCCCTGTAGCGATCGAAGATCGCGTCGCAGAAACCGTCCACGCGCTCCTTGCTGACGTCGCCCTCGACCAGTCCGATCGGAAAGCTCTGCGCTATGCCTCCGTCGCGTCCGCGAACCCGCAGGTAGGGGTGAAGCGGGTCGTCGTCCATCGCGTCGATGTGGATGCCCTCGCCGGCGTTGCGCAGTTCGCAGATCTCCATCGCGCGGCCGACGAAGCTCTCTCGGTCCACGCGCGGCTCGCTCTCCTGCGCCGGCTCCGCGTCCGTCTCGCGCAGGCTGGTGGAGTCGCCCTCCCCGAACGTCTCCGCGCACCCATCGAAGCTCAGGTCGTGAGTGAACCGCCACTCGCTGCCGTCCGGCGATGCCCTGGTGTCAGCCGCCCAGCGTCCGCGAGCCGGGTCGTAGCTTCGCGTGCAGCGCTCGATCCCCCCGGCGTGCAGCCTGATCAGCTGATACTGGTTCGGAACCTCGGGGGGCCGCGCCTCGCTCTTCAGCGCTGCGCTCCCGGTCGAGAGGACGGGCAGCGGCCGATCCCCGAGCCAGGTGATCCTGCTGTCGTGCGTGTGCCCGTGCAGCAGGAGGTTCAACGAGGGCGCCAGCAGTTCGCCGAATTTCTCCGCGTCGCGCAGGTTCTCGTCGTCGCTGACCGGGCCCCGCGTGGTGTTGTGGTGGACGACCCCGAGCCGGAACCAGCCGCGCTCCGCATAGGGCTCCAGGCGCTCGGCGAAGCGGCGCAGCTGCTTCTCGCCGACCCAGCCGTAGTGGTCATCGGGGCGGTGGCTCTCGCGCATCGTCGAGTTGAGGCCGGCGACGACGAGGCGCAGCTCCTCGATCTCCCAGAGGGTCCATGGTTCCTCGACCGTGAACGCGATCTCGGGGTCGTCGGCGTAGAACTCCTCGAACATGCGCAGGTAGTGCTCCCACTTCCTCGCGTAGGGAAGGGTCGGCGTGCGCTCGTCCGCTTCGCACTCGCTGAAATAGGCCTCGCACAGCTTGTGGTTGAGGTCGTGGTTGCCGGGAACTACGACCACCCGCCGGTGCGGCACCTCGAGGCTCGCCGCCAGACGCTCGAGGAACGCACGCGCATCGGAGAACTCCCTGCTCATCCCCCACTCGGCGAGGTCGCCTGAGACGACGATCGCCTCCGGCCGCAGGCGCGGGTCCTCCTCGCCGAGCAGGGCGAGGTCGTTCTCGAGTCGGACCAGGAGGGTGTCGAGCTCCGCCTCGGCGTCGCCGGCGGCGAGATTGCCGAAGCGGTGGTTTCGCCCGAACTGCAGATCCGAGAGGTGCAGCAGCGTGAGCGAACCCTCGCCGTTCACGCCCCGACCGTCCGGCACCCCGGCTCCGCCCCCGTCCACTTCGGACAACCGAATGCAAACACGTGCGCAGAGTAGACACAAAGCGGTCGATGCGGGCGAGGAGATCTACTCGGCCCTGCGCGCCTGACCGCTGCGCGCGGTCATCGCACAGCAGTCGAATATCGGGGCGCCCGGATTTGAACCGGGGACCTCACCGACCCGAACGGTGCGCGCTACCAGGCTGCGCCACGCCCCGAATTCGGCGATTATCTCAGAGGAGGTTGGCGGGAGCCGTTCACGTCGCGCCGTCGCGGGCGGGCGAGGAGGCGCGCCGCTACTTTGCCTGCTGTCCGGTTTCCAACCGATGCTCGTGAACCGAAAGCTCGCAATCCTGGCTGTGCTCGCGGCGCTGCTCCTGCTGCCGCCCGCGGCCACCGCCGCGGTGCCGCCTGGGTTCGTCGGCATCTCGCCGCAGAACGCCTCCAACGAGAAGGACTTCGAGCTGATGCGGCAGGCCGGGCTGAACAGCGTTCGCCTGCCGCTCTACTGGATGGGGGTCGAGCCGCAAAGCCCCTATCTCGTCGCGCCGGACTGGTCCGGGTTCGACCGCTCGGTGGCGCTGGCCGCCGAGCACGGGATGCGGGTCTTCCCCTTTGTCTGGGGCACGCCGCCCTGGGTCGCGCCGCAGCCGCGGATCGAACCGGTTCGGTACGGCTGGTCGAGGGCGGCCTGGGCCTCCTTCCTGCGGCGGGCGGTGGGGCGCTACGGCCCCAGCGGCTCCTTCTGGCGAGAGAACGACGAACTGCCCTTCCTCCCGATCCGCGCCTGGGAGCTCTGGAACGAGCCCAACATCGTCACCTTCTCCAGCAACTCCGATCCGGAGCGCTTCGCGCGGCTGCTGCGGGTCGGCGGCCGCGCCATCCACGGCGCCGACCACGGCGCCGAGGTGATCCTCGGTGGCCTCTTCGGCCGGCCGCTGCAGGTGCCGCCCAACATCGGCTCGGGCGACTTCCTCAATCGGGTCTACCGAGCGCAGCCGGTGAAGCGATTCTTCGACGGGGTGGCGCTGCACCCTTACGTCGCCGACGCGAGCGCGATGCGCCCGCAGATCCGCAACCTGCGGCGCGTCATGCGAGTCCACCGCGATGCCGCCACCCCCCTCTACGTCACCGAGCTCGGCTGGGGCTCCGACAGCTTCCAGACGCGCTGGGAGCGCGGCCTCCTCGGCCAGGCGCGGGAGCTGGACGAGGCCTTCTCGATGCTCGCCGGCAACCGCCATGCCTGGCGGATCGGCGGCGTCTGGTGGTTCTCTTGGACCGACATCGGCGCCAGCTGTCAGTTCTGCGACTCGGCCGGGCTGCTCACCGAGCAGCGCGAAGCAAAGCCGGCCTGGTACCGGTTCACCGCCTGGACGGGCGGCGACCCCGACACGGTGCCGCGCGCGACCTTCGGCGATTGACCCTCCCGGTGCCGGGGTAGAGCCTTGGTACCCGGTCCGCAAGCGAAACGGAGGAACGATGGAGGCTTCAGCGCCGTCCCCGAGCAAGGGGATCTTCGACAGCGCCAACCTGGAGGCCAGGGAGCACGTGGTAGAGCTGCTCCGGAGGGCGTACTGGATGGAGATCGAGACCGTGATGAGCTACATCGCCGCCTCGGTCAACCTCGACGGGGTGCGAGCGCAGGAGATCAAGGAGTCGCTGGCGGAGGACATCGAAGAGGAGCTCGGTCACGCGAAGCGCTTCGCCGAGCGGATCAAGGAGCTCTACGGCGTCGTCCCCGGCTCGGAGGACTTCGCGGCGGAGCAGAGCTTCCTGCAGCCGCCGGAGGAGCAGACCGACATCGTCCACGTGATCCGTGGCGTGATCAAGGCCGAGACCGGCGCGATCGAGCACTACACGCGGATCGTCGATGAGACCGAGGGGGTCGACCCGGTGACCCAGGACATGACGGTCGAGATCCTCCACGACGAGCAGGGGCACCGCCGCCTCTTCGAGGGCTTCCTGCGCGAGTACGAGTTCGAGGGCATCGCCTGAGAGAGGCTGGAGGTTCGGCGAGCCGCGCCGCGGGTAAGAGGAAAGCGGTACTCGACTGTGCCCGGCTGGCCCGAATCCCTGCGGCTTTCACCGGACGCTCGGTTCCCGCTCGGGTGAGAAGACCAACCGCCGCTCGTCGGCGGAGAGGCGTTCGGGCTGGCTGGGCCCGAAACGATCCGGGGTGTGGCTGGCAAGGGGCCATGACCGATGAGCGCGGGTCCGGGGTATGGACAATCCGTCTGAAGCGGGCTACTGTCTTTTCAGTAGGCGTCGAACGGAGAGCGAGTGGGCTGGATCGGTATCAGCGAGGCTGTCTTGGTGTCGCTCGTCGTCCTAGGCGGCTCGCTCGCGCTGCTGCTCGCGCGCGAGCGCAAGGTGCGGAGCCGCTTCCGCATCCTCGCCGACATCGCCGCCGTCTCCGACGCCGGCGACAGCCTCGAGCAGAGCTTCGACGAGATCTGCGCGATCCTCGTGCCCGAGTTCGCCGACTTCTGCATGATCGACGTGATCGACGAGGACCGCGTCCCCCGCCGCGCGGCGGTGCGGGTTGCCCCGGGCGGCAGCGAGGAGATCGAGCGGGGGCTGGTGGACCGCCTGCCGTCGGTGCCGCCGCAGATGCTCGACGGCAAAGCCCACGACTCGCTGGAGCCGCGCTTCTTCGAGCGGATGTCGGAGGAGGACCTGCGCGGGATCGCGCACGATCCCGAGGACCTCGAGTTCCTGCGGGGCATCGACGTCCGCTCGGCGATCACCGTGGCGCTGAACGCGCGCGGGCGGGTGACCGGGGCGCTGACGCTCGGGGTCGCCTGGTCGAAGCGCCGCTACCGGCGCGAGGACGCGCGGTTCGCCTGGATCCTCTCCGGCAGGGTCGCCCTCGCGCTCGACAACTGCGGCCTCTTCGCCGACCTCGAGCGAGCCGAGCGAGCCCGCGCCGAGATCGCCGACACCTTGCAGCGCGGCCTGCTGCCTCCCCCCTTGCCCCACATCCCCGGCTGGTCGATCGCCGCGATGTACCGACCGGCCGGAGCGGAGAACGAGGTCGGTGGCGATTTCTACGACGTCTTCCGCGTGCCCGGGGGCTGGATGCTCGCGATCGGCGACGTCACCGGCCGCGGCGCCCAGGCCGCCTCGATCACCGCCGTCGCCCGCTACACGCTGCGCACCGCCGCCCTGCTCAGCGACGATCCGCTGACCGCCCTGACCACGCTCAATCGCGCCCTGCTCGCGCGAGGCGACGCCGCCCTCTGCACCCTGGTCGCGGTGACCATCAGCGAGAACCCGCTGGAGCCGGTGCGGCTTGCCGTCGCCGGCCACCCGCCGCCGCTGCTCGTCAACGGCGAGTCGGTGAGCGAGGTGAGCGGAACCGATCCGGTGCTGGGTGCCTTCCCGGATGCGGAGTGGGCGATCGCACGCAGGGCCGTCAAGTACGGCGAGCAGCTCGTGATCGTGACCGACGGCATCCTCGAGGCACGGGGCCGGCAGGGACGCTTCGGCGAGGAGCGGCTTCGCGCCGAGCTCGAGGGCGCTACCAACCCGGCGCTGGCTCTGCAGCGGCTCGAGGGCGCGCTGCACTCGTTCGCCGAGGGCGCTCTCGACGACGACGTGGCGATGCTCGCGATCGCCCGCTCCTCGGGCGGGTCGGGCGCCGCCGAGACCCCGTGGAAGCGGTCGTCGCCGGCCCCCCTGCTGAGCGTGGACCAGGGCGATGCCTGACCCACGGATGGCGCTGGTCGAGCGCCTCTACGACTGCTTCAATCGCCGCGACGAGGCCTGCATCAAAGCTATCTGCGACGAGGAGATGGCGTTCTTCCCCGTCGTCACCGCCGAAGCGGTCGGTCGCGATGCCCCTTACACCGGCCCGGCCGGGCTGCACCAGTACATGGAGGACGTCGCCCAGATCTGGGAAGAGCTGCAGATCACGCCCAGCGAGATGGAGCGGCGCGGGGACACACTGCTGGTCCGCGGCCGGGTCTACGCGCGCAGCCGCGAGCTCGGGATACGCGACGTCCCCGCCGCCTGGATCTGGGAGGTCCGGGGGGACCGCTTCGTCCGCGGCGAGGTCTTCCCGGATCCCGAGCAGGCCGTCGCCCGCTTCCTCGCGATCGCAGCCTGAGCGGCCTCGGCGCTGCTCAGGCGTCGGCCGTCGCGCCGTCGTCGAGAGAGACGAACGGCAACTCTCGTTCGAGGCCGGTGACGTCCATCACTCGCTGCACGCCCCTGGCCCTGCTGCGCACGAGGCGTACGCGGACCCCGTCTGCATTGAGGCGGCGATGCGCGGCGACGAGGACCGCGATGCCGGTCGAGTCGATGAACTCCAGGGCCCTCATGTCGACGGTGATCGGCGCGGCGCCCTCATCCTCGGCCCGTTCGAGCTCGGTCGCCAGCGTGGCGGCGTTTGCCATGTCCAGCTCGCCGGAGACGGCGATCGTTTGAGCGGATCCCTTGGCGCTGACCCTCACGGTCAGAGTTCCGTCGCGTACCTCACGTCCGTAGTCATCGGTCTCGACCCCGGCCATGAACTCACTCTAAGTCCGACTCGACCGTTAGTCCAGCGGGCCGAGCCGGTGGGGCGGGGCGATCAGCCGCGCAGCTCGGCCAGCGCCGCATCGCGCTGCGCGTGCATCGAGATCGAGGACTCGACTCCGGTGATCGTCAGCAGCCGTCGCACCTGATGGTTGTGAGAACAGAGGACGAGCCGGCCCTTGCCGTCGCCGCCCCCCTCGCGGTCGAGCTGCTGCCAGGCACGCACGATCAGGGCGATGCCGGTCGAGTCGATGAACTCGCACTCGCTGAGGTCGAGCATGATCGAGGCCTCGGGGTCGGAGAGCGCCTCCTGCAGCGCTCGCTCCAGTTGCGGTGCGGTGCTCATGTCCAGCTCGCCGTGCACCGCGATGGCGAGAATGCCGCCGTCGAGCTCCTCTTTCGCCACGTCGAAGGGGGCCGGGCTCACGCGGCGATCCTAGCGCAGGGGCATCTCCGTCCTGCCGGCATCGGGCAGGGTTTCGGCGAGAGAGGCGGGGGGTAGCCGAGTGACTTGACAGTCCGGCGGTTATGCTCGGATTCCGCGGGAGCAATATCCCAGCGGAGACGATTGCGGTTCATGCCAGCGAACTCGACGATCAACCAGAGGCCCAGGGGGCTCCAGATGACCCTTCCGGCGAAAGCGGAGAACGTCGCTGTGGTACGGCACGCGCTGGCCGGGCTGGCGGAGGAGATCGGCATGGACGAGCCGGGCCTCGCCGACCTCAAGACCGTCGTCACCGAGGCCTGCATGAACGTCGCCGTGCATGCTTACCAGGGCGGCGCCGGGCCGCTCCTGGTGGAAGCCGAGCCCGACGACGAGGGCCTCACCGTGACCGTCCGAGACGAGGGAATCGGCATCCGGCCCCGGGCCGATGTCGATAGCGACAGCCTGCGGCTCGGTCTTTCGCTGATCGCCGCGCTCTCCACCAGCTTCGCGATCTCCGGCGGACTCGACCAAGGCACCGAGGTGACGATGCGCCTGCCGCTGCATGGCGGCGCCGCCGGCAGCATCGACGGCGATCCGGTGAAAATGGAGCCGCGCCTGCGGGACACGACCGAGCTGGTGACCGACCGGCCCGAGCTGCTCGGCCCCGTCTTGGCCCGGGTCGTGGGCGCCCTGGCGGCACGGCGCGACCTCTCGGTCGACCGCCTCTCCGACGCGGTCCTGGTCACCGACGCGATCGCCGCCGCCGCGCCCTCGCGCTTCGCCGACGGGCGCGTGCGCCTTGGCTTCGACGACCGCGGCGACGGCATCGCCCTGCGCATCGGTCCGATGGACGCCGGCGCCGCCGGGCAGATTCGGGAGGAGCTCGAGGTGCCCGATGTCGGCGGCACCCTGGAGGCGCTTGCGGACGAGCTCGCGGTCGAGGAGTCCGACGACGGCGAGTACCTCGTCATTCGCTTTGCCGCTGCTCCCTTATCTGCTCCCTGATCCTGTTCAGAGCGCGGCGCAGAATGCGCGAGACGTGCATCTGCGAGTGGCCGATCCGCTCGGCGATCTGCGACTGCGTCATGTCCTCGGCGAAGCGCAGGCGCAGCACCAGCCGCTCGCGCTCGTCGAGGTAGGGCAGCGCCGCGTCGAGGGCGATCCGTCCCTCGACCAGCTCGAACGACTCGTCCTCGTCTGCCGATCCACTCGGCAGGCGAAGACTCCTCCGAGTCCTCCGGCGCCGGCCGGGCGGTCGAGCGAGAGCGGGCGGCGGTTGTGGTTGGCCTCCATCACCTCGAGCACGTCGGTCTGCTCCAGCTCGAGCCGGCCGGCGATCTCGCCGACCGAGGGCGCTCGCTGCAGCTCCTTGGTCAGCTCGGAGATCGCCTTGTCGACCTCGGCCATGCGGTCGTGCAGGCCGCGCGGCACCCGCACCGTCCAGACCCGGTCGCGGAAGTGGCGTTTGAGCTCGCCGAGGATGGTCGGCGAGGCGAAGGCGGTGAAGGGGATGCCGCGCTCGGGATCGAAGCGGTCGATCGCGTTGAGCAGGCCGAGGTTGGCGACCTGGAGCAGGTCGTCGAAGGACTCGCTGGCGCCCCGGTAGCGCAGCGCCAGCCGCTTGGCGAAGGGCATGTAGCGCCGCACCAGCTCCTCGCGGATCGCCGGGTCGCGGCTTTGGGCAAAACGTCGCCACAGCTCTGCTTCGCGGGCAAGCCGCTCTTCCGCCCTGGGCCCAGGAACGAGATCTCCCTCTGTCGAGTGCGTGCCCGTCGAAGCCACCTCCTACCCAGTCGATTCATTCCAGAAACGGCGTTCGCGGTGACTTCACAGGGTATGCCCCCGTGGGAGGCGGGTAGCAGCGGAGCCGCGGCAGCTAGGCTCCCGCAGGACTTCCAAATCGAAACAAGGAGCTTCCAGATGGCTTTCTCGGTTCCCGATCTTCCCTACGCCTACGACGCGCTCGAGCCCCACATCGACGAGGCGACGATGCGGGTCCATCACGACAAGCACCACCAGGCCTACGTCGACAAAGCGAACGCCGCCCTCGAGGGGACCGAGTGGGCCGACCGCGACGTCGAGGACGTGCTGCGCAACCTCTCCAGCCTGCCCGGCGACAAGCAGGGCCCCGTCCGCAACAACGCCGGCGGACACTTCAACCACTCGCTCTTCTGGCAGATGCTCAGCCCCGACGGCGGCGGCGCGCCGAGCGGCGATCTGGCCGGCGCGATCGACGAGACCTTCGGCTCCTTCGACTCCTTCAAGGAGGAGTTCAAAAACGCCGGCATCGCCCGCTTCGGCTCCGGCTGGGCCTGGCTGGTCAAGGACAGCTCCGGGCTCGCCGTCGTCTCGACGCCGAACCAGGACTCGCCGGTCTCCGACGGCAGCGTGCCGCTGCTCGGCTGCGACGTCTGGGAGCACGCCTACTACCTCAAGTACCAGAACAAGCGCCCGGAATACATCGACGCCTTCTGGAACGTCGTCAACTGGGACTACGTAGCGGAGCGCTTCGCCGAGTAGCGCTCTAGGCAGCGACCGCGGGCCGGGCCGCCTCGGAAGGGGACGCGGCTCGGCCCCTTCTTTCGGCGGCACCTGGCTCATCGCGTGCTCGGCCAGGGCGGCGATCGTCAGGCTCGGGTTGACGCCGACGTTGGCCGGGATCGACGCGCCGTCGCAGACCATCAGGTTCTCGTAGCCGAAGACGCGCTGGCGCGAGTCGACGACCCCGTCCTCGGGGCCGTGCCCGATGACAGCTCCGCCGAGGATGTGGGCGGTGGTCGGGATGTTGAACGCCGCCTCCGTCACCGAGCTCGGTGGCGATCCCGCCGGTCCGCTCCGCCAACCACTCGGCCGCCTCGTTGGCGACCGGGATGAAGGTCGGGTTGGGCCGCTCGGGATCCTGTTCGGTCTGCAGCCGCACCTCGCCGTTGCGCTTCAGCTTCGGCCGCAGGGCGATCGCGTTGTCGAGCGTCTGCATCACCAGGAGGATGATCGTGCGGCGCGAGCTGCCCCGCGGCCACATGATCTTGGCGAAGTCGATCGGGTGGCGGAGGATCTGCGCCGAGCAGCTTCACCGGCCGGTAACCCGGGTGCCGTCGCCGACCAGCAGCGTGTTGAGCAGGCTCATCGAGTCGCCCGCCTCGCCGTAGGTGACGGTCTCGATGTGGGTGTGGGGGTCGGGGTAGATGCTCGAGGTGATCGCGACGCGCTTGCTCAGGTCGGCGGGATAGTCCTCCGGCACGCTTACCCCGAGGATGCTCTCGCTGTTGGTGCGGACAAGCTCGCCCAGGCGCGGCGAGATCTTCGGCAGCGAGCCGCCCAGGCGGCAGCGCTGCAGCAGCTTGTTGGTGCCGAGCGGGCCGGCGGCGACGATCACGCCGC
The DNA here is from genome assembly GCA_963699215.1 of uncultured Solirubrobacterales bacterium. Lineage (GTDB taxonomy): Bacteria > Actinomycetota > Thermoleophilia > Solirubrobacterales > 70-9 > VRUE01. The sequence continues at coordinate 1,241,162 of OY969422.1, forward strand.
GCGCCGTCAGGCTGCGGCGCTTGCGCCCGCGCAGCAGGCCGGAGCGCTCGCTGCGTGACCGTGTAGCCGTCGCTGCCGTCGGCGGCGCCGAGCGGGCGGATGTCGGTGACGGTGCGCTCGGCCTGCACCTCGACACCGCGGTGCTCGGCGAGCCAGAGGTAGTTCTTGACCAGCGTGTTCTTGGCGCCGTGGGGGCAGCCGACCATGCAGCGGCCGCACTGCATGCAGCCGGTCCGCTCCGGCCCCTCGCCTTCGAAGAAGGGATCGGGGACCGTCTTCCCCGGGCTTGTCGAGGTAGACCCCGATCGGCGTCTTGCGGTAGGTGTCGCCGACGCCAAGCTCCTCGCCGAACTCGCGCAGCAGCTGGTCGGCCGGGTCGTCGCGGTCGTGGACGACGACGCCGAGCATCCGCTGCGCGTCTGCGTAGTGGGGGGCGAGCGCGCGCCTCCCAGCTCCTCGAGGTCGGCCCACTGCGGGTCTTCGAAGAAGGGCGAGGGCGGTACGTAGAGCGTGTTGGCGTAGCCGAGGCTGCCGCCGCCGACGCCGCAGCCGCTGACCACGGCGACGTCTTTGAAGACGCTGAGCCGGAAGATTCCCTTGCAGTCCCACCCGCGGCGCCCAGAAGTAGCGGCGGCATGTCCCAGGTCGAGCTTGGGGAAGTCCTCGTCACGGAAGCGCTTGCCGCACTCGAGCACGGCGACGCTGTAGCCCTTTTCGGCCAGGCGCAGCGCCGAGACCGAGCCCCCGAACCCCGAGCCGACGACGATCCAGTCGTAGTCGTAGGTCACGCGGGCTTGTCCCTCGCGGCTTAGGCCTCGCCCGGCTCTACGGGGCGGAAGTCGGAGGTCCGCGCCCCGCAGACGGGGCAGAACCAGTCGCGCGGGATGTCCTCGAAGGCGGTTCCCGGTGGGATACCGCCGTCCGGATCGCCGATCGCCGGGTCGTAGATGAACCCGCAGCTCTCGCAGATCCAGAGGGTTGCCTCAGTCGTTGCGCTCATGTCAAGAAGGTTAGAAGACTCGGCCTATTTATCGAAGCTGACCGAGACCGGCTCGCGCTCGGCTTTGTCCTCGATCTCGAAGAACTCGCGCGCGGTGAAGCCGCCCGGTTGGCGATGATCGAGCCCGGGAACTGTTCGATGTCGGTGTTGTAGGACTGCACGTTGGAGTTGTAGATCCGCCGCGAGGCCTGGATTTCGTCCTCCAGCTCGGAGAGGTTGCGGCTCAGCTGCTGGAAGTTCTCGGTGGCGCGCAGGGTCGGGTAGTTCTCGGCGACCGCGCGCAGGTCGGCCAGCGCCTGGGTCAGTTTCTGCTCCGCCTGCGCCGTTTCGCCGACGCTCGCCGCCGACATCGCCTCGGCGCGCGCTTTGGTGGTTTTCTCGAAGGTCTCGCTCTCGTGCGCGGCGTAGCCCTTGACCGTCTCGACCAGGTTGGGCACGAGGTCGTGGCGGCGCTTGAGCTGGACGTCGATCCCGCTCCACGACTCGTCGACGCGGTTGCGCGCGGCGATGATCGAGTTGCGCTTGACGATGAAGTAGAGGACCGCGATGACGACGATCGCGGCGATCGACGATGAGAGCAATGGTCATGCGCCCATCCTACTTCCCCCAACCCCCCGCGCAAGGGACGTGCCGCGAGTTGAGTACCCATAGTGGCCTCTAACTCGCGGCACGTCCTTGGGGGGTGGGCTTAGGATCGCGGGATGGGCGCCAAGGCCGAAGCCGCTGAGTGGGCCGAGCTCGTGCGGCGCTATGGCGAACGGCACGAGCTGACCTACGAGCCGGTCGGCGGGATCAACCCCAAAGACGGGCCGGTGGCGCTCTGCGTGGGCGGGGCGAACCGGTTGACCGGCCAGCTGGCGGAGGGATTCTGGGGCTCCTGCTGCGACGCCGACGAAAGGGAGGTCGGCGGCCTCTTCGGCAAGGCGATGCTGCCGACGGCGCTGCTCGCCAAGGCCCACATGCCGGATCTGGCGAAAGTGGTCCCGGCCTTCAACGTCGAGTCGATCGAGGGCCACGAGGTGGTCACCCAGCGCTTTGCCCGCAAGGTCGAGTTCGAGTCGATCGACTTCAACAGGCGCTTCCTGGCGACGATCCCGCGCGAGTACGACCCGGTGAAGCTACGTGAGCTCTTCAGCCCGGGCTTCCTCTCCTGGGCGACGACGATGAGCGGCGAGATCGACTTCGGCATAAACGACCGCCAGCTCTGGTTCCTCTGGCACCTGCGCGAGCGCAGCGAGGCGGAGCTGAAAGAGGCGCTGAAGAACGCCGGGCAGCTGTTCAAGCGGCTGCAGGGCGAGATGGACGAGAGCGGCATCAACACCTATCCGCCCGGTCCCTGGCACGCGGGCTTGGCGCCTTTCCCCGACGGCTCGCGAACCGAGGGGCGCTAGGCAGGGTAGTCGGGGTCGCCGGGGAGGACGACCCGGTGGTCGTCTTTCGTGCCGATCACTTTGGGCAGGATCGGCTCGATCCGGCGGCCACGGTGGGCGTCGATCGCCTCGGCGGCAGTGCGGAAGGAGAGCAGCGACTTGAGCTGGCTGATCGTCGGGAAGGCGAGCGCCAGCTCACCGGCCTCCTGGGCCTTCAGCGCTGCCTCCGGCTCGAACCAGGCCGCCTCCGTCGTCTCGACGCCGTCGGGCTCGGGCGGTGTGTGGGCGGGGGCGAGGGCGAGGAAGAACCAGGCGTCGAAGCGGCGCGAGACCACCTCCGGCGTGATCCAGCGCGAGAACAACACCAGCTCCTCGTCCTCCGGCAGCTCGATCCCGGCCTCCTCCTCCAGCTCCCGCACCGCGCAGGCGCGGTGGCCGGCCTCTGCCTCGCCGTCCTCGGGATCGACCCCGCCCCCGGGGAATACCCAGACCCCGGGCATGAACTTCGCCTCCTCGGCCCGCTTCAGCAGCAGCACCTCCAGCGCCCGGTCACCGTGCTTCCCTCCCCTTCGCAGCAGCACCACCGACGCCGACGGGCGCGGCGTAGATGGCTCGCCTAGGTTGGGGGCCTCGGCAGGCCCGCGTGTCCTCCCCTCTCCCATCGCCCCACCCTACCCTGGGGCGTGTCCGAGTTTTGTAATCCATATGCACGCGGAAACTCGGACACGCCTCAGCTGAGGGCGCGCTCGCGACGTTGGCGCTGCCAGGTGCGCTGGGCCAGCCAGGCAAGCAGGCCGATCAATGCCAGCGGGCCGAGAACGGCAAGGCCAACGACAGCGACGCCGGCGGCGATGGCGAGGATGCGATTGGCGTCACGGAGAGCGTCGTCCACCCCCCATCTGCCCGAGCCAGCTGCACCGGCATCGGACCCGCTCTCGATCCGCAGGGAGATACGAGCGAAATCGGCACGGCGCTGCAGGTGGTCGAGCTGGGAACGCAGGACGGCGGCTCGCTGGCGCTCCTGTCGCAGTTGCCGTTCGAGAAGTGCTCGCTCTTCGTAGCTTTCAGCCGCACCCAGCTGCGCCAGCATTCCTTCGATAGTCGCTTCGGAGTCCTTCAGCCGGTCGCTGACACTCACGGTCGGCGCGGTGATGTCGAGGGTCGACTCGTGTCGTGAGCGTACCTCCGCAATCTGTGACAGAGAGACCAGCGCGTCGCCGAGCTGGGCGCCGGGCACGAGCAGCTGGAAGCGTGCACTCGACTCGCTGTCCTGGTCGCGGACGGAGGAGCTGAGGACGACCCCGTTGGCGGCGTGGACGGCGTCGAAGACCTCTCGCGACACTTTGCCGATCTCCCCCGGCTGCGTTCGCAGGACCAGTTCGGCGTCGCGCTCGACGGCGCGGTGGCGGGCCCCGGCCAGGAATCCTGGCGCACCCTGAAGTTGGATCCCCGCGTTCGGGTTTGCCGACACGCCTGAGCCAGCTGAAGTCTCGCCAGCACCACTGGCCGCTTTCGAAGCGGCGATCCTAGGGTGGCCGGAGAAAGACGAGGGCGTGTCAGAGAACTGCGTGCGCCGGCCCCGTCCGGCAGAAGAGTCCTTCCCCGCACTCCGGCCTAATTGCACGATGTCGCGCGAGGATCCTGGATCTTCCTCGCCGATGGCGATAACTGCGGTGGCGACGACAATCGCGGTAAGTGCGACTGCCCCCGCCGGCAGCACCAGCTGTCGTGACGAGATGCTGCGGAGCGCACGGGCGGTGCGGCCGAGAAGGCCATTCTTCCCTTCGTTGGTCTTTGCAAAGCCAGCCGCGACGCGGGCGTCGAGCTCCTCCGAGAAGGTGACAGGGGGGACGGGGCGTAGCGCTCTTAACTCCATGGTCAGCTCGAAGTCGTCTCTAGACATTTCCATCGAGCGCCTCCCTCAGTTTGTTGACGGTGCGATGCAGCCTCGTGCCAACGTTCGACTCGCTCGTCCTGAGCACGTCGCCGATCTCGGCGTTGGAGAGGCCGGCGAAGAACTTGAGCGCGATCAGCTCTCGCTCTCCTGCCGTCAAGGTGCCCACCGCGCCGGCGAGCGCGAGCCGCAGCTCGTTTCGCTCGTTGGGGTCCGCTGTGCTCAGATCAGCCAAGTCTCCGTCGACCAGCTTGGCGTGGCGGCCGCGTCGGCGTAGCTCGTCCAGGGCGGCGTTGCGGGCGATCCCGAAGAGCCAGGCGCGGGCGCTGCCGCGACCCGGGTTGAAGCGAGCGCGCTTGCGGTAGGCGCGCTCGAAAGCGGTTGCGGTCACTTCCTCGGCCGCGACGGAGTCGCGCAGCATCCCGGCCGTGTAGGCGTAGACGTCGTCGCGGCTCTCGCGGTAGAGCTGGTCGAACGTTAGGCCGGCCGCCCCCTCGCAAGGTCGGTCCGGGATCGGCGCGGTAACGGCTTCGCTCATATTCCCACTACGAGCGGGGCCCGATTCCGTCACAGCGCAGAGTCTGGAGGAAGAGCCTGCCTCTTGGCGATTCAGGCGGCTTTGGCCAGCCGAGCAGACACTGCCGGAGCGTAGGCAGAGCGATGTGCGACCTCGATCGAGGTCGCCGTGATCTCGACCAACCGCCGCAGCTCGCTCTCATCGATGGACAGCGGCGGCATCAGCACGACGACGTCGCCGAGCGGGCGGACGATCGCGCCGCGCTCGCGCGCCTCCAGCGTCACCCGGTGGCCGATGCGCAGAGCCGGATCGTGCTCGCCGAGGTCGATGCCGACCATGAAGCCGCAGCGGCGCACCTCGGTCGACCTCGGGCATCGCCTCGATCGGCGTCGAGCAGCTCGCCGAGCAGCTCGATCTTCGGCTGCAGGCGCTCCAGCGTCCGCTCCTGCTCGAAGACCTCGAGGCTGGCCAGCGCCGCCGCGCAGGCGAGCGGGTTGCCGGTGTAGGTGTGGCCGTGGAAGAAGGTGCGCTGCTCCTCCGGCGCGCCGAGGAAGCCCTCGTAGATCGCGCTCGGTCGCCAGCGTCGCCGCCAGCGGCAGGTAGCCGCCGGTGAGGCCCTTGGCGAGGCAGAGGAGGTCCGGCGCGACGCCCTCCTGCTCGCAGGCGAACATCGTCCCGGTGCGGCCGAAGCCGGTCGCCACCTCGTCGCAGATCAGCAGCACGCCGAGCGGTCGCAGAGCTCGCGCGCCGCGCGCAGGTAGCCGGGCGGATGGACGAGCATCCCGGCGGCGCCCTGGACCAGCGGCTCGACGATCACCGCCGCGACCTCTTCCTCGTGGGCGGCGAGGACCCGCTCCAGGTCGGCGGCGTCGCCCGGCTCGGCGGCGTGGGTCTCGAACAGCAGCGGCCGGTAGGTGGCGTGGAAGAGGTCGATGCCGCCGACCGAGACCGAGCCGATCGTGTCGCCGTGGTAGGCGTCGCGCAGGTGGACGAAGGAAGTGCGCCGCCGTGCTGACCGCCGCGCTGCTGCTGGTACTGGAAGGCCATCTTCAGCGCGATCTCGGTCGCGGTCGAGCCCGAGTCCGAGTAGAAGACCCGCGAGAGTCCGGGCGGCGCGAGCTCGATCAGCCGCGCCGCCAGCTCGGCGGCGCCGGGGTGGGAGAGCCCGAGCATGGTCGAGTGGGCGACCCTCTCGAGCTGCTCGCGCACGGCCTCGTCGATGCCTGGGTGGCGGTGCCCGTGGACGTTGCACCAGAGCGAGGAGACGCCGTCGATGTAGCGGCGGCCCTCGCTGTCGATCAGCTGCGTCCCCTCGGCCCGCTCGATCATCAGCGGCTCTTCCTCGACCCAGCCCTGCTGCTGGGTGAACGGGTGCCAGAGATGGTCGTGATCGAGCTGCGCGGGATCCACCGACATCGCCACGAAAGCGACCTTAGAGCCGTCTCCGGCCGGAATCGCCGGCGCCGATCGCCGGCAGATTGCGAGCCTCGCGTGATATCTCGTCACACGAGCAAATATTGCGCTTGAGAAATAGTTGCATCGATGCAACTATCTCGGCGTGCAAGCGAGTGAGATCGCAGCTGTCGCGGAGAAGCGCCGAGGTGAGCGCGGAGGCACAGGACACGGCTGCGCGGCTGAGCGCGCTGCTGCGCCACGTCTTCCTCTACGACCGCGGCAACCAGCTGCGGGTGATCGAGGAGTCCGGCCTCTCGCTGACGCAGTGCAAGGCCCTGCTCGAGCTGGGCGGGCTGGGTGAGGAGGCCGAGCCGCGCCAGGTCGGCGAGCTGGCCGAGGCTTTCGGCGTCTCCGTTCCCTCGATGAGCCGGGCGGTCGACGCCCTGGTCAAGCAAGAGCCTCGCGACCCGGGTCGAGGACCCCGATGACCGCCGCGTGCGTCGGGTGACGATCACCGCGAAGGGCAAGAAGCTGGTCGAGACGCTGCGTCACCGTCGCGCCAGGCCGGGATCGGAAGCCTTCGCCGCGACCCTGAGCGCGGCCCAGCGCCGCAAGCTCGACGCCGCCGTCGACGTCGCTGATGGATCGCGAGGACATCGCCGAGACCTACGAGCACCTGAGGGGAGCTGGACCGGCTTGACCCGTTACCGCCACCTGATCACCGACGACAACCGCAAGTGGTGGACGCTGGGCGCGATGTGCTTCGCGCTGTTCATGATCATGCTCGACAACACGGTCGTGAACGTCGCCCTGCCGTCGATCCAGCGCGACCTCGACGCCTCGATCTCCGGCCTCGAGTGGACGATCAACGGCTACACGCTCTCCTTCGCGGTGCTGCTGGCGACCGGCGGCCGGCTCGGCGACATCTTCGGCCGCCGCCGCATGTTCCTCATCGGCGTCGTCGTCTTCGCCCTCTCCTCGGCGACCGCGGGCCTCGCCCCGAGCTCGACCGACCTCGTTCTCAGCCGCGTCGTGCAGGGCGTCGGCGCGGCGCTGATGATGCCGGCGACGCTCTCGATCGTCACCAACGCCTTCCCCGCCCACGAGCGCGGCAAGGCGATGGGGACGTGGGCCGGCGTCTCGGCGCTCGCCCTCGCGGTCGGCCCCGTCCTCGGCGGCTTCCTCACCGAGCACGTCAGCTGGCGGGCGATCTTCTACCTCAACATCCCGGTCGCGGTCGGCGCCGTGACCGCCGCCCTGTTCGCGGTGCGCGAGTCGCGCGACACCACGGTCGGCCGCAAGGTCGACTACCTCGGCGTGGCGGCGCTGACCGGCGCCCTCACGGCGCTGATCCTCGCTCTGGTCGAGGGCAACAGCTGGGGCTGGGGGTCGCCCGAGATCGTCGCGCTGCTGGCCGGCTCGGTGCTCGGCCTGGTGGCCTTCGTCGCGGTCGAGCTGCGGGTCAAGGCGCCGATGGTCGAGTTTCGCTTCTTCGCCGATCGCAACTTCCTCGGCGCGGTGGTCGTCGCCCTGATCGTCTCCTTCTCGATGCTCGGCGTCTTCTTCTTCCTCGCCCTCTACATGCAGGACATCCTCCGCTACTCGCCGCTGGAGGCCGGCATCCGCTTCCTGCCCTCGACCCTGATGATCGTCGGCGTGGCGCCGGTCGCCGGGCGGCTGGCGGATCGCATCGGGCCGCGCTGGCTGATCGCCGGCGGGCTGGCGATCGTCGCCGCCTCGCTCTTCAGCTTCAGCGGCATCGCCGTCGACTCCAGCTACATGGACCTGCTGCCCGGCTTCATGCTGCTCGGCATCGGCATAGCGCTGACGATGTCGCCGATGACCAGCGCCGCGATGAACGCGGTCGCGGTCGAGAAAGCGGGCGTCGCCTCAGGCGTCCTCTCGATGTTCCGGATGGTCGGCGGCAGCCTCGGCGTGGCGGTGACCGGTGCGATCTTCCAGAGCGCGGTTGGCGGCAGCTTCGAGACCGCCAGCCCGCAGGATTTCGTCGACGCGCTCGGATTCGCGATGACCGTTTGCGGGGTGGTGGCGCTGGCCGGCGCCGCGATAGGCGCCGCCGCGATCCGCTCCAAGCCGAAGCAGGTAAGCGTCGAGGCGACCGAGGCCGCAGTCAACCCGGGCGGCTCGGAGCTCGCGGCCGAGGAGGCTACGGCAGCGCTAGCCGCGGCCAGGCGGTAGGCGACGACAGGTCGAGGCTCGGCAACGTCTCGACCGGAGCTTCGCCCAGGGCGGCGATCGTCGCCCGGTTCGACTCCTCGATTCGGGTCGGCTCCCGCGGCCACGGCGTGAGGACGACCGCCGCCACCTCGAGGCCGGCAGCGCGGGCCGCTTCGATCGTCAGCAGCGTGTGGTTGATCGTGCCGAGGCCGGGAGGCGCGGCGACGATCAGCGGTAGGCCGAGGTCCACGGCGAGGTCGCGCACGAGGTAGCTGGAGGCCAGCGGCACCAGCAGGCCGCCGACGCCCTCGCAGACGAGCGCATCGGCGTCCGCGCCGGCGGCGCGAGCCGCGGCGAGCAGCCGCGCCGGCGCGATCTCCTCGCCCGCCAGCTCTGCCGCCAGATGGGGCGACATCGGCGGGCCGTAGCGGTAGGGGGCGATCTCCTCATCGCTCTGCGACGAGCCGGCGGCACGGCGCAGCAGCGCATGGTCGGGCTCACCCGCTTCCTCGAGACCGGTTACCGCCGGCTTGAAGACCGCGACGCGCGCCTCGCTCTCGGCGAGGGTGTGGGCGATCGCGGCAGCCACTACGGTCTTGCCGACCTCGGTTCCGGTGCCGGTAACGAAGACCGACCCGGCGGTCAAGCCGCCAGCGGGGTCGATCTCCCGAGCTCCAGCTCGCGCACCGCCTCGCCGGCCAACCTCGCCGCCTCGCGAAGCTCGCCCTCCTCGTGCGTGGCCATCACGCTGAAGCGCAGCCGCGAGGAGCCCTCCGGCACGGTCGGTGGGCGGATCCCCTGGACGAAGACGCCGCGCTCCAGCAGCCGCTCGCAGAGGGCCATCGTCGGTGCCGCCTCGCCGACTTCGAGCGGCACGATCTGGGTCTCCCCACTTCCGGCCGAGACCCCTTCGGCGGCCAAGCCCTGGCGCAGCGCCGCGGCGTTTGCCCGCAGCCGCTCGACTCGCTCGGGCTCGGCTTCGAGCAACTCCAGCGCCGCCAGCGCCGCGGCGAGCACCGGCGGCGGCGGCGCCGTGGAGAAGATGAAGGGGCGCGCCGCGTTGACCAGGTACTCGCACAGCTCGGCGCTTGCGCAGACGTAGGCGCCGTAGGAGCCGAGCGCCTTGCCCAGCGTTCCGATCACCAGGTCGACCTTCGTCGCTCAGCCCGGCCGCCGCCACCGAGCCGCGCCCGCCCGGGCCAAGGGCCCCGGTTGCGTGTGCCTCGTCGACCATCAGCCGGCAGCCGTGACGACGGGCGAGCTCCGTCAGCTGCTCGAGCGGGGCGACGTCGCCGTCCATCGAGAAGACGCCGTCGGTGACGATCAGCGAGCCGTGCCCGTCGGCCTCGCGCAGTCCCCAGGCGAGGTGCTCGACGTCGCCGTGGCGGTAGACGAAGGTCTCGGCGCGCGAGAGCCGGCAGCCGTCGACGATGCTGGCGTGGTTGAGCTCGTCGGAGAAGACGACGCCGCCGCGGCCCGCCAGCGCCGCGATCGCACCGATGTTCGCCAGGTAGCCAGAGCCGAACAGCAGCGCCGCCCCGTACCCCTTGAAGGCGGCGAGCCGCTCCTCCAGCAGATGGTGCGGCTCCATGTTGCCCGAGATCAGCCGCGATGCGCCGGCACCGGCGCCCCAGCGCTGCGCCGCCTCGGCCGCCGCCTCGCGGACCTGCGGGTGATCGGCGAGGCCGAGGTAGTTGTTGGAGCAGAGCAGCAGCACCTCGCGCCCGTCGAGCAGAACCCGCGGACCCTGGGGACCTTCCACCAGCCGCAGCCGCCGGTGGAGCCCGCTTTCGCGAAGCTCCTCCAGCCGCTCTACGACGTCGGTCATGCCGGGGTGCGGCTGGCCGGGTAGGGCGGGGGCTTCTTCGTCTTCTTGATGACCCGCAGCTGGGTCGAGGGATCCCAGAAGTTCGCTTCCTCCTGGCTGTCGATCAGCTCGTCGATCGGCGTCGCCGGGGTCTCGCCCTGCAACCAGCCCGAGCGGTTGTCGGGACGCGGGTTGGCGCCGTTGTCCGGCTGGCGCGCCACGTTCAGCCCCAACTCCTCGAACATCGCCCGGTCGTCCTCGGGCTCGGCGCCGAGCGTGGTGAGGAAGTTGCCCATCATCACCCCGTTCAGCCCCGCCTTGACCGCCAGCGGCTGCAGCTCGCCCAGGTTCTCGACCCGGCCGCCGCAGAGGCGGAAGAGGGCGCCGGGGATGATCAGGCGGAAGATCGCCACCCACTTGATCACGTCCCAGGGATCCATCAGCGGGCGGTCGCCGAACTTGGTCCCCTCGCGCGGGTTGAGCAGGTTGATCGGCACCGAGTCAGGTTCAAGCTCGGAGAGCTCGAAGGCCATCTCGACCCGCTGCCGCGGCGACTCGCCGAGGTTGAGGATGCCGCCGACGCAGGTCTCGAGCCCCGCCTCCTTGACCGCGTCGATCGTCCGTATCCGGCCCTCGTAGCGGACCGTGGTCGAGACTTCCGGGTAGTAGGAGCGCGAGGACTCGACGTTGTGGTGGACGCGCTGGATGCCCGCCTCGCGCAGCCGCTTGGCGCGATCGGCCGACATGTGGCCGATCGAGGCGCAGCGCTTCAGGTTGGTGTGCTCGGAGACCAGTTCCGCCCCCTCGACGATCTTCTCGAAGTCGCGCTTGGAGAGCCCCTGGCCCTGGGTCACCATGCAGAAGCGGTGGGCGCCGGCGGCCTCGGCCGCGCGCGCGTGCTCGAGGATCTGCTCGGGCTCCATCATCGCGTGCATCGGCGTGTCGGCCTCGGCATAGCGCGACTGCGCGCAGAAGCCGCAGTCCTCTGCGCAGCCGCCCGACTTGGCGTTGACCAGCGAGCACATGTCGGTCGAGTCGCCGAAGTTCTCCTTGCGGACCTCCCAGGCGCGCTCGATCAGCTCGCCGATCTCCTCGTGGGCGCTCAGCTCGCCGAGCGCCAGCGCTTCCTCGAAGGAGATCAGGGGCGGCATTCGGGCGCAAGGCTAGGAGTCCGCCCGGACGCCTGCAGCACATGGTCCCCAGCCTCGTAGGGTTGTGACATGGCGACGGCGACGATCAGGCGCAGGCGGCTCGTGGCCGGCGGCGTATGCGGCCTTGCCGCCGCCGCCTTCGCCTTCGGCGCCACCCTCGGCGACGGCTCCCAGTCCCGGCCCCAGCCCAGTGCCGTCAGCCTGCTCACGCCGGGCCAGCTCGCCGGCCAGCGGATCGTCACCGGGATGGAGGGGGTCGGCGTGCCCGCCTCGCTGCGGCGCATGATCCGCGCCGGCCGCCTCGCCGGCGTCGTCCTCTACGCCGACAACTTCCCCTCGCGCGCCGCCGGCCGCCGCCTGATCCGCAGCCTGCAGGCGATCCCCCGCCCGCCCGGCTTGCGCGACCCGCTGCTCGTCCTCGCCGACCAGGAGGGCGGGCTAGTCAAGCGCATCGACGGCGCGCCGGCCCTCTCGGCGCGGGGGATGGCGGCGCGCGGCGCTGCATTCAGCCGCGAGCAGGGCGGACTCACCGCCGGCAACCTCCGCGACGTCGGCGTCAACGTCAACCTGGCGCCGGTTCTCGACGTCGCCCGGCCGGGCAGCGCGATCGCCGAGACCGCCCGCGAGTGGGGCGATACCCCCGCGCGGGTCGTCGCCGGGGCGATCCCCTTCGCCCTGGCGATGCAGCGCGGCGGCGTGGCCGCGGCAGCCAAGCACTTCCCCGGCCTCGGCGCCGTGCGCGGCAACACCGACACTGGTGTGCAGCGCATCGGCCTCTCCAGAGGGGCGTTGCGCCAGGTCGACGAGGCGCCCTTCCGCCGCTTCGCCGAAGTTGGCGGCGAGCTGGTCATGCTCAGCGCCGCGGTCTACCCCGCCTTCTCGCCGAAGCCGGCCGTCTTCGCCCGCCCGATCGTGACCGGCGAGCTGCGCGACCGCCTCGGCTTCGACGGCGTCGCGATCACCGATGCCCTCGACACCGATTCGGCGCTCAGCGTCGGCGATCCGGCCGCGGCCGGCCTGGCCGCGGCCCGCGCCGGCGCTGACCTTCTCCTCTACACCGGCGCCGAGCCCGCTGCCGAGGCCCAGCGCGCCCTCGTCCGCCGGCTGCGCTCGGGCGGCCTCGACCGCGCCTCCTTCGAAGAGTCCGCCGGCCGCGTGCTGCGGCTGCGCCACCGGCTCGGCGCCGGCTAGACCCGGCCGTCGCCGTCCTGGGACGAGCCCCCTGGCGCGACGGCGCTGGCAGCTACGCGCACCGAGTCGCGTCCGGCCCGCTTCGCTTCGTACATCGCGTTGTCGGCCGCCGAGAGCACCGCGTCGAAGCTGTCGGTGGCCGGCCCGAACGTCGCGATCCCAATGCTGGCGGTGATCGGCGGCACCGCCTCGCCCGGCGGGGTGTGCAGGCGGATGGCCCTGGCGATCTCGGCCGCGACCTCCTCGGCCTCCTCGCGGTCGCAGCGCGGCAGCACGATCGCGAACTCGTCGCCGCCGAGCCGCGCCACCACGTCGGTGACGCGCATCCGTGAGCTCAGCACGCCGGCGATGTCGGCTATCACCCGGTCGCCGGCCGGGTGGCCGAGGGTGTCGTTGACCTGCTTGAAGTTGTCGAGGTCGAGCATCATCAGCGCCCCCTCGGTCTCCTCGCGGCGGCCGCGGGCGAGCTCGGTGCGCAGGTCTTCGTCGAAGCGGCGGCGGTTCTTCAGCCCGGTCAGCGGGTCTTGGCTGGCCTGGCGCTGCAGCTCCTGCATCCGTTCGTTGCGGCTCCAGACGAGGACCAGCGCCGCCAGCAGCGCCGCCAGGGAGATGCCGACGATGGCGATCAGGATGGCCAGGTCGACGCCGGGCCGGTCGGGATCGCGCACCACCAGCAGCCACTCGCGGTCGGCGATGCGAAGCGGGGCCGTGGCCGCCTCGTCGCGCGGGATCTCCGGCCCGGCGACCGTCCGCGCGTCCTCGATCAGCTGCAGGTCGACGTCGTCGTCGAGGGCTGACCTCGCCGACGCCGCCAGGTCGGGGACGTGGAAGGCCCCAACCGCAAACCCGACCAGGGCGCTGCGGCGCTGCGCCACCGTCGCAGTCGGGGCATCGTCGCGGTAGACAGGGTGGAAGACGTTGATGCCGGTCCCGCCGATCGGCAGGTGCATGACGCGGGTGGCCGCCGGCATGCCGCGGTCGCGGGCGCGCAGCAGATAGGCCGAGCGCGAGGCGTCCGCCCCCAGGTCGTAGCCCAACGGCGGTTCGAGCCCGCTGTTGGAGGCGGCGAAGGCGAGCGGGTAGTAGTGCGGCCGCGTGCCGGCCTGGCGGAACCCGAGCCGGCTGCGCTCGACGATCGGGTAGCCGTGGCCTTGCTCGAACGCGGCGCGGCGCGAGGCGGGCAGCTCGAGCACCAGGCCGGTGCCGGAGAGCGCGCCGGCGTCCAGCAGCGAGTCGGCCATCGCCTCGAACTTGTGCGTGGTGAGCCGGTCGACCGTCTGGTAGAAGGCGGTGGCGCTGGCGAGCTGGCCGACGGAGAGAGCCGCCAGCGCTTCGGTCTGGCGAGCCGAGCGCACCGCCTCCCCCTTCTGCACCTGCTCGAAGTTGTCCCGCTCGCGCTCGTGCACCACCAGGGCGACCGCCACCGAGCCGATCGCGATCGTGGCGACGACCGCGAACCCCAGCCAGAAACGAAGCCGCATGTCCCTATTGTCGCCCACCGGTCGGTGTGCCCTACTCGACGGGAACGCTTGCGAGCGACTCCCACAGGTAGAGCGAGGCGAGGCTGCGGTGGGGGCGCCAGGGCTCGCCGATCTCCAGCACTCGCTGCGGCGCCGGCATCTCCTCGAGCCCGTACTCGATCTGGATCGCCTTGCGGATGCCGAGGTCGCCGCCGGAGAGGACGTCGGGACGCTCCAGGTGGAAGAGCAGGAACATCTCGGCAGTCCACTGGCCGAGGCCGCGTACCGCGACGATCTCCTCGATCGCCTCCTCGTCGGACAGCTCTCCGAGCCGCTCGAGCTCGAGCTCGCCGCTGAGCACGTGCGCGGCGAGGTCGCGGACGTACTCGACCTTGCGGCCGGAGAGTCCGCAGGCGCGCAGGTCCTCCTCGCTCGCCTCGAGCAGCTGCTCGGGCGACGGCGTGGTGCCGCCGAACAGATCGCAGACGCGCCCGTAGATCGTCCGCGCCGCTTTGGTCGATAGCTGCTGGCCGACGATCGCTCGCAGCAGCGCCCCGTAGGCGTCGGCGGGGCGCTCCTCGCTGCGGCGCCGTAGCCGCGTCTTCAGGTCGATCTTGCCGACCCGCTCGATCAGCGCCGCCATCGCCGGGTCGGCGGCGGAGAGCGCGGCGCGCGCCTTCGCGCTCACTGTCCCTTCCAGTTCGGCCGGCGCTTCTCGGCGAAGGCGCTGATCCCCTCGCGCAGGTCCTCGGAGGCGAAGCACGATTCGCGCAGCGCGATCAGGCCGGCCTCCTGCTGCTCGCTGAGCACCGGGTTCTCGTTGAGGACTTCGATCGCCCTTTTGTTGCCGCGCGTAGAGAGCGGCGCATTGGCAGCGATCCCCTCGGCGAGCCCCACCGCCGCGTCCTCGAGCGTCTCGTCGTCGACGACTTCGTGGACCAGGCCGATCTGCTCGGCCCGCGCGGCGTCGAAGTTGCGCCCGGTCAGGAACAGCTCCTTGGTGCGCGCCAGACCGAGCGTGTCGAGGAACTTGCGCAGGCCGGTGTGGCTGTAGATCGAGGCCGAGCTTGGCTGGCGGCATGCCCAGCTTGGCGCCGGCGGCGCAGATGCGCAGGTCGCAGGTGATCGCCAGCTCCAGGCCGCCGCCGAGGCAGTGGCCGTTGATCGCGGCGACGGTCGGCCAGGGGTGGGCGGCGAGCGCCTCCATCGCGTCGTGGAACGGGTGGGCGATCAGCGCCTCGGCATCGCGTTCGAAGGTCTCCCCGGGGATCGATGCGATGTCGTAGCCGGCGGAGAAGGCGGGCGGTGCGCCGGTGATCAGCACGCAGCGGGTCTCGATCCCCCGGTCGAGCCGCGGCAGCGTCTCGGCCAGCGCGTCGAGGATCTCGTGGTCGAGCGCGTTGCGCCGCTCGGGATTGGAGATGCGGATGCGGACGACCGCCTCGGCCGGTCGAGTCGAGGAGGAGCTTGCCGCCGGCGAGCTGCTCGTTCACGCTACTCCAGGACGACGAGGACGTCGCCTTCGCTGACCGACTGGCCCTCCTCGCAGCGGATCTCCTTCACGGTCCCGTCGTCCTCGGCCTCGACCGGGATCTCCATCTTCATCGACTCCAGGATGACGACCGTGTCGCCGTCGGAGATCTTGTCGCCGACCGCGACCTCGATTTTCCAAACGTTGCCGGTGATGTGCGCCTCGATGTCCGCCATGGGCGGGGACAATATCCGTCGTGCCCGACCTCGCCGTCATCGTCGCCGCGCGCAACGAGGCCGATCGGATCGGGGAGACGCTGGCGGCGCTGCGCGAGGCGCTGCCGCTGGCGGCGCTGTGGGTCGCCGACGACGCCTCCACCGACGGCACGGCCGAGGTCGCGCTGGCGGCGGGGCGCCCAGGTGGTCAGCCGCGGTCGTCCCCACGGCAAGGGCGCCAACGTCGGCGCCGCGGCCGAGGCGGCGCTGGGCGCCGAGCCTCCGCCCGACCTGGTCCTGCTCTGCGACGGCGATCTCGGCGCCTCCGCCGCTCGCCTCTCGCACCTGGTTGACGGCGGTCGAGCGCGGCGAGTGCGACCTCGCCGTCGCCGCCTTCAGCCGCCGCGTCGGCGGGGGCTTCGGGGTGGCCCTCGGCTTCGCCCGCTGGGCGATCCGGCGCCGCTGCGGCCTGGAGACGAGCGCGCCGATCTCCGGCCAGCGGGCGCTGCGCGCCGAGGTGCTGCGCGCGGTGCTCCCCTTCGCCCGCGGCTTCGGGATGGAGATCGGGATGACGATCGACGCCGTCCGCGCCGGCTACCGGCTGCGCGAGTACGAGCTCGACCTCTCCCACCGCGCCACCGGACGCTCCGCCGCCGGCTTCGCCCACCGCGCCCGCCAGCTCGCCGACTTCGCCCGTGCCTATCTTTCCCGTCGCGGATGGGGGCGGAGCTGACGTGATCCTCGCGATCGACCAGGGGACGACCGGGACGACCTGCCTCGTCTTCGACGCCGAGGGCGGGATCGCCGGGCGCGCCTACTCGGAGTTCGAGCAGCACTTCCCGCGGCCGGGCTGGGTCGAGCACGACGCGGCGGAGATCTGGGAGGTGACGCGGCGGGTCGCCGCGGAGGCGATCGCCGCGGCCGGCATCGAGGGGGCCGAGCTGGACGCGATCGGGATCACCAACCAGCGCGAGACCGTCGTCGCCTGGGACCCGGCGAGCGGCGAGCCGCTCCACCGGGCGCTGGTCTGGCAGGACCGTCGCACCGCCGACCGCTGCGAGGAGCTGCGCGAGGCGGGGCACGAGGCGCTGGTGCGCGAGCGCACCGGCCTCGTCATCGACCCCTACTTCTCCGGCGACCAAGATCGAGTGGCTGCTGCGCAACGTCGAGGGGGCCGAGCGGGCGGTCTTCGGCACGATCGACTCCTGGCTCCTCTTCAAGCTGACCGGCCGCCACGCGACCGACTACACGAACGCCTCGCGGACGATGCTGTTCGACATCCGCCGCCTCGCCTGGGACGAGGAGCTCTGCGCGCTGCTCGGCATCGATCCCGCCCGCCTGCCCGAGCCCGCTGCCCTCCGCCCACGTCTACGGCACCACCGCGGAGTTCGGCGGCGAGGTGCCGGTCGCCGGGGTCGCCGGCGACCAGCAGGCGGCGCTGTTCGGCCAGGCCTGCCACAGCGCCGGGCAGCGCCAAGAACACCTACGGCACCGGCAGCTTCGTCCTGCTCAACACCGGCGCCGAGGCGCCGGCGCCGAGCGAGGGCCTGCTGACCACGGTCGCCTGCGGGCACGGGCGAGGAGGCGGCCTACGCGCTGGAGGCGTCGATCTTCGTCACCGGCGCCGCCGTGCAGTGGCTGCGCGACGGGCTGGGGATCGTCGACGAGGCTCGGGAGAGCGAGGGCGCTCGCCGCCTCGCTCGACGGCAACGACGGCGTCTACTTCGTCCCGGCGCTGACCGGGCTCGGCTCGCCCCACTGGGATCCCTACGCGCGCGGCACGATCGTCGGCCTCACCCGCGGCAGCGGCCGCGCCCACCTGGCGCGGGCGGCGCTGGAGGCGATCGCCTACCAGACCGTCGACGCGGTGCGGGCCCAGGAGGCCGCGTCGGGTAAGCGGCTGGACGTGCTCAAGGCCGACGGCGGCGCCGTCGCCAACGGCTGGCTGATGCAGTTCCAGGCCGACGTGCTCGGGGTGCCGGCGATCGTTCCGGAGATCGCCGAGACGACGGCGCTCGGCGCCGCCTATCTGGCCGGGATCGCGACCGGGCGCTGGAGCGCCGCGCAGGTGGGCGAGATGTGGCGCGAGGCCGCCCGCTACGAGCCGCGGATGGGCTCCGATCGGCGCGAGGCGTTGCTGACGGACTGGCACCGCGCGGTCGAGCGCTCGCGTGGCTGGGCCGCCTGACGACCCAGTCCGCCAAATTGACCCGAAGCCCTCACAAACATTTTTCGTTCGTCACACACATGCGACATCTTGTCTGCGAGCATGCCAAGATATGGAGGCGATGAGAGAAGCATGGACCGACGACCGTCTCGACGACCTGAACCACAAGGTCGACGAGGGTTTCCGCGGGGTCGACAAGCGCTTCGAGGCAGTCGACAAGCGTTTCGACCGCCTCGAAGACGATATGAGCGCCAGATTCGACCGAGTCGACGACCGGTTCGAACGGCTGGAAGCTCGTATCGGCATCAAGATCGACGGGCTGCAGCGGACGCTGCTCCTCGGCCACTTGGGCATCATCGCCGCCTTGATTGGCGTGATCGTCACCCAGGCCTGAGCGGGCCCTGCCAAAGCTCGAATCCGGCACGTAACCACCGCCCCGGCGAGGGGTAACGCAGAGCGACGGCCGGCACCGCCGGCGCCCCTTCCATGTCCGACATCAAGCCACAGGTCTACAGGGACGAACGTCCCGCCTCGTACTTCGACCAATTCCACGCGGCGGCGCGCAAGGGCGTCGGCTGGACCTACCCGCTCGTCCGCGCGCTGCTCAGCCTGCCGACGCTGCTGATCTTCCGGGTGCGGGCGATCGGCGTGAAGAACGTGCCGAAGACCGGCCCGCTTCTCCTCGCCCCCAACCACTTCAGCCAGATGGATCACTTCTTCGTCGGTCTCTACCTCCGCCGGAAGGTCCGCTTCATGGCCAAATCGCAGATGTTCGGCCCGCCCGTCCTCACCTACATCTACAAGCACGGCGGGGTCTTCCCGGTGCGCCGCGGCCAGCACGACGAGGAGGCCTTCAAGACGGCCTTCACGATCCTCGAGCAGGAAGGGATGCTGCTCGTCTACGCCGAGGGCGGCCGTTCGCGCAGCGGTGAGCTGGGCGAGGCCAAACCGGGCATCGGCCGCATCGCGCTGGAGTCGGGTGTGCCGATGGTCCCGGTCGCCGATATACGGCTCGGCCAAGGTCCGGCGCTGGAAACGTTTCCGCTTCCCGAAGGTCACGGTCCAGTTCGGCGAGCCGATCACCTTCCCGGTCGAGGAGTCGCCGAGCCGCGAGCGCCAGCTCGAGGCTGCGAGCGAGGTCTTCGACCAGGTGCGGGAGATGTACGAGGGGCTGGCTACTCGTAACGGTCACCGAGCTTCTCGAAGAAGCTCGGATCGTGCCCCGGCGTGACTATCGCGTTCGGGTACTCGCGACGGAACAGCTTCAGCTCCTGCAGCGAGCGCCGGTAGTTGTGGGCGTCGAAGGGGCGGGGGGCAAGCGGCGCGCTGCCGTCTAGCTGGCCCTGCGTGTAGGTGGCGTCGCCGCCGATGACGAAGTCGTGCTCCTTGAGCCGGGCGATCACCGACATGTGGCCGGCGCTGTGGCCGGGCGTGTAGGCGAGCCGGATCGAGCCGTCGCCGAAGAGGTCGAAGCAGCGGCCGAAGCTGGCGTATGAGTCGATCCCGCCGCGGTCGAAGTCGACCGTGCGGTAGTCGAAGGCATAGTCGAAGTGGGCTCGCCGGTAGCCGTTCAGCAGGGGTTTGGGGCCAACGGTCGCCGCCTCCCACTCAAGCTCGCTGACGACGAAGGTCGAGCTCGGGAACTCCGAGATCGCCGAGGTGTGGTCGAGGTGCATGTGGGTCATCACGACGACCGGGATCTCGCCGGCGTCGAGGTTGCGCGCGCGCAGCTGGGCCGGCACGTCGCTGCCCGGCTCGAGCGAGGGCTTGCCGATGCGGGCGCCGATGCCGGCCGAAGTTCTCCTCTCCGTCGGTGGCGATCGAGGGGTGCAGGCCGGTGTCGACGAGGATCGCGCCGGCGCTGGGGTGGCGGATCAGGAAGGCCGGGCAGGGGACCGTCATCGCCGGCTGGCCGCCGATCAGGGCACGCAGCAGCTTCAGGGTGAGGAAGCGGCCCGCCGGGGCTCTCCATCATCGAGCGCGACCAAGTGACGTGGCCGGCGATCAACGGCTCGACGCTCGACCGATGCCCCCGGCGTGCCGCCCGCGAGCGGCTCGTGCAGCGGTTTCGCCTCCACGTGCACCTTCATCGCCGGGTCACATTACCTGGGTCGAGGTCGTCTATAGGCTTGGGGCGCCGATGGCTGAGAGCGCCCATTCGCAGATCTTCAGGGACGGCTTGCTCGACGGCCAGGTCTGCCTGGTCTCCGGTGCCGGCAGCGGCCTGGGGCGGGAGACGGCGCTGGAGCTGGTCCGTCTCGGCGCGACGGTGGTCGGCTGCGGCCGCCGCGAGGAGCCGCTCGCCGAGACCGCCGGTTTGGCAGCGGGCCTGCCCGGCTCCTTCGAGCACGAGGCGATGGACATTCGCGACGAGGAGGCCGTCGAGCGACTCTTCGACGGCCTCTTGGAGCGCCACGAGCGGCTCGACGTCCTCGTCAACAACGCCGGTGGCCAGTTCCTCGCCCCGGCCGAGTCGATCACGCCGAAGGGCTTCCGCACGGTGATCGAGCTGAACGTGCAGGGCACCTGGCTGATGACCCACGCCGCGGCAACCAAGGCCTTCATCCCGCAGGGCGGCGGCAAGGTGCTCAGCGTCACCCTCTCGCCCCATCACGGAATGCCGGGGATGGTTCACTCCGGCGCCGCGCGCGCCGCGGTCGAGAACATGATGCGGACGCTGGCGGTCGAGTGGGCCCGCTTCGGGGTCAGGACCTGCGCCCTCGCCGCCGGCCAGTTCGCCACCGAGACGCTGCTGACCAAGTATCCCCAGGTCGTCGTCGACAACCTCGAGCGCTCGATCCCGATCGGGAGGGCCGGCCGGGCCGAGGAGATGGCCTGGCTGGTCGCCTACCTGGCCTCGCCGGCCGGCGACTTCGTCTCCGGCACGACGATCACGATCGACGGCGCCCGCGACAACTGGGCCGGCCCCTGGCCGCCGCAGGCGATCGTCGGCGAGGGCGGCGAGCCGGTGGCCGAGGAGCGTCGCCCGAAGGGCTGAGCCTCGCCGCGCTAGCTGCGCGGCTCGAGGACGACCAGGGGGATTTCGCGTCCCTTGCTGCGCGCCTGGTAGTCGGCGTATCCGCGGTACTCCCTGACCGCGGCTGGCCAGAGGCGCCCGCGCTCCTCCGGGTTGGCGACGCGAGCGTGGACGCGCCGGCGCTCCCTGCCGATCTGGACCACGGTGTCCGGGTTGGCCATCAGGTTGTGGTACCAGGCCGGGTGCTTGGGAAAGCCGCCTTTGGAGGCGACGAGGACGACGTTGTCGCCATCGCGGAAGTAGAGCAGGGGAGCCGTGCGCTTCGTGCCGCTCTTGGCCCCGACGTGGTCGAGCAAGAGGATCTTTCCCCGCACTCCCGGAACCCCGGGAATGCCATTTGCGAGACGCCCTCCCGAGACTCGGTAGAGGAACGTCTGGACGTCGGTGACGCGGCGGAGGACAGGCCAGATCCGGTCTGCCAGATCGAGGTAGCGGACCTGCGACCTGCCCTCTGCCGCGCCAGAGCTCAGGTGTACATCCCTCCGAACATGCCGCCGGTGACGTTCAGCACCTGGCCGTGCACGTAGTTGGCCAGGGGCGAGGCGAGGAAGAGGACCGGGCCCGAGGCCTCGATCGGCGTCGCCGGGCGACCGAGCGGGATGATCGCCGAAGCCATCGCCCGCATCTGCTCTGGGATGCCGAGCTCGATCTTCTCGCCGCCGGGGGCGGTCATCTCGCCGCCCTCCTCTTTGGCGGCGGTCAGCCTGGTTTCGACGAAGCCGAAGGCGACCGCGTTGACGTTGATCTTGAACTGGCCCCACTCCTTGGCCAGGGTTTTGGTCATGCCGACGACGGCCATCTTGGCGGCCGAGTAGTTGATCTGGCCAGCGTTGCCCATCGTCCCCGAGGTCGAGGAGATGTTGATCAGCTTGCGGAAGACCTCCTTGTCTTCGCCTCGCTCCGCCTTGGCCGCCTCGCGCCAGTGCGGCGCCATTGCCCGAGCGACGCGGAAGGGAGCCACGGTGTGGATGTCGAGCATCGCCTGGAACTGCTCGTCGGTCATGCGGTGGGCGACGCCGTCCCAGGTGTAGCCGGCGTTGTTGACGACGATGTCGATCGCGCCGAAGGCGTCGACGCCGGCGGCGACCAGCTGGTCGGCCGCATCGGGCTTGGTCAGGTCGCCCGCGTGGACGGCCGTCTCGCCGTCGATCTCGCCGGCGGCCTGTTCGGCGACGTCGGCATCGAGGTCGTTGATCAGAACCTTGGCGCCCTCGCTGGCGAACAGCTCCGCGGTGGCGCGGCCGATTCCCCGCGCCGAGCCGGTGACGATCGCCGCTTTCCCATCAAGAAGTCCCATCGGTCTCCGTTCTCCTTCTAGGTCGTGAAGTCGGCCGGGGAGGCTACATGCAACGGGGCCATCCTGGTTGACTGGCCAATCGGTCGCATCTGGGCTGGGGGATGGCCAGCGCCGAGGCTGTTGACTTGTATGAGTGACGTCGATCGCGGCTCGCGGCGGTGCTTGTCGTCGCCGAGGCCGGGTCGGTCGCGATTCGAACCTATGTGTCTGATAGACAATACGCCGCGCAGCGGGACGACTGGCCCGCCAGTGTTGTGCCCCGGCTGCTTCACCTCCCATGGGCGGCCGGGGCACAGCCGCGCAGCGGGCGCTCGGTCAGCCTTGCGAGGCGGCGATCGCGGCCAGGTCGTCCGGTCGCAGCAGAGCCACCAGCGTGTTGCCGTCGACGATCGCGAGGCCGCCCTTGCGCAGCTTCGCCCGGGCGCCGGTGAGGCGCGCGATCTCGTTGGAGAAGTCCGGCTCGTGGCCGACCAGCAGCGTCTCGCCGCGGCCGGCGGCAAGGCTGGCGGAGTCGAAGCCGCCCCCGCGCAGCTCCTCGGCTATCTCGGGCGCGATCCCGAGCGCCCCGCAGGCCAGCCGCGCGGTATCGGCGGCCCGCACCTTCGGACTTGTCAGGCAGGCGTCGATCGTCGCTCCGAGCGCCGCCAGCGCCCTCCCCGCGGCCTCCGACTGCCGCTCGCCCTTGGCGGTGAGTCGTCGCGCCGCGTCGTCGCCATCGCTCCGCTCGGCGTCGCCGTGTCGCAGCAGGTAGATCACGCCGGGATCGTATGGGGGGCGGTCAATCGGTCGCGCCGAGTTCGACGCCACCATCCGCGGTGACGGTCCAGTGGGGGTTGTGGGCGACCTCCCAAGGGTGACCGTCGGGGTCGACGAAGACGGCGCTGTAGCCGCCCCAGAAGGTCTCGGCCGGCTCGCGGCCGATTCGCCCACCCGCCTTGCGCGCCTCCTCGGTGACCGCGTCGACCTCGGCGCGCGAGCCGAAGTTGACCGCCAGGGCGATGCCGCCCCAGCCGGGCGAGTCCTCGACGCGGCTGTCCTCCGCCAGTCGCGCCCGGTCCCAGAGGGCCACGACCGTCCCGCCCGCCTGGAAGAAGACGACGTCGTCGCCGGGGTCGGCACCGGTCGTCCAGCCGAGTGCCTCGTAGAAGCGCCGCGCCCGGGCGAGGTCGGCGACGCCGAGGGTGATCAGGTTGACTCGCTGCTTCATTTGCCGGCCTTGGGAGGTGGGGAGGCGAACAGCCTGTAGTCGAAGATCGTCTCGAAGCCCATCCGGCGGTAGAGGTTCTCGCCCATCGGCGAGGCCTGGAGCGAGGCGATCCCGGCGCCCAGGTCGAACCCGGCGTTGACCGCCGCCGCGGTCACCGCCGATCCCAGCCCCCGGCCCCTGGCCTCGGCGGTGCTGCCGACCCAGTAGATGCCGGCGACGCTGCGGGTGACGATCGTCATCGAGATGCCGGCCGGCCGGCCGTCGACGCGGGCGAGGAAGGCGGCGGCGTTGGCGGCGGAGAGGCCGTCGTGGTTCTCGTAGTAGGCGAAGATCTCCGGCGGGAAGCCGTTATCGGCGTAGGCCTCGATCGCCACCCGCCAGTAGTCGTCGGCGTCCGCGGCGGAGGAGACCCTGCTCATCTCGACTCCGTCCGGAGGCGGGAGCTCCTTCGCCCGCTCGCCGAACACCATCTCGGGCATCGCGAAGACCTGCTTGAAGCCCGCCGTCTCCGCAGCGGCGGTCAGGTCCTCGTCCTCCGGCGTATCGCCGCGAACCCAGACGGCGAAGCCGCGGCTCCTTGCGGCAAAGAAGGCGCGCGCTCGCTCGAGGAACTCGCCCGGGTCGAGGTCGTCGTCGGCCCGGAACGCGGCATTGGAGATCAACGGGTGGGTCGAGCGGCCGGCGCCGAAGACCCAGCCCGCGCCGGCCTCTATCTCCGCCCCGGGGTCGAGCTCGAACAGCTGCCGCGAGCTGTCGATCAGGTTGAGGTGAGCGTCGCGCCGGACGGTCGGCGTGGCGGGGGCGTGGCTCATGAGCCGCCGACCGCCCGCTGGGCGAGCGGATCGCCGACCGAGGCGAGGTACTCGTCGAGCGCCTTCGATTTCTGCGTGTCCTCGTAGACCTCGTAATCGCGCAGCTTGCCCCACGAAATGTGGCCCCAGATCACGTAGCGGTTCTCGTAGACGCGCTCGCCCTGCGGCGAGTCGAGATGGTCGCTGCCGCGGATGCAGATCGTCTGCTTCCAGGGGAAGCCCTTGAGCACGACCTCGTCGGGGTGGATCTGCAGGCCGGTATCGGCGAAGCGCCGCAGCCAGGGCTCCAGCTCGGCCTTGCCGTCGAACTCGCCTCCCCAGGAGCTGTCGCCGGGGAAGCGGAACTTGACGTCCTCGGCGTCCATGCGCAGCGTCGGCCCGATGTCGCCGGCGCTCGCCTTCGCCATGTTGCGAGCGATCATCTTCTTGGCCAGCCAGGACAGCATGGGTCTCCTTTGCTGTGGGTCGGTTCCCGGAAGTTAGCGCGGCTTGGGCTCTACTATCGTCGAGTGACGACGGACGAGGCCGAGGAAGTCCTGCGCGCGGCATACCGCGCCTTCAACGCCCGCGACGTCGAGGCGGCGCTGGAGCTGATGCACCCCGACGTCGACTGGCCCAACGCCTGGGAGGGCGGCCGGGTCGTCGGCCGCGACGCGGTCGCCAAGTACTGGCGGCGCCAGTTCGAGTCGATCTCGAGCACGGTCGAGCCGCAGGGCTTCCACCACGACCCCGACGGCAGCGTCGCGGTGACGGTCCACCAAGCGGTCCGCGACGCGAAGACGAACGAGCTCCAAGCCGACGCCCGCGTGCTCCACCGCTACCAGCTGAAGGACCGCCTGATCGTCCGCATGGACGTACTGGACATCGCCGACTGATCGTCCGGGATTGCGCCCGCTCGCCGGGCCGCTAGCGGGAGCCTTACAACCCCAGCTGCTTGCCGAGGATCTCCTTCATGATCTCGTCGGTGCCGCCGCCTATTGGGCCGAGGCGGGCGTCGCGGACGGCTCGCTCGATGCCGTACTCGCGCATGTAGCCGTAGCCGCCGTGGATCTGGAGGGACTCGTCGGCTATCTCGAGGACGGTGCGCTGGGTGGCGAGCTTGGCCATCGTCACCTCCTTGATGCAGTCCTGCCCCTCGTAGAAGAGGCGCAGGGCGTTGTAGGTGATCGCTTTGGCGGCTTCGGCCTGGGTCGCCATCTCCGCCACCTTGTGACGGATCGTCTGGAAATTGCCGATCGGGCGGCCGAAGGCCTTGCGATCGAGCGCGTACTCGACGGTCCTCTCGATCAGCCTCTGCATCGCGCCCACGGCGCCGATCGCCATCAGCAGCCGCTCCCAGGCGAAGTTGGCCATGATCAGCTTGAAGCCCTCGTTCTCCCCGCCGAGCAGGTTCTCCTCGGGCACCTCGACGTCGGTGAAGGCGAGCTCTCCCGTGTCGGAGGAGTGCCAGCCGAGCTTCTCCAGCTTCTGCGCGACCTCGTAGCCGGGCATCTCGCGCTCCAGCACGAGGAAGGAGATGCCGTGGTGGCCGCCCTCCTGCGTCGTCTTGCAGGCGCAGACGAGGAAGTCGGCGCGGACGCCGTTGGTGATGAAGGTCTTGGAGCCGTTGACGACGTAGCCGCCGTCGACCCGCTCGGCGAAGGTCGATATCCCGGCGACGTCGGAGCCGGCTCCAGGCTCGGTGATGCCGAGCGCGCCGATCTTCTCGCCGGCAATGCCGGGGACGAGCCAGCGCTGCTTCTGCTCTTCCGTGCCGAAGTTGAAGATCGGCGGCATCGCGATCGAGGTGTGGGCGTTGAGGCCGGCGGCGACGCCGCCCGAGCCGCCCGAGCGGGCAAGCTCCTCGACCCAGATCGCGTCGTGCAGATGGGTGCCGCCCTGGCCGCCGTACTCCTCCGGGAACTTCAGCCCGAGGAAGCCGAGCTCGGCGCAGCGGCCGTAGAGGTCACGGGGGAATTCGCGCGCCGCCTCCCACTCGTCGACGTTCGGCGCGATCTCCTTGGAGACGAAGCGCCGCACGGTCTCGCGCAGCTCCTCGTGCTCCTCGCCGAAGGGCGGCAGCGTCGCCCGCGCACCGCTGTCCTTGATCACGGTCACCGGGAAGACGCTAGCCGACTCGCCGCTACCATCGCTGCATGGGACTGCCGGTGTTGCTCGCGATAGACGAGGACGCTGGCTGCCTCGACCGCACCGGCGAGGAGCTGGAGAAGCGCTACGGGCAGGACTACGACGTGCGAGTCGAGCGCTCCGCCGCCGCCGCGCTGCGCGAGCTGGAGGCGCTGCGCGAGTCGGGCGCGCCGGTCGCCCTCGTGCTTGCCGACCAGTGGCTGGGGGGGGCGACGACCGGGGCGGAGCTGCTCGCGCGGGTCAAGGCGCTGCACCCGAGCGCCAAGCGCGGCCTGCTGATCGAGTGGGGAGCCTGGGGCGACTCCGAGACCGCCGAGGCGATCTTCGAGGCAATGGCGCTCGGCCGCATCGACTACTACGTGCTGAAGCCGCAGCGCTCGCCCGACGAGCTCTTCCACCGCACGGTAGGTGAGCTTCTCTTCGAGTGGGCGCGGGCGGAGTCGCCTTTGCAGGGCGAGATGGAGCTGGTCGCAGAGCCCGGCTCGCCGCGCACCCACGAGCTGCACGACCTGCTCAGCCGCAACGGCGTCCCCTACGCCTGCCACGCGCCGGACTCGGCGCCCGGCCGCGCCCTGCTCGAGGAGGCGGGCCGGACGGACGGCTCGCTCCCGGTCGCTCGGATCCGCCACGGCCAGATCCTCGTCGATCCCTCCAACGTGGAGATCGCGGCGGCCTTCGGGGTTAGTACCGAGCTGACCGCCGAGCGCGAGTTCGACGTGGTCGTGATCGGCGCCGGCCCGGCTGGCCTGGCGGCCGCCGTCTACGCCTCCTCGGAGGGGATGCGGGCGCTGGTGGTCGAGCGCGAGGCGATCGGCGGGCAGGCGGGCTCCAGCTCGCTGATCCGCAACTATCTCGGCTTCTCGCGCGGGGTGAGCGGCACCGAGTTGGCCCAGCGCGCCTACCAGCAGGCGTGGGTCTTCGGCACGTCGTTCCTGCTGATGCGAGAGGTGGTCGAGCTGCGGCCGGGCGAGGGGAGGCAGACGCTGCGCACCGCCGACGGCGCCGAGTTCGAGGCCGCCGCGGTCGTGCTCGCCTCCGGCGTCTCCTACCGGCGGCTGGAGATCCCCTCGCTGGCGGCGTTCGAGGGCGCCGGCGTCTTCTACGGAGCCTCCGCCGCGGAGGCGAAAGCGCTCGCCGGACAGCGCGTCTTCGTCGTCGGCGGCGGCAACTCCGCCGGGCAGGCGGCGATGCACCTCTGCCGCTGGGCTGAGCAGGTGACCCTGATCGTGCGCGGCCCCTCGCTCGCCGCCAGCATGTCGAGCTACCTGCGCGACGCGATCGACGCCGCGGACAACATCGAGGTGATGCTGGGAACCGAGGTGGCCGGCGGCGAGGGCGAGGGGAGGCTGGAGGACCTGGCCCTTCGCGACTGCGCCTCCGGTGCGACCTCGAGCGTTGCCGCCAACGCCCTCTTCGTCCTGATCGGCGCCCGCCCCGGCACCGAGTGGCTGCCCGATGAGATCGAGCGCGACGACTGGGGTTACGTCCTGACGGGACGCGATGTCGCAGACGAGCTTCACGTTGAGCCCCTCACTGGGGCCAAAAGTGAAGCTCGTCCCGCCGAGCGCCAGATGCTCGAGACGAGCCTGCCGGGTGTCTTCGCCGTCGGCGACGTTCGCCACGGCGCCGTCAAGCGGGTCGCCTCCGCGGTCGGCGAGGGCTCGATCGCGATCCAGCAGGTCCACCGGCGCCTCGAAGAGGGCGCCGAGGCCGGTCTCGGCGCCCGCGCTTGAGGCGGGCGCCGCCGGGACCCCCTACAGCCCGTAGCTGCGGCCGATCACCTCGAGCATGATCTCGTCGGTGCCGGCGCCGATCCGGTTGAGCCGCACGTCGCGGTAGGCCCGCTCGATCTCGTACTCCTTCATGTAGCCGTAGCCGCCGTGGATCTGGATGCACTCGTCGGCGACCTCGCAGGCGATCCGCGAGGTGTAGAGCTTGCACTCGGAGATCTCGCGCACCGGGTACTCGCCGTTGGCGTAGCGCCAGGCGGTCGCGTAGGTGAACTGGCGGGCCGCCTCGATCTTCGTCGCCATCTCGGCGAACTTGTGGCGGATCACCTGGAAGTTGCCGATCGAGCGGCCGAAGGCCTTGCGCTCCTTGGCGTACTCGAGGGTGCGGTCGAACATCCTCTGCGCCCCCGCGACGGCGCCGGCGCAGGCGACCATCCGCTCGCTCTGAAGCTCCCAGGCGATGTGGTAGAAGCCCTTGCCTTCCTCGCCGAGCAGGTTCTCGACCGGGACCCGCACGTCCTCGAAGGCCAGTTCGGCGGTGTCGGAGGAGTGCATGCCCATCTTCTCCAGCTTGCGCGAGACGCTGAAGCCGGGCACGGTGTTGCCGTCGTCGTCACGCAGGTCGACGACCAGCAGGCTCATCCCGTCGTGGGCTTTCTCGGGGTCGGTCTTGACGACGAGGACGATGAAGTCGGCGCGGGCGCCGTTGGTGATGAACGTCTTCGAGCCGTTGACGACGAATTCGTCGCCGTCGCGGATCGCGCTGGTGCGGATGCCGGCGACGTCGGAGCCCGCCTCGGGCTCGGTGATCCCCAGGCAGCCGATCTTCTCACCGCGGATCGCCGGCGGCAGGTAGCGCTGCTTGAGCTCGTCGGTGCCGAGCATCTCGATCGGCGGCAGCACCATGTCGGTGTGGACGACGAAGCCCATGTTGAGCCCGCCCGAGCCGGAGTAGCTCATGCACTCCGAGCGGACCATCGAGTAGTAGTAGTCGCCTCCCTGTCCGCCGTACTCCTCCGGGAAGCAGAGGCCGAGGAAGCCGAGGTCGCCCGCCCGCTTCATGATCTCGCGCGGCCAGGTGGTCTCCTCCCACTCGTTGCGGTGGGGCCAGAGCTCTTTCTGAACCCAGGCCTGCATCGACTCGCGCAGGTCTTCGTGCTCCTGCGTGAAGATCATGTGCTTGCGCTCGGCCGCGTGGTCGGGCTTGATGACTTTGGAGCCGTTGGTCGTCGCGGTCGCCACTGGTTCTCTCCTCCGTTCGCTGTCCAGTAGGGCGGCAGCGGCCGCCCGAAGCCAAGTGGACAGTAGCACTTCCCACTTCCAACACAAGGGCCAGTCGGCTATGGTCCGGCGGGATGGACTACGAGGTCGTCAAGTACGAGGTCGCCGACGGGGTCGCGACCGTGACCCTCAACAACCCGGAGAAGCGCAACATGCTCTCCGGCCAGATGTTGACCGAGCTGGTCGACGCGATGAAGCGGGCGCGCGACGACGAGGGTGTACGTGCTGTTGTTCTAACCGGGGCTGGCGACAAAGTCTTCTGCGCAGGTGCGGATCTCGGCGGTTTCGCTGCTGATGCTCCGCTTGTTTCGAAACATTTTGCTACCGACCTCTTCCTTGATTTTTTCCGCCTGATGCCGCGCCTGGGCAAGCCCTCGCTCTGCGCCGCCAACGGCCACGTGCTGGCCGGAGGGATGGGCCTCGCCCTCTCCTGCGACCTGCTGATCGCCAAAGAGGGCGCCACCTTCGGCACGCCGGAGATCAACGTCGGCGCCTTCCCCTACATGATCATGGCGATCATCTACCGCAACGTCCCGCGCAAGAAGGTCAACGAGATGATGCTCTTGGGCGAGCGGCTGAGCGCCGAGCAGGCGGTCGAGTACGGGCTCGCGAACAAGGTCGTGCCGGCCGGAGAGTTCGACGCCGCGGTCGCCGAGTGGGCGGGCAAGCTCGCCTCCAAGAGCCCGGTGCTGATGCGACTCGGCCACGACGCGATGTACCGCCAGCAGGACATGGCGGTCGACGACGCGCTCGAGTACCTGCGCTCGCAGCTCTCGCTGACCTTCTCGACCGAGGACATCGTCGAGGGCGTCAGCGCATTCTTCGAGAAACGCGAGCCGCAGTGGAAGGGGAGATAGTGGGGAGCACCGAGCAAGAGTCCAAGCACCTGTTGCCAGGCGTGGCGCCGCTGGGCGAGCTGACCGAGCAGCTGCACGAGCGGCGCGAGAAGGCCAAGCTGGGCGGCGGCGAGGAGAAGATCGCCAAGCAGCACGAGCGCGGCAAGCTGACCGCGCGAGAGCGGATCGAGCTGCTGGTCGACGAGGGCACCTTCGTCGAGATGGGCGTCCACGGCCGCCCCCACTTCGCCCAGCGGGCGATGGAGGGCAAAGAGGCACCGGCCGACGGCGTGATCACCGGCTGGGGCGACATCGACGGCCGCCCCTGCTGCGTCGCCGCCTACGACTTCACCGTGATGGCCGGCTCGATGGGGATGACCGGCGAGCTCAAGGTGACCCGCCTGCGCGAGATGGCGCTCTCCAAGCGGATGCCCTTCGTCTGGCTGCTCGACTCGGCCGGCGCCCGCATCCAGGAGGCGGCGGGCTCGCTCTTCGCCGGCTCCGGCCACCTCTTCCGCGAGGAGGTCGAAATGTCGGGCGTGATCCCGATGGTCGCGGCGATGATGGGCCCCTGCGCAGCGGGCACCGCCTACATCCCGGCGCTCTCGGACTTCGTGCCGATGGTCTCCGGCCAGGGCGCGATGGCGCTCGCCGGCCCGCACCTGACCAAAGCGGTCACCGGCGAGGACATCACGATGGAGGAGCTGGGCGGGGCCAAGGTCCACTGCCGCAAGTCGGGCGTCGGCGACCTCGAGGTCAAGGACGACCCCGAGTGCATCGAGAAGGTCAAGCAGTACCTCTCCTACTTCCCCTCCAACTGCGAGCAGAAGCCCCCGGTCGTCCCGACCGCCGACCCCGACGACCGCATGTCAGAGAAGCTGCTGGAGATCGTCCCCGAGTCCTCGCGCCAGCCCTACGACATGTACGACGTGATCGGCGAGATCGTCGACGACGGCGAGTGGTTCGACATCAAGCCGAAGTTCGCCAAGACGCTGATCACCTGCTTCGCCCGCTTCGGCGGCCAGCCGGTCGGGATCGTCGCCAACCAGCCCAAGCAGCTCGCCGGCATCCTCGACAACGACTCAGCCGACAAGGCGGCCCGCTTCATCAACCTCTGCGACGCCTTCAACGTGCCGCTCGTCTTCCTCCAGGACGTGCCCGGCTTCATGGTCGGCGCCAAAGTCGAGCACGCCGGGATCATCCGCCACGGGGCGAAGATGCTCTACGCGGTCAGCCGCGCCACGGTGCCGAAGGTGACGGTGATCGTGCGCAAGGCCTACGGCGCCGGCTACTACGTGATGTGCGGCAAGGCGTACGAGCCCGACCTGATCGTCGCCTGGCCCGGGGCCGAGATCTCGGTGATGGGGGCGGAGGGGGCGGTCAACATCATCGGCCGCTCCGCGATCGAGGCCTCCGACGACCCGGACGCCACCCGCGAGGCGATGCTGAACGCGGTCCGCGAGCAGATCGACCCCTACATCGCCGCGGGCAACGCGGTGATCGACGACATCATCGACCCGCGCGAGACGCGCCCGACGATCGTCAAGGCTCTGCGCATGGCGAAGAACAAACACGTGACCAAGCCGAAGAAACGCCACGGGGTGATGCCGGTATGACGTTCCCGTGTGCCTTTTCCACGCTATACGTAGACAACGAACACCGGAAGGAGGGACGATGAGCTCGTTCGGCGATCCGGTGGTGATCAGCTGCTCGATCTCCGGCGTGATCGCCAACCGCGACCAGTGCCCGGCGATCCCTTACACGCCGGAGGAGTACGCGGCGGAGGCGCGGCGGGCGGTCGACGAGGGCGCCTCGCAGATCCACATCCACGCGCGCAAACCCGACGGCACGCCCTCCTACGAGGTCGAGGACTTCCGCGCGATCACCGAGGCGATCCTGGCCGAGGTCGGCGACGTGATCGTCAACTACTCGACCGGTGCGATCGGCATCCCGATCGAGAAGCGGATCGAGTACCTGCGCGAGTGCAGGCCCGACGTCGCCGCGCTGAACATGTCCTCGATGAACTACGCCAAGTACAGCTCGCGGCGCAAGGACTTCGTCTTCAAGGCCGTCTTCGAGAACAGCTTCGACACGATCATCGAGTTCCTCACGGCGATGAAGGAGCTGGGCATCAAGCCCGAGCACGAGTGCTTCGACGCCGGCCACGTCGCCAACCTCGATCCGTTGATCGACATGGGGCTGCTGGAGCGGACGCCGCTGCAGATCTCGCTGGTGATGGGGGTCAACGGCGGCATCCGGCCGACCGCGCGCAACGTCGCCTTCATGTCGGAGCAGATCCCCGGCGGCGCCGAGGGCGAGAACCAGTGGCAGACGATCGGCATCTCCCGCGACCAGTGGAAGCTGCTCGGCGCGGCGCTGGTGCTGGGCGGCAACGTCCGCGCCGGGGTCGAGGACAACCTCTACCTGCCAAACGGCGAGATGGCGAAGTCGAACGGCGAGCTGATCGCCAAGGCGCGCCAGATGGCCGAGGACGTCGGTCGGCGCGCCGCCACCGTGGCCGAGGCTCGCGAGCTGCTGGGAGTTCCCAAGCGTGAGCGATCTGCCGCTTAGCGACGTCAAGGTCCTCGACCTGACCCGGCTCCTGCCAGGCGGCTTCTGCTCGCTGCTGCTCGCCGACCTCGGCGCCGAGGTGCTGAAGGTCGAGGACACGGGCATGGGCGACTACATCCGCTGGGCACCGCCCTACTACGGCGACGAGGACCAGCAGGAGCTGGGCACCCGCTCTTCGCTCTACCTGGCGCTCAACCGCGGCAAGCGCTCGGTTCGCCTCGATCTCAAGAGCGAGGCCGGACGCGAGGCGCTGCTGCGCTTGGTCGAGCAATACGACGTCGTCCTCGACGGCTTCCGCCCCGGCGTGCTCGACCGGCTCGGTGTCGGCTACGAGCGCATGCGCGAGGCCAACCCGGCGATCGTCTTCTGCGCGATCACCGGCTACGGCCAGGACGGCCCCTACACCGAGCGCGCTGGCCACGACATGAACTACCTCGGCCTCGTCGGCCTGCTCGGCCTGACCGGTGCCAAGGACGGCCCGCCGGTGCAGTCGGGCGGGCAGATCGCCGACCTCGGCGGCGGTGCCCTGATGGCCGCCTTCGGCGTGATGGCGGCGCTGCACGAGCGCCGCCGCTCCGGCGAGGGGCAGATGGTCGATATCTCGATGGCCGACGGGGCGCTCTCCTGGCTGGCACTTGTCGCCGGCCGCTACTTCTGCGACGGCGAGGAGCCGCGGCGCGGCGAGCAGCAGCTGGCCGGCGGGCTGCTCTGCTACTTCCCCTACGAGGCCGCCGACGGCTGGGTCACCTGCGGTGCGCTGGAGCCGAAGTTCTGGGCCGCCTTCTGCAACGGCGTCGAGCGCCCCGACCTGGTCGAGGTGCAGTTCGAGGCGCCGGGGTCAGACGCCTGGCGCGAGGTGGCCGAGGTCTTCCGCTCGCGCACGCGCGACGAGTGGCTCGCCTTCAACGACGAGCACGACAGCTGCATCGAGCCGGTCCTCGACCTCGGCGAGGCGCTCGACTCCGAGCTGGTCCGCGCCCGCGGGATGGTGACCGAGGTCGAGCAGCCGGGCCTGGGAACGGTGCGCCAGCTCGGCGTGCCGGTGAAGATGAGCCGCACCCCGGGCGACCCGACCCGGCCGGCGCCGGCTTTCGGCGAGCACACCGACGAGGTCCTGCGCGAGGCCGGCTACTCCGACGAGGAGATCGCGGCGATGAAGGAGTCGGGCGCCGCCGCGGGGCCGAGTGCCGACTCCGCGACCACTTTCCGGGCCTAGGGCCATGGCCGCCAAGGCGGAGAAGGAGCTGCTGCGGATGGGGGAGCTGGCCGAGGCCTCCGGCGTGCCGGTGCCGACGATCAAGCACTACCTGCGCGAGGGACTCTTGCCCGAGCCGGTGAAGACGAGCCGCAACATGGCCTACTACTCGCCCGAGTTCGTCGACCGGATCAGGCTGATCAAGCAGCTGCAGGAGGAGCGCTTCATGCCGCTGAAGGCGATCAAGTCGGTGCTCGACGAGGACCCCGAGCGAGCCCGCGCCCTGGTCGAGCTGGAGGATCGCATCCTCGAGCGCGCCCTCGGCGGCGAGCGAACCCGCACCAGCGCCGCCGAGGTCCGCGAGCGCTACGGCGTCCCCAAGGAGGTGCTCGACCGGCTCGAGGAGATCGAGGTCCTCAGCCCCAACAGCCGTGGCTACTCGCCTTCGGACATCAAGATCATCGAGGCGATCGGCCGCTTCCGTGCCGGCGGCTACGACGAGCAGATCGGCTTCACCGTCTACGACACGCTGCGCTACAAGAAGGCGCTCGAAGAGCTGGTTGGCCAGGAGGTCGAGATGGTGATGGACCGCCTAGCCGGCGAGGTCCCACCGGAGCGCGTGGTCGAGATGCTCGAATCCGGCTCCCAGCCCCTCCAAGACCTCATAGCCGCCCTGCACACGAAGTTGCTGGTGGCGGAGCTGGAGCGCCACCGCGCCGGCCGCGGCTAACGAGCTCTCGCTTTCCCGTCCTATGGGCGGGTAACTGAGAGCTCGGCGCTCAGTTGGCGTTCCGCAGCTCGGCTAGGCCCTGCTCGTGGCTGACGATCGGCTGGTAGCCGAGCTCGGCACGGGCCTTGGAGATGTCGATCGTGCACTCCTGCGTGAGGAGCCAGGAGCGGAAGGTGGTCATCGGCGGCGTGCCGCTCAGTGGCAGGACCTTCCAGGCGGTCTCCGCCACGCGGGCCAATGGCGCCGCGGTCCAGGCGGGGAGGCTGCGGTCGGGGGGCTCAACCCTCTGCGTCTGCAGCAGCGCCGTGACGAACTCGCGGAAGACGACCGGCTCGCCGTCGGTGACGAAGTACGCCTCGCCGGGCCGGCCCTTCTCGGCCGCCAGCAGCAGGCCCTCGACGACGTTGTCGACGTGGGTCGTGTCGGTGATGTTGCGCCCGCCGCCGACCCAGGCCCATTTGCCCGCTTCGACCGTCTCGACCATCTCGGGCAGCAGCGTCGTGTCGCCCTTGCCCCAGACGAAGCGCGGTCGCAGCGCAACCGTCTCGAAGCCCTCGCGGCTGGCATCGCGCACCTCCCGCTCGGCCCGTGCCTTGGTCGCCGGGTAGGGCGCCCGCGAGTCGGAGCGCAGCGGCGCCGTCTCGTCGACGTGGACCAGCGGCTCGCCGGCCATCAGCGCGGCCTCGGTTCCGCAGTGGACGAAGCGCCGCACGCCGGCCTCGGCGCAGGCCGCGAGCACGTTGCGGGTGCCCTCGACGTTGCCCCGTTCGAAGTCGGCCCACGAGCCCCACTCGCCCAGGTGGGCGGCGAGGTGGAAGGCGACGCCGGTTCCGGCGGTGGCGGCCGCGAGCGAGGCGCGATCGCCGATGTCGCCGCGGACCGGCTCCGCCCCCAGCTCGGCGACGCGCCGCTCGGCGGCGTCGGAGCGGGCCAGCGCCCGCACGGGACGACCTTCGCTGACCAGCCGCTCCACCAGCTTGCCGCCGATGAACCCCGACCCGCCGGTTACGAAGGCTGCCTCTGCCATCGGGGGCGATGTTAGCCCGCTTCACCGCGAGCTAGCCCAAGATGTGGTCGACGATCGTGATGCACCCGGAGACGCGTCCCGGGCTTTCCTCGCCAGCGGGATCCGCACGGAGCGCTGTCCAGCATCCGGAGCCATCGACCCTGACGATGTACTCGACCACGCCGCTGAGCTGATCGTCATAGCGCTCGCAGGTCCAGATGTCGCCGTCGGCGCGCAGACACGACTGGGTGGTGGCGAGATCGCCGGTGCCCACCGAGTGGCCGAGGGACAGGCCGTCCACACCGAGGATCGGCGAGGGCCGTGCCGCGACCAGCCCGAGAGCGAAGACGAGGCCGAGCGTGCTCGCCACGGACAGCACGACCGTGCGGCGCGACCGCGGGTGGCGGATGGGGTCGACCGCCCGCGCAAGGCGTTTCTTGCCGTAAAAGGTCCTTGCCCACCACGAGTCCGGTGGGGCGAGCGAGACCGCCGCGACTATCCACGTCAGGCCAAGCGTGACCAGACCCACGAGGAAGAGCGAAACTCGGTTCTTCAAGAGGGTGACGATCCCCGCGGGGACCAGTAACAGCACCCACGCGCTGGCAACGCCGAGGATCAGCGCTTCGAGCCCCAGCCTCGCAACGACCATGGGCGGAATACTGGCTGATCGATTGCGGCGAAGCGGAGCGATGTAGCCTGCGCGCCGTGAAGTCGGTTCTGATCACGGGGGCGTCGACGGGCATTGGGCGGGCGACCGCGCTGCATCTCGACGCCGCCGGCTGGCGGGTCTTCGCCGGGGTGCGCAAGGAGGCAGATGTCGAGTCCCTGCGCGCGGCCGGCTCGGAGCGGCTGGTGCCGCTGCTCCTCGACGTCACCGACGCCGGGCAGATCGACGCCGCGGCGGAGCGGGTCGCCGCCGAGGTGGGGGGCACCGGTCTCGACGGGCTCGTCAACAACGCCGGCGTCTCCCTGCCGAGCCCGCTGGAGACGATGCCGATTGAGGACTTCCGGCAGCAGGTCGAGGTCAACCTGACCGCGCAGGTCGCGGTGACCCAGGCGCTGCTGCCGCAGATCCGGATGGCGAGAGGACGCATTGTCTTCATCAGCTCGATCGGCGGGCGGATCGCCTTCCCGTTCACCGGCGCCTACCACGCGGCCAAGTTCGGGATCGAGGCCGTCGGGGACGTCTTCCGCCGCGAGCTGCATAGCGCCGGTATCTCGGTCTCGGTGGTCGAGCCGGGCTCGATCGCCACGGCGATCTGGGATCGTGGCGAGCAGGCGGCCGACGAGATCGGCGCCCGCTCGCCCGCCCGCGAAGAGCTGTACGGGAAGGCGATCGCCCGCTACCGCAAGCTGATCAGGAACACCGCGGATCGGGGAATCCCAGCCGAGAAGGTCGCCGCCGTCATCGAGCACGCTCTCGCTGCGAGCCGGCCGCGGACCCGCTACCTGGTGGGCCGCGACGCCAAGGTCCAGGCGCGCCTCAAGTACTTCATCCCGACCCGCGTCTTCGACCGGATCCTGATCCGCGTCATGGGCCTCTAGCGGGCAGCGGCGCCGAGCCCCTCGCGCTCGGCTTCGACCGCGGCGAGCGTCGTCAGCGAGCCCGTCTCCGTGGCGATCGCCGCCGCCTCGTCGAGCGCCTCGCGGGCGCCCTCGCGGCCGGTGGCGGCGCGGGCGCGGCCAAGCGCCAGCAGCGTCAGCGGCAGCGACCAGAGGAGCTCCCGCTTGCGCGCGATCTCCGCCGCCCAAGCGGCGAGCTGAAGGGCCTCCTCGGCCCGCCCGACGCCGGTCAGGGCCTGGGCTCGCACCGCGGCCCGCCAGGCCTCCTGCTCGTCGCCGCCGTCCATCGCTTCGCGGTGCAGCCGCTCGGCCTCTTCGAAGGATTTCAGCGCTTCCTCGTAGTCCTCCGCCGCGAGCTGGGCGGTGCCCAGATTCCCCAGCGCGAGGCTGCGTGAGAAGACGTCGCCGAGCCGCTCGGTCAGATCGCAGTTGCGTCGGCCCACCGCTACCCCGGCGTCGGGCTTGCCCTGCATCGCGAAGAGCAGCGTCTTCGTGCCGCGGTTCCAGCTCGCGGTCTCCGGGTCGCCCTGCTCCTCGGCGATCTGCAGCCCCCTCTCCAGCAGCCGCTCGCACTCCGCGAGCTCTTCGCGCTCGCGCCGCACGATCGCCTTCGCGCCGAAGGCCCAGGCCACGGGGGAGCCGATGATGATCCCGGCGCCGACGCTGTGATCGTCTCCGGCCAGCTCGAGCACCTCGTCCGCGGCCCGGTCGAGGTCCTCGAACCTCGCCGCGCAGAGATAGGCGTACGCCCCCGCCGCCCGGATCGCGACCCGGAGGTGGTGGTCGCCAGACTCGTCGGCGAGCCGTTTCGCCTCGGCGACGCCGGCGATCCATTCCGTCGTCGTCTGCTCGAGCCCGGGACGGGCGAACCGCAGCATCTGCAGCAGCGCCAGCGAGCGCAGGTCGCCGACCCTCCGCGCGATCGCCTCCGCCTCCCCCTCCAGCCGCGCGACCCTCTCGCGTTCCATCCCCAGGCGCCAGGCGTAGTCGAGCTGTAGGAGGCGCGAGGAGACGGCGAGCGCGTCGGTCTCCTCGCTCTCCTCCTCGAGGCCCTCGACCAGGTCGGTCACCCTCTGCCACATGCGGAGGGCGTCGTGGGGCTGGCTGTGGCCGGCCCAGTGCGCGGCCCGTGCGGCCCACCTCGCCGCCTCGAGCTTCTCGCCGCCCTGCTCCATGTGGCTGGAGATCAGCGCCGCCATCTCGTCCTGGCGATCCGGGTTGAGCTCGGCCATCGCCCGGGCCGTCGCGGCGTGGGTCTTCGCCCGCTGCTCGGCGAGCTGGGTGCCGTAGGCGACCTCCCGGGTCAGCGGGTGGCGGAAGGCGAACACGCGGCTGGGATAGACCTCCGTCTCGTAGAGAAAGCCCGCGACGATCAGCTCGTGCAGCGGCGCTTCGCGCTCCCCCTGGTCCGTCAGGCCCGAGATCGGCCCCAGGGTGCTCTCGCCGACCTCCTTGCCGGCAACCGAGGCCGCCTGCAGGAGCCGCTTGGCTTCGGGTCGAAGCCGGTCGATCCGGGCCGCCAGCACCGTCTGCACGCTGGCCGGCACGCCAGCGTCCTCAACCGGGCGGGCCAGCCGGTAGGCGCCCCGCTCGCCCTCCAGGTTGCCGGCCTCGGCGAGGGCTCGCACGATCTCCTCGATGAAGAACGGGTTGCCCTCGGTGCGCTCGTGGATCAGCTCGGCGAGGCCGTCGAGCGAGGGGTCCTCGCCGGCCAGGTCGCGCAGCAGCTCGCCCGTGTCCGCCGCACCCAGCGGCTCCAGCTCGATCTCGTGGTAGCTCGGCGGACCGCTCCAGCCCCGCGTGTACTCGGGACGGAAGTTGACGATGACGAACGTCTTCGTCTCCTCGACGGCGTCGAGGAGGTCGCCGAGCATGGCCGCGCTGCCCTCGTCGATCCAGTGCAGGTCCTCGACGATGGTGACGATCGGCTCGCGACGGTTGGGGGCGCGGACCAAGCGGCAGACGATGGAGCGCAGCGCCCGCTGGTGCGCCTCGGCACTGAGCTGCGGTGCCGGTCGGTCCGGGTCCGGCACGCCGAGGAAGTCGAACAGCACCGGCAGGTCGTCGACGAACTCGGGGTCGAGCAGCAGCGCCCGCCCGGCGATCTTCTCGCGGACGATCCGCTCCGGATCGCCATCGACTATGCCGAAGTAGGCGCGCAGCATCTGCAGCACCGGCATGAAGGGGATCTCGCGTCCGTGCGATTGGGCCTGTGCTTCGAAGACCTCGACCCCCCCGGCGCGTGCGTGCTCGGCGAACTCGTGGCAGAGGCGGCTCTTGCCGACCCCCGGCTCGGCGACGATCCCGACCGCGGCCCCCTCGCCGGCCCGGGCCCGCTCCAGACCCTCCTCCAGCGCCGCCGTCTCCTCGCTGCGGCCGACGAAGCGCGAGAAGCCGCGCTCGCGCGAGAGGTCGAGCCGCGAGCGCGCCGAGCCGACCCCGGCCAGCTCGAAGACGCGCACCGGCAGGCTCGCCCCCTTGATCTCGAACTCGCCCAGGTCCTCCAGCTCGAGGAACCCGTGGGAGAGCTCCGCCGCGGCTTCGGTCAGATAGGCCTTGCCCGGCTCGGCCAGCGCCTCCATCCGCTGTGCCAGGCCGACCGTGTGGCCGATCGCGGTGTAGGCCCCATCGCCCCCGCCGATTGCGCCGGCGACCACCTCGCCCGAGTTGATCCCGATCCGGGCGGAGAAGTTGAGCCCGTGCTTGCGACGCAGCTCGGCGGCGTACTCGGCGATGTCGTCGAGCATGCGCAGCGCCGCGTAACAGGCGCGCCGCGCGTGGTCCTCGTGGGCGACCGGAGCGCCGAAGACGGCCATGATCCCGTCGCCGGTGAATTTGTCGACGGTGCCCTCGAAGCGGCGCACCTCGTCGGCGAGGATCGAGAAGAAGCCCTGCATGATCCGGCGCCACTCCTCCGGATCGTGCTGCTCGGCCAGGTCCATCGAGCCCTTGACGTCGGCGAAGAGCACGGTGACCTGCTTGCGCTCACCGTCGACCTCGATGCGATCCACACTGCTCACAGACCCTCAATCGTACGCCCCGCAGCCACCTATACTGGCCATTGCCAAACCGATTGACTGGTCAGTCAGCCAGTGAGGAGGATTCGAAGTGCGTGCAGCAGCGGTGCAGCTGAATTCGAATGGGGACAAGGCACGGAACCTGGCCGTCGCCGAGCGGCTGGTGCGCGCCGCGGCGGCCGACGGCGCCGAGCTCGTCTCGCTGCCCGAGAAGTGGAACCTGCTCGCGGCCGGGGAGGAGATGGCGGCGGGCGCCGAGACGCTCGACGGGCCCAGCCTCTCCGCCGCCCGCTCCTGGGCGCGCGAGCTGGGCATCCACCTGCTCGCCGGCAGCGTCGCCGAGCGGGGCGCGGACGGTGGCAAGGCGTTCAACACCTCGGTCCTGATCGGCCCCGACGGCTCCGACCTCGCCATCTATCGCAAGATCCACATGTTCGACGTCGAGGCCGGCGGAGTCGAGTACCGCGAGTCCGACCACGAGCAGGCGGGCGGCGAGATCGTCTCCGCGTCGGTCGAC
Organism: uncultured Solirubrobacterales bacterium; assembly: GCA_963699215.1. Taxonomy (GTDB): domain Bacteria; phylum Actinomycetota; class Thermoleophilia; order Solirubrobacterales; family 70-9; genus VRUE01. The sequence continues at coordinate 1,281,904 of OY969422.1, forward strand.
GGTCTCGAGCTGGGTCTCACCGTCTGCTACGACCTGCGCTTCCCCGAGCTGTACCGGATCCTCGCCGTGCGCGGCGCCCGCCTGATCGCCGTCCCCTCGGCCTTCACCGCGGCCACCGGCCGCGATCACTGGGAGGTGCTGCTGAGGGCTCGCGCGATCGAGAACCAGGTCTTCGTCGTCGCCGCCAACCAGTTCGGTAAGGCCCCGCCCCACTACAGCTCCTACGGGCGCTCGGCGATAGTCGACCCCTGGGGCGTTGTGCTCGCCACCGCGCCGGACGAGGAGTGCTTCGTCGCCGCCGAGCTCGACTTCGTGGTCCAGGAGCAGACGAGGGAGCGGCTGCCCTCGCTGGCGAGTCGTCGTCCCCAGGCCTACGTCTGGCCGCAGCTGCAGGAGGTGCACGCCTAGCGATGGCCTCAAAAGCCCCTCCGATAGAGAAGCGACGCCAGATCCTCGACGCGGCAATCCGCGTCTTCGCCCGCCAGGGCTTTCACTCGACCCGCGTGGCCGACATCGCCGACGAGGCCGGGGTCGCCTATGGGCTCGTCTACCACTACTTCAAGTCGAAGGACGAGGTCCTCAACGAGCTCTTCAGCGAGCGCTGGTCGTTGCTGCTGGCGGCGATCGAGGAGGCCGATCGCAGCGAGGCGGCGCCGCGTGCCAAGCTCGAGGCGGTCGCCGGCTTCATCGTCGACTCCTACCGCCACGACCCGGAGCTGATGAAGGTGATCATCGTCGAGGTCACCCGCGCCGCCAACTCCTTCGGCCGTACCCACCTGGCGGAGATCCGCCGCGCCTACGACTCGATTGCCAAGATCGTCGCCGAGGGGCAGAGCACCCACGCCTTCCGTCGCGACATCGACCCCAACTTCGCCTCGATGTCCTTCTACGGGGCGATCGAGCAGCTGCTCTCGGGCTGGATCTTCGACCTGATCCCCGCCTCCGACACCGACTTCGCCCAGGCAAAGACTCTTGTCACGGCCACGATCTGCGACGGCCTCGAGCCTCGATAGGTAAGGTCGGGCCGACGGCCATGGAAAACGACATCGTCAAACGACTCGTCTGGAGCGGCCTGCTGGCCGGGGCCGGGGCGCTCGCCAGCATTGCCGCGACGAGGCTTGCCGCGATCGTCTACCGGCGGGTCTTCGAAGAGGATCCCCCAGAGTAGGTTGGCGATGGCGATGGCAGATTCCACCCAGACGCCGCCGCCCGAGCCCGACGACCGCTCGGTCGCCGAGCTCGTCTTCGACGTATCCGAACGGGCCTCGTCGCTGGTCCGTGAGGAGATCGAGCTCGCCAAAGCGGAGATAAGCGAGAAAGTCGGCAAGATCCTGCGCGGCTCGGTGGTCGGCATCGCCGCCGGCACCTTCGCCTTCCTCGCCCTGATCCTGATCATGGAGGGGGTGGCCTGGTTGCTGGCCGAAGAGGTCTTCGACGGCAACGCCTGGCCGGGCTTCTTCGTCGAGGCGGCGATCTTCCTGTTGATCGCGGCCGGTGCCGGTCTCTTCGCCTACCGCTCGGTGCAGGCCGGCGCGCCGCCGGTTCCCGAGCAGGCGATCGAGGAGGCGAAGCAGATCAAGAGCACGCTGGAAGGCGAGCGCGAGACGCCGACGCCAGCGGGGGAGCCGAAATGAGCAGTCGCCCGGAGCTCCCTCGCCCCACGACCACCGGCCTCCCCGGTCGCTCCCCGGCGGAGATCCGCCGCAACATCGACCTGCAGCGACAGGACCTCGGCCGCTCGGTCGAAGCCCTGCGCGGACGCGTCGCCGAGCTGACCGACTGGCGCCGTCAGGTGCGCGAGCACCGCAGCCAGCTGATCGTCGGCGCCGCCGCAGCGGGCTTTGCCTTGGGCGGCCTGATGATGCTACGCCGCCGCCGCTAGCCGGCGCTCGTCGAGACACCGTTCTCCGCGGCCGCAGAATTGTGGCCCGGCCCTTGATCGGGGGATAGCCCCCTGTTATTCATGAGCGTTTGCTCAGAATTCTCTAAGCAATTTCGGGAGACCAAGAATGTTCACAAAGAAGATCCTGCTGCTCCTCGGCATCGCGCTCATGGCGGCAAGCGCCACCCCAGCCGCGGCGTACGAAACAGGAGAACTCACACACGAAGGGTCGCCGATCGGAGAAGACATCGAACTCGAACTCGAAGGGCCACTGGAAGTCAACTCGCTTGGAACGGGTATGAAATGCTCGGCGAAATACGACTACAAATACACAAAAAACAACAAAGCCGTTGACGTCACCTCGTACAAACCCGACACAGCGACCTGTGTGGGCATAGGCATGCTGAAAGACTGCAAAGTAGTGGCCGACAAAGCGACAAAACTTCCCTGGGAAGGCGTTGTGACCAAAGAGGGCGCCGCCTTCACCGACGCGACAGTCGACTACACGTTCGACAGCGAGTGTCCGCTTGTCGACGCGGAACTCAAAATCCCGACGCTCGAGTTGAAAGCCGACAAAACCAAAAAATTCACCGAGTTCACGTTCTTTCCTACTGGAGCGACGATTGACTTCGGTTTTGGTCACGCGAAAGTCACGGTCTCCGGCACAGCTGCCCTCCTCAGCGGCGCGGGCACATACGAAATCGTGTAGCTGTAGTCGAGCGCCGAGAGCGGTCCCGCGGCTCCCAAGCCGCGGGACCCGCCGCTCCGAGCCGCTGGGGCTCGCTCAGCTCAGGACCGATTTGCTGACGCTGCCGATTCCGAGCAGGCCGGGGCCGACATGGGCGCCGAGGACGGCGCCTATCTCGGAGACGAAGGCCGGCTCGCAGCCGAAGATCTCGCGGCCGTCGTCGACCAGCCCGGCGGCCGTCTCGTCGTCCTGGATGTACTGGACGACCCAGGCGTCGAGGCCGGACTCGTGGCGCTCGCGGGCGTAGTCGCGCAAGCGCTCGATCGAGCGGGCGCGGGTGCGGACCCGCTCCACCGGGGTGATCTCCTCCTCCAGCGTCAGGATCGGCTTGATCTTCAGCGCCGAGCCGATGAAGGCGCTGGCGCCGCCGATCCGGCCACCTCGCCGCAGGTACTCGAGCGTGTCGATCGCGAACCACATCTTCAGCTCCTCACGGGTCTGCTCGGCGCGCGCGAGCGCTGCCTTGGCATCGCCGCCCGACGCGGCTGCGGCTGCGGCGCCGAGCGCGCAGAGGCCCATCCCTCCGGCCGCGGAACGCGAGTCGAAGATCTCGATCCGATCGCCTCCCTTGCCCTCGTCGATGAGGCGTTGGCGGGCCTGCTGGGCGGCCTCGCAGGTGCCGGAGATCCCGGCCGAGATGTGGACCGAGGCGATCTCCCGATCGGCTTCGAGCAGCGGCTCGTAGACGGCGACGAAGTCGCCGACCGAGGGCTGGGAGGTCGTCGCGCCGTCCTCGGAGGCGCGCAGCCTCTCGAAGAAGGCGCCGTAGTCGCCGATTTCGGTCTCGCGCTGCTGCTCGCCGTCGATCGCGACGTAGAGGCTGACGACCTGGATGTCGCGCTCGGCCAGGAGCTCGCTGGGAAGGTAGGCCGTGCTGTCGCAGACGACGGCGGTTGGCGCGGCGGCGGTCAAGGGGCAGCGATTCTCGCAGACCTGCCGCTACACTTTATGAAGTGACGGATACCCCCCAAGACGCGATCTCCCTGACCGGCAAGGCGGCGTCGAAGATCGGCGAGCTGCTTGGCGGCCAGGACGACTCCGAAGGCCAGGCCCTGCGCGTCGCGGTGCGCGGCGGCGGCTGCTCGGGCTTCCAGTACGCGCTCGCCTTCGACCAGGCCAAGGACGGCGACCACGTCTTCGAGGTCGACGGCGTCGCCGTCGTCGTCGACAAGGTCAGCATGCAGTTCGTCTTCGGCTCCGAGGTCGACTACGTCGAAGGTCTGCAGGGCGCCGGCTTCCAGGTCAACAACCCCAACGTCGTCGCCGCCTGCGGCTGCGGCTCCTCTTTCCAAGTGAAAGAGGACGCCGCCGAGACGGCTGCGGTCTAGCCCCGGCTACTCGATCTGCAGGGGCGGCGACTGGGCCGGCGCGGCAGGTTGCGCAGGTGCGGGCTGCGGGGCGGCGGCCGGCTGCTCGACCCCGAGCGCCTCGGCCAGCTCGCCGGACTCGAACATCTCCTCGACGATGTCGGCGCCGCCGAGCAGCTCCCCGTTGACGTAAAGCTGGGGGAAGGTCTGCCAGTCGGAGATCTCCGCGGTCACCTCGCGCAGCGGCTGCAGGATGGGGAGGACGTCGATCGCCCCGTACTCGACGTCCATCGTGTCGAGCACCTGCACCACGCGCATCGAGAAGCCGCAGCGCGGCATCTCCGGCGTCCCTTTCATGAAGAGCAGCACGGGGTTGCCCGCGACCAGCTCCTCGACTTTCTCCTTCAACTCTGGATCGGCCATGGCCTGCATTGTAGGGAGCCGCCATCGCGTGGTTCCTTTTCGCCAAGTAGGCGACTAAGGAACCACGGTCTTGATGCTGAGGGCGTGGATCTGGCCGTCGTCGAAGCGCGCTTTGACTGCCGCCTTGACCAGCCGGTGCTGGTCGATCCGCGAGAGGCCCTCGAACTGGGGGGCTGAGACGGTCGCCCGCAGGTGGTCGCCGGCGCCGGTCTCGTCGACGACCTCGACCGAGGCGCCGGGCAGCGCCGTCGCGATCATCCCCTCGATCTCCGCCAAGTCTGCCACCGGGCGGATTCTATGCGCCGTGGGCAGGCGGACTGGCGCTAGCCGGAGACCTTCTCGCCCAGCGTCTCGAGCATCTCCTCGACGCGGACGAACTTGACCCGGGGGCGGCCGTGGGGCTCGCCGCGGCCGACCTCGGCCTGGTCGATCGCCTGCCAGTCCTCGAAGCTGACATAGCGGACTCCGCGCTCGGCGAGCAGCTCCTCGACCGCGGACGGGTCGGGGCTCACCGGGTTGAGGAGGGTCTGCGACCCGACATCGGCGAGCAGGTGCTGGACGGTCTCCAGCGCGTCTTTCTTGTTGGTGCCGATCACGCCGGAGGGGCCGCGCTTGATCCAGCCAGCGGTGTAGTGGCCGACCTTGTGGCCGGAGTCGTGCGAGTCGAGCACGCGGCCGCCCTCGTTGAGGATCAGGCCGCGCTTCTCGTCGAAGGGGACACCCTCGATCGGGATGCCGGTGTAGCCGACCGAGCGCAGCACCAGGCCGCACTCGAGCTCCTCACGCTCGCCGGTGTCCTTGGCCCGCAGGCTGCCGCCCTCCTCGACCAGCTCGTTGCGGCCGACGACGACCGACTCGACCTTGCCGTCGCCCTTGATCTCGACCGGCGAGGAGAGGAAGCGGAGCACGATCCGCTGCCGCTTGCCCTCGGGCTCGTGCTGGGAGAACTCGCGCAGCGTCTCGACGTTGACGCGGGTCGTCTTGTCGGCTTCGTCGGACTCGAGGTAGGCGGCGCTGGCCGGGTCGAGCTCGACCTCGGCCGGGTCGACGATCACGTCGGCGTCCTCCATCTCGCCGAGCTCCTTGATCTCGGGGTTGGTGAAGGCTGCCTGCACCGGGCCGCGGCGGCCCAGCACGACGATCTCGCGGATCTGCTTGCGATCGAGCAGCTCGATCGCGTGGTCGGCGGTGTCGGTCTGGCGCAGCTCGTGGTCGGTCAGGGCGAGCATCCGCGCTACGTCCATCGCCACGTTGCCGTTGCCGATCACCACCGCTCGCTCGCAGGAGAGGTCGAACTCCTCCTCGCAGTAGTCGGGGTGGGCGTTGTACCAGCCGACGAAGGCGGTGGCGGCGTGGCTGCCGGGCAGCTCCTCGCCGGGGATGCCGAGGCGACGGTCGGTCTCGCAGCCGACCGTGAAGACGATCGCGTGGTAGTGCCGCTCGAGATCCTCGACCTCGATGTCCTGGCCGACCTTGACGTTGCCGAAGAAGCGGAAGCCCTCGCGCGCCGCGGTTTTCTCGTAGACGCGAGTCACCGACTTGATCTTCGGGTGGTCGGGGGCGACGCCGCCGCGGACGAGGCCGAAGGGGGTGGGGAGGCGGTCGAAGAGGTCGACCTGGGCGTGCGTGTCCGCGTCTTTGAGGATGTGCTCGGCGGCGTAGAAGCCGGAGGGGCCGGCGCCGACGATCGCGACGCGGACGGGGTTGTCTTCGGTTCCGGTCTGGGTCATTTCCTGTTCGTGAGTTCCGGTGGAAAGTGGAAAGTGCGCACTTGACAGCGAGCGCGGAAGGATAGGGAACGCGGGCCGCCTGCCACCTACGCGGCGAGCAGGGTGCCGCTGCAGTCGGGGCAGATGCCGTGGTCGAGTGCCGGCATCTCGCTGCGACGGAAGAGCTCCAGCCGCTTCGCCGCCACCTCGACCTCGACCCACTCGCCGTCGACCAGGAAGCGGTCGCACCAGGCGCACATCGTCAGGAAGTCCTCGTCGCGCGGGGCGCGGGGGTCGAGCAGGGGCTGCGGCTCCCCCCGCTCCTCCTCGTTGCGCAGGCGGGCTGAGAACAGGACCACGCGGCCGCTGCTGTCGGCGGCGATGCGGATGTCCATTTCGCGGGTGACGTCGGGGCCGTCGCAGCGGAAAGACAGCTCGACCCCGCGCACCCCGTCGCGCACCCGCCGCAGCAGCAGGCGCTGCAGCTTCTTCACCTCGTGGCCGGCGACGAAGTCCCAGAGTGAGCGGCCGAGGCTGGCGCCTGCCCCGTCCCAGCCATTCTCCGCGGCGAAGCGGTAGTAGCCGTCGTCGACCCTGATCAGACGGTCTTCGTCATCTATCGCGTAGCTGAGCGCCTCAACGGTCACTGGGGGCGACCATTATCGGTCATATCCCGGTACGTTTGGAGACTTATGGGAGGCGGTCAGCTCGCGGCCGGTGCGGCGGCCGCGATGCTGGCGGTGCCGTCGAGCGCGTCGAGCGCCCGGCGCACCGACATCGCCACGCAGGTGAAGATCGGCGTCTCGCGCTCGGTGTAGGCGCTCGACTCGGTCGGCCGCAGCTCCTGCACCAGGTCGAGGAACATGCCCGGATCGTCGCCCTCGAAGGCGACGACGAACTCCTGGTCGTCGAGGCCGAACGAGTACGACGTGTTAATCGTGATCTCCGGGTAGCGGCGGCCGACCTCGATGTGGCTCTTCATGATCCGCCCCCGCTCCTCCGCCGGCAGCCCGTACCAGCGGCGCTGCTTGACCATCGGGTAGAGGAAGAGGTACTTGCGCTCGGAGACGCAGATCTCCGGTCGCGCCTGCTCCTCGCTGTAGGGGGAGCGCTTGGTCATCGAGAGGAATGAGTGGGGCGTGTCCGCCCACTTCGCCAGGCCGCTCTGGCCGAGCACGACGTGGAAGGTGTGCAGATCCTCCAGGTTGGGGCTCTGGGAGAGGATGACCAGGTCGACGTCGCCGCGCGTGCCTATGGTTGAGTAGGCGCGCAGAGAGCGGTCGAGGGCGAAGTCCTCGCAAGCCGCGAGGAACTCCTGCTTGTCGGTGGCGCGGAGCTCGGCGTCGCGGCGGCGCCACTCGGGGTCGATCTTGAAGAAAGTGAACTTGGCGAACGTGCGGTCGGCCATCGGGGTCACGATAGCGCCGGGGGCGCTGGTCGCGGCGGCGGCGGCGATCCTGCTGGCGCTGCACTGGGCCGGCGCCGGCTTCCAGGGCGACCCGCTGGCGGTGGTGAGGGACGCCGGCCCGGGCGACCGCCTCTGGGACGTCGCCGATCGGCGCGCGCCGGTGATCGGCATGACGCTGCTGGTCTGGCTGGCGGCGTTCGGCCTGGCGCTGGCGGCGGACCGCGAGCGGGCCGGCCGGGCCGCAGCGCGCCTCTTGGCGCTGGCGCTCGTCTACCTGCCGCTGCTGTGCCTGGTCGGGGCGGCGCTGGAGCCGAGCGTCGCCGCCGAACGGCTGCTGATCATGTTCGGCTCGCCGGCGCTGGCGGCGCTCACCCTGCTCGCGCTGGGCGGCTACCGGGCGCTGGCCGTCGCCTGCGGTGCCACGGCGCTCGCCTACGCGATCGACCTGATCGCCGGCTCGCCGCTTACCCAGCTCTCGCTGGTCGGCCCCAACCCGGCCGCCGGGCACCGCTACTACGGGATCGGCAACGAGCTCGAGGCCGCGCTGACGGTGACGATCCTGGTCGGGACCGGCGCCGCGCTGTCGGGTTTTTCCACAACTGGAGGCGGAAAGGTCCGACAGCGGCAGCTGGCGGCCCGCGGCCCCGCGGCCTTCCTCGTCGTCGCCGCGATCTTCGCCTTCGTCTTCGCCTACGGCCGTTACGGCGCCGACGTCGGCGCGGCGATCGCGTTGCCGTTGGGTGCTGCGGTCGCCGCCGCGCTCCTCGCGAACCGCCCGCGCCTCGCCCTGCTCGCCTTCGCGTTGCCGCTGCCGGTGCTGGCGCTCCTCGCCGCGGTCGACCTGCTCAGCGGAGCCGACGCCCACCTCACCAGGACCGTGCTCGACGCCGACAGCGGTGGCGACGTCCTCGCCGTGATCGGGCGGCGGCTGCGCGAGGCGGGGGAGAGCTTCGGCCGGCCGATCCTCCTCGCCGGCCTCCCGGTCGTCATCGCCGCGGCCACGGTCGCCTGGCTGCGCCGCGACCGCATCGCCGCATGGCTGCACGGCCGCCCGGCGATGCGCGCCGGGCTGCTCGGCGCCCTCGCCGCGACCCTGGTCGGCACCGTCGCCAACGACTCCGGCGCGCTTCTGCTCGAGATCGGCGCCGTCTACCTGCTCGCCTTCATCGCCTTCGTCTGGGCCGAAGCCGAGGCATCCTCTAGGCTTAACGCTTCGTGCGAATAGCCCTTGTCTCGCCATATTCCTGGAGCTACCAGGGCGGCGTGAACCGGCACGTCGAGGCGCTCGCCGAGGAGTTCCTCGGACGTGGCGACGACGTCCGCGTGCTCGCCCCCGTCGATCCTCCCGACCGGCTCAGCCGGGCGCTGCACCGAGCGCCGGCGGAGGCGCGCGAGCTGCCCGATTACCTGATCTCGCTCGGTCGCACGGTCGGGATCTCCGCCAACGGAGCCGTCTCCAATCTCTCGGCGTCTCCCACCGGCGGCGTTGCCCGCATTCGCAAGGAGCTGCGAAGCGGTGGCTACGACGTGATTCACGTCCACGAGCCGATGGTGCCGCTGGTCGGCTGGAACGCGGTGCTGGGCTCGCGCACGCCTGTCGTCGGCACCTTTCACGCCTACTCGACCAAGCCGCTGCCAAACCACCTCGCCTCGGCGCTCGGGGCCCGCCGGGTCTTCAACCGCCTCTCGGCGCGGATCGCGGTCTCCGAGGCGGCCGCCTGGACCGGGCGCCGCTGGTTCGGCGGGCGCTACGAGATCGTCCCCAACGGGGTCGACGTCGAGGCCGCGCCTGCGGGTCCGAAGCCGCGCAACGGCGAGCTGCAGGTGCTCTTTGTCGGCCGGCCCGAGGAGCGCAAGGGCCTGCCGGTTTTGCTGACCGCCTTCGAAGCCCTGGTCGAGCACGTCCCCAGCCGCCTGACCGTGATCGGGGCGGGGCGCGAGGACGTGCTGCGCTACCTCGCGGATCCCGAGGCGATGCGCTGGATCGACGTCCACGGCCGCGTCTCCGGCGAGCGCCTCTGGGCGGCGCTGCACGAGGCCGACCTGCTCTGCGCTCCCTCGCTCTCCGGCGAGAGCTTCGGCATGGTCCTGACCGAGGCCTTCGCCGCCGGCACGCCGGCGATCGCCTCCGCCATCGCCGGCTACAGCGACGTCGTCACAGACGGCGTCGACGGCGTCCTCGTCCCACCCGGCGATCCGCAGCGCCTCGCCGAGGAGCTGCAGCGCGCCCATCACGAGCCCGAGCGCCTGGCGGCAATGGGCGCGGCGGCACGGCGAGAGCGCCCAGCGCTACGCCTGGCCGCGGATCGCCGATCGCGTCAGCGGGATCTACGAGCGCGCGATCGAGGCCCCGGCCCCCGCCGGCGCCGCAGAGCGCGCCGCTCACTGGGCCGGCATTCGACCCGCCGACGGCGGCCCGCCGAGCCCGCCGCGGCGGCTGCCCTCGCTCGACCCGCCGCTGGCCCAGGGCGGCAGCAGGAAGCGGCGGATCGCTCGCCGCATCGGCCTCGGCGTCGCCGGCGCGCTCGGTGTCGGCCTCACCGCCCTCGCGGCGCAGAAGATCGGCGTCGACAACGTGGTCGCCAGCATCGTCCGCTCCGACCTCACCTGGGTCCTGATCGCCTGTGCGCTGATGGCCCTCTCGCTCTTCTTCCGGGCGGCGTCCTGGTACGGGATCGTGCGCGCGGCGCTGCCCCACCGGCCGGTGCGCCGCCGCGACGTCACCTCGGCGACGATGATCGGCGTGCTGATGTCGGCGACGCTGCCGGCGCGGCTCGGCGAGCCGGCGCGGGCGATGACCCTCGCCCGGCGGATCGGCCGCATGCGCGAGACCTTCCCGGTACTGCTCGGGACGCTCGTCTCGCAGACCCTGCTCAACATCGTCGCCCTGGCCCTGCTGGGCGCGATCATCGTCTCCAGCACCGATCTCTTCCACTCCAGCACCGAGAAGCTGTTCCTCTTCAGCCTCGTGCCGCTCGTCCTGCTCGTCGTCGTGCTCGTCGGCCCGGTGCTGATGCGCCGCAACGGCAGCGGCAACGGCCGCATAGCCCGGATCGGGGCCGCGCTGCACCGCGCCCTGCTGCAGGTGCGGGCAGGCCTTGCGGTGTTCCGCCAACCGCGCCACGGGATCGTCGCCAGCGCCGCGCAGCTCGGCGCCTGGGCGATCCAGCTGGCCGCCTGCTGGGCTCTGTTTGCCGCACTCGGCCTCAGCGCCCAGGCCGGCATCGGCGCCGCTGCAGCGGTCCTCTTCGCGGTCAACGTGACCGCGGTCGTGCCGGCGACCCCGTCGAACATCGGCGTCTTCCAGCTGGCGGTGATCAGCGTCCTGCACACCGGCTGCGGCATCAGCACCGCCGACGCGCTCGCCTACGGCGTGATCCTGCAAGCGGTCGAGATCGCCACCGCCGTCGCCCTCGGCCTGCCGGCCCTAGTCCGCGAGGGCCTCACCTGGAGCGATCTCCGCGTCCAGGCCCTCTCCTCGGCTCCGGTGCGGCTACAGCCGCGCTCCTCGAGCCGCGTCGGCTAGGCGGAGCACTACAAAATGTATACCGCGCAGCTTTCGGAGCCGCCGACACTTATAATTATAGAAGTAAACGGAGATCTATCTGGCAATCTCGATGACGCGCGCGGGCAGTCGAGTTCTTTCGGTCTTCACGAACGCGCTCAGCGCGAGGGTGCTGCGAACTCATACCGATGGCCCGCTAAGCCCCAGAGAGCTCGAGGAGGCGCTCGGTTGGGCGCCCCAGTCGAGTCTGCGCGCAGCCGTCGCCAAACTCTCCGATCTCGGTGCTCTGGCCCGAATCGACCGGAGTGAGAGCTCGCCTGGCAAGACCACCGAGCTCACCGTCGCCGGCCGTGAGCTGCTGCCCGTATCCGCTGAGCTTGGCCGGTGGCTGCAGGGGGCGCCCGATGGGCCGATCCCGCTCGACGATGCTGCAGCCCAGGGCATAGTCAGGGTTCTGACTACGGCTTGGGACGCGGCAATCGTGCGGTCGCTGGCCGAGCGGCCGCAAACTCTGCTCGAGTTGAACGCTGCCAACGCCCACCTGAACTATCCGGCGTTGAAGCGACGGCTGGCCAAGTTACGCTCGACTCACCTCGCTTCTCCGGCTCGCACCGACGCCGGCATGGCCTACGGCGCAAGCGACTGGCTGCGCAGGGCCGTAGTGCCCTTCCTCCTCGCCGCACGCTGGGAGCGTGAGCATGATGCAAGCGCGGAGCCGATTTCACAGGTTGAGATAGAGGCCGCCCTCCTCCTCGCTCTTCCATTGGTGGACCTATCCAGCACGGCATCGGGCGCCTGTGCCCTTGCGGTGCTGATGCCGGACGACCGAGCGGGGAGGAGGAGAGAGGTGTCCGGCGTGTCCGTCGAGATCGTACGGGGTGCGATCACCGCCTATGGCGTCGACGCAGCGACCGCTCCACCGACCTGGGCGCTGGGAGCCATCGACGCCTGGCTGGAGACCCTGATCGACGGCAACAGCAGCGCGCTTCGCGTCGGCGGCGCCAAGCCACGTCTCGCCCAGGGCCTCGTCAACGCCCTGCACACCGATCTGTACCGATCCTAGCCCCCCGTATTACTGCGGGTTTTCCGGCTCCAACTGTGGGCTTTCCGCAGGTCGCAAGTCTGTGTACTCGCATTTCCGTCTGACGATGCTTGCAGGGGAAAGCTACTGCGCTGCCGATCGTGCATCGGCTATCTCTCAGAATGAACAGAGAAGTTTGACTAACTGATGCCTCGCGCGCTACGAAACAAACAGCCCATCCAGCATGGGGAACATAGTCAAAATGGAGGATTCATCGAATGAGTATCAAGAGAGTTCTGCTGCTTGGGAGCATGGCACTCGCGCTGGCTGCTTTTGCTGTACCTGCTGTTGCATCGGGAGCCGAAATACAAGATGCCGGCAAATCAGTCGCAGACAAAACCATTGAGCTCACAAGCAAAACTGGCGAAAAGACGAAATTCGAAGCCCTTGGGTCGGGCATTGAATGCATCGTGCACGCAACGGTCACAATCAATGGAACCACCGTTAACGTAACGTCATTCACGATTACAACAGGAACGTGTGTTGGCTACGGTAATCCTTATCAAGAATGTGAAGTCGAAACCGATAACCCGACAGTTCCGTTCCCGGTTACGGTCAACGCGGGGAGCCTCACACTTTCCGCCGGTACGATCCACGGAGGTTTGAAAACGAGGCCTGGCGCTCTCGAACCGTGCTTCACGGCAAAAAATGACATTACAATCAAAGATGTGACTATGACGCCAGATAACGTCAACGCGATCAGCTCTGTGTCGCTAAGTGGCGAAATCAGAGTCGATACCGCCCTCAACCCCAATCCTGGCGCCAAAGCAACGCCAAAAGGCACGCTTGTGGTAGTCGGAGCGGACGCGGGAACATACGAAATCGCCTAGTTGTACCGAAGCTGTCCTGTCGGGCAGCCGGAGCAAAGCGAGGCCGCGTCTGACGCGGCCTCGCTTCTCGAAGCGCCTAGCCGCCGAATGCCAGGGGCCGCAAGACTGCGCACTCGCACTTTCAGCGAACGACGATTTGCAGGGGAAACAAGCTTTGCTCGAAGCCATGCAGGTAATTGCCCCAGGAGTAGATGAAAAAGCTTGACCAACTATCGAAAAGCGCGCTAGGAAGAGAGCAGCCCCCCATCCGGGGGCAGACATCCAAAATGGAGGAATCATCGAGATGAGCATCAAGAAGATTCTGCTGCTGGGAAGCATGGCGCTTGCGCTGGCAGCATTCGCTGCGCCCACCGTAGCGTCGGCAGCCGAAATAAAAGACGCCGGAAAACAAGTCCATGACGAAACCTTCGAACTCACAAGCACAACAACAAATGTTGGCGGGAATCACGTCTTCGACAAGACGAAGTTCGAAGCCCTCGGCTCGGGCATCGAATGCGTTGTGCACGCAACCGTCACAGTAGACACAGCGACAGTCCATGTAACTTCGTTCACGATCACAACAAGCACCTGCACAAGTTTCGGTAACCCCTACTCGAACTGCGAAGTCGAGAGCGACAATCCGACAGTGCCGTTCCCGGTTACGGTCGACGCCGAAAAATTCACAATGACCTCGGGCACGATCGATGGAGCCCTCAAAACGAAGGCAGGCGCTCCAGAAGCGTGCTTCACGACAACGAACAACATCACAATCAAAAATGTCACGCTGACGCCGAACAACACCAAAGCGATCAGCTCCTTGGCCCTGGGTGGCGAACTGAGAGTCGATACCGCTCTCAACCCGAGCCCGGGCTCGAAAGCGACCGCGGTAGGCACGCTCCAAGTCGTCGGGGCAGCCGCAGGAACATACGAAATCGCCTAACGATTCACCAAGCCTGTACGGCCTGCCCTAGCGGGCGACCTGCAGCAAGGAAGCGGGGGCCGCGTTTTGACGCGGCCCCCGCTTCGCATTTGAGGTCTCGACTTCTCTGCTTGCGCTTGAGCAATAGATGCGGTACGCTCTGGGCAGGGTTTAGGAATGACAGGGATACTCCGACCGTTGGGGTCGGGCAGGGATCTCTACACGGGATAAGGAGAGATATAGGATGACCTCGTACCTGCGCAGGCGCCTGGAAAGCTTGCACACGCACCTCGGAACCGCCGGATTCCTCGTCGCAGTCGTGGCGCTCGTCGCCGCGCTCGCCGGGGGCGCGATCGCGGCGAGCGGCGGCAACCCACTGGCCGGCGCTTCGAAAGCATCGAAAGGCTTAACCAAGGCTCAGGTTCTCGCCTTGATCAAGAAAAATCCTGGCCCGGCGGGGGCACAGGGAGCGCAAGGAGCGACGGGGGCTCAAGGTTCCGCGGGCCAAAACGGCAACGACGGTCTAAATGGTCTCGACGGCGAGAACGGCGATGACGGCGATGACGGCACCAACGGGACGAACGGCACCAACGGGACCAACGGCAAAAGCGTCCTCAGCGCGGTGGAGCCCAAAGGCGCCAACTGCCAAGAAGGCGGCTCGAGCTTCGAAATCGAAGGCGCCGGGACGAAAAAATACGCTTGCAACGGCTCGCCCTGGACCGCCGGCGGCACCCTTCCCTCCGGCAAAACCGAGAAAGGCACCTTTGCCACGCCGATCGTGACCAAAACGATCCCGGAAACCTCTTCGGTCGAACCGTATTACGTCCCGATTTCCTTCGCGATCCCGCTCGCGGCGGAAATAGACGCAGCCAATGTCCACTACATCCAGGAAGGCCAAACCCCGCCCACCGGATGCACCGGGGGGACCACGGCGACTCCCACCGCCGACGCGGGCCACCTCTGCGTATACGCGGCGCTTGAAGAACCGGATTTCTTCTCTGGAACCACGATCTTCAAGCCCACTTCCAGCGCAGGTACGCCGGGGGCCTCCAAAAACGGCGCCGTGATCAAGTTCTTCATCGGCGCCAACCAAAGGGCCCAGGCCTTCGGCACCTGGGCGGTGACTGCGCCCTAGCCGGCCAATGGGGTGCGACGCCCACCCGGAGGAGGTACCTCACTCCGGGTGGGCGACTCGCTTCCCGCCACGGCGACTCAGGCAGATCTAACCCAGCTAGGAGCAAGATGAGCGCAAAGCATCTCGATCGAACCGCGCGTTTCGCCCCCCTCGGCGTGCTTGTCGCAGCGGTCCTGCTCTTCGTCGGCTTCCCGGCCTCTGCAGCCGGTGTTGCCTGCCCTAACGAAGACATCCGCAAAGCGCAGGGCGCTGAGGTGATGCTCTTGCCCGAGTGCATGGCGCTCGAGATGGTCAGCCCCCCCAAGAAGGGTGGCCAGGCCGCGAAGACCCCCTCGGTATCCGCCTCCGGCGCGCGCATCCTCTTCCGCTCGGTTGCTGCCTTGGGCGGAACCCCCGGCGTCCTGAGCGCAGGCGGGGATCCCTACATAGCCACCCGCGGTAAATCGGGGTGGACGACCGCCTACACCAGCCCCCCGGTGGAGATGCTCAAAGGCTGGAACGGGAGTGCCACTGCACTCAGCTACACCCCCGACTTCTCCCGCTGGTTTCAGATTGCCTCCACTCTGCAGCAGTACCAGCTGGGAATCGGCCAGGCCTTCCAAGGGGGGCTGGGAGGACTCTTCTCGCCTCTCTCGCCACTGCTTGAGCCTCTGGCCGGCGGCATCCGACAAGACATCGAAAGAAGTCAGTTCCAGGGCGCTTCCACGGATCACTCCCATCTCGTCTTCACCCCCGGTGGAACCGCGACCCCCTATCTGCCAGACGATCCGACGATCGGCGATCGCAACACCTACCTCGCTTACCTCAACTCGGGCGGGGATCCAATGCTGGAGCTGCTAGCCCGCGACAAAGCGGGCAAAGTCTGGGGTGGTATCTGCGGTGCCCAGTTAGGGGGAATTGGGCCATCGAGCGACAATCGCAACCAAGGGGCCATCTCCGAGGACGGCATCCGCATCTACTTCTCGACCCGGTCATCCCAGCCGGAGGGGGGAGGTTGCAGCGAAGCGAACAAGCTGCGCATCATGGTGCGCGAAGAGACGGCAACGGGACCGGAGATCGAAGAGCTCATCTCCTCCGAGTGCAGCCGCATCTCGCCGCCGTGTGCGATGAGCGACGGTAGTGACTTCTACCAAGGCGCCTCGTTCGACGGCTCGAAGGTCTTCTTCACCACCAATCGCCAGCTGGCCGACTCCGACTTCGACGACAGCGCAGTCGGCAAAGAATGCAGTCCAAGCGTCGCCGAGCTCGGCTGCGACCTCTACCTCTATGACTCTGGTCTGCCTGCAGGTGAGCGCCTGATTCAGGTCTCAGCCGGCGGCAACGGTGATGCGACCCCTGGATCGGGGGCTAAAGTCCTCAATGGGGTCACGGCGATCTCGGGCGACGGCTCCCACGTCTACTTCGTCGCCCAAGGCGCCCTCACCACCGATCCAAATCCCCTCGGCGACACCGCCCTGGCGGGGCAGCCCAACCTCTACCTCTATGAGCAAGACACCAAATTCCCCAGCGGGCACACGGCGTTCGTAGGCACGCTCGCTTCGGGAGATCCGAAAACGCTTTGGGGCGGGAACGGCACCAGCGCAGTTCCCGTGCTCGGTGAAGGCAGCGTCCTCGCCTTCCAGTCGAAGGCGCCGCTGACGGGGGATGACACCGACGGCGCCCACCTCGATGTCTTCCGCTACGACGCCGGCGCCGAAGAGCTCGAGCGGATCTCCAAAGCGGCTCCGGGTGGGTCTGACAACGAACCCGTCGACGTGGCCGAACGCACCCCTCGCGGCCCGGGCACCGATTTCGCCGAGGAGGGCCGCTGGATCAGCGAGGATGGCGAGACGATCGTCTTCGCAACCCAAGACGGTCTCCTTCCTGGAGACGACAACGGGTTCGAGGACTTCTACATGTGGCGCGAAGGAGATCTCCATCGCCTGCCGGGTGAGTTGAAATCCAACCTCGCGATCACCCTCTCCCGTGACGGCTCCACCATCGCCTTCGAATCCCTCTCCGCGCTCCTGGCCCTAGACGGCGACGCGTCACCTGACATCTATGCCTTGCGCGAGAACGGCGGCTATCGGATTCCGCCTCCATTGCCGGTTTGCGACCCCGATCAGCCCGGGAGCTGTCAGGGGCCGGTAGGAGCGCCCCCCGCGGTACCGGGCTCGGTCAGCGAACAGGGCTCTTTGGGCAACCCGCCCAAGCGGAAGCCCTGCCCCAAAGGCAAGGTCCGCCGTCACGGGCGCTGCGTCCCCAAGCATCCCCGCAGGCGTGGCAAGCACAAGAGGGCACACGGCACTAGGCGCGCAAGCGTCGACCGGAGGGCCGCAAAGTGATTCGCCGCACCCACAAGATTTTTACCCGCGCAGGATGGTCCCTAGGTTTGGCTGCGGTACTGCTCTGCTTCGTGGCGGTTCCCTCCGCCCCCGCGGTGCAGTTCAGCGTCGAGCTCGAACGCGACGCAGCGGTGGTCAGCCGCAGCGACGAACGGGTCGACTACACGGCAAGGGTCAAAAACGTCGACGAAGGGCGCCCTCAGGTCGGAAGCGTTTTGAAGTGCGTCGGGCCCCATCCCGAAAAGACCTGGTTCCCCAATCCCAACACCGCTCAAGGGAAACCGGAACTTTGGCCGACCTTCGACTTCGAGTGGGCTCGCGGCGGTGAGCCGATCCCGGGCGCCGAAGCACAGTCCTATACCGTGATCCCGGCAGACGAAGGGGAAGCAATCCAGTGCCTGATCACCGGCACGAACTCGGTCGCGGCAGGGGTCTATGCGTCGTTGCCGGCGCAGGTCGTCGATCCGCAACCGGCGACTGCGCCGCCCGCGCCGAGCGACCGTACCGACAAAGCCTCCCGTCCCTGGGTGACCGACGCAACGGGAGGGTTCGAAAGCGCCGAAAAAGACCCAATCGCAGTCAAACGCTTTTGCAAAACCGATTCGATGAATTGGACGGGGGTGACCGAATTCACCTCATACCAGTGGCTGCGAAACGCGGTGCCGATCCCCGGCGCCACGACTGCTGAATACCAGCCGGTCGCGGCAGACGAAGGAAAAAACCTGCAGTGCGAAGTGGTCGGCGTCAACGCCGGCGGTTCGGTGCTCGGTATCTCCGACTACAACCAGGTCGGGAATCTGGAAAACCGCGTGCCATGGAATAACACGGCCAACGCGCTGGAAGTGATCATCAACCCCTCCGACGAAGAATCGACCCTCGAAATCGAACTTCCCGGCGGCGAGGAAACCTACGCCTACAAGACCGAAGGCAGTGGTTGGGCATGCAGCAAAGAACCCGCCTCGGGCGCGGTGCACGCGAAAGCGATCTGCACGCGCTCCGATGCACTGGCGGCTGGAGCCTCATACCCGCCCCTCACCGTGGTGACTGCGCTAGGCGCAGATGCCCCCGATGTGGCAATCGCCAAAGCGACTGCTTCGGGAGGCGGCTCACCGCCGGTGAGCGATGAAGACCAGTTCACTTTCGCCCCGCCATACCCCTACGGCCTGGAAGCTTTCGAATCGGGGGTTCTCGATTCAGACGGAGAGGAATACACCGATGCGGGCGGCCACCCGCATCTGGGTTTCGCCGTGCTCGAGTTCGCCAAGAAGAGACTGTTGGTGCCGGAGAACTCCTTCGAGACCGCGAAATACACCCCGGTCGAGCACATCAAACAGATCATCACCGACCTGCCGCGGGGCTTCGTCGGCAACGCGCTGGCGGTGCCGGAGCTCTGCTCGGGGGTAGACGCGGCGGTCGCACTGGAATGCCCACCTGGGAGCGAAGTCGGCAGGATCAACATCGTCGTCAGCGAAGCCGAAGGGGTCGTGCCGCTCTATGCGATCGAGCCCGAATTCGGCACGCCAGCGCAGTTCGCCTTCCCGGACCCCCTAGGCAACGGCTACACGCTCTCCTCCCGGCTGCGCCCCGAGGAGGGCTATGCGATTAGCCTCGACCTGGCGCCGGCGCCGAAGGTCGCCCTGCTGGGGTCGACGGCGCAGATCTGCAACTTCGGCGTCGACAACTCCCTCGGCGAGCTTTCCTGCAAGAAAGCGAGCGATCCCGACGCAAACCCGGTCCCGCTCTTCACCAACCCGACGCGCTGCGAGGGGCCGGCGCCGGTGACGAGGGCCCGCCTCAACACCTGGGAGCACCCCGACACCTTCAAGAAAACCGAATTCACCAACGCGCAGATCACCGATTGCGACGAGGTCAAATTCGAACCGGAAATGGAGCTCAAACCGACCTCTCACAACGCCGACTCGCCGACCGGCCTCGACGTCGAGCTGACGATGGATACCGATGACCTCGAAAAACGCGACGGGATCTCCCAGGCAAACATGAAGTCGGCCAGAGTCACCTTCCCTGAGGGAATGGCGTTGAACGCATCCGCGGGGCAGGGTCTTGGCGCCTGTACCGCAGCTCAGGTGAAGCTGAAGACCAACCTGCCGATCGAGTGCCCGGAGTCCTCGAAGATCGGCACGGTGAAGATCGAGACCCCGCTGATCAAAGAAGCGCTCGAAGGCCACGTCTACGTCGCCAAGCAGGGCGCCGTGGAAGGAGCGCTGATCGGCCTCTACATGGTCTTCGACTCGGAGAAAGACGGCATTTTGATCAAGATCCCCGGCAAAGTCGTCTTCAGCCCTGCCACCGGGCAGCTCACGACCGTGATCGACCAGCTCCCCGAGGCTCCCTTCTCCTCGGTCGAGATCAAATTCGCCCAGGGGCCGCGCTCGCCTTTGATCACCCCGCCCAAATGCGGCAACTACAAAATCGTCGCCAAGCTGGCCCCCTGGAACGCCAAAGACCCCGACCACCCAAGCGCAGTCGAGACGGTCACCCAGACCTCAAGCTTCCAGGTCAACCGCGGACCGGGTGGAGGTCCCTGTCCGAAAGGGAACCTGGAAGCGAAGCTGAGCGCGGGCACCGAAGACCCCACCGCGGGCAAGACTAGCCCCTTCGTGCTCAACCTCAGCCGCCCCGACGGCTCGCGGCGCTTCACCGCGCTGAACGTGACCCCGCCACCCGGCCTGACCGCCTACCTGAAGGGCATCCCCTATTGCCCCGATGCGGTGCTGGCGGGTATCTCGGGGGCCCCCGGTACCGGAGGGGCGGAGATAGAGCACCCCGCCTGTCCGGCCGCGAGCCAGATCGGCACCGCCACTGCCGGAGCCGGTGCTGGATCGAACCCGCTCTTCGTCAAGACCGGCAAGGTCTACCTAGCCGGTCCCTATAAAGGCGCGCCGGCCTCCCTGGCTCTTGTCGCACCCGCGATCGCCGGTCCGCTCGACCTCGGCAACGTCGTGGTTCGCACCGCGACCCACATCAATCCCGAAACGGCCCAGATCACCGCCGTCTCGGATCCGATCCCGACGATCCTGCACGGCCTGTTGTTGGACATCAGAGATGTCCGGGTGACGCTCAACCGGGCACACTTCACGCTCAACCCGACCAATTGCGAGCCGATGTCGCTCGGGGCCGAGGTCAAGGGCGAGGGCGGGGCGGCTGTCTCGTTGAACAGGCCGTTCCAAGCCTCGGGTTGTGAGAGACTCGGCTTCAAGCCGAAGCTCTTCACGCGACTCTTCGGTGGAACCCATCGAGGTGCCCATCCGAGCCTTCGCAGCGTGCTCATCCCCGCTCCGGGCGATGCCAACATCGCCCGGGCCGCGGTCACGATCCCGCGCTCTGAGTTCCTCGATCAAGCCCACATCCGCACCATCTGCACCAGGGTGCAGTTCGCCGCCGACGCCTGCCCCAAGGGCTCGATCTACGGCTACGCGCAAGCCTTTACGCCCTTGCTCGACTACCCGGTCGAGGGGCCGGTCTACCTGCGCTCCTCGAGCAACAAGCTGCCCGATCTCGTAGTCCACCTCAAAGGCCCCGCCCACCAGCCGATCGAAGCGGTCGTCGTCGGCCACATCGACTCGGCCAAAGGCCAGATCAACACCACCTTTGAGAGCGCCCCAGACGTGCCGGTCTCGAAGTTCGTCCTCAAGCTGCAGGGCGGCAAGAAGGGCCTCTTGGTCAATAGCAGAGACATCTGCGCGCGCGAGTACCGCGCAACCGTCAGCCTCGAAGCTCAAAACAACATGATCTTCGGTAGCCGCCCCTTGTTGAAGAACAGCAAGTGCACTCAGAGCAAGCAGGGGCGCAAGGCGCAGGGGAAAAAGCACCGCTAGCGCAGCGCTTAGTCAAACCTCTCCCGCAACGGGAGGACGCCCCCGGCCAGGCCCCCTGCCCCGGCCGGGGGCTTTTGCTTTGGGCTCCCCAGACCCCTCGATCCCAGGGGCCGCAAGCATGTGCACCCGCCCCATCAGCTGACGGAGGGGTGCAGGGCAATCGTGCCGGGAGAGCTCTTCCGGCACATGCCCCCATAGCGCAAACCGCGCCGTTCTTTGACCGCGACCAATCCCGCTGCTAGACCTGACGTTGTCCAGAGAACGCTCAGACGGTCAACAGTCGAGGAAAGGCACTGAGAATGAGGGTCAAGAAGATTCTGCTGCTCGCAAGTATGGTGTTGGCGCTGGGGGTCTTTGCAGGGCCTGCTGTGGCGTTGGGGGCGCATGTGAAGGACGCCGGGAAAGAAGTGCATGACAAAACCTTCGAACTCACAAGTACAACAACAAATGTTGGCGGGAATCACGTCTTCGATAAGACCGAGTTCGAAGCTCTCGGCTCGGGTTTCGAATGCGTTGTGCACGCCACCATCACATCGATACAACAACGATCAAAGTAATCTCATACACGATCACAACAAGCACCTGCACAAGTTTTGGCAACCCTTACTCGAACTGCGAAATAGAGAGCGATGAATCGACACCGACGACCTTTGTGGTCGGCGTCACTGCATCGCAATTCACGATCACCGCAGGCACGATTCACCAAGCCTACAAAACGAAGGTAGGCGCTCCAGAACCATGTTTCACGACAACTAACAATGTCACAGTTAAAAACGTCACCTTGACGCCAAACAACACCAAAGCGATCAGCTCTGTAACCTTGGGGGGCGAACTGAGAGTCGATACCGCCCTCAACCCCAATCCCGGCTCCAAAGCGACCGCGGTAGGCACGCTTCAAGTCGTCGGAGCGGACGCGGGAACATACGAAATCACCTAGTCGTATCGAGCCTGCCTTGACGGCAGCTTGCGCTTCTCGAGGCGCCTTAACGCCAAATGTCAGGGCCGCAAAACTGCGCGCTCGCACTTCCAGCAAACAATGATTTGCAGGGAAAACATGCCCCGCCCGAAGCTATGCAGGCGGTTAGCTCAAAAATAAACAGAGAAGTTTGACTAATTGCCGAAAAGCGCGCTAGGAAAGAGAGCAGCCCCCATCCGGGGAGCAGACATCCAAAATGGAGGAATTATCGAGATGAGCACCAAGAAGATTATGCTGCTGGGGAGCATGGCGCTTGCGCTGGTGGCTCTTGCGGTGCCTGCCAGTGCGTCGGCAGTGCATGTGACAGACCAAGGTAAAGAAGTCCATAACAAAACCTTCGAACTCACAAGCACAACGACAGCCGGAGGAGTTGTCGACAAGACGAAATTCGAAGCCCTCGGCTCGGGCATCGAATGCGTGATCCACGTAGTAGTCAAAGTCGACACAACAACGATTACCGTTCAGAGCTTCACGGTCACAACAAGCACCTGCGCAAGTTTCGGTAACCCCTACTCGAACTGCGAAATCGAGACCGATGAACCCACACCCGCTACCTTTGCGGTGAGCGTCGATGCGACGCAATTCACAATCACCGCAGGCAAAATCGACGGAAACCTGAAAACGAAACCAGGCGCTCCCGAACCGTGCTTCACGACACAAAATGACATCACAGTTGGTTCTAAAGGCGTAACTATGACGCCAGATAGTGTCTCTGCGATCAAAGTTTTGACCCTGGGCGGCGAATTGAGAGTCGATACCGCTCTCAACCCGAACCCCGGCTCGAAAGCGACCGCGGTAGGTGCGCTTGAAGTCGTCGGAGCGGACGCGGGAACATACGAAATTAAATAATCATGTAGGAACCCTGCACGTCTGCCCAATGGGCAGCTTGCAGCAAGAAGCGGGGCCGCAGATGCGGCCCCGCTTCGCATTTGAGGTCTCGACTTCTCTGCTTGCGCTTGAGCAATAGATGCGGTACGCTCTGGGCAGGGTTTAGGAATGACAGGGATACTCCGACCGTTGGGGTCGGGCAGGGATCTCTACACGGGATAAGGAGAGATATAGGATGACCTCGTACCTGCGCAGGCGCCTGGAAAGCTTGCACACGCACCTCGGAACCGCCGGATTCCTCGTCGCAGTCGTGGCGCTCGTCGCCGCGCTCGCCGGGGGCGCGATCGCGGCGAGCGGCGGCAACCCACTGGCCGGCGCTTCGAAAGCATCGAAAGGCTTAACCAAGGCTCAGGTTCTCGCCTTGATCAAGAAAAATCCTGGCCCGGCGGGGGCACAGGGAGCGCAAGGAGCGACGGGGGCTCAAGGTTCCGCGGGCCAAAACGGCAACGACGGTCTAAATGGTCTCGACGGCGAGAACGGCGATGACGGCGATGACGGCACCAACGGGACGAACGGCACCAACGGGACCAACGGCAAAAGCGTCCTCAGCGCGGTGGAGCCCAAAGGCGCCAACTGCCAAGAAGGCGGCTCGAGCTTCGAAATCGAAGGCGCCGGGACGAAAAAATACGCTTGCAACGGCTCGCCCTGGACCGCCGGCGGCACCCTTCCCTCCGGCAAAACCGAGAAAGGCACCTTTGCCACGCCGATCGTGACCAAAACGATCCCGGAAACCTCTTCGGTCGAACCGTATTACGTCCCGATTTCCTTCGCGATCCCGCTCGCGGCGGAAATAGACGCAGCCAATGTCCACTACATCCAGGAAGGCCAAACCCCGCCCACCGGATGCACCGGGGGGACCACGGCGACTCCCACCGCCGACGCGGGCCACCTCTGCGTATACGCGGCGCTTGAAGAACCGGATTTCTTCTCTGGAACCACGATCTTCAAGCCCACTTCCAGCGCAGGTACGCCGGGGGCCTCCAAAAACGGCGCCGTGATCAAGTTCTTCATCGGCGCCAACCAAAGGGCCCAGGCCTTCGGCACCTGGGCGGTGACTGCGCCCTAGCCGGCCAATGGGGTGCGACGCCCACCCGGAGGAGGTACCTCACTCCGGGTGGGCGACTCGCTTCCCGCCACGGCGACTCAGGCAGATCTAACCCAGACCCCTCCCGCAATGGGAGGACGCCCCCGGCCAGGCCCCCTGCCCCGGCCGGGGGCTTTGCTTTGGGCGCCAGACCCCTCGATCCCAGAGGCCGCAAGCGTGTGCACCCGTCTCTCCAGCTGACGGCGGAGTGCAGGACAAAAGCACTGTGAGAGCTCTTCCAGAGCACGCCCGACAGCGCATACTTCGCCGTTCTTTGACCGCGACCAGCCCCGACGCTAGATCTAGCGATGTCCGAGAGGACGCTCAGACGGCCAACAGTCGAGGAAAGGCACTGAGATGAGAGTCAAGAGAATTCTGCTGCTCGCGAGTATGGCGCTGACCCTGGGGGCTTTTGCAGGGCCTGCTGTGGCATCGGCAGTGCATGTGAAGGACGAAGGGAAAGAAGTTGTTGACAAAACCTTCGAACTCACAAGCACACAAACAGTTGGAGGAGTTTCCGACAAGACGAAGTTCGAAGCCCTCGGTTCAGGCATCGAATGTGTCATGCACATCACCGTCACAATCAATGCAACAACGATCAAAGTAACCTCGTACACGATCACAACAAACACCTGCGTATACTTTAACAACCCTTACTCAAACTGCGAAATAGAGAGCGATAACCCGACACCGGCGACCTTCACGGTCGGAGTGGATGCCGCAAAATTCACAATCACCGCAGGCACGATCCATATGAATCTAAAAACGCGGTTAGGCGCTCCAGAATCGTGCTTCACGACACAAAATGACATCACATTCAAAAATGTCACGATGACGCCGAACAACGTTAACTCGATCAGTTCTCTGACGCT
Source organism: uncultured Solirubrobacterales bacterium (assembly GCA_963699215.1). Classification (GTDB taxonomy): domain Bacteria; phylum Actinomycetota; class Thermoleophilia; order Solirubrobacterales; family 70-9; genus VRUE01. Next base: position 1,306,810 of record OY969422.1, read on the forward strand.
GGGTGGCGAAGTCAGGTTCGATACAGACCTCAACCCCAATCCCGGCGTGAAAGCGATCATGGCGGGCACCTTCAGCGTTGTAGGAGCAGACGCGGGAACATACGAAATTGCCTAACAAGAAGAAGGAAAGCCCTGGTCGGAGCTCCCTGTTTCGGCCAGGAGCTTTGCTTGAGCTCAAGCCACTCGATCGCAGAGGCCGCAAGCCTGCGCACCCGCCTCTCCAGCTGACGGAGGGGTGCAGGGCAATGGCGCCGGGAGAAATCTCCCGGCGCGCCGCCTACAACGCATACCGCGCTGTTCTTTGACCGCGCCCAGCCCCGACGTTAGACCTGGCGGTGTCCGAGAGGACGCTCAGACGGTCAACAGTCGAGGAAAGGCACTGAGATGAGAGTCAAGAAGATTCTGCTGCTCGCGAGCATGACGCTGGCGCTGGCGGCCTTTGCGGGGCCTGCTGTGGCGTCGGCAGTGCATGTGAAGGACGCAGGGAAAGAAGTTCATGACAAAACCTTCGAACTCACAAGCACACAAACAGGTGGGGGAGTGTTCGACAAGACGAAGTTCGAAGCACTCGGTTCGGGCATCGAATGCGTCGTGCACGCCACCATCACAGTCGATACAACAACGATCAAATTCACCTCGTACACGATCACAACAAGCACCTGCACAAGCTTCGGCAACCCCTACGTGAACTGCGAAATCGAGAGCGATAACCCGACACCGGCGACCTTTGCAGTTGCCGTCGATGCGGAAAAATTCACAATCACCGCAGGCACGATTCACCAGGCCTACAAAACGAAGGCAGGCGCTCTAGAACCGTGCTTTACGACACAAAATGACATGACATTCAAAAAAGTGACGTTAACGCCGAACAACGTCAATGCGATCAGCGCTTTGACCCTGGGCGGGGAAGTCAGAATCGACAATGTGCTGAGCCCAACTGTCGGTCAAAAAGCCACGCTGGTAGGCACGCTCGAAGTCGTTGGAGCAGACGCAGGAACATACGAAATCGCCTAAGCGGCCCCTCGATTCACATCGCCGTACTCGATCTGCAATACGAGCAACGGGGCCGCTTTTGTCGAGCGGCCCCGTTGTCGTCAAACCGGTGCCCGTGGATCTACTTTGCGAGCCTCTACGTAGATCTCCTGCTGGATGTCGGTCGGGGCGCAGCGCTTGCCGTCGTCGTCGAAGACGTCGGTGAGGCGCAGGCCGATCGAGTGGAATATCTCGGCTAGTTCCTCGACCGTGTAGAGCCGCCGCTGGAAGGGCACGGGCTCGGCGTCGTCGGAGTCTTCCTCGCATGCGAGCATCGATTTCCTCGTGCCGTCGAGGCGACGGGTAGGCGCGTTCCATTGTTGCTCGACCAGGTCCACTGCTTGACTGCCCGCGAGCCAGGTTCTCTCCGGCAGGTGCTCTTCTACGTGCAGGACGTTGGGGGTCTGCATCAGCAGCCGGCCGCCAGGGCGCAGCGCCCGCGCGGCCGCCTCGAAGGCACGCAGGTTCTCCTCGTCGTAGTCGAAGTGCTCGAAGGCGCCGCCGCCGAGGCTGAGCACCAGGTCGAACTCTCGCTCGAACTCGAGGTAGCGCGGGTCCTCTTCGACGAAGTAGGGCCACAGCTCCAGCAGCGCGGCTTCGCAGCCGGCCACTTCCAGCAGCTCCTGGCGGATGTCGACGCCAATCACGCTGAAGCCCCTGCGGCTCAGCTCGAGCGTGCGCCTGCCGGTGGCGCAGGCCAGATCGAGGATGCGCTCGGTGCCTTTGGGCTCCAACATCGACAGCGCAAGCTCGACCTTCTCCTTGCCCCCTTCCTCCCAGTACAGCGAGTGGAAGTTCGGAGCAAAGCTGGTGCGGTACCAGTCGACTGGAACGAGCCCCGCTCTCATCGATAATCCACATCCAGGCTAATACTTCAAGAGGATTTATGCAAACACAGCAACGTACCTCAATCGGAACCCTTCGCCGGGATCCGATCCCGCTCGTTAATCCTCCGAGCTGCGGGGGACCTTGCCCCCTTCGGCGCCCGGTTCCTGGGCGGGGCCGCGGGGGGAGGCGATGCCGAGGACGCGCATCGCCTTGAGTCCGAGACCGAGCTTCTCGCGACCCTCGGTGGCGGAGACGTCGTGGCCGCAGAGCTCGCGCACCCGCTCCAGCCGGTAGCGGATCGTGTGGCGGTGGGTGAAGAGCTGTTTGGCCGTGGCGGCGACATTGCCGTCGTTGGCGAGATAGGCCTCGACCGTCGCTACCAGCTCGGTCTCGTACTGGTCGTCGTAGGCGGCGAGTGGCTCGATCGTCTCGGCGAAGAAGCGCTGCAGCTCGCCCGGGTCCTCGCTCATCGCCGGCAGCAGCAGGCGGTAGGCGCCGGTTTCCTCGAAGGCGAGCAGCGGCCGCCCCTCCGCCTCGCCGACGTTGACGGCGAGGCGGGCCTCGCTTCCCGCTCGGTAGAGATCGACCGGGTCGGCGACGCGGCGGCTGGCGCCGATCGTCAGGTGGAAGCCGGTCAGCGTGTCCTCCAGCTCCCGGGCCAAGCCGGCTGCCGCCCGCTGCAGGCGCTGCTCGTCCTCGGCGGGGACGATGACGGCGATCTCGGCCGCCGCCTCGCCTTCTTCGGCTGTCGCCAGGGCGCCGGGGGCGAGCGAGCGCAGCGCCCGCATCGCCAGGGTCAGCACCCGCGCCCGCCACTCACCGGTCTGCGCGGCCCGCGGCGCGGCGCGCACGACGATCGCCCCGGCGCCCTTCTCGAGGTCGGCACCGAGCTCGGCGCCGCGGGCGACGATGTCGCCGCGGTCGGTCACCTCCCGCCCCAGCACCGCAGCGACGAAGACGCCGGCCATCTCCTCGCTCTGCCAGTCCGGGGCGCGGGAGCGCTCCAGCTCCAGCGCCAGCAGGGTCGTCACCATGCGGGCGATCGCCGCGTCGGGGGCGCTCTTGGCCCGGTAGCGCAGCTCGCCCACGGCGCTGTCGGCGACGCGCAGCTCGACCGTCGTCACCCGCTCGCCGCCGGCCAGCAGCTTCTCCTCTTGGTCGGGCGAGGCGCCGGCCACCGCCAGCACCGCCCCCGAGCGCTCGATCAGGGCGACGCTGGCGTCCAGGACCCGCGCCGCCGCCCGCGCCACGGCGGGCAGCCCGGCGCCCGACTCGACCGCGTCCGAAAGCGCGTCGAGGGTTCCTGCTTCACTGGATTTTGCAGGGCTTTTCTGCTCTGAACTGGTGGCCATGGGCTCATTATCCCCATGCCACGCCAGTGATCAATGATTGTTGCCGAAGCGATCAGCCGAGGATTTCGACTATGTCGTTGTAGTAGTAGACGACCGCCAGGCCGACGACGACGCCGGTGAGGACCAGGGCTACGAGGACGACGATCGAGAGGAAGCCGGCCGCCGCCTTCTCCCAGAGGCGGCCGTAGGAGCCGATCGCCGGGATGAAGATCAGGGCGACAAAGGCGACCAGGCTGATCAGCCCGGCGACGCCGAAGAGCAGGTACTCATCCTCGATCTTCTGCAGGGCGAGCGGGAGCACGGAGCCCATTCTGCCTCACCGTGGAGATGACGAGGGCCACGGCCGCGCAGAGCGAGAAGGCGGCGGCGCCCAGGGCCCAGCCGGCGTTGACGTCGCTCATGTAGTGGACCCCCAGGTAGACGCGCGAAAGGCCGACCAGGGCGGTGAGGGCGATGCCGCCCACGACGACCAGCGTCCCCCGCGCCATCCCGACCCGCAGCCGCATCACGATCGTCACCGCGAGCCAGACATAGAAGGTCGAGTAGGCCGCGTGGGCGCTGGGGAAGGAGGAGCCGGAGGCGCTCACCAGGCCGCCGTCGGGCCGCGGCCGATCGACCGCCGCCTTGAGCTCGTGCACGCCGCCGTAGATCATCGCCATGCCGGCGACGAGCACGCCCAGCTCGGCCCAGCGGCGGCGGGCGGCGAGCGCCGCGGCGCAGACCGCCGCCAGCGGGAAGACGACGCCGGCTGCACCCAGCGCGGTCACCGCTTTGGCCACGTCGACCAGCCAGGCGGTGCGCAGGCTTTCGACGATGTCGACCGCGGTCATGTCGCCGGGCGTGGGGCCGGCGTCGCCGCTGACGATCGCCGTGTAGCCGACGACGACGAAGCTGGCGACGGCGAGGATCGCCATCAGCGAGGTGAACTCCAGGCCGAAGGTGCCGCCCGGCGTAACCCGCGCCCAGAGGAAGCGCAGCTGCGGCTGGAAGCGCCGCGCCAGCACGACCAGCCAGCGGGTGGCCACGCGGTCCTCCATCCAGCGCACCGCCGCGCGTCGGTTCTCGGGCGCGCGAAGGCGGCGGTAGAGCATCGCCGAGCCGACGGTGACGACGATCAGCGTCCCCAGCAGGAAGGCGCCCCGGCCGGCGTACTTGGCGGCGCTGTCGATGCTGCGCGAGAAGAGGTAGCCGATCATGATGTGCGCGCTGGCCCAGAGCCCGGTGCCGAGGATGCTGTAGGGGACGAAGGCGCCGTAGCGCATCCCGGAGCTGCCGGCGACGAAGGGCGCCAGGGCGCGGACGATGCCGATCCAGCGGCCGATGAAGATCGTCTTGCCGCCGTGGCGCGAGAAGTAGTCCTCGACCCACTCGAAGCGCTCGCGACTGACGCCGAAGCGCGGCCCGTTGCGCAGGACGAAGCCGCGGCCGAGGCGGCGGCCGACGAAGAAGCTGGTCGTGTCGCCGGCCCAGGCGGCGAACCAAGCGATCGCGATCAGGATGTAGATGTCGATTGCGCCCTGGCCGGCGACGGCGCCGCCGAAGAGCATCGTCGTCTCGCCCGGCACGACGAGGCCGACGAAGGCGCCGGTCTCGGCGAAGGCGAAGACGCCAACGAGGAGGTAGGTCCAGGCGCCGAGCGTGTTGGAGACGTCCTCCAGCAGCTGCTGGAGTTCGTCGTGCGGGATGACCCGGCTGATCAGGTAGTAGCCGACGGCGACCGCAGCGGCGATCGCGATCAGTAGCAGGCGGCGCTTGCGCCGGTCTTCGGGGAGCTGGAGTCTCACAGGCGCGGGCAGTCCTTACGGGACGCGGCCAGCTTCGCAGACGATCGCGTCGTCGCGGTCGAGGCCGGCGGCCGCTAGCTCCGCTGAGCCCATATCGGCGAAGAGGCCGAAGGCGGTCGGTCCGGAGCCGGTCAGAAGCGCCAGCGGCGCCCCCGCCTCGCGTAGCTCGTCGAGCGCCGTGCCGATCTCCGGCCGCAGCGAGCGCGCAGCCGGCTCGAGGTCGTTGGCGAGCAGCTCCCCGTAGTCGAGGGGAGAGGCGCAGTCGCCGGCCGCCTCGCGCAGCCGCGCCGCCAGCGCTTCCAGCTCCTCCTCGCTGCGGCCGAGCCCGAGCCGGTCGGCCTCGGCGAAGACCTCGGCGGTGCTCAAGCCGCCACCGCCCGGCAGCAGCACGGCGGCGTGGGGGGTGGGGGGTGGCAGGCGCAGCACCCGCTCGCCCGCCCCCTCGACCAGCGAGAGGGCGGGGACCAGCTGCGAGGGCACGTCGGCGCCCAGCTCCATCGCGAGCTGCTCGAGATCGCCGACCTCGTCCCGCGCCAGCCGCAGCAGCGCTGCCGCGTCGGCGCTGCCGCCGCCGAGCCCCGCCGCGACGGGAATCCGCTTCTCGATCTCGACCCGCAGCGGAGGCCGATCCCAGCCTCGCCCGCGCAGCGCCGCGAGCGCCTGCGCGGCGAGGTTCTCCCCGTCCACCCCGGCGCAGACGATCTCGTCCCGCTCGGCCTCGGAGACGGCGATCGAGTCGGCCAGGGCGAGCGGCTCGAACAGCGAGCAGAGCGAGTGCAGCCCGTCGGCCCGGCGGGGGCCGAGGAAGAGGCAGAGGTTGAGCTTGGCGGGCGCTTCGACGTGCATCGGGGACGGGGCTAGGTCGCTGCCGCTCACGCTCTCCAGGGGATGCCGTGGGCGAGCTGGACGAACTCCAGCGGCGAGACGTCCTCGGCGCGGGACTGCAGCCGCAGGCCCAGCTCCGCGAGGACGAGGCGCGCCGCCCCCATCGTGCCGGGACGGACGTGCTCCAGCGAGCGCACCAGCGTCTTGCGGCGATGGGCGAAGGCGGCGCGCACCAGCGAGCGGGTCGCCGGGTCGGCGGCTGGACCGATGCGCCGCAGGCCGATCACGGCCGAGCCGACCCGGGGCCGCGGCCGGAAGACCGAGGGATCGACCGAGCGCAGCATTTTCGTCTCGCAGGCGAGCTGGACCAGCACGCTGGGAGCGGCGTACTCGCGGCGCCGCGGTTCGGCGCTCAGGCGGTCGGCGATCTCGCGCTGGACCATCAACGTCCAGCGCTGCACCGAGGGCAGCTCCTCGATCGTGCGGACGATCAGCGGCGTGGCGATCGAGTAGGGGAGGTTGGAGACGATCGCGCTCGGCACCGGGTCGAAGCCGGCTAGGTCGAGCCGCAGCGCGTCGCCCCAGTGCAGGTCGACGTTGGGCAGCGCGGCGACCCGCGTCAGCGCCGGCTCCAGGCCGCGGTCGATCTCGATCGTGTGGACGTGTGTCACGGCCGCCGCAAGCCGCTCGGTGAGCGGGCCTTCGCCGGCGCCGACCTCGAGCACGACGTCATCCGGCTCGAGCTTCGCGTCGCGCACGATCGCGTCGAGCAGGTTCGTGTCGGCGAGGAAGTTTTGCCCGAGCCTGACCATCTACGGGCTACCAGGCGAAGAGGCTGCGCGCGTTCGCCTCGACGGTCTCCTCGAGCTCCTCGTAGGAGATGCCGCGGGCCGCGGCGACGACGCGGGCGGTGTCGACGACGTAGGCGGGCTCGTTGGGCTTGCCGCGCACGGTCTGCGGCGCCAGGTAAGGAGCATCGGTCTCGACCAGGATCAGCTCGGCCGGCAGTTGCGCAGCGGCCTCGCGCAGATCGTCGGAGCCGGGGTAGGTGGTGTGGCCGGCGAAGGAGCAGTACCAGCCGCGCTTGGCCGCATCGGCGGCGCGCCAGGGAGCCGAGAAGCAGTGCAGGATCACGGGCGTGTCGCCCGCCTGTGCGTCAAGCACCTCGAAGATCTCGTCGATCGCCGCCGTCTCGCCCTCTTTGTCGCGCGCGTGGATGACGATCGGCAGGCCGCGCTCGCGGGCGATCGCGACCTGCGCCTCGAAGGCGCGGCGCTGATCGGCCGGGCTGGCCGTCTCGTGGTAGTAGTCGATCCCGGTCTCGCCGATCGCCCGCACCTCCTCCTCCGCGGCGAGCAGGTCGATCTGCGCGGCCCGCGCGTCGTCGAAGCCGCTCGCCTCGGTCGGGTGGCAGCCGACGGCGGCGAAGACCGGCTCGTGGCGCTGCGCCGCGGCGATAGCTACGGCGTTCTGCTCGCTGTCGAGGCCGATGTTGAGGATGCGGTTCACGCCGGCCGCGAGCGCGTCCGCGACCAGCTCGTCCTCCGCTCGCTCGCAAAGGAACAGGTGAGTGTGGGAATCGATCATTAGAGAGTTCCCACCCTATCCCCGCTAGCCTCTTTTCAACCATTTCCGAGCGCGATTACATAGCCGCTGTCAGGGAGCGCGTCGTCGTCTTCGACGGCGGCATGGGCGCGACCCTGGAGCAGTTCGACCTGACCCAGGCCGACTACGGCGGGCTGGCCGGCAAATGCCACGAGGCGCTGGTGCTCAACCGCCCCGACGTGATCGAGGGCGTTCACGCCTCGATGCTGGTGGCCGGCGCCGAAGTGGTCGAGACCGACACCTTCCAGGGCTCGCGGCTGAAGCTCGAAGAGTGGGGGCTGGGCGAGCACACGCTGGAGATCAACGTCAAGGCGGCGCAGATCGCCCGCAAGGCTGCCGGCGAGGGCCGCTTCGTCGCCGGCTCGATCGGGCCGACCGGCTTCCTGCCCGCCTCCGACGACCCGACCCTTGGCGACATCTCCTTCCGCAGGCTGGTCGAGGTCTTCGCCGAGCAGGCCCGCGGCCTGGTCGAGGGCGGCGCCGACCTGATCATCGTCGAGACCGCGCAGGACATCCTCGAGGTCAAGGCGGCGATCTTCGGCGCCCGCGAGGCCTTCGCCGAGACGGGCCGCACGCTGCCGATCCAGGCCAGCGTCTCGCTGCTGCCGCAGGGCGGCAAGATGCTGCTCGGCACCGACATCCAGGCGGTGCTGACGACGCTGGCCGCGCTCGGGGTCGACGCGATCGGGCTCAACTGCTCGACCGGGCCCGAGGACATGCGCGACGCGATCCGCTACCTGGGCGAGAACAGCCCCCTGCCCGTCCACTGCATCCCCAACGCCGGCCTGCCCCTTCAGGGACCCGACGGCGAGACGATCTTCCCCGAAAAGCCCGAGCCGCTGGCGGCGACGCTGGGCGAGTTCGTCGAGCGCTACGGGGTGGGGATCGTCGGCGGCTGCTGCGGGACGACCCCCGAGCACATCGCGGCGATCCGCGAGCGGGTCGACGGCCGCGTGCCGGGCGAGCGCCCGGCGCCCGGGCAGATCGAGGTCTCCTCGATGATGACCTCCACTCCGCTGGTCCAGGAGCCGCGCCCGACCCTGGTCGGCGAGCGGGTCAACTCGCAGGGCTCGCGCAAGGCGAAGGAGCTGCTGCTCGCCGACGACTACGACGGCCTGGTCCAGGTCGCCGAAGACCAGGTCGAAGGCGGCGCCCACGTGCTCGACATCTGCGTGGCGCTGACCGAGCGTGCCGACGAGGACGAGCAGATGGTTTCCGTGGTCGAGCGGATCTCGCTGACCCAGCCGGCACCGATCCAGGTCGACTCGACCGAGCCCAACGTCATCGAGGCCGCGCTGGAGAAGATCCCCGGACGGGCGATCGTCAACTCGATCAACCTCGAGGCTGGGCCGGACAAGGCGAACGTCGTCGTGCCGCTGGCCAAGGCCCACGGGGCAGCGCTGATCGCGCTGACGATCGACGAGGTCGGCATGGCGAAGACGGCCGAGCGCAAGGTCGAGATCGCCAAGCGGATCCGCGACCTCGCCTGCGAGGAGCACGGTCTCGACCCCGAGGCGCTGATCTTCGACGCGCTCACCTTCACCCTGACCACCGGCGACGACGAGTGGAAGCCCTCCGCGATCGAGACGATCGAGGGGATCCGCCGGATCAAGGCCGAGATCCCGGGCGTCAAGACCTCGCTCGGCGTCTCCAACGTCTCCTTCGGCGTCGGCCAGCCGGCCCGCGCCGTGCTCAACTCGGTCTTTCTCCACCACTGCGTCGAGGCCGGGCTCGACCTGGCGATGGTCAACCCCAACCACATCACTCCCTACGCGGAGATCTCCGACGAGGAGCGGGGGCTGACCGACGACCTCGTCTTTAACCGGCGCGACGACGCGCTGGAGCGCTTCATCGCCCACTTCGAGTCGAAGGGCGAGGAGGCCGCCGAGGAGGTCGGCGACCCGACCGAGGGGATGGAGCCCGAGGAGGCCCTGCACTGGCACATCCTGCGCCGCAAGAAGGACGGGGTCGAGGAGTGGATCGACCGCTCCAACGAGAAGATCGGCGCCGTGCCGACGCTGAACCAGGTGCTGCTGCCGGCGATGAAGGAGGTCGGCGACAAATTCGGCGCCGGCGAACTGATCCTGCCCTTCGTCCTGCAGTCGGCCGAAGTGATGAAGCGCGCCGTGGCGCGGCTGGAGAACTACCTCGACCGCATCGACGGCCACACCAAGGGCAAGGTCGTGATCGCGACCGTCTTCGGCGACGTCCACGACATCGGCAAGTCGCTGGTCAACACGATCCTCACCAACAACGGCTACACCGTGGTCGACCTCGGCAAGCAGGTCCCGATCGAGACGATCATCGAGGCCGCGGTCGAGAACGAGGCCGACGCGATCGGCCTCTCCGCCCTGCTCGTCTCCACGTCCAAGCAGATGCCGATCTGTGTGCAGGAGCTGCACCAGCGCGGCCTTGAGTTCCCGGTGCTGATCGGCGGCGCCGCGATCAACCGCGACTTCGGTCGCCGCACGCTCTACCCGCATGGCAAGGAGTCCGACGACGTCTACGCGCCCGGCGTCTTCTACTGCAAGGACGCCTTCCAGGGGCTCGACACGATGGACGCGCTGATCGACGAGGCGGCGCGCGAGGCGCTGGTCGAGCGGATCCACGCAGAGGCGAAGCAGCTGCGCGAGAAGCCGGCGGTCGTCGACGACGGACCGCCGACCAGCGACGCCAGCGTGCGCTCCGCCGCCCGCACCGACAACCCAGTCCCCGAGCCGCCCTTCCGCGGCGTGCGCGAGGTCGAAGTCGACCTCGACGAGGTCTTCCCTTACCTCGACCGCCACGTGCTCTTCAAGCTGCACTGGGGGGGCAAAGGCGTCAAGGGCGAGGCCTGGCGCGAGCTGGTCGAAGGCGATGGCAACGAGGAGGGCTTCGCGCCGCGGCTGGAGCGGATGTGGCGCGAGCAGGACTACCTCCACCCGCGGGCTCGGCTCGGCTACTTCCCCTGCAACTCCGAGGGCAACGAGCTGATCGTCTTCGACCCTGGCGACCCCGAGCTCGAGCTCGAGCGGCTCGTCTTCCCCCGCCAGCCCAAGCACGACCGGATCTGCCTGGCCGACTTCTACCGGCCGCTGGAGTCGGGCGAACGCGACGTGGTGGCGCTGCAGGGCGTCACCGTCGGCCCGGAGGTGACCGAGCTGATCAACAGGCTGGAGCGCGAAGGCGAGTTCGCCGAGCAGCTCTACGTGCACGGGCTCGGCGTGCAGGCTGCCGAGGGGCTGGCCGAGTGGCTGCACGCGCAGGCCCGGCGCGAGCTCGGCATCGAGCCCGACCAGGGCCGCCGCTACTCCTGGGGCTACCCGGCCTGCCCGGACCAGTCCGAGCACGAGAAGGTCTGGCGCCTGCTCGGCCTGGAGGAGATCGGCATGACGCTGTCGGACGGCTACGCCGTCCTACCCGAGCAGTCGACCGTGGCGATCGTCGCCCACCACCCGCAGGCCGTCTACTTCGGCATGAAGTCCGGCTTCGTCCCCGAGCAGAAGGCCCCCGACGAACTGATCGCCGGCACCGAGCGAGGCGGCGAGCTCCCCCCCGAGCGCGAGCCCGTCGCCTAGTCGGGGGGCGAGTTCTGCTCCGGTGCGCCTTATGTACCTGTGGGGGACAAAAGGCGCACCGGAAACGCGAATCACGCGGTTGCAGCGTTGGCGGACCGGCAGCATGGTGTCGTCTCGCGGCGTCAGCTGCGGGCGCTGGGTCTGACCGATCGCGCGATCACCGCGCGAACGGCGTCCAGAAGCCTGCACCCGGTCTTCCATGGGACGTTCGCGGTTGGCCATCGCGTGATCGGGCGACATGGCCGCATGCTCGCGGCGGTGCTTGCCTGCGGGGACGGCGCCGTTGTCTCGCACGGCAGTGCGGCCGAGCTGCTTGGACTCTGGGAAAAGAAGCCGGTCCCGATCGATGTCATCGCGCCGCGCCGGTCCGGGCGAAAGATCCAGGACATTCGCCGGCACCACGTGCTCCCACCGAAAACTGGGGAGATCGAGGTTCGCAACGGAATCCCTTGCACGACCGCCTCCCGAACCCTGGTCGATATGGCAGGGCGGGTGGGGGACAGGTCGCTGCGACGGCTGGTGGAGCAGGCGGCCGTCCTACGAGTGCTGGACGTTCTGGACGTGGATCGCGTGCTCGCTCGCGGACGCAGGCGCGGAGCGCCCCAGCTTCGCGCGATTCTCGCCGCCTGGCGCAGCGAGGGCGAAGAGATGCCGAGGCTGAGGAGCCTCCTCGAGGCGCGAATGCTGCCGGTTCTCCTCGCGGCGGGCCTGCCTCGCCCCCGGTGCAATGTGGAGTTGTGGGTCGAGGGCAAACGCTTGGAGGTGGACCTGCTCTGGCAGGAACAGCGGCTGGTGATCGAAACCGATGGCGAAGAGACCCACGGTACCCGCGCCGCTTTTCAGCGCGATCGCCAGCGCGACCAAGCGCTGACGGCCGCCGGTTACCGGGTCGCCCGAGTCACCTGGCGCCAGCTGGAGGACGAACCGACCCCGGTGACCGCCCGGATCCGGCGCATGCTCGAAGCCTGATCCGCTTCCGGTGCGCCTTTTGTCCTCCACAGGTACATAAGGCGAACCGGAAGGAGGTCGGCGAGTGGAGTTCCGGGGGAAGGACTCGAACCCTCGCTTCCTGGACCAAAACCAGACGTGCTAGCCGATTACACCACCCCGGATCGCGCTTGCGAGGGTAGCGCCACGGGCGGGTTCGATCGCGTCCGGGGTGACGCTTAAGGTCATGTGCATGGAGATGGGTGGAGTTCCGCTGGACCCGGAAGTGCGCGAGGGACTGCGGCGCAGCTGGAAGGCGCTGATGGTGGTCGGGGTGCTGGCGATCCTGATCGGCTGCGTGGCGATCCTGGTGCCGGCGGTGGCCTCGGTCGCGACGGCGATCTTCATCGGTTGGATCCTGATCATCGCCGGCGCGTTCCTGGTCGCCGGCGCCTTCGCCGCACAGACGGTCGGCTCGGTCCTCCTCCGTCTGGTCTGGGCCTTCCTAACCGTGATCGTCGGCATCTACCTGATCGTCGAACCCGACAGCGGCACGCTCACCCTGACCGTCGTGCTTGGCATCTACTTCCTCTTCATGGGCCTCACCCGCACCGCCGTGGCCTTTGCCGCTCGTGGCCAGCAGGGAGCCGGTCTGGTCGGCCTCAGCGGCATAGCGGGCCTGCTGATCGGCATCCTCATCCTCGCCAAGCTCCCCAGCAGCGCCGACTGGGCGATCGGCCTCCTGGTAGGCATAGACCTGATCTTCGCCGGCTGGACCCTCGTCTCCGTAGCACTAGTAGGCAAAGACCTCTCCAGAAGCTGACGCGCCGAGGGGCCCCGAAGCTCGTCGGTCGCGGGCGCTTCGTAGTAGGGGCGTGGGGGTGTCCGGGCAGGCGCGGCGTCCTGTTTTTCGCCCACTGGCTCAGCGAGAGAGGTAGTCGGCTCGTGCGAAAACCCAGCGGCGGCCCGGATACCCCCACGCCCCTACCTGGCCAGCGAGAGCGGCGCTGGTGGCGAAAACCCAGCAAGCGGAAGGGTGCCCCCTACTCTCCCTCCCGGCATTACGATTCGTGGGTGAGTTCGCCTCTGGTTCTGGTCATGGCAGCCGGTGAGGGCACCCGAATGCGCTCGTCGACGCCGAAGATGCTCCATCCCGTCTGCGGGCGGCCGATGGTCGCCTGGCCGATCCTCGCCGCGCGCGAGGCGGGCGCCGGCCAGGTAGCGGCGATCGTCTCGCCCGGCCGCGACATCTCTGCTGGCTTCCCCGGCGAGGTCGAGACCGTCGTCCAGCCGCAGCCCGACGGCACTGGCGGCGCGGTGCGCGCCGCGCTGCCGTTGATCGAGAAGGCCGAGACCGTGCTCGTCCTCTCCGGCGACCACCCGCTGCTCTCCGCCGAGACGATCTCGGACCTGCTCGATGCGCATGCCTCCTCGGGGGCGGCCGCGACGATGCTGACGATCGAGCTCGACGACCCCGGCTCCTACGGCCGGGTCGTGCGCGGCGCCGGCGGCGAGGTCGAGCGAGTGGTCGAGGCGAAAGCCGCCGGCGACGCCGATCCTGAGCAGCTGGCGATCCGCGAGATCAACGCCGGCACCTATGCCTTCGACGCCGGCCCGCTCGCGACCGCTCTCACCGGCCTCTCGAACGACAACGCCCAGGGCGAGTACTACCTGACCGACGTCTTCGCCGCACTGCGCGAGGCCGGCCACTCGGTCGCCGGTCACCGCGCCGACGACTTCGCCGTGACCATGGGCGTCAACAACCGCGCCGACCTCGCCGCGGTAGAGGCGGAGGCGCGCCGCCGCATCCTCGAGCGTCACATGCTGGCCGGAGTCACGGTCGTCGACCCCGGCACGACCTGGGTCGACGCGGGCGTCGAGATCGCCGCCGACGCGCGGATCGAGCCCGGCACCAGCCTGCGCGGCGCCACCGCTGTCGGCGCCGGCTCGACGGTCGGCCCGCTGAGCACGCTGATCGACAGCCGCCTCGGCGAGAACGTCGCCGTGCCGCACTCCTACCTGGTCGAGTGCGACGTGCTCGACGGCTGCAACGTCGGCCCCTTCGCCTACCTGCGCCCCGGCGCCCACCTCGAGCAGGGCGCCAAGGCCGGCACCTTCGTCGAGATCAAGAACTCGAACATCGGCGCTGGCGCCAAGGTCCCTCACCTGGCCTACGTCGGCGACGCCGAGGTCGGCGCCGGCAGCAATCTCGGCGCCGGCACGATCACCGCCAACTACGACGGTTTCCGCAAGCACCGGACGACGATCGGCAAGGACGTGCGGATCGGCGTTGACACGATGCTGATTGCCCCGGTACAAGTCGGGGACGCCGCCTACACTGGGGCCGGCGCGGTGATCAAGAAGGACGTCCCGGAGGGGGCGCTTGCGGTGAGCGAGAACGACCAGAGGAACATCGAGGGCTACGCGGAGGGCAAGGCCGCGCAGGCTCAAGAGGAGGATTCGTGAGCACGATCGAGCAGCGCCCCGAGGTGGCTCCCACCGCCGCGGCGCCCACCGCCATACCGCACGACTACTCGAAGCGGATGATGGTCTTCGGCGGCCGCAGCTCGATGGAGCTGGCTGCCAAGGTCGCCGGCAAGCTCGACCTCGACCTCGGCCAGGTGACGCTGAAGACCTTCGCCAACGGCGAGGTCTACTGCCGCTACGAGGAGTCGATCCGCGGCGCCGACGTCTTCCTCGTCCAGTCGACCTGCGCCAACGAGCAGAACGGGATGACGCCGAACGACGCGCTGGTCGAGCTGCTGACGATGATCGATGCCGCCCAGGGCGCCTCCGCCCACCGCATCATCGCCGTCCTGCCCTGGTACGGCTACGCGCGCCAGGACAAGAAGTCGGCACCGCGCGAGCCGATCTCCGCCCGCATCATGGCCAAGTGCCTGGAGGGGGTTGGCGTCGACCGCGTCCTCACCATGGACCTGCACGCCGGCCAGGTGCAGGGCTTCTTCCACGTCCCGGTCGACCACATGACGGCGATGCCGATGCTGACCCAGTGGTTCGCCGACCAGGAACTGAGCGACGAACTCGTAATCGTCTCCCCCGACGCCGGCCGGGTCAAGACCGCGCGCAACTTCGCCCGCCGCATCGGCACCCACTGGGCGGTGATGGAGAAGGAGCGCCCCGCCCAGCAGGTGGCGGAGATCGGCTATGTGGTCGGCGACGTCAAGGGCAAGACGGCGGTGCTGGTCGACGACATGATCGACACCGCCGGGACGCTCTGCGCCGCCGCCCAGACCGTGCTCGACGAGGGTGCGGCGCGGGTGATCGCCTGCGCCACGCACGGAGTCTTCTCCGGGCCCGCCTACGAGCGCCTCGCCGCGTCGGGGATCGAGCGGATCGTCGTCACGGACACCCTCCCGTTGCGCCCCGGCGCCCCCGACAACATCGTCGTGCTCTCGACCGCCGGCACCTTCGCCGACTCGATCCGCCGAATCTTCACCGACGACTCGGTCTCGGAGATCTTCGCGGGCGAGAACCAGCTCTTCTAGGGATGCCCGACGAGCTGCGACTCGTCGGGCACAAGGGCGCCGACCTGATCGCGCCCGGCAACACGTTGGAGAGCTTCTTCGCGGCGGCGCGGGCCGGCGCCGACACGATCGAGCTCGACGTCCTCTGGACGCCGGACGGTGACCCGCGCTTCCCGGCCGCCGAGCGGGGGCCGCTCGTGGTCGCCCACGACTGGCACGACGCGGCGCGGCGCGAGCCGCTGACGCTGGGGGAGGCGCTCGACGCGTTCACCCTGCCGCCATTGCTGCAGGTCGAGGTCGACCTCGACATCAAGCTGCCCGGGCGCGAGGAGGAGATCGTCGGGGCGGTCGACGTGCGGGGCCTGACGGAGCGGGCGATGGTCTCGACCATGGAGCGCTCGACCCTGGCCCGGATACGGGAGCTGGAGCCGCGGCTGCGGCGCGGCTGGACCTATCCGAAGGTGACCAAGGACTGGGCCTCAAAGCGCTGGGCGAAGGCGCCGATGATCGCCGCCCTCGCCTGGATGCGGGAACGACTGCCCGGCATCGCCGCGCGGGAGCTGCCGCGACTGGGGGTCGACGCGATGTGGGTCTACCACCCGCTCGTCAGTCGCCGCCTCGTCCGTGTCGTCGAGGCAGCCGAAGTGGAGCTGATCGCCTGGACCGTCGACGACCTCCCCCGCATGAGGAAGCTGGTCGCCGCCGGGGTCAAGGGCATCTGCTCGAACGACCCGCGCCTCTTCGACGAGCTGACGGCGGTCGACTAGACCGTGCCGGGGGTCGCCGTCGGCGGCGCGTTACGTCCGCCTTTGGGCTTCACCGCCGACTCCAGCTCATCGGGCGTGAAGCCGCCAACGGCCTCGCCGTCGAGCGCATAGCGGTAGAGGGCGACGCCGAAGATCCCGCTCAGCGCGCTCGAGATAAGCACCGAGATCGCGAAGCCGATCACGCCGAGGACGACGAGCAGCGCGCCGACGAAGCTGGCCGTTGCCCAGATCAGGACTCCGGCACCGATCAGCAGCATGCTCGGCAGGATGCCGAAGAGGAAGACGGCACCGCCGATCGCGATGTTGCCGGTCACCTGCTGGCCCCAGCGCGATTTGAACAGGCTGCCCGAGCGCTTCAGCGTCTCGAATGGGCCGGTTCCCTCGAGCGCGATCACCGGCGTCGCCAGGAACGTGATCAGCGACCAGCCGACGGCGAGCAGCCGGCCGAAGATGCTGCCCAGGACCCCCGTCTGGTTCTCCAGCGCGCTGAGCACCAGCCCGACCACGGTCGAGACCGCCGCCCAGCCGCAGATCTGCGAGAGGCGGCTGCGGGCCACGGCAATCCCGTCGCCGACCGTCGCCCCCTGGCCGTGGAAGATCATGTCGGCGGTGGCGGCAAGGCCGACGCTGAAGAAGGTGCCGATCACGGCCAGCAGGTAGAAGCCGATCACTGCCAGCGGCCCGCCGAGCGCAACCTGGCCGTCGTCGATCAGATAGACGCCGGGACCGATCACGATCGCCGCGCAGAGGATCGTCGCTACCGCACCGTAGAGCGGGAAGCGGAGCAGCTCGCGGTTCTCCCGCAGCAACCCCCAGCTTTTCTTCGTCAACGCCCAGCCTCGCCGCATCCTGCTCATCTCGTCTCTCCTGTCAGGCGGTACTCGCCAATCCGGGGAATCTCTCCACGCCTCTTCCCTCGAAGTACTCCCACTCCTGCTCGCCGAGCTCGGTTGCAGGCGGATCTGCGTAGACCCACTCGCGCATGATCCGGTGCCAGTTGCGCTTGGCGCCGAGCTGGCCGAGCACGGCGACGACGCCGACTTCCATCCGCCGTCCCATCAGCTCGTCGGCCGGGATCGACTCGCGCCGCATCAGGTCGTAGTACTCCGAGCGGGGATCGTTGGTCGACTCGATGATCTTCATCACCCGCCGCGGCGTGATTTCGATCTCGCGGTCCTCGATGTACCAGCCGCCAACCGCGCCCATGTGCTCCAGCAGCCGCTCGGCGTCCAGCTTGGACGGCTTCTTGATGAAGCCGAGGTCGTGCAGGGCTTCGCGGAAGGCCTCCGGATCGTCGCGCGAGGCGGCGTCGAAGGCGCGCTGCTCGAGCACGATCTGCTCGCGGTCGAGCTTCTTCGTCATGCCGAAGTCGAGGAAGGCGACCCGGCCGTCCTCCATCAGCAGGTAGTTGCCGGGATGCGGGTCGGCGTTGAAGTGCTGCAGGTTGAACATCGAGCCGAGGTTGCCGCGGAAGACGATCTCGCCGAAGCGGCTGCGCTCCTCCTGCGGCAGTTCCTTGACCGCCTCGAAGTCGACGCCATCGACGAACTCGGTGACGAGGACGCGGCGGCGCGAGAGGCGCGTGATCACTTCCGGCACGTAGACGAAGGGATGGTCGCGATAGGCGCGTGAGAAGGAGCGCTGGTTCTGCGCCTCGTACTCGTAGTCGAGCTCCTCCATCACCCGCTCGCGGATCTCGTGGGCGATCGCCTTCGCGTCGAGCCCGGGGGCGAGGGCGCGGGCGAGGCGGACGATGGTGCCGGCGTTGCGCAGGTCGGCGTCGAGCGCCTCGGCGATTCCCGGGTACTGGATCTTGACCGCCACCCGCCGGCCGTCGAGCAGCTCGGCGCGGTGCACCTGGCCGATCGAGGCGGCGGCGAAGGCCTCGGTCTCGAACTCGGCGAACAGCTCGGAGACGGGCTCGCCCTCGTACTCCTCCAGCAGCACCTTCTCGACTTTCTCCCAGGGCATCGGCGGCGCCGAGGTGCGCAGCTTGCTCAGCTGCTCCTGGTAGATCTCGCGGTACTCGTCGGGAATGAACTCGGTGTCGATGAAGGAGGCGAACTGCCCCAGCTTCATCGCCGCGCCCTTCATCTGGCCGAGCGCGCCGACCATCTTCATCGCCGTCTCGAGGTGGCGCTGCTCGAGCTTCTCCTTGCTGTCTTCGTCGGAGCGGGCGACGTTCGCGGCTTTGGTGCCGGCGTAGCGGGCGCCCTGCACGCCGACGATCGAGCCGAGCTTCGCCGAGCGGCGGATCCGCCCTTTGGGGATCTTCGAGTCGTCGGCCATGGCCGGAAGGTTGTCACAGCTCTCGCCGCGGGCGCCGCATTTCGCGCCTTTCTCTATTCTCTCCCGTCCGATGGCTCGCACCCGCGAAAAGCTCGAGGCCGCTCCGCGCGAGGAGTTCGGCTCGCGCAGCTCGCGCCGCCTGCGCGGCGGCGGTCTGGTTCCGGGCGTCGTCTACGGCGGCGGCTCGGAGGCCCGTGCCTTCCAGGCGGGCGAACGCGAGATCCGCTCCGTGCTCGCCGGCGGACAGGCGCTCTTCGACCTCGAGCTGGAGGGCTCGAAAGCGGTTCCGGTCGTGGTCAAGGAGCAGCAGCTCCACCCGGTGCGCGGCAACCTCCAGCACATCGACCTGCAGGAAGTGAAGCTCGACGAGGCGATCCAGGCCGAGGTCGCGATCGAGCTGGAGGGCGCCGAGACTGCGCCCGGCGTCAAGGAGGGCGGCGTGCTCGAGCACGTCACCCGCGAGATCACCGTCGAAGCGCTGCCGACCGAGATCCCCGAGCGGCTAGTCGCCGACGTCTCCGAGATGCAGATCAACGACACCTTGCAGCTCTCGTCGATCGCCGCGCCGGAGGGCGTCAAGTTCGTCGCCGACGACCTCGACGAGGTCACCATCGCCACCCTCTCGCCGCCCCGTGTCGAAGAGGAGCCCGAGCCCGCCGTCGAGGAGGAGGCCGAGCTGGTCGGCGAGGAGGGCGAGGCCCCGGCTGCCGAGGAGGGCGGCGAGGAGGCCGAGGGCGGCGATTCGGGCGACTCCGGCGGGGAGTAAGCCCCCAGCGCCATGTCGATCTTCCGTCGCCGCAGCGATCGCGGCGAGGTCGAGCCGGGCGACCGCATCCTCATCGTCGGGCTCGGCAACCCCGGCAGCGAGCACACCGGCAGCCGCCACAACCTCGGCTTCGAGGTAGCGGCGGAGCTTTCGCGTCGCTGGGATCTGCTGCGGGCGAAGAAGAAGTTCGGCGGGCTGATCGCCGAAGGCCGGATCCGCCCCGGCGGCCCGCGGGTGGCGGTCCTGCTGCCGCAGACGTACATGAACGCCTCCGGCGACTCGGCCGGCCCGGCGCGGGGATCGCTGAAGGCCCCGCTCGACCGCGTCGTCGTCCTCCACGACGAGATCGACCTGCCGTTCGGCGAGGTGCAGAGCCGCCTCGGTGGCGGCTTGGCGGGTCACAACGGCCTCAAGAGCCTCGAGCGCGGCTTGGGCGGCTCCGACTTCTGGCGGGTCAGGGCGGGCGTCGGCCGTCCGGACTCGACCGACCCCGAGGTCGTCTCCGCCTATGTGCTGGGCCGCTTCCGCGAGCCCGGCGCTGAGGTCGAGGCGCTGGTCGGACGCGCCGCCGACGAGGCCGAGCGCCTGGTCGAGCGAATAGATTCCGCTGGCGATGAGCGCTGAGCGCACCAGCTACGCGGTCGATCCGCAGGGCATCGCCCTGCTGCGTTTCGAGCGCGCGGAGGCGCGCAACGCGATCGACACCCAGATGCTGGTCGAGATGCTCGAGCACCTGGCGGTAGCACGGGCGGACGAGGCGGTGCGCGTCCTCGTCTTCAGCTCCTCCGACCAGATGGGGCTCTCGGCCGGCGCCGACGTGAAGGAGCGGCTCGACGAGGAGGGCAGGGTTCGCCGCATGCAGCTCTTCGCCGACGTCTACGACGCGATCGTCGGCTTCCCCAAGCCGACCGTGGCCGCCTGCCACGGCGACGTCGTCGGTGGCGGGGCGGAGATCGCCGTCGCCTGCGACATGAGGGTCGGCGGCGCCAACCTGCGCCTGCGCTTCCCCGGCGCGGCGCTCGGCGTTCCGGTCGGCCCCGCCCGCCTGGTGACCCTCTGCGGCCTGGCCGCGGCCAAGTACCTGCTGCTCACCTCGCGCACGGTCGGCGCCGACGAGGCGCTGCGCCTGGGACTGGTCAACCGCGTCGCCCCGGCGGCTGCGACCGAGGATGCCGCGCTCGAGCTGGGGGCCACCGTTGCCGCCCACCCGCCCGAGGCGGTCGCCCGCCTGAAGCGGATGCTGCACGAGTGGGACGACATCGAGGCCCGCTCCAGGGCCGAGGGCGAGGGCCAGGTGGAGTGGCAGCGGTCCGGCCCGGGCCTTCCCTACGGGGACTAGACAACGGCCGCGCCGGTACTCGGCGCGGCCGTTGGACGAGCTCTTGGTCAAGCCCTAACGGCATCGACGGCTCAGACGTATTCGAATGTGCCCGAGTCGGCACCCACGACCGCGAGTGTGCCGAAGACTTCGGTTTTTTCTTGTTTCCCGGCATCCATATCGACGATCACTTCACCCGAGATGAAGAAGCATTTGATCGCGTTTGCATTGTCCGGGGTCAAGCTCACGTCTTTGATTGTGTTGTCCAGTGTTTTCGTCGGACAGACGGTTCCAACTTTGCTTTCGAGCTCGCCGTCGACCAGCCCGGTTTCCAGTGTCAGGCTCATAGCATTCGCTTTGACCGCCCACGGAATAGCTGTCGTCTGAGTCGATTTCATGATGCAGTTTTTGAACGTGACCCCGATCACCACGCAGGTCGAGGCTGTGGCTTCGAATTTTTTGACTTCGATCGTGGCTTTGTTGACCAAGATTCGAGCGTGCACCGTGCATTCGAAGCCCTGGTTGAACGCGTTGACCGTTTTCACGTTGCCTGTGATTTCGATTTCCCTGTTGTCGAGTTGTTTGCCGGCGTCTTTGATTTCAGCCGCTGAGGCGACGGCAGGGACAGCGACAGCTGCGACGGCGAGCGTCAGGCTGGCGAGCAGGAGGATCCTCTTGATATTCATTTCGATGCTTCCTTTCCGTTTCGAACTCTCCAGAAATCCCGGATTGGGACCGCCTGGTCCTAGTCGCTGAGTTCGTCACGGTCAAGCAGCAGCGCGGTGGGAAGCGCGGAAGCTGTCTCCGCGGCTTGCGATCGCCGCTTTTCCCCGGCAAGCTCCAGTGTGCGGGGAAGGCGAGTCCGCATTCCTGCGGCCTCTCCGATCCGCTGCTTGGGGGCGGCGTTTGGTCTAGAAGTCGGGCTCGGGGACGGCAGCGAAGGACGCGCCCTCCGCCTCCGCGGTGCTCTGCGGGATCTTCTTCACCGGGACGCGGCCGCCGCAGGCGGCCTCGGCGGCGCTGAGCACGAGGGAGAATTCGTTTTCGCGCAGGACGTCGAGCGGCCGCTGCCACGAGAGCCCCCGGTTGCGGGACCGGAGCCAGCCGGCAACCGAGCGCGGCCTCATAACGCCGCTGCGAATCAGCAGGATCGCTATGACCCGCAGGTCGTCCAGCTGCGGCGGTCGCTCCGCGTCCCCCTGCTTGCGCCATCTGGCCAGGGTCGCTCTGCTCACGCCGGCAAGCGCCATCAGCTCGCGATCCCGTAGGCGCAGGTCCTTGGAAAATGCCTGGATCTGCTCGGAGAGGGGACTGGCCTCGTCCAGCTTGACGAGCACCGCTTGCGCGTCGGGGTCGAGCGAGGGCTGACGCGGCTTCTTGCGACTCTCCGCCTTGTCAGTTTTTGTCTGCGTAACGATCATGGCCAGTATCTATACAGCTTGTCGCCGTCAACGTCAAGACAAATTATAGACATTTTTTCGCCAAAAAAGACACAAATACAACGCATGCTGAGGCAGAAGTCTGTATTTTAGGTACCGGCAATGCCTTGATTGGGTTCAGGCGCATGCAAGAACAGGAGCAGAGATTTCCTCACCGCATCCAGATGAGCTGATCGGTGCGAGGGCTGGAGACCCCGCGAATCTGCATATCTGCACGGGCCCGTCCTACATCGCCCTGGGGGCGGGGCTGTCGATCAACGACTGGAATGCGCCCGAGAGAGCCGTGCCGGCGCCGCCGCTGGCCGAGAACGCCCCGTTCACCGAGCTGCGGCTCGCCCCTGAGCCCGCGGCCGCCGTCTTCGGCATGGTGCAGCGGCTGCGGCGCGGCTCGAATCAGTCGATCCGCCAGGCGTTGACGAATGCGCAGCGGGCGGCGATCTACCGGGTCGAGGCGCCCGGGGTGAGGATCAAGGACTGCCATTCCGACAGTCGTCTCGTCGGCGGCCTGCTCGAGCTTCGCAAGGAGGGCGAACTCGCGCGGGAGCGCCTCGGCCTCGCCGCCGAGGGACGCGAGCGGGTGGCGATGGGGGCGGCCGGGGGCATCGAGGACGATTCGGAGGGCAGGACGATGTCGGAAGAATGGTCGGCGCTCGATGCCCACTTCGACGACGCGGTCGCCGCGGTCGAGCTGCCCGACGACTCGAAGTTCCGTTCGATCAAGGCGGACTGGGCCCTGGTGGGCTCGAGCACCAGGCTCGAAGCCCTCGTCGCCAGCGAGGTGTTGCGCCTGCCCTATGTGGGCAAGTCGCGTGTCCGGTTGAGGGACCTCTTGCTGATGCGAGACGTCAACGGGCGCAAGTCGGGCGCACGCGTCGCGCTCTACCTCGCCCGCGAGACGGCTCGCGACCTGTTCTCGGTTCGCAGGAAGAGCGGCTTCAAGGACTGGCTCGCGTTCGCGACGGCGCTGCTCGGCGCGCTGAGCGGTCTGGGAAGTCTCTCTTGGTTGCTTTCCCAGCTGGTGGCCTCGCTGGCCTGAAGGCGCTGGGGCTCGATGCCAGGGGCCGGCAGGATTCGGCGGCGTCCAGTCCGAGTTTGCCTCAGGGGTCTCAACCGGGATAGGGTTCTCGGCCGTGGCCGCCGCCCAGGAACCTCGCCGTCCCGTCATGCGGCGCCTGCTCGCCCTCGTCTTGACCGCGACCGCCTGTCTGCTGACGGCGCCAGCGGCGGCCTCGGCCGTCACCTACACGGTCAACAGCACGCTCGACGGGGCGGACGAAACCCCAGGCTCCGATAGCTGTAAAACCACGACGATCGGCGAATGCACGCTGCGAGCCGCGATCGAAGAGTCGAACTTCTCCACGGCCGTGGACGACACGATCGCCTTCGCCGCCCTCTTCAACGGCGAGCTGGCCGACACGATCCCGATCGGGGCGGG
This sequence comes from uncultured Solirubrobacterales bacterium, assembly GCA_963699215.1. Lineage (GTDB taxonomy): Bacteria > Actinomycetota > Thermoleophilia > Solirubrobacterales > 70-9 > VRUE01. The sequence continues at coordinate 1,330,219 of OY969422.1, forward strand.
ATTCCCGGCGATTACGGACAAAGTCCACATCGACGGAGACACCGGCGGTCAGTGCACGACCGCCGCGGCAGGGGTCAAAGGTCCCTGTGTCGGGGTCGCGAAAACCGTCGCCGGCTCTGCCCTCGTCGTCGAAAACGCCGACGGGGTGACGATCGAGGGCCTGGCGGTGACCGGCGCCGTCGGTGCCGGCATCGGCGTCCTCAACAGCTCGGAAGGCTTTGCCGCACGCGACAACTGGCTCGGCGTGAAACTCAACGGCACGGCCGGCGCCAACAACACCGGCATCTTCCTCGACCCGAACTCGAACGGGGCGACGATCGGCGGCACCGCGGCGGCGGACCGCAACGTCTTCGCCAACAACGGCTTCGAGGGGCTGGACATCCAGGGGGCGAGCGCGACCCAGGTCTCCGGCAACTACTTCGGGGTGGCGCCGGACGGCCAGACCCAGGCGGCCAACAGCAAGAACATCGAGGTCACCTCCTCCTTCACCGTCGAAGCGGTCGGCAATCAGATCGGCGCCGTGCTGAGCCCGGAAGCGCTCGCTACGCCCGCCTGCGACGGCGCCTGCAACGTGATCTCCGGCTCGCTCTCCATGGGCGTTGACCTGCTCGGCGAAGGCGGCGGCGAAGAGCCAGCGGCCAAAACGACGACGATCCGCGGCAACTACATCGGCCTCACTGCCACCGGCGGGGCGCTGGGCAACACGACGATCGGCGTCCAAGTCGGCAAGTCGCTCGAAACGATGATCGGCGGGGAAGCCGTCGGGAGCGGCAACCACATCAACGGCGGCCAGGTCGGCATCTCCGGTGGCTCCCTGGGGATCGGGGCCGACGACCTCTGGATCTGGAACAACCTGATCGGCCTCAACGCCGCCGGCACGGCGACCCTCGCGCCGCCGGGCGGCAACGCGATCTTCAACAGCGGCGAAGGGCTTTCGAGCCTGACCAAAGGCGCGCGGATCTACAACAACCGGATCTCGATGGTCGGTGGCATCGCGATCGAGCAGCACAGCATCGGCGCGCTGATCCACGAAAACACGATCGGCCGTGGCAGCGGCGGGCAGAGTCTCTCCGGTGGGGAAATCGGGATCAAGCTCTGGGGCCCCTCGATCTCCGCCAGCACGGTCGAGTTCAACCGGGTCGACAACGCGACCGCCAACGGCATCCTCGTTCAGAACGACAACAATCTCTTGATCGGCAACACGATCGTCGGCTCCGGCGCGGCTGGGATCCGCATCCAGGACTTCCTCACGCTCCCCTCGATCGGCACCTCGATCGGCGGCGAAGTGGAAGGCCTCTCGGAAAACACGATCTCCAACAGCGGCGGGGACGCGATCGAGGTCTCGGGCAAAGAAGACGACGACACCCAGATCGCCCGCAACAAAGGCAGCGGCAACGGTGGCCTCTTCATCGACCTTGGCGCCGACGGCGCCGGCAACAAAGCCGACGGTCCCAACGACGGCATCCAGGTGCCGACCATCTCGACCGCGACGGTCTCGGGGGCGAGCGGTTCCGGGGCGCGCCCCGGCGCCACGGTGCGAGTCTTCAGGAAGGCGACCGCCTCGCCCGGCGAGCTGCAGTCCTACCTCGGCAAAGCGACGGCTGACGGGACCGGCAAATGGTCGCTCACCTATGCCGCGGCGATCCCGGGTGGGACCAACATCGGCGCCAGCCAGTCCGACGTCGAAGGCACTTCCGAGCTCGCCTTTGCGGTGACCGCCACGCCTCCGGCGGATGGGGGAGGGACCGACGGCGGCAAGGACGATACGGGCGACAAAGGCAAAGACAAAGGCCAGGACAAAGGCAAAGGCAAAGAAAAAGGCAAAGGCAAAGCGGACAAGAAAGCTCCCGAGACGACGATCGTCAAAGGTCCGAGAGCCCGGTCGCACAAACGCACCGCGAAGTTCAAGTTCGTCTCCAGCGAGGCCGGCTCGACCTTCCAGTGCAAGCTCGACAAAAAGCCGTTCAAACCCTGCCGCTCGCCGAAGAAGCACAAACGCCTGAAGCGGGGCAAACACGTCTTCCAGGTGCGCGCGATCGACGCTGCCGGCAACGTCGACAAGAGTCCGGCGAAGAAGAAGTTCCGCGTCCTCGCCTCGGGCTAGACGCGACTAGCCTTCCCGAGGGCGGTGTGCCGCCTTTGCCTCCAATCTTTGCGGACGCAAAAATGTGCGCTCGCTTTTCCATCGAGCGGGAAGTTGTGCGCAAAGACGCGGGGGCCGAGCTCTTCGACCCGCGCTGCGGCATCGCAGCGAAGCTGTTTCTTGACTTCACTCGGTGTGGCCGTGTATGCCGACCGTGCCCATTTGGGCACCCACGGTCAGCAAACACGCAGAGGGGGAGTTCGAAATGAGCATCAAGAAGATCCTGCTGCTGTTCACCATGGCGCTTGCGATGGCGGCGTTTGCCTCACCACACGCTGCACTTGCGGCCGAACCCATAATTTCGGATGAAGGTGAATTCGTCGAAGAAGACTCCATCGAGCTCACAGGCGATGTGGAATTCTCGAGTTTGGGCACCGGGATCAAATGCACGGTCCACGCGACGCTCAAAATTCTCGGCATCGAGAATTACATATCGAAATTCGATATCACAACAAAAACGTGTGTGTTTTACGGCATCTTATTTGGGAGATGCAAATTTGAGGAAAAACAAGCCGACACCGTAACAAAACTACTATGGTACGTCGACATCACCGGCGAAGATACCTTGACAATCACAGGTCACGCTAGCGAAGGGCCGGGAATTATCGATACAAAGCTCGAAAATAGGAAACCAGGCGAAATATGCTTCACGACAAAAAGTGACATCACAGTCAAAGACATCACGATGGACGTGGAGACAGTCGGCGGGTTCATCGATGCTTTTAAACTGACAGGTGAAGTCAAAGCCGACGACGATGTGGGGGAAATGGGGCTTGTCGTGTCGGGCACATTCGGCATCGGCGAAGAAGACACAGAAACATTCCAAATCATCGACTGACCGCCGGGACGCCCCGGGTTGGCTAAGCGGTCCAGCCGGTTGAGTCCAGGCAAGTGCCTTCCCGCGGGAAGGCTTCCCGGTGAGCGAGGAGGTGCTCGGCGACCTCTGTGCACGGTGCGAGCCAGAGGTCGCCGCTCCTCGCAGCAGCTTCCAGGCGGTCGAGGAGGACGGCTAGGTGTTCCTCGCCGAGCCAGTCGAGCATGAGGAGGTGGAGGACGATCGTGGCGAAGCCGCCCTCGCGCGAGAGGCGCTCGATCTCCGCTTCGAGGAAGCCGAGGAAGGCGCCGGGGTCGAGCGGATCGGACGAGCCGCTCATCTGCTCGCGCACCGGGGCGAGCGGCGGCAGCACGCAGCTCGCGTCTACGTGGCGCCACTGGAAGGGCAGCAGGGCAACGCCGTCATCTGCGCTTGCTCCCTCGCCGGCGGGCGAGCAGTAGCGCAGGCCGGCCTCGCGCAGCGTGTCCAATCCGGCCGGTCCGAGCTGGCCGCCGGGTGGGCGCAAGCCGTCGATCTCGATGCCGAGCTCGCGAAAGCCGGCGAGCCCGCGGGCCAGGTTGTCGGCCTGCGCCGAAGCCGAGAGGTCGCCCCACTGCTCGTGGCGCCAGGCGTGGTAGGCGACCTCGTGGCCGTCCGCCGCGATCGCCGTCAAGGCGTCGGGGTAGAGCTCCGTGTTGAGGCCCTCGACGAAGAACGTCGCCGCGAAGTCGCGGCTGCGCAGGGCTTCGAGCAGGGCGGGCAGCACTCGAGTCGCGGTGAAATGGTCGCCGAGCGGAGCGTCCGCGGGTAGCGCGCCGAGCTCGACTTCGGCGGCCTCGCCGAGGTTGTCGAAGCTGAGGCTGAGTGCGCCGTGGGCGCCACCCGGCCACTCCGCCACCCGGCTCAGTCCTCCAGCAGCGCCGGGCTCCAGCGCTCGGGCTCGCGCTTCGCCTGCTCGCGTGCCCAGCGGAAGTGGTGTTGGGCCGAGGCGAGCAGGATCGGGAAGTTGAGCAGCCCGGCGATCGCGAAGCGGCGCGAGCCGCGGCGCGTCTCGGTCAGCAGGCTCAGCGCGCTGGCGATTCCCCAGGCCCAGAGGACGGAGTTGTAGGCGGGGAGCTGATCCTCGCGCAGACCCTCCGCTTCGTCGAGCATCGGCAGGCCGCCGTGCAGCGACCAGGGCCAGGCCTTGAAGTGGACGGCGACCCCGGCCACCCCGATGCCGGCGTTGAAGGCGGAGAGCCGCTCGGCCCACCTGTCGCCGCGCGCGGTCGCCAGCAGCCCGAGCGGGATCAGGGCGCCCCAAAGCGCGTGCGCCCCACGGCGACCCAGTTGCGGCTCGAACACCAGCCCGACCCCGGCGCGGGTCTCGAAGGCGTTGTGGGCAAGCAGCCCGAGAGTCGATCCCGCGGCGAAGGGGCGTCGCAATCGCATCTCGGGGCAGCGTAGCCCCTGGTCTTAGAATCGGTCGCCGCGCCCGGATCCGACGATCCGGGCTGTTCGCCTGCCATGAGCCTTCATCCTCTCATCGAGATAGCGGCTGAGAACGAGCGCCTGCACGCGCTTGCGGGCGAGGTGCGTGCGGCGAGCGGTGGAGAGCCGGTGGCGATCGGGGTCTCGGCGACGCTGCGGCCGCTGCTGCTGGCGACGCTGCTCGAGGACGACCGCGGTCTTGCCGGCCGTCCGGTGCTGCTGGTCAGCGCCGACGACCGCTCGGCCCGCGACCTCGCTGCCGACCTGCGTGCCTACCTGGCGCCACGCCGCGTCCGCTTCTACCCCTCGCGCGGCACCGGCTACGCCTCCCACATCACCCCGCCGCCGCACCTCGTCGGGCTGCGGATCGACGCGCTCGACGCGCTGCGCGAGGGCGCCGACGCGGTGGTCGTCGCCAGCGCCACCGCGCTTGCCGAGGCGGTGCCCGACGCCTCGCTGCGCCCCGCTGGATTCGCGCTCGAGGCGGGCGCTGAGATCGAGCTGGGCACGGTAGCCCGCGACCTCGCCGCCGCCGGCTACGAGCGGGTCGACCAGGTCGAGGACCGCGGCCAGTTCGCCGTTCGCGGCGGCATCCTCGACGTCTTCCCGGCGACCGAGGAGCGCGCCGTGCGGATCGAGCTGTTCGGCGACGAGATCGAGTCGATGCGCTGGTTCTCGACCTTCACTCAGCGCTCGCTCGGCGACGCCGAGCGGGTCGAGCTGGCGCCGGCCGCCGAGCTCGACGCCGAGCATCGCGAGCTGGCTGAGCTTGCGGCGATGGAGGCCGCCGAGGAGGGGAGGGAGGCGCCGAGCTCGGCCGAGGTGCTGCCGCTGGAGCATTTCGGCCCGCCGCTCGACCTCGTCCCGGCCGAGGCCGCCGTGGTCCTCGCCGCCGCCGAGGAGATCGAGCCGGCGCTGCGCGACCACTGGGAGGACGCGACCGCGGCGATGCACGCCGATGACGCTCGCCACCTCTATGTCGACGTGGCGGCGCCGCTCGCCGCCCGCGCCGTGCTCGCCGTGAGCGGGGCGGGGGAGGACGACGAGGGGGCGTTCCGAGCCTCGCGCGCCGAGTCGCCGGCGCGCAGCATCAAGGAGGCCGAGGGAGAGCTGGAGAAGCTGGTCCGCTCCGGCTACCGCACGGTCGTCGCCTTCGACAACCGCGGCGAGGCGGAACGCTCGCGCTACGGCCTCGACCGCCTCGACGCCGTCCTGCTCGACGGCCCCCGCCTCTCGCCGGAGCCGGGCCTAGCCTTCGCCGAGGCGCGCCTGCGCGAGGGCTTCGTCAGCCCCGAGCTGCGCCTCGCCGTCTATCCCTTCCGCCGCCTCGTCCACAGGCGCCGCCGAGCCGAGGATCGCGCTCCGGGCGCCGCCCGCGGCAGGCTTGCCTTCAGTGACCTGCGCGTCGGCGACCACGTCGTCCACGAGGATCACGGCGTTGCCCGCTTTGCCGGCTTCGAGACGCGCGAGGTGGGTGGGATCAGCCGCGACTACCTCTACCTCGAATACAAGGGCGAGGATCGCGTCTACGTCCCCACCGACCAGCTGGCGAAGCTGAGCCGCTACGCCGGCGCCGGCGCCGAGCCGTCGCTCTCGGCGCTCGGCGGCAAGCGCTGGCAGAACATGAAGGCGCGCGCTCGCAAGGCCGCGGGCGCCCTCGCCGGAGAGCTGCTCAACCTCTACGCCGAGCGACGGACTCGCAAGGGCCACCCCTTCCCGCCGGACGGCGAGTGGCAGATTGCGATGGAGACGGCGTTTCCCTACCGTGAGACGGCCGACCAGATGGAGGCGATAGAGACGGTCAAGGGGGACATGGAATCCGAGCAGCCGATGGACCGGCTGGTCTGCGGCGACGTCGGCTTCGGCAAGACCGAGGTGGCGCTGCGGGCCGCGGTCAAGGCCGCATCCGACGGCAAGCAGGCGATGATGCTGGCGCCGACCACGATCCTCGCCCAGCAGCACTTCGGCACCTTCCGCGAGCGGCTCGCCGACCTTCCCTTCACGCTCGACTGGGTCTCCCGCTTGCGCAAGCCGGCCGAGGTGAAAGAGGTGCTGAGGCGGTTCGAGGCGGGCGAGGTCGACGTCCTGGTCGGCACCCATCGCCTGCTCTCGCGCGACGTCCGCGCCAAGGACCTGGGCCTGCTGATAATCGACGAGGAGCAGCGCTTCGGGGTCAAGCAGAAGGAGCTGCTGCGCCAGCTGAAGCTGAAGGTCGACGTGCTCGCCCTCTCGGCGACGCCGATCCCGCGCACGCTGCAGATGAGCCTCGCCGGGCTGCGCGACATCTCGACGATCGAGACCCCGCCCGAGGGGCGGCGCCCGGTGCGCACGTACGTCGGCCCCTATGACGAGGATCTGGTGCAGAGGGCGATCGAGCGCGAGCTCGAGCGCGGCGGCCAGGCCTTCTTCCTCCACAACCGGATAGTGAGCCTGCCCGAGGTAGCCGAGCAGCTGCGAGGCCTGGTGCCGAAGGCGCGCGTGGTCGAAGCCCACGGCCAGATGGACGAGGTCGAGCTGGAGGAGACGATGATGCGCTTCCTACGCGGGGAAGCCGACTGCATGGTGACGACGACGATCATCGAGTCGGGCCTCGACATCCCCACCGCGAACACGCTGATCGTCGAGCGGGCCGACCGGCTCGGGCTCGCCCAGGCCTACCAGATCCGCGGCCGGGTGGGGCGCTCGCGCGAGCGCGCCTTCGCCTACCTGCTCTACCCCTCCGCCGAGGCGTTGACCGAGGACGCCGCGGCGCGTCTGAGCACGCTCGCCGACCACACCGAGCTCGGCTCGGGCTTCAAGATCGCGATGCGCGACCTCGACATCCGCGGCGCCGGCGACCTGCTCGGCGACGAGCAGTCCGGTCACGTCGCCGCGGTCGGCTTCGAGCTCTACTGCCAGATGATCGACGAGGCGGTGGCGGGGGCCGGTGTCGCGGAGGAGGACGGGGAGGCACCCGAGCCGTTGCGCTTCGACGTGCCGGTCGATGCCTACCTGCCGGTCTCCTTCATCCCCTTCGAGGCGGCCAAGATCGACGTCCACCGCCGCATCGTCGCCGCCCGCGCGCCCGGCGACCTGCGCGCGATCCGCGACGAGCTGAGCGACCGCTTCGGGCCGCCGCCGCGCGAGGCCGAGAACCTGCTGGCACTGCAGCGGGCGCGGATCGAGCTGCGCCTGGCCGGCGCGCGCAGCGTCGAGCTGCGCGGCGGCAAGCTCAGCGTGGTCGGGGTCGAGCTGGACTCCGAGGGGGCGACGAAGCTGCGCGAGAGCGTCGAGGGGGCGCTTTACGAGTGGCGGGAGAAAACCGCGTCGGTCCGGGTGCCCGAGGAGCCGCAGGCGCGGCTCGCCAGCGTGCTGGCGATGGCGGGGGCGTTGCGCGAGGCGGGCCGCTCGCAAATGGTCGAAAAAGATATGCTCCCTGCCTCGTGACTCCGGACCAGGGTAGGAGAGGCACGTCTGGCAAGGGCGGCGGCACGGCCGGTCCGGCTGCTGTGCGCCGACTGGGCTTGATGGTCTTCGGAATCGGCTTCCTCGTCCTCTTCGCCATCGTCGCAATCGCCGAGGGGGTCGGCGATCCGAGCCTTCCGTCCGGGGACGTCGCCCTGGTCGAAGGCGCCCCCGGCGACATCGGCGAAGTCACCAGGGCGAAGTTCGATCACGCGCTCGAGGTAGCGACGGCGCAGGCCGGCGAAAAAGAGGTCCCGAAACCGGGCGATCCCAAATACGACGAACTGAAGGAAACGACGATGAACTCGCTGTTCGAATCGATCTGGCTGCAGGGCCTGGCCGACGAATGGGGCATCGAAGCGAGCGAGCAGGAAGTCGCCGACAAACTCAAAGAACTGAAGAAAGAAAGCTTCAAATCGGAAGCCGAATTCCAGAAATTCCTCAAGGAATCGAACTACACGTCCGCCGACGTCAACGAACGCGTGAAGCTGCAGATACTCAGCGAAGGCCTGCAGGCGCAGATCAAAGAAAACGCGCCGACGCCGAGCCAGAGCGAAATCGAGAACTACTACGAAGCGGCGAAGGCGACCCAGTTCACGCAGAAAGCGAGCCGCGACGTCCGGTTGATCGTCAACAAAGACCGCAAGAAAGCGGAAGAAGCGCGGGAAGCGTTGACCGGAGACAACTCGGCTGGCAACTGGAAAAAGGTCGCCAGCAAATACTCGGAAGACCCGACGACCAAAGCGAGCGGCGGCCTGCAGAAAGAAGTTCAGGAAGGCGTGCTCGAAGAACCGCTGAACGCGGCGGTGTTCGACACTCCGGAAGGGCAGGTCGAAGGCCCGCTCGACGCCCAACGCGGCTTCACGGTCTTCGAAGTGGTGAACTCGACCCCCGAAAGCGTCCAGGAGCTGAAAGCGGTCGAAGCGCAGATCGAAGCCACCATGGCGCAGCAGCTCGAACAGGAATACCTCGCCGACTTCACCTACGACTTCAGCACCGAGTGGAAGCTGCGCACCGTATGCGCCGCCGGCTACGAGACCGAACGCTGTGCCAACTTCAAGGAAGACGGACATCCCTCGTCGGCGCCGGAAGGCTGCTACGAGGAGGATCCGGACGGGGGCCGGCCCGCAGCCTGCCCGGCTCCGGTATTCCAGCTAGTCCCGGCCCTGCCGGGGACGGTGACCCCGCTCGAACCGAAGGGCAAACCGCTGGCCCAGCGTCCGCGGCCGCTTGAAGTACCGGGGAGCGGCGCCGCAGAAGGGGCGACCGAACTGCCCGAAGGCGCCGTGCCGCCGCCCGCCGAACCCTCCGAATAGGCCAGGCGAGACAGCGGCCGTCGTCGGTAGACTGGCGCGCCCTTTCCCATGAGCGCCATCGCCTCCATCCACGCGCGCCAGATCCTCGACTCGCGCGGCAACCCGACCGTCGAGGTCGAGGTCGCGCTCGACTCGGGCGCCGTGGGGCGCGCCGCGGTGCCGTCCGGCGCCTCGACGGGCGAGTTCGAGGCGGTCGAGCTGCGCGACGGCGGCGAGCGCTGGGCCGGCAAGGGGGTTGCGCGTGCGGTCGAGAACGTCAACGGCGAGATCGCCGCGGCGCTGATGGGTGCGCGAGCCGCCGAGCAGGGCGCCCTCGACGCGACGATGATCGAGCTCGACGGGACGCCGAACAAGGGCCGGCTCGGCGCCAACGCGATCCTCGGCGTCTCGCTGGCCGCCGCCCGGGCGGCGGCGGTCGATTCCGGCCAGCCGCTCTACCGCTACCTGGCCGAGCTCTACGGCGGCGGCGAGCCGAGCCTGCTGCCGGTACCGATGATGAACGTGCTCAACGGCGGCGCCCACGCCGACAACTCGGTCGACTTCCAGGAGTTCATGGTCGTGCCGGCGGGTGCGGCGAGCTTCGCCGAGTGCCTGCGGGTCGGCACCGAGGTGTTCCACGCGCTGAAGAAGAGCCTGGCCGCGAAGGGGCTCTCGACCGCGGTCGGCGACGAGGGCGGCTTCGCGCCCGACCTCGACTCCAACGAGGCGGCGCTACAGGCGGTCCTGGCCGGGGTCGAGGCGGCCGGCTACGAGCCCGGCTCCGACGTCTTCATCGCGCTCGATCCGGCGACCAGCGAGGTCTTCAAGGGCGGCGCCTACGTGCTCGCGCACGAGGGCCGCACGCTCTCATCCGAGGAGATGGCGGCCTACTGGGAGGACGCCTGCTCGCGCTACCCGATCGTCTCGATCGAGGACGGCATGGACGAGGAGGACTGGGACGGCTGGAAGCTGCTGACCGAGCGGTTGGGCGAGCGGGTGCAGCTGGTCGGCGACGATCTCTTCGTCACCAACCCGGAGCGACTGCGGCGCGGGATCGAGCTCGGCGTCGGCAACTCGATCCTGGTCAAGGTCAACCAGATCGGCACCCTGACCGAGACTTTCGAGGCGATCCGGACCGCCCGCGAGGCGGGTTACACGGCGGTCATCTCCCATCGTTCGGGCGAGACCGAGGACACGACGATCGCCGACCTCGCCGTCGCCACCGGCGCCGGGCAGATCAAGACCGGCGCACCGTCCCGCTCGGATCGGGTGGCGAAGTACAACCGGCTCCTTCGCATCGAGGAGGAGCTGGGCGCTGCCGCCGAGTTTCCCGGCGTGCAGGCATTCGCCCAGCGCGTCGCCTGAGGGCCTGATGCAGGAATGCGGCGCCCGACCGCGTAGGTCCGGGTATGGCGACCCGCTCCCGGCCGGCAAGGAGGACCGCTTCCCGGCCGCAACGGCGCCCGGCCGCGCGCCGCAGGCCCGCAGCGCGACGGGGGGGGAGCCGCATACGCTGGGACCGGGTGGGGCGGATCGCACTGACGCTGGTGCTCGCCACCGTCCTCTACTCGTACCTGAACCCGGCGATCGACTTCGTCAAGACGTACACGGCGACGACCGCGGCAAAAGCCGAGTTCCACGAGCTGCTGCGCGAAAACAAGCGCCTTCACCACCGCGTCCAGACCGCCGCCGACCCGATCGTGGTCAACCGCGAGGCAAGGGCCCAGGGCATGGTCGCCGAAGGCGAGACGCCGATAGTGGTCCACGGCCTGAGCAACTGACCCATCCGCCACGGGACCGCCATGGTTAGTCCCGGCTCCTACATCCTCAGCGTCGCCCTGCTTGCGGTTGTAGCCCTGTCGCTGGGCTTCTCAGCGGTTCGTCTGCGACAGAGGCTCATGCCCGACTGGGAGGGCGCGCCGGCGCACCTGGTCGAGGCGATCCTCGGCGTCGCATTGCTGATCTGGCTCTCTCAGCTACTGGGGGTCATGAATCTCTTCTACGCCTGGACCCTCGTCCTCTCAGTCCTTCTTCTTGCGGCAGCTATTGCCCTCGGCCCGCGGGTCCTGTCGGGGAGAGCGGGTGCCGGGGCTTCGCTGGGTTTTTCGCCAGGGCGGCCTGCGGCCGTCCGAGGTGGTTGGCGGGGCGAAAAAGAGGACGCCGCTGTGCCCCGGCACCCACTCTCCCCGCCACCCGCGGGAGAAGCGCAGCTATCGGCGACAGGACCGGCCGGCCCGGGAGCAATGTCCCTCGTGGCCGTAGTCGCTGTTGCGCTTGTGTTCGCGCACTGGGGGCTGACGACCGCCGACGCCTTGAGCAGAGGCATCTTCAACTTCGACTCGCTCTGGTACCACATGCCGTTTGCGGTGGACATGGTCCAGAGCCATTCCGTGACTGGGCTGCATTACACGGAGACCGTCTTCACCAACTGGTTCTACCCGCAGAACTCGGAGCTGCTGCACGCCGTCGGCATCCTGCTCACGGAGCGGGACACGCTCAGCTTGTTCCTCAACTTCGGCTGGCTGGCGATGGCCTTCCTCGCCGCTTGGTGCATCGGCCGACCCTATGGGCGCGGTCCACTGACGGTCGTCGCCGCGGGAATCCTCCTCGAGTGCCACACGCTGGTCGTGCGCGAGCCGGGAGCAGCCAAGAACGACGTGATGGCGGCAGCTCTGCTGCTAGCGGCGATAGCGGTTCTCATCAATGCCGATTGGGGGAAAACGCATCTGAGGCGGGTCGCCCCCACCATCGCCCCTCTGGCTGTCGCCGGTCTCGCCACGGGCATGGCGGTCGGCACCAAGTCGACGGCGCTGGCGATGGCCGCGGCGCTGACGCTGGCCGTCGTGGTCCTCGCCCCGGCTGGGCGCCGCTGGGCGGCCGCTGGCTGGTGGTTCGCCGCTGGCCTGGCCGGCGGCGGCTACTGGTACCTGCGCAACCTGATCGCCTCCGGCAACCCGCTGCCCCAGCTCGAGCACCTCGGGCCGATCTCGTTGCCGCATCCGGAGCGCCTGCAGGGCGGGCGGCCCGATTTCTCCATCGCCCACTACGCGACCGACACCGGCGTCTGGCGCGAGTACTTCCGGCCGGAGCTGCACGACGCCTTCGGTGCGCTCTGGCCAGTGGTCGTCCTAGGCGCGATCGGCGGCGCGGTGGCGGCCCTGCTCTGGGCTCGGAGCCGGGTACTGCGCTGGATGGGCGGCGTCGCGCTCTTCGGCATGCTCGCCTACCTCTTCACCCCCCTGAGCGCCGCCGGCGTCGAGGGCGCTCCCGAGGGCTTCGGGATCAACATCCGCTACGCGATCCCCGCCCTGCTAGCCGGAATCGTCCTGCTCCCCCTGGCCCCGTTCTTCGCCGGCAAGCCTCGAAGCGGGGCGTCGGGCTCGGTTACCTGGGGAGCCTGGGCGCTGCTCGGGGCGGTGCTGGCGGTGCTGGTCGTCACCGATCGGGCCGACGCGGTGCTGCGCGATCCCGACCGGCTTTTCGGCTGGCTCGTCGCGCTGCTCTTCGTCGCGGTCCCGGCCGGCTTGCTGCTGGCTCGCCGCCGGGGGGCGCCCCTGGGCGCCGTCGCCGCCGGCTTCGCCGTCCTCGCCGTCGCGGTGGTCGCGATCGGCTACCCGCTGCAGCGCGACTACCTGGGCGATCGCTTCGCCAACGAGGATCCGCAGGCGAGCATCCCCGGCATGCACCTCGATTCCGCCTACCGCTGGGCGCGGGACGTGAGCGACGCTCGCATCGGTCTCGCCGGGACCACGGCCGGCTTCCTCCAGTACGGCTTCTACGGCACCGACCTCTCCAACCGCGTGCGCTACCTCGGCGTCGAGGGCCCGCACGGAGCCTTCAACGCGATTCCAACCTGCGCCGCGTTCCGCGCTGCCGTCAACGCCGCCGACCTCGACTACCTGGTCACCGCGCCCTTCCTCAACTTCATCGACCCCGGAGAACCGGTCCCCTCGCCGGAGGCGGGCTGGCTACGCGGCGAGTCGGCGGCGGTTCCCGTGGACCGCAGCGGCCCGGTCACCGTCTGGCGCGTCCGCGGCCGCTCGATCCCGGCGCCTGCGGTCCCGCGAACGCCCCGCTCCGCGAGATCCCCCAGCAACCCGTTTCTTAGTCGAATCTGCATCTGTGTGCGGTATACGCACCCAAATGCAGATTCATTTGCGCCGCCGGCGCTACTCTGGCGTCGGTGAGCTATCCACTCGAGAACGCGCTCTTCCAGTGGGAGGAGGGATGGCGGGTACTACAGGCGATCGACGACCCGCGGGAGCGTCGGCAGGCCGATCGTGTCGTCGCCGCCGTCCGCGACGAGCTGCGACGGCGGATCGGGCCGACCTTCTCGGCGGCGCGAGCTCTGGCCGACCTCTACGGCGCGCGGAACCGACTGGTGCCTGCAGGTGGCGGATGAGGTCGCGCCCGCGGTGGAGGCCGATTCGCGTCGCTCGCCGACGCAGCCTTCTGGCTCTACCTACGAGGAGCCGCCGACTTCGCCGGCGGCCGGCGACTGCCCGTCTGACCGGCGCATAGCGGCGTCCTCGGTCGCTCGCGTGCAGAGCACGCCACGCTCCCTGCGTCCTTGCTCTGCTTGGTCAGACGACCAGTCGCTACTGGTTCGACTCGCCCGAGTCCTCGCCATCGCCGGCGCGGCGGATGACGATCTGGTCGGCCTCGATGCGGACCGTGACCTCGCGCTTGCCGGCCCAGTGCTCGGCGTAGACGGGGTTGTCCTTGACCGAGGCGTCGAGCCAGAGGCCGTAGCCGTCGGCTTCGCCGTGGTCGAAGGTCGCCTCCAGCTCTTTGCGGCGTCCGCGGCCGCCGCGGCGGCCGCGCCGGCGCCGGCGCCGTGGACGCTCGCCGGCCTCGTCGTCGCCGTCGCCTGCCGGTTTGCGCTCTTTGCGAGCGGGCTTCTCTTCGTCTTCCTCGCGCTCTCGTCCTCGACCTCTTCCTCCTCGGCGGTCTCTTCGGCAGTCGCTGCCTCGATCTCGGCTTCGATCTCGTCGCGGAGGTCGATTTCGCTGCGAGCCGCGTCTCTCGTCGTCGGGGGTGAGGTCGTGCTGCTTGCGGAACTCGCGCAGCTCGGAGGCGCTGACTTCGAGCTGGTGGGCGATCCAGGCGTCGGTGCGGCCCTGGCGCACCCAGGCGCGGATCTGGTTGAGCTGTGGCTTCAGTGAGCGTCGTGCCATCGGCGCGCGAGTCTATTCAACCTGGACGGTTCGCGGGCGCCGCGCGCTAGGCCATCAGGAAGGACAGCGCCTCGAACATCGAGACGACCACGACCACGACCGTCACGGTCAGGCAGACGGCGAGGACGCTGAAGCGGACCTTGCCGTGCTGCTCGTTGCGCGTCATGCGGCGCTCGCGCGAGCGGTTGGCGGCGCGCCGGCGCAGCTGCTCGCGGCGACGGCGCTCCAAGGTCGTCTCCTGCTCGAAGGCGATCTCGAACTGGGAGATGCTCTGGCGCATTCTCATAGAGGCTGGCCCCGGAGGGGACCGCGGCGGACCGTAGCAAAGCTGCAGAGTGCTTGCGGGGCTCAAGGTGTGACAATGGTCACGATCAGCAGGTCCCCCAGAGCCCTCGGCCGGCCCGCGCTGCAGCCAGCTCGAGATGCCGGAAGCGCGGTGCGAAGCGGTCATTCGGCGGGATCGTCAGGGTGCGGGCGAGACCGCGCCGGAGCAGGTTCGGCGTTGAAGAAGCGGTCGCCGAGATAGAGCGTAGGCGAGCAGGCGCCCATAGACGTCGCGCCGCTCGACCCCGAAGACGAGCCGCACCCGCCGGCCCTCGAGCAGGCGGTGGGTGAAGTGCGAGGCGCCTGCGGCCCGAAGCACTGCGACCGGCTCTCCGGGCTTGACCGTCTCCGGCGTGTCGACCCCGATCAGGCGCACGTCCTCGACCTCGCCCTCGATCCGCGCCTCGATCGTGTCCCCGTCGACGACCCGGACGACACGCGCGATGGCGGAGGTGGGACCGGCGTCCGGGTCGCCTCCTCCCACGGTCGCAGCACGAGCACCGCGACCACGGCGAGCAGGACAAGACTGCCAACGAGGCCCCTATTCACGAGCCAGACCGCCTAGAACCAAGCAGGTCGGGGGACGCAGGAGGCGAGGAGAGGGGAGCGCACTTCTGTGCGTGACCCGACCCGAGCGACCGAGGACCCCGAGATGCGCCGGTTATAGGCGGTCTACGGGATGCGCCGCACGTTAGACAGCAGGGTCTCCTTGATCTGGTCGATGATCTCCAGCGCCTCGTTCCACTCGCGCTGCCAGACGTTGCGGCCGAAGATGACGCCGGAGCCGCCCGCCTGCATGATCTCGCGGGTGTTGGTGAGGACGATCGTCGTCGTCGACCTTGGAGCCGCCGGAGAGGACGACCAGCGCGCGGCCGGCCGACTCGACGCACTGGCGGATCGCCTCGGCCTGGTCGACTTCCATCTCGTTGTAGGGGGCCTGCGCGTCCTTGTCCTTGGCCGGGTCGATCTTCGGCATGTTGAGCTTGACCACGTCGGCGCCCATCTCCATCGCCAGTCCGCGCCGCGTAGTCGATCGCGTAGAAGGAGTTGGGGCCGCCCTTGGCGTCGACCGCTTCGCCGCGCGGGTAGGACCAGACGATCAGCGGCATCCCGAAGCGGTCGCAGTCCTCGCGCACCTGGCGCAGCTGGGCGAGGTCCTCGTCCTGGCGCGGCGAGCCGACGTAGAGCGTGTAGCCGATCGCGTCGGCGCCGAGCCGCACCGCGTCCTCGACGCTGGCGTTGCAGCTCGAGAAGGCCTTGGCGGAGGAGGGGATGTCGGTCTTGCCGTTGACCTTGAGGATCAGCGGCACCTGGCCGGCGTAGTCGGGGTAGTACTTGCTCGCCATGCCGATCTGGCAGGCGAGGGCCGAGTAGCCGGCCTCGGCGGCGAGCCGGAACTGGTAGTCGGGGTCCTTGGAGGCCGGGTTGGGGAAGAAGTCGCGCGGGCCGTGCTCGATCCCCTGGTCGATCGGCAGCAGCATCAGGGTGCCGTTGCCCGGTCCGAACTCGAACAGCAGGCGGCGCAGGCGGGTCCGTTTGCCGGGCGCCAGCTCGGCCAGCAGCGATTTCTGCTCGGTCAGGCTCTTCAACTCCACGCTCTATTCCTCCTCGAAGACGGGTGTTCCCGCAGTATGCCACCGGCGGCACGGCCGAGGCGCCCGCGAGGGGCGGTTATTCTCGATTGACCATGAGCGAGACTGAGCTCAGCGTCATCTGCAAGAACTGCGGCTCCGAGGTCAGTCCCTACGTCACCGAGTGCCCCTACTGCGGGGCGCGGCTGCGCAAGCGGGCGCCGAAGCTGGAGCGCCGCGGCGACGCGCTCGAGGCGAAGCCGCGCCGCGCGGCCCGCCGGCCGGCTCTTCCGCACCAAGCTGCGCCTGTCCCGCCGGCCCTCACCGGCCCTACGCGACGCTTGCGGCGATCCTCGGCTCCGCCGTGCTGCTGCTGGTCGCAGCAGGCGAGCGGCGACCTCGCTGATCGGCTGTCGGTGGCCTCGGTCGTGCCCGTCGAGGGCGAGTGGTGGCGCTTCCTCACCGCCCCCTTCGCCTATGTCGACGTCGGCTACCTGTTCGTCGTCGCGGTCGCCCTGGCGATCTTCGGGATCGGGGTCGAGCGGCGTCTCGGCAGCGTCCGCGACGGCGGTCCTGCTGCTCGCCTGCGGCTCGCTGGGGATGCTGGCGGCGGGCGGGGTCGCCAACGCGCAGGGGGACTTCGCCGTGATCGCCGGCGGCAACGGGATGGCGCTGGGCGCGCTCGCCGCCTGGTTCGCGCTGCGCCGCGCCGAGGCCGACGGCGCGATCGACCAGGAGTACGACGCGATCGGGGTCGCGGTTGCCGCCGCGGTGCTGCTCGCGCTGCCGATCTTCGAGTCGACCGCCGATGTCTTCGCCGGGCTCGCCGGCGCCGTCGTCGGCGGCCTCGCCGGGCTCGCCGCCTCGGCCCTGCGCCCCTCCGACGTGCCGTGAGTTGAGTACCCATAGGGACCTCTAAGTCACGGCACGTCTAGGCTGGCAACCCCATGGCGTCGCCCGACGAGCAGCGGCTCGAGGCCGCGATCGAGCGGCTGCTCGAGGCGGAGCGCTTCGCCGAGGCCGAGGCGATCGTCGCCCGGGCGGCGCCGCAGCTGCAGAAGGTGCTGGCCGGCGGCCCTGGCCGAGGGTGGCTGGTTCGGCGAGTCGCACGAGGCGAGGCGCTGAAGGCGGCGACCGTCCCCGACCCCGACGAGCGGATCGCCGCGGTGCGCACCCTGCTCGCCGAGGAGGCGAGGATGGGAATGATGGTTGGCGTCGCCGTCGGCTGGGCACTGAAAGAAGAGATGAGCGAGGGCGAAGGCCCCGATCCAGAAGGAGAGAACTGAGGATGGAGATCAAGTTCCACGGCCAGTCGTGCTTCGAGCTGAGCGAGGGGGAGACGACGGTGCTCGTCGATCCCTTCCTCAAGCCGAACAACCCGATCGCGGTGGCGACGGCGGAGGACGTCAACCCGACCCACATCGCGATCACCCACGGCCACGCCGACCACATCGCCGACGTCGTCCCGGTGGCGACGCGGACCGGCGCCCACTGCGTGGCGATCGTCGAGCTCGCCAACTGGCTCGACGCTCAGGGGGCGGACGCGGTCAGCGACCCCAACCTGGGCGGCACGGTCGAGTTCGAGTGGGGCTGGATCAAGCTGGTCCCCGCCTGGCACACGAGCACGATCCCGGGCTCTGACGAGGCGCCGTTCAGCGCCGAGCACGGGATCGTCGATCGGCACCGCAGCCGGCCTGCGTGATCAAGATCGGCGGCGTCACCGTCTACCACGCCGGCGACACCTGCCTGTTCGGCGACATGAAGCTGATCGCCGAACGCAACCCGGTCGACGTCGCCCTGCTGCCGATCGGCGGCCACTACACGATGGACCGCCACGACGCCGTCGTCGCCGCCGAGTTCGTCGGCGCCAGGACGGTGATCCCGATGCACTACGACACCTTCCCGCCGATCGAGACCGACGCGGAGGCCTTCAAGACCGACGTCGAGTCGAAGACTTCCTCGCAGGTCGTCCTCCTGCAGCCCGGCGAGACGCACGACGCCTGAGCAATCGGACAAAAACTGGCTGACTGGCCAAGATCGCTGCTAGTCTCGCTCGAACCAGCCGCAGTCGAGCGGAGGAGAGTGAAGATGGAGGCCAAAGAGGCAACCGGAACCCAGTCGCGAACCGAGCGAGCCGACTTCCAGGCGACCGCCGACCCGGCGCTGAAGGAGGCCGCCGACCGCACGGCCGACGTCAAGCTGCTCGACTACCAGGAGCTGTACCTGCTCTGGGAGCGCCAGCAGTGGCAGACCCAGGAGCTCGACTTCAGCCGCGACCGCGAAGACTGGCACGAGCGGATCGACGACGAGGAGCGCTTCCAGCGCATGTACGGGCTCTCCTCCTTCTTCATCGGCGAGCAGAAGGTCGCCGAGGAGCTGGGGCCGATCATGCGCGCCGCCCCGACCGAGGACCAGAGGATCTTCCTCTGCACGCAGATCGCCGACGAGGCCCGCCACGTGCGCTTCTTCGAGCGCTTCTACCGCGAGGTCGGCGTGCTCGAGTCCGACGGCCTCACGCGAGATGCTGGCGGAGACCTCCGACGCACCTCAACGACAACTTCGGCCGCCTCTTCGACGAGATGCTGAAGCAGCGCACCGACCGCCTCTCGGCCGAGCCCGAGGACACCGAGGCGCTGGTCGAGGCGGTGACGCTCTACCACATGGTGATCGAGGGGATGCTGGCCCTCACCGGCCAGCACTTCATCATGGACTTCAACGAACGCGAAGGGACGCTGCCGGCCTTCGTCGAGGGCTTCCAGAACGTCGCCCGCGACGAGCACCGCCACGTCGCCTTCGGCTCGGTCTTCCTGCGCGAGAAGGCGCACGAGGACGAGCGCTACAAGCAGGCGATCCAGCGCACGCTGGAGGAGTCGCTGCCGGTCGCCGACGGGCGTCCTCTCACCGCCCTGGGCGCCCGGAAGACGAGGACTACGAGCTGTTCGGCTACTCGCTCGCGGAAACGCGCGAGTTCGCCGGCACCTGCCTGATGCGCCGGCTCAAAGTGATCGGCTTGGGCTGAGCTGGCGCTGCTAGCCGGCGGTTGCAGGCCGCTTCGGCTTCGGAGCTGCTGCTGTCGAGGGCGGCGGGCGGCGGAGGAGATTCGGCCGGCGGTTCGCTCGCCGGCGGTTCGGCCGGCGGCGGTTCGGCCGGAGGGGCGCTTTCCGCGGGCGGCGGGCTTTCGGCCGCCGGCGGCGGCCCGCCGACGGTGACGACGACGGTGTCGCTGCCGCTCGTGGGCGCCGGCGGTGCGCGGTCGGCGATTCGCCCCGGTGACTGCTTCGGCACGCCGGTTTCGCCGGCGCCGATCGTCGTCAGTTCGGTCGCGGGCGACTGCCCGGCGGCATCCGTCACTCGGTGGCGGTCGTTGCCGCGGCGTCGGCCGGTGCCGCCGCCGCGGCGGACGGCTCGGGAGCAGGCGCGACGGTCTGCTCCACCGGCTGCGGGTGCGGCGCGGGGCGCGTGGTGCTGAGCGAGAGCGGGCTTGGTGCGTGCGCGAGATCTGCGGGGCGCTGCTCTTCGGCGTCGGCGTCACGTCGATCTTCTGCTTGACCTCGACCGCGCCGGCGGTGATCACCGCGGCGGTGACGACTCCGGCGACGGCCTTGGTGCCGATCGCGCCGCCGACCGCGCCGAGCCCACCGGCGGCGCCGCCGCCGCCGAGCGCGGCGCCGACGCCACCGACTGCTCCGGCCCCGGTGGCGGTCGCCGCAGCGGTCGCGCCCGCGCCGGCTCCGGCGGCACCCGCGCCGCCGCCCGCGCCCGCGCCTGCAGAGGCGCCCCCGCTCGCTCCGCCGAAGCCGAGCTTGGAGACGATGAAGCCTTTGAAGGCGACCAGCGCGCCGGCCGGGGAACAGCGCCGCCAGCACCTTCTCGTTGGAGCGGACCTGGGAGCGGAAGTCGGCGCATTCGTCGCACTCGCGAACGTGGCGTCGCACCGGGCCGGAGACCTTGCGCAGGCCCTCGGCGGCTTCGGAGAGCTCGAGCCGGACCTCGCCGCAGGTCAGCAGGCGCGCCTGGCTCGCCTCGGCGAGGGAGATCCGCGCTCGCACCAGCAGCGACTTGACCGAGGGCACGGTGGTGTCCATCGCGGCGGCGATTTCCTCGTAGGAGAGCGCGTCCATCTCGCGCAGCAGCAGCGCCGAGCGCTGGGTCTCGGGAAGCTTGTTGACGTCGGCAGAGCAGCTGGCGGAACTCCTCGCGGTTGTGGACCTTCTCGGCGGTCGAGGCGGCCTCGACGGCGGGCACCATGTCCATCGATTCCTGCGCGTCGGCGGTCGGCTTGCGCAGGTGGTTGAGGCAGCGGTTGCGGGCGATCCGGTAGAGCCAAGGGCGCAGGTTGATCTCGCGCTCGTCGGCGAGCATCGCCCGGTAGGCGTTGACGAAGACCTCCTGCAGGACGTCCTCGGCGTCCTCGGTGGAGCCCAGCATCTGCCGGCAGAAGCCGAGCAGGCGGCCCTGGTAGCGATCGACGATCGTCTCGAAGGCGCCGGCGTTGCCGCTGCGCGGCCATCGCGATCAGCTTCGCGTCCCCCTGCAGCTTCAGCAGGGGCGAGCGGCGGGCCAGAAGTCCGCGGCTGACTGGCGTGGGTTAGAGCCGATGCCTCCAAGCTTCTCTCTCCAGGGAAGGCGTTGTCTTCGTAAGTAGGGACACCGTAACAGGGGCTTAGTTGCGGTCCGTACAAATATTTATCCCGCTTTTAGACGCCCAGACAGGCACGAGATCCACGTTTGGTCCCTGCTGGGGGCTGAAGGTGAGCCTCGTCTGGATATCGGAGGCAGGAGGGGAGAGTGCCCGGGGCGGGACTCGAACCCGCAAGCCCCCGAAGGGGCAGCGCATTTTAAGTGCGCCGCTTTTGCCAGTTTCGCCACCCGGGCGTCAGCGATGGTACCCCCGTCGATAGGCTCGTCGAATGTCGGTGCACGGGGGGCGGCTGGTGGCGAAAGCGCTGAAGTCGCGCGGCGTCAGTCACCTCTTCACGCTCTCGGGTGGGCATCTGTTCTCGATCTACGACGGCTGCAAAGACGAGGGGATCGAGATCGTCGACGTGCGCCACGAGCAGACGGCGGCCTTCGCCGCGGAGGGCTTTGCCAAGGCGACCCGGCGGGTCGGCGTGGCGGCGCTGACGGCCGGGCCCGGGGTGACCAACGGCGTCAGCGCGATCGCCGGCGCCCAGGCCAACTGCTCGCCGCGTCTGCGTGCTCGGCGGGCGGGCGCCGGAGTTGCGCTGGGGCTCGGGCTCGCTGCAGGAGATCGACCACCTGCCCTTCGTCGCGCCGCTGGTCAAGTCGGCGGAGACGGTGAAGGAGACCGGGCGGATCGCGGCGTCGCACCGCGGCGGCGCTCGATCTGGCGCTCTCCGCCCCCTAGCGGGCCGACCTTCGTCGACTATCCGCTCGACGTCGTCTTCACCGAGGCCGAGGCCGAGGTCCCGGCGGCTGCGAGCGCCGAGCCGCAGCCCGCGGCCGGAGTCGAGGAGGCGGTGGCGCTGCTGGCGGCGCGCCGAGCGCCCCGCGATCATGGCCGGCACCGGCCTCTACTGGGGTCGGGGCGAGGGGGAGCTGCAGGCGCTGGCCGAGGCGCTCGGAATTCCGGTCTTCCTCAACGGGCTCGGCCGGGGCTGCCTCGCGGCCGATCACGAGCTGGCCTTCAGCCGGGCGCGCGGGGCGGGCTTGAAGGGGGCCGACGTGGCCCTGGTCGTCGGCGTGCCGATCGACTTCCGGCTGGGCTTCGGCGGCAGCTTCGGCGAGGAGACGAAGCTGATTCGGCTCGACGTCGCGCCCAACGAGCTGACGGCCAACCGCGCGCCCGAGGTCGACCTCGTCGGCGACATAGCCGGCGACGCTGGCGGCGATCCGCGCTTCGGTCGGCGGTGCGTTGAGGCGGACGGACGCCTGGCTCGAGCAGCTGCGCGCGGTCGAGGCGGAGAAGCGCGCCGCCGAGCAGGAGGAGCTGAACGACGACCGTTCGCCGCTGCACCCCGTGCGCATCTACAAGGAGTTGGGAGAAGTGCTCGATCGCGACGCGATCGTGGTCGGCGACGGCGGCGACTTCGTCTCCTACGCCGGCCGCTTCATCGAGACCTACGAGCCGGGCTGCTGGATGGACCCGGGGCCGTTCGGCTGCCTCGGCGCCGGACCCGGCCAGGCGATCGGCGCCAAGCTCGCCCATCCGGAGCGGCAGGTCTGTCTCTTGCTCGGCGATGGAGCCTTCGGCTTCGCCGGCATCGAGTTCGACACTTTGGCGCGTCACGGTCTGCGCCGTGGTGGGTGTGATGGGCAATAACGGCATCTGGGCGCTCGAGCATCACCCGATGAAATTCCTCTACGGCTACTCGGTAGCGGCGGAGCTGAGGCCGCAGACGCGCTACGAGCAGATGGTCGAGGCGCTGGGCTGCGAGGGGGTCTTCGTCAGCGAGCCGGGGCAGCTTCGACCGGCGCTGGAGCGGGCCTTCGAGTCCGGTCGCCCGACCCTGGTCAACGTCATCACGGACCCCGAGGTCGTCTACCCGCGCAAGTCGAACTTGGCTTAACAAAGCCAAAAACTGGCTCGCTGGCCAGATCGTCTCATCGTTTTCCCCAAACGAGAATCGACCGCCATCTCTGGCGGCCGATTCAGGTTGGTCCCTCAGGACGGGCAGGGGTACGTCTTCAGGGACCAGTTCGTATTCGTTGGGTCCAGACGGCGGGAGGCGCCATGATGCGGCAATCGTCCGAACCCTATGACCGGGTCTGTGGTGGGACTGTGGTCCTCACCTCTTCCCCGATGCGACGATTATGCGCTCGCCTATCCGGATTGTCTAGGAGCCGTGTTTGGCGCTACTCATAACTCGGTAGAGGCGATTTACCTAGTTTTGGGGGTTAGGGGGACACGTTTACCCAACTGGACGGGTGCCGAAAACGCCTCTGTACGCCAGGTCCCACGGGGATTTCCGCAGCCTCCCCGTGGGTTTTTCGGGGGCTACTGGGCGGTCTCGAGCGCCATCCCGTAGAGGATGTCGTGCTCGGAGACCTGGATCCGCTCGAGGCCGAAGGCTCTCATCGCCTCGATCAGGATCACCCCGCCGGCGATGATCGTCGGTGCGCGGTCGGGGTGCAGGCCGGGAATCGTCACTCGCTCGGCCAGCGGCGCGGAGGCGAGTTGCGAGAGAAGTCGCTGGATCGTCTCCAGGGAGAGGACGTGCCCGTGCACCCGGGCCGGGTCGTAGGGCTCGAGCCCCTGCTCGACCGCGGCGAGCGAGGTCGGCGTGCCGGCGACGGCGATGCCGGCCGAGGCGCGCGCCCCTGGCTCGCCGGCGAGCGGCGTCCCCGATCAGACCCCGGATGTCGTCGGCCAGCGCCTCGAGCTCGACCGCGGTAGGGGGGTCGGCGGAGATGTGCCGCTCGGTGTGGCGGACGACGCCGGCTTGCAACGAGGCGTGGAAGGCGATCGTGGCGCCGTTGCCGACGATCATCTCGGTCGAGCCGCCGCCGATGTCGATCACCAGCGTCGGGACTGCCGGCGGCTGCTCGACGGTGGCGCCGCGGTAGGTGAGGCGCGCCTCCTCCTCGCCGTCGAGGACGCGGGTGGAGAGGGCGAAACGCTCGCGCAGCTCGGCGACGAAGGCGCTGCCGTTGGAGGCGTCGCGCACGGCGCTGGTCGCGATCGCCTCGACCTCCTCGACGCCTGCCTCGCGGCAGATCGCGACGTAGTCGCCGATCGCCTCGCACGCGGCCTCGATCGCCTCGTCGGAGAGCTGCCCAGAGAGGTCGACGCCGCGGCCCAACCGCGTCACCCGGCTGCTGCCGCTCGAGCACGGAGACGTCACCGTCGACATCGGCGATCAGCAGCCGCGTCGAGTTGCTGCCGACGTCGATCACCGCGACCCGTTGAGAATTCTCAGCCATGTGGGCCGGGCACTTTAGAGAGACCCCAGCCACAGCCCCTGCCCGCCGCCGCCCACGCGCAACCGGCCATGCGCCCCAGCCGGCCACCCCAGACCGACCCAGCCACCATTGCTAGCATGGACAAACCGCCGCGGGGTGGAGCAGCCAGGTAGCTCGTCGGGCTCATAACCCGAAGGTCGCAGGTTCGAATCCTGCCCCCGCTATAGGACGAAAGCCCCGCAAATGCGGGGCTTTTGTGTTTCTAGGGACGCAGACAAAGGGGTTCAAAATGGCCCATGGGGCAACGCCTGGGGCAACATGAGCTTTGAGAGAGGTCGATCCAGGCCTTGTCAGGCGCTTCCGGTCCACCTACGTTCGCCCGCGAGAAAGTCGTAGCCGCCGTGCTCCGAATCCAAGGCCTCGAGCCCAGTCGCGATCTGATCTGCCATCTCCTCGACGGGCACATGCGCCCAGAAGCGGAGGACCGTCCAGCCCGCATCCTTCAGGGCTAGATCGGTCCTCCTGTCGCGGGCAACGTTGGCATCGAGTTTGGTCTTCCACCATCCAGCGTTGGCTTTTGGGTCCGAGCCGTGCTCCGGGCACCGATGCCAGAAGCATCCGTCAACGAAGACGGCAACCTTCTGTCGAGGGAAAACTACGTCGGTCTTGCAGCGAACGCCCTGAACTGGCGAGACGTGCTTGCGAAACCGCAGGCCTCTGCGATGAAGCGCTGACCGCAGCGCTCGCTCGACTGCGCTCTCCGAACGATTGCCAAGCATCACCTTGCGAGCGGTCGGCGACGACGGGGATGGAGCTGGCGGAACGGATGGGACCTCGACGCTCGCGGCGGCCTTCTCCGAGCGCACGGCTCAGCTACCGCGGCCTGTCGCTCCGCTTACGCGGCATCGGCGACCTCGGCCGACGCTTCCAGCAGACGTTTGGCCGCACTGCGCCCGCCGCCGTTTGCGACGCGCAGGAGATCCGGATCGCCGAGCTTCATGCGTTCCTCTGATTCGGGCTGCTGGCGGCTCCACTCGAATGCCGTCAGAACCTGTGCGGCGACGGCGTAGGCCAAGGGTGGCGGAACCGCGTTCCCGACCTGCCGAAAGCCGTGCCACTTTGCGGCGGTTGGACGAAACCAATCTGGAAAGCCGTGCAGCCGCGCGGCCTCCCGAACTGAGATCACTCGGTCATGCTCGTAGTGGATCGGCCGGGGGGCGCTGTAGCTGCCACGGTCGGGCGCGGTGCCAGCGCGAAGAGTGGGAGAGACGCCGTCCGGGTGCAGACGGATAAATCTGCTGACAGACTCTCGCTCGCCCGGTGGAGTTGATGCGAACCGCTTGATCACGTCGACTCCGTGGGAGGTTCGCATCGAGGCCGATAGGCGAGAGGGGCTGCGGCGCCTCGGCCAGGAGAGGTCGGCGGGGTCGGCTGTTTCTCCCCTCAACCTGCGTGCATACGGGGAGGCATGGTCCTGCATCGCTTCGCGATCGGCCTCGGTCATGGCGACGACATCAGACGTCCAAAGCTCGGAGTAGCCATCGAGGTCCGGCAGATCGCCGAGGGCATCGGCCGCAGTCGGGCAGCCCGGCAGTCCGGTCGGCGTATCCGTATGTCCGAGCTCTCCCGTGCGGGGGGCTGCTCCCGGTATGCGCGGCCGCCCCGCTGTGGTCGCAGCCGGCAATTGAACAGCGACTTCGTCCCTGGTTCCTACGGCGATCAAGCGGCGCCGGTCTTGTGGGACGCCGAAGCAGCCCGCGTTCAGCACGTCTGAGGCGGCGATCTCGTAGCCGTCCTTCTTCAGGCGATCGCTCATCCAGTCAATGACGAGCTTCGAGTCGGCCCCCGGGAGGGATCGTTTTGCCATCGCGGGTACGTTCTCCAGGACCCAGGCGGCCGGGTCCAGAGCGGCAACTAGCCTCGCGTACTCCTCTACTAGGCGGTTCCGCGGATCTTCGGGATCGCGGAGGCCGCCGACCGAGAAGCCTTGGCAGGGAGGGCCGCCAAAGACCACGTCGACTCTCTCATCGGGCTCCCGACCGTGCTTTCGTAGCCCCGAGGCGACCGCCTCCTTGAGCTGGCTGGCCGTGAGGGTTCGAGCGTCGGCTTCGACGACTTGGCACAGCGGGAAGTTGAACCGATGCGCGGCCGCATGGGCGGGATCGAACTCGATGGCGCAGACCACGTCGAAGCCGGCTTGCTCGAAGCCAAGCGTCATGCCCCCCGCGCCCGCGAACAGGTCGACCGCGACCGGCCTAGACATCGGCCCATCGCCGGCAGACGGCGGGTTGGCTAGCAGACGACGACAGCATAAGCCCGCAATTCTGTAGAGATGCTGATCCGGATGTCGCCACCCCTACGGTAGCCGCCCGATCGGCGGGGCATGAGAGGCGCTACAGCGGGAGCGGAACGGGCGGGTACCAGCGGTGCAGCCGCCCGTATGCCTCGCATTGATCCTCCGGCACGCCGCGGAGCGACGGTTGGCTCCCCGCGCTGATGCTTTTGTTCAGCGCGATTACCTCGCGGGTCGAGAGATGCGGCACCGATACATCAAGAAAGTCATCACCGTCCCGGAACTGCTCGAAGCGGCGGAGAGTTTTCATCGTGGTGGCGATCGCCTCGCTGTCGTCGCCAACGAGCCCAGCCCAGAATGCCATCGGGGCGCGGTCCTTGTAGCGCAAGAACATGAATTGGCTGATCGACGCACTATCCCCACGTTTCTGCACCGTACCCTCCAGCTGCTCGACGAGGATTCGCCGCTGAACGCGCGGAAGGCCGTCGCGATCGAGGTCGTCCTCGCGAACGTCGCCGGGGACTTCGCCGACTGCCCGCTCAAGCGCTTCTAGACGCTGGTCCTCGCGATCAGGGTGGCAGTTGAAAGTGGCGGCAACGATGCTGCCGACTGGAACCTTCTCGGCGAGGAGCCGAAGATCCTGGAGGACGGAGCTGTCGAGCCTGGCGGTGTAGTCCAGCCAGGCTATGGTCGGCTTCGAGAGGTCGATCTCGTCGCTCTGGAGGCATGCAAAGGCGGTATCGAAGAGGAGGTGAATCTCCTCGAACGGGGCGTTCTCCTCGAAGCGCGCCTGCTCGCTCGTGTTTCGCTCGATGCTGAACATCTGGCGAACCCCGACCGCCCGGCGCATCAACTCGAAGTCCACGAACTGCCAGTGTCCGAAGCCGATGTACTGGTACTCCTCCAGCGGACTTAGGAGTCGCAGAGCTCCCAGGACATCGCAGAACATCAGTCGTTGGATTCGCTTGGCCGGACGGAAAGCGTATGGAGCCTCGGGGAGACGGGGCTCTTTCGCAGCTTGCTCAGTCACCGTAGTTCTCGTCTACCTCTCGCCGCATCCAGTAGGCGAACGTCCGCTGGCCGACCTCTGACGGGCGGTCGGTCTCCATGGCTTCGCTTGCCTGTCGGAACACTTCGGACGGCACGGAATAGGAGATGCGCGCTGCGTCGGCGACGATTTTCGGCGGTGCGGCGGGGACGACGTAGGCGCGGCGCTCAGACAGACCCTCGAGCGCCGCGGGCTTCGACTTTTTGACGGCGGCGACCAAGGGCCGGTCGTCCGGAGGCCGCTGTTGGACCTCGCGTTTGAGGCGGTTCATCACTTTGATGGACTTTCGGAGGGCATCGACAATGTGCTTTCGAGTCTGCTCCCAAATCTCGCTGTCCTCGTCAATGTCCGTCTTCGCCGTGTTCCATGGCATCGCGGCGCTGTTGCCCGTCAAGTTGACGTAGCCGCGGAAGCGCCGGAATTGCGGGTGGAAGCGCGGCACCTCTTCGCCCCAGCCGGTGAGGCGGTTCCTGTCTGCGAAGAGCAGCGCCCTGCCGTTGCAGAACACGTACCACCCGGCGGCATCCAAGCCCGTGAAAAGCTCAGGGTCGTCAGTGTCGGCCTCCTCGTCCCCCTCGTCCGCGGCGGACAGGCCGGCGGCAATTCGCATCTCCACTTCCTGACCCTGGCCGTCTTTGAGGGTCTCCGCGTAGGAGATCGGCTCCAGGCCGTCGGAGACGAGCAGGGAGGGCGGCCGAGGCTGAAGCGGTTTGTCGTTGACCTCGATTGAGAGGCCTTGCTGTAAGGCGAGGGCGTGTCGCATCGCGATCTCGCGCAGGACCCTCGACACGAAGGCGGCCTGCCCCAGCCGACTGGTCGAGGAGGGCAGGAGCTTCGTGCAGCGTACGAGCGTTCCGGGGGCGCCGACGCCGTCTCCGTTGGCGTCGGCGATAGGGAAGGTCCAGTCTTCGGGGTCCAACAGCCAATCGTCTACGTCGACCTCGACCTTCCAGCTATCGCCATCCGTCTTCGATGCGACGGTGAATGCGCGGCCGAGCTTGAAGATGGCTCGCTTCATGCCGACCCCGAACTGGCCGACCTCGCCGGGCGTGTCCTCCTGATCGGGGTGGCGCCCGAACTTGAACGCGTAGACGGCCGCATGCTCGCGGGAGAAGCCGCCGCAGGTGTCCAGGATCTCGAAGTCGTCCGGCCCCAGCCGCATCTTCACCGACAGGCCCTCGAACCGTTGTTCGCCTTCCTCGGGCCGGGCTCGCTTGGCGCCGTCGATGCTGTTATCGACCAAGTCGATGATCGCGGGTGCGAGCTCAATGTCGCGAGTCAGCATGTCGACAAAGAACCGCTTCTCCGGTTTTGCATCGACGCGCCCCTCCCCGACTCCCTCTGCCATGCCGGGAGGCTACAACGCCTGCATCAGACGAGGGAGCGATCTCGATCGTTCAGGCATCCGTCCGGTGATTCGGCGACGATCGACGCATGGAGTTACTGCTCGACAGGATCGACGGTCGGCGTCACGACACGATGGCGATCCTCGATGCGGTCAATGCGTTCGGCTCGCTCTCTGAGGCCGAGGCCGACGAGCACTTCGGTCCGTGGGAGTACGCCGGCTTGGACGACGCGCAGCATCCATTCTCGGCGCTTCTGCCGGAAGGCCACAACGGCACCTGTGTCGTGCGCGACCTCGATGGAAGCTTGAACTTCCTTTGGCAGGAAGAGTCGACGTCTGAGCGCTGGCTGATCGGGCCGCTCTATCGGGAGCACCTTCGCGACATCGAGGAAGTCGAAGAACTGCTCGAAGGCGACGCCGGCTGGCTGGTTGACAATGGCGTCTCCGTGTCGCCGGACGAGCTTGGAGCAGTGCTGGGCGAGCTTCCTGAGGCCCCTGGCCCTGTTGTGAGCTTCTAGTCCCGGGAAATTTCCGGTGGGGCAACAAATGGGGCAACACGCCCCACAGGCTCCAGCCGATCTCAGCCGATCTCGATCTTGCGAAACCGCTTGAAACCGTGCCCCACGTAGTCCAGCGGGACCCCAGGCTCGGGCTCATAACCCGAAGGTCGCGGGTTCGAATCCCGTCCCCGCCTTAGGACGGAAACCCGCTTATAAAGCGGGTTTCCGCGTTTTGGGAACCTCAAAAACGGCGAAAAATGTCCTTGAGGCAAGGTGGGGTCAAAGTGAAGGTCGATCCAGGCCTTGCGCCTACTTGGCGCTAGTCAGCCCACCAGTCGCGCTGGCCATCGACGTCTTCGCGTGGAGCCTCGCCGAGATTGGGCGCGCCGATGACGAGGATCTCGAGGCCCTCCGGCCCGGCCTCGTAGCCTCGCCACGTACCGGGCGGGACGCGCACCGCGTCCCATTCCTTGAGCTCGACGATCTCGTCGTCGAGCTTCATCCGCCCGCCCCCGCGCAGGACCACGTACACCTCCTCCTGCTTCTTGTGCGTGTGGCCGTACGGAAAGCGATAGTTGGGCGGGACGCGCTGGTAGCCCAGGCCGGATTTCTCGAGCGCGAGCGCCTCGGTCGCCAAGCGGAACTCCAGGTCCGGCGCACCGTCGAACTTGGACCCGACGTCCTCTAGGTCCTCCTTGAGGTTCCTGAGCGTGAACGGCACGGCGCAATCCTATGGCGCCCTTGGCTGGGGTCGCCGATCTGATGCGTCAAGCGCCGCGGTGCCAGGTTTCCTTCCGGCGGCGCTCCGCGGCCCGAAAACTACGTTCATGCGTGGAGTCGACAATCCCTGATTGCAGGTAGGCGGTCTCGCGGAACACGGTGCCATCGGGGACCCCGGGGTATTCCGCGGGCTTCGCCTTGAAGATCATTTCGGCCTCCGCGAGGATCTTGGACGTGTGAGGATCGAAGATGAACCTGCGGCCGAATCCGCGTTCCCTGACCCAGCTGATCGCGTCGCCCCGACGTCCGGCGACATCGGCCACATCGCGCTCAAGCCCGATGCCGGGAATTTCAGCTAGAGCATTGAAGGCAGCCGCGCGTAGCGCCGGGCTCGTGATTGGTTCGCTGAGGATTTCCAAGAGCCTTTCGACCGTCGCACCGCCTCTCAGCGAGTCGGCCGGCGACGGATCAACCGGCGAGCCCCCGCCGCGGCGGTTTTCGATCGCCAGACGCAGGGCTTCGGGCTCGGTCGGAAGCTCGGAGAGGCGGGAGAGATAGGTGAATTCGTGGCGGCCCCGAAAAGCTTTGGACGCGAAATCCTTCACCAGGCGCCCGGAGCTGTCGCGGCCCACGTTGTGTTCGTCTGAGTCGTAGGCGAAGGGGGGTGGTGAGCCCGCCTCTTCCCAAAGCCTTTGGTCGGCGCCGGAGAAGAAGGCGACTCGGCCTAGGGTTTCTCGCACGCGCGTCGTCCCGTCAGGGGCCGTCCAGACTTCCTTCAGCGTCGGCACAAGGGCATTGCGGACATCCGGCGAGCCCGTCAGGTTTGCCGTGAAGTACCTGGGGTTCTTCTTGGAACCCGTCGGCCCCGTCTCAGAATCTTTCGGAAGCCAGCCCTGCAGTTGGACCACCTTCGTCTTGGTGTAGAGGAATCGGCCGGGACCGGGCGGCGCTTCGACTGGGGTGTCGGACGCTTCGGCGGCGGCGGTCTGGCGCAGGGCCTCGGCGATAGCGGTTTGGCGCAGGGCCTCGTCGCCGATCGGGGTGTAGCCGGGCCCACCCCCTGCGCTTAGCCCGAAGGAGCCGCTGCCGCTGGGCGGCGCCGGAACCGGCTCGCAGGGTTCAACCGGGCCTTCTGCGATTCCCAGCTTCGCGACGCTCCCCCCTTCGGGGTCGCCGTCGTGCGGAACGGGCGTCCCGAAGAGCACCACACTCTGATCGGGGCGAAGCGCTTCGGGATCGAGATTGATGTTCCCGGTCGAGCTGCGGTATTCCTCATTGGAGATTTCACCGCGCCTGAGTTCACCGAAGCGTTCGCGCCACGTCTGGGTGCTGCCGACCGTGATAGTCATGGCACCCGGCCCACCCATGGTGAAGCCGCCCATGGTGCCGCCTCCGGGCGGTTTCACACTCGACGGCGTGAAGTGCGGTTCGCGACAGACCTTCCCGGCCGGCAGCCAGGTCACCTGCGCCTGAATCCCGGCGTCCGCCAAGGCCTTCTCCAAGCCGGAGGCGTCTTCGAGGCTGTAGACCTTGATCGTCACGCCGCCGCCCTCCTGCGGTTCGACGGCGAAGGCCGCCGGAGCGTTGTCGCCGCCGGCGCTGACGATCAGTGCGACCGCGATGGCGACGAGGGCCGTGGCGGCGCCCAGCGCCAGGCGCAGGCCGCGCCGACGCCAGCCGGTCGCGGGCTGTGGGCCCTGCCCACCCGGGCTAACCGCGTCGACGAGCGTCGCCCGCCGCGCCTTCAGGGTGGCGTCGTCGGGGAGTAGCGGTGAGAGGTCGGGCTTGGACTTGGTCACAAGGGTTCCTCCGCGGGTCTGGCCGCCGCAGTCGTGTCGGGGAAGGCATCTCCGAGGCGGGTACGGGCACGGGCGAGACGGGAGCGCACGGTGCCGGTGGGCAGGCCAAGGGCCTCGCTGATCTCGCCGTAGGAAAGATCGCTCCAGGCGAGCAAGGCGAGCACCTCGCGCTCCCGCCGCGGCAGTGCGCGGATCGCCTCGCCGCCATCGCGCAGCTGCTGGATCGCATCGACGCGGGCGATCGCCTCGGCCTCAAGGTCATTGGGGGCCTGGCCGACGTTTCGCACCCGCTCGAGGGTGTCTCGGTAGCGCCGCTGGCTCCGCCAGTGGCGGCGTACGACGTTGTTGGCGATCCCCAGCAGCAACGGCGCGGCGCTGTCGCTGCTCAGGGTCAGGCGCTGGCGCTTTCGCCAGGCTTCGAGGAAGACCGTTGCTGTCGCATCCTCGGCGGCCTGCAGGTCTGCTGTGCGCCAGAGGCAGTAGGACTGGACCGCACGCGCATGGCGCTCGTAGAGGTCGCCGAACGCCTCGGCATCGCCGGAGCGGGTTCGTTCCCAGAGTTCTGTGTCAGCTGCCATCAGAGGTAAATGCCCGCAGGGCAGAATCCGGTTCCCGATTTTTCCGTACGCCGCGACCCGCCGATACTGGCCGGAGGTCGAGCCTCGAGGAACGGGTCCTCGGTTGGCCGGCGACGGAAACCAGGCGTTCGAGGTCGGTCGCGCGACGGGCGCGGCGCTGCTCCGGCAGGATCGCGGGCATGAGGTTCACGCGCGCGGAGTTGGAGGCGTTCCGCGGCCGCAAGGTCGACGATCTCGTGGGGCCGGGACTCAGGCTGCTGTTCGTCGGCATCAACCCGGGCCTCTGGACGGCCGCGGTTGGGACCCACTTCGCGCATCCCACCAATCGCTTCTACCCGGCGCTGGCCGCGGCCGGCATCACCGGTTACGAGGTCGATCGGGTCGCCGGGATGACCGATGCCGATCGCGCGCATCTCGTGGCGCGGGGCGTCGGGATCACCAACCTCGTGCGGCGGGCCACCGCACGCGCATCCGAGCTCTCGCGCGAGGAGCTGCGCGAGGGTGGCGAGCGGTTGTTGCGGTTCGTTGCCGATCGCCGGCCCAAGGTCGTCGCGATCGCCGGCATCTCCGCTTACCGCGATGCGTTTGGCGAGCGCGGCGCGGCTTTGGGTCGGCAGCCGGACACGCTCGATAGCGCGATCCGCTGGTCCGACGCGGCACTCTGGGTGGTCCCCAACCCGAGCGGGCTCAACGCCCACGAGACCGTCGCGACGCTTGCCGCCGCCTATGCGGCGCCGGCTACCGAGGCCGGTGTCATCGTCCCAGCCGCGGTCAAGACGCCGGGGGGTAGGTGAGGAGCGACGCCGCTACGCTCGCATCGTGACGCCGGAGGAGCTTGCCAACCTTGCGCACCTGCGCCGGGCGCGCGATCTGATGGACCGTGAGTACGCGCACCCGCTCGACGTCCCCGCGCTCGCTCGTGCTGCGTTGATGTCGACGGCACACTTCTCGCGGCAGTTCCGGGCGACGTACGGGGAGACGCCTTACGGCTACCTGATGACGAGGCGAATCGAGCGGGCGAACGCTCGCGGTGCCGGCTCCCTAGCCTTGCGGGCATGAACCTCACTCTCTCCACCTGCTTCGTTCAGGTCCATGACCCCGACCTCGCGCTGACCTTCTACCGCGACGGTCTCGGTCTCGAAGTGCGCAACGACGTCGGCAAAGAGGGCTTCCGCTGGATCACCGTCGGCGCCGCTTCCCAGCCTGACGTCTCGATCGTCCTCACGAACTACGTGAACGGCGGCCCCGACGACGGCGACGCGCTTGCCGCTCTCCTTGCCAAGGGCGCCCTGAACGGCGTTCACTTCCACACCGACGACCTCGACGCCACCTTCGAGAAGCTGAGTGCCTCGGGCGCCGAGATCGTGCAGGAGCCGACCGACCAGCCGTGGGGCACGCGGGACTTCGCCATTCGCGACCCGTCCGGCAATCTGGTGCGCATCGACCAGCCCCCCGCCGCGTAGAGCCGGTCGGAGCATGGCCACGAAGACGGACAAGCAGTCGCCTGCGCCGCACGCTGCCGACAGCCACGACCTGATCCGCGTGCACGGTGCGCGCGTGAACAACCTCAAGGACATCAGCGTCGAGATCCCGAAGCGCCGGCTGACGGTGTTCACCGGCATCTCCGGCTCGGGCAAGAGCTCGCTGGTGTTCGGCACGGTCGCCGCGGAGTCGCAGCGGCTGATCAACGAGACCTACAGCGCCTTCGTGCAGGGCTTCATGCCGACGCTGGCGCGGCCCGAGGTCGATGTGCTCGACGGGCTGACGACTGCGATCATCGTCGACCAGGAGCGGATGGGGGCCGATGCCCGCTCCACGGTCGGCACCGTCACCGACGCCAACGCGATGCTGCGCATTCTCTTCAGTCGGCTCGGGAAGCCACACATCGGCTCGCCCCAGGCGTTCTCCTTCAACGTCGCCTCGGTTGAGGCGACCGGCGTGATCAAGCGCGGCGATGGCAAAACCGAGCGGGCGACCTTCAGCCGCACCGGCGGGATGTGCCCGAACTGCGAAGGCCGGGGCTCGGTCACCGACTTCGACCTAGCTCAAGCTATACGACGACAGCAAGTCGCTCAACGAGGGCGCGCTGACGGTCCCCGGCTACAGCATGGATGGCTGGTATGGCCGCATCTTCAGGGGCTGCGGCTTCTTCGACCCCGACAAGCCGATCCGCAAGTTCACCAAGAAAGAGCTCAACGACTTGCTCCACAGGGAGCCGACCAAGATCAAGGTCGACGACGTCAACCTCACCTACGAAGGCCTGATCCCGAAGATCCAGAAGTCGTTCCTCTCCAAGGACCGGGAGGCGATGCAGTCGCATGTCCGCGCGTTCGTGGAGCGGGCGGTCACCTTCACCACCTGCCCCGAGTGCGACGGCACCCGGCTCAGCGAGGCGGCGCGGTCGTCGAAGATCGAGAAGATCAACATCGCCGACGCCTGCGCGATGCAGATCAGCGACCTGGCCGAGTGGGTCCGCGGTCTCGACGAGCCCTCGGTGGCGCCGCTGCTCGAGGCGCTGGGGGAGACCCTCGACTCGTTCGTGGAGATCGGGCTGGGCTACCTCTCGCTCGACCGGTCCTCGGGCACGCTTTCGGGCGGCGAGGCGCAGCGCACCAAGATGGTCCGCCAGCTCGGGTCGTCGCTGACCGACGTCACCTATGTCTTCGACGAGCCGACGATCGGGATGCACCCGCACGACATCCAGCGGATGAACGACCTCCTGCTGCAGCTGCGCGACAAGGGGAACACCGTGCTGGTCGTGGAGCACAAGCCGGAGGCGATCGCGATCGCCGACCACGTCGTCGACCTCGGCCCGCGCGCCGGCAGCGAGGGCGGAGAGGTGGTGTTCGAGGGCACCGTCGAGGGCCTGCGGGCCAGCGACACGCTCACTGGGCATCACCTGGACGACCGCGCCTCCCTGAAGCCTTCGGTGCGTGCGTCGTCGGAGGCACTGGAGGTGCGCGGCGCCAGCGCCAACAACCTCCAGGACGTCGACGTCGACATCCCACTCGGGGTGCTGGTCGCGATCACCGGGGTGGCGGGCTCGGGCAAGAGCTCGTTGATCGGCGGCTCGGTGTCCGGGCGGGACGGGGTGGTGACGGTCGACCAGGCCGCGATCCGCGGCTCGCGGCGGAGCAACCCGGCGACCTACAGCAAGCTGCTCGACCCGGTCCGCAAGGCGTTCGCGAAGGCCAACGGCGTGAAACCGGGGCTGTTCAGCGCCAACTCCGACGGCGCCTGCCCCAACTGCAACGGCGCCGGCGTCGTCTACACCGACCTGGCGATGATGGCCGGCGTCGCCACCACCTGCGAGGAGTGCGAGGGGAAGCGGTTCCAGGCCGAGGTGCTCGAGTACAAATTCGGCGGGGTGGACATCAGCGAGGTGCTGGCGATGTCGGTTACCGAGGCGGGGGAGTTCTTCGGCGACGGCGAGGCGGGCATACCGGCCGCGCACAAGATCCTCGGCCGGCTCGCCGACGTCGGGCTCGGCTACCTCGGGATCGGCCAGCCGCTCACCACGCTGTCGGGCGGCGAGCGGCAGCGGCTGAAGCTGGCCACCCAGATGGCTGGGAAGGGCGGCGTCTACGTTCTCGACGAGCCGACCACCGGCCTGCACCTTGCCGACGTCGAGCAGCTGCTCGACCTGCTCGACCGGCTGGTCGACTCCGGCAAGTCGATCATCGTCATCGAGCACCACCAGGCGGTCATGGCGCACGCCGACTGGATCGTCGACCTCGGCCCCGGCGCCGGCCACGACGGCGGCCGGATCGTCTTCGAGGGCACGCCCGCCGACCTCGTCGCCGCCCGCTCCACCCTCACCGGCGAGCACCTCGCGGCTTACGTCGGCACCTGATCGCTGCCCAGACGGCGTCATTATCTCGTCCCTCAGGGGGTAAGTGAGACGATGAGCGGACCAAAGGAGCAGTCATGAAGATTTTCGTAGCCGGCGCCACGGGCGTGCTCGGCAGACAGCTGGTCCCCGACCTCGTGGCGCGTGGCCACGACGTCGTCGGGATGACCAGGAACGCATCGAAGGAGGATCTGGTTCGCAGCCTGGGCGCGCGCCCGGTCGTGGCCGACGCTCTCGACGCCGACGCGGTCGCCGAGGCGGTGGCGTCTGCCGAGCCCGAGGCGATCGTGCATCAGCTCACGGCGCTCTCGGGCGAGTTCGACATACGCCATATCGACCGGTTCTTCGAGACCACGAACCGACTGCGCACAGAGGGGACCGACAACCTGCTCGCCGCCAGCCGCGCCGTCGGCGCACGCCGCTTCGTGGCGCAGAGCTACGCGGGCTGGTCGCCCGCCCGCACCGGCGGACCCGTGAAGGGCGAGGACGCTCCACTCGATCCCAACCCACCGAAGCAGGTCCGCGGCATAGTGGACGCCATCCGCCACCTGGAGGAGGCGGTAACCGGGGCGGACTGGCTCGAGGGCGTAGCGCTCCGCTACGGCGGGTTCTACGGCCCTGGCACCACCCTCAGCGCCGACCCTGCCGCTGCCCAGAGCGCCGCCATCCACAAGCGCCGGTTCCCCGTGGTCGGAGACGGCGGCGGGGTCTGGTCCTTCATCCACGTCGACGACGCCGCGGCGGCGACGGCGGTTGCGGCCGAGCGCGGGGAGCGTGGCATCTACAACGTGGTGGACGACGACCCCGC
Organism: uncultured Solirubrobacterales bacterium; assembly: GCA_963699215.1. Classification (GTDB taxonomy): domain Bacteria; phylum Actinomycetota; class Thermoleophilia; order Solirubrobacterales; family 70-9; genus VRUE01. The sequence continues at coordinate 1,367,261 of OY969422.1, forward strand.
CCCGACGCGGGACTGGCTGCCCGAGTTGGCCAAGGCGCTGGGCGCCAAGCCGCCGCGGCACGTGCCGCGCTGGCTCGGTCGGCTTTTCGCTGGTGAGGCGGCCACCGTGATGATGACCGAAGTAAGGGGAGCCTCGAACGAGAAGGCGAAGCGCGAGCTCGGCTGGAAGCCGCGCTATGGGAGCTGGCGGCAGGGCTTCGCGCAAGGACTCGGCTGAGCGATAACCGGGGAGCTCGGCTCGTGCTCAGAGGCCGCCGTTCGATCGCGGCCGCAAGATGTCGAAAACAGCGAGCCTCGTTCGTCGTACCGGTAGAAGCAAAGTTGCCAAGTTCTGAGACAGGAGGCTGAAAATGGCGGCACGGATCGTTGTGACGGAGTTCATTTCGCTCGACGGGGTGATGGAGGCGCCGGGAGGGGAGCCGGACTTCAAGTACCCCGGTTGGACCTTCGAGTTCGAGCGCGGTGAGGACGGAAACCAGTTCAAGCTGGACGAGACGAGGCAGTCCGACGGCCTCTTGATCGGCCGGCGCACCTACGAAAGCTTCGCCGGCGCCTGGCCGCAGCGTGAGGGCGAGTTCGCCGACAAGTTCAACTCGATGCCGAAGTTCGTCGTCTCGACGACGCTCGGTGAGCCGGAGTGGAACAACACGACGGTCCTCGATGGGGGCGACGCGACGGCCGCGGTGCGCAAGCTCAAGGAGACGTTTGACGGGGAGCTTCAGGTGCCGGGAAGCCACCGGCTCGTCCAGGAGTTGCTCGCGAGCGACCTGGTAGACCAGGTCAATCTGATGGTCTTTCCGGTGATCCTCGGAACCGGCAAGAGGGCCTTCGAGGAGCTGCCGGAGCGACGCAACCTGCGACTCAGAGAATCGAAAGTCGTCGGTGAGGGCGTCGCCGTGATGATCTACGAGCGAGCTGCCTGAGGCGTGGGATCCCGCAGGCGAAGCATGCGGAAGGCGCCGAGCAGGCCAATCAGGGCGGCGAGGAGCGGGATCGCCAGAGCCACCTGAAGGGCGAGCGGCCTCGCGTCCTCGTTGATGCTGACGATCTCCTCGCGAACGTCCTTGGGCTGGCCGGCAAGCACTTCTTCCAGCTGGACGTCGCTCATGACCTGTGCGTCGTCCTCCAGCGCATCGGCGACGCGTTGCTGCTCGGGCGGCGTCAGCACGTTGCTCGCCTCTGACTTCTGCGTGAAGGCGATCGAGAGCGCGGCCAGCATGATCGCGCCGGCGAACGCCAATCCCAGCGAGAGGCCGAAGGACCCGGTCGCCGAGTTGACGCCGGCGGCCTCGCCGACCCGCTTCTCCGAGATCGTCGCCAGGGTGTAGTTGTTGAGCTGGGACACCAGCAGGCCGAACCCCGCGCCGGCGAGCATGAGCGGGACGACGAGGTACCAGCCGGTGTCGGCGCGCGGGACGATCGGGATCAGTAGCAGCATCGCCGCCGAGAGCAGCGCGAACCCGGTCAGGATGAGGATGCTGGGCCGCCGCTTCCCGGCCCTTTTCCCGGCGACCAGCGCCACCGCGAACATCGTCAGCGAGAGCGGCGCGAGGGAAAGGCCTGCCTGCATCGCGTTGTAACCGAGCACCATCTGCAGGTAGATCGGCAGCACGATCAGCATCGCGCCCAGGGCGATCTGCTGAAGGATCCCCTGGGCGATCCCGAAGCTGAACAGCTTGGACCTGAACAGGTGCGGGTCGAGCAGGGCGGGCCTCCCCTCTCGCTTGCGGCGCAGCAGCCAGTAGACCAGGGCGCCCATCGCCGCCAGGCCCGCGGCGAGGAGCGCGCCCACGGACTCGCCCCCCTCCTGCCAGGCCAGGACCCCGAGCACGAGGCCGCCCATGCCGAGGACCGAGAGGACCGAGCCGACGGCGTCGACGCCCCGATCGCCCGTGTACGGCACGTCGCGGAGGAGCCGCCGGCTGCCGAGCAGCACGACGGCGATGACGACCGCCTCGAGCATGAATCCCACCCGCCAGGACAGGTACGTCGTCAGAAAGCCCCCGAGCAGGGGCCCGATCGCGGCCGCGATCGCAGCCGATGCGCCGACCAGGGCATAGGCCTGCGCCTTGGCGGTCCCTTCGAAGTTGCCGTGGATCAGCGACTGCATCGCGGGCATGTACAGCGCGGCGCCGAGCCCGCCGATCACGGCCCAGAAGACGATGATCGGAGCAAGGCTCTGCGCGAACACCATCGCCACCGCGCCCGACACGTACAGCAGCAGGCCGACGACGTAGGCCCGTTTGCGGCCGAAGAGGTCGCCGATCTTGCTGCCGATCAGGATGAAGGCGGCGGAGACGAGCGCCTCGATCGCGATCGCCGACTGCACGCCGCTCACGGTCGTGTCGAGGTCGCTGACGACCGCCGAGATCGAGACGTTCATCAGCGACGTGTCGATGACGAAGACGAACATCGCCATCGCGAGCAGGAGGGCGAGCCGTCGATCCACCTTCGTCTCCCCGGCAGTGGCCGTATCGGCAGTCTCGGTCAGGGCGGGCTCGCTCATCTGGTCGCCGGGCAGAGTAGTGCGTGACGCGAGCGCAGGAGCAAGGTCCCGGCCTGCACGGCGAGCGCCACCGCCGTCGCAAGGCCGAAGGCGGCGATGGTCGCCAGCCCGGGAAGGGAGACCGCGAGCACGAAGCAGAAGGCCGCGAAGCCGTAGAAGCCGAAGAGGAAGTTGCGCAGCAGGACGCCGACCTGGGCGATGCCGCCGTGGGCGTGGGTGAAGACGGCGAGGATGCTGGTGACGATCGGAAACGGCGCCAGCAGGCCGCTGAGGTGGGGGCCGAGAGCGCCGGAGACGGCGGTCAGCGCGAGCACGAGCCCGAGCGCGGCCAGGGCGCGGGCGGGGAGGTCCCACCAGGGCGGCGAGGGTGCAGCCGGCGGCGGCGAGGGCGGCGGCAGCAGCCTCAGGCCGAGCGCGAAGCAGGCGGCGACCAGGACCAGCGACAGCGCCGGCGGCGGCTGGACCAGGTTCAGGGCGACGACGCCGAGCAGGAACGCCGTCCAGCCGCAGAGCACGCTCGGGAGCGGCCCAGCCGCCGTCGCGACGCGGCCATAGACGACCACGAAGGCGGTCAGGGCGGCGAGCCCGAGCAGGGTGCCGGCGGCGGCGTCGGCGCCGAAGCCGCCGCCGTGGAGGAGGGTCTCGACCAGCAGGATCGGGCCGGCGACGACGGGCAGCCCGCCGAGCACGCCGGCGACGGCCATCCCCCAGCGACGGCCAGCCAGGGAGACGACGACCACGCAGAGCGGGGCGAGGAGGATCTTCGCCGCCAGCAGCGTCACCGCGGCAGGCTCGCAGATAGACGCCGGGCGAGGCCGCCGGCTACCCGCTTCTCAGCGCCGGGCCTTGTACTCCATCTGTTCCCAGAATTCGCGCATCCGGCGGCGGCTGATGCTCCGCTGCCAGGAGGGCGACCGGGTGCCGGGCTTCGCCAGCCGCCGCTCGCCGCGGCAGAAGCCGCGACTGAGGCCGCGGTGTTCGTTCGGCTCGTCCGGAGAGGCGGCTCGGTAGGGGCAGAATCCCCAGCCGCAGTGCGACGGGCAGCCCGACCCGAGGATCTCGTGTCGGTCGCGGCTGCCGCTGAGGCAGTACGGCAGCTCCTCCATGTGGCCGAAGCTCTCGTGCCGGTCCGGCGGGCTGCCCTCCTTGAGGTCGACGAGGACGGCGACGTCGCCGACGAGCTGCGCCGTCTTGTGGCTCAGCACCGCCGGCAGGCGGCCGGCGTCTTCGACGTCGTCGCTCCAGACGAAGGCTTCCCAGCCCGCCTCCCTGAGCTGGGCGTGGCGCAGAGCGGTGCGGGACAGCTTCGCTGCCCGCCGCGCCAGCGGGTGGCGCTCGCGCGTGGCATGCAGCCGGTAGGAGAGCATGTCGAGCGTGTCGTCTCTGCTCGTGCCCGAGACCGCGTACAGCGCGAGCGCCTGGTAGAGCAGCATCCGCGCATACCAGGACTCGGCGTGGGGCAGTCCGATGTCGGCGACGAGCCTGCGGTTGCTCGCGACCCACCCAGGGCCCCTGAACCTCCTGGCCGGATCGGAGGCGTGCCGCATCGCGTCCGCCTTGAACCCCTGGGCCAGCGAGTCCTCGAGCTCCGGCCGGCACCCCTCGTAGGCCAGGGTGGCGAACATCGCGAGCTGGTCGCGCGCGCGGGTGAGCGAGTCTTCGCGCGAGCCATCCAGCCTTCCGGCTTCCTCTCCACCCGCTTCCCCCGCCCGCAGCTCCTCGCTCAGGCCGCTGACGATCGCCGGCAGGACCCAGCCGAGCCCCACGAACGACTCCCTCGACCAGTCGACGCTCCCGTCTTCGGGCTTCAGCTCCTTGCCCCCGGCAGCGCGGTGACCCGCCTGCAGGATGTGGCACTCGATGTGCTGCCAGAGGTCCGGATACGCGTGCCAGGCGTTCCGCTCGAGCTGTTTGCTCGCGGCGCGCCGCACGTCGTAGTCGGCGTCGCGAGTGAAGTGCCCCCAGATCGTGAGCCAGGCGTCTTCTCCGCCGAGCCCGGCGATCGCCGGCACGGCCTGGAGCTTCGTCCAGCGCATCGCGCCCCCGGTCGAGCACACCAGGTCGGTGATCCGCTGGCTGTGCCCGAGCGGGTCTTCGGGCTCCTCGCGGCCGTAGAGAAAGGTCGTGGCGAGGCTCGCGATCTCGGCGAGGCCGGAGAGCTCGGCTGCCTGCTCGGATCGCTTGCGATGGCGGAGCAGGGCGACGAGCTGCGCCGCCGTGGTCAGCTTGATCAGGTCGTCGTCGGGATCGGCGCGTTCGTGTGGGTCGGGCGCCTTCGTCGGGTCGAGCTGGTCGATCCGGGCTGCGACTCCGCCGTCCGGCTCTGCGGTGACTCCCCGCGCTCCCTCGACCGAGTCCTCCACCGCCTCGACGAGCCGCTGCACGATCCTCTGGGCGAGGCCGTTCCAGTGCTCGTGGGGCTTCTCCAAGGCACGCTCGTCGGCGTGGATCGCCGCGAACGTGAGGGCCAGGTGGGCCGTCAGCTTTTCGGGATGGTGGTTGTCCATCAGCGTCGTCACCCAGGCGTCGAAGCTGTCCACCGGGCCTTGCGCGCCGTCTCCCTCGGCGTCGCGCATGCCGCGCTCCTCCTGTTCCAGCCGACCGAGCTTGGCGAGGCAGCGGCCGGCGAGGAAGGCCTGCATGATCCGGTGCCGGAACTGCGGGTCCCCGCGCCAATCGGGCGTGAGGACGCGCAGCCGTTCGCAGCTGTCGATCGCCTCGTGCTGGGAGACCTCGGGTCTGCGCCCATTCAGCTCGCCCCGTCCGAGCCCGCGCCGGTCGTTGGTGCTGATGAACTCGACCAGCGTCTGGCGCTTCGGCCGCTCGCGCCGAGCCCTCTCCGGGTCGTCGGCGTGGATGGCGGCGGCAGCTGCCTCGCGCCCGGTCGCCCCCAGCGTGCCCAGCGCCGCTCCCTCGAGCGCGTCCACGCTGCGTTTGCGGTCGGAGCGGTCGATCGCCAGGCTGCGGCGCACCTTGCCATCGACGATGCCGGCGTAGAACTGTTCGAGCAGCATGTAGCGGATCCAGAGCGGGCTCCACTCGTGCCTGCTGGCGGAGATCTTGCGCCAGCGGCCCGGCCTCTCGTTGCCGCCCCAGCGCTCGGGGTCCTCCGGCAGGTCCGGGCAGGCCCCGACGGACGTCAGCTCGGCCAGCGCCTCGAGGTAGAGCGGCGCCTCGGTGAGGTCGCCCTCCCGCACCCAGCGTTCGATCTCGGCCCGCGGAGGCGTGGTGGAGATCGTGGCGCCGGGCTCGCGCGAGGACGGCTGCGCGGCGAGGTCGACCGCGGTTCCGAAGTCGAGCGGGTCGATGGTGATCGCCGAGGCCGCTATCCCCACCGGCACGCCCGCCGGCCGGGCGGTGACGATCACCGCCTGTCCCTCGGTCGCGACGTTCTCGAGCAGGCGCCGCATCACGAACCCGGGCTCGCCGTCGAAGCCGATCTGGTCGATGTCGTCGACCAGGATCGCCACCCGCCGCCGCCGGCAGAGCCATCGCCAGACGATGTCTGCGTCGGCCCCGGTCCTGACGAACGGCCGCACCTGCTGTTCGAACCGTTCGCGTGCGAGGTCGGACAGGTCTTCGCCGGCGCTCTCGCCGCGCAGCTCGAGCAGGACGGGCACGAGCCCGATCTTGGCCAGCACCGAGGCGAGGTCGACCAGCGCGGTCGTCTTGCCCGCCCCGGGGTCGCCGACGATGATCTGCACGTCCTTCTTGCGCGCGAGCGCGCCCGGGAGCAGTTCGTCGTAGAGCGCGTCGCGGGGCACGGTGTCGACCGGCGGGTCGAGCTGCACGATCCTCGCCGCCGGCCGGGCGAGCGTCGTACGCAGTAGCGCTTCCGGTTCGGAGGCGATCCGCCGCCGCACCCGGCGCACGGTGTGCGGGCTCTTGACGATGTCGTGCCAGGCAACGGTCAGCAGCGCCGCGAGCGCGGTGGCGAGGCCCCATTTCGCGAACCAGCTCACGGTGTCGCCCACCGACACCAGGAAGGCGAAGACGGCGCAGGTCGCCGACACGACGCTCCACACCGCCACCCAGATCGAGACGGTCTCGGTGGGTCGCCAGAGCTTGACGCGACTGAACCACCGGCCCGGCCACCTGTGCGAGTCGGCGATCCGCCGCCGCACCGTTGCCGCCACCTCCGCGAGCAGGATCCAGACCAGCTGGAGCTGCCGGCCGCGCTTCCTCACCCACGGTGCGGAGACGAACTCGATCGTCCCGCGCGCCGCGCGCTGGCGCTCCGCCGTGACGGCGATGTGGACACGCGCCTCTTCTTCCTCGCCGGCCGACATCCGGCAGGAGCTCGGCATCGCTTCGCTGACGGTCATCGTCTTTCACTCCCCATGGCGCCGCCTCCCTTACTTACCTCAGGCGATTGCGGGTTACTCTAATAGCCTCAAACGCAAGGTGTTTTCTACGTAAGGGTTAAGCCACAGACTTAGGAGACGCTAGAGAGCGCCGTCGCCACGGCGAAGCCGAGGGTCGTGACGAGACCGGCGATGCGCCCGGACTCCCTGGTTGCCTCCGGGATCATCGAGTCGATCAGCATGACCAGGAGAGCGCCGGCGGCGAAGCCGTCGATGGCGGCTCGCAGCTCGCCCGAGGCCGCGTCGGCGATCGCGTAGCCGGCCACGCTGGCGAGGGCGCAGATCGCCGCGATGGCGCTCCAGAGGCCCAGGATCCTGCGCCGGTCGGCACCGGACTCGTTCATGTCGCTCGCCGCGCCGATCGCCTCGGGCAGGTTGGAGACGAAGATCGCGACGAGCAGCCCGATGCCGACCCCCTCGCCCGCGGCCAGCCCGATGCCGAGGACGAGCTGCTCGGGAATGCCGTCGAGGAAGGCGCCGAGCGCGAGCGCGGTTCCCGGATCGGAGGCGCCCGCTCGCCCGGCACGGCCGCGGCCGGCCGAGTAGCGGCTGGCGAGCAGCCCGTCGAGGCCGAAGTAGGTGAGGGCCCCGGCCCCGAGGCCGAGCGCGGTGGCGCCGAGGCTGCCGACCCGCAATCCCTCCGCCGCCAGCTCGAAGCTGACGGCGCTGATCAGCGCTCCGGCGCCGAAGGCGAGGACCATGCCGACCTGCCTGGGCGGCCAGCGGCGGGCCAAGGCGAGCAGCGCCCCGAGCACCAGCGAGGAGGCCGCCACTGCCCCCCAACCGAATGCGGCGCCCATCGGCCGAGGATATCCGGCTGTCGGTTATAGGTATATCCGTCCAAATATTGGGTAAGAGCTAAAGGTTCGGCATCTTTCAGGAGCGGACCCCAATTCGGAGCGACATGAGCGGTAGGCAGACGAGAGGAACTGGAATCGCATTCGAGCGATCTCTGCGGCGCAGGATTGCCCTCGTTCCCGCCCTGGCCTCGATTGGGTTGGCCCTAGGTGCCCCCGCCTCGTCCGCTGGGCTGGTGCCAGACGCCGTGCGTACGGTCGGGTCGACCTTGACGTCGGCGGGAAATGCCGCGACCTCCCTGCCGAACGCGGTGCCCCCAGCACCGGCTCCGCCCAAGGCTCCGGTCGAGGCTCCGGTCAAGGTGCCGATTGAAGCGACGCAGCCGCCCTCTCCGCCTCTGCCCCCGACCTCGTCGTCGCATTCCGCCTCGCCTGTCGGTGGCTCGGGGGGCTCGCGAGCCCACTCGACGCCTCCGTCGGCCGGTGTTCCTTCTGCCGACGGGGCAGCCGGCGCTGTGAGGGACTCGGTCGACGGCGTGAGGGGCTCGGTCGACTCGGTGACGAGCGCCGCCAAGGAAACGGGGACGCAGGCGATCTCCTCGGCTCGCAGTCGGGCCGTTTCCTCTCGGGGCAGCTCCGCCCCCCAGGGTTCCCCCGACACGAGCGGCCGGCTGGCGACCCCCCGCGCGATCGGCGCCTCGACCAGCGCTCCGCTTTCGATCAGAGCGGCCGAGGTGGCCGCTCTGCAAAGGTGGTTCGCCCGCGTCTGGCCCGGAGTTGCGCTTGGCGGCGACGGAACCGGTCTGGCCAGGGCGGCCAGGGCGATTGGGGGCGACTTGCTTCGTCCGGCTGCAGCCGCGATCGCTCAGTCGCTGTTGCCGGTCCTGCCAGCTGCCTGGGCACCCGGCGATTCCCCGTCCGCCGCGCATTCTGCGACGGCGGACGCGCGGCAGCACGCTCTCCCCGGTGCGCCCACGGTCGCCACCGTCAAAAAGATCCTCTTCCTCGCCGCCATCGCCGCGCTGCTGGCAGTGCTGGCGTTCACGATATGGACGGAGTTTCGTGCTGCGCTTCCCAGGGTGCGCTGAGCAGGGCGCTGGGGCTCTGGGTCGTCTCTATCCCGCGCCGTACTCCTTGTAGGGGTACCACCATTCCTTGCGCTCGATCCGCGACTCCATGTGGACGTGCTTGGTCTCCTGGAACGCCTCCAGGCCCTCGCGGCCCAGCTCGCGGCCGAGGCCGGACTGCTTGAAGCCGCCGAAGGGGCCGGCGTCGTTGTCGGTGAGCGGGTCGTTGATCCAGACCGTGCCGGCGCGCAGCTCGCGCATGCAGCGCACCGCGCTCTCCAGGTCGCCGGTGTAGACGTTGGCGCCGAGCCCGAACTCGGTGCCGTTGGCCAGCTCGATCGCCTCGTCCAGCGAGCCGACCGGGGCGACCGGGGCGACCGGGCCGAACGTCTCCTCGCGCAGCAGGGCGCTGTCGGGAGCGGCGCCGACGACGACCGCCGGGGAGAGGAAGTGCCCGCGCTCGATGCCGCCGCGATCGCCGCCGACGAGGATCTCGGCGCCGGCCGAGCTTGCCGCGTCGAGCTGTGCGACCACCTTGGCGCGCTGGGGGTCGGAGACCATCGGGCCGATGTCGGTCGAGACCTCGAACGGGTCGCCGAGGACGAGGCTGCGCGTGTGCTCGACGAAGGCGCTCGACGTAGTCGTCGAAGACGTCCTCGGCCACGTAGAAGCGCTCGGCCGAGGTGCAGACCTGGCCGGCGTTGAGGAAGGCCGCCCAGGCGCCGCCCCGGGCGGCGACCTCGATCTCGGCGGCGACGTCCGCGCAGACGATGAAGGCGTCCTTGCCGCCCATCTCCAGGTTCATGCGTGCCATCCGCTCGGTGCAGGCGGCAGCCACCTTCTTGCCGGTGGCGACCGATCCGGTGAAGGCGACGCAGTCGACGCCCGGGTGGGAGGCGAGCGCGGCGCCGACGTCGCCGGCCCCGGCGAGGAGGTTGACCACGCCGGCGGGCATGTGCCCGAAGGGCTCGGCCAGCATCAGGGTCGAGAGCGGCGTCAGCTCCGAGGGCTTGCAGACGACGCAGTTGCCGGCGGCCAGGGCCGGTGCGACCTTCCAGGCGAGGAGCAGCAGCGGGTAGTTCCAGGGGACGATGCAGCCGACGACGCCGAGCGGGTCCTTGACGACCATCGCCAGCTGGGTCGACTCGATCGGCGGGATCACGCGCCCGGCGTGGTCGCGGCCGATCTCCGCGTAGTAGTCGAAGGCGGCCGCCGTCCACTCCAGCTCGTCGCGGTTCTCGATCAGCGGCTTGCCGCCCTCGGCGGTCATCGTCCGGGCCAGCTCCTCGGCGCCGTCGCGCAGCCGCCGCGCCACCTCGTGCAGCAGCTCGCAGCGCTCCCCCGCGGTCGTCCGCGCCCACGCCGGCCAGGCCTCGCGGGCGGCCGCCACCGCCGCGTCGACCTGCTCGGGCGAAGCGGCCGGCAGCTTCGCGATCGTCTCGGTCGTGTACGGGTTCTCGACCGGGATCGCGGCCCCGACCCCGGCGACCCGCTCGCCGCCGATCAGCAGCGCCGTCGTCTGGTCGCCATCGGCGGACATCGGTGCGGTTCAGGCTACCGGCAGGCGAGCTGCCGGTAGTTGGACTGAGCGATTTGCTTCAATCGGATCACCAGAGAAAGGAGGTGGTCCTAACTTGATTCACATGCTCAAGGGGACGCTGGAGGTGCTGGGCCGCTAGGCGCCGCACTGGTTCGGGCGCCCGGTGGAATCCACCCCGGGCACCGGCGAATCGCAGGGAGGCGGGTCTTGTCCCACCCGTTCGCTGTTCCCGCGTTCGTCTCCAAGCACCAGGTCCAGGGCCGCCTCCGGGCGGTCCTGGTCGTTCTCGGCCGGTGTGCGCTCAGGCGGCCGCTTTGGCGGCGCCGCTGTCGAGCAGGCTCTGGGCGCACTCGACGATCGTCTCCTCGACCGGCCGCGGGGCCCAGCCGAGACGGGTCTTGGCCTGCTCGCTCGACAGCTCCGTCTTCCTGCCGAGCTGGCCGAGGATCGAGCGGATGCTGGGGTCGAAGATCGCCATCGCGCGGACGAGCAGGTCCGGCACCTTCCGCGTCGGCACCTTCGCCGCCCTCTCGCCGAGGCGGTCGCGCAGGATCGCGGCGACCTCCGACATCCAGAGGAAATCCGTCACTGCGACGAAGCGCTCGCCGCCTGCCTCGGGAGCGGTCATCGCCCGCAGGTGGAGGTCGGCGACGTCGCGCACGTCGACGAAGCTGAAGCCGATCCGCGGCGTGCCCGGGATTCCCCGCAGCAATCGCTCGATCGCTTGCAGCGAGTAGGAGCGGTCGTCGCTGAGCACGGGGCCAACGATCGCGCCGGGGTTGACCGTCGCCAGCCGCTGCGTTGAGTTGCGCTCGCGCATGAAGTCCCAGGCGGCGCGCTCGGCGATCGTCTTCGAGCACGCGTAGGGGGTGAGCTTGGGGTTGCCGGGGTCGCTCCAGTCCCGCTCGTCCAGCGGTCGACCCGAGACGGCTTTGCCGCTGCCCGTGACCGCGGCCACCGAGGAGGTGACGACGATGCGCTCGACGCCGGCGTCGAGGCTCGCCCGCAGGACCCTCAGGGTGCCGTCCCGCGCCGGCACGATCAGCTCGTCCGGGTTCTTTGGCTGCGCCGGCGGGAAGGGAGAGGCGACGTGGAGGACGTAGTCGCACCCCGTGGCCGCCTCCTCCCAGCCGGCGTCGCCGAGCAGGTCGGCAGCCAGCACCGTGAGGCGGTCGCCGGCATCGATCTCCTGCGCGACCGCGGCACGGACTTCCGCCTCGCGCGAGAGGTCGCGCACGGTCGTGCGCACCCGGTAGCCGCGACGCAGGAGCTCGACCAGGCACCAGCCGCCGAGGAACCCCGAGCCGCCGGTGACGAGAGCGGTCTTCATCTGTGCTTGGGACCCCTCCATTGGTGTGAGGAGTATGAACGTGAGAGCATCCCTGTGCCGATGACCGACTTCCTGGTCAAGCGCGACGACCTGCGCGAGTGCCGCGTGGAGGAGTCAGCGCCCCCTGCGCTCGAGCCCGGGCAGTCCCTGCTCCGGGTCGAGACCTTCGGCCTGACGGCGAACAACGTCACCTACGCGGTCTTCGGCGAGGCGATGTCCTACTGGGACTTCTTCCCGGCCGAGGACGGCTGGGGCCGGGTGCCGATGTGGGGCTTCGCCGAGGTCGAGCGGAGCGAGGCGGAGGGGGTCGAGCCGGGGACGCGCCTGTTCGGCTACCTGCCGCCTTCCTCGCATCTCGTAGTGACGCCCGCCGACGCCAGCGAGGCCGGCTTCGTCGACGCCTCCCCCCACCGGGCGGAGTTGCCGTCGGCCTATCACCGCTTCCTGGCGACCGCGACCGACTCGTTCTACCGGGCGGACACGGAGGAGATCCAGATGCTGCTGCGGCCGCTCTTCTTCACCTCCTTCCTGATCGATGATCAGCTCGATGACGAAGGCTTGACCACGCAGCGGCCCGATCGCGATCGCCAGCGCCTCGAGCAAGACGGCGATCGCCGCCGCCTTCATGCTGGCGCAGCGCGAGGGGGTCGAGCTGATCGGCCTCACCTCGCCGCGCAACGCGGACTTCGTCGCCGGGCTGGGGATCTACGACCGCACCGTCGCCTACGACGCGATCGAGACGCTGGCGCGGGAGCCCGCGACCTTCGTCGACATCGCCGGCAATGCGGACGTGCGCCGGGCGGTCCACTCGCACTTTGGCGACGAGCTCGTCCACAGCATGGCGGTGGGCGTGACGCACTGGGAGGAGTTCGGCGCCGGCGCGGGCGAGCTGCCGGGCCCGCAGCCGCAGTTCTTCTTCGCCCCGACTCGCGTCTCCAAGCGCGCCCATGACTGGGGTCGCGCCGGCCTCGAGTCGCGCGTCGCCGACGCCTGGCACCCGTTCTGCGAGTGGACGGGCGGCTGGCTCGAGACGATCCCGGGCCGCGGCTTCGACGGCCTCCGGGCGGCCTACCTCGACGTGCTCGAGGGCCGCGTCGACCCCAAGCACGCCCACGTGCTCACGCTCTAGCTGCTGGCGGGGCCCTGAGGAGACGCGGCGAGCCAGCTGCGCTCCTTCGAGCGCATCGTCGGCGTCGCCACGATGCTGCCGAGGCGCCGCTGCAGCGCCCGCGCGCGCGAGTCGTGGCTGGCAGGAAGCAGCTTCGCCAGCTGGCGGTACTCGCGCGAGACCTGGCTCGCGCGGAAGACGTTCGCGATCGCGGGGAGCAGGTCGGCCGGCTCGGCCACCGTCGTCCTCGCCAGCTCCTCTCCTTCGGCCAGGATGCGCAGCTCCGCCGGGTAGCTGCGCGCCGGCGGCGGCTGCAGCGGGCCCGCGAGGGCGGCCCCGATCGAGTCGGCCAGCTCGGCGCGGACCGAGGCCACGTCGCGCGAGCGAGCCCGCGCCCTGCCCAGGCCCTCCTTGGCCGTGACCAGCGCGGCGCTGCCCAGCTCGCCCTCACCGAGCTCCTCCAGCATCCAGCGATCGCCCGCGGCGAGGAGCACCGGGACTCCCTCGGCGGCGAGTCCCTGCGCGTAGACCTGCACCTCGCTCAGCGACTCGCCGTCGAGCAGTACCTCCATCTCCCAGATGAAGGTGTGCGAGCAGAAGGCGCGCGGGTTCGGCGTGCTGGCGTGGTGACCGATCATCGCCACCGCGTCGAGCGGAGCCCCGTTCGCCTTGGTCATCGAGGGGTCGGCCTCGGCCAGCGCCAGGTCGGCGATCGGCCGCACCTCGACCCCGTCCGGCATACGCTCGCGTTCGATGTTGGTCCCGACCATGTGCCAGTCGCCGACCGCGATGCGCTCGGCGCCGCCGGCTCGCAGGGCCTCGATCGCCACCAGCACCTCGTCGGTCATCAGCCGGCGGCCGCGCGAGTAGGCGGAGGGGTGCGACGGGAGGCAGTCGCCGTACTCGTCGATGCCGGCGATCCCCTCCATGTCCGCCGCGATCAGGATGTTCACCGGGCCAGCGTATCCCCGGGAGTAGGCTGAGCGCACCGACCTATTCGACGGAACGGAGGGCACGTGATCACCAAGGCCGACTTCATCGGGGTCCCCTCGCAGGATGCCGAGCGCTCGCGGCGCTTCTACGTCGAGACGCTGGGGCTGGCGCCGGACGAAAACTCGCGCTTCGAGTTCTGGGCGGGGGAGACCTGCTTCGGCATCTGGGAGCCGGAGAAATTCGGCATGAGCTTCGCGGCGCAGAAGAATGCCCACCCGGCACTCCACGTCGATGACGTCGCCGCGGCGCGGGCCGAGCTCGAGGCGAAAGGCGTCCAGTTCGCCGGTGAGATCATGGATACCGGTGTCTGCCACATGGCGTTCTTCACCGACCCCGACGGCAACGACCTGATGCTGCACAACCGCTACGCGCCTTACGAGTAGGGCCGCCCGATGCCCAAGGTGAGGTTCGAGATCTCGGTCTCGCTCGACGGCTACGTCGCCGGGCCGAGCCAGAGCGAGGAGCACCCGCTGGGCGAAGGCGGCGAGGAGCTGCACGAGTGGGTCGTCAAGCTCGCCGCCTGGCGGGAGTCGCATGGCCGCGAGGGAGGAGAGGTGAACGCGAGCACGCCGCTGATGGAGGAAGCGCAGAGGGGGGTCGGGGCCGTGGCGATGGGCCGCGGCATGTTCGGCGGCGGGCCTGGGCCGTGGGGGGACGATCCCTGGCAGGGCTGGTGGGGCGACGAGCCGCCGTTCAAGATGCCTGTCTTCGTCCTCACCCACCACGAGCGCGAGCCGCTGACCCTTGGCGAGACGACCTTCACCTTCGTCACCGACGGGATCGAGTCGGCGCTGGAGCAGGCGAAGGCGGCGGCGGGGGACGAGGACATCGCCATCGGCGGCGGCGCCGACGTCGCCCGGCAGTGCCTCGCCGCCGGCCTGGTCGACCAGCTGCAGCTCAACGTCGTGCCGCTCCTGCTCGGCGGCGGCACCCGCCTCTTCGAGGGCGGCGCCGGGGCGGGCCTGGATCTGGAGCCGATCCTGGTCGTCGATACGCCCGAGGTCACCCACCTCCGCTACCGCGTCGGCTAGCCGCCGCACCCGGCGCAGCGATATGCGGCTCGTCACACTGGCTGACCAGCCAGCATGCGAAGATGAATCCCCGTGGCCGAGGGGTCGCCCGAACATCTCGATGTGCTGATCGTCGGCGCCGGCCTCTCCGGGATCGGCGCCGCCTGGCACCTGCAGGACCGTTGCCCGGGCAAGAGCTATGCGATCCTCGAGGCGCGCGACGATCTAGGCGGGACCTGGGACCTCTTCCGCTACCCGGGCATCCGCTCGGACTCCGACATGCACACGCTGGGCTACCGCTTCAAGCCGTGGACGGCGACGAAGTCGATCACCGACGGCCCCTCGATCCTCGAGTACGTCCGCCAGACCGCCGGCGACCACGGCATCGACGGGAAGATCCGCTTCCACCACCGCGTCCTCTCCGCCAGCTGGTCGAGCGAGGACTCGCGCTGGACGGTCGAGGCGGAGCGGACCGATACCGAGGAGACGGTGCGGCTGACCTGCGACTTCCTCTGGACCTGCAGCGGCTACTACCGCTACGACGAGGGCTACACGCCGGACTTCGAGGGGGTCGAGCGCTTCGCCGGCCCAGTGGTACACCCGCAGCACTGGCCGGAGGACCTCGACTACGACGGCAAGCGGGTCGTCGTCATCGGCAGTGGCGCCACCGCGGTGACTCTGGTGCCGGCGATGGCGGGGAAGGCCGCCCATGTGACGATGCTGCAGCGCTCGCCCACCTACATCGCCTCGCTGCCGGCCGAGGACCGGATCGCCACCAGGCTGCGCCGCTTCCTGCCCGATCGTGCCGTCTACTCGCTCGTACGCTGGAAGAACGTGCTGATCCAGACGGCCTTCTACCAGCTCAGCCGCCGCCGGCCGGAGGTGGTGAAGGGGTTCATCCGCAAGGGAGTCGAGGGGGCCTTGCCGCCGGGGTACGACGTCGACAAGCACTTCACCCCTCGCTACAACCCCTGGGACCAGCGCATGTGCCTGGTCCCGGACAGCGATCTCTTCAGGACGATCTCCGACGGCAGCGCCTCCGTCGTCACCGACGGGATTGCGAGTTTCACCGAGGGCGGGATCGAGCTCGAGTCCGGCGAGGAGCTGGAGGCTGACGTGATCGTCACCGCGACCGGCCTGAACCTCCTCTTCCTCGGCGGCATCGACCTCTCCGTCGACGGCGAGGAGGTCGACGTGCCCGGCAAGATGACCTACAAGGGCATGATGCTGAGTGGCGTGCCCAATCTCGCCTTCACCGTCGGCTACACCAACGCCTCCTGGACGCTGAAGGCCGACCTCACCTCCGAGTACGTCTGCCGCCTGCTCAACCACATGGAAGCGGGCGGCTATCGCCACTGTGCGCCAGAGGTGACCGATCCCGCGGTGACCGAGCAGCCGCTGCTCGACTTCACCTCCGGCTACGTCCTGCGCTCGCTCGACCGGTTCCCCAAGCAGGGCTCGAAGGAGCCCTGGCGGCTGCGGCAGAACTACGTCTTCGACATCCGCACGATCAGGCGCGGCCCGATCGACGACGGCTCGATGCAGTTCTCCCGCGGCGCCGTCCAGGCGCGCCCCGCCGAGCAGCTCGCCGCCTGACCCGATTCGATTCGCCCGGAGCGGGTAGCGGGGTCGAATGCAAGCCAAGACGCTGTTCTCGATCCCCGTCCTCTGCATCGCGATCGGCCTGGCGGCCATCGGCTTCGCCGGCTGCGGCGGCGACGATGACGACTCGGGCTCGGCCACCGTCACCGAGACGACCGAGACCACGACCGAGGCCGGCGACGACTCCGCCCAGAGCGGTAGCAACGCTCCCGCGCCCAGCGGCGACGCGGTGCGATCGGAGAAAGTGGAGATCGTCGACTTCGCCTACGACCCCGACCCGGTGACGATCGAGGAAGGGGGAAAGGTGATCTGGCAGAACGAGGACTCGGCGCCGCACACGGCGACCGCCGAAGACGGCAGCTTCGACACCGGCACGCTCGACGAAGGCAAGCTCAAGTCGGAGACCTTCAAGGAGCCCGGCACGTACGCCTACATCTGCTCGATCCACCCGGACATGCATGGCACGGTGGAAGTGGTCGCAGCGGGCTAGAATCGCGGCCGCCTCATGGCCGACTACTCCGACCTGCGCGCGCTCTTCGTCAACTGCACGCTGAAGCGCAGCCCCGAGGTGTCGAACACGCAGGGGCTGATGGACGTCTCGATGGAGATCATGCGGCGCAACGGCGTCTCCGTCGAGTGCATCCGTGCGGTCGACCACGAGATCGCGACCGGGGTCTGGCCCGACATGACCGAGCACGGCTGGGAGCGCGACGAGTGGCCGCAGATCTTCGAGCAGGTGATGGCTGCCGACATCCTCGTTCTCGGCATGTCGATCTGGCTCGGCGAGAAGTCCTCGGTGGCGACCCAGGTCGTCGAGCGCCTCTACGGCAACTCGCACCTGCTCAACGACGCCGGCCAGTACGCCTACTACGGGCGCGTCGGCGGCTGCCTGGTGACCGGCAACGAGGACGGGGTCAAGCACTGCGCGATGAACGTCCTCTACTCGCTGCAGCACCTTGGCTACACGATCCCGCCCCAGGCGGATGCGGGCTGGATCGGCGAGGCCGGGCCCGGACCGTCCTACCTCGACGAGGGCTCGGGCGGCCCGGAGAACGAATTCACCAACCGCAACACCACCTTCGCCACCTGGAACATGCTCCACCTGGCGCGGATGCTCAAGGACGCCGGTGGCATCCCGGCGCACGGCAACCAGCGCACCGAGTGGGACGCCGGCTGCCGATTCGACTTCCCCAATCCGGACTACCGCTAGAGCCGGCCGTGGGATCATCGCTCCCGTGAGCGAGTCCTTCACCGTCCCCGCCCGCTACAACGGGCCGCTGGAGAGCGGCAACGGCGGCTACAGCGCCGGCGCGCTCGCCGCCTTCCTCGACGGCACCGCCGAGGTCAGCCTGCGGCGCCCGGTGCCGCTCGACACGGCGCTCCTGGTGAGCCGTGAGGACGATGGCAGGGTGCTCGCCCTGGACGGGGAGGACCCGGTCGCCGAAGCTCAGCCGGCGCCGGATTTCGAGCTGGAGGTTCCGGCGCCGGTCGGGGTCGAGGCGGCGCGGGTGGCGATGGCCGGCTACCGGGGGAAGACCGACGGTCCCTTCAGCAACTGCTTCGTCTGCAGCCGCACGCGCAGCGACACGCTCGGCGTCTTCGCCGGCCCGGTCGAGGGGCGGGAGCTCGTCGCCTCGCCCTGGACGCCGCCGCAGTGGACGGGGGGCGACTCGGGACACGTCCGCCCGGAGATCGTCTGGGCGGTGCTCGACTGCCCCACCTACTTCGCCGCCTACCTGCGCCACGCCGAGCCGCTGCCGCCCGGGGTCCTCGCGCGCTTCACCGGGCGGCTCGATGCGCCGGTCCCGGTCGGCGAGGAGCACGTCGTCATCGCCTGGCCGCTGGAAGCGGACGGCCGCAAGCACCACGCCGGCGTGGCGATCGTCTCGGCTGCCGGCGAGGTGCGCGCCCGCGCCCGCGCCCTGCTGATCGAGCCCCGCTCGGGCTAGACGGCGTTCGCCTCGAGGCGCTCGGCGAGGCGGTTCATGCCGCGCTCGCGGGCGGCTGCGGCGGCGCCGGCCCAGTCGGTGGCGCGGTCCGGCGGTCGCTCGACCCCGGCGTCGCGCAGGGTGGCGATGTCCTTGAAGGCGAGCAGCTCCTCGCGCGCGTCGAGCAGGGCGCCGCGCAATTTCGGCCGCTGCTCGCGGATCGCGTTGTCGAGGATCGTCTCCAGGTCGCCGTGGCGCTGCAGCAGCTCTGCCGCGGTCTTCGGCCCGACGCCCTTGGCGCCGGGCAGGCCGTCCGAGGGGTCGCCGCGCAGGGCGATGAAGTCGGGCACCTGCCCGGGGTCGACGCCGTAGCGCTCGCGCACCTCCACCGGGCCGACCTCTTCCGCGCCTTTCTTGCCGCCGGTCTTGACGTAGAGGACGGTGACCCGCTCGCCCGCGCACTGGTACATGTCGCGGTCGCCGGTCAGCAGCAGCGCCTGCCCGTCCGCCTCGGCCTCGCGCTGGGCGTAGGTGCCGAGCAGATCGTCGGCCTCGAGCTCGCCGCTGGTCGCCACGGTCCAGCCGAAGGCCGCGAAGAAGTCGCGGCTGGCGGCGAACTGTGGCGAGAGGTCGTCGGGCATCGCCGCCTCGCGCTCGGCGTGGTAGGCGGGGTAGAGCTCGGTGCGGTAGGAGGCGGCGTCGGGCCCGAAGCAGAGGACGACGGCGCGCGGCCGGTGGGCTTCGACCTCGGCCAGAATCAGGTTGGCGGTGCCGAGCAGGGCGTTGACCGGCCTGCCGTCGGGCCCCACGATCGAGTCCGGCAGCGCGTAGAAGGCGCGGAAGAGCATCGATGGCGCGTCGACGGCCAGCAGCGGCTGCATCGGCATCAGCCTAGCCCCGGCGCGGTAGATTCGACCTGCGCATGAGCTTCACCCAGCCGGCCCCGCCGCCGCTTCCCTACGAGGAGTGGAAACGCCGCCCGCACCTGGAGCGGATCAAGGTGCTGGCCCAGGACTGGGCGCTGAACGGGTTCGGCACGCCCTACTTCGTCTACCTGCTCTACGTCGTCAAGCTGATCGTCTACGCCGGCGGCGGGCTGCTGGCGATCTCGGCGACCACCGAGGGTCTGGGTGGGCTCGGCGACCTCGGTTCGTGGTGGACCGAGCCGATCGTCTTCCAGAAGGCGGTTATCTGGACGATGCTGTGGGAGGTGCTCGGCCTCGGCGCGGGCTCGCTGCCGCTGACCCTGCGCTTCTCGCCGATGATCGGCGGCGTCCTCTACTGGTTGCGGCCGGGCACGACGCGGCTGCCGCCGTGGCCCGAGCGCGTGCCGTTGACCCGCGGCACGCGGCGGACGCTCTTCGACGTCGCCCTCTACGCCGGGCTGATCGTCGCCGCGCTCAACCTGCTCCTCTCCGGGGGGATCGACGCCTCTGCCGGCGCCGCCGGCCGCCTCGACCCGGTCGCGGTCGGCGTCCTGCTCGCCTTCCTCGGCCTGCTCGGGTTGCGCGACAAGGTCCCCTTCCTGGCGGCCCGCGCTGAGATCTACGGCAGCCTGGCGATCGTCTTCCTCTTCCCGCTGACCAACATGATCGTCGCCGCCCAGCTCGTCTTCGTCTGCATCTGGTGGGGGGCGGCGTCCTCGAAGCTGAACCGCCACTTCCCCTTCGTCGTCACGGTGATGATCAGCAACACGCCCTGGAACCGCTGGCGGGCGGCGAAGCGGCGGCTGTACCGCAATCACCCAGAGGATTTACGGCCGTCGTCGGTCGGCACGCTCACCGCTCACATGGGCACGGTGCTCGAGTTCACCCTGCCGCTGATCCTGCTCGTCTCCCAGGGCGGCACGATCGGCACGATCGCCGTCGCCGGGATGGTGATCTTCCACCTCCACATCCTCTCGACCTTCCCGCTGGCGGTGCCGCTGGAGTGGAACATCTTCATGATCTTCGGCGTCCTCTTCCTCTTCGGGCATTACGGCGACGTGCCGTTCTCGACCGTCGACGACCCGCTGCTGCTGGCGATCCTCGCCGTCATCTGCGTCGGCCTGCCGGTGCTCGGCAACTTCCGCCCCGACCTCGTCTCCTTCCTGCCCTCGATGCGCTACTACGCCGGCAACTGGGCGACCAGCCAGTGGCTCTTCCGCCGTGACAGCGACGCCGAGGCGAAGCTCGACAGCGAGCTGGTCAAGGCGGCGCCGATCGTCACCGAGCAGCTGGCCAAGTTCTACGACCCGGAGATGATCGAGGTGCTGATCTACAAAGGCCTCGCCTTCCGCTCGATGCACTCGCACGGGCGCGCCCTCAACGGGCTGGTGCAGCGCGCCGTCGACGACGTCGAGGACTACGTCGTGCGCGAGGGCGAGCTGGTCGCCGGGGTGGTGCTCGGCTACAACTTCGGCGACGGCCACTTCCACGACCAGCGGCTGCTGGCGGCGGTGCAGGAGCGCTGCCGCTTCGAGCCTGGCGAGGTCCGCGCCGTCGTGCTCGAGTCCCAGCCCGCTCACGAGCAGCGCCAGCGCTACCGGATCTTCGACGCCGCCAGCGGCCTGGTCGAGGAGGGTTGGGTGAACGTCGCCGACATGGTCGAGCGCCAGCCCTGGCTCGACGAGCGCCCCTTTCCGGTCGAGGCGAAGCCGGCATGAGCTTCCGGTGCGCCTTTTGCACGTCACAGGTACATAAAGCGCACCGGAAGGTCGGGCAGTGAGCTCGGCGATCGTCGTCGGGGCCGGTCCCAACGGGCTGGCCGCCGCGGCGACGCTGGCCGTGCGCGGGGTGGAGGTGACCGTGCTCGAGGCGGCGGCGACGATCGGCGGCGGCGCCCGCAGCAGCGAGCTGACCCTGCCGGGGCTGCTGCACGACGACTGCTCGGCGACGCACCCGTTCTCGCCCGGCTCGACGGCGATGACCTCGCTTGGCCTGGAGCGGTACGGGCTCGAGTGGGCCTGGCCGGAGGTCGACCTCGCCCACCCCTTCGACGACGGCAGCGCGGCGACGATGGTGCGCTCGATCGAGGCGACCGCAACCGGGCTCGGCCGCGCCGGCGGGGCATGGAAGCGGCTGTTCGGCCCGGCCTCGAGGCGTTTCGAGGCGCTCGCCGAGGACATCATGCGGCCGGCGGCGCACCTGCCGCGCCACCCGTTCGTGATGACGGCGTTCGGCCTGCGGGCGCTCTCGCCGGTTTCGGCGCTCGCCCGCGCCCTGCCGACCCCGCAGGCGCGAGCGCTGTTCGGCGGCACCGCCGCTCACTCCTTCAGCCCCTTCTCGCGTCCGTTCAGCGCGGCGGCCGGTGTGGCGCTTACCTGCGCCTGTCACTGCTACGGCTGGCCCGTCGCGCGCGGCGGCTCGCAGGCGATCGCCGACGCCTTCGCCGCCGTCGTGCGTGAGCACGGCGGCCAGATCGAGATCGGCCGGCCGGTGCGCTCGCTGACGGAGCTTCCCGCGGCCGATGCGATCCTCTTCGATTTGGCCCCGAGTGCGGTCGTCGACATCGCCGGCGACCGCTTGCCGCCGCGGGTGGCGCGCGCCTACCGCCGCTACCGCCACGGCCCCGGTGCCTTCAAGGTCGACCTCGCGGTCGAGGGCGGCATCCCCTGGGCGGACGAGGCTTCGCGCCGCGCCGGGACCGTCCACGCGATCGGCTCCTTCGAGGAGATCGTCGTCTCCGAGCGCGAGACCAACAGCGGCCGCATGCCGGAGCGCCCGTTCGTCCTGGTCGGCCAGCAGTACCTCGCCGACCCCTCGCGCTCGAACGGCGACGTCCACCCGGTCTGGACCTACGCGCACGTGCCGAGCGGCTACACCGGCGACGCGACCGAGGCCCTGCTCGACCAGGTCGAACGCTTCGCTCCCGGTCTGCGCGAGCGCATCCTCGCCCGCCACGTCCGCACCCCCGCGGACCTGACCGCGTACAACCCCAACTACGTTGGCGGCGACATCGTCACCGGCGCCAACACGCCGCTGCAGTCGCTGTTCCGGCCCCGCGTCGCGCTCGACCCCTACGCGACCGGCATCCCCGGGATCTTCATCTGCTCGGCGGCGACCCCGCCTGGGGCTGGGGCCAGCGGGATGAGCGGCTACAACGCCGCGCAGTCGGTGCTGCGCCACTTGTAACGCTCCAGCACCTGACCGCGTGCGGACGTGCCGCGAGTTTGAGGTCACTATGGGTACTCAACTCGCGGCACGTCCCGCAGCGAGGGGCGCCGACGGTGGTGCTTCCCTAGATTGCCGGGGATGAACGCGCTCGATATCGAGGATCTGGCCAAGCGCTACCCGACGGGGGTCGAGGCGCTGCGTGGGGTCTCGCTGGAGATTGCGCCGGGGGAGCTGTTCGGGTTGCTGGGGCCGAACGGGGCCGGCAAGTCGACGCTGCTCCACTGCACGACCGGGCTGGTGCAGCCGACCGGGGGCGCGATCCACGTCTTCGGCCACGACGCGATCGACGACTACGGTGCGGCGCGGCAGGCGGTCGGCCTGGCGCCGCAGGAGCCGAACCTCGACTGGTTCCTCACGGTCGAGGAGACGCTCGATTACCACGCCGGCTACTTCGGCATGCCGAAGCGCGAGCGGCGCGAGCGCACCGCGGAGTTGCTGGAGACCTTCTCGCTGACCGAGAAGGCCGACGAACGCACCCGCACCCTCTCCGGCGGGATGAAACGGCGGCTGATCCTGGCGCGGGCGATGATGCACCGACCGCGCCTCCTGATCCTCGACGAGCCGACCGCTGGCGTCGACGTCGAGCTGCGGCTGGAGCTGTGGCACTACGTGCAGCGGATCAATCAGGAGGGGACGACGATCCTGCTCACCACGCACTACATCGAGGAGGCGGAGCAGCTCTGCGACCGGATCGCCTTCATCAACGAGGGGCGGATCGTCGGCGAGGGGACCAGCGCCGAGCTCTCGGCCCGTTACGGCGTCGCCAACCTCGAGGATGCCTACCTGA
This sequence comes from uncultured Solirubrobacterales bacterium, assembly GCA_963699215.1. Taxonomy (GTDB): domain Bacteria; phylum Actinomycetota; class Thermoleophilia; order Solirubrobacterales; family 70-9; genus VRUE01. The sequence continues at coordinate 1,390,447 of OY969422.1, forward strand.
CGCTGGTCGGCCGCAAGGAGCTCTCGCGCTCCCACATCGAGGTCGAGGCCGCCTCGTGAGCGCCGCCCAGATCCGCTTCGCGACGCTATGGCGGCGCGAGGTCAACCGCTTCATGAAGATCAAGAAACAGACGATCGGCGCGCCGCTGCTGGAAACGTTCCTCTACATCAGCGTCTTCGGCGCGGCGCTGGGATCGCGGGTCGGGGAGCTGCACGGGATCGACTACGTCGTCTTCGTCATCCCCGGCCTGATCATGATGGCCTGGTCGATCAACGCCTTCGCCAACAACTCCTCCTCGATCCTGCAGCAGAAATTCCAGGGGGCGATCCAGGACCAGCTCTCCTCGCCGGCCTCGCCGCTGGAGCTGCTGCTCGCCTTCTCGCTCGGCGGCTTCATGCGCGGGCTAATGGTCGCCCTGCTGACCTTCCTCGCCGCCTCGTTGCTGGTCGACCTGCCGGTCGAGCACGTCCTCGTCCTCATCCCGGGCCTCTTCCTGGTCGGCTTCTTCTTCTCGCAACTCGGCGTGCTGATTGGCGTCCGCGCCGAGCAGTTCGACGACGTCGCCTTCGCCCAGACCTTCGTCCTGCAGCCGCTGATCTTCCTCGGCGGCGTTTTCTACTCGGCCACCCTGCTGCCCGAGCCCTTCCAGACCCTGACCCACTTCAACCCGATCTTCTACATGATCAACCTGGTCCGCTACGGCTTTGTCGGCTACAGCGAAGTCAGCATCGCCCTCTCGCTGCTGGCTCTGACCGCGGCCACCGCGATCCTCTTCTTCGTCAACCTGCGGCTCTTCTCCAAGGGCTACCGCTTGCGGGCTTAGCACCACTGCTCTAGCTTCCTTGTCGTTACCTTCCCGTAACCACTCGGTGCGTCCGCTCCGCGGCGCTGAAAGGATCGACTTTGAAGCAGATTCGCCTTCTGACCGCCGCAACGGCTTTCGCCGTGCTCTGCGTGTCCACCTCGGCGCTCGCCGCCGCTCCGTACGCCCCTCCGGGGGATCCGTCGGCCCCGCAGGCGAGTGCCGCCAACACCGTCTACATAAAAGCCGACAAAAAAGGCCTGCGCTTCGTCGCGCCCAAAACGATCGTCGCCGGCGAAGAACTGAGCATCGTCAACCAGTCCAATCCCCGCCAGGTCGGCCCGCACACCTTCTCGCTGGTGACCAAATCGTCGCTGCCGAAAACCGCCAAAGCCCGGCAGCTCTGCTTCACCCCGGAGCACATCTGCAAGGCGATCGCCGACTGGCACGGGGTCAAAGGCAACGGACCGGTGAAAATCAACCCGGTCGAGGCCGGGAACCCCGGCTGGGACACACTGGGCAACCTGAGGCGGGACGGCGACTCGTGGTTCACCGGCAATAAACCGGGCACCTCGTTCTCGCAGCCGGTGTCCGTCGATGCCTCCGGCGGGCCGAGCAGGATCTACTTCATCTGCGCGATCCACTCGTTCATGCAGGGCTCGATCAACGTCCTCCCGGGCGGCTAGCCGCGGGCGGCTCCTCGCAATCCTCGCCGCGCCTGGGGCGCCGAGCCTTTCTCGGCGTCCTGGGCGGCGGCGCCCTCGCCGCGCTGCTGCCCTTCGGCGTTCGCTCCAGCGTGGCGACCCCCGCGGCGACGCGGTCCCGGCGGCCTGCGCCGGCCCCTTTCCACGCGTCGCTGCCGATCCCAGAGCAGCTGCGCGGCGCGAAGCTCCAGATCCCGATCCGCGAGGCCGAGGTCCAGATCCTGCCCGGCGCGCCGACCAGGATGTGGACCTACGGCGGCACCTTCCCGGGCCCGACCGTCAGGCGCCCCGCCGGACAGAGGACGGCGGTCGCCTTCCACAACGAGCTGCCGCCCAGCGCCGGGGAGATGACCGTTCACTTGCACGGCGGCCACAACCGCTCCCAGTTCGACGGCCAGCCGGGCGGGCTGACCGCATCGCACCCGCGGTCGTTCTACTGCGACATCCCGCGGGGTCTCTCGCCGCGCCTGTCCGGCAACGACCACCTGATCGGGCCGGGCGGGCGCAAGACCTACGTCTACGACCTGCGCGAGGAGGGGAGGCCCGAACGAGCCGCGTTCCAGTGGTACCACGACCACCGGCTCGACCGCACCGCGCGCAACATCTGGCACGGGCTGGCGGGGATGTGGATCGTCGACGACGAGCTCGACCGCTCGCTGCCATTGCCCTCGGGCGAGCGCGACATCCCGCTGATGGTCGCCGACCGCTCCTTCGACCGGCGCAACCAGCTCACCGATCCGTTCACCGGCCGCCAGCCTCCGGCCGACGGCGTCCTCGCTGCCCGCGTCCTCGTCAACGGCGCTTACATGCCGCACCACGAGGTGACGCCGCGGCGCTACCGCCTGCGCCTCCTCAACGCCTCGCACTTCCGCGCTTACAACTTCCAGCTCTCGAACGGCGCGCCGCTGGTCCAGATCGCCACCGACAGCGGCCTGATGCCGCGGCCGGTGAGGCGCAATGAGGTCCTGCTGGGGCCGGGAGAGCGAGCCGAGGTCGTCGTCGACTTCGCCGCCGCCGCGGGGCAGGCGGTCGAGCTTCGCAGCGGCCCGCGCCACGATGGCCACGACGGCGCCGGGGCGCGGCCCTACGTCGGGGCGGTGATGCAGTTCCGGGTCGGCGCGCGGCGCTCGCCGGACAGGACCAGGGTGCCGCGCTCGCTGCGCCCGCTGCCGGCCTGGACGCGGCATGTCTCGCGCACGCCGGACCGCACCTGGACGATCTCGATCGGCGGGCTCTTCAAGACGACCTGGCTGATCAACGGCAGGACCTTCAACCCGGCCCGCTCCGACGCCTTCCCGGTGCTGGGCACGACCGAGACCTGGGAGATCGTGAACCGCACCAACGTCGCCCACACGATGCACATGCACCACACCGACTGGTACCTGCTGTCCCGCGACGGCAAGCCGCCGCCGCCCTGGGAGGACTGCCTCAAGGAGACCTTCTTCGTCTACCCGGGCGAACGCCTCCTCCTCGCCGGCCGCTTCGCCGACTACACCGGCAAGTTCCCGATCCACTGCCACATGCTCGACCACGAGGACCACGGCCTGATGGCCCAGTTCGAGGTCGTCAAGGGTCATCTGTGATGCATCGAGCCCCTATTTGGGGCTCGATGCATCACAGGTCTCAGTCAGGGGTCTGCTCGAGGCTGCGACCGATCCAGGCCAGGTAGCTCTCGCGGCCGGCGACGATCGGCGTGGCGACTATCTCCGGCTCGTCGTAGGAGTGCAGCTCGCGGATCGCTGCCTCCAGCTCGGGGTAGCGCGAGGCCTCGGTCTTCGCCACGCACATCCACTCCTGCGCGGTCTCGACCTTGCCTTGCCAGCGGTAGCGGCTGGAGACCGGGCCGAGCATCTGCACGCAGGCAGCGAGGCGGCGCTCGATCAGCGTCGCCGAGATCCGCTCGGCCTCCTCCTCGGAGCCGGTGGTAGTGGTGACCTGAAGGAATTCAGCCATTCCGCCCTCTCATTTTGGACGTGCCTAAGTGACGGCACGTCTGCCTTGGGAGGCTCTGGCGTCAGCCCGGGTCGGCGACCAGGGCTTTGCCGTCATCCTCGGGCATGACCAGGATCGCGCCCTCGCCAGTGACGTAGGCCTCCTCGCCGTGGTAGACGACGTCCATGCCGACCGCCTCGTCGTGCTCGCTCGCCCGCAGTGGCATCACCGCGCCGACCAGCTTCAGCAGGACGAAGGTGCCGACGAAGGCGTAGACGGGCGTGACGACCGCCGCCAGGGCCTGTGCCCAGAACTGGCTCGCGTCGCCGTAGAAGAGGCCGTCGGCGATGCCGTTCCAGCCGATCTGGGCGACGAGGCCGATAAAGAGGATGCCGGTGAAGCCGGCAATCCCGTGGGCGGCGAGGACGTCGAGCGTCTCGTCCACCCGCGTGCGCGGTCGGTACATGATCCCGAAGTAGCACGGAAGGGCGCCGACGAAGCCGAGCACCATCGCCCAGCCGGGGCTGATGTAGCCGCCAGCGGGGGTGATCAGGACGCAGCCGACGATGATCGCGGTGGCGGCGCCGATCGCGGTCACCTTGCGGCCGCGAATCAGGTCGAGGGCGAACCAGGTGATCAGCGCGCAGGCCGGCGTCAGCAGCGTGTTGACGAAGGCGAGCACGCTGTTCTGGCCGACGCCGATGCCGCTGCCGCCGTTGAAGCCGAACCAGCCGAACCAGAGCAGGCCGGCGCCGACCAGCACGTAGACGGCGTTGTGGGGGAGGAGGGCCTGGCGACCGTAGTCCTTGCGGGCGCCGACCACCAGCGCCGCCGCTAGCGCCGAGAAGCCCGAGCCCATCTCGACCGGGATGCCGCCGGCGAAGTCGAGCGTCCCCTCGGCCGCCAGCCAGCCGCCGCCGAAGGCCCAGTGGGCCAGCACGGCGTAGATCAGCACCGACCAGAGCGCGGCGAAGACCATGAAGGCGCCGAAGCGCATCCGCTCGACCACGGCGCCGGCGATCAGCGCCACGGTGATGATGCAGAAGGTCCCCTGGAACGCCATGAAGAGGAGATGGGGGATCGTCCCTTCGCCGCGGGGGTCGAAGCCGACCCCGTTCAGGGCGAAGTGGCCGAGGCCGCCGATCAGGTCGCCTTCGCCGTCGAAGGCAAGCGAGTAGCCGATCAGCGACCAGGTGACGGCGGCGATCGCCACCGCGGCAACGCACATCATGAAGGTGTTGAGCGTGTTCTTCGAGCGCACGAGTCCCGCGTAGAAGAGGCCCAGCGCGAAGGTCATCATCAGGACCAGCGCGGTGGCGGCCAGCATCCAGGCGGTATCGCCGGTGTCGATCGCGGGGCTCATCGCTTCGCCACCGGGGTGACGGCGGCCTCGTCGGACTCGCCGGTTCGGATCCGCACCGCCTGCTCGAGCGGCACGACGAAGATCTTGCCGTCGCCGACCTCGCCGGTGCGCGCCCCGTCGCAGAGCGCTTCGACGGTCGGCTCGACGAACTCGTCGGAGACGGCGACCTCGAAGCGGACCTTCTCGGAGAGGCCCATCTGCACGGTCGTGCCGCGGTAGGTCTCGACCCGGTCGAGCTCGCCGCCGTGGCCCTGCACGCGGCTCATCGAGACCCCGCGCACCTCCGCCCGATAGAGCGCTTCCAGCACGTCGTTGGCCTTCTCAGGCCGCACGATGCCGATCACCAGTTTCAAAACCGTCCTCCTCCCGTCTCCAAGCCAGAGCCGGGGGGAGACTATCGCCCGCGCGGATCGGAAGTCGCGCCGAATCCCTTCCTAGAAAGTGCGGTCCTCGACGATCTCGTACAGCCCATCGGCGCCGACCGACTCGACGAAGGGTTGGATCCTCTCCAGCTGCTCCTCGTAGCCCTCTTTGTCGGCGATCTCCCGCAGCTGCTCAGGGCTGCCCTCGAAGAAGCCGAAGGAGATCACCTCGTCGGGGTTCTCAGCGTTGCGCAGCATGTTGAAGCGGACGAAGCCCTCGGGCGGCGTGTCCTCCATCTCTCCCATGAAGGCGTCGCGGAACTGGTCGAAGGTGCCGGGCTTGAGCTTGCGGACGGTAAGCGCGCAGATCATCTCGTCTCCTCGCGTTGGGGTCGGGTCCGCTTAGCTTGGCTCGGCCAGCGCGGTGCGTCAAGTGCCCCCCGATTACTCGACCGGGGTCCTGTGCACCTCGGTGGCGGTCGCCTGGTCGCGGGGCCGGACGACGATCTCGTCGATGTTGACGTGCGACGGCTGGGCGACCGCCCAGCGGATGCACTCGGCGACGTCCTCGGCCCGCAGCGGCTCCATCCTCTCGTAGACACGGCGGGCTGCCTCCTCGTCGCCGCCGAAGCGGACCAGCGAGAACTCGGTCTCGACCATTCCGGGAGCGACCTCGGTCACCCGCACCGGCTGCCCGAGCAGCTCCAGCCGCAGGTTGCGCAGCAGCGAGCGCTGCGCGTGCTTGGCGGCGATGTAGCCGGCGCCGCCACGGTAGGACTCGAAGCCGGCGATGCTGGTGACGGCGAGGACGTGACCGTCGCCCGACTCGACCAGCCGCGGCAGCAGCGCCCTGGTCATTCGCATCGTCCCCAGGACGTTCGCCTCGTACATCTGGCGCCACTGCTCTTCGTCGGCCGCGGCGACCGGCTCGAGGCCGAGCGCGCCGCCGGCGTTGTTGACCAGCACGTCGCAGCGGGGCAGCCGCGCCGCGAGCCCCTCCACCGAGCCGGGATCCGTCACGTCGAGGGCGACAGCCGTCCCGTCGACCTCGGCCGCGACATCTTCGAGCCGCTCCAGGCGCCGCGCGCCGAGCACGACCTCGAAGCCGTCGCCGGCGAGCGCCCGCGCTGCTGCTGCCCCGATCCCGCTGGAAGCCCCCGTAACAACCGCAATTCGCGCCATTCGCGCGAGCGTACTACTGGTGGAGGGGGGAGAGAACGCGGCGCTGGATCCTTGGACGGACATGGAGGCAATCGCGATTGGAGGAAGTGTATGCCATACTTATGGCATACGAACCACGCTCGACATAGACGACCGACTGATGGAGGCGCTGATGTCCCGCTATCCAGGCAGGAGCAAGACCAAGGCCGTGGAGACGGCGATCGAGGATCACGTCCGCCGAGGAGCGGTGGACGAGCTGCTGAAGATGCGGGGCAAGCTCGATATCGAAGACGTCTCCCGGGAGATGCGCGCGATCGATCGGCGGATCTAGTGGTCCTTCCGGACACCTCGGTCTGGATCCCCTACTTTCGCAGCGGGGGCGGGGCCGAGGGGGATCGCCTCGAGCTGCTGATCGAAGGGGGGGAAGCCGCCATCTGCGGCCCCGTCCTCGCCGAGCTGCTGGGCGGGGCGGGCGAGACGCAGCGCACGGCGATCGTGGAGACCGTCGGCGGCCTTTCCTGGGCCGATCTCGACCACGCCTCCTGGCAGGAGATCGGTGCGGTGGCCCGCCGTCTGCGTCAGGCGGGGCAGACGCTGCCGCTCACCGATCTCGCGATCGCCGTCGCCGCGGCACGCGCCGGCTGCGCGCTTTGGAGCCTCGATTCCGACTTCGAGCGCATCGCTCCCGCCCTGGACGGGCTGGAGCTTTACGGCGACTGAAGGCCGCCGCTCACTCGCCGATCAGCTCGATGCGGTATCCGTCCGGGTCGCGGACGAAGCAGATGCGGTAGCCCTCGGTGCGGCCACCGGGCCGGTAGGGGGGCTTTTCGGGTTCGATGCCCTGCGCCGCGAGGCCGCCTAGCGTCTCGTCGAGGTCGTCGACGGCGAGGGCGATGTGGTTGTAGGCGGTTCCGTGGTCGTAGGAGTCGACGCCGTGGTTGTAGGTCAGCTCCAGGCAGGGGATCTCTTCGCCCGGCAGGCCCATGAAGACGTTGACCGCCTCCTCGCCGATCGGCATCCGCCGCACCTCCTCGAAGCCGAGCTTCTCGTAGAAGGCGACCGAGCGATCGATCTCGCCGATCCGGTAGCAGGTGTGGAGGAAGGTGGGCACGCCCCGAAGGCTATCGTCGCCCTGCTCGCACGCGAAATTGCGCTTGCCAGAGGGGAAAGGGCCGGCTTCGCGGTCTCAATAGAATTTTTCCGATGACGAGCCGCACACGACGGCAGCGACGCAGGTCGCGCAAACTGAGCTGGAAGAGGAAGCTGCTGATCCCAGTTGCCGCCCTCCTCGTCGCGTTCGCCGTGGCGAGCGGCGTGGGGGCGAGCTGGGCGATCGACGTCTACAACTCGGCACCGCCGCTCGCCAGCCTCAAGCCGGTGCAGAAGGGCCGCTCCTCGGCGATCTACGCCGCGGACGGCAGCCTGATCGGCTTCATCCGCGCCAGCAGCATCCGCCAGCCGGTCCCCTCGCGGGCGCTGCCGCAGAACCTCAAATACGCCACGGTGGCGATCGAGGATCGCAACTTCTTCGAGCACGGCGCGATCGATCCGGCTGGGATCGCGCGGGCGGCCTGGAAGAACCTGCTGGCTGGCGGCAAGCCGGTCCAGGGGGCGTCGACGATCACCCAGCAGCTCGTCCGCAACCTCTACATCCGCGATCCCGAACCGACGATCGAGCGCAAGCTGATCGAAGCCCACCTCGCCTACGAGCAGGAGGAAGCGCACTCGAAGAAGTGGATCCTCACCGCCTACCTCAACACCGCGCCCTACGGCACCGTCGAAGGCGAGACCGCGGTCGGGGCCGAGGCGGCGGCGCAGACCTACTACGGCAAGCCGGCCCGCGAGCTCGAGCTGACCGAGGCGGCGATGATCGCCGGGCTGCCCCAGGCACCCTCCGAATACAACCCCTTCCTCGACCCGCGCGCCGCGCTGGAGCGCCGCAACCAGGTGCTCGAAGCGATGGAGGACCAGGGCTACATCACGCCCTCCGAATATCGCGAGGCGATCCACAAGGGCCTGGGTCTCGATCCGGGCCACAAGTATCGGGTGATCCGCGACCGCTTCCTCTTCGACCTGGTCCAGCAGGAGCTGATCGACAAATACGGCCTCAACACGGTCCGCTACGGCGGCCTCAAGGCCTACACGACGATCGACCCCGAGCTGCAGGAACGCGCGCAGGAAGCGGTCGACTACTGCGGCGTCTGCTACCCCGAAGGGGGCCCGGCGGCGGGCCTCGCCTCGGTCGACCCCTCCAACGGCGAGATCGTCGCCCTCGCCTCGACCGAAGGCTCCGCCGACGAAAGCGAATTCAACTACGCCTGGCAGGCCCACCGCCAGCCCGGCTCCTCGTTCAAGACCTTCGTCCTCGCGACCGCGATCAAGCAGGGGATCGACCCCGACGCCACCTACTACGACGGCACCTCGCCGAAGACGCTGGATCTGCCGGGAGCGGGTCCCGCGTGGGTCGTCAACAACGCCGAGCCCGGCGGCGGCACGATGTCGCTCGCCTCCGCCACCTGGCACTCGACCAACGTGGTCTTCGCCCAGCTCGACCTCGACGTCGGCCCCGAGAACGTGACCCAGATGGCGCGCCAGATGGGGATCGAAGCGCCGCTGGAATCGGTCCCGGCCGAGGCGCTCGGCGGCCTTGCCGTCGGCGTCACGCCGCTGGAAATGGCGAGCGCCTACGCGACCCTGGCCAGCGGCGGCATCCACCACGAGCCGACGGCGCTGGCAAGAGTCGAGTTCCCCAGCGGCCAGGTCGACGAACCCGACCCCGATGCAGGCGAGCGCGTGCTCAGCGAGGGCGAGGCCTACGAAGTGACGAGGCTGCTGGAGGGCGTGATCACGCAGGGGACCGGCGCCGGCTACACCTCGATCGGCTGCACGGCGGCGGGCAAGACCGGCACCTCGGAGGACCTCTCCGACGCCTGGTTCGCCGGCTACACGCCGCGCTACTCGACCGCGGTCTGGGTCGGCCACCCGCAGTCGCGCGAAGCGACCGGATACGGCGGGCCGACGGCCGGGCCGATCTGGCGCTCCTTCATGGAAGCAGCGAACAGCGGCGAATGCGCTGAATTCGACGAACCGGCGAGCCTGCCCGAGCTCTCCGGCTTCGACAGCGACCAGACCACCGGCTCCGCCGGCTCTGCCTACAGCGAAGGCGAAGAAGAATTCGAAAGCGAAGAAACGGAAGCCGAGGAGCCGTCGGAGAAGGAGAAGGGCGGCGACGAGGGTTCCGAAGGCGAGGCCGCGCCGGAGCCCGAAGCGGCTCCGACGCCCTCCCCGGCACCGGCTCCCGCTCCGACGGCCCCCGGTGGAGGCGTGTCCGCGGGCGGCGTCGCCGCCGGCTGAGGCTTGGCCGCCGGATCGGGTCATGATGCGGCCGTGAGCGATGGCGACGAGCGTTCGCTGGTCAGGCGGTACCGCACGGCACGGCGCGATCCGGGCCTCGCCGTCCTGGAGGGCTTCCACGCGCTCAAGCACGCGCTGCGCTTCGGCGCCGAGGTGCTGGAGGCGGTCGCCGCCGACCCGGCCGAGCTGCGCGAGCTCGCCGCCGAGCTGGCGCCGGACCTGGGCGGCTCGCTGGCGGAGCGGACCACGCCGGTCGGCGCCGAGGTCGTGGCCGAGCTGGTCCCACAGGCGCCGCGCACCGGCGTCGTCGCGATCGCCCGCCGCCCGCCGGTCGACCTCGCGGCGGTGCTCGCCGAGGCGAGGCCGGCGCCGCTGGTCCTGCTCGAGGACCCGCGCACGATGGGCAACATGGGGGCCTGCGTGCGGGTCGCGGCCGCCGCCGGCGCGGCTGGGGTACTGACCACCGGCCCCAACGACCCCTGGCACCCGGATGCCCTGCGCGGCGCCGCCGGCCTCCACTTCGCCCTGCCCGTCGCCGCGCTGGCGGAGCTGCCGCAGAGCGACCGGCCGCTGGTCGCGATCGATCCCGGCGGCGAGGACCTGCGACCGGCGGGAGCTGCCGCCGCGCGCGATCCTCGCCTTCGGCAGCGAGCGCTACGGGCTCAGCGCCGACCTGCTCGCGCGAGCCGACGCCCGCCTCGGCATCCCGATGCGCGCCGGCGTCTCCAGCCTCAACCTGGCCACGGCGGTTGCCGCGGTCCTCTTCGCCCAGCGGCTTAAGGCGAACACGGATGCGGCCGGCAGGAACTGCGTCTAGCCTGCGAAATACTGACTAGCGGCACTCGCCGCGTCACCGACCGAAAGGACCGCCCGTGCCGTTCGCAGACATCAACCTCGGCGAAGCGCTTCTCCTCGCCTTCGAGATCTTCTTCTTCGTGATCTGGATCTGGATCCTGATCACGATCCTCACCGACCTCTTCCGCGACCACGAGACGTCGGGTTGGGCCAAGGCGGGATGGGTTCTCTTCCTCGTCTTCATCCCCTTCCTGACGGCGCTGATCTACCTGATCGCGCGCGGCAGCGGCATGCGCGATCGCACGATCAAGGCGCAGGCCGAGGCGAAACAGCATTTCGATTCCTACGTTCGCGAGCAGGCGCACGGCGGCTCCCCCGCGGACGAACTGCACAAGCTCAACGAGCTGAAGGAAAAGGGCGCGCTCTCCAGCGAGGAGTTCGACAAGGCGAAGGCCAAGCTGCTCGCCTGAGGCGTTTCCGCCGCCGCGGCTAACTCGCCGCGGCGGCGATTTTTCCTGCAAGCGAGTCGATTCTGCAACGGGAGTTGCAAGTTATTAGCAACTCCTAACAATCTCGCGGCGACTTCGTTAGCGTGATGCGCGATGCGCGCCCCTGCCGGAACCTCCCGGTGGCTGCTGCTGCCGGCCACCCTGCTTTTGCTCGTGCTCTGCCTGGCGGCGAGCGCGCCGGCCGAGACCCTGCGGGAGGAATACGACGAGACGCAGGGCAAGCTGAGCGACGTGCGCGAGAGCCAGAGCGCCGTCGCGGCGACGATCGCGGAGCAGAACCGGGCGATCGACTCGATGCTGGGCGAAGTCTCGCAGCTGCGCCAGCGCCAGCAGGCGCTCGAGGCGGAGCTGGCCGCGAAGCAGGCCGAGCTTGAAAGCGCGACCGCCGAGCTGGAAGCCGAGAAGCGCCGCCTGGCGCGTATCCGCGCGCGGCTGCAGCGGGCGTTGGAGGTGCTGCGCGAGCGCCTCGTCGCGATCTACGAGGCGGGCAGCCCGGACGTGATCGGCGTCGTGCTCGAATCGGAGACCTGGTCGCAGGCCAGCGCCCGCGCCGACTACCTGAGCCAGATCCAGGACTACGACAACTCGGTCGCCGACCGGGTCAAGAACCTGCGCGACCAGGCGAAGGCCGCCGTCGCGCGGATGGCCGAGATCCGCGCCCAGCTGAAGGAAGCTCGCGACGCGATCGCGGTCAAGGAGCGCGAGGCAGTCGCGGCGAAGGCAGAGGCAGAGGCCCGCTTCGCCGACCTGAAGGCCGCCCAGGCGGAGCGCCAGGAAGCGCTCGATGCACTGCAGTCGCGCGAGGCCGCTCTGAGCGACAACCTGGCCACGATCTCCGAACAGATCGCTGGCGCGGGCGGCTCGGTGCCGGCCACGGCGCCAGCGCCGCTGACCCCTGGCCAGAGCGCCCAGTACATCTCCGAAAGCCAGGCCAGCGTGCCCAGCTCGGCGCCGCCCGCCGTGCAAGCGGCGATCGAAGCCTCCAACTCGATCGCGACCACGCCCTACATATGGGGCGGCGGCCACGGCTCCTTCGAATCCTCCGGCTACGACTGCTCGGGGGCGGTCAGCTTTGCCCTCAACGGCGGCGGCTTCCTCTCCAGCCCGCTCGACTCGACCGGGCTCTCGACCTGGGGCGAACCCGGCTCGGGGCAGTGGATCACCGTCTACGCCAACGCCGGCCACGCCTGGATGGTCGTCGCCGGCCTCGCCTTCGACACCTCGGGCGGCGCCGGGCCGCGCTGGCACCCCGAACCGGTCAGCTCGACCGAAGGCTTCATAGCCCGCCACCCCCCGGGCTACTAGCCAGCACGCGCCTGGCGGCGGCGGACCGGCGCGACGCGGCGTCCTCGGTCGGCCAAATAGCGCTGCTATTCGGCCTCCCTGCGTCCTTGCCTCGCTTGGTCCGGCGCGCGCCAGCCACGCACTGGCTAGGTTGACTCCACCGGGCGGCCTTCGGCCTGCCAGGTGCTGACGCCGCCGCCGGCTACGTGGATCGTCGCGAAGCCCTCGCGCTGCAGGACCGAGGCGGCGAGGCCGCTGCGTTTACCGCCCTTGCAGATCGTCGCCAGGACATGGTCGCGCGGCAGCTCGCCGAGCCGTCGCGGCAGCTCCCCGTAGGGGATGTGGAGCGCACCGGCGATGTGCCCCTCGGCGTACTCGCCGGCGCCGCGCACGTCGAGGACCAGCGGTGGGTCCGCGCCCTCGAGCAGGCTCGCCAGCGCCTCCGGCCCTACCGGCTCGATCCGCGCCACCGGCCGCTCCTCCGCCCGCCAGGCGCTCATGCCGCCGCCGAGGAAGCCGCGCACGCCGAGCCCGACCGCGGCGAGCAGCTCCGCCGCCTCCAGCTCGTTGCCGTCGGAGGCGGCGACCACGACCACCTCGGCCTCGGGCGGGACTACCTGGGCGACCTTGGTCGCGAAGCCGGTGTCGTAGGCGGAGGCGCTGATCGCGCCCGGTATGTGGGCCTCGTCGAACTGCTCGTTGGTGCGCGAGTCGACGGCGAGGGCGCCGGCGGCGATCGCCGCCTCGAAGCGGCGCGGGGTAAGCCGTGCCGGCGAGCCGATCGACTCGATCAACGGCCCGCGGTTGAGGGCGACGATGTGCTCGACGTTGGGCGGCCGCTCGCCGACACTGGCGACCGCGTCCTCGACGAACTCGGCCTCGTCGGCGATGGCCAGCGCCCGGTTGTGGCGCCGCTCGAAGCCGATCGTCGAGGAGGTTCTGAGGTCGATGCTGGAGCTGCCGCAGAGCGAGCCGCCGAGGTGCCCGGGCCAGACCTCGACCCCGTCGGGCAGGGAGAGCAGCCGCTCGTGCAGGGAGCGGAAGATGCCAGCGGCGCCCTCGCGCGGCTCGACCGCGAGGTCGGGCCGGGCGACGTCGCCGACGAAGAGCGAGTCGCCGCTCAGGATCGCGACCGGGTCGCCGCCGAGCTCGGCGTCGCGCAAGAGGAAGGAGGTGTGCTCGGGCCGGTGACCGGGCGTGTGGACCGCCTCGATCGAGATCGCCTCGCCGAGCTCCAGCGTCCAGCCGTCGGCGAACGGCTCGTGCTCGTACGCGACCCCGGCCAGCTCATTGATGTGGATCGTCGCCCCGGCCGCCCGCGCCAGGCGGCCGTGGCCGGAGACGTGGTCGGCGTGGTTGTGGGTCTCCAGGACGTGCTCGATCCGCACCCCGTGCAGGCGGGCGAGCTGCAGGTAGGGGTCGACGTCCCACTGCGGATCGATCACCGCGGCGACGCCGGCGCCCGTATCGCCGACCAGGTAGGAGGCGCAGCCGAGGTCCTCGTGGATGATCTGTCGGAAGAGCATTCGAGCGAACGGGTACCGTTCGGACCGAGGGTAGCGGCCGAGGAAGGAGACCCATGGGAGTGGAAGAGGAGACGGGGCTGGAGCAGGAGCTGAGCGAGCTGCTCGAGGTCGAGCGGTTCGAGCCGCCGCCCGAGTTCGTGGCGGAGGCGCTGCTGAGCGACCCCGCGGTCTACGCCGAGGCCGCGGCCGACCCCGAGGCCTGGTGGATGCGGCAGGCGACCGAGCTGCTCGACTGGGAGCAGGCGCCGAGCCAGGGCCTCGACGACTCCAACCCGCCCTTCTACAAGTGGTTCGCTGACGGCAAGCTGAACGCCTCGGCCAACTGCCTCGACCGCCACGTCGCCGCCGGCCTGGGCGATCGCGTCGCCTACCACTGGCGCGGCGAGGAGGGGGAGGAGCGCGACGTCACCTACGCCCAGCTGCTGGCCGACGTGCAGCGCTTCGCCAACGCGCTCAAGGATCTCGGCATCGGCAAGGGCGACGTGGTCGGGATCTACCTGCCGATGATCCCCGAGGTCGTCGTCGCGATGCTCGCCTGCGCCCGGATCGGCGCCCCCCACAACGTCGTCTTCGGCGGCTTCTCGCCGGAGTCGGTGAGGGAGCGGATGGAGTTCTCGGCGGCGAAGGCGCTGGTCACCGTCGACGGCGCCCGCCGCAAGGGCAAGACCGCGCCGATCAAGACGCAGGTCGACGAGCAGATGGGCGACCTCGCCTCGCTGGAGACGATCGTCGTCGTCCGTCATACCGGCATCGATTGCCCGATGCGCGAGGGGCGCGACCGCTTCTACGACGAGCTGCTCGAGGCCGCCGACCCGGAGTGCCCGCCCGAGCCGCTCGACGCCGAGCACCCGCTCTACATCCTCTACACGTCGGGCTCGACCGCGAAGCCGAAGGGGATCCTGCACACCACCGGCGGCTACATGACCGGCGTCACCGCGACTCACCGCTACGTCTTCGACATCAAGCCGGAGTCCGACGTCTACTGGTGCGCCGCCGACGTCGGCTGGGTCACCGGTCACTCCTACATCGTCTACGGCCCGCTCTCCAACGGCGTCACCAGCGTGATGTGGGAGGGCGCCCCCGACTACCCGCACAAGGGGATCTGGTGGGAGCTGGTCGCCCGCTACGGGGCGACGATCCTCTACGCTGCGCCGACCGCGATCCGCACCTTCATCAAGTGGGGCGCCGAGATCCCGGCCGAGCACGACCTCTCCTCGCTGCGCCTGCTCGGCTCGGTCGGCGAGCCGATCAACCCCAAGGCCTGGCTCTGGTACCACAAGGTGATCGGCGGCGAACGCTGCCCGATCGTCGACACCTGGTGGCAGACCGAGACCGGCGCGATCATGATCACGCCGCTGCCGGGGATAACCGCGACCAAGCCCGGCTCGGCGACGACGCCGTTCCCCGGCGTCGGCGCGGAGGTGGTCTCCGAGGGCGAGGGCGAGCCGGTCGAGAACGGCCAGGGGCTGCTGACCCTGACCCGGCCCTGGCCCTCGATGCTGCGCACCCTCTACAAGGAGGAGGACCGTTTCGTCGAGACCTACTTCTCGCGCTTCGGCAAGGAGACCTACCTGGTCGGCGACGCGGCCCGTCGCGACGAGGACGGCTACTTCTGGGTGATCGGCCGGATCGACGATGTCGTCAACGTTTCCGGCCACCGGCTCTCGACCGCGGAGGTCGAGTCGGCGATCGTCGCTCACGAGAAAGTCGCCGAGGCGGCCGTGATCGGCCAGTCCGACGAGGACACGGGTCAGGCGATCTGCGCCTTCGTCACCCTGCAGGGGAGCACCGAGCCCAGTGACGAGCTGGTCGAGGAGATCCGCGCCACGGTCGCCGAGCGAATCGGCAAATTCGCCCGGCCGAAGCGGGTCGTCTGGGCCGGCGACCTGCCCAAGACCCGCTCCGGCAAGATCATGCGCCGCCTCCTGCGCGACATCGCCGAGGGGCGCGAGCTGGGCGACGTCACCACCCTGCGCGACCCCGACGTTATGCGGGAGCTGGAGGCGAAGATCGCCGCTCGCAGCGACGAGGAGTAACTAGTGAGGAACAGCATTACTCCGTAAAAGCCATAGGATGCTCCGTTATGGCCGACGAGTGGTCGGATACGCAGCTCTGGGAGGCGATCGGGCAGGACGAATCCGAGAGCGGGAAAAAAGTACGTTCGACTCTCGAACCGTTTCTGCGCGACGTACAGGCGGTGCTGGACGATGCCGGTACCTCCGGCCAGAGCTTCACCCTCCACGACGGCGGTCACAGCTTCCGCGTCGCGGAGAGGATGTACGACGTAATCCCAAGCGACGTCTTCGCGAAGCTCACGCGGTACGAGTCCACCCAGTTGCTGCTCAGCGCATATCTGCATGACGTTGGCATGACCCCCGAAGCGGGGCGCCGTACCGCGCACCGGGAATTCCTCCTCGGCAACGAGAGCGAGGACGGGGCTCTGTCGGAGGACGAAAGCGACGCCTTCGTCGCCTGGCTGGACGCCGACGGCATCTCCTATCCGGCCAAGCTGTCCCCCCGCGACGGGGAGCAGATCGTCGAGCGATACGTGCGAGACCGCCACGTCGACTGGGGCGAAGAGTGGACGCTGGCTCAGACCGAGGGCTTGAAGCTCGCCAGCTACCAGAGCTGGAGGAGCGACCTCTGCGCGCTCTGCCGCAGCCACGGGGAGGGCTACACGTCCCTGGCCGATTCGAAGTTCGAACCGAGGACGGTCGACGCCGCGGGCAGCTTGGTGCACCTGCGTTACCTGGCGCTCGTCCTGCGCATGGCGGACGTGCTCGAGTTCGACCCGGAGCGCACGCCGGAGGCTGTGTACAGGCACCGCGCGATCGACCCCTCGAGCAAGATCTACTGGTACAAGGACAAAGAAATCTCGCTCGACATCGAGGACGCGGGACAGATCATGATCACCGCGCGGCCGCCTTCTGCGCTGATTCACAAAGCGGTCGAAGAGACGGCCGACGACGTGGATCGTGAGCTCGCCCTCTGCCGTCACGTAGCCGACACGCATCACATCGATTACCGCCCGGGATCGAAAAACCGGCTGCCGCACCGCTGGGACCTGCCCGCCCGTGCTTGGCGCGACGTTCAGCCGGCCGCGGACAGCTACGAGTACATCGACGGCGCCTTCCGGCCCAACACCGACCGGGTCCTGGAGCTGGTCGCGGGGACGGCCCTCTATGCAGAGCCCTTCGCCGCCGTCCGCGAGCTGCTCTCGAACGGCTTCGACGCGGTGCGCGCGGCATCCGCCCTCGAACGCGCCGAGCGGGACGGCAAGGACGGCGGCCGCACCCATCGGCTGACGCTCAGCATGGAGCAGGAGGACGAGCAGTGGTGGCTCACCTGCCGCGACACCGGAATCGGCATGGACAAGCGGGCGATCGAGCGCCACTTCCTCGTCGCCGGCTCGCCCTTGCGCAGCCGCCTGCTCGACATTGCCCGGCGCTCGCGCGAAGACGGCTTCGAGCTCGAGCGCAGCGGCGAGTTCGGGATCGGCGTGCTCAGCTACTTCATGCTCGCCGACAAGATCTCGATGACGACCAACGAAGCCGGAGGGTCGGAGGGTGGCTGGTGCTTCGAAGTGGAGGAGCTCGAAGGGTTCGGCGAGCTGCGTCCTACCCCCAACGCCCCGATCGGGACGACCGTGCGCCTGCGCCTCCGCGAGGGCCTCTTCGAGAACGCCGGCGAGTGGGCGGAGCAGCTCCTCATCTACCTCCACCGCACGATGATCCGCATGCCCTGCGCCTTCGAAGCGTCTCTCGCCCCACTCGAAGACCCCCCGTGGCGGGTCGAGCCCGGCTGGGCCTCGGAGACCGACCAGTTCGCCAGGTACGTGCTCGCCAGCCTCAGGCACCACGAGGCGGACCCCGGCTTCCTGGAGCTGATGAGCAAGCGAAGCAGGATCGCGGCGGAGGAGCAGTCGGCGGAGGCGAGCGGCATCTTCGAGGACGCCTCCGAGCGCCTGCGCTGGCACGTCCACGAGGGCGAGCTGAGCGATGGCCTCGGCTGGTTCCGCGTGTGCATCCCCTACTGGGAGCTCGAGGGCGGCCCCAGTCGGCTGTACCTGCGAGCGCGGGGCACGGGGGCCAAGCAGGCGCTAGGGAGCTTCGATCACCTCCCTTTCCCGGGTAGCGCCATCGCCGGCTCGACGGACGTGCGGGCCGCCTGGTACGGAATGCGCTCCGAAATCGAAGCAGGGCTGCTCGATACGCAATCGCTGGAAACCGGCATCGTGGAGATCGACTTCGACTCGGGCCGCGCCGGAGAGATCCAGCTGAGGCGCGATCAGGCCCAGCTGAGCGAGGCGGCGACGAACGCGATGCTGGCCCTGAAAGCCGAGATCCGCCGCGTCTCCGCTGAGCTCTCGGACAAGTTGGGGCGGTCGGCTTTCCGCTCGCTCAACATGGCCTACGGACTCGGCGAGGGGGCCGCCGAAGCCGACGATTGGCGCTGGCTGGTGCCGCTCGGAAGCAAGGACTCGCCCGCCTGGGAGAAGATCCGCTTCCCGTGCATCTCGGTCATGCCGCAGGGCTATGGCGAGCAGCAGCCCCGCCGCGCCACCCTCCACCGGAAACGCGTCACCGCGCTGCCCTGCCTGATGGACCCGGCCGAACTCTCGATCGGCCTGCCATGGCACGGCGGAGGCGTCTCTCCGGACCGTGTGGTGTGGTACGAGAATCGCGGTTCGTCTAGGTCGGCGCAGGAGGTCGGCGTGATGCCCCTCTGGCAGCAGGCGCCGGAGAAGTTCGCCGACGAGGAGCTGTCCCTCGCCGAGTTCCCCCCGGAGTGGGAGACGTTGTGCGGCGTCCACTGGAGGAAGTACGGAAACGCGCGGTCGGGCAGGTTCCGCTACTCGGTGACGCAAAAGACGGTGTGGAACGAGGGAATGCCGCTGATCGATCTGGCACACCGGGAGGCCCGGGAGTGGGCAGAGAAGACGTTCAACCCCACCCCGACGGTGGTGGGCGATTGGTACGCACGGCTGGCCGCCGCCGTGGACCCGCTCGCGCACAAGGACAAGTTGAGCGATCCGGCGTTCGCGGCAGCCTGGCTGCTGCAGCTGGCCTCCTCTGAAATATCCCCGATAGAGGGACTGTGGTCGGGCATCGCCGAAAGGGACGAGGGGTACTTGAAAGACCTCTGGAGCCGGCTCGGCCTGGTGGACGAGGAGGGCGAGAAGACGATCATGTACCTGACCGTCGGCGACGATTCGTTCGAGTCGGTTCTCAACCTGGTCAGCCCGACGACCTGGCAGAGGCGGGAGCTGAAGACCAAGGACGACTGGGCCACTCTGCCGCTCCCCGGCAAGGCCTGGCAGCTGTCGATCCGCGTGGACGACTGACCCCGGCCGCGGTTGCCCGCAGGCTCAGCGCGGGGCGCGCTGGTCGACCATCCGCTCGACCGCGATCTCCAGCGCCTGCAGCTGCTCGCGCACGTTGTGCAGCTCGCGCAGCGCCACCGCCTCGGCGGAGAGCTGCTCGGCCTCGAGCTCTTCCTCGACCTCGGCGATTTCAGGACCTAAGAAGCGTTGAGCGAAGGAGCCGGTGAGCAGGGCGACGAAGCCGATGCCGACGATCAGGATCACGGTCGAGACGACCTCGCCGCCGGTCGTCGTCGGGTAGATGTCGGAGCCGAGCGTCGTCATCGTCGTCACCGCCCAGTAGATCCCGTCCCAGGTGTCGAGATGCTGGCTGCCCTTCTCGAAGGCCTCGAACAGCGCTCCGCCGCCGATCGCGGTCAGCACCGCCAGCAGCATCGCGTAGCGCAAGCCCTCCAGCGAGAAGACCTCGCGCGAGAGCTGCGCCAGGCGCAAGAGGCGCAGGAGACGGAGCAGGCGCAGGACGCGGAGGCCCTGCAGCCCGGGCGGGAGGACCGGTGGGGTTAGGAAGACGATGACCAGGCTGAGTTGGTGGTGGCGCAGCCAGGTCCGCCGATCGGGGACCACGGCCAGCATCGCCACCAGCTCGACCGCGAAGGCGAGCCAGGTGACCCAGTTGAGGACGCCGGCGACGGTCTCCAGCCAGCCGCCGGGCTGCGACTCGGTGATCGCCACCATCGGCAGCGTCAGCGCCGCCGCGATCAGCATCGGCGTGTTGAGGAATTCGGCGACGCGCGTGCTGCGCGCGTCCATCCCCGGCTCGAACAGAACGCGTTGCTCGGCGGCCTCGCTGCTCATCCGCGCCTACTTCGACGCCGACTCCCAGGTGCCTACCGGCCAAATCTCCTTCCGGTGTGCGAAATCCACCGCATATGTGGATTTCGCACACCGGGAAAGATAGTTTGCTAAACTAATTACTGAAGCTAATGACTTTGGCTCCCACTGACACCACGCTCACCGACTCCGCCTCGCGGCTGCGGATGGCGATCGTGCGCACGGCGCGGCGCCTGCGTCAGGAGGCGGCCGGCGCGGTTGGCGAGCTGACGCCGACCTCGGCGGCGGCGCTGGCGACCGTGGAGCGGCACGGGCCGCTCACCCCCAGCGTGCTGGCCGAGATCGAGCGGGTGAAAAGGCCGACGGCGACCCGCACGCTGCGGGTTCTCTGCGAGGCCGGGCTGGTCGAGCGGACGCCCGATCCGGCCGACGGCCGCAGCGCCCTGGTCAGCGTCACCGGCGAAGGGCGCGAGCGCTTGCGCCGCCTGCGCGGGCGCAAGAACGCCTACCTGGCACAGCGCATGCGCGATCTGCCTAGCGCCGACGTCGAGACCTTGGAGCGGGCGGCCGCGATCCTCGAGGAGATCCTCGAGGCACCGCGGCGCGAGAGGCTTCAGTGAGCGCCGCGGTAAGGCGCAGCTTCGACTCGCTCTCCGTCCCCAACTATCGCCGCTACTTCGGCGGCCAGATCGTCTCGCTCTCGGGCAACTGGATGCAGATGGTCGCCGAGATCTGGTTGATCCTCTCGCTGACCGGCAGCGGCGTCATGGTCGGCATGACCACCGCGCTGCAGTTCCTCCCGATCCTCCTCTTCGGCGCCTGGGGTGGGCTGCTTGCCGACCGCTTCGACAAGCGGCGGCTGCTGATGGTGACGCAGGCCGTGATGGCCCTGCCGGCCCTCGCCCTGTTCGCGATCGTCACCGCCGGAGCCGTCCAGCCATGGATGGTGCTGGGGCTGGTCTTCTTCCGCGGCAGCGTCAACGCGGTCGACAACCCGACCCGGCAGAGCTTCGCTATCGAGATGGTCGGCGCGGAGCGAGTCGTCAATGCGGTCAGCCTCAACAGCGTGCTGATCCACTCCGCCCGCCTCGTCGGCCCGGCCCTGGCTGCGTTCGCGATAGCGATCGCCGGGGTCGGCCCCTGCTTCGCCCTCAACGCGCTCACCTTCGTGGCGATGATCTTCGCCCTCTGGCGGATGGACCCCGCCGAGCTCGAGGCACCGCCGCCCGTCGTGCGCGAGCGGGGCGCTGTGCGGGCGGGCCTGCGCTACGTGCGCCGCACCCCGGCGTTGATGGTGCCGCTGGCGTTGATGGCCCTGGTCGGTACCTTCGGCCTCAACTTCCAGGTGATCCTGCCGCTGCTCGCCCGCTTCAGCTTCGACGGCGGGGCCTCCACCTACGCCGCGCTGGTCGCCGCAATGGGCGTCGGCTCAGTGGTCGGAGCCCTGCTCACCGGCGCCCACGGGCGGACCGACGCTCGCCTGATCGCCGGCTCCGCGCTCGCCTTCGGCCTGCTCGCGCTGCTCGCGGCGATGATGCCCAGCATCGCGCTCGAGGTACCGGTCCTGGCTCTGCTCGGGGCCGCGGCCGTCACCTTCGCCGCCGCGATCAACTCCTCGCTGCAGCTCGCGGTCGAGCCGGCGATGCGGGGGCGGGTGATGGCCCTCTACTCGATCGTCTTCCTCGGCTCGACCCCGATCGGCGGCCCGCTCGCCGGCTGGCTGGCGGAGGCATACGACCCGCGGGTGGCGCTTCTGCTGGCGGCGATCGCCGGCCTCTCCGCAGCCTGGGCCGCCCGCGTCTCCCTTGCCCAGGTCGAGAAGCGGGCAAGGGAGGAGGCGGTCGTGGCTGTGACGCCGTAGCGCCACAGCCGCTGCACGCTCAGCCGGTGTAACCGGCTTCCTTCAGGTATTCGCCGGCGACCTTCGCCGCCGGTTCTTTTTCGAGTTCGACTCGGGCGCCGAGCTCCTGCATCACTTTCAGCGTCAGGCCTTCCTGCACCTGGACGATCGTCTTTTCGTAGTCCGGCCCGGCTTCCTTGACGACCTCCGGGGTCGTCACCCAGATCACGTTTCCGGCCGGGAAGACTTCCTTGTCGTCTTCGAGGATCACGTACTTGTCGGCCTGCGCCGAGAGCTGCGGATCGGTGGTGAAGAGGATCGAGAGGTCGGCCTGGCCCTTGTCGAGCACGGTGTAGCGGAGGCCGATGTCGACCGGGACGAATTTCTTGAATTTGAGCCCGTACAGTTCTTCGAGCCCGGCCAGGCAGTCGATCCGCTGGCGGCACTCGGGCGAGCCGTAGAGGGTCATTTCTTCGGATTGGCCTTCGAGGTCGGAGACCGTTTTCAGGTCACGTTCTTCCGCCGTCTTCTTCAACGTGCCGACCGCGTTGGCGCTGGCGAACGGAGTCGGCGGGAAGGCGGTGAGGTCTTCTTTTTCGAAGTCCGCTTTTGCCTCTTCGTAGGCTTCGGTCGCGTCCGCGGGCACTTCCTCCGGTTCGACTTCGAAGAAGGAGGTCAGCGCCGTGCTGACGTACTCCGGGTAACCGGAGATCTGATCTGATTTGACCGCCTGCCTGGCCACCGTTTCGGAACCGAGGTTGAGGCGCTTGTCCACTTTGTACCCGGCGGCTTCGAGTGCCTGCGCGTAGACCTCACCGAGCACTATCTGTTCGGTGAAGTTCTTCGAGCCGACGGTGAGGGTGACTTTGCCGTTTTCGGGATTGGAGACGATCGCGCCACCGCCTTCGCCGCCACTGGTGGTGTCGTCATCGTCGTCGGAGCCGCATGCGGCGACGCCGAGGCTGAGGAAGAGCGCAAGCAGCACCGCGATAGCGGCGCGCGCCCGCTTGGACGTGGTTCTCACTGGTGGTTCCTCTCTGTCGATTGACTGCGGTCAACTCGGTAAGGGTCAGGCGGGGCTTAGCTTCAAGCCTCGCGAAGTGAGCAAACGTTGCAGGCCGGCGAGCGCGAGCTCGAGCGTCAAGGCAAGTAGGGCGACGAGGATCGCCCCGGCCAGGACCCCGTTGTCGCCGTAGACATTGCGGTTGATGATGAAATCGCCGAGCGTGAGCACCCCAGCGAGAGGGGCGATCGTTGCGGTGGCAAGGATGTTGATCGTCGCGCCGCGGATGCCGGTCATCAGGGTTGGGATCGCCAGCGGTACCTCGACCTTGCGTAGGACTTCGAGCTCGCTCATGCCCATGCCGCGAGCAGCGTCGACGCTGGCCTTATCCACTTGGCGGATGCCAACGAAGGCGTTGGTCAGGATCGGCGGTATGCCGAGGACCGCCAAGGCAATGGTGACGTTGAGCAGGCCGACGCCGATCGCCGCTGCCATGAAGGCGATCAGGGCAAGCTCGGGGATCGCCCGGCCTGCGTTGCCAAGGCCGATTGCCAGTAGTTCACCGGTACCGCGGTGGCCGAGATAGAGGCCGATCGGCAACGCCACGACCAGCGCCAGCGCCAGGGCTAAAAACGTGACTTCGAGCTGGTTAACCGTCAGTTCGATCACCTGTTCGATCCCACCGACCTCCTTGCCGCCGGTCACGTTCGAGGTCTGGGGGGTGAAGATGAATTCGATCGCGCCTTGGAACGAGGCAAAGACGGGCTGGGGGAGACCGATCGCGCTCATCCCGTCGCCGCCCGCCTCCACGGCGTTGCTATTCGCTGGAGCCCGAAGAGGATCGCGTCGAAGGCGATCGCGATCAGGATTGCGAGACCGCCGGCAATGATGATGTTGGTCTTGAAGTTGATGAACTCGTAGATTGGTTTGCCGAGGCCGCCGGCGCTGATGAAGACCGCCAGGGTTGCCAGCGCAACCGTGCTCACCGTCGCGATTCGCAGTCCGGCGACGATCTCAGGAGTCGCCAGCGGCAGCTCGACCCGCCAGAGGATCTGACGGTCGGTCAGGCCCATGCCTCTGGCGGCGTCCTTGACCGAAGGCGGCACGTTGCCGAGTCCCGCCATGGTGTTGCGATAGATGATCTGAAGCGTGTAGGCGCTGAGGGCGATCACTGCCGAATCCCGGCCAAAGCCGGTGATCGGCAGCAGCAAGAAGAAGAAGGCGATGCTGGGGATCGTGTAGAGGACGCCGGTGGCTCCGAGTAGCGGCGGTCGCAGCCATGCGTGACGGTGGGCGAGCAGTGAGAGAGCGAACGCGATCGCGAAGCCGACCAGAACCGAGATCGCGACCAGTTCGACGTGCTGGACGGCCGGCGTCACGTACTCGGTCGATGTTGTCCTTGGCCCAGTCGAAGCAGAAGAGCTTGTCCTGGGCCTGGCAGGGCAGCGTGTCGGAGGTGCGTTCTTTGAAGAAGCCCTCGCCGACTTCGCCCACAGCGGCGAGCGGCAGTGACACGGGCGCGCTAATCATGCGGCCGCTCCACTGCGCCATGCTCCTCGACCCTTGCCGCCGGCGAGCCGAGGAACTCGGAGATGATCTCGACCGAGAGCACGCCGTCGATCCGCCCTTCGCGATCGGTGACGGCGGCGTACTGCGCCTCGCCCTGGAGCAGGTCGGCGAGCGCGTCGCGCATCACGTCGTCGCGGTCGAGCAACGGGCCCAGCGGCGAGTCCGGCTGGGCGGGCACGGTCTCGGCGGCGAGGTCGCGCTCGGAGAGCCAGCCCAGCGGCCGACGCTCGCCGTCGACCAGCAGCGGGTAGGGGACCTCGGCGCCTTGCAGCTTCGCCCGCACCTCGGCCGTCGCCTGGCCGATGTAGGCCAGCGGCGCCTCCCAGAGGTCGATGTCGGAGACGCGCATCAGCGCCAGCCGCTTGAGCGCCCGGTCGGCGCCGACGAAGTCCTCGACGAACTCGTCGGCGGGCGCCATCAGCAGCTCGGCCGGCGTCGCGTACTGGGCGACCTTGCCGCCCTTGCGCATCACCGCGATCCGGTCGCCCATCTTGATCGCCTCGTCGATGTCGTGGGTGACGAAGAGGACGGTCTTGCGGATCTCCGCCTGAAGGCGGAGGAACTCGTTTTGCAGACGCTCGCGGTTGATCGGGTCGATCGCGCCGAAGGGCTCGTCCATCAGCATCACCAGCGGGTCGGCGGCGAGCGCCCGGGCGACGCCGACGCGCTGCTGCTGGCCGCCGGAGAGCTGCGCTGGGTAGCGCTCGCCGAGCTCGGGGTCGAGCCCGATCAGCTCGAGCAGCTCCGCCGAGCGGGCCCGGATCCGATCCTTCTTCCAGCCGAGCAGCTGCGGCACCGCGCCGATGTTCTCGGCGACCGTGCGGTGGGGGAAGAGCCCGATCTGCTGGATCACGTAGCCGATCTCGCGCCGCAGCCGGGCGGGGTCGCGCTCGCGCACCGACTCGCCGCCGATCGTCACGTCGCCTTCGCTCAGCTCGACCGTGCGGTTGACCAGCCGCATCGCGGTCGTCTTGCCGCAGCCCGAGGGCCCGACCAGGACGCAGACCTCGCCCGCCGCGATCTCCAGGTTCAGCCGCTCGACCGCGGCCTCCGCCGAGTCGCCGTAGCGTTTGGTGGCGTTCTCGTAGCGGACTGCCGATGCGCCGGCAGACGACCCTTCGTCAGTGACCTCAGGTGCGGGCACTCGCTTCGAGCCTATACCCGACCTAGGGGCCACTTCCACCTTTGGTACGCGACGGTCTTCGCTCGGCTCAGCCGATTCCAAGCCTGTGGGCACGCTCGGCGGCGCGGGCGACGATCTCCGCCTCCCCCTCGACCTCGCCGCCGCGCATCAGCACGCGGCCGGCGACGACGGTGGTGTCGACGATCGAGCCGCTCGCTGCGTAGACGAGGTTGGAGGCGGGGTCGCCGATTCCCAGCTCGGCCGAGTCGCCGCGCAGCAGCAGGAAGTCGGCGTCCGCGCCGGGGGCGAGCCGCGCGCCGCCTCCGCCGAGCAGCGCCGCGCGGGCGCCGCTGGCGATCTCCAGCGCCTCGGCGGCGGGAACGACGGTCGGGTCGCCGCTGGCGTGGCGCTGCGTCAAGGCGAAGGCCTTGAGATCGGCGAGAAGGTCGAGCGAGTCGTTGGAGCCGGCGCCGTCGGTGCCGAGGCCGACCGCGACTCCGGCGCGGCGTGCCTCCGGGTAGGGCATGACGCCGCCGACGGCCAGCTTCATGTTGGCGACCGGGTTGGCGACCACGGTCGCGCCCCGCGCCGCGATCAGCTCCAGCTCCTCCCGGTCGAGCCAGACGCCGTGGGCGAGCACGGTGCGCTCGCCGAGCAGGCCGAGGCGGTCGAGGTAGGCGGCCGGCCGTACGCCGTGGGCGGCGACGCAATCGCTCACCTCCCCCTCGGTCTCGGAGAGGTGGATCTGGAAGGCCAGGCCCCGCTCCGCGGCCTGCTCGCCGGCCCAGCGCAGCAGTTCTTCGCTGACCGTGTAGATCGAGTGGGGGGCGAGGGAGACCTCGATGGTGGAGCCGTGCTCGGCCAGCCCATCGAGGTCTTCCAGCGCCCCCGCTTGCATCTCCGCGGTGCCGCCGTCGGCGTCGAAGAGCGGCCCGCCGATCGTCGCTCTCAGGCCGGCGTCCTCGACCGCACGCGCGGTCGCCTGCGGCTGCCAGTACATGTCCCAGAAGCGGGCGGTGCCGGTGCGGATCATCTCGGCGCAGGCCAGCCGAGCGCCCCAGTAGACGTCCTCGGCCTCCAGCTTGGCCTCGACCGGCCAGATCTTCTCCCGCAGCCAGCGCATCAGCGGCAGGTCGCCGCCGTAGCCGCGGAAGAGGGTCATCGCGGCGTGGGTGTGGCCGTTGACCAGGGCGGGGACGAGCGGCGCCCCGCCGGCGTCGATCGTCTCGTCGCCGGGCTGCGGGAGGACGTCAGGGCCGATTGCCGCAATGGCCTCCTCTTCACAACGCACCCCGACGCGCTCGCCGTCGAGAGTGGCGTCCGTAACCGCCAGTGGACGTGCCGCTTGTTGAGTACCCATAGTGACCTCTAACTCGCGGCACGTCGGGTCAGCGTGGGCAGAACTGCGTCGAGGTCGTCGCGCAGGCGGGTTGCGTTGACCGCTCGGTCGTGTTCGAGCTCGGCAGGCGAGAGCGGCTGGGCGGCGATCCCGTTGGCCAGGTTGTCGACCACGCAGACGGTGGCGTAGGCCAGTCCCAGCTCGCCGGCGACGATGCACTCGGAGGCAAGCGTCATCCCGACTAGGTCGGCATGGGCGGCGATCAGGCCGATCTCGGCCGGCGTCTCGAAGCGCGGCCCGTTCGTCTGCCAGTAGACGCCGCCGTCGCGCAGCGGCCCGGCGCCGCTCGCCCCCCACGCCGCGAGCACCTGGCCGCGCCAGGCCGCGTCGAAGCCCGGCATCCCGTGGCCGCGCGGGTCGTCGAAGACGGTGACGGCGATCTGCAGGGCGATGAAGTCGTGCGGGCAGACGAAGCTGCCGACGCCCAGGCCGGCGTCGAGCGAGCCGACCGAGCAGATCGCCAGCACCCGATCGCAGCCGGAGGCGGCGAGCGAGCGTAGGTTGGCGGCGTGGTCGATCCGGTGTGGAAGGCGATAGGCGCCGGCCGGGCCGTGGCGCTGGAGGACGACGGCTCCGTGGTGTTCCGCGGTCGCGGCGATCTCGCCGCCGCCCCGGCCGGCGGCGCTGCTGCCGAGGATTACTGCGAGGCGCCCCATCGCCGCGATCCTACGTGTCGACTCGCTTATGGTGGGCGCATGGCCGAACGGCCCTCAGGCAGGGACGAGTCCGAGGACGAGCGCCTCGACCGCAACCTCGGCGAGCTCTTGCAGGAGCTGCGGGTGGCGCTGCCGGGGGTCCAGGTCCTCTTCGCCTTCCTCCTCGCCGTTCCGTTCCAGAGCCGCTTCGCGGACATCACCTCCTTCCAGGAGGACGTCTACTTCGCCACCCTGCTCTGCACCGCGATCTCCGCCGCGCTGCTGATCTCGCCGACGGCATACCACCGGTTGACCTTCCACCTGCAGCAGAAGCGCCGGCTCGTGCTCCTCGCCAACCGCCTCGCGATCGCCGGCCTCGCTTTCCTGGCGCTGGCGATGACCGGGGCGATCGTGCTGATCACCGACGTGCTCTTCGGCGTCGCCGCGACGGTCGTCTTCGGCGTCGCCGCAGGGGCGATGTTCGCCGTGCTCTGGGGACTGCTGCCCCTGCGCCGTCGGCTCAGGCTGGCGCGGCAGACGCGGCGCGACTCAACATAGAGAGGCCCGTTCGTCCTCGGCCCGCTGGCCCCAGAGCCCGACCATCTCGTCGGCGAACCTGTCGACGAGGAGAATTCCCGGCGAGCGTTCGAAGAGCATTTCCAGGTCGAGCTCCCAGACGAGGATCTTGACGTCGAGGGTGACGGGCATGTGGGCGTCGACGTCCTCGCCGACGATCTCGTAGGCCTCGCGCACGACGGCGACGTTGGCGGTCTTGTCGGCGGCGAAGATGGCCCGCGCCTCCGGGCCGGCCGCGGCGACGCGCTCACGGTGCTCCTCCTTGCGCTCCTCGTAGTCGGAGATCGCGGCGTCTTCGGTCAGCGCCTCGACCAGGTCGACGACCTGGTCGCCGAAGCGGCCGCGCAGCGAGTCGGGCTCGACCTCGCCATGCTCGGCGACGTCGTGCAGCAGGGCTGCGGCCAAGAGCTCGTCCGGATGGCCGTCCTCGGTCAGCCGCTCGGCGACCGCCAGCGGGTGATCGATGAAGGGAATCTCGTCGCAGCCGGTCTGGCGGAACTGGCCGGCATGGGCTCTCCGTGCCACCGAGAGGGCGCCCCGGACGAGCGGCGAGCGCTCCGCCTTGGAGTCGATCCGACTGGAAGGAAAGGACATCCAGGGTGCAGGGTAACGCACCGAACAGGAAAAGTTACCCAATCGTACCCAAAGGGCAACGGATGTACTGCTCAGGCCGTTTTTGCGGCGCTTTTGGCGGCCGCTCGCAGCTCCAGCTCGGCCCCCTCGACGCCGAGCTCGATCGCACCCGGGTCGCCCCCGCCGGCGACCCAGCGCTCGCGCGCTTCCACCTCGAGGCGGTCGAGCTGCGCGTCGGAATGCAGCGGATCGTGGTGGAAGAGGACGGTGCGCCCGGCGCCCGTGCGACGGGCGAAGCAGAGCGCGTGGGAGAGCGACGAGTGCCCCCAGCCGAGATGGTCGGGGTACTCGGCGTCGGCGTACTGGCCGTCGTGGATCAGCAGCGAGGCGTCGCGGGCGAGGGCGAAGCCGGAGATCCACTCCTCCTCGAGCGCGTCGAGGTCCGCGCCGAGGGCGGGCTCGTGGTCGGGGATGTAGGCGAGCGAGTCATCGCCATCGTCGATCCGGTAGCCGAGCGTGGGCCCGCGATGGGCGACCGAGGCGGCGCGGATCCGCGCCGGGCCGATCTCCCACTCGGTCTCCGGCGTATGGCGGAAGGAGACGTCGCAGGGCAGCTCGCGCACCTCGACCGGCGAGAGCGGCGCCGAGATGTAGCGGGCGATGCGGTCGCGCAGCGAGGCCTCGGGCGAGGCCGGGCCCCAGATCACGATCTCGGTCTGCGGCCTGAACGCCGGCGCGAAGAAGACCAGCCCCTGGATGTGGTCGAGGTGGAGGTGGGTGAGCAGGATGTGGAGGCGAGTCGGCTCCTCGGGCAGGGAGAGGCCGAGGTTGCGGATGCCGGTGCCGGCGTCGAGGGCGAGCAGCGAGCCGTCGGAGAGGGTGACGCCGACGCAGGAGGTGTTGCCGCCGTAGCGGATCGTCTCCGGCCCTGGGGAGGGGACCGATCCGCGCGTGCCCCAGAGCTTGACCTTCACCTCAGGCGCCCGATCCGTTCGGCGAGGCGGGCCAGAAGACGGCGATCGCGCCGCGCGAGCCGTGCGCGGTCTGGATCGGGAAGGCGGAGGCCTCGACCTGGTGGCGGGTGCCGTCGACGGAGTGGATCTCGAAGTTGGCGTGGGCGGGGCGGTCGTTGCGAACGGCGACCACCAGCGGCAGCTCGTCGTAGGGGATCGGCTCGCCGCTCTCGTCGAAGGGGCCGAAGAGGGCGCCCCACTCCTGCGGTCCCACCGTGCCCAGCTCCTCCCACGACTTCCCCAGCAACAGGCCAGCCGCCTCGTTGTAGAAGACGAGGATGCCGCCCTCGTCGACCAGGAAGGCGGGGGTCGAGAGGGCCGACATCAAATTGCGAGCCAAGATCAGCTCGAGCGGCTTCTGGGACGCAGTTGGCACGTAATCGCCTACCCTCGAACGGCGGTGGTCAGGGCTGCTGTGACATTCGTCACTTAGACAATCTACAGCGCTGCTTGGGAGCTACAGCGAGGTGAGCAGGAGCTCGCTCAGCTCGGGCTCGAGATCGCGCAGGCGCTGCGGGTCTTCGCCGGCGGTCCGGGTGGCAACGAGGGCGAAGGCGGCGCCGATCAGGCGTCTCTCCAGGCCGGGCAGCGGCGTCGTGCCACCGGACTCCAGCGCGGCGCGCAGCATCGCGCCGAGGCGGTCGACGAGGTCGCGGCGGGCGGCCGCCAGGGCGGCGATCTGCGGCGGCGGCTCGGCGCTGAGCAGGCGGGCGACCGCGGGCTCGTCAGCGAGAAAGGCGAGGGCGGCGCCGATGCCCGCCTGCGCCCGGCCCACCCGGTCCTCCTCGTCGATCGCGGCGCAGGCGTCTTGGATATCGTCGCGAAAACGGGCGGCCTCGCCTTCGTAAGCCGCCAGCAGGCAGGCCCAGAGGTCCTCGAAGTGCTGGTAGAAGGTGCGGCTGGAGACGCCGGCCAGCTCGGTCACCCGAGCGGCGGTGAGGCGACCGTAGCCCTGTTCGGCGAGTGCCTTCGCCGCTGCCTCGATCAGGCGCTGGCGCTGGTGCGCCCGGACCAGGTCGGCGGGCAGGCCGTGGCGGCCGGGGGGGAGGCGCACGGCGGTCGCCGTGCCCCCCGCAGGGGGGTCTGCCAGGGCCGTGCCGCCGATCAGGCGCAGCTCGGTCACTCCGCCGCCCCCGTCAACTCTGCCCGCTCGCGTTCCAGCCGGATGCTGGCCCGCTCGAAGGCGCCTTCGGCCGCCTCCTTGCCGAAGTAGGAGCCGGCGGCGAAGTGCATCAGCTCTGGCAGGGTGTCCCAGAGCCTTCCCGGGTCGCCTGCGCCGAGGGCCTCGCAGACGCATGACTCGATCCCACCGACGACGAAGATCCCGGTCGCCTCGGGCGGCTCGTCCCCGGCCGCGAGCTCGGCGCGGGCGCTGTCGACCGCCGCGGCGAGGCGCTCGACGACGGCCTCGTGGCGCGCCATCGCCGGCTCGCCGGCGATCTGCACCTCGACGAAGAGCGCCCGGGCGATCGCCGGCCGCGCGGTGACGAACCGGAAGAGGCGCACGATCGCCTCGCGGACCCCGGCCTCCCAGCCGGAAGCGGTCGCCGCCGCCTCCAGCAGGCTGACGCAGAGGCGCTCGATCCAGACCGC
This sequence comes from uncultured Solirubrobacterales bacterium, assembly GCA_963699215.1. Taxonomy (GTDB): domain Bacteria; phylum Actinomycetota; class Thermoleophilia; order Solirubrobacterales; family 70-9; genus VRUE01. The sequence goes on from OY969422.1 coordinate 1,421,717, forward strand.
GTAGGCCTGCGCGAAGCAGTCCTCCTTGCCCTCGAAGTCCTTGTAGAACTGGGCGCGGTGGCCGCCGCTGTGCTCGAGGATGGCGCGGACCGAGGTCTCGCGGAAACCGAGCTCGCCGCTGGCGAGCAGCACCCCTTCCATCGCGCCCTCCCGCGCATCGCCTTCGGGGCCGCTGTTCGAGCCGAGCGAAACGACGTCGTTTGTCGTTGCTGAGGCTTTCGCTGCCATAGGCCCTATAAAAACTACTCCTATTTTGCCAGATATGAAATCTTTCTCAAGTCGGCTACTCTCGATCCATGCAGTACCTCTCGCAGAGACTGGCCTCCAAGCCGGCTCCGAAGCGGGGGAAAGGCCCCGCTCCCGGCGTCCTCGCCGCCCCGCAGCGCGAGCGGATCCTCGATGCGGCGGAGGAGCTGATCGCCGCCCGCGGCTGCGCCGGCACCTCGATCGAAGCGATCGTCAAGGCGGCCGGCGTCTCCTCGGTCACCTTCTACGAGTTCTTCGACAGCAAGGAAGAGTGCTTCGTCGCGGCGTTCGACCGCGCCGTGGAGGAGGCTGCGGAGGAGCTGGCGCGAGCCGCGGCCGGCGATCCGGCTGCGGGCGGACTCTCCTGGCCGGAACAGATCGCGACGGGGATACGCGCGCTGACCGGGCTGGTCGCCGCCGAGCAGGAGCGCGCACGCCTCTGCTTGGTCGAGGCCCAGGCCGGCGGCCCGGAGCTGAGCGCCCGCTTCGAGCAGGCGCTCGACCGCGTCGCGGCGAAGCTGCGCCAGGGTCGCACCCTCGACACCGCGCCAGCCGACCTGCCGACAACCCATGAGGAGGCAACTGCCGGCGCCCTGGCGTGGCTCCTGCGCGAGCGCCTCGAGACAGACGATGCGGGGGAGCTCGAGGCGCTCTATCCCGAACTGATCGACATCGCCCTGGCCCCCTACCTCGGCGGCGGCGAGCCACTCGTCTCGTCCCCGTCCGCCTCCAGCGGTGGCTGACAGCGGCGCGCAGATGGCCGGGGCGATGGCTCCGGGCCGCGACCGGCTCCCCCCCGGTCGCCACGGCCTGCCGCGCACCTACGTCGCCGAGAACCAGTGCGAGCGGCTGCTCAACGGCGTCGTCGAGGCGGTCGCCGAGCACGGCTACAACGCGACCACGATCGCCGGCATCACCGCCGCGGCGAAGATCTCCCGCCGCACCTTCTACGAGTACTTCGAGGGCAAGGAGGACTGCTTCCGCGCCGCCTACGAGATGATCGAGGCCCACGTCCTCGACTCGATGCTGGCCGCGCCCGGAGCGGGGGAGCCCTGGCCCGAGCGGGTGCGGGCGCGGCTTGCGGCGCTGCTCGACGTCCTCTCCCGCGACACCGCGGTCTCGCGCTGCTTCCTGGTCGAGCCGCTGGCGGCGGGCGGCGACGTGGCCGCCCGCTACCGCGAAGCAATGCAGCTGCTGGCTGCGACCCTGCGGCCCGAGCCGCTGCCCTCCGAGCTCGACATGGAAGTCCGCGACCAGGCCCTGATCGGCGGCATCGCGACCCTGATCGTACGCCGCCTCAACGCCGGCGGCGCCAAGCGCCTGCCCGAGCTCCTGCCCGACCTGGTCGAGCTCGCCCTCGCGCCCTACCTGGGCCGCGAAGAGGCCAAGCGCCAGGCCGCAATAGCCGCCTAGCGGCCCTCCTGGCATTCCCTTTGCAGGCTCCTTCAGGAGCCGAATTCCTTCTTCTCAAAAACTTCTCCTTGCATTTGTAAACCATTTCTTTTATCCTGCCGGGCATCGCCTTCCAGGGAGAGGGCGACTGCAGCAAACAGGGACCACATAACCGAGCTTCGGGAGGGCCGCAAGGGAGCGGCCGGCAGAGGGGCTCAGGGACAAGGAGAAGAGATTCGATGCTCTCGCCACTACGCAACCGCTTCGGCATCCCGGGAGTGATCTCGGTGATCGCCCTGGTCTTCGCCATGCTCGGCGGCGCCTACGCCGCCAGCGACAACTCAGGCGGGGGCAAGGCCACCGCCACGGCCAAAGGCAAACAGGGCCCGCGGGGCCCGAGGGGCAAAACCGGCCCGCAGGGCCCAGCTGGCGCTAATGGCGCCAAGGGCGACACCGGCGCCGCCGGATCGAACGGCAAAGACGGAGCCGATGGAGCAGCCGGCACCAGCGCTAAAACCAAAACCTTCGCCGGCGCCAAAGGCAGCTGCACCGAAGGCGGCATCGAAGTCGAATCGGCCACCCCGGTCGTCCTCGTCTGCAACGGCAAAAAAGGCGAACAGGGCGAACCTGGTCCGCTGCTCGAAACGCTGCCTAAAGGGAAAACCATGAGGGGCCATTGGGGCCTCGCCGTCAACAGCGCCGGCACGGCTGCCACGGCGATCAGCCTTCCCACGCCGGTGAGCGGCTTGACTGCTGCTTGGTACATCAAAAAAGAAAAAGAAGGCGAAGAACACGCTGCGGAATGTCCCGGTAGCGCCCTTGAACCGGAAGCGGCCGAAGGCTACCTCTGCGTTTACACGGCTGAAGTCGAAGGCAGCCTTGGCAGCGTCTTCGTGAACAGCTATGCGGGGGAGTGGGGATCGCCGTTGTTCTCCTTCGGGGGAGTGTCGGGGAGCTTCGGCTTCGGAACCTGGGCGGCAACCGCCAAATAGCGATCTGCGGCGATGGCCCGGGTGGCGCCTGAGCCACCCGGGCCATCGCCACGGCAAGGAAGGACACGAGACAGATGGGATCCAAGGCGAAGAAGTCACCGATCATCGGCGTCGCGGCCGCGGCATTGGCCCTGCTTGCCGCCAGCCCCGCCCCGGCGGCCGATGATCATCTCTACGACCCGGTCCTCTCGCTCACCGGGAGCGCCGCTGTCTCCGTCGAGGACCCCGTCTCCGATCCCGGCTCGAGCCACCCGCCGAAAAGCTTCAACGTCCCCTGCGGGACCGTCACCGACCGTCACGGCTATATCTACGTCACGGGTAGCCCGGGGGCCGGTGGCGAAGGTACCGACGGGCGGATCGACGTCTTCGATCCGCAGGGCAACTTTCTCGTCGAGATCGCCGACGAATTCCTGCCCTGCGGCCTCGCCGTCGACTCGGTCGGCAACCTGTACGTGAAGGAGGATCGCAAAGGCATAGACGTAAACATCGGGGGCGTCAGTGTCTTCGAACCCGATTCCTACCCGCCGACGGCGGCGACCGAATACGGCCCCCGTACCCGGATCTATGAACCACCCGTCGGCGAAGACTGCCTTGAGGCCAACAATGTCGCCGTTGATCCCTCCAACGACCACTTGTATATCAGCAGCTTTTGCCGGGTCGAAGAGTACGGATCGGCCGCCGAAGGCTGGCCCTTGATCGACAAAGAAGTCGCGGTTCATCCAGAAGCTGGGCTTGGATTCCATGGCATCGACGTCTACGGTGCGAACCACGACATCTACGTGACGACGAAAGATGCAAATACCGTCGAAGACCAAGTCCTCGTCTTCGACGGTACCGATGGCCATCTCAAGTGCGAAATCGACGGCGTCCCGGCCGAAGGCGGCGGGACCGTGCCGTTCGACTTCGGCCTCGGTGCCCCGATCGCGGTCGACCAGTCGAACGGCGATCTCTACGTCTACGGGACGAAAGACCTGACAGTCGACCAGTTCGCGGTGGAAGGCAGTGCATGTCCCTTCGTTGGCCGGATGCCGCAGAAACCACCGACCCTGAAAGCGATCTCGGGTTTGGGCGACATTGCCGTCGACAGTCCCCAGGAAGCCGGCGAAGCAGGCTACGACAGCCCCAACGAAGGCTATGTCTACATCACCTCGGGTAGCAGCGCCGCCAGCTCCCACCTCTGGGCTTTCGAACCGAAGCTGATCGGCCCGCCCAAAGTGCGCGAACAGGGCGCCGGGGAGATAACCGAGACCGAGGCGGTGCTGGAAGCAGAGCTCAGCCCCAACGCCCTCGCCACGACGTACCATTTTGAGTACACGACCCAGGCCGCCTTCGAAGAAGTCGGCTACGAAGGTGCGACCAGCGTCCCCTTGCCCGATGCGAACACCGGCAAAGGCGGCGCCTTCGCCGGGGTATCGGAGCCGGTCGCGAGCCTCGAACCCGACACCGCCTACCGCTTCCGCCTGGTCGCGACGAACTGCGAAGACCCCGAAGCAGACCCGGGAGAATGCCTCACCCTCGGCGAAGGAAAACCCGGCGAGGAAGGCGAGGACGCGACCTTCGCTACCTACCCGCTCACTCCAGCGGGCCTACCCGACGGCCGCGCCTGGGAGCTTGTCACCCCGCCCGACACCAACGGCCAGATCCCAACGATGGCGATGCTCGGTCACGGTGAAACCGGCATCGGGTTCGACACCACGCTTGCATCCACCGACGGCGAGAGCCTCGCCTTCGGCTCCAACAAAGGCGCCCTGCCGGGGATCGGCGGCGGTGGCCAGGCGGACAGATTCGAGGCCCTGCGCGACGCCAAAGGCTGGCAGACCCACTTCACCGGCCTCTCGGGCGCGCAGTCGCAGAGCCCCCGCCTCGGCGGCATCTCACCCGACCACACCTTCTCCTTCCTGGCCGCGACCGGGGAGGAAGGCACTCTCGCTCTGGACTCGTCCGACGCCACTTACCTGCGGACGCCGGCCGCGATCGAACCTAGCCTTAACTGTTCCGTCGACGCCGAACCGGAAGGCGGCCTCGAATGGATCGGCTGCGGCAGCCTCGGCGCCGATCCGTGGGCCCACGGCAAGTGGATCAGCCCCGACGGCGAGCATGTGATCTTCGAGACCCACATTGGCTCGACCGCCCAGCAGCTCGAGCCCTGCGCGCCGTCGACGGGAGTGCCCGCGATCTACGACCGCACTCCGGGCGGGGAGACCCGCTGCGTCTCGCTCCTGCCGGGCGACGTCACCCCGCCGAACGGCGCCACTTATGAGGGCGTCTCGGCCGATGGCGGCGCGGTGGCCTTCACCGTCGCCGGCACCCTCTACGTGCGCCGCGACAACGCCGAGACTCTGATTGTCGCCTCGGGCAACCCGACCTTCGGCGGCCTCTCGGCCGACGGCGAACGCGCCTTCTACACGACCGGCGGCGCCTTGGGGGGCGGCGACATCTTTGCCTGCGACATCGGCGAAGGCAGTTGTGCCGGCCCCGAAGCCCAGGAACCGATCCAGATCGGCTCGGGTGGGGAATCGACGATGGTCAACGTCTCAGCCGACGGTTCGGCCGTCTACTTCGTCTCGCCGGTGGTGCTGAGCGGAGAAGAAGAGAACGGCCACGGCGCCAAAGCGCAGGTGGGCGAGGAGAACCTCTACGCCTGGAACGGGGAAACGGTGAGCTTCATCGCCACCGTGAGCGAGCTGGACGTCGAGGGTGGGCCCGCGGAGGCACAGGCGCTGGGGCGCTGGCTGAGCCAGGCTCTTAGCCCCAGCCCCGGCCCCACCGCCGGCGCCGGCAACGACCCCTCGCGCACCACGCCCGATGGCTCGGTCCTTCTCTTCCAGTCCCACGAGGACCTGACCGGCCACGAGAGCGAAGGCCACCCCCAGGTCTTCCGCTACGAGGCCACGGCCGAACCGGCTGAGCGACTCACCTGCCTTTCCTGCAACCCGAGCGGCTCCCCTGCGACCTCCGACGCCCGCCTGGAGTCGCTGGGGAACACGAATGCTGCTCAGATCCAGGTCTTCCCGCCGATTAGCCCGGCTACCCGGATCGCCAACGTCACTGTCGACGGCCAACGGGCCTTCTTCCAGAGCGGCGAGCGCCTCGTCGCCGCCGACATCGACGGCTACCAGGACGTCTATGGCTGGCGGGCGCAGGGGACCGGTGGCTGCAAACGCGAAGCCGGCTGCCTGGCGTTGATCTCAGGCGGCAAGAGCGCTTCAGACGACTACCTCTACGCGATGACGCCGAATGGCTCAGACGTCTTCTTCTTGAGCGGCGACACGCTGGTGCCCCAGGACCCAGACAAAACGCCATCGATCTACGACGCCCGGGTCGGCGGCGGTTTCCCGCCGCCCAAGCCACCCCCGGGGGACTGCCTGGGCGAAATCTGCCAGCCGGCTGTCCAGGCCCCGAACGACGCTACCCCGGCGACCTCGAGCCACGTCGGCCCGGGCAACCCCAAACAGGCAACCAAATCGCGCTGCCCGAAAGGCAAGCGCAAGGTGCGCAGGGCCGGCAAGACCCGCTGCGTCAAGCGCCAGACGAAGAAAGCCCAGCGCAAAAGCCACGACAACCGGAGGGCCCAACGATGAAGCGCCTCACCGCGGCCCTCGCCGCCACCCTCGCGAGCGTCGCGCTCGCAGCCACGACCGCCCAGGCCGACCCGAGCGAATACGAGATCGAAGAGGTGAGCGCATCGGTCTCGACCCTGCAGGCAGGCGGACACCCCGACTTCACTTCCTCGCTGAGGCTGAAGAAAGACGCCGAAGGCAGGCTCCCCTCAGGCACCGAGAGCGTCCACTTCGACCTCCCGCCGGGCTTGCTCGCCAACCCGAACGCGGTGCCCAAGTGCACCGCCGCTCAGTTCGCCTCGATCGATGTCACCGATACCTCCAACAACTCGGGCTGCCCGCAGGACGCCCAGATCGGGACCAGCGAGGTTCTCCTGCTGCTGGACGGGAAAAGCCCCTTTGGCCCGTTCCTCGAGCCCGTTTACAACCTCGAGCCGCGCTTCGGCCAGCCAGCCCGCTTCGGGATCTTCGTCTACACCGTGCCGGTGATGATCGACGTCAAGCTGCGCACCGACGGCGACTACGGTGCGACCGCCTCCTCGCGGGGCATCAGCACGCTGTTCCCGTTGATCTTCGAGGAGACGACCTTTTGGGGCGTGCCGGCCGACGAAAGCCACGACGCCCAGCGGATCACGCCCCGCGAGACGATAAGTAACGCCGGCGCGCCCGACACCCCAACCGGCAAACGCTCCGCCGGAGTGGTCCCGGTCCCCTTCATGGTCAACCCGACCCAGTGTGGGGTGTCGCAGGAGATGAGCTTCAAAGCGATTCCCTACCTGCTGCCGAATCTCGAAGCGGAGATGACCACCACGATGGCTCCCAACACCAGCTGTGGATTGGTCGACTTCGAACCCGAGATGACGATCGCCCCGACCGCCGCCGAGGCCGAGTCCGGAACCGGCCTCGACGTCCACCTCGAGTTCCCCACCGAGGGCTTCGAGCACCCGAACCTCTTGGCCGGCTCTGCGATGCGCAAGGCAGAAGTGACGCTTCCCGAGGGGATCACCGCGAACCCCTCCCAGGCGGTCGGCCTGGGAGTCTGCTCCGAGGCAGACTTCGCCAAGGAGACCTCCGACTCGCTCCCCAACGAGGGCTGCCCGCAGACCGCGAAGATCGGCAGCGTCACGGGAACGAGCCCGCTTACCGACGAGACCGCAGAAGGCTCCCTCTTCCTGGCAAAGCCCTACGAGAACCGCTTCGGCTCTCTATTGGCCCTGTTCATGACGCTGAAGATCCCCGAGCAGGGAATCGTCGTCAACGTCGCCGGCAAAGTAGAGCCAGACCCGAAAACGGGTCAGCTGATCACCACCTTCGACAACCTGCCGCAACTGCCGGTGGAGAGCTTCGACCTGCACTTCCGCGAGGGAGCGAGAGCGCCTTTGGTCACCCCACCCCGCTGTGGGACCTACACCGCCACGGCCCGCTTCACCTCCTACGCCCATCCCGACAAAGTCGTGACCAAACACCCCACCTTCAAAGTCACCAGGGGAGTGGGAGGAGCGCCCTGCCCAACCAGCGATCCCTTCGGCCCGACCTTCAGCGCCGGATCGAACAACGACAACGCCGGCTCCCACACCCCCTTCTACATGCGCCTGACGAGGAACGACGGAGACCAGGACCTGACCAAGTTCAGCGCCACTTTGCCTCCGGGAATGGTCGCCAAGCTCGCCGGGGTCACCAGATGCCCAGACGCAGCGATCGACGCAGCCAAATCGAAGAGCGGCAAAGCAGAGCAAGCGAGTCCTTCTTGCCCAGCAAGCTCTGAGATCGGCCACGTCCTCGGCGGAGCCGGAGTCGGCCAGGTCCTCACCTACGCCGAGGGCAAGATCTACCTCGCAGGCCCCTACCTAGGCGCTCCCTTGAGCGTCGCGGCGATCGTCCCAGCGGTGGCCGGTCCCTTCGACGTCGGCACCGTCGTCACCAGGCAGGCACTGCAGCTGCACCCGAGGACCGGCGTAGTCACCGCAGACGGAGAGCACTCTGACCCCTTGCCCCACATCCTCGCCGGCATCCCCTTGAAGGTCAGGGACATCAGGGTCTACGTCGACAGACCCGAGTTCACCCTGAACCCGACGAGCTGCGACCCCTTCCAGACCACGGCCGAGATCTGGGGAGGAGGGATAGACGTCTTCTCATCCCTAGACGACTCCCCGCACTCCCTGGCAGATCGCTTCCAGGCTGCCAACTGCTCGCTTCTGGGCTTCAAGCCGAAGCTCGCGATGAAGCTGAAAGGCGGCACCAAGCGAGGCGGCCACCCGGCTCTATCGGGCATCTACACCCCAAGGCCCGGAGACGCGAACCTGCAGGGACTGGTCCTGCGACTGCCGAGATCGGCATTCCTCGACCAGGGACACATCAGGACGATCTGCACCCGTGTGCAGTTCGCAGCCAAGAGCTGTCCCCAAGGAGCGATCTACGGCAAGGCGACCGCCTGGAGCCCGCTATTGGATGAGCCTTTGAGCGGACCCGTCTACCTACGCTCCTCCAGCCACAACCTGCCCGACTTCGTCGCCGACCTGCACGGCATCGTCGACGTCGAAGCAGTTGCCAGAATCGACTCAAAGGCAGGCGGCATCAGGGCCACCTTCACCGACGTCCCGGATGCGCCATTGAGCAAAGTCGTGGTGCAGATGCAAGGCGCCAAGAAGGGATTGATCGTCAACTCGACCGATCTCTGCAAAGGCAAGCACCGCGCCAACGCCGCCTTCAGCGCTCACAACGGCAAGCGACTCAATGCCAAGCCGCTGGTGCAGGCCAGCTGCGGGGGTGCCAAGGGCGGGCGGTAGGGGGAAGGGTCGAGCGACACAGGGACCGGCTTTAGCCGATAAACGTCTCGTTCCCTAAAATGCCCTTTCGTGAGGAGCGGATCGAAGCTGCTGGCGGTGCTCGTCGCGGCCGTGCTGACGGTTGGGGTTGGCGCTTGCGGGGGCGATGACGAGCAGGGCACCGCGTCGGAGGCCACCACCGCGCCTTCCGACGGCGGGCAGGCCAAGGGCGGCGAGGCCAGCATCGAAGAATTCGGCTCCGAGGCCGAGGGGGCGGAGCGCGAGGAGATTCTGGCTGTCTTCGGCGACTACTTCGACGCCCTCGCCGCAGAGAACTACGGCGCTGCTTGCGCGCGTCTTGCCGCAACGGTGCAGGGCTCTCTGGCGCAGCTCACCAAGGGCGGCGGCGATTGCGCCGTGGCCCTGCCGAAATTGCTCGCGGCGACGGCGGGGCAGATCGCCCGTGAGCAGGCCGACGGCGAGATCGTCAAGGTCAGAGTCGAGGGCGACCGTGCCTTCGTCGTCTTCAAGGCCCCGGGCGCGAAGCTCTACCAGCTGACGATGGTCGAAGAAGACGGGGAGTGGAAGACGTCGACGGTTGCCTCTTCGGTCCTCGTTCCCGATCTGTAGGCCAGCTGCAAGCGGCGGCGCCCCGAACGCCGCCGCTCCGCGCCTACTCGAGTTTGCCGATCTTGAAGATTTTGGTGCCGCAGTCGGGGCAGGTGCCTTGGATCGCCGGGCGACCGTTTTTCATCGTCACCTGCTTGGCGTCTTTGATCTCGACCTTCTTGCGCTCCTTCACGCAGTAACCCTCGGGCATGGGGTCTCCTTTCGCTGCCGTTGTCGGCAAGACTCGCGTTAGGCGCGAGGTGGATTGCGGCGAATGTAACGGAGGGCGGGGACGGGGAAGGCGTACTTAGTGCGCAAAGCTACAAGCGACTACTCTCCAGCTTGCTCTCGTTCAGCCTGTGCGTTGTCTTCCTGCGTCTGTTCGAGCAGTTCTTCCAGCCTGGAGCCTTTGGGCACGACGTCGCTCGCCGCGCCGCCGGAAGGCTCGCTTTCGCTGCCCGTGGAAGGCGCGCCGCCGGTGCCGCCCGGCAGCCCGCCCGCACCGTCGCCGCCCCCTGCGTCGCCGCCCTGTTTTTCGCTGCCCTGCTGCGATTTGCCGCCTTCGCCCTGCAGCGCTTCGACCTCGGCTCGCAGTGAGTTCAGTTCGGCTTCCAGCTCGGCCGTGTCGCTGCTCGCGCCGTCACCGCCTGCGCCGATCTGCGCTTCGAGCTGCTCTTGCAGCGCCTGCACGTCGCTCTCGGCGACCGAGCTGTCGCGGGCGTCTATCGCCAGGTAGATCGCCGCCCCGGCGCCCCCGACCGCGATCGTCACGAGGACGAGGAAGACGCGAGTGCGCATGCCGAGCTTGCGCTCGACCTCTCCGATCCAGGCCCGCAGCCCGTCCAGCGACATCGCTCTAACTTAGTCGAGAACCGCGCCGGGCTGCCGGGTCAAATACCCTGCGGTCCGCACTTCCCATCCCCAGATCCAAGGAGAACCCCGCATGCCCGAGGCAGTCATCGTCGACACCATCCGCACGCCGATTGGCCGTGCCTTCAAGGGCTCGCTGGCCCAGCTGCGCCCCGACGAGATGGGTGCCTACGTCGTCGACCAGCTGCTCGAGCGCAACCCGGAGGTCGACCCGGCCTCGGTCGAAGACCTCTTCTGCGGCTGCGGCATGCCGCAGGGCCTGCAGGCGTTCAACATCGGCCGCATCGTCTCGCTGCTCTCCGAGAAGCTGCCGCAGGAGGTCAACGGGGTCACCGTCTCGCGCTACTGCTCCTCCAGCCTCGACGCGATCCGCCACGCCGGCAACGCGATCAAGGCCGGCGAGGGCGACGTCTACATCGCCGCCGGGGTCGAGTGGGTGAGCCGCTACAACGAGCGCACCGAGCCCGCCGGCGCCGCCGACCAGAACGAGAAGCTGCAGGGCAACGACGGCCAGCCCAACGCCTACATCGAGATGGGCAAGACCGCGGTCAACGTCGCCGAGCGCTACGAGGTCAGCCGCGCCGACATGGACAAGTTCGCGCAGCGCTCGCAGGAACTGGCGGTGCAGTCCCAAGAGGACGGCTTCTTCGACCGCGAGATCGTCTCGGTGACCCTGCCCGACGGCACCGAGGTCGCCAAGGACGACGGCCCCCGCGCCTCCTCGACTCTGGAGAAGCTCTCCCAGCTGGAGGAGTCATTCGGCGGCGGCGGCGTCACCGCCGGCAACTCCTGCCCGCTCAACGACGGCGCCGCGGCGGTGCTGCTGATGAGCGACACCAAGGCCAAGGAGTTGGGCCTGACCCCGCGTGCCCGCATCGTCACCGCCGCTACCTACGGCAACGAGCCCGAGTACATGGGCGTCGCCCCGATCGGTGCGATCAAGAAGGTGCTGGAGCGGGCTGGGATGACGATCGACGACGTCGGCACGGTCGAGCTCAACGAGGCCTTCGCGGCCCAGGTGATCCCGATCATGGACGAGTGCGACATCCCGCTGGAGAAGCTCAACACCCACGGCGGCGCGATCGCCCTCGGCCACCCCTTCGGCATGACCGGCGCCCGCATCATGGGCACCCTGCTCAACGTGATGGAGACCGACGACCACCAGGTCGGGATCGAGACCATGTGCGTGGCGGGCGGCCAGGGCAAGGCGATGCTCGTGGAGCGAATGAACTGAGCCTTCAGGGCGTGGGATATGGACCTGACGACGCTCACGTACGAGACCGGCGATCGGGTCGCCCGCATCACCCTGAACCGACCCGAGCGCGGCAACGGGATCGTGCCGCGGATGCCGGCCGAGATCGCCGCCTGCGTCGAGCGGGCCAACCTCGACCCCGCCGTCCACGCCATCGCCCTCGCCGGTGCTGGCAGCGGCTTCTGCGGCGGCTATGACTTGGTCGCCTCGGCCGAGGGCGACATGAGCGGGCTGGGGGAGGGCTTCGAGGCGCCGCCAGGCTCGCCCGTCGACCCGGCGACGATCGGCGCCAACCACGCGCCCGAGTCCAACTGGGACCCGGTCACCGACTTCCAGTTCATGTGGCGCAACGTGCGCGGCTTCATGAGCCTCTTCCACTCCGAGAAGCCGGTGCTCTGCAAGGTCCATGGCTACTGCGTCGCCGGCGGCACCGACATGGCGCTCTGCTCGGACCTGCTGGTGGTCGCCACCGATGCCAAGATCGGCTACCCGCCGGCCCGCGTCTGGGGCTCGCCGACGACGGCGCTGTGGGCGTCCCGGGTCGGCCCGATGCGGGCCAAACGGCTGTTGCTGACCGGCGACTCGCTGAACGGCGAGCAGGCGGCGGAGTGGGGGTTGGCGACCGAGGCGGCCCCGCCCGAGGCCCTCGACGAGCGTTTCGAGGCGCTGCTGGAGCGGGTCGCGCGGCTGCCGATCAACCAGCTGGTGATGATGAAGATGCTCGTCAACCAGTCCCTCTACGCGCAGGGCCTGCACCAGACGCAGCTGCTGGGCACCTTCTTCGACGGCGTCGCCCGTCACACCGAGGAGGGCCACGACTTCGTCCGCCGCGCCGCCGAGGGCGGCTTCAAGCAGGCGGTGCGGGAACGCGACGAGCCTTTCAGCGACTTTGGCCTCGGAGGCTCCAGTGTCGAGTAGCAACGGCCAGCCGCGCCGCTCGCGCTCGATCGCAATCGTCGGCGGCGGCTTCGGCGGGGTCGGGGCGGCGGTCATGCTGCGCCGGGCCGGCTACGAGGACGTCACCGTGTTCGAGAAGGCCGAGCGGGTCGGCGGCGTCTGGCACCGCAACACCTATCCCGGCGCCGCCTGCGACATCCCCTCGCACCTCTACGAGTTCTCCTTCGCCCCCAACCGCTGGTCGCGCCGTTTCGGCCCACAGGCGGAGATCCAGGCTTACCTCGAAGGCGTCGCGCGCCGCTTCGGCGTGCTCGACAGAGTTCGCACCGGCACCGAGGTGCGCGGTGCCCGCTGGGACGAGGGGCGTGGCCGCTGGCTGCTGGAGACCAGCGCCGGCGCGCACGAGGCCGAGGTGCTGCTCACCGCCTGCGGGCAGCTCTCGGTGCCGAAAACGCCCTCGCTACCGGGCCTGGACAGCTTCGCCGGCCCGGCTTTCCACACCGCCGAGTGGCGGCACGACGTCGACCTGGCCGGCAAGCGGGTCGCGGTGGTCGGCAGCGGCTGCAGCGCGATCCAGGTCGTGCCGGCGATCCAGCCCGAGGTCGCCCAGCTCGACGTCTACCAGCGCTCGGCGGGCTGGACGGTCCCGAAGATGGACTACGCCTACCCCGAGTGGGCGCACCGTCTCTTCAGGCGCCTCCCGATTCTGCGCCGCCTCGATCGCGCCTCCGTCCTCGCCGTCCAGGAGATCGCTGCCGCGGCGATGACCCGACACCGCTGGCTGATCCCCGCCCTGCGCACGATCGGGCGGCGTCAGATCGAGGCGGCGATCGACGACCCCGAGCTGCGTCGCAAGGTCACGCCGACCGACGAGTTCGGCTGCAAGAGGCTGATGCTGACCGACGACTGGTACCCGGCCTTGACCCAGCCGAACGTCGAGCTGGTGACGGACGGGATCGACGCGGTGACGCCGACCGGCATTCGCGACCCCAGCGGCGTCGAGCGGCCCGCCGAAGTGCTCGTGCTCGCCACCGGCTTCGCCAGCCACGACTTCGTCGCGCCGATGGAGATCGTCGGCCGCGACGGCCGCACGCTGGCGCAGGAGTGGGGCGAGGTCGCGCGCGCCTATCTCGGCCTGAGCGTCCCGGGCTTCCCCAACATGTTCCTGCTCTACGGGCCCAACACCAACGGCGGCAGTGGCTCGGTGATCTACACGATCGAGGCCGGGATGGGGCACGTGCTCGCCGCCCTGGGCGAGCTGGATCGCGCCGAGGCGAGCCGGATAGAGGTCCGCCGCGAGACGGCCGAGCGCTTCGACCGCGAGCTGCGCGCCGCCCTCGCCGGCACGGTCTGGCACAGCGGCTGCACCAACTGGTACGTCGACGAGAACGGCAACGACCCCAGCCAGTGGCCTTGGCTGTGGCGCGACTACCGGCGGCGGACGGCGAAGCTCGAGCCGGGCGCATACGCTCTCGCCGGATGAGCGACGAGGCACCGCACCCCAGCTCCCTGATCACTCCCGAGTCCGTCCGCAACTTCCTCCCGGGCAGCTTTCCCGGCGACCTCGGGATCGAGCCGCTGGAGATCGAGGACACCCACTCGCGCGGGCGGATCGTGGTCGACAAGCGCCACCTGCATCCGGGTGGCTTCGTCCACGGCGGGGTGTGGACTGCGCTCGGCGACACTGTCGCCGCCTGGGCGACCTTCCGCAACATCCCGCCGGGCCACAACTTCACCACGATCGAGCTGAAGCTGAACGTCTTCGCCGCCGGGGTGCTGGGCGACGAGATCGTCGCCGTCGGCGAGCCGCTGCACGCCGGCAAGAGCACCGTCGTGATCGAGGTGAGGATCGAGCGCCGCCGCGAGGGCAGCGAGCCACGCCTGGCGGCGAACCTGATCGTCAGTCAGTTCGTGCTTCCGCCTCAGGACTGACGGCTTCCAGCGCTTCTATCTGCGGCAGGCGCCAGAGCAGGCTGGCGATCGTCAGGCCCGCGGCGGCGCAGAGCAGGGCGAGGAACCACTGGGTCGCGTCGAGCAGCTCCATCTCGAAGAAGTCGCGCACGGGGGCGGCGGCGAGGATCAGGGCGAAGAGGGCGCCGAGGCCGGCGACCATCGCCAGCATGTAGCTCTGGATCGCGATGTGCTCGCGGCCGGGGCCGCGCTCGAGCAGCAGGACGAAGGCGAGGCCGAGGACGATCAGCGTCGTCGTCGCCGCGGTGCGGCCGGCCTCCAGCGAGCCGCCGAAGACGGTGTCGACGAGGAAGAAGGAGAGGATCGAGCCGAGCGCCGTCGCCAGCCCGGCCGGCACCGCGAAGGCGGCCAGCGCCCGCAGCAGGCGGCCGCGGTAGAGCGGGCCGTCGGACGGGGCGAGGGCGAGCACGAAGGAGGGGATGCCGATCGTCAGGAAGACGGCCAGGGTGAGGTGGCGGGGCAGGAACGGGAAGGCGAAGCCGGGCACCGCGACGAGCAGGATCAGCGCCGCCGCGTAGACCGTCTTGGTCAGGTAGAGGCGGCCGAGGCGGTGGATGTTGCGGGCGATCCGCCGCCCCTCGCCGACCGCCTCCGGCAGCCGCGCGAACTCGTCCTTGAGCAGGACGACGTCGGCGACCCCCTTCGTCACCTGCGCGCCCGAGCCCATCGCCACCGCCAGCCGCGCCTGCTTCAGCGCCGGCACGTCGTTGACCCCGTCGCCGATCATCGCCGTGTAGCGGCCGCTGGCGACCAGCGCCTCGACCAGCGCCTTCTTCTGCTCCGGCGTGATCCGGCAGAAGATCGTGTTGCGCTAGCGCCACCTCGGCCAGCTGCTCGGGGTCGTCGGGCAGCTCCGAGCCCTCGATCACGCCGGCGTCGCGCGGCACGCCGACCGCGTAGGCGACGGCGGTGACGGTCGCGCGCGCGTCGCCGGAGATCAGCTTCAGGTCGACTTCCTCGTCGCGCATGAAGGCGATCGTCTCGGCGGCGTCGGGGCGCAGCGTCTCCTCCAGCACGACCAGCGCCAGCGGCGTCAGCGGCGGCGGCGGTGCGTGCTCCGGGTCGTCCGGCAGCGCCTCGCCCGACTCGCCGAAGGCGACGACGCGCCGCCCCGCCGCGGTCTCCTCCTCCAGCTTGCGCGCCAGGCCGGGCGGCAGCTCCAGGGCGCCGCCGCGGCGAGGACGTCGGGAGCGCCGAGCACGTAGCTGACGCCGCCCGAGCCGCAGCGCCGCTCCACTTCCACTCCGAGGAGAAGGGGACCTCGCCGCTGACCCGGCCGGGCGTCGCCGGGAAGCGCTCGGCGATCGTCTCCAGGGTGCGGTTGCGGTCGCCGGCGCTGGCGGCGAAGCGGCCCAGCGCCGCCGTCGCCGCCTCGGGGTCGATCCCATCGGCGACCTCGATCCCGAGCAGGCGCAGCTCGCCGTCGGTCAGCGTCCCGGTCTTGTCGACGCAGATCGTGTCGACCGCGGCGAGGCTCTCGGTCGCGCTCATCTGCTGCACCAGGGTGTCGCGTGCGCGCCAGCCGCACCGCGGCGACGGCGAAGGTGACGCTCATCAGCAGCACCAGGCCCTCGGGGATCAGCGTCATCAGGCCGGCGGTCGCGGTCTGTGCCGCCTCGATCAGGTCGACGCTGCGCAGCTGAAAGGTGATCAGCAGGAGCGCCGCCAGCGGCAGCATCACGTAGGTGCAGGCGACGATCACCCGGTTGACCTCCTCCTGCAGCGGCGAGGGCGGGTGGCGGAAGGCCTGCGCCTCGCCGGCCAGCTTGCCCGCGTAGCTCTGCTCGCGCACCGCGTCGACCAGGTAGTGGCCGGAGCCGGAGATGCAGAAGGAGCCCGAGAGGACGCGGTCGCCGACGTCCTTGCGGATCCCGTCGGCCTCGCCGGTCAGCATCGACTCGTCGAGGGTCATGCCGCGGCTGGCGATCGTCTCGCCGTCGGCGACCAGCTGGTCGCCGGGCTCGACCCGGACGACGTCGCCGGGCACGATCTCCTCCGCCAGCAGGCTCGACCACGGCGCCGTCGCGGATCGACCTTCGCGTGGGGGGCGACGAGCACCGCCAGCTCGTCCAGGGTCTTCTTCGCCTTCAGCTCCTGGCGGATGCCGATGTAGGAGTTGACGATCGCGATCAGGCCGAAGACCGCGTCGGCGAAGAGCCCCAGCGAGAGGATGAGGACGAAGAAGACGCCGATGATCGCGTTGAAGAGGGTGAAGACGTTGCCGGCGACGATGCTCGACACGCGAGCGCGACGAGGTCTCCGCCGGCGAGCCGAGCTTGCGCAGGCGCTTGGCCGCCTCGGCGCTGGTGAGGCCGCGCTCGGCGGCCTCCTGCGAGTCGGTTGCGGTGGCTGCCATGGCGAGACATTCAATAGGGTTCGCCGGCGGATGGCGCTGAAGCTCGGACTGAACCTCGGCTACTGGGGCATCGGGCCCGCGGGCGAGGACGCGGTCGAGGTCGTCCAGGCGGCCGAGGCGGCCGGCTACGAGTCGGTCTGGGCGGCCGAGTCCTACGGCTCCGACGTGGTCAGCGTGCTCGCCTGGCTGGCGCCGCAGACGAAGACGATCAAGCTCGGCGCGGCGATCCTGCAGGTGCCGGCGCGCCCGCCCGCCGCCGCGGCGATGGCCGGGGCGACGATCGACAAGCTCTCCGGCGGCCGCTTCATCTTCGGCTTCGGCCCCTCCGGCCCGCAGGTCTCCGAGGGCTGGTACGGCGTCCCCTACGCGAAGCCCTGGGGCCGCACCCGCGAGTACATCGAAGTCGTGCGCGAGATCGTCGCCCGCGAGGGCCCGGTCGACCACCAGGGCGAGCACTACCAGCTGCCGCTGCCCGGCGGCGAGGGCAAGGCGCTGAAGCTCAACTTCCACCCCGATGCGCAACCAGATCCCGGTCTTCGTCGGCGCGATCGGCCGCAAATCGGTCGAGATGGCGGCGGAGATCTGCGACGGCTGGATCCCGATCTTCTTCAGCGTCGACGCCTTCGAGGAGACCTGGGGCGAGCACCTGGAGGCCGGCTTCGCCAAGGGCGGCCGGCAGCGCTCCGACCTCGAGGTCTCGCCCTCGCTGCAGGTGGCGATCGACGGCGACCTGGAGGCGGCGAAGAACGTCGTCAAGGCCGGCCTCGTCCTCTACTTCGGCGGCATGGGCAGCCGCAAGACCAACTTCTACGTCGACCTCGCCCACCGCTTCGGCTTCGGCGACGTCGCCGACGAGGTCCAGCGGCGCTTCCAGGACGGCGACCGCGGCGGCGCCTTCGAGGCGATGCCCGACGAGATCGTCGAGGCGACCTCGCTGGTCGGGACCGAGGCCGAGGTGGCGGAGCGGGTCGAGCGCTTCCGCGGCGCCGGCATCGACCGCCTGATCGTCTCCCCGGTCCACGTCGAGCGCGAGCCGAGCAGCTCCACACCCTGAGCGTCCTCGCGCGTGCCGATCGCCGGGTATCGACAGGCACGTCCGGCGACACGCACCCGCATCCGCATAGGCTTCCGCGCCGCCGGTATGAAGATCGGAGTACCGAAAGAGACTGCCGAGGGGGAGCGCCGTGTCGCGCTCGTCCCCGACGTCGTCAAGTCGCTGAAGAAGAACGAGCAGCGTCGAGGTGGTCGTCGAGCGCGGCGCCGGCGACGCCGCCGGCCATCCCGACTCCCAGTACGCGGAGGCGGGGCCGACGTCGTCGACGCCGACGTCACCTGGGGCGCCGACGTCGTCCTTCGCGTCGCCGCCCCGACCGCCGAGCGAGATCGGCAAGCTCAACTCCAGCCAGGTCCTGATCGGCCACCTCGCGCCCTGGACCGCGGCCGAGACCAACAAGGCGCTGGCCGCCGCCGGCGTCACCAGCTTCGCGATGGAGGCGATCCCGCGCACGACCCGCGCCCAGGCGATGGACGCGCTCTCCTCGCAGGCCGCCGCCGCCGGCTACGCGGCGACCCTGATCGCCGCGCGCGAGTCGGGCCGCTTCTTCGGGATGATGACCACCGCCGCCGGCACCGTGCCGCCGGCCAAGGTCCTCGTCCTCGGCGCCGGCGTCGCCGGCCTGCAGGCGGTCGCCACGGCGAAGCGGCTGGGCGCGATCGTCACCGGCTTCGACATCCGCCGCGCCGCCTGGGAGCAGATCGCCTCGCTCGGCGGCCGGCCGCTGGAACTCGACTTCATCCCCGACGCCGAGGGCGAGGGCGGCTACGCGCGCCCGCTGACCGACGAGGAGAACGCGCAGGTGCGCGACGCGCTCGCCGAGAACGCCGCCAAGCAGGACGTGATCGTCACCACGGCCGCGATCCCCGGCCGGCCGGCGCCGCTGCTGATCACCGCCGACGCGGTGCGCAGCATGCAGCCCGGCTCGGTGATCGTCGACCTCGCCGCCGAGACCGGCGGCAACTGCGAGCTGACCGAGGCGGGGCAGACCGTGGTCGAGAACGGCGTCAAGGTGGTCGGCCCGCGCAACCTGGCCAGCGAGATGCCGGTGCCGGCCTCGCAGCTCTACGCCAAGAACCTCGAGAACCTGCTCGGCCTGCTGATCACCGAGGAGGGCCAGCTGAACGTCGACTTCGAGGACGACATCGTCGCCGCCGCCTGCATCACCCACGGCGGCGAGATCCGGAACGAGAGGGCGGCGACAATGAGCCTGATGACCGAGATCACGATCTTCGTCCTCGCCGCCTTCGTCGGCTTCGAGGTGATCTCGAAGGTGCCGACCACCCTGCACACGCCGCTGATGTCGCAGACCAACGCGATCCACGGCATCGTGATGCTCGGCGGGCTGATCGTCGTCGGCTACGCCGACGACCCGCTCGAGTACGTGATCGGCACGATCGCGATCGCCTTCGGCGCGATCAACATCGTCGGCGGCTTCATGGTCACCGACCGGATGCTCGGCATGTTCTCCAAAAAGCCGAAACCGAAGGCCGACGCTGACGGAAAGGGCGGCTCCTGATGGTCAGCGCCGTGCTCGAGCCCGGCGGCGACGCCGCCACGGCGCTCTACATCGTCGCCTTCTCGCTCTTCATCATCGGGGTCAAACGGGGCACCCACCCGACCACGGCCAAGCAGGGCAACCTGATCGCCGCAGGCGGCATGGCGGTCGCCGTCGTCACCACGCTGCTGCTCGACGGAATCGGCAACTGGGGTCTGATCGCGCTCGGGCTCGGGATCGGCACGGCGGTCGGCGTGATCGCCTCGGTCCGCGTGCAGATGACCGAGATGCCGCAGATGGTCGCCCTCTACAACGGCGTCGGCGGCGGCGCGGTCGCGCTGATCGCCTGGTCGGAGATCCGCCACGGGATCTCGCTCGGCCATGAGATCCCGCTCGACGAGCTGATCCCGGTCCTCTTCGCCGCGGTCGTCGGCTCGGTCTCCTTCTGGGGCTCGAACATCGCCTTCGCCAAGCTCCAGGACCTGATCCCGACGAGGCCGCTCGCCGTCCCCGGCCAGCAGGTGATCAACGCGGTGCTGCTGATCGGCATCGTCGCCGCCTGCGTCAACATCGCGATCAACAACGACGATCCCTCCCAGGCGATCTTCATCGCGATCCTGCTCGCCGCGGGCCTGCTCGGCAACCTCGTCGTGCTGCCGATCGGCGGCGCCGACATGCCGGTCGTGATCTCGCTGCTCAACGCCTTCACCGGCCTCTCCGCCGCGGCCGCCGGCTTCGCTCTCGACAACGTCGCGCTGATCGTCGCCGGCACCCTGGTCGGCTCCTCGGGAACGATCCTGACGATGGAGATGGCGACGGCGATGAACCGCTCGGTCGCCAACGTCCTCTTCGCCGGCTTCGGCGGTGCGCCCAGCGGCGGGGGCAGCGGTACCGGCGAGGAGCGACCGCATACGTCGATCGGCGCCCAGGACGCGGCGATCAAGCTCGCCTACGCCGACACGGTCGTGATCGTCCCCGGCTACGGCCTCGCCGTCGCCCAGGCCCAGCACGCGATCAAGGAGGTCGCCGACGAGCTGGAGAAGCGCGGTGTGACGGTCAATTACGCGATCCACCCGGTCGCCGGCCGTATGCCCGGACACATGAACGTTCTGCTCGCCGAGGCCGACGTGCCCTACGAGCAGCTGCGGGAGATGGAGGAGATCAACCCGGAGATGCCGCGCACCGACGTCGCCGTGATCGTCGGTGCCAACGACGTCACCAATCCAGCGGCGAAAAACGACCCGGACAGCCCGATCGCCGGCATGCCGATCATCGAGGTCAGCGAGGCCCAGCAGGTGATCGTGATCAAGCGCTCGCTCAGCCCAGGCTTCGCCGGCATCGACAACGACCTCTTCTACGAGCCGAACACCTCGATGCTCTTCGCCGACGCCAAACAGGCCGCCAGCGAGATAGCCGCCGAGATCGGCAACCTCTAGCGCCTCAGCGCTCCGAGGCGCCACCAACTCTCGCAAACTCCAAGTAACCCGCCCGCCCCGGGGGGGCGAGTTTGGACGTGCCGCGACTTAGAGGCCACTATGGGTACTCAACTCACGGCACGTCCGGGCCGGGAGCGACGGCGGGCAGTCGCGAGACGCGAGCGCGAGCTGGCCAGGCTGGCTGAGCGGCAGCACGGGGTCCTCTCCCGGTCGCAGCTGGTCGCGGCAGGCCTGGGTCCTCGGACGATCAGGCGGCGAGTAGAGGCGGGTCGTCTGCATCTCTTGCACCGTGGCGTATACGCCTTCGGTGTCGAACGGCTCGGCCGCCGGGGTGGGTGGATGGGGGCCGTGCTTGCGTGTGGCGAGGGAGCGCTGCTCAGTCATCGAAGTGGCGCGGCCTTATGGGGGTTGTTGCGACCTCACCGGGGTCCGATTGAGGTCACATCGGCGTCCGGGCGGGGACGGGTGGGAATTGCAGTTCATGAAGGAGGAATTCGGCGAGAGGAAAGGTCGGCGGTAGCCGGCATCCCGGTCACGTCGGTTTCCCGCACGCTCTTCGATCTGGCAGAAGTGCTTGACCAGCGACGGCTAGAGCGTGCCTTCGAAGAAGCCGATCGGTTGCGGCTATTGGAGATTCGAGCGCTGGAAGCGGTCTGTGCGCGGGGCCAAGGCCGCCATGCGCTTGCCCCGGTACGCCGCTTGATCGACGAGGCACGTGCGCCGTTGTGGACGCGATCCGATCTCGAGGATCGCTTCCAGTCTCTCTGCCGTGAGTATCGGCTGCCACCGGCTCACACGAACGTCTTGATTCTCGGTCACGAGGTCGATGTCTACTGGCCCAAGGCGAAGCTCGTTGTCGAAGCGGACGGCTGGACCTTCCATCACCATAGAGGTGCTTTCGAGCACGACCGGGCCCGCGACGCTGCCATGCAGGCCGCCGGCTACCGAGTCATTCGGGTGACCCATCGCCGACTCGAAAGGGAGCCAGAGAGGGTCGCTGCTGAGATTCAAAGCGTGCTTTCCGCGGCGCGATCCAGCGCTTCAGCTGACGAAGGCCGGAGCAACGGACGTGCCGCGACTTAGAGGCCACTATGGGTACTCAACTCGCGGCACGTCTGGGGAGTGGGGGCAGGGGATCGTGGAGTGGGTTGGGACCCTGGCTTTGGTTGCGATCCTTTTCATTGGCTTGGTCGCCGCCGGGGTGCGGGTGCCTGGCAATGCGTTGGCGCGGGCCGTGGCTTCGCGGATTCTCTGTGCGGCGGCGCTCGCGGATCGGTGTGGGGACGAACCGACGCTGATCGCCGCTTACGGGACAGAGGTGGGGAAGCTGGCCCGCCGCCACATGCCGACCCTCCTCTTCGAGACGGGCTCGCGGGCGATGCCGGTCGACTTCCGTCGTTGCCGTCGCAGCGCCTGCGGCGACGGGTCGGCGCGCGGCCTGGTTCATGCGAACCGATGCCGGCCTGCCGGCGACCGCCTTCCTGCGTGTGCTCGACTGCAGGGCGGATGAGGCCGATGCCACCGAGGCAGCGGGCACGGATTGCTCGGGCTCCCGCGCCGGCAACCTCTACATCCAGTACTGGATGTACTACGCCGACTCCGCGACCCTGCGCGGCGTGCCGATCGCCGGCGACGCCGGCTACCACCGCGACGATTGGGAGGCGGTCCAGCTCCGCATAGAGCCGGACGGACGGGTCGATCAGCGCGCCTCCTCCCATCACGGCTACAACCACACGCGCGGCATCGCAAACTGGGGGTCGGACGCAGGTATCGGTGCGCTCCGAGACCTTGCCGAGGCAGTTGGCGCCCGGCCTCGCAACGGCTGGGGGCCGGAGAGCGGATTGCTGCTCGTCTCCGGCGGCAGTCATGCCGGCAACACCGCCGGCTTCCCCCGCATCGACCGGGTCACGCCGGGTCGCCGAGTCCACCTGGTGCCGCTAGAGCCGATCGCCGCAGGGGAGGGCGGTGCCTACCGTTTTGCGGTCAGCCCACCGTGGCGAAAGAAAGTCTGGTGGGACCCGGAGGCGGAAGGCACGGACTGATTACTTCGGCGGCATTCGCAGGGCGCCGTCGAGCCGGATCGTCTCGCCGTTCAGCATCCGGTTGGCGACGATCTGCTCGACCAGCTGCGCGTACTCCTCTGGGCGGCCGAGCCGGGAGGGGAACGGGATGCCGGCCCCCAGCGAGTCGCGGGCATCCTCCGGCAGCGCCGCCAGCAGGGGGGTGTCGAAGAGACCGGGCGCGATCGTCACCACGCGTACTCCGCGAGCGGCCATGTCGCGGGCGGCGGGCAGGGTCATGCCGACGATCCCTCCCTTCGAGGCCGCGTAGGCGATCTGGCCGATCTGGCCGTCGAAGGCGGCGATCGAGGCGGTGTTGACGCAGACGCCGCGCTCGCCCTCCTCGTCGGGCTCGTTCTCGCTCATCGCGGCGGCGGCCAGGCGCAGAACGTTGAAGCTGCCGATCAGGTTGACCTTGACCACGTTGGAGAAGAGTCCGAGATCGTGGGGGCCGCCCTTGTGGGCGACCCGCTCGGCCCAGCCGATGCCGGCGCAGCAAACCGAGACCCGCAATCCGCCCCCTCCCGCTTCCTTCGCCCGCTCGACCGCTGCGGCGACGCCCGCCTCGTCGGTCACGTCGGCCTCGACGAAGCTCGCCTTCGCCCCGAGCTCTGCGGCAAGCGCTTCGCCCTTCTCGGCGTTCAGGTCGGCGATGACAACACTCGCTCCGGTTGCGGCGAGCGCCCGTGCGGTTGCCTCGCCCAGTCCTGAGGCGCCTCCCGCGACGAGCGCTCCTGTGCCTTCGCCGAGTTGCACGAGGCTGCAGCCTAACGGTGAGAGGATCCGACCTGTGGTGTTTATGGTTTTGTTACATCTCGCTCGCCGACCTCGGTAGTGTGTTCGCATCGCCACCGAGGTGACGGCAAGCTCCAGCTCCAAGGAAGCGATCGCGGATCGGCTCGCGCAGGCGCGGAGGCGCACCTATGCGCTGCTAGAGCCACTCGACGACGAGCAGCTCAACCGCGTCTACTTGCCGATCCTCAGCCCGCTCGCCTGGGACCTCGGCCACATCGCCAACTTCGAGGAGCTCTGGCTGGTGCAGAGGGTCGGCGGGCGCGAGCCGCTGCACGGTGAGCTCGGCCGCCTCTACGACGCGATCGAGAACCCGCGCAAGAGCCGCGGCGAGCTGCCGATCCTGCGCGACGCCGAGCTGCGCGCCTACCTCGCCGACGTGCGCGAGCGCACCCTCGACGTGCTCGACGCGGTCGAGATCGGTGCCGACGCAGAGAACCCGTTGCTGCGCGAAGGCTTCGTCTACGAGATGCTGATCGCGCACGAGCTGCAGCACAACGAGACGATGCTGCAGCTGCTGCAGATGGTCGAGGGGTATGAGCTGCCCGATGGCCTCGCCGGCCCTGCGGCCGTGGAGCTCCCGCTCGGGCCGGAGACGCTCGGCGTGCCGGCTGGCGAGCACGAGGTCGGCGCCGGCCACGCCGGCTTCGCCTACGACAACGAGCGCCCACGGCACAGCGTCGCGCTCGCCCCGTTCGAGATCGACCGGGTCCCGGTCACCAACCGCGTCTACATGGCCTTCATCGACGAGACCGGCGCGCAGCCGCCGCTCTACTGGGAGGGCGACCCCGGGGGAGGCTGGGTGAGCACCGCGATGGGTCGCAACGACCCGGTCGACCCCGCTCAGCCGGTCGTCCACGTCTCCTGGCACGAGGCCGACGCCTTCGCCCGCTGGGCCGGCAAGCGCCTGCCGACCGAGCAGGAGTTGGAGGCCGCCCGCCCCGGCCTGGAGTCCACCGGTCAGGTCTGGGAATGGACGTCCTCGGACTTCCTCGCCTACCCCGGTTTCGAGGCGTTCCCCTACCGCGAGTACTCGGAGGTCTTCTTCGGCGACGAGTACAAGGTGCTGCGGGGCGGTTCTTGGGCTACCGCCCGCGACGTCATGCGTCCCAGCTTCCGCAACTGGGACCTGCCGCAGAGGCGCCAGATCTTTGCCGGCTTCCGCTGCGCGAAGGACGCCGGCCGGTGAACCCGGGCACCGCCGCCGAGGCGATCGAGGTCGAGGTGCGCCCGCGCGCCGACGGCGGCCTGGCGATGGCGCGTGACATCCGCCTCGGCCTCACCGCCAAGCCGAAGGAGTTGCCGCCCAAGTACTTCTACGACGAGCGCGGCTCGCAGCTCTTCGAGCAGATCACCGAGCTGCCCGAGTACTACCCGACCAGGGCCGAGCGGGAGATCCTCGCCGAGCGCTCGGCCGAGATCGTCGCCGCGGCGGGTGACCCGGGCACCCTGGTCGAGCTCGGCTCCGGCTCAGCCGCCAAGACGCGCCACCTGCTGAGCGCGATGCGCGACGCCGGCTGCCTCGCGACCTATGTCCCGGTCGACATCTCCGAGCAGATCACCCATGAAACCGCGGAGGCGCTGGTCGAGGAGTACCCCGGCCTCGCGGTACGCGGTCTGGTCTGCGATTTCGAGCACGACCTGGAGCGGATTCCCAACGGCGGCGAGGGCCGGCTCGTCGCCTTCCTCGGCGGCACGATCGGCAACCTCTACCCGGATGCGCGGCGCGACTTCCTCGCCCGCATCGCGGCCCTGCTGGCGCCGGGCGACCGCGTTCTGCTCGGCACCGACTTGGTCAAGGAGTCGCACCGGCTGGAGGCGGCCTACGACGACTCCGAAGGGGTGACGGCTGAATTCAACAAGAACGTCCTCACTGTGCTGAACCGCGAGCTCGGAGGCGACTTCGACCTCGGCGGGTTCGAGCACGTGGCCCGCTACGACAGCGGCGCCGCCCGCATGGACATCCGCCTGCGCTCCCTGGTCGACCAGACCGTGCGGCTGGACGGTCTCGACCTGACCGTCCGCTTCGCCGCCGGCGAGGAGATGCGCACCGAGATCTCCGCCAAGTTCACCCGCGAGCGGCTGGAAGGCATCTACCGCGAGGCGGGTCTGCGGCCGGCGGGCTGGTTTACCGACGCCGCCGAGGACTACGCGCTCAGCTTAGCTTCGGTTTAAAGTCTTGGACCGTGGATACCCGGAGGAAGATGGAGGAGGACCAAATTGAGCCTTGACGTCTACCTGTACGGGGAACGCGTCGGAACCCTGTTCCCCGCGGGTGACAACGACTACAGACTTGCCTACGACCCCGAGCTGGTGGAGCGGGTCGGACCGGGGAAGGCGCTGCTGAGCAACTCGCTTCCAGCCCGCCCCGAGCCCTATAGCGCCGAGGCCACCAGCGCCTACGTCGAGGGGCTTCTGCCCGAAGGCCCGCGCCGCGAGCGGCTGGGGCGCGAGCTCGGCATCGACGCGACCGACGGATACCTGCTGCTCGCCGAGCTCGGCCACGATTGTCCGGGCGCCGTCACCTTCCTGCCCGCGGGGGAGGCCCTGCGGCCGCCCGACCCCGACGCGATCGCCTGGCTGGGCACGGACGAACTGGCGGAAGTCGTGAAGCCGCCCCCGCCCCGTCTCTTCAGCTCGGACCGCCCGCAGCGAATGCGTTTCGCCCTGCCCGGCCTCCGCCACAAGCTCAGTCTCGTTCGCGACGAGGCGGGGGGTCGCTGGGCCTGGCCCGAGGCCGGCTTCCCGAGCACGCATGTGATCAAGCCCGAGACCGGCGAATACCCCGAATACGTCGCCAACGAGATGTTCTGCATGACGGTCTGCCGCCAGGTCGGGCTGCCCGTCGCCAAGGCGACCGTGGAGCAGATCGCCGGCCGGCGCTGCCTCGTCTCGCCGCGCTACGACCGCCTGGTCGGCGATGACGGTCTGGACGTCAAGCGGCTCCACTGCGAGTCCTTCTGCCAGGCGCTCGGCATCCCGTCCTACGCGGACGAGGAGAGCGACGAGAGCGAAGCCCCGGGCTGGACCGAAGCCCGCGGGCTGCTCAACGCGGTCAGCCGCCCCGACGAAGTGGTGAATCTGCTGACCGCCGCCTTCTGCAACTACATCCTCGGCAACGGCGACGCGCACGGCGAGAACTACGCCTTGATCGATCGCGAGAAGACCTCGCTCGCCGGGTTGGAACGGAAGTGGCGGCTGGCGCCGCTCACCGACATCACCTCGACCGTCGTCTACGACGACCCGATCCACCACGGCCTGGTGATCTCCGAGGAGTACCAGGAAACGTCGTACCTGCTGGAACTGGCCGAAGTCTGCGAAGAATGCGAGTTCGACTTCGAAGTCCTGCGCGGGCTGGCGTCGACCACGGCGACGCGGGTCGGGATGGCGGTGGAGACGATCGCAACCCGATCGAAAAAGGAAGGCTGGCACGCGCCGATCGTCGACAAAATCGTCGAACTCGCCGCCGACCGCTCCTTCGGGCTCGGCGCCGAGGTCGAGTATTGAGAGGCCTGGACTAGGGGGCCAGCGCCTCGATCGTCTCGCCGAGCTTGTCGGGCGGCACGATCGGGGTGAGGATCGGCAGGGTGATGCCGCCGGCGACGAAGGCGTCGAGCCGCTCGCGCATCTGCTCGGGGGTGCCGAAGACGAACATGTCCTCGATCAGCTCCCAGGGCGCCGCCGCGGCCGCGCCCTGGCGGTCGCCGGCCTCCCAGGCGGCGACCATCGCGTCGATCTGCTCGCCGTAGCCGAGCCAGCGGTAGAAGGCGGCGTAGACGGGGACGGTGATGTAGGAGGAGAACATGAAGCGGGCCAGCGGCTCGACCGCCTCGCGCTCGCCCGGCAGGCAGAAGAAGCGGCAGAGCAGCTCGAAGCCATCGCGGCGCGTCCTCGAGCTGCGCGGTCACCTTGGGCAGGCCGCCCAGCGGCAGGAAGTTGGTGAAGGCGCCCTCGGCGCGCTCGACCGCCAGGTCCAGCATCTTGCCGCGCAGCGCCGCGAGCACGATCGGCACCCGCTCGGCCGGCGCGGTTTCCAGCTTGAAGCCGCTCGCGGTGCGCTCGCCGTCGAGCGCGGCCCGCAGGAACTCGAGGGTCTCGCGCACCTTGCTCAGCGGCCGCTCGAAGGGGATCCCGTTCCAGCCTTCGACGATGCGGTCCGAGGAGGAGCCGATGCCGAGCACGAAGCGCCCCCGCGAGGCGTCGGCGAGCGCCGCCGCCTCCTGCGCCAGCAGCGCCGGGCCGCGCTGGAAGACGCCGACGATCCCGGTGCCGAGCCGCGCCCGCTCGGTCCAGGCGGCGCTCAGGGCGAGCGGCGTGAAGCCGTCCGGCCCGTTGGTCTCGCCGCTCCAGAAGTCGGTGTAGCCGGTCGCCTCGGCGCGCTTGACGTGCTCCTCGTGGGCGGCCAGCGGCGTACCCGGCAGCGGCAGCGTCAGTCCCCATCGCTGAGCCATGCGGCGACCCTATAGGCTGCGGCGCCGATGGGGGAGACCTCGCCGCAGAAACCGGACCGCAACCTCGCCCTGGAGCTGGTGCGGGTGACCGAGGCGGCGGCGCTGGCCGCCGCCCGCTGGGTCGGCCGCGGCGACAAGATCGCCGCCGACCAGGCCGCGGTCGACGCGATGCGCTTCGTCCTCGACTCGGTCTCGATGGACGGCGTCGTCGTGATCGGCGAGGGCGAGAAGGACGAGGCGCCGATGCTCTACAACGGCGAGCAGATCGGCGACGGCAGCCCGCCGGTCGTCGACATCGCCGTCGACCCGCTCGAGGGGACGCGGCTCTGCGCGCTCGGCATGCCCAGCGCGCTCGCGGTGATCGCCCTGGCCGAGCGCGGCACGATGTTCGACCCCGGCCCCTGCGTCTACATGGAAAAGATGGCGGGCGGCGAGGAGATCGCCGACCTGCTCGACCTCGACCGGCCGCTGCCGGAGACGCTGAAGCTGATCGCCGAGCGCAAGGGCGGCAACCGTCGGCGACGTCACCGTCGTCATGCTCGACCGCCCCCGCCACGAGGAGGCGATGAGCGAAGTGCGCGAGGCCGGCGGCCGGATCCGCCTGATCACCGACGGCGACGTCTCCGCCGCCCTGCTCGCGGTCTCGCGACCGCTCCCCGGTCGACCTGCTCTGGGGGATCGGCGGCACGCCCGAGGGCGTGCTCTCCGCCGCCGCGCTGAAGTCGATGGGCGGCCAGCTGCTGGGCCGTCTCTGGCCGCGCGACGACGAGGAGCGCAGCGCCGCGCTCGACGCCGGCTACGACCTCGACCGCGTCCTCACCGCCGACGACCTCTGCTCCGGCGACGACGTCTTCTTCTCCGCCAGCGGCGTCACCGACGGCGACGTCCTGCAGGGCGTCCGCTACCGCGGGCCCGGGGCCAGCACCGAATCGCTGGTGATGCGCTCGCGCTCTGGCACGGTGCGCCGCGTCCATGCCCGCCACGATCGCGACAAGCTGCGGGCGATCATCGGCGAGCGCTACGGCTGAGTCGGCCAGGACAAGGATATGGACGTAGGCATCGCACTTCCTAATTCGGTTCCCGGCGCGACCGGCGCGCAGCTGACCGAGTGGGCGCGGCGGGCCGAGGGGCGCGGCTTCTCCAGCCTGGGCACGATCGACCGCGTCGTCTACGACAACTACGAGCCGCTGGTCGCGCTGGCGGCGGCAGCTGCGGTCACCGAGCGGATCGGGCTCGCGACCACCGTCCTGCTCGCGCCGCTGCGCACCAACGCGGTCGAGCTGGCGAAGCAGGCGCTGAGCGTCAACGCGCTCTCCGACGGCCGGCTGACGCTCGGCGTCGGCATCGGCGCCCGCGACGACGACTACGCGGTCAGCGGGATCGAGCCGAAGCGGCGCGGCAAGCGTCTCGACGAGATGCTCGAACGGATCGAGGAGGTGTGGGCAGGGGACGAGGTCGGCCCTACCCGCGGCGACGCCCCGCGCCTGATCGTCGGCGGCCACGCTCCCGCCTCCTACGCTCGCGCAGCGCGCTTCGCCGCCGGCTGGATCGCCGCCGGCTCGGGTCCCGACATGGCCCGCTTGGGGATCGAGGAGGCGAAGGCCGCCTGGGCCGCCGCCGGCCGCGACGGCGAGCCGCACCTGATGGCGCTCGCCTACTTCTCGCTCGGCGAGCGCGCCGATGAGGATCTGCGCGACAACCTGATGGACTACTACGCCTGGCTCGGCGAGGAGATCGCCGCGATGATCGCCGGCTCCGCCGCCAAGGACGCCGACGCGGTCAAGCAGCTCCTTGCGGCCTACGAGGAGGCAGGCTGCGACGAGCTGTTCTTCTGCCCCAGCTCAGCCGACCCCGTCCAGGTCGACCTGCTCGCCGACGCCGCCGGCCTCTGAGTCGAACGAAACTGCATTTGAGTGCGCTATAGCCGCACGAATGCAGTTTCGGGCTCAGTCGAGCAAACCGACCTGGCGCAGGATCGAGACCGAGTCCGAGTAGACGTCCTTGCGCTTGACCAGGCCGTTCTCGAAGGGGATCGAGTCGATCCCGTCCCAGCGGATCGTGCGGCCGGTCGGCGCGGCCTCCAGATCGCCGCGGCGCATCGGGTTCGAGTGCGTGGCGGTTGCGGTCCACTCCTGTACGACCAGCCCCTCGCGCACGTAGAGCCGCCGGGTCTCGAAGCTCAGGTCGGGCCAGGTCGCAAAGATCGAGGCGATGTGGCTGCGCACCTCCTCGCCGCTCGCCGACTCGCCCGCGGTGTGGTTGGCGAAGACCATGTCCGGCGCGTGCATCGCCACGATCGCGTCGAGGTCCTGCGCGTTCCAGGCGTCGTTGTAGCGCCCGATCGCCGCGCTGAGGCTCTCGATGCCGTCGGCCCCGCTCACGGCAGTCACTCTAACTCGCTCCCGGGCACCCCGGGAAGTGAGAAGGTCTAAGCGTGGAAGGGGTCGAGAACGTCGACGTCGCCGTGATCGGCGCCGGGCTGTCGGGCCTGAGCGCCGCAAGGGCGCTCGCCGACGCCGGCCGCGAGGTCGTGGTGCTGGAGGCGCGGGAGCGGGTCGGCGGACGATTGCTCAACGCGACGCTGGGGGGCGGCGTGACGGTCGACCTCGGCGGCCAGTGGGTCGGCGCCGACCACGTGCGGGTGCAGCGGCTCGCCGGCGAGCTCGGGATCGAGGTCTTCCCCCAGCACGGCGGCGGGCGGAACCTGCTCGACGTGGACGGCAAGCGCCGCCGCTACCGCGGCACGATCCCGCGGCTCGGACCGCGCGTGCTCTGGGACATCTTCGTCGCCCGCCGCCGCTTCGACCGCCTCGCCGCGGCGGTCGGCGCCGAGGAGCCCTGGGCGGCGGAGCGCGCCGCCGAGCTCGACGGCGAAACGCTCGCCGAGTGGTGCGAGCGCAACGTGCGCACCGAGGTCGCCCGCGAGCTGATCGGGCTCGCCGGGCGCACCGTATGGGGGACCGGGCCGGAGGAGCTCTCGATGCTGCATGTCCTCTTCTACGTCGCCGCCGCGGGTGGCTTCGACAAGCTGCTCGACACCGAGGGCGGCGCCCAACAGGACCGCCTCGACGGCGGCGCGCAGCTGCTGCCGCTCGGCCTCGCCGCCACGCTCGGCGACCGCGTGCGGCTCGGCGCGCCGGTGCGTCGGATCGAGCAGAGCGCCGCCGGGCTGCGCGTCGTCGCCGACGGAGTCGAGGTCGAGGCCGAGCGGGCGATCGTCGCCGCTCCCCCGGCGGTCGCCGCCCGGATCGAGCTCGACCCGCTGCCCCCGGGCCGCCCGGAGCTTGCCGAGCGCCTGCGTCCCGGCGCGCTGACCAAGTGCACGGCGCTGTACGAGGAGCCGTTCTGGCGCGAGGACGGGCTCAGCGGCGAGGCGGTCACCGACGCCGGCCCCGTCACCCTCACCTTCGACAGCTCCCCACGGAACGGCTCGGCCGGGGTGCTGCTCGGCTTCGTCGGCGGTCCCGAGGCGCGGCAGATCGCGCCGCTGGTGCCGGCCGAGCGCCGCGCTGCCGTCCTCGCCTGCTTCGAGCGCCTCTACGGGGCGCGCGCGGCGCAGCCGCTGGAGTACGCCGAACAGACCTGGGCGGCGGAGGAGTGGTCGGGGGGCGGGCCGACCTCGAACTTCGGCCCGGGCGGGTGGACCGCTTGTGGCCCCGCCCTGCGCGAGCCCGCCGGCCGCATCCACTGGGCCGGCACCGAGACGGCCACCGTCTGGAGCGGCTACATGGAGGGTGCCCTGCAGGCCGGCGAACGGGTTGCCGCCGAGGTCCTCGGGGCCTAGCGAGGGAGCGGCCCCGACTGGTCAGGTCCGCTGCGGTCGGTTAGGGTCGGTCACACCCCGCCTCCCAGAGAACGGAGCTCCCGCATGGCCTACGAGATGCAGATCCGCGGCACCCAGGACGAGGTGAAGATCCGCAGCCCCTGGGCCGCCGCCCTGTTGCCGATCGTCACCCTCGGCATCTACCACCTCGTCTGGTGGTACCGGATCAACCGCGAGCTGCGCGACTACGGCAAAGCCAAAGGCTACGACCTCGGCCAGAACCCGACCAACTCGGTGCTGGCGCTCTTCCCCGGGGGAATCGTCATCGTGCCGGCGCTGATCACCTACTGGCGCGGCACCAAGCGCGTCATGGGCGCCTCGCGTCTGGCCGGCAAGGACCCGCTCAACGGCTGGATCGCGATCATCCTCTACGTGCTGATCGCACCCGCCCTCTGGGCCTACATCCAGGTCTCGCTCAACGACGTCTGGCGTCAGGAAGCCGAGGCCCTGCCCGGCCAGGAGCCGCCGCCGACGTCTGACCTGAACCCTCAGCCGCTGCCGCCCGAGCAGCAGCCGCCGGCCTCGGAGCCGCCGCCGCCTTCGCCCTAGACTCGGGCGCGTGGACCGCGCGCTTCTAAGTCAGACCCTCGCCACGGCCGGCGAGCCGACCTACCGCGCCTCCCAGATCTGGGAGTGGGTGGCGCGCGGGGCACGCTCCTACGCGGAGATGACCAACCTGCCGGCATCTCTGCGGGAGGCGCTCGCGGCCGCGGTGCCGCTCACGACCCTCGAGTTGCGGGCCGAGGCGAAGTCCGACGACGGCACGGTCAAGGCACTCTTCCACACCGCCGACGGGCGGGCAGTCGAGGCGGTGCTGATGCGCTACCGCGACGGGCGCCGCTCGGTCTGTCTCTCCTCGCAGTCGGGCTGCCCGCTGACCTGCACCTTCTGCGCCACCGGCCAGATGAAGTTCGGCCGCAACCTGACGGCCGACGAGATACTCGACCAGGCGCTGCACTTCCGCCGCACCGAAGCGATCGACCACGTCGTCTTCATGGGGATGGGGGAGCCGACGATGAACCTCGACGCGGTGCTCGCCGCCTGCGAGCTGCTGCCCGACCTCGGCGTCACCCACCGCCGCACGGCGATCTCGACCGTCGGCTGGGTGCCGGGGATCGACCGCCTCGCGGAATGCGAGATGCCGCTCAGCCTCGCCCTCTCCCTGCACGCGCCCAACGACGGCCTGCGCTCGCAGCTGATGCCGGTCAACGACCGCTACCCGCTGGCCGAGGTGCTGGCCGCCTGCGAGCGCTACCGCGCCCAGCGCCGGCGCAAGGTCTTCGTCGAGTACGTGATGCTGGACGGGGTCAACGACCTGCCCGAGCACGCGCGCCAGCTCGCCGCCCTGCTCGACCGCCGCGCCTACAAGGTCAACTTGATCCCCTACAACCCGACGGGCGCTTACGACGGCTCCTCGCCGGAGCGGATCGAGCGCTTCCGGGCGATCCTCGCCGAGCACGGCCTCGCCGCCACCGTTCGCCTCACCCGCGGCCGCGACATCGACGCCGCCTGCGGGCAGCTCGCCGCCACGGCCTCGACTGGCCGGTCAGCCAGCTAGCATCCAGGGCGATGCCGACCGAGACCGCAATTCCCGTCGCCAAGCCGCCGCAGATGTCGGACAACCCGGTGCGGCGGGTGGCCGACGACATCCGCGCCGAGTGGCGCGGGCGGGGCAAGTTCCCGCCCGGGCCCGGCGACTTCAGCCTCGCCCGCACCCACCAGATCGCCCACGACCCGCTGCCGCTGCTGCTCGGTGCCTACGAAGAGCACGGCCCGATCTTCAGCATGCGGCTGCTCCACTCGCGAGTCGTCTTCATGCTCGGGCCCGAAGCCAACCACTTCGTCACCGTCGGCCACCCGGAGAACTTCCACTGGCGCGAGTCGAGCTTCGGCGACCTGATCCCGCTGCTCGGCGACGGCCTCCTGACGATCGACGACGACTACCACGACCGGGCGCGGGCGATCATGATGCCGGCCTTCCACCGCCGCCAGCTGACCGCGTCGGTGGAGGCGATGGTGGTCGAGGCGGAAGCGGCGATCGGCGCCCTGCGTCCCGACACCGTGGTCGACATCTACGACTGGATGCGCAACCTGGCGATGCGGATCGCGATGCGCGCCCTGCTCGGGCTCGATCCAGACGAAGCCGGCAAGGGCGCCGTCGCGGCCGAGCACTTCGAGCGGGCCCTCGGCTTCTACGGGATCGACTACCCGCTGCGGCTGCTGCGCGGGCCGGGCTCGCCCTGGCGCAAGCTGCTCGCCTCGCGACAGGTGCTCGACGAGATCGTCTTCGGCGAGATCGAGCGCCGCCGCGCCGTCCCCGACGACGAGCGCCAGGACATCCTCAGCCTCCTGCTCGGCGCCCGCGGCGAGGCCGGCGAGGCGTTCACCGACCGCGAGGTGCGCGACCAGGTGATGACCCTGATGTTCGCCGGCCACGACACCTCGACCTCGACCCTGACCTTCATGATGCACGAGCTGGCCCGCCACCCCGACGCGACCGAGCGGCTCTGCGAGGAGCAGGACCGGGTGCTCGGCGGCGAGCCCCCGAGCGTCGATGCGCTTGAGGAGATGCCCTACCTGGACATGGTCCTCGACGAGGTGCTGCGCCTCTACCCGCCGGCCTGGATCGGGCCGCGCCGTGCCGTGCGCGAGTTCGAGTTCGGCGGCTACACCGTCCCCAGGGGCGCCTACGTCAACTACTGCTCCTGGGCCAGCCACCGCATTCCCGAGGTCTTCCCCGAGCCCGAGGCGTTCATCCCCGAGCGCTTCACGCGCGAGCGCAAGGCGGCGCTGCCGCGCGGCGCCTACGTCCCCTTCGGCGGCGGCCAGCGGATCTGCATCGGCAAGCGCTTCGGTCAGACCGAGGTGAAGCTGGTGGCGACGATGCTGCTGCAGCGACTGCGCCTCGACGCGCTTCCCGGCCGCACGATGACCGTGCGGCAGATGCCGACGCTCTCGCCGAAGGGCGGTCTGGGGATGCGGGTACTGTCCCGCGCGTGACCGACGCCTCTGGGTCGCAGCTCGGCCGCTGGACGCTCTGGTTCGGCGGCCTCGCCTTCTTCACCTGCTATTTGGGACAGACGGCCCTGGGTGTCTTGCAGCCGACGATCGAGCGGGACCTCGGCCTCTCCGACACCGAGGCGCAGTGGGTCGTCAATTCCTTCTTCCTCACCCTGGCGCTGTTCGCCGCCCCCGGCGGGCGGCTCGGCGACTACTACGGCCACCGCCGCGTCCTGCTCGTCGCGCTGCCGATCTTCGCGCTGGGGTCGTTCGCCGCCGCGGTCTCCCAGAGCTTCGTCTGGTTGATCGCCGGGATCGCCGTCGCCGGGATCGGCGCGTCTACGCTCTACCCCTCCAGCGCCGCGATGATCGCCAACCGGGTCGCGCTCGAGAACCGCGGCGCGGCGATCGGCCTCTACTCCGCGATCGGCGCGACGGTGTTCGTGATCGGCCCGTTGATGGCGGGCCTGCTGACCGAGGCGGTCGATTGGCGCGCGATGTTCGTGTTGCAGCTCGCGGTCGGGCTCGGCGTCGCGGCCATCGGCTGGCTTCGGGTCGACAACAGGCCGGTGGGCGAGCCGCAGCCCTTCGACGGCACCGGCCTGGCGGTCTTGATGATCGGTCTCACCGCCCTGCTCGTCTCGATGATGCAGGCGCTCGCCTGGGGCTGGGACTCCGCCGCCACCGTCGCCCTCTTCGCAGCGGGGGTCGGGGTGCTTGCCTGCTTCGCCGTGCTGGAGCTGCGCAGCGAGCACCCGCTGTTGGACCTCCGCTTGCTCAGCCGCCGCGTCATCGTCGGCATCGTCGTCTCGATGTTCGCCGCGCAGTTCATCCTCAACGGCTTCATCGTCTACATCGCCACCTACTTCCAGCACGTGCTCGATTACGGAGCGCTGCACGCCTCGCTGGCGATGCTGCCGGCGCTAGTGGGCGTTCCCTACTTCTGCTTCGCCGCCGGCCGCTGGACCGACCGCTTCGGCGCCCGCCGTCCGGCGCTGGGCGGATTTCTCGCCTCGACGGCCGCGTTCGCCTGGATCGCCCTCTTCGTCGACCGAGCGGAC
The DNA here is from genome assembly GCA_963699215.1 of uncultured Solirubrobacterales bacterium. GTDB lineage: Bacteria > Actinomycetota > Thermoleophilia > Solirubrobacterales > 70-9 > VRUE01. The sequence goes on from OY969422.1 coordinate 1,457,802, forward strand.
TACCTGTTGTTGCTGCCGGCCCTCGCGGTGCTCAGCGTCTCGCTCTCGCCGATGTTCACCTCGCTGCTCACCGGGCTCAGCAACGCGGTCAGCGCCGAGGAGCGCGGCGACGCCAACGCCCTCGTTCTCACCGTCCGCTGGGTCGGTGCCGCGGCGGGCACGATGGTGCTTGGAGTGGTCCTGCGGCTTTCGAGCGACGGCGCCGAAGCCCCCGACGCCTCCGCTTACTCCGCCGCCTTCGCGGTCGAGGCCGGTGTCGTCCTGCTCGGCGGCATCGCCTGCGCGCTGCTGCTCCGCGATCCGGCCCCCGAGCGACGCCACCGGCACCATCACTTCCGCCCGCACCTCTGACTGAGAGGATTCGCGCGATGCGCGCCCTGGTCATCTCCGACACGCACTTCGGCGCCTGGACCGGGCGGGACCTGCTGCGGGAGGAGGCCTACCTCGAACGGCTGGCGCCGGCGCTGGAGGGGATCGACGAGCTGATCTTCCTCGGCGACCTCTTCGACTTCCTCTTCGGCTCGGTCGCCGAGGCGGTGGACGCCTCCGACGGCCTGCTGCGGCTGATCGCCGAGAAGCTGCCGGGCAAGCGGCTCGTCTTCCTCGCCGGCAACCACGACCACCACCTCGTCCACCGCGACGCCGAGAACCGGCTCGAGGCCCAGCTGGCCTCCGGCCTCTCGCCCACGGTGGAGGGGAGCCGGCTCGCCGGCGACGATCCCGACCGGCCCGGCCCCGGGTTCTTCCGCTCCTTCCTCGCCCGCCGGCTGCCCGGGGTCGAGATCGAGATCGCCTACCCGACCCACAGCTTCGCCGGCGTCCTCTGCACCCACGGTCACTACCTCGACCCGCACGCGCGGCTCGCCGGCTCGCGCGGCGACCGGCTGCTTACCCGGACGCTCTGGGCGATCGCCACCGGTGGGCCGGAGGACCCCAAGACGATCGAGGACTACGAGTCGGTGACCACCCTGCTCACCGAGTGGCTCTACATCGCCGCCCAGATGCCGCACGGCACCCACGCTCAGCAGAACGTCTTTCGCGCCGCGCAGCGCGTCGGCCGGGTCGGCGCGGCCCTCGGCCTGCCGCTGCGCGGCGCCAAGCGGCTCGCCGCCGAGCTGCGCGACCGCGGCGTCGGCGAGGACGCGGGGGCCGAGCGCCTGCCCAGCGACGAGCACTTCGACTCGGTGGTCCGCGCCGAGGCCACACGCCAGCGCCGCGAACAGCCCGCGCCCGAGGCAGCCTGGCCGCGACCCACCTACCCTGCCGCCAGCGTCGTCTCGCCCAGCGATCCCTCAGAGCACGCGCTCGAGGCCTTCGCCCGGGTGGTCGGGAACCTCGACTGGGACAGGGAGACAGACCGCATCGTCTTCGCCCACACCCACCAGCCGCTGGCCGACGTCCGCGCCGGCGGCGACTCGCGCACCCGCTACTGGAACACGGGCTCCTGGATCTACGAGCCGGACCTCGGCTCGCGCCAGGCCTACGCGCGCTACCTGCGCTACGCCTGGCCTGGCAGCGCCGTCGTCATCGACGACGAAGAGCCCGAGCCTCGCCTGCTCGAGCTCCTCGCCGACCTCAACCCCCTCACGGGGGGAGCGGGGCTGCCGCCCCCAGTTACTTGATGAACAGCATCTCCTCGTACTTCGGCAGCGGCCAGAGGTCGTCGGCGACGACCTTCTCGAGCTTGTCGGCTGCCTCGCGGACCCGAGCCATCGCGGCGATCTGCTTGTCGCGGGCGTGGATCGCCAGGTCGAGGCCCTCGAGCTCGTCCGGGTAGGTGTTGGCTTCCTCGAGCTCTGCCAGCGACTTTCCGAGTGCTTCGAGGGCCTCCTTGAGCTCGGCCGCCACGCCCTCGGCAACGCCGGAGTCTTTGATCAGCGCCATGTAGCGCAGCGCCGCCGGCAGGATCATCGTCTTGGCGATCGAGTGCGTGGTCTCCGCCTCGATGTTGGCGCGGAGCGCATACTGCTCGATCCAGACCTCGTAACGCGACTCCAGCTCGCGCTTGGAGAGCACCTCGTACTTCTCGAAGGCGGCGACCGTCTCCTCGGCGAGCACCTCGGGCAGCGCGTCGGGCGTGGTGCGCAGGTTCTTCAGCCCGCGCTGCTCAGCCTCGGCGTGCCAGGCCTCGTCGTAGTTGTCGCCGCCGAAGCAGACCTGCTTGTTGGCAGCGTAGGACTCCTTGACGACCTCGATCACGGCCTCGGCGACGTCCGTGCCACCGGAGATCTTCGCCTCCAGCTTGTCGGCGAGCTCGTCGATCGCCTCGGCGGCGATCGTGTTGAGCACGGTGTTGGGGAAGGCAAGGGACATGCTCGACCCCAGCGCCCGGAACTCGAATTTGTTGCCGGTGAAGGCGAAGGGCGAGGTGCGGTTGCGGTCGCCGCCGTGCATCGGCAGCGACGGCAGCACCGTGGCCCCCAGCTCGAGGAACGACGCCGGCGTGTTCGGGTCCCCTTCGCCGGTGGCGATCGCCTCGAAGACCTTCTCCAGCTCGCCGCCGAGGAAGATCGAGATGATCGCCGGCGGCGCCTCGTTGGCGCCCAGGCGGTGGTCCTGGCCGATGTTGGCGACCGAGGCGCGCAGCAGCCCCTGGTGCTTGTTGACCGCCTGGATCACCGCGGCGCAGAAGAAGAGGAAGTGGATGTTGTCGGCGGGCGTCTTGCCCGGGTCGAGCAGGTTGGACCCGGTGTCGGTCCCCATCGACCAGTTGTTGTGCTTGCCCGAGCCGTTGACGCCGGCGAACGGCTTCTCGTGCAGCAGGCAGACGAGGCCGTAGCGGCGGGCGACGCTTTCCAGCACCTGCATCATCAGCTGCTGGTGATCGGAGCCGACGTTCGAGTTCTCGAAGACGGGCGCGATCTCGTACTGGGCCGGCGCCACCTCGTTGTGGCGGGTCTTGACCGGGATGCCGAGCTTGCGCATCTCCAGCTCCGCCTCGAGCATGCAGGCGAGCACGCGCTCCGGGATCGAGCCGAAGTAGTGGTCGTCGAGCTCGTGGCCCTTCGGCGGCTTGGCGCCGAACAGGGTGCGGCCGGTGGAGATCAGGTCGGGACGCTCGAAGAAGTACTGCTCGTCGATCAGGAAGTACTCCTGCTCGGCGCCGACGGTGGTGAAGACGCGCTTGCTGTCCTCGTCGCCGAGTAGCCGCAGCGCCTTGATCGCGGAGCGGGAGAGGGCGTCCATCGAGCGCAGCAGCGGGATCTTGCCGTCGAGCGCCTCGCCGGTCCAGGAGGCGAACGCGGTCGGGATGCAGAGCAGGGCCCCGTTCGGGTTCTCGAGGATGAAGGCGGGAGAGGTCGGGTCCCAGGCGGTGTAGCCGCGCGCCTCGAAGGTGGCGCGGACGCCGCCGGTCGGGAAGGAGGACGCGTCGGGCTCGCCCTGGATCAGCTCCTTGCCGGAGAAGCCGGCCAGCGCGGTGCCCTCCTCGCCGGGGTCGAAGAAGGAGTCGTGCTTCTCCGCGGTCGAGCCGGTCAGCGGCTGGAACATGTGGGTGAAGTGGGTGGCGCCGTTCTCCAGCGCCCACTCCTTCATCGCCTCGGCGACGGCGTCGGCGAGGCTCGGGTCGAGCGCCACGCCGTCGGCCAGGGTCGCCTGCAGCTTCTCGAAGACGTCGGCGGGCAGCCGTTCGCGCTGCACGGCGACGGAGAAGACGTTGGCGCCGAAGGGGTCGTTCTCGGGCAGGGTCAGGTCGAGCGCGCCGAGCGCCTCCCCGTTGGAGCTCCACTGCGCGGCGGTCACGTTCTGCTGGCGGATACGAGTCATCGCTGTGTCAGTCCCTCGCTTGCGGCGCGCCCGCCCTGCGAGCGCGATCGGTTACCGGTCTAACTCCCTAGAAGAGCCCAAGCAGCGTAATGGGAAGGCGCGCGAAATGCCTTTGTACCGCCGTACAACGATCGGATATGGCCGTTATCCGCAGGGAGGAGCGTCGATCGCGAAGCCCTACGGAGGATCGTGCCCCCTGCCGGGGGTAAAAAGCTTCAGCGGGCCTGCAGCAGACCGAGCGGATGGCGGACCCGAAAGCTGTGGCCCGAGCGCATCTCCTCGCTCCAGCCGGGCCCGTGGCCGTCGCCTTCGTCGCTGGAGGTGTCCCAGCGCAGGCCGGCGATCACGGCGAAGACGTGTCCGCTGTTGGCGTAGATACGCACCCAGCTCCCCGGCCCACCGCCTCCCCAGCGCATGAAGCCGCGCGAGTCGAGCGGCGAGTCGAGCAGGCCGGCGGCGTGCAGCACGTAGCTGACCGAGCCCGAGCAGTCATAGCCGCGCGAGTTCCAGTTGCGGTGACCGCCGCCCCAGCGGTAGGGCCGGTGGCGGATGTGATTGGCGGCGCGGATCATCGCCTTGACCGAAGGCGGGGCCGAAGGAGGCGGCACGGCACGGCCGCTCGGCGTCAGCTTCGCCGACGGGGTCTTCGCCGTGGCGCTGCCGACCCCGATCGTCACGAAAGCGCAGCAAATCGCGAGAAAGATGTACATGCCCCTGCGCATGAAAGACTTCTATCGACAGAAACTCCCTAAAAGCTGAGCCCCGTGGTGGCGGTCGGGATATAGCCTTCGCCGGTCCCCGATCTGGAGGAATCGACCGAAATGTTCGTCTCGAAGGCCGCCGTCGTCGGCGGCGGCACCATGGGCGGTGAGATCGCACAGGCGATCGCCGCCTCCGACATCCCAGTCGTCGTCAAGGACATCGACCGCAAGTTCGTCGATGCCGCGGTGGAGAAGGCCCGCGCCGTCACCGAGGGCCAGCTCGCCCGCCTGGTCAAGAAGGAGAAGCTGACCCAGGAGCAGGCCGACGCGCGTCTCGCCGAGATGATGGGCCTGATCTCGGGCACCACCAGCTACGCCGACTTCGGCGACGTCGACTTCGTGGTCGAGGCGGTCCCGGAGAAGATGGAGATCAAGCAGGCCGTCTTCCGCGAGCTCGACGCCGCCACCCCGGGGCACGCGATCCTCTCCTCCAACACCTCCTCGCTCTCGATCACCGAGATCGGCGAAGCGACGCTGCGACCCGACAAGGTGGTCGGCTTCCACTTCTTCTATCCGGCTTCGATCATGCCGCTGGTCGAGGTGATCGCCAGCGACGACACCTCGCAGGAGACCGCCACCGCCGCCTACAACTTCGCCCAGGCGATCAAGAAGCAGCCGATCGTCTGCGGCGAGGTCCCCGGTTTCGTCGTCAACCGGGTGCTGATGGCGACGATGGGTGAGATCTGGCGGGCGCAGGAAGAGCAGGGCCTCTCGCTGAAGGCGATCGACGAGGCGATCACCGCGGCCAAAGCCGCCCCGATGGGTCCCTTCTTCCTCACCGACCTGCTCGGGCTCGACATCGCGCTGCATACCGCCGAGCACCTGGCCGACTCCTACGGCGAGGGCTTCTACGTCCACAAGGGCCTGCAGGGCCTGGTCGCCGAGGGCAAGCTCGGCGCCAAGAGCGGCGGCGAGGGCTTCTACAAGGACGGCGAGCAGACCGTCCCCGGCGAGGCCGAGCCCGACGCCGAGGAGCTGGTCGCGATGTTCGCCGGCCGGGCCCTGATCGAGGCCTGCCTGCTGGTCGAGGAGGGCGTCTGCTCGGTCCGCGACATCGACCTGGGGATGATGACCGGGGCCGGGCTCGACCCGCGCAAAGGCATCTTCCCGCCCTTCTGGAAGGCCGACCTGCTCGGACTCGACGCTGTGCTGGAGCAGCTCGGGCGGCTGGAGGAGAAGTTCGGCGAGCGCTTTGCGGCGCCGGTGACGCTGCGCCGCCTCGTCGCACAGGGGCGGCTCGGGCTGAAATCCGGCCAGGGCTTCTACCCCTACCCGCAGCCCGACGAGGGCGAGCAGGCCGAGACGGTGAAGCTGGAGACGCGCGGCGACGTCGCGATCGCCTGGCTCGCCAACGCGCCGATGAACGCGATCTCCCCCGACACGATCCGCGACCTGGGGACGGTCTGGGAGAGGGTGAAGGCTGCAGGCGAGGTCGGGGCGATGGTCGTCGCCTCCTCGATCCCGGTGGTCTTCTCGGCCGGCGCCGACATCAAGGCCTTCACCCAGATGGACGAGGGGTCCGGCGAGGAGCTGCTCCACGCCGCCCACGCGCTGCTGCGCGACTTCGGCAGCGACAGCGTGGCGACGATCGCCGCGGTCAACTCGATCGCCTTCGGCGGCGGCTGCGAGCTGGCGATGGCCTGCGACGTGCGGATCGCCGCCGAGGCCGCCGTCTTCGGCCAGCCGGAGATCAAGCTGGGGATCGTCCCCGGCTTCGGCGGCACCCAGCGCCTGCCGCGCCTGGTCGGTCCGAACAAAGCGCTGGAGATGAACCTGGTCGGCGACGCGATCCTCTCCGGCGAGGCGCTCGAGTTCGGCCTCGTCAATCGCGTCGTCCCCGACCACGAGCTGTTCGAGACGGCGCTGATGTGGGCGCGCAAGCTGGCCGGCCAGGCGCCGGTCGCCCGCGCGCAGATCAAGACCGCGTCCCACAAGGGCGACCTCGATGAGGGCATCGAGGCCGAGAAGCAGGCCTTCGCAGCCGCCTTCGCCAGCGAGGACGCCAAGGAGGGAATCGGCGCCTTCTTGGCCAAGCGAACCCCCAAGTGGAGCGGCAAGTAGGGGTTTCGGACCCGTTCGCCGGGGGCAGGGGACAACCGATGACCGCACCGGCCTTCTACCCGAACCTGCTCTATGCGGATGCCGAGCGTGCGATCGATTGGCTCGAGCGCACGCTCGGGTTCGAACGGCGCGAAGTTCACCAGGACGAGGACGGCAACGTCGTCCACGCGGAGGTGGCCCTCGACTCGACGGTGGTGATGCTGGGCACGGCCGGGGTCGGGCGCGAGCCGTTCCGCAGCCTGCCGGCGGGTGGCTCGCTCGTCTACGTCGCCATCGACGACGTCGATTCGCTCTACGAGCGGGCTCGCGGCGCCGGTGCCGACATAGCCCTGGAGCTGACCGACACCGACTACGGCTCCCGCGACTTCACGGTCCGCGACCCGGAGGGCACCCTCTGGGCTTTCGGGACCTACCGCCCGGCACCCTGAGAGCCGGCACGGCTCTGAGATGATCCCGCGCGTGAGCGCGCGGGCGCAAGAGCACGAGTCCACAGGGGTGCAGCGGCTGGCGGAGCTGATTCGCGAGTCCGCGTGCACCGTGGCGCTGACCGGGGCGGGGGTCTCGGTGCCCTCTGGGATTCCGGACTTCAGGACGCCGGAGACGGGGCTGTGGGAGAACGTCGACCCGATGGAGGTCGCCCATATCGACGTCTTCGAGCGCGACCCCGCCCGCTTCTGGTCCTACTACCGGCCGCGCTTCCACTCGCTCGGCGACAAACGGCCGAACGCCGCGCACGAGGCGCTGGCCGAGCTCGAGCGGCGCGGCCTGCTGGCGGGCACGATCACGCAGAACATCGATCGCCTCCACCGCGCGGCCGGCTCGCGCAACGTGGTCGAGGTGCACGGCTCAATCGCGACCTCGACCTGCCGCGGCTGCGACGCCTCCTACGGGATCGAGGAGGTCGACGCTCTCTTCGGCGCCGACGGGGTGGCCGCCTGTGCCTCCTGCGGCGGCACGGTGAAGCCCGACGTGGTCCTCTTCGGCGAGATGCTGCCGGAGGCGGCGATGCGGCAGGCGCAGGAGCTCGCGGCGCGCGCCGAGCTGATGCTCTGCGTGGGCAGCTCGCTCGTCGTGCACCCGGTGGCGGGGCTTCCCGACGTGACCCTTGCCTGCGGCGGGCGGCTGGCCATAGTCACCAAGAGCGCCACGCCATATGACGATGTCGCGGCGCTGAAGCTGGATGGCGAGGTCGATGAGGAGCTGGGCGCCGTTCTGGCGGCGCTCGCGTAGCGATGGCAGAGCCGGGCAACGGCGCCCTGGCCGCCCCTGCGGCGGTGGTCTTCGATAACGACGGGCTGCTGCTCGACACCGAGTCGGTCTGGACGCGGGCCGAGCAGGACCTCTTCGAGCGGCGCGGGCTGGATTTCACCCCCGCCAACAAGCGCGAGCTGGTCGGCACCTCGGCCGAGATCGCCGGCGCCATCCTCGAGCAGCGCCTCGACGAGCCGGGGCGGGCGGGCGAGCTGATCGAGGAGCTGAACGAGCTGGTCGTAGCCGAGCTCGAGCACGGGGTGGAGGCGATGGTCGGCGCGCGCGAGCTGTTGCACGCGCTCAAGCAACGCGGAACCCCGATCGGACTCGTCTCCAACTCACCTCTAGTCTTCGTCCGCCGCTCGCTGGAGATAGCCGGCTTCGAGGACCGCTTCGACGTCGTCCTCAGCGCCCACGAAGTAGCTGCACCCAAGCCATCTCCGGAGCCCTACCTCGAGGCCTGCCGCCGCCTGAAAGTCGAACCAGGACCTGACGTCGTAGCACTGGAGGACTCACCCACCGGTGTGGCCGCCGCTAGGGCAGCAGGCCTAACCGTGATCGGCATCCCTTCGCTGGAGGGCATCGCACTTGAGGAAGCCCACCACATAGCCACCTCTCTGCTCGACGACATCGTCGCTCGGCGCCTGTCGCTGTGAGGCGGGGACACCCCCGAACGGGCGGATACTCAAAACGCCGGGCTAATTAGCCCGGCGTTTGTCCGGGCGGGGGTGTCCCCGCCTCACCCGCGCAAGACGCGCCGACGACGGAGGACTCGCTCGCAGGTCTCCAGCAGGTCGGTGACATTGCGCTTGTCATCGGCGGAGAGATCGCCGCGGAGGGCTGCGTTGGCCGCGTTGCCAGCTTGCTGCCGTCGCTCACCCAGCTCAGCCATGTCCTCCTGATGGCTGGAGTCAGCCAAGGCCCCGTCAAGCTCTATGAGGAGAGCCTCCAGTCCAACTCGGAGCTGGAGGGCGGCCTCGCGCTGGCGGCCGGCGTCGAGGTCGGCTCGGGCGCGCAGGAGGAGGGTCTCGCAGGCGTCGACGCTCTCGCGGCCGCCGAGGACTGCGGCGAGGCGCTCCTGGGGGCGCAGCTCCTCGTCCCGCCGCCGCGACGAGCCGGCACTCCGTGCGTCGACCTCGCGCGCCGCCTCGAAACGGCCGACCGCGACCTCCTTGCCGCTGCCGTGGCCGATTCGTACGACGGACGCCCGCTCTGCGCCGAGCTCTGCGCCGAGCGGGTCGGCGCTCGCCACCGCATTCGCGTGGAGCGCCCGGTTGAGCAGGGCGATCCCGGCGCCGACCGCGGCGTCGGTCGCGTCCTCGGAGGCGATCGTCCCCTCGAGCCAGGCGCCCGCATCCGCGGCCGACCCGAACGGCTCCTGCGCCCGCACGGCGGTGACCCGGGTCAGGGGCAGCGACGCCGGCTCGTCGCCGAGCGCCGAGTCCTTCGGCCGCCGTCGCCGTCGCCGCGGGGGTGGCGGAGCACCGGCCGTTTCGACCACGAGCACCCGCTCCCCGTCCTCTTCCCGGGCGAGGTAGCGGCCGTCGGGCACGCCGAGCGCGCCGGGGAACTCGAACTGCACGAATCCGAAGTGCTGGGCCAGAAGACCCGATTCTCCCGAATCTCGGCGCTCAGTCGCCGTTGCCGGCGCCGCCCTCGTCCCGCTGCTTCTCGGCGGGAAGGGCGAACTTGGAGGGCTCGGTCGGCACGTCCGGGTTGTCGATCCGCTCCAGCCGGTCGGTCAGCCGCATCCACTGGTCGGGTTTGAGCAGCTGCACGAACTGTGCTTCCGCGCCGGCCCCGCCCACGGGGCTGTAGCCGATGTGAACGTGGTCGGCGTGATCGCTCATGGCGAAGCTCGGACCGCCCAGTTCCTGCAGCGAGATCAGCTCGTCGGGGACCATCGTTCCCTGCAGCTGGAGCACCGTCCTCAGCAGCTCTTCGGTGACCGAGCCCGGGCCCTGGTGGCCTAGCACCGGCACCCCGTCGATCAGGGCGATGTCGGCCGCGTTGCCAAATGAGTGGTTGGAGATGTTGCCGCTGGTAGTGATGCTGCCATGGCGGCCGCAGAGCATCGAGGTGATCGTCAGGCGGAATCCCTGGCTGGAGAGGTAGGCGAGCGCGGCCAGCAGGCGGCGGTCGATCTGGCCGGCGCGGATTTCGAACCGGTCGCAGTCCGATACTTCGATCCGCTCGTCGGCGAGCACGCGGCGCGCCAGCATCTCCTTGGGCAGCAGCAGCACGCCGGCGCCGCTGAGCTTCGCGGCGAACGGGCTCTTGCCCTTGGCGCGGTAGATCGCCGTCGCCTCGAGCAGCTTCCAGCCGTCGAGGATCGGCTTCGGGTCGATCCGCGGCGCGCCTTTGCCGGCCGGGCGGATGGCGAAGTTGATGTGGGGGTCGATGCCGTCCTCGCCGGCGCCGATCCGGGCCAGGACGGTCCCAGCTATAACCCTCGACCCGACCTTTATGGTTCCATCGGCGCCCCTGGCGGCGGCGCTGTCGACCGCTTCGCTCGTCTGGGCCTGCTCGTGATCCTCGATCCGGTCGGGCAGCGCGTAGAGACGCGGGCGAATGTTCTGGCTGTCGACCGGAACCCGCCTCTCCTTGCCGGTCGGCATCACCACGGTGCGCTTGCCGCGGACGATCCGGCCTAGCTTGGCGTAGGTGAAGCGGTTGCCGTAGGCGTCGCGCAGGACCACGTAGCGGCCGAGCTTCTCCGAGTCGCCCATCTTCACGACCACGCCGTCGTTGACGGCGACGACGGGCGCGCCCGCGGCGGCGAAGATGTTGATCCCGCGGCGGGTCGGCGAGGAGGAGATCACCTCGGCGGCGTTGCCGTACTCCTCCCGCGTCTGCGGCGTCGCTTTGCTCAGCGCCGCCCGGGCCGAGATGTCGTCGGCGTAGCGCGCGTCGGCGGCGACTGGGAAGTGGGCGCCCTCGGTCAGCCCGGTCAGCGAGCCGACCAGGTCGGTCGGTAGCTTGCCGTAGGCGCGCGCGTAGAGCAGCACCTCCTGCACGTACCAGTCGGCGTGGTTGTAGGCGAAGATCGCGTCGTAGAGGTTCTCCCTGCCGCCCGCCACGTCCAGGTAGTGGGCGGCGGCGCAGATCGCGTCGACCGGGTTGTAGGGATCCTCGCGGCCGTCGCCGTTGGCGTCGAGGCCGTAGGCCTCCCAGGAGGAGGGGATGAACTGCATCCAGCCCATCGCCCCGGCGCTGGAGACGTTGAGGTTGGTGCCGAACGCGGTCTCGATTTTGTTGATCGAGGCCAGCACCTCCCAGGGAATGCCGTACTCGGCGCCGCAGGCCTGATAGATCGGCAGCAGGAAGGGCGGGATCTCGAAGGAGTCGATGACGAAGTTGGGGACGCCGATCGGCGCCGGGCCGAAGGGGGCGATCGTCGTCGTCGGGTTGGCGCTCGTAGGTGCCCCCCCGTTGCCGAACTGCGAGCCGCCGTCCGGTCCATCCTCCTGCGGCTGGTCGCCGGCGGTGGCGCGTGGGGCACTGACCCCGCCGCTCCCTCCGGTCTGGGGGGCGCCGAGGGCCTGGTTCTGCTGGACGCCGTCCGTCGTCTCGACGGCTTCGGCAGCGGCGAGTCCGTCGCCGCTCTCGATCTCGTCGGTGGGCTGCGGTCGCGTGACGCTCGGCGCTCCGGCCTGGGCCGGGGCCTCCTCGTCGGCGTCGGAGCTCGATTCGCAGTCGGCGTCTTCGAGGTCGACCAGGCCGTCCCCGTCGTCGTCCGCTTGGTTGGCGCAGGCGGGCGGCTGCGGGGAGGGGAGGGCCGGGGCGGTGGCGAGCCCGTTGACCGTCTGGCCGTCGCCGAGGCCGGTCGAGGGTTCGGCGCCCGCCATGCCGACGCCGAGCGCGGTCGCGACCGCGAATCCGGCCAGGGCTATGGTCAGTGCGAGCCTCTGTCTCATCCGATGACGCCTCTACTCCCTGCCTGCACGGGCATGGCGCTACCCGTCGCCTCCATCCACTCCCCATGCATGAAGCACGCCCACGCTACTGGCTCGCGCGGAGGCGCGCAATGCGCTGCGGCGCCCCCCAACATGCCCTTAATCAATGACGGTCCCATGCCTGTGGGGCGGCAGCATTTCAGCCGATCCGGATGCGCTCGTTAAGAACCTGTTTCAACCTGGGGACGTCGAATCTCTAAGGTGTCCGCGATGAGCATCGAGGACGACGACCAAGACGGCCTGCGAGCGCGCAGCGAGCAGGCGATCGGCGAGCTCGCGCAGGCGCTGCTCGACAGCCAGGTGCTGGAGAACGCCGTGGCCGCGGCCTTCGGCGCCCGCGAGAAGGCACTGGAGGCGCAGCAGGCCGCGATGGCGGCGCTCAACCTGCCCTCGGCCGGCGACGTCGAGCGGCTCGAGCGCCGCCTGCGCTCCGTCTCACAGCGGCTCGACGAGGTCGAGGACGAGATCGACCGGGTGGCGCGCGAGATCGGCAGCCTGCGGCGTCAGCTCGCCGCCGAGCGCCGCGCGGAGCGAGCCCCCGAGGGCTGAACCAGGCTCAACTCTCACCCTTGACTTTAGGTTGAGAGTACGGCGGATGCGGCCCGCCCGGCGGTCTTCGCGGCCGTCTCGAGCGTTCCGTCGTCGAGCTGCTTGCCACCGACCTCGGAGACGATCAGGAGAGCGGCGCCGGCGATCCCGAGCTGCGCCGCCCGCGCCAGCACCGCCACGGTCTGCAGGTCGCCGGCCGTCGCCCCCAGTTCGGCAGCCTCCACCGGCAGTGCGTCGAAGCTCGCCACGGTCGCGACCCTCGCTTCGTCGCCCAGCTCGGCGCCCAGCCGGTCGAGCAGCGCCGCGTCGGGGCGGGCGCCGCCGCCCGCCGGGAGGCCGAAGGAAGTAGCGCTGCCACCCGCGGCGGCCGCCTCCTCGATCAGCAGCAGCTCGCCCAGGTCGGCCCCGGCGAAGCCGACGCAGGTCCCGACCCGCACCGCCCGCCTCACGCCGAGCTCTGCCAGGTCGGCGAGCACGATCGCCGCGCTCGGCCCGCCCATGCCGGTCGCTTGGATCGTCAGCTCCCGGCCAGCAGGCGTCCGCCCGCTGTAACCCCAGAGGCCGCGCGCGTGGTTGCTCATCTTCGGCTGCTCGAGCAGCTCCTGAGCGAGCAGCAGCGCCCGGCCGGGGTCGCCGACCAGGATCGCGTCAGTGGCGAGAGAGGCTGTGGGTCGAAGCCGGGACGGCATCGCCGGAGCCTATGTCGTGCCCAGCTGCGCCGTTGCCGTCTGCTCCCGGGCCCGCCGGCTGGGGCTCCCGCGGTGGCTGCGGCCCCCTTGCGGCGGCCTCGCTCTGGGCGACGGCGCGGCGCAGCTCGCGCTTGCGCATCCACTCGGCGGCGAAGTAGCTGCCGATCACGAAGCAGAGTGCCAGCGCCTGCGCGATCAGGGTCTCGACGGTCGGGTAGATGCCGAGCCAGGTGCCCAGCCAGAGCGGGAATTCGATGTCGAGCGGATGGATCGGCAGCCAGCCGACCCCCTGCATCGTGCGCGCCGTGTTGCCGACCAGGACCACGAGAACCAGTGCGATCAGCACCCCGGTCGCGACCAGCATCTTCTTGTAGGGGAGCTTGCGCTCGAGCGCGAAGGTGATCGCGCCAACGACAGCGGTGATCGCGAGGCCGAGCGAGACGCCGGCGAGGACGACGCCGGTGCCGGAGCTGAGCTGCAGCGCCTGCAGGAAGAGGACGGTCTCGAAGCCCTCGCGGAAGACGCTGGTGAAGCCGAGGACGTAGAGGCCGGCGACCGTCGCCGCGCCCGCGCCGGTGGCGAGCGCCGCGCCGGTCAGCGCCTTGCCGCGCTCGCGATGACCCTTGATCCACTCGGTCCAGTAGACGCGGTGGAAGAACCAGTTCATGACCAGCAGCAGCACTCCGATCGCGACCACGCCGACCGCCGCCTCGAGTTTCTCGCCGTATTTCGAGAGCGAGTCGAGCAGCAGGAGGGCGAGCAGGAACATGACGATGCTCGCCGGCAAGGCGAGCAGCGCGCCGCGGTAGATCGGACGGCGCAGCGGCGCCCGCGGGCCGATCATGCTGGCGGTGATCGCGGCCAGGATCAGGATCGCCTCCAAGCCCTCGCGGAAGACGATCAGCGCCGAGTTGACGATCACGGTCGTCGCGCTGGCGCCGTCGCCGGTCAGGGCGCGGGCGTCGGCGAGCTCTTCGTCGAGGTCTAGACGCGTCTCGCGGATCTCCGGCACCGGCGCCTTGTCCGCGACCAGGGAGGCGAGGCCGGCTCTCCCGTCGGCGCCGTACCAGATCAGACCCTCGATCCTCAGCGCCAGCTGCGGGTCGAAGGCGCGCAGCTTCAGCTCCGGGCCGAACTCGAAGAAGCCGTAGGCGGCCAGCCGTGCCTGCTCGGCGGCGCTGTACTGGCCGGCGCCAGCCGCCGCTTCGAGCTGGTCGAGCGAGATGTCTACGAGTTCGTAGTCGGCTTCTTCGCTCGGCTCGGTCCACTCGTGTGGCGCCGCCCCTTCGAGCGCCTCGGCAGCGCGGTCGCTTGCCGCGTCGAGCTCCTCCTGCGGCGCCACGGCGCCACCTTGCTGGGCGGCATCGACGTCCTCGCGCAGTTCCTCGTACGCCGCTTTGATCTCAGCCACCGCGGCTGGATCGCGGTCGAGCAGGGTCGGTTCGAGGTCGGCGAAGGCCGTTTCGACCCCGTCCATGAAGGCGACCGCCTCCTGGATCTCGAAGGCGACCGTCACGCGGCCGTCCGAGGTCCCCTTGTCGAACTCTTTCGGCACGAGATCCTGGAAGCGGGTCAGCTGGGCGGCTCGGTTGACCTGCTCCTCTTCGGTCAGCGGGGCAGCGGTGAAGCCCTCGAGGTCCGCTTCGACTTTCCGGCGGGCGGATTCGAAAGCAGCGCGATCCCCGGTTGCCGCGGCGGCGGCGAGTCGGTCGAAGTCGGCGCTAGTCGAGCGGCGCTCGGCACCGCTCTGCTGCTCCTCGTACTCCGGCGCCAGCGCCAGCCAGTAGCCGCGCGCGATCGCCGCCGTTTCGGCGAGGCGGCCGTCGAAGCCGCGCTCGGCCGCCTGCGTCGCTTCGTCGAGGTTGCTGACGAGCCTGGCCTGGAAGGCGTCGAGCAGGTCCTTTTCGATCTGCACGACCGCGTCGGCGGGCGCGATTTCCCCGGCAGCGAGGCCATCGACCGCAGTGGTTGCGTCCACCCCGGGCCGGGTGAAGCGGGTGGCCTGGCGAAAGTCGCGGATCTGCAGCCAGGTTCGTGCCTCTGCCGCCTCGCCACGCTGTGCAGCCGCGACCGCGACCGCAAACGCGCCGCGCCGCAGGGCGGCGACGATGCGGCCGCGCGCTGCCGCCAGCGCCGCTTCGTCGAGCTGTGCTGCCGCTTGCCCGGCAGCCGCCAGCGATGCCTCTATCTCGTCGAGCTCTGCGCTGGCGTGGCGGGCGAGGCCGGCGCGCAGCGGCCCGACCAGGCGCGCTTCCGCCGCATCGACCGAGTCGCCGGTCCGTTCGCCGAAGAGCAGCTGCGTCTGCGCCTCGAATAGGTCGGCGCGGATCGCGTCCGCGGCCTGCCAGGGCGGCTCGGCGCTGGCGGGGGCCGCCGCAAGCATGGTCGCCGCGAGGGCGACGAGGATTGCGGCGGCCCTACGCACTCAGCCTTCCTGCAGCTCCACTTCGAGCTGTTTCGCGGCCTGCGTCACCTGGCCGGCGATCGCCTCGGCCTGCGCCTGTGCCTGGGCACCGAGCGCGTCGGCCTGCTTGGCGGTGAACTGCTCGCCATTCGCCTCGCGGTCGCGCAGGTCGGCGGCGAAGCCGACCAGGCTCTGCAGCTCCTTGCGGGTCTGCTTCGCCTGCTGCGGGTTCTCGGCGGCGATCGTCGACTCGCATGCCGTCGTAGGTGACGAGGATGCCGCCGAGGATGTCGGCGATGTCGGAGAGACGCGAGGTGGCGACGAAGCCGAGCTCCTCGGCGCCCTCGCCGGCGATGAAGCGCGAGTTCTTCCAGGCCTCGAAGTACTCGCTCATCGTCGGCGTCATCACGACGATCGAGGTCAGCGCGTCCGACGGGGTCGGCTCGAACTCCTGCGCGTCTTCGTCGAGGCTTTCGGCTTGGGCGAGGAATTCGTCGAGCGTCGCCTTGTAGACGTCGGCATCGGGCAGGCCCTCGCCGAACTCGACCTTGCCGTCGCCGTCGACGTCGGGCTCGGTGCCCTCCGCCTGCAGCTCGGGGTTGGTCCCGTAGAGGGCGGTCTCGGTGAGGAAGAAGAGGTTGCCGGGCTGCTTCAGCTTCTCGCCCTGCGGGGTGGTGAGGGTGAAGGAGACGGCGTCTTCCGGGGTCGAGGCGTCCGAGCCGGCGTCGATGTCGACGTCGTAATGGGCGAGGCGCGGCACGCCGGCGACGATCCCCTCCATCTCCTCGTAGGCGGGGTTGGCGGCGACGAAGGCCTGCTTGGACTCGCTGAGGATCTGCTCGACTTCGTCGCCGTGCTCCTCGAGCAGCCGGTCGTAGTCGAAGTCAACCGACTCGGCGAGCGCGTAGTACTCGTCGGAGAGCTGCTGCAGGCGCTCCGTCTGCGTGACCAGCTCGGCGGAATGGTCGGTCAGGTAGTCCTTGACCGGGACCAGCTGAGCGCTGCCGGCGGCTGCCGTCGTCTCGCTCCCGTCGTCGCTATCGCCGCAGCCGGCGGCGAACGGCGCGCTCAGTGCCAGCACGGCCAGCGCCGCCACGAAGCTCGTCTTGCCCATCCTCAATTCGGTGCCTCCTCGGATTAGGGGAGCCTACTTAGGTCTCCCTAAATGCGGTTGTTTTCGGGCACCCTAACGGAAATCCGAGCCAGCAGGTCGGGGATGGGAACTGCCCACTGCAGCGCGGTCCTTGCCACTCGTGAGAGATGCGCCTCCCGGATTTGCTCCAGAAGTCCAAACACAGCTCTCGAGCCCGTCCATACCTTGGGATCGCAATCGCAAAACACAACCGCGACCGCCGTTGCCGAGCGCTCGGCGGGCTAGGAGGGACGTTCAGAGATGAGAAAGAGGATTGGCCTCGCCGTCATGCTTGCGGCGCTTGCCTCCCTGGTGCTGCCGGGGACGGCCTTTGCGCAGCTGGCCGAACTCGAGACGACCGTCGCGGATAAGTCAATCGAGCTGGACATGGTCTGGGTTGCCGTGGCAACCGCCCTGGTCTTCCTGATGCAGGCCGGGTTCATGTTCCTCGAGATCGGCTTCTCCAGGCAGAAGAACGCAGGCACGGGGGTCGCCAAGATCCTCGTCAACCTCGCGATCGTGACCATCGCCTGGTGGGCGATCGGCTACGGGGTCGCCGAAGGGGGCGGCAACGACTTCTTCGGGACCAGCGGCTTCTTCTTCCACTTCGACCAGACGATCGGTCAGGGCGCAGAAGCGTTCAACGTGGCTGGCTCCGACGCGATGCTGATGCTCTACGGGCTCGCCTTCTGCGCGGTCTCGCTGGCGATCGTCTGGGGCACGACCCTGGAGCGGATCAAGTTCGGCGCCTACGTGATCTACGCGATCGTCTTCGGCGCTGTGATCTACCCGCTGGTCGCGCATGCGGTCTGGGGCGGCGGCCTGCTCTCCGACATCGGCGGCAAGCCGGTGATGGACTTCGCCGGCTCCTCGGTGGTCCACCTGACCGGCGCCGTCGGCGCCCTCGCGGCACTGCTGTTGCTCGGCGCTCGCAAGGGCAAATACGACGCCGATGGCAAGCCGCGGGCGATCCCGGGTCACTCGATGCCGCTGGTCGGCCTCGGCGTGATCATCCTCTGGATCGGCTGGTTCGGCTTCAACGGGGGCTCTACCTTCGAAACCGCCGGCTCGTTCTTCGGCGAGGTGATGCTGAACACCCAGCTCGCCGCGGCCGCCGGCGTGATCGGCGCATCGCTCGCCGTCTACCTGAAAAGCCGTACGCTCGACGTCGGCATGGCCGGCAACGGCGCGATCGCCGGCCTGGTCGGCATCACCGCCCCGTCGGGCTTCGTCGAGTACTGGGCGGCGCCGATCATCGGCCTCATCGCCGGCCTGATCGTCGTCTACGCGGTGCTGGCGATCGAGAAGTACCTCGACGACCCGGTCGGTGCCCTCTCGGCGCACGGCCTGGCCGGTATCTGGGGCACCCTGGCGGTCGGCATCTTCGCCTCGCCGCGGTTGATCGTCGAAGGGGCTGCGCCCGGCGTCTGGTACTCGCTGTTCGGCGACGCAGGCGTTCAGCTCGACGGCGGGCCAGCTCGCCGTCCAGGGCTGCGCGGTGCTGTTCACCTTCGTCGTCGTCTTCGCGATCTCGATCGCGACCTTCGCCCTGATCAAAGCGACGATCGGGTTGCGGGTCTCCGACGAGGAGGAGGAAGCCGGCCTCGACATCAGCTCGCACGGCATGTACGGATACCCGGAGCAGTTCATCCCGCAGCCGGAGTACTCGACCGGGCTGCCAAACACGATGGGCAGCGGCGCCGGCATACCGGCGGCGGCACCTGCCCAGATGACCGCGACCGAGTCGCTTTAGGAGGCCTGAGCGCATGAAGAAGATAGAGGCGTTCATCCGCCACGAGGCGTTCGAGCCGATCCGGGCCGAGTTGCTCGACAAAGGGTTCCCCTCCCTGTCGATCATCGAGGCCAAGGGCTCGGGCAGGCAGAAGGGGATCGTCGAGCGATACCGCGGCTCGACCCTGACCGTCAACGTCCGGCCGAAGCTGAAGCTGGAGGTCGTGGTCGAGGACAAAGACAAGCCGCTGGTCGTCGAGACGATCCTCAAGCACGCCCGCACGGGTGAGGTCGGCGACGGCAAGATCTTCGTCCTGCCGGTGGAGGAGGCGATTCGCATCCGCACCGGCGAGGGCGGGGAGCCGGTTCTGCAGGCGCACGAGGATTCGGAGATCCCCTCCTAAGCGCCGCGCAGCAAAGACAATCGACCCAAAGCGGGGCGGCATCTGCCGCCCCGCTTGGCGTTCAGGGCCCCGTCGGCGGCGATGTCTAGCCTCGTCCGCGATGGCTGACGAGCGCATCTCCCTGACCGAGGCTTCGCGGCGCTCGGGCGTGCTCGACGAGCACGCTGAAGCGCTGGGCCGAGGAGAAGGTCGTGCCGGTGCGGCGCGGGCGCTGGACCGTCGCCGCCGCCGCGCAGGCCCGCGTCGTGGCGCGGATGCGGGAGCGCGGCCACTCGCTGGAGGAGCTGAAGCGGGCGGGCCGCGAGGGCAGGCTCGCCTTCGGCTTCGTCGAGGAGCTCCTACCGAGTCCCGAGGAGCGGGTGACCGTGGAGGAGGTCGCGGCCGAGACCGGGCTGGAGCCGGAGCTGATCGAGCGCATCCTCGTCATCCTCGGCACGCCGCTCGATCGCGAGCGGCTGCTCAGCCCGGAGGACGTCAAGGCCCTGCGCCACTGCGCCCGCGTGCTGGCCGCCGGCTTCCCGCTGGTCGCCTTCCTGCAGCTGGTCCGCGTCTACGTCCAGTCGATGCGGCGGATCGCCGACGCCGAGGTGCGTCTCTTCCACCTCTACGTGCACGAACCGCTGATCCGCGACGCCGTTCCCGAGCTGGAGATCGCCGATGAGATGGGCGAGCTGGCCGCCGACATCCTGCCGCTGGCGGCACCGCTGACCGAGTACCTGCACACGCGCTACCTGCGCTACTTCATCGAACAGGACGTGGTCGGTCACATGGAGGCCGACCTCGACGCGGCCGCCACCGATCTCGGCCAGGTGCCGGTCACGCTCTGCTTCATCGACCTCACCGGCTTCACCCGCTACACCGAGGAGGAGGGCGACCTGGAGGCGCTCGACGTGGTCGAGAACTTCGTCGAAACGGTCGAGACGACGCTGCCGCCGGAGGCGACGATCGTGAAGACGATCGGCGACGAGGTGATGGTCGTCTCGCCCGACGCCGAGCTCGCTGACCGAGTGGGCGGTCGGGCTGCTCGAGCGCTTCCCGCGGCGTCCTCAGCCGCGGGTCGGGATCCATTACGCGCGAGGCCGTCTACCGCGACGGCGACTACTTCGGCACCCACGTCAACCTCGCCCACCGCGTCGTCGACCGCGCCCAGGCCGGCGAGGTCCTGGTCACCGACCGGGTCACCGGCTCGCTCGAGGAACGCGGCTTGGAATGCGAGCCGATCGGCGAGGTCGGCCTCAAGGGCTTCCCGATGCCGACCCCGCTTTACATCGTCCGCCGCGCCGCCGCCTGACCGCGTCGCGCAACACTTAGGAATATGGAGAGCGAGGCGATGCTCGAGGCGGTGCGCGAGGGCGGCATGCTGCCGGCCGGCAAGCCGCTCGTCGCGATGCTCTCCGGGGGTCGCGACTCGGTCTGCCTGCTCGACCTCGCGGCACGCCTGCTGGGCTCGGGCGGGGTGACCGCGCTGCACGTCAACTACGGGTTGCGCGACGACGCCGACGCCGACGAGGTTCACTGCACGGAGCTCTGCGAGCGGCTCGGGGTGCGGCTGGAGATCGAGCGCCCGCGCCGTCCCGAGGGGCCCGGCAACCTGCAGGCCTGGGCGCGCGACACCCGCTACGCGGCCGCCGCTCGGCTGGCGTTGCAGGCCGGCGGCCCGATCGCCACCGGCCACACCGCCGACGACCAGGTCGAGACGATCCTCTACCGCCTCGCCTCCTCGCCGAGCCGCCGCGCCCTGCTCGGGATGCGGCCGCGCGACGGCAAGCTGGTGCGGCCGCTGCTCGGCTTCACGCGCGAGCAGACCACCGCCTACTGCGAGGAGCGCGAGCTCGCCTGGCGCGACGACCCGACCAACGCCGGGTCGGCCTACGCGCGCAACCGCGTCCGCCACGGGCTCGCACGGGCGCTGGCCGAAGTCCACCCCGCGGCGGCCCAGAACGTGCTGCGCACGGCCGAGCTGCTGCGCGACGAGGCGGAGGTCCTCGACGCTCTGGTCGCCGCCGAGCTCGACGGCTCCAACGGCTCCCCGCGCAACACGATCGCGCTCGACCGCCTCGCCGAGCTGCCGCCGGCGTTGCGCCGGCTCGTCGTCCAGCAGCTGGCCGACCGCGCCGCCGGCCGTCCGGTCGCCGGCGCGGCCCGCCACGCCGAGGAGGTGGCGGCTCTGCGTCGCACTGGCACGGCGATGCTCGACCTCGGCGGCGGCGTCCGCGCGATCGCCGAGCGCGGCATCCTGCGAGCCGAGCGCTGACCGGGGCGACCGCCGTATATCTAGACTGCCGCGGGTGATTCGGCGATGAACGAGTCGGCGATCGGCGAGACCCTGGTCGCCGGCGAGGACCTGCAGCGGCGTGTCGCCGAGCTGGGCCGGCAGATCAGCGAGGACTACGAGGGCCGCGACCTGTTCATGATCGGGGTGCTGAAGGGCGCCGTGATCTTCCTCGCCGACCTGATGCGCCACCTCGAGGTCGCCTGCGAGATCGACTTCATGGCCGTCTCCAGCTACGGCTCGCAGACCGACTCCTCCGGTGTCGTGCGGATCCTCAAGGACCTCGATGCGCCAATCGAGGGCCGCCACGTGCTGATCGTCGAGGACATCATCGACTCCGGCCTGACGCTGCAGTACCTGATGCGCAACCTCAATGCCCGCGGACCTGCCTCGCTCGAGGCCTGTGCGCTGCTGACCAAGCCCGACCGCCTGCGGGTCGACCTCGAGCCCCGCTACGTCGGCTTCCGCATTCCCGACCGCTTCGCGATCGGCTATGGCCTCGACCACGCGCAGCGCTACCGCAACCTCGACTACGTCGCGGCGTTGGACGAGTAGATGATCGAGATTCGCCATCCAAGGCGGCCGAATGCGGAAACCGCCCTGGTACGCTGAATTTTCCTCGTGAGGCGTTTTTTCAAAAGCGCAGCTTTTCCGATCCTTCTGGTGGTGATCCTCGCCTTCGTCGCCCAGCGGGTGATCAGCCCTGGCCCGAGCACGGAGGCGCCCTCGTACAACGAGTTGGTCAAACCGAAGACCGGTTTGATCGCCAGCGGCCGGATCGCAGAGGTGATGATCAACACCAAGGACAACACGCTCGACGTCAAGGAAACGGGCGAAAACGGCGAGAGCTTCTCGACCGGCTATCCGCCAAACACCGAGCAGAGCCTGCTCAACGAGCTCGAGGCCAACGAAGTCAAGACCGAGGTCAAGGGCAGCGGCGGATCGGGCTGGCTCAATGTCCTCACCTTCGTCCTGCCCTTCATCCTCTTCTTCGGCTTCTGGATCTTCCTGATGAACCAGATGCAGGGCGGCGGCTCGCGGGTGATGAACTTCGGCAAATCGAAAGCGAAGCGGATGTCGGTCGACGCGCCGAAAATCACCTTCCGCGACGTGGCTGGGGTCGACGAGGCCGTGCAGGAGCTGCAGGAGATCAAGGAATTCCTCGAGAACCCGAAGAAATTCCAGTCGCTCGGCGCGCGCATCCCCAAGGGCGTCCTGCTCTACGGCCCGCCCGGCACCGGCAAGACGCTGCTCGCCCGCGCGGTGGCCGGTGAGGCCGGCGTCCCCTTCTTCTCGATCTCCGGCTCCGACTTCGTCGAGATGTTCGTTGGCGTCGGCGCCAGTCGCGTCCGCGACCTCTTCGAGCAGGCCAAACAGAACTCGCCCTGCATCATCTTCATGGACGAGATCGACGCGGTCGGTCGCCACCGCGGCGCCGGCATGGGCGGCGGCCACGACGAGCGCGAGCAGACGCTGAACCAACTCCTGGTCGAGATGGACGGTTTCGAGATGAAAGACAACATCATCTTGATCGCCGCGACCAACCGACCCGACATCCTCGACCCAGCGCTGCTGCGGCCCGGCCGCTTCGACCGCCAGGTCGTCGTCGACCGCCCCGACCGCAAGGGCCGCAAGAAGATCCTCGAGGTCCACACCCGCGGCAAGCCGCTCGGCAAGCAGATCGACCTCGACGCGCTCGCCGGCCAGACCCCCGGCTTCACCGGCGCCGACCTCGCCAACCTGATCAACGAGGCGGCGCTCTTGACCGCCCGCACCGGAAGCCGCGAGATCTCGATGAAGGAGCTCGAGGAGGGGATCATGCGGGTGATCGCCGGCCCGGAGAAGAAGACCCGGGTGATGAGCGAGAAGGAGCGCCTGATCACCGCCTACCACGAGCTCGGCCACGCGATCGTCGGCCACCTGCTGCCCAACTGCGACCCGGTCCACAAGATCTCGATCATCAGCCGCGGCCAGGCGCTCGGCTACACGATCAGCCTGCCGACCGAAGACAAGTTCCTCACCAGCCGTGCCGAGCTGACCGACACGATGGCGATGACCCTGGGTGGGCGCGCCGCCGAGGAGATCGTCTTCGGCGAGATCACCACCGGCGCCTCCAACGACCTCGAAAAGGTGACCGAGACCGCGAAGCAGATGGTGATGCGGTTCGGCATGTCGGAGCGGCTCGGCCCGCGTGTCTTCGGTCACGATCGCGGCCAGCCCTTCCTCGGCCGCGAATTCAGCGCCGAACCCGACTACTCGGACGAGATCGCGCGCGAGATCGACGACGAGATCCGTCGCATCGTCGAGGCGGCGCACCAGACCGCCAAGGACCTGCTCAACGAGAAACGCAACGATCTCGACACGATCTCGAAGATCCTGCTCGCGCGGGAGACGATCGACGCCGAGCAGTTCGTCGCCCTGCTCGACGGCAAGCCCGAGGGCGAGGTCTTCGTCGACGAGGAGGAGCCGGCGCAGCCGGTCGAGCCGGCGCCGGAGCCGGAAAAGGCCGCCCGCGAGGGCGCCCGGCCGATTCCCCGGCCGCGGCCTGGGTATGCCGGCGGCGATGCCAGCTGAGGGACACGGGGTCCCTCTCGCCCGGACAAACGTCGGCCTAATTAGGCCGACGTTTTGAGTATCCGCCCGTTCGAGAGGGACCCCGTGTCCCTCATGGGCGTCGTCAATGTCACTCCCGATTCGTTCTCGGACGGAGGACTCTTCCTCGACGCGGAAGCGGCTATTGCTCATGGGCGCGAGCTGGCTGAGCAGGGGGCGGAGATTCTGGATGTGGGGGGGAATCGACTCGGCCTGGGGCCGAGGAGGTGTCTGCGGAGGAGGAGCGGGCGCGGGTCGAGCCTGTCGTGGCGGGGTTGACGGGGGCGGCGACCGTCTCGATCGACACCTCGAAGCTCTCGGTGGCCGAGGCGGCACTGGATGCGGGAGCGTCGATCGTCAACGACGTCACCGCCCTGAGGCACGACCCGGCGCTCGGTGCGCTCTGCGCCGAACGCGGTGCCGGCCTGATCCTGATGCACATGCAGGGCGACCCGCGAACGATGCAGGAGGAACCCGTGTACGACGACGTCGTCGACGACGTCAAGGCCTTCCTCGCCGAGCAGTTGGAGGCGGCTGTCGTCGCCGGAGTCGCCGAGGAGCGGATCTGGCTCGATCCCGGGATCGGCTTCGGCAAGACCCTCGATCACAACCTGGAGCTGCTGCGCCGGCTCGCCGAGCTGCGGGAGCTGGGGCGGCCGCTGGTCGTCGGCGCCTCGCGCAAGAGCTTCATCGGCAAGATCGACGGCTCCGAGGTGGGCGAGCGCCTCGGCGGCACGCTCGCCGCCTCCGTCCTCGCCGCCGCCGAAGGCGCCGACGTCCTCCGCGTCCACGACGTCGCCGAGGCGGCCCAGGCGCTGAAGGTCGCGAGCGCGATCCTCGGGTAGGTTGGCGCCCATGGACGAGCCCAACGGCAACGGGATCGAGTCGCGGGTCGAGGTCGACCTGCGCGGCATCTCGATCTACACCCATCACGGCGTCAGCGACGCCGAGCAGGAGGTCGGCCAGCGGCTCGAGTTCGACGTCTCCTTCGACGTGCCCGACTGCGACGCGGTCCTCACCGACCGGATCGAGGACACCGTCGACTACAGCGAGGTCTGTGACATCGTCGCCCTCGCCGCGACCGAGCGCAGCTACCGGACGCTCGAGCGCCTCGCCCAGGTAGTCGGCCAGCGCCTGATCGAGCGCTACGGCTGCGAGTCGGTGCGGGTGCGCGCCTCCAAGCCCGAGCCGCCACTGCCCCTCTCCATTCAAGAGGTAGGCGTAGAGGTCACCCAGGAGCGCGGCGAGGAAGAGGCCGACGAAAACGACGAGGAGTCGTAGACGTGCCGCGAGTTGAGTACCCATAGTGACCTCGAAGTCGCGGCACGTCGAGATGCGCATCGGGTACCTGGGGCTCGGGTCCAACGTGGGCGATCGGGCTGGGCACCTGCGGGCCGCGGTCGAGATGCTGGGCCGGCGCGGGGTGGGGGTGGAGGCGGTCTCCTCCGCCTATGAGACCGAGCCGGTGGGGGAGGTTCTCGACCAGCCCGACTTCCTCAACGCGGCGATCCGCATCCGCACCTCGCTGGAGCCGGAAGAGTTGCTCGAAGTCTGCAAGGAGGTCGAGAAGGAGCGAGGCCGAGCGCTCGACGCTCCCCGTCACAGCCCCCGGCCGCTCGACGTCGACCTGCTCCTCCTCGCCGACCTCGAGCTCTCGACCGATCGCCTGACCCTGCCGCACCCCGAGGTAGCTACCCGCCGCTTTGTCCTCGCGCCCTTGCTCGAGCTCGACCCCCGCCTCACCCTCCCCGACGGCACCCGTCTCAGCGATGCTCTGGCATCCCTCGGCCCGAGCCAGCGAGCTAAGCGCGTCGGCCCCCTCGGCTAGCGCCTATCCGGTAGGGGTGGAACGTCTTGTACTTTTTCCGCGGTTGCGCCAGCGGACAGCCGCGAGCTGTCTTCGGAAAAAGTTAAGTGAAACCCCTGCCGGATAGGCGCTAAGCGGCGGCGGTCTCGCTGCGCAGAGGCTGCAGCCAGGCTGGCGGCAAGATCGGCGGGATGTCGCCGGCGATCTGGGGCTGGACTCGCTTGGCGAGCCGGCCGGCCGGCCGCTCTTCGATCAGCGGCCGCAGGTCCTGGAAGGTCATCGCCAGGCGGATGCTCGGCGCGATCTGGAAGTCGGCGGCGTTCAGCTGCTCACCATTGAGGGCGCCGGCCGCGATCAGCTCGTCGACCCGGTCCAGCAGCCCGCCAAGCGCAGCGAGGTCGGCGCGGACGTTCTCATCGCTGGCCTCGTTGAAGTGGGCCGAGAGGGCGACGATGGGCGCCGCCGTTTTCACCGCCAGGCCAATCGGGATGCCGAGCTTCGCGCCCTCCGAGAAGCTGCGCAGCGGCGCCTTGTCCTTCTTCAGCGCCCACCAGATGATCTGGCGAATCGGGTGCTGAAGCTCCTCGTCGCCGAAGCGCTCCGCCTCCTCGACCGCCGCACGCTGTGCGGGGTCGGTCGGGAAGAAGGCGGGCTCGGGTTGCACCCGGTCCAGCTCGCGGGCGATCTCGCGCGAGCCCTGCACCTTATGGCCGTCGATCTTCATCGCCGGCACGGTTTTGCGCGGGAAGCCGAGGCCTCGCACCACGCCCTTCGAGATGACCGGGAAGAGGTCGGTGCGCTTGAACTCGATGCCCTTGTGCTTGAGCATCAGCTGAGCCGCCACCCCCGGGTGGGAGCCCGGGATCGTGTAGAGCCGGACGTTCACTGGACGGCGATCCTAACCGGTGTCGGCCATAATCGCCGCCGTGCTGCTCGCAGTCGACGTCGGTAATACGCAGACTCACCTCGGCGCCTTCGATGGCGAGCGCCTCGTCGAGCACTGGCGCTTCCAGACCCGCGCCGGGGCGACTGGCGACGAGCTGGCCGAGCGGATCGCCGGCATGCTGGCGCTCAGCGGCGTCAGCTTCGACGATCTCAGCGCGGTCTGCGTCTCCTCCGTCGTGCCACCGCTTGGCACCCAGTACGAACAGCTGAGTGAGCGCTACACCAATGCTGCCTGCTTGGCGATCGGGCCGGGAGTGAAGACGGGGATGCCGATTCGCATCGACAACCCGCTCGAGGTCGGCGCCGATCGCCTGGTCAACTCGGTTGCTGCCTACGAGCGCTTCAAGGGTGCCTGCGTGGTCGTCGACTTCGGCACCGGGATCAACTTCGACGCTGTCTCGGAGGCCGGCGAATACCTCGGTGGTGCGATCGCGCCCGGACTCGAGATCTCGCTGACCGCGCTGGTCGAACGCGCCGCCCGCATCGGTCGCATCGACCTCGAGGAGCCGGAGACCGCGATCGGCCGCTCCAGCCGGGCGGCGATCCAGTCTGGCGTGATCTTCGGCTTCGCCGGCCTGATCGACGGGGTCGTTCGTCGCATCGAAGACGAACTGGGCGAGGTGCAGCTGCTTGCCACCGGTGGCCTCGCGTCGACGATCGTGCCCTTCACCGAGACGATCGACGAGGTCGACGAGATGCTTACCCTGAAGGGTCTGCGTCTCATCTATGAGCGAAACGCCTGAACATACGCCGCCTCTCACCGATCCCTTCGAGATCGGCGGCGTCGAGATCGCCAACCGCGTCCTGCTGGCGCCGCTGGCGGGGATCGGCAACTGGTTCGTCCGCCTGCAGGCGAAGCGGCACGGGGCGGGGCTCGCGGTCTCGGAGATGATCTCCAGCTTCGGGCTGCACTACCGCAACGAGCGCACCCTGCGCGAGCTGATGCGGATCCACCCCGATGAGCACCCGGTCTCGGTGCAGCTCTTCGGCCATGACCCCGAGGTGATGCGCTCCGGCGCCGCGGTCGCCGCCGAGGCCGGCGCCGACCTGATCGACATCAACATGGGCTGCCCGGTGCGCAAGGTACGCAAGACCGGCGCTGGCGTCGAGCTGCTCGCCGACCCCGAGCTGGCGCTCGCCCTGCTGCGCGGTGCGCGCGAGGGCAGCGGCCTGCCGGTGACCGTGAAGCTGCGCTCGGGCCTGCGGCCTGGCGACCGCTCCGGCTTCGAGCTCGCCGTTCGCCTCGCCGAGGAGGGCGGCGCGGCGGCGATCGGCTTTCACCCGCGCGCCGCGACGATCAAACACAAGGGCAGCCCCGATTACGCGCTCACCCGCGAGCTGGTCGAGCGGATCGAGGTGCCGGTGATCGTCTCCGGCGGGCTCGACGACGCTGAGTCGGTGCGCCGCGCCTATCGCGAGTCCGGCGCCGATGCGGTGATGCTCGCCCGCGGATCGCTCGGCAACCCGTGGCTGTTCGAGGAGCTGACCGGACGCCGCAGTGAGCCGCCCTCGCGCGAGAAGGTCGTCGCCGAGCTGCTCTGGACGGTCGACCGCGCCGAGGAGCACCTCGGGGCCGAGCGGGCATCCCGCTACCTGCGCAAGTTCTATCCCTGGTACGTCGAGGCCCTGGGCGCGCCGCCGGAGGTCGCGGCGGAGCTCCAGCGCAGCGCCGATCTGCCTCGGGCAAGGCAGCTGATCGCCGCCCAAATTCCCTTGAGTGCCCGCCTGGCGCCCTCGCTATAATCCCGCGACT
Organism: uncultured Solirubrobacterales bacterium; assembly: GCA_963699215.1. Taxonomy (GTDB): domain Bacteria; phylum Actinomycetota; class Thermoleophilia; order Solirubrobacterales; family 70-9; genus VRUE01. The sequence continues at coordinate 1,485,874 of OY969422.1, forward strand.
TCCGGCCCAGGTGTGGCGTGCGCAAGCGTCGCACCCGGGCGTTTTTGGTCTCAGGGCCGAAGATCCTACGTCCAGCAAGTAGAAGCGAGGTCAGCGCAAAGTGACTCGTCAAGCCGTAATCACCCCGGAAGGGCTCGAGAAGCTAAAAGAGGAGATCGAGCACCTGTCGACCGTCAAACGGCGCGAGGTGGCGGAACGGATCAAGGAGGCCCGCGAGTTCGGCGACATCTCCGAGAACGCCGAGTACGACGACGCCAAGAACGAACAGGCGCTGCTCGAGGGACGGATCGCCCAGCTCGAAGAGCGGCTGCGCCGCGCCACCGTGATCGACGAGAAGGACGTCGACACCGACGAGGTCAGCTTCGGCTCGGTCGTCCACGTCAAGGACCAGAAGAGCGGCGACTCGCAGAAATTCCAGATCGTCGGCTCGACCGAGGCGAATCCGGCCGAGCACAAGCTCTCCAACGAGTCGCCGATCGGCAAAGCGCTGCTCGGCCACAAGCGCAACGACGTGGTCAGCGTCGATGTCCCCCGCGGCCCCAAGAAGAAACTCAAAATCACCAAAATCGAGTCGGCCTGAGGACGCCAGAAAGCGGCGCATCTCGGGGTCATCGGTCCTCACCACTCGCTCACCTATTGAAATAGGCTCGCTCGTGGCTGCGGCCTGCTTCCCCCGACCTGCTTGCTTTCTGACGCCCTCAGACAGTGACTGAACAACCAGAACTCTCAGACGTCCTTCGCGATAGGCGCGAGAAGTTGGAACGCCTGAGGGACGCGGGGATCGACCCGTTTCCCCACTCCTTCGAGGAACGCGAGGAGATCGCCGAGGTGCGCGCTGCGCACGAGGGCCTGGCGGCCGGGATCGAGACCGACTCGCGTCACCGGGTCGCCGGGCGGATCGTCGCCCGTCGCGGCCACGGCAAGGCGGCCTTCCTCGACCTACGCGACGGCAGCGGTCAGATCCAGCTTCACGCCACCGCCGACAAGCTCGGCACCGAGGCGTTCGAGTTGCTCGTCGACCTCGACCTCGGCGACTTCGTCGGCGCCGAGGGGACGGCGCTGGCGACGCGCCGCGGCGGCGAGCTCTCGCTGTCGATCGACCACTGGCGCTTGCTGGCCAAGAGCCTGCGGCCGCCGCCCGACAAGTTCCACGGCCTCGGCGACGTCGAAACCCGTTACCGCCAGCGCGAGCTCGACCTGCTTGCCAACGAGGAGAGCCGCCGCGCCTTCGCGATCCGCGCCCGCGCGATCGCCGAGGTGCGCCGCTGGCTCGACGAGCACGGCTTCGTCGAGGTCGAGACGCCGGTCCTGCAGCCGCTCTACGGTGGCGCCCTGGCGCGTCCCTTCGTCACCCACCACAACGCGCTCGACCGCGACTTCTACCTGCGGATCGCCACCGAGCTCTACCTCAAGCGGCTGGTCGTCGGCGGCATCGACAAGGTCTACGAGCTGGGCAAGGACTTCCGCAACGAGGGGGTCTCGCACAAGCACAACCCCGAGTTCACGATGCTCGAGTGGTACGAGGCCTACGCCGACTACGAGAAGACCGCACACGACCTCGAGCTGCTGGTCTCCGAGATCGCCGAGCGCGTCCTCGGCACGACCAAGGTGGAGCGCGAGGGCGTCGAGATCGACTTCGCGCCGCCCTGGCGGCGGATCGGCCTGCGCGAGGCGGTGCGCGAGCGAACCGGCATCGACATCGCCGAGCACCCGACCAGGGAGGCGCTGGCGGCGGCGATGGGCGGCGAGCCCGATCCCGCGGAGGGCTGGGGCAAGCTGGTCGACGGGCTGCTCGCCAAGTCGGTCGAGCCGGAGCTGATCCAGCCGACCTTCGTCGTCGACTACCCGGTCGAGCTCTCCCCCTTCGCCAAGGCGCACCGCACCGAGGCCGGCCTGGTCGAGCGCTGGGAGGCGTTCGTCGGCGGGATCGAGATCGCCAACTCCTTCAGCGAGCTCAACGATCCCGACGAGCAGCGGCGCCGCTTCGAGCAGCAGGCCGCCGAGCTGGAGCGGGGCGACGAGGAGGCGCAGCCGTTCGACGAGGCGTTCGTCGAGGCGCTCGAGCACGGGATGCCGCCGACCGGGGGGGTCGGGTTGGGCATTGACCGGCTTGCGATGATGCTTACGGGAGCCCGCAGCCTGCGTGAGATCGTGCTTTTCCCGGCGATGCGCTCCTAAGGCAGGTCGAAAAGGGCCGAAAAAGCCGCTAGGAGCGGCAATCTGGCTCCCAGGGCCGGGTCGGCACTCTCGGTATCGTTAGTGGGCACATAGGCGCCTCCCGGTAACCGAAGGGCGCCCCGGTACTTCCGACCGCAAATCGCGTTTGACCAATACGAGGTCAAGAGAGGAAGCCTTTGTTCGAGAGATTCACTGAGCGAGCCCGTCAGGTAGTGGTCCTGGCCCAGGAAGAGGCTCGCACGCTGAAACACAACTACATCGGCACCGAGCACATCCTGCTCGGCCTGCTGCGCGAGGAGGAGGGCCTGGCCGCCCGCGTCCTCGAGTCTCTCGACATCACCACCGAGCGCGTGCGCTCCCAGGTGGTGCGGATCGTCGGCTCCGGCGAGGAGGTCACCTCCGGGCAGATCCCGTTCACGCCGCGCGCCAAGAAGGTGCTCGAGCTGGCGCTGCGCGAGGCGCTCTCGCTCGGCCACAACTACATCGGCACCGAGCACATCCTGCTCGGCCTGGTGCGTGAGAACGAGGGCGTCGCCGCCCGCATCCTGCTCGATTTCGACGCCGACTCCGACAAGATCCGCAACGAGGTGATCCGGATGCTGTCCGGCCCGGGCGGCCGTCGCCAGGGAGGCGGCGGTGGAGGCCAGGGCGAGGGCGCCGGCAAGAAGTCTTCGAAACTGCTCGACCAGTTCGGCCGCAACCTGACCAAGCTCGCCGAGGAGGGCAAGCTCGACCCGGTGATCGGCCGCGAAACCGAGATCGAGCGGATCATGCAGATCCTCTCCCGCCGCACCAAGAACAACCCGGTGCTGCTGGGCGAGCCCGGCGTCGGCAAGACCGCCGTGGTCGAGGGCCTGGCGGCGCGGATCAACAACGGCGAGGTGCCCGAGCTGCTGCGCAACAAGCAGATCTACACGCTCGACCTGGCGGCGCTGGTCGCCGGCTCGAAGTACCGCGGCGAGTTCGAGGAGCGGCTGAAGAAGGTGATGAAAGAGATCACCCAGCGCGGCGACATCATCCTCTTCATCGACGAGCTCCACAACCTCGTCGGCGCCGGCGCTGCCGAGGGCGCGATCGACGCCGCCTCGATCCTCAAGCCGGCGCTGGCCCGCGGCGAGCTGCAGACGATCGGCGCGACGACGCTCGACGAGTACCGCAAATACCTGGAGCGCGACTCGGCGCTGGAGCGCCGCTTCGCCCAGATCAAGGTCGACCAGCCCTCGGTCGAGGACACGGTGAAGATCCTCGAGGGCCTGCGCGAGCGCTACGAGCAGCACCACCGCGTCAACATCACCGACGACGCGCTGGCCGCCGCCGCCGAGCTTGCCGACCGCTACATCTCCGACCGCTTCCTGCCCGACAAGGCGATCGACCTGATCGACGAGGCCGCCTCGCGGATGCGGATCAAGTCGATGAGTGCGCCGCCGGTCTACCGCGACCTCGAGGAGGAAGTGGAAAAGACGCGGCGCGAAAAGGAGTCGGCAATCGAGGCCCAGGAGTTCGAGAAAGCCGCCAACCTGCGCGACACCGAGCGCCAGCTGACGACCCGCAAGCGCCAGCTCGAAGACGAGTGGTCCGAGGGCGATTCCAGCGACCGGCCCGACGTCGGCGAAGAGGAGATCGCCGACATCGTCTCGATGTGGACCGGGATCCCGGTCTTCAAACTGACCGAGGCCGAGACCAAGAAACTGATCCGCATGGAGGAGGAGCTGCACAAGCGGGTGATTGGCCAGGAGGTCGCGATCACCGCCGTCTCCAAAGCGATCCGCCGCTCCCGTGCCGGGATCAAGGACCCGAAGCGGCCGGCCGGCTCGTTCATCTTCCTCGGCCCCTCCGGGGTCGGCAAGACCGAGCTGGCGCGCACCCTCGCCGAGTTCCTCTTCGGCGACGAGGAGGCGCTGGTGCGGATCGACATGTCCGAGTACATGGAGAAGCACGCGGTCAGCCGCCTGGTCGGCTCGCCGCCGGGCTACATCGGCTACGACGAGGGCGGTCAGCTGACCGAGGCCGTGCGGCGTAAGCCCTACAGCGTGCTGCTGCTCGACGAGATCGAGAAGGCCCACCCGGACGTCTTCAACATCCTGCTGCAGATCCTCGAGGACGGGCGGCTCACCGACGCCCAGGGGCGCACGGTCGACTTCCGCAACGCGATCGTGATCATGACCTCGAACATCGGCGCCTCGGAGATCGCCAAGAACACCTCGATCGGCTTCACCGTCGCCGACGAGACCGGCATGTCCTACGGCGACATGAAGAACCGGATCATGAGCGACCTGAAAAAAGTCTTCCGGCCGGAGTTCCTCAACCGGATCGACGAGGTGATCGTCTTCCACAAGCTCGCCAAGGACGAGGTCAAGGAGATCGTCGACCTGATGATCAACCGGGTCCGCGTCCAGGTCGCCGAGCACGAGCTGCAGCTGGAGCTGAGCGAGGAGTCCAAGGACCTGCTGGTCGACAAAGGCTGGGACCCCTCGATGGGCGCCCGGCCGCTGCGCCGCGCGATCCAGCGCTACATCGAGGACCCGCTCGCCGACGAGGTGCTGCGCCAGGGGCCGATGGTCCCCGGCTCGACCGTGCTGGTCGAGCGCGACGCCGCCGGCGACGACGAGGACAAGCCGCTGAAGCTGACCATCGTCGCGCCGAAGAAGCCGCGCAAGAAAGCCAAGCCCGAGCCGGAGAAGGTCGGCGTCGGCGCCAATAAGGACGAGGGCGGCGAGGACGACGATCCTCGCTCCGACGTGCCCCCTGCCGGCGACGGCGACGACTGAGCGCCCTCCTACCGATGCGCGAGCCCGGCCGTAGCGCGATCGGCACCTGGAGCGGAGGGAGGTTCCTGCGCTTCGGCGAGACGATCGAGGAGGAGCGGCTGGAAGGCCTGCTGCGCCCGGGCGGCGGCATCGACACCGTGCTCACCGCCGACACCTACGGGCAGGGAGAGGCGGATCGTGTGCTCGGACGGGCGCTGGTGGGAGTGCCGCGTGACGAGTACTCGTTGATCGGCGCGGTCGGCCACGACTTCTACGAGGGCGAGCGGGACGGTCCGCGCGGCTTTCCCCGCTTCACCGACCCGCGCCTGCGCGGCCCCGATGCGTACGCCGCCTACCTGCGGATGGCGGCGGAGCGCAGCCTCGAGCGGCTCGCCGCCGAGCGCTTCGACCTGTTGCTGCTCCACAACCCCGACCGGGTCGGCTACTCGAGCGAGGCGGTCTGGGACGGGATGGAGGCGCTGCGCGAGGCGGGGCTGACGGGGCAGATCGGCGTCGCGCCCGGACCGGCCAACGGCTTCACCCTCGACCTGATCTCCTGTCTCGAGCGCTTTGGCGAGCGGATCGATTGGGCGATGATCATCCTCAACCCGTTCGAGCCCTGGCCGGGTGAGCTCTGCCTCGAGGCGGCCGCTCGCCACGACGTCAAGCTGATCGCCCGCGTGGTCGACTACGGCGGCCTCTTCTGGGGCGACCTGCGGCCGGGAATGGTGCTGGCGCAGGGCGACCACCGGGCGTTCCGCCCCGAGGGCTGGATCGAGGCAGGCCTGGAGAAGTTGGAGCAGGTGCTGCCGATCGCCGAACGGGCCAGGCTGACGCCGATCCAGCTCGCCTGCCAGTGGAACCTCGCCCACCCCGCGGTCGAGTGCGTCGTCCCCACGCTGATCCAGGAGGCCGGCGAGGAGGCTTGCCCGATCGAGGCCAAGCGGGTCGAATTGGCGAACCTGCCGGCCGAGCAGCGGCTGAGCGAGAAGGACGTGGCCGCGATCCACGCGGTCGGCGACAACACCGGCTGCATGGCGCTGAAGGGCGCCAGCCCGGCGCACGAGGGCGAGGAGCGCCCCGACCGCTGGGCACTCGACGGCGACCTCGCCGCCGTCGGCGAGCGCTGGGGCATCGACCCCCAGCGCGACCTGGCCACCGCATAGCCTGCCCCGCATGTCGCGCCAGTGGTGGACCCTCGCCGGGGCTTGCTCGGGCCTCTTCATCCTGATGCTGGACTCGACCGTCGTCGCCCTCGCTCTGCCCAGCATCCGCCACGACGTCGGCGCCAGCGCAGCTGGCCTGCAGTGGGTCATGAACGGCTACCTGCTGGCGATCGCGGCGCTCGTCGTCACGGCAGGACGGCTCGGCGACATGTTCGGCCGCAAGCGGTTGTTCCTCACCGGCCTGGCTATCTTCGCGCTCGGTTCGATCCTCTCCGGCCTCGCCGACGACGAGCTGACCTTGATCGGCGGCAGAATCCTGCAGGGGGTGGGGGCGGCGCCGATGCTGCCGCTCTCGCTGGCGATCGTCTGCAATGCGTTCCCGGCGGAGCAGCAGGCGCGCGCGCTCGGCATCTGGGCGGGGATCTCGGCGGTGGCGCTGGGGATCGGCCCGCTCGCCGGCGGCGCCCTGGTCGACCTCGACTGGCGGCTGATCTTCTGGATCAACCTGCCGATCGCCGTCCTCGGGATCGCGATCACGGCGCTCGCCGCGCCCGAGTCGACCGACCCGGCCGCGGGCCGTCGCGTCGATCTCGCCGGCCTCGCGACCCTCGGCGCCGGCTTGACCGCGATCGTCCTGGCGCTGGTGCAGGCGCGGGTCTGGGGCGCCGCTGCGACTATCGCCCTCGCCCTACTCGGGCTCCTCGGCCTCTTCGCCTTCTGGCGGATCGAGCACCGCGTGGAGGACCCGATCGTCGATTTCTCCCTTTTTCGCAACGGCCCCTACTTCGGCGCCAGCGCCGCCGCCTTCGCCCTGGTCGGCGCCTACTGGTCGGTGATGTTCTTCCAGCCCCAGTACCTGCAGGACGTGCGCGGGCACTCGGCGATCGTCAGCGGCCTGATGATCCTCCCGGTCACCGTGCCGATGATCTTCGTCTCGCCCTTCTCGGCCCGGTTGATCGCCCGCTTCGGCGCCCGTGCCCTGATGACCGCCGGCATGGTCCTCGGCACGCTCGGCCTCGTCGCGCTGACCCAGATCGAGGCCGGCAGTTCCTACGTCCTCCTGCTCGCCGGCTACCTGCCGTTCGGGATCGCGCTGGGCCTCGTCTACGCGCCGATGTCGACCGCGGCGATGGCGGCGATGCCGGCCGAGAAGGTCGGCATCGCCTCCGGCGTGCTGGCGATGGACCGGGTGATGGCGGGCACCGTCGCCCTCGCCGCCAGCGGCGCCGTCTTCCATCTCCTGCTGGGCGACGACGGCTCCTTCGCGGACGCCGTCGGCGGCTCCACCTGGGTGCTGGTCGGCCTCTGTGCGGTCGGCGCGGCGCTGACCTGGGCCTACGTGCGGGACCCGGAGCGTCCCGCCTCTGGCGTTGCAGCGGCCGCCGAGCCGCCGCTGGAGCAGTTACAGCATTTTCACCACCACAAGCGCTTCCACCTGTGAAGTACAGGCGAGGCGGCCATCATCTCGCGAATTACGGGCTTAGGTGACCGATTCGCTTGACAATGACCGTTCCGACCTTTCCACTCGGGATTAGGCAGACCGCATTGCAGAGCGGAATTTGGCATCCTAGATAGCGATGTCTTCGCCGCCCGGGGATGAGCTTCACGAGCTAGCGGAACGACAGGATCCCCGGCTACTCAGGGCCTTGGACGTTGTCGCCCCCGGCGGCGCGCTGCGCGAGGGACTTGACAATATCGTCCACGCCAGCACCGGCGGGTTGATCGTCGTCGGCGATCCGGGCGACATCTCCCACATGCTCTCCGGCGGCATCCGCCTCGACATCGATTACACGCCGGCGATGCTCTACCAAGTGGCCAAGATGGACGGCGCGATCGTCCTCAACGCCGAGGCGACCAAGATCGTCTGGGCCAACGTGCAGCTGATGCCGGACCCGACGATCCTCTCGGCCGAGACCGGCACCCGCCACCGCACCGCCGAGCGCGTCTCCAAACAGACCAGCGCGCTGGTCGTGGCGATCTCGCAGCGGCGCGACGTCGTCTCGCTCTACGTCGAGGGGACCAAGTACATCCTGCAGGAGATCCCCGCGGTGCTGGCCAAGGCGAACCAGGGCCTGGCGACGCTGGAGAAGTACCGCGAGCGGCTCGAACAGGTCTCCAACCGCCTCACCGTGCTCGAGTTCGAGGGTGGCGGCGTGCTCTACGACGCGCTGACGGTCCTGCAGCGCGCCGAGCTGACGACCCGGATGGCGGTAGAGGTCGAGCGCTACATCGTCGAGCTCGGCACCGAGGGGCGGCTGATCGAGATGCAGCTGGAGGAGACGATGGTCGGCGTCGCCGCCGACAAGTCGGCGCTGATCCGCGACTACAGCGTCGAAGACTCCGAGGGGAACCTGGCCACCGTCCAGCAGTCGCTGGCCCGGATGCCGCACGAGGACGTGCTCGACTTCGGCCGCCTCGCCGAGCTGCTCGGCTACGACCGCAAGCTCAACACGCTCGACTTCCCGGTCGGGCCGCGCGGGTATCGCGTCCTGGGCCGCATCCCGCGCATCCCCAAGCTCGTCGTCCAGAAGATCATCAACGACCTCGGCGGCTTGGAGGAGGTCCTGGCGGCTTCCGACGCCGATCTCGAAGCCGTTGAAGACGTCGGCCAGACGAGGGCAAAGGACATCCGCGAGGGCCTGCGACGGCTCCAGGAGGTCGATCTGGTCGACCGGTACTTACAGAGTTGACGGCCACCGAGGCCGTCGCAAATCGAAAGGAGCAAGCGATTCCCCAGCTAGAGGAGGCCACCGAGGTCAGCGTCGAGGAAGTCGAGTACATCTGCGACTTCGAGGAGGGCGACAAGGTCGTCTATCCGCATCACGGCGCGGGCTTGGTGATGAAGAAAGAGGCGCGGGAGCTGATGGGTGAGGAGCGTGAGTACCTCACGATCAAGATCCTCCACAACGAACTCACGGTGATGGTTCCTTGCGAAAACGCCGGCAAGGCAGGGCTGCGGCGGGTCATCGACGAGGTCGAAATCAAGAAGGTCACATCGGTGCTCACCGACGACGTCTCGGAGATGCCGAAGAACTGGAACCGGCGCTTCAAGTACAACCGCGAGAAGATCAAGACCGGCGATGTCTTCGAGCTCGCCGAGGTCGTCCGCAACCTCGCCATTCGCGAGATGGAGAAGGGCCTCTCCACCGGTGAGAAGCAGATGTACACGCGGGCCAAGAAGATCCTCGCGTCGGAGTTCATGTACGCGCTCGACAAAGACGAGGAAGGCGCGGAGGAGTACCTCGACGGGCTGCTGGAGGAGCGCTTCGCCGCCACCGCCTAGCGACGTCGTATCCGTCACTGCGGTCATCGCGGCCGCCGGCTCCGGGGAGAGGCTCGGAGCCGGCGGCCCGAAGGCCTTCGTGCCCCTGGCCGGCAGGCCGATGGTCGAGTGGTCGATCGCCGCGATGCGCGCGGCTGCGGGCGTGCGTTCGATCGTCGTCGCCTGCCCGCCGGGTCATGTCCACGACCTGGGCGGCCACGACCTCGGCACGGTCGACGGCGGCGCCACCCGGGCCCACTCGGTCGCCAACGCCCTGGAGGCCGTCGGGACCGAGCTGGTCGCGATCCACGACGCCGCCCGTCCCCTGGTCACGCCGGAGCTCATCGCAGGCGTGGCCGCGACCCTGGCCGCGAGCCCCGAGGCGGACGGCGCCATAGCCGCCACCCCGATCGCCGACACGATCAAGCGCGTCGCCGCGACGCGTGCTGCATCGAGCCCCTCATCGGGGTCCGATGCAGCACCGGTGGTCGCGGAGACCGTCGATCGAGGGGGGCTGTGGGCAGCGCAGACGCCGCAGGTGTTCCGGGTCGAGGCGTTGAGGCGGGCGCTGGAAGCCGACCCAGCCCAGGTCGAGGCGGCCACCGACGAGGCGATGTTGATCGAGGCCGTCGGCGGCAGGGTGCTGATCCACCCCGCCCCGCCGGAGAACGTCAAGGTGACGACGCCGTTCGATCTGAAGCTCGCCGAGCTGCTCCTGGCCGAGCGCTCAGCGCAGTAGGACCCAGACGAGCGCCGCGGCGAAGCAGACCTGGCCGACCCCGAGGGCAACGCCGAGACTGACTGCGCCAAGAACCTCGGCGACCGCGGTGCCGGCGGCGAAGGCGCCGAGCATCAGGGCGAGCTGGCGAGTCATCGTCTCGACCGGGCTCGCTGCGAATTGGCCGGCAGGCCGGCGGCGCCCCTCGTCCCATCGCCGAGATGGCGCTGGCGTCGGCGCTCGAAGAGCCGCCGCTGGACGGAGAGGGTGCCGACCCCGGCGAGGACGATCGCGATCAGGTTGAGGGTGAGCTGGGCCATCGCACCGCGCCAGTCCGCCCAGTTGCCCAGAGCTGCGGCGACGCCGATGTTCGCCGCTGCCGGGATCGTCGTCACCGAGATCAGCACCCCGATCAGGGCTCCGGACTTGGCGGAGGTGAGGGAGAGGACGCCCGCCGCTCCGGCGAAGACGGCGACGACGAAGGAGAACGTGTCCGGCTCGGCGATGAACTGCGTCAGCGGGTTGTCGACGCTCTTGAAGCCGGAGTCGACCAGCCCGGTCGCGAGGCAGATCAGGGTGAATAAGAAGGCCGCGGTGATTCCCACCGGGAAGCCGATCGCCAGGGCGGTGAGCGAGCGCAGGGCAACCCCCCGGCGGCGCTCGACGGCCGCCACGCAGAGGCCCGCCAGCGGCCCGAACTCGGGCCCGACGACCATCGCGCCGACGATCAGGATCGGCGAGCCGGTGAAGATCCCGACCGAGGCGATCAGGCAGGCGAGGCTCATGAAGGCGAGGAAGTTGCCGCCCAGCTCGCTGCTCTCGGAGGTCCGCGCCTCGACCTCCTCCCAGACCACGGCGTCGGAGGGAGCGCCGCGCGCTGCTCGCTCGGCCCGCTTGGCGGCGTCGGAGATCTGCGAGTCGATCTGCTCGAGCGCGATTGAGCCGTCTCGCGGGACCCCCAGCTCCTTGAGGTCGTCGATCAGCACGCTGGCGTCCTCGCGCGCGACGTCGCAGAGGATGACGTCGCCGCTCGGCTGGCGCGCCACCCCGGCGAGGAAGACGAGGTTGCAGACAGAGGGGGTCGCCTCGAGCAGCCTGAGCACCTGCTCGGACCGATCCGACGGGACGACGATCCGCAGGTGGACCATGCTCGGATCCTATGCCTGCCGACGGGACGTGCCGCGAGTTGAGTACCCATAGTGGCCTCTAACTCGCGGCACGTCCCGTCGGGCCGTAAGTTGTGAGCTGTGCTGACCGACTACCACCTGCATTTGCGCCCGGACGAGGCCGGGACGCCGCCGGAGCGCTACTTCACCGCGGAGAACGTCGAGCGCTATCGCGAGGCGGCCGCGGCGGCGGGAATCGACGAGCTCGGCGTGTCCGAGCACGTCTACCGCTTCACCCAGGCCCTCGATCTCTGGCGCCATCCCTTCTGGGAGGAGCAGGCGCGCGACGATCTCGACGCCTACTGCGAGTTCGTGCGTGGCGCCGGCCTCAGGCTCGGGGTCGAGTGCGACTTCGTGCTCGGTGCCGAGGATCGCACGGCGAACCTGCTCGAGGCGCGCGACTTCGACTACGTCGTCGGCTCGGTCCACTTCGTCGGCGAGTCGGCCGTCGACCACGAGGGTTGGGACGCCTGGGAGGAACGGGGAGACCCCGACGAGGTCTGGCGCCGCTACTTCGAGGCGCTCGCCCAGTGCGCCCGCTCGGGCCTCTTCGACATCCTCGCCCATCCCGACCTGGTCAAGGTCTGGGGTCGCGCCCGGCCGCTGCCCGAGCGCGACCTGCGGCACTTCTACGAGCCGGCGGTGGAGGCGATCGCCGAGAGCGGGATCGCGGTCGAGATCTCGACCGCGGGGCTGCGCAAGCCGGTCGGCGAGCTCTACCCGTCGCATGCCTTCGCCGAGATGTGCGTCGAGGCGGGGGCTCCCTTCGCGCTCTCCTCCGACGCCCACCTGCCCGATCAGGTCGGCTTCGGCTACGAGCGGGCGCTCGAGTTCCTCGGCGAGCTCAGGGTGGGGGAGATCTGCGTCTTCGAGCGTCGGCAGCGGAGTTTGGCGTCGTTAGATGCTTGATCCCGCGACCCCGCACGTCCGGATGACGCACGTGGCGCTGCGCATCTCTGCGTCCTCGGGTTTGCCTTTGCAACCAGCAAAGGCTGCACCCGGTGTCCTTGATCTGCTTGGCCACGCGCGCCCCCGACCGCACGCGGCCACGGAACCAAGCATCTGCCGCCGGGGTAGGCGAGAATCCCTGACCTGATGAGCGTCGGCATCGGTTACGACAGCCACCGCTTCGCCGAGAGCCGGCCCCTGATCCTGGGCGGGGTCGAGATCGAGCACGAGCGCGGGCTGAGCGGCCACTCCGACGCTGACGTCCTCACCCACGCGGTGATCGACGCGCTGCTCGGCGCTGCCGGGCAGGGCGACATCGGCACGCTCTTCCCCGACGACGACGAGCGCTGGCGCGATGCCGACTCGGTCGACCTGTTGCGCACCGTGGTCGGCACGATCGGCGGCAAGATCGTCAACGTCGACGCGACGCTCGTCTGCGAGGAGCCGCGTCTGGCGCCCCACCGCGCCGAGATGGAGCGCATCCTGGCCGCGGCGACCTCGGCCCGGGTCAGCGTCAAGGCGACCACCAACGAGGGCATGGGCTGGATCGGCCGCGGCGAGGGAATCGCCTGCATAGCCGTCGCTTCGGTGGAGACCGAATAGGCTTCCCGGCCTCATGGGCAAGCTCGGATCGATCGCGGCGGCGGCGCGCCAGTCGGCATCGGACAAAGCGTTCGAGCTGAAGATCCTGCGCGAGGCCGGCGTCGTCGGCCTGCACCGTCCCGACAAGTCCGTGAAGGTGGTCTCCGCCTTCCTCCGCTGGGGGGCCTCGCCGGCTCTCGGCATCACGACCGCGGCGATCCACTACCCGGCCGAGACGGCGCTGATCGACGAACGCGGCTCGCTCACCTTCGAGCAGCTGCAGCGGCGCTCCAACGCGCTCGCCCACGCGTTCCAGCAGATGGGGATCGGCTACGGCGACGGGATCGGGATCATGTGCCGCAACCACCGCGGCTTCATCGAGGCGACGCTCGCCGCCGCCAAGATCGGCGCCAGCGCGCTCTACCTCAACACGATGTTCGCCGGTCCCCAGCTGGCCGAGGTGACCCGCCGCGAGGGCCCCAAGGCGCTCGTCTACGACGAGGAGTTCGCCGAGCTGCTCGACGGCGTCGACGAGAGCGTCCAGCGAGTGGTCGGCTGGACCGAGAGCGAGAGCGAGGCGCCGACGCTGGACTCGCTGATCGCCTCCGCCGACGACTCCGACCTGAAGCCGCCGCCGGACAAACCCCGCTTCGTCATCCTCACCTCGGGGACGACCGGGACCCCGAAGGGCGCCCAGCGCTCGAGCCCCGACGGGCTGTTCGCGCTGGCGGCGCTGATCGACAGGATCCCCTTCCGCAGCCGCGAGACGATGATGGTCGCCGCGCCGCTCTTCCACTCCTGGGGCTTCTTCCACTTCGTCATGAGCCTGCCGACCGCATCGACGCTCGTGCTGCGGCGGCGCTTCGACCCCGAGGAGACCCTGCGCGCCGTGCAGGACCACCGCGCCCAGGTGCTGGCTGTGGTGCCGGTGATGCTCCAGCGCATCCTGCAGCTGCCCGAGGAGACGCTCGCCTCCTACGACCTCTCCTCGCTGCGGATTGCCTCGCTCTCGGGCTCAGCGCTGCCGGGCGAGCTGGCGCTCGAGTGGATGGACCGCTTCGGCGACAACGTCTACAACCTCTACGGCTCGACCGAGGTCGCCTACGCGACCGTCGCCACGCCGGAGGAACTGCGGGCGGCGCCCGGCACCGCGGGTCGCCCGCCGCGGGGCACCGCCGTGCGCCTCTACGACGAGGCGGGCCGCGAGGTGCCCCGCGGCGAGGTCGGGCGGATCTTCGTCGGCAACGAGATGTCCTTCGAGGGCTACACCGGCGGCGGCGGCAAGGACGCGATCGACGGGCTGCTCTCCAGCGGCGACGTCGGCCATCTCGACGTCGCCGGGCGCCTCTTCATCGACGGCCGCGACGACGAGATGATCGTCTCCGGCGGCGAGAACGTCTTCCCGCGCGAGGTCGAGGACCTGCTCGCCGACCACGAGGCGGTGGTCGAGGTGGCGGTGATCGGGGTCGAGGACGAGGAGTACGGACAGCGGCTGAAAGCCTTCGTCGTGCTCGCCGGGGAGGCGGAGGTCTCCGAAGAGGACTTGAAGGCGCACGTCAAGGCGCACCTCGCCGGCTACAAGGCGCCGCGCGAGGTCGAGTTCCTGCCGGAGCTGCCGCGCAACGCGACCGGCAAGATCCTCAAGCGCGATCTGCACGGGCGCGAGGCGCAGAAGCCCGCTTGACGGCTCTCCGCTAATTGCGGAGATTCGGTCGTGGCAGCGCTGGCGGGGCCGCCGTTGCCCGTAGTAAGTTGCGGACGAATGGGTGAGCCTGCGGTCAAGCTGGACGCGGTGGCAGAGGCGACGGAGCAGATGCACGGCGTCGCCAAGCAGGCCCTGGAGTGGGTGCGCGTCGGCGAGGAGCGCGTCGGCGAGGCCGAGCGCCGGGCCGCAGAGGCCGAGGCGCGCGCCGAGAAGGGTCGCGCCGAGGTCAAGCAGCGAGCGAAAACGGCGCTGACCAAGCTCGGCGAGGAGGGCCGGACCCGAATCGCCGCCGAGCGCGACAGGAGGCGCGCCGCCGAGGCTCGCGCGGGCCGCGCCGAGGAGGGTCGCGATCGGGCGGAGAAGGCGTTCGAGCGGGCGCGGCGAGCGGCAGAGGCGGATCGCGAGGCCCTCGCCACGCAGATGACGGCCAACAAGGCGCAGGCCGACCAGGGGCTGGCGCGGGCGGTCAAGCGAACCGAAGAGGAGGCGTCGCGCCGAACCGGGGAGGTGCTCGAAAGGGCGCAGGCGGAGGCCGACAAGCGGGTTGCCGCGGCCGAGCAGCGCGCCGCAGAGGCGGAGGCGCGCGCCGAGGAGGCGCACCGGGTCGCCATCCGGCTGGAGGCGGAGATCGAGGAGCGGGTCATGCAGGGCACCGAGGACGTGCGCCGCGAGGCCGAGGAGCGGGTAACCAACTTGATCGCGAAGGTCGAAGGCGAGGCCGAGGAGAAGGCCAGGGCCCGAGCCGAGGAGCAGCTGCGGGCGGAGTCGACGCGGATCCGCGGCCAGGCCGAACAGCGCGAGGAGCGCCTGCGCCGGGCCGCCGAGGACGAGATCAAGGCCAGCGCCAAACGGGCGCGTCGCGAGGCGCTTGCGGCGGCGGACGAGACGGCGCCGGACTGGGCGCGCGACGAGGCCGCCGGCTCGGGCGCGGGTTACCGCACGTTCTAAGCGGTCGAGTAGGCACGGGGATCGCCTCGCCGAGTACCCACCACCGCCTTCGGCGGTGGAATCTGGTGCCGCTTCGCGGCTGGGAGCCACCCTGCCGGGGCCGCTTCGTGAGGCATCGTCGAGGCGACCCCCGTGCCTACCCGTCGGGCTGAAGGGGAGCTGCCCCCATACCATCTCGGCCGATGCGGGAAGTTCGAATACGAGACACGCTCAGCGGTGAGCTGCGCAGCTTGGATCCTGGTCAAGAGATCGGGATCTATGCCTGTGGGCCAACGGTCTACAGCCGCATTCACATCGGCAACGCGCGGCCGTTCGTGGTGTTCTCGCTGTTCGCGCGGTTTCTGCGCTCGGAGGGCTACCGGACGAAGCTCGTCGTCAACGTCACCGACGTCAACGACAAGATCTACGACGCGGCGCGTGGGGCGGGGGAGCCTTCGGGAGAGTTCGCGGCGCGGATGGCGCGGGCCTACTTCGAGGACACCGACCGGCTTGGGCTCGGCCGGCCCGACGCCGAGCCGCTGGCGACCGAGAAGATCGCCGCGATCGTCGCCTTGATCGCGGATCTGGTCGAGTCCGGGCACGCCTATGAGTCCGGTGGCGACGTCTACTTCCGCGTGCGCAGCTTCGACGGCTACGGCAAGCTGTCGAACCGCCGCGCCGAGGACATGGACCAGGGCGAGGAGTCGGGGTCGGCCTCGCTGAAGGAGGATCCGCTCGACTTCGCCCTCTGGAAGGCCCGCAAGGAGGGCGAGGACACCTCCTGGGACTCGCCTTGGGGACCGGGGCGGCCGGGCTGGCACATCGAGTGCTCGGCGATGGCCGAGGCCGAGCTGGGCCCCGCCTTCGCGATCCACGGCGGTGGCTCGGACCTCGTCTTCCCCCACCACGAGAACGAGATCGCCCAGTCGGAGGCGGCGGGGCGCTCGTTCGCCCGCCTCTGGATGCACAACGGGATGGTCGAGACCGACGCCGAGAAGATGTCGAAGTCCGAGGGCAACATCTTCCAGCTCTCCGAGGCGCTCGACCGCTACGGCCGCGAGGCGGTCGTCGACTACCTGGTGTCCGGGCACTACAGGCAACCGCTGGCGTTTGGTTCAGAGCAGATGGAGCAAGCAGTGGCACGTGTTGAGCGACTCCGCAATTTCTTTCGCGAGCACCCGGTGGAGGGGGAGTCTGGGGAGGCCCCGTCGGAGCAACAGCGGGGAGGCTCCGCCGGGACCTCCCCAGACTCCCCACCAGCGTCGCGCTTGCGCGCCTTCCGCGATGCGCTGGCCGATGACTTCAACACGCCGCGGGCTATGGCTGAGGTGTTCGAGCTGGTTGCCGAAGCCAACCGCAGTGACGTGCCAGGCGCACCGGAAACGGTGCGGGAGATGCTGGAGCTTGTTGGACTCGAGTCGCTGGCCGAAGCTGAGCAGGGTGCCGGGGCTGAGGCTGAGGCGCTGCTGGCTGAGCGGGAGGAGGCGCGAGCTGCCAAGGACTTCGCTCGTGCCGATGAGATCCGCGACAAGCTTGCTGAGCTTGGCTGGGAAGTGCGCGACTCGGCCGATGGGGCGCGACTCGTGCCCAGGGCCTGAGCGTGGCTGACGGCCAGGTCATCTATGGGCGCCGGCCGGTGGAGGAGGCGGAGCGCGGGAAGAGAGCCGTGCGGCGGGTCTGGCGGGTGCCGGAGGCCTCGGGCGAGGAGCTCGAGCGGCTTTGCGGGTCGCCCGACCACCAGGGGATCGTGGCCGAGGTCGATCCTTATCCGTATGCCGACCCGAAGGCGCTGTTGCGCCGGCCCGATGCGCTGATCGTCGCCCTCGACCAGGTTCAGGATCCGCGCAACCTGGGCGCCGTCTGCCGCTCGGCCGAGTTCGCCGGCGCCGCGGGGGTCGTCGTGCCCGAGCGCCGCGCGGCCGAGGTGACCGCCGTCACCTGCAAGGCATCGGCCGGAGCGGTCGAGCACCTGGAAATCGCCCACGTCCGCAACCTCGCCGACTGGCTCGCCGAGGCCAAGGACGCCGGCTTCTGGATCTGGGGCGCCGACGCCGATGCCAAGCAGGCACCGTGGTCAGCCGATCTCAGCGGCCCCACGATCCTCGTCCTAGGTGGCGAGGGGAAAGGCATCCGGCCGCGAGTCGCCTCCGCCTGCGACGGCCTAGTCGCCCTGCCCCGCCTCGGCAGTGTCAGCTCGCTCAACGTCTCCGCCGCCGCTGCCGCGTTGCTGTTCGAGGCAGCTCGACAGCGCGGCTGAGGGCGTAGCACCTGCAACGGCGATTGCAGAAAGTCGCAATTTGGGGTTGACAGAACTCCGCTGGGCGGTAAGACTACGCCGCCACAAAGGGTGAACCTCAGCTTGAGTCTGAGATTCACCCAGTCCATACAGGGCGCCACAGGGGAGGTACCGGCGCCACGACCCTTCGTCTCAAAGGAGAAGGATCAGTGGCTCTATCGTCGCCTACGCAGGAATTGCGCCTCCCCACCGGCCATTTCAACGGCTCCACGCGTCCCAGCTCTAACCCTCAACCCGAGCTTGATGATCATTATCTGGTCGCCCTAGCCAAGGAGGGGCGGACCGACGCTTACGACTCGATCGTCCGCCGCTACCGCGGCTTCGTCCGGCTCAAGGCCTCCTCCTACTTCCTCCTCGGCGGTGAGAGCGACGACCTGATCCAGGAAGGCCTGCTCGGCCTCTACAAGGCGATTCGCGACTACCGCAGCGACCGCGAGTCGAGCTTCCGCAGCTTCGCCGAGCTCTGCATCACCCGCCAGATCATCACCGCGGTGAAGACGGCTACCCGCAACAAGCACACCCCGCTCAACCAGTACGTCTCCTTCAGCCAGACGCCGGCCGCGGCGGGCGACTCGGACACGACTCTGGACGAGATCCTGCCCGGGCCGAGCGTCTCGGACCCGGTTCAGCAGGTGATCGCCAGCGAGGAGCTGGAGAGCCTCGTCTCCTGTCTCTCGGGTACCTCCGGCGTCCTCTCCGACCTCGAGAGCCGCGTCCTCTCGCTCTACCTGGACGGCCACTCCTACGAGGCGACGGCCGAGCGCCTCGAGTGCGACACCAAGACCGTCGACAACGCGCTGCAGCGGGTCAAGCGCAAGGTCGCCGCTCATCTCGACTCGAGAGAGGTCCCAGCGTAGGAGCCCACCCCGGTAGGGGTTTCGCTTAACTTTTTTTGAAGACAGCGGTCTGCTGTCCGCTGGCGCAGCCGCAAAAAAAGTACAAGACGCTCCACCCCTACCGGGGTGGGCTCAGGGCTTCGATCTCGACTGCGAGATCGAGCGCGTCCAAGAAGGAAGCTGGGTCGAACGCCTGCGCCGGCGCCAGGGCGCCGCTGCGGTCGTAGGCGGAATCGGCGCAGAGCAGGGTGCCGTGGGCGAGGCTGACCGCGGTGAGGCCGTAGACGTCCCCACCGCGCACGATGCCGCGTCGAGTGCCCGTTTTGCCCCGGGCCTCGCAACCGATCGTGAAGCGGGCCTTCTTGCGGTCCTCTTCGCTGGGCGCGGCCGGCAGGCGTCTGATCAGAGCGCCCATCGCGCTGCGCAGCGGCGTACGCATCGCCAGTCCGAGCAGAGGCGAGGCGGCGATGGCAACGGGCATCAATCTCGGCGGCACGACCATCCCGTTGAGCAGCGTTCGCACCCGAGCGGTCTCGACGTGCCGCGGCACCGTGATCTGCTCGCCGGCGGGATAGCGCAGCATCCGCTGTTCGCCGATCGGGTCGGGGAAGTGCCAGCGGCCGCCATCGGCGCTGCGCGGCGCAGCGCGCCAGTCCCCGTCGGACCAGACCACGTCCCCGCCCCGCATGATCTCCAGCCCCGAGAGGGCGGTGCCGTGCGTCGGCGCGAACCCGTGCACGCAGTAGGCGACGACGATCTCCTCTAGCGGCCCCATCCCCGCGGCGGTGAGCGCGGCGATCAGGTCCCCTGGCGCATAGTCGAACCCCATCCCGGAGACCAGCGCCGCGCCTTTCTCAGCCGCCTTTTGGCCGTAGCGATCGAAGACCATCCGCATGAACGGCTGCTCGCCGGTCGTGTCCAGGTAGTGCGTCCCGGTCTCGACGGCGGCGGCAACCAGCGGCTCCCCGTGCAGGGTGAACGGGCCGGCGCAGGCCGCCACAGCAGCGCAAGGCGCCAGCAGCTCCCGCAGCCCGGCCGGGTCGTCGAGCGACACCGCCGCCAGGGGCACGCCCCCGAGCTCCTCCGAAAGCGCCTCCAGCTTTCCCCGGCTCCGCCCGGCGATCAGGAAGTCGGCCTCCAGGCGCTTCAGCTCGCGGGCGATCAGCCCGCCGGTGAACCCGGTGGCTCCGTAGATCGCGATCGGTCCGCTTTGACTCATCTCAGGGTCGATTCAGATCGGCCAGCACGTACTCGAGCAGCTCGCGGCCGTGGTCGGAGGCTACGGAGATGTCGTCGGGGACGACGCGGGCTCGGTGGAGGGACTGCATGCGGAGGACGTCGCCGTCGGTGCGGTTGTTGGGGAAGACGCCGGCATAGGAGACGCCGAGACGCTCCAGGTGGTCGGCCAGGAGAGCGGTGGCGGGGTTCTCCAGCGGCAGGTCCAGGTAGATCGCGTCAAGTCCTCTGCTGTGGAAGAGGTGATGGCGCTCGGCTGCGACGACGGTCTCCAGGTCGGCGCCGGGCTCGTGGGCGGTGATCAGGGCCAGGTTGTGGTCCTCGTCGATCTCCACGTGGAGGGCGGTTCGCTCGGCTATCCGCACGCCGGCCGGGGGGTCGGCGAGGGCGCCGCGCAGCTCGCAGAGCTCCAGCGTCTGCCGGACGATCTCCCGGTGGTGCTTGGGCGCGTAGACCGGGCGCTCGTGGCCGTCGTTCAGCTTGGCGTAGAAGAGCGCCGCCGATTGGCGGTGGGGCCGCCGGTCGGGCGCGGCGTCGTTGGAGACCGAGGCCGGGATCCAGCCGAGCAGGAAGCCCGTCTCGTGGGCGCCCAGCTCGAGGTTGGCGCGCTGGCTGTAGGGGTGGGCCGCCGTCGCCTCGCTGTACATCCCCGCCAGCCCGCGCTCCGCCGCCCAGTCCATCAGGTGGCGCTTGGTGCGGGTGAAGAGGTGCTGCCCACGCGCCGCCGGCATCGTCACCGCCTGGCCCGAGTGGCCGACCGCGTCGCCGGCGGCGGCGAGGCTCATCCCCTCGTGGCAGAGCAGCTCGCCATCGGCCGACTCGGCCACCCAGGAGACGTAGGTCCCGGCCGCGAGCCGGGCCGAGACCTCCGCCGGGTCGTAGACCCAGCGCACGTCGTAGGTCTCGCCATAGGCGGCCCGGATCGCCTCGCTGAGCACGCTTCCCTCGCCAGGCTCGAGGTACCTGAAAGTAACCATGTCGATTCCCACGTCGGCCATCGGCCCCTCTATATTCGGCTACACGCCCGCCTAGCTCAATTGGCAGAGCGCTTCCCTTGTAAGGAAGGTTGTCCCGGTTCAAGTCCGGGGGCGGGCTCTAGCCCTCTTGAGAATTGCCGCCCAGGACCCGAGCCTTCTCGGTGGCGAGCTCCTCGTCGGTGAGGACCCCCTTCTGGTGCAGCTCGGCGAGGCGCTCCAGCCGGCGCAGGCGGCTCTCCTCGTCGTCGCCGGGGGCTTCGGGGGCAGCCGCCGTTCCCTCGCTGCCATCGCTCGGCCGCCGCATCTCCGGCAGGCGCAGCTTCGAGGCGCGCTCGCCGATGTTGGCGCTCTTGACCGCACCGACGACGCGGTCTTTGGCGCCGCCGAAGTAGTCGCCGAGCTCGGCGTCGGGGAATTCCTCGCTGGTCTGTTTGCGCAGCTCGTGGATGCCGAAGGCGACGAAGCCGGCGAGGATCAGCGCGGTCAGGAAGGAGCGCAGGTTCTGCGTCGGCGAGGAGAGGAACCAGATGCAGACGAGAACGGCGAGGCCGGTGTAGACGTAGGGGACGTAGTCGCGCAGGAACGGGGTCGTGAAGCGTCGCGTGGAGCGGGCCGAGCCGGTCGGCGAGCCGAGCCAGCCGGCGATGCCGAAGAGGACGCCGAAGACGATCACCGTGGTCGCGATGCCGACCATCAGCGAGGTGGAGATCGACCAGGCGGCTTCGGCCGCGGGCTCGATGCTTTCTTCCGTGACCAGTTGGTCGACGACGATGCCGCCGGCGATCTCGCGGGCGACGATCACGGCGAAGCCGGCGGCGATCAGGCCGATGCCGCAGAAGAGCACCGTCACCCAGCGCCCCTCGCGCGAGAGGTAGATCGCTAGGGCGAAGGTGAACAGCGTGAGCAGCGTCAGCACGATCGCCAGGCCTTTGATCGCGACCGCGATGTCTTGCGCGGTCTTCAGCTGGTCGGAGCGCAGGATCGTCACCTGGCCGGCATCCGGCGGCAGTTTCTCGGCGAGCTGGGCGCCGATCCCGACCTGGTCGGCGAGGTTGGTGACGAGGCTGCCGAGGTTGAGCGTGACCTCGCCTTCTTCGGTCGAGACCGCCTCTTTCTTGTCTTCGAGCACCGCCAGCAGCTGTTCGTGCGCAGCACGGTTCGCGTCTTTCCAGAGGTCTTGGGCAGTCGCCGTCTGCAGCACCTGTTCGGCGCCGCTGCCGGCCACCTGGCGCAGCCCGCCCGACGCCGGCCCGGCCAGGTCCTTCAGGTCGCCGGGCAGGATCCCCTCGAGTTCTTTTTCGACATCGACGTTGTCGTAGAGCTGTTCGACCAGGTACTCGCCGACGGCGGCGCGGATCTTCTCGTTCTCGATCAGGCGGCCGCTGGTCTCCACCCAGTCGTCGGTGTTGAGCGCCTGGCGCTCGGTCCAGATCGCGAAGACGCTGAGGAAAGCGAACAGCGAGCCGAGCACCACCAGGGCCTTGACCGTACGTCGCCGTGCGCGGCTCATCGCTAGGGATGCTATACGTGACTGCGGTGAAGCTGGAGGGCATCCACCACATCACGGCGATCACGGCCGACGCGCAGGAGAACGTCGACTTCTACGCCGGGGTGCTGGGTCTGCGCTTGGTGAAGAAAACGGTCAACCAGGACAACCCGACCGTCTACCACCTCTTCTTCGCCGACGAGAAGGGCAGCGCCGGCTCCGATCTCACCTTCTTCGAGTTCCCGGGCGTACCCTCCGGCCGGGCCGGAGCGGGGGACGTCCACAGGGTCGTCTGGAGGGTCGCCTCTCACGCGGCGCTCGACTTCTGGGACGAGCGGCTCGCCGCGCACGGGGTCGAGTCCGAGCGCGCCGGAGCGAGCCTGCGCTTCTCCGATCCCGAGGGCCTGGATCACGAGCTGGCCGTGGTCGAGGTGCCCGACGAGCCGCTGATCGCCGGCCATCCCGAGGTGCCGGCGGAGCTGGCGCTGCAGGGCTTCCACGCCGTCTGCGCGTACACCGCCACGGCTGACGCGAGCAGCGGGCTGCTCGAAGCGCTCGAGTTCGAGCCGGCGCAGGAGGGCTGGGAGGCGCGCGGGGAGAAGCGCGGCGGCCTCTACCTCTACGACGAACCGCCGCAGGAGCGCTCGCTGCAGGGGGCGGGCAGCGTCCATCACGTCGCTTGGGCCTCGACGATGGACGATCACGAGGCTTGGCGCGAGCGGGCGATCTCGGCCGGTGCGCAGGCGACGCCGGTGATCGACCGCTTCTACTTCCGCTCGATCTACTTCCGCGAGCCAAGCGGCGTCCTCTTCGAGATCGCGACGCTGGGGCCCGGCTTCACCGTCGACGAGCCGCTCGAGCACCTCGGCGAGAAGCTCTCGCTGCCGCCCGACTACGAGCACCTGCGTGCGGAGGTCGAACCCAACCTCCGTCCCGTCGTCAACCCGCGCGTCGCCGGGACTGGGTGAGCGGGAACTTCGTCTGGAGGGACGCCGGCCGGGTCGTCGTGCTCCGCCGCGACGGCATCGCCCAGGCGCCGCAGCTCCTCCACGAGCATGGCTTCGCCGAGTTCGAGTTGTTGACGACTCCGCGCGCCCTGCCCGGCGCGCCCGAGCTGGAGGCGGCGGCCAGGGCCGTCCACGCCGTTCCGCCCGGGCAGGTGCCGGAGGCCGCCGCCGCTCTGCTGGGCCATCTGGGGGCGCCGCAGCTCGTCGCCTTCGGCGGCGGTCGCACGATCGACACCGCGAAGGCGGTCGCAGCGGTGAGCGGTGCCCGCGTCGCGGCGATCCCGACCACGCTCTCCGGCGCCGAGCTGACCGGCATCCACCGCCTTCCCGCCGGAGCCGAGGCCCGCGTCCGCGCGATGGTGTGCCCGGTGCTGGCGATCGCCGACCCCGAGGCGATGACCAGCCAGCCCGAGGGGGCGCTCCGCGCCAGCGCGATGAACAGCCTCGCCCACGGCGCCGACTCGCTCTACACCCCCTTCGCCAACCCGGTCTCCCAGATGACCGCTCTGCGTGGTGCCGAGCTGATCGCGGGCGCGCTCGACGAGCCGCCGGCCGAGCGCAACCGGGTGGCGCTAGCCCAGGGCTCGTTGCTCTGCGCCTACGCGATCGACTCGGCCGCCTTCGGCATGCACCACGTGATCTGCCAGACCCTGGTGCGGATCTGCGGCAGTCCCCACGCCGAGACCAACGCCGCGATCCTGCCCCGGGCGATGGCCTTCATGGTCCCCCGTGCCCCCGACCGGCTCGCCGATCTAGCGGAGGCGCTCGGCACCGACGCCGCAGAAATCGAAGCGCGCATCCTCGACCTCGGCGGCAATCCAGCCGGCCTCGGCGAGCTGGGTGCGGACAGATCGAAGCTCGACCAGGCGATCGAGTCGATGCTCGTGCGCCCCGAGTTGGCGTTCACGCCGGAGCCCCCATCTCGCAGCGACCTCGAAGCCCTGATCGAGTCCGCCTGGTAGTCACCTCGCGCGGGTAACCCAGGTCCCTCGAACGTGTAGCGCTTTTGCGTGACCCCCGAGCGCCTTCAGCGCTACCACGACTACACGCGCCGCCACCGCGTCAACTGGCCCCTCTACTTCTTGGCGAGGGTCTTCATGACGCCGTTCTTCCTCGTCTACTTCCGCCTCGGTCGCACCGGGCGCGAGCACGGCCACGTCAAGGGCGGGGCGATTGTCGCCGCCAACCACCGCAGCTTCCTCGATCCGTTCGCGATCGGCGCCGCCCTGCCCTGGCGGCGGCCGATGAACTACGTCGCCAAGGTCGAGCTGTTCGAGCGGCGCTGGCAGGGCTGGCTGCTCTCGCGGCTGGGCGCGTTCCCGATCCGCCGCGGCGAAGCCGACGAGCTGGCGATGGAGACCGCGCGCGTCGTGGTGGAACGCGGCGGCACAGTCTGCATCTTCCCCGAGGGGACGCGGATCCGCCGCGGCACGTTGGCGACGCCGAGGCGGGGGGTGGGGAGGCTGGCGCTGCAGACGGGTGCCCCGGTCGTGCCGACCGCCGTCTTCGGCAGCGAGCACGTGCGCAGGGGCTGGCGCATCCGTCCGCGTCAGGTACGGGTGAGGCTGGGAAAGGCGATGACCTTCCCTCGGGTCGAGGAGCCCTCGCCGCCGCTGGCCGAGTCGGTGACCGCGCGGATCTGGCCCAACGTCCTCCTGCAGTGGGAAGAGATGGGCGGCCTGCCGCCGATGCGCCGCGCCGCCGTGATCGGCGCCGGCAGCTGGGGCACGGCGGTCGCCGTTCTCCTCGCCCGCGGTGGGCTCGAGGTGCAGCTCGGCGCCCGCACCGCCGAGCAGGCGGCCGAGATGGCCGAGGTGGGCGAAAATCGCCGCTACCTGGAGGGGGTCGAGCTTCCCGACTCGCTCCTCGTCCGGCCCGCCTCGGAGATCGAGCTGGCCGGCCTCGACCTGGTCTGCCTGGCGATCCCCTCCGGCTCGCTGCCGCAAGCGGTCGGCGCGATCGCCGACCGTGTCAGCGACCGCTCGTCGCTGCTGCTGCTGACCAAGGGCCTGATCGCGCCGTTGGGTCAGCTGCCGGCCGAGTACGTCGGCGAACGAGTCCGCGCCAGGGCGGTCGCCTGCCTCGGCGGCCCCGCTCACGCGCGCGAGGCGGTCTCGGGGTCCGCGGCGCTGGTGCTCGGCTCGGGCGACGCCGACCTGCGCGACCAGCTCGGCGAGGTCTTCGATCGCGCCGGCCTGGTCTGCGAGCGCTCGCGCGACGTCACCGGAGTCGAGATGGCGGGGGCGGCGAAGAACGCGGCCGCCCTCGCCGCTGCGGCGACGGAGCCCTTCGGCCTAAATGCGGCCGGCATCGCCGCCGCTCAGGTCTGGTGCGAGTGCATCTCCTACGCGATCTCGCGCGGTGCCGAGCTGGAGACCTTCTCCGGCCTGGCCGGGGTCGGCGACCTGACCGCCACGGTTCTCGCCCCCGCCGGCCGCAACCGGCGCGCCGGTGAGCTGCTCGGGCGCGGCACACCTGCGGCTGAGATCCCGGCGCTGATCGGCCAGGCATCCGAGGGCCTCGACGCGGTCCCGCTGCTGGCCGCGGCGATCGCGGCTGCGGGCAGCCCGGCCGAGGCGCTGAACGGGCTCGCGGCGTTGATCCGCGGGGAGATAGACGCCGAGACCTGGGTCGCCGGCCTGCGCCTCGGCGAGCGCTCGAGGAAGGCGGCCTGATGCGACTAGGCTTCGCCCGTGAGCGGCCCCAAGGAGAACGTCGAGCCGGCGAGCCTCGACCCGGCAGCCAAGGCGGAGCTGGACCGCGCCTTCGAAGAGCTCTACCGCGACCACCTCAAGGACGTCTACTCCTACGCCTACTACCGGGTCGGCAACCAGCACGACGCCGAGGACCTGACCGAGCAGGCCTTCCTGCAGGCCTACCGCCACTTCGACCGGGCGCGGCGCGAGTCCGCCGGCCGACCGCTGCGTCCCTGGCTGATCCGCATCGCCCACAACCTCGCCCTCAACTACTACCGCGACCGCTCGCGGCGGCCGCAGACGCCGCTGGAGAGCGCCGACCCGATCCCAGCGCGGCACGGGACCGAGGCGATCGCCGAGGGGCGCGAGGAGCTGCGGCAGGTGATCGCGAAACTCGACAACCTGCCGGACGACCGGCGCGACGCGCTGATCATGCGCTTCGCGCTCGGCATGGACAACCGCGAGATAGCGCGCGCGCTGGGACGCAGCGACGGCGCAACCAAGGTGCTGATCCATCGCGCGATCAAACAGCTGGAGGAGGAGCTGGGCGATGAGTGAAGCGAGCCAGAGGTTGACCGGAAGCACCTGGGACGTCGAGCGGCTGCTCGGCGACGCGCTGCGCCCGATGGAGCCGCCGGAGCGGCTCTCGGGGCGCTTCGAGGACACGCTCGCCGCGGTCACCCAGGCGGCGGCCGAGGAGCTCTCCGACTGGGCCGAGGAGCTCTCCGAGAGCGAGCTGCGCGCGCTGCGCGATCCGCGCAACTGGGTGCGGCCGGTGGTCGCCGTCGGCGCCGGCGGGATCGCCACCGGCGCCCTCGTCTTGCTCGAGGTCCGCCGTCGCGGCCGCCAGCAGACCAAGGGCCGGCTGCGTTCGGCCGCCGGTCGCGTCGGCCTCAGGTAGCTGCCGTCGGGCGCCGCCGCGTCGCCGGCGTCGCCGCCGCCGCGGCGAGTCCCAAGCCCCCCAGGGCCAGGTGGAGGAGATCGTTGGCGGTGTCGACCGGGAGGAAGCCGAGGATCTCCCCGTCGCCGCCGAGGAGGAATCCCCAGACCGCGACCGCGACATAGAGGAAGCCGAGCCAGAGCGCGTACTGGCGCGAGGCGAAGCCGGCGACGAAGAGGCCCACGGCGCCGGTGAGCACGTGGAGGACGTTGGTCCAGCCGTTGATGGCGAAGAGTCCGAAGGCCTCGTCCACCTCCCCGGGGCTGCCGAAGGAGGAGGAGTAGAAGAAGCCGAGGATCCCGAAGGTCATCAGCCCCGTGCCGACCAGCGTCGCGTACAGCCGTGCGGGGCTCGCCTGCTCCATGCGCGGCGATTGTAGGCTCCCCGTCCGCGATGGCGCAGACCTGTTACAGGCACCCGAGCCGGGAGACCGGCGTCTCCTGCTCCAACTGCGGGCGGCCGATCTGCCCCGAGTGCATGACGCCGACCCCGGTCGGCATGCGCTGCCCCGAGTGCGCCAGCGATCGCACCAGGGTAACCAGGGGAGCGGTGGGCCCCAGCCGCTACGACGCGCCGGCGACCTACGTCCTGATCGCGTTGAACGTCGCCGCCTACCTGATCGAGATCGCCGGGGGCGGCGGTGGCTTGAGCCCCCGCGGAAGCTCGATTCCCGTCGACTTCGGCCTCTACGGCCCGTACGTAGCCGACGGCGAGTGGTATCGGCTGCTGACGAACGGGTTTCTCCACGCCAGCATCATCCACATCGGCTTCAACATGTTCGCCCTCTACTTCCTGGGTCGACTCCTGGAGCCGGGAATCGGCACTCCCCGCTTCGTCGCGCTCTACTTCGTCTCGCTCTTTGCCGGATCCCTCGGGGCGCTCCTGCTCGATCCGAACGCGCTCACGATCGGCGCCTCGGGCGCGGTCTTCGGCATCTTCGGCGCGACCTTCGTCATCGCCCGCCACCGCGGCGTCGACAATCTCGCCGCTTCGATCGGCGTGGTCCTCCTGCTCAACCTGGCGATCACCTTCGGCAATCCCGAAATCAGCATCGGCGGCCATCTCGGCGGGCTCGCGGGCGGCCTGCTCTGCGCCCTGGTGATCGTCGCCGGCGAGCGCGGCATGCTCGGCGAGCGGCGCCTGCCGATGGAGCTGCTGGCAATGACTGCGATCGGGTTCTTCTCGATCGCCGCCGCGATCGCGGTTGCTTAGACCCGAGATGCGCCGGTTTGCAGCGGTCTAAGGTGCGCGCACCTCGGCGAAGCCGATGTTCCCCGGCGGGTCGACGAGGTCGGGGTGGAGGATGTGGCCGAGAAGCTCGACGCCGTCGACGAGGCGGGGGCCGGGGCGGGAGAATGTCGAAGCCGCGTCGACCGCGTAGACGCGGCCGGCGCCCAGCCCGGCTATCCGCTCCCAGTGCTCGACCGCCTGCACTTGCGCTTCGTCGGTGCGCCAGCCGCAGGGCATCGCGATCACGACGTCGGGATTGAGGCCCGACAGCGCCCCCCACTGGACTTCGGGCGACTTGAGGCCGGGCGGGCCGGCGACGTCCTCGCCGCCGCCGATCGAGATCATCTCCGGGATCCAGTGCCCGCCGACGAAGGGCGGGTCCAGCCACTCCAGCGCGATGACCCGGGAGAGGTGGCGCCGGTGACGGCCGCGCGCACGGTGGCGAGGCGACCCTCCAGCTCGCCCCTCATGGCGTGGGCCTCCGACTCCATGCCGGTGGCCTCGCCGAGGCGGATCACGTCCTCGAGCATCTCCCCGAGCGTGCTCGGATCCTGTTGCAGGACACGTGGCTGGCTCGGCAGCCGCGCCGCAACCTCGAGCACATCCTCGTAGGAGACGGCGCAGACGTCGCAGATCGCCTGGGTGACGATCAGGTCGGGAGCGAGCTCCGCCAGCCGCTCCTCGTCGAGCTCGTACAGCGCCCGCCCTTCGCCCACTGTTTCCTTCACCGCCGTGTCGATTTGGCGCGCGTCGAGCCCCGGCGCAAGCACGGTGCGGGTCAGGTGGGGAAGCGACCCGGCCGGGGGCGGGTAGTCGCACTCGTGGGTGACGGCGACGACGCTGTCGCCGAGGCCGAGGGCGAACAGCATCTCCGTCGCGGATGGGACGAGGCTGGCGATGCGCACGGAGCCCAATATGTCACCTACGCGGTCTGTGTCGCCATTCCGCGGGCGGGAAAGCTATATTCACCAATTGCCGAATGGCCGAAGACGACCTCCCCCGAAGTATCGGGCCACATAGGGCGGGCTCGCGCCGATGAGCGTCCTACTGCTCGTCCTTCTGCTCCTGCTGCTGGCCATCAACGGCTTCTTCGTCGCGGCCGAGTTCGCCCTGGTGCGGAGCCGGCGCGGAAAGATCGAACAGCTCGTAGAGGAAGGCGAGCGCGGCGCCGAGGAGGTGATCGAGCAGCTGGACAAGATCGACGAATCGCTGTCCGCCTGCCAGATCGGCATCACGATGGCCTCGATCGGGATCGGCTTCCTCGGCGAGCCCTCGCTGGCGAAGCTGCTGGAGCCGGCCTTCGGCGGCCTATCCCACGGCCTCGCCGTCGCCCTCTCGGTCGGCATCGCCTTCGCTTTGGTCACGGCGCTCCACATCAGCATCGGCGAGCAGGTGCCGAAGATGCTGGCGATCAACCAGGCGGAGCGGACCGCCCGCCGCGTCTCGCGCCCGCTCAACTGGTTCCGCGTCGCCACCGCCCCGGTAACCAAGGCGCTGAGCGCGATCTCCAACGCGATCGTCCGCCTCTTCGGGGTTGACCCGACCAACATCGACGAAAAGCACACCGCCGAGGATCTAAAGCAGATCATCGACAGCTCGCGGATGGGTGGGACCCTCGACCCCGGCGAGGCGGGGATGCTCGGTGGCGTCTTCCACCTGCACGAGCAGCAGGCGCGCGAGGTGATGACGCCGATCCCCGCCGTGGTCACGATCGACGCCGCGGAGACGGTGGAGACGGCGCTGCGACGCTGCGTCACCTCGGGGCACACGCGCCTGGTGGTGATCGAGGAAGACAACCCCGACCGGGTCAAGGGCATCGTCCACAACAACAGTCTCGCCCGCCTCTACATGAGCGACGGTCCGGAGGCGCAGATCGAGCCGGTCGTGCGCGAGGCGGTGATCGTCCCCGAGACCAGGCCCCTCGACGACCTCCTGCACGACCTGCAGGTGCAGCGGACCTCGCTCTCGGTGGTGGTCGACGAGTACGGCCGCACGGTGGGGATAGTCACGGTCGAGGACATCCTCGAGGAGGTGGTGGGGGAGATCGAGGACGAGACCGACCCTCGTGCCGCCGCCATGCGTCAGCTCGCCGGCGGCGAGTGGTTCGTGCGCGGCCACGTCTCGCTAGGCGACCTCGCTGACCGCGGGATCGAGCTGCCGGTCGACAGCGACGCCTACAACTCGATCGGCGGCTACGTCTTCGGCGAGCTCGGCCGCCTGCCGAAGCGGGGCGACACGATCGTCGCCAATGGCTACACGATCCGGGTCGAGTCGGTGCGCGAGAACCGGGTCGAGGCCGTGCGCATCAGCTCGGGCGGTTCCGTCCGGCCCGCTGCCTAGATTTTTTGAGCAACCCGCGTCCGCCTAACCCTGGAGGTACTGCATGTGGGTTGTGCGCTTGAGCGATAAGCAGCTCGAGGTTCTGAGGGCGCTGCTGCGCGCCGAAGATCACCTCGGTCCGGCGCTCAAAGGCGCGGTCGAGGCTCTCGACCTGGCCCGCTGGGACGACCTGCCGGAAGCAGAGCTCCCCTGGGAGGAGATCGAGGCGACCGCCCGCCGCCAGGGATGCTCGCCCGCGGATGTGATCTGGGACCGCGCCGGTAAGCGCTAGGCGTCCGAGTAGTCGTAAAACCCAGCGCCGGACTTACGACCCAATTTGCCTTCGCCTGCCATCTCGACCATCAGGCCGGGCGGCTTGCTGGCGTCCTCGCCGTTCTCTGCGTAGAGAGCGTCGCCGATCGCTTTCGAGACGTCCAGGCCGACGAAGTCGAGCAGCGCCAGCGGACCCATCGGGTGGCCGGCACCGAGCTTCATGCAGGAGTCGACCTCGCCCGCCTCCATGCCGGTGCGCTCGACCAGCCGCACCGCGTCGAAGAGATAGGGGAAGAGCAGGCGGTTGACGACGAAGCCGGCCTGGTCGGGAACCTCGACCGCGGTCTTGCCCAGGGCGGCGCACCAGGCGAGCGCCCGCTCGCGGGTCGCCTCGCCGCTGTCGGGGAAACAGACCTCGACCAGCTTCATCCGCGGCACCGGGTTGAAGACGTGCAGGCCGAAGAGGCGGCCGGCGATGCCCGCGGCGGCGGCGATCTCGGCGATGCTCAGCGAGGAGGTCGTGGTGGCGAGGTCGGCGTTCGGGCAGGCCTCGGCGACCGCGCTCAGCACCTCGCCCTTCGGCGCGACCTCCTCGACCACTGCCTCGACGACTATGTCGCAGTCGGCCAGGTCCTTGGGATCGGTGGTCACCCGCAGCCGCGAGGCCTCGGCCCCCTCGATCTTGGCGCAGGCCGCGACGACTTTCTCCTCCGCCCGCCAGGCCGAAGCCTCGCTGCGAGCAAGCAGGATCGTGTCCGCCGTGGTCGTGGCCACGGCAGCCAGCCCGGTAGCTATAGCTCCGCTACCCGCAATCCCGGGTGCCTCATATCCCGTGTTCCCGCTCATCTGAGGACGGGTTCCTATCACGAGACGTGTCACGCGCGCCGGGACCCGCGCGTCGCAGGCTCTAAAGTTGATTGACCGGTCGATCAAGAAACGGGAGGCGCGAATGTCAGGCAACGGAAACGGCAAGTTCGGCGGCCGCGAGGTCGTCATCGTCGAGGCGGTACGCACTCCGATCGGGCGCGGCCACGAGGAGAAGGGCTACTACAAGGACGTCCACCCCTCGAACCTCCTCGCCAAGGTCTACCGCGAGCTCTTCGAGCGTTCCGGCGTCGATCCGTCCGAG
The DNA here is from genome assembly GCA_963699215.1 of uncultured Solirubrobacterales bacterium. Taxonomy (GTDB): domain Bacteria; phylum Actinomycetota; class Thermoleophilia; order Solirubrobacterales; family 70-9; genus VRUE01. The sequence goes on from OY969422.1 coordinate 1,517,698, forward strand.
ACCGGCGACGTGGTCACTGGCTGCGCCCAGCAGTTCGGCGAGCAGGGGGTCAACATCGGCCGCAACGCCTGGCTCGAGGCCGGCCTGCCGATCGAGACGCCCGCAACCACGATCGACCGCCAGTGCGGCTCGGCCCAGCAGGCGGTCAACTTCGCTGCCGCGCTGATCGCCACCGGCGTCCACGACGTCGCGATCGGCTCCGGCGTCGAGCACATGGGCCACATCTCCTTCGCCGACGGCTACGAGGTGATGAAGGAGCACGGCTCGCCCTTCTCGCCCGCGCTGCTCGAGCGCTACGACCTGGTCCCGCAGGGCCTCTCAGCCGAGATGATCGCCGACAAGTGGGAGATCTCCCGCTCGGAGCTCGACGAGATCGGCCTCCGCTCCCAGCAACTCGCCGCCAAGGCGACGGAAGAGGGCCGCTTCGAGCGCGAGATAGTCCCCTTCGGCGTCAACGGCGACACCCACGTCACCGACCAGGGCCTGCGCGAGACGACCCTCGAGGGGCTGGCCAAGCTGAAGCCTGCCTTCAAGGAGGACGGCAAGATCACCGCCGGCAACTCCTCTCAGGTCTCCGACGGCGCCGCCGGGGTGCTCCTGATGGCGCGCGAGAGGGCCGACGCGCTGGGGCTGAAGCCGCGGGCGCGGATCTTCGACCAGACCACGGTCGGGGTCGACCCGGTGATCATGCTGACCGGCCCGATCCCAGCCACCCAGAAGCTGCTCGAGCGCAACGGGATGGCGATGGACGACGTCGACCTGGTCGAGATCAACGAGGCCTTCGCCTCGGTCGTCGCCGCCTGGCGGCGCGAGCTCGACCCCGACATGGACCGGGTCAACGTCAACGGCGGCGCGATCGCTCTCGGCCACCCGCTCGGCTCGACCGGCGCCCGCCTGATCACCACCCTGCTGCACGAGATGGAGCGCTCCGACAAGGAGATGGGCCTGGTGACGATGTGCTGCGGCGGCGGCCTCGGCACCGGGACGCTGATCCAGCGCGTCTAGCCGCAAGTATGTATCTTCTCCCTTTGGGTTTCTTGACCAAAGGGGAGAATTTTGATCAAGCGAACGGTTCAACTGATAGTTGGCATCCTGGCGGTGGGCGCCGTCTTCGCTGGCTGTGGCGGCGATGGCGACGACGACACCAGCACCGCGACGGTCAGCAAAGCGTCATTCGCCAAGCAGGCAAACGACATCTGCACGACGGCTCAGAAAAAGCAGCTGGTCGAACTCAGAGCCGAAGAAGGGAACGTCGTCACGACGACCCTCATCGCTCTGCGAGCCGAGCTCGACCAAATCGAAGCGCTTGATGTGCCGGCGGGCGACGAGCCTGAAGTGGAAGCGATGCTCAAGGATCTGCGGGGCACGATCGCCAAAGCCAATCCGGATCTCGCGAAAGCCAACGAACTGCTCGCACAGGCTGAGGAAAAAGCCGACAAACTCGGCTTGACCAAATGCCTCGCCAGCTGACCTGCGTCTGAGCGAACCCCGCCGACCGCGCGCGTGTCGTCGCGAATCGGCGGGGTCGCGCGCTGAGGCCGGTCGACCCTGGCCATGCAGCCAGGGCCGATATGCTCAGGCCGATGGACCTCAGCCTCTCACCGTCTGAGCGCGAGTTTCGCGATGAGGTCCGGACCTGGCTGGAGGAGAACCACCCCGGGCCGGAGCCGGAGGGCGGCCTCGAGGAGGTGATGGCCTTCCGCCGCGAGTGGCAGGGCAAGCTGCACGAGGCGGGCTGGGCAGGCATCTCCTGGCCGAAGGAGTACGGCGGCCGCGGCGCGACCCTGATCGAGCAGGCGATCTTCGTCGGCGAGGCGGCGCGGCAGGAAGCGCCCAGCCCCGCCAACGTGCTCGGCCTGGCGATGGGTGGGCCGGTGGTGATCGCCCACGGCACCGACGAGCAGAAGCAGCGCTACCTAGAGCCGATCCTGACCGCCGAGGAGATCTGGTGCCAGGGCTTCTCCGAGCCCGAGTCGGGCTCCGACCTCGCCTCGCTGAAGACGAAGGCGGTCAAGGACGGCGACGAATGGGTCGTCACCGGGCAGAAGGTATGGACGACCTTCGCCCAGTACGCGAAGTGGTGCATGCTCGTCGCCCGCACCGACCCCGACGCCCCCAAGCACAAGGGGCTCACCTACTTCCTGATGGACATGGATCAGCCCGGGGTCGAGGCGAAGCCGCTGGTCCAGATCACCGGCGAGGGCGAGTTCAACGAGGTCTTCATCGAAGAAGCGCGGATCCCCGACGAGAACGTGGTCGGCGGTGTCGGCAACGGCTGGTCGGTGGCGATCACGACGCTGATGAACGAGCGCGCCGGGCTCGCCTTCGGGGCGATCGCGCAGATTGCCAACAGCCTCAAACGTCTGGGTGAGCTGGCGCAGGAGACCCGCTTCAACGGCGGCAGCGCGGCCGAGGACCCGGTGCTGCGCCAGCGCATCGCCCAGCTGCAGATCGAGGCCGAGACGATGCGGCTCAACGCCTACCGCGGTCTGACCAAGACGATGCAGTCGGGTATCCCAGGGCCGGAGGGCTCGCTGGGCAAGTGGCAGTGGGCCGACATCAACCAGCGGATCGCCGAGCTGGCGCTCGACATCGAGGGCGCCTACGCGCCGCTCGACCGCGGCGCCGAGCACGCCGTCGCCAACGGCGCCTGGCAGTACGGCTTCCTGCGCTCGCGCGCCAACTCGATCGAGGGCGGCACCACCGACATCCTCAAGAACATCATCGCCGAGCGCGTGCTCGGCCTGCCGAGGCTGCGTTAGAGGCCGCCATGTACTTCGACCTCACCGACGAGCAGCAGGCGATCAAGTCGACCGCGCGCGAGTTCCTCGCCGCTCGCTACAAGTCGGAGCGGATCCGCGAGCTGGCAGAGAGCGAGCACGGCTTCGAGCAGTCCGACTGGGAGGAGATGGCCGAGCTCGGCTGGCCCGGCCTGGCGCTCCCCGAGGAGTGGGGGGGCCAGGGGCTCGGCGTCGTCGACCTGGCCGTGCTCTTCGAGGAGATGGGCTACGCGCTGGCGCCCTCGCCGCTGCTCTCGACCACGGTCGCCGGCCTGGCGCTGGCGACCAACGGGACCGACGAGCAGCGCGAGCGCTGGCTTCGCCCCATTGCCAGCGGCGAGGCGCGCGGCACCGTCGCCCTCTTCGACGCCGGGACCCCAGCACGGATCGGCGACTTCGCGATGGAGGCCAAGGCCGACGGCGACGGCGTCGTCCTCGACGGCGAGAAGGTGCTGGTCATGGACGCGGCGAGCGCCGACTTCTTCCTCGTCGCCACCGCCGACGGCCGCCGCCACCTGGTCGAGCGCGGCGCCGACGGGGTCGGCGTCTCCGCTGAGAAGTCGATCGACCTCACCCGCCGCCTCTACTCGGTCCGCTTCGACGGGGTGCGGGTCGGGCCAGAGGCGACTATCGACGGCGGGCAGGAGGAGTACTTGCCGGTCCTCTGGCGCGCCTGTGTGGCGATCGCGGCCGAGTCGACCGGCGTCGCCCAGCGGACGATGGAGATGGCGGTCGAGTACGCCAAGGACCGCCACCAGTTCGGCCGGCCGATCGGCGCCTACCAGGCGGTCTCGCACCGCTGCGCCCAGATGCTGCTGGAGACCGAGAACTCGCGCTCCGCCGTCTATGGCGCCGCCTGGGCTGCTGACGCCGAGCCCGAGTCGCTGCCCCTGGCAGCCTCGATGGCCAAGGCCTACGCCTCCGACGCCGGCTGGCGCGTACCCGACGCCTCGATCCAGGTCCACGGCGGGATCGGCTTCACCTGGGAGCACGACCTCCACTTCTTCCTCAAGCGCGGCAAGGCGAACGCGGCCACCTTCGGCGACGTCCGCTGGCACCGCGAGCGGGTGGCCGACCTGGTTCTCGCCGAGACGCTGGCGCCGGTCCCGGCTTGAGCGCGCTCGACCGCATCTCGGTCGCTGCGATCGGCATCACCGTCGCCGATCTCGAGGCCGAGGCCAAGCGCGCCGAGGCGGCCGGCGTCGAGTGCGTCTGGGCGCCGGAGCTGTTTCGCTCCTCGGTCACCCAGGCTGCCTACCTCGCCGGCCGCACCGAGCGGATCGGTATCGCCACTGGGATCGCCTGGGCCTTCACCCGCAGCCCCTTCATCCTCGCCATCTCAGCGCTCGACGTCGACGAGATGTCCGGCGGTCGCTTCCGCCTCGGCCTCGGCTCTGGCGTCAAGCGTCTCAACGAGACCTGGCACAACGCCGAGTATGGCCGCCCGGCGCCGCACCTGCGCGAGGCGATCGAGGCGACGCGGACGATCATGCAGCAGGCCGGCAAGGGCGAGCCGATCCGCTACGAGGGGGAGTACTACGACATCGACATCAAGGGCTGGATCCGGCCTCACCCAGCGCCGCGCGAGTCGGTGCCGATCTACACCGCCGGGGTGCAGGGCGGCATGTGCCGGATGGCCGGCGACGTCGCCGACGGCCTGATCGGCCACCCGATCCAGAGCCTGCGCTGGATCGACGAGGTCGTCGTCTCCTCCTTCGAGGAGGGTCTGCAGCGCTCAGGCCGCGAGCGCAAGGATTTCGACTACCTGCCAACGGTCTGCTGCGCGATCGACGACGACGAGGCGAAGGCGATCGAGATGGCCCGCCGCACGATCTCCTTCTACGCCACCGTGAAGACCTACATGCCGCTCTGGGAGCTGCACGGCTTCGCCGACAACGCCGTTGCCGCCGGCGAGGCCTTCCGCCGCGGCGACCTCGCGGCTGTTCCCGCCGCGATCAGTGACGAGATGGTCGACGCTTACTGCGCCGCCGGGCCGCTCGACAAGGTCCGCGCCCGGGTCGAGGCGACGGCCGAGCGCGCCGACGGCCTCTTTCTCACTCCGCCGACCTACTTCATCGCCCCCGAGGAGCTGAGCGAGTACCAGAACCGCCTGATCGACGCCTTCGGCCCGAAGGCCTGACCCGCCCGGGGGCGTGAGCGGCGCGGACGAGTCTCGCGAGCTGGAAGTGCTCGGCCGCGTGCGCGAGATCCCGGCCGGGTTCGTGCGGACCTACGGCGACGTCTCGCCGGGAGCCCCGCGCTTTGCCGGCGCCGTGCTCTTCGAGTGCGACGATCCCGACCTGCCCTGGTGGCGCGTGGTCCGTGCCGACGGCTCGCTTGCAAAGGGCAGGCGGCAGCGGCAGCGCCTGGTCGCCGAGGGCGTGCCCTTTCGCGGCGAGAGGGTGGACATGGGCCGGGCCCGAGTCCCGAGCTGAGCGCCTCCTCCCTCCGGTGCGCTTTATGTACCCATGATGTGCAAAAGGCGCACCGGAAGCGTTAGATGGACACCCTCACCTGGGAGTGGGTCGAGGCACCGCGCTTCGCTACTCGTCGCGCGGGGTGATGCGGAAGACCGAGACGACCTCCGCTTGGTGCGCCTCGGGATGGGCGACGTAGGCGCTCGGCCCGCCGCCGAACCAGCCCGAGGCTTCGTTGTCGCCGACGAAGATGCCGGGGTGGCGCTTGCCTTCCCCGTCCTCGACCCAGACCTTGTCGCCCTCCTTGAACCTGTGCGGCGCCTCGCTCATCGCCGCCAGCATAGACGTGCCGCGAGTTGAGTACCCATAGTGGCCTCCAACTCGCGGCACGTCCTGGGGCTCAGGGGCAGACCACCAGCAGGTGGAAGTCGGCGTCCTCGGGGGCGCCTTTCTCGTCACGGGTGCGGACCTCGATCGCGTTGGCACTACCCGGTGACGTGTTGGTCTGGGCGAAGCCCGCTCCGGGCGGAGTCGTGCCTGCGTTGTTTCGGCCGGCGACGTTGGCGCAGCCGCTGATGTTGACCGGGAAAGCCACCGTGACGGCGCCGCCGCCCTCGCTCGCTGAGATCCCTTCGTCGCTGGCACGAGCGAGCACTGCGTTGCCGGGGCTCGACGGGTTGTTGACCACCGCCCAGTAGGTGTGGGAGGCGCGCCTCGCCGCCGGCACGGTGCCGAGCTTGTTGGTGTTGATCTGGAAGCCGGTCAGCGTCTTTTTCTTCAGCTTGCCGCCGCCGATCGTCTGCTTCTTGATTGCGCCGCCGTTGATGTTCTGGGCGGCGATCGCGGTGCCGCCCAGCGCGACGATCAGCGCGATCGACGCGACCACCATCGCTGGCGATGGCCCTCTTCCCTTCAGCTTGCCCATTTCACTCCCCTTTGGCTGCGTTTTAAGGACGTGCCGGTGATTACCCGCCCATATGGGCGGGTAATCACCGGCACGTCTCAGAAGCCCGTGGGGTTAAGTGGGCAGGGCTGCGGCGAAGCGCTCGAAGGCGGCGATGTCGGTTACCGCGGGGCCGTGGCCGGGGAGGATCAGGGAGGGATTCAGGTCGGCGAGCTTGCCGATCGAGCGGCGGTTCTCGGCCGGGTCGTAGGTGAAGATCTTGGGCGGCTCGGCCAGCATCGGGCGACCGGTCGCGTAGCTCATGTTGCGGATCACGTCGCCGCAGATCGCGACCCGGTCGGAGTCGCGGAAGAAGATCACCTCGCCGCGCGCGTGGCCGGGCGCGTGGATCGTGCGGAAGCCGGCCACCTCGTCACCCTCGTTCAGCACCTGCTTCACCTCGTAGGGCGGGCCCTGCCAGAAGCGTTTGATGATCCGGTTGAAGGGGTTGCCCGGCGCCGCCTCCTGGATCGGCCGCCTGCCCTCCATCGCGTCGACGTCGTCGGCATGGCAGGCAAGTGGGATGCCGCGCGCCTCGCAGACGTCCTTGGCGACGCCCTGGTGATCCGGGTGGACGTGGGTCAGGGCGAGCATCGAGAGCTCGCGGTTCTCGATCTCGGCGAAGATCCGCCCCCGGTCCCAGCGGGTGCCGGCGTCGATCAGCACGTCCCCGGCGAGGTAGACGTTGACGCTCGGCGCGGGGAACTGCTTCAGCCGCCCCACGCCTGGTGCCATCTGCTTCATCGGTGGCCGATTCCCATCGTGCCGCGCGGATCGCCGCTGTGCTCCGCCAGGTCCTCCAGCTCGGCGATCTTGCGCTCGCCTTCGGCTCGCGCCGGGTGGCCGGCGGGCAGCGGCTCGATCAGGCGGCGGATGCGGTTGCGGACCTGCAGCGCGAAGTGGGGGGTGGAGGCGCCGGCCAGGGCGCGGATGTCCTCGGCCGTGACCTCGTGCCCGCCGCCGAGCAGCTCCGGGCTCTCCGCCTCGCTCACCGCCCACCGCCAATCTCGGCCAGCTCGGCCAGCTCGTCGATCTCTGCTTGCTCGCTCACGCCGATGGCCTCCTGGTCTCCGATCACCCAAACGTGGTTGTAGAAGGCGCGCGTCGGGTCGGTCGTGTAGCCCGGCTTGACGTCGAGCAGATACCCGCGCAGCGCTGCAGGGAGGGTATCGGCGCTGTCGGTGAGCAGCAGCGGCCCCCAGGTGCCCGCGGCCGAGAGCGGTGCCGCGGCGGCCGCGTCGAGCGGCTCGGTGGAGCCGGCGACGACGAAGCCGTGGCCGGGGTCGTTGACGTTCCAGCCGAAATCGCCGTCGGCGTAGCGAGCCAGGGCGATCGCGTTGGCGACCGGGTCCTCGCCGGAGACGCGCTGCACCCGGCTCGAGATCTTGCCGATCTGGCGGACCACCTCGGAGGAGATCGCCGAGGAGGGGCCGAGCACGTAGACCGGCGCTTCGGGGTGCTTCCTCAGCGTCGCCGCAGACGGCGCCGGCAGCTCGTCATCGTCGGCGAAGAGGATCGGATCGCCCGAGCGCGCGGCCCAGGCTGCGGCCGGCATCGCGAAGGCCGGCTGGGAGGCCGGCGCGACCACGATGTGCTGCGGCGGGCCGCCCATCAGCTCGTCGCGAAGGCTCGCGATCTCTGCCGCGGCGACCGTTCCGCCACCGCCGCCGACCCGCCTCGCCCGCAGGCCGGAAGGAGTCGATGCGGCGCCGATCGCGAAGGCTTGGGCGCCGCCGGTCGCCTTGCCGCCCTGCGGGTCGAGCGCCTCGAGCGCCTGCCCGGTCGGCTCGGGCACGCTCCCGGCCTCGGAGACGAGGACCGGCGCCCCGACCGGAGCGGCCATCAGCACCGAGGCAGCGAGCGCGCTGCGCCAGTCCCCGGCGTCGACCAGGGTGACCGCATCCGGTTGCTGAGAGGGCTTGGTCGAGGGGTATACGGCGAGGGCGACGCCGGCCGCGTTCGAGGCCGGATCGGTGCCGCCGACGCGGGTCGTGTTGGCGGTGGCGAAAGCGGGATAGCCGAGCTCTTCGGGCGCCCGGCCGGCGGGCGCCTCGGCGGGAGCGCTGGGCGCTTCGCTGACCGGGGCCGGCGCTTGTGGGCTTTCGTCCCCGCCGCCTCCGCCCCCGCCGACGATCGCGGCGACGATGAAGACGACGGCGAGCGCGAAGAGCGCGGCGATCGCCTTCAGCGCGGCGGGGATCGATTTGCGCCGGCGCCTGGGCTTGCCGGGCGGCGTCCCGGCTGGCTTGGCGGCGGGCAGGTCGGCGTTGATCGGCCGCGTCATCGGGGGCAACGCTACACGCGCACAGGCTGGCTGGTTGGTCAGCTAAGCTATTGACTGACGAGTCAATCAACGGCTAGATCGCGCGACGAGGGGGATCGATGGATTTCGCACTGAACGAGGAGCAGCAGGAGTTCAAAGATCGTGCCAGGGCCTTCGCCCGCGACGTGATCCGTCCCGCCGCGCGCAAGCACGACGAAGAGGAGAGCACCCCCTGGGAGGTCGTCAAGGAGGCCCGCAAACAGGGCTTCCAGGGCCTCGAGGCGATCCAGCGCTCGGCCTCCGACGCCGACGGCCAGATGCAGGTGATCTCGGCCGAGGAGTTCCACTGGGGCTGCGCCGGCATCGCCCTGGCGATCTCCGGCTCCGGCCTCGCCGCCGCGGGCATCGCCTCCTCCGGCACCCCCGAGCAGATCGCCCAGTGGGTCCCCGAGTGCTTCGGCGCCGGCGACGAGGTCAAGCTCGGCGCCTACGCGGTCACCGAGCCGCAGGCCGGCTCCGACGTGAAGAGCCTGAAGACGACCGCGAAGCGCGACGGCGACGAGTGGGTCCTCAACGGCACCAAGGTCTTCATCACCAACGGCGGCATCGCCGACGTCCATGTCGTCGTCGCCACCGTCGACCCCAGCCTCGGCACCCGCGGCCAGGCCTCCTTCGTGATCGGCAAGGACACGCCGGGCCTGAGCCAGGGCAAGAAGGAGTCGAAGCTCGGGATCCGCGCCTCCCACACCGCCGAGATCGTCCTCGAGGACTGCCGCATCCCGGCCGAGAACCTGCTCGGCGGCGAGGAGAAGCTGGAGAAGAAGCTGCAGCGCGGGCGCGAAGGGAAGAAATCGCGCGGCGCCGATGCGCTGGCGACCTTCGAGATCACCAGGCCGCTGGTCGGCGCCTCGGCGCTCGGCATCGCCCAGGCCGCCTACGAGTGGACCCTGGAGTACCTCGACGGCCAGTCCGAAGGCGGCACTCCGATGCTGCAGATCCAGCGCATCCAGCAGACCCTCGCCGATGTCGCGACCGAGATCGAAGCGGCGCGGCTGCTGGTCCAGCGGGCCGCCTGGATGGGCCGCAACGGCATCCCCATGCGCGGCGGCCAGGGATCGATGTCGAAGCTCAAGGCGGGCGACGTGACGATGTGGGCGACGACGACCCTGATGGACCTGGTCGGCCCCGACGCCTGGAGCAAGGAGTCGCCGCTGGAGAAGTTCTTCCGCGACGCGAAGATCTACCAGCTGTTCGAGGGCACGGCGGAGATCCAGCGGATGGTGATCTCGCGCATGCAGGCGCGCGAATACGGCGAGCGTCTCGGCTACGCGGCCGAAGTCGTCGCCGAGGCCGAGAAGGCCGCCGCGAAGGAGCCGGTCGCTGCATAGCGTTTTGCAGGGCTAAAGCGCTTTCCCGGCCGAATTTCGGCCTTCGCTAGCCTCCCTCGCCATGTTCAAGACTCGCCTTGCCCCGGTGGCCTTGACTGCTGCCGTGGCGGCGTTCGTCGTGCTGCTTGTTGGTGGCGCCGCGTCCGCCGAGGACATCTACGAAAAGCAGGAAGAGAAGGAAGCGAAGCTCTCCGAGGTTCGCGAGCGCAAGGGCGTCCTGACGACGACGATCTCGCGCTACCGCGACCGGATCGAACGGCTCACCGACGAGGTGGCGGTGCTGCGTGCGCAGGAGGCCGAGGCGCAGGCCCGGCTCGACGCCAAGCAGGCCGAGCTCGACCGCGCCGTCGACGAGCTCGACGTCGCCAAGAAGCACCTCGCCGTGGTCAGGGCCCGGTTGAGACGGGCGCTGGTGGCGCTGCGCGAGCGCCTGGTGGCGATCTACGAGACTGGCACCCCCGACCTGCTCAGCGTCCTGGTCGAGGCGGGCGGCTACGACGAGCTGGTCAACCGCACCGAGTACCTCAACCGCATCAACGGGCTCGACGAAGCGGTCGTCTCCCGGGTCAGGGACCTGCGCGACCAGGTCAAGCGCACCGTCGCTCGCCTGCGCTCGGCGAAGAACCGGATCGAAGCGGCGCGCGACGCGATCGCCGCCGAAGAGCAGGCTCTGGCCAGCGCCCGCTCCGCCGTGCAGAGCCGCCAGGCCGAGCTGGTCGCCGTGCGCCGCGAACGCGAGCAGGCACTGGCGACGATCAGCGATCACGAGCACGAGATCGAGGGCAACCTCGCCGCGATCCAGGCGGAAATCGCCGCGACGCTCAGCGCCAGCGCCTCGGCGCCGCTGCCCGCCGGGCCGGTCCGCTACGGCTCCGGGTCGATGATCTGGCCGGTAGACGGCCCGGTTGTCTCTGGCTTCGGCTACCGCTGGGGGCGCATGCACGAGGGCATCGACATCGCCGTGCCGGCGGGGACGCCGATCCGCGCCGCCGACGCCGGCACCGTGGTCCTCGTCCAGTCGGACGCCGAAAGCGGCGGCTACGGCAACTTCACCTGCCTCGACCACGGCGGCGGCCTGCAGACGTGTTACGCCCACCAGTCTTCGTTCGCGATCACCTCCGGCAGCGTCTCGCAGGGGGACGTGATCGGCTATGTCGGCTGCACCGGCCACTGCTACGGCGACCACCTCCACTTCGAGGTGCGGATCGGCGGCGCACCGACCGACCCGCTGGGCTACCTGTAGACGCACGGCTACCGAATATCTCTCAAAAATCCAATTAGTTGGTATGTGCGCTCGGTTCGCCCCTGCGACCCTTGGGTAGCAAGCGAGAGGAGCGAGATGGTCCGCCAAGCCCGCAACTACCTGGCAGGAGCGGTGTCCGGCACTGCGCTGATCGGAGTTGCCGTTGTTGCCTTCGTCATGCTGGTCTCCCTGCAGAGCCTGCGGGACTGGCCCCTCGCCGGCCTCGCCGGAGGGGACGAGGGTGTCGGCGAGAGCAGTACCGGCAGCGCCGCCGCGCCCGCTTCCGGGTCGGCAACGGTCCGCGGGGCCGCCAGCGGCTCGCCTACCGGTGGACGGGCCGGGGCGAAAGACGGCGACACCGCCGCGCTCCGCAACGGCGATGCCCCCGCCTCCCCGACCATTGGCGTACCGGACGCGCCGAACACGACCGCGCCCGACTCCACGCCGACGTCGACCGATGGCGACCCGTCGCCATCGAGCTCTCCCGGCGCCACCGGCAGCGGCCGCGGCTCGGACGGTCCGTCCGGCGGCGGCTCGGTCAAACCTCCCGGCTCGGGGTTGGGCGGGGGCGGTGGCTCCTCGCCCTCCGAAACCGTGACCGGCACGGTCAACGAAGTCGTCTCCGGCGTCGATGGCGCCACCGGCGGCGCACTCGGCAAAACCGGCGTCACCAAAGTCACCGAAGAAGTCGTCTCCGGCGTCGCCGGCCCCGAATCGACCGTCGGCAAAACCGTCGACGAAACGGTCGGCAAAGTCAAAGAAGCGGTTGGCGGCTTGCTCGGCGGCGGTCGCTAGCCGAACTCGACGGCTCACACGTCACAATGCCGTCCCATGCCCGAGCGCGGACAGGCAAGTGCGGTCGCCGACCCGATCGCGGGATCGCCGGTCTACCCGGCCGGTAGCCGCGTCAACGAGCGCGGTCATCTCGAGGTCGCTGGCTGCGACGTCGTCGACCTCGCCGCCGAGCTCGGCACCCCCGCCTACGTCTACGCCGAGGACGACATGCGCGTGCGGGCGCGCGCCTACCGCGAGGCGTTCGAGCGGCGCGGCGCCGACTTCGAGGTCCTCTTCGCCAGCAAGGCCTTCCCCTGCACCGCCGCCTACCGGCTCTTCGCCGCGGAGGGCCTGTCCGTCGACGTCGCTTCGGGCGGCGAGCTGCACATGGCGCTGCGCGCCGGCTTCGAGCCCGACCGCATCCACATGCACGGCAACAACAAGAGCGACGAGGAGATCCTGCTCGCGGCCCGCTCTGGGGTCGGCCACCTGATCCTCGACTCCTTCGACGAGATCGAGCGCTGCGAGCGGTTGCTCGACGAGCCCCAGGACGTGCTGATCCGGGTCACGCCGGGGATCAAGCCATCGACCCACGACTACATCCAGACCGGGCAGCTCGACTCGAAGTTCGGCTTCGGCCTCGAGGACGGGCTGGCGGCGCGGGCGATCGAGCGGGTGCTCGCCTCCGACGTGCTCAACCTGGTCGGCCTGCACGCGCACATCGGCTCGCAGATCTTCGAGCTGGAGCCCTACACGCTGGCGATCCGGGCGCTCGGCGAGCTGGCCGGGGACTGGTGCTGCCTGGTCAACGTCGGCGGCGGGCTCGGGATCGCCTACACCGCGGATGACGAGCCCCCCTCGATCGACGCGTACGTGGACGTCAAGGCGCGCGGCGTCGCCGAGGTCTTCGGCGAGGGCGTGCGGATCCTGATCGAGCCGGGTCGCTCGCTGGTCGGCAACGCTGGCGTCACCGCCTACCGGGTCGGCACGGTCAAGGAGATCCCCGGCGTCCGCACCTACGTCGCCGTCGACGGCGGCATGTCCGACAACCTGCGGCCGATGCTCTACGGCTCCCGCTACGAGGCTCTGATCGCCGACCGGGCCGGCGCCGTTGCCGAGACGGCGGCGACGATCGCCGGCATGCACTGCGAGTCCGGCGACGTGCTGGTGCGCGACGCGATGCTCGCTTCGCCCGCCGTCGGCGACGTCCTCGTCACCCCGGCGACCGGCGCCTATGGGTACGCGATGGCGAGCAACTACAACGGCGTGACCCGACCGCCGGTGATCTTCTGCCGCGACGGCGACGCGCGGGTCGTGGTCCGGCGCGAGTCCTACGAGGACCTGACCTCGCGCGATGTCTGAGCCCGTCCGCATCGGGCTGCTCGGTCGCGGCACGGTCGGCGATGCCTTCGCCGGGCTGCTCGCCGAGCGCGCTGACGCGGTCGAGGCGGCGACCGGCAGGCGGGCGGAGCTGGCCGGCACGCTGACCCGCAGCGAGGGCGACTTCGGCGAGATCCTCGAGCGCTCCGACCTGATCGTCGAGCTGATCGGCGGCACCGACCCGGCACGCGCCTACGTGAGCGAGGCACTGCGCGCGGGGCGGCCGGTGGTGACCGCCAACAAGCAGCTGCTCGCCCAGCACGGCGAGGAGCTGTTCGCCCTCGCCCGCGAGGCCGGGGTGCAGCTGCGCTTCGAGGCCGCCGTGGCCGGCGCGATCCCGATCGTGCGGGCGATCCAGGAGAGCTTCGGCGTCACCGAGGTCGACAAGGTGTTCGGGATCGTCAACGGGACGACCAACTTCATCCTCAGCGAGATGGCCGCCAGCGGTGCCGCCTACGAGCAGGTTCTCGCCCGCGCCCAGGAGCTGGGGTACGCCGAGGCGGATCCCGCCGACGACGTCAACGGGGCCGACGCCGCGGCGAAGATGGCGATCCTCGCCCGCCTCGCCTTCCACACCCCGGTCAGCCTCGACCAGGTCGCCTACGAGGGGATCGAGGCGATCCAGCCCGACGACCTCGCCTACGCCAAGGAGCTCGACCTATCGCTGAAGCTGCTCGGCGTCGCCGAGCGCCGCGACGGTGGGATCAGCGTGCGCGTCTTCCCCTGCTTCCTCTACAGCGGCCACCCACTGGCCCCGGTGAGCGGGCCGTTCAACGCGGTGATGGTCGAGGCGCCGGCGATCGCCGAGGTGACCATGTCCGGGCCGGGGGCCGGCGGCGTCGAGACCGCCTCGGCGGTGCTCGGCGACGTCGTCTCGATTCTCTCCGGCGACGCGCCGGTCAACGCGGCGCGCGAGGAGCTGCCGCTGGTGGCCGACGTCACCTCGTCCTTCTACCTCCACTTGGAGGTGGCCGACCAGCCCGGCGTACTGGCGAAGATCGCGCGTGTGCTGGGCGACAACGAGATCTCGGTGAAGAGCGTCGTCCAGCGCGGCATCGGCGACGACGCGCGCCTGGTGATGGTCGTCCACGAGTGCCTCGAGTCGCGCTTCGCGGCGGCGGTCGAGGAGATCGGCGGGCTGGACGAGCTGCGTTCGCAGCCTCGGTTCATCCGGGTCATCGAGGAGGAGTTCGTTTGACGCCGGTCCCCCTGATCGAGCGATACAGGGACCGCTTGTCATTGCAGCCCGACGACCCCGTGGTCAGCTTGAACGAGGGATCGACGCCGCTGATCGAGGCCGAACGCCTGTCGGAGCGGCTGGGGGTGCGGGCGTACTTGAAGTTCGAGGGGGCCAACCCGACCGGTTCGTTCAAGGACCGGGGGATGACCGTTGCCGTCTCGCGGGCCAAGGGGCGGGGGGCGGAGGCGGTCATCTGCGCGTCCACCGGGAACACGGCGGCGAGCGCGGCGGCCTACGCGGCGCGGGCCGGGCTGCGGGGGGCGGTGATCGTGCCCGAGGGAAAGATCGCGATCGGCAAGCTGGCGCAGGCGCTGATGCACGGCGCCCGGGTGATCGCCCTGCAGGGGAACTTCGACGAGGCGCTGCGGATCGTGCGCGAGCTGGCGCAGCGCCACCCGATCGAGCTGGTCAACTCGGTCAACCCCTTCCGCATCGAGGGGCAGAAGACGGCGGCGTTCGAGGTGGTCGAGGAGCTCGGCGAGGCTCCCGGAGCCCTGGCCATCCCGGTCGGCAACGCCGGCAACGTAACCGCCTACTGGCGCGGCTTCGAAGAGCTCGGGGTCGCCCCGGTCGTCTACGGCTTCCAGGCCGATGGCGCCGCGCCGCTCGTCCACGGCGCCCCCGTCGCCGATCCCGAGACGGTTGCCTCGGCGATTCGGATCGGCAACCCCGCCCGCTGGGAGGAGGCGATGGCCGCCTTCACCGCCTCGCGCGGCCGTGTCACCGCCGTCTCCGACGAGCAGATCCTCGACGCCTACCGCTGGCTGGCGGCCAACGAGGGCGTCTTCTGCGAGCCGGCCTCGGCCGCCTCGGTCGCCGGGCTGCTCGCCCACGGCCTGCCCGTCGCCGAGGACACCGCGCGCGCCGCAGTCGGTCGTCTGCGTCCTCACCGGCCACGGGCTCAAGGATCCGGACACGGCGCTCTCCAAAGCGCCGTCGGTGATCAACTGCGAGAACGACATCGGCGCCGTCGAGCGGGCGGTGTTCGATTGACCGTGCGCCGGCGAGTGGTTCGCGTTCCCGCCTCCTCGGCCAACCTCGGGCCGGGCTACGACGTGATGGCCGCCGCGCTGGAGATGTTCCTCGAGCTGGAAGTGGAGGAGGTGGGCGAGTTCTCCTTGGATCCGGGCGGCCTCGACGTGCCGACCGGCCGCGACAACCTGATCGTGCGCGCCTTCGAGAGCTTGCACTCTGCCGACGGAATCGCCTTCCGCCTGCGGGAGACGATCCCGCTCGGCCGCGGCCTCGGCTCGAGCGCGGCGGCGATCGTGGCCGGGCTCGCGGCCGCCGACCACCTCTACGAGCTGGCGCTCTCCGAGGAGCAGATGCTGTCGCGGGCGACCGAGATCGAGGGCCACCCGGACAACGTCGCGGCGGCGATCTACGGCGGCTTCGTCGTCTGTGGGCGCGAAGACGACGGCGTCCCGGCGGCGTCGCGGTTCCCGCCCCCCGACGGACTCGAGGGGGTCCTCGTCATCCCGGCCGAAGAGGTTCCGACCGAGAGCGCCCGCGAGGCGATCCCATCCGAAATCCCGCTGAACGACGCGCTCTTCAACGTCTTCTCCGCCGCTCGGCTGGTGCTCGGCCTCTACCGCGGCGACCTCGACCTGATCGCTGCCGGCCTCAAGGACCACATCCACCAGGATCGCCGTCGCGCCCTCTATCCCCGCTCGATGGAAGTGGTCGAGGGCGCGCGCGAGGTCGGCGCCCTCGGCGCGACTATCTCGGGCGCCGGCCCGACCGTCCTCGTCTGGACCACCTGGCAGGACGCCGGCAAGGTCAGCGAAGAGCTCGAGCAGCGCTGCCAGGGCTGGGCCGAGGTCCGCCGCATCCCCTTCACCCCGCACGGCGCCGACGTCCCCGAGCTCTGAGCCCAGTTCGGCGCTGCTTGGTCGAAGGGCGTTATCGTGGATGCCTTGGCCGGCGACTACACGATCAAGCATCGCGACGAGTTCGAGACGATGGAGGGGTCCGGGGACTCGACCTGGCTGCTGGCGCGCAAGGCGCTCGGCACTTCGGCGTTCGGCTTCAACCTGGTCGAGATCGCGCCGGGCGGGCAGATCCCCGAGCACGATGAGGGGCAGAGCGGCCAGATCGAGCTGTACATAGTGCTCGAGGGGGAGGCCGTGATGCGGCTCGACGGCGCCGAGCACCCGGCGCCTGCCGGCACCTTCGCCTCGATCGAGCCGCCGGCCAGCCGCACGATCCTCAATCGCTCCGACGCGCCGGTCACGGCGCTGCTGATCGGCGTCGATCCCGGCGGCGGCTACGAGTCGATGGGCTGGGGCTAGCCGGCCGCGGTCGTGTTTGTTCCCGCTATGCGGGGATAAATGCGAGATCACCCGGGACGGCGCGTTTCGGCCCTATAATTCGGCAACTCGTCAACCCGTCGCGCGCCCGCTCGAAGAAGGCGCGGAAACCGGGAGGTCAACTTGTCCGATAACCAGTCCCGTGAGCTTCACGGCGAGGACGGCCCCGTCCGCTACTCGCCAGAGCGTGCCTATCGGCCGCTCGTCTCGCCCCCCAGCGTCGAGGACAAGGATGCTTGCGCGATCTACGCCTCGGTGCGCAAGGACGCGACGCCGAGCCACGAACCGATCGAACTGGCGATCCCGGCGCTGCAGAAGATGCTCCACCGCGCCGGCAACGTCGACGGCGAGGGCGACGGCTGCGGCCTCCTGGTCGACATCCCCCGCAAGATCTGGGCCGAGGAGGTCCGCGCCGGCGGCCACGACCCCTCGCTGACCCTCGACGACGCCTTCGCCGTCGCCCACGTCTTCGTCGAGCGCTCCCAGGACCTCGAGCGGGTCCAGCACGACGCGCGCGAGCTGCTCGGCCAGGGCGGCTTCCGCATCCTCGCCGAGCGGATCGGCGTCGTCGACTCGCCGGCGCTCGGCCCGACCGCGCGCGAGGAGGAGCCGCACTTCTGGCAGGTCGGCGGCCTCGTCGCCGATGCCTCGCGCCGCGACCGCGTCCTCTTCGACCTGCTGATCGAGCTGGAGGAACGGCTCGGCGTCCACATCCCCTCGTTCTCGGCGACGACCTGCGTCTACAAGGTGATGGGGGCGCCGAAGGTCCTCGGCGAGTACTACCCCGACCTGCGCGACGAGCGCTTCGAGACGATCGGCTGCTTCGGCCACAACCGCTACTCGACCAACACCTGGCCCTCGTTCAAGCGGGTCCAGCCGTTCTCGGTGCTCGGCCACAACGGCGAGATCAACACGATCGAACAGCTGCGCCAGGAGGCGCGCATGCTCGGCGTCCCGATCCAGCCCGGCTCCTCGGACTCCCAGGACCTCAACCGCACGATCGACACGCTGATCAGCCGCGACAGGCTCAGCCTCGCCGAGGCGATGGAGATGGTGGTGCCGCCGATCGTCAACGAGATCCGCGGCCTGCCCGAGGACCTGCACCGCTTCTACATGTACCTGCGCCAGGCGATGGGCCCGTTCGCCCAGGGGCCGGTGGCGCTGATCGCGCGCCACAGCGACGAGTGCGTCTTCTCCGCCGACGCGCTCGGCCTGCGGCCGCTCTGGCAGGTCGAGACCGGCGACGACTTCGTCTTCAGCTCCGAGCCGGGCGTCGTCGCGGTGAGCGAGATGGTCTCCGAGCCGAAGCCGCTCGCCCCGGGCGAGAAGGCGCTGGTCGCGATCGAGCGCGACCGCAAGCGCGCCACCCTGCACTCGCACGACGAGATGCTGCGCATCGTCCGCGACCGCTGGCTGGCCCGCAACGGCGCCGAGGAGGCGGCCCCCTACGACCGTGCGCTGCAGACCGGCGGGCCGCTCGAGGGCGGCGACGTCCCCGGCTACTCCGACGCCGGCCCGGAGGAGCCGGTCAAGGTCGCCGACCGCATCCTCGCCGGCTTCGGCTGGCAGCGCGACGACGTCAAACTCGTCCAGCAGATGGCCTCCAACGGGGCCGAGCCGGTCGGCTCGCTCGGCTACGACGGCCCGCTGGCGGCGCTCTCGCCCGAGCGCCAGAACCTGGCCGACTACTTCAAGGAGACGGTCGCCGTGGTCACCAACCCGGCGATCGACCGCGAGCGCGAGATGGAGCACTTCTCGACCCGCTCGGTGTTCGGCCGCCGGCCCTCGATCGAGGCCGCCGGCGAGGACACCGGCACGGTCGAGACCTCCTTCCCGGTGATCCTCGGCGGGCACCACGGCATGGCGCCGCTGTCGGATCAGACATACCGTCGGATCGCCCGCGAGCACCAGACCTACCTGCTCGAGGACCTCTGGGAGGAGTTCCGCGGCCGTGCCGCCGCGGTCGACATCTCGCTGCTGGAGTCCGAGACCACGCAGGGGGCGATCGAGCGGATCAAGCAGGAGGCGGTGAAGAAGGTCCGCGACGGCGCCGAGCTGCTGGTGCTGACCGACCGCACCGTCTACGACGCCGAGCGGCGCTACCTCGATCCGCACCTCGCGACCTCGGCCGTCGACCAGGCGCTGAAGCAGTTCAAGATCGAGCCGGGCGAGGAGAACCTGCGGCGACGCTGCGGCATCGTCCTGCGCTCCGCCGCGATCCGCAACGTCCACGACACGATGCTCGCCCTCGGGCTCGGCGCCAACGGCGTCTGCCCCTACACGATGGTCGAGGTGATCTGCGTCGAGGACTACGAGACCGACATCGGCAACCTCTGCGCGGCGCTTGCCAAGGGGATCGAGAAAGTGATCTCGACGATCGGCATCCACGAGGTGCGGGGCTACGCGCGCCAGTTCTCCTCGATCGGGGTCAAGCCCGAGCTGGCCGAGATCTTCCAGACCGAGGCCTTCGCCGCCAGCGATTCCGGCGGGGTCGGCTTTGCCGGCCTCGACCAGAGCAGCAACGCGCGGGCGCGGATCCTCGGCGGCGACGAGGAGGCCAAACCGGCCAAGACCTTCCGCTTCTACCCCAAGGTCTACAAGGCGGCGATCGCCACCGCCAACGGCTCCGGCAGCTACGGGGAATACTCGGAGAAGGTGCGCGACCTGGAGGCCCAGAGCCCGATCTCGATGCGCCACATCATGGGCCTGAAGGGAGATCGCGAGCCCGTCGACCCGGCTTCGGTCGACGCCGGCGTCGGCCACCACGACTACCCGGTGGTGATCTCCTCGATGAGCTTCGGCTCGCAGTCGGAGCCCGCCTTCCGCGCCTACGCCGAGGCGGCGAAGGCGATCAACATCCTCTGCGTCAACGGCGAGGGCGGCGAGATCCGCGACATGTACGGGCACTACCGCAAGTGGCGCGGCCAGCAGGTCGCCTCGGGTCGCTTCGGCGTCTCGGCGGAGATGATCAACTCCTCCTATGTCGCCGAGATCAAGATCGGCCAGGGCGCCAAGCCCGGCGAGGGCGGCCACCTGCCCGGCAAGAAGGTCTCCGAGAAGGTCGCCGCCGCCCGTAACGCCGCGCCGGGCACCGACCTGATCTCGCCCTCCAACAACCACGACCTCTACTCGATCGAGGACCTGGCCGAGCTGATCGACGAGCTGAAGACGGTCAACCCCGACGTGCGCGTCTCGGTCAAGGTGCCGGTGGTGCCGAACATCGGCACGATCGGCCTCGGCATCGCCAAGGCGGGCGCCGACATCATCACCCTCTCTGGCTTCGAGGGCGGCACCGGCGCGGCGCGCCAGCACGCGCTGCGCCACGTCGGCCTTCCCTCCGACATCGGTACCCGCGCCGTGCACCGGGCGCTGATGGAGGCCGGCCTGCGCAACCGGGTCGAGATCTGGGCCGACGGCGGCTACCGCACCGGACACGACATCGTCAAGCTGCACTGCCTCGGCGCCAACCGGGTCGGCTTCGGCACGCTGGCGATGGTCAGTCTCGGCTGCACGATCTGTCGCGGCTGCCAGCTCGACACCTGCCACGTCGGCATCGCGACGCAGATCGAGACCGTCGAGCAGGCCCAGGACCACGGCCTGAAGAAGTTCACCCCGCAGGAGGTCGACCTGGCGGCCGAGAGCTGCGCCCGCTTCTTCCAGGCGATGGGCGAGGAGGTGAAGGAGGTCGCCGCTTCGCTCGGCTACGACCGCGCCCAGGATCTGGTCGGCCGCTACGATCTGCTCGAGCAGATCTCCCACCACGACCAGGTCGACCTGGCGCCGCTGATCACGCCACTGGAGGAGTTCCTCGACCTCGAGCCGCTCGACCTGCCGGTGGCCGAGGAGATCGCCGAGGAGCGGGCCGAGGCGGGGCTGGTCGTCGCCCGCCCGATCCGGATGGAGGCGAAGCAGGCCTCGGCCCAGATCGCCTCGCTGGCCGGCGATGTCTGCTCGGGGAGGACGATCCGCAACGAGTTCCCGCGCGCCACCGACGCCAACGACCGCGTGCTCGGCACCGAGCTGGCCGGCGCGATCGCCCGCTCCCGCATCTTCGACGACGGACCGGAGTCCAACGACGACGTGCTCGCCAGCCTCGAGTTCAACGGTGGCTCGGTCGCCGGCCAGGGCTTCGGCGCCTTCAACTCATACGGCGTCTCGATCCGGGTCGAGGGCGGCGCCCAGGACGGTGTTGGCAAGGCGATGCTGGGCGGCACCATCGCCGTGCTGAAGGGCAAGGGGGCGAAGGGCCGCCGGCTCAACGGCTCGGTCGGCAAGTCATTTGCCTATGGCGCCCAGCGCGGCCGCCTCTTCGTTCAGGGCTCCGCCGACTCGCGTTTCTGCATCCGCCTCTCCGGCGCCGACGTGGTGCTGGGCGGCGAGCCGGCGGAGGAGATCGACGACAGCCGCGGCTGCGTGGTCGACCGCGCCAACGCCAAGGGCTTCGCCTTCGAGTACATGACCTCTGGCCGCGCCGTGGTGCTCGGCGACCTTGGCCCCTGGGCCTGCGCCGGGATGACCGGCGGCCGCGTCTATGTCCGCCACAACGCCTTCGGCATCGACCGCGAGGCGATCGAGGCGCGACTCGGCGAGGGAGCCAAAGTCGAGCTCAAGGACCTCGACTCGGAGGGGCAGCTGGACATCGACGACCTGCTCTCGCATTACGCCGAGGAGCTTCGCGCTACGGGTCAGGACGACGAGGCCGAGCGGATCGGCTCCCTCGCGGCTGCCGCCAGCGACAACTTCCTCATGATCGTCCCGCATAAGGTCCAGGCGGATCCTTCTATTTCGACCGAGTAAGCGCTAGCGGGTGCGGGTCAGCAGGTCGGCGATGGCGCGGACCTCTTTGAGCAGGCCGTCGAGCATCGCCTCGGTGTTGGTGTGGATGCGCCACTCGGCGTGCTGGCGATCCGCCTCGACCTGGTCGATGCGGCGTTCCAGCTTGCCGAGGCGCTTTTCGGTGCGCGCCTCGCTCTTGCGCAGGCGCTTCTTGACGTAGCTCTTGGTCTCCTTGCGGATCTCCTCCAGCTCGCGTCGAAGCTCGGGGTGGTCGTGGTCGCCTCCCTGTTCGGAGAGCATCTCCTCGACGCCGCTGCGGACCCGCTCGATCTCTTCGTGGAGTCGCTGTCGAGCCTGCTCGGCAGCGGCCGATGGATCCTGGCTGGGACTCATGGCGCCCACTCTAGGGGCGCCGTAGGCCGGAATTTGCGCGCTTTAGCCTTCGAGCGCGAAGAGGCGGTAGCGGCCGATCGCCAGCTCGTCGCCGTCGGCGAGCTTGCCCCACTCGACCAGATCGCCGTTGACGAAGACGCCGTTGAGGCTGCGATCGTCCAGCACCCGCAGCGGCTCCCCCCGTTCGAAGACGACCAGCGCGTGGCGGCGCGAGACGCTGGGATCGTCGAGGCGGATGTCGGCCGCGACGCTGCGGCCGATCTTGGTCCAGCCTTGCTCGACCTCGAAGTCGAGCACGTCTCCGTCCTCGTCGCGGCAGACGAGGTGCCTGCTGCCGGGGGCCAGTTCCCGCTGCAGTTCCTGCAGCCAGTCAGGCGAGGCAACCTCGCTGGGAACGTCGAACTCGGCGGTGGTTTCGCCGTGCTCCTGCATCGACTCGAAGATCGAGTCGAGCCGGAAGCGAGACCCGCTGCAGCGGGGGCAATCGGGAAGCCTGTCGTCCTCGTGGAGCGCTAGCTGCGAGCCGCACTCGATGCAGAAGTAAGTGCCGGGCCCTGGAAATGTTCCGGCGTCATAACTGTCGGAAGCTTGAGTGGGGGTGAGGCTGGCGGTGATGTCTGCTCCTTCCCGGCGCCTTCCGTTGAACGATCCTATCGCTCTGTATAGCTCTGGGCATCCGGGTTTTGCCGCAACCCTGCCCGGATAACCTCTCGCTACCCCGCCCGGCCTCGCCAAAACGCCGAAGTCGAAGCAGAGACTAGAATCGCGCCCTCGCATGGGGCCGGTCAGCGCGGAAATCGAGATCGACGCCCCGCGCGAGCGGGTCTTCGAGACGATCGCCGATCTGGCCCAGCGTCCCGCTTTCACCGATCACTTCCTCACCGGCTTGCACCTGACCCGGATCGAGTCGAGCGGGCTCGGGGCCGGGGCGCGGTTCCGGATCTCCTCGCCGCTGCGATCGGTCTGGACGGACAGCGCGATCGCCGAGCTGGAGGAGCCGCACAGGCTGGTCGAGCGAGGGCGCGGAGGGCGCGGCAACCGGATACCGGCGACCACCGTCTGGGAGCTGACCGAAGGCGCCGGCTCTTTGACGCGGGTTCGCGTCTCGCGCTGGACCGAGCCGGGCCCGCTCGACCGCGCCCTGGAGATCCTCGCCGCCAACTCGATCTGGGAGCAGCGCGGCTGGCGCGAGGCGCTGCGACGGCTGCGTGACCGGCTCGAGGGCGCCGCCCCCACTGCGGCTCCGCTGGTGGTGGCCGGCGGCAACCCTCACGCGACCGGCATCGCCTAATACACTCTCGCCGCCGATGGCCCGCCACCGCCGAACCATCCAGTCGCTGCTCGCCGTGCTCGCCTTTGCGATCGCCGCCCTCGGCGTCTCGGCCTGTGGCTCGGAGGAGCACTCCAAGGACGTGGTCGAGGGGCAGCCGGTGACGCTCGGCGAGCTGAAGTACAACGTCATCTTCTCTCGCTTCCTCAACGCCAACGACAACGAGGACTCGGCCTACCTGGTTGGTCAGCCGCCCGCCCCGCCCGGCTCCGCCTACTTCGGCGTCTTCGTCGAAGTCCAGAACGAGAGCGAAGAGCCGCAGGAGCTGGCGAGCTCGTTCACGATCGCCGACGCCGACCACGAGACCTTCGAGGCGATTCCCAGCGAGAGCCTCTACGCGCTCCCCTTCGGCGGCGAAGTCGAATCGCAGGAACAGGTGCCGATCCTCGACTCGACCGCGCAGCAGGGCACGATCGAGGGCTCGCTGGTCCTCTTCGAGCTGCCCGCCTCCGCCTCGGAGAACCGGCCGCTGGTCCTCTCGATCCCGGGCCCCGAGGGCCCAGCCACGGTCACCCTCGACCTCTAGCTCTCCCGCCCCGGCGACTCAGAGGCCGGCCGAGAGGACTTCGCTAGCGATTGGGGCGGCGACTTCGCCGCCCGCCGCTTCGGCTTCGATCAACAACACGCCCACCGCCAGCCGTGGGTTTTCGGCGGGGGCGAAGGCGACGAACCAGGCGTCCTTGATCTGCTCCGGTTCCTCTTCGTGCTCCTGCCCGGGCACCGGGCCGAGCTCGGCGGTGCCGGTCTTGCCGGCCACCTGTGCCTCGGGGATGGCGGCGGCGAAGCCGGTGCCGCCGGCGACGACTCCGACCATCAGCTCGGTCAGTTCGCCGGCGATCTTCGGTGACATCACCTCCACCGGCTCGGCTCCCGGCCGCAGCTTCTCGTTGGCGACGATCGAGGTTGGCGAGCGCACGCCGTCGTTGGCGACCGTCTGCGCGACGCTCGCCATCTGCAGCGGGGTCGCGAGGACTTCGCCCTGTCCGATCGCCGTCACGCCGAGGTCGACTTCTTCGCCGATCTCGGTCGGGATCGTCGACTCGGGCGGTTCGACCTCGGCGACGAGGCTCGCCTCGTAGAGGGTCGGTGGCGAGTTGAAGCCGAAGCGCTCGGCCGCGGCGACGAAGTCGTCGTTGCCGATCTTCGGCCCCAATGGGGCGAAGTCGGCGTTGCAGGACTCGGCGAAGGCTTCGCGGAAGGTGCCGCCGCAGAACTCGCCGTTGGCGTTGCTGATGAAGCGCCCGCCGACGTTGACCCCATCGACGATCTCGAATTCGTCGTCGAGCGAGACGACCTCCTTCTGCAGGGCGGCCGTGGTGGTGACGACCTTGAAGGTCGAGCCAGGCGGCTGTGGCGCCGAGAAGGCCTGCCCGGCGAGGGCGCGGACATCGCCGCTGCGCGTGTCGAGCACGGCGACGCCGCCGGCCCGTCCGGCGAGGGCCAAGACCGCGGCCAGCTGCAGGTCCGGGTCGACGGTCGTCTTCACCGGCGCCCCTGGTCGGGGTTCGGCTTGGGCGAGGATCCGCGCCGCGCCCCCTTCGTTCGCCACCGCCAGCAGGGAGCCGCCGGGCCGGCCGGAGAGCCGCGCGTTGAAGGCTTGCTCGAGGCCGCTGACGCCGACTGGGGCCCCCGCGGGGAAACCTTGCCGGGCGAGCGCCGCCAGGTCCTCTTCTGCGGCTGCCCCGACTTCGCCGGTGACGTCGATCGCGGCGCTGCCGATCGGGTGTTCGCGGGCTTCGGCCGGGCCTTCGGCGAGCGGCGTTCCGTCGCGGGCGAGGATCGGCGCCCGCGGCGCCAGGTCGACCCTGTTCTCGAGGTGCTCCTCCGGCTCGAGGCCGGGGAAGACCAGGCTCGGGTCCCAGGCCACCCCCCCGTCGGCGTAGGGGATCTCGAGCTCGGCGGCGACGGCGCCGAAGGCGACGGTGCCGGCCTCCACCGGCAAGGGGACGACGAGATCTCCCTCCCGGCCACTGGGATCGTCGGGGGAGCCGACGTCGAGCGTGCGCAGAGTGGCCACCTCCGCCGCCTCGCGGTAGGCCGCGGCGAACTCGGCTTGGCCGAGCGAGCGGCGCGAGGCTTCGTTCAGCTCTCGGTACATCGCGGCGAAGTCATTGCGCGCCCAGGCTCCGGCGAAGCGTTCGGCCGCTTCCTTCTCCGGCGACCCCGGCGCGCCGGAGGCGGCACCGAGCGCAAAGGCGACCGCTGCGACGATCGCTAGTGGCAGCGTGCGGGTGACGAGGCGTCGCCGTCGCTCCGCCTCCGTGGGCCGGGTCTTCACTGCTGGAAATCTAGTCTCGAAGCAGGTCGGTTACCGCTTTCTACCCGGTGCACGTTCCCGTGCTGATGGGGACTTGCGGCTCCTCGAGCGCGGAGCGGACCACCTCGTTCGGGATGGCGAAGCCTCCCGGCGGGCCGGAGGTAGTTGCGGCGAAGACGGTGGCCATCGCCCGGCCCTGGGAGTCGACCAGCGGACCTCCGGAGTTGCCGCTGCGGACGCTGCCGCGAAGCGAGGCGATCGAGCGCTGGATCGGCCCGTTGCCGTAGGAGTCCTCGCTGATCGCGATGCTGGTGTCGCCGAGCCGGGCAGCGGAGACGGCATAGGGGCCGTTTTCCGGATAGCCGAGCACCGCGCTCGCGGTCCCGCGTCGCGGCTCGGCGGCCATCTCCAACGCGGGGACGGGGGCTTCGATGCGCAGCAGGGCGAGGTCGTTGGCGGGGTCGTAGCGAACCGGCGTGGCGTCGAGCGAGGCGCCGTCGATCGTGGTCACCGTGGTGTCCTCCTCGCCGGCGACGACGTGGGCATTGGTGACCACCAGCCCGGGCGCGGCGACCCAGCCGGAGCCCTCGACGCCGAGCCCGCAGGCGGTGCCCAGCACGCGCACCACCGAGCGACTTGCCCGGCGCACGTCGGGGTCCGAGGCGATCGCCGGATCCGGTGGCGCGACCGGAGCCGACGGGCCGACAATCGAGGGAGCGGGGTCGACGCGGTTGAGCGCGTTGAGGACCGGGCCGGACGGGGGCAGTAGGTCGTTGAGGCTGCGCAGGATCAGCGAGCGCTGCACGTCGCCGCGCAGCTGGGCGGTGCTCGGCGCGTGCAGCGCCACCGCGCCGAAGACCCAGATCAAGCCCAGCGCGACCGCGGCGATCAGAGCCGCCCCCCCGGCCCCGTCGGCGAGGTGCAGCGCTCGCCCGCGGACCAGGCGCTGGCGCAGGCCGAGCGCCAGGCTCTCCACCGTCACCGCGACCAGCGCCCCGGCGAGCAGCGCCCCCAGCGCGGCGAAGAGCGGCGCGTAGGGAGAACCCGCACCTTCGCTCAGTAGCAGCGGCCCGACCCGGCTGCCGGCGAACGCCCCGGCGGCGAACCCGAACAGCGTCAGCACGCCGACGATCAGGCCCTGGCGGTAGCCCCACATCGCGAAGGCGATGGTGAAGGCGACGATCGCCCAGTCGAGAACGGTCATGGAGGAATCCAAGCAGGCCGCCTTCCGGGCCCGCCACTTACGTTCAGTAAGCTGCGTCGAGGTGGAGGCCATTTCCGCGCACGAGCAGCCCACTGGGGTCTGCCCTCACTTCCACGCCGCGATCGAGCTGATCGGCAAGCGGTGGACCGGGGCGATCGTCTTCGCCCTGACCGAGGGCCCGCTGCGGTTCGGCGAGCTGGCCAAGGCCGTGCCGGGCCTCTCGGACAGGCTGCTCTCTCAGCGCCTGCGAGAGCTCGAGGAGGAGGGCCTGGTCGGGCGCGAGGTCGAGGCGGGCTCGCCGGTGCGGGTCACCTACTCGCTGACCGAGGCGGGGGCGGAGCTGCGCCCCGCGATAGCCGAGCTCAAGTCGTGGGCCCAACGCTGGCGCTCCGGATAGCCTCACCCGCGTGGAAAAGCTTCCCGGTCCATTCCCCGTAGGGCGCTACGCCCGCAAGCTGGAGGAAGAGATGCGCCGTCGTGCGCGAGTGTCTCTCATCGGTGAGGTCACTGGCCTCAGTCGAAGCAAAGCCCAGGCCTATTTCGAGTTGCGAGACGCCGAGGGGGCCGTTCCATGTGCGATCTGGCTGAATGATCTGGAGAAGCTGGATCTCCCCGAGCAAGGCCTTCGCGATGGCGCTGAGATCGTCATCGGTGGCGGTCCGGACTATTACCGCGGCAGCTCTCAGGCGTCTCCAAGTTTTTTCTTTCGCGCAACTCATATTCGGCTCGCCGGCGAGGGGGACCTGCTCGCCCGCCTGGCGGCGCTGCGCAAGCAGCTCCGCGCCGAGGGGCTCTTCGAGCTGCAGCGACAGCTGGCCAGGCCGCGGCTGCCGAAGACGATCGGCGTGGTGACCGCGGAGAGCGGCGCCGCGCGCCGCGACCTGGTCGCCGCGTTGCGGCGACGGGGCTGGGCGGGCACCGTGGTCTGGGCATTCGCCCCCGTTCAGGACCGCCGCGCCGCGCCGGCGATCGGCGCCGCGATCCAGGATCTGGCGGCGATGCCGGCGATCGAGGCGATAGTCGTCGCCCGCGGCGGCGGCAGCCTCGCCGACCTCTGGGCCTTCTGCGACGAGACGCTCTGCCGCACGGTGGCGATGCTGCGGGTGCCGGTGATCAGCGCCGTCGGCCACGAGCGCGACTCGACCCTGATCGACGACGTCGCCGCCGTCGCCTGCTCGACCCCGACCCACGCCGCCGAGGCCGCGGTGCCGCTCGACTGCATCGCCGCGCGCGGGGCGCTGCAGCGCAGCGCCGCCTCCCTGCGGCGGGTGGGGGAGGGCGCCGTGGGGAGCCGCAGCCGGCACCTGGTGGCGCTCGCCCGCGGCCCGGCGCGGGCGCTGCGGCGGGAGCGGATCGCGCTCAACCAGAAGACGCGTGAGATCCGCGCCTCCTCCGAACGGGGCCTCGCGGAGCGCCGTGCCTTCCAGCGCCGCCTCGCCCTCGTCGTGCTCTCGCGGGCCGCCCGTCGCGCCGCCGGGGTGGAAGCGAGCAACCGGCGCGAGGCGCTGCGCCGGGCGGAGGTGGCGTTTCGCGCCCACGAGCCCGAGCGCACGCTGGAGCGCGGCTACGCTCTCGCCGAGGACTCCGCCGGCGAGCCCGTGACCAGCGCCGCCGCGGCGATCGCCGCCGGCCGCCTGAGCTTGCGCTTTGCCGACGGCGGCGTCGGTGCCGAGATCGACCGGGAAGGGAGCGAGGGATGAGCGAGACGCCCGAGTCCTACGAGGACGCGGTGGAGCGGCTGGAGCAGATCATCGACCGGCTCGACTCGGGCCAGGCCGGCCTGCGCGAAACGCTGGAGCTCTGCCGCGAGGGTCGCGAACTCGTCACCTACTGCTCGGCGGAGCTGGACGCGGTCAGCGAGGGGCTCGAAGAGCTGCGCCTCGACGAGCTGGCGGCGAAGCTGGAGGCCGCCCCGAACGAGAGCTAGCGGAGGGCGGGCGAGAAGCGCGTCACGGCAGAGCAGTGGTCAGCTCGCAGGAGCCGGCCCCGAGCAGAGCCGCCCCAGCGCCGGGCATCCCCGGCAGAGATCCCAGCTCCTGCGCTCGACCGCGGCCACCGGGAACTCGCCGGCGCCGATTCGCCCGATCGCCTCGGCGAGCCGCTCGCGGCCGCGCGCCATCTCCTCCCGGTCGAGCAGGTCGACGACGGGCTCCTCGGGCCGCTCGAGGAAGACGTAGGCGACCTCGACCGCGGCTGCGTTGCGTGCCTCGGCGACCGCCAGCGCGTAGATCGCCCGCTGGGTCTCGTACTTGGCGGCGCGCTCTGCCGGCGACGAGGCACCAAGCCGGTCGGTCTTGTAGTCGACGACCAGGGGCGGATCGCCCTGGCGCTCGACCAGCAGGTCGATCGAGCCGCGCAGGATCGCGTCGGAGACGCCGAGCAGCAGCGGGACCTCGGCCCGCGAAGCGGAGCCGGCGACTTGGACCCGTTCGCGCAGGAGGCTGGAGCCGAGCCAGGCGCGGACGGGCGCCAGCAGCTCCGCCTCGACCCCCCCGTCGGGATCGAGCCCCGCGGCGGCCGCGTGCAGCTCGACCAGATCGGCGCCCGGCTCGCGCCACTCGTTTTCCTGGCTCCACTCCAGCAGCGAGTGCACGGCGGCTCCCCGCGCCGCGGCTGCATCGCGCAGGCTGGGCTCGGTGCCCTCCTCCTCGGGCGCGGTCGCAGTTGTCCCCGCCGTGCGGGAGGAAGCGCGACCGCGGTCGGACAGGTCGAGGACGCGCTCCATGTGGAAGCGGTAGGCGCATTCCTCGTAGGCGGCGATCGCGGTGTAGGAGAGCGGCCGGTTGGGCACCGTCGGCGGCCGGCGCTCCTGCAGCGGCGCTCGCCCTGGAGAAGACGGCGGCGGTGGAGTCGCGTCTCGCCGCGTCGCTGTCAGCTCGGCGGCGCGCTCCGGCGAGGGCAGGTTGACGCGCACCGCGATCTGCGACGGCTCGAAGCTGGCGTCGAGGCCGTCTCGCGGCTCGGGGGCGGGGATCGCGATCGCCGAGTCTCGCTCGCGGTCGACCTCGAAGCTGCTGAGGATCCGCTCGATCGCGGGCGTCCCGGGCTGGATGCTCCGGCCGGGCTGGGGCATCGCGACGCCGCTGAGGATCAGTCGCTCGCGCGCACGCGTGGCGGCGACGTGGAAGAGCCGCAGCTCCTCCTCCGCTTCGCGCTGCTGGGACTCCGCGCAGAGCTCCTCGTACGCGTAGAGGTTGATCGAGGCGGCGCCGAGGCGGCGCAGCTGCAGCCCGACCCGGGGCTCCTCGCTCTCGCGGCCGAGGGTCAGCGGCGGCAGGCGCGAGCCGGCCAGCAGCCGCCGCGAGAGGTTGGGGATCGCGACGACGCCGAACTCGAGCCCCTTGGCGCTGTGCACGGTCATGATCCGCACGCCGTCGTGACCCTCGATCGCGCTCGCCGCCTCCGCCTCCGCGTCCGCTTCGGCCCGCGAGGCGAGGAAGTCGAGCAGGCCGCGCAGGTCGCGCCCCTCGCGCGCCTCGAACTCGCCCGCGAGCCGCATCAGCTTGCGCACGTTGGCGAAGCGGGCCTCGCCCGAGGGGCGCATGAGGGTTGCCAGGTCGTAGCCGGTCTCGGTTATCGCGGCGTCGATCAAGCCGGCCAGGGTCAGGCGCCCGGCGCGCTCGCGGAGCCCAGCGACCGCCTCGACGAAGCGGCGCAGCAGCTCCCGCTCGGACTCGGGGATCGCCTCCAGCCGCGCGGGATCGTCCAGCCCCTCGTCGCGTGGCTCCTCTGCCGCCTCATCCTCGACCGAGGAATCACGGGCTGAGACGGGCGGTTGGGCCGCCCGTTCGAGGGCGGGCCAGACGTGGCGGCGGCGGCCGGCGGCGGCGCGCAGCAGCCAGAGCGTGTCGGGCGCGGCTGCGCAGGCCGGCGAGGCGAGGGCGCCGAAGAGGGCCTGGTCGTCGAGCGGGTTGGCGATCGTCGCCAGCAGGGTGCAGACGTCGGCGACCTGCTGCTGGGACCAGTAGCCCCGGCCGCCGATCGTGTACGGCCGCAGCCCGGCCCGCTCCAGCGAGTCCTCGTAGGCGTCGAGGTGGGTGAAGGCGCGCAGCAGGACGACCATCTCGCCGCGCTCGACGCCGCTCTCGGCCAGCTCGCGCAACCGTTCCGCGACGAAACGGGCCTCGGCGAGGTGGCTGGGCGGCGCGTCGGCGTCGGTCGCCGGCGCCAGGTCGATTCCCTCGGCGTCCCAGCCGTCGCGGGCAGTGAGCAGGAGCTCGGCCGCCGGACCTTCGCCGGGAGGGGTGGGGAGGGAGGGCGGCGCGCCGACGCGCAGCGCACGGTAGGCGTCGCCGAGCAGCTCGGCGCCGATCGCGTTGACGGCCCCGATTAGCTCCGGCCGCGAGCGAAAGTTGCCGCTCAGCTCCATCGCTGCCGCATCGGCGCCCTGCTCGGCCGCGCGCCGCTGCTCACGGAAGACGTCGAGGTCGGCGTGGCGGAAGCCGTAGATCGATTGCAGCTCGTCGCCGACCGCCATCAGCTCGGTCCGCGGGCCGCGCAGGGCCTCGATCAGGCGCAGCTGGAGCCGGTTCGTGTCCTGGAACTCGTCGACCAGCAGGTGGCTGAACCGCGTCCGGTAGGCGTTGCCGATCTCCTCGCGTTCCAGCAGCTGGAGGGCGCGCAGCTGGAGGTCCTCGAAGTCGAGTCCTTCGCGGCGTCCCTTGACCGCCTCGAAGCGGGTTGCGAAGAGCCCGAGCAGCTCGGCGATGTGGCGGTAGGCGTTGCCGCCCTCGCCAGCCGCCGCGGCGGCGGCCACCGCGGCGTCGATCGCCTCGCGGTAGGCGCTCATCGACTTCGCCTTGCTGTCGGTCCTCAGGCTCGCGAGCAGGTCGAGGCTGGGGACGTCCCCCGCCTCGCCGAGCGCCTCCAGCGCCCGCTCGACCAGCTCGCGGCTGGAGTTGGCCGGCTTCAGCTCCGCGAGCGTCTCGGCCGCGACCGCGGCGGCGCGACGGACGGCTTCCCCGGGGTCCGCGGGCGGCGGATCGGGCAGGCACGGCGCGGCGATTCCGCGGCTGCGCAGCTCGGCGTGGACGCCGCCGACGATCGCGCGCAGGCCGCCGATCTCGAAAGCGGCCACGGTCCGCTCGCGCGCCTCCTCGCCGTCGGCGAGGAACTCCTCCAGCGCGTCGTCGAACGCCTCGCGCGCCGCTCGCTCGGCCTCGGGCCCGTCGAGCACGCGGAAGCGCGGGTCGATCCCGGCGGCCACCGGGTGGCCGGCGAGCAGGCGGTTGCAGAAGCCGTGGATCGTCGTCACCCAGGCGCTGCCGATCGTCGACAGCAGCTCCGCGGCGCGCTGGGACCCGCTCGTGGCGCGCAGCTCGAGGGCGGCGCGGATGCGCTGTCGCAGCTCGGTCGCCGCCTTGTCGGTGAAGGTGAAGGCGAGGACGGCGTCGGTGGGGATCTCCAGATCGCAGACCAGGCGGCAGTAGCGGTCGACCATGACGCCGGTCTTGCCGGTGCCCGCGCCGGCCTCGACCAGGATGTCGTGGCCGGACGCCTCGATCGCCAGCGACTGCTCTGGGGTTGGGACGCGCTCGCTCACCGCTCCTCCCACTCGCCTTCCTCGGCATCGGCCGGCGCTCGGTCCCGGCGGCAGATCGGGGCGAAGTCGCAGAAGGGGGGGCAGAGGTCGTGGCCGCGCAGGCCGCGTCGCGGCCCCGGGTCGCGGCGGATGTCGCCGCGGCGCATGCGGGCGACGATCTCGCCCGCGCGCCCGCGCGCGTCGTCGAGCAGCAGCTCGAAGCCCTCGCTGTCTACGAGGTCGTTCTCGTAGAGCCGGTAGGAGGCGAGCTCGCCCGCGGCGTCCTCGCGGACCACGCCGCGCGGGCGCCGGGCCGAGGTTCCGCGCAGCGGGTGGTAGAGCCCGCCGACCGCTTCCGCGCCCCAGTGCTCGGCGACCGCGATCAGGTAGAGCTGCAGCTGCAGCTTCGCCTGCTCCTCGAACTTCTCGCGCGGCGTGACGACGCGCGAGAGCTTGTAGTCGAGGACGACCGCCCGCCCGTCGGGCGCGCGGTCGACCCGGTCGATCGCTCCGTGTAGGCCCCAGCCGTCGATCTCGAGCACCGGGCGCTCGGCCTCGTCTCCCTCGCCGAAGCCGGCCTCCAGCAGCCAGGGCTCGAAGCCGTCCGTCTGCCGGCCGGCCTCGTCGGCCAGGAAGCGGGCGAGCAGGCCCTCGACGCGGCGCACGATCGCCCGCTCGGCCGGGTGGGCGCCCATGCCGCGCTCGGCCGCGATCTCGCCCACCAGGCGACGCGCCCGGCCGATCCAGATCCCCAGCGAGCCGGGGCGGGGGAGGGAATCGCCGCCCGGCTGCTCGCGGTAGAGGCGATCCAGCGCCGCGTGCATGAGGCCGCCCTGGACGAGCGGATCGGGGGCCGGGTCGAGCGGCTGGGGGTCGAGCTCGTGCGAGACGAACCAGCGGTAGGAGCAGACGTCGAACCCCTCCAGGGTCGTGCCGCCGTAGGCCGGGACCCCGGCTAGGGCTTCGAGGACGAGTGGGTTGGAGAGAGGCCCGGGCGCGCGCGCGGCGGCCTCCGCCGCGCGCGCGGTCGCCAGCCGTCGCCCTATCCGCTCGGCGGCGTCGGCTGGGACGGCGGCTCCGGCCAGCAGCGCCTCGGTGTCGGCGTCCCGCCCGTGGGCCGCGAGCGAGCGCGCCAGCTCTGTCTCCGATGGTGCCTCGCCGGGCAGGTGGACGACCCGGGCGAGGTCGCGGGCGACGGTCAGCCCAGCCTCGACCGGGTCGGCCTCGTCCCCGGGCGGCGGCTCGAGCAGGCGCCGGACGTCGTCGAGGAAGGGCGAGCGCGGCTCGGCGACGCCGTTCTCGTCGCTGTCGCGGTAGGAGAGGAAGAGCCGCCGGCTGGGCAGCGCCAGGCAGGCGTGGAAGAGGTAGCGCTCCTCGGCGTCGGGATCGCGGCGGGGCTCGAGACCGAGCGCGAGGCGCTGCGATTCGGAGAGGAAGGGGTCCTCGCCGCGGTCCCGGCGCGGGAACTCGCCGTCCTGGAGTGAGGCGACGAAGGCGTGCTCGAAGCGCGAGGCGCGCAGCCGGTAGGGGCTGGCGATCCGCACCCGGCCCTCGACCGGCCCGCTCCAGGCGCGGTAGCGAAGCTCGCGCAGCGTCGCGGCCAGGTTCTCGGGCCGGGGGGCGAGCTGGGGGATCTCGGCGAGGTCGCCGAGCGCGGCGGAGATCTCGGCGGCAGCGCGCAGCTCCAGCCCGTCGCCCCGTCCGGGGGGCGGCCCGTCCCCATCGCCGCGGAGGGGGCGGGAGGCCATCGTCGCCGCGAGGCGGGCGACTGCGGCAGCCAGCGCGGCAGGCCCTTCGTCCGCCGCCCGCCTGACTCGCGCGAGGTCGTCCGGCAGCCGCTCGTACCGCTCCTCCCATAGCTCCAGCGCGGTTGCCGCGCTCACCAGGCGGCGGCGGCGGACGGCACGCTCGAACCAGTCGACCTGCGCCGGGGGTAGCCCCGACGGACCGCGCAGGAAGCGCAGCAGGTCGGCTGCGCGGCCCTCGCCGAGCTCCGCTTCGAGCAACGCGATCAGGGTTCCGCCAACCGAGGTCGAGGCGACCGGCACCTCGGCCTCGAGCGCCACGGCGATGCCCGAGGACTCGAGCACGGCAGCGAGCAGCGGACCACGGCGGGCCGGGTCGCGCACGGCGATCGCGATCGCGGCGGGGTCGGCGCCGCTCGCGATCAGGCCCGTGACCTCGGCGGCGATCGCCTCCGCCTCGCCGCGCTCGCCCGCCGAGCGCAGCAGCACCAGAGCCCCGTTCGGCTCGCGCCGGGGGGGCTCGGCGCGGCCGAGCTCGCGCTGCAGGTGGACGAGCAGCGGGTCGATGCCGAAGCGCTCCGAGTCCTCGGGTCCGAGGAGGGCTTCGCCGCTCGTCGCGATCTCGCCCAGCCGGGTGAGCGACGCCGACCGCGCGGCGAGCGCGACGCTGCCCTTCTCGGCGGGTAGGGCGACGGTGACCTCGGTCGCCGCGCTCAGCGCTTCGAGCAGCTGCCGCTGGCTCGCGGTGAGGTCGCCGGGCTCGTAGAGGAAGACCGGGCGCTCTCCCCACGCATCCGGCGCCGCCTGGAGCGACTCGATCGCGCCGCGGGCGACGCCGTGCGCATCGAGCAGGCCGAGGCGGTCTCGTACCTCGGCGTAAGCGGCGAACAGCGTGGCCAGGTCGCCGAGGTAGGCCGAGCCCTCGAGCGTCTGCGCGCCGGACTCCAGCGAAGCCGGCTCGAGACCGGCGGCCTGCAGCTCGTCGAGCAGGCGCTCGAATGGGATCGCGAAGCCGGGCCGAGCGGCCGAGCGCCGCAGCGGCCCAAGCTCGCCCCGGCGCCTGCCGATGCCGAGCGAGACCGCGGCCAGCCGCTGGGCGGGCGTCAGCTCGCCGGCCGGGCGCGCGCCGGTGCGCCTCGCCACCTCGCGGAAGAGGTCGCCGAAGGTCATCGTCGAGCCGCCGAGGGCGGCGCCGGGCGCGCAGAGGCGGCGCTCGAAGCGGAAGACGTCGTCGAGGGTCGGCAGGACGAGGATCGGGTCGCGGTCGAGCGCCTCGCGGAAGAGGCTCTCGATCCGGCCGGCGCGGCCGGAGTTGGGGGGTCCGTGGATCAGCTTCAGCGACATAGCGGCAAGCGACCCAGCATAGGTCGGCCTCCGGCTGCCCCAGAACGCCTGCAAGTCCCGGCGGGAAGCCGCAA
Organism: uncultured Solirubrobacterales bacterium; assembly: GCA_963699215.1. Taxonomy (GTDB): domain Bacteria; phylum Actinomycetota; class Thermoleophilia; order Solirubrobacterales; family 70-9; genus VRUE01. The sequence goes on from OY969422.1 coordinate 1,553,079, forward strand.
ATGGCGCGATTCCGACCGCCGCTTTGCCGTCTTCCGCCCTCTCTAGATTGAGTTCAGCTAATGGCCCTCTGCTTCGTAGACCCAGCCGACGCCATCCGCGCGATCGCCGACTCGATCGGCCGCGAGGCGCGCCGGCAGCTGCTCGGCGAGGCCGTTCGCTCCTGGGTCGACGAGATCCCCGACGACGAGCTCGAGGTCCACTACGCGAAAGCGCTCTCGGAGCTCGACGAGCACGACCTCTCGATGCTGGCCGCCTGGCACGGCTCGCTGGAGATCGGCCAGCCGGTCCCCAACCGCGACTTCCTGATGGGTGCTTTCGGCTCGCTCGGCGAGAACCGCCGCGAGGCGCTGAAGTTGGCCGCCGGCTTTCGCGGGGAGGAGGCGGTCGACGCCGGCGTCACCGAAGACGATGCGCTGGAGCTCGTCCTCGACCTGCTCTCCCAGCCGCGCCTGATGGAGCTCGCGGTCGAGGCGGTAGAGCTCTACATCTGGGACCGCGCCGGCAGCGACAACTAGCCAGGACGCGCATCTCGGGGTCTTCAGTCGTCCTCCTCGGGTCATGCACGTTAGTGCGCTCCCCTCGTCGTCCTCCCTGCATCCCCCGACCTGCACGCCCTGGCTAGTTGTTCAAGGCTTCGTGGATCTCTGAAATCGCCTGCTCGTTGTCCTGGAAGTGGACGGCGGTCATGCCGGCTCGCTCGGCGCCTTCGCAGTTGACCTCGACGTCGTCGACGAAGAGGCAGGACTCGGCGGGGAGGGCGATTCGCTCCAGGGTGAGCGCGTATATCCGCGCTTCCGGCTTGCGGCAGCCGACGAAGCCGGAGTCGACGACGGTCTCGAAGATCTCGTCGACCGGCAGCATCGGGCGCCACAGCGGCTCCCACTCGCGCACGTTGTTGGTCAGCATCGCCATCCGGTAGCCGGTGGCCTTGAGCTCGCGCATCAGCTCGATCATCGGCGGGTTGGGGTCGAGCGCCTCGAAGTAGATCTCTTTGAAGCGGTGCATCTCCGGCCGGTGCCCGAGCAGCGGTTCGAGGCTGTCGGTGAGCTGCTCGAGGAAGGCGAGCTCGGTGATCTCGCCGCGCTCCATCTCGAACAGCGGGTTGTCGCCGTTGGCCTCGGTGGCCGCCTGCATCGCCTTGCCGAGGACTTCGGTCGTGATCCCGGTCCGGTCCTGGAAGGCCATGAACGACTGGATCAGGGGGGTGGTCAAGACGCCGCCGAAGTCGGAGATCACCGCCTCGATCCGGCTGCCCGGCTCAGCCATCGTCGCGCACAAGCTCGTAGTGGCCGAGGCCGTCCCGTCCTTCGACCGACCAGCGGAAGAAGGCGATGTCCGAGGTCAGGCCGGGCTGGCGCACGGCGGCGGCGCTGATCAGCGTCCCGGCCCCGCGCAGCGGCTGTCCTTCCTCGCCGTCGATCCACAGCTCCAGCGTCGCGCGCCGCTGGACGCCGTCGGGCCCGTACTCGGTCGAGAGCAGCGCCTCGGAGACCTCGACCGGCGCGCCGTCCGGGCCGCAAAGGACCGCCGCCATCCGCTCCTCACCGTGCCCGCTGGAGCCCGGCGGGCGGACGGAGCTCAGGGCCAGGAGGCCGCCGTCGGAGAAGACGATCCCGATCGAACGTCGCTGCACCTGGCCGGGGCCCTCGCTCATCCCGGCAGCCTATTTGACCGTCGGGGAGGCCGGGTGGGCGCGTCGCTAGGCTGTTGTGCATGACCGAGAACCCGGCCGAGAGCCAGACCGAAGAGCTGACCGAGGATGACGTCATGGAGGCGCTCGAGGAGGTGATCGACCCCGAGCTGGGGCTCGACTTCGTCTCGCTCGGCCTCGTCTACGACGTGGAAATCGAGGACGAAGACGTCTACGTGACCTTTACGCTGACCACCCCCGCCTGCCCGATCGGCCCCCAGGTGTCCGAGCAGATGAAAGAGTTCGTCGGCGACCTTCCAGGCGTCAGCGCCGTCCACCCGAAGATGATCTTCGACCCCCCCTGGTCTCCGGAGATGATGACCGACGACGCCAAGTTCGCCCTCGGCTTCTAGGCAAGTGCTTCAGGGGGAAGTGCCCTCGGGGGTCGCGTCCGCCAAGCCGCTTTGGTTGGGGTTCGCCGGCAGGGCGCCTTTGACTTCTTCGGAGATTTCGGTTTCGGTCCCAGGGGGGCCTTCGGTGCCGCCGCGCGCACTGTCTCCATCGGTCGTGTCGTCCGGCGGGCAGTCGCTGTACTCGTCTTCGGCGCTGCCCGAGCCCTGAGGGCAGGGCAGCGGGGGATCCACAATCGCTTCGTGGGTCAACCCCCAGGGTTCCACGCTCGCGTGCTTTTCCCGCTTGACCCAATGCCCCCGCGGCGTGGAGTCGGGTGCGGTGATCGGTTCCGGGCGCAATGCCTCCGCAATTCTCGGGTCCACGTCTACCTTGGTCGGCGACTTGGCGTTCTTTGCGTTCCCGAACGGCCCAATGCCCAACGTGACCGCGCCACGAGCCGAAAGGCCGCTACCGAGCAGCAGCAGCGCGCCCAGGCCGGCGGCGAGGACCAGCAGGATCAGGCGACTGAAGAAACGGCGATGGGCTTGATCGAAGATCCCGTCCCAGTCGAGTCGCGGCGTGCCTGGATCGCTCACGGGACACTTCTCCCCGGCGTGTCCGTCGCGGCAGGCTGCAGATCGCTGAGGTGCCTGCGAACCGCGTCCGCGGGTCCCTCTCGCTTGGCCTCCTGCCACCGCATGTAGGTCTCGACCAGCGCCCGGTCGAGAAGCTCCTTGCCCGCTTCCGGGCTGCCGGCGATCAGGGTCGCGGTGCGAAGCAGGTCCGCAGACTCCGGCTCAAGGGTTGCCTTGACCTCCCTGTCCCGCTCGCGCAGTTTCGCCGAGAAGCCGCCGGGGCCGATCTGGAACTCGGTCAGGGTGGGGAGGAGCATCGAGACGAAGAACATCCCCGAGCCGACGACGATCAAGGCGATCGCGACCGTGCTCGTCAGCCCGCTGAGCATGCCGTAGACGGCCATCGCCGCAGCGGCGACAGGAAGGGTGAACTCCCTGGGGCTGACTACCCGCTTTCTCACTGCAAACCGCTCCAGCGTCTCTTTTCAGTTAGAAAATCTAACGCGAGCTTAGCCGGGAAGCTCCCTGTGGTCCTCCTCGATCTCCTCGGCCGTGCCGTCGAAGTCGTAGGGGCGGCCGGCTGGGCCATGCCGTGGAGTTGCACCGCCGTTGCCGCCGACGCCGACGACGACGAAGCGGTGTCCGGCGTAGGCGCGCAGGAGGCGGCGGGCTATCGCTCGGGTCGGCGGGATCAGGAGGAGCAGGCCGAAGATGTCGGTGATGAACCCCGGCGTGAGCAGGAGGGTGCCGCCGACGGCGATCATCAGGCCGTCGGCGACCTCGCGGCCAGGGAAGCGCCGCTCGGCGAGAGCCTGGTTGAAGCGGCGCCAGGCGCCGCGACCCTGGTGACGCAGCAGCAGCGAGCCGAGCAGCGCGTCGGCCAGCAGCAGCGCCAGGGTCGGCAGCACCCCGATCAGGCCGCCGATCTGGATGATCACGTAGAGCTCGACGATCGGGACGACGATGAAGAGGATTACGAGCAGGGGCACGACTCAGACCGCCGCGGCGGCCGCTGCGGCCTCCTCGAGCTCGGCCAGCGACTCGTCGATTCCGGCGGCGATCGCTTCGACGTCCTCCATCGAGTCGTAGTCGGCGAGCAGGCCGAAGCAGACGCGGCCGTTGTAGCTCATGATCGCCACCGCCAGCGCGTGGTTCTGCGGCAGGAAGGCGACCGGGAAGACCTCTTCCAACTTGCGGCCCAGTACGTAAAGGGGCATCTGCGGCCCGGGCACGTTGGTGACGATCATGTTGAAGAGGCGGGTGGAGAAGTTGATCCTCGCCGCCTGCGCGAGCAGGGTAGGCGGGGCGAAGTCGTTGAAGCGCGAGATCACTTCGGCGCCGAGCGCCTGCTTGGAGCGCTTCAGCCCCTCCATCTGCTCGCTCACCACGCGCAGCCGCCGCGCCGGGTCCTCGACATAGACCGGCAGCGGGCCGCGCATCGCCGCGAGTTTGTTGCCCAGCTCGCCGCGCTCGTCCGCGCTGCGGATCGAGACCGGCACCAGGGCGCGCAGCTCCAGCCCCTCGGTGCGGATGCCGCGCGAGTGCAGCCAGTTGCGCAGGGCGCCGGTGACGACCGCGAGCACCACGTCGTTGACCGTCCCGCCCAGCGTGTCCTTGATCCGTTTGAAGGTCGCCAGCTCCGAGCGGGCCCAGGTGAAGCGCCGGTGCGGGCCGATCTGTCGGTTGAGCGGCACGTCGGGAGCGGGGTCGGCGAACGCGCCGACGACCTCGCCGACCCCCTCGAGCGCCTCGACCACTCGCCGTGCGGCGGTCTCCGGATGGCGCACCGCCTCCAGCGTCCGTTCGGCTAGCTTCAGCGGCGCCGTTGCCGCGTCGGCCGCGCCGCGCGCGATCAGGTCCGTCGTGCTCGGCGCCGCCTGCGGCCGCCAGCCGTCTTCGACGGGGGCCGGCTCGGGCACCGGCTCGAAGTCGAAGAGCACGGTTCCGATGTCCACCCCCGCGATCCCGTCGACCGCGGCGTGGTGGGTCTTGGTCAGCAGGGCGAAGCGATCGCGCTCCAGGCCCTGCACCAGCCACATCTCCCAGAGCGGCTTGGAGCGGTCGAGTTGCTGCGAGAAGACGCGGGCGGCGAGCCGCTTCAGCTGCGCCTCCCCGCCGGGCTCGGGCAGCGCCGTGTGGCGAATGTGGTAGCTGAGGTTGAAGTTGACGTCGTCCGCCCAGAGCGGCCGCCCGGCCTCCAGCGGCGGGGTGACGAGACGCTGGCGGAAGCGCGGTACCTGGTCCAGCTTGCCGCGCACGTGCTCGACCAGGTCGACGTAGGGCGGCGGCGGGCCCTCGAATATCAGGAGGCCGCCGATGTGCATGTGGCTGGACGAGCTCTCGTTGGTGAGGAACGAGGCGTCGGTCGAGCTGAGGCGCTCGAGGTGATCTCCGGCGGTGTTCATCCCTGCAAGGCTAGCTATGGGTCATCCCCGGGCCAAGCTCGGCAAGGCCGGCCGCAACACCGCCACCGGTACCCTGGGGGCCATGACCACCGCAACCGAAGCGCCGAAGCGCGTGCTGCTCGCCGCCCCGCGCGGCTACTGCGCCGGCGTCGACCGCGCCGTGCAGACCGTCGAGCGGGCGCTGGAGCACTACGGCGCCCCCATATACGTGCGCAAAGAGATCGTCCACAACAAGCACGTGGTCGAAGAGCTCTCCAAGCGCGGCGCGATCTTCGTCGAGGAGGAGACCGAAGTGCCGGAGGGCGAGATGGTCGTCTTCTCCGCCCACGGCGTCGCCCCCTCGGTTCACGGGAACGCCGCCACCCGCCAGCTGCGCACGATCGACGCGACCTGCCCGCTGGTCACCAAGGTCCACGTCTCGGCGCGTCGCTTCGCCGCCGACGGCTACACGATCGTGATGATCGGCCACGAGGGTCATGAGGAGGTGGAAGGGACCACCGGCGAGGCCCCTGACAGCATCGTCCTGATCGAAACGGCGGACGAAGTCGAGAGCCTCGAGGTGCCGGACCCGACCAAGGTCGCCTTCATCACCCAGACGACGCTCTCGGTCGACGAGACGGCGGAGGTGATCGCTGCGCTGCGGGCGAAGTTCCCCGGCATAGTCAGCTCCAAGTCCGACGACATCTGTTACGCGACGACCAACCGCCAGATCGCCGTCAAGCAGCTCGCCCGCGAGTGCGAGCTGGTGCTGGTGATCGGCTCGACAAACTCCTCCAACTCCAACCGCCTGGTCGAGGTGGCACGCGAACACGGTGCCGATTCGCACCTGATCGACAACCACACCCAGGTGCAGGAGGGGTGGCTCGCCGGGGTGGAGACGGTTGGGATCACCTCCGGCGCCAGCGCGCCCGAGGAGCTGGTCGAGCGTCTGGTGGAGTTCTTCCGCGAGCGCGGCGCCGAGGACGTCTCCGAGCTGCGCACCGTCCACGAGGACGTGCGCTTCATGCTGCCGAAGACGATCCGCGAAGTGGTCGCTGCGAGCGCCTAGGGCGCGCCCGCCGCGAAGCCGACCGACCAGACGCGCAGCCCGGACGTGGGGCGCAGGGCGATCTCGTGCGCCTCATGCCGGTGGTGCTCCGCGATCGGGTAGAGGCCCGCACCGTCGACCTCGATCGGCTCCAAGGACTCGCCGTCTATCGATACTGCGATCTCGCCCTGGCCCTCCACCGTCGCGTAGGCGCCACCGGCCTGGTAGGCGATCTCCAGCTCGTCGCCGTCCTCGCCTGCGGTCCAGGATCGCTCCCAGGACCCGCCGGGGAAGACCTCCGGCGTCGGGGGCATGACCGGCGCGCCGGGGGCGTCGGTATCTCGCAACGGCTCCATCGGCTCGGGCAGCGTGCGCAGCGCGTCCTCTTCGCGTAGCTCCTCTTGGATCGCCTCCTCGGTCGCGCGGTACTCACCCTCGCCGAAGTGGAACCAGGCGAGCGCGCCGCCCAGCTTCCAGAGGAAGAGGCTGGGCCAGCCCTCGCAGCCGTAGGCGTGCCAGAGGCGACGGTCAGCGTCGATCGCGACCGGGAACTCGATCCCCAGCCGCTCCAGTCCCGCCGCGACAGTGCCGGGCTCGGCGCCGAAGGGGAAGCGCGGCGCCTGCACGCCGATCGTGGTCAGGCCGTGCTCTCGGTAGCGGCGTGCCCACTCGCTCACGTAGCGAAGGGTGCGCACGCTGTTCAGCTGGGCGAAGTCGAAGAAGTGGACGAGGACCGGACCGCCCGCGGTCGCGACTGGCATCGAGCGCGGTGCGTCGCCGATCCACTCGATTGCCTCCGGCAGATCGGGGGCGGCGATGTTGTCGCGTTCGGGGCGCAGGGGGCGGGGAACTTATCTGGCCTTCAGGTCTTGCGCTAGCTTCTCCAAGCGATGACCGAGTTCCTGATCGCAGCCGTGCCGCTTTTGCTGCTCATCTTTTGCCTGCTGCTCGGAAGGTACCCGGGCTGCGATGCGGCGCTGCGGCTCGCCGAGCGAATCGCCTCGCGCGCTCGATCCCAGGCCACCGTGGCGGGCAACTGGCGCCGTCCGCGACCGCCGGCTTCGCGCGCCGCGCACGGCGGGCTGCTCCTCGCCCTCGGCCTCTCCGGCCGGGCCCCGCCCGCCTAGCCGCCCCCGACGAAGTCCCGCCCGTCCCGAAGAGACGAGCTTCACATTTTGCCCCCAGGAGGGGCTCGATGTGAAGCTCGTCCGCTGGCCGGGCGCGCACATGCACTTAATCGAGAAGGAGATGGCTTGATGGATTGGATGAAGAGGATTGCCCCGCTGCTGCTCGCGATCGTCGCGATCGCCGGGCTGGAGGCATGTGGAAGCAGCGACGACAGCGACAACACCGGCACCGACGCCGGTTCGAGCACGAGCGCCAATGTCAACGGCAGTGAAACGACGACGGGTGGCGAAGAGCCGGCCGTCGCGACGATCGTCGTCCGTGACGGCGAACCGGTCGGCGGCGTCCAGGAGCTCGAGTACGACGCCGGCGAACAGGTGCGCTTCCGGGTCCGCTCCAACGTCGCCGACGAGGTTCACGTCCACGGCTACGACGTGGAGGAGGAGGTTCCCGCCGGGAGCTCGGCCACGCTCTCCTTCCCCGCCGACATCGAAGGGATCTTCGAGGTCGAGCTGCACGGGAGCGAGCAGCAGATCGCGGAGCTGCGGGTCAACCCTTGAGCCTGCTGCCGTTTGCGCACGCGCTGGTCGCGCGTTCGGACCTGCCGGTCCCGGCCTGGCTGTTCGCCTGGGGGGCGTCGATCGTCCTGATCGTCTCCTTCTTCGCACTCTCGGTCGGCTGGCGGGCGCCCCGCTTCGAGGAGGACCGCTGGCGTCCCCTCGGGGCGAGGCTCTCGCGGCTCCTGCTCGGCCTGCCGGCGCAGATCGCCTGCGGCCTGGTCGGCGTCTTCCTGCTCGGCGTGGCGGTCTACGCCGGGCTAAGCGGCACCGAAGCCCCCGACCGCAACTTCGCCCTCACCTTCCTCTTCGTCACCGCCTGGCTCGGCTTCCCGCTGTTCAGCGTCTTCCTCGGGGACGTCTTCCGGCCCTTCAACCCCTGGCGCGCGGTTGGCCGGTTCGTGGGCGCTGGATTCACGGCGCTCGCCGGTCAGCGGTCGGGGCATCTGCGCTATCCCGAGGCGCTGGGGCGCTGGCCCGCCGCGATCGGCCTGATCGCGGTCGTCTGGCTGGAGATCGTCTACGGAGCCAGCGGCGGCGTCGCGGTCGGGCTCTCCCCGCACGCAGCCGCCGTCGCCGCGCTCGTCTACAGCGGCTACACGCTGACGATGATGGCGCTGTTCGGCACCGAGCAGTGGTGCCGCACGGGGGAGGTGTTCTCCGTCTACTTCGGCATGTTCGCCCGGCTCGGCTGCTTCGACGTCGAGGACGGCAGGCTCGGGGTGCGCCGCCCCTTCTCGGCGGCGACGAAGTGGGCGACCGTGCCCGGCTCGGCCGCCGTGGTGATCGCCTCGATCGCGACCACCAGCTTCGACGGCGCCACGGAGGGGGCGTTCAAGGGCGCCATGGAAAGCACCTTCGACCGCCTCGTCGACGGCGGCCTCGGCCTCACCTTTGCTCTGCGGCTGACCGACACGATCTTCATCCTGCTCTGCTTCGCCGGGGTCGGCCTCGTCTACCTGATCGGGGTGCGGGGGATGGCCAGCGTCCCTGGTGCCCCCTCCTTCGAGAAATTGCGCAGCGGCTTCGCCCACACCCTGATCCCGATTGCCTTCGCCTACCTGGTTGCCCACTACTTCAGCCTCTTCGTCTTCCAGGAGCAGGCGCAGTTCACCTACCTCCTCTCGGATCCGCTGGGAACCGGGACCACCGATCTCTTCGGCACCGCCTCGTCCGGGATCGACTTCCAGCTGCTCAGCGCCAACGCGATCTGGTACGTGCAGGTCGGCGCTCTCGTGGTCGGGCACGTGATCGGACTCACCCTCGCCCACGACCGCGCCACCGCCTACTGGGGCGATTACCGCCAGGCGGCGCGTTCGCAGTACTGGATGCTGGCGGTGATGGTGGCCTTCACCTGCTTCGGGCTCTACCTGCTCTCGGTGGCAAACGCATAACTCGCCGAGATCCGGGTATTTGCGGAAATAGCTTCAAACATGGCACGGCTTTCTACCGATGCCCGCCGTTGCCGCTGGTGGTTGACTGAGCAGAGCAGGATCTTCTCGATCTACCTCCCATAAACGACACCGGGGTCGCCGGACTGTCAGCCACTCCGACGGCCTCGGTGTTTTTTCACCTCGGCTAGGTGCGTTAGAGCGTTAGAGGATCTCGGCGAGGCGGCGCTCTAGCGCCGTCGAGACCTCGTCCCGCACCGGGCCCTCGGCAAGGCGTTCGACCAGTGACTCGAGGAAGCCCTCGACGATCACCTGCTTGGCCGCTGCCGGGTCGAGCCCGCGCGAGGTCAGGTAGAAGAGCTGGTCGCGATCGATCTGGGCGATCGCGGCGGCGTGGGTGCAGCGGACGTCGTCGGCCTCGATCTCCAGGCCGGGGATCGCGTCGGCGTGGGCGTCGGGGGAGAGCAGCAGGTTGCGGCTCTCCTGGAAGGCGTCGGTCCCCTGGGCGCCAGGGTCGACCCGGATCATCCCGCGCCAGACTGCGGTCGCGCCAGCGGCGAGGACGCCGCGGAAGGCCAGGTCGGAGAACGTGTTGGGGGCGGCGTGCTCCTGGGTCGTGTCGAAGTCGAGGTGCTGGCCGGGGCCGCCGGCGTAACCGCCCGTGACCCGCGCCTCCGAGCCGGGGCCGGCGAGGTTCGTCTCCATCCGAACCTTGCCGCGGGCCGAGCCGAAGCCGAGCGCGGTCCAGTCGAGGCGGCCGTCGCGCTCCACCTGGGCGCGCTGGCTGGAGAAGATCCAGGCCCGCTCGGAGATGTCCTGGGTCGAGACGTAGCGCAGGGTCGCCGCCTGGCCGACGTGAAGCTCGACCACCGAGTTGAGCAGCGCGTCGGTCTCGTCGCCGGCGGAGCCGCTGTGCTCCCAGACCTCCGCTTCAGCACCCTCCTCGAGCACGACCAGCGTGCGCCAGAAGACCGCCGCGCCGTCCTCATCAAGTGGCAGCTCGACTTTGATCGGATCGGCGACGGTGACTCCGGCCGGGACATGGACCAGGACGCCATCGCGCCAGTCCGCCTCGTTGCGGGCGACGAAGGGGTCCTCGGCCGGGACCAGCGAGCCGAGCCGCTCGCGCAGCAACTCCTCGTGGCTCTCCAGGGCCGTGGAGAGCGGCAACACGGTGACGCCCTCGGCGCCGCTGACCGTGGCTCCGGGGCTCGCCGCCGCGTACGCGGCGAGGTCGAGCGTGGCGAGATCGGTGAATTCCCAGCCCTTCGCCTTCTGGTCGGGTAGGGGGAGGCTCTGCGTGAGAGAGGCGCCCCGCTGGCGCCTCTCGTCCAACCAGCTCGGCTCGGTCGCTACCTCAGCCAATGCTTCCCTCCATCTGCAACTCGATCAGGCGGTTGAGCTCGACCGCATACTCCATCGGCAGCTCTTTGGTGACCGGCTCGATGAAGCCGTTGACGATCATCTTCGAGGCCTCCTCCTCGTCGAGCCCGTGGCTCTGTAGGTAGAAGATCTGCTCGTCGCCGATTTTGGAGACGGTCGCCTCGTGGCCGACGTCGGCGTCGTTCTCGCCGATCCGGATCGTCGGGTAGGTGTCCGAGCGCGAGTCCTCGTCGAGCAGCAGCGCGTCGCAGACGACCTTGGAGCGCGACTCGCTCGCCCCGTCGGCGACTTCGAGCAGGCCGCGGTAGGTGGCCCGCCCGCCGTCCTTGGAGATCGACTTGGAGAAGATCGAGGACGAGGTGCGCGGCGCGGCGTGGATGATCTTGCCGCCGGCGTCCTGGTGCTGCCCGTCGCCGGCGAAAGCGATCGAGAGGATCTCGCCGTGCGCTTCGGGCCCGAGCAGGTAGATGCTCGGGTACTTCATCGTCAGTTTCGAGCCGAGGTTGCAGTCGACCCACTCCATCGTTGCCTTCTCCTGGGCGACGGCGCGCTTGGTGACCAGGTTGTAGACGTTCTGCGACCAGTTCTGCACGGTCGTGTAGCGGACCCGCGAGCTCGGCTTGCAGGCGATCTCGACGACCGCGGAGTGCAGCGAGTCGGTCGAGTAGACCGGCGCCGTGCAGCCCTCGATGTAGTGGACGTCGGAGCCCTCCTCGGCAATGATCAGCGTGCGCTCGAACTGGCCCATGTTCTCGGTGTTGATCCGGAAGTAGGCCTGCAGCGGCATCTCGACCTTGACCCCGGCGGGCACGTAGACGAAGGAGCCGCCCGACCAGACGGCCGAGTTGAGCGCCGCCAGTTTGTTGTCGTTGGGCGGGATGATCGTCGCCCAGTGCTCGCGCACGAGGTCCTCGTGCTCGCGCAGCGCCGTGTCCATGTCGGTGAAGATCACGCCCTGGGCCTCGAGCTTCTCGTTGACCTGGTGGTAGACGACCTCCGACTCGTACTGGGCGCCGACCCCGGAGAGGAATTTGCGCTCCGCCTCGGGGATGCCGAGCCGGTCGAAGGTGTTCTTGATGTCCTCGGGGACCTCACTCCAGTCGCGGCTGTTTTTTTCCGAGGCGCGGACGAAGTAGTGGATGTCGTCGAAGTCGATCTGGCCGAGGTTGCCGCCCCAGGTCGGGGTTGGGCGGGAGTAGAAGTGCTCCAGCGCCTTCAGCCGGAAGTCGCGCATCCACTGCGGCTCGTCCTTGTACTCGGAGATCGATTCGACCACCTCGCGCGAGAGCCCCTTCGGCGCCTTGTAGGCGTAGCCGCTCTCGGGATCGTGGAAGCCGAACTTCTCCTTGTAGTCGGCGTTGATCCCCGCCAGCTCTCTTTTCTCTGCGACTGCCTCGGGCGTTGCCATGTTCGATCAGACCTCCAGGACGATGTTGTCGTCGACGACGGATGCCGCGAACGTCCTCACCGGAGCATAGGCAGGGAGCGTCTTCGGCCGGCCGCTGGTCAGGTCGAAGAGCGAGCCGTGGCGGGGGCACTCGACCGTGCAGGTCGCCGCGTCGAACTCGCCCTCGGCCAGCGGCCCGTCGTCGTGGGAGCAGCGATCCTCGATCGCGTAGAGCTCTCCGTCGCAGTTGAAGACCCCGATCTTCAGCCCGTCGTGCTCGACCAGGCGCATCGCGCCGGGCGCCAGCTCGGCGAGCGGGCAGACGGGAATCGTGGTTCCAGCGGTGTCGGTCAAGAGGGGTCCTTCGTCAAACGCTCCCCGCACGCGCTCGTGCGGGTTGAGACTTAATCCTACTTCTACGGTCGGATTTTAGCGGGCGGGCCGGGCGGGCTGGGCGGGGTAACAAGCGATTGACTACCTGCGGGCGGGTAGTGAGAGGATGGACGGAAACCTTCGAGGAGAGGATGCAAGATGAGCGAGAGGACCAGTTACGCACCCGGAACCCCATCCTGGGTCGACCTCGGCTCTCCCGATCTGGACGCGTCGATCGAGTTCTACGGGGCCCTCTTCGGCTGGGACGTGCCGGAGGCTGAGAACGCCGAGCAGACGGGCGGCTACCGGCAGGCGATGCGTGACGGCAAGCCGACCGGCGGGATGATGCCGCTGATGCAGGAGGGCCAGCCGCCCGCCTGGACGACCTACGTCTCGGTAGAGGATGCCGAGGCCACCGCCGCGGCTGTGCAGGAGGCCGGCGGCACCGTCCTCGCCGAGCCGATGGAAGTGATGGATCTGGGCACGATGGCGATCTTCGCCGACCCGGCCGGCGCCGTGTTCGGGGTCTGGCAGCCGAATGCCTTCCATGGCGCCGGTCTCGTCAACGAGCCGGGCGCGCTCTCCTGGAACGAGCTGAACACGCGCGACCCCGAGGCCGCGAAGGCCTTCTACGGCGCGGTCCTCGGCTGGACCTTCGAAGACATGGAGTTCGAGGGGATGGGCTCCTACACCACCATCGGCGTGGGGGAGGACGGAGTCGCCGGCATGCTGAACATGGCCGAGCGCGGCGTTCCCGAGGAGGTGCCCGCCCACTGGCAGGTCTACTTCGCCGTCGAGGACACCGACGCGACGATCGAGCAGGTCAAGCAGGCGGGCGGCAGCGTGATGGTCGAGCCGCTCGAAGTTCCGGCCGGTCGCTTCTCGATCCTCGTCGATCCGCACGGGGCGAGCTTCGCGGTGATCGCGTTGAGCGAAGAAGCGCAGGGGAGTTAGGCGAAAGAGCCGCCGCGGGGGCCGACTAGGCTTCCGCGGCGTGAGCCGCACGATCGAGCGCTTCGCCGTGGCCGTCATCGGTCCGCGCGGGCGCTGGCTGGCGGTCGGAGCGTGGGTCCTTCTCGGGATCGCGGGGCTCGTCGCGCACGCGCACCTCGGCGAGGTGACCGCGGCGGGCCAGAGCAGCTACCTGCCCTCGAACTCCGAATCGACCCGGGTCGTCGACGCGCTCCAGCGCAACTACAAGGGCGGCGAGGACGTTCCGGTCCTGATCGTGTTCGACCGCGACGGCGGTCTCACCCAGGCCGATCTGGACGCGATCGGCAGGCTCGGCAACGGCCTCGAACGGCTCGGCCTGGCCGGGGCAACGCCGGTCTTCGCCCCGTACTCGGGCGATACGGACAGGCCGCTCGGTGAGGTGGCGACGATCGCCCGCGGGGTCGGGCCGATCTCGCGCGACGGGGAAGCGGCGCTGGTCGGGCTGGCGATCGACGCCGACGACCGCGGCGCCGTCGTCGATGGGGTGGGGAAGATCCGCACCTACCTCCACGAGCGTCGCAGGCCCGGCCTCCAGTCCTACGTCACCGGGCCGGGCGGCATCGCCGCCGACCTGGAGCAGGTAGCCGACGACGCCGGCAGGACCTTGCTATTCGCCACGCTCGGCCTGGTCCTCGTCCTCCTCCTGCTCGTCTACCGCGCGCCGATCCTGGCGGCGCTGCCACTGCTCGTCGTCGGCACCGCCTACCTGGTCGCGAGCGGCGTCGTCTACGTGCTGATCGAGGCGGGCCTGATCACCGTCAATACCGAGGGCACGATGCTGCTCCTGGTGCTGATCTTCGGCGCCGGCACCGACTACTCGCTGCTGCTCGTGCACCGCTACCGCGAGGAGCTCGGGAAGGGGCGCGAGCCCGCCGCTGCGCTCCCCGCGGCGCTAGCCGAGAGCGTGCCGGTGATCGCCGCTTCGGCTGGGACCGTGATCGCGGCGATGCTCGTGCTGCTGCTGGCGGAGCTCGAGTCGACCCACTGGCTCGGCCCGGTCCTGGCCATCGGCGTTGCCACCATGCTCGTCGCCTCCTTCACCCTGCTGCCGGCGCTGCTCTCCCTGCTGGGGGGGCGAGCGTTCTGGCCGGCGCGGCCCGGCCGGGCGACCGGGCCGGACGGTCGCTGGAGGCGGGTCGCGGGGCTGGTGCGCCGCCGCTCCGGGGCGATCGTCGCCACCGTCCTCGCCGCGCTGGCGCTGCTCTCGCTCGGCAACTTGGTCGACCACGGCACGATCGGGTTCGGGCAGGGTGAGATCGGCCCGACCGAATCCAGCCGCGGCACCGAAGTCCTCGACGAGCATTTCCCCCCGGGACTGGGCTCGCCCCTGACCGCCGTGGTCGACGTCGGGGAAGTGAGGCCGGCCCTGAAGGGCCTGGGCGGACTGCCGGCGGTCAAGCTGACCGTCCCGGTGCCGCCGTCGCCGGGCTCCGACGAGGCGGTGCTGACGATCGTCCTGCGGGGCAACCCGTACTCCAGCGCGGCCGCCGACATGGTGGCGGACATCCGCCAGAGGCTCGGGGAGGTCGCGCCGAGCGCCCTGCTGGGGGGAATCCCGGCCGAGAACTACGACGTCGAGCAGACCAACGAGCGCGACACGAAGCTGATCCTGCCGGTGGTGCTGCTGGTGGTCGGGCTGATCCTCGCGCTGCTCCTGCGGGCGCTCGTCGCCCCTGTCTACCTGGTCGCCGCCGCAGTCGCCTCGTTCGCCGCGACCCTCGGCCTGCTCACCTTCGTCTTCACCGACCTGCTCGGCACCAGCGGGATCGCCTTCGACCTGGTCCTGATCGCCTTCATCTTCCTGATCGCGCTGGGCGTCGACTACAGCATCTTCCTGATGAGCCGCGTGCGCGAGGAGGCGGCGAAGCGGGGCACGCGCGAGGGGACCCTGATTGCCCTGGAGAGCACCGGCGGCGTGGTCACCGGTGCGGGCCTGATCCTCGCCGGGACCTTCGCGACGCTGACGCTGCTGCCGCTCGAGCAGCTGGTGCAGATCGGCGCGACCGTCGCGGTCGGCGTCCTGCTCGACACCTTCGTCGTCAGGGCGCTGCTGATCCCGGCGATCACCTACCGGCTCGGCGAGCGCGCCTGGTGGCCCCGGGGCTCGTTGAAGGATCCTGCCCCCCTACAGGGGGGAGAAAGCTCCGACGAGGGGCTGAGTCACGGGCCGAGGTCGGCCGCGGCTTCCGTCGGGTCGCCGGTCTCGCCCTCGTCCTCCCATTCGGCCGGCTCGCCGAGGCTGGCGCTCTTGACCACCTTGAGGCCGAGCATCGCGCACTTCATCCGCGTCGCCGAGATATCGATCCCGAGCAGGTCGAGCACGCGCTCCTTGGGCAGCGCCAGCATCTCCTCGCGCGTCCTGCCGACCAGCTCGTCGGTCAGCAGCGAGGTCGCCGCGGTCGAGATCGCGCAGCCCTTCCCCTCGAAAGCGACCTCGGCCACCTTGCCCTGTTCGTCGAGTCGCATCGTCACCCGCTGCTCGTCGCCGCAGAAGGGGTTGGTGTCCTCGAACTCGAGGTCGGCGTTCTCGATCCGGCCGAAGTTGTGCGGTCGCTTGTAGTGCTCGAGGATCTGCTCTCGGTACAGCTCGTCCATCAGAGGCCGAAGACCTTGCGCGCGTCGTGGAGGCCCTCGACCAGGCGGTCGATCTCCTTCGCGGTCGTGTAGACGCCGAAGCTGGCGCGGGCGGTGGCGGCGACGCCGAGGCGGTCCATCAACGGCTGGGCGCAGTGGTGGCCGGCGCGCACGGCGACGCCATGGCGGTCGAGGATCTCGGAGACGTCGTGGGCGTGGACGCCCTCCAGCTCGAAGGAGACCGGGCCGATCCGGTCGGGGCTGCGCGGGGGCCCGAAGACGCGCAGGCCGGGAACCTCGGCCACGCGGGCCAGCGCGTAGTCGGCGATCTGCCGCTCGTGATCGCGCACCGCCTCCATGCCCAGCCCGTCGAGCCAGCGCAGCGCCGAGGCCATGCCGACCGCCTGCGCGATCGCCGGCGTCCCCGCCTCGAAGCGAGCCGGCGGGTCGGCGTAGGTCGTCCCGCCCTTGGTCACCTTGCGGATCATCGAGCCGCCGCCGAGGAAGGGCGGCATCTCGCGCAGCAGGTCGCGCTTCGCCCAGAGCGCCCCGATCCCGGTCGGCGCGTAGAGCTTGTGGCCGGTCAGCGCGTAGAAGTCGACTCCCAGCTCGACGACGTCGAGCGGCAGCTTCGCCGCCGCCTGGGCCCCGTCGGCGAGGACCAGGGCGCCGGCCTCATGCGCGAGGCGGGCGATCTCGGCGACCGGGTTCTCGCTGCCGAGCACGTTGGAGACGTGGGCGACGGCGACGAGCTTCGGCCGCCGCTCCAGCAGCGTTGCGAGGGCCTCCATGTCGAGCAGCCCCTCCTCGTCGACCGGCACCCAGTCGATCTCGGCGCCGGCCCGCTCCGCCAGCTGCTGCCAGGGAACGATGTTCGAGTGGTGCTCCATCTCGGTCAGCACGATGCGGTCGCCCGCGCCGAGGTTGGCGTCGCCCCAGGCCCGCGCCACGAGGTTGATCGCCTCGGTCGCGTTGCGGACGAAGATCACCTCGCGGCGGTCGGCGGCGCCGATGTGGTCGGCGACGGTCGCCCGCGCCCCCTCGTAGGCCGCGGTCGCCTCGGCCGAGAGCGTGTGCGAGCCGCGGTGGACGTTCGAGTGATGGGCGCGCTCGTAGCGGTCGACCGCCTGGATCGAGGCCAGTACCCGCTGGGCGCTGGCGCCGCTGTCCAGGTAGGCGACCGGGCGGCCGTGGACCTCGCGCTCCAGCGCCGGGAAGGAGGCGCGGACCTTCTCGATCGGGAAGGCCGACGCCACGGTCTTGGTCGTCGTCGGCTCCATCTCAACGAGGCTAGGCGGCGGCGCCCGCCTCGACCTCCTCGCGGATCCAGCCGTAGCCCTTCTGCTCGAGCTGCTCGACCAGCTCCGGGCCGCCCTCTTTGACGATCCGCCCCTCGAACATGACGTGGACGGAGTCCGGCTTGACCATGTGCAGGATGCGCTGGTAGTGGGTGATGATGAGCACGCCCATGTCCGGGCCGGCGAACTTGTTGACCCCCTCGGCGACGACCCGCAGCGCGTCGATGTCGAGGCCGGAATCGGTCTCGTCGAGGACGGCGATCTCGGGCCGCAGCAGGGCCAGCTGCAGCAGCTCCATCCGCTTCTTCTCACCGCCGGAGAAGCCGTCGTTGAGGTAGCGGCTGGAGAAGTCTTTCGGGATATTGGCCAGCTCCATCGCTTCCTGGGCGACCTTGGCGAACTCTTTGATCTTGATCTCGCCTTCGCCACGCGCCTCGCGGCGCGCGTTGAGGATCATCCGCAGGTACTTGCTGACCGAGACGCCGGGGATGGCGACCGGGTACTGGAAGGCCATGAAGAGGCCGGCGCGCGAGCGCTCGTCGGGATCGGCCTCGGTCATGTCCTCGCCCTTGAAGACGATCGAGCCCTCGGTCACCTCCAGCGAGGGGTGGCCCATGATCGCGTTGGCGAGGGTCGACTTGCCGGAGCCGTTGGGGCCCATCAGCGCGTGCACCTTGCCCTTCTCGACGTCGAGGTCGAGGCCGCGCAGGATCTCCTTGCCCTCAGCGCTCACGTGCAGGTTGCGAATCTCCAGCTCAGCCAATGTCACTCCGTTCGTGGTTGCGGTGGGTTAAGCGGCGCTGCCGACGGGCGCCTTCTCGGCACTGCCCGGCACGCCGCCCGAGAACTCGACCAGCTCGGCCAGCGTCGTGCCGGCGAGCGCCTTGGTGACGCCGTTCTGGACCCGGGTCCAGAGCAGCTTCGTCGCGCAGGCTCGATCGCCGTCGCTCTCGTGCGAGCAGAGGACCTTGCCCTCCGGCGTCTCGTGGAAGCACTCCATCGGCGCGATCTGGCCTTCCAGCGCCTCGACCACTTCGTCGAGGGTGATCGCCTCCGCCGGCTTGGCGAGCCGGTAGCCGCCGTGGGCGCCCCGAGTCGAGCTGACCAGCCCGGCGTTGCGCAGTTTGGCGACCAGGTGCTCGAGGTAGGAGAGCGGCAGCCGCTCCGCCTCGGCGACGGCGCTGAGCGAGACCGGGGCGGATCCCGGCTGGCGGCCCAGCTCGACCATCAGGCGGACTCCGTACTCGGCTTTAGTCGAGAACAGCATGGTCTAAATCCTACTGAAGCGGTCGGTTATGCGGATGCGGGCTCGCTCGCCTCCTTCCCCGCATCCTCGCCCGCCGCCGCCCTGCCGAGCTCGACGTGCGCCCTGCTGTCGCTGTTGCGAATCAGGAGGAGGGTCAGGATGAAGCCGAGGGTGGCGATCGCGGCGCCGCCGAGGAAAGCCGCCTGGAAGCCGTCGTTGAGCGCGGAGATTGGATTCGAGCCACCGTCCAGCACGCTGTCGGTGCGTGAGGTCGCCACGGTCGAGAGCACCGCAAGGCCGAGCGCGCCGCCGATCTGCTGCGAGGTGTTGATCAAGCCGCTGGCCAGCCCGGCCTCGGTCTCCTCGACTCCGGAGACGGCGGCTATCGTCGTCGTGACGAAGGAGAAGCCGAGCCCGGCGGCGGCGAGCAGCGACGGCCCAAGGATGTCGGTGGTGAAGCCGCCGCCGACCGAGACCTGGCTGAACCAGGCGAGGCCGACGACTATGAAGAGCAGCCCGGCGGCGAGCACAGGCTTGTAGCCGAGCCTGGTGACGAGCTGCGAGGCGATGCCGGCCGAGGCCATGATCGTCAGTGCCAGCGGCAGGTAGGAGAGGCCGGCGTGAATCGCGCTGTAGCCGAGCACTTGCTGCATATATAGAGAGATGAAGAAGAACATCGAGAAGAGCGAGGCGCCGACCAGGAGGCCGACGACGTTCGCCCCGGTCAGCGTGCGGATGCGGAAGATCGAGAACGGCACCAGCGGCTTGGTCGAGCGCAGCTCGATCGCGACGAAGGCCGCGAACAGGGCGAGGGAGAGGGCGATCAGGCCGATCGTCTGGGTCGATCCCCAGCCGGCGTCGGTCGCGTCGATCACGGCGTAGACGAGGATCGAGAGCGCTGCGGTGACGGTGACGGCGCCGGCGGCGTCGAAGGCGCGCGTCTCGTGTTCGGCGCGGCTCTCGGCGATCAGCCTGGGGGCGAGGGCGAGGGCGAACAGGGCCACGGGCACGTTGACCCAGAGCACCCACTCCCAGCCGAGCCCGTCGGTGAGGATGCCGCCGAGCAGGACCCCGGCGGCGCCGCCCGAGCCGGCGACCGCGCCCCAGACGCCGAGTGCCTTGTTGCGCTCGGCGCCGTCGCTGAAAGTGGTGGTGACGATCGAGAGCGCCGCCGGCGAGATGATCGCCGCGCCGAGCCCTTGCGCCGCCCGCGCCGCGATCAATTGGCCCTCGGTGGCGGCGAAGCCGGCGGCGAGCGAGGCAACTGCGACCAGCAGCAGGCCGGCCATGAAGACGCGGCGGCGGCCGAGCAGGTCGGCGGCGCGGCCGCCGAGCAAGAGGAAGCCCCCGAAGGTGAGCACGTAGGCGTTGACCACCCAGGGCAGGTTCTCCTGGGAGAAGTCGAGCGCCGTGCCGATCGAGGGCAGGGCGACGTTGACGATCGAGGCGTCGAGGACGACGACGAACTGGGCCGAGCAGAGCAGGATCAGCGCCAGCCAGCGTTTCTCGCGGAAGTCTTGAGGACTGGTCATCGACTGCCTTCAGTCAAGCAAATGATGAGGGTTGGTTCGAAGGGGCTCAGGGCTCGATCAGGCCGCGCCGGATCGCGTAGCGGACCAGCTCGACCCGGTCGCGCATGCCGAGCTTGCGCATCGCGTTGGCGCGGTGGTTCTCGACCGTCTTCTCGGAGAGGTGGAGGATCGCCGCGATCTCCTTCGTCGTATTGGCCTCGGCGACGAGCTTGACGATCTCCTCCTCGCGCGGGGTCAGCTCCTCCTCGCCGGTGGACCCGCGCTCGAGCAGATCCTTGATCAGCGAGCGCTGCGCCCCGGGGGTGAGGAAGGGCTCGCCGCGCTCGATCGCCCGGATCGCCGCCAGCAGGTCGGTGTCGGCCTGGGTCTTGAGGACGTAGCCCGAGGCGCCGGCCTTGAGCGCCTCGAAGAGGTAGCGCTCGTCGTCGTGCATGGAGAGGATCAGGACCGCGACCTCCGGCGCCTGCGCCTTGATCTCGCGGGTCGCCTGCAGCCCGGTCAGCTTCGGCATCTTGACGTCGAGGACGGCAAGGTCGGGCCGTTCGCGGATCGCCAGCTCGCGTGCCTCGGCGCCGTCCGCCGCCTCGGCGACGACCTCGATGTCGGCCTGGCGCTCGAGCAGCAGCCGCAGGCCGGAGCGAACGATCCCGTGGTCGTCTGCGATCAGAACCCTCATACGCTCAGCTTGACGGTCGTCCCCTGGTCGGAGCGCGACTCGATCGTCAGCTCGGCGCCGATCAGCAGCGCCCGCTCGCGCATGCCGCCGATGCCGAGGCCGCGCTCGGACTGCTCGAAGGGAAAGCCGCGGCCGTCGTCGGCGACCTCCAGCTCGACCCCACGCCCCGAGCGGCGCAGGCCGACGACGATCCGCTGGGCCTCGCTGTGGCGGGCGGCGTTGGTCAGCGCCTCCTGGGCGACGCGGTAGACGACCAGTTGCACGTCGCCGTCGAGGTCGGAGAAATCGCCCTCGGTCCTCAGCTCGGCCGCCAGGCCGGAGCGCTCCACCTGCTCGAGCTGCCCGGCGATCGCCGCGGCGAGGCCGAGGTCGTCGAGCGCAGTGGGGCGGAGCTGGCGGGCGAGGGAGAGCAGCTCCTGCATCGCCTGGTTGGCGAGGGAGCGCGTCGCGGCGATCTCTGGCTCGAGCTCCGGCGGGGCCGCCTCGCGCACCGCCTCGAGCCGCAGCAGCAGCCCGGTCAGCGACTGGTTGACCTCGTCGTGGAGGTCGCGCGCGACCCGCGCCCGCTCCTCCTCCTGGGCCCGCAGCGCGGCGCTGCCGGCGCGGCGCCGCTCGGCTTCCAGGCGGCGCATCATCCGCAGGAAGGCGAGCTCGATCCGTGCGACCTCCTCGGTCTGGGCGATGCCGTCGATCGAGTCGGGCAGGACAGGACCGGGCCGGCTCAGGTCGACCTTCTCCATCTCCTCGATCAGGCTCTCCAGCGGAGCCAGGCGGCGCAGGGTGGCGACGAGCTGGAAGGCGAGCGCCGCCGCGACGACTGCGAGCACGACGATGACCAGGGTCGTCACAGGGCGACAATAGGGGTTGGCCCCTATGGCCGGATCGCCCCATCGGGGCAATACTTCTCCGAAGCTGCGCAATCCGAGAACAGGAGCGATGCGATGACCACCACCAAGCAGTCCACCTTCGGCGCCACCCTGCGCACGACGATCCTGCTGGCGTCCCTTTCGGGGTTGCTGGTCGTCATCGGCGCCCTGATCGGCGGCCCCAGCACCGCGGCCGTCTTCCTCGGCATCGCCCTGCTGATCAACCTCGGCTCCTACTTCTTCAGCGACAAGCTGGCGTTGAAGATGAGCGGCGCGAAGCCGATCGAGGAGTCCGAAGCGCCGCGGCTCTACCAGATCGTGCGCGAACTGACGACCCGCGCCGGCCTGCCGATGCCGCGCCTCTACATGATCCCCCAGGAGCAGCCGAACGCCTTCGCCACCGGCCGTAACCCGAAGAACGCCGCGGTCGCGGTGACGGAGGGGATCACCAAGCTGCTCTCCGAGGACGAGCTGCGCGGCGTCCTCGCCCACGAGCTCGCCCACATCCAGCACCGCGACATCCTGATCCAGTCGGTCGCCTCGGCGATCGGCGCCGCGATCACCTACCTCGCCTACATGATGATGTGGTTCGGCGGCGACGACGAGTCGCCGCTCAGCCTGGTCGCCTCGCTGGCCCTGGTCCTGCTGGCGCCGATCGCGGCGACGATCATCCAGCTCTCGATCTCGCGCCAGCGCGAGTACGCGGCCGACGCCGGCGGCGCCCAGATCTGCGGCAACCCCGAGTCGCTGGCGAGCGCCTTGCTGCGCCTCGAGCAGGGTGCGCAGGCGATCCCGATGCAGGTCAACCAGGCGGCCGAGCCCCTCTACATCGTCAAGCCCTTCAAGGCAGGCGGCATCGCCGGTCTCTTCTCCACCCACCCGCCGATCGAAGAGCGGGTCAAGCGCCTGCGTCAGATGCGCCCGAGCCTGGGGTGACCCGCCCGATTCGGTATTCAGCTACTGGAAAGGCCCGCATTTGCGGGCCTTTCTTCTTGGATCGCAGGTCCCGTTGACCAGGGGGTATTTAAGAACTACCCTGTACGTGTAACGGCATAGGCCGTTCGCGCCCATGGCCAAAGCCCGCGCCAGATCCAAATCCACCGCGCCGCGCCGCCTGCCGCGCGGCAGGCACGCGCTCGCGCCCGACGAGGTGCTGCGCGACCAGCGCGAGCGGCTGCTGGCCGCCGTGCCGCGCGTGGTCGCCGAACACGGCTACGAAGCGATGTCGGTCGCCGACATCGTCAAGGCAGCGGCCGTCTCGCGCAACGCCTTCTACAAGAACTTCGGCGACAAGGGGGAGTGCTTCGCGACCGCCCACGATGCCGGTCACGAGCGTCTCTTCGATGTCCTCACGCAGCCGTGCGAGGAGGGGGCGACGCTCGAAGAGCGGGTCGAGCGCTCGCTGGCGGCAGGCCTCGACGCTCTGGCGGCCGAGCCCGACGTGGCGCGCCTCCTCTTCGTCGAGGCGCCCTCGGCGGGGGAGGAGATCGCCCTCCGCTACCACGAGTGGCTGGGGCGCTACGGCACCCTGCTGCGCTCCGCCGCCCCCGACCTGCCGCCCGAGTCGATCCCTGCACCTGAGGTAGAGGGTGTGATCGTCGGCGGCATCGCCTCGCGTGTCGCCAGCGAGGTGCTGAACGGCAGGGCGGCCAAGCTGCGAGACCTCACCGCTCCATTCGTGGAGTACGTGCTGGCCTTCTATCGCCTCAGCGAGCCGGGCCCCAAGGAGGGCAAGCTCGTCGCCTTCGAGCGCGAACAGCGCTCGGCGCAAGAGTCCGCCGAGGCTCAGCGCAAACAGGCCAGCGCCTAGCTGGTCAGCGGGTTCTCTCGGCTCGGCTCGAGCCGTCTTTCTGGGAACCCATGGGGTTCCACAGCTAAAAGACCGCCCCAGAAGTCCCTGCAAAGCATGCGTTTCAATCAGAAATACCATGTGCGTATCTTGACAACATCGGACCGGCGTGTTTACATCCGGCAACGTCTTCTCATAGGAACGAAGACGGTATAGCCAACAAGCGCCCAAGTACGGGACACAGGGAAAACGAGCTCAGGGAGGGCCGCAAGGGAGCGGCCGGTAGAGGGCTCGAGGGACAAGGAGAGCTACGTGAGAAGCCACGCGAAGGCATCGACCGCGGGATCGACCCAGCGCCAGGACAGCGGCCTCGGCCGCATCTTCCGTGGAGCCCTTGCCATCCGTGGCGCCTCTGGCGGTGTCGACGGGAGTGGTGCGCCTTCGATCCGGCTCGCGGTTTCGGCGACAGCGGTGCTCTTTTTGGCGATCGTCGTCTCCCTTGCCGCAGAGAGCCGTGCCGCCACCGTCACCCAGCCCTTCCTGAGCGGCCAGTTTGGCTCGCCCGGCAGCGGCAGCGGTCAGCTCACCAATCCCCAGGGGATAGCGGTCGAACAAGGAGGGAGCGGCGCCGTCTACGTCGCCGACACCGGCAACGCGCGGGTGCAGAAGTTCACCGCCAGCGGCAGCTTTGTCCTCATGTTCGGCAAAGGGGTCAACCAGACCACCAGCGGGAACGTCTGCACCGCCGCCTCCGGTAACACCTGCAAAGCGGGGACGCCGGGGACCGCCGCCGGGGAACTGCAGACGCCGCGGTTCATCGCCGTCGATAGCTCCGGTGGGCCCTCGAACGGCAGCGTCTACGTCGCCGACACCGCCAACAACAAAGTCACCAAGTTCGACTCCTCCGGCAACTTGGTCGCCGGCTGGGGCTCGGGCGGCCAGCTGAACGGCTCGACCGCCACCAACGGCCCCTTCGGCGCCATCGCCGGCATCGTCGTCGACCCCAGCGGCAACCTGGAGGTCCTCGACACCAACAGCAGGATGTTCAAATTCACCGAGAACGGCACCTTCTCGACCGATTTCACGGTGGCCCGCGGCACCTCCGCCAACGGCCTCACGGTCGACTCGCTCGGCAACTTCTACAAGTCGAACGGCTCTCCCAGCGTCCAAAGGCTCACCCCCGCCGGCGCCGACCTGGGCCAAGTGACCTTCGCCCAGGACGCCAAGGGCATGGCCAGCAACCTCAGCAGCGGCGACCTCTTCGTCAACGGCGGTGCGCGCATCGATCGCTACCACTTCGACGGCTCGGGCAACGTGATCACCTCAACCGGGGCGACCTGCACGCCGACCGCCTTTACCGGCTGCGAAGCGACCGAAACCTTCGCCAACGGGGGAGAGCTGAGCGGCGGCGTCGGCATCGCGGTCAGGAGCTCGAACGGCGACGTCTACGGGGTCAGCTCCAGCACCGGCAAAGTCATCATCGTCTCGTTTCTGACCGGCACCGCGCCCGACGTGACGATCGAAGCGACCTCCGAAAAAGGCGTCTCCAAAGCCAAAGCCAACGGCAAAGTCAATCCCCTCAGCCTGCCCGCGAGCAGCTATAAATTCGAATGGAAGCAGGGCGCCGGCGCCAGCTGGTCGGGCGCCCAGGCCTCGGCCCCGGTCGTGCTGCCTGTGGCGACCGAAGAAATCGCCGTCTCCCACAACATCGCGGGGCTCTTGGGCAACACGACCTACCAGGTGCGCCTGGTCGGCATAAACGACGAAAACGGCCTGCGGAGCGTCTCCAGCGCCGATACCTTCACCACCGCCACGGCCGCCTCGGCTCCCGCCGTGACGATCGTTGCCCCCGCCGTCAACGCCGCCACGGCCAACGTTTCGGGCACGGTCAACCCCAAAGAAGACTTCGGCACCACCTGGCGCCTTCAGGTGAGCACCGATCCCGCCTGTGCCGGCGGCTTCTCCGCACAGCCGAGCCACAACCTGAGCTCCGAAGCCAACAGCCCCCTTGCGGTCTCCGAAGAACTGACCGGCCTGCAGGCCAACCAGCACTACTGCGTGCGGATCGCTGCTACCAACAGCGCTGGTACGACCACCTCCGAAGTGAAGGAATTCACCACCGACCCGGTGATCCCCAGTCAGGTTTTCACCGCCTTTGCCGCACCGCGTACCGACACCACGGCGCGGATCAACGCCCGCGTCAATCCCGAGGGGGCCAGTTCGGTCTATCCGATGACCTACCGCTTCGAGTACAGCAAAGACGGCGGTACGACCTGGATCGCACTGCCCGAGCGCGAATACACCGAGGGCGCCCGCGAACAGATCGTCTTGGCCGAGGAGCTGACCGGCCTCAGCCCCAACACCACCTACAGCTATCGCTTCAGCGCCGAAAGTGATGCGGGCCCTGCATTGCCACAGGGCGAGGAGCTTGAGTTCACCACCCGCACGACGGCGGAGATGATCCTGCCCCCGCGCGGCTTCGAGCTGGTCAGCAACCCCGACAAGGGAAATCAGCGGGTCGAAATGGCTGAACTTCCGGACAAAGGATCGCCGATGTCGGCCGACGGCGAGAAGGTCGTCTGGTCAGTCAACGGCGGAGCACCGGGTGGAGCCAGTGGCACCGGCGCCACTTTTCTCGCTGAGCGGACTGCGAGCGGTTGGAAATCTACCGGCCTAGTGCCCCCCGCCGCCGCCCAGATTGGGGGTGGGAATTACAAATACACCCTCCAGGCCACCAATCCGGATTTTTCTCAGTTCTTCTACACCGTTGCTCTGGGCAAGGTCGGCACCTTAGTGAACGACCCGACTGTGGTGCGCCTCGACGATAGTGGGCACCAGGACGTTCTGAAAAACCTTCAAGCCTCCGAATTTGCCCTCGCCGGGAACATCGAGGTGACCGATGACGGCAGTCACGTCTTGGTCCAGGATCCTGTCACCGGTCAACTCGAGGATGTCGGTAGCGGCTCGCCCGAACCGGTCAGCGTCATGCCCGACGGTTTGCCGGCGGAATGCGGCACTATCGGGAATGACTTGAGGCACAAACAGTGGAAGCCCGACTACCACGTGGCCTCCGTCGATGATGCCTCGAGGGTCTACTTCCAGGCAAGTCCGAATGGCAATTGCTCGGGATTGGATGGACTCTATCTGCGCAATCGCGATACCGAAGAGACCACTTTGATAGATCCGGGCGCGTTCGGTGAAAATCCGGAAGTCATCCGGGCGACGCCCGATGGGCAGGTTGTTTATTTCGCCAGCTTCAGCCAGCTCGATCCAGCCGATGGGAACGTCCATCGCGACGTCTACCGCTGGGACGAGGCAAGCGGCGAACCTACCTGTCTGACCTGCGAAGCACACCCCGATGTGAATATCAAAGAACAGGTGCTGATCTCCGACGACTTCTCACATATCTACTTCGAATCCACACACCAGCTCGTACCTGGAATGGGCAAGGCGGGCCACAGAACCATCTACACGCTGAGCGAAGGTGAGGTCAGGTTCGTCGCCGACATCGGTGCAGACGATACGTCTGACGTGTTCAACAACGATCCCAAACTTTCGTCTGATGGCAATGTGCTGCTGTTCCAGGCTAACACCATTGGGCTGACCGCCGACCACATCGGTCCCGAATGCGTCCTTATTCAGAATGGAGAAGAGGCCGGCCTGAGTGGCTGCAAAGAGCTCTACCGCTACGACGACTGGGACGGCAGTGTTGAGTGCATCTCCTGCGATCGGAGCGGCCCCACCACCCACGGCGTTGGCGTAGAGAACCTCGCTGGCCTATTTCGCTATCAGCTCTCTGCAGATGGCAACACGATCCCCTTCGTGACTTGGGAACCCCTGGTGCCACTCGACGTCAATCACGACGCCGATATCTACGAGTGGCGAAACGGCGCCGTTCGGTTGCTCACTGACGGGATTTCCGATCAGGGGGTTCTTTTCTCCTCCCTGAAAATCGTCGCCATCGATCGAAACGGCGCCAACATCCTGGTTGCGCTGGCGCCGCCCAACGGCAAGCTGACTGGCTTCGAGCAGGACGGGCTCTTAGCGCTTTACGACGTGCGGATTGGCGGCGGCTTTGAACCGCCGAGCCCGGTCGTGCACTGCAGCGAGGATTCCTGCCAGGGGCCGCTGCAGGCCGCGCCAACGAGGCGCCTGCCCGCCAGCGCCGGTTTCAGCGGCCGTGGCAACGAAGTGCCGCAGGCAAGCAAAAAACGACGTCCCTGCGCGCGTAAACACGGCAAGGTGAAACGGCGTTGCATACGCAAACACAAAAGACAGGCGCAAAAAGCAAGCGTCCAGGGCAACGGCGGGAGGGCCAAGTGAACCGGCGCGCAGAGACGGGGGGAAGCACCGAGATGAACACGACCAGGGCAAAGCGCAAGCACGTCGTCAAGCTGGCGACACTGGCCACGACCGCGACTTTGATCTTCGCTGCCCTCGGTGGCTCCGCAGCCGAGGGCGCGACCGGTCCGCTCCTCCAGATCAAGACTACCTGGGGCGACACCAGCCTCAAACCGGGTGGCGAAGGACAAGTCGAAGTCCAGGTGCGCAACGTCGGCGATGCCCCCGGCGCCGCAGAAGAACTGACGATCACCGACCAGCTGCCCGCGGGGGTGACGGTAACGGGCATCCGCTGGGATGGAGAAATCGGCGATCTCTCCTTCGTTTGCTCGGGAGTCGGAACCGGAACGGCGACGTGCAGCATCCCAAGCGATCCCTTCATAGCGGAACTGGCCCCCGCACCCGGAACCGGTGCTGCCTTCCTCTTCCCGGCACCCTCCGGTTACTTGCCGCCGATCTTCATCGACGTCGCGATCGACCCTGGGGTGTCGGGAACTGGTATCAACACCGCCACGGTGAGCGGCGGCGGTGCTCCCACCGACACCGACGTCGATCCGATCCCCTTCGGCCAGGTCCAGCCTCCGTTCGATGTCATCCCGAGCAGCTTCGAAGCCGATTTCTTCGACGCGGGGTATCCGTTCGGCTCGCCCTCTCGTCAGGCCGGCGACCGCCCCTTCGAGCTGCGGGTCAACTTCGATTTCACCCATGAAACTGGCATCAGTACGATCGACGGCCGCCACTACATAACCGCCAACGGCGCAATCAAGGACGTCGAAGTCACGCTGCCGCGCGGCTTCAGCGGCAACCCGGAGTCGACGCCGAAGTGCGATCCCGTCGATTTCGGGGAAACCGGCATATCCCTGAGCGCGACCCAGTGTCCACCCGACACCCAGGTCGGCTACCTGAATGTTCTCATGAAAGAAGGCACGACGAGGAAAAACGCCCGGGGCAATTTCTATAACACCAACGAGACGCTCACTCGTGTTCCCATCTACAACCTCGAGCCGCCCACAGGCGTACCGGCCGACTTCGGCTTCAACGCAGGTACCTACGTCCTGGGACACATCTATCCCAACCTCGACCCGGCGCAGAACTACGCGATCAAGACGTCGACGCCGAACATCTCAAGCCTGGTGCGGGTGCGGGGCTCGGAAGTGACCTTCTGGGGAGTGCCAGCCGACCCAGCGCACGACAAATTCCGCTACTTCGTTGGAGTTCCGAGTGATAGCCCCTCCGTCGGCGCTCCCTGGGGCTCGGCCGCGATCCGCCCGCTCCTGACCAACCCGGTCGACTGCGGCTTCGACAACGGCGGCGCGAGGATCCGCGTCGACTCCTATAACGACCCCGGCAACTTCACCCCGGTGCAGGAGTACGGCAACCCGCTGAACGTCGAAGGCTGCGACGATCCGCGCTTCCGCTTCGAACCGGAAGTCTCGCTGCAGCCGACGAACAAGGACGCCGGCGCTCCGACCGGGCTGGCGGTGCATTTGGAAGTGCCGCAGCGAAGCGACGAGGTAGAGGACGCCACCGACCTCTACGCCGAGAACGAAGAGGTCAAGGCGATCCCGACCCCGCCGATGAAGAAAGCGGTGGTCACCCTGCCGCAGGGGATGACGGTCAACCCGGCGGCTGCACAGGGCCTCGCCTCCTGCTCACCGGAGCAGATCGGCCTCGGCACCGACAAGCCGGTCACCTGCCCGGACTCATCGCAGTACGGGACGCTGACCCTGCACACGCCGATCCTGCCGGTCGACGAACAGCCCGAGGGCTGGGTCTATATCGCCAAGCAGAACGACAACCCGTTCCACAACTTCTTGAGCTTGTATCTGGTTATCCAGGAACCCGACCGGGGCATCCTGGTGAAGGTGCCGGGACGAGTCGACCTCGACCCGGCGACGGGGCAGATCACGACCACCTTCGACGACCTGCCCCAGTTCCCGCTCGAAGACATGGAGATGAACCTGAAGGGCGGCCTCAGGGCGGGCCTGGTCAACCCACAGACCTGTGGCAAGAAGACGATCGAGGCCACCTTCTACTCCTGGCACGATCCAAGCACCCCGCACACGGTCAAAAGCAATTATCAAGTGACTCAAAACGCGGATGGCACTCCCTGCCACCAGAGCTTGGGCGACAGGCCCTTCAACCCCCAGCTCGCAGGCGGCACGGTCAACAACTTGGCCGGCTCCTTCAGCCCGCTCGAGCTCGAGTTCTCGAGGACCGACCTCGAGCAAGAGCTATCGGTCGCCGAGGGAACCGCTCCCCCGGGGCTGCTGGCCTCGCTGAAGGGGGTGGGCCGCTGCTCAGATGCAGCGATCGCAGCAGCAGCTGATCCGCTGAGAACCGGAAGCGAAGAGATCAACAATCCCTCTTGTCCCGCCGACAGCCTGGTAGGCACGGTCGACGCAGGAGCAGGAGTGGGCCAAGTCCTCACCTACGTCAAAGGCAAGGTCTACCTCGCCGGCCCATATAAAGGGGCACCGCTCTCAGGCGTGGCGATAGTCCCCGCTGTGGCCGGACCATTTGACCTGGGAACGATCGTCACCAGGACCCCCACCTACGTCAACCCCAAGACCGCCGAGGTCAGCCTGAAGACCGATGAGCTGCCCTTGATCTTCAAGGGAGTCCCGGTCCGCGTCAGGGACATCAGGGTCCATCTGGATCGACCCAACTTCACCTTGAACCCGACCAACTGCGATCCCTTTGCTCTCACCGGCACTCTGTTCAGCTCCGAAGGCAAATCGAAAGCAGGCGGAAGCCGCTTCCAGGCATCGGAATGCCAGAGCCTCGGCTTCAAGCCCCGCCTCACCACCCGCCTCTTCGGCGGCACCAAACGAGGCGCCCATCCCAAATTCCAGGGCATCTTCAGAGCTAGGGAAGGCGATGCCAACGTCTCCGGAGCGGTGGTCACCCTGCCCAGGTCTTCCTTCCTCGACCAAAGCCACATCAGGACGGTCTGCACCAGGGTCCAGTTCGCCGCTGACGCCTGCCCGGCAGGCTCGATCTACGGCCACGCGGTGGCAAGCACGCCGCTGCTAGACGAAGAGCTATCGGGACCCGTATACCTGCGCTCCTCCAACAACAAGCTGCCCGACCTGGTCGCCGACCTGCACGGCATCGTCGACGTCGAGGTAACGGGGCGGATCGACTCGATCAGAGGCGGCATCAGGGCCAACTTCGAGTCGATCCCAGACGCACCGGTGGAGCAGTTCACGATCACCATGCAGGGCGGCAAGAAGGGCCTCCTCGTCAACAGCAGAGACATCTGCGCCCGTACCTACCGCGTCAACGCCGAATTCGACGCGCAAAACGGCAAGGAAGCCACGCTTAAGCCGAAGCTGCAGGCCAAATGCAAAGCAACGCGCAAAGCCAAACGGGCGAACAGAAGCGCCCCCAAGCGTTGATGCGAGCGATAGCCCTGGTGGGAGCCCTTGCCCTTGCGGCATGGGCTCCCCATGCCTCTGCCGAGCTGATCCAAAATGGCTCGGTCCGAGTAGCGGTAAGCGGATCGCTCTCACCGACCAAGCTGCCAAGGCACGGAGTGGCGCCGGTCAAGGTCTCGATCGGAGGCCATATCTCCTCCACCACCCAAGCGGGCCCACCGCAGCTGAAGGCGGTCACCTTCGCCTTCAACAAGGCCGGCAAGCTCGATCTCTCCATGCCCAAGTGCAGGTTGGGCAAGATCAATCCCTCCACCACCCAAGAGGCGCTCCTGGTCTGTCGGCCCGCACTGGTCGGAGAAGGCCACTTCTCGGCCAACGTCCAGTTCCCCGAGCAATCGCCTTTCCCCTCTGAGGGCAAGGTCCTGGCCTTCAACGGAGTGCTGAGAGGCTCCCCTGCGATCTTCGCCCACATCTACGGCACCGAGCCGGTCCCGACCTCCTACGTCTTGCCCCTGCAGATCTCCAAAAGCAAGGGCACCTTCTCGACCCGCCTGGACGCATCGCTGCCCCAAGCGACCGGCGACTGGGGCTACGTCACCGGGCTCAGCCTGAGGCTGGGCAGAACCTTCACCTCGCATGGGAAGACGAAGAGCTTCCTGAGCGCCGGCTGCCCAGCCCCCAAGGGCTTCCCCGGAGCCCTCTTCCCACTGGTGAGAAGCAGCTTTGCCTTCGAGGAGGGAAAGACCCTGACCACGACCCTGAACCGCTCTTGCAAGGCAAAGGGATGAGAGGAGAGAAGATGTTGAACCGATTCTCAAAGCGACTGAGCTACGCCAACGTCGTCTCCACCCTTGCTTTGTTCTTGGCCCTGAGCGGCGCGACGGCCCTAGCCGTCAACCAATTGCCGGAGAAGTCCGTCGGCGCAAAGCAACTGAGACCCGGAGCCGTGGTCGCCGACAAGATCAGAAAGAACGCGGTCACCGCCCCCAAGATCAAGGCCGAAGCGATCAAGAGCGGCAAGATCGCCTCCTTCGCGGTCAAGGAGGCAAAGCTCGCAAACGGCTCGGTCTCTGGCTCAAAACTCGCAAACGAAGCGGTCTCGACCGAGAAGATCTCCCAAGGGGCGGTAGGGGGGACGCAGGTAAACGAGGCAACGCTCTCCCAGGTCCCCAGCGCGAACACCGCCAACCTCGCGACTTTCGCCGAATCGGCCAACCCGGTCGCCTTTGCCGCCGTAAGCCAAGAAGGCAACGTCGACAGCGCCAACTCCAAGGGCCAGATCTCGGTCTCCGAAGGAAAAGAAGCCGGCATCTACTGCGTATCGGTCGCCGGCTTCTCACCGAGGGGCGCCCAGGTCACTCCCCGCTACAACGGCTCGGGCAATCTCACCGCCTACGTGACGATCGGCGGCACCGGATCGTGCGCCGCGCCGGCGGTCGAGGTGCAGACGCACAACGGGGGGCCGACCAAAGCGCCGTTTTACGTGGTGCTTTATCGGTAGGCCAAAAGCCAGCTATCTAGCTTAAAAATTCCATGTGCGTATCTTGACAAACGCAAACTGACGTGTTTGTATTGCGGAATGGCTTCCACTGAGAACGGAGCCGGTATGGCCACACGCAAGCCGCGCGGCTCGCGACGCCGCCCTGGGATCACTCCGCCGAAGGTCGAGCGCATTCCGCCCGGCTCGAGACTCTCCCGTGCCGAGGTGATCGCCAACCAGCGCCGTCGCATCTTCGAGGGCCTTGCCGTCGCTCTCGCCTACCACGGCTACGAGGACACGAAGATCACCGATGTAGTGGAACTCGCCGGCCTCTCCCGCGCCACCTTCTACGAGCACTTCCGCGGCAAGGAGGCCTGCTTCGCCGCTGCCTACGAGGACGGCGTGGAGCGGCTTGCCGAGGTCGTGGATGCGGCTGTCTCGGAGGAGCTCGATTGGGAGGGTCGCCTCTCCGCCGGCTTGCGTGCCGGCCTCGACTTCCTAGCCGCCGACCCGGCTCTTGCCCACCTGCTCTTGGTCGAGGCGCTTGCCGCCGCCCGACCTGCCCGGCTCGAGCACGAGCGCTCGCTGGTGCGTCTCGCGGAAGCTCTGCGTTCCCCGGCCGTCGAGTCTTCCGGCGGCGATGCCGTCTCGGAAGCGACCGAGCGGCTGCTCGCCGGCGGTCTCGCCTCGCACCTCTCGGGCCGCGTGCTCGCCGGCGAAGCCGAGCGGCTTCCCGCGGATCGTGAGATCCTGCTCCAGTACCTGCTCGCTCCATCTCTGGCGGCCAATGCGCGAGCCACCGCCGGCTGACGACCCCGAGCCGG
The DNA here is from genome assembly GCA_963699215.1 of uncultured Solirubrobacterales bacterium. Lineage (GTDB taxonomy): Bacteria > Actinomycetota > Thermoleophilia > Solirubrobacterales > 70-9 > VRUE01. The sequence goes on from OY969422.1 coordinate 1,586,324, forward strand.
ATCGCTTCGAGTTGGACGCCTTCGCCGACTTGCCGCCGGAGCTCGCCCTTGCGCGCTTGCCCGGCGGGCGCCACGGCCTGCCGCGCTCGTTCATCCTTCGCAACCAGCGGCTGCGCATCGTCGGCGCGATGCTGCAGGTGCTGCCGCGGCACGGCTATCCCGGGACCACCATCGGCCATGTGACGCAGGAGGCCGGGGTCTCCCGCGCCGCCTTCTACAAGCAGTTCGAGAGCAAGGAAGAGTGCTTCCTGGCGACGTACGACCTCGCCGGCGAGTGGCTTTGCGAACGGGTCGAGGAGGTCGCCGCGGGAATCCCCGACTGGCCCACACGCGTCAGCGCCGGGGTCTCGGAGGCGCTCCGCCTGTTTGCAACCAACCCCGCGATCGCGCATCTGATCGCGGTCGAGGCGCCACAGGCGGGCATCCGGGCGCGCCAGCGCCAGCACGCCTGCCTCACCCGCTTCGCCGCGGCGCTGCGCGCCGGCCGTCCCCGCAGCGGGGAGCTCCCGGGGGACCTCGAGGAGCTGCTGCTCGGCGGCGTCCTCTCGCTGATCGCCCGCTACGTCGATGCCGGCAGGGCCGAGCAGCTCCCCGAAGCGACCACGGAGCTGGTTCAGTACCTGCTCACCCCGTACCTGGAACGGGAGGAGACCCAGCGCATCGCCGATCAGGCCGCCTGACGAAAAGCGCGCTCGCTATACTTTTTGAAGTAAAGCCGGATCGGAATTTGGGTATTTGTCACTGTTGAGTCCTTAGGAGACGCATGGCTACCAGCGCGCAGACCACGCAGCAGGTCGAGGAGATCGAGCCGTTCGAGGCGGCGCAGGAGATCGAGGGCGGCGACGTCGTCCTGATCGACACGCGCGAGCCGCACGAGTACCAGGAGGCCCACCTCGAGAACGGCAAGCTGGTGCCGCCGGGGCTGCTCGGCGACGAGATCGCAGCCGCCGCGCCGGACAAGTCGGCCCGCACGATCCTCTACTGCCGCAGCGGCAACCGCTCCTACAAGGCAGCCGAGCAGTTGCAGGCGCTCGGCTACGAGGACGTTGCCTCGATGGCGGGCGGGATCCTCGCCTGGCAGGAGCAGGGGCTGCCGGTCGTCGCCGCCAGCGGGATGACGCCCGAGCAGCGCGACCGCTACTCGCGCCACACGCTGCTGCCCGAGGTGGGCGTCGACGGCCAGCTCAAGCTGCTCGACGCGAAAGTGCTCCTGCTCGGCGCCGGCGGGCTGGGCGCGCCGACCGCTCTCTACCTCGCTGCGGCCGGGATCGGCACCCTCGGCTTGGTCGACGACGACGTCGTCGACGCCTCCAACCTGCAGCGCCAGGTGATCCACAACACCGAGCGGATCGGGATGCCGAAGACCCAGTCGGCGCGCATCTTCATCGAAGCGCTCAACCCCGATGTCAATGTGGTCGAGCACAACTTCAGGCTCAACTCGGAGAACATCCTCGAGCTGATCGAGGGCTACGACGTGATCGTCGACGGCGCCGACAACTTCCCCACCCGTTACCTGCTCAACGACGCCTCGGTGCGGCTGCGCAAGCCGGTCGTCTCCGCCTCGATTCTCAGCTTCGACGGCCAGATCTCGACCTTCGTCCCCTTCGAGGGGCCCTGCTACCGCTGCCTCTACCCGACGCCGCCGCCGGCCGAGCTGGCGCCGAGCTGCTCGGCAAACGGAGTGCTCGGCGTGATGGCGGGGACGATGGGCACCCTGCAGGCGAACGAGGTGATCAAGCTGGTGCTCGGCGTCGGCGAGCCGCTGATCGGCCGCTTGCTCCTCTACGAGGCGCTCGGCACCCGCTTCACCGAGCTCAAGGTGCGGCGCGACCCCGAGTGCCCGATCTGCGGCGAGAACGCGCCGGAGATCGCCGATGAGAACCTCGGCAAGTTCCCCGATTACGACGCCTTCTGCGCCGGTTAGCCGGTAGGTTTCCGCCCCATGGCAACCGTCCGCATCCCGCCGGTGCTGCGCGCCCAGACCGGGGGCCAGCCCGAGGTGAAGGCCGCCGGCTCCAACGTCGGCGAGGTTCTGCTGGCGCTGACCGCCGCCCATCCCGACACCGAGGACCAGCTCTTCGACCCCGAGGGTGGCCTCAACCGCTACGTCAACGTCTACCTCAACGACGAGGACGTGCGGGTTCTCGACGGGCTCGAGACCGCCGTCTCCGACGGCGACACGGTGATCATCATGCCGGCGATGGCCGGCGGCAGCTGACGAATCTGCATTCGGGCGCCTATAGGCCCCCTAAATGCAGATTCGCGATCGATGGTCCGCCGCTATACTTTTTGAAGTAACGGGAGACCCGGGATGCTTCGCGACGAGCTACTCAACAGACCCTGCGGGGGACGCTTCGGCGACATCGTCGAGTCGATCGGCAACACGCCCCTGGTCGAGCTGCCGCGCCTCTCTCCCAAGCCCGGCGTCCGCATCTACGCCAAGCTCGAGGGCCGCAACCCGACCGGCTCGGTCAAGGACCGGGTCGCCAAGTCGATGATCGAGGCGGCCGAGGCCGAGGGCGCGATCGAGCCGGGGCAGACGATCCTCGAGCCGACCTCCGGCAACACCGGCATCTCGCTGGCGATGATCTGCCGCCGCAAGGGCTACCCGCTGAAGGTCGTGATGCCCGACAACGTCACCGCCGAGCGCACCCAGCTGCTGGAGATGTACGGGGCGGAGATCGTTTACTCGGAGGGAGCCAAGGGTTCCAACGGCGCGGTCGAGGTGGCGCTGGAGATGGCGAAGGACTCGCGCTACTACATGCCCTACCAGTACGGCAACGAGGCCAACCCGCTCGCCCACTACAACGGCACCGCGGTCGAGATCCTCGAGGAGCTGGACGAGGTCACGGCCTTCGTCGGCGGCCTCGGCACCGGCGGCACGCTGATGGGCAACGGGCGGCGGCTGAAGGAGCACGATCCCGAGACGCTGATCGTCGCCGCCGAGCCGATGCAGGGCGAGATGGTGCACGGCTTGCGCTCGCTCGACGACGGCTTCATCCCGCCGATCATCGACATCGCCCTGCTCGATCGCAAGATCATGGTCTCCAACCGCGACGCGATCGTCTGGACGCGGAAGCTGCTCGATGAGGAGGGCGTCTTCGCCGGCGTCTCCTCCGGCGCGATCGCCCGCATCGCCGTCCGCATCGGCGAGGAGCTCGAGGGCGGCAACGTCGTCTTCCTGATCCCCGACGACGGCTGGAAGTACCTCTCCTCCGGCGTCTACACCAAGCCGATCGAGGAGATCGAGAACCTGGACTCGACGGTCTGGTGGTAGCCCTCGGGCGGCTCCTCGTGGCGGCTGCCTCGGCCTGCGCTCTGCTGCTGGCCTTGGCGGGAATCGCGGCAGCGGCTCCCGCCGACCTCGACCGGGGCTTCGCCGGCGATGGCATCGCCGAGGTGGGGGGGCCGGGTGGCTCGCTTCCCTCGGAGGCGGGTGCCCGCATGGCGATCGGGCCCAACGACGAGATCTTCGTCCTCTACTCGAGCTACCCGCCCTGCGACCCACCCTTCGGCTGCACGGTCGAGCTGACCGTCGCGCGCTACACCGCCGACGGCGACCTGGACGCCTCGTTCGGCGCCGGCGCCAGCCCTCAGCTGATCGTCCGCCAGGACGCCTTCAGTCACGAGTTCGACATCGCGGTCGGCCCCGACGGCAAGCCCGTGGTCGCCGCCCTCGACGAAACCGGGGGCGGCATCTTCGTCGCCCGGCTGGACCAGACGGGGCGCCTCGACGGGACGTTCGGGGTCGGAGGCAGGGCCGGGCACCCGGCGCCGGGTGCGAGCGAAGCGGCGCGCGGCAACCCGGCCGTCGCCGTGCAGGCCGATGGCAAGGTCGTCGTCGCCGCCGAAGGCAACCCGGGGCAGGACAGCTCGAAGCTGCACGTCGCCCGTTACCTGCCGAACGGAGCCTTCGATCCCGGCTTTGGCAGCGGTGGGGAAACCGTCCTGACCCTGGGCACGAAGAGCCTCCCGGCGGGGGTGCTGATCGGCCCGGACGGCTCCGTCTCGGTGCCGGGCCCGCTGTGCTGCGTCGGCGGCACGCTGCTCTTCGGCGAGGGCTTCAGCGTCGCCCGCCTGCTATCGAACGGGCAGCCCGACCCCGCCTGGCCCGGCGGCGGCCGGCTGCTCTTCCCGACGCCGGGAGCGCAGGCCGCCGTCGAGGGGGCGGCGCTGGCGCCCGACGGCGGGCTCGTCCTCGCCTTCGAAGTGGAAGGGAGCACGGTGAGCACGGTCGGGAACATGGTCAAGCTGCTGCCGAACGGCGGCCTGGACCCGGCATTCGGCGGGGGAGGATCGATCCAGCTCTACACGAGGGTCGGCCCGGCGACCCCGGACGACCTGGCCGTCGACCGGACCGGGCGCGTCGTCGGCGTCGGCTGGAACGGCAGGATCGCGGTCTTCCGCTTGCGCCCGGACGGCGGCAAGGACCGCACCTTCAACGGCGGCGAACGCCTCGTCCTGCCTTTCGGCGGCAGCCACTCGGGCGCGACGCCCTATCTCGTCGGCCTGCAGTCCAGCGGCCGCATCGTCGTCCTCGGCGAGTCGGGCTCCAAGGCGAAGACCTTCGGCCTGATCGGCCTGCGCGGCGGCACCGACCGCACGCGCTGCCAAGGGCGCAAAGCGACGGTCGTCGGCACGCGCCGGGCGGACGAGCTGATCGGCACGCCGCGGCGCGACACGATCGCCGCGCTCGGCGGGCACGACAAGGTGCGCGGCCTGAGCGGCGCCGACCGGATCTGCGGCGGCAAGGGGAAAGACACGATTCTCGGCGGGCCGGGGCGGGACAGCGTGCAGGAGCAGCCCAAAAAGGCGCCCGTCGTCCGCTAGCCTCGCCTGCGATGCGGATTCCCCAGGCCCTTACCGACGAGATCGTGTCCCACGCTCGGGAGGACCTGCCGAACGAGTGCTGCGGCATGGTCGGCGGCGCGGACGGCGAGGCGCGCACGGTCTACCGGGCGGAGAACGCCGAGGCGAGCCCGCTGCGCTACTCGATCGACGCGAGGGAGCAGTTCCGCCTGATGCGGGAGATCGAAGGGGCGGGGGAGGAGCTGGTCGGGATCTACCACTCCCACACCAAGAGCCCCGCCTTTCCGTCGCAGACCGACGTCAACCTCGCCGGCTGGCCCGAAGCCGTCTACTTGATCGTCTCGCTCGCCGACCCCGACGCCCCCGACCTGAAGGGCTTCTGGATCCGCGACGGGGAGATCGCCGAGGCGGAGCTTGCAGTCGGGTAGCGGCAAGCTGGTCAAGGTCGGCTACGCCCAGCAGCAGGCTGAGGCGGAAATGATCCAGGGCCTGCTCTCCGAGCACGGCATCCCGAGCATGCTGAGGCGGGCGGCCGGCTTCGACGTGCCCGACTTCCTCGCCGCCGGCCCGCGGGAAGTCCTCGTCGCCGAGGAGCTAGCCGAGCAAGCACGCGAAGTGCTCGAGGGCACGCCCGGAACCGACTAGGCCGTCGCCAGCGGGTCGCGGCCGTCCCAGCTGCCCTGCGAGGCGTAGGGACGGAAGCGGATGAAGGCCGATTCGTGGTGGAAGGGACGCGCCCGGTCGGCTCGCACCGCCGCTTGGTGGGAGCCCGCGCCGTCGAAGGCGTACGCGCGCATCGCCGCCGCGCTGCGCCAGATCGAGAAGGTCGAGACGAGTCGCGGCAGCGCCGGTCGGGCGAAGCCGGTAACGGCGAGGACGGCCGGATTGTCGACGGCATCGCGTTCGGCGGGTGCGCCGGCCTTGAGGAAGGGCCGGGTGCGGAGAAATCGCAGGCGGCCGAGCGTGAGCGCGACCACGGGCTCGTCGTCGTCGACGGGCACCTCTCGGGTCGGCAACCCCGGCATCGCCGACCATGAGCCGAAGCAGCGAAGCGGCTGGAGGCGGGTGTGCCAGCCACCCGCCAGTTGCCTGCCGAAGGAATGGGAGGCGAGGAAGCGGTCGAGCGCTCCGTCGTCCTGCCAGGCGGCGATCAGGCCGATCCGGCTCAGGTCGGGCTGCGGCACGCGCTTGGCGAGCGGGGCGGTTATCGCGGGTTCGGCCGAGATCAGACCTGGGGCCTCGGCGACTCTCGGTCGCTGGAAGAGCAGGCGCTGTGCCCGCAGCGGGCCGACGTCGGCGATGTGAACGGAGACGATCATCCTGGCGCTACCTCCTGCGCGATGGCTAACCTAACGACAACTAGGAAGTGCGCGGGACCGTACTTAGGCGAGACTAAGTTGTCAACCGAGACCCAAACCGGACGGAAGCCGCGCCGCCGCCTGACGGCATCGGCGCGCCGCGAGGTGATCGCGACCGCCGCCGCCGAGCTGTTCGCGGAGCGCGGCTACCGCGGCGCCTCGATCGAGCAGATCGCCCGCCGGTCCGGCGTCACGCCGCCCGTCGTCTACGAACACTTCGAGTCCAAGCGCGAGCTCTACCGCGATCTGCTCGAGCGGCATTTCGCCGAGCTGCGCGAGGTCTGGCGCGAGCATTTCGTCGGCGACGACCCGCCCGAGCGGCGGGTCGCTCGCTCCTTCGACGCCTGGTTCGCCTATGTCGAAGCGCATCCGTTTGCCGGGCGGGTGCTCTTCCGCTACAGCACCGACCCCGAGATCGAGGCGGTCCACGCCGAGGTCGCCGCGCGCAGCCGCGAGGCGATCCTGCCGCTCTTCGCCGCCGAGCAGGGGGCCGAGAACGTCGCCGGCTCGGTTGCCGGCGAGGGGATCGAAATGGTTTGGGTGGTGCTTCGCGGCGTGCTCCAGGGGCTGGCGGTCTGGTGGTCGGAGCATCCGCACGTCCCCCGCGAGCGGGTGGTGGCGACCGCGATGAACTCGCTCTGGATCGGCTTCGAGCGGGCTCAGGCCGGCGAGATATGGGGGGCGGCCGAGTGAGCCGCTGGGAGACGGCGCGCTTGAGCCTCAGGTTGTGCTCGGCCGGGCGACCGCTCGCAGGTAGTCGCGCCAGGCGGACTCGATTTCGCCTACCCCGGCGTCAAAGGCTGCTTCCAGCGTCGGGGCGGAGCCGCCGGGGTGGAGGTGGAGGGCGAGCCGCTCGCAAGCCTCCGGTCCGCGCTCGGACTCGAGCAGGTCGAAGATCGTGCCGCCGAGGATGACGGCGTCGCGCCGCGAGGGCGGGAACGAGGGGCGCGCGCTCTCGCGCAGGCGCCTGATCACCGCCGCCCGGTAGAGCCCGACCTGGCGGGCAAAGTACTGAGCGGCGCCCTCCACCAGCCAGGCCCAGCCGAGGTAACGGGCGAAGCGACGCGGCGTCCAGGAGGGGGGGAGATCGGGGTTGTTGGCGGCGATCACGAGCTGGGCGTAGAGGCGCTCGGCGGTGCCGCGCAGCGCCTCGCGCGAGTCTTCGCCGCCGGCGCGCCGCTCCATGTGGGGGTCGTTGAGCACGTGCAGCTCGGTCGCCATCGCCCAGCCGGCCAGGTAGCGCCGTCCCGCCGGCGCCGCGGACCAGCGCGCCGCGGGCAGGAACGGGTGCGCCATCGCGAGCAGCGCCGGGTTGGTGTGGACGACGACGGTGACGTCGCCGGGGACCGTCGCGAAGCGGTCCTCGAGCCGCAGACGCAGTTCCTCCATGCGGTCGAGGGTGCGCTCGGCGAACGCCGCGTCGCCGCTGTCGTGGCGCGCGGTGAAGCTAAGCGAGTGCGTCTCGACCCAGGGAATGGGGCGAGCCTACTAAGGCCGTCTTAGACCAGGACGGGCTCGGAGGCCGTGCAAACCGAGTGGATCTCGTTGCGGGCGCGGTCGAACTCCTCGTCCGCCATCACGGGCGTGCCCTCGAAGGGCAGGTCGCGGTCGATCTCGACCCAGGAGCGGCAGCCGTGGTACTCGTCGCGGACGCGGACCGTGACGGGCCGCGGAATGCGGTGGACTCGCAGCAGCAGGATGTGGAGCGGGTGCCGCCGCTTCCAGTTGAGCCGCTTCTCGGCGTAGTCCGGGGTCCAGACGTAGTAGGGGGAGAGGTCGTCGACGATGCGCGGGTTGGTGACCGTCAGGTGATCGGTCACCTCGGCCCAGCAGCGCAGCCGGACGCGGTCGGGCTGTGGGATGCCGCCATCCTGGATCAGCGCCGCCGGGGGCGGCTCCTCGTCGGGCCAGACGCCCTCCTCGAGGGCGCGGCGCAGCTCTGGGTGATGCGACTCGCGGACCAGGTTGTTGCGCTGGTGATCGAACGTCGGGTAGAGGAAGAAGCGCTCGTGGTCGAGCTCGAAGTGCTTGCTCTCCTCGCGGATGCCGCCCTTGCGCAGGGTCAGCAGCTGCTCGCCCTCGGCGAGGGCGCGCACCGTTACTGCCCATTCCTTTAAAGCGATCGGCATATTGAAGTCGTACCTGAGAAGGCTGTGAGTCCTGTGTGACTGGGAGGTTGGCGCCTTTGGACCCCTGTCCAGGCGAGAAAGCCCCGCCAAGGCTGGGCATTTTAGACCAGGCAGGCCGAATCGCCAAATTAACGGCCGTTTATGACGGGCTCCGGCCGCTTCCCCCGCCTCCCGGCGTCTCGATCCGCAGCCTGTCGCCTGACCGCAGATCGCCCTCGTCCTTGCCCGGCAGCGGCTCGCCGTTGAGGAAGTCGCGGCCGGCCTCGCCATCGCCGCCGCCGTCGCGGCCCCGCGGCCGGTGGCGCCTGCGCTCGCCGATCAGCGTGTACCGCATCGGCGCCAACGCTTCGATCTCGCGCGCGATCCCATCGCCGCCGGGGTGCTGGCCGTCGCCGCCGCTTCCACGGCGCAGAGAGAGCTCGCGGACGCGCAGCGGGAACTCGGTCTCCAGCGCCTCGACCGGCGTGTTGAGCGTGTTCGACATCGCGACGTGGATCGCGCTCGGCCCGTCGGCGTCCGGGCACCCTCCCTGGCCGCCACCGAGCGTCTCGTAGTAGGTGAAGTCCTCGCTCGCGAGGGTCAGGTTGTTCATCGTCCCCTGTCCCTGGGCGGGGACCGGACGCGCTCCCGAGAGGGCGGCGATCGTCAGGTCGGCGACGCGGCTGGAAGTCTCGACGTTACCGGCGGCGACGGCGGCTGGGTAGCGGGCGTTGAGGATGCAGCCCGGCGGAGCGATCGCCTCGATCGGCCGGTAGGCGCCGGCGCAGGGCGGCGCATCGGGATCGGTCAGCACCCGCACCGCGAAGAACGCCGCCGATTTGGTCACCGAGAGCGGGCAGTTGAGGTTGCCGTCGATTTGGGGATTGGTGCCGCTGAAATCGAGCGTCAGCCGGTCGCCACGGACCGTCGCCTGCAGCCGCAGGACCACGTCGCGGGCGCTTCCGTTCGCGTCGTCCTCGAGCACGTCCTCGGCTCGGTAGGTCCCGTCCGGCAGCGCCTCCAGGGCGACGCGGGTGCGCCGCTCGGCGTAAGCGAGGATCTCCTCCATGGCGGCACGCAGTTGCGCGGAGCCGTGGCGCTCGGCCAGCTCGCCGAGGCGCTGCCCCCCGATCCGGTTGGCCGCCGCCTGGGCGCGCAGGTCGGCGAGGCGCTGACGGGGAGAGCGCATCTGCGCTGCGAGTCGCTCCAGGTCGCCCTCCCCGACGCGAGTGGGCGGGATCGTCAAGCCCTCTTCGTCGAGCGTGCGCGAGCGAGCGGGCATCCCGGCCGGGCTGGGGCCGCCGATGTCGGCGTGGTGGGCGCGGCAGGCGGCGAAGCCGAGCAGCTCCGCGGCGGCGAAGACCGGCGAGATCAGGGTGACGTCGGGCAGGTGGGTGCCGCCGCGGTAGGGGTCGTTGAGGATCCAGGAGTCGCCGGGGCGGTGCTCCTCGTCCAGCACCGCGGCGACCGCATCCGGCATCGAGCCGAGGTGAACCGGGATGTGCTCCGCCTGCATCACCAGCTCGCCGCGGGCGTCGAAGAGCGCGGTCGAGCAGTCGTGGCGCTCCTTGATGTTGGCCGAGTAGGCGGAGCGGATCAGCGAGGCGCCCATCTCGTCGCAGGCGGCGCGCAGGCCGCCGATCGTCACCTGCAGGCTGACCGGGTCCAACTTCATCTCCGCCCCTCCGCGAGGATCGTTCCGGCGTCGTCGACCTCGGCCTGCCAGCCCGGCGGGACGACGAAGGTCGCCTCGGGCAGCTCGAAGACGACCGGCCCCTGGGCCTCGAAGCCGGCGGGCGGCTCGCCGCGCAGGGTCGGCGTCTCGATCCACTCGCCGCCGAAGCGCACCGGCCGGCTGTCCTCCTCTAGTCGGCCTTCGGCAGCGGCGCGGAAGCGGGGTCGCGGCCCAGGTGCCACCAGCGCCAGGCGGATGTGGACGAGGACCACCTCGCCGTCGGGGTCGCGGTGGCCGTAGCGCCGCTCGTGCGCCTGCTCGAAGCCTGCAGCGAGGTCGGCTGGGTCGGGGCGAACGGGTCCGGAGACCGGCAGCTCGAAGGCCTGGCCCGCGTAGCGCATCTCGTAGACGACCTCGGGCTCTGCCGCGTCCAGCGCGCCGTCCAGCCGGGAGACCAGCTCCTCGACCTCGGCGGCGATCCGCTCGGCGCTGAGCTCGGCGCCGCTCAGCATCACGGTGCGGGTGGTGTCGCGGCGGCGGTCGGAGGCGCAGAGGCCGAGGGCCGAGAGGACGCCGCCCGCCCGCGGACAGAGGATGCGCCCGATCCCGACCTCGGCGGCGATCGCCGCCGCGTGCATCGGACCGGCTCCGCCGAACGGCAGCAGCGCGAAGCGGCGCGGATCGATGCCGCGCTCGACCGTGACCACGCGCAGCGCTCGCACCATCTCCTGATTGGCGACCCGCACGATTCCCTCGGCGGCCTCCAGCTCGCCGAGGTCGAGCGATCCCGCCAGCGCGCCGACGGCGCGCTGGGCGGCGTCGAAGTCGAGCGCGACGCCGCCGGCCAAGGTCGAGTCGGCGGCGAGGTTGCCGAGCAGCAGGTTGGCGTCGGTAACGGTCGGCTCGGTCCCGCCTCGCCCGTAGCAGGCAGGCCCCGGCTCGGCCCCCGCCGAGCGCGGGCCGACCCGCAGTGCGCCGCCGGGATCGCGCCAGCCGACCGAGCCCCCGCCGGCGCCGACCGTGTGCACGTCGACCATCGGCAGCTGGATCGTGCGGCCGCCGATCTGGCGCGAGTCGGTCCGCCGCACCTCGCCGCCCTCGATCACGCAGACGTCGCAGGAGGTGCCGCCCATGTCGAGCCCGAGGGCGTTGCCGTCGCCGCACGAGCGCGCGAGCAGCCCGGCGCCGACCGCGCCGCCGGCGGGCCCGGAGAGAACGCTCCACGCGCCTGCTCTCGCCGCTTCCTCGGCGGCGGCGACGCCGCCCGAGGACTGCATCACGAGCGGGCGCGGGAGCCCGGCCGCCGCCGCGGCGTCGCCGAGTCGCCCCAGGTAGCGGCCGAGCAGCGGCGAGAGGTAGGCGTCGATCGTCGTCGTCGAGCAGCGCTCGTACTCGCGGAAGCGGGGCAGGACCTCGTGCGAGGCCGAGACGTGGATGTGGGGAAGCTGGCGACGCAGATGCGCGTCGATCGTCCGCTCGTGGCTCGGATCCAGGTAGGAGAAGAGCAGGCAGATCGCGACCGACTCGGCGCCACTCTCCTCGACCAGATCCGTCAGGCGCTGCGCCTCGCCGGCGGCCAGCGGCTCGATCTCCCCCTCGGGCCCGACCCTCTCCGCCGCCTCGAAGCGCTGCTCCGGCCCGACCAGGGGCGCCGGCTTGGGGCTGCACAGCCGGTACAGCTCCGGCCGGTCCTGGCGGCCGATCTCGAGCAGGTCGGCGAAGCCCGCGGTGGCGATCAGCGCAGTGCGGGCGCCGCGTTCCTCGAGCAGCGCGTTGGTCCCGACCGTCATCCCGTGGGCGAAGGTCTCGACCGCCGCGGGCTCGGCCCCGGCGCGCCGCAGCACCTCCTCGACCGCACCGATCACCGCCACGGACTGATCCTCGGGGGTGGTCGGCAGCTTCGCCGTGTGAACCGCCTCGCCGTCGAAGAGGACGGCGTCGGTGAAGGTGCCGCCTACGTCGACTCCCAGCAGCACCTATCGCCACTCCTCGTGGCGGGTCTCGCCGTCCGGGCCGAGCACGATGTGGATGCCGTCGAGCTCGGGATCGAGGTCGGGGCGGTCGGCGCGCAGGTGGCCGCCGCGCGACTCGGTCCGCTCCAGGGCGCAGGTCGCGATCGCCGCGGCGAGCGGGTAGGGGTCGTCGAGCAGCTGGCGCAACTGCTCCGGCCGGCGCAGCGGGCCGGCGAGCCGCCAGACGGCGTCCCTGCTGGCCTCGCTGGGAGGCTCGAAGCGCCACTCGGTCGTTGCCGGGCGCTCGCTCGCCGGCTGCTCCGCGAGTGCCGCCTTCGCGGCGCGCCCGCCGAAGACGAAGCACTCGCTGAGCGAGTTGGAGGCGAGCCGGTTGGCACCGTGCAGACCGGTGCAGGAGCACTCGCCGACCGCGAGGAGGCCGGGCAGGGAGGAGCGACCGTCGAGGTCGACGGCTACGCCGCCCATCGTGTAGTGGGCGGCGGGGGCAACCGGGACCGGCTCGGCTTGCGGGTCGAGGCCCGCCTCCCGCAGCGACCGGAAGACGTTGGGGAAGCGATCGGGGTCGATCTCGCGCAGATCGAGGCGCACGCTGCCGCCGCCGTCCACCTCGATCCGGTCGAGGATCGCCGCCGTGACCGCGTCGCGCGGCGCCAGCTCGTCGGTGAAGCGCCGGCCGGTGGCGTCGAGCAGGGTGGCGCCCTCGCCGCGCACGGCCTCGGTTATCAGCAGGCCGTCGGCGGGACTGCCGGGGAGGGCCAGCGCGGTCGGGTGGAACTGGCAGAACTCGAGGTCGGCCAGCTCGGCCCCGGCGGCCGCGGCCATGACGGCCCCGGCGCCGATCGCCCCACGGGGATTGCTCGTGCGGCGCCAGAGCGCCGCGCCGCCGCCGGTGGCGGCGACGGTGGCGGCCGCGGCGATCGGCCCTGCGTCCGTCAGTAGCCCGTGGCAGCGCTCCCCGTCGCTCCACAGGGCGACCGCCGACGTCCGCTCGCGAACCTCGATCCGCGCCTCGGCGGCGACCATCGCGGCGAGCTTCGCGGTGATCTCGTGACCGGTCTGACTGCCGCCGGCATGGACGATGCGCCGCCGCGTGTGCCCGCCCTCCAGGCCCAGCGCAAGCTCGCCGTCGGGTTCGAGGTCGAAGGCGACGCCGCGCTCGCGCAGCTCGCGCACCGCGCCCGGTGCCTCCTCGACCAGCACCTGCACGGCCGAGGGGCGGCAGAGGCCGCGCCCGGCGGCGATCGTGTCGGCCGCGTGCCGGGCGGGGGAGTCGCCGGGCTCCAGAGCGGCGGCGAGCCCGCCCTGGGCCCAGAAGCTGGCGCTCTGGGAGAGCGGGGTGCGCGAGATCAGGCAGACGGCGGCGCCGAGCTCCGCTGCGCGCAGCGCCGTCCAAAGCCCCGCCGCTCCGCCGCCGACGACGGCGACGTCGCACTCCGCGCTGAGGGCTATCGCCCCGCCGCCTCTCGTCTGATCGCCTCTATCTGTTCCCGCAGCCAGGCCGCAGCCGCCTCACGGGCGCGAGCCTCGACGTCGGCGTTCGTGCCCGCGGCGGCGGTGGCGCTGCGCTCGGCCTCCTCGACCCGCTTCTCGGCCGCCGCGGCCTGCGCCTCGATCTCGGCCAGGCGGCTCTCGGCCGCCGCGATCGCGCGATCCTTGGCCTCGCGCTCGCGGTCCAGCTCGTCGGCGTGTTCGCGCCGCAGCCCCTCGAGCGCTTCGGCGCTCGTCTGCCGCTCGCGCTCGAGGTCGGCTTCGAGCGCCCTGATCTCGGCGGTGGCTCGCTGCTCGGCCGCGGCGGCGGACTCCGCGGCCCCCCGCAGCCGGCGCTCGGCCGCTTCGACCTGTGCGTCTATGTCCTCGCTGTCGGGCGCGCGCCTTTCCTCGCTCATCCCCGTCCAATCTATTACGTGGAGGCGCGATCCTGGGCGAGCACCTCGCGGTAGGCGACGATCGTCCGTTCCGCCATCCGCGTCGCCGAGAGCGAGGCCGCCCGCGCGGCGCCTTCGACTCTGGGGTCCCTCGCTGTCAAGTGAGGCCGGACGGCTTCCCCCCAGCCGGCCAGATCGAAGGGGGCGCAGAGGGCTCCCTCGATCCCGGCGAGGGCGAAGGGCGCCATCCCGACCGGGGTCGAGAGGACGGCGACGTCGCAGGCGAGCGCCTCGACGCAGGCCAGGCCGAAGCCCTCGTAGTCGGAGGTGACGAGCACCGCGTTGGCAGCGTTGACCCAGAGCGGCATCTGGTCGGGCTCGATCGAGCCGCCTGTCAGCAGCTCCGCTCCACTGGCGGCGGCCAGCTCGACGGCGCGGTCGGCGCGCTTCTCCGCGCGGTCCGGGTTGGCGGGGAAGAGCAGGTAGCGGCCATCCGGGTCGAGACCGAGCTCGCGGCGCGCCTCGGCGCGCGGGAGCGGCCGGAAGCGGCCGAGGTCGGGACCGCAGGGCAGGACCGCCGAGCCGGCGATGCGGGGAAGGCCCGGCCTGTCGTCCTCGGGCGCGAAGAGGGCGCGCGAGACCGCGGCGACCAGGTCCGCGCGCCGGACGAGACGACGCGAGAGCGGCCCGACCACGGGGTGGCGCACGTCGGTGCCGTGGAAGGTGACGACGAGCGGCCTGGCGCCGGCCAGCAGCGCGGACCAGGCCGTCAGCCCGTAGTGGACGTGGACGAGGTCGAACGTCTCGCGGCGCAGCAGCCGGCGCAGGCGCAGGGCGGCGGGGATGTAGTGGCTGGAGCCGGGGGGAAAGGCGAAGACCTCGACCTCGACGCCGAGCCGGCGGATCTCCTCGACCTGGTCGCGCACCCACCGACCCCGCTGGGGCGCCGCGGTGTCCGGGAGCGAAGTTGGTGACGACCAGCACCCGCATCGGCCGCTGAGCGTACCCGCAGCGGGGGGCGGGGTCCGTCTGTTGCGGACTTTTGACATTTCGGCCGCAGAATTGGCCCATTTACGTCTAGATCCGTTACGCCGGGCCTTGCAGCATCGGGGCAAACCGAAAGGAGGCTTCGATGATCTACGCGCTGATGGGCTTCGCTCACGCCGCGATCGAGCGGCGGCTGCGGGCAATCCGGACCCTCGCTAGGGGCGAGGGCGGGCAGGGGACGGTCGAGTACGTCGGCCTGATCCTGCTCGTCTCGCTGCTGATGGTGGGGATGGTGGCGGCGATGAAAGGGTTCAACGGCAAGCAGGGGACCGAGCTTGCCGGGGTGATCGTCGACAAGATCGAGCAGGCGGTCGACAAGGTGGCGTTCAAATGAGCCTGGAGGAGGGGCGGCTCGCGACGATGCGGGTCGCCCCGCTCGCGCCTGCGCCCGTGTTGCCGAAGGGGCTGCGCGGGCTCGAGGCGGCGATAGCGACCGACGCGAGGCTTATGCTGTATTCCAGCATGAAGCATCGAACCCAGCTATATCTCGACGAGGGTCAGTACCGCTGGCTCCGACAGCGGGCGGGCAAGTCCGGCAGCATCGCCGCCGCGGTCCGCGAGCTGATCGACGCCGAGCGCGCCCGACTCGCCGATCCAGCGGCCGACCCGCTGCTCAGGTTCCTGGTCGAGGAGGCGCCAGGCCGTGGCCGCGAGGGCACCAGCGTGACCACGCTGGACCGCGACGTCTACGGCTCATGAGGTCGGTCTTCGTCGATACCAGCGCGTTCGTCGCGCTGCGCAACGAGTCCGAGGCCGAGCACGAGCGGGCGCGGGCGGCTCTCTCCGGTCTGCTCGAGGCCGGGGCGACGCTCTTCACCTCCAACTACGTCTTCGCCGAGACCTATACGGCGTTGCTCGTCAGGGTCGGGCGCGAGGAGGCGATCGAGTGGGGCCGCCGTTTCCGGGCCAGAGAGGCGATCGAGCTGGTCCGGCTCGAGCCCGACGTCGAGGACGAGGCCTGGGAGATCCTCGAGCGCCACGGGGACAAGCGCTGGAGCTACGTCGACGCCACCTCGTTCGCCCTGATCGAGCGCGACGGCGGCGGTGAGGCGTTCGCCTTCGACACCCACTTCTCCCAGCGCGGCCTGCGCGTGGTGCCGGAGCCCTAGCCACCTCGACGCCGAGCCGGACTCGCTCATGACAGACTCGCGGCATGCCAGCCTCGCGTAGCTACGACAGGGCGCCGGCCGACATCCGGCCCGTCGACATCGACCCCGGTTTCGTCGCCACGGCCGACGGCTCGGCGCTGATCTCGATCGGCAAGACGCGGGTGATCTGCACCGCCTCGGTGAACGAGTCGGTGCCGAAGTGGATGCAGGGGCGGGGCAAGGGCTGGGTCACCGCCGAGTACGCGATGCTGCCCGCCTCGACCGGCGACCGCAAGGCGCGTGATATCTCGCGTGGCAAGCAGGACGGGCGCGGGGTCGAGATCCAGCGGCTGATCGGGCGCTCGCTGCGCGTCGTCGTCGATTTCAAGGCGCTGGGCGAACGCAGCGTCTACGTCGACTGCGACGTGCTGCAAGCCGACGGCGGCACTCGCTGCGCGGCGATCACCGGCGGCTATGTCGCCCTGCGGCTGGCCTTGCAGAAGCTGCTCGAGGCGAAGAAGGTCGAGACGATGCCGCTGACCGGATCGGTGGCGGCGGTCAGCGTCGGCATGGTCGACGGGCGGGCGCTGTGCGACCTCGACTACGGCGAGGACTCGCGCGCCGAGGTCGACGCGAACGTGGTGATGACCGGCGACGGCGGTCTGGTCGAGGTGCAGGCGACGGCGGAGCGGATGCCGCTCTCTCGCGCCTCGCTCGACGAGCTGCTCGGCCTCGCCGAGATGGGCATCTCGAGGCTGCGCCAGGTGCAGGAGCGGGTAGCCGGGACTTGATCTTCGCCACGGGCAACAGGCACAAGCTGCGCGAGATGCGCGAACTGCTGCCCGGGCTCGAGCTGGAGCCGCTGCCGGAGGGGGTCGAGCTGCCGCCGGAGGAGGGCGAGAGCTTTGCCGCGATCGCGCTCGACAAGGCGCGCGCCGCGCACGAGGCGACGGGCCGGGCCACGATCGCCGACGACTCGGGGATCGGCGCCGTTGCGCTCGGCGGCCGTCCGGGCATCCACTCCGCCCGCTATGGCGGCCCCGGCGCGACCGACGAGGAGAACTTGGAGAAGCTGCTGCGCGAGGTGGCCGCGGCGGGAGACGAGCGCGGGGCCTACTACGTCTGCGCCCTGGCTCTGCTCGAAGCCGACGGCTCCGAGCACGTCTTCGAGGCCCGCTGCGAGGGCCGCCTGATCGAGCGGCCGCGGGGCGAGGGCGGGTTCGGCTACGACCCGGCCTTCGTCCCCGATGCGACCGGCCCCGACGACGCGCGCACCTACTCGGAGATCGCCCAGGCGGAGAAGAACGAGATCAGCCATCGGGGCCGCGCCGCGAGGCTCCTGGCCCGGCACCTGAGCGACGCCGAGGCGGTCCGGGCAGAGCGATGATCCGCACCAAGAGCGGGGCGGCGGCGCTCTCGATCGCCTCCAACTCGGTCCTGATCGCGATCAAGCTCGCCGCCGGGGCGATCACCGGCTCGATCGCGATCGTCACCGAGGCGGTCCACTCGCTGATCGACCTGATCGCCTCGGTCGTCGCCTTCGTCTCGGTGCGCAAGGCCGACGAGCCGGCCGACGCCGACCATCCCTACGGCCACGAGAAGGTCGAGAGCCTTGCGGCGACGATCGAGGGGATGCTGATCCTGGTCGGAGCGGGGATCATCGTCTACGAGGCGACCCACCGGCTAGCGGTCGGGGCCCAGGTGGAGGCCCTGGGCGTCGGCATCGCGGTGATGGCCTTCTCGGTAGTGGCCAACCTGTGCGTCTCCACGGTCCTCTCCCGCCAGGCCAAGCGGCACGACTCGCCGGCGCTGGAGGGCGACGCCGCGCACCTGCGCACCGACGCGCTCACCTCGGCCGGCGTCCTCGTCGGCCTCGCGGTCGTCCAGGTAACCGGCATCGTCGCTTTCGACTCGATCACCGCGCTGGCGGTTGCCGCCGCGATCGTCATCGCCGGGCTGCGGATCATCCGCCGCTCCTCGGGCGTGCTGGTCGACGAAGCGCTGCCCGACGTCGAGATGGACGGGATCGAGGCGGCTATCGCCGCCGCTCGCACCCCCGAGGTCGCCGGCTACCACAAGCTCCGCGGCCGCCGCGCCGGCAGCCGCCGCTACGTCGACCTGCACGTCCAGTATCGCTCGGGGACCAGCCTCGAGCGGGCCCACGAGCTCGCCCACGAGATGCGGGCCGAGATCGAGGCCCGAATCCGTCGCGCCGATGTCCTCATCCACGTCGAGCCGGAGACCTCGTTCCACGATCCGGCCCGCGACGACGGGCCGTTCCGCGCCGGTTGAGGCGGTCTACGGATTTGGCAGCAGGTTCACCGCGGCGGCGAGGCCGACGGCGATAACGGTGACGGTGTAGCCGGTGTAACCGCTGATCGCAAAGAGGACGGCGGCGATCGCACAGACGGCCACGACGGTGATCCAGGAGGCTCGGGCGAGGGTCACTGCCGGTATTTTGGCCGAGATGGACGACGTTCGGAAGAGCGAGGCGATCTCACCCGAGGCGGCAGGGGGCGCTCTCGCCTACCTGACCGAGATGTCGCCCGACCTGCGCGGCGCCGCGATCCTCGGGCGCGGGGGGGAGGTGCTCGCCGCCAGCGGCACGTCGGATCACTGGGGGGAGGACGCCGCTGCCCTGCTCGAAGTTGCCGACCGCGCCGGCGGCGAGCCGATCGAGCAGATCCACATCGGCACCGAGCAGGGCGAGGTCTTCGTCATGCGCCACGCCGGCCTCGTGGCGATCGCGGTGACCGACCGGTTCGCGCTCGCCTCGCTGACCCTCTTCGACCTGCGGTCGCTGCTGCGCGACCTGGCCGGCGGTGGCGACGGACGAGTGGGAGGGTGACGGCGAATGCCGCCTAAGCCGCACCGTGTCCTGCTCGACCGGGTCTCCGGCTACGCCGACGAGGCCGCCGCCTACATGCGCCGTCGCCGCGCCTCGCGCCGGCCGTTCGCCCGTCTCTACTACGTCGGCGGCCGGGCTGAAGACCACGCCGTCGACTCGGTCGCGGGCGGCGAGCTCTTCGTCGCCGCCGGCAGGCTGATCGAGGTTGCCGGGAAGCGGCCGAAGCCGTGAGCCGGCCCGACGCGCTGCTCGACCCGCCGGTTGCCGAGCGAGTCCTCTCCCGCGCTCTCGCCAACGGCGGCGAGTTCGCCGAGGTCTTCGCCGAACGCCGCACCGGCCTGACCCTGGCGATCGACGAGTCGCGCGTCGAGTCGGTCCAGGCAGGCTCCGAGGAAGGGGCCGGCGTGCGGGTGCTGAGCGGCGGCACGACCTACTTCGCCCATGTCGACGGGCTCGACCCGGCCGATCTCGAGCGAGCCGCCGACGAGGCCGCGGCGGCGCTGCGCGGCGACCGCGCCGAGCCGCGGCCGCTGCGCGCCGAGGCCCTGGGCCCACAGCCGGTCGAGCGGCCGCCCGGGGAGGTCCCCGCCGCGCGCAAGGCGGAGCTGTTACGCGAGCTCGACGAGCGGGCGCGCTCGGCCGGCGGCGAGATCGCCCAGGCGTCGGCCTCCTACGGCGAGGCCAGGCGCGAGGTGGCCGTCGCCAACTCCGACGGCCTCCTCAGCGGCGACGACCGTACCCGGGTGCGGATCGGCGCCCAGGCCGTGGCGCGCCGAGGCGACCGGGTCGAGACCGGGGCGGAGACGCTCGGCGGCCACCGCGGCTTCGAGCTCTTCGACGACGACCCGGCGGCGATCGCGGCGAGCGCCGCCGACAAGGCGCTCACCCTGCTCGATGCCGGCCCGGCGCCGACCGGCTCGATGCCGGTCGTGGTCGGCGGCGGCTTCGGCGGCGTCCTCTTCCACGAGATGACCGGGCACGGCCTCGAGGCCGACCATGTCCAGAAGGGCGCCAGCGTCTACGCCGGGAAGCTCGGCGAGGCGGTCGCCCAGCCGCTGCTCACCGCGTATGACGACGGCCGCTTGCCGGGCGAGTGGGGCAGCGACGCGATCGACGACGAGGGGACGCCGACCCAGAAGACCAGGGTGATCGAGGAGGGGCGCCTGTCCAGCTTCCTCTACGACCGGCAGAGCGCCGAGCGCGACGGCCTCGCCTCGACCGGCAACGGGCGCCGCGAGAGCTTCCGCAGCTTGCCCATACCGCGCATGACCAACACCTACATCGCCCCGGGCGAGGCCGAGCCCGAGGCGATCATCGGCGAGGTCGAGAGGGGCTTCTACGCGGTCTCCTTCGCCGGCGGGCAGGTCGACCCGGCGACCGGCGACTTCGTCTTCGGCGTCAACGAGGGCTACCTGATCGAGGGCGGCCAGGTGACGCGACCCTGCCAGGGGGCGACCCTGGTCGGCAACTGCTTGCAGGCGCTGGCCGCGATCGACGCCGTCGGCAACGACTTCTGGATGAAGACCGGGATGTGCGGCAAGGGCGGTCAGAAAGTGCCGGTCGGGACCGGCCAGGGCCACGTCCGGATCGCCTCGATGACGGTCGGGGGCACCGAGGCATGAGCGGCCTCGGCGAGCTGGCCGAGCGCGCCGTCGAGCGCGCCGTCGCGGCTGGCGCGGGCGACGCCGAGGCCTACGCTGGCCAAGCGGAGAACCGCGAGATACGCGTCCACGCCGGCGAGGTCGAGAGCCTCACGGCGGCGACCCAGCGCGGCCTTGGCCTGCGCGCTTGGATCGGCGGCCGGGTCGGCTACGGCTACGGGACCGATCTCTCGGCCGCGGGCCTGGCGACGATCGCCGCGCGCGCCGTCGAGGCGGCTCGCGTCGCCGACGAGGACGAGTTCGCGGCCGCTCCCGAGCGCGCCGCCGAGCGGCCGGCGGACGCAGCTGGCCTGAGCGACCCCGCGGGCGCCGAGTGGTCGCCGGCCCGGGTCGCCGAGCTGGCGCTGGCGGTCGAGCGCTCGGCGCTGGCGGTCGACGGGGTCGCCGCGGTCGAGCAGGCGGTCTACTTCGACAGCGCCGAGCAGGTCGCCATCGCCTCCTCCGCCGGGCTCGGGGGCGAGTACGAGACGACGAGCTGCTACGCCTACCTGCAGGCCCTGGCCGAGGGCGAGGGGGGCCACGAGACCGGCCTCGGCTTCGGGCTCGCCCGTGGGCCGGCGGGTCTCGATCCGGCTGCGATCGGGCGCGAGGGCGCCGAGCGCGCCACCGAGATGATCGGCTCGACCAAGCCCGCCTCGCGCGCCTGCCCCGTCGTCCTCGATCCCACCGTCGCCGCCAGCTTCGTCGGCCTGCTCGGCAAAGCCGTCGGCGCGGATGCCGTCCAGCGCGGCCGCTCGCCGCTCGCCGGGCGGCTCGGCGACGAAGTGGCGGCCGAGGCCTTCGTGCTGCACGACGACGGCCTCGACCCGGCCGGCTTCGCCGCGGCGCCGATCGACGCGGAGGGAACGCCGCGCCGGCGCACGGCGCTGATCGAGGACGGGCGGCTGCGGACCTTCCTCCACGACTCCTACACGGCGCGGCGCGGCGGCGCTGCTTCGACCGGCAACGCGGGGCGCTCCGGGTACCGCGTGCCGCCCGGCGTCTCGGCCTCGAATCTGGTCGTCGGCCCAGGCGACGCGAGCCTGGAGCAGCTGCTGCGCAAGGCGGGCGATGGCGTCTATGTCAACGACGTCGCCGGCCTCCACTCCGGCGTCAACCCGGTCACCGGCGTCTTCTCGGTCGGCGCCTCCGGTCGGGCGATCAGGGGCGGCGAGCGAGCCGAGCCGCTGCGCGAGTTCACGATCGCCGGCGACCTGGTCTCGATGCTGCGCGCGGTGCGCGCGGCCGGATCGGCGTCGCGCTGGGTGCCCTTCGGCGGCTCGGTCTGCACCCCGCCGCTGCTGATCGGCGAGATGTCGGTCAGCGGCGCCTGAGAACCCTCGCGCCCCCAGGCACGCTATGACGCCGTGTGCGCTGTTAGATTGCCGCCCGACCTCAACGACAGGACGGAGGAGCTTCGACGTGACCAAGGCTGAGTTTTTGGACCAACTGGCAGCTGATGAGCGTGTGGGCAGCAAGAAGGCCGCGGGCGACGCGGTCGACGCGGTGCTCGACGCGATCACCGACACCCTGAGTGGCGGAGGCGAGGTCAGCTTCACCGGCTTCGGCAAATTCCACGTAGCCGAGCGCGGCCCCCGCCAGGGCGTCAACCCGCGCACCGGCGAGCGGATCACGATCCCGGGCGGCAAGGTCCCCCGCTTCTCCGCCGGCTCGGCGCTGAAGGCCAAGGTCAAGGGCTGAGCTCAAGAGCACCTGCCAGATTTATCGCCGCCGCCGCGGTCCTCTGCGGCTTCGTCGTCGTGATCGCCTTGATCGCGACGACGCTCGGCGGCGGCGATAGCGGCAACGGTGGCGCCTCGGACCGCACCGAGCAGGTCAAGCAGGAGACGGATCAGGGTCCGACTCCCAAGTCCTATGAAGTCCAGAGCGGCGACACTCTGACCTCGATTGCTCGTGAGACCGGTGTCCCCGTCGCGATCATCGTCAGGCTCAACCCAGGTGTCGATCCTCAGATCCTGATCGCCGGCGAAAAGCTGAAGCTGCGGTGAGGGCGCGGCTCTTCGCCGCGCTGCTCGCCGTTGCGCTACTCGCAGCTGCGCCCGCGGCCGCCGCCGACCCACCCCAGCTCGAAGCGCGCGCCTGGGCGCTGGTCGACGCTCGCACCGGGGACGTGCTCGCTTCCCACGCTGCTTCGCAGCGACTGCCGATTGCCAGTACGACCAAGCTGATGACTGCCTACGTGGCGCTGCAGGAGCTGCCGCTGAGAAAAATCGTCACCGTCGCTCCGTACGACGCGATCTACGGCGAGTCGCTGCTCGAATTGCGGCCGGGGGAGAGGGTCAGCGTTCGCGATCTCCTCTACGGCTTGATCCTGCGCAGCGGCAACGACGCCGCCTACGACCTCGCCCTCGCCGCGGCCGGCTCGCAGAGCGCCTTCGTCCGCCAGATGAACCTGCGGGCGGCGGCGCTCGGGCTGTCGGACACCCACTACGCCAACCCGATCGGCCTCGATC
Source organism: uncultured Solirubrobacterales bacterium (assembly GCA_963699215.1). Taxonomy (GTDB): domain Bacteria; phylum Actinomycetota; class Thermoleophilia; order Solirubrobacterales; family 70-9; genus VRUE01. The sequence continues at coordinate 1,609,209 of OY969422.1, forward strand.
AGGCCGGCAACTACTCGACCGCCCTCGATCTGACTGCGCTGTCGCGCAGGCTGTTGCGCGAGCCCGCCTTCGCCAGGATCGCTGCCGCACGCAGCGCCGAGCTGCGCAGCCTGCGCCCGCCGCGGCGGATCGAGACGATCAACGACTTCCTGCTCGAAGCGCCCTGGGCGACGGGCATCAAGACCGGCCACACTTTCGACGCCGACTATGTCCTCGTCGGGTCCGGACAGCGCAAGGGGGTCGAGCTGATCTCCGCCGTGCTCGGCACCTGGACCGAGACCGCGCGCGACCAGGAGACCGCCCGCCTGCTCGAGTACGGCTTCTCGCGCTATCGCAAGCGCGTGCCGATCCACGCCGGCGAGGTCTACGCCAGGCCGTCGATCGAGTACACGGACGACGAGCTGGAGCTGCGCGCGGTGCGAACGGTGGCGGTGGGCGTTCGACGCGGACAGCGGCTGACGGTCTCGGTGCAGGCGCCGGGCGAGGTCGAGGGCCCGATTCGGCGCGGCGCCAGGCTGGGCCGGGCGGTCGTCCGCGTCGACGGTCTGCGGGCCGCCTCGGTGCCGCTGCGGGCCGGCCGCGCCGTGCCGGAGGCGAGCACCCTCGACCGGGTGCGGAGCTTCGTCGTCGACAATGCTCTCTGGTTTGTCCTAGCGCTGTTCGGGATACTGGTCGCGGCAGTCGTTCTCCTGAGGCGCCGAACGAGATGATCCTCACCGTAACCCTCAATGCCGCGATCGACCGCACGGTTGCGGTTCCCAACTTCCGCCTTGGCCACCGCCACCGGGCGGTGGAGAGCCGCACGGTCGCCGGCGGCAAGGGGATCAACGTCGCCCGCGCCCTGCGGCTTCTCGGCCGACCGGTGATCGCCGCCGGCTTCGCCGGCGGACCGACCGGCAACCGGATGCTGGAGCAACTGCGCAAGGAGGCGATCCTCACCGACTTCACCTGGATCGCCGGCGAGACGCGGATCAACATGGCGGTGATCGATCCGACCTCGGGAGAGCAGACCGAGATCAACGAGCGCGGCCCGGCGGTCAGCCCGGAGGAGGTCGAGCGCTTCGTCGAGCGGCTGCGCTACCTCGCCGACGGGGCGAAGATCTGCGTGCTCGCCGGCACCCTGCCGCCCGGGGCCGGGGCGGAGCTCTACGCGCGCCTGGTCGAGGATCTGCGCGAGTGCGGCGTCAAGTCGATCCTCGACTCGGAGGGGGAGGCGATGCTCGCCGGCCTGCGGGCTGGAGCGTCGGTCGTCACCCCCAACGAGCGCGAGGCCGAGGAGCTGGTCGGCCAGGAGTTCGCCGACGGCGAGGACTTCGTCCAGGGGCTCACCGAGCTGGTCCGCCTGGGCGCCGGAGAGGCGGCGATCACGCGGCCCGACGGCTGCGTCGCGGTGGTCGGCGAGGGAGCCGAGCGGCGCGTGCTCGAGGTCCGCACCCGGGCGCTCGAGCCGGTCTCGACGGTCGGCTCCGGCGACGCCTTCCTGGCCGGCTACGCGGCTGGCCTCTACGACGGCCGCGACCCGGCCGAATGCCTCGCCTACGGCGTCGCCTGCGGCGCCGAGTCGACCCAGCACTTCGGCGCCGGCACGGTCGATCGCCGCCGGGTCGAGCGGCTGCTCGACGAGGTCGAGGTGCGCGACCTGGAGGTCCACGCGGAAGTGTAGGCTGGCTGTTCAACGCCACCACTTCCTGGAGGATCGATTTGGAGATCGATATCGGTCGAGGCAAGAAGGGGAGGCGCGCCTACGGATTCGACGACATCGCGATCGTTCCGTCGCGCCGCACCCGCGATCCCGACGACATAGACATCAGCTGGACTCTTGGCCCCTATCGCTTCGAGCTGCCGCTCGTCGCCTCGGCGATGGACGGGGTGGTGAGCCCCGATACCGCCGTCCTGGTCAACCAGCTCGGTGGTCTCGGGGTGCTCAACCTGGAGGGGATCTGGACCCGCTTCGAGGACGCCGAGGAGCAGCTGGAGAAGGTCGCCGCCGCGCCCAAGCACGAGGCGACCCGGATCATGCAGGAGATCTACAACGAGCCGGTCAAGCCCGAGCTGATCGGCAAGCGGGTCGCCGAGATCAAGGAGCGCGGCGCGGTCGCCTGCGGCTCGCTCACCCCGCAGAAGGTGCGCGAGCACTACGAGATCGCGGTCGAGGCCGGGATCGACATCCTCGTCATCCAGGGGACCGTGATCTCCGCCGAACACGTCTCGACCACGGTCGAGCCGCTGAACTTGAAGGAGTTCATCGCCGAAGTGCCGGTGCCGACCGTGGTCGGCGGCTGCGCCTCCTACTCGACCGGGTTGCACCTGATGCGGACCGGCGCCGTCGGCGTCCTCGTCGGGGTCGGCCCCGGCGCCGCCTGCACGACGCGCGGCGTGCTCGGGATCGGCGTCCCGCAGGCGACCGCGATCGCCGACGTCGCCGCCGCCCGCGCCCAGCACATGCTGGAGACCGGCGAGTACGTCAACGTGATCGCCGACGGCGGCATGCGCACCGGCGGCGACGTCTCCAAGGCGATCGCCGTCGGCGCCGACTCGGTGATGGTCGGCTCGCCGCTGGCCCGTGCCAAGGAGGCGCCCGGGCGCGGCTTCCACTGGGGGATGGCGACCTTCCATCCCTCGCTGCCGCGCGGCACCCGCGTCTCGACCAAGCAGGACGGCACGATGGAGGAGATCCTGCTCGGCCCCGCCCAGGAGAACGACGGCACCTTCAACCTGATGGGAGCGCTGAAAACCTCGATGGCCACCACCGGCTACGAGGACATCCGCTCCTTCCAGCGGGCCGAGGTGATGGTCGCGCCGGCGCTGATGAGCGAGGGTAAGAAGCTGCAAAACGAGCAGTCGGTGGGAATGGGCTCGAACGGGCGCGCGGCGGTCTCCGCCGGTGTTGGAGTCGCCGACGACTGAGGCCGGCGCTCCCACGGCGCCGGCCCAGGCCTCCGAGGAGGTGCTCGTCCTCGATTTCGGCGGGCAGTACTCGCAGCTGATCGCGAGACGCATCCGCGAATGCGGTGTGTTCGCGGAGTTGCTGCCAGCTACCGCTTCTGCCGAATCGATTCGGCAGCGCCAACCGAAGGCGCTGGTGCTCTCCGGGGGGCCAGCGTCGGTGTACGAGCCGGGGGCGCCGCCGTTCCCCACCGAGCTGCTCGATCTGGGGATTCCGATGCTGGGCATCTGCTACGGGATGCAGGCGATGGTCCAGGCGCTGGGCGGCGAGGTCGAAGGGGCCGAGTCGGGGGAGTTCGGGCGCGCCGAGCTGACCCTGCGCAACAGCGGCGGGCGGCTGCTGGGCGGGCTGCCGGAGGAGCAGAGCTGCTGGATGAGCCACCGCGACGCGGTCTTCGAGCCACCCCCGGGCTTCGCCGCGCTAGCCTCGACCCCCGCCTCGCCCGTCGCCGCCTGCGAGGCGCCGGAGCGCGGCCTCTACGGAATCCAGTTCCATCCCGAGGTCGTCCACACGCCTTACGGGACCGAGGTGTTGACCCGCTTCCTGCGCGAGATCGCCGGCTGCGAGGAGCAGTGGTCGGCGGAGTCGGTGATCGCCGAGCAGATCGCCGCTATCCGGGCCCAGGTGGGCGAGGGCCGCGTGATCTGCGGCCTCTCCGGCGGGGTCGACTCCTCGGTCGCGGCGCTGCTCGTCCACCGTGCGGTGGGGGAGCAGCTGACCTGCGTCTTCGTCGATCACGGGTTGATGCGGCTGAACGAGGCCGAGCAGGTCGTGGCGGCATTCGAGCAGTTCGGCATCCCGCTCGTCCACGTCGAGGCCGAGGAGCGCTTCCTCGCCCGCCTCGCCGGCGTCGACGAGCCCGAGCGCAAGCGCAAGATCATCGGCGAGGAGTTCATCCGCGTCTTCGAGGAGGAGGCGGCGAGGCTCGAGGACGCCGCCTACCTGGTCCAGGGAACCCTCTACTCCGACGTGATCGAGTCCGGCGGCAGCGACGCCGCCGCCACGATCAAGTCCCACCACAACGTCGGCGGTCTGCCCGACGACCTCGAGTTCGAGCTGGTCGAGCCGCTGCGGATGCTGTTCAAGGACGAGGTGCGCGCGGTGGGGGCCGAGCTGGGCCTGCCCGAGCGTATGGTCTGGCGCCAGCCCTTCCCCGGGCCCGGCCTGGCGATCCGCATCGTCGGCGGCGAGGTGACGAAGGAGCGGCTCGACATCCTGCGCGCCGCCGACGCGATCCTGCAGGAGGAGATCCGCGCCGCCGAGCTCTACCGCCAGCTATGGCAGTCCTTCTGCGTGCTGCCCGTGGTGCGCTCGGTTGGCGTGCAGGGCGACGGCAGGACCTACGCCTACCCGATCGTGATCCGCGCGGTTACCTCCGAGGACGCGATGACCGCCGACTGGGCCCGCCTGCCCTACGACCTGCTCGAGCGCGTCTCCAGCCGGATCATCAACGAGATCAAGGACGTGAATCGCGTAGCGCTGGACATCTCCTCCAAGCCCCCCGCGACGATCGAGTGGGAGTAGCCCCCCGGGGACGTGCCGCGAGTTAGCGGTCACTATGGGTACTCAACTAGCGGCACGTCCCCCCCTTAGGGTCGGGGGCATGCCGTCGTTTGCGGTCTCTATAGCGACGCTGAGCCTTTTCCAGGCGGCCCTTGTTGGGCTGCCGCGTTACCGACCGCCGTTTGCCTGGATGCCGCGCAGTCCTTGGTGGGCGATCGTGCCGGCCGCCTCGATCGTCGTCGTGGTCTTCGGCATCGAGGCGGCGCCCGGCTCGGCCGATGCCCTGACTTGGCTGGCGCTGCTCGCGGTGCCGCCGCTGGCGGCGTTCGCGCTCGGCTGGCTCGTCCATGGCACGGCGCCCGCCTGGGCACTGCTCGCCGTGCCGCTGTTCGCCCTTGCCTGGGCCTCGCAGGAGTCGCTGGCGGGCGAGACGGCCGCGACGCTCCTCTCCGGTCTCGCCTGCATCGCCCTGGGCTGGCTGCTCGTCTCGGTCGTCGACGCTCGCTGGCTGCGCCTGGGGATCTACGCGATGGCGGCGATCGACGCGGCACTGGTCGCCGCCGAGCTGCTGCAGGGACCGAGCTCGGTGCTCAGCGCCGCGGCGCCGGCCGGCCTGCCGCGCCTGCAGGTGCTCGAGTTCGGTGCGGCCCGGATGGGCTTCGGCGACGCCTTTGTCGCCGCCACCGTCGGCTGCCTGCTCGCCCTCCCCGCCGACGGGCCGAAAACCCTCCTATATGGGGGGAAATCGTCCCATCGGCAGCTGGTCGGGGCTGGGTTAGTCGCGGTCTTGGGGTTGGCTTTTGACCTGCTCTTCTTTGCGCTTGACACGTTGCCGGCGACCGTTCCGGTTGCGCTGGCGCTGGCGCTCGCTTCGCGCGGCGGCTCAGCCCGGGTGGCCGATCAGGGTGATGCCATAGATCGCCGCGAACCCGGCCACCGTCAGGGCCACCCGCCTCCATGAACCGCCATCGCCGTCGTGCTCGTGGGCGTGGGCGGCGGGGAGGAGATCGGTGGCGCCCATGTAGAGGAAGAAACCGGCGTAGACAGCGAGGAAGTAGCCGAGGGTCACCTCGGAGACGGAGATCAGCGAGCCGACCGCCGCGCCGGCGAGCGGCGCCAGGGCATCGATTCGCAGCCAGCGCTTCGCCCGCGATGCGTCGTCCGACTGGCTGAGCACGAAGCTGACCGTGTTGAGGCCGTCGGCGAAGCCGTGGCCGACGACGGCGAGGAGGACGAGCAGACCGGTCTCGGCGTTGACGCTGAAGGCGAGGCCGATGCCGACTCCGTCGGTGAAGGTGTGCAGGGAGAGCCCCATGGCGCCGAGCACGCCGACCCGGCCGTGCGAGCGCGCCTGCTCGGGATCGTCGCGGTGGTGGAGGACCAGCACCCGCTCCAGCAGGAAGAAGCCGAGGAAGCCGAGCGCGACGAGCGGCACCGCGTCATGGGCGTCGCCGATGCTCTCGATCGCCTCCGGCAGGACCTCGAGCAGCGCCACCGCGACGACGATGCCGCCGCTCAGCGCGATCACCGTGGGCAGCGAGTGGTGGAGCCGCAGCGCGGTCGCGCCGCCGCCGAAGATCGCCAGCACGGCGAGCCCTGCCAGGGGTATCGCGACCTCAGGCATCGGCACCGGTGCAGGTCGCGCAGGTGCCGCGCAGGACCACGTCGTGGGCGGCCACCTCGAAGTCGGCGTTGCGGCTGATCCCCTCGATCGCCTCCTCCAGCGCCTCGCTGGCGAAGGGGGCGAGCCTCCCGCACCGCTCGCAGACCAGGTGGTGATGGTGCTGATCGGGATCCACCCGCTCGTAGCCGGCGGCGTCGCCGCCGATCTCGACCCGCTGCAGCAGGTGGAGCCGTTCCAGCTGGTCCAGCGTGCGGTAGACGCTCGCCCGTCCGACGGACTCGAGCCGCCGGTCGATCTCCAGCGCGGTCACCGCGCAGGGCTCGGCGGCCAGCAGGCCGATCACCTCGCGCCGCGCCGCGCCGCTGCGGTAGCCGGCCTCGTCGAGGCGCCGCATCGCTGTCTCGGCCCAGTCCACGGCCGGGACCGTATCAGAGAATGAGACTTATTCTCAGCTGTAGCTGTCCCACCGCATGAGGTAGGGCAGCGGGTCGAGCGGGCTGCCGCCCTCGTACCAGCCGGGCGCCGTCCAGATCTCGAAGTGGAGGTGGCAGCCGGCCGCGTTGCCGGTTTCGCCGACCAGCCCGATCGGCTGCCCGGTGCGGACGGTCATCCCCTCCTGCAACGGCGAGGGTTCGAGCAGATGCATGTAGGCGGTGTCGAAGCCGGTTCCCTTGCCGTCGATCACCAGGTAGTTGCCGGCGGATCCCTGGTAGCCGGAGTAGCGGACCCGCCCACCGCGGGCGGCGACGAGGGGCACTCCGCATTGCGCCATCACGTCCTGTCCCTGGTGGGTGTGGCCAGTGCGGCCGGCGCCGAAGCGCGCTCCGGAGCTGCCGAAGTCGTGCGCTCCGAGGACGGGGAAGGCATATCCGTAGAGCGCGAAGCTGAGACTGAGCGGGGGCGCTTCGGACGAGGAGGCCGGTCGCTGCTTTGCCTGGCGCGCCATCGCCCCGCCGCTCTGCGGCAGGATGCGGAAGGTGTAGCGGCCGTTGGGAGCCGGGCGTCCTTCCGCGGTGGTCCCGTCCCAGCGGATGCGGTTGGGGACGTTCGGCGCCACGTCGTTGCGGAAGAAGCTCATGACCGTGGCGCCGGCTGCGTCGACCACGTCGATGCGGAGGTCGTTGGCCGGTTGGTCGCTGCCTATTTCGTAGCTGAGGCTGGGGTAGCGGACCCCGTAGAAGAAGGACTTGCGCGGCAAGGCCTGGGCGGAGACCAGGCTCAGCGTGCCGGCGCTGGGCCCGTCGGCCGTGGGGGCGCCGCTCGGGCTGCCGGGAGGGGGCGGGGTGCCGCTCGGGGTCGGGGCGCCGCCGGTCGCCGCGAATGCGGTCCCCGTGAGGCTCGCGAGGCACGCCGCGACTGCGATTACGAAGATCCTTATGGCTAGCCAAGGCCGAGCGCCCGTCCTGCGTGCCACTTGCCCTCTCTTTCGTTCGCCTACGGAGTTAGCTGTCGGGCTCGCGCTGAAAGAGATGCGCTACGGACCGTTGTTCGTCCGATTCGCCCCTGGGACCTGCAAGGCCCCTGCGGTTCCTCCGCTCCCGTCCGTCGGCCGGCCGGGATTCGGCTATTGCTGGCGCGGCAGTATAGAGAGCCTCCCGGCCGCACGCGGCCGTGCGCGTCAACTCGGCGTGGCGGCTATCATCCCGGAGCCGCTGGGGCCTTCCCCGCGGCTTTTCTCTGATGAAGACCTACGTCGCCACACCCGCAGACCGCCGGCGAGACTGGCTCGTCGTCGACGCCGAGGGCCAGACCCTGGGCCGTTTGGCGACGCGGATCGCCGACGCGTTGCGGGGCAAGCGCAAGCCCGAGTACACGCCGCACGTCGACACCGGCGACTTCGTCGTCGTCGTCAACGCGGAGAAGATCAAAGTGACCGGGAAAAAGATGGAGCAGAAGCGCTACTGGCGCCACAGCGGCTACCCGGGCGGGATCAAGTCCCGCACCCTGGCCGAGATGCTCGAGCGCCGCCCGGAGGAGGTGATCCGCAAGGCCGTGAAGGGGATGCTTCCCCGCAACCGCCTCGCCCGCAAGCAGTTGACCAAGCTCAAGGTCTATGCCGGCCCGGATCACCCGCACGAGGCGCAGAAACCACAGCCGATGGAGATCAAGTGATGGCAGACGAGCCCAAAGACGTCGACGCGCAGGACGAAGAGCCTCAGGCCGCGGGTCCTGTCGCCGAGGAGGACTCCTCGTCCTCGCAAGCTGCGGGCGAAGAGCCCACCTCGACGCCACCCGCGGCAGATGCCCCTGAGGCTGACGCCGACGACGAGGCGCCCGAGGAGGCATCGACCGAGCCTCCCGTTGCGGAGCAGGAGGAGGACCCCGAGGCGCCTGCGGAGGAGCCCGATGGGTCTCCTGCGGCTGAGCAGGAGGAGACGGAGCCCGAGGCGCCTGCGGAGGAGTCCGAGGAGCCGAAGACCGAGAAGAAGAAAGACGTCATCCCGGGTGCCGACCTGGAGCCGATCGCGGTCGAGCCCACCGAGCGGCCGCTCAGCGCCGAGGAGAAGGCGCGGCGCGAAGCCGAGGAAGAGGAGGAACGGGCGCGCGAGGCGGCTCTCACCGGCGATGCCGACGAGGGGGAGCAGCCGGCGACCCGGGCCCCGGCCAAGATGGAGAGCGACTCGCGCTATCTGGCAACCGGCAAACGGAAGAACGCGATAGCCCGCGTCACCCTGCTGCCCGGCAGCGGCAAGATCGAGATCAACGGCCGTCCGATCGAGGAGTTCTTCCCCCGTCCTCTGCATCAGACGACGGCATGCCAGCCGCTCGCGATCACCGGCTACGAGAGCAGCGTCGACGTCCGCGTCCGGGTCCATGGCGGTGGCATCAGCGGCCAGGCCGGCGCTGTCCGCCACGGCATCGCCAGGGCGCTGACCGAGGTCGACCCCGAGCTGCGCGGCGAGCTGAAGCGGCGCGGCTTCCTGACCCGCGATGCGCGCGCCAAGGAGCGGCGCAAGGCGGGGCTGAAGAAGGCCCGCAAGCGGCCGCAGTTCAGCAAGCGCTGACGAGGGCACTGTGAGCGCGGAGCGCAAGCTCTTCGGAACCGACGGGGTCCGAGGGGAGGTTGGGACGTTCCTCACCGCGGAGCTGGCCCTCGCGCTGGGCAGGGCGGCGACCGCCTCGCTGCAAGCCGAGCGGCCGCAGGTGCTGATCGTCCGCGACACGCGCGAGTCGGGGTCGATGCTGGAAGCGGCGCTGGCCGCCGGCGTCGCCGAGGCCGGGGGGGATGCGCTGCTCGGCGGCGTCCTGCCGACGCCCGCCGCCGCGATCCTGGTGCGCCGCCTCGGGCTCGACCTCGCCGTGGTCGTCTCCGCCTCCCACAACCCCTACCGGGACAACGGCATCAAGTTCTTCAGCGGCGCCGGGACGAAGCTCGGCGACGCGGTCGAGGCGGAGATCGAGGGGGCCTTGGAGGCCACGCAGGCGCCGGCCGCGCCGGGACGCGTGCGCGAGCTGGAGGGCGGGACCGAGGACTATCTGCGTGCCCTCGAGTCCTCCTTTCCGCTCGATCTCTCCGGCCTCACCGTGGCGCTCGACTGCGCCAACGGCGCCACCCACCGCGCCGCCCCGGCGATCTTCGAGCGCCTCGGCGCCGAGGTCGAGACGATCGGCGTCGAGCCCGACGGCCGCAACATCAACGACGGCTGCGGGTCCACCCACCTCGACAACCTGGCGAAGCACGTCGCCTCCTCGGCGGCCTCGATCGGGTTCGCCTTCGACGGCGACGGGGATCGGGTCCTCGCGGTCGACGGCAGCGGCCGGACGCACGACGGCGACGAGCTGATCGCTCTCCTGGCCCGCGGCATGGCAGCCCGCGGCGAGCTGGGCGGCGGTGTCGCCGTGACCGTGATGAGCAACTACGGCTTCCATCGGGCGATGGAGGAAGCGGGGATCGAGGTTGCCGTGACCAAGGTCGGCGACCGCTACGTCCTCGACGAGCTGCGCGAGCGCGATTGGGCTCTCGGCGGCGAGCAGTCGGGCCACATCATCGACACCGGCTTCGTCGCCACCGGCGACGGGATCGCCGCGGCGCTGATGACGATGCGCGAGCTGGCCGGCCGCGATCTCGCCACAGTCGAGGCGATGGAGAAGCTGCCCCAGGTCCTGGTCAACGTCGAGGTCGCCGAGCGCGAGGCGATCGCCGGCGCCGCCGCGGTCTGGAAGGCGGTCGAGCGCGAGGGAGCCGAGCTCGAGGGTCGCGGCCGCGTGCTCCTGCGCCCCTCCGGCACCGAGCCGCTGGTCCGCGTGATGGCCGAGGCGCCGAGCGCCGAGGAGGCCGACGCCGTCTGCAAGCGCCTTGCCGACATGGTCCGGCAGGAGCTGGGCTGAGGCCCGCCGCCCTCTACCCTGTACGGCCTTGATGTGCGGAATAGTCGGATACGTCGGAGGGCGGCCCTGCCGCGATCTCCTGGTCGCCGGACTCGAGAAGCTCGAATATAGGGGCTATGACTCGGCCGGGGTCTCGGTGATCGAGGACGGGCGGGTGGACAGCGTGCGCGCGGTCGGCAACCTCGCCAACCTGCGGGCGGCGATGGACGAGCGCGACGGCGGGGGCGGCGTCGCGGTCGCGGCGGCGCCGGCGACGACCGGGGTGGCGCACACTCGCTGGGCGACCCACGGCCGCGTCACCGAGGAGAACGCCCACCCGCACAGCGATACCACCGACCGCGTCCACATCGTCCTCAACGGGATCGTCGAGAACCACGCCAAGCTGCGTGCCCGGCTCGAGTCCGAAGGCCAGGAGTTCAGCTCCGAAACCGATGCCGAGGTCGTCGCCCACCTGATCGCCAGCCACTACGAAGGCGACCTAGCGGCGGCGGTCCGCGCCGTCTTCGCCGAGCTGCGCGGCCATTACGCCTTCGTCGCCATGCACGCCGACCGGCCCGAGCAGCTGGTCGGGGCCCGCAAGGAGTGCCCGCTGGTGGCGGGAGTCGGCGACGGCGAGAGCTTCCTCGCTTCGGCGATCCCCGCCTTCCTCGCCGAGACGCGGCAGGCGGTGGCGATCGAAAACGACGAGGTCGTCACGATCGACGCCGACGGGGTGAGGATCACCGACGTCGAGGGCAATCCGGTCGAGCGCTCCGCCGAGGAGATCGACTGGGACGAGGCCGCCGCCGAGAAGGGTGGCTACGAGACCTTCATGCTGAAGGAGATCCACGAACAGGCCGACGCGGTCGCCGAAACGATCGCCGACCGCCTTCCCGGCGACGACGGGGTCGACCTCTCCGAGCTCGATCTCGACGACGACTTCCTGCGCGGCCTGCGGCGGATCGTGATCGTCGCCTGCGGCACCTCCTACCACGCCGGCCTCGTCGGCCGCTACGCGATCGAGCAGTGGGCCCGGGTGCCGGTCGAGATGGACATCGCCTCCGAGTACCGCTACCGCAATCCGGTGGTGGCGGAGGACGACCTGGTGATCGGCATCACTCAGTCAGGTGAGACCGCCGACACGCTGGCGGCGATGCGCCTCGCCCGCGAGAACGGCGCCAAGGTGCTGGCGGTCACCAACATCATGGGCAGCCAGGCGACCCGCGACGCCGACGCCGTCTTCTACACCCGCAGCGGCATCGAGATCAGCGTCGCCGCGACCAAGACCTTCGTCGCCCAGGTGGCGGCGATGTACTTGCTCGGGCTGCGCCTGGCCGAGCTGCGCGGCACCCTCTCGCCCGAGCGGCTGACCGAGCTCGTCGCCGAGATGAAGTCGCTGCCCTCGAAGGTCGAGACGACGCTGGCCAGCTGCGAGGAGCGCGTGCGCGAGGTCGCCGCGACCCACTCCGACCAGAAGTTCTTCCTCTACCTGGGGCGCCACATCGGCCTGCCGGTCTGCCTCGAGGGGGCGCTGAAGCTGAAGGAGGTCTCCTACATCCCGACCGACGCCTACGCCGCCGGCGAGATGAAGCACGGCCCGATCGCGCTGCTCGACGAGTCGACGCCGGTCGTCTGTGTGGCGACCGAGAGCCCGATCCTCGACAAGGTCCTCTCGAACGTCGAAGAGGTGCGCGCGCGCGGCGCCGAGACGATCGCGATCGCGACCGCGGGCGACGAGCGGGTCGCCGCCGTCGCCGAGCAGACGATCGAGGTCGCCGCCAGCGACTGGATCCTGCAGCCGATCCTGGCGATCCTGCCGTTGCAGCTGCTCGCCTACGACATCGCCCGCGCCCGCGGCCTCAACGTCGACCAGCCCCGCAATCTGGCCAAGACCGTCACGGTCGAGTAACGGCCGGGGTAGGATGCCCGCCGCATGAAGCCCCGTCTCCTCCTCGCGGCGCTTGCCGCGGTTGCCCTCGTCTCCCTCGCCGGCTGCGGCGACGGCGGCTCCTCCGGGTCCAAGGTGGCCGAGCTCGCGCCCCCCGGGGTACCCGTGTTCGTCGAAGGCGCGCTGCGCCCGACGGGCGAGCTGAAGGCGAACGCCGACGCGGTCGCAGAAAAGGTGGCTGGCGTGGGCAGCCTCGGCGAGTTCCTCGTCACCGAGCTGGAAAGCGCGGCGCGAGAGGACGGCGAACCGTTCGACTACACGAAGGAAGTCGAGTCCTGGCTGGGTGAGAGGTCCGGCGTCTTCTTCGAAAAGCTCGAGGACGACGACTTCACCGGACTCGGTGTGATCCTCGAATCGACCGACACGGACGCGGCCCAGGAATTCATCGACAACCAGGTGGAGGCAAGCGACGAGCCCTATCGCGCCGTGTCATACGAAGGGGTCGACTACCGGTTTGGCGGCTCGGAAGAGAACGCGATCGGGGTCGTCGGCGACTTCCTCGTCGTCGCCGAAAGCGAGAAGATCTTCGAGGAAGTAGTCGACGCCTCGGCGGGCGACTCGCTCGCCGCGGAAGACACCTTCGCCGAGGCGATCTCGGCTGCCTCCGAGGGCAGTCTCGCCGACGTCTACGTCGACGTCGGCAAGCTGATCGAGCAGTCGGGCGAGCAGATCGATCCGCAGGCTCGCCAGATCCTGCGCAACGCCGGCATCGACCCCAGCGAAGCGACTGCGGTGGCCAGCATCGTCCCCGGCGCCGACCAGATCGCGATCGAGCTGAGCAGCGACCTGGCCGGCCAGGAAGCGCCGACGGGCGACGCCTCCTCGCTGCTCGGCTCGCTACCCGGCGACGCCTTTGCCGCCTTCGCCGTCTCCGGCTTCGGCAAGCAGCTGCAGGAAGCGATCGACAGCCTCGACGAAGAAGGCATCCCCGACGCGATCCCGCCGAACCAGCTGAAGAAGGGCCTGAAGCAGCTGGGGGTCGACCTGGAAGCGGTCGCCGGCTCGCTGCAGGACGCGGGCGCGTTCGCGGGCGGCAACACCGAGAGCAGCCTCAGCGGCGCCCTGGTGCTCTCGACCGAGGGATCGCAGGGGGTCGAGGCGGTCTCCAACGCGGTCGATCTGCTGCGCAGCGTCAACGTCGAAGGCGTCACCGTGCTGAGCGGCAAGTACGCCGGCTTCTCGGTCCGCAGCGACGACCTCGGCGACAAGCCGCTCGTCGTCGCCGCCAAGGAGGGGCGGATCGCGATCGGCTACGGCTTGCCGGCGACGCTGGAAGGCCTGCGGACGGAAAAAGGCAAGGGCGAGACGCTCGCCGACGCCCCCGACTTCAAGGCCGCGGTCGAATCCCTCGAGGACACGCCGATCACCGGCTTCGCCGACGGTCCGGGCGCGCTACGCCTGGCCGACGCGCTGATTTCCGCTTCCGACGACGGGTTCGAGGAGGCGAAGAAGTACCTGAAGAGCATCCGTTTCCTTGCCCTCGGCTCCGCCAGTCAGGACGAGCTGGCGACGGCGAAGCTGATCGTCGGCCTGAAGTAGCTCAGCTCAAGCTGAGCTGGCGCTCTTCGCGAGCGATGCGGAAGGGGTCGTCCGCTTCCCGTGGGGGGCGCTTCGCGCGAATCGCCTCGCGCAGCCCCCTCGCGTCCCCACCCGCTAGGTAGTAACGGGCGCGGCGCTCGCCCACTGCTTCGAGCAGACCCAAGTCGACCATTGCTTTCAAGTCGCGGGAGGCGCTCTGATCGCTGATCTCCTCGCCGGTCATATCCGCGCCGGCGGCCTGATAGCTGCCTCGGCGGATTCGCAGTCCGTAGGCGGTGTCGACGAGCGCCGCGGCGCATCTTTCGGGCAGGCCGTGTCGTTCGGTCAGCGCTAAGCAGCCGTTCCAGAGCTCCTCAATCTCCACTCGGCGTCGCTGCATCGTGCGGATCTGCAGGAAATGGGCGCGAAGGCAGAAACGAAGCCAGGGGCGCGCATCGCGGTCGGGGTGCCATGAGCCCGCTCCCACATCGGCGAGGACGTCGTAGTAGGGCTGCGTGTTGCGTCCGAGGAACTCCTCGATGCTGGAGAAGATCGGCGCCACCACACGGTCACGCGCGAGGACGAGGGTCTGCAGGCATCGCGCCATCCGCCCATTGCCGTCGCTGAACGGGTGAATGAGGGTCAGATTCAGGTGGGCCATCGCCGCTTTGACCAGGACCGGGCTCTCGTCGCGACGGAGGTCTTGCAGCATCTCCGCGATCAAGGGTGGAACGTCGTTGCTTGACGGGCCTTCGTAGACCGTTTCGCCGTTGCTCTTCTGGACGTAGATGCTGCCGGGGCGCCACTGTCCGGGGTTCTTCCGCAGATCGTGCTTGATCATCATGAAGTGCAAGCTCTTCAGCAGGCCCTCGTCGACCTCGAGCGCCCCGTCGCCGGCCACCTGCAGGACGTAGGTCATCGCGTCGCGGTATCCCGCCAGCGCGAGCTGGGTTTCCTCGTTTGCGTCCAGGGTCGGCTCGCCCTCGACCGCTGCGACGACGTCGTCGAGCGAGGCGTTGTACCCCTCGATGCTGTTGGAGCCCTGGACCGCCCGGGCAAAGGCCATCTTCCGCAGGGTCCCCGCCCAGCGGCGGGGCTCTGCGATGCGGTCTTGGAGCTCGTTACGGAGGTCCGCGATCATGTGGAGGACGTCACGCTCGTCGTCACGTAGCTCAGGCGTCGCGAAGATCATGATATTTACAAAGTATCAAGCATATGATGTTTTGTAAATGTCATAACGTCACGACAGGCTGTCTGCGGTCACGTCACGTCATGGCCATGACGGAGCTTTAGGCTGCGACCCCATGGATTCCTGGCTCGATCCTCTCTACGACGCCGCGGGAATGCGGGCCGTCGATCGCTGGGCGATCGAGGAGGTGGGGGTTCCCTCGCTGGAGCTGATGGAGGCCGCCGGGCGGGCGGTGGCGGCGGCGGTCGGCGAGCTGGCGCCGGAGGGGCCGGTCCGGGTCGTCTGCGGCAAGGGCAACAACGCCGGCGACGGGCTCGTCGCCGCCCGCTATCTGGCCGAGGCCGGCTTCGAGGTCGAGGCGCTGCTGCTCTGGCCGGCGGCGGAGCTGAGCGGTGACGCCGCCGCCAACCTGGAGCGCTTCGCGGCCGAGCAGGCGAGCGACGACCTGGCGCCGCGGCTGGCTGGTTCCGGCGCGGTCGTCGACGCGATCTTCGGCACCGGGTTCGCGGGCGAGCCGCGTCAGCCGGCCGTCGGCGCGATCGAGGCGATCGGCGCCTGCGGCGTCCCGGTCGTCGCCTGCGATATCGCCTCTGGCGTCGACGCTTCCAGCGGCGAGGTGGCCGGCGCCGCGATCGAGGCGGACCTCACCGTCAGCTTCCACGCCGCCAAGGTCGGCCACCGGGTTGCTCCCGGCAAGTGGTACACGGGAGAGCTGCGGGTCGCGCCGATCGGGATCCCGGACGGAGCGCCGGGGGAGCCCGCTGCGGGCACGATCGACGCCTCGGTCCTCGAGCTGGCGCCGCGTCGCGGTGCGCGGTCGACCAAGTTCAGCTCCGGCCAGGTGACGATCGCCGGCGGCTCGCGGGGCCTGACCGGTGCCGTGCAGATGTCCTCGCGGGCGGCGATCCGCGCCGGTGCCGGCTACGCGACGGTCGCCGTCCCCGCCGACTTGGAGGCGATCTTCGAGCTGGGCCAGCCGGAGGTGATGTCGGTCGGCTGCCCCGGCGGCGACGGCTGCCTGGCGCCGGCCTCGGCCAAGTCCCTGCTGCGCGCCTTCGATCGCGCCGCCGCCGGTGTCTTCGGCCCCGGCTTGGGCCGCGACCCCGGCTCGGTCGAGCTTGCGCGCGAGGTCCTGCCGGCGATCGAGGCGCCGCTGGTGCTCGACGCCGACGGCCTCAACGCCTTCGCCGGTGAGCTCGGGCGGATCGCCGCTCGGCGCGCGGCGACCGTCCTCACCCCCCACGCAGGGGAGTTGGGGCGGTTGCTCGACCGCTCCGCGGAGGAGGTCGCCGCCCACCGGCTCGCCTCGGTGCGCGAAGCGGCGGCGGCGGCAGAAGCGGTCGTGGTGCTGAAGGGGGACGACACGATCGTCAGCGACGGCGAGCGGGTCGCGGTCAACGTCCTCTCCGCGCCCGGGCTCGCCACGGCGGGCACCGGCGACGTCCTCTCCGGCATCGTCGCGGCGCTGCTCGCCCGCGGCCTCGATCCCTTCGCCGCCGCCTGCGCCGCGGTCCTCGCCCACGCCCGCGCTGGCCGCGACGCCGCCGCCCGCATCGGCGCGGCCGAGTCGGTGATCGCCACCGACGCGATCGACTCGATCCCGGTTGGGATGCGTCCCGACGGCCGCGTCGAATAATCTCGCCAGCGATGAAGACCGCTGCCGAGATCATGGACAGCTCCGTGCCGAGCGTCGCGCCCGGCGCCGACGCGCGCGACGCGATCGAGTTGCTGGCGAAAACCGAGAAGGGCGCGATCGCCGTCGTCGACGAGGAGCGCCACGTGGTCGGGATCGTCAGCGAGTCCGACCTGGTCCTCAGCGACGAGGAGTCCGACCTCCACCTCCCGCACTACTTCGACATCATGGGCGGCATCGTCTTCGTCGGCTCGATGAAGGGCTTCGAGAAGCGGCTCGACAAGGCATTTGCGACCAAGGTCTCGGAGCTGATGAGCGCCGATCCGGTCGTCGTCCACGACTACGCCAGCGCCGAGACGGTGGCGAGGACGATCGCCGACAAGCACCACAATCACCTTCCCGTGGTCGACGACGAGGGTCGCCTCGTCGGAATGGTCACGCGGGCCGACGCGCTGGCCGCGCTCGTCGAGGACTGAGCGTGGCGCGGGCGGTCGCCCGGATCGACCTCAGCGCCGTGCGGGACAACTGCGCGCGGTTGAAGGCCGAGCTGGGGGAGGGGGCGGAGCTCTGCGCGGTGGTCAAGGCCGATGGCTACGGGCACGGCGACCTCGCCTGCGCCGACGCGGCCCTGGAGGGCGGCGCGACGAGGCTGGCGGTGGCGACCGCGACCGAGGCCGAGCGGATCGGTCGTCGCCTCGCACACGTTCCCCTGTTGACGATGGGGGCGCTTTCCCCGGAGGAGCTGGACGTCGCCCTCGACGCCGGCTCCGAGGTCGCGGTCTGGCGGCGCGGGTTCCTCGATCTGGTCGTCGAGCGCGCCCGCGCCCACGGCCGCCCGGCGCGGGTTCACGTCAAGCACGACAGTGGCATGGGCCGGCTCGGCAACCCCGACCCGGACGAGGTCTTGGCCCTGCTTCGTGCCTGTGCCGAGAGCCCCAACCTGGAGCCGGCCGGCGTCTGGACGCACTTCGCGACCGCCGACGAACCGGACTCGCCCTTCTTCGAGGAGCAGCTCGGCCGCTTCGCGGCTGTGGCGGAGTCGGCGAGGACCGAGTTCCCCGGGATCGCGGTCCACGCCGCGAACAGCGCCGCGGTCTTCCGCGACCGTCGCTCGCACTTCGACATGGCCCGCTGCGGCGTCGCGGTCTACGGCCTCGACCCCTTCCAGGGCGACCCTGCCGAGCGGGGGCTGCGCCCGGCGCTCTCGCTGCGCTCCTACGTGGCGGACGTGAAGCGCTTCGAGCGCGGCGACAGCGCCGGCTACGGCCAGACCTGGAGGGCGGACGGCGAGACCTGCGTCGGCGTCTTGCCGCTGGGCTACGGCGACGGGGTGCGGCGCGGGCTCTCCAACAACGCCGAGGTCCTCGTCGGCGGTCGTCGCTTCCCCCTGATCGGCACGGTCTCGATGGACAACGTGACGGTCGACCTGGGACCGGGGACCGGGGTCGAGCCCGGCGCGGAGGCGGTTCTGATCGGCTCCCAGGGCGGGGAGACGATCCTCGCCGAGGATCTGGCCAAGCGGCTCGGCACGATCAACTACGAGATCACCTGCGGCATCTCGGCCCGCGTTCCCAGGGTGGAGGGGTGACGCTCTCCGAGCGCCTCGATGTCGCGCCTTCGGTCGGCCTCGCCCGGCGGGCGCTGGAGAGCGGGGCGGACGCCTGGATCGCTGGCGGCGCGGTTCGCGACGCCGCCCTCGAGCGCGAGGTAACCGACCTCGACCTCGCCGTCGCCGGCGATCCCGCCGCGGCGGCGAAGGCGATCGCGCGCGAGGGCGACGGGCACGCATTCGAGCTCTCGGCCGAGTTCGCCACCTGGCGGGCGGTCGCCCGCGACCAGACCTGGCAGGTGGATGTATCCGCCCTGCGCGGGGAGACGATCGAGGCCGACCTGGGGGCGCGCGACTTCACCCTGGGCGCGGTCGCGGTCCCGCTCGTCGGAGGGGGGCCGGTCGATCCCTTCGACGGCCTCGGCGATCTGGAGCGGCGGCTGTTGCGGGTCGTCTCGGAGGCCAGCTTCGAAGACGACCCGCTGCGCCTGCTGCGCGCGGTCCGCCTGGCCGCCGACCTCGCGCTCGAGGTCGACCCCGCCACCGCCGCTTTGGCGCGGTCGCAGGCGTACCTGGCGGCGGAGCCCGCCGGCGAGCGGCAGCTGGCCGAGCTGCGTCGGCTGCTCGGCGGTCCGGATCCGCTGCGCGGCCTGGCCCTGCTCGACGAGCTCGGCCTCACCGCCGTGGTGCTGCCCGAGCTGGAGGCGCTGCGGGGCGTGGAGCAGGGCCCCAACCACCACCTCGACGTGCACGGGCACACGCTGGCCGTGCTGGAGCAGTCGCTGGCGGTCGAGGCCGATCTGGAGCGGTTCGCCGGCGAGCGGGCCGCCGAGGTGCGACAGATGCTCGCCGAGCCTCTGGCCGACGAGATGGATCGCGCAACCGCGCTGCGCTTCGGCGCCCTCGTCCACGACATCGGCAAGCCGGCGACCCGGGGCGAGCGCGACGGCTACGTGACCTTCATCGGCCACGACAGCGAGGGGGCCGAGATCGTCGGCCAGCTCTGCCGGCGACTGCGCGCCAGCCAGCGGCTGACCCGGCACCTGCAGGCGATGACCCTGCACCACCTGCGGCTCGGCTTCCTCGTCCACGAGGCGCCGCTGCCGCCGCGGCGCATCCACGAGTACCTGCGGGCGACCGAGCCGGTGACGGTCGACGTCACCCTGCTCACCGTCGCCGACCGGCTCTCCGCCCGGGGCAGCGGGCCGTTCGCCACCGGGGAGGCGATCGAGGCGCACCTCGAGCTGGCCCGCCAGATGCTGGCCGCGGCGCTCGACTGGCGCCGCGACGGTCCGCCCGCGCCGCTGCTGCGCGGCGACGAGCTGGCGGCCGAGCTGGGCATCGCACCCGGTCCCGAGCTCGGCGACCTGCTTCTCGAGCTGGAGGCCGCCCAGTACGCGGGTGAGGTGAGCACGCGCGAGGAGGCGATCGAGCGGGCGCGCCGGTTGCGCGGCTGACCCGAACGTCAGGTACGCTCCTCGCCGCATGGGCAAAGAGGAGAAGATCGAGATGGAGGGCGAGATCACCGAGGCCCTCCCGAACACGATGTTCCGCGTCAAACTCGACAACGACCACGAGGTCCTCGGCCACATCTCGGGCAAGATGCGCCGCCACTACATCCGCATCCTCCCCGGCGACCGGGTCAAGATCGAGCTCTCGCCATACGACCTCGACCGCGGCCGCATCACCTACCGCTACAAATAGACAGCGGACGCTGCAAACCGGCGCATCTCGGGGTCCTCGGTCGACTCGGATCGGGTCACGCACGTGAGTGCGCTCCCCTCACCTCGCTCCCTGCGTCCCCCGACCTGCTTGGTTTTCGCGCCCGCTTTGGAGCTCTGCAATTAGGGCAGACCAAGCGAAGTCTCTTGCTCCGAGTCCCTTTCCGGTCCTCGGGTCGTAGTACTCCCGTAACCCTTCTCGCTCTACCGCATGGATCAGGCCATCTGCCATGCGATTCGCCTCCTCGTCGTAGCCGAGGCGGCGCAGGCCGAGCCAGAGCAGCCAGGCGGCGTTGACCCAGGTCGGGCCGCGCCAGTAGCGCCGGATCGGGCCGCGGCCGCCGCTGGGCTCGTAGCTGGGCTCGGAGACCGCGACCGAGGGCGGCGCGACCGGAGTCAGGAACTCGCCGGCGTCGAGCAGGTGCTCCTCGACCAGTCGCCGGCCGATCTCCTCCGGCAGGTCGGGCAGGGCCAGCGGGGCCAGCGCCGCCCAGGTGCGGACGGCGGGCCGGGCCCCGCCTGGCTGCGCCTCGTCGAGGAAGAGCCCGCGGCGCTCGTCCCAGAGGCGCTCGACCAGGGCTGGGGTCGCGGAAGGGCGGCCGAGCGCCTGCAGGGACAGCGACCAGAGCGTGTTGACGACGGTCTCGCAGAGCACCGGGCCGCCGCGGTCGCGGACGCGGCGGGCGTCGAAGCCGAGCTTGCGGTTGCGGCGCACCAGGCAGGGGAAGCCGATCCGCCCGTTCGCCCGGCGACCCCAGACTGGGTCGAACTTGGGCGAGGCGTCGAGCCCCGACTCGTCCGGCTGCACGATCCAGAGCAGCCCGTCGCCGTCGAGGTCGCGATGCCGCGCCAGCCAGTCCACCTGGGCGGCGATGCCTGGCTCGGCGCTGGGGTCGCCGACGGCGATCCGCCAGGCCCAGGCGAGCAGGGGCGGCTGGATCGTCTCGGTCTGGAACGAGCGGCGCGAGGCGACGTTGTAGAAGGGGTAGCGGCCGAGGGACACCGGCCGGTCCCAGAAGATCGTGTGGCCGACGAAGCCGTCCTCTCGCTGTGCCGCGAGCAGGCTGCGCAGCTCGGCCTGGGCGCGCGCTGGCTCGAAGCGCCGCCAGACGATCGCCGCGAAGCAGGAGTCCCAGTACCACTGCCAGGGATAGCGCCCCGGGCTCGGCCGCGTGTAGGCGAACGGAACGCCGTCCCGCTCCCCTTCGGCCCACCCCCGCCGCAGCACTCCCTCCGCCAGCTCCAGCGCCGACGGACCGGGGGTCATGCGCCGGTGCGGCGCATTTCGCGTAGGGCGGCGGGGACGATCGCCGCCACCTCTAGACCTCCGTCGGCTCGGCCTCCGCCAAGGGCGGTAGCGACTCGACCCAGCGGCGGCCGTTGGCTCGCTCCAGCGCTTCGGCGGCATCCAGCAGCAGCTCGTCCCGTCCCCAGGCAGCCTGCAGCTGCAAGGCGATCGGCAGTCGCTCGCCGCTCAACCCGACCGGCACGCTGATCGAGGGGATCCCGGTCAGGTTGGCGAGCGCGCCGCCGCGCACGTTGGCCTGGTCGGCGGTGAGCGTGCCGGAGGGCAGCTCGACCATCGGGACGTCGAGCGGCGGGGCCGGGGCGGGGACGGTGGGCCAGGCGATCGCGTCGACCTGCTCGAACAGCGCCGCCAGGCGCTGCCGCAACATCGTCCGCACTCGGAAGGCCTGCGCCGTCGCCGCAGCCGGGAGCAGCATCCTGTACTTGAGCGAGCCGCGGGCGAGCGGGCTGAGCTCGGGATCGAGGCGGTTGAGGCGTTGCGGGGTCGTGCCGCTCATGCTCTCCGAGTTGATGATCAGGATCGCGGCCAGGGTCGCTGCTTCGAGGTCGGCGAGAGATATCTCCACGATCGACCCACCGGTCTCCGCGCGCAGCGCCTCGATCGCCTCATCGCAGGCCTCGCCCACCTCAGGGGCGACGTCTTCGGAGACGGGGTCGCGGACGATGCCGATGCGCAGTCCGGCGGCGTCGCCGCCGGCCAGCTCCTCGCCGCACAGCACCGAGCCCAGCAGGCGGCAGTCGGCGGCGTCAGCGCAGAGCGGCCCGGAGACGATCAGGTTCGTGATCGGCGCCATGTGGTGTCCCTCCATCGCCGAGCGTCCGAAGGTCGGCTTGAGCCCGGTCAGGCCGCAGTAGGCGGCCGGGAAGCGGACCGAGCCGAGACCGTCGGCGCCGACCGCGCCGGCGACGAGGCGTGCGGCCACCGCGGCCGCCGGCCCACTCGAGGAGCCACCCGGGCAGCGCTCGGTGTTCCACGGGTTGCGGGCGGGCCCGTAGTAGGACGTGTTGCCGGTGCTGCCGGCGCCCAGCTCGTGCATGTTGCCGACCCCGACCACGACCGCGCCGGCGTCGCGTAGGGCGCGGTAGGGCCCCGACTCGCCCGGGGCGGTCGCGACCATCAGCTCGGCGGCGCCGAAGCGCTGGGCGCGCCAGGGCAGCGGCCACTCGTCCTTGATCACGATGGGGACCCCGTGCAGGGGGCCGTCGGGCGCGTTCGCGAGCATCTCGCGCGAGCGCTCCGGGAAGGTGTCGACCACCGCGTTGAGCGCCGGGTTGCGCTCCTCGATCCGCGCCAGCGCGGCGTCGAGCAGCTCCTCCGCGCTGAGGTCGTCGGCGGCGATCGCGGCCGCCTGGGCGCCCAGGCCGAGGTCGAGCGGGGCGCTCACTGCGGCGCCCTCGACAGATCTGGCTGGCGCTCGGGCGCGAACCCCTCCGTGTCGAGCGCGAGCAGGTCGAGGATCGCGGGCCAGAGCAGCTGGTGCAGCGCGCCCATCACCGCCAGATCGACCTCGTCGACCTCGATTCCCAGCGCCGCCAGGCCGGCGGGGATGAACTCGTCAGCTGGAGCGGCACCCTCCATGGCCGGCAACCCTACCTGGCCGGGATCGTGCATTCTCGCCGGAGGATCCCGCCTGACCGCGGCGAACGACAGAATCCGGTGCCGCAACCCCGGCCGCAGGCACGGGTTGTCGCTGGAGAACCTCGTGAGAGCAGCCGAAAACCGACCCCACCGGAGCCGCGCCCTAGCTGTGCTGTGCTTTGCCTGCGCGCTGGCGCTGCTCGTCGCGGCCGCCCGCCCCGGCGCCGCCGACTCGGCGCCCGCCCGCGTCGTCGTGCTCGGCAAGACGGACTTCACCCCGCCGCCCTCCTGCCCGGGCAAAATCGTCAACAACGTCGAGGTCATCCCCTGCCGGGTCGAGGGGCACGTGAGCGGATTCCAGGCGATCGCGGGCGGCGTCCCGCGTCCCTACGAGGTTCCCTTCGACGGCAAGATCGTCGCCTGGTCGATCACCCTCTCGCGCCCGTCGCGAACCGACACCGACAAAATGACCGACGAGGTCGGCTTCTTCAACGAATTCCTCGGCAAGCCGTCGCAGGCGCGGATCGGCGTCCTGCGCCCGGTCGAAGGCTCGAAGCCTCCCCAGTTCACGCTGGTCCGGCAGAGCCCCCTCCAGATCCTCAACCCCTACTTCGGCAGCACCCCGATCTTCGCCCTCGAGCACCCGCTCAACGTCCTCCAGGGTCAGGTGGTCGCGCTGACGATCCCGACCTGGGCGCCGATGTTCGCCTTCAACGTCGCCGAAGACAACACCTGGCGCGGCAGCCGCCTGCCCAAGCACTGCTCCTCGAAGGAGGACATCCAGGGCGGCAACCCGCAGCAGGGCGTCGGCAAAACGAAGACCTACGGCTGCTACTACTCGAACGCGCGCCTGCTCTACACGGCGACCGTCGTCAAGAAGCCGTAGCGCGAGAAGTCTCGCTCGCGAGACGAAGATTTGACATTCAGCGCGCCACCCGCGCGTCGAGGTCGTCAACCGTAGGGGCATGCCCGCGATCGACCTCGTCATATTCTATTCGTCGCGTCGATTCTCCCGCGCGTAGAAGACACCTGGCCCGAGACGATAGGCGTGGAACTTCCCTTTGCCATGGCAGGGGCGGGAGGGGTCCTGGCGAGCATCTCCCATTCCCAGACCACCGAGGCGGCACGCGATCAGGCAGTCAGCCGGGGTGGGCTCTATGGCTTCCGCCTGGGCGCGGCGTTCTACGTGTTTTCGCTGGTCAATCAGATAGCCTATGGAGCATGAGACGTTTTGTCCGATCTCAGGCATGCCGCGACGTGGCTCTTGCCGCCGCCGCGTGGCTGCTCGCTGCGCTGGTCAATGCGGACGCCGCAGTCACCTACTTGATCATTGCTGCTCTCCTTGCGATCACGATCTGGAGGGATCGGATCAATCACCGGCGAGAAAACGGCCAGGCGGCGGGGCAGCCTTAGACGGCTTCTTGGCGAAGGCCGCAGTAGGGACAGTCGCTGATGTCGAGACCGATCAGCTGGTCGCAGCGGCGGCAGCCGCGCAGGTTCTCCGGCGTGCGGGGCAGGGCCGATGCGGAGGGGGCGAGCGGCAGCACCATCGCCACCGGCACCATCTCCTCGTCGGTCTCGCGATCGACGTAGACCGAGCCCGGCTCGGCGTGGGCAAGCGCCTCGCGGCCCGAGGCCGGCGCCCGCATCCGGTAGAGCTGCTTCGCGTTCACGGCCGGGAACACTAATAGCTTGCGCGGTGGCTATGCGCGTCCTCCTCTTTCACGGCTACATGCTGCGCGGCACGGGCAGCAACATCTACAGCGCGAACCTCGCTCGCGCCCTGGCTGGCTTGGGCCATGAGGTCCACCTCCTCTGCCAGGACCGCGAGGTGCGGATCGAGGGGGTCGAGATCCACAACCCGGACATCCACGGCCTGCTGCCGGTCTACGTCAAAGACCCCTACGAGGGCTTCGAGGTCAAGGCCTTCCCGGAGATGACCGACGAGGAGCTCGACCGCTACATCGACGCCAACGTCGCCGCCGTCCGCGAGGTCGCCGCTGCGACCGGTGGCTTCGACGCGGCTCTGGCCGGACACCTCGTGATGGGTCCCGCGATCCTCGCCCGCGCCGAAATCGGCGCCTTCGCCGCCAAGATCCACGGCTCCGCGCTGGAGTACACGGTCAAACCCCACCCGCGGTTCCTGCCTTACGCGGAAGAAGGCATGAACGCCGCCTCCTGCATCCTCGTCGGCTCCCGCCACACGGCGGAGTCCCTCTGGGCGGCGCTGCCGGAGGGGACGGGGCTTCGCGAGAAGACCCGGCTGGGGCCACCCGGCGTCGATACGGAGAGCTTTCGGCCGCGGGTCCTGTCGCGGGGGGAGGGGGGCCTGCGGGCGAGGTCTACGTCCTCGACCCCCCTCCCCCCACGCCACCCGCGGACGATCGTCTTCGTAGGGAAGCTGATCGTCTCCAAGGGCGTCGATCTGTTGATCGCTGCCTGGCCGCTGGTCAGAGCGCAGCATCCGGAGGTCAGGCTGGAAATCGCTGGCTACGGCGAGTACGAGCAGGGGTTGCGCCGGTTGCTTGCCGCGCTCGATAGGGGGGACCTGGATGACGCGCGCGAGGTTGCGAGGATGGGGTGGGGGCTGGAGGGCGGGGAGGAGGCCCCGTTGCCGATCCTCAGCGCGTTTCTTGCCGATCCCCCCGACGGCTACGCCGAAGCCGCCAAGGGCATGGCGAACTCGGTTGAGCTCGTCGGCCGGCTCGAGCACGACGAGGTCGCTGAGCTGCTGCCCGGTGCGGAGGCGCTGGTCATGCCCAGCACCTTCCCCGAGGCCTTCGGCATGGTCGCCGCCGAGGCCGCCGCCTGCGGCGTCCTGCCGGTCTCGGCGGGCCATTCCGGGATGCTGGAGGTCTCGCGGCAGCTGGCGGCGGCACTGCCAGCCGGGACGGCCGATCTGGTCTCGTTTCCGGTCGAGAAGGGGGCTGTCGAGGCGATTGCCGCCCGTCTGAATGGCTGGCTCGCGCTTCCCGAGGAGCGGCGCACGGAGGCCCGCGAGGCGCTTGTCGCCACCGCCCGGCGGCTCTGGAGCTGGGAGGGCGTGGCCCGTGGCGTTATTGCCGCCTCGCGGGGCGAGCTTGACCGTCTGCCGCTTGCATAGAATGCGCGCCCGCCGATGATTGGCCGTCTGCCGATAGCGAAGATGCTCGCCGCGACCGTCGTGCTCACCGTGGTGATCTCCGCGGTGATGCTGCCGATCAACTGGGACGGCCAGCAGGCCTCCACGGCGGCGCCGAAGATCGACACGCTGCTCGACGTGATGATCGTCCTCTCGGCCTTCGTCTTCGCCCTGGTGATGGTGATGCTCTTCTACGCGCTGTGGAAATTCAAAGCCAAGCCGGGGGACGAGTCCGACGGCGAGCCGATCCACGGCAACACGCGGCTCGAGATCGCCTGGACGCTGATCCCGACGATCATCGTCCTCTTCGGCGCCGGCTACAGCTGGTCGGTGCTCAACGAGATCGAAGAGCCGGCCGACAACCCGCTCACCGTCGACGTCTTCTCCCAGCAGTTCGCCTGGAGCTTCGGCTATCCGGGCAAGGGCAACGCCTTCTCCGAGGGCGAGCTGCATGTGCCGCTCGACCGCCAGGTCCACTTCAAGATGCACGCGCTGGACGTGATCCACTCCTTCTGGGTGCCGGAGTGGCGGATCAAGAAAGACAACGTGCCGGGCATCACGACGACCGCGATCGTCACCCCGAACAAGCCCGGCACCTACCAGCTGATCTGCACCGAGCTCTGCGGGTTCGGCCACGCGGCGATGCGCGCCGAGGTCGTGGTCGAACCGCCGGCGGAGTTCCGCAAATGGGTCGCCGGCCTCGATCGGAAGATCCCGCCGCCCTACCTGGAGACGATCCGCCAGGACACCGAAACCGACCCGCTGCCCGTCGGCCCGGGCGGGGCATAATGGGGGAGACCTGATGGCTGCCGCGATCAAGCAACCGGGTTGGATTCGGGGCCTGCTGGGCGCCGTCCTCGCAGCCGCTTTCGGCGTCGGCCTAGTCGTCGTCCTGCGCGAGGTCTCCGGCCTGCCGATCTGGCAGACCGAGCAGACCGGCTATCCGCACATCGTCGTGCCGCTGGTCACCGCCCCGCTCGGCTTCCTCGCCGGCTTCGGCTGCTTCGACTACTGGCTGCGCTGGGCGGCCGGGATGCCGACGATCCCCGAGGACCACTCCCAGCACGGCGCCAAGAGCTGGCGCGACTACTTCCGCTTCAACACCGATCACAAGGTGATCGGCATCCAGTACATCGTCACCACCTTCTTCTTTTTCTTCGTGGGCGGCCTGATGGCGATGCTGATCCGGGCCGAGCTGGCGCAGCCGGGCACGCAGATCGTCGACGCCTCGACCTTCAACGGCCTCTTCTCCACCCACGCGGTGCTGATGATCTTCGTCTTCGTCATCCCGGTCTTCGCCGGGATCGCCAACTACGTCCTGCCGCTGATGATCGGTGCGCCGGACATGGCCTTCCCGCGGCTCAACGCGCTCAGCTTCTGGATGCTGCCGCTGGCCGGTCTGCTCTTCATCGGCAGCTACCTGGCGCCGGGCGGTGCCTTCGACGCCGGCTGGACCGGCTACGCGCCGCTCTCGACCGGCGCCCCGTTAGGCCAGTCCTTCTTCAACTTCGGCGTGCAGTTCGCCGGTGCGTCCTCGATCGCGACCGCGCTCAACTTCCTGGTCACGATCATCACCATGCGTGCGCCCGGAATGACCTTCTGGCGCATGCCGCTGCTGGTCTGGGCCAACCTCTCGACTTCGCTGCTGGTCGTCGCCGCGACGCCCTTCATCGCCGGCGCCCAGTTCATGGTCCTCTTCGACCGCGCCATCGGCACCCAGTTCTTCGAGTTCGCCGGCGGCGGCGACGTGGTCAGCTACCAGCACATCTTCTGGTTCTACTCGCACCCGGCCGTCTACATCATGATGCTGCCGGGCTTCGGGATCATCTCCGAGGTCATCTCTACCCACGCCCGCAAACCGATCTTCGGCTACCGGCTGATGGCGCTGGCGCTGATCGGGATCGTCGTCCTCAGCTACTCGGTCTGGGCCCACCACATGTTCGTCGCCGGCATGTTCAGCTGGCTGCGGGTGCCGATGATGATCACCACGCTGCTGATCGCGGTGCCGACCGGGATCAAGATCTTCTCCTGGCTGGGGACGCTCTACTTCGGCAAGATCCACACCTACTCGACGGCGATGCTGTTCTCGCTCGCCTTCATCGTCACCTTCACGATCGGCGGCATCAGCGGGGTCATGCTCGGCATGGTGCCGATCGACATCCACGTCTCCGACACCTACTTCATCGTCGCCCACATCCACTTCGTCCTCTTCGGCGGCTCGGTCTTCACGATCTTCGCCGGCATCTACCACTGGTTCCCGAAGATGACGGGGCGGATGTACGACGAGAAACTCGGCCGCGTCCACTTCTGGGGCACGGTGGTCGGCACCTGGGGCACGTTCATCCCGATGCACTGGGTGGGGATGGACGGGATGCCGCGGCGCGTCGCCGACTACGCCGCGCAGTTCGGCGACTGGAACCTGCTGATCAGCGTCTGCGCCTTCCTCCTCGGCGCCTGCCAGCTCGTCTTCCTCTACAACATGGTCGTCAGCTGGCGCTACGGGCCGCGCGCCGAAGCCAACCCGTGGCGGGCGAAGACGATCGAGTGGCAGGTCTCCTCGCCGCCGCCGATCTTCAACTTCGACGAGATCCCGCGGGTCGTCGGTGGGCCCTACGAGTTCGGCGTGCCGGGTGCCCGCCACGCGATCATGGGCGACGAGGGCGCCGAGGTCGCCAAGCCCGAGCCGACCGTGGTGGGCTCGACGTGAGCGCCGAGGCGACCGAGGCGCGTCCGCTGCTGGTCTTCCTCAACGAGGTCGCCGGCGGTCGCAAGCTGCTGCAGGCCGTGGCGGAGCGGGCGGAGAAGGTGCCTTTCGTCGCCGTCGCCGCCCCCCAGAACCAGCCGGCCGTCGGCCAGCTGATCGACGCCGGCGAGCTGCGCGACGCCGCCCGGGCCCGGGTCGAGGTGACGATGTCGATCCTCTCCGAGTACGGGATCGAGTCGGTCGGGGAGGTGATGGACCGCGATCCGGCGCTCGCCATGGACGACGCGGTGCGCGCCCACGAACCGGGTGAGCTCCTTCTCTCCTGCCGCCATGAGACGCGCTTCGGCATCACCCGCAAGGATCTCGTCGAGTGGGCAAAGAACCGCTTCGAGCCCGAAGTGGCGGTGACGCACATCCCGGTACGCGTCCAGGACGACTCGATCAGCTTGGAGAAGAGCCACACGCTCGTCGTCGCCACCCAGACCGTAGCCGCACCGGATTTGGTGACGAGATTGAAGGAGCGTGCCGCCGGGCACCCGCACCGCTACACGATCATCTGCCCGCGGGCAGATGACGTCTCCGAGGCGGAGATCGTGGGCGACCTCGCCTCGACGCTGGCCGAGCTCTACCGTGCCGACGTCGACGCGACCGGCCAGCCGATGAGCCCCGATCCCTTCCACGCGGTGCAGAACGCGATCGAGCACTACCGGGTCGACGAGGTGCTGATCTCCACCTTCGCCGGCGAGAGCTCGCGCTGGCTCGACGAGGACCTGATCGGTCGCACCCGCGAGATCACCGACAAGCAGGTCGAGCATCTAGAGGTCGGCCGCCCGGCCGAGGCGGTTGCCGCCGCTGTGGCCGAGGGGGAGGAGTCCTGATGGAGAGCGCAACCGTCGCACTCGGCCACGCCCACGATGAGCACCACGGGCCGCCCGAGGCCAACCAGAGTTCGCGGATCGACCGCCAGACGCTGGGGATCCTGCTCTTCATCGTCTCCGAGGTGATGCTCTTCGGGGCCTTCTTCGCCTCTTACTTCTTCCTCCGCGTCGTCGTCGACCCGCCCAGCTGGCCGCCGGAGCCCTTCGAGCTGCCGGTCGCGGTCGCCGGCATCAACACGGCGATCCTCGTCTCCTCGAGCTTCACGATCCACTACGCGCTGGAGTCGATTCGTCGCGGCAACCGCAACGGCCTCAAACTCGGCCTGGTGCTCACCTGGATGCTCGGCGCGACCTTCCTCTTCATCCAGATGAACGAGTACGTCCACATCGGCTTCAGCGCCCGCGATCTCGGCTTCGGCTCGATCTTCTACGGCCTCACCGGCTTGCACGGCGCCCACGTCTTCGTCGGCCTGATGCTGCTCAGCTTCGCCACGATCCGCGCCTTCCGCGGCCACTTCGGCCCCGAGGCAAAGGACCATCTCGGCGTCGAGGTCCCGGGCATCTACTGGCACTTCGTAGACGTGATGTGGATCATCGTGTATACGAGTGTGTACATCCTCTAGCGCGGCCGCTGCAAACCGGCGCATCTCGGCGTCCTCGGTCGACTCGGATCGGGTCACACACTAACAGTGCGCTCTCCTCTCCTCGCTCCCTGCGTCCACCGACCTGCTTGGTTTTCGCGGCCGTGCGTGGACTGGCTAGTAGAGCTTGATTTTTCCTATTCC
Organism: uncultured Solirubrobacterales bacterium; assembly: GCA_963699215.1. GTDB lineage: Bacteria > Actinomycetota > Thermoleophilia > Solirubrobacterales > 70-9 > VRUE01. Next base: position 1,639,524 of record OY969422.1, read on the forward strand.
AGGGTAAAACTGGATGCATGCATAACCCACTGAGATCGGAGGCTGACGCTTTTCGGTTGGTGGTTGTGATCGGCGTTGGGGCGGTGTCGGTGATCGTGCTGACGCTGTTGACCCGGCCCGTGTTCGGGGTGGTCTTGGCGGCTGCGCTGCTGGGGTTCGGGGCCGGGATCGTCTACCGCAGCTCGCGTGGCTCGCTGCCGCGCAGCGTCGAGCTGACCCGGGGCGGGGACGGCAAGCACAGGCTGCTGGTCGTCGCCAACGAGACCGTGGGCGGCGAGGCGCTGCTGGAAGAGATCCGCAACCGCTGCCGCAACCGGAGCTGCGAGATCCTGGTCATCACGCCGGCGCTGGCCGGATCGCGCGCGTCCCACTGGGCTTCCGACATCGACGAGGCGATCGAGCTGGCGCGGCAGCGGATGGAGCTCTCGCTGATCGAGATCGGCAGGCTGGGCCTGGAGGGGAAGGGCGAGATCGGCGATTCCGATCCGAACGTGGCGATCGAGGATGCGCTGCGCGTGTTCCCCGCAGACGAGATCGTCATCTCGACCCATCCGCCGCACCGCTCGCGCTGGCTCGAGTACGGCGTGGTCGAGCGGGCTCGCGAGCAGATCGAGTTGCCGATCACTCACGTGGTCGTCGACCTGACGGCCGAGCGCGTTGCAGAGAATTGACAAAGTCGCCTCGCAAGATTTCGAATCGGCGCACCACTCGCGCAACTTGTTGTCTAAGAATCTGGGACCATGGAGACGATGACGGCGAGGCAGGGTGCAGACGGCGATCGAATCGATGGGTTGGGGCGGAAGATGGACGAGGGCTTCCTCCGTGTCGACCACAGGTTCGAGCTGGTCGACCAGCGCTTTAAGCAGGTAGACCAGCGCTTCGAGCAGGTTGACAAGCGCTTTGAGGAGGTCGACCGACGGTTCGAGCAGGTCGATCAACGATTCAGGCAGGTCGATCAACGATTTGACCAGGTCGACAAGCGGTTCGACAAAGTCGAAGGCGAGATTCGCGATATTCGCAAGGAAATGAAAGCTGGGTTCGATCAGATCGGCGAGCGCCTCGACTCATTCCAGCGCACCACGATCCTCGCCTATGGAGGGATGATCGCGGGCTTGCTCGGGGTGATCGCGACTCAGCTCTGAGTCGGGTGCGAGTGGCAGGTCGAGCACAGGGGTAGCCGAGCGCGTTGCAGAGAATTGACAAAGTCGCCACGCAAGATTTCGAATCGGCGCACCACTCGCGCAACTTGTTGTCTAAGAACCTGGGACCATGCTGAACATGAGAGAAGCGTGGACCGACGAGCGCCTGGATGAGTTTGCCCGCAACGTGGACCACCGGTTTGACCGGCTCGAAAAGAAAGTCGACGAGCTCGGACGACGGATGGACGAGGGGTTCAAGGAGTTGCGTTCCGAGATCAAGGAACTGCGTTCCGAGATCAGCTCGATGCAGCGGGCGATGGTCCAATTCGCGGTTGTGCTCGTTGGGGCGCTGATCGGCTTGATCGCCGCCCAGCTCGGCCTGATCCTGACTCAGCTCTGAGTCAGCGTTGGGGCGGGGTGCTCGTCGAGCGCGTAGGCCTTGTTGGCTGGCGCCCCTGCCTCACGAGGCACTAGACGGCCCGCGGTTGCCACCGTCCAGAGCATCGCCAGCCAGGTCAGGGTGGCGAGGGCGACGTGGAGCCAGACGATCTCGCTGGGCAGCTCCAGCGCCCACTGGGCGCCTCCTACGGCGCCCTGCAGGGCGAGCAGGCCGATGACCGCGGTCAGGGGCCGCAGGGCCCGCCTGTCGCCGCCGGGGCGGCGCAGGAGCAGCCAGACGGCGATCGCGGCGATGCCGAACCCGGCCGCGATGGCGGAGTGGCGCTGCACCACCCACTCCAGCGTGCCCGTGCCCTCGAAGTCGAAGCGGTGGACCAGCTCGCCTTCGTGGGCGCCGGCGTGGGGGCCGGAGCCGGTGGCGATCGTCCCGGCGAGGATCGTCAGCTGCCCGAGCGGGATCAGCGCGCGCACCGCCCAGACGCCGAGCCGGTCGGTGGAGAAGCCCCGCTCGCCGTGCTCGTAGCGGGCGCACCAGGCGAGGGCGAAAGCGGCGTCGAGCAGCAGCATCGAGAGGATGAAGTGGCCCATCACCAGGCCGGGGGCGAGGTGGTACTTGACGACGAGGGCGCCGAGGATCGCCTGGCAGACGACGCCGAGCGGCAGCAGGGCGCCGAAGAAGGCGAGGTGCCAGCGGAAGGGGCGGCGGAACCAGGCGAGCGCGCTGGCGGCGATCACGGCGATGCCGACGAAGCCGGTGAGGAGCCGGTTGCCGTACTCGATCACGGCGTGCGTGTCGAGCGGCGGCACCGTGCCGCCGTAGCATTTGGGCCAGTCGGGGCAGCCGAGGCCAGAGCCGGTGAGGCGGACGGCGGCGCCGGTGAGGACGATCAGCGAGAGCGCGGCGAGGGCGACGAGGGTGACTTGGGCGTAGCGCTGCGGAGAGATGTCGAGGCGGTCTTTGAGGCGCGTGGCCATCGTCTCCGATGATGTCAACGGCCGTGAGCGGCCGCCGCGCTCAGCCGCTCTTGCTCTTCGAGCCGCCCTGCTGCGTGCCCTGCAGCAGGTACTGGACGAGGTCTTCCAGTTCCTTGGGCGTCAGGCTTTGGGCGTAGTCGGCCGGCATCACGTTCGGGGGGAAGCCCTTGGCGATCGTCGCGTTGGGGTCGGCGATCGATTTTTCGATCATCGCCGCGGTCTGGCCGGGCAGGACTTCGTCGAGGTTGGGGCCGGTGGTCCCGCCGGACTGCGCCTCGGCGAGCGTGTGGCAGCCGCCGCAGCCGTTGCTGGCGAACACCTGGGCGCCGGGACCACCCTGAACCTTGGGCGGCGCAGCGCCCGGCACCCCGGCGTACATGCCGACGTAGGCGGCGACGTCCTCGAGGTCCTGGTCCGTGACGATGTCGGCCGGCATCGAGGCGGCGGGGTTGTCGGTGCTGGGGCGCGGGAACTCGACCTGCGCCTCGACGATCCCTTCGATCGTTTCGCCCCCCTCGCCGGCGGCGCGGGCGGCGGCGAAGGCGGCGTCGAGGTCGGGCCCGATCTGGGCGGTGGTCCCCGCCTGGGCCATCGTGTGGCAGACGCCGCACTTCTGCACGAAGAGGGTGCGGCCGCGCTCCTCGTCGGCGGTGCTCGTGCCGCAGCCCGAGACGGCCACGGCGACCGCTGCGAGAGCGGCGAGGGCGAGGAGGACGCGGATCGGGGTCGGTGGCTTGAGCATCGTCATGCGGCGCGGAGCGCGCCGGAGTCTATACGTCGGGGCCGCCCTAAAGCCACAGAGCCGTCCTGAGGTAGAAGTGCTTGGTTTGGCTGTTGCTTGCGGATTTATCTAGGTCCTGACCCAATTTGTATTGGGTACGATTCGAGATGCATGGACGGGTCAGGGGAATCGCGCCACCACCGGGCTTCGATTCGGTTCCCAATCGTCCTCGCTACCGCAGTTCTTGTCGCTATGACCGCCATGCCAGCGTCGGCGGCTACACGCCCGTCGATGAGGCAGGTCAAGTTGGCGTACTGGCCTGAGCGCGTCGACGATACCCGTAAGTGGTCGCGATTCATGTACGGCACCGACAGATTCAGGCCCCGCCTGATCGTTGAGCACTGGACTGCAAGCGCGACGCAGGAATCGGCGATCGGTTATTGGAATACCGCTCCTGATGCAACGTGGGTTCACTTCATTATCGATCCCCAGGGGAGGATCACCCAACTCGCCCCGCTCGATGTTCTCGCCAAGCATGCATTCGGCGTCTCGCCCTGGGCGATTGGGGTCGAGCACGTAGGACGGAGCGACCGCGAGGTAGTGAGCAACCGGCGGATGCGCCTCGCCTCCTATCGGCTGACGTGCTGGCTTCGCGAGCGCTTGGCCATCCCCCTCCGAGGTGTAATCGGTCACGGCGAGGTTACGTCGCACCCGCGTTTCGGCTTCACGTCGGCAGGTTGGGGCTGGATCAAGTCCACCGGCTACACCTTCCATGAGGATTTCTCGCCTCCCACGATGCGCCGGTACCGTGAGCGCTTACGGGCGATCTGCCCTTAGCCTCCGAGTGCAGCCCATAACGTTCGTTCTTCGCCGTGATCGAGTCGAAGCTGGCGACCACGCCTATGGCTTGCCGTGCCCGGCGGGTCGGGTAGGCTTGAGACGATTCTCACTAACCCGCGAGCCGCGAATGGAGGGCGAGAATGCAGGTGAGGGATGGGATGTCGGAGGTGGTGCTGACGGTCGGCCCGTCGCACACGCTGCGGGAGGCGGCCACGATGATGGTCGACAAGGGGATCGGGGCCGCGCTGGTCAGCGACGACGAGCGCCCAGTGCCGTGCATCGTCACCGAGCGCGACATCCTCAACTCGCTCGGCGAGGGACAGGACCCCGACGTCGAGCTCGTCTCCGAGCACATGAGCGAGGGCCTTGTCGCCGCCTCGCCGGACTGGAGCCTGGAGCGGGCGGCCTCCGAGATGTCCACGCGGGGCATTCGCCACCTCGTCGTCTTCGAGGGGGGCGATCTGGTCGGAGTCCTCTCGATCCGCGACATCGTGCGCTGCTGGACCGCAACCGGCGCGACCTCTGGCATGACCCCGGACTGACGTCGTCGCAGCAGGTCAGGAAGGCGGGAGCTCAACCGTCTCGACCGGCAGCACGGCGCCGCGGGCGTGCTGCTTGCGCGGCAGGCGGAAGTAGTCGCGGACGGCGCCGCGGACCAGGCTGCGCAGGGCGAAGAGGAGCACCACCAGCCCGAGGACCGCATAGATCCAGCCGGTGAACATGAACTCGATGAAGATCCCGCAGACGGCGAGGGCGGCGGCGAAGGCGAACACGGCCGGCGCCCAGGATGGGCGCGGCGGGTAGACGAGCTCGCCCGGCTCGGAGATGTCGCGATGCTCGCTCACGATGCGATGTAGAGGGTCGCGGCTACGAAGCAGAGGGCGAAGATCCCGGCGGCGATTCCACCCGCCAGCAGGCCGGCCACCATGTCCCGTCTCAAGGTCTCGCGATCCACGGCCGGATTTCTACTAGACCAGCCGGTCGAGCGGCATCGCCAAGAAGAGCAGCGCCAGGTAGGCGAGCGAAAAGAGGTAGGTGCGCAGCGCCCAGCGGCGGTCGGCGCTGCGCAGCAGCCGCACGGCGCAGTAGATGAAGGCGCCGCCGAGGGCCATCGAGACGACCAGGTACTCGACCCCGAAGGCGCCTGCGCAGAAGGGCAGCTGGGTGACCGCGTAGAGCAGGATCGTGTAGAGGAGGATCTGGCGGCGCGTCTCCGCCTCGCCGCGGACGACAGGCATCATCGGCACGCCGGCCTTGGCGTACTCGTCCTTCATCAGCAGCGAGAGCGCCCAGAAGTGCGGCGGGGTCCAGAAGAAGACGATCGCGAAGAGGTAGAAGGCGGTGCCGCTGAGCCCGCCGGTGACGGCGGCCCAGGCGACCAGCGGCGGCACGGCGCCCGCGGCGCCGCCGATGACGATGTTCTGCGGCGTCGAGCGCTTGAGCCAGAGCGTGTAGACGAAGACGTAGCCGAAGAGGCCGGAAAGCGAGAGCGCCGCCGCGAGCGGGTTGACCGTGAGTACGAGCAGGGTGAAGGACGAGGCCCCGAGCAGCGCGCCGAAGCCGATCGCGGCGGCGGGCGAGATGCGGCCGCTGGCCACCGGGCGGGTGGCGGTGCGCGCCATCGTGCGATCGATGTCGCGATCGATCGCGTGGTTGATCGCGCCGGCGCCGCCGGCCGAGAGCGCGCCGCCCAGGCAGGTGAGGAAGACGAGGCCGATCGACGGATCGCCCGCCACGTACATCGTCGTCACCGTGGTGAAGAGCAGCAGCGACTGCACCTTCGGCTTGGTCAGCGTGAGGTAGTCGCGCAGGACCGCAAGCGCGGCGGGGCGCTGCGGGATGGCAGCCGTCTGAGCGCCGCTCATGCGCGTCAGGCTACCGGCTGCGACTCGTGCGCCGACCGCTCGGCGGGACGGTCTCCGCGCCGGGCGACCGCGGCGCGGATGTCGCGCATCGGCCTGGGGCTGCGCACGTCCGGCAGCACGTCGAAGTTGTGCGGGTCCGGCGGCGAGAGCGCGAACCACTCGAGCGAGTCGCCGCCCCAGGCGTCGTGCCCGGCCGGGGCGCCGCCCTCGCGGCTGAGGATCGCGTTGGCCAACGTCATCAGGATGCCCACGGTGAGGACGAAGGCGCCGATCGTGGCGATCAGGTTGTAGGTGGTGACGCCGGTCCCGTCGAAGAACTTGTAGGCGTCGATCGGCTGCCCCTCGACGCCGCCAGCGAGGAAGAGCGGCACGAAGGCCAGTAGGATCCCGACGCTCATCGTCCAGAAGGAGAAGCGGGCCAGGGTCTCGCCCATCGTGCGGCCGGTCATCTTCGGGAACCACCAGTGCAGCGCCGCGAAGCCGCCGAAGACGGCGCCGCCGACCAGCGCGAAGTGGGTCGCCGCGGTGCTGTCGGTCGTGTGCTGGAGGCGCCAGCCGGCGGCGACCATCGAGTGGGAGGCCTCGGAGGCCAGCCCGATCGCGATCGCCGCGATCGCTCCGGCGGCGAAGAGCAGCGGCGCCCGCAGTCTCACCGCGCCGCCGACCAGGGTCGCGATCAGGTTGAAGAAGACCAGTCCGAAGGGGACGATCAGCGCCAGCGACATCGCCATCGCGAAGTACATCCAGCCGATCCCGATCGGCGCGCTGAACATGTTCTGCATCCAGGCGAGGGTGCCGATAACGGCGATCGCGACCAGCGAGCCGATCGTCGCGCCGCGGTTGAAGAGCGGCTTACGGGCCAAGGCCGGCACGATCTCGGCGAGCGCGCCGAGGGCGAAGATCAGGACCAGCATGTAGGCACCGGTGTAGAAGATCCAGCTCAGGTGCTGCCAGAGGAGGGGCGAGCCGCCGGCGTCGCCGGCGAAGAAGATGCCTTCGAAGTTGCGGTCGATCAGCAGCATCGAGATCGCCGCCAGCATCACCGGCCCGATCGCGATCAGTAGCCAGGAGCAGATCGCCGCCGCCCAGGAGAAGACCGGCAACCGCCGCCAGGCCATGCCCGGGGCGCGCAGCCGGCGCAGCGTCGCCGTCAGGTCGATCGCGATCAGGACGAAGCCGAGCGTCGCCAGGCCGGTCGAGGCGGCCCAGGCGTCGACGCCGTTGTCGGGCAGGAAGGCAAGCGCGGAGAGCGGCGGCAGGGGGTTGACGCCGGCCTCGCTCGGGGTGAAGAGGAAGCCCGCGTAGAGCACGGTGGCGCCGGCGATGTAGAGCCAGGTGCCAAGCTGGCCGAGCCGCGGCAACGCCGTGCCGCGGGCGCCGATCTGCAGCGGGGCCACGTAGTAGAAGAAGCCGAGCGCAAGCGGGACGGCGAAGAGGAAGATCGCGGTCGCGCCGTAGAGCGAGAGCATCCGGTCGAAGGTGACCGGGTCGAGGAAGGTGTTCTCGGGGATTGCCAGCTGCAGCCGCATCAGCAGCAGCTCGATCAGGGCGATGAAGAGGAAGCCGAGGGAGCCGGCGATCAGCACCCGGCCGACGTCCTTGTGATCGGCGCTGGTTGCGAGCTCCATCCAGCGCGGGCGGCGCGCGGGGAAGCCGTCGACGACCAGCTCGGGGCGCTTCGTGGGGGACGCGCTCAAGGCGTTTCTCCTCTTTCGATCTGGCTGACGACGTTGTCCTGGGCGGCCTGGATGTCCTGCTTGGTGCCTTCGACGAAGGACTCGTACTCCTCCGGCGAGACCACTTCGACCTCGGTCCGCATCGCCGCGTAGGCCTGGCCCGAGAGGGTGGCCGACTGGCCGCGGTAGGTCCCCTCCTCGTCGGCGCGGAAGACGACGTGGTTGGTCTTGCCCGGGACCGCGTCGCGCTTGCCGGCCAGGGCGGGGACGTCCCAGGTGTGGACGACGTCGGTCGAGACGAGATCGAGCTCGACCGCGGTGTCGACCGGGACGACGAGCTTGTAGTAGGAGAAGGCTTCGTTCGGGTAGTCGTAGCGCCACAGCCACTGCTGGCCGGTGGTCGTGATCTTCAGCGGCTCGGAGCTCGAGACCTGGAGGCCGGCGGTGCCGGTCGCCGGAGTCTCGCGCGCCTTGTCCGTGTAGATGACGCTGAGCACGAAGAGCGCCACCGCGAAGATGCCCAGCGTCGCCCCGACCCTCAGCTGGATCAGCCGGCCGCCGGTGACCTGGCGCGGCTCGGCGCCGCGCTCGGCGCGGTAGCGGCGCAGCGCGTAGAGCAGCCCGCCGACGATCGCGAGGACGAGGATCGTCGCGGCGACGAAGCCGATCCAAAGCAGCGTGTCGATCTGGTCGGTGCCAGGAGAGTTGGGCGCCAAAGCGCGGCCATTCTAATCACGCGAGGGGGCGCCCCGCCGTGCGCACGTTGGCTCGCGACCGGGGGCCTGCTCCTATACTCGCCGGCCTCATGGGGACCCGCTCGAGTGGTTCATCTCCGATGCTGGGCAAGGCGGTGCGCGTCGGGGCTGCCGCGGCGATCGGCGCCGCGGTCGCAGTGCCCCTGCTGCGCCGCCGGGCGCGCATCCCCGCTCCGGTGACGGTCGCGGCCTGCGCCGCCGGGCCGCTCGGGCTCGCCGTCCTGCGGCCGCGCTCGCGCAAGCGCGACGTCGCGATGTACGCGCTGCAGATGTGGGCCTTCACGATGGTCCACGAGCTTCCCTACGACGACCCCGAGCGGCTTCGCGCCCGCCTGCGGATCCGCTACCCGATCGTCGTCGACCGGGTCATCGGCCTCGGCCAGCTGCCGAACGTGCGCCTCCAGCGTGCCCTCGCCCGCCTGCCCCGGGTCGGGATTCTCAACCGCTTTCTCACCTGGGTGCACTGGCTCTGGTTCCTCGAGCCCTACGCGGCGCTGCTCTTCATCCTCCTCCGCCACCCAGATCACTTTCCCCGTGCCGCCCGCCGCCTCGCCGCCGTCTTCGACATTGGCTGCGCCGTCTACTTCGCCGCCCCAACCGCGCCGCCCTGGTGGGCCTCGGAGCAGGGCCACGCCGGCGAGGAGGTGCGGCGGATCATGGTCGAGGTCGGCGAGGAGACCTGGAAATCGGCCTGGCCGGCGATGTACGGGGCGCTGGGCGGCAATCCCTGGGCGGCGATGCCCTCGCTGCACTTCGCCACCTCGGTCAGCGCGGCGATCTCGCTGGCCGAGACCGGCCGCGGCGCGGGGGCTGCCGGCTGGGGCTACGCGCTGACGCTCGGCTTCGCCCTCGTCTACCTGGGCGAGCACTACGTCACCGACCTCGCCGCCGGCGCCGGCCTGGTCGCCGCCGTGCAGCGCGGTGAGCCGCTCGCCGAACCGGCGGTCCTGGCGGTGAATCGACGCCTGCGAAGTCTGGAGCGCCTGGCCAGCGGGTAGCTTCCCAAGGGTGTCTCCCGAGCAGCCGGTGAACGGAAACGGCGGCTTTGAGCTGCCGCTGCTCACCCGGCGGCGGGTAGCGCAGACGCTGCTCGTCGTCCTCCTGCTGGTGATCGGCATCTACTTCCTCTTCCCGAAGCTGGTCGGGCTGGGCGACGCGATGAGCAAGCTGGGTGAAGCGGAGGCGATCTGGATCGTCGTCGCGATCGGGTTCGAGCTGGCCGCGATAGCGACCTACATCGCGCTCTTCAAGGCGGTTGTCGGCGGCGACGTACTGCGGCTCAGCTGGCGCGAGACCTACGACATCAATCTCGCCGGAGTGGCCGCGACCCGCCTCTTTTCGGCTGGCGGAGCAGGTGGGATCGCCCTTACCTACTGGGCGCTGCGCCGGGCCGGGATGATCCGTAGCGAGGTAGCGCGGCGGATGGTCGCCTTCCTCACCCTCCAGTATGTCTTCTACCCGCTGGCGCTGATCGTCTTCGGGGTGCTCTTGCGAACCGGCGTGATGCCCGGCAAGGCGTCGGTCGAGCTGACGATCATCCCGGCGGCGATCTCGGGCTTGATCCTGATCTTCGGTGTGCTCGCCGCCCTGATCCCGGCCGACCTGCGCGAACGGCTCACCTCGCACGTGCACCGGCCGCGCAGCAGGGCGATCGCCGACAAAGTCGCCAAAGCGATGGCGACGGTCGGTGAGGGGGTCAGGTTCGGCTTCCGGCTGCTGATCCACCCCGGTCGCGGTGGGCTGGCGGTGATCGGCGCCGTCGGCTACTGGGCGACCAACATCGGCATCCTCTGGGCCTCGTTCAAAGCGTTCGGCGTGCACGTGCCGCTGGCGGTCGTCGTCCAGGGCTTCTTCCTCGGCATGGTCGGCAACCTCTTCCCGCTGGCGCCGGCAGGGGTGGGTGCGGTGGACGCGGGGATGATCGGCGCCTTCGTCCTCTTCGGCATTCCCGAGGGCACGGTCTTCCCGGCGATCCTGATCTACCGGCTGGTCGCCTTCTGGCTGCCGATCCCGTTCGGCGTCGTCGCCTTCTTCCAGCTGCGAAACAGGGTCCACCACTGGGAAGAATCGGAGCTTCCGATCGACCGCGGCAGGGAGCCGGAGAGGCAGCTGGAGCCGGCCACGGCTGAGTGACCGCGGTTGCCTAACGCGTTACTATAAAAAGTAAAGTATTAGACTTCCGGCGGCAGATATGGCAGACCAAAAGAAGACCGAGAACGTGATCGTCGTCGGTGGGGGCCCGGCCGGCTATACCGCCGCGCTCTACACCGCGCGCGCCAACCTCGAGCCCCTCGTCTTCGAGGGCTTCCAGTGGGGCGGCCAGCTGCAGAACACGACCGACGTCGAGAACTATCCCGGCTATCCCGAGGGGATCATGGGGCCGGAGATGATGAACCAGTTCCGCGCCCAGGCGGAGCGCTTCGGCACTCGGTTCGTCACCGACGACGTCGACCGGGTCGAGCTCAGCGAGGACGGGGGCTTGCACAGGGTCTTCCTCGGCGACGAGGAGCACCTCGCCAAAACCGTGATCCTGGCGATGGGGGCGGAGCCGCGCCGGCTCGGCATACCCGGCGAGCTCGAGCTGAGCGGCTGCGGCGTCTCCACCTGCGGCGTCTGCGACGGCGCCTTCTTCAAAGGCAAAAAGGTGATCGTGATCGGCGGCGGCGACTCGGCGATGGAGGACGCGATCTTCGTCTCCAAGTTCGCCAGCGAGCTGACGATCGTCAACCGCCGCGACGACTTCCGCGCCTCGAAGATCATGCACGCGCGGGCCGCCGAGCAGCCCAACATCGAGTTCAAGACCCCGTTCGTCGCGGAGGAGTTCGTCGGCGGCGACGGCGGCAACCTCGACCACGTCCGCCTGCGCAACGCCGAGACCGGCGAGACCGAGGATTTCGGCACCGAAGGGGCCTTCGTCGCGATCGGCCACATCCCGAAATCGGAGATCGTCGGCGACCAGATCGAGACCGACGAGGACGGCTATATCCGCACCGAGCCCGGCTCGACCAAGACCAACCTGGCCGGCGTCTTCGCCGTCGGCGACGTCGTCGACCGGACCTACCGCCAGGCGGTCACCGCCGCCGGCACCGGCTGCATGGGCGCCCTCGACGCCGAGTGGTACCTGCGCGACACGCCGCCCAGCCCCGAGGCCCACTGGATGCCCGGCGGCGAGCCCACCGAGATCGCCCCGACGCCCGGGTCGTAGAGAGCGGCGCAGCCGTCGGCAGCTAGGGTTGGCCCGTGGGTAGGAACCTGTCTTCGATCTTTCCGTTTGCGATCGCGATCGTGCTGCCGCCCGCGGGATTGCTCATCGGCATCTCGCAACTTCAGCAGGACCGCGAACTCGGTGCGCGGCTGATCGTCACCGCGGTGTTGGCGACGGTTGCCTGGGTCCTGTTGCTGACCTGACGCGGATCGCGCCGCGGCTCAGCCGATCAGCTTCTGCACGACGAAGGTGCGGCTGCCGCGTGGGGTCTCGACCTCGACTGGCTTGCCGGGCTCGGCATCCATCAGCGCCTGACCGATCGGCGACTCGGCCGAGAGGCGACCGACGCTCAAGTCGGCTTCGGTGGAGCCGACCAGGGTCCAGGTGTTGACCGCGCCTTTCGTCTCGTCGAGCACCTCCGCCGTACGGCCGAAGCTGAAGCGATCGGCGTCGCCGTCGATCTCGACCACGACCGCAGTGCGCAGGCGCTCGCGTAGGCGCTTGATCTTGGTCTCCAGATGCGCCTGGTCCTCCTTGGCGATGTGATACTCGGCGTTCTCCTTGAGGTCGCCCTCCTCGCGAGCGACCTTGATCCGGGCTGCCATTGCGGTCCGGCCCGGTCCTTCCAGCTGCTCGATTTCCTCGCGCAGGGCGGCGATCCCCTCCTCGGTGATCGGCTCCCCGCCTGCTTCGGCGCCGCTCATCCGCCCACCATTGCAGATACGGCCGGGGGACGGGAACGACGGCGGACAGGGCTCAGAGCTTGGCGATCAGCAGTCCCAGGACGGTGACGATCAGGGTGATTGCCATACCTCCGCCGACTTGGATGATCGTCCGCTGCAGTGCGTGCATCTCACCATGGACAGCCTGCATCTCTGCGTGCACCTGGCGGTTGTCGTTGTGCAGCTTGGCGATCTCTTCCCGCGTCTTGACGTAGTGCTCGCTCGCCTGGGCGCGGAGCCGCCCTTCGACCCCGGCCATCTCCGCGCGGAGTTCCTTGCCTTGGTCCTTGATCTCGCCCCGCAGATCCTTGGCGGTTGCCTGCATCTCACCCCGCAGATCCTTGGCAATTGCCTTGATCTCGCCTTCGACATGGTCGAAGCGCTCGTCCATCCGGTGGGATAGATGGTCGAGACGGTCGTCTGTCCAGCTCTGCCTCATCGCTTCCATGCACCGACCTTAGGGATCCAGGTGTAACGCGTGGGAAACGAAAGTGTAACTCTTTGTCTCAGCAGACGAATGTCTGAGAGAGCCGCCGTGCTCTAAGGTCGTAGCACGGCTCCCACCTGCACCCACATCGACTCGATCCAGCGCTTCGACCTGCCGGCCGACGTGCCCGGCTGTGAGGAGTGTCTGGAGCAAGGGATGAGCTGGGTGCACCTGCGGATGTGCCAGAGCTGCGGTCACATCGGCTGCTGCGACAACTCGGAGGGCAAGCACGCCACTGCACACCATCGGGAGACGGGCCACCCGATCGTCCGCTCCGCCGAGCCCGGCGAAGACTGGAGCTGGTGCTACGTCGATGAGGCGATGTTCCGGCTCAGGCGCGGCTGAGGTCCTGGGTGAAAGGCACGGTGCGGGAGCGGCAACCCCGGTATTGGGTATTGACCGGCCAGTCATCCGTCTAGTTAACTGCGCTCAAGTGTTGGGGAGATCCTCCATGCGGCTGCGCGGAGTCGTGGCGATCGCCGCGTTTGCCTGCGCGCTGCTCGGCGGCGCCGGCTCGGCGGCGGCCAGCACCCCGCACGACCTGACCGGGACGTGGAGCTGCTGCGGGAGCGGTGGGGCGGGTGCGCAGACTTGGACGATCACGTCGATGAACAAATCAACGGGGGCGTTCTCCGGCACCGGGAAAGGTGGATGTTGCACTTTCCCCGTCAAAGGGACGGCAAACGGGACGTCCGTGACGCTCACTACCGGTCCCTACGAACCGCTGACCAGCTACTCCGCGACCTTTACGGGAACGATTTCCGCGGACAGCAAAACGATTACCGGGGACTGGGACGATGACGCCTCTCCCGAGCCCTCTGGCACCTTCACCGCCACCCGCCCCTCGGCTCCGACTCCCGGCGATCCGGGCGATGCCCCTGAGCCCGGTCCCGCCGGACCGGGGGGCACCAAAGCCAAAGCGATCCCAGGCGACATCTACGTCGCCGACTCGAGCGCCAACGTCGGCAGCGGCGCGGTCTACAAGGTCGATCCCGAGAACGGGACGACGACCCTGGTCCACCAGGGCGCGCCTTTCTCGGGTATCCGCGACATCGCCTTCGGGCCCGACGGCAACCTCTACGTCACCGACATCGGCGCTAGCGCGGTCCACAAGATCGACCTCAAAACCGGCGCGGTCACGCGGCTGACCAAACAGTTCGATCCGCTTCTGCGCAACCCGTGGGGGATCGTCTACGACCCCGTGCTCGGCGACTTCCTCGTCACCGACTTCTTCTTCGCCTCGGTCGTGCGCATCGATCCCAAAACCGGCGCGACGAAATCCCTGCTGGGAGACGAGACCGTGCTCAAACGGGCGCACAGCATCGCGCTGGCGCCGGGAGGCCCCGCCTTCGTCAACGGCTTCAAAGAGCGCGGCGTGGTCAAGGTCGAGCAGGCGGGCGGCAAATGGAAAGCCACCACCTTCAAGAAAGGCCCCTTCGTGGCCTTGTTCGGAATCACGATCGGCACGACCCCGGCCGGCTACCGCTTCTTCGTTACCGACGCGGTTCCCTACACCCAGTCGGGCGGCGTCTACAGCTGGGTGGGCGACGGCAAACCGGAGCTGATCGCCAGCAACAGCCAGATCGGCACGCCGGCGGGCCTCGGCCTCTCCTCCGACGGCAAGACCCTCTACATCGGCTCGACCGGGACCTCGGCCGGCACTGGCTCGATCATCGCGATGAACCTCGCCGACGGCAAACTGAAAACGCTCGCTGGGGGCTTCGTCTCGCCGACCAGCTTCGCGATCGCCCCGCCGAAAAAAGCGACCGTGCAGGTCGGTGCCGGCGGCTCTTCGACCAGCGCGAGCCCGAACGGGGTGACGACCACGGTCACCTCGCCCAATCAGCCGGTCTTCGCCAGCGTCGCGGTCAGCGTCAATCTGCCGAGCGGCTTCGCGCATGCGTCGAAGGCCGTGCGGGTCAAGGCGGTCGGGAAGCCGATCCCGCCGGGCAAGCCGACCAAGGTCAGGGTCAAGTTCAAGCGGGCGCTGGCGAAGAAGATCAAAGGCGTGCTGAAAGCGGGCGGAAAGGTGAAGGCGAAGATCACGGTCAAAGCCACCGCCGCCAACGGCGCCTCGAGCAAGTCCACCAAACGGGTACCTATCCGCTTGGGCGGCTGAGCCGATCGGTTGCCAGACCTGGCTTGGGTTTGGCTCAGTCCGGGGTGACGATCGCGAAGCTGGGGTCCGGTTCGTCGAGCAGGCCGAGGAGCTCGCCCAGCTTCTCGCCGTCGCCCTCGATTCGCAGGCGGCCGCTCTCGGCTAGCTCCGCGATCGATTCTGGGTCCAACAGCAGCTTGTTGAGCCCAGCGCGGTCGACTAGGAGGGTGGCGTCGGCCTCCGGCTCGTGGCAACCGTTGCGGTGACGCAGCACGCCGTTGCGCACGGTCAGCGCGTGCTCCTCATCGGGCTCTGAGATCGTCCAGTCGATCCGCAGGTTGCTGTCCCAGGCGCGCGGGCCGTCGAGTCGGATCGCCATCGCGTTGAGCAGCTGCGCGACGGAGAGGTTGGCGACGACGTCAGGGGGCGCGGGTGAGGTCGGCGTGCCGCCTATCCCCTCGCGCAGCTCCTTCGCCCCCGTCAGGAAGAAGTTGCGCCAGGTCGCGTTCTCGGCGCCGTAGCCGAGCCGCTCGAGCGCCTGCGCCTGCAGCTCCTTCGCCGCCTCGTTCTCGGGCTCGGCGAAGACGACGTGGTTGACGACCTCGGCGACCCAGCGGAAGTCGCCCTCGTCGAACGACCGGCGCGCCTTCTCCAGCACCGCTTCGGCGCCGCCCATGAACTCGACGTAGCGGCGCGCCTGCTGCTGCGGCGGGTGCTCCCAGAGGTGGGCCGGGTTGCCGTCGAACCAGCCCATGTAGCGCTGGTAGATCGCCTTCGTGTTGTGGCTGACCGTGCCGTAGAACTCGCGGCAGTGCCACTCCTCGGCGAGGCTCGGTGGGAGCTCGACCAGCTCGGCGATCTCCGGCCCGGTGTACCCCTTGTTGAGCAGGCGCAGGGTCTGGTCGTGCAGGTAGGTGTAGAGGTCGCGCTGCTTCTCCAGGTAGTCGACGATCCGCTCGCCGTCCCAGCAGGGCCAGTTGTGGCCGGAGAAGAGCACGTCGGACCCGGCGCCGTAGAGCTCGATCGCCTCGTCCAGGTAGTGGGCCCAGACGCGTGGGTCGCGGACCAGGGCGCCGCGCGGGGTGAGGATGTTGTGCATCGAGCGGGCGACGTTGTCGGCGACGCAGAGCGCCCGCGCCCGCGGGAAGTGAATGTTCATCGCCGCCGGCGCCTCGGTGCCCGGGGTGAGCTGGAAGGTCATCTCCACCCCGTCGACGCTCTCGGCCTGGCCGGTCGCGGCGATCTCGACCGTGGGTGGGATCAGCGTGATCGTTCCCAGCGAGGTCGTTTGGCCGAGCCCGGAGCCGACCTGGCCCGTGGGGCCGCGCTCGAGCAGCGCCCCGTACATGTAGCCGGCGCGGCGACCCATCGCGGTCCCGGCGAAGACGTTCTCGCTGACCGCGTGGTGGAGGAAGCCGGAGGGGGCGAGGACGGGCACGCGCCCGGACTCGACATCCTCCTCCGAGACGACGCCCTTGGCGCCGCCGAAGTGGTCGACGTGGCTGTGGGTGTAGATCAGGCCGGTGACGGGACGCTCGCCGCGGTGCTCGCGGTAGAGCGCCAGCGCCGCCGCCGCGGTCTCGGTCGAGACCAGCGGGTCGATCACGACGATCCCCTCGTCGCCCTCGACCACGTGCATGTTCGAGAGGTCGAAGCCGCGCAGCTGGTAGAAGCCCGGCGCCAGCTCGAAGAGTCCGGCGATCCGGTTGAGCTGGCCCTGCCGCCAGAGGTTGGGGTGGACGGTGTCCGGTGCCTCGCCGTCGAGGAACTCGTAGGAGCGCAGGTCCCAGACCACGCGGCCGCGCTCGTCCTCGACCACCGGCGGGTCGAAGGCGGCGACTAGGCCGCGGCGCGCCTGCTCGAGCTCGCTCACTGGCCTCCCGTCGTCGAGGCGATCAGCCGCGGGGCGGGTCGGTAAGCGTCGCCGTGCCCGGCGCGCAGCTCCTCCAGCAGGCCGACGGCGCGCTCGGTGCCGATCAGCTCGGTCAGCTCCAGCGGCCCGCGGGGCCAGTTGAAGCCGAGCCGCATCGCGGTGTCCATGTCGGCCGGCGAGCCGACCTCCTCTTCGAGCGCGAACGCCGCCTCGTTGGCGATCTGGGCGAAGAGGCGGGGCAGCACGGCCTCGGCGGCCGGGTCGATCTTCGCCAGCTCGGCCGGGTCGAGCGTGGGGGCGTCGACCCCCAGGTCGGGGTCGGACTCGCGGTGCGGGCTGTCGCCGTACTGGTAGAAGCCGCGGCCGCTCTTGCGGCCCAGCCGGCCCTCGCCCGACCATTTGCTCCTGGATCGCGCTCGGTCGCCAGCGCTCGGGCTCGCCTCCCTGGCGGTAGAAGGAGTGGGCGACGCTGAGGTTGACGTCGAGGCCGATCAGGTCGATCAGCTCGAAGGGCCCCATGCGGAAGCCGCCGCCGAGCCGGCAGATGCGGTCGATCGCGGTAGCGTCGGCGATGCCGTCGGCGAGCATCCGCAGCGACTCCAGCGTGAAGGGGCGGGCGAGGCGGTTGGCGATGAAGCCGGGGCTGTCCTTGGCCCGGATCGGCGTGCGCCCCATGCGCCGTCCGACCTCGGCGGTGGCATCCAGCGCGGCGGCGCTGGAGCGCTCGGTCGCGACCACCTCGACCAGCTCGCATCAGCGCCGGCGGGTTGAAGAAGTGCATGCCGACGACGCGCTCGGGGCAAGGCACCTCCGCGGCGATCGCCGTCACCGGCAGCGAGGACGTGTTGCTGGCGAGGATCGTCTCCGGGCCGCAGGTCTCGGCCAGGGCGGCGAACAGCTGCCGCTTCAGCTCCAGGTCCTCGGGGGCCGCCTCGACCACCAGCTCGCAGTTCGCCGAGGTCGGCGAGACTCGTCGCCGCGCCGACCTGCCCGCTGGCCGTGTCGGCGTCCTCGTCGCTCCAGCAGACCCTTCGCGCTGCCCTTCGCCAGCGCCCCGTGCAGCCGCTCGATCCCCGCTTCGAGCGCCGCCGGAACCGGGTCGTGCAGGCGGGTCTCGTAGCCGCCCAGCGCCGCGACCTGGGCGATTCCGGCGCCCATCGTGCCGGCGCCGACGACGCCGACCCGCTCGACCTTCACCGCCCCTCGAACCTCGGCTCCCGCTTCTCGAGGAAGGCCTGCATTCCCTCGACCCGATCCTCGGTCGCCATCGCCAGCTCGTAGAGCCGGCGCTCGTTCTCCAGCCCGGCCGCGAGCGCCGTCTCCTCGGCGGCCAGCACCGCCTGCTTGGCGAGGCGGACGGCGATCGGCGGCCGCTCGGCGACGGTCTGGGCCAGCTCGATCGCCTCCTCCAGCCAGCGGCTCTTCTTTGCCGACCTTGTTGACCAGACCCATCTCGCGCGCCATGTCGGCGTCGAAGCTGGCGGCCGGTGAGCACGTACTCCATCGCCCGCTGCTTGCCGAGCACGCGTGCCAGCCGCTGCGTGCCGCCACCGCCGGGGATGATCCCGAGGGTGATCTCTGGCTGGCCGAAGCGGGCCGTGTCGGAGGCGACGATCATGTCGCAGGCCAGCGCCAGCTCGCAGCCGCCGCCGAGGGCGAAGCCGGAGACCGCGGCGACGAGCGGCGTCTTGATCGCAGCGACGCGGCGCCAGAAGGAGGCGGAGGGATGGCTCAGCGCGTCGGCGAAGCTGCGTTCGCTCAGCGCCCGGATGTCGGCTCCGGCGGCGAAGACCTTCTCGGAGCCGGCGATGACGACGCAGCGGACGTCGGGGTCGGGATCGAGCCGTTCCAGCTCGACCGCGATCTCCTCCATCATCTCCGGCGAGAGCGCGTTGCGCGCCTCCGGCCGGTTGAGCCGCAGCAGCGCGACGTGGCCGTCGACGCGAGCTCTCGACCAGTTCCGCCATCAGTCCTTGCCGGCCTCCAGCGGCATCATCGCGTTGATCCCGGTCGCGGCGCGGCCGATGATCAGCTTCTGGATCTGCGAGGTGCCCTCGTAGAGGGTCGTGACCCGCGCGTCGCGCAGGTAGCGCTCGACCGGGTAGTCGTCGACGTAGCCGGCGCCGCCGTGGACCTGGATCGCCAGGTTGGCGCACTCGACCGCGGACTCGGTCGCGTAGAGCTTCGCCACCGAGGTCTCCATCGTGTTCGGCTTGCCTTCGTCCTTCAGCACGCCGGCGCGGTAGACCAGCATCCGCGCAGGCGTCGCGCTTGAGGATCATGTCGGCGATCATCTCCTGGACCAGCTGGAAGCGGGCCAGCGGCACGCCGAACTGCTTGCGCTCCTTGGCGTAGGCGACCGAGGCGTCGACGCAGCCGTCGCAGATGCCGACGCAGCCGGCGGCGACGCTGTAGCGGCCGTTGTCGAGGGCGCTCATCGCGACCTTGAAGCCGTCGCCGATCTCGCCCAGCATCGCGTCCTCGCCGACCTCGACGCCGTCGAGCGAGATCTCGCCGGTGTCGGAGGAGCGCAGCCCGAGCTTGCCGTGGATCTCCTGCGTGGTGAAGCCCTCGCTTGCGGTCGGGACGAGGAAGCAGGCGAGCCCGCGGTGCTTCTTCTCGGGATCGGTCTGGGCGAAGATCAGCGCCACCTCGGAGAAGTTGGCGAGCGAGATCCACATCTTCTGGCCGCTGATCGACCAGCCCGAGTCGGTCTTCGTCGCCCGCGTGCGCAGGTTGGCGGCGTCGGAGCCGGTGTCGGGCTCGGTCAGGCCGAAGCAGCCGAGCGCCTCGCCCGAGCAGAGCCGCGGCAGCCACTTCTGCTTCTGCTCCTCGGTTCCCCACTTCTCGATCGAGCCGGCGACGAGCGAGGTCTGCACCGAGACGACGGTGCGGGCGGAGGAGTCGGCGCGGCCGACCTGCTCGACGATCAGCCCGTAGCCGATGTAGTCGAGGCCGCGGCCGCCGTACTGCTCGGCGACCGGCGCGCCCAGGTAGCCGACCTCGCCCAGCTTGCTCGCCAGCTCGCGGTCGAAGCGAGCAGCGCGGTCGTTCTCTTTGACCCGCGGGACGATCTCGCGGTCGGCGAACTCGCGCGCCGCTTCGGAGATCAGGCGCTGCTCGTCGGTCAGCTGGAAGTCCATCTCACCCCTGCTTTCTCGGTGTCGTCTCAGTGCTCGAAGCTCTCGTCCCAGGGTCGCCGCGAAGGCCTCCTGGGCCTCGCGGGTGCGGGCCCCGGCGCCTCGGCCAGCCCGCTGCCGTCGATCGCGGCGACGGCCTGGATCTCGCGCGTGGTCGAGGCGAGGAAGGCCTCATGGGCGGCCCGCAGGTCGTCGACCGGCCAGGCGCCCTCCTCGACGTGCAGCGCCTTGACCAGGCGGTCGCGGGTGATCGACTCGAGCACGCCGACGTCGAGCGCGGGCGTGCGCAGCGTCCCCTCGGGCGAGACCCAGAAGATCGCCGAGGTGGGCGGCTCCAGGACGGTGCCGTCGGGACGCACCAGGACCGCCTCGTCGGCGCCCTGCGCTTGGGCCAGCCGCGTCGCCTGCATGTTGGCGGCGTAGGAGAGCGACTTGACCCCGTTGAGGATCACGGTGGGCGAGTAGGTGACGGTGGCGAGGCGCAGCGTCTCGGCGTGCGGGCGGCAGCGGCTCGGTCGCCGCGATCCGCCGCCCGCCGCGGGTGACGATCAGCCGCAGCTGCCCGTCGACATCGCCGGCCACGGCGAGCAGCGCGTCGATCTCGCGCTCCAGTGCGGCGCGGTCGAACTCGAGCTCGATCGCGGCGGCGGAGCGCTCCAGCCGGTCGAGGTGGTCGGCGAGGGCGAAGGGCCGCCCAGCGTAGAGCCGGATCACCTCGAAGGCGCCGTCGCCCCGGTAGAGCCCGTCGTCCTTCATCGGCACCGTCGCCTCGGCGGTGGGGTGATCGTCCCGTCGACGCTGGCAAGTTCTGTGAACTCCGTCGTCATTGCCGCGCGAGGCTACCTGAACCTTGTCCCCCTATAGGGGGTGAAAGGCTCCATCAGGGTTCTAGACCGCTTCGAAGACGGTCGCCAGGCCCTGGCCGACGCCGACGCACATGGTGGCGATGCCGTAGCGGCCGTCGCGGCGGCGCAGCTCGCGCACGAGGGTGGTGGCGAGGCGGGCGCCGGAGCAGCCGAGCGGGTGGCCGAGGGCGATCGCGCCGCCGTTGACGTTGAGGCGGTCCTCGTCGATGCCGAGCTCGCGGGCGCAGGCGAGCACCTGCGAGGCGAAGGCCTCGTTCAGCTCGATCAGGTCGATCTGGTCGAGGTCGAGACCGGCGGCGGCGAGCGCCCGCGGGATCGCCGTCGACCGGGCCGATGCCCATGTAGGCGGGGTCGACGCCGGCGACGCCGCTGGCGACGACTCGGGCCAGGGGCTCGGCGCCGAGCCGTTCGACCCCCGCCTCGGAGGCGACCAGCAGGCAGGCGGCGCCGTCGTTGAGGGTCGAGGCGTTGCCGGCGGTGACCGTGCCGCCCTCGCGGAAGACCGGCCGCAGCGCCGCCATCTTCTCCAGCGAGGCGTCCGGCCGGGGCCCCTCGTCGGCGTCGACGACGACCGTTTCCCGCCCCTTTGGAGCCTCGATCGGGACGATCTCCTCGGCGAAGCAGCCCGGCCTCGGCGGCGGCGACCGCGCGCTGGTGGCTGCGCAGGGCGAAGGCGTCCTGGTCCTCGCGGCTCGACTCCGTAGCGCTCGGCGACGTTCTCGCCGGTCTCGCCCATCGACTCGGTCGAGACGCCCAGCTCGGCCATCCGCGGGTTGACGAAGCGCCAGCCCAGGGTCGTGTCGTGCATCGTCTGCTCGCCGCGGGGCAGGCCGCGCTCCGGCTTGCCGACGACCCAGGGGGCGCGGCTCATCGACTCGACGCCGCCGGCCAGGTAGTAGTCGCCCTCGCCGAGCTTGACCGCGCGGGCGGCGGCGTTGACCGCCTCCAGGCCGGAGGCGCAGAGCCGGTTGACGGTGGCCCCGGGCACGCTGTCCGGCAGCCCGGCGAGCAGCGCCGCCATCCGCGCCACGTCGCGGTTGTCCTCGCCGGACTGGTTGGCGGCGCCGAAGTAGACGTCGACGATCGCGCGCCGGGTCGACCCCGGTGCGCTCGACCGTGGCGCGGACGACGTGGGCGGCGAGGTCGTCCGGGCGCACGCCGGAGAGGGCGCCGCGGTAGGCGCCCATCGGCGTGCGGAGCGCGTCGACTAGGTAGGCCTCCGGCATAGCCGGGCATTAAAGGTGACCCGGCGCGGCGGCGTATCCTGAGCCCCATGGGTTTCATCCTGCGTCACCTTGGGGATGCTGGCGTTCATGGTCGGCGTGCTCTTCCTGATCGGCCACTTCTACCAAGGCAGCAACGCCGACCTGGTCGACTGGAAGCCGACCCGCGCGCCCGAAGTCGAGGTCCAGAACGAGATCGACGACGTGCGGCAGATGCTGGAGGCGCAGAACGAGATGCGCCGCCGCCGCGGCGCCCCCGAGATCGACGAGGACGCGCTGCGGGTCGAGGTCGAAGAGGAGGAGCTGGAGCGGCTGCGGCGGGGCGACCCGTTCGGCGGGGACTGAGAGACCCCGGCGATGGCGCGGGCGCTGATCGTCGGTTGCGGCTGCCGCGGCCGCTCGCTGGGGGAGCGTCTGCTCGCCGAGGGCTGGGCGGTGCGCGGGACGAGCCGCCGCGAGGAGAGCTTGGCGGCGATCGAGGCGGCCGGGATCGAGCCGGCGCTCGCCGACCCCGCCCGCCCCGACACCGTGCTCGACCTGGTCGGCGACGTGGCCGCTGTGTACTGGCTGCTCGGCTCGGCGCAGGGGGAGCCGGAGGAGCTCGCCGCGATCCACGGCCCGCGGCTCGAGCGCCTGCTGGAGCGCCTGGTCGAAACGCCTGTGCGGCGTTTCGTCTACGAGGCGGAGCGGCAGCGCCGACGATGCGATCCTGGCGCAAGGGAGCGAGATCGTGCGCGCCGCAGGCGAGCGCTGGCGCATCCCGGTCTGCCGTCGCCGGCCGGGGAGTCGATATGGCTAAACTCGGATTGGAATTAAGGTAAATGCCGAAAGCGAATATCCGAGAGGAGCGGTCCGATGGCGCTGAAGCTTGGTGACGTAGCACCCGATTTCGAAGCCGACACGACCGAGGGTCGGATCAAGTTCCACGACTGGATCGGCGATTCCTGGGCGGTGCTGTTCTCGCACCCGAAGGACTTCACGCCTGTCTGCACGACCGAGCTCGGCTACATGGCGAGCATCGAGCCGGAGTTCGCGAAGCGCAACGTGAAGATCATCGGCCTCTCGGTCGACCCGCTCGACAAGCACGAGGATTGGGCGAAGGACATCGAGGCCACCCAGGGCGCGGCGCCGAACTACCCGATCGTCAGCGACGCCGACTTCAAGGTCTCCAAGCTCTACGGGATGCTGCCGGCGGACGTCTCCGGCGACGCCGCCGACCGCACGCCGGTCGACAACCAGACCGTGCGCAACGTCTTCGTCATCGGCCCCGACAAGAAAGTCAAGCTCATCCTCGTCTACCCGATGACCACCGGGCGCAACTTCGACGAGGTCCTGCGGGTGATCGACTCGCTCCAGCTCACCGCCGAACACAAAGTCGCGACCCCGGCCCAGTGGCAGCAGGGCGATGACGTGATCATCGCCGGCTCGGTCTCCAACGACGAGGCGAAGGAGATCTACCCGGAGGGCTGGGAGGAGCCGCGGCCCTACATCCGCATCGTTCCCCAGCCCGGGAAGTCTTAGCCGAGACGGTCCAGCAGGTCGCCGAGGATCCGCGCGGTGGCTCCCCAGATCAGCTGACCTTCGACCTCGTAGGTCGGGGTGTGGATCGGGATGCCGCGGCGGACCAGACGGCGCATCGCGTAGCCCTCGCGCAGGATCTCGAGCGAGAAGGTGAGGACGGTCTCGACCTCGGCGGGGTTGGGCTCGAGGCCGAGCTCGCCGGGGTGGGGGATGCGGCCGACGAAGGGGTGGATGCGGTAGCCGGTGACGAAGGTGCCGGTGGTCGGCAGCTGCTCGCCGATCTCGACCAGCGCGGGATCGAGGCCGATCTCCTCCTGCGCCTCGCGCAGCGCCGTCGCCGCGAGGTCGGCGTCGCCCTCGTCCCTGCGCCCACCGGGGAAGGAGATCTCGCCCGCGTGGCGGCGCAGGTCCGCGCGCCGCTCGGTGAACACCAGCCCCGGCTCGTCGGGCCAGCCGTAGAGCGGCAGCAGCACTGCGGCGTCGGTCAAATGATGACCTGCACCGTGCCGCCATCCACCGACCAGGCGGCGCCGCTGACGTATGAGGCGCGCTCGGAGCAGAGGAAGACGATCGCGGCGGCGATCTCACCGACCTCGGCGAGGCGGCCGATCGGGCGCTTCGAGCCGGCGGTCGCGAGGGCCTCCTCGCGGCTCTCGGCCCCCGACATCCGCTGCGACTGGTCGAGCAGACCGCCCGGCTCCATCCACAGCTCGGCTTCGACCGGGCCGGGGCAGATCGCGTTGACGAGGACGCCGCTCTTCGCGTAGCGGTCGGCGAAGAGGCGCGAGAGCGAGAGCTCGGCCGCCTTCGCCACCGAGTACTCGGGCATCGCCGCCGAGGGCCGCTTGCCGGCGGTCGAGCAGACGTTGACGATCCGGCCCCAGCGGCGTTCGGCCATCGCGGGGACGGCGGCGCGCATCGCCCGCAGGGGCGCCATCACGTTGAGCTCGTACTGGGCGCGCCAGTCCTCGTCGGGAACCTCGTCGAGGTCGCGCCAGCGGGCGGCGCCGGCGTTGTTGACGAGCACGTCGAGGGCGCCGAAGCGCTCGCCCGCCGTCGCCAGCATCCGCTCGCCGGCATCCTCGGCGGTGACGTCGAGCGCGAGGATCTCGGCCCGGCCGCCGGCCTCGGCGCCGGCGGCGGTCGCCTCCTCCCGCGCCTCCGCGAGGCGCTCCTCGCTGCGCGCCACGAGGAGCACGCTCGCCCCCTCGGCGCAGAGCAGGAGCGCCGTCTCGCGGCCGATCCCGCGGCTGGCGCCGGTGACGACGCACGACCGCCCTCTTAGCCCGAGGTCCATGCCCGCTACTCGCCCGCCGCTCCGGCGAGGGCTGCCCCGCCGTCGCTCAGCGGGGCCCTACCGGCGATCAGGTCGGCCGCTCGCTCGGCGACGGCGATCGTCGGCGCGTTGGTATTGCCGCTCGGGACGATCGGCATGATCGAGGCGTCGGCCACCCGCAGCCCCTCGACCCCCCGCACTCGCAGCTGCGGGTCGACCACCGCGTCCTCGTCCGAGCCCATGCGGCAGGTGCCGACCGGGTGGAAGAGCAGCTCGACGCGGCGGCGGAGGTCGTCGGCGAGATCCTCGTCGCTGTCTACGTCCGGGCCCGGGAACAGCTCGCGGCCGAGCGCCGAGGCGAGGGGCTCCGCCGCGGCGATCTTGCGGGCGAGGCGGGTCCCGGCGACCAGGGCGGCGACGTCCTCCGGCTCGGCGAGCGAGTTGGTGAGGATCCGGGGCTTGTCCAGCGGGTCGGCCGAGCGCAGCCGCACCCAGCCGCGACTGCGCGGGGCGACCAGCGCCGGCCCCATCGTGATCGCGTGGCCGTCGTACTCCTGGAAGCCGTTGTCGACGAAGTAGGCGGGCGCGAAGTGGAACTGCAGATCCGGCTGGGCGAGCCCGGGCCTGCTGCGCACGAAGGCGATCGCCTCGGCCACCGTCGAGGTGAGCGGACCGCTGCGGCGCAGCAGGTACTCGAGCAGGGCCTTGGGGCTCTCGGCGTCGGCCAGCGAGCCGCCGCCGGGAACGTCCCAGACGGAGGTCAGGTAGGGGTGGTCCTGGAGGTTGGCGCCGACGCCGGGGAGGTCGCGCGCGACCGCGATGCCGAGCTCGCGCAGGTGCTCTCCCGGGCCGATGCCGGAGAGCATCAGCAGCTGGGGGGAGCCGAGGGCGCCCGCCGCGAGGATCACGTCCCGGCCGGCGCCGACGGTCTCCTCGCCGCCGCGGCGGCGGTAGCGGACCCCGGTTGCGCGACCCCCCTCCAGCTCGACGCCGAGCACCTGCGCGCCCGAGACGATCCGCAGGTTCGGCCGCTTCCGTGCCGGGCGCAGGTAGGCGTCCGCCGTGCTCCAGCGGCGGCCCCTGCGCTGGGTCACCTGGGCGAGGGCGGCGCCGTCCTGCTCCGGGCCGTTGTAGTCGGCGATGCGCGGTATCCCGGCGGCAGCGCAGGAGTCGAGGAAGCGGCCGGTGAGCCGTCGCGGCGAGCGCTCGTCCTCGACCCGCAGCGGACCGCCGGCGGCGTGGTGCTCGGACTCGCCGCGGGCGTTGTCCTCGGCCCGCAGGAAGTAGGGCCTGATCCCGTCCCAGTCCCAGCCGGTGGCGCCGCTCGCGGCCCACTTCTCGTAGTCGAGCGGATGGCCGCGGACGTAGAGCATCGCGTTCATCGAGCTGGAGCCGCCCAGCCCTTTGCCGCGCGGCATGTAGAGGGAGCGGCCGGCGCAGTGGGGCTCGGGCTCGGTGCCCAGGTCCCAGTCGCGCTTGGATTTGAACTGCTTCTGGAACCCGGCCGGGATCCTCACGTTGGGATGCCGGTCGCTGCCGCCGGCCTCGATCAGCACGACCTCGACGCCGGGGTCCTCGCTGAGGCGGTTGGCCAGCACGCAGCCGGCGGAGCCGGCGCCGACGATGACGTAGTCAGGCACCGGGCAGATCCTCGACCCGGTCGGCGACGGAGACCGGGGTCTCGGTCGCGAGGACCTTGTGGACGGGGCATTTGCGGGCGATGGCGAGCAGCCGCTGTCGCTGCTCTTCGCTCAGCCCGGCGGGCAGCCGGATCGTCGCCGCGAAGGAAGAGGGGACGAAGTCCTCGTACTCGACGTCGACCTCCACCTCGACCGCGCCGAGCTTCCACCCCTTGCGCTGCGCGTACATCTCCATCGTGATCGCGATGCAGCTGGCGAGGCCGGCGGCGACCAGGCGGGTGGGGGAGGGGCCGGCGTCGGTGCCGCCCTCGACGACCCGCGGCTCGTCGACGACGAGCGCGTGGCCGCCCTCGATCTCGACGTCGTGGACGTAGCCCTCGCGGCGTCGGGCTGCGACCTTCATCGCCCTACGCCTTGCGCCGGCCCTCGAAGAGGGCCGGGTCCTCGACGTCGGCGAAGCGGGCCATCGCGTAGGCGAGATCGGAGGCGCGGTTGACGAAGTGGATCACCGTCTCGCCGGCCAGCTCGCCGCGCTCGGCCAGGGCGCTGATGTGACGCTCGGCGCGGCGGATCGTGGTGCGGGCGACGTCGAGCTGGGCCGAGAGCAGGTTGCCGCCGGGGATGACGAACTGCGGCGGCAGCTCGACCTGCTCCATGTAGCGGTCGATCCCCTCCTCCAGCTCGCTCACCATCTCCTCGGTGGTGCGGCTGATCCCGTCCTCGAGCCGCTCGGCGGCCTCAGGGGCGGTGGCCAGCTCCGCTCCGGCGACGAAGAGGTCGTCTTGGAGGCGGAGGATGTCGGCGGCCAGCTCCTCTTGCTCGGCGCCGCAGAGGGCGCGGGCGACGCCTAGCTGGGAGCAGGCCTCGTCGAGCGCGCCGTAGGCCTCGGTGCGGCCGTGGTGCTTGGGCACGCGGCCGCCGTACCAGAGCGAGGTGCTGCCGTCGTCGCCCTTCTTCGTGTAGATCTTGACCACGCGCCCATCCTACGGCGCGCGTCCGCCGCTCTCAGCCGACGGGGTTGAAGACCAGTCCGGTCAGCACCTTGGGGAAGAAGTAGGTCGACTTCGGCGGCATGTTCTCGTCGCTCTCGCAGATCGCCTTTACCTGGTCGACCGGGATCGGGCGGAGGATGAAGGCGACGTCGTAGGTGCCAGCGTCGAGCAGGGCAAGCGAGTCCTCGACGCTCTTCGAGTAGCCGAGGCCGCGCTTGGCGAGGATGTCGTCTTCGCTCAGCCCGGCGATTCCCTTCAGCACCAGCGTCTCGAGGATCGCCGCGTCGAGGCGGCGGTAAGCCTCGGGCTTGCCGGCGAGCTGCTCGTCGAGCGCGGCGACCGCGCTCGTCTTGAGCCGCAGGCGGAAGCCCTTGCGGTGGAAGGAGTCGTAGAGGCCGAAGACGCCGACCCCCTCCTCGCCGAGCGGGTCGAGCCGCTCGAGCGGCACCTCCTCCGCATCGAACAGCTCGCGCAGGCCCTCGCCGAGGCGGCGCTGGCGCTCGGGGTCGTCGCGCAGGCCGGAGAGCAGCCGGTGGGTGGGGAAGACGGTGAGGCCCGGATCGTCGAGCCCGGTCAGCGCCATCAGGGTGAACTCGTGGTCGCCCTCGCCGCCGACCTCGTCGCGGTAGGCGATCGCCGTCTCGTAGCGGTGGTGACCGTCGGCGATCAGCAGCTGGGCGCCGGCGAGCAGCTCGGTGACCTGGGAGTGGACGGCCGGGTCGGCGACCCGCCAGACGCGGGTCACGGTGCCGCCTTCGTCGGTCGCCTCGCCCCAGGGGGGCTGCGACTCGACCGCCGGGGCCACCAGCGGCCAGGGGTCCGCGGTGCTGAGCGAGAAGATCGGCGAGAGGTTGTGGCGGGTGGCGTGG
The DNA here is from genome assembly GCA_963699215.1 of uncultured Solirubrobacterales bacterium. GTDB lineage: Bacteria > Actinomycetota > Thermoleophilia > Solirubrobacterales > 70-9 > VRUE01. Next base: position 1,667,806 of record OY969422.1, read on the forward strand.
GTCAGGTCGAGGCGGTCCTTCTTCGGCCCCGGCAGGGTGCGCTCGTGGGGCAGCACCTGGCCGGCGGAGAAGTCCTCGACCCGGACCCGGGCGAGGATGCCGTGGCGGGTGCGGGGGGTGCCGTCGGGCCCGGTGTAGTCCTGGGTCATCGCCCAGATCGCCGGCTCGGAGTCGGCGATCAGCGCACCGGCCTGTCGCCACTCGCCCATCGTCCGCGCCGCGCGCTCGTAGGGGTCGTCCTCGGTCTGCTGCGGGCCGGTCTCGCCGTAGGGTTTCGGTAGGTCGATCGCGACCGCGTTGTAGGGGGAGCGGTCGAGCAGCTGCTTCCGCATCGTCGCGTCGATCACGTCATAGGGAGGCGCCGCCACCTCCTGCAGCGAGCCGACCACGCCGAGGTCGTAGTGGGTCGCGTAGATCGGGCGGACGTCTGCCATCGGCGCGAAAGCTAGCGGTTTCTTGCCGCACAACCATCGAGCTTTCAGTTACCCGCGCATAAGACGGGTAACTGAAAGCTCGCCGACCGGTCTGCGCCGCTCTACACTTGCCCCAGCGGGGCGTGGCGCAGCCTGGTAGCGCGCGGCCTTTGGGTGGCCGAGGTCCCCGGTTCGAATCCGGGCGCCCCGATCGACTTCCGTACAGCGACGGGTCTGGATCTCCCTTGCGCCGTTATACTCACGGGTTTCTCATTACTCTAGTTTCTTAAATCAGCTGCACGACAGCGGCTTGAACTAGACCGATGGGTGTCCGGGCGCCAGCGCCCTGTCTCTGTGGGGTGCCTCGCGCCGATTGCGGAGTCTCGGCTTTTTGCCGGGACGAAGGGAGGTTGTTATGTCCAGGACCAAGTCGAGCCTCGTGGGGCTGCTTGCGGTGCTCGTGTCCAGCGCTGTCATGGCAGCGCCGGCGATGGCGACGCCCGAATGGTGGGTCGAAGGCAAAAAAATCCCAGCCGAAGAGCAAATAGCCGGCAGCGCGCCGGTCACGCAAGCGGTTGCGATAGCCACCCCCAAACTCACCATTACATGTTCGAAAGTCCTAGTGAAAAAAGGCGTGATAAGGCCGAAAAACATCAACGATCTCGAAGGCTTTGAATTCGGTGAATGCAAAGTCGACGGAAACCCGGAATGCAAAGTGGCGAACTTCCAGACGGAACCGCTGGATTTCCCGCTTGGGGGCGGGGGAGGAAACGTCTCGCTCACCTTCAGACCGAAGAAAGGCAACGCGATGGCGAGCATCGTCGTCTCGGCCTGCAGCTTGGCAGGCATCTTGAACGTGACGATTCTCGAAATCGGCCTGCCCTGCGGCTATCCGGAAGTGGAAAGCGAAGCGACCTCGCATTCGCTTGTCTTCAGCGAAGAGGAACTGTCCGTCAACGGCGAAGCATCGACGTTCTCCGGCGTGTTCAGCTGGTCTCTGGCATCGGGGAAAAAATGGTCCGCGTTCTAGGTGGGTAGCTGTGCGTGGGGCGCGCCGTGAGGCGCGACCCCACGCGTTTGTACAGGTCCGCCCGCAGTCTTGGACGCTTGTCCATTCACGAAAATGCCTGGAAACGCCGATAGCGTTGCAATGGAGGGCCAATCAGGCACCCCGCGCCGCAAGGAACGGGTCGAGTTCGAAACCGACCGCCATCGGATCGTCGGCGACGTGACCCTGCCGCCGGAGGGCTACCAGAGCCGTTTCTCCGATGCTCTCAACCGCGGCGACATCGCCTTCATCCCGATCGTCGACGCGGTGATCTCCCCGCTCGGCGGCGGTCCGGGGCAGGAGCTCGACTTCATCGCCCTGGCGAAGTCCCACATCAGGCTCGCCTACCCGGTCGGCGACCGCCGCTAGGCCGCTAGCGGGCCTGCGCGCGCCGCCGGCCGCCGCCGGCGAAGGCGCCGAGGTCGATCAGGAAGGCGAGCACGACGATGAACCACTCGAAGCCGACGACGCCGTCCGAGGACGCCCACATCACCGCATAGGCGAGGGTCGTCCAGGGCAGCAGGAAGAAGCCGAGGAAGGGGACGAGCCAGCTGTCGAAGGCGCGGCTGAGCAGGTCGCTGAAGAGGAGCAGGAAGAACAGCGCCAGCCGCGGCGAGATCAGCGCGAAGAGAAGGGCGAGGCAGCCGATGCCGGAACGCTACCGTGTGCTGACGATGCTCTGGAACCGCCAGAAGGCGCGCATGCCGATTCCGGAGGAGGCTCTGCCGGGACGCAGCGAGCCGGCCTTCGAGGTGCCCGAGCGCCACGCCGTGCTCGGCACGCCGCTGAAGCCTCCCTTCCCCGCCGGGATCGAGACCGCCTACTTCGCGCTCGGCTGCTTCTGGGGGGCGGAGCGGCTGTTCTGGGTCCTCGACGGCGTCCACACGACCGCGGTCGGCTACATGAACGGGACGACCCCGAACCCGACCTACGAGGAGGTCTGCTCGGGCGGGACCGGCCACGCCGAGGCGGTCCTCGTCGCCTTCGACCCGAGGCGGGTCTCCTACACGGACCTGCTCGAGGTCTTCTTCGAGGAGCACGATCCGACCCAGGGGATGCGCCAGGGCAACGACGTCGGCACCCAGTACCGCTCCGGCATCTACTTCACCGGCGACGCGCAGAAGGCGACGGCGGAGATGGCGCGGGAGGCCTATGACGAGGCGCTGCGCGCCGCCGGGCACGAGCCGATCACGACCGAGGTCGAGCCGGCCGGGCCCTTCTACTACGCCGAGGACTACCACCAGCAGTACCTGCACAAGGTGCCGAACGGCTACTGCGGCCTCGCCGGCACCGGCGTCTCTTGCAGCATCCCCGCCGCTGCGGTCGATTAGCCCGCTCACCCGGCGCTCCGAATAGCATCCCGCGCCGGTGACCCCCTCCCTCGGCTCCTACATCGGTGGCTGCCTGGCGACGATCGGAATCGTCGCGGCGCTCGGGCTCGGCGGCTACTGGCTGCGGCGCTGGATCGTGCCCGAGTTCTCCGGGGCGCTCGCCCGCCTGGCCGACGCGACGCTCGCCGTCGCGCTGCTGATCCTGGCGCTGCAGCTGCTCGGCTCGCTGAGCATCCTCACCCTGGGCTGGACGATCCTGGTCTGCATCGCGATCGGCCTGGGCGCGGCGCTGCTGGGCTGGTGGAAGGCGCCGCCGGACGGCCGCGAAGTCAGCGCTCCGCAGGTGCAGACAGCCGCCCTGCTGATCGCGCTCGGCGTCGCCTCCTGGGTGGCCGCGGAGTGGACCTTCCCCTCGCAGCTGGCGCTCGACCACGGCATGTTCGGCGGCGACACCACCTGGTACCACATGCCTTTCTCGGGCCGGATCGCGCAGGAGGGGACGACGCTGCCGCTCCACTTCACCGACCCGTTGCGGCTCGCCGCCTGGTTTTACCCGGGCAGCTCCGAGCTGATCCACGCCGGCGGCATCGTCCTCTTCGACAGCGACTGGCTCTCGCCGCTGATCAACATGGTCTGGCTCTCGATCGCCCTGCTCGCCGCCTGGTGCGTCGGCCGCCCCTACAAGGTCGGGCCGGCGACCCTGGTCGCCGGGGCGCTGGTCTTCTCGGCGGGGGTGATGATCGAGACGCAGCCCGGCGAGGGTCGCAACGACATCATGGGCCTCGCCTTCCTGCTCGCCTTCGCCGCCTTCCTGATCAACGGCCACCAGCGGCGGGCGCCGACCGCCGGCGCCGTCCAGGACGCGCCCGAGCGCGACGCGCCGCTGCTCGACAAGGGCCCGCTGATCCTCGCCGGGGTCGCGGCCGGGCTGGCGGTCTCGGTGAAGCTGCCGCTGCTGGCGCCCGTCGGGGCGATCGCGGTCGGCATGGTCCTCGTCAGCGGCGCCGGCCGGCGACTGATGACGGCGGCGGCGATCGGCGTCCCGGCCTTCGTCGTCGGCGGCTACTGGTATGTGCGGGCGGCGATCATCACCGGCGGCAACCCGATCCCGCAGACCGGCTGGGGGCCGCTGCACCTGCCCCGACCAGACCAGATGCCGCTCGATCCGCGGCCCCGCTTCGCCGTCGCCCACTACCTGCCCGACCCGACCGTCTACCGGCGCTGGTTCTTCCCCGACCTCAGCGACGCGCTGGGGCCGCTCTGGCCGCTGATCCTGATCGTCGCCGTCGCCGCCGCGGTCTTCATCGCGGTGCGCTCGCGCAACAAGGTCCTGCGGGTGGTCGCGGCCGCCGCGCTGCTGACGGCGGTGGTCTACGTCTTCACCCCGCTGACCGCGGCTGGCCAGGAGGGCTCGCCGACGGGCTTCTTCACCAACACCCGCTACCTGATGCCCGGCCTGCTCTTGGCGCTGACGCTGGTGCCGATCGCACGGCCGCTGCGGGCGCCCGACTCGCGCGCCTGGCAGACGCTGCTCTTCCTCCTCGCCGTCTACGCGATCACGGTGCTGACCACGCCGCGCTGGTACCCGGACTACATCGTCGGCACGATCTTCCTCACCCTGGCGCTGGTCTGGGCGCCGGCGGCGCTCGGCCTGCTGCGCGGACGCCGCACGATCGGGCGCGGCTACGTCGCCGCGGTGGCGGGAGTCATCCTGCTGCTCGCCGTCGTCCTCGGCCGCGCCCAGGAGGTCCAGTACTACGAGCAGCACTACCAGCGAACCACCCCGTTCCTGCAGGACGGCGGCCCGCAGAAGGCCTACACCTTCGCCCACAACCGCCACGGGGCGAGGATCGGCATCGCCGGCTCGGGCGAGATCTTCTTCGGCCAGTACGGGTTCTACGGCGCCAACCTCGACAACTACGTCCAGTACATCGGCGTCGAGGGCCCCAACGGGCAGTACCGCCTGGCCACGACCTGCCGCCAGTTCCGCGGGCTCGTCAACGAGGGCGACTACGACTACTTGATCACCAGCCAGGCGACCCAGGACTCGCCCGAGGCGGACTACTGGTATCCGGTCTACGCCTGGCTGAAAACCGACCCGGCGCTGGAGCTGGTGCTGGAAGAGCCGGACATCACCCCCCAGCCCGACTACGTCTTCAAGGTCAACGGCAAGCTCGACACCAGCTGCGCCGACGTCGGCAAGGGCTGAGCCCACATCCGCTCAGACTCGCTTACGGCCGCGGCGGTGGATGCCTGTAGATCGCTGGCGGCGGTAGCGGCTTGACCCCGTCGACCTTCTGGGTCTGGCGGAAGAGGCAGAGGATCTCGCCGTCTGCCCGAGCGGCGCTCGGCGCGCGCAATCCCTTCCACCCCTCGGCGTGCAGTTGCTTCCCGACCGCTTGAAAGCCCGGCCACTCGCGCCGGCTCGGTGTCGGGAGGGCGAGGCCAACGCGTTCGAGCTGCCTCTCGCTGCGCAGGTCGGCGATTGCGTCGACGGTGGCCTTGAAGCGCCAAAGGTCTCTGGGCAGCTGACCCTCAGGTCTCAGTGCCAGCTCCTCGATTTGCCGGTGCCACTCGGCCCAAGCCGTATCGCGCGAGTCGGCGAGATAGAAGCCCCCGACCTCAGAGCCGTGCTGCCAGCGCCCATTGGGCGCTGGCTTCGACCACCACCAGACCCTGCCGCGATGCGGGAGATGGCGATACCAGACGTCATCGACGCTGATGCGATCGACGTCGAGCGCCAAGGCTCAGGTTGCGACCGGTTCCTCGAGCGCGGAGACGATTTGCGCGACCCGAAGGTATTCGCCCCCGGAGATCAGCTCGAGCGGCTTCCTGTCGTCGAGCGCGGGGACCGGCTTGTTCATCCAGACGGGGATGTACTCGGGGTCCATCACCCGCAGCAGTCGCTCAGTCAGCGAGGAGAGCTCGGCAATCCGCTGCGCTCGTTTTCCTGAGGGAATGCGCTTCAGCGCCACCCAGGCTCGTGCGGTGCTCGGTGCGGCGCCGGTTGCCGCGGCGATGTCGTCGGAGCTGAGATTGGCCTCGTGATGGACGAAGGCCGCCTCCTTGGCGAATGCTGGAGAGAGCACGAGCGCAATTGTAGCGCAAATGTGCGTGTCAGGTAGAGGAGTCCCGGAAGACGCCCCGAGCAGGATTCGAACCTGCGACATCTGGCTTAGAAGGCCAGCGCTCTATCCAGCTGAGCTACCGGGGCCGGAATGCCCGTGATTATCCCCTATTAGCGGTGCGGCTCTAGGGGTTCGGGGGTCGAGCCGGGGCGAGTCAGGGCAGCGCCATTCGGTCTCGTAGGGGGTGCTTCTGCCGTTAGATTGGCGCGGGCATGGTCGACCTGATCATCTACGCGATCCCGGCGTTCGTGCTGCTGCTTGCGGTGGAGATGCTCTCGTTCAAGCACGCGCGCGACGAGGAGCTGGTCGGCTACGAGTCGCGCGACACGCGCACCAGCCTGACGATGGGGGGCGGCAACGTCGTCATCAACGCGGTCTGGAAAGCGGCCGTGGTCGTCATCTACGCCGGGCTCTACGAGCTGACGCCGCTGCGGATGCCGGCCGACGCGTGGTGGATCTACGTGCTGCTCTTCCTCGCCGACGACCTCGCCTACTTCTGGTTCCACCGCATCCACCACGAGGTGCGGGTCTTCTGGGCGAGCCACGTCGTCCACCACTCCTCCCAGCACTACAACCTCTCGACCGCGCTGCGGCAGACCTGGACGCCGATGACCGCGCTGCCCTTCTGGGCGCCGCTGGCGCTGCTCGGCTTCGCCCCCTGGATGATCCTCACCCAGATGGCGATCAGCCTGATCTACCAGTTCTGGATCCACACCGAGCGGGTGACGAAGCTGCCGCGCTGGTTCGAGTTCTTCTTCAACACGCCCTCGCACCACCGCGTCCACCACGGGGCCAACGAGATCTACCTCGACCGCAACTACGGCGGCATCCTGATCGTCTGGGACCGCATCTTCGGCACCTTCCAGGGCGAGACCGAGCGCCCCCGCTACGGGCTGACCAGGAACATCCGCACCTTCAAGCCGACCCGCGTCGCCTTCCACGAGTTCGCCGACCTCGCCCGCGACGTGCGCGGCGCCAAGGGCTGGCGCGAGCGGCTCGGCTACCTCTTCCGCGGCCCTGGCTGGTCGCCGGACGGAAGCGGCGGCGGCACCCGAGGTTGAGCTCGGGCCCTGGGTAGCCTAGGTCGATCGCGGCCAGCGTCCTCATAGCCGGAGCGACGGGTTTCGTCGGCGCCCGGTTGGCGGCATCGCTGCGCGACTCCGGGGCGCAGGTGCGATGCCTGCTGCGCGACAGCTCCAAGGCGGAGCCGCTCGAGGCCGAAGGGCTCGAGGTCCAGATCGGCGATGTCACCGAGGCTGCCAGCCTGGAGGGCGCCGGACGTGGCATCGAGACCGCCTACTACCTGGTCCACGCGATGGCCGGCGGCGGGGATTTCGCGGCGCGCGAGCGGCTGGGTGCGTCGAACTTCGCCCGGATGGCCAGGCTGGAGGGGATCGAGCGGTGCGTCTACCTGGGCGGGCTGGGCGACGAGAGCGCCTCCAAGCACCTGGCCAGCCGCCACGAGACGTCCCGCGTGCTGGCCACCGAGGGGCCGCCGCTCACCTACTTCCGGGCGGCGATGGTGGTCGGCGCCGGCAGCGAGTCCTACCGCACCCTGCGCTACCTGGTCGAGCGACTGCCGGTGATGATCGCGCCGGCCTGGCTGCAGACCGACACCCAGCCGATCGGCATCGACGACGCGGTCGAGTATCTGCGCCGTGCCCCCGAGGTCTCCGAGTCCAGGGGGAGGGAGGTACAGATCGGCGGCCCCGAGGTCCTCAGCTACGCGGCGATGCTCGACCGGATGGCGGTGGCGATGGGAAAGCGGCGGCGGTGGAAGCTTCCCGTCCCCTTCGTCACGCCCTGGTTGTCCGCGCTCTGGCTCGGCCTCGTCACGCCGGTCGACACCAGCGTGGCGCGCCCCCTGGTGGAGGGGTTGACCACGGCGACCGTGGTCACCGACCCGTCCGGCGCCGCGCCCTTTGGGATCTCGCCGCAGCCCTTCGACGAGACGCTGCGGCGCGCTCTCGAGGAGGAGGCAGCTGTCTAGCTGAGGCGTTTCCCGGAATCGAGGAAGGGGTAGAGGCGCCCTCATGGCACCAAGTTCGATAGTCGTGATCATCGTCGGAATTGCGCTGGCGCTGCTCGTCAACTACGTCCTCGGGATCGTCGTGATCCTGATCGGGCTGGCGATGCTGCTGCTGCCGATGGTCGGCGGCGCCAGGCGCGTCTAGCCCGCCGTCGGCACAATCGAAGCCGATGGCTCCGTGGAAGCTGCCGGTGATCGTGGCCGCGATAGCGGTGCCGGTCGTCGCGGGGTTCTGGCTGGGCGGGGGCGGCCTCGGCGTCGCGATGGGGGCCCTCGCGGCCGTGACGATCGTCGCCGTTGCGGCGCGCCAGCGCCCGCGCGGGCCGATCGGCCCCAAGCCCGAGGATGGCGCGCGGCGCCGCGTCCTCCTCGTCGTCACCCGTGCGGTGGAGACGCCGGCCGAGGTGGGGAGGATCGCCTCCGTCGCCGGATTGGCCGGCGAGGCGGCCGAGGCCGAGGTCATGGTCCTCTCCCCGGCGCGGATCGGCTTCCTCGATCGCTGGGCCTCCGACGTCGAGGGAGCCCGTCAGGCGGCGCAGCGGAACCTCGTCGCCACCGTGGCGGCACTGGCCAAGGCGGGCATCTCGGCCGAGGCGCGGGTCGGCGACGAGGACGTGGTGCAGGCGGTCGAAGACCAGCTGCAGAGCTTTCCGGCGAGCGAGGTGGTGCTCGTCGGCGAGGGCGACGGGGCCGCCGTGGCCGAACTGCAGTCGCGGCTGCGAGCCGACTTCCGCCGCGTCAGCCTCGGCGGTTGAGGTGGCTCAGCAGACGTGGGGCCGGGCGGCACTGCGCACCACCTGGAAGGCCCGCCCCGGGATCCGCTTCAGCTGGTTCAGGTTCTCGTCGTCCCAGCGGCGGTCGCTGCTGCCGCCGAAGAACCAGTTGGAGCCGTTGTCGGCGACGATCATGCCGTAGCGCTTCAGCGCTTCGGCGATCGTCCGCGCGGCGCCGCTGAAGCGGCCCAGGCCGTAGCCGGGCTTCAGCCGCAGCCGCGTGCCCATCGCCGGCGAGTTCGGGTTCGCGGTGTCCCCGGCGCAGTGCGAGGCGGGGTGGACCCAGGCGTCGCGGGTGCTCTCGAAGGTGACGCGGATCGCGTGGTCGACGCTGCCCGTCGCGACCTCGTCGTAGCGGATCAGGCCGGGGAAGATCGGCAGGCCCGCGGCGTCGGCCGAGGTCCAGGAGTCGGGCCGCAGCGCGGTCGAGCGCAGGTCCCAGCTGGTGCCCGAGTCGGCGTTCCAGTGGGGCCGCCCGCCGTGCTGGGGGAAGCCGCGGTAGAGCTCGTAGAGCATGCACTCGGAGCGATCGACGACGAGCACGTGGCGGTCGCCGTCGCTGCGCTTGCCGCCCTCGACCGGGGCGCCGGCCGGGATCGGGAACGGTCCCCGGTCGCTCTCCTCGCCGTAGGCGGTGTAGCGGACCGGCAGCTCGGGCTGCCCGGCGCCGACCACCGCGTAGGGGAAGCCGTAGGCGCGCGGCGAGCCGAAGTCGGGGTGGAGAAGGTCGTCGCCGTGGGAGGCGATGTAGGCGATCGTCGCGGCGGAGTTGCGGGCGACGGGCGCCTTGGAGACGTCCTGGTTCCAGGCGGCCTGGTTTGGCAGCGAAGGAGCGGTGGGGGAGAGCGAGGCCGGCGGGTCGGGGAAGACCTGGCACTGCCCGAGGTCGGGATAGGGGCCGAGTGCGTGGGCGTTCGCCGGGAGCGCAGCGACGCCAACCACCGCCAGCAAGGCCACGACCAGACGTGCCGCGAGTTGAGTACCCATAGTGGCCGCCAACGCGCGGCACGTACCCCTCATCGCGGCAAGCCGTCGCGCACGCGCAGCTCCTCGACCTCGAGCTCGCCGATCTTCAGCCGCTCGATCGCCGCGCGGCCGATGGCGAGCCGCCCGACGCTGAGCCGCCCGATCGCGAAGCCGCCGACGGCGGCCGCGCCGACCGCCAGCGCCCCGATCGCGACTGCCCCACGAGCCTGAGCGCCGGTCGCCGTGGCACGCCGCGCCTCCGGCCGAAAGAATGCGATCCCGCCACGCCCACGCATGGCCCCCAACGGTACCGCTAGATTGAAGCCACGCGGTGGACGTAGCTCAGCTGGTAGAGCTCCTGGTTGTGGTCCAGGCGGTCGCCGGTTCGAATCCGGTCGTCCACCCTTAGAAAGCTCCTGCTAATCGGCAGTTATTTGTTCCTTCTATTTCGAGCTATGACAGGCGGGGGGGACAATGGGGGGACAATTTGTAGCGGCCGATCTCCAAAACCGGCGATTCCAGGTTCGAGTCCTGGCTGCCCCGCTCGACGGAATCCGGCTTAGCGGGCTGGATTCCGCTTGTCCATGGGGCTGATCGGTGCCCGGAGGTGCTGCTTCGTTGGGGAGGAAAGCCCTGGGTCTCAGCTGCAGCGATGGTCCTGGATTGCCGTGCGCACCCAATCGGGATGCCCTTGCAGATCGATCCCATACAGCTGCTCTGTGCCGGCTACGGTGGGCGCTTTCTCAACGAGGTCGAATGACTCAAGCAGCTTGACGTACTGCTTAACCGCTGCCAACGACTTGCCTGTTCTGGCACTCAACTGCGAGACGGTCAGTCGCTCGCCGTCGATCAAGCAGCACAGCACGTCAAGGCGGCCGTCGTGATTGATGATCGGCTCCAGGTCCGTTGGGTTCACGGCGCTGTCCAATCTGTGGTTGTGTCCCGGCCGCCGGTGGGAGATGAAGCGGCCGGGACACGGCTTGTGAACTGCCCGCGTAGACAGCGGATTGGTGCCGCTACGCACGAGCAAGGACCACTTTGGAGCACATAAGGATCGAGGCTGAGCCCCCTGCGTTTTGGTATTGCCTCGAGCACCGCGCTCATCGTTCTGCTCCCTGCCTTGGCAGATCACGACCTCCTCATCAGGTTCTAACATATATGTTCGTTTCATGCCCCAGCCAACCCTTGCCCAACTTGGTGCCGCGATTCGCGCGCTACGCAATAAGCGCAAATTGGATGTCGAGGCCCTTGCGCAGAAAGCCGGGCTTCACGCTGTCTCGATTCGGCGCATAGAGAAGGGCAACCAGAATCCGACCTGGACTGCCCTCTCCTGTATCGCTACCGCGCTCGACGTTCGCATAGCCGAGCTTGCGCGCCTTGCGGCTGAGCAGGGCTCGACTGATGGCGATGGACCTCAGGCTTGACGAAATATCGACCAAGCAAACCTGCATAGGCGATTCGGGAAGGATGCCGGATATCAAGGCGCTTTGACCGAATCCCTTGGCGATTCAAATGCAGCCAGGGCGATCGTCGCCAGGATCGGCTTCTCTCCGGACTGGGCGATGCGCAGTTTGGCGGTGCTCTCCTCATCGAAAAGAACTTCGAGTAGAGCATCGGCACCAGCAGTCGCCCTTTCCCAGCCAAGCTGATCGAGGAGGAGAAGCGACCAGCTGAGGTGTCGCTCGGGACGAGCGTCGAAAGTGCCGGCGCTCATTGCCTCCTGGACACGCTCTGCGAGCTGTTCAAAGGTTCTCCAACTGAAAGTGACCTTGACCGCATCCGGAATCTCGGACCAACTGCGATTGTCGAAGATTGCGGGTCCAGTTGCGCGATAAAAGTGCTCGGTGGCCCCGCGACGCCTTTTTCCCGTCTCTTCTCGGATTTTTTTCAACCAGCCAATCCCCACGAGCTTCTTAAAGCGGCGGTCAAGGTGGGGGACCGAACCGCCGCCAAACTCATCGTGAAACTGAGACGGGCTCATCTCACGCATGTTCAGCTCGGTCACGATCTTTAGATTCAGGGGGTCCGCAAACACCTTGGCAAGGCGTACCGAGAAAGGAATGGGCGGGTCGCCACGCTCGGGGGAACTAGACGCTAGCGGTGCCGCGCTGGGCTGATTTCGCCAGGCATCTCGATCCCGAAGGCGCATCGGCGATTCAAAGGCTGCCATTGCAACCGTTGCCCGAATCGACTCCTCTCCAGATTCAGCAATGCGAAGTTTGGCGCGGTTCTGCTCGTCGAAAAGAAAACTGAATTGAGCTTCGACTTCATCGATCACATTTTCCCAACCGAGCTGATCGAGGAGAACAGGGGTCCAGCTGAGGTGGCGATCAGCGCGGGCATCGAAGGTGTCGGCGCTTATCGCTTCTCTGACCCGCTCCACAAGCTGCTCAAACGTTCTCCAGCTGAGCGCCTCCTTGATCGAATCCGGTAGGGCCGACCAGGTGTCCAAGTCAAAGATGGCTAGTTCGGTTGCTTTATAGAAATGCTCGGTTGCACTGCGGCGCCTTCCTCCCGTCTCTTTCCTGATGACTTTGAGCCAGCCATATTCGGCGAGCTTCTTGAAGTGGCGATCTACCCTGGATACCGACCCTCCGCCTAGCTCTTGGTAGAACTGGGTGGGGCTCATTTCTCGCGTGTACAGCTCGGTCACGATCTTCAGTCGCAACGGATCTGCGAACACGATGGCAAGGCGCCGAATAAAGGGCGCACGGGACGAGACGGCTGCTTGAGATTTAGCCACGCAGGACTCCTTCAGTGCTCTCTATCGGCTGAGCGGGGAGTCTAGGTGGTTCTCCAAACGGAACCACTTAAGTCCCTATATCGGTCGTGAGGCGGGAAAGTTTGCTCAAAAATAACTGAGCAAGCCAGCACGACGGGAGGGGGTGAAGAGATGAAGCTCGAAGCAATGGGGACGGCCCTGCCAGTTCTGTCTGTCACGAAGTCCGGCTAGCTCGGCGATCCGAGAAAGTCGGCCTGGTCCGGAGCCCTTGGTTGTTCCGGACCAGGCCGACCAGGGATGGGCTTGCAGGGTCCGCGCGTTTTTAGTGCCTCAACTCGAAATGAATAGCTCGATCAGCACTCTTACACTAGGCGCCTGTTTCCTTAATGCATCAATTTTGCTAATTCACAAACGCGAGGAGTCTTCGAATGGCAGGTGCGGCCAGGGATGGGAAAGGGCATTCACACGGCAAGGCCCGCCGTAGAAAGGCGCAGAAGAAACCCCAGGGGGAAGATTTGACGCACGCACTCAATCACGAGGTGAGACGTGACATTTTGCGTCTCCTGCATTCATCTGCCGGCTCGTGTAGCTCCGGTGATATGGCGGCGAAGTTAAACCAAACGCCTGCCAGGGTTGGCTACCACATCCGGGTTCTTCGTCGGCATGGCGCTATCGCCTTGGCCGAAGTCGAACCCGTACGAAACTCCATCAAGCATTTCTATGCCTCTAAGGTCGAAGCCCATCCGGTTGTCCTGGGCTTCCTAGAGAAAACTAAGAAGGCTGATAAGGCACTCGCGTTAGGCCAAGACGACAAGCAAAAGAGTCGGGCTTCATGAGCCCCGTCCCCCTTGCGAGCCAACCCAACTCTTCCGGTGATCACATCGTGTTGAGCCAGGGGGCTACGCAGCTCGAACGTGCAATCCTCGAACTCGTAGTGGAACTGCATCCCGACCACCTGACAGTCGCTGAGCTGATTCTGAAAGTGGCCGACGATCAAGACCACTCCGAAGGAGGGGCAGTCAAAGAGGCCATCACCGACTTAAGAAGCTCCGGCCTTCTCCGCTACATCGACGACACCGTCGCGCCAACGCACGCCGCGCTTTGCGCCGTCGCACTTCTCCTGTCCTGATCTAGCTGCGGACAGCGCTGGGTGCTCCGCCACCGCTCGGAGGCTTCTCAACGAATGGATGAGAGGCATTACTCCGATCTTTTGGACATACCCCCATGTTTGTTAATCCAGAAACCAGCTAGATCGCCGGAACGCCCACCTCCTCGTCACCGCGCTAAGCGGCCGGGAGGGAGGGGAGGCAAAATCCCGTCTCCCTCTGAGCCACGATCGGCACAGGAAGAAGGAGCAGGGAATGTCCCCTCGATCGAGTGGACCGGTCCAAAGACCGGTCGCGGTGGCCCTATGTCTGATGTTGGCCTGCGTCGGCTTTGCAGCCGTCGTCGCATCGAAGGCCGACGCCGCCAACTACAAGATGGTCCTTTGCGCCGCCGGCAACGGGTCAAACGGCTTCGACACGGCGACCAACACCACGAGCCCGCAGAACCCAGGCGGAATCTTCAGCTTCGAGAACCACTGCGGTCCGGCTCCGGACCCCGCCGGCAACCACGCCTTCCTGCGGATCGCCGAGAACCAGTCCGCCGGCAGCGCGGGAGAGAGCGCCTACGGCAGCATCTCCTGGACGGTGCCGCCTTGGGTGGCGATCCTCGCCGCCGGCGGCTACACGCGCGAGCCCGCCGCCTTCAATGACGGCTGGCGCGGCCGCTTTTGGGGCGAAGACTTCGGCGGTGGCGGGCACCACATCCTCCTGCAAGGGGCAGGGCTTCCCAACTCGGACTTCAGATGGGCGCCGACGCCGGTCTTCGCGTCGCACCTTTGGCCTTTCCCGGCCTATGGCAACTATCGACGCTTCGTCTTCGAGCTCACCTGCATGCGGCCCGGCCGCTGCGATAACGCCGGCCTAAACGCGGTCGATGCCAACACGATCGTTCTCGTCCTCTCCGATGAGCAAAGCGCCCAGGTCGCCTTCACCAACGGCTCGCCGCTGATGCAGGGGGGCTGGGTTCGCGGCAGCCACAGCGTCACTTGGAACGTCTCCGAGAAGGGCTCGGGCTTGCGTTGGGAGCGGCTGCTCATCAACGGCGCCCAGCGCCACCAGATCGACCACGGCCCGGCTTGTGACCTCGGCTCCTCACAGCCCAACGGAGAGTTCGCCAGGCGCTTTCAGCCCTGCCCGACGGGCGGTCCCTACGCCCACTCCTACACGCTCGACACGGCAACCGTCCCCGACGGCTCGGCGAGCATCGAGATCTGCGCCGAGGACTACGGGCAAGCCGTCGGCCTGAACGGCACCGGATCGGACAGCTGCGAGCGGCGCTCGATCCACGTCGACAACACCGCCCCGGGGGCGCCGAGCGGCCTGCGAGTGAGAAGCGCAAACCCGCAGCGCTATCTGGAGCGCTTCGACGCGGTCTTCTCGCTGCCGCCGAACGAGGGATCGCCGATCGTCAAGGTCCACTACCAGCCGATCGACGCCGCCGGCCGCGCGGTTATGCCCGAGCAGGTCCTGACGGGCACGAACCCGACCGAGATCATCGACGTCTCGGCTCCCTCAAAGCCGGGCGACTATCGCCTCCGAGTATGGCTTGAGGATGCCGTCGGCCACCTCGGCGCGCCGGCCCTCGCGCCGATCCCCCGTGACACGACGCCGCCCGCGGCGCCGCAGAGCGTCTCGGTCGCCGCGCCCACCACCTCCCGGGTGCTGGAAGGCTTCGATTTGCGCTGGCGCAACATCCGCGACGAGGGCTCGCCGATCGACGCCGCCCACTACCAGGTGCTTGACCGGGCGGGATCGGTGGTCGTCCCGACCACCGACGTAGCGGGCGAGAGCATTGAGGCGATCTCCGATCTCCGGACTCCCCGCGAGCGCGGCAGCTACATCCTGCGCCTTTGGCTCTCCGATGCCGAGGGCAACGTCGGCGCTCCCATCAGCGCTCCGCTGGCCTATGACTGCGTTCGCTCTGAGGCGAGCGGCGGGGTGGCGCTGAGTGCCGGCCTCGGGGCCGAGCGCCGCGCCGACCAGGTCGTTCGCCAGGGCGAGGGGGCGACGCTCACCGGCACCCTTCGCGGCGCCGGGAGCGGAGCCGCAGGGGCGGCGCTGTGCGTCTTCAGCAGCGTTCTCACCGACACCTCTCGCGAGTTCCTGGGCATCGCGCTGAGCGCGGAGGACGGCAGCTATCGCTTCGCCATCGAGCCCGGACCCTCGCGCGGGCTGAGCGTGCTCTATCGCCCCGATCAGCGCCAGCTGCACGCCGAGGCCACCCTCTACACGCGGGTTCGGCCGACGTTCGAAGTCAAGCGGCGAGTGGTGCGAAACGGGCAAGTCGCCCACTTCTTCGGCGAGATCCCAGGACCCCACAACGATCACGTCGTCGTCGTGCTCCAGGTCAAGCAGGGCGAGGGCTGGAGGGCCTTCCGCCGCTACCGGACCAGGGCCAACGGGCGCTATGCGCTGCGCTGGCGCTTCACCCACACGACCGCTCCCACCACCTACGTCATGCGGGCGCAGGTGCGAAGCACGGTCGGCTACCCCTACCTACAGGGCGATTCGAGGCCGTTGGCGATGCGAGTCGTTCCTTAGGTCGGGGCTCGCCGAGCTGGGCATCGTCCGCCGCGCCTTCACGGATGCGAGCGACGGGAGAGGGGCGAGGGCTCGAACTCGCCCTCGCTTGGCCGATCCCCCGCATGGTCGCACGCTCCGCGTGCGAGGCGGGGGCATCGGCTCTCGCATCGGGCGAGAGCAAGGACAAAGGAGCGCTTATGAGCGACCTAGCGACCCCCATGCTCGAGGTTGACCAGATCGAGGTGGTCGAGGGCTTCAACCCACGCACCCATATGGACCCCGACGCACTCGCGCGGCTTGCCGGCAGTCTCGACAAGACCGACGTGGTGCAACCGCTCACCGTTCGGCCCATCGACGGTGGCAAGTTCGCTGTGGTCGCCGGGCATCGCCGGCTGGAGGCGGCGAAGCTGGCTGGGATCAAAAAGGTGCCCGTCCACGTTCGAAAGAACGGCAACGCTCGATCCGCGGCGCTGGCAGAGAACCTCCATCGCGAGGATCTCGACCCGATCGACACCGCCCACGGTCTCAAGGAGCTGGCCGAGGAACTGAGCCTGAGCACCCACAAGGAGATTGCCGAGGAGCTGGGGCTATCAAGCGGCTGGGTCAGCCAGCACCTTCGGCTGCTGAAGCTCCCGGAGGCTGTCCAAGCCCACATCGCCCAGGGAGACGTCCCGGTCGGGGCCGAGCGCGACCTGAGAGTGATCGCCGAGGTCTCGCCGCGATTCGCCGAGTGCGTCTGCGAGCTGGCGAAGCGCAAGAAGCTCAAAGGTCGCGAGTTCGTCGATCGCTTCGACGAGCTTCTTATCGAGACCTCAGAAGCGCGCTTCCAGGACAAGCCGGCGATGATCGATCCCGCTTCCGTGCGGCTGAGCGAAGTCATCGCCGACACCGACAAGCGCCGCGATCTCCGCGACCGCTACCAGGCGACCTGGCCCTTCCCTCTCAACGATGACCCGGTACTTCGACTTCACAAAGCCGAAGTCGACGCGGCCCGCGCCGCCGGCTGTCTGATCGAGCATCAGATCGATCACGGCGAATGGACTTCGACCCTCTCCTTCATCACCGACCGCGAGTTCGCCGCCGACCTGGTCGTGCGGGCGGTTGAGGGACGCGAGCAGGAAGAGGAGGAGGGGGAGAAACGGGAAGGGAAGTTGCCTGTCAGCGCCGACCAGGCCAAGGAGGAGCGGCGAACCCAGCGCGAGGAAGCAAAGGAGAAGGCGGTCAAGGCCCGGAGCTGGAACGAAGAACTGGGGTGCAACCTGCTCAAACGCCGCGGCGGGGCCAGCCGCAAGCAGCACTCGCTTGCCCGGGCCAAGGCGCTTGCCGCGATCCTTCTCGCCGACCATGACACTCTGCCGGCCCGTGGGCTCCGCTTCGTCGCCCCACAGCTGCAGGAGGTCGAGGTCAAGAAGCTGAAATCAGGCAAATCGCGCGAGAAGACCAACTACGCAGATCCCGAGCAGTGCGCGGAGTTCCTGTGGAAGCGAGCCGAGGGTGCCCGTTCGGCCGAAGAGGTCCTTGAGATCCTCGGCGATGCGGTGATCGCCGCGATGCTGGCCGACGAGCAGGAGCTGCCTCGCTCAAGGCGGGTGGGCGGCTACCTTCGCGCCCAGAAGAGGGTCGAGAAGCTGCTCGCCGCCGACATCAAGTCGGTGCGTCCGCGGCGTCGGCGCCGCAAGGGCGGCAAGTAAGAGCGGCACGGGGGGAGGGCGCGACTAAGTCGGGCTCTCCCCCCGCTAGGCGTTCACGGCAGCCGGGTCTGACGTGTGGCTGTGGATCGGTCATGGCTGAACGCCTAGCAGACCTCCCCCGACCGGCTGCGCCGGCCTCCTCCGGCCCGCTGTGGCTGCGCCATGACCGATCCACAGCCACACGTCAGGAAGCCCACTCCGAAGCAGCTCGACTACCTGAAGGACCTCGCGATGAAGGCGGGACAGTCGTTCCCTTACCCGCAGAGCTTCGCGCAGGCGGATGTGCAAATCAGGCGCCTGAAGCGCACCAAGCGCACTTCGGCAGCCGACCGCAGGAGGGAGGCCCGCCAGGTCCGGCAGGACTTCGCCGAGCGCCGCGGCGGGTCCGCCGCCGTTCGCCCCTCGGAGATCAGCGGCTACGGCTCAAGCGCGACCTGGCGATAGGCCAGGGAGGCAACGCTCCCAGGGTGCGGGCGACGCCTCCCGATTTTGGCACGGCTCCGCCGTGCCTTGGGTCGGCGAAACCGCCCGCCTCTATGGCGGGCCACTCACTAGGAGGATTGACATGAGCAGCCCACACGCCTGCCTGAAGTGTCTCCGGCGGACCTGGCTCCTTGGCCTGGCCGCCCCCTACATCGAGAAGACCCTCAGCAGCTCGCCTGCCACGAGCGTCCCCGGAGTGCTGCGCCTCGGCAACGAGGATCTCGTCGAGCTCGTCGCCCATCAGACGGGCCTCCGGCTCCTCGCCCGCGTCGAGGCGATGCTCGAGGGCAACTTCGAGCAGGACCTGCAAGCTAGCTCCTGCTGGGCTGTCTGCCGCCACGACGACCTCTACCCAGACTCTTTGCGCGACGCCACCGACGCTCCTTGGGCGCTGGTCGGTCGCGGCGACACTGCCCGCCTCGCAGACTTCGACTGGAGCGAGACGGTGACGATCGCCGGTGCCCGCCGCGCCACGACCTACGGACGCGAGGTCGCCCGCACCCTGGGCCACGATCTCGCCGCCGCGGGGATCACCGTCACCAGCGGGCTCGCATTCGGAGTCGATGCCTGCGCCCATCGCGGCGCACTCGAATCGGGGCGGACCATCGCGATCCTCGGCTGCGGCCCCGATATCGCCTATCCGGCTACGCACCGATCGCTCTGGCGGCGCATCTGCGAGGGCGGGCTCGTCATCTCCGAGCTGCCCCCCGGCACCGGCGCTTGGCGGTGGACCTTCCTCGCTCGCAATCGGATCATGGCCGCGCTGGCAGGAATGACCGTGTTGATCGAGGCGTCAGAGCGCTCCGGCTCGATGGTCACCGCCGACTTCGCCCGCGCCCTCGGCCGTGAGTTAGGCGCTGTGCCGGGACCGGTCACCTCGCGCATCTCGGCTGGTCCCAACAGCCTTCTGGCCGGTGGCGCTCACGTCGTCCGCAACACCCAGGACGTTCTCAACGTCCTGGGTGGCAAGAGCCGGAAGCCGGGCCGGGTCCCCGACCGGCCATCCACTCGTCCCTAGCGGCGCTCTGTCGAGTGTCCCGCTGGCCGCTGGGCGGGCGGACGCCTCCCGATGCTGGCACGGCTTCGCCGTGCCTTGGGTCGGCGAACCGGCCGCCCAGCGGGGGCGGGCTTCGCACAGGAGGTCAGATCATGAGCGCCTTTGTCGTCGACCCCTCCCACATCGACGTGATGCTGAGCGTTGCCATCAACGGACCAAAGGAAACGTGGCCCCGCCGTTGGACGGGCACCTATGTCAACGAGCTGATGGATGACGGCCAAACGGGTCCGGTGACCCGCGAGACCGCGGATCTGGCAGGCCGCGCGCTATTGCGCGAGTGCATCGCATCGGTCTCCTATCGATATGACGGACTCCCCGGTCCCTCTCCAGACCCCGAGCAATACGAATGGACCGATTTCGGGAGGCTCCTCACCCCCATAGAGACCTGCCGTGCAATCGACGGATTCGAGTATCAGTCCTGTGAGCATCCTGGCTGGTGGAACAGCGGAGCGAACATTTTTTGCCACCGCTTCCGCGGGGACCTGGTTCGCTGCATGAAGGGATATGAAGAGGCCGAGTGGCACTGGACGGCCGAGAAGGCGCTGGCCCGGGCACCGCGGCGGGGGCCGGGCATTAGGTGAGCACCCGCCTCCTTTGGAGAGGCAGTCCAATTTCCTCACGCCAGGCTGGCACGCGCCGCCCCCGCTACAACCCCCACAAGGGGGGTTCCCCTCGCCTCCGGCTCGGTTCCGCGCGTTCGGTCGCGCGCCCTACCTGGGCTCGTCAATCGAACAACCCCTCCAAAGGAGGCCCGAAGTGCAGAACATGAACGTCGTCGTCCTCACCGCCAACCTGACCCGGGATCCCGAGCTGCGCCACACCAACGGCGGAACCCCCTACTGCAACCTGGGCATCGCGGTGAACGGCAGCCGCAAGGACGCAAACACTGGCGAGTGGGTCGATGATCCGAACTTCTTCAACGTCACCGTCTGGGGTGCCCGCGGCGAGCGCTGCGCCGAGTTTCTGAAGAAGGGAAGCCCGGTCGCAATCGAGGGTCGTCTGGATTGGAACGCGAGCGGCGAGGGCAAAGACCGACGCGAGTATGTCTCGATCGTCGCCAGGCAGGTCCAGTTCCTCGGCACCAAGCCGCAGAAAGATGAAGCCAGCGATGAGTCGAGCGAGTCCGAGAGCGCAGAGCTCGCCGGGGTCGGCGCCTCCGGGGACGAGGACATTCCCTTCTAGCCAGCCCATTCAGATCGAAAAGAGGCCCGGCAGACGCCGGGCCTCTTTTGCTGGGAGGTGCGTCGCCGCTCTTGCCGACGCAGACAAGGACAGCTGGGCCTGCCGGTGGACCCGGGTGCCGGCGGAGGCGTGCTCACCTGCCTTTCAGCCTAGCCCGGGCACCGTCCCGCGCAAGGGGCTTCGCCCCTTCCCCTCGCTGCGCTCGGTGCGCGGGCCGGATGTCCCGGGCTTTTTTGGCTGGCAAGTGAGCACGAGGCCCTGCGGGGCAGGAAAGGAAGGCGTAGATGGGACCAGCCAAGACGGAGGTTCGAGCGCAGGTCTTCGGGAGGATTTCGCGAGCGCCGGAGCTATCGCAGACGGCGGAAGGGGTCGCGGTTTGTCGGTTCGTCGTGGCGACCGACACGGGTCCGGCGAGCAATCCGGTGGTGAAGCCGATCTATGTGATCGGCCAGCCGGGGGCGAGTTCCAGCGAGGACCTGCCGGTGCGCTGCTCTCGCCTCGGCGTGGGCGATCTCGTGCTGGTGCCGGGCATCGAGCGCCAGCGGGTGCGGAGGCGTCGCGGAGTTCGGTTCACCGAGACCGCGATTGAGGCCGAGGACGTGCGGCTGAAGGCGCGGGCGGCGTGAGCGCCCGGCCGGCGGTGGCGCTGTTCTGCTTCTCGCGCGGCTGAACCGATCAAGCAGCACGCTCTCGAATCGCTGCCCCGGTCTTGCCGCGATTCGCCCGTTGCGTGGACCGCCACTCGGTCTGCGCAGCGGGCGACGTCGGCGATTGATCCGCGTTCGCACTGGCGCCGAGCCGGCTCCAGAAGTGATCGCTCTCGCCTCGGTCGACGAGGCGATTGAGTTTTCCTCTCTGCCACCCCAAGGACGAGCTTTTCTCGGAGTGCTGACCGGCGGCGCAATTCGCCGCGCTCGATAGCGGATCTCGCCGTCGCGCACTCCTCGCTGTCTAGGGCTCCTCGCCGCGGGGCCAGTTTGTGCTGTGCTCGCGCCGTGGCTGTGCCGATTGCCCTGAGGGGCGTGCGGCGACATCGCCATCCCAAGAGCCGAACCATCGAGAGTGAACCTTCGACCGACGGATTATGAGTCGCGCCGGAACCCGTCTATAGAGCCGAATCTGGCTCGTTAGAGCGAATCACGTCCAAGGAGTTCGGCTGAGTTCGGTGGAGTGGGGACCAATTTCGGGACCAAGTTTTCGCCATCAAACTAGCCGCGGCGCATGCGAGTCGCGCGCCGATGCCAGCGCCAGCGGCCCCAAAGGTAGGCCACAACACCCCCGACGAGCTTGCCCTCCAAGCCCATAACGCCATCCCCAATCAGCGCACCAAAGCTCGTAACCGCAATATCCCAAAGCATGCGGTCTTCAGCAAGACCATAGGCGCCCGTCCGGGCTAAAGGTTCTGGGTCAGGGTCGTCGCCGGAGGACCCGCCGCCACTGGAACGGCTGGTCACCCGGCGAGAGCCACGGCGCCGACTGGGCTTACTCCCCTGCGACTCGCGCCGGCGTGCCCCGAAACGGCGGTGGACAAAGGCCCGTACACGCGATTGCATGACCAGCGGCGGGATGTAGTCAGGGTTGCCGGGCTGGTCGATCACGATCACCGGAGAGCCTCCAGTGCCTCGGCGCATCATCAGGCGGTTGTGGCAGTCGCCCACCCCACGCCTTTCCTCGTCAGTGACGAGATCGCAGTAGCGCTGCGCCTCCTTCATGTCCCCTTCCCGGAGGCGATACACGAACTGGCAGAAGCCGCCGAGGCCGATCCGCTTGTCGATGGAGGTCAGGATCTCGGCGTTCACCTCGAAACCCCGGTCGGCGAAGTAATCGCAGAACTCGCACCACAGCTCGGACATCAGGTGCCAATGGTGGTCGAAGTCCAGCGGGTTCTTCCCTTCGTGGAGTTCCCGGTGTTCGTTGAGGTCGTAGTCGACCGGGGCGGGGGCGTCGGGATACATCTCTGCCCACAAGAGCCGGGTGATCTCGAAGTCGAGTTCCGCGAGTTCCTGCTCGCACTCGTCGACTAGCGCCTGCCCCTTGGCGATTGCTTTCTCCGGGGTATGCCCGAGCCCGTAATCCCGTTTGCATTGGACCACGGCATCGTTACGTCGGCCACTCTCGATCTGACGACGCAAACGCTCCAGTTGCCCCTCGGTGAACACCTTGGCCGACTTGATGTCCTGCTGCGCCATCTGGAGGTCATCGATCTCCTGCGGCACTTTCCACGCCGCCGCCGGCGGCGGCTGGCGCCGCATCGAGTCGGTGACCTGCGCTCCGATCTTCGCGCGGCCGTAGGGATCGCGTGGGTCGCGGAAAACGTCAGTCGAGGGCATGGGGTGTCGTTTGAAGCTGGGACAAGGATCTCGTCGGCGAGCATAGCCAGAGACTCGGCGCCGGGTCAAAATCCGCTTCCCACCAAAACGCAATTCGCCCCCTTTGCGGGAGGCGAACGCGGAGATCACGTCCCAGTGGGGCGGGCAGGACTCGAACCTGCGCTCCACGGTAAATCGCGTTGGAAACGTTCTATCGAAGCCCGATGCAAACGCGCTCTCCAGTCTCAGTTGAGCACAGATGCCAGGCGAACACAGGCCGCAAGGGGCCTATTCCCAGCTCCTCGAACCCTGCTACCACCCCCACCCCAACAGCACGACACACTATGAACTGGCCCAGTTCGGCGAGGCAAAGCGCCCCCTCTGCGGACAGGGGAGGGCGATGGTGGGCGTCACGAAGATCCAGCGCAGGAACGCCGGCTACTGGATAAACGCGGTCGCCGAGGGCTCCGAGGACTACTACACCAAGCCCGGCGAGGCCCCCGGGGAGTGGATCGGTGGGCTGGCTGCGGAGCTGGGGCTGGAGGGGCAGATCGACCGCGAGGAATACGCTGCCGCCCTCGCCGGCCAAGACCCCGGCACGGGCGATGTCCTGGTGCGCCGCCCCGACCCCCGTACCTTCACCGACTCGGTCGGGCGGGAGCGCAAGTTCGAACCCGTCCTCGGCTACGACGTGCGTTTCGCCGCGCCGAAGTCAGTCTCGTTGCTCTACGCCGTCGGCTCGCCGGAGGTCCGCGAGGCGGTCCTCGGTGCCCACGACCGCGCCGTGGCAGAGGCGTTCTCCTACCTGGAGCGAAACGCCTGCTTCGTCCAGCGCGGCCCCGGCGGCACCTACATCGACCCCGGCGCCGGCCTCATGGGGATGGCCTTCCGCCACCGCATGAGCCGCGCGGGAGATCCCGCCCTGCACACCCACGTCCTCGTGCCCAACACGACTCGCGCGATCTCCGACGATCGCTGGCTCTCGCTCGCCTCGCCGAAAGGCCGCTCGGCCTTTTGGCAGCACGCCAAAGCCTCCGGCTACGTCTACCAAGCCGCGCTTCGCGCCGAGGTGACGCGTGAGCTGGGCCTGGAGTGGGGGAGGATGCGAAACGGCTACGCGGATCTGGCGGAGATCGAGCGACCGGTGATCGACCATTTCTCCCAGCGCCGCGCCGAGATCGTCGAGGCGATGGCCGAGCGCGGGGTCGATTCGCCGGCGGCGGCCGAAGTCGCCGCCTACCGCACTCGCGATGCCAAGGACTACGGCGTCGACGTCGACGCTCGGCGTGAGGAGTGGGTCGCTTGCGCCGCCGAGTTCGATCTTGACGCTGCCTCTGTCGACGCCATGCTCGCCGAGGCCCAGCCGCATGAGCCGCACCCCGTCGGCCGCGTTCAGGGCGAGGCTGCCCTCTCCTGGCTTGAGAGCACCCGCTCGCACTTCGACCGCCGAGACGTGATCTGCGCCCTCGGCGCCGAGGTGGGACAGGGGGCGAGCGCCGCTTCCCTCGAAGATCGCGCAGACCGTCTGCTGGGGAGCGATCAGGTCGTCGAGATCCACAAGGGCTCCGACGCGCTGGCGCCCACCTATTTCACGACGCCCCGCATCTTCGAGCAGGAGCAGCGCGTCGTCTCGGTGGCCGAGCAGGGACGGGGGGCAGGGGTCGCCACGGTCGATCTAGCCACTCTCGACGCAGTATTGGAGTGTCATCGCTACCTCGGTGCCGATCAGCGGGAGATGGTCGCGCGGCTCCTCACCGGCGGGGAGCGGATCGTCCCGGTAGCGGCTCTGCCCGGGAGCGGGAAGACGACTGCGCTTGCGGCCGCTAGGGAAGCCTGGGAGCGGGCCGGGCACCCGGTAATCGGCGTTGCAAGCGCACGCTCTGCCGCCGGAGAGCTCGCCGATGCGGGAATTCCCTCCACCTCGATCACCGCGCTTTTGATTCGCACCGAGGAGCTGCGCTCGATGGGCCTCGAGCCTCTGCGGCCCGGGACCGTCGTCTTCATGGACGAGTCGAGCACGACCTCCACGGCCCATGCCGCGGCGCTGGCCGATCTTGTGGTCGAGTGCGGGGGCAAGCTGGTGGCCATCGGCGACCCGCGCCAGATCGGCGCGGTCGGGCCGGGCGGCCTCTACGGGCACCTGACCCAGATCGTCGAGCCGAGCGTCCTCACCGAGATCCGCCGCCAGCGTGCTGAGATCGATCGCGAGATCGTTCGGCTCGCCCATGCCGGGCGGGGCTCCGATGCGCTCGACCTGCTGCAGGCAGATGAGCGGCTGCGGATCGCCGACACTCACGAGGAGGCACTCGGCGCCCTAGTCCTCGATTGGCACGCCTCATTCGCCAAGCAAAGCGACGCGGTGATGATCGCCAGGCGAAACCGCGATGTCGCCGAGCTGAATGCCCGGGGTCGTGAGCTTCTGCATCTAGACGGCCGACTCGGCGCCGCGGAGATCAAGGTCGCTGAGCAGCCCTTCGCCGTTGGCGACCGGGTGCTCACCCGTGTCAACACCCCCCATGTCTCCAACCGCGAGCGCTGGGAGATCACCGCACTCGATCCCCGGAGTCGCGAGATCCACCTTCGGCGCATCGGCGGCGACGGGCGCGAGGTCGCGCTGCGCGCGCCCTACCTCGACCGCCGCACGCCGAGCGGCGAGGCCTCGCTCCAGCACGCCTACGCGATCAGCGCCTACGCAGCGGAGTCGAAGACCTTCGAGGAGGTCTTCGCTTTGCTCGACGCTGGGGCGACGAGCAAAGAGTTCCTCGTCTCGGTCTCGCGCTCGCGCGGTCCGACGATCGCCTACGGCGTCGCTGCCCTGGAGTTGACCGACGCGGAGCTTGGACCGGGGCTTCGCCCGCTGGAGGACGCCGCCCACGAGATTCGTGCGGCCGCCGAGCGTCCTGATGAGGAGGTGCCCTCGCTGGAGGTCTCCGAGCGCGAGCGCATTGCCGCTCTGCACGAGTTCCACCTCGCCGAGCGCCGCAGCGAGCTTGAGCAGCGCCTCGATGCCGAGCGGCGCGCCTCGCCCGGTCAGGATCGCCTCGACTCGCTCGAGCGCTGGATCGAGCGAGTCGAGGCCCAGCTCGACGGCCTGCGTGCCGAGTATCGAGGGCTCGTGGCACAGGACCCTCCCGACGCAGCTCGCGTTGGGGGCGTCCGCGCCGCCGGCGCCGAGGCGAGCGAGCGCTTGGCGCAGCTGCGCTCCGAGCGCCAGGAGCTGGCCGACGGCACTGCAAGGGAGGACCGCCCGCGGCCGCTCACGCATGCAGAGCGCTTGGAGCTTTCGCTGATCGGCGAGCGAATGGAGCGACTGCTTCGCTTTGCCGTCGCCGAGGAGCGGCTCAATCCTTCGCCGATGATCCGCGAGGCGCTCGGCGAGCGTCCCAGCGATCCGGTCAAAGCCGCTGCTTGGAACGACGGCGTCAACGCGATCTTCTGCTATCGCCAGCGCTACGGCGTTCGCACCTTCGAGCTGGGGGCGCTCGGACCGGAGCCTTCTGCCGGCCGCTCTCAAGTGGCTTGGCAGGAGACGCACCGTCGTCTCGAGCGGGTGCGCGGCGTCTTGGAGCATGACCGCTCCTGGGAGCGAGCCGCAGAACAGGACATCGGCGTCGAGGTGTAGGGGAGGGCTCTTGGCCTAGCCGTCCGGCGGCCAGTTTCGCACGGCGATGCCGTGCGTTTGGCCGCCTTCGTGGACGGCCAGACCAAGAACCCGACCGGCTCAGCTAGGCGAGTTGGGCTTCTAGAGAAGCTGCTGGCACGCCACGGCGTGCAGCTGCGCCGGCTCGCACGCGCCAACTGCACCAGTGCGGCCGATGCCGAGGATTCCATGCAGGATGCCTGCGTCGCCTTCCTGCGCTTCTATGACGGAGAGGACGAGCGCGAAGCGCTTGCTTGGCTCAGGGTTGTGGTTAGGCGCTGTGCGTGGACGATCGGCACACGCGCCCGCGATCGCGGCGCTCCTCAGTACGTGGAGACGGTCGAGCGGGGGGAGTCGACGCAGGCGGAGATCGTCGTCGTCGATGAGCGGGCCGGGACGGCGGAGCTTGTCGAGCGCGCCGAGATATTGGGGCGGCGGATCGAGCATCTCGGCCAGCTGAAGGCCGATCAGCGTACGGCGTTGATCCTGATCGGACTCGGCTTCAGCTATGAGGAGATCGCCGCGCAGCGGGGCTGGAGCCTCACGAAGGTCAACCGCTGCGCAGCCGAGGGCCGGATGCGGTTGCGGGCCCTCGACAGAGGGGAGGGGGAGAAAACTTGACGCCCAGCGCTCTAAGGAGCATGGAGCCACTGCGACCGATCGGATTCACGGCTGCCCTGCTGCGCTTGCAGGAGATGATCGACAGCGAGGTCAAGGTCGTCCTCAATCGACCCGGCCGCTTCTTTGGCTGTGGCTTTGGGGGAAAGCTTCTGCGAGTGCGAACGCTGCCGCCCGATCACTCGGCGATCCACATCGTGCTGGGCGATGGCCAGGGTCTCTTCCTCGACCCCGATGACGTGGATGTCTTTCTCGGCAGCAACGAGCAGGGCGATAACTGGCTCGAATTTCAAACCGACTTCGGACTTTCCCTGACTGTGGAATAGCTGCCTTTTTGCGCAGTCAGAGCACGGGGGAAAACCGCATGGAGCAGGCGCTTAAAAGTGTTGCTGACCTTACAGTAGATCCTGAGTTAAGTGAGTAGTCCCTTGACAAATGCCCCTCTCTACTGGTTAGAGTCCCGGCTCATACCGAATTAAATTCTGGTCGGTCTCGAAAGGCAGGGTAGGTACATGCAGGAAGGGTGGCCGTACGGCGCATGCGCCGGATCGCGACATTGGCACGCTCTCACTGCTCGCAACCTTCTCCGGTGTCCAGTCTCGGCGCGATGCCTCGCTCTGGCGAGGTAACAACGCCTTGACGCAAGACCGCCACTGCACCAACGTCAACTTCAGATAGGGAGGTCGATTCGGCCATGAGGGAGCGAGTTCGGGGACGTACGCATTGGTGGGCAAGGCTTGTGGGGATACTGCTCATTTGCTTTACGTGCCTTGGGCTTGGGGTGGCGTTTGGGGCTGACAGCTCATCGCGTGAGGCGTACTCGTCGGCGGCAAGCGCGCCCAGTGAGGAAATAGAAGGCATCGAGCTCGAGTCCAAGCGAACCGCGGCCTCGAAGACCTTCCGTCTTCCAAACGGGTCGTTGGAAACGAGGCTCTACGAGACCCCGATCAACTACCTCGACACCGAAGGCAACTGGGCCTCGATCGAGGAAGGCTTCAAGCCTTCTGCCGAAGCCGCTCTCACCAACGGCGCGAATGGATTCGACGTCGCTCTGCCAGAGCGTTTGGGGGAGGGTCCGGTGCGTCTCTCGGTGGACGGCGAGTGGGTTGCCTATGAGCTTCAAGGCCCCGCCACGGAAGCCGTACGGGCCGAGGCCAACACCGCGACCTACGAAACGGCCGATCCCGGCGTGACCTTCGAGCTTACGAGCCTTCCCGTCGGCCTCAAGGAGAACATTGTGCTCGCCGGCCCCTCCGATCCCAGCACGTTCAGCTTCGAGCTGAGCGCTGCCAAGGGCCTGACGCCGACGAGCGTCGAAGACGGCTCGATCGAGTTCCGCGACGAAAGCGGTCAGACGATCGCCCTGCTCCCTCCGCCGACGATGTCCGACAGCTCGAAGCATCCGCAGGCCTCCCAAGCGGTCCACTACGAGCTGGCTCCCGAGGGAGAAGGCAGATGGCTGCTCACCGTCGAGGCCGATCGCGAATGGCTCTCCCAGCCAGAGCGAGTCTGGCCAGTGGCGATCGATCCGAGCTTGACGATCCCAACCCCGAGTCTCGACTGCGTCTATGGCGGAAAAACGGGACAAAGCGGCTGGCGCACCTGCGCTATCAGCACCGAAAAATTGTCCGCGGGCTACTGGCCACAGCTTGTCTCGGCAAACGACGAATGGAAACGCTCTGCGCTTCGCTTCAGCTTGACCTCAATCCCCTCCGGCTCCTACATCGACAGCGCGACCGTCGGCCTCTACGCGCCGAGCGCCGCCCTCAACACGAGCGGAGTCGAAGCCCTTAGGGCGATGAAAACCTGGACCAGCTCGCTCAACTGGAAAACCTATAACGGAAGCAGCCTGTGGACCAAAGAAGGAGGTGACTTCACGGCCAAAGAAGCAGAGAAACCCGACGGCGAAAAAGTCCCGATTTACGAAGGCGCTTCGGTTCTCACCGCGGACCGGGGATCTCAGCCAGGCTGGTGGGATTTCACGAGCTATGACTTGAGGACCGTCGTACAGGGATGGGTCTCGGGCGAATTCTCCAACCAGGGGCTGATCGTCAAGCTCAAAGACGACAAATCGCGGGAATGCGACTCGTCCTCCTGCACGACGCGCGTCGTCGACTTCAGTTCGAGCTCCGCCGCGGACCCAAAACTACGTCCCTATCTGAAAGTCATCTATTACCCACCTGCTCCGAGCACCAGCAAGGTGACCTCTCCGCGTGAGGGAACGGTGACCGGCCGGCGGCTCAAGCTGAAGGCCGGCTGGAGCGTCCAGGGAACGACCGGCGTCTCCTTCCAATACAAGGTTCTCGGAACCGGGGCGAAATTCAAAACGATCCCGACGAGCTTCGTCCGCAATGCCAACAACGAACCGGTGTCCTGGCCCTTGGCGGTGCAGGACAAAACCCAGAGCGAGCCGGTGTATTTCGATGTCTACCAAGCGAGCAGCGAGCTGGGTACCCTCAACCGCAAGATCCAGGTGCGGGCGCTGTTCGAAGGGTCCGCCGGCGCAGCCGGCTACAGCGTGCCGGTCAACGCGTCCGTGAATCCGAACATCGGTGGGCCGCGCGATGCGACCGCCAGCGTGGGACCCGGGTCGCTCAGCCTCCTCACCGGCAACCTCAGCATCACTCGCGCAGACGTCTCGATACCCGTCTTCGGGACGGCGCTCGAATTCTCCCGCACCTATAGCTCTGCTTCGGAATGGAACAGTCCAGATGAAGAGAAAGTCACCGGCGGAGTTTTGGGGTGGGGCTGGAAGCCAACTGCCACCGTCGAAGCCGCTGGCGGCGCCGCCTGGCAGAAGGTGCGCGATGCCAGTGGCGCCGAAGAAGGCTCCTATGCGGTGCTCACCGATCTCGAAGGCTACGAATACGCCTTCGAATTGGCTGAAGGCAAATACATCTCCCCTCCGGAGATGCCCGGCTGGCTGCTGATCAGGCAGGACTCCACGCACCTCGCCTTGACCGATCCAGACGGGAATCGCACGGTCTTCGAAAAGGAAGCAGGCGGCTCTGACTACGTGCCGGTCTCGGTGTCTCAGACCGGCAGCGGCCCAAACTCGACCACCATGGTCTACCAGTTGGTGGAAGGAAAGAAACGCCTCAGCAAGATCATCGCCCCTTCTGCTGCCGGCATCACCTGCAATGAGTCCAACGCGACCACGACAGTGGGCTGTCGCACCTTGACCTTCACCTACCAGCCAGCGACCACCTGGGGCGCCCCTTCGGGCTCCGGAGATCGACTCTCGACGATCAAATACTACGGCCCCTCCAGCGCCTCGGCGATGTCCTCGTGGGAAGTCGCCAAGTACAGCTACGACACCGAAGGCCGACTCGTGGCGGAGTGGGACCCGCGAACCGCCGTGACGGGTGGCGGAGGGACGACGTATCTGAAAGAGACTTATGCCTATACCGCCAAAACGCCTCGGATGATGACACTCACGCCCCCCGGCGAGGAGCCCTGGAGCTTCGAATACGAAGCCGTCGCGGGGGAAGGCGGGCCGGTGGGTCAGCGGCTGAGGAGCGTCAAACGCGCCAGCCTCCTTGCCAGCCCGTCCACCGCTCAGACGACGATCGCCTACGGCGTGCCGGTCAGCGGCAGCGAAGCTCCCTATGAGATGGGCGGGAGCGAGGTAGCTAAATGGGGCCAAGAAGATCTTCCCACCGATGCGACCGCGATCTTCCCACCCGACCAGATCCCGGCCCAACCGCCGTCCAGCTACTCGCGAGCGACCGTCTACTACATGGATGTCGAAGGCCAGCTGGTCAATACCGCAACGCCGTCCGGCGCCGGCACCGAAGCACCCTCCATCACGACCACCGAAGTCGACGAAAACGGCAATATCGTGCGCGAATTGACCGCGCAAAACCGCCTTCGCGCGCTTGCCAAAGGAGCGGAATCGATCACGCGGTCGCACGAGCTCGAGACGAAACGCAACTTCTCTGCCGACGGGACCGAGATGCAGGAGGAATGGGGACCCTTGCATGACGTCCGCCTCGAAACGGGCTCGATCGTCCCGGCCCGCATGCACAAGACGGTCGAATACGACGCCGGAGCCCCGACGCCGCCGTCGGGAACGCCGAAATACCACCTGCCCACGCGCGAAACGGTGGGGGCGAGCATCGTCGGCCAGGGCATCGACGCCGACCAGCGCGTCACCGAAACCAAATACAACTGGACCCTGCGCAAACCGACCGACACGATCGTCGATCCACTCGGTCTAAATCTGCGGACGCACATCGAGTACGACTCGGTGAGCGGCCTGGTTACCGAACGCCGCCTGCCAAAAGCCAAACCCGAAGGGGGCGATGCTCACACGACGAAGATTCGCTACTTCAACGCCGGCACTCATACCGACCCGACCTGCGACTTCAGCCCAGGTTGGGCCGGCTTGCCATGCAAGGTCTATCCGGCCGGTCAGCCCAATACCCCTAATCTGCCAGCCCTTCTGGTGACTGCCTACTCCAACTACTCGCCCATGGGACGGCCGGGCACCATCAGCGCAAAACCCGCGGATCAAGGAGAAGACGCGAAAACGACTACCACGACGTTCGACTCCGCTGGACGACCAAAAACCGTCTCATACGGAGGCTCGGAAGCCGCCATTCCGAAAACGGAAATCATCTATAGCTCCGCGACCGGTAAGCCGCTCACCCAGCGTTTCGTCTGCGGAGGCGCCAACTGCTCTGGCTTTGACGATCAGGCGACGAGTACGACCTATGACACCTTGGGCCGCCCGATTGCCTACGAAGATGCCGATGGCAACCTCTCAAGCACCAGCTATGACCTCCTGAGCAGGCCCGCTACGACCAGCGACGGCAAAGGAATCCAGACCCGCACCTACGACCCGACCTCGGGCCTCTTGGTCAAACTCGAAGACACTGGCGCCGGAACCTTCACCGCAAGCTATGACGCAGACGGAAGCCTGCGCGAACAGGGCTTGCCGAACGGCCTGGTCGCGAAAACGACCTACGACGAGACCGGCTCCCCGGTTCATCTCAGCTACGAGAAGACCAGCTTCTGCTCAGTCAAATGCACCTGGCTCGACTTCGAAGTCGAAGAGTCGATCCATGGCCAGTGGCTGGCGCAAACGAGCACGCTGTCGAGCCAGCAGTACTCCTATGACGACGCGGGGAGACTCGAACTTGTCAAGGACACCCCGCAGGGCGGCGGTTGCACGACCCGCTCCTATAGCTATGACGCCGATTCCAATCGCACGAAACTCATCACCCGAGGGCCCGGTATCGGCGGCGTCTGCGATATGGCCTCGGCCGGCACTACCCAGAGCTATAGCTATGACGCAGGGGACCGGTTGCTGGGCACTGGCATCCTCTACGACAACTACGGGCGCATTAGGAGCCTTCCATCGGCCTTCGCAGGGGGAGGCACCCTGACGACCAGCTATTACGCAAACGACCTAGTCAAAAGTCAGTCCCAGGACGGCGTCACGAACACCTACGAACTCGACGCGTCGCTTCGCCAGCGCCAGCGCACCCAGACCGGCGGATCGAATCCGGGCACCGAGATCCACCACTACGCTGGCGGCTCTGACTCCCCGGCATGGATCGATCGCGGTTCGAGCTGGTCCCGGAGCATCGTCGGGATCGACGGAGGTCTAGCCGCGATTCAAGACAGCAGCAAAGGCACGACCCTGCAGCTGACCAACCTGCACGGCGACATGGTCGCGACGGCGAGCACCGATCCCGAAGCGACCGGACTCCTCGCCACCTTCGAGTTCGACGAGTACGGCAACCCGAAACAGGGGTCGACGCCGAGATACGGCTGGCTCGGCGGCAAGACGCGCCGGACCGAGCTGCCATCAGGCGTGATCCAGATGGGAGTGCGTAGCTATGTGCCGGCGATGGGCCGCTTCCTGTCTCCCGATCCGGTTGAAGGCGGGTCTGCCAACGCATATGAGTATGGCAATGGGGACCCGATCAATAACTTCGATCTGACGGGAACCGTTTGTACGAAGAAAAATGCAACCAGAAAGGACTGTGGCAGGGCGCAGCGCAGCGCGGAAGAGCAAGTGCGTAGATCAATAAGAAGGGTTAAGGTTCTCGCCCGACAGAAAAGAGCTGAAAGCGGTCGCCATCTCGGTCTCCCCGGTATGCCAGGGGTGAATTTCCGGCTCCCCTGGGAAGATGATGTGAACGAGGCGATGCAAAAGGCCTCAAACGCTCTAGTAAAGGCCGAAGAGGCTGCGACGTGTGAGGTAGGAAGTCTTACTACGGGGACCGGGTCACTTTACATCCAGAGACGAGCGAATAACATCGCGCAGCTGGCACCCCCGCTCTCCCGGGCGCTTAACACGCTTTCAACGAAGCTTGGCACCGTAAGCCTGGTTCTGGGCATCGCAAGCTTTGCTGGTCTTTGCTGAACCCCAAGAACCAAGCACCGTCGTGTGCGGTATCATTTCCTCGTACGATGGGTAAGAAATCACAGATAGGTAGACAGTTCAAGGCAAGGCTGTTTCTGGCGGTCTGTTTTCTGATACTGCTGGCAGTGTCGCTGATCAGGGGAGAGTTTGTTCTCGCGGCAACCGGTGCAATTGGTTTGGCTTGGGCATTGGAATCTTACCGCTGGTACAGCAGACGCTGGAGTGATGAGCAGGATTGAGTTTCACGGATACTGCTCTACCCCCGATTTGCTGATGTTCGATTTTTGAGTCCTTCGACCTCAGGGGGTGCGGCTCGTTGAGCGTTTGCATCGGGATCGAACAACGCGCAGTCTCAGGTCTCGGCCACGTGGTGCTCTTTCAACACGGCGTTTTCGGTGTGGCTTGGCAGCCCGGTCCGGGTCGCGAGGCGGGGCGGATTGAGTGCTGAGAGGTAGATGATCTACGGAAACGGCTCCACCCCAAGTTCCTGACACCAGCAACACATCGCCTGTCTAGCGCGGTAAACGAGCCCGCAGGGACTGGTCGTTCCTCCTGCGAGGTTGGTGACGACTCAACGCTCAAAGCCGAACTCTTCGGAGACCGCGCTAGCCGATCCTGCGATGGAAGAGGAAGTCATCGGCGTCTTTGTCGGCTCTGGACTAGGCACCACTGGCTCCGGCGCAGGTGCCGACCCCCCATACATCGAGTTTCGTGAGCGAGAGCCCGCTCGAGAATCGCGTTCGCGAATCGCTGCGGGCGACTTGGTCTGGGCCTCGACTCGAGCGCGTCGCCCCGCCTTTCGTCGAGGCCGATCCATTCGCCTCGCGCGTCGGCCTGCTCGTGCGCGCCGAGCCGCGAGCTGCTTGCTCGCCAATTGCCCCGGCCCTAGTCGCGACTGCGGCACAAACGTCGTCTCGGAGTTCCCGCTCAGGGCGCCTGCGAAGCTCGCGGCGGTGGCGAGAGCGAGGCAGCCGAGTGCTCCAAGCACTGCCCAGCGCTGGAGCGCGACCTGCGAGCCTCCGCTACTGCCGGCGGCCGCTTTTAGGTTCCGTTCCTCTTCCGCAACTTTGGTGTTGAGTCGAACGGTTCCCTCGCCCCAAAGGTCGAGGTCGTGCGCACTGGTCGCGTCCGGCGCAGGTCCGGTGCCCGCCGGCTCCTCACCGTGGACCGTCTTGGGCTCCTCCACGCTCACCGCGCGATCCCGGGCAGCTCGCTAGACAGCTTCTGGCCGTCGAGCTTCTTGCTCTCCGCAGGCTGCCGCAGACTGATTCTCGCCGCTGGCCGATTGCCATAGATCAGAAGCCCGGTGCCCCGCTTGGCTTCGCGGACCACGTTGGCCGGGGTCAGATCGCGGTAGATCGAACCCTGCGTTCTTGCACCGCCGCCCCTATCGTCGGCAGTCTCGGATTGGTGTTGAAACTCGCCCGTGCCGACCACCCGGTTGATGTAGGTGAGCGTGTCGGGATCGGAGGTCCCGCCGCCGATGATCTTGGCGCGATGGTTGTTGACGATGGTCAGCGCTGCGATCTCTCCGTAGCTGGCCTTGATCTGGGCCATGTCTTGAAAGAACGAGAGCAGCTGGATGCCCTGACCGGCGCCGGTCGATGCAACCTGATCGAGGTTGGGGATCGGCGCGATGTTGGCAAGCTCGTCGAGGACCAGGAGCAACGGTGGCTCGATCGGCTTGCCGGTGGCCGCAGATGCCTCATAGACGACCGAGATCAGCTCGCGGACCATCATCGAGAACAGCGGGCGCAGCCGCTGTTGCTCATGGGCGGGGGCGCAGAGGTAGAGAGTGTTCGCGCCCCCGTCGAGAAGATCCGCCGGGGTGTAGCTGCTATCGCCGCATGTGGCCCGCACGCGTGGATCGGCGAAGGCGGCGGTGATCGTCTCCGCCGTGGTGTAGATCGAGCTTCGCTGGCGCTCGTCTCGGTGCCAATTCGCATCCCAGGCGAGCCGCGCCGCCGCGAAGTCCGCAGACGGATCCTCAGGCGAGAGAATTTCCGCGACTTCGGTCCTGGCTTTCGGTCCCATGTCGAGCCAGTCCACGACAGCGCTCATCGTCCGCCCCTCCTTTGCGGCGGCAAAGAGCATGGGCGCCAGCAGCTTCTCCGCCGTCGAGTACCAGAAGTCGGCATCGGAGAGCCGCTCGCCGCCTGGACGCGCGGCGCTGCTCAACCAGTTGGCGACGCGCAGCGCGCCATGCCAGCTATCGCAGCCGTGAAGCGGCGTTGCTCGAACGTTGCCGCGGTTCGTCGCATTGACGGGATCGAAGACCATCGCCCTGCCTTTTTTTCCTCGCGCCTTGAGGGTTGCGACGAGCAGGTCGGACTTGACCGACGTCACAAGTGCCGGTCCTTCCCACTCACGCAGCGAGGGCATCGCGAGCCCTGTGGTCTTGCCGCTCTGCGACGGTGCCAGCACGATCACCGACTGGCGCTTCTCGGCTGCGATCAGCCGCCGCCCGTGGCGCCCGAGGATCAGCCGCCCGGCTTGCGGCCCATCGACCCAGAGCGCCCGCAGGTCGCGGCCGCGCGCCCAACGCGCGCTTGCCGGGCGGCGTTCTCTGGGGGAAAGCATGGAGCCTTCGCCCAGCTTCGCGTAGAGCTCCGCGGCGAGCAGGCCGATTCCGACCGCGGTCCCGCTGAGTGCGCCAAGGACGAAGTAGAAGCCAACCGCTTCCGGCATGGCGCCGCGGACGTGGGGCGGCCAGGCAAGCCGCGGCTCGGAGAGGTGGGAGGGAAGCCGAATCGCGGTGCCGATCAGCTCCTCGGCGCGAATGCTCCGCCAGCCCTCGCCGAAGATCGCCGCCGAGAGAGCGCCGCTCAGCCACAGCAGCCCGAGAACCACCGCCGCGCCGGCGGCGAGCGGTGCCAAAGGGGTGCGGCCCCCAGCTGAGCTCATGCGGCGGCTTCGCTCGGTTGTGCGACCGACGGGCGCTCGAGCATCCGCGCGTCGGTGTCGACCAGCTCCCGCTCAATCGAGGAGAGGCGGTGCTGGACGAGGAAGGAGCGCCGCCCGATGAGCCACAGCGCCTCGCCGCGGCGCAGGGTCGGCACGATCTCAAGCTCGGTCTCGGTCAGCCCGAGCAGGTTTCGCAGGCTGTCCAGCTGATCGGGGGGCTGGGAGTAGATCACCCGCGTTTCGGCGTCCGCGAGCAGACCCTCGGCGAGCTTGGCCTGCCGCGAGCCGGCGTCACCCGCTGCGGCGAGGTCGGAGAGGCGATGCAGCACGATCACGTTTTGGGTGCCGAGCGCCCGCGAGAGCTTGAAGGAGCGCTGTAGCCACTCGGCGACGCCGATATGGCTCGCGACCCGCCAGCCCTCGTCGAGCACCGAGATCACCTTCGGCGCCGCCCGCCCATCGTGCGCCGCCTCCCGCCGGCGCTCGGCGACCGTCGCCTGTTGCCAGGCGGCGGCGCAGGTCATCAAGATGCCCAGCGCGGCCGAGTCCCCCACGGCAGAGAGATCGAGGACGACGAGCGGCGCTTCGAGGTCTAGGCCCGGCGTGGTCGGGCCGTCGAACATGCCACGCAGGTCCCCCTCGCAGAGGCGCTGCAGGGCAAGCGCGGCCTGTCGGGTTGCCTCGGCTAGCGCGTCGGTCTCGGTGCGAAGGCTGCGGGCCATCTCGGTCTCTGGTTGCAGCAGCGCGGCGACGATCTGGGGCAGGGTCGGCTCGCCGTCGGGGCTGCGTTGGTTCACCAGGTCGAGTGCGACCCTCAGCCCCGCGTCCTCCTCGGGGTCGAGGTCGCGGCGCAGGGCCGCTTGGGTGACCGAGCGCAGCAGGCTGAGCTGGCCCTCGCGCCCGCCGCGGGAGCTGAGCGGGTTGAGCCGCACATCGCCGCCGGGGCGTAGCGCGATCACCACGCCGCCCAAGGCGCGGGCCAGGGGTGCGTACTCGGACTTCGGGTCGATCACCCAGGCGATGCGGCCGAAGACGTGCTGGCGGTAGAGGTAGGTCTTGATCAGCGAGGACTTGGCGAAGCCGATCTGCCCGACCACGACCATGTTCGGCCCCGCCAGCGCCGATCGCTCATAGAGAGCCCAAGGGTCATAGAGCCAGGCGCCGCCGTAGGCGTCGCGGCCGATGTAGGCGCCGGGCGCGCCGAGGCTGCCCTCGCCAAGGAAGGGATAGACGGCCTGGAAGTGGGCCGTCGTGGCGCTATGGCCGGGGCGCTCGGCGCGGTGGGGAAGCCTCACCGAGCGCCCCGGCGGCTCTGGGGGGGAGCTATGGCATGAACTGCCATATGCCCCCCTGTCCGCGCGGAAGCCCTACTGCCTCACTGGTGCCCGATGGCGCACGCCCAACCGCTCAAGATTGAGTTCTCCGGTGCGCGGCGGATCGAGAACGAGGCGCCCGCACGACGGCCTTCTCAAGCTGGCGCGTAGCCCGCCAAAAGCGAAGCGATCAGCGCTTGCATCACGCCGAGCATGGCCAAGACAACCAGCGCGGTGGAGCCCACGTAGACCACATAGAAGGTCAGCGCCAAGCCGACGCTCACGTTCAGCAGATGCCACAGGAGGATGGCGTTCCTCACGCCACTGACGGTAGACAGATTTCGGCTTGGCGCGCTGTGACTTAACGCAGACAAAAGATTGAATCAGCAACGGGGACGGCGGGTCTCTGAGCGTTGACACTCTTTCCAGAGCCAAATCTCGGCTCCCAGAGTCCACGTAGTAGTTGATGGCCTAGGTGAAGTTGAAGGTGCAGTTCATAGGCGTGTGGAAGTCAAAAAACGCCTGGTCGAGTTCGGCCGTGTCAATTCCTTCGCTCGCCCTACCGAAGCCCGCGGCAGATCGGCAGGGTGCAGGCAAAGGCGGCGTCCTGCTCCCCGTAGAGGCGCTGCATCTCCAACCGCGCCTGCGCTCCTGCGTGCTCGACGCTCGGGGCGCTTCGCTCCAGGGCCTCGGTGGAGCGATCGGAGACCGCGACCAGGGACACGAAGCGCACCAGCGCATGACCGTCGGCCAGCTCCTCCTCACGCTGCGCGGCGGCCTGCTGGCGACGGCGCACCTGGGCGGTGGTGAGAAAGCCTTGGCGCTCGCGCTGCATCTCCTCGGCGACCTCGGCGGTCCGCGTCGCCTCCGCGCGTCGCATCGCCACCGAGTAGGGGATCGGCTCGATCGTCACCGCGACCGTTCGCAGCGCGCTCGTCTGCATCAGCAGCGGCATAAGGAAGGTCGGACCGACATCGGAGCGCGGCCAGGCCGAGATCCAGTAGGTCGCATGAACGGCGGAGTCGGTGCGGTAGGTGCTCCAGGTGGTCTCATCGGCCAGCGGTCCCATCAGCGCCGGGTCGACGCCCTCGCGGCCCGGCTCTCCCAGAGCCGCGCGGGCGCGACCCTGGCGGCCGTAGGGGTCGAAGGCGTCGCGGATCACCTGCGCGTACTGGCGCGGTCGCAAGACGCCGAAGACGGTCAGCTCGGCGAGCGAGAGTCGCTCGGCTAGGCCCTCGGCCTCACGCAGCAATAGCTCGCAGGCCGCCCGCTTGCCGCCGCCGAGGCGGCGAAGCTCTCTGGCGCCGCGGCGCTCCTCGATCTGGATCGCCAAGAGAACCTCATGCTCGGTGCTCGCGGGAGCGGCCGACTCGATCAGCTCGATGTAGGAGCGGACCGGGGGAGAGTCGAGCGCGACGGCGCGGTCGCGGTCGGCTTGCAGGTGCTCGGCCAGGTCGTCGCCCTGGGCGGGCAGGGTGCGCTCGATCCATTGCAGGCGACGCACGGGGCTGCCGTCGCGCCCGCAGCTTGCCAGCACCGAGCCCCAGGCGTCGAGCTTTCGCTCCTGCTCTGCGGCGTCGCGCAGGCCAAAGGCACCGGCGCGCACCGCGAGCACCGCGGTATAGGTGCCCGCGCGGCGGTCGTGCATCACCCCTACCTCCTCGCGCCCGTAGGGCGCCGAGAGCAGCTCGAGGCCGGCCAGCGCCGGCGGCAGCGAGAGCTCGTGAAGCGCCTTACCGTCCTCGTCGATTCGAACTCCGTCGCCGACCGCGGCCGAGCGGTAGCCCGCCTGCGCCCGCCTGCGCCGCAGCGCCCAGCCGATTGCGACGGGCGCCCACTCCTCTGCCGTTCGTCCCTGTAGCGGCACCATGATCGCCGCTGCAGCGGCCCCGATCGCGCCCACCGCGACCACGAGCCCGGCAAAGCTCCGCACCCCATACATCGCCCCCAGGCCAATCGCCGCGCCGGCGGCCAGGACCGCGATCTGGCCGGGGCGAAGCGAGCCGATCAGCGTCCGCTGCTCCAGCGGTCCGAAGCGATAGCGCCGTTCGCTACTCATCTCCGTCCTTCCCCTTGCGCGTGGCGTCCCTCGGCTCGGCCGCCGGACGGGGCGGGTGCTCCCCGGCGCCAGGGACGTTGCCGCCGCGCGCCTCGCGCGGCTCGGGGGCATCGCTTCTCGGGGCGCTTGGGCCCTCGACCGCAGGCGGCGGGGCCTTGGCGCCTGGCTTGGCGGTTTGTGGAGAGCGCTGTGCCGCGCCTTCGCCGCCGGCCTCGGCGCTCGCACTCTGCGTGAGGCGCCGCGTCGCGGCCTGAGCGGCCCCTACCGTCCCCGCGGCAGCGGCGCCGGCCGGTGCGGCGCCGGCTCCCGCTCCGCCGGCAGCCGTCTTGCCAGCGCCACCCGCTGCACCTGAGCCAGGTCCTGCCGGGCTTGGGCCTGTGCCCCCGCCGTCCCCTCGGGGGCTCGCGCCGCCCTCACCGCTCCTGCCTGCGCCACCGGGGCGCGGCGCGGTGGCTGCCGAGCCACCGCCCCAGTTGGCGCGGGCCATGCCCCGCACCATCTGGGCCTGGCGATAGACGCTCTGTGTTCCGTTCATCGCGCTGGCGCTCGCCGAGCGTCGTCCGTAGGCGGCTGCCATCGCCCCCTGGGCGAAGGAGACGAAGCGCAGCAGTCCGAGGGGGGCAAAGCAGGCGAGCAGCATCAGCGCCGAGGCGGCGAGGATCTGCTCGACCTCCCCCGCGTTGTCGACCAGCAGGCTGGCGGCGAGGCTGATGATCGCGACGATCACGAACTTCGAAGTGATCACGACAAAGATCAGCTCCCCGGTGCGATGAAGGACGCCCGACCAGCGCGGCCAGATTGATGCCGCGAGCGCTAGTGGCATGAACGGCGAGACCGCGTAGACCGCCGCGTCGCGCATCAGCAGCTCGATCCATAGGAAGAAGGCGGCAAACGCGCCGATTGCCGCAGCCAGGAAAGTGACGAACAGGGGAACGCCGATCGATCCGCTCGCCTGGCCGGCCGCTTCCCCCACGGGGCTGGCGCCCGTCGAGCCGGCCGTCTCCCCGGTCGTCCCGCCTACGGCACCGAGGCTCTTGATCGCCTCCTCGAAGAAGCGCTCGCCGTCTCTTCCCGCCGAGGCGGAGATCGCGTGGGAGAGGGCATCGGTCACGCCGAGCAGCAGCTGCACCACGACGAAGGCGACGCTGGCCCCGATGAAGGCAAGCGGCACGTTGACGAAGACGATCCGCGCCAGCATTCCGACGTTGCCCCGCGCCAGGCCCTCCAGCACCGCCAGCAAGAGCATCGCCGCCGCCAAGACGAGCGCGATCTCAGCCATCTTGCGGTATTGGCGCAAGAAGCCGCCGTCGGTGAGGTCGGGGCTCGTCGTCTTGTCGATCAG
The DNA here is from genome assembly GCA_963699215.1 of uncultured Solirubrobacterales bacterium. GTDB lineage: Bacteria > Actinomycetota > Thermoleophilia > Solirubrobacterales > 70-9 > VRUE01. Next base: position 1,708,819 of record OY969422.1, read on the forward strand.
CCGCACCACCCTGCCCATCAGCCACGCCGCACCGTCGCTGACCCAGGCGCCGATCTGATCGAAGATCCCGCTGCCGATTCCCTTCAGCGCACCCCTCACCGGCGCGGTCGCAGCTCCCACCACGTCATCGGTAACCGAATCGCAGGCATCGCCGACGGGGTTGCCGCCACCGATTGCTCCGCCGATGATCGGAACCCCGTCGGCGATGCCCCCGACCGCGCCGCTGGCTGCTTCGCAGATGACATTGGCCTGCGCCTGCTCGGCACCTTGGGGCCAGAGGAAAAGCGATGTCGCCAGCACCGCAAGAAGACCCGCGCGAGCGAGGCATCTACGGAGTCGCGCCATAGCTCCGCAGGCGGCTCGCGAGACCAAACACGTCGTAGCCGTCGACCGGGCCTGGCGGCGTCGCCAGCCTCGGAGTCGGACCGAACCCCGACTCGGTTGCCGCAATCTTCCAGTCGCCCTCTCGCCACACCAGATCTGTGTGGGTGAGGCCGAAATAGGCGCGCGGGCGCACCGCGGAGGCGTTGCCGAGCAGCGTGAAGCCCCAGGTGAGGACGCGAGCGCGGCGCGGCGAGTAGGACTCGATCCGGTAGCCGATCGGCACGGCCCCATACAGCGTCGGGATGCCGTGCCTCACGCCTTCGCCGATCGGCCCCGCCGCCAGCCGGCGGCGTCCGGGCGAGTTGGCGGCGAGCATCGTCTCCGCGTAGTCGGGGCTCGCGACGACCTCGATCCGACGTCGCAACACGCTCGGGCTCAGGATCGAGGTCTCGGCGAAGGCCCGTTGGTAGGAGGCGACCGCAGCCGCGGCGCCCGCTGGGCCGTGCGCATGGCCGACTCCCACGCCGGCGAGCGTCCGCACCGGGCCGGGGCTCAGGTCGAGCGGGGACTCGCTCTCGCTTCGAGGAGCGCTTGCGCGTCCGATTGCCAGGCCGACCAGCGCCAGGGCGAGACCGAGGAGGGCGAGCGAGCCCCAGCGCGGCCCTGTCTCCGCGCCGCGCGCGAGCCCCCTTGCCATCAGCGCACCTCCGCGCCGGCGCCGTAGAAGAAGTTGACGATTGCCGAGGTGGCGCCGACGACGAACGCCCCGCCGATCCCGTAGAGCATCTTGGTCTTGCCGTCGGCGGCCTGGCTGTAGTTGCTGGCGCGCTGGCCGAGGCCCCACTGCGCCGCTCCGATGACCAGCGCCGCGCCGCAGCCCAGGAGGGCGATCGCGGCGAGGCCGTTGACGAGTTTCTCCAGCGCCGCGGTGCCGGGCAGTCCCTTGGGGTTCGGCTTGACGGCGATTTCGGCGAGCCCGAACAGGGCGAGCTGCATGGCGGTGAGGATGGGCACGACGGGCCTCCTTGCGGATCGGTTTTGCCCCCTTGTCCGCAGGGGAGGCGAATCGCCTCAGCGAGTGTGTCCCGGGCGCGTCCTCAGAGGCCGAACTCGGTTTCGACCTGCTTGGTCGACGCTGGCGGGGGAGGAGCGCTTTGCGAGCCGGTCGAGCGGCTGGAGATCGAGCCGCCGCTCCTTGCGGGAGCGGGGGGTGCGGAGGATTCGCTGCTGCCGCCGAAGGTGGTGCCGAATTCATCTTCGAACCGCCGGGCGGTGGAGGTCGGCGCCGTCGTTGGGGCACTCACCTCTCGCTGCGAGTTAGATCGCTGTATGGGGGGCTTGCGCGATTTGGGGCGCTTCTCTCCTGCATCGTTTCCGCGAGCGGGCGAAGGAGCCGGCGCTGGCGCGATCTCGACAAGCCCAGCTTCGTCTGCGACGGGCATCGCCCTAGCGGTGGGGCGCTCTATCGCAGGCTTCTCGGGTTGTCGGTCGCCGATCACGTCGATGGCGCCGACGCCGGGGCCGAGAAACCCGGTGGCCAGGCAGGCCGCGGCCGCTGCCCCGCAGACACCAGCGGCCCGGCCGGCGCCGCTGAGGGCGGCGGCCGTGCCGGGCTCCGTCGCGCCGCCGGCCAGCAGGCGGTGGGCCAGATCCTGGGCGCGGCCGATCAGCTTGCCGAGTCCCCGGCTCGCGGTCTCGACGGTCGCCTCGCTGCCGCTTGGGAGAGATAGGCCCGCCCGATGTCCCGCCGCGAGCGAGGCCCAGGCGGCGATGCCGATCTCGAGCTGTAGCGCCTCTGCGTCCTCTACCCCGAGAAGCGTGTGCAGGCGCTTCAGAGCGGCATGGTGGCGACGATCTGTTTTGCATTTGTCCCACTTGAGGGTGCGGCCGGCCTCGCGCACCGACATCCCCTCGAAGTAGGCCAGTGCGATCACCTGGCGCTCCTCGGGCGGGAGCTGCTCAAGCGCCGTCTGGAGCTGGCGGTAGCGGTCGGAGGTCAAGATCTCCTCCTCGGGGGTCGCCGACTCGTTGGCGAATGTGGTGCCGTTGTCGATCGAGATCACCCGCGGTGCTCGCCCCTCTTGCTCCAGCAGGTTCTGCGTCCGCCGCCAGGCGCAGTGGATGATCCACCCAACTGGGTTCCTGACCTCGCCGCCCCCGGCCACGTACTGCGAGTACTCGAGGCGGGCCTTGGCGAGCAGATCCGCGGCGTGGCGATCAAGGAAAGCGGGGGAGAAGTGCTTGCGACGCAGCAGCTGCTCGAAGCCACGTTCGGCGGCTTCAAGCTCATCGCGCCGAAGCTCCTCGCGCAAGCTAGGCATGCCTCTCACCGGCCTTTAGCCCCCTGCGCTCCGCGTAGCTCCCATTGCCCCCCTGTCCAGGGAAAACCCAAACTGCCTCACTTTCTTAAAACATGAGGCACACCGCATTTGTTGCGGACATCAGCGCCGGACGAGATGCACCGATCCGGCGACAAAGACGCCACCCTGAAGCTGCCCGCGGCGCTCCTCGGCCTGTCGTTCGGCGTCTTCATCTCCCTCATCGGTGCCGCCGTCGCGGCGGCGCTGCTGTTCGGCGGCACGAGCGGATGTGCCAGCGGGGCGGTCGGCTCGGTCGAGGGCTTGCCGGCGAAGCTCGCCCCGATCTACCAGCAGGCCAGCCTTCGCTACGGGCTCGGCGTCAGGGGTCCGTCGATCCTCGCCGGGGTCAACTGGGTCGAGACCGGGTTTGGTGCAAATCTGGGGCCATCCTCGGCTGGCGCGGTCGGCTGGATGCAGTTCATGCCTCCGACCTGGGTCGCCTATGGCGTCGACGCGAACGGCGACGGCGTCAAGGACCCCGACGACCCCTGGGACGCGATCTTCGCTGCGGCCAGGCTGCTGCGTGCCTCGGGTGCGCCTGAGAGCTGGCACGACGCTCTCTTCTCCTACAACCATGCGGAGTGGTATGTCGAGAAGGTCGAACGCGCAGCCGAGCGATTTGTCGCGGAGGCGGCCGGGGCGACCGGTTTCTCTGGGGCGATCTGCGCGGCCGGAGTGCCGAGCGGCGCCGTGCTCGATCGTTCGGTGCGCCTGTTCTCGCCGCGGGCCTTCAAGCCGCTCCCGACGCGGTTGTGGGTGGGCGGGGGCTCGCCGCAGGCCGTCGATGCGCGTATCTGGCCGGATGCCGTCTGGCTCCTCGAGAGTTTTGACCTGCGAGTCACCGCGGCTCGTGAGTCGGGCCACCAGACCCACGGCGATGGCACGGCGATGGACATGGTGCCGGCCGTCGGCTTGGGCTGGGAACGGACCGCGCTGAGGGCGGCGCTCGCCCTCGGCTGGACTCCGAGCTGCGGTGCGAGTGGGACCGCGCCCGCCTGCCCCCTGATCCCTGCGATCCAGTTCGTTGGCTACAACGGCTACTCCGGCCACGGCGATCCGACCCATGTCGGCTCCAACGCCCATCTTCACGTCTCCTGGCGCAGCTCGGACTACGGCTGCCCGGGGCTGTGCGCGCCGCGGGCTTGGGTGGAGGTCTTCCCGTGGTCGCAGGGGGACTTCTGAGAGTGACCTCACCAGCGCGGATGTCTCAGCCGTTCGCAGTCGATCCCTTGCCGGAGGCAGATCGACTGCTCACCGCTGAGGCGGTGGCGGAAATGATGGGGGTCAGGGTCGACTACATCTGGGCCTTGTGTCGAAAAAACGAGATCCCGCATCTCTGCTTCGGACGGGTCAAGCGCTTTCGCCGTCGCGCAGTTCTGGAATGGCTAGAGAGCCGGGAGCAAGGCGGATTCAGCTAACCGCCGCAATGCGGTTGTCGCAGAACAACTCTAAGGTCTGGAGAAGAGCACTTCATGCAAGGAAAACAGGGTGGCAAGAGGGCTTACGGCACCGGTTCGGTGTCCGCAAAGGGCGGGTCGTGGCAAGGCGTCTGGTGGGTCAACGGCAAACGGGTGAAGCGAAGCCTTGGCCGAATCCGACAGCCCGGCTCGAAGCAGGGGGCTACGCGCAAGCAAGCCGAGGAGCGTCTGCGAAAGCTGACGCTGGAGTACAAGCCGCCCGATTCCGAGGAGGCCGTGCTCTTCTCGGAGGCCGGCGACCTCCACATCAATCGCTTGGAGGCGCTCGGGCGGCAGCCCAACACGATCAACGCCTACCGCAGCTATAAGCGTGAACATCTCGATCCTGAGTTTGGCTCCCAGCCAGTGCGCTCGATCACTGCCCAGGATGTTGATCGGCTCCAGCAGAAGCTGCTGAGAAAGACCACCCCCAGGGGAGGACGGGTCTCGCCGAAGAGCGTCCTTAACTGGATGAGCCTTCTTCACGCAATCCTCGACTTCTCAATGAAGCAGGGATGGGTTGAGGCCAATGTCGCCGGAGCGGTTGACCGTCCGAAGGTCGACGCCGACGAAGAAATCCATTTCCTCAACCACAGCGAATTGGAGGCGCTTCTCGATGTTTGCGCGGACGATGACGCGGGGCGACTTCAGCGCACGCTGTATCTGGTTGCGGCCATGACCGGTCTCCGCCAGGGGGAGCTGCTTGGATTATGTTGGCGGCACATTGACTGGACCGCGTCGCGGGTCCGCGTCGAAAAGACGAAGTCCAGGAAGCTTCGATCGGTTCCGCTGTCGGAACGCGCCGCTCGCGAGTTGGAGCGCCATTTCCAGCGATTGCATTTTCGGGAGGACGACGACCTCGTTTTCGCCCACCCAGACACCGGGAAGCCCCTGGATCGCAGCCGCGTACTCAAACGGTTCAAGGCATGCTTGCGGAAAGGCAAGATCGGCCGCTTCGAAGGGAAGGAAGGCAAAGACGGCAAAGTCAAGGTCATGCCGGTCCTCACCTTCCACGACCTGCGACATACCTTCGGCACGACTTGCGCAGCCGCCGGCATCCCCCTGCGCACCATCATGGAGTGGATGGGCCACAAGGACATCAAGACCACGATGATCTATGCCCACTACGCTCCGAGCGACCAGGAGGCCGAGCTGATCGAGCGTGCCTTCAAGCCGGAGTCGATTACCACGGCCGACCATTTGTTGAGCGAGGCGAGGGAGATTCCCGCATCGTCCTCGCAGCACGGCAGCTGACGAGCGGGCACGCGACGATTTTGTTGCCATTCGGATGCCCTGATACAGCGAGCCAGTGATCGCACGCTTCTATACCTCTCGTGCGGCACGTTCACGATTCCTGTCCTCCCAAGACGCCCCTCGTCGAGCCTCACCGAATAGCCGCTCGAACTCACTGCACCAGCGCGTGTGCGCCTCGATCTCCTGCGCACTGCGCGCCTCATGTCCGAACTTTCGATCATCTGGGAGCCGGCCGAAAGTATCCATCGCCTCGCTGGCACCGCTGGCGTATCCCATCACGATCTCAGCACCCGGATGCAGTGACCGCGGGTCGGGCATGAGTAGATGTTCGTCACCGACCGAACGCCAGGTGAACTTGACATAGCGCTCGGGATACAGCCACTCCTCACGGCCGGCTGCGATATAGCGGTACGCGCGACGCTTGACGATGCAATTGATCTTCAGCACTGCTTGCTCCGAGAGCGACCGGCGCGTCTGAATCTCAAGGAAGTTGAACATCGCGCTCCGGAAGAGGTCCGGGTTCGCGCGGAACTCAAGGGGAGGCCGGCGCGGATTGCAGGCCCAGGAGCGGTTGGTCAGGATCAGCAAGCGCTCGCTCGACAGGGGAAGGAGCGTGTGGGTGGCTTGTAGCCGGACGTCCGGGTCGTTGGCGCCTTTGCACCAGCGTGGGTGCCCCGGTGCACACGACCTGTTGTAGACAGTGACGGGGTGGTCGGAGACGATGAACTTCGTCTCCGACTCGGATGCGTCGGCAATCTGCCAGACGCACTCCGCCCAGATAGCGCCGTACAGTGACCGAAGCGTAGTGAGGTGCTTGAGTGCGTCTCCGCGGCGTCGGACCCCGGCCTGGGTGGCGAGCCAGTCCAAGCCCTTTGGCGTGCGCAGCTTCTGCGTGCTCATGTAGAGCATCAGATTCTTCAGTGCCTCTCCGTTGACGTGATCGTGATCGAACTGTGCGAAGAACTCAACGGCCTGCTTGCCGAGCGCATCGATCTTGCCGAAGAAGATTCGCTCCAGATCATGCGACTCGAGGTCCCTGAAGCGGGTCGTATAGAGATTCTTGATCGCGAAGCACTTACGGGTCCCGGTGTGCCGCAGGTCCTTGCGTTGATGACGAACGCCCCTGCGGTCGCGGAACCGCTCTGGCTTGAGGTCGAGGAGGTAAAGCTCGCGGTCGCCCTGAGCAGCGGGGATGAACTGACGCTGGTACCACTGGGGGACGTAGTGGTTGTTGGTGTACTCAGCCGACATCTTTCCGGCTAGTGTGCCTCGACGGTCGGATGAGCAGAGCGATTGTCAGCCCGGTCTTGAGAGCCGGCTAAGCGCTGATCGTGTAGTTCTGGGACCAGCCCTTGAGATCCGGCGGCCCGGCGCCGACGCCGCGCAGGAGGCGGTAGATGATCTCTTCGCCGTAGGTGAGGATTGCCGCCGAGTAGCGCCGGTATTCGTCACCGCCGATTCGCACCAGTTCGCCCTCCTCTTGTTCGAGGGAAGGTGCCGCACGCTCATCGACCCGCCCGCCGCGGTGGACGATCACCTGGCGCAGGGCAAGGAGTTCGGCCAGGGCCTCATCGAGGTCGGCGGGAAGCGGGCGGTCCTTGGGTGCGCCGAGACCGGCGGCGGTGAGAGTCACCTCCCAGCGCTTGGCCCCGAGCCCGCCGATCGTCTTGGGCTTGCCCTGCGCCTTCAGCAAGATCTCCTCGAGGGTGCGCTTTGCATCCTCGATCAGTTCCTCGCTGACGGAACCGTAGATCTCGGGTTCGTGCACACGGACTCGCTCGATCGCCTGGGCAGTAGCAACTGCGGCCGTCATTTGTTGGGCCTGGGGGGCGAGGGACTCGACCATCGCGTCAAGAGCGCTGATCAGGGAGACGAGGATCAGCGCGTTCAACTCGGCGAAGTCGTTGGCGACATCGGCGCGGGCGAGCTCTGAGCGCTCCCAGAGCTGTTCGGATTCTGAATCCGAGCCAGGTTCTGTGTGGGTGCAGGCGAGCTGATTGATGGCGATGATCGAAAGATTGCGGGTGCGCTCGGCTGCCTCGATCGCTGCCCACCAGTCGGCGACCATTGCCTCTGGCCCGCGGTCAAGGCGCGGGTCGCGTCGAGCGTTTGCGAGCTGGCGCTCGGCGAGCGTCTGTTGCACTTGCACGAAGGGTCGGATGTCCTCGCTCACGGTTTCTCCATTGCTTCGGTGAAGGTTATTGCCGACCGATCTGGGAGGATCTTTCTGCAGGCTCAAGCTCGTAGGCGGGATGTGTGATCCGTGCTAGGGCGGGGACTGCTTGCCGGCAGGGACGATCACGATCATCCCTGGTATCGATGACATGATCGAGACACACTTCAAGCCACCGGTAGATGCGCCAAGGGCAGCATTCCTTGCCCACCGCAAGGGCGATGCGTAGTACGCCCGAACTCCTTGAGTTGCCCTACTCCTTCTGGCAGCTTCGCCCGCTCAATGAGACCCAATTCCTTGCCGCGCTCAAAGAGCGAGGGCTTTACATCAACGAGCGGATCCTCCATGGCCTTCACCGCCTGGGAATCCTGGTTCCGTTTTTCCGCTATAAGCGCAATGGGCGCGAGATCGCGGCTGCCGTACGGCGGGGGGACTCGGATGTCTGGGAGCAGGCATTCTGGATCCCGAGCGATTCCTACGGGCTGCGGGCCGTCAACGGAGAGGGCGCTCTCTTTGACCCTGCTGGGGAGGGGTTCACTGCCCGCCGCCGCCTAGATCGCAAGGTCGGTGATGTTTCCTATCTCGCCTGGGAGTTCCTCTACTCCCACCATCAGCTGCTGGCGGTGCCGATGTTGAGATTGGCGGTTCCGCATCTGAGTTATGGCCCAGACGGAGAGGTCGACGGGGGCCGAGTCCACAAGATCACCCTCTCGCAGTGGCGCGAGAGCGAGGCTCACTTGCATGGGCTCGCCATCGCCCTCACCGCTCTTGAGCCCCTGCATTACCCCGATGTGATCGGCCGTATCTCCTATAACGGCGATCAGTTGAGCGAGTACGAGCGCTGGGCCCGGGAGCTCAATCCAAGCGCGCTGATCGAGTGGCTCGGTGTCGATGCCAAATGGCTCCGGGCTGAGGGTGAGCGGCTGCTCTCAGAGGCCGAACTGATCGACCCGATGGGGGAGTGGGCGAAGCTGATCGGCGAAGCCAATCCGCGGAGTTGGGAAAAGCTAGGCGGCGAGGCGCGCAGCGCCGTCGATCTGCGGATCGCCGCTGAGATCTTCCTTCGTCACTACGAGGATCTCAGCGAGGTGGGCTTAGCGCCGGCACTGCCCGAGCCGGAGGGGCGTTGGAGTGATCCCTACCGCTATCGATTGCGGGCGAAGGGGTCGATCGACGGCTTGCTCACGGACTTCGGCATATCTCCGCACCCGCGGCTGGTCCTCGTTGTCGAGGGAGACACTGAGCAGCTGCTTTTACCGCGGGTTATGGCACAGTTCTCGGTCTCGACCGACCGCGAGTACATCGCGATCGAGAACGCCCGCGGGGTCGGCAGCGACCTCTCCTCGCTAATTTCCTTTGCGATCTCACCGCGCACTGATGACGAGCGGCGCGAGGGGTCAAACACGCTGAGGCTGGTGCGGCCGCCCACGCGGCTCTTGGTCGTGATGGACGCCGAGGGCCGCTATATAAGCGCCGAGGCGCGGTCCAGAGAGGAGCGCAAGCTGATCGACCGGATCATGCTCACCTTCCCGCGCGAGCACCAGACCCCGGCAGTTCGTGCCGCGATCGAGGGGCTGGTCAAGATCGAGACCTGGGATCGCGCCGAGCAGAGCTTTGAGTTCGCCCACTTCACGGACCGCCAACTAGCGAGCGCGATCGGACGGGCCTTTCGCGGTCGTCGGCGTCAAGGCGAAAAGGCGCGGATAGAGACCGTTGCCAAGCTCCGCCGCTGCCATGGCAACCTCGAAGACGTCCTCGGCGCCGCCTCGAAGGTCGATCTTGCCGAGGAGCTTTGGCCGCTGCTGGAGCGAAAGATCACCGCCGCCAAGGAGCGGGGGACCGAGCGGCGGATCCCCGTTGTCAGGGTCCTCGCCCAGGCGCTTGAGATCGCTCACGCGTACCCGCGCCAGAACGTCGTCATCGACCTCGAGGGCAAGGGGTAGCTTGCTCCTCAACGACAATCCCGCCAAACTTTGCACCGAGAACTCGACCGGCCAACTTTTACACGCCCCGAGCAGAATGCGACCCTGTGCAGGGTTGCGGCAATCGGGGGGACAATCGGGGGACAATTTCGAATCAGCTGTGCTCGGCGCCGATCAACTCAAATCAACTCAGCCAGGCACGGATCAAGTCAGATCGGGTGAAACCGAAGAATTGTGGTCCAGGCGGTCGCCGGTTCGAATCCGGTCGTCCACCCCTCGTAGAATCCCTGCAAATCGGCACCTTGGGGTCGCAGTGGTCGCGCGAGCTGGGACCCAAAAATTCCGCTCCCGATCAGGCAGTTACTGCCTGATCGGCGCTGGACATGCGGGGATGTGCGGCGATTGGCGCCGACCCAAGATTGCCTTGGCTCCCGCTTCCAGCCGGATAGCAAAGAGCGATCTTGTGGCGCCTTGCCGTTGCCTCTCCGCGCTCGCGGTCATGAAACGTTCAGTCGCTCTGGGAACTCCCGTGCCGTCTGCCTACGCAACGCCTCAACGCCGACCACGGCCAGTACTGCGAGCAGGACGATCGCGAGCACCTGCCCGAGATTGTCGATCGCAGGTATGAACGCCAACCAGAGCAGGAAGAAGGCGGCTAGGACCGAGTAAACCGCGACCCTGCTGCTGTGCAGATACGGAGTTAGCTGCCGGCGCAGGGCGACGCCGTGGCGCCCCGGGCCCGCAAGGAGCCCTGCGCCGACGAACGCCAGCCCGATGACGAGGATGAACAGCGCCCTTTCGCGCAGCCCCCCGGAAATCGCGTCCCAGACGCTCTGGACCGCCGGTTCGACGCTTTCGGAGCTCGCCAGCGAGGACACCACCTCGGCGCCCAACAGGCGCAACGCCAGCAGAATGAGAAGCGTCGCCACCAGGACTCCCCCACCCGCCGCTACCAGCGCCTGGGACCGCCATCCCACTGCCAGCCAGAGCGCGGTCGCGTACAGCAGGAGCACCAGCAGCGGCAACACGATGCCGAGGTTGCGGAGCACACTCACGAGGCTCTGCACTGCGTCGAGTTGATCCGTGTCCATTACGACCAGCTCACCTGGGTTCTGCACCACCTGCCGCTCGAGCAGCGTGGTGACCTGCGCCTCGAACGTTGCGAGCTCGGCGTCGAGTGCATTCTGATTTGCCTCGGTCGGGTTTTTGAGCACGGCACTGGTGAGCCGCGCGAGCTGGGACGCCCGCTGCTCGATGCCGGACAGCCGGCCCTCAAGCTCCGACAAACGGCTCTTGAGCTCGGAAGGGACCTCTTCCTCGACGCCCTGAATCTCGCCCTGGAGGCCCATGGTCGTTTTTTGCAGCCCGGCGGCTTTGGTGCGGAACTCCGTCAGGTCCTGCTGCAGCTCTGGGCTCAGCTCACCCTCCTGCGCCTCGGCAAGACCGGCCCGCACGGACTCGATCCGGGTTTGCGCTGCCACCAGGCCCTCCCGGAGGTCTGCCGAGAAGGTCTGCACGATGGCGCGGATGTCCGAGATCGTCCCCGGGTCCAGGCCAAGGCGTACCGCGAGGTCGGCAACGAGGTCGCCGTACTCGATCGTGACCTCATTGCCGGTAGTCGAGACGTACTCGGCTTCGTTCTCGATCAGCGCGATGAACTGCCCGTGCGCCCGGACGACGGCGTTGGTGATCAGGTCCCCTACACGCGGATCGGCGAGCGCCCTCGCCGCGGCGTCGGTGGCAAGCTGCCTCACCGCCCCTCCGATGGGAGCGGCGAGCGGCTGGACCGGTGGCGGCAATTTCTCCTCAAGCTGACCCTGGACGTCGACGGTGGCGTACAACTGATTCACCAGGAAGATGCTGAGCTGTTCCTGCACGTCCTCGTCGGTGACGATCTCCTGCGTCGTTGCCGTCACCTCGTCGGTCTCAAGCAACTGGGTCTGAATCCAGTTCGCGGTGATCGAGAAGACCAACAGCACCGACGCGATCACGATCAGTGGCCAGACGATGGCGCGGTGACGTCTGCGCGGTTTGTCGCCCTGTTTTTCTGGGTCGGAGTCGCGGTTCACCTGGCGTCTACGGTATGCGTGAGCATCAGGCGCGCATCACCCTCACCGGGTGATTCGCGGCAGGACCTTGTATGTAGGCTCGCGACCCGATGGAAGAAGGGAACCGCAGGACCCGCCTGGCCGCTGAGCGCACCCAACTCGCCTGGTGGCGCACTGGTCTGACGGCTCTCGCAGTCGGAATCGGCGTAGGCCGCATTCTTCCCGCCCTCGAACCAGGCGCAGACGAGCTCCCCTTTTGTCCTTCTCGGCTGTGCCTTCGCCGTCTACGGAATCGTGCTCGTCGCTTTCGGGAGCGCACGGGGCGCCAGGCTGGAACGCGCCCTTGACGAGGAGGTGCAGGGGTTCGCCCGCCTCTCGCACCTCAGCGAGCTGCTGCTGACTGTGTGCTGCTGGGTATAGCTGTCATCACCATCATCGCGCTCACCTAAGCCGAATTCACCCCAACAGGATGATGCGGTGTGGTGGGTGCCGCCGCATCCTCTTGGATGAATGAATCGGGAAGGCAAACGTTGAGCCCATGGCCATGGGGCAGGACAGCTGACCCATGATCTGGGCGGTCCTGGCAGCGCTTGGCATTCCCCTGTGGTTCTGCGGGCTGGCCTTCCTCGCCATGTTGTTCGAGAACCGCAAGCTGCGCAATCGCTACGGCAACGTGCCGGTGCGGGTCAGGCGCCCTGGCAAGAAGCGATGGACGAAGGGCAACGCGATCTGGGTCTCCGACGTCTTCGTGTGGCGAGGAAGCCCCGGGGTCTGGAAGGAGGGCCTGGTGCACGTAAGCGGCGTGACATTCCGATCGGCTGACGCCGACGAGCGCAAGCAACTTCGCCGCCTGGGCGCCGAGCCGGCGATCGCGACGCTCGCGGTTGCGGACGGTGAGGCCGTGGAGCTCGCGACTGCAGCCGAGCACCGCTCGGCGCTGGCTGGCCCCTTCGCCGCGAGCGGCGGCGTTCAGGGCTCGGGGTCGCAATCGAACACGTCGGAGGGGATCTCCCAATCGACGCGACGTTGATACGAGGGCTTTGAGTGGATTGGGCGCTTGCGATCGTGGCGGTTTCGCTGCTGGGCGTCGCGGCGATCTCACGCCGACTCACCGACAGCCCGGTGACGCCGGTGATGGTGTTCGTCGCCGTCGGCCTGCTGGTCGGGCCCGAGGCGCTTGACGGCATCGACCTGGAGAGCACGAGCTCGACCGTCCGCGCCTTGGCCGAGGCGACGCTGGCACTCGTGCTGTTCGCCGACGCATCGCGCATAGATCTGCGCAAGCTCCGCCCGGACGTCGGCGTTCCCGTCCGCCTGCTCGGAATCGGACTTCCCTTGACGATCGGCCTCGGAGCCCTGGCGGCCGGGCTGATCTTCGATCAGTTGACTGTCGCTGAGGCCGTGATCCTGGGCGTGATCCTGGCCCCGACCGACGCCGCGTTGGGGCAAGCCGTGGTGACGTCTCCGCGCGTTCCTGCCCGGATCCGCGAGGGGCTGAACGTCGAGAGCGGGCTCAACGACGGCATCTGCGTGCCGCTGCTGTTCGCCGCCGTGGCCGCGGCGGACGTGGAGTCGGAGATCTCGCATGGTCGCGACCTCCCGACGCTGCTGCTCGAGGAGATCGGGTTCGGGGTGATCGGCGGAGTCCTCGCCGGAGCCCTGATCGCGGCGATCGTCATCCACGCCGGCCGCAGGAACCTGATCGCAGGCCCCTGGCGCCCTGTGATCCCGGCCGCGGGCGCGGCGCTGGCCTACGGCATTGCGGTCGGGCTCGGAGGGTCGGGCTTCATCGCCGCCTTCGTCGGCGGGATGGTCTTCCGGGCGGCACTCGGACGCGATCCGGAGGATCTCAACCACCTCAGCGAGGAGGTGGGCAACGTCCTTGCCGGCATCACCTTCGTGCTCTTCGGAGCCATCCTGCTGGGGCCCGCTCTCGGGCACCTGAGCTGGAGCCTCGTCCTCTACGCGGTCCTCAGCCTCACGATCGTCCGGATGGTCCCGGTCGTCATCGCGATGCTGGGCTCCCGCGCGCGCCCCGCAACTTTGGCCTTTATTGGTTGGTTCGGGCCTCGCGGGCTCGCTTCGATCGTGTTTGCGGTGATCGTGATCGAGGAGGCCAATCTCCCCGGGGAGCACACGCTCCTGCTGGCCATCTACCTGACCGTGGGACTGTCGGTCCTTGCCCACGGTCTCACGGCAGCTCCGCTGGCCGCCCGCTACGCAAGCTGGTACGAGCGGCACCCGCGCGACCAGGCCCCGTTGGAGAGTGCGCCGGTGGAAGTGAGCCGCGTGCGGGGATCAGCGGCACCCGCCGATCCCCAGCAAGCGCCTCCTTAGGCGCTGAGCAGCTTGGCCTTCTGGGCCTCGAACTCCTGCTCCGTGAGCACGCCGCTGTCGCGGAGCTCTCCGAGCTCCTTGAGCTGAGCGACGGGATCGGCAGGAGGGGGAGGGGCAGCAGGGGCAGGCGCCGCGGGTGCGGCCTGAGGGGCGGGCTGCTGTTGCGGTTCCTGGCTGGACCAGCGGCGCGCCTGCCGGCGCGAGACACGGTTGCTGACACCCGTCGCGGTTCCGGCGACGACCGCCGTCCGCGCGACACCTCGAACTAGACCTGGCATGACTTACTCCTTTTCTGACGACTTCAGGACGTTGATGAGTCGGCCTTCTCGGCCGCCTCGAGGGCGGCAAGGACGGCCTGGACCGGGATTCGGCCGTTGGCTACGAGTTGGCCGCCCGAGCGGCGGATGGCCGACGCGAACGGCGCCGCCCAGCGGTTCTCGAAAACCAGCAGCGCGGCCGAGGTGCCCGGTTCGAGCGCCGTCGCGGCCTCCTGCACGTCGTCGTCGCCGAGCAGGCCCGAGGATGCGCCCTCGAACAGCTTGAAGCTCTCGGATCTCTCCGCCAGCTTCTCGATATCGAGGGCCGCGACCGTGCCGTCCTGGTCCTTGGTAATGAAGGCCAGATCGAGCACGCGGATGATTCCGCGGTCGACGAGGTCGGCGACGATCGGGGCCGCTTCTCCGGTCGGCTGACGATCCGGCCACTCGATCACGACGTAGTCGACCGGACCCATCTCTTGAAGGTCCTCTGTGTCCGCGGACGTCTGGGTGTTCACGGTCGCTCCTTTCAGGGTTGACCTATTTGTTGAGTTGCTGACTGAAGTACTCGAGCGCGGTGCGCGTCTTCGTCTGCTGCTCGCCGGACAGATTCACGCCCCGATCGCTCAGGTAGGACCGCGTCCGGGCGGCCACGTCGAAGGCTTCGGCCGGCTCGCACTTGGTCGAGAGCTCCAAGATCCGCTCGCCGTCGGGATAGAGCCACAGCTCGGTGACCAGCTTGCGCCCGAGCCCCTCGGGCTTGTACTTGAGTTTGAGCACCATGACCGGTCCGAGCACCGTCAATTCGTCGAGCTCGATGCCCGCGGGCGCATGCTCGAGCCAGAAGGCGCGCTGCTGCTCGGAAAACAGATCTCCTAGCGGCCGCCTCCCCTCGACGGCCTCCATCACGTGCCCCGCCTTCTTCAGCTTCCCCTTGAAGGACCCCGAACAGACGAAGCCGCCGGGCATGGCGTCCAGCTCGACGCCGAAGTCATCCGCAGCGCGCACGTCCTCGGGCAGCCCAGCCGGGTCGAGCGGTCGCAGCTTGACCACCGAATCGTCCGGCTTTCCCTGGCTGCGCCGAGCCCTGGTGACGAGGCCGGCGCGGTCGAGCGCCAGATCCGGGGTGTCGAAGAAGAAGACCTGGCGCAGATAGGCGTCCAGCGGATCCATGCCGAGCGCGACGACGGTCGAGCGGCGATCCTCGTCGGGAACGGTCAGCTTCAGCTCGATGCTGTCGGAACCCCCGATCAGCCCGATCATCTCTTTCAGCTGCTCGTCGTTCAGGGACTGTGCATCGGTGCTGGAGGTCATCGAAGGAGAGGCTAGGCGCGCCCAGCCAGCCCAGCATCACCCGCTTCGCATGAAATCGCGGCGAGGGCGCTACAGTTTTCCTATCCGGACCGAAGGTGGGGAGAAACGGGAGCCGGATTGGCCATCAGGCCTGAGGACGCCGCATCAAATAGCGGTCTAGCCGAAGATTCAGTTGCCGCGCGGCAACCTCTGACCCCGCGGCTGGGTCGTCCGCGGATTATCGACCGGCAGCTGGTCCACCGAGCTGAGATCGTCACGCGATGCATCGATCTGATGGACACGTCCGTGGTGCTCCTCCAAGCCCCCGCCGGCTACGGGAAGACGACCGTGCTTTCGCAGTGGGACAGCGCGGACCCGCGGCCGTTCGCGTGGATCACGGTGGACGACGGCGACAACGACCCCGGCCGGCTGCTCGAGTCGATTTCCACCGCGCTGGAGCTGATCGAGCCCGTTGACGAAGGCGTCTTTGCGGCACTGCGTGCGCCGGGACCGCGGCTCTCGAGCGTCGTCGTACCGCGCATATGTGAGGCGGTCCGGGAAAGAAAGCGCTCCTTCGTGCTGGTGCTCGACGACCTGCACCACGTGGAAGGCGCCGACTCACTCGGCGCGATAGCGGCGATCGCTGAGAGCGTCCCGCTCGGATCGACCCTGGCGATCGCATCGCGGGAGGAGCCCGCCATCTCCCTTGGGCACCTTCGGGCCGCGCGGCCAGTGCTCGAGCTGCACGCCGAGGATCTGGCGATGTCGCGCCCCGAGGCGTCGGAGCTGGTCGATCAGGCCGGGCTGAGCCTGAGCGCCGAGGGCGTGGCGCGCCTCGTGGAGCACACCGAGGGGTGGCCGGTCGGCCTTTACCTGGCGACGCTCTCGGTGGGCCAGGGTGAAGAGCCGGATTCCACGGTCCGGCACATGCTGGGCGATCATCGCCTCGTCGCCGATTACCTGCGCGACGAGTTCCTGGTGGGGCGGCCGGCGGCGGCTGTGGACTTTCTCATCCGCACCTCGATTCTCGACCGGCTTTCGGGGCCGTTGTGCGACGCAGTTCTGGATCAGGAGGGCTCTGCCGAAACCCTGAGGGAGCTGGCGCGCTCGAACCAGCTCGTCGTTGCGCTCGACCAAAGGGATCGCGAGTACCGCTACCACGCGCTGCTCCGCGAGATGCTGGAGGGCGAGCTGCATCGAGCCGGCGAAAAACAGGAGGCTGAGCTTCACGCACGAGCCAGCCACTGGTTCCTTGAGCATGGCGACGTCGATCGCGCCGTCGATCACGCCATCGCCGAAGGCGATCGGGATGCGGCGGGCACGCTGATCTGGTCCGCGACCCCGACCTATGCAGCGAACGGGCGCCTCGCCACCGTGCGCCGCTGGCTCGACCGGTTCTCCGAGGAGGAAGTCGCCGCATCGGCGCCGTTGTGCCTGACGCTCGCTGCCAGTGAGATGACGTTTGGCAATGGAAGCCGGGCCGAGCATTGGACCGAGGTTGCGCTCGAGACGCTGGCGGCTGCTCCGCAAGAGGGATCGGATCTGCTCGAGGATGCCGCGCGCTTGATCCGCATCACCTGTGCGGCGCGGGACGGCGTCGTGCCCATGGGCGAGGACGCCATGGAGCTCAACTCGCGCCTTCCCGAGGAGGGCCCCTACCGATCGATCTGCTTCTTTGTCGAGGGGGTATCACAGCATCTCCGCGGGAATCGTGAGGCCGCTCGCAAGAGCTTGCTGGAGGGTGCCCGCCGCGGCGAGGCCAGCGCGCGCAACGTACGCGTTCTCTGTATCGCCCAGCTCGCCCTGCTGGAACTCGACGACGAGGGGATGGACGAGGCGGGTGTGCTCATGGAGGGGGCGGTCAGTGAGCTGAGCCATTTCGGGCTCGAGGACTATCCGACTTTGGCCCTGGTTTCTGCAGCAGCAGCTCTGGTCGATGCGTTCCTGGGGCGGGCTGAGGATGCGACCGCCATGGTGAGGCAGGCCGAAGGCCATCTCGCCGGGCTCGATCTGAGCGACTGGTACCTCGCCGAGGCCCATATCGTGCTCGCCAGGGCGCTGCTGCGGCTCGATGACGTCGCCGCCGCCCGTGCCCACCTGGCGCGCGCCGGACACTCCATGGCGGACGCGGCGGACGCGACCGTACTGCGTGACTGGCTGGAGCAGGCGTGGCAGGACGCCGACGCGGCCGCCGCAATGACTGGTCGCTGGCCGCTCACTCCGGCCGAGCTGAGGCTGCTGCACGTATTGCCGACGCATCTGTCATTCCCCGAGATCGCGGAGCAGTTCTTCGTGTCTCCGAACACCGTCAAGACCCAGGCACGCTCCATCTACAAGAAGTTCGGAGTCGCGTCTCGCGCGGAGGCCGTCGACTGCGCTCGAGGGGCGGGGTTGCTCCCCGCGGACGAGCCCGAGCGCTTGACGCTCGGAGAGTCACGCTGAGGGCCCTTCGCCGGTCGCTCGCGTTCGCCCGCCCGCAAAATCACCCCGTTCGGGCGATGAAGGGAATCTGATTCGAGCTTAGGTTCTTTCCGATGATCATCGTCGATCGAACTCGACTCGGAAGGCGTTCCAAGAGGGGCCCGTATTGAGCAGGGTCACACGCGAGACGCACCGCGCCCTCGCCGGTATCTCCAAGGGCGAGGCGGACGCCCTCGAGCAGTTGCTTGACCTGCCCGAGGCTCAGTTCGAGCGCACGGGTCTGGACGCCCGGACCTTCTCGCTGATCCAGGTTGCTGTCTTGATCGCGATCGACGCTCCGCCGGCCTCATACGCGGGACAGATTGCGAACGCGGTCGAGGCTGGTGTGACAGCCGAGGACATGCTCGGCGTTCTGCGCGCCGTCGCTCTTCAGGTCGGTGCCCCCAAGGTTGTTGCGGCGGCTCCCGAGATCATGCTTGCACTCGGGCTCCGGCTGCCGAACGGCCTCGAGGAGTAGGGCTGGCGAATGCCACTCCTGAGACGCAGGCCCGTGCTCCGCGCGGCGGCGATCGGCAGCGGTGCCTACGCCGCAAGCAAGCGCCGCCAGGAAGCCACGGTGCACGTACTGGCGATGGAGATGCTTGAGCGACTCGGCAAGCTGCACGAGGAGGGCGTGCTCACCGACGAAGAGCTCGCCAGCTATAAGGCGAGGCTGCTGAACCGATAGAGGCGTGCTCCATCCGTCGCCTTGGCCGACGGCGGAGCCGTTCTCAGCCTTGGCGATGAACGGCCGACCAGTCTGGGCGCTCCCGGCGCACCAAGCGCCGAGAGCGTGCAGCCGATCGGAGTAGCGCTCAGCCGCGGGGTGCGCCGGCCCTCGGGTCCCCGCTGCCCGGCAGCCGCTCTTCTTCGAGCGGCTCCCCGAGGACGATCAGCCCGTGGATGCACCATAGGCAGATCGCGAAGACCCCGAGGGCCCAGAACGGATAGGCGCCGCCGACCGAGAGCAGCGCCCCCAGCGCACCGAGGCTGGCGGCGACGATCCCGATCACCCGGCCGTAGGCTCCGCCGGCGAAGAGCGAGAAACCGGCGAAGAGCTGGATCGTGCCGAGGAGCACGAGTACCCAACCCCAGGTACTGAGGCTTGCGACGACGAAGTGCTCATCGCCGACCCAGAAGTTCGCGTCGGCGATGGCGGCTATGCCATAGATGAAATTCAGGGTTCCCGCGAGCAGCAACAGGATCGCTACGAACACGGCTCGGCCCAGACCTCTCATTGTGTATCTCCTTTTTAAGCCGACCGCCGCGTTCGGCGGTCAATCGACGGATTACGTGCTGAGCGGACCGTAGGACTGAGGCGGCGGCACGGCATCGCCCTGTTCGGGTGATTCCAAGAAAGGCGAGTCACTGGAGCAATTTGGCGAACTCCGGTGCGGCTGGGAGGTCGTACACGCCGAAGTCGTCGACGTTGTACTTGCCGCCGGTGGTCTGCATCCAGAAGTCGACCAGGAAGGCACCTTTCTGGGCGCCCTCGGGCGGCTCGGGCAGGAAACCCTTGTCCTGGGTCTGGCCGAGCCATAGCTCGAGTGCGGTCCGCATCTTGCGCAGCACGGGCAGGAGGTCAGGGTCATCCGCCAGGTTTTTCAGCTGGTGGGGGTCTTTGTCGATGTCGAAGAGCTCCTCGACCGACCGAGTCTCGGCAATGATCTGCTCCTGCTCGGGAGTGAGCTTTCCTTGCGCGCGCAGGCGGAGCATCTCGACCAGCACCTCGTCGTAGCTGATGTCGACCTGCTCATAGAGGCCGGCTGGGAAGAACCCCGGCTGATCGGGCATGTAGTTGCGGATGTAGTGGTAGCGCTCGTCGACCACGGCACGGCTGCGGTCGATGTGCGTCACCACCCGGTCGCGGTGCGCGTACACGTGGTCGCGCTCCCCTGCCTCGGGGCCGAGGAAGGGCGCGCCATGCAGGAACGGGGGACGCTCGACGCCGGCCAGCGAGAGCATCGTCGGCAAGATGTCCACGCCGCTCGTCAGCCGGTCGGACACGGTTCCGGGCTCATAACCGGCCGGCCGGTGCTGCTCGGGGATCCACACGGCCAGGGGGAGGTGGATCCCGGACTCGTAGAGCTGAAACTTCCCGCGCACCATGTCGCGGCCGTGATCGGTCAAGACCATGATCACGGTGTTCTCCAGCAGCCCATCCTTCTCCAGCATCTCGCGCACCATGCCGACCTTCGCGTCGAAGACCTGCACCGCCGAGAGGTACCGCGCCCATGCCGTCCGTATCTCCGGCGTGTCGGGGTAGTAGGGAGGCAGCTCGACCTCATCGGGGTCAACGGCCAGCCCCTCCTCGTCGTACTTCTCCAGCGAGTGCCACGGCGCGTGGGGCTCGAAGCACTGGAACTCGGCGAAGAACGGCTGATGGTCCTTCAGGTCGGCGAAGTCGTCGCTGTCATACAGGGACTCGTCGTGCTGGCCGGACCAGTTGAGGTCGCGCTTGCCGAAGCCGATGAACGGATACTCATCGGGCACCTTGGCGACGTTCGCCGTGAAGTAGCCTCCGTCTTCGTGCAGTCGCTGCGCCAAGTGCTTGACGGGCGGGGGGAAGTCGGGCTCGCTGTGGTGATGCTGCGCGTTCAGGTACGTCGGGTACATGCCGGTGAGGATCGCCGTGCGCGAGGGCGCACAGCTCGGCGCCGTCGCGTAGTAGCGCGAGAAGAACATGCCCTCTGTCGCGAGTCGGTCGATGTGCGGCGTACTGACTCCAGCGTTGCCCGTGAAGCTCAAAGGCGAGCCCAGATCGTCGGCCATCACCCAGACGATGTTCGGCTTCTCCGGCATGCGGTCGTCCCTTCGATCTGGTTCAACGTGTGAGCGCAGGCTAGGGGCGCCCGGCCAGCCGAGCATCACCCGCTTGGCATGAAATCGCGGTGGGGGTGCTACGGGCCGGATGCTCAGTTGTCGCGGGCGCAGCGAAAGCCGACGTTGCCGGTCGAGCTGTCAGGTGAGTTGCCCTGCCGGGCGGCGACTCTGTATCGCCGGCAGTAGGAATCGTGGCAGAGGTATGAGCCGCCCTTCTGGACCTTGAGGGTGCCCGTGGCGGGTCCCCGGGGGTCGTGGTCTCGGTCCTGGCGCCGAAACCCCGGATCGAACCAATCCGCGGCCCATTCCCAGACGTTGCCGGTGACGCTGTGCAACCCGTAGGCGTTGGGCGGGAAGGCGTCGGCCGGGCACGTTCCGTAGTAGCCGTCGGCCTTGGTGTTCTTGGTCGGGAAGGCGCCCTGCCACACGTTCATCCGGTGCTCGCCGCCCGGCTCGCGCTCGTCTCCCCAGGGGAAGACCTTGCCATCGAGCCCCCCGCGGGCGGCGAACTCCCACTCGGCCTCGGTCGGCAGGCGCTTGCCCGCCCAGGCGCAGAAGGCCTGGGCGTCGTTCCAGGAGACATGGATGGTGGGATGATCGAGGCGATCGTCAAGCGACGACTGCGGGCCCTCCGGGTGCCGCCAGTCGGCCCTCTCCACCTTGCGCCACCACGGAGTCTGGACTACGCCCTGGGTCGGCGGGAAGTCGTCAGGCAGCAGCCCCGCGAACACGAACGACCAGCCGAACCGCTCCGCCTCGGTCACGAACCCGGTCGCATCGGCGAAGGCGGAGAACGCCTCGTTGGAAACGGCCATGCGGTCGACCCAGAAGGAGTCGAGGGAGATCTCGCGCACCGGCCCCTCGCCGTCCTCGGGATACGCCCAGCGGTCGTTGCTGCCGACACTGAACGACGCAGCTGGCAGCAGCACCATGCCGTCCGGGGGACCTTGCTCCCTCCCTGCTCTCGCTGCGCGCGGCATCTCGGCTCGCACATCGGATGGCCCACGTTCCGCATCTGGGGCGCAGCATGGGGGCCGTGCGGACATAGTTTGGTCCTTGTTGGAGCGACCATCGCTCATTGGGAAGAGGCTAATCGAACAGCGCGTACACCTCTTGTTATTTCTTCTTACAGCTCGGACGCAGCGGCGTGATCCTCCTGCACCGCGCAAGATCGCGTTGGAACCGCTGCGAACCTGCTCGCTGTTGCCCGCGCTCGAAGGCAAGCCGATCTAGTCGCCGCCCTCACCGGCGAGGGGCCCCTGAGTCTCGACGGCAGGCGACTCAGGCGCACTGACTGCTCTGGCCCGGGCGTCATCCGCAGGCGGCGGCACTCAAACGCTGCCGGGTCCTTCTACGGGGCTAAACGACCGGCGGCCTCGCTTTCACGACCTTTACTGGCCCCAACCAGAGGGCCCGACTGAGGCGACGTCCACGTGAGCCGAAAAAGGATCCGGAGCCGTCGATCCGCGCGTCACGGCAAAGTGGAGGCCCACCGGTCTCAGCTAGACCGTAGGGCGGGGGACAATCGGGGGACAATTTCGAATCAGCTGTGCTCGGCGCCGACCAACTCAAATCAACTCAGCCAGGCACGGATCAAGCCAGATCGGGTGAAACCGAAGAATTGTGGTCCAGGCGGTCGCCGGTTCGAATCCGGTCGTCCACCCCTCAGCGAGATGCCTGCAAAGAGGCGGTTTCGAGTCGACGCGATGGGGCGAAATTTCGGTTATTCGGCCCGTTTCCCGTGCTGACAGGAAGCTTCCGACCGATGCCGATGATCGGATGCGGGAGTGACCAAAGGGCGAAAGAAGTCGCGACCGAAGGATGGGCAGAAGATCCTCGCCCGAGGCACCCCGGCGCGTTGGGGAGTCGCATGGCTGCCCAAAGCGCTCGCTGAGAAGAACGCGATTGAGGACGCCGCCGAGCGCGTAGCGATCGCGCATGCGATCGAGAAGCTGGAAGTCGATGGTCCGGCCCTGCGGAGCCCGCATCAGAGCGGCGTCAAGGGCGAGGAGGGGTCGGGCTTGCGAGAGCTGCGACCCCGGCGCGGCAGGAGTCGATGGCGACCGCTATATCGCCGGGCCGACGAGACATTGTTCGCGATTCTCGCCATCGGCCTCGAGGCGGAAATCGACAAGGCGGGCTATGCGAAGGCTGTGCGCCTGGCGAAGCAGAGGCTCAAGCGACTGGAAAAAGCCGAGGAGAAGGAGTAGTCTGGATGACAATTACAAGCTTGTTATCGGAGATTTCGAGGCTCGAGTATGGCTGATCGGCTCATATCCAGTGACGACGTTCTCGCAGAGGAGCTGCGCGATCCCGAGTTCCGCGCAGAGTGGGAGAGAACCGCGCTGGCTCGGTGGCTTGCAGTCGAGGTCGCCCATTACCGCGCCGGGCACAGCCTTTCTCAGCGACAGCTAGCGGAGCGGCTTGGTGTTCATCAGTCCGATGTCGCCCGCATGGAGACCGGCGAGCACACGCCCACCCTGGAGCGCCTGGTCAGGGTCGCTAGAGGCCTGGACATCGAGCTGATGATCGACATCCGTCCGGAGAAGAAGAAGGCCCAGCTTCCGAAGAAGCGCGCGCTTGATGCAGGATCGTTCGCTCTCGGCGGCTGCGAGGTCGTTCTCGCCACTGCATAGAACGCCTCGTGTGGGCCTGGCGCTGAGGCCGTAACCTCGTGAAGCGAGGCAGGACTCACTAGCCCACGGGGCAATCGCTCGCCGAGCGTGCCTCTTGCTCCTTGGCGGTGCGGCCTCGGTCACGTCTTCCGCATCGAATTGCTGCCTGAGCGGCGAGGAGTGGGCGCTGGAGTAGACGCTAAAAGGGAATGCCGTCTTCATCTGAGGTGAGGTTGAGGGTGCCGGACCGCAAATCATTAGCCCAGCGATCCAAGTTGTCCTTGAGAACCTCCTTGCCGGTGCGGTTGGCAGCGTGAACGACCATGCTGTAGCCGCAGCGCCGGGGCGGAATACTCTGTTGTCCGATTGGGAAGAGATCGATCAGCTTGGCCACGCAGCCGTTCAGCTCCTCGAGGTCCGGTGCTTTGCCGTTCTTGTGGGCCATGCAATGCTCATCGGCCCAGCGCGTAACGCAGGAGACCAGTAAGTCAGAGATCTCGTGTACAGGCCCGTTTGAACACTCCCCCAGGGAAGCCGAGAAGCCGCGCTCGCACAAGGCAGGCATCGGAAGGTGGCGCAAGTGTGGCCACCCATAGACGTAGCCACTCTCGTAGATCTCCTGGAACTCACTGAAGTCGTCGCGCCCATCGATCATCACTAGGTGTGGACCGTCGTCATCGGCGGGGATGTACAGATCTCCGGCCAGACGCTGCAGTGTGTATTCGAAGGCGTGGCGCTGGATATAGGCGTCGTTGCGTGTTGCCTTACGGATTCTCATCCCTGGTGGGCGGAAATCCTCCAGTAAGGCGATTACCGCTCGTATGCGCATTTCACCAATGGTCGCTAGCAACTGCGCTCGCTGGTCAGGACCGGCGGGCCAGCGCATCGAGTACTTGACCGCCGTTCCTGCCTCGATACCAGCTGCCCGCCGAGCGGTGGCCCACTTGGCTTCGATCGCCGCCAAGTCGGCGAGGTCAACGACAATTCCGCCGACCGACAGGATCCGGTGGCGACTCTGCTTGCTCTCGTCTAGAACGATGAGTCGAGGAGCCATGCTGGCAGAGTAATGCGTTTTGCAGGTATTTCGCCTTTACGCTCAAGAGACTAGCTTCTAGGCGGGATGTGGTGAATCGCGGTGATCGCTTCCTGCTCGTCTCGACTCATATGGGGAGGGCCTCGTTGAGCACCTCGTCGCGGATGCGCTCCTTGAGCATGGTCGGCGGTTGCGACGTCTACGGGTAAGTCGAAGATTTCTCCAGCTCGCGACGAAACGCAGCCAGGTCGAGGAGGGTGCGGCCTGGCTTGAGGTCTACGAGGAGATCGATGTCGCTATCGGCTTTCGCTTCACCGCGTGCGATAGACCCGAAGGCACGGAGATCGCCGACGCCGTGCTTCTCGGCGGCGTCGAGCAGTCGGCGACGTTGGCGCCTGAGTTAGGCCCCGAGCGTTGTCATCTACGTGACGTCAGCTACCGGACTAGAATCCGATTCTTGCGGCAAATGATCCGATCCACTTTTCTCATTGCTTTGGTCGCCGGCGTGGCAGCGCTCCTCAGTGGGTACGGCACCGGCGGAGGCGCTAAAACCGCTTGCGCCGCTGAACCCACGGTCCCTTCACTCGAACTTGTCTACCGGCTGGAAGCTGGAGAAGGGAGGGTTACGCCCAGCACTCGCGATGAGGTGATGGAGATCGTCTGTAAGCGTTTGCAGGCAATCGGAGGGACTGAGGGAGGGGTTCACGTCCTCGCCGAAAGGCGGATTCGCGTTGTGTTGCCCCGGATGGGAGATGTCAAGTCACAACGGGTGACCAGCCAGATCGGGGCTACCGGCCAGTTCTATTTCTTCGATTGGGAGCCAAGCCTGATTGGGCCTGAGCGGATAATCGGTAGTCATCCTGGTACGGCGCCGCCAGCTCGCGCCCTGAGCAGGGCGAACCGCCAATGGAGGGCCGCCGGCCGCGATGTCAGCCAGCCGCCGAACACGCGGCTGCTCCGTGCCGGCGCCTTTCCGACCGTATACGGTGCAGTCGAGCTTGCCTCCGAACAGAAGCCGCGCAAGCGTTGTGCCGCCTGCTCTGCATCGACGCCACGCTTCTACATGTTCGACCGCTCAACCGCTCACAAGCTGATCGCCGGCCCCGTCACCGATAGGGCCGATCTTCGTAGCGTCGCCGCGAGCCGTCACCGCCGATACGACGGCATCGTGCTCAAGGTCCCCGTTGGCACGGCGATTGTCTCCGAGCAACCGACTAACAGCTTCGGAGAGCCCATCGCGGCAGCGGACCCTGGCTGGTATTCGCTCAGGGACCGGCCCGCCCTCTCCGGCAACGACATCACTGATCCGAGGCAGGAACAGGACGAACTCGGCCAGCCGAACGTCACCTTCGGCTTCACTGATGAGGGGCGGGTCGCCTTCCGGCGGGTTACTCGCGCAATCGCTAGGCGTGGCCAGGCCAGGGCGACCGGGCCGGTAAGCGGGCGTCGAGCTGAAGAACTCTCCGGTCACTTCGCCGTCGTTTTCGACGATCAGGTGAAGACTCGGCCTATCATTAATTTTGCTGAATTCCCCGATGGGATCGATGGCCGAACCGGCGCTCAGATCTCGGGGGGCTTCGCCAGCATCCAGGACGCCCGGGATCTTGCAACGCTCCTGAGGATCGGTGCGCTCCCGGTCGACATGGTGCTGATACGACGAAAGACTCTCGACCGCCGGAAATGACGGGAAGGCAACCTGAGGCACTCGAAGCAACAAGTGCCTGAATTGGCGTAGTCGGCGCATATCCACCGCTATCGGCGTGGAGCCGTCCCTTTCGGCCGGCTTCGTGAATGCTACAAATCACCCAGTTTTCGCGGCGGATTTTGCAGACAGACCACCTAATTGTGGTCCAGGCGGTCGCCGGTTCGAACGGTCGTCCACCCTTAGAAAGCTCCTGCTAATTGGCAATTATTTGCCCCTCCTATTTCGAGCAATGACGGCCAAGGGGGACATGGGGGGATAATTTTTAGCGACCGGTCTCCAAACCGGCGATTCCAGGTTCGAGTCCTGGCTGCCCCGGGGTGCTGGGGCACAATCACGGCGCTTTGACCGAATCCTTCGGCGATTCGAATGCCGCCAGGGCAACAGTTGCAAGGATCGGCTCTTCGCCGGATTGGGTGATGCGAGCTTTGGCCCTGTTCTCCTCCTCGAAAAGGGTTTCGAGTAGAGAATCGACGCCGGTCGTTGCCCTTTCCCAGCCAAGCTGGTCGAGAAGGAGAAGCGACCAGCTGAGGTGTCGCTCGGGGTGAGCGTCGAACGTACGAGCGGCCATCGCCTCCTTGACCCTCTCTGCGAGCTGCTCGAACGTTCTCCAGCTGAAAGTGGTTTTGACTACGTCCGGAACTTCGGCCCAACTGCGGTTGTCGAAGACCGCGGGTCCGATTGCGCGGTAGAAATGCTCGGTTGCCCCTCGACGTCTCGCCCCCGTTTTCTCTCCGACCATTTTCAACCAGCCAATCCCTGCGAGTCTCTTAAAGCGACGGTTGAGGCTAGCGACCGAGCCGCCGCCAAACTCATCGTTGAACTGCGTCGGGCTCATCTCCCGCATATTCAGCTCGGTCATGATCTTTAAGTTCAAGGGGTCCGCAAACACCTTGGCGAGACGCACTGAGAAAGGCATTGGCGGATCGACGATCTCGGTGAGATTGAGTGCTCGCGGGGCCAAGCCAGAGTGATTTCGCCAGCCATCTCGACCCAGAAGGCCCATGGGCGATTCGAATGCGGCCATGGCGACCGTTGCCAAGATCGGCTCCTCGCCAGACTGGGCGATGCGGAGTTTGGCGCTGTTCTGCTCGTCGAAGAGGGAGCTGAATTGGGCTTCGACTGCATCGATGACGCTTTCCCAGCCAAGCTGATCGAGGAGAACGGGGGTCCAGCTGAGGTGTCGGTCAAAGCGGGCATCAAAGGTGCCGGCTGATATCGCTTCTTTGACTCGCTCTACAAGTTGCTCGAACGTTCTCCAGCTAAGCGCCTCCTTGATCGAATCCGGCAGGGACGACCACGTCTCTAAGTCGAAGATGGCGAGTTCGGTTGCCCTGTAGAAGTGCTCGACTCCTCCGCGACGCCTTCCTCCCGTCTCTTGTCTGACGAGCTTGAGCCAGTCGTATTCAGCGAGCTTCTTGAAATGCCGCGCCACTCTGGATGCCGAGCCGCCACCTAGCTCTTCGTAGAACTGGGTGGGACTCATTTCCCGCATGTACAGCTCGGTCACGATCTTCAACCGCAACGGATCCGCGAACACAATCGCAAGGCGCCGAATGAAAGGCGCCCTAGCCAAGCCAGCTGCATGAGATTTCGCCACGCAGGACTCCCCCAATGGTCTATCGACTGAGCGGCAGTCTAAGTGGTTCTCCAAACGGAACCACTTGAGTCCCTATATCGGTCGCGGGTAGGAAATTTACTCAAAAATAACTGAGTGAATGGAACGACAAATGAGGAGGGGGTGAAGAGATGAGGCTCGAAGCGATAGGGACGGCCCTGCCAGTTCTGTCGGTCACGAAGTCCGGCTAGCTCTGTGATCTGAGGAGGCCTGATCCGGAGTTGCTTAGGCGCTCTGGATCAGGCCAATCGCTGCTGGGTATGGCCCCGAGGGGATTTTAGTGCCCCAACTCGAAATGAATAGGTCGCTCAGCACTCCTACACTAGCCCTCGTTTCCTTATTGCATGAATTTCACTCAACCACAAAAACGCGAGGGGTCTTCGAATGGCAGGTGAGGCAAAGGGCGGGAAACCGGGTTCACGCGGCCGGGGGCGTCGTAAAAACCCTTCGAAGAGCGCTAGGGGAGATCTGACGTACGCTCTCAATCATGAGGTGAGGCGCGACATCTTGCGCTTTCTCCACTCGTCTTCCGGATCGTGCAGCTCCGGCGATATTGCGGAACAGCTGAATCAGACGCCTGGCAGGATCGGTTACCACCTCTTGGTTCTCCGGCGCCGCGGCGCCGTCGCCTTGGTCGATGCTGAGGCCGTCCGGAATACCGTGAAGCATTTCTAT
Source organism: uncultured Solirubrobacterales bacterium (assembly GCA_963699215.1). Classification (GTDB taxonomy): domain Bacteria; phylum Actinomycetota; class Thermoleophilia; order Solirubrobacterales; family 70-9; genus VRUE01. Next base: position 1,737,170 of record OY969422.1, read on the forward strand.
GCCTCCAAGGTTGAGAGCCACACGACTGTCCTGGACTTCTTGGAGAAGACCAGGAAATCAGATCTGGCACTCGCGCTGAAGCGGGATGACAAGAAAAAGAACCGAGCTTCATGAACCCACCATCGCCCGCTCTGGTCAAAGTCGAACATGGGGAACACATGGCGCATTTTGAGTATTGCCGAGCGAACAGTAGATCCTGACTTTACTGAGTAGTCCCTTGACAAGCGCCCCTTGCTGATGGTTAGAGTCCCGGCTCATACCGAATTAAATTCTGGTCGGTCTCGAAAGGCAGGGTAGGTACATGCAGGATCGGAAGGGTGGCCGTACGGCGCATGCGCCAGATCGCGACATTGCACGCTCTTGCAGCCCTCCCGGTATCCAGCCTCGGCGGGTGCCTCGCTCTGGCGAGGTAGCCAAACGCCTTTGACGCAAGACCGCCGCTGCACCAATCGTCAACTTAGACAGGGAGGTCGATTCGGCCATGAGGGAGCGAGTTCGGGGACGTACGCAATGGTGGGCAAGACTTGTGGGGGTACTGCTCGTTTGCTTTACGTGCCTTGGGCTTGGGGTGGCGTTTGGGGCTGACAGCTCTTCGCGAGCGCACTCATCGGCAGCGAGCGCGCCCAGCGAGGAGATAGAAGGCGTCGAGCTCGAGTCCAAGCGAACTGCGACCTCCAAGACCTTCCGTCTTCCAAACGGGTCGTTGGAAACGAGGCTCTACGAGACCCCGATCAACTACCTCGACACCGAAGGCAACTGGGCCTCGATCGAGGAAGACTTCAAGCCGTCTGCCGAAGCTGCTCTCACCAACGGCGCGAATCAATTCGACGTCGCCCTGCCAGAGCGCCTGGGGGAGGGTCCGGTGCGTCTCTCGGTTGACGACGATTGGGTTTCCTACGAGCTCCTCGGACCCTCCACGGGGGTTGGGCAGGGCAAGGGCAATGTCGCCACCTACGAAGCGGCCGATCCCGGCGTGACTTTCGAGCTTGCGAGCCTGCCTACGGGCATCAAGGAGAACATCGTGCTCGCCGGGCCCTCCGATCCCAGCACGTTCAGCTTCGAGCTGAGCGCCGCCAAGGGCCTCACGCCGACGAGCGTCGAAGACGGCTCGATCGAGTTCCGCGACGAAAGCGGTCAGACGATCGCCCTGCTCCCTCCGCCGACGATGTCCGACAGTTCGAAGCAGACGCAGACCTCCCAAGCCGTCCACTACGAGCTGGCTCCCGAGGGGGAAGGCAAATGGCTGCTCACCGTCGAGGCCGATCGCGAATGGCTCTCCCAGCCAGAGCGAGTTTGGCCGGTGGAGATCGATCCGAGCTTGACGATCCCAAACCCGAGTCTCGACTGCGTCTATGGCGGCAAAACGGGCCAAAGCGGCTGGCGCTCGTGCGCCGTCAGCTCCGAAAAACTGTCCGCGGGCTACTGGCCGCAGCTTGTCTCGGCAAACGACGAATGGCAGCGCTCTGCGCTTCGCTTCAGCTTGACCTCAATCCCTTCCGGCTCCTACATCGACAGCGCGACCGTCGGCCTCTACGCGCCGAGCGCCGCCCTCAACACGAGCGGAGTCGAAGCCCTTAGGGCGATGAAAACCTGGACCAGCTCGCTCAACTGGAAAACCTATAACGGAAGCAGCCTGTGGACCAAAGAAGGAGGTGACTTCACGGCCAAAGAAGCAGAGAAACCCGACGGCGAAAAAGTCCCGATTTACGAAGGCGCTTCGGTTCTCACCGCGGACCGGGGATCTCAGCCAGGCTGGTGGGATTTCACGAGCTATGACTTGAGGACCGTCGTGCAGGGCTGGGTCTCGGGCGAATACTCCAACCAGGGCCTGATCGTCAAGCTCAAAGACGACAAATCGCGCGAATGCGACTCGTCCTCCTGCACGACGCGCGTCGTCGACTTCAGTTCGAGCTCCGCCGCGGACCCAAAACTACGTCCCTATCTGAAAGTCATCTATTACCCACCTGCTCCGAGCACCAGCAAGGTGACCTCTCCGCGTGAGGGAACGGTGACCGGCCGGCGGCTCAAGCTGAAGGCCGGCTGGAGCGCCCAGGGAACGACCGGCGTCTCCTTCCAATACAAGGTTCTCGGAACCGGGGCGAAATTCAAAACGATCCCGACGAGCTTCGTCCGCAATGCCAACAACGAACCGGTGTCCTGGCCCTTGGCAGTGCAGGGCAAAACCCAGAGCGAGCCGGTGTATTTCGATGTCTACCAAGCGAGCAGCGAGCTGGGTACCCTCAACCGCAAGATCCAGGTGCGGGCGCTGTTCGAAGGGTCCGCCGGCGCAGCCGGCTACAGCGCGCCGGTCAACGCGACCGTGAATCCCAACATAGGTGGGCCACGCGACGCGACCGCCAGCGTGGGACCCGGGTCGCTCAGCCTCCTCACCGGCAACCTCAGCATCACTCGCGCAGACGTCTCGATACCCGTCTTCGGAACGGCGCTCGAATTCTCCCGCACCTATAGCTCTGCTTCGGAATGGAACAGTCCAGATGAAGAGAAAGTCACCGGCGGAGTTTTGGGGTGGGGCTGGAAGCCAACTGCCACCGTCGAAGCCGCTGGCGGCGCCGCCTGGCAGAAGGTGCGCGATGCCAGTGGCGCCGAAGAAGGCTCCTATGCGGTGCTCACCGATCTCGAAGGCTACGAATACGCCTTCGAATTGGCTGAAGGCAAATACATCTCCCCACCGGAGATGCCCGGCTGGCTGCTGGTCAGACAGGACGCCACGCACCTCGCCCTTACCGACCTGGACGGCAACCGCACGGTCTTCGAAAAGGAAGCAAGCGGCTTTGACTACGTGCCGGTCTCGGTATCTCAGACCGGCAGCGGCTCGAACTCGACCACCATGGTCTACCAGCTGGTGGAAGGAAAGAAACGCCTCAGCAAGATCATCGCCCCTTCTGCTGCCGGCATCACCTGCAATGAGTCCAACGCGACCACGACAGTGGGCTGTCGCACCTTGACCTTCACCTACCAGCCGGCGACCACCTGGGGCGCCCCTTCGGGCTCCGGAGATCGACTCTCGACGATCAAATACTACGGCCCCTCCAGCGCCTCGGCGATGTCCTCCTGGGAAGTTGCCAAGTACATCTATGACACCGAAGGCCGGCTCGTGGCGGAGTGGGACCCGCGAACCGCCGTGACGGGTGGCGGAGGGACGACGTATCTGAAAGAGACTTATGCCTATACCGCCAAAACGCCTCGGATGACGACGCTCACGCCCCCCGGCGAGGAGCCCTGGAGCTTCGAATACGAAGCCGTCGCGGGGGAAGGCGGGCCGGTGGGTCAGCGGCTGAGGAGCGTCAAACGCGCCAGCCTCCTTGCCAGCCCGTCCACCGCTCAGACGACGATCGCCTACGGCGTGCCGGTCAGCGGCAGCGAAGCTCCCTATGAGATGGGCGGCAGCGAGGTGGCTAAATGGGGTCAGCAGGACCTTCCCACCGATGCGACCGCGATCTTCCCACCCGATCAGATTCCGGCCGAACTACCGTCCAGCTACTCGCGAGCAACCATCTACTACATGGATGCCGAAGGCCAGTTGGTCAATACCGCCGCGCCACCAGGAGCGGGCACCGAAGCACCCTCCATCACGACCACCGAGGTCGACGAAAACGGCAACATCGTGCGCGAGCTGACCGCGCAAAACCGCCTTCGCGCGCTTGCCAAAGGAGCGGAATCGGTCGCGCGGTCGCACGAGCTCGAGACGAAACGCAACTTCTCTGCCGACGGGACCGAGATGCAGGAGGAATGGGGACCGCTGCATGAGGTTCGCCTCGAATCGGGCTCGACCGTCCAGGCCCGCATGCACAAGACGGTGGAATACGACACTGGAGCCCCGACGCCGCCAGCGGGCACGCCGAAATACCACCTGCCCACGCGCGAAACGGTGGGGGCGAGCATCGTCGGCCAGGGCATCGACGCCGATCAGCGCGTCACCGAAACCAAATACAACTGGACCCTGCGCAAGCCAACCGACACGATCGTCGATCCGCTTGGGCTCAATCTGCGGACGCACACCGAGTACGACTCGGTGAGCGGTCTGATGACCGAGAGCCGCTTGCCGGGGAACCCGAATGGCGGCGATGCTCGCACGACGAAGATTCGCTACTTCAACGCCGGCACTCATACCGACCCGACCTGCGACTTCAGTCCGGGCTGGGCTGGCTTTCCATGCAAGGTCTATCCGGCCGCTCAGCCCAACACCCCAAACCTGCCAGCCCTTCTGGTGACTGCCTACTCCAACTACTCGCCCACGGGGCAGCCGGGCACCCTCAGCGCAAAACCGGCGGATCAAGGAGAAAACGCGAAAACGACTACTACGACGTTCGACTCCGCTGGGCGACCAAAAACCATCTCATACGGAGGCTTGGGAGCCGCCATTCCGAAAACGGAAATCATCTATAGCCCCACGACGGGTAAGCCACTCACCCAGCGTTTCGTCTGCGGAGGCGCCAACTGCTCTGGCTTTGACGATCAGGCGACGAGTACGACCTATGACACCTTGGGCCGCCCGATTGCCTACGAAGATGCCGATGGCAACCTCTCGAGCACGAGCTATGACCTCCTGAGCAGGCCCGCTACGACCAGCGACGGCAAAGGAATCCAGACCCGCACCTACGACCCGACCTCGGGCCTTCTGGTCAAACTCGAAGACACCGGCGTCGGAACCTTCACCGCGAGCTATAACGCGGACGGCAGCCTGCGCGAACAGAGCCTGCCGAACGGCCTGGTCGCGAAAACGACCTACGACGAGATCGGTTCTCCGGTTCAGCTCAGCTACGAGAAGACCAGCTTCTGCTCGGTCGAATGCACCTGGCTCGACTTCGAGGTCGAAGAGTCGATCCATGGTCAGTGGCTGGCGCAGACGAGCACGCTGTCGAGCCAGCAGTACTCCTATGACAACGTGGGGCGGCTCAAACTTGTCAAGGACACTCCGCAGGGCGGCGGTTGCACGACCCGCTCCTATAGCTATGACGCCGATTCCAATCGCACGAAACTCATCACCCGAGCGCCCGGCATCGGCGGCGTCTGCGATGAGGCCTCGGCCGGCACTACCCAGAGCTATAGCTATGACACGGGGGATCGGCTGCTCGGCACTGGCATCGTCTACGACAACTACGGGCGGATCACGAGCCTTCCATCGGCCTTCGCAGGGGGCGGCACTCTGACGACCAGCTATTACGCGAACGACCTAGTCAAAAGTCAGTCCCAGGACGGCGTCACGAACACCTACGAATTCGACGCAGCGCTTCGCCAGCGCCAGCGCACCCAGAGCGGCGGATCGAATCCTGGCACCGAGATCTACCACTACGCTGGCGGCTCTGACTCCCCGGCATGGATCGATCGCGGTTCGGGCTGGTCGCGGAACATCGGCAGCCTCGGTGGCAGCCTCGGGGCGCTCCAGAAGAGCAACGGCGAAGTCACGCTGCAGCTCGCCGACATGCACGGCGATACGATCGCCACGGCCGCCGTCGATCCCGAAATCACGGAACTACTGGACACTCAGCGCTTCGACGAGTTCGGTAATCCCTTGCAGTCGGGACTGCTAACCGGGGGCGACGCTCAATTCGGTTGGCTCGGATCGAAAGGTCGCCGCACCCAATTGCCCTCCGGAGTGATTCAGATGGGTGTACGCAGCTATGTGCCAGCGCTCGGGCGCTTTCTCACCCCGGACCCGATCAGGGGAGGCTCGGCCAACGCTTATGACTACGCCAACCAGGACCCGATCAACAATTTCGATCTAAACGGCGAAATATGCCATCCGGCGCGTAATCGCAATTGCTCCGGCCCGCCGAGTCCCCGCGAACAACGCGAACGCCACGCAGTACGCAGGCTGGCCGGGAAGACGCCTAACCGAGCGTCAATTATTATTCGCTGTAGGAAGTGTGGGGGTGCCTCCAGTTCGAGCATAGGTGACACCTTCCATTCACTTGTGGACAAGGTGTCCGGAGCCGTGGACGGCGCGAAGACTAGTTTTCACCGTGCTGGAGGATCTGTCTATGCGAAGATCACAGCCTCGTCGGATGCATTCACGGCAGCCGGAGACGCCTTCAAACTGGCGCAAAACTGGAGCCCGGACCGACTGATACAGGCATGGCAATGTGGATGGTATGCTTCTGGCGGTTCGGGGACGATAGGAGACTGTGACCCGTCTGAGATAGTCTTCGGTCCGCCCGACAAGGCACGCTGATTCGAAAGAAGATTATGCCGGACCGCCTGATTGCACTGATCATTTTTATGGCCCTGATCGTAATTCCTGCTGGAATCACGTTGAGCAAGAGACAGTGGGTGGAGTTTTTTATTGGATTCCTTCTCCCGGGCATAGTTTGGATGATTGCTTCCTGCAGGCTCGCTCGCCCATCGTCATGGTGGGCGCGCCGATTTTACGGTCCAGAGAAGATGCAGCGAGCGTTAAATCGCTTCAATTCCGGGACATCCACGGCATCCTGAATCGCAATCGATAGCAGCATTGCCGCCACATTAGTGTCGATTGCGAGATAAGATTTTAGGGGTGACTGGCCGCATAGCTCGATTTTTGATGTGGGCGACCGTTGCACTTACTTCGGCAGCGCTCGTTTCGAGTTCTGCGTTTGCATTGGTAGAGCCGGACGGCCCACGCCTAGCAGTAGTGGAGAACACGCTTTTCCCGTATCGGTTCGACTTGAAGACGGTGGACGAGACCGGTGCCCAGCCGTTGCAGCTGGCGGGGGGCGGTCCGAAGAAGAGGCCGCTCCCCGAAGAATTTACGCCGCCCTCTTGGTCACCGGATGGATCGATGGTTGTGTTTGCGGCGCTTTCGGGGAAGTTGGATGAAGGCCCAGGGGCAGTGCGGCTGTACGTCAGTTCGTCCGATGGGTCTGAGTTGAGGCCGCTAAAGGGGACCCGTGGCGCGGATGTGCCCAAGTTCGCCCTCGATGGTCGGACGGTCTTCTTCACGCGCTATCGGCTCCGATCTCAGATGAACGGCCGCGGGAGGAAGGAATTTGTGAGAAGTGGCGCGAGTATTTGGGCCGTTGACGTGTTCGGTGGCTCTGCGCGGCGCATAACGCCCGAGCGCAACGGCGTTTGGATGTATGCCGGGTCGTTTTCTCCGGACGGGAAGGATCTGCTGGCCAACCGCTTTCCTCGGCGCGGATCGGGGAGCGTGGTGAGGATCGACCTGGCGAGCGGGAAGACGTCTGTGTTCTTGCGCCGGGCAGTCGATCCCGTGTATTCGCCGGATGGCAGCAGAGTGGCGTTTGTACGATGGCGAAACGTTCACCGACGTGGTGGAAAGTCGGAATCGAGGAGCGATCTCTTTATGGTCAGGTCGGGCGGCGGTGGCTTGCGACGGGTGACCAGCAGCCCGGGGATCGATTATTCGCAGAGTTGGGATCCGTCGGGAGAGCGCTTGGCTTTCGTGCGATACCTGCCGGAATGGCTGGAACCTGATGAACTGGGATATGGCAGCGCGGTGATGCAGGTGAATGCGGATGGAAGCTGCTTGGGTTTCGTCTTGCGCCCGTCGCTTGATGTCGCGTTTTTCGGTGTGGCTTGGCAGCCCGGTCCGGGTCGCGAGGCGGGGCGGATTGAGTGCTGAGGGGTCTGCTCGGATCCTGGTTCCAACGGCAAAACCGTCGTGGTCTCGGGGGTTCCCACTCGGGCGCTTGTGAGCAATCCTGCCGACCATCGCTGTCGCGAAGACTTCCCCGGCTCAAGGACGCGATCACTGCGCAAACGTCGGGGGGCAATCGGGGGACAATTTCGGATCGGCCACGCTTGACTCGGATCAACTCAGGGCAGAAGGTAGGCACAGGCACGTCGCCGCATGGGAGGAAGGCTAGCGAGGCTCGCCTACTAAGCTACTTTTCAACGGATTTATTTAGCAATCATGGAAGGGAGACGGTGACGATATGAAGGTCGCAATCACGCAGTCGGCCCTGCCGACGGTGTCCATCCTCAAGGTCGGCTGATTCTCAGGCAGCGGCAGTGCGCGGCTACGACCACGAACGCGGGTCTAGCGGCAGCCCACTTGGGACATCGAAGGACTGATAGGGCCTGAGATGATTATGGACTTTGGGCAACGAAGCCCATGCGTGGAGGAACGGCGAAGGGAGACACGATGGAGATGAAGCTCGAGCTGGTTGCGGTTCCGGTCTCGGACGTCGATCGCGCCAAGGCCTTCTACACCGAGAAGGTTGGCTTCAACGCGGACCACGATCACACCGTGAGCGATGAGATTCGCTTCGTGCAGCTGACCCCGCCGGGCTCGGCCTGTTCGATTGCGATCGGCAAAGGCGTCACCGAAGCCGAGCCCGGCTCGGTAGAGGGGATGCAGATGGTCGTCGCGGATGCCGACGATGCGCGCGCCGAGCTTCACGAGCGCGGCGTCGAGGTCAGCGAGGTCCAGGAGTTCCCCTGGGGTCGCTTCGTCTTCTTCAGCGACCCCGACGGCAATCGTTGGGCTGTGCAGCAGATCGTCTGAGCCCGGAGCCCACCGGGGCATCCGCCGGGGCGCATAGGTTGGATTGCGGTGACCTCTCGTGGCCCGCGCCGATCCCCAGCTCCAGCGGTCTGCCTGCTCGTCGCGCTCGCGCTGCTGGCCCTGCCGGCGGGCGCCTCGGCCGCCAAGCCGGGGACGCTGACGCAGTTGAAGGGAGCGAACGGCTGCCTGGTCGACCGCTCGACGCCGGCGAAGGGCTGCGCCAGCGCGCGGGCGCTGAAGGGTCCCGGGCCCTTCATGGGCTCGCGGGCGATCGCCGTCAGCCCCAACGGCCGCAGCGTCTACGTCGCCTCCTCGAGTAGCGACGCGATCGCGATCTTCACCCGCGATCGGCGCACGGGCAGGCTGACCCAGGCGGCTGGCAGCGCCGGCTGCGTGGCCGCCAAGGGAGCCAGCGGTTGCGCCAAGGCGATCGGCCTCGACGAACCGAACTCCGTCGCCGTCAGCCCCAACGGCCGCAGCGTCTACGCGACCTCGCGGGCGGGCAACTCGGTCGCGAGCTTCGTCCGCAACCCGAAGACCGGTGCGCTGCGGCAGCTGCCGCCCGCCCTCTCGGGCTGCATCTCCGGCCTGCCGCTTCCCGGCTGCAGCGCCGGCCTGGCGTTGGGCGCTCCTGACGTGGTCGTGGTCAGCCCCGACGGCAACAACGTCTACGTCGGCTCGTTCTTCGGCAACGCCGTCGCGGCGTTCAGCCGCAACCCCTCGACCGGAGCGCTGGCCCAGTTGGGCGGCAGCGCGGCATGCATCGCCGAGGCGACCGCCGGCTGTACGACCGGCATCGCCCTGAAGGCCGTCGAGGGCTTGGCGATCAGCGGCGACGGCGGCAGCGTCTACGCCGCCACGGCCCTCTCCAATGCCGTGGTCGAGCTCGTCCGCAACCCCTCCACCGGCGCCCTCGCGCAGGCGACCGACGGCAGCGGCTGCATCGTCGAGACCGCGCTCACCGGCTGCACCCTGGGCGTGCAGCTGAGCGGCGCCAACGCGGTCGCGGTCAGCCCCGACGACGGCAGCGTCTACGTGACCTCGCTGTTCAGCAACAGCGTCACCTCCTTCGTCCGCGCGGTCTCGAGCGGGGTGCTGAGCCAGAAGCAGGGCACCGCCGGCTGCTTGGTCAACCTGCGTGCCGTCGGCTGCTCCTTCGGCCGCGCCCTCGTCGCCCCGGAGGGCCTGGCCGTCTCCCCGGACGGAAGGAACGTCTACGCCGCCGCCTTCCGGAGCGGCGCGATCGCCGTGCTCGACCGCGGCAAGGCGGGCTCGGTGGCGCAGAAGCCGGGCAGCGCCGGCTGCCTGGCGTTGCGCTCGGTGCCCGGCTGTACGCGGGCCCGGGCGCTGAAGGGCGTCAGCTCGATCGCGCTCAGCCCCGACGGCCGCCATCTCTACTCGACCTCGTTCGAAAGCGACGCGGTCGACGTCTTCAGGAGGAACAGATGAGCCGATCCGAGCGGGACCAGGGCGGGCTGACCCGCAAGCAGTTGCTCGGCACCGGGGCAAGCGCCGCCGCCGCGGCGTTGCTGACCCAGGGCACCGGGGTCGAGCGGGCGCTCGCCGCGGCGAAAGGGAAACGGCGCGACGTCGGCGGGATGAACGTCATCCTCTTCCTCACTGACCAGGAGAGGGCGATCCAGCACTTTCCGCCCAACTGGCTGCGCCAGAACCTGCCGGGGATGCGGCGGCTGCGCCGGCACGGGATCAGCTTCGAACGCGCCTTCACCAACGCCTGCATGTGCTCGCCGGCGCGCTCGACCCTGATGAGTGGCTACTTCCCCGCCCAGCACGGGGTCAAGTACACGCTCGAGGAAGACATGCCCTACCCGGAATACCCGTACCAGGTCGAGCTGCCGACGCCGCCGGCGATGCCGAACCTCGCCACGGTGATGAGAGCAGCCGGCTACACCGTCGTCTACAAGGGCAAGTGGCACTGCTCGAAGCCGGCGCAGAAGGAAAACGCCGTCCCAGCCGACCTCGAGAAGTACGGCTTCACCCGCTGGAACCCGCCCGACGCCGGAGCCAACCAGAGCGTTCCCGAGGCCGGGGGCGGCTTCGTCGACAACGACGGGCGCTTCGTCGACTCGACCGGCACGCCGGAGTCGGGATCGGAGGGCGTGATGCAGTACCTGAGCTCGACCGCGGCCAAGCAGCAGCCCTTCTTCATGGTGATCTCGCTGGTCAACCCGCACGACGTCCTCTTCTACCCGAGCAAATCCTTCGAAGAAGCGGGCTATGACCCCTCCTGGCTGCAGGGCGACATCGGCGTGCCGGCGACCAACGAAGAAGACCTCTCGACCAAGCCGTCGGTGCAGGAGCAGTTCCTGAAGATCTTCAACCTCACCGGCAAGCCGAGGACCGAGAAGGAAAAGCGCGCCTACCTGAACTACTACGGCAACCTGATGCGCTCCTCCGATAGCTACCTGGTCAACGTCCTCGACAAACTGGAAGAGGCCGGCCTTGCCGACGACACGCTGATCGTGCGGACCGCCGACCACGGCGAGATGGGCCTGACCCACGGGGGGATGCGGCAGAAGAACTTCAACTTCTACGAGGAGGCGACGCGGGTCCCGCTCGTCTACTCCAACCCAAAGCTATTCCCGACGCCGCAGACGACCGAGGCGCTGGTCTCCCACGTCGACTTCCTGCCCACCCTGGCCAGCCTCGCGGCGGCGCCCAAGGCTGCCCTCGCCAACTGGCAGGGGGTGGACTACTCGAAGCTCGTCCTGCACCCGAAGACCGCGCGGCCCGTCCAGGACTATGTGGTCTTCACCTACGACGACTTCCAGTCCGGCCAGGCCAAACCGCCTTACCCGAAACCGCCGAACCACATCGTCAGCATCCGCGAAGGTCGCTGGAAGCTGGCCAAGTACTACGACGTCAGCAAGGAAAACAAGAAGCCACCGCAGTGGGAGATGTACGACCTGAAGACCGACCCGCGCGAGGAAACCAACCTCGCCTACAAGGGCTACGAACGCTCCGAGCAGCAGGAGAAGCAGCTCCAGCGGCTGAAACGAAAGCTGGCGCGAGTCGAGAAGACCAGGCTGAGGCCGCGCTAGCGCGCCCCGATGCCTGAAGCGTTCGTCCTGTTGCTGGCTGCGTCGGGCACGGCGCTGGCGACCGGCCTCGGTGCGATCCCTGTTTTCTTCCTCGGGGAGCGAGCTGGGCAGCTGACGCCCATCCTGCTGGGCTTCTCCGCCGGGGTGATGGGCGTGGCCTCCGTTGCGGGGCTGTTGCTCCCCGCCGCCGAAGAAGGCTCGCCGGTTGCGGTCCTCGGCGGGCTGGCGGTGGGGGCGGGTCTGCTCGGCGTCGTCCGCCGGAGACTCGGTCACCGGGCGACCTTCATGGGACGCGCCGGCCCCGGCGTGCGTACCTCGGCGCTGGTCTTCCTCGTCCTCTTCGTGCACAGCCTGCCCGAGGGCTTCGCCATCGGCACCGCCTTCGCCTCGGATCGCGCTGGCCTCAGCCTCTTCGTGATCCTCGCGATCGCGATCCAGAACATCCCCGAGGGGACCAGCGTCGCGATCCCGATGGCGACGGCGGGGTTCAGCCGCACCCGCCAGTTCTGGGCGGCGGTCGGCACCAGCGCCCCACAGCCGGTCGGGGCGCTTGTCGCCTTCCTGCTAGTCGAGCAGGTCGAGGCCCTGCTGCCCTTCTCGTTTGCCTTCGCCGCCGGCGCGATGCTGACGCTGATCGCGGTGGAGCTGCTGCCGAAGGCTTACGCGGGTCCCGCCAAGCTCGGCCCGAGCGGCGGCATCGTGCTCGGCGCCGCCATCATGCTCGGGCTCAGCTTCGCCCTTGGCGTGTGAGGCTTCCCCGGCCAGGCGAGGGCGCTCCAGGCTCGAGTTATTCAAGGAAGCAAATGTTTTTGTTCTGCGCTTCCTAAGCGATTAGGGTGATTCGGTCCACCCGAATCGAAAGAAGGAGCTCCATCGTGGCCACGCCTTGTGACTGCAGCTCGAGGTGCCCGGACGCAACCGACTGCTTTTGCATGTTCATCGTCAGCACGGGCGAATGTGGCTGCGAATGCAGCTCGGAACCCATCGTCCTTCCCCCACTCCCCCTCAAGGCGGATGAGGAGGTCAACTTCAATGCGAAGAATGCGGAGCTGGGCAAGGTGGCGGAGTTCTTGGATCGGGCCAGCGAGACGAACGTCCTGATCCCCGCGTCGAAGCTGCGCGGGCGCGTCTCGGTGAGCCTCGAGGGCGTCAGCCTTTCCGATGCGATGGAGGAGCTTGGGCTCGTTGCCGGGCCGGAGCCGGCTGCGCCTTGATGGGCCTGGCCGACTCCTTGAAGAGGTCATCCCCCGATACGCCGGCGCGCACCAGCTAACCCGCTGAGAGAGCGGTCCGCAACTTGGTTCGCTTGCTGACGTCGAGCTTCTGAAAGACGTGGCGCATGTGGGTCTCGACCGTCTTCTCGGTGACCGTCAGCGCCTGGGCGATCTCGCGGTTGGTCAGTCCGTCGGCGGCCATGCGGGCGACACGCAGCTCACTCGGCGTCAGCGACTCGACGCCAGTGAACACGGCCTTGCGCGGTCGTGCCCCGGTCGCCGCCAGCTCCGTTTGAGCGCGCTCCTCCAGGGACGAGGCGCCGCATCGGTGCGCGAGCTCGAGTCCCTGGCGAAGCGGCTCGCGAGCGTCCTTGCGGCGGTTGGCGCGCCGCAGGCTGGCGCCGAGCTCGACCAGGGCGCGGGCGCGCTCGAAGCCGACCTTCGTGGTCGCGAGAACGTCGACCGACTCGCGGAGCAGCTCCATGCCTTCGTTGCCTCCGGCGACCGTTCCCTGCACGCACAGCGCTATCCCGATTCCTCGTGACCCGCCGGCGCGCCGAGCGGCACCGATCGCCTCTGCCGCCAGCTCGCCTGCCCGCTCGCCGTTCCCCAGCGTGGATTCGCAGAGGGCCAGGCCGGTGCGCCAGGGAAAGATCTCGGGGTTCGCATCGGGAAGCCATTCCAGCCGTTCGGCCGCCGCGAGGAAATCGTGCCTCGCCTCGGCGTGCCGACCGCTCACCCGTCTCAGCTCGCCTCGGCCGCAGAGCAGGATGGCGCTGGCGGCGCCCGAGGTGGGCCCGAGGTTTTCCGCGACGTCGGCGAGCAGGGCTTCGCCACGGACGACGTCGCCGCGCAGGGCGGCTGCCTTGACCGCAAGCCCGGTCCAGACCGCACGCGGCCCTGCGAGCCCAAGCCTGCTGCCGACGCCCACGGCGATTTCCGCGTCCGCCTGGGCATCGCGGAGATCCCCGTCGGCCAGATGGCCGAGGCCGCGAATCGCCAGATCCCCCGAGATTCCCGGCAGCGCTCCGCGGCGCCTCGAAGCCTCGAGCACGACGTCCATCAGCCCTGCCACCTCGTCCCAGCGATCGGCAAGGACCAAGGCCACCATGGCGCCCTGGGGAGGCAGTCCCGCCAACGAGTCCTCCACCACCGTGTCCCGATCGACGATGGTCCGTCTGGCCAGCTCGCCCGCCCGCTCCACCGAGCCGAGCCCGGCGGCAAGCAGGCCCGCCGCCTGGCTGAGGACAAGGCGTCCGGCCAGCGTCTCGGCGCTCGGCTCCTCACCGGGCTCGGGCAGGGCGCCGTCGGGCACGCGCTCCAACCCCCAGGTCACCTGGAGGAGCAGCCAGCCCCTCAGGAAGGTCGCCAGCTCGCCGCGATCCGGCACTTCCGCCAGCGAATCTTCCAAGAGCTCCGCCGCTTCCTCGCAGCCCCCGCGCAGTCCGAGCGAGCTTGCAAGCTCGGTGGCGATCTCGGCCCGCGCGACGGCATCCGCGGTCGCCTTGCGAACGGTGCGCAGCACGCCGATGCCCTCTGGGTCGTCGGCCCGCTGCAATGCCAAGCCGAGCTCGCGACTCACCGCGAGTCGGTCCTCGGCCGGCGGCGGCTCCCGCAGCCCCCGTCGCAGGTAGCGCACGGCCGCGTCGGGGGCGCCACGTCCGATCGCCTCCTCGGCGGCGGAGCGCAGCACCGAGACCGCCCAGGGGTCGCCGGCCGGCTCGGCAAGCAGCAGGTGAGCCGCGACGGCATCGATGGCGGCGCCGTTCCGGTCGAGGATCTGAGCGGCGCGAGCGTGGCTTGCGGCCAACTTCGGCGACGGCACGTCGCTGAGGACGGCGGCGCGGACCAGCGGGTGGACGAAGCCGACCGGCTGCGAGTCCGAGAGGAGCTGGGATCGCACGAGCTGCGCGCTCTCCTCGGCGACGATCTCCCGCGGCAGGCCGCTGAGCTGGGCGACCGGTCCTGGGTCGGCGTTCGGCTCGAGGATGGCGACCGCCCTCGCGACCGCCGTCGAGCGCTCGCCAAGGCGGGCCAGGCGGGTGAGGATCGAGCGCGACGCACCCGTGGCGGCGATCTCGGCAAGGCGGTCCGCATCTGCCAACTGCGGGTCGGTTCGCTCCTGGTCGAGCGACCGCAGCAGCTCGACCAGCAAGAAGGGATTGCCGGCCGTCGCCTCTAGGCAGGCGGTGGCGAAGCGGTTGCTCGTCTGCTCGCCGATCTCCCCGGCGATCAACGCGGCAGTCGCCGACGCCGAGAGTGAGCGAGGCTCGATCAGGCACGTCCCCGGCTCGCGGCGAAGCTCGTCCAGCAGCTCTTCGTGACCGCCCGACTCACCGGTTCTCACCGTGAGCGCGAGTCCGACGGGGAGATCGGCGAGGCGACGACCGAGATAGGAAAGCGCTCGCAGCGAGGCGAGGTCTGCCCACTGGGCGTCGTCGACCTGCAGGAGCAGGGGCGTCTCGGCGGCGATATCGGCGACCAGCCAGTAGAGGCCATGCTGGATCGCGAACGGCTCGCTGTTGTCGCTGTTCGCCGCCTGCGGGTCGAAGACGGGCGACGCCATCGAGGCGCTGCCGCTGAGCAGGCGGGCCCGAGCGGCTTCGCCGACGAGGAGCGGCTCGAAGAGCTGGCGCACGACTCCGTAGGGGAAATCGCGCTCGTACTCGCCGCCGCGAGCGAGAAGCCCCAGCATCTCTCGTGCGGGGGCGAGCTCGCCGCAGGCATCGAGGAGGCTGGTCTTTCCGGCGCCGGCCGGTCCTTCGACTATGAGCAGCCCACCGGCTCCCGCACGGCTCGAGTCGAGGAGGCGCTCGATCGCCGCGATATCGGACTCCCTCTCCAGCAGTGCGCTAGTCGCCGGCATCTTCCTCGGCGCCGATACTAGGCCGCGGTGCTCAGCCGACCAAGGCGATGCTCTCGACGCCGGGCGTGACGAGGAGCGCCATCGCAGCTGCCAGGGCCCACGGCGCCTCGGCCGAGCCCGACTCCACCTCGTCCAGCAGGGCGGAGATCTCCCGTTCGATGCCGGGCGCGAGTGCCGACCCTTCGCAGCCGACACCCGCCCGGACGAGTTCGAGGAGCTGGGAAGCGTCGCTGCCGCCGAGCATGCACCCGCCCGCAGCTGCGATCAGCGTGGCAAGTCTCGCCTCCGTCGGCGAGGCCGTGCCGGCAGGGGCGCCGGGCGCCGGGCCGGCGTCGTGCCCGGGCTCGCCGGCCAGCAGGCGATCGAGCTGGCCTCCCGCGATTAGCCCGATCGCCTCCGGCGAGAGCCCGGCGAACCGGGCGCAGCGCAGCGCGATCGCCAGCACGGCCTCCAGGTCCATGTAGGGCTCGTCGCTGCCGAAGAGGATCTGTCCGGGTGGGATGAGGGCGAAGAGGGCGATCAGGTCGCTCGGGTTCCACCACGAGGTGTCGAAGAAGAGGTTGGGGTGGTCGGGCGCGACGCGCCAGAGCCAGGCAAGGTCGGAGATGGCGGCGTGCGCGAGGACGATCGGACACTCGCGATGGTTGGCGGCGAGGTCGGTGACCGTCTCGCCGAAGGAGCCGACTCCTACCCCGGCGTGGATCAGGACCGGCGCCCGCGCCTCGGCGGCGACGGCGGCGATCGCCTCCACGCCGGGGTCGTCGAGCCGGAAGTCCTCGGCGCGGGGATGCAGCTTGATGCCCCGGGCGCCCGCCAGCAGCGCATCTGCCGCCGCTTGCCGGGTAATCGACCGGGGATCGAGGCGGGCGAAGGGGACGAGGTGCTCGCGGTGGCGCCGACACTCCTCGATCATGCGACGGTTCTCTGCCTCGTAGCCGGTGGTGACGCAGAGGGGGAAGATCACCGAGCGGGCGCCGATGGCCTGCAGGTCGCGCACGTGCTCCTCGCAGGTGCGCGTCGTGCCGTCGACGTCGGTGCCGGTATGGGCATGGACGTCGAACGGCCCGACGCCGTCGAGGGTGGCGAGCTCGGCCTCGATGAAGGTCCGAAGGCTCAACGCGGCCGGCCGGCGTGCCCGTTCTGGCGATGGTCGACCTTCGTGTCTCCGACCAGCTCGTGTCGCACCCATTCGTCGAAGCTCGGGGGGCAGAGCAAGGCCATCTGCGAGGCGATCGACATCGCCCCAGCCACCTCCATGCCGGCACTGCTCAGCCGCGGACGCCGCCTTCTGTTGAAAAGTCTCATGGCCGCGATGCTCTCGCCAATGACGTCCGTTCGCATCAGGGGGCACCCCTGATCTTTTCCCGAAGGCTTTGCGTAGGGGGCTCTCGCTAAGACCTCACCCTTTGGGGATCTGCGGCGGGCTGCCTGCCCGATCCGACTCCTTGAGGTACTGATGGACGAAGGCGATCGCCATGCTGCCCTCGCCGACGGCGGCGGCGACGCGCTTCACCGGGCCGAAGCGGACGTCGCCGCAGGCGAAGATGCCGGGGACGCTCGTCTCCAGGAGGTAGGGGTCGCGGTCGAGCGTCCAGTGCTCGGCCGAGCGCATGTCGGCGCCGGTGAGCACGTAGCCGTGGCGGTCGAGCGCGATCTCGGACGGCAGCCACGCCGTTTCAGCGTTCGCGCCGATGAAGAGGAACAGCCCGCCCGACTCGAGCTGGGTCGTCTCTCCCGTCGCCGAGCTGCGGACGTCGATCGCCTCGAGCGAGTCGACGCCGTGCACGGCCGCCACCTCGGTGCCGAACATGACGTCGATGTTCGAGCGGGTGGCGAGCTGGTCGATGAGGTAGCGCGACATGCTCTTCTCGAGCCGGTCGCCTCGGCAGAGGATGGTCACGCTCTTGGCGTGGGCGGAGAAGAACAGCGCCGCCTGCCCGGCCGAGTTGCCCGCGCCGACGATATGGACGTCGAGGCCGTGCGTGTTCGAGGCTTCGCTGCGCGCCGCCCCATGTGAGATGCCCTTCCCGGCCAGGCGGTCGAACCCGTCGATCGGCAGGCGCCGCCACGTCACTCCGCAGGCGAGGATGATCGTCCGCGCACGGAGGACGTCGCCGGCGTCGAGGTGCAGCTCGCGGTTCGCGGCGTCGATCCGCGTAATCGACCGGGTGACGAGGATCTCGGCGCCGAGCCGCCGCGCCTGCCGAAGCGCGCGGCTCGCCAGCTCGTCTCCCGAGACGCCGGACGGGAAGCCAAGGTAGTTCTCGATCCGGGAGGAGGTGCCGGCCTGGCCGCCGGGCGCCTCGCGCTCGACCACGATCGTGCGCAGGCCCTCCGACGCCCCGTACACGGCGGCGGCCAGCCCCGCCGGGCCGGCGCCGACGATCACCGCGTCGTACTCCGCGGCGCTCGCCTCGGTGTCGACGCCGAGCAGCTCGGCCACCCGGCGGAGGTGGGGCTTGACCGCGGTCTTGCCGTCGACGACCCGGATCGCGGGCCAGTCCTCCTCGGCGGGCAGGGAGCCGCCCCACTGGTCCGCCGCGTCGGGGGTCTCGGGCGTGAGCCACTTGAACGTGATCTGGTTGCGGTCGAGAAAGCGCCGCAGCTCGGCGCAGGACGCATCCCAGCGATGCCCGACCACGAGCGCGCGGGGCGGCGGCGGGTCGGCCGCGAGGGCCTCGAGGCCGTGCGAGCCGCCCATCCTGTGCCCCGCGAGCCTGCCGACTTCCTTGGCGACGTCCGGCACCACGGCGGCGACGGCGTGGTAGTCCTGAGTCTCGATCCGCATCACGCGCGACTGCTCCGCCGCACGGAAGCCGACCGGGAACACGGTCCCGAGCACGATCGGCACCTCGCCGAAGATGTCCCCGGGGAGACGCTCGCCGATCACGCGCTCGACCCCGTCGACGGTCTTGACCGCCTCGATGCGACCCGCGAGCACGGCGAAGATCGCGCGTTCGTCCTCCTCGTGCGCCGCGTACTCGCCCGGCACGAGGCTGAGATCCGCCGCCGCGCGAGCAAGCCGTTCCCGCTCGGCGGTGGTGAGGGCCGCGAAGACGGCGACTTCGCGGATCTCCTCGGCGCTCACCATGTGCGGCTCGGGCGGTCGGCCATGCGGAGGGCAGGGTACTCCGCTGTGCGCTCCCTCCGAGCCCCTGGCGCCGTTGGCTGGTGGGTGGGTGTTATGCAATAAAATTCTTTAGTAAAGTGCCGGGCCGATCTCGAATGGGGGACCTGGGGAGATGAAGACGGGTAGGCGCCTGCTGTTGGCGGCTGTGGCTGTGGGCATTGCCGTGACGATGCTCGCGGCAGTCTCATCCGCGTCGGCATCAGTGTGGAAACACGAAGGGGCGAACATCGCCAAACCGGTCAAATTCAAAGTGACCGGCGAAGAACTGCTCGAAACCGGCACCGGAGGCATGACCTGCGAAATACAGGCGACCGTGGTCACCGAAGGCGGCAGCGTCGGGGAAGTCACCTGGTTCGAAACGACCGGATGCGCGGGGGGCTTCGGCGACCTGGCCGGCTGCTCGGCGGTGGCGTCGCTGGCCCTGGGACTTCCCTGGGACGTCCACGTCAACACCTCGACCCTGGCGATCACAAAATGGCGCGTCCGGCGAGAATTCGACGCCGGCTGCGCGGTCTCCGAACTCGACAAAACGATTGCCAGCGTGTTCGTCCTACCCGATGTCCCCGCGGCGATCTCCGAACTGGAAATCATCGGCAAAACCGGCACCTACAGCATCGTCGGCCTGCTGGGCGTCGCCGCGCCGAACGCCGGCACATACGGGATCGGCTGAGCCCCACCGCCGTATCTCACGAGGCTTGCGAGTCGAGTGTCGCGAGCGCGCGATGGAATAGTTGAGAGCTGTGACCGAGCAAGCGAAAGCCGACAGCGCGGCGGTGCGCGCGGTCGTGCGCGGGGATGTGCAGGCCGTCGGCTACCGCGACGCCACGCTGCGGTTGGCGCGCGAGCTGGGCGTCATGGGCTGGGTGCGCAACGAGGACGAGGGCGGCGTGCTCGTCCACGCCGAGGGGCCCGAGAAGGCGGTCGAGGATCTGGTGGCGTTCCTGAACGAGGGGCCGCCGGCCGCCCGGGTGGCCGAGGTGACGATCGAGCCGGTCAAGGTCGAGGGCCATGAGCAGTTCGCGATCCGCGGCGTCAGCGCCGGCGCCTTCGTCGTGCAGGAGCACGCCGCCACCGCCCATCACTTCGACCTGCGCCTCGAGGTCGGCGGGGTCATGCGCTCCTGGGCGGTTCCGAAGGGCCCCTCGCTGGACCCCGCCGTCAAGCGCCTCGCCGTGCAGGTCGTCGACCACGCGATCGCCCACAGCGCCTCCGAGGGCGAGGTCGGGGACGGCCACGCGATCGTCTGGGACCGGGGGAGCTACGAGCAGGGCGGCCGGGTCGCCTGGCCGGAGGCACTCGAGCGCGGCCACGCCGTCTTCGTCCTCCACGGCGAGAAGCTGCGCGGCGGCTTTGCCTTGCAGCGCACCCGTCCCGGCGAGAAGGCTCAGTGGCTGTTGATCAAGCGCCGCGACGAGCACGCGCGCCCGGGCTCGGACGTGGTCGCCGAACGACCGCAGTCGGTGATCGGCGGCAGCACCCTCGACGAGCTGCGTGGCGTTTAGGGTTGCACTGTGGAGTTGGGGCCCGACACGAAGGCCGTGTTGCTGGCGGCGGCGGCGATGTTCCTCTGGGCCCTGCTGCTCGGAGTGTGGAAGTACCGCCAGATGGTCGCCTCGCCCGAGGGCCACGCTCACCCTTACGTAGATACCGCGCACCGAGCGGCGTTGCTCTACAGCTTCGCTCTGCTCCTGGTCGCCACCTTCGTCGAGTTGAGCGAGTGGAGCACCCTGGTCAACCTGCTCGCCGCCGGGGCGATGACCCTCTACTTCTACGCGGCGGTCGCCGGCTACGCGCTGCACGGTTGGCGGCGCGACACCGACAACCAGATCCGCGATCGGGTGCCGGGCCTTCACCCCTTCATGGTCACCCTGATCGTCGCCGAGATCGGCGGCTGGCTGGTCCTGATCGCCGGCTTCCTCGCCAGCCAGGTCTTCTGAGCGCCATCCGATCGGGCCGATCGCCCTCCTGAGCCCTATTCTGGGCGGCATGCAGCCTGACCACGAGGTTGTCGTGATCGGTGCCGGATTCTCCGGGATCGGCACCGCGATCAAGCTCGACCAGGCGGGGATCGACGATTGGGTCGTGCTCGAGGCTGGGGACGGGGTCGGTGGCACCTGGCACTGGAACACCTACCCCGGCGTCGGCGTCGACATCCCCTCGTTCAGCTACCAGTTCTCCTTCGAGCAGCGTGCCGACTGGTCGCGCGTCTACGCGCCCGGCCAGGAGCTGAAGGCCTACGCCGAGCACTGCGTCGACGCCTACGGCCTGCGTCCCCGGATCCGCCTCAACACGAAGGTCAGCGGGGCGGCGTTCGACGACGAGCATCACCTCTGGCGCCTGACGATCGCCGACGGGGCGACCGTCACCGCACGGTTCCTGGTCGGCGCAACCGGCGTCTTCACCCAGCCGAAGAACCCCGACATACCGGGAATCGAGACCTTCGCAGGGTCGACGATGCACACCGCGCGCTGGGATCACGAGGAGGACCTGGGCGGCCGCAGGGTGGCGATCGTCGGCACCGGTGCCTCCGCCGTCCAGATCATCCCCACGATCGCGCCCGAGGTCGAGAAGCTGGTCGTGCTGCAGCGCACCCCGATCTGGTGCCTGCCGAAGCCGGACGCGCGGCTCGGGTCGCGCGTGCGCCGGCTGCTCGGCCGCGTCCCGGGCGCGCAAGGCGCGGCGCGGGCCTTGAGCCAGGCTTACGTCGAGCTCAACTTCCCCCTGCCGGCGCATTTCCACGGTGTGGTCCCGATCGCCACCGGAGCGGAACGCCTCGGGCTCAGGCACCTGCGCCGCCAGGTGCGCGACCCGGCCCTGCGGGAGAAGCTGACGCCGCGCTACGGGCTCGGCTGCAAGCGACCGAGCTTCTCGAACGATTACCTGGCGACGTTCAACCGCCCCAACGTCCAGCTCGAGACGACCCCGATCGAGGCGATCGCGCCCTCCGCCGTGCGCACCGTCGACGGCGGCGAGCACGAGATCGACGTGCTCATCCTCGCGACCGGCTTCCAGGTGTTCGACAAGGGGAACATGCCCGCCTTCCGGGTACACGGCAGCGACGGGGTCGAGCTCGCGCAGTGGTGGGACGAGAACCGCTTCCAGGCCTACGAGGGCGTGAGCGTGCCCGGCTTTCCCAACATGTTCATGATCCTCGGGCCCTACGGCTTCAACGGCTCCAGCTACTTCACCCTGATCGAGAACCAGGCGCGCCACATCGTGCGCTGCCTGCGCCGCGCGCGCAGCACCGGGTCGACGTCGGTCGAGGTCACCCGCGAGGCAAACCGGCGCTACTTCGAGACGATGCTGTCCCGCCGCGACCGCCAGGTGTTCTTCCGGGACAGCTGCGCGACGGCGAACAGCTACTACTTCGACTCCCACGGCGACGTGCCGTTCCGGTCCGCGACCACGCTGGAGACGGCCTGGCACAGCGCCCGGTTCGACCTCGGCGACTACCGGTTCACGCAACTCGATCTAGCGAGGGGATGAAGCGCATGGCGAACGTTCTCTGTGTCCTTTACGACGACCCGGTGGACGGCTATCCGCCGTCCTACGCACGCGACGAGATCCCGGCGATCGAGCGCTACCACGACGGTCAGAGCACGCCGACGCCCGAGGCGCTCGGCTTCACGCCCGGCGAGCTGGTCGGCAGCGTCTCGGGGGAGCTGGGGCTGCGCGAGTTCCTCGAGCAGCGTGGGCACCGGTTGATCGTCACCTCCGACAAGGACGGCCCCGACTCGGTCTTCGAGCGCGAGCTCCCCGAGGCCGAGGTCGTCATCTCGCAGCCGTTCTGGCCCGCCTACCTGACGGCCGAGCGGATCGCCAAGGCGCCCAAGCTGAAGCTGGCGCTGACGGCCGGCATCGGCTCCGACCACGTCGACCTGCAGGCGGCGATCGAGCACGGCCTGACGGTCGCCGAGGTGACCTACTCCAACAGCATCAGCGTGGCCGAGCACGTGGTGATGATGATCCTCGGCCTGGTCCGCAACTACATCCCCTCCTACCAAGTGGTGGTGGACGGCGGCTGGAACATCGCCGACTGCGCGTCGCGCTCCTACGACCTGGAGGGAATGCAGGTGGGCACGGTCGCCGCCGGGCGCATCGGCTCGGCGGTGCTGCGGCGGCTGGTGCCGTTCGAGGTCGGCCTGCACTACACCGATCGCCACCGCCTCCCGGCCGAGGTCGAGGAGGAGCTGGGCGTCACCTTCCACCCCACTGTGGAGTCGCTGGTGGAGGTCTGCGACGTGGTCACGATCAACGCGCCGCTTCACCCCGAGACCGAGAACCTGTTCGACGTGGACCTGCTCGCCAGGATGAAGCGGGGCTCGTATCTGATCAACACCGCGCGCGGCAAGATCTGCGACCGCGACGCGGTCGCGCGGGCATGCGAGAGCGGCCAGCTGGCCGGCTATGCCGGCGACGTCTGGTTCCCCCAACCCGCGCCAAATGACCATCCCTGGCGGACGATGCCCCACCACGGCATGACCCCCCACACCTCCGGCACCAGCCTTTCGGCCCAGGCTCGCTACGCCGCCGGGGCGCGCGAGATCCTCGAGTGCTGGTTCGACCAGCGGCCGATCCGCGAGGAATACCTGATCGTCGACGGCGGCACCCTCGCCGGCGCGGGAGCGCACTCCTACAGCGAGGGCGACGCCACGGGCGGCTCGGAGGAGGCCGCCCGCTTCAAGAGCGGCCGGTGATCCCGTGAAGATGCGCGCCGCGGTGCTCGAGCAGTTCGGCCAGCCGCTCGCCGTGCAGGAGGTCGAGCTCGCCGAGCCGCGGGCAGGCGAGGTCCTGGTTCGCCTCGTCGCCTGCGGCGTCTGTCACACCGACCTCTACACCGCCTCCGGCGCCGACCCCTCGGGCTACGCGCCGACCGTGCTCGGCCACGAGGGGGCCGGCGTGGTCGAGCAGGTCGGCCCGGACGTCGTCTCGCTCGCCCCGGGCGATCATGTCGTCACCCTCTTCTCGCCCCAGTGCGGCGAGTGCGTCCACTGCCTCGACCCGCGGACCAACCTCTGCCTGGCGATCCGCGAGCAGCAGAACAAGGGCTTCCTCCCCGACGGCACCACCCGCATCGCCCGCGAGGACGAAGGGATTCGGCATTTCATGGGCTGCTCGACCTTCGCCGAGTACACGGTGATGCCAGAGATCGCCCTGGCGAAGATCGACCCCGAGGCGCCGTTCGAGCATGCCTGCCTCTTCGCCTGCGGCCTCTCGACCGGCCTAGGGGCCGCAATCAACACCGCTGCGGTGCGGGCGGGCAGCACCTGCGTCGTCTTCGGCGCGGGAATGGTCGGGCTGGGGGCGGTCGCCGGCTGCCGGCTGCAAGGGGCCGAGCGGATCGTCTGCGTCGATCTCTCTCCCGAGCGGCTCGAGCTGGCCCGCGGCCAGGGTGCGACCGGCGTCATCGCGGGCGGCGAGGGCGCCGTCGAGGAGATCCTCGAGATGACCGGCGGCTTCGGCGCCGACTACACCTTCGAGGCAACCGGCAACGTCGCCGTGATGCGCCAGGCGGTCGAAGCCGCGCGCATGGCCTGGGGCCTCTGCACCGTCGCCGGCGTGGCCGGCAAGGGGGAGACCCTCGACATAATTCCCCGCCTGCTGATCACCGGTCGCCGCGTGGCCGGCTCCTCCTTCGGCGGCGTCAAGGGGCGCGACCAGGTCCCGAATTTGATCGATCGTTGCCTGGCCGGCGAGATCGACGTCGAGCCCTTCATCTCTCACCGCCTGACCCTCGACGAGGTCAACCGGGGCTTCGAGCTGATGGAGGCCCAGGACGGGATCCGCAGCGTCATCGACTTCGGCTAGCGGAGGAGCGCCGGGGACGACGGCTACGGTTCCCCGGTGACTCCGACGATCGACGAGCTGACGGTTGCCGACGCGCCGGCTGCCTGGTCGGCGCTCGGGTTCGCGGTCGAGGGCGACACCTTCGTCGTCGGGGACGTGCGAATCCGGCTGGCGGGCGCGGACGCGGGCAGGGGGCTGACCGGCTGGTCGTTGCGCGAGATCGGCGGGACGGAGCTGGACGGGCTCTCGACGACGAGGTCGGACCGCGAGCCGCCGGGCGAGGGGCCCCCGCACCCCAACGGCGTCACCGCGCTCGACCACGTCGTCGCGATCGCCCCCGCGCTCGACCGGACGGTCGAGAAGTTGCGGGGCGCCGGTCTCGATCTGCGCCGCATCCGCGAGGAGCCGACGCCCGCAGGCGCCCCGCGGCAGGCGTTCTTCCGCCTCGGGGCGACCATCCTCGAGGTCGTGCAGGAGCCTGAGGAGGCGACCGAGCGTGCCGGGGGCGACCGACCGGCCTTCTTCTGGGGACTGGCCTTCGTCGCACCCGACCTGGACGCGACCGTCGCCGGGCTCGGCGATCGCGTCAGCGAGATCCGCCCGGCGATCCAGCCCGGCCGCCGCATCGCCACCCTGCGTCGCTCGGCGGGTCTCGCGGTGCCGGTCGCGCTGATCACGCCGCCGCCCGGCGGCGATGGCGCGAGCGGCTGAGGAGACCGATCGGCGATCAGGTGGTCTTCGGCTCCTTGGGCTCGCTGCGCGGCTCGAGCTGGATCTCACGCTCGGCTTTCGGATGGCCTTCTTCGATCTCGGCGCTGCGCTCGCGCTCGGCGTTCAGCTGGTGGCCGAAGAGGATCGCCAGGTTGCCGATCCAGAACCAGACCAACAGGGCGACGAGGCCGCCGAGGGTGCCGTAGGTCTTGTCGTAGGAGCCGAAGTTGGCGACGTAGAAGGCGAAGGCGGCCGAGGCGACCGCCCAGACTACGATCGCCACCACGCTTCCGGGGGTCACCCACTTGAAGCCGCGCAGCCTCACGTTCGGAGAGGCGTAGTAGAGAACCGCGACCATGAAGAGGAAGATCGCCACCATCGCCGGCCACTTGGCGACGTTCCAGATGTCGACCGCGGTGTCGCCGAGGCCGATCGGGCCCGCTACCGCCTCGACCACCGGCCCGGTCATGACCAGGGCCAGCGCCAGGATCGCCAGCAGGACGACCATCGCCAACGTCACGGCGAGCTGCAGCGGGCGCAGCTTCCAGAACGGTCGGCCCTCCGGCGTCTCGTAGATGACGTTCGATGCGCGCATGAAGGCGCCGACGTAGCTCGAAGCGGACCACAGCGCCACCGCGAGGCCTGCGACGAAGGCAAAGCCCGCGGCGCTCTGGTTGGAGGCGATCGATTCGATCGGACCGGAGAAGGTCTCCACTGCCGATTCCGGCCCGATTTCGGAGACGATCTCGGTCAGGGTCGAGGTCGTGCTTTTCGGATCCCCGACCAGGCCGATCAGCGAGACCATCGCGATCAGGGCGGGAAAGAGGGCAAGCAGGCCGTAGTAGGTGAGGGCGGCAGCCCAGTCGGTGAGGTTGTCCTCCATGAACTCGGTCGCGGTTCGCTTCAGCGTGGCGAAGACATCCGATCCCCCTCCAGTCATGACAGTTCGATACCCCTGTCCGCGGGCTCTCGAACCTCGATTGCGTCAGCCGCCCGGGTTCTCCAGCCTCTCCAGGCCCCGGTCGAGCTCGGCCGGAGTCGTCGCGCCGGGAGGGACGGGAACGGCGCGGAAGGTGGAGGCGGCGAGGCTCAGCCGGAAGGCGATCTGCCCCTTCGGGTCGAACGCGGTGACGAGCGGGTTGTCTCCCCAGCTGACGAGCCAGCCGCCGTCCGCCAGCTCCCTGGCCGAGCCGCAGCAGTGGCTGGTCTTCACCGCCGGATCGTTGAGCTGTCCAAGGTAGGTCGCCTCGCCGGCCTCGAGGTCGAGCCGGTAGAAGACCACCCTCGGCCGCCGCGGCCGGTCCTTGCCGTTGTCGTAGATGCTGAGGCTGCCGTCGTCGGCGATGCGGGCGTCGTGCTGACCGCCGAGCAGCTTGCGGGCCGGGTCGCCGACGACTCGCAGCGAGTCCGCCGTCCTGCTGCCTCCCAGCTTCCAGAGAACCTCGCCGCTCGAGCGCTGGATTCCGTACACCGCGTCGGTGTGGCGGGTCGAGATCACGACTTCGTCCTCGCCGCGCGGCTCGATCGAGTTGATGTGGACAGGATCGAAGGTGGGGAGCGCTCGCAGACCGGGCTTCGCGTTGCTCAGCACGCTCTGCCACCAGCGCCCGGTCTCGCCCAGGCCGATGTGATCGCGCGAGCGCCAGCGCCAGAGCACTCGCCCGTCCGGATCGAGCTCCTCGATCTCGGCGGAGACGACTGCCGCCTTGGCGGGACCGCCGAAGCGCCGCAGGTTGGCCTTCCCGGGGACGTAGGAGTCGATCAGGAAGTTGCCGCCGTCGAGCTCGCGGAGCTCGTGCCCGTCGACGATCGAGTCCCTCGTCTTGATCAGTCGCAGCAGCTTGCCCGCGGGCGAGCGAACCTCGTGGGCCATGCGCGGGTCCAATCCGTACCCGTCGCCGAACGATCGTGCCCAGGAGATCGAGCCGTCGTTCAGGACCTGCCCCCACAGGGCGCGGGTCTCGGGGTTGTACCACCAGCGCGGAACGCCCTCGTTGTCGAAGACGATCACCCACGGTCGCGCATCGCGGGAGGCCTTGAAGCTGACCACGAAGAGGCCCGAGACGGTGGGACGCAGCGGCTCGAATCGCCACTCGGGAAAGTCCGCGGGAAGGCAGCGCACCCGGTAGGTGCTGCGCCGGCCGTCCTCGACGACCGCGATCCGGAAGTCCTCGCCGGGGAGCACGCCGGGGTCGATTCGCATCGCTCCCGTGCGCATCGGCCTCGACCCGACCGCCACCTTCGCGCCCCCGCTGGCCTTGGCTCGTATGGGCTCGGCGTTACGGCCGCAGTGCGAGACGTAAGGGGTCTCGGCAGGATCGAAGTCTGGGAAGACGCCCGCGATCGCGACCGACGAGTTCTCGACCGGCTCTGCCTTCCCGGCGAGCCCCAGGCCTACGAGGGCGAGGACGAGAAGACCTGCGACCGCCAGACCCAGTGGAAGGAGGCGCTTTGCGCCGCTGTTCATGATCTATGGCTACCCGCCACGCGGCTGCGAGCCCGGCCGAGCGGCGGCCGGCCGATTCAGGCGGCCCTGGCTGTGAGCGCCTGGATGGCCGGCGGCAACGGTTGCTCGCCGCGGCCCGGCAGGAGCAGGGCGGAGAGGCAGACCATCCCGAACGCGGTCGCCTGCAGGACGATGCCGAGCGGATCGGTGGAGAGCGGGTCGCCGAAGACGAGCAGCCCGGCGGCGATCTGAGTCGCGTTCGCGACCAGGCCCATCAGGCCGATCGTCTCGATCGCCCCGCCACGCTGCAGCGCGGCCACCGCGGCGTACTGGGCGAGCCCGCCGCAGAGGACGATCAACCCGACCCAGGGCACGACGACGGCGGTCGAGGCTCCGCCCGCTCCGGTCAGCCCCTTGATCGCGATCCCGGCGAAGGCGAAGAGGGTGCCGGCGAGGATGGCGAGGAGGACGCCGCGACGGGCGGCGAGGCGCTCGGAGCGGTGACCCAGCGCCAGCCCTGCGGCGACCAGCGCCAGCCCTCCCTCGAAGCCGAGGATGTGGGTGACGGCGAATTGGGAGTGGCTGTCGCCGAAGTGCGGCACCGTGACCGCGAGCAAGGCGAGCCCGGCGCCGCCCATGAGCAGCGCCAGCCACTGCCGCCGCTCGATGCGGTCGCCGAAGAGCCGTTGCGACATCACGGCGAGGGTGACGGCGCCGCCGGCGAGCACCGCTTGCACGAGGGAGATCGGCGCCATCGAGAGGGCGGCTACGTGGAGCAGCCAGGCCGCCGCCGCGAGGCCCCACCCGGCGGCGAACCAGCGCGACTGCGCCAGCTCACGGGCGCTGCGGAGCGGCCGCTGGATCTGGATCGGCGCGACGCGCTGGCAGCCCCGGTGCTTGAGCAGCGAGGCGAGGTTGGCGATCAGGGCAGCGACGAGCGCGAGCGCGATCCCAGTCTCGACCGAGCCCACCGTCACGACTCCTAGACTCGACCCGCGAGGCGATCGTGGGCAGCGGTCCGGTTGCGGTCGGAGCCCGACGGCGGCCCCTCGCGCATATGCAGCCGCCGCCGCGCGGCGGCCACCGCAGAGGCCGATGAGCGGCAGGCCTTGGCGATCGAGCCGTCGGTCCGATCCGGCGTCCGGCGCACCTCGAACTCGATCAGCCCGGCGCGACGGAGCTTGGCGCGAGCGTCCCTGCCGCTGTCCTCCGGCGCTGCGTCCAGCGCGGCCTCGGCCGCTCGCTGTCGCCTGCAGGACAGGCAGAAGTCGCCCTCGGCCGAGCTGGTCCAGCTATCGGGGAGCGGCGTTCGCTTGCCGTCGATCCGGCTGGCGGAGACACCGCAGCCGGCACAGGTCCACTTGCGGGCGTCGCCGCCGCCGCGCCGGCTCACCGCGCTGCCTTCGATCGGCGCCGTCGGTGGGACCGGCCCGCCTCGTGCTGGGAGCTGGACGGGCGGTTGTGGCCGCTGCGGCCCTGGTCGAACTCGCGGGTGAGGCCGAGGGAGCCGGCCATGCGCCGGATCTCGTCGGCCTGGTCGGCGAGGACGAAGCTGATCCCGGTGCCCCGTCGCCCGGCCCGCCCGGTGCGGCCGACGCGGTGGACGTAGGCGTCGCGATCCCCGGGCGCGTCGAAGTTGACGACGTGGGTGACGCCGTCGACGTCGATCCCCCGGGCGGCGACGTCGGTCGCGATCAGGGCGCGCACCGCCCCCGACTCGAAGCGCGCCAGCGCCCGCTCGCGCTGACCCTGGCTCTTGTCGCCGTGCATGGCGACCGCCTCGACCTTGTGGCTGCGTAGTCGCTTGACCAGCCGGTCGGCACCGCGCTTGGTGCGTACGAAGACCAGCGTGCGGCCCTGCTCGCTGCCGCGCAGCTGCTCGACCAGGTGGTGGAGCTTGTTGCTCTGCGAGTCGACGTGGAGGAAGCGGTGCTCTATGTCGGCCTTGCCGCGCTCGCTTTGCGCCTGGGTGTGACGGCGCGCGTCGCGCGTGTAGGCGGCGGCGATCTTGCCGGTGGCGCCCTCCAGCGTCGCCGAGAAGAAAAGGGTCTGGCGTTGGGCGGGGGTCTGGGAGACGATCCGGCTGACGGCCGGCTTGAAGCCCATGTCGAGCATCCGGTCGGCCTCGTCGAGGACGAGGATGCGGACGTGCTCGAGCGAGACGACGCCGCGGGCGATCAGGTCCTCGAGCCGCCCGGGGGTGGCGACGAGGATGTCGGCGCGGCGCGCGGCGGCGCTCTGCGGCCCGAAGCCGACGCCGCCGTAGACGGCGGCGATACGCAGCCCGCGGGCATCGGCGACGGAGCGCAGCTCGTCGACGATCTGGCCCGCCAGCTCGCGGGTCGGGGCGAGGACGAGGGCGGAGGTGTGTCCCGCGCCGCGCTCTATGCGGTCGACCAACGGCACGCCGAAGGCGAGCGTCTTGCCCGAGCCGGTCGGCGACTGGACGAGCAGGTCGTGGCCGGCGAGCGCGTCGCGGACGACCAGCTGTTGGACGGGGAAGGGCTTGGTGATGTCGCGGTGCGCGAGCGCGCGCACGACAGGTTGGGAGATGCCGAGATCGGCAAACGAGGTGATGTTGTGAGCTCCTTTTCGAGCGGCTAGGGAGATCCTGCGACCCCTAGGCGCCGAGTGGCACACGGAGGAAACGGAACCTCTCGGGTGGCGGAATGGCCAAAACCCGACCGATCCACGGTAGCAGCACAAGGTAAAACAGCTGCACTCGACCGGCGACCGGCGCTAGATTGGCGATGGTGCTCGGACCTCGAAGGAGCGGCAGGATCGCCGCTTTGGCGGCGGTGGCGACGCTTGCGACGGCCTACGGCTGTGGCGGCGACGCCGACACCGAGGGCTCAAGCGGATCGACCGGGGAGAAGCGGGAGGAGACCGCTGCCGGCACGGTCGCTCCCTCTCGCTGTTCCCCCGGGCTGCCCAGCTGTCGTTCCGCCGAGGGCCGGGTCGCCTACGTCGAGCGGGTCGATCCCGACGGCGACGGCGACGCCCACTTCGTCATCGTCGATCCGCAGGGCATCACCTTCCCCGGCCTGACCGCGATCGACGTCCGCAAGGGCCTGCGTCCCCACCCGCTCCCCGGGATAGGGGACCTGATCAGCGCCGCGGGCCCGGTCCAGACCGGCTCCTACGGCCAAAGCCAGATCCACGCGCTGGAGCTGCACGTCTCGCGGTAGCGGATTTGACGCGACCAGCGTGAGGTACTAGCGTGTGTACAAGGGAGGTTGTCGATGGTCGTAGGGGAGCTTCGGTCACGGTCAGGGTGTCGTGACCTCCGCCTGCTCCGAATGCGGCGCCGCGCCCGATGAGCTTCGACGACCGGCAGGCCGACTCGTTGCAGGCGATTCGTCTCGGGCTAGTCGCCCGCCTGCGCGAGCGCTCGTCCGAGTTCGAAGAGGCGATGGTCACCCGGATTCGCGCGCTCTCGGGCCCCGAGGAGGGCGGGGATCCCGAGTACCTGGCCGGCCTGCGGGCGACGATCAGCGAGGTCCTCGACTACGGCCTCCTGCACATCGAGAAGGGCGAGGAATGGTCGGAGCCGATCCCGTCGACCGCCTCGGCGCAGGCAAGGCTGGCCGCCCGCACGGGGGTGCGGCTGGACACGGTGCTGCGCCGCTACGCCGCCGGCGACAGGCTCCTCGGGGACTTCATCATGGAGGAAGCCGACCGGTTTCCGAGCCAGGCGCTGCGCAAGATCCAGCGGGCCCAAGGCCCCGAGGTCGACCGCCTGATGGCGGCTGTGGCGTCGGAGTACATGGACGAGCTCGACCGCATGAGGCGCTCGCCCTCGCAGCGCCTCACAGAACGCGTGCGACGGCTGATCGCCGGCGAGAGCCCGGACGACGTCGGCGACCTCGGGTACGCATTCGACGCCTGGCACCTGGGGGCGATCGCCAAAGGCAGGGAGGCGGAGTCCGGCGTGCGCGCTCTGGGGGCGGCGCTCGATTGCCAGGTCCTCGCCGTGCCGCGCGGCGGCGGGATCGTCTGGGCATGGCTCGGCTCCCGCCGGCAGCCTGCGATCTCGGACATCGAGCGCCTGATCGGCGCTGGCGTCGCCAGGGGCACGTCGCTCGCCGTCGGCGAGCCGCGGGCCGGAGTCGAGGGCTGGCGCCTGACCCACCACGAGGCCCAGGCGGCGCTCGAGGTGATGCTGCGCAAGCCGCAGCAGCTCACTTGCGCCCGCGACGTGATCCTCCTGGCCGCGGTTCTGCGTGACGACGGGCTCTCCAAATCGCTCGCGGAGACGTACCTGGCCCCACTCGAGGGCCAGAGCGATTCCGGAATCGTCCTGCGGGCGACGCTCCGTGCCTACTTCTCCGCCGGGCTGAACGCCGCCACCGCCGCTGCGGCGCTGGGAGTGGACCGCCACACGGTCCAGCGCCGCTTGCGCAAGGCCGAGGAGGCGCTGGGACGCCTGCTCCCCGACTGCCACGCCGAGCTCGTGGTCGCGCTCGGCCTCGACGAGCTCGAGGCCGAGGTCGACCACGAAGACCTGTTCGCTCTCGGCTAGTCGGCCAGCCAAATTTCGGGTTAGCCAGCCAGCCAGGTTCGCTACATCATGGCTAAGGGGGTACCGGCGTGCGCGCCATATTGGGACAGCGTCGGCGGAAGCGCCGATGATAGATATAAGTGCCACCGTAGGCAGGCGGCAAAAGCGATGCCGCGTGCCGGCCAGGGGGGTCGAGGTGGGGAGTTCGTATTCGTCCAACGACGTTCGTGATGCCTTCATGTCTGGGTCGCCCAATGCCGTCAAAACCCTTCCCGCTCCGGTCCCGCCAAGGGATCTGTCGCCGCGAGCGGCAACGGCGGGACCGGGGGCGGGGCGCTCGGCGGGCGCCGTCTCGAAGATCGCCTGGATCCCGCAGGGCGACTTGGGCCACGCGGACTGGCTGGCGACGGGACGCCGCCTCGGGGCGATCGGGCGCTGCAGCCAGTGGTGGATAGGCGACTGGGTTCGCTACGGCACCGCCAAGTGGGGGGAGAAATACGCCGAGGCGGCACGCGTGACCGGCTACGACGTCGCCAGTCTCAGGAACATGGCATGGGTGGCGTCTCGATTCGATTTGTCACTACGTAATGACAAATTGACCTGGAGCCACCACGTCCTGCTCGCGCCGCTCGAGGTAGATGCACAGCGGGAATGGCTCGCGCGAGCCTGCGAGGAGAGGCTCTCCGTCGCCGACCTGAGGCTCGAGCTGCGCGCTTCGCAGGGGAGCCGCAGGTCCTCGCCGGACTCCCCGGTTGAGACGTCCGATCGAGACGGCGTCGTCGTCTGCCCCCACTGCGGTCACACGCTTCCCTCGACCGAGGAGTAGGAGGCACGAATTGGCTGTTAGTCCAGGCGGGGCCGGATCGATGCTCGACGATCCGGCGGTGCCTGCCCACCGACGACAATGACGTAAGCCAGCGAGGCAGGGGGGAGTGACCAGCTCGACCGGGATCGCGGTGACCTCGAGGGCCGGCCCTTCGGGGGGCGTCCGCATGCCTCTCGACCGGCTCGAGCTGCTGTGCGACGCGGGGTCGCTCGAAACGATCCGGTCGGAGGTCGTCTCGACTTGGATCGGCCCCCCCGCCAGCCCCGGAGACGGGGTCGTCGCCGGCATCGGCCGTGTCGGTGGCCGCCCGATCGCCTGCTACGCCCAGGACGCGAGCTTCCTCGGTGGCTCGCTGGGGGTGGCCCATGCGGGGACGATCGACAGCGTGCTGCAGCTCGCGAGGCGCTCGCGGATGCCGGTGGTGAGCTTCGTCGAGTCGGGCGGCGCGCGCATGCAGGAGGGGACCGCTGCGCTCTACGGCTACGGCCGGATCTTTCGTCAGAACGCGCTGCTCTCCGGCGACGTTCCGCAGATCTCGATCGTCGCCGGCCTGGCGGCGGGGGGCGGTTGCTACTCGCCGGCCCTGACCGACTTCGTGGCGATGACCGAGGACGCGGCGATGTTCCTCACCGGACCGACCGTCGTCCGCGAGGTCTCCGGTGAGGAGATCGGGACGAGCGAGCTCGGAGGCCCCAGCGTGCACGAGCGAAACGGCGTCTGCGACTTCGTCGCGCCCGACGACCGCTCGGCTGCCGAACTGGCGCGGGACCTGCTCGGCTACCTGCCCCAGCACGCCGGGGGAGAGCTGCCGCGGATTCCCGGGGCGAGCCCGGAGCGCAGCGACCCCAGCGAGTGCGTGCCACGGTCGCCGCGCCGCGTCTACGACATCCGCGCCGTCGCCGACGGCATCGTCGACGCCGGCTCGCTGCTCGAGGTGGGGCCTCGGTGGGCGCGCAACGTCGTCACCGCCTTGGCCAGGATCGAGGGGGCCCCGGTGGGCCTGGTCGCGAGCCAGCCGCGCCACCTCGGCGGCGTGCTCGACGCCGAGGCCTCCCAGAAGGCGGCTCGCTTCGTCGCCACCTGCGACGCGTTCGGGATACCGCTGGCGGTGCTGGTCGACACGCCGGGCTTCTTGCCCGGTGTGCGCCAGGAGCAGGCTGGGGTCATCCGCTTCGGCGCCTCGCTCGTGCGCGCCTTCGCGCGGGCGACTGTGCCGCGGGTGACGGTCATCCTGCGCAAGGCATACGGGGGCGCCTTCATCGCGATGAACTCCAGGGGGCTGGGGGCGGACCTGGTGTTCGCGTGGCCGCAGGCGGAGATCGGCGTGATGGGCGCGCACGCCGCAACCGGGATCATCCACCGGCGCGAGGTGGCCGCCGCCGCCGATCCGGTCGCCGCGCGACAGGCGCTGGCCGCCGCCTATGCGGAGGAGCATCTCGGCGCGGCGGTCGCGGCGGCGGGCGGCTTCGTCGACGCCGTGATCGATCCGCGCGAGACGCGCGCCCGTGTCGCCGGGGCGCTCGGGGTGCTGCGGACCCAGACCACGACGACCCCCCCGCTACCCAGTTGACCCCCAATCGCCTCCTAGCGGTCAGCGACCTGCACGTCGACCATCCCGAGAACCGCACGGTCGTCAGCCGGTTGCAGCCCGGATCCGAAGGGGACTGGCTGATCGTCTGCGGCGACGTCGCCGACTCCCCCGCTGACGTCGAGTGGGCCCTGCGGGCCCTCTGCGAGCGCTTCGAGAGGGTTATCTGGGCGCCGGGGAACCACGAGCTGCTGTCGTATCCCGAGGAGCCGGCGGAGCTGCGCGGGGAGCAGCGCTATCTTCACCTGGTCGAGCTCTGCCGGAGGATCGGCGTGACCACCCCGGAGGACCCCTATCCGATCTGGGAAGGGGAGGGCGGGCCCGTTCAGATCGCGCCCCTCTTTCTCCTCTACGACTACACGTTCGGGCTCAATGGCTCGACCACGGAGGAGGCGCTCCGCCGTGCCCACGACGCGGGCGTCGTCTGCGTCGACGAGTTCCTCCTGCACGCCGATCCCTATCCGAGCCGGCAGGCTTGGTGTCACGCACGGGTCGCCGAGACCGAGAAGCGCCTCACGGCGAGCGCCCCGGCCCTGCCGATGGTCCTCGCGAACCACTTCCCGCTGATCGCCGAGCCGACCCAGGTGCTGCGCCATCCCGAGTTCGCGCAATGGTGCGGGACGACCCTCACAGCCGACTGGCACCGCCGCTTCCGGGCAGCGGCGGTGGTCTACGGTCACTTGCACATACCCCGCACGACCTGGCACGACGGCGTGCGCTTCGAGGAGGTCTCGCTGGGCTATCCGCGGGAGCGGCGCTACCGGGGCGGTCGGGAATACGAACCGCGCTTGATCCTGCCGGAGGGGTCGCGTGCTTGAGGAGATCCTGCCGGGCGCCGTCGCGGTGGCGGCGACCCGGGAGGATCTCCTCGAGACCGCGCTGTTTCCCGGGGAGGAGGTCGCGATCGAGCAGGCGGTCGAGAAGAGGCGCCGCGAGTTCATCACCGCCCGCGCCTGTGCCCGCGAGGCTCTGGCACAGCTGGGCCTGCCGCCGTCGCCGATCCCGTCCGGACCGCGTGGCGAGCCGCGCTGGCCAGAGGGAATCGTCGGCAGCATCACCCACTGCGCCGGCTACAGGGCCTGCGCGGTCGCGCGCGCCGGCGACCTGGCGTCGATCGGCATCGACGCCGAGCTCGATCAGCCGCTGCCCGAGGGCGTTCTCGGCGACATCGCCCTCGCCGAGGAGCGCCGCCTGCTCCAGGGCTTGCATCGCGAGGCGCCCAGCGTGCACTGGGACCGCCTCCTCTTCAGCATCAAGGAGTCTGTCTACAAGGCCTGGTTCCCGCTCGCCCAGAGGTGGCTCGGCTTCGAGGAGGCCGCGGTCGCGATCGACCCGCAGGGGTGCTTCTCGGCGCGCCTGCTCGTGCCCGGGCCCGTCCTCGGCGGGCGCGAGCTGCGCGGGTTTCGCGGGCGCTGGCTCGCGCGGGAGGGACTGCTGCTGGCTGCGATTGCGCATCCGGCCGACGCGACCTGACGCCCCCTCGATGCGCGAGCACCCGTCTAGTTTTGGGCTTTCGGGGTCGGCGTACTAGCGTGTTTATCACTCATTCTTTTCCGCAGTTCCAGGAAGTTCGGGGAGATTTCGATGGTCTTAGGGGAGCCTCGAGCCGGTCGACGCGTTTGCCGTTGGGGACACCGGCTGGTTCATAGCGCGTCAACCTGTTGCGGGTCGATCGATGGCTGAGTCCTCGGGCGGTCGCTCGCCGATCGCTGTCGTCGGCGCCGCTTGCCGCCTACCCCGTGCACCCGATCTACCCGCGTTCTGGCGGCTGCTCGCCGGCGGCCAGCACGCGATCTCCGAGACTCCGACCGAGCGGCTCGAGGCCGCCGGGGAATCCCCGCGCGACGTGCTCGCGGAGGAATTGCCGGGGATCGGCCACGGCGCATTCCTCGACGGGGTCGACCGGTTCGACCCGGCGTTCTTCGGCATCTCCCCGCGGGAGGCCACGGCGATGGACCCTCAGCAGCGCCTCGCCCTGGAGCTTGCCTGGGAGGCCCTTGAGGACGCCGGGGTCGTTCCCGGCGCGCTGCGGGGCGAGCAGGCGAGCGTGTTCCTTGGGGCGATTGCCGGCGATTATTCAAATTTGACGCATAGAGGCGGCGAGGAAGGGATCGGGCGCCACACGATGACCGGGCTGCACCGGGGCATCAT
This sequence comes from uncultured Solirubrobacterales bacterium, assembly GCA_963699215.1. Taxonomy (GTDB): domain Bacteria; phylum Actinomycetota; class Thermoleophilia; order Solirubrobacterales; family 70-9; genus VRUE01. The sequence continues at coordinate 1,773,919 of OY969422.1, forward strand.
CGCCAACCGGGTCTCCTACGCGCTGGGGCTGACCGGGCCGAGCCTGACCGTCGACGCGGCCCAGTCGTCGTCGCTGGTCGCGGTTCACCTCGCTTGCGAGAGCCTGCGCAAGGGCGAGGCGAAGCTCGCCCTCGCCGGTGGCGTTCAGCTCAACCTCGACCCGCGGGTTGCGCTCGGCGCTTCGCGGTTCGGCGGCCTCTCGCCGGACGGCCGCTGCTTCGTCTTCGATGCGCGGGCGAACGGGTATGTGCGGGGAGAGGGCGGCGGGATCGTCGCCCTCAAGCCCCTGGCCGCGGCCGAGGCCGACGGCGACCGGGTCTACTGCGTCATCCGCGGCGGTGCCGTCAACAACGACGGTCCGGCCGAGGGCTTGACGGTGCCCAGCCAGGCTGCGCAGGAGAGCGTCCTGCGGCAGGCCTACCGGCGAGCCGGGCTGAAGAGGGCCGACGTCCAGTACGTCGAGCTGCACGGCACCGGGACGGTCGTCGGCGATCCGATCGAGGCGGCGGCGCTCGGCGCGGTCCTCGGCACGGACAGGCCGAGCGACGATCCCCTACCAGTCGGTTCGGCAAAGACCAATGTGGGCCATTTGGAGGGTGCGGCCGGCATCGTCGGACTGATCAAGGCGATGCTCGCGATCGAGCGCCGCGAGATCCCGGCAAGCCTCAACTTCGAGCAGCCCAACCCGGAGATCCCCCTCGACGCGCTGCGGCTGCGCGTCCAGGCCACCCACGGAACCTGGCCGAACGACGAGCGCCCGCTGGTCGCCGGCGTCAGCTCGTTCGGGATGGGCGGGACGAACTGCCATCTGGTCCTCGCGGAGGCGCCGGAGCCAACGAGTGGCGAGACGGGGGAGCCCGCGCAGGGGGCGGGCTCTGCCGAGGACTCGGCTGCCTCCTCCAAGCAACCCCTTCCGATCCCAACCCCGCTCCCCCTCTCGGCCAAGAGCGAGCCCGCCCTGGCCGAGGCCGCCGCACGCCTCGCGACCCACCTGAAGGACAACCCAGACCTAGACCCGGTCGACCTCGCCTACTCCTTGGCGACGACCCGCTCCGCCTTCGAGCAAAGGGCAGTTGCCATAGGTACGGAGCGCTCCGAGCTGATCGAGGCCCTGCAGGCTCTGGCGCAGGGCAAGGAGTCGGCGGGCCTGGTCAAGGGCAGGGCCCGCTCAGAGCAAAGCCCCGTCTTCCTCTTCCCCGGACAGGGAGCACAGTCGGCCCAGATGGCCCTGGGGCTCTTGGATGCATCGCCCGACTTCGCCGAGTCGATAGAGAAGTGCGAGCAAGCACTCGCCCCCCACGTCGATTGGTCCTTGAGCGAGGTCCTGCGCGAAGAAGAGGCAGCCTGGCTGGATCGCCTCGACATAGTCCAGCCGGCCCTCTTCGCAACGATGGTCTCCCTGGCGCAGCTCTGGCAGCGCTGCGGAGTCAAGCCAAGCGCCCTGATCGGCCACTCACAAGGAGAGATAGCCGCAGCCCACATAGCCGGCGCCCTCTCCCTAGAGGACGCAGCCCTGATCGTCGCCGAGCGCGGCAAGGCGATGGCGAGGATCGCTGGGCGGGGAGCGATGCTCTCGCTCTCCCTCAAACCCCAAGAGCTGAAAGAGCGCCTCTTCCCCTACGAGGGGCAGATCTCCATAGCGGCGATCAACGGACCCGCCTCCCTGATCGCCTCCGGGGAGCCAAAGGCGCTCTCTGAGCTGCAAGACCAGTGCGAGAGAGACGGCATCCGCGCCCAGAAGATCGCCGTCGACTACGCCGCCCACTCCCCCCAGATCGAGGAGCTGAGAGAAGAGCTACTGAGTGCATTTGCCCCGATCTCCCCCCAGGAGACCCATACTCCCCTGCACTCGACGGTCAGCGGCGAGCAGATCGAGGGCCAAGAGCTCGGACCCGAGTACTGGTACCGAAACCTGCGCGAGACCGTCCTCCTCGAACCAGTGCTTCGCTCCCTGCTCGAGCAAGGCAAGCGCTCCTTCGTCGAGGTATCGCCCCACCCGGTGCTCTCCTTTGCCCTCGAGGAGACGATCGAGGACGCGCTCCCCGACCCAGCCGAGGCGGGCGTGCTCTCCACCCTTCGCAGAGAGGAGGGAGGGCCGGAGCGCTTCGCCCTCTCCCTCTCAAGCGCCCAGGCCCAGGGAGCGAAGCTCGACTGGGCAGAGCTCTTCGAGGGCACCGGTGCAAAGCGAGTCCCTCTGCCCACCTATCCCTTCCAAAGGAAGCGCTACTGGCTGGAATCGTCCGAGCGTATGCCGGGGTCCGAGGGACTGCGTTATCGCGAGCGCTGGGATCCGATCGCCGATGCGCCGGCCTCGGGCATGTCGGGCACGTGGCTGGTCGTCGCCTCGCCCCAACGGCGCGACGGGGAGGGCACCGCCCGCATCGTCGAGGAGATCGACAATTGCGGCGCCCACGTGGTGGTGGTCGAGCTCGACCCCGTCGACGCCGAGGTCTGCACCGAGCGACTGCTGTCGGCGTGCGCGTCGCTGGACTCGGTCGAGGTTGGCGTGCTTTCGCTGCTGGGTCTCGACGCGGGCGCGCACGAGCCCCTCTCGAGCCCCGATGCACTGGCTTCGACTGTGGCGCTGATGCAGGGCTTGGCCGCGGCGGAGATCTCCGGCCCCCTCTGGATCGCGACCTCCGGCTCGATCTCCGTCGGCGCTTCCGACCCGGTGCGGAACCCGGCGCAGGGAAGCCTTTGGGGGCTCGGCAGGACGTTTGGCTTGGAGCAACCGCAGCGCTGGGGTGGCTTGGTCGACCTGCCCGAGAAGATCGACGCGCACGCCCTGGAGCGACTCTGCGGATTGCTCGCCGGTGGGGGCGAGGAGGACCAGATCGCGCTGCGCGAGGGCGGTGCGTTCGTCCGCCGGCTCGCCCGAGCGCCGCTCGAAGCCGCCCGGTCTGGCTCGGCTTGGAAACCCGAGGGGACGATCCTGGTGACCGGCGACCCGGCCGGCACCGCCGGCGAGGTGGCTCGCTGGCTCGCTCGTAGCGGTGCTGGCCGCCTCTTGATCGCCGCTCCGGGGGAGGAGGGTGCCGCCGAGCTGGAGGAGGAGCTGGCCGAGGCCGGCACGCGACTCACGGTATCCGTCTGCGACATTGCCGAGCGAGCGCAGCTGGAAGCGCTGCTCGCGGCGGTTCCCGACGAGCAGCCGCTGACCGCGGTGTTCCACGCGGCAGACCCCGACGAGGACGCGGCGGTGGCGGATCTCGAGCACGATCGGCTCGAGCGGACCCAGGGCGCCAAGATCGTCGACGCCGCCAAGCATCTGCATGTACTGACGCACGGCCTGGACCTCTCCGCCTTCGTCCTCTTCTCGTCGAGCGCGGCCACCCTCGGGGCCGCAGGGCGAGGGGGATCGGCGGCTGCGGGCGCCTTCCTCGACTCTCTCGCCCGGTTCCGGCGCGCGCAGGGCCTGCCGGCCACCGCGCTCGCTTGGGGGCCTTGGGCAACCCCGGGGGCGGCGGGTCCGTCCGCCGAGCGGTGGGCACGGCACGGCGTGTCGAGCCTGGACCCGGAGACGGCACTGAAGGCGCTGCAGCAGGCGCTCGACGGCGACGAGACGGCGGTGACCGTCGCCGCCTTCGACTGGGAGCGGTTCGCGCCGCTCTACGTCGCGGCCCGCCCGCGACCGCTGATCGACGGCCTGCCGGAGGTGCGACGGATCCTCGCGGAGGGTCCTCCCGGCGTAGCCACGGGGACGGAGGGCGACTCGCTCGCCGCCAAGCTCCGGGCGCGCTCGGCGGAGGAGCGCGAGGGGCTCGTCCTGGACCTCGTGCGAGCCGAGGTTGCGGCGGTGCTGGGACACGACTCCGGCGAGGCCGTGGACCCCGGCCGGACCTTCAAGGAGCTCGGCTTCGACTCGCTCGCCGCGGTCGAGCTGCGCGACCGGCTGCAGACCGCCACCGGCTTGCGCCTGCCAGCGCCGGTGGTCTTCAACCATCCGACCTCGTCGGCGCTCGCGGACTTTGTGCGGCGCCAGGCAAGCGGGGCAGCCGAGGGCGACGGAGTCCCGCTCGCGCTGAGCGTCGCTTCCGAGGAGCCGATCGCGATCGTCGGCATGGCCTGCCGTTACCCGGGAGGGGTCGGCTCCCCAGAGGAGCTGTGGGCCCTGCTCGCCGAGGGACGCGACGGCATCTCCGAGTTCCCCGCCGACCGCGGTTGGGACCTCGAGCGCCTCTACCACCCCGATCCGGGCAATCCCGGCACGAGCTACGCGCGCCACGGCGGCTTCCTAGGCGACGCCGGCGAGTTCGACCCGGAGTTCTTCGGCATCGCCCCGCGCGAGGCGCTGGCGATGGACCCCCAGCAGCGGCTGCTGCTGGAAGCCAGCTGGGAGGCGCTGGAGCGCGCCGGCATCGACCCCGACTCGCTGCGCGGAGAGCGGGCCGGTGTCTTCGCCGGGATCAGCTCCCAGGACTACACCGCCGGCTTGCGTGCGTCCCAGGGCGAGCTGGAGGGCTACCGCCTCACCGGCAGCTCGACCAGCGTCGTCTCCGGCCGCGTCGCCTACTCGCTCGGCCTCGAGGGACCGGCGATCACCGTCGACACCGCCTGCTCCTCCTCGCTAGTTGCGATGCACTTGGCGGCGCGGGCATTGCGCAGCGGCGAGTGCTCGGTGGCGCTGGCGGGTGGGGTGACGGTGCTCTCCAGCCCGGGGATGTTCACCGAGTTCTCCCGCCAACGCGGCCTATCTCCCGACGGGCGCTGCAAGTCCTTCGCCGAGGCCGCCGACGGCACCGGCTGGTCGGAGGGAGTCGGCGTCCTCATCCTGCAGCGCCTCTCCGACGCCCAGCGAGCGGGCCACCCGATCCTCGCCACGATCAAGGGCTCCGCCGTCAACCAGGACGGCGCCTCCAACGGACTCACCGCCCCCAACGGCCCATCCCAGGAGCGGGTGATCCGCCAGGCACTTGCGAACGCCGGGATCGAGCCGAAGGACGTCGACGCAGTCGAGGCCCACGGCACCGGCACGACCCTCGGCGACCCGATCGAGGCGGGGGCGCTGCTCGCCACCTATGGCCAGGAGCGCGATGAGCCGCTGCGCCTGGGCTCGATCAAGTCCAACATCGGCCACGCTGCGGCCGCCGCCGGGGTGGCCGGCGTGATCAAGATGACCATGGCGATGCGCGAGGGCGTCTTGCCGAAGACCCTCCACGTCGACAGCCCCTCCTCCAAGGTCGAGTGGGAGGCGGGGGAGGTCGAGCTGCTGACCGAGTCCCAAGCGTGGGAGCCGAACGGGAGGACCCGCCGAGCGGGGATCTCCTCCTTCGGCATCAGCGGCACCAACGCCCATTTGATCTTGGAGGAGGCGCCGGAGCCCGTCGCAGCCACGGCGCAGGGTGTGGGGGACCCTGCCGAGGACCCGGCTGCCTCCTCCAAGCAACCGCTCCCGGTCCCGCCCTTGCTACCCCTCTCGGCCAAGACCGAGCCCGCCCTGGCCGAGGCAGCCTCTCGCCTCGCGACCCACCTGAGGGACAACCCAGAGCTAGAGCCAATAGACGTCGCCTACTCGCTGGCAACCACCCGCTCCGCCTTCGAGCAAAGGGCAGTTGCCATAGGAACGGAGCGCTCCGAGCTGATCGATGCCCTCTCCTCGTTGGCCGAGGGCAAGCCCTCGACCAACCTCACTATCTCCAAGGCAAGCAGCGGCAAGCTCGCCTACCTCCTAACCGGCCAAGGCTCCCAGCGCCTCGGCATGGGCAAGGAGCTCTACGAGGAGAACCCGGTCTTCGAAGAGGCGATGGAGGAGGTCTGCGAGGCGCTTGACCCACACATGAAGACCCCGCTGAAGGAGATCCTCTTCGGCGAAGACCAAGCGGCGCTGAACGACACCGCCTACGCACAGCCTGCCCTCTTCGCCTTGCAGGTCTCCCTCTATAAGGCACTTGCCTCACTGGGCCTAAAGCCAGATCTGCTCACCGGCCACTCGGTAGGGGAGATATCGGCAGCACACCTGGCAGGCGTCCTCGAGCTGAAAGACGCAGCCAAGCTGATCGTCGCCAGGGGAGCCCTGATGAGCGCCCTGCCCAAGGGCGGGGCGATGCTCGCGATAGAGGCCACAGAGCAAGAGGCGCTTGCCTCGATCGCAGGCAAGGAGAAGGAGATCGACATCGCCGCGATCAACGGGCCGAGAGCGACCGTCCTCTCGGGAGCAAAAGAAGCAATCGATCGAGCCCAGGCCCACTGGCAAGAGCAGGACAGGAAGACCAAGCGCCTGACCGTCTCCCATGCTTTCCACTCGCCCCTGATCGAGCCGATGCTGGATCAGTTCGAAGAGGTAGCCCAAAGCCTCTCCTACGAAGCGCCCCAGATCTCGATCGTCTCCAACACCAGCGGTGAGGTCCTGACCGCAGAGAAAGCAACCGACCCCGCCTACTGGGTCGCCCACGTGCGAGCGCCGGTGCGCTTCGCAGACGGCATCGCAAGCCTCCACGCACAAGGAGCGAGCGCCTACCTGGAGCTGGGCCCAGACCCGGTCCTCTGCGCGATGGCCGAAGAGTGCCTCGAGGCAGAAGGGCAAGAGGCAAAGACGATCCCCACCCTGCGCGAGGGACGCCCCGAGACCAAGGGCCTGGCCCTCTCCCTCGCAAGCGCCCAGGCCCAGGGAGCGAAGCTCGACTGGGCAGAGCTCTTCGAGGGCACCGGTGCAAAGCGAGTCCCGCTGCCCACCTATCCCTTCCAGAGAAAGCGCTACTGGCTGAGCTCTAGTAGCGGAGCGGGGGACATGGCGGCAGCGGGACTGAGCGACGCCGAGCACCCGCTGCTCTCCGCCGCGATCGAAGACCCCGAGGGCGACGGCGTCATCCTCACCGGCCGTCTCTCGACCGAGACCCAGCGCTGGCTCTCAGACCACGTCATCTTCGAGACCGTCATCCTGCCCGGCACCGCCTTCGCCGAGCTGGCGCTGCGGGCGGCGCAGGAGGTCGGGGCGCAGTGCGTCGAGGAGCTGACCCTGCAGGCGCCGTTGGCCTTTCCCGAGGGCGGCTCGGTCGCGCTCTACGTCTCCGTCCTGGGTCTCGACGAGGAAGGCCGGCGGGAGATCTCGATCCACTCGCGGCTGGACGGCGAAGGAGAGGGGGAGTGGACCCGCCACGCTGCCGGCACCCTCCTGAACCGGGCCGGGGCGGTTGGCGACCCGCTCGATCGGTGGCCCCCGGAGGGGGCGGAGCCGCGCGAGGTCGAGGACTTCTACGAGGAAATCGTCGATCGCGGGCTCGAACTCGGCCCCGCCTTCCACTGCCTCGCCGCGGCCTGGCAGCGCGGCAATGAGTTCTATTCCGAGGTGGAGCTTGCTCCGGAGCAGCGCGAGGAAGCGAGGCGCTTCGGCATCCACCCCGTCCTGCTCGACGCCACTCTGCACAGCACGATGCTCAATGCCCGCGAGCCGGGCGAGCACCGGGAGCTCGGCGCGAGGCTGCCCTTCTCCTGGCGCGACGTCTGCCTCGGCGTCGCCGGCGCCGAGAGGCTGCGGGTAAAGACCGTCTTCACGGACGACTGGGAGGTCTCCCTCGACCTCGCCGACGGCGAGGGAACGCCGCTCGCCACCGCCTCGCTGCTCCTGCGCCAGGTCGCGCCCGAGCAATTCCAACTGAAGGGCGGTCCCGGGGTGGAGCCGCTGGTCCTCGAGTGGGTAGAGGCCGAGGTCGGCGACCCAGCCTCCGCCGAGCAAGACGCAGACACCCCCCCACCAGAGATCTGGCGCCCCGACCCAAGCGCGGCAAGGGACGACGAAGCAGCCCTCGCCCTCGCCCAAAGCGCCCTGGAGGAGATCCAGCGCCGGCTCGCCGAGGAGCACCCCTCCGAGGCCCCCCTCGTCTTCCTCACCGAAGGAGCCCTCGCCACCAAGGAGGGAGAGTCGCCGTACCTCCCAAGCGCCGCCCTCTGGGGCCTGGTGCGCTCTGCCCAAACAGAGCACCCCGAGCGCTTCGCCCTGATCGACACCGACGGCAGCGAGGCATCGGAGCAAGCGCTCGGCGCAGCGCTCGCAAGCGGGGCGACCGAGCCCCAGCTAGCCCTGCGCGAAGGAGTCGCGCTGGTGCCCCGCATCGCCCGTCCAAAGGCAGAGGCCCAAGAGCAGCCATCCCAGCCGATCGACCCCGACAAGACCGTCCTGATCACCGGCGCCACCGGAGGACTGGGAGCCCTCTTCGCCCGCCACCTGGCCGAGGCCCACGGCGCCAGGCAGCTGCTCCTGGTCAGCAGAAGCGGCCCGAAGGCAGAGGGAGCAAAGGAGCTGGAGGAAGAGCTCCAAGAGCTGGGAGCCGAGGTCCGCATCGCCGCCTGCGATGTCTCAGACCCAGAGGCGCTCGAAGAGCTGCTCGACTCGATCCCCGAAGAGCACCCCTTGGGAGCGGTGATCCATGCCGCCGGCACCCTCGCCGACGGCACGATCGCCTCGATGAGCGAAGAGCAGCTGGAGGAGGTATTCGCCGCCAAGGCAAAGGCGGCCTGGAACCTGCACGAGCTGAGCGAAGGCAAGGACCTAGAGGCCTTCGTCATGTTCTCCTCGATCGCCGCCACCCTGGGCTCCCCCGGCCAGGCCAACTACGCAGCCGCGAACACCTTCCTCGACGCGCTCGCCCAGAAGCGAAGCTCAGAAGGAAAGCCAGCCAGCTCGATCGCCTGGGGCCTATGGCAGCGATCGAGCGGCATGACCTCACATCTCGGAGAGGCAGAGCTGGCCCGGATGGCGCGCTCGGGGATCGCCCCGCTCTCCGACGAGCAGGGGCTGGAGCTATTCGACGCAGCGCTCGCAACCGATCGCCCCTTCGCCCTCGGAGCCCGTCTTGACACCGCGGCCCTCAGAAGCCAAGCCCAAGCCGGCGCCCTGCCCTCGCTCCTCAGCGGCCTGATCCGCGTCCCCACCCGCCGCCAGGCACAGGGCGGCTCCCTCGCGGCAAAGCTCGCAACCCTGCCCCCAGACGAGCGCCAGGCATACGTCACCGACCTGGTCAGGACAGAGGTCGCCGCCGTCCTCGGGCACTCCTCCCTCGAGGCGATCGATCCCCAGCGGGCATTCAAGGAGCTGGGCTTCGACTCGTTGGCGGCGGTGGAGCTGCGCAACCGGCTCAACGCGCTCAGCGGGCTGCGGCTGCCGGCGACGGTGGTGTTCAACCGCCCCAATCCAGAGGGGCTGGCCGCCTATCTGTTGGAGGAGGCGACCGCGAGCGGCAGCGCAAAGCAGGTCGTGGTCAGGTCACAGGCCACGGAGGAGCCGATCGCGATCGTCGGCATGGCCTGCCGCTACCCGGGAGGGGTGAGCACCCCAGAGGATCTTTGGCAGCTACTCGCCGAGGGACGCGACGGGATCTCCGAGTTCCCCGCCGACCGCGGCTGGGACCTCGAGCGCCTCTATCACCCAGATCCGGACGTGCCCGACACCAGCTACAGCCGCCACGGCGGCTTCCTCGATGCCCCCGGCGAATTCGATCCGGAGTTCTTCGGCATCGCCCCGCGCGAGGCGCTGGCGATGGACCCCCAGCAGCGACTCCTGCTGGAGACTTGCTGGGAGGCGCTGGAGAGCGCCGGCATCGACCCGGCATCGCTGCGTGGCTCGGAGACCGGGGTCTTCGCCGGGGTAAGCGCCCAGGACTACACCTCCGGCATGCGCACGCCGGAGGGCGAGCTCGAGGGCTACCGTCTCACCGGCAGCTCGACCAGCGTCGCCTCGGGCCGAGTCGCCTACTCGCTCGGCCTCGAGGGACCGGCGATCACCGTCGACACTGCCTGCTCCTCCTCGCTGGTGGCGATGCACCTCGCAGCGCAGGCGCTGCGCGGGGGGGAGTGCACGATGGCCCTGGTCGGCGGAGCGACCATCCTCGCCAGCCCGGGGATGTTCACCGAGTTCGCCCGCCAGCGCGGCCTCGCCCCCGACGGGCGCTGCAAGTCCTTCGCCGAGGCGGCAGACGGAACGTCCTGGTCGGAGGGGGTCGGGATGCTCGTCCTGCAACGCCTCTCCGACGCGCAGCGAGCGGGCCACCCGATCCTGGCGACGATCAAGGGGAGCGCCGTCAACCAGGACGGCGCCTCCAACGGCCTCACGGCCCCCAACGGCGCTTCGCAGGAACGGGTGATTCGCCAGGCGCTGGCCAATGCGGGCCTGCAGCCCAGGGACGTCGACGCGGTCGAGGCCCACGGCACCGGCACCACGCTCGGCGACCCGATCGAGGCAGAGGCGCTGATCGCGACCTATGGCCAGGAGAGGGAGCAGCCGCTGAAGCTCGGCTCGATCAAGTCGAACATCGGCCATGGCATCGCCGCGGCCGGCGTAGCCGGCGTGATCAAGATGACGATGGCCCTGCGCGAGGGCGTCTTGCCGAAGACCCTGCACGTCGACAGCCCCTCTTCCAAAGTCGAGTGGGAGGCGGGGGAGGTCGAGCTGCTCACAGAGCCGCGGGAATGGAAGGCAAACGGCCACCCGCGCCGCGCCGGGATCTCCTCCTTCGGCATCAGCGGCACCAACGCCCATTTGATCTTGGAGGAGGCGCCAGAGCCTAGAAGTGGCGAGCCGGGGGAGCCCGCGCAGGGGGCGGGCTCTGCCGGGGACTCGGCTGCCTCCTCCAAGCAACCCCTTCCGATCCCAACCCCGCTCCCCCTCTCGGCCAAGAGCGAGCCCGCCCTGGCCGAGGCCGCCTCGCGCCTCGCGACCCACCTGAGGGACAACCCAGAGCTAGACCCAGTGGACGTCGCCTACTCCTTGGCGACGACCCGCTCCGCCTTCGAGCAAAGAGCGCTCGTCATAGGGACGGAGCGCTCCGAGCTGATCAATGCCCTGGAGGCCCTTGCGGCGGGCAAGGAGCACGCCAGCCTCATCGGCGGCCAGGCCCGCTCAGAGCAAAGCCCCGTCTTCCTCTTCCCCGGGCAGGGAGCCCAATCAGCGCAGATGGCCCTGGGGCTCTTGGATGCATCGCCCGACTTCGCCGCGTCGATAGAGAAGTGCGAGCAAGCACTCGCCCCGCATGTCGATTGGTCCCTCGGCGAGGTCCTGCGCGAAGAAGAGGCCACCTGGCTCGATCGCCTCGACATAGTCCAGCCGGCCCTCTTCGCGACGATGGTCTCCCTGGCCGAGCTCTGGCAGCGCTGTGGGGTAAAGCCAAGCGCCCTGATCGGCCACTCCCAGGGAGAGATAGCCGCAGCCCACATCGCCGGCGCCCTCTCCCTAGAGGACGCAGCCCTGATCGTCGCCGAGCGCGGCAAGGCGATGGCGAGGATCGCAGGGCGGGGAGCGATGCTCTCGCTCTCCCTCCCACCGAAGGAGCTAGAGCAGCGCCTCGCTCCCTACGAGGGGCAGATCTCGATAGCGGCGATCAACGGCCCCGCATCGCTGATCGCCTCCGGGGAGCCAAAGGCGCTCTCTGAGCTGCAAGAAGCATGCGAGAGAGACGGCATCCGCGCCCAGAAGATCGCCGTCGACTACGCCGCCCACTCCCCCCAGATCGAGGAGCTAGAGGAAGAGCTACTGAGTGCATTTGCCCCGATCTCTCCCCAGGAGACCCATACCCCCCTGCACTCGACGGTCAGCGGCGAGCAGATCGAGGGCACGGAGCTCGGTCCCGAGTACTGGTACCGAAACCTGCGAGAGACGGTCCTCTTGGAGCCAGTGCTTCGCTCCCTGCTGGAGCAAGGCAAGCGATCCTTCCTCGAGATCTCGCCCCACCCGGTGCTCTCCTTCGCCCTGGGGGAGACGATCGAGGACGCGCTCCCCGACCCAGCCGAGGCGAGCGTGCTCTCCAGCCTTCGCAGGGACCAAAGCGGACCGGAGCGCTTTGCCCTCTCCCTCGCAAGCGCCCAGGCCCAGGGAGCGAAGCTCGACTGGGCAGAGCTCTTCGAGGGCACGGGAGCAAAGCGAGTCCCGCTGCCCACCTACCCCTTCCAGCGCAAGCGCTACTGGTTGAGCTCAAGCGGCGGAGCGGGGGACATGGCGGCAGCCGGCCAAAGCGACGCCGATCACCCCTTGCTCTCCGCGGTCCTCGAAGACCCACGCGGAGAGGGCATCACCCTGACCGGGCGCCTCTCGCTCTCCACCCACCCCTGGCTCTCTGACCACGCCGTCGCCGGCACCGTCCTTCTCCCCGGCACCGCCTTCTTGGAGCTGGCCTTGAAGGCGGCGCAGGAGGCAGGCGCCCAAGCGGTAGAGGAGCTGACCCTGCAGAGCCCCTTGATCCTGCCCGAGTCGGGAGCGGTGGCCTTGCAGGTATCCGTCTCGGGCCCAGATGAGCAGGGCCGCAGGGAGATCTCGATCCACTCGCGAGCCGAGGGCGAGGAGGGGGAGTGGACCCAAAACGCAGGGGGCACTCTCTCCGAGGAAGCACCAAGCGCCCCCGAGCCCCTGGAGGCCTGGCCCCCCGCGGGAGCAGAGCCACTCGATTCCGAGTCCCTCTATGACCGCCTCGCCGAGCGCGGCTTCGAGTACGGGGCGGCCTTCCAGGGCCTCCGCGCCGCCTGGCAAGAGGGCGAGGAGATCTACGCCGAGGTATCGCTCTCCCCAGAGCAGGCCCAAGAGGCATCGCGCTTCGCGATCCACCCGGCGCTGCTCGACAGCGCCTTTCACGGCGTGCTCGCAGCGGAGGACTCCGGTGGCATAAAGCTGCCCTTCTCCTTCGCCGGGGTCTCGCTCCTCGCCAGCGGAGCGAAGGAGCTGCGGGTGAGGATCGCCCCCCACGGCGAGGAGGGGGCATCGCTTGTGCTCGCAGACCCAACGGGGGAGCCTCTGGCCACGATCGAGGACCTGGCGACCCGCCCGCTCGACCCCGAGCAGCTGGGAGGCAAGGCCAAAGCGCAGGGAGGGCTCCTGGGAATCGAGTGGCAAGAGGTCGCCCTCGATCCGGACCGCGAGGCAGATCCCGAGGTCTCCCTCTGGCGCGCCCAAGCTCCGGAGGACGCCGACGCTGCCGCAGCGCAAAGAGCCACCGCCGATGCGCTCGGTGCCGTGCAGGGCTGGCTCGCCGAGGAGCACCCCCCCGAGGCGCGCCTCGTCTTCCTCACCGAAGGCGCGATCGCAGCCGGGGAGGGAGAGTCGCCGAACATCGCGAGCGCCGCCCTATGGGGCCTCCTGCGATCCGCCCAGACAGAGCATCCAGAGCGCTTCGCCCTGATCGACACCGACGGCACCGAGGCATCGGAGCAAGCGCTCGGCGCAGCGCTCGCAAGCGGGGCGACCGAGCCCCAGCTAGCCCTGCGCGAGGGCAGGGCGCTGGTGCCGCGGGCTACACCGGTTCGCGATCGGGACGATTGGCTGATCCCTCCAGCCGGCCCCTGGCGACTGGACGCTCCCCGGCGCGGCACGCTGGAGAGCCTCACCCTGATTCCCAGCCCGCGCGCACAGGAGCCGCTCGGGCCGGCCGAGGTGCGAGTCGCGATGCGGGCTGCGGGCCTCAACTTCCGCGAAGTGCTCGCGGTCCTGGGCTATGACGTCCCAGAGGGGGAGAGGCTCGGTGCCGAGGGCGCCGGCGTGGTGGTCGAGACCGGCTCCGAGGTAAGGGATCTCGCCCCGGGGGACCGGGTGATGGGGATGATCCCCGAAGCCTTCGGCTCGCACGCGGTCGGCGACCGCGGCCTGCTCCTCCCGATTCCCGAGAGCTGGTCCTTCGAGCAGGCCGCCGCGCTGCCGATCGTCTTCTCGACTGCCTACTACGGCCTGCGCGAGCTGGCCTCCCTGCAGCCGGGCGAGAAGGTGCTGATCCACGCCGGTGCCGGCGGCGTCGGCATGGCGGCGGTGCAGCTGGCACGCCACCTGGGCGCCGAGGTCTTCGCCACCGCCAGTCCGGCGAAGTGGGCGGTGTTGCGCGAAGCGGGCATCGAGGACGACCACATCTCCTCCTCGCGAGACCTCGATTTCAAGGAGAAGTTCCTCACGGTCAGCGGTGGGGACGGGGTCGATGTGGTCCTCAACTCGCTGGCGGGGGAGTTCGTCGACGCATCCTTGGACCTGCTGCCGCGGGGCGGCCGCTTCCTGGAGATGGGCAAGACCGACGTTCGCGACGCCGAGCAGGTGGCCGCGCGGCACGAAGGCGTTTCCTACTGCGCCTTCGACATCGTCGACATCGACCCCGGGCTGCTGGCGGAGATGCTCGCCGAGATCGTCGGGCTCTTCGAGCGGGGGGATTTGCATCACCTGCCGATAGCCGGCTGGGACCTGCGGCGCGCCCCCGAGGCCTTCCGTCATCTGCGCGAGGGCCACAACGTCGGCAAGGTCGTGCTCACCGCGCCGCAGCCGATCGACCCCGAGAAGACCGTCCTGATCACCGGCGCAACAGGAGGCCTCGGAGCTCTCTTCGCCCGCCACCTGGCCGAGGCCCACGGCGCAAGGCAGCTGCTCCTGGTCAGCAGAAGCGGCCCGAAGGCAAAGGGAGCAAAGGAGCTAGAGGAAGAGCTGAAGGAGCTGGGAGCAGAGGTTCGCATCGCCGCTTGCGATGTCTCAGACCCAGAGGCGCTCGAAGAGCTGATCGACTCGATCCCCCAAGAGCATCCCTTGGGAGCGGTGATCCATGCCGCCGGCACCCTCGCCGACGGCACGATCGCCTCGATGAGCGAAGAGCAGCTGGAGGAGGTATTCGCCGCCAAGGCAAAGGCCGCCTGGAACCTGCACGAGCTGAGCGAGGAGCTGGAGGCCTTCGTCATGTTCTCCTCGATCGCCGCCACCCTGGGCTCCCCCGGCCAGGCCAATTACGCAGCCGCGAACACCTTCCTCGACGCGCTTGCACAGAAGCGAAGCTCAGAAGGAAAGCCAGCCAGCTCGATCGCCTGGGGCCTATGGCAGCGATCGAGCGGCATGACCTCACATCTCGGAGAGGCAGAGCTGGCCCGGATGGCGCGCTCGGGGATCGCCCCGCTCTCCGACGAGCAGGGGCTGGAGCTATTCGACGCAGCGCTCGCAACCGATCGCCCCTTCGCCCTCGGAGCCCGTCTTGACACCGCGGCCCTCAGAAGCCAAGCCCAAGCCGGCGCCCTGCCCTCGCTCCTCAGCGGCCTGATCCGCGTCCCCACCCGCCGCCAGGCACAGGGCGGCTCCCTCGCGGCAAAGCTCGCAACCCTGCCCCCAGACGAGCGCCAGGCATACGTCACCGACCTGGTCAGGACAGAGGTCGCCGCCGTCCTCGGGCACTCCTCCCCCGAGGCGATCGATCCCCAGCGGGCATTCAAGGAGCTGGGCTTCGACTCGCTGGCGGCGGTCGAGCTGCGCAACAGGCTCAACGCGCTCAGCGGCCTGCGGCTGCCGGCGACGGTGGTGTTCAACCATCCGACTTCCGCCAAGCTCGCTGCCTGCCTGCTGGAGGAGGCGACCGCGAGCGGCAGCGCAAAGCAGGTCGTGGTCAGGGCACAAGCCACGGAGGAGCCGATCGCGATCGTCGGCATGGCCTGCCGCTACCCGGGAGGGGTCGGCTCCCCAGAGGAGCTCTGGGCCCTGCTCGCCGAGGGACGCGACGGCATCTCCGAGTTCCCCGCCGACCGCGGTTGGGACCTCGAGCGCCTCTACCACCCCGATCCGGGCAATCCCGGCACGAGCTACGCGCGCCACGGCGGCTTCCTAGGCGACGCCGGCGAGTTCGACCCGGAGTTCTTCGGCATCGCCCCGCGCGAGGCGCTGGCGATGGACCCCCAGCAGCGGCTGCTGCTGGAAGCCAGCTGGGAGGCGCTGGAGCGCGCCGGCATCGACCCCGACTCGCTGCGCGGAGAGCGGGCCGGTGTCTTCGCCGGGATCAGCTCCCAGGACTACACCGCCGGCATGAGAGCGGAGGGGGGCGAGCTGGAGGGCTACCGCCTCACCGGCAGCTCGACCAGCGTCGTCTCCGGCCGGGTCGCCTACTCGCTCGGCCTCGAGGGACCGGCGATCACCGTAGACACCGCCTGCTCCTCCTCGCTAGTTGCGATGCACCTCGCCGCGCAGGCGCTGCGCAGCGGCGAGTGCACGGTGGCGCTCGCGGGGGGGGTGACGGTGCTCTCCACGCCGGCGATCTTCACCCAGTTCAGCCGCCAGCGAGGCCTCGCCCCCGACGGCCGCTGCAAGTCCTTCGCCGATACCGCCGACGGCACCGGGTTCTCCGAGGGCGTCGGCGTCCTCGTCCTCCAGCGCCTCTCCGACGCGCAGCGAGCGGGCCACCCGATCCTCGCCACGATCAAGGGCAGCGCCGTCAACCAGGACGGAGCCTCCAACGGACTCACCGCCCCCAACGGCCCATCCCAGGAGCGGGTGATCCGCCAGGCACTTGCGAACGCCGGGATCGAGCCGAAGGACGTCGACGCAGTCGAGGCCCACGGCACCGGCACGACCCTCGGCGACCCGATCGAGGCGGGGGCGCTGCTCGCCACCTATGGCCAGGAGCGCGATGAGCCGCTGCGCCTGGGCTCGATCAAGTCCAACATCGGCCACGCTGCGGCCGCCGCCGGGGTGGCCGGCGTGATCAAGATGACCATGGCGATGCGCGAGGGCGTCTTGCCGAAGACCCTCCACGTCGACAGCCCCTCCTCCAAGGTCGAGTGGGAGGCGGGGGAGGTCGAGCTGCTGACCGAGTCCCAAGCGTGGGAGCCGAACGGGAGGACCCGCCGAGCGGGGATCTCCTCCTTCGGCATCAGCGGCACCAACGCCCATTTGATCTTGGAGGAGGCGCCGGAGCCCGTCGCAGCCACGGCGCAGGGTGTGGGGGACCCTGCCGAGGACCCGGCTGCCTCCTCCAAGCAACCGCTCCCGGTCCCGCCCTTGCTACCCCTCTCGGCAAAGACCGAGCCCGCCCTGGCCGAGGCAGCCTCTCGCCTCGCGACCCACCTGAGGGACAACCCAGAGCTAGACCCGGTCGACGTCGCCTACTCGCTGGCGACGACCCGCTCGGCCTTCGAGCAAAGAGCGCTCGCGGTGGGAGAGAGCCGCGAGGAGCTGATCGAGGCCCTCTCCTCTCTTGCCGAGGGCAAGCCCTCGACCAACCTCACTATCTCCAAGGCAAGCAGCGGCAAGCTCGCCTACCTCCTAACCGGCCAAGGCTCCCAGCGCCTCGGCATGGGCAAGGAGCTCTACGAGGAGAACCCGGTCTTCGAAGAGGCGATGGAGGAGGTCTGCGAGGCGCTTGACCCACACATGAAGACCCCGCTGAAGGAGATCCTCTTCGGCGAAGACCAAGCGGCGCTGAACGACACCGCCTACGCACAGCCTGCCCTCTTCGCCTTGCAGGTCTCCCTCTATAAGGCACTTGCCTCACTGGGCCTAAAGCCAGATCTGCTCACCGGCCACTCGGTAGGGGAGATATCGGCAGCACACCTGGCAGGCGTCCTCGAGCTGAAAGACGCAGCCAAGCTGATCGTCGCCAGGGGAGCCCTGATGAGCGCCCTGCCCAAGGGCGGGGCGATGCTCGCGATAGAGGCCACAGAGCAAGAGGCGCTTGCCTCGATCGCAGGCAAGGAGAAGGAGATCGACATCGCCGCGATCAACGGGCCGAGAGCGACCGTCCTCTCGGGAGCAAAAGAAGCAATCGATCGAGCCCAGGCCCACTGGCAAGAGCAGGACAGGAAGACCAAGCGCCTGACCGTCTCCCATGCTTTCCACTCGCCCCTGATCGAGCCGATGCTGGATCAGTTCGAAGAGGTAGCCCAAAGCCTCTCCTACGAAGCGCCCCAGATCTCGATCGTCTCCAACACCAGCGGTGAGGTCCTGACCGCAGAGAAAGCAACCGACCCCGCCTACTGGGTCGCCCACGTGCGAGCGCCGGTGCGCTTCGCAGACGGCATCGCAAGCCTCCACGCACAAGGAGCGAGCGCCTACCTGGAGCTGGGCCCAGACCCGGTCCTCTGCGCGATGGCCGAAGAGTGCCTCGAGGCAGAAGGGCAAGAGGCAAAGACGATCCCCACCCTGCGCGAGGGACGCCCCGAGACCAAGGGCCTGGCCCTCTCCCTCGCAAGCGCCCAGGCCCAGGGAGCGAAGCTCGACTGGGCAGAGCTCTTCGAGGGCACCGGTGCAAAGCGAGTCCCGCTGCCCACCTATCCCTTCCAGAGAAAGCGCTACTGGCTGAGCTCTAGTAGCGGAGCGGGGGACATGGCGGCAGCGGGACTGAGCGACGCCGAGCACCCGCTGCTCTCCGCCGCGATCGAAGACCCCGAGGGCGACGGCGTCATCCTCACCGGCCGTCTCTCGACCGAGACCCAGCGCTGGCTCTCAGACCACGTCATCTTCGAGACCGTCATCCTGCCCGGCACCGCCTTCGCCGAGCTGGCGCTGCGGGCGGCGCAGGAGGTCGGGGCGCAGTGCGTCGAGGAGCTGACCCTGCAGGCGCCGTTGGCCTTTCCCGAGGGCGGCTCGGTCGCGCTCTACGTCTCCGTCCTGGGTCTCGACGAGGAAGGCCGGCGGGAGATCTCGATCCACTCGCGACCCGAGGGCGGGGGAGTGGAGACCACCGAGTGGAGCTGCCACGCGCGCGGCACCCTCTCCGTCCAGGTTCTGGCCGCCCCCGAGCCTCTCGACGCCTGGCCCCCCGAGGGGGCGGAGCCGCTCGAGGTCGAGGACTTCTACGAGCAGATCGGTGAGCGCGGCATCGAACTTGGTCCCGCCTTCCAGGGTCTCGACGCCGCTTGGACGCGGGGGGAGGAGATCTTCGCCGAGGTTTCCCTGGCCGAGGAGCAGGCCCCCGAAGCCGGGCGCTTCGCCATCCACCCGGCTCTGCTGGACGCGGCGCTGCAGACGATGATGCTGGCCACCCTCGGTCCCGACGGGGACGGAGAGGCAAGGCTGCCGTTCTCCTGGCAGGGCATCCACCTCGGTGCCTCTCCTCTCGACGGGCTGCGGGTCAGAACCGTCTTCCTGGATGACGAGGCGATCTCGCTCGACCTCGCCGACGGCGAAGGAACGCCGCTCGGCAGGGTCGAGACCCTGACTCCGCGCCGGGTATCGCCCGAGCAGCTGCAAATCCAAGCCAAAGCCCAGGCAGGCCTCCTGGGGATCGAGTGGCGCGAGGTCGACCCAGCCTCCGCCGAGCAAGACGCAGACACCCCCCCACCAGAGATCTGGCGCCCCGACCCAACTCCCACCAAAGACGACGAAGCAGCCCTGGCCACCGCCCAAAGCGCCCTGGAGGAGATCCAGCGCCGGCTCGCCGAGGAGCACCCCTCCGAGGCCCCCCTCGTCTTCCTCACCGAAGGAGCCCTCGCCACCAAGGAGGGAGAGTCGCCGTACCTCCCAAGCGCCGCCCTCTGGGGCCTGGTGCGCTCCGCCCAGACCGAGCATCCAGAGCGCTTCGCCCTGATCGACACCGACGGCAGCGAGGCATCGGAGGGGGCGCTCGACCAAGCCCTCCGCCTTGCCGCAAGCGAGCCCCAGCTAGCCCTGCGCGAAGGAGTCGCGCTGGTCCCCCGCATCGCCCGTCCAAAGGCAGAGGCCCAAGAGCAGCCATCCCAGCCGATCGACCCCGACAAGACCGTCCTGATCACCGGCGCAACAGGAGGCCTCGGAGCTCTCTTCGCCCGCCACCTGGCCGAGGCCCACGGCGCCAGGCAGCTGCTCCTGGTCAGCAGAAGCGGCCCGAAGGCAAAGGGGGCAAAGGAGCTAGAGGAAGAGCTGAAGGAGCTGGGAGCAGAGGTCCGCATCGCCGCCTGTGACGTCTCAGACCGAGATGCCCTGGAGCAGCTGCTCGACTCGATCCCCCAGGAGCACCCGCTGGGAGCCGTCATCCATGCCGCCGGCACCCTCGCCGACGGCACGATCGCCTCGATGAGCGAAGAGCAGCTGGAGGAGGTATTCGCCGCCAAGGCAAAGGCGGCCTGGAACCTGCACGAGCTGAGCGAAGGCAAGGACCTAGAGGCCTTCGTCATGTTCTCCTCGATCGCCGCCACCCTGGGCTCCCCCGGCCAGGCCAACTACGCAGCCGCGAACACCTTCCTCGACGCGCTCGCCCAGAAGCGAAGCTCAGAAGGAAAGCCAGCCAGCTCGATCGCCTGGGGCCTATGGCAGCGATCGAGCGGCATGACCTCACATCTCGGAGAGGCAGAGCTGGCCCGGATGGCGCGCTCGGGGATCGCCCCGCTCTCCGACGAGCAGGGGCTGGAGCTATTCGACGCAGCGCTCGCAACCGATCGCCCCTTCGCCCTCGGAGCTCGCCTCGACACCGCCGCCCTCAGAAGCCAAGCCCAAGCCGGCGCCCTGCCCTCGCTCCTCAGCGGCCTGATCCGCGTCCCCACCCGCCGCCAGGCACAGGGCGGCTCCCTCGCGGCAAAGCTCGCAACCCTGCCCCCAGACGAGCGCCAGGCATACGTCACCGACCTGGTCAGGACAGAGGTCGCCGCCGTCCTCGGGCACTCCTCCCCCGAGGCGATCGATCCCCAGCGGGCATTCAAGGAGCTGGGCTTCGACTCGCTGGCGGCGGTCGAGCTGCGCAACAGGCTCAACGCGCTCAGCGGCCTGCGGCTGCCGGCGACGGTGGTGTTCAACCATCCGACTTCCGCCAAGCTCGCTGCCTGCCTGCTGGAGGAGGCGACCGCGAGCGGCAGCGCAAAGCAGGTCGTGGTCAGGGCACAAGCCACGGAGGAGCCGATCGCGATCGTCGGCATGGCCTGCCGCTACCCGGGAGGGGTCGGCTCCCCAGAGGAGCTCTGGGCCCTGCTCGCCGAGGGACGCGACGGCATCTCCGAGTTCCCCGCCGACCGCGGCTGGGACCTCGAGCGCCTCTATGACCCCGACCCCGCCAACCCCGGCACCTCTTACGCGCGCCACGGCGGCTTCCTCGGCGACGCCGGCGAGTTCGACCCCGAGTTCTTCGGCATCGCTCCGCGCGAGGCGCTGGCGATGGACCCCCAGCAGCGCCTCCTGCTGGAAGCCAGCTGGGAGGCGCTGGAGCGCGCCGGGATCGACCCCGACTCGCTGCGCGGAGAGCGGGCCGGTGTCTTCGCCGGGATCAGCTCCCAGGACTACACCGCCGGCTTGCGTGCGTCCCAGGGCGAGCTGGAGGGCTACCGCCTCACCGGCAGCTCGACCAGCGTCGTCTCCGGCCGCGTCGCCTACTCGCTCGGCCTCGAGGGACCGGCGATCACCGTCGACACCGCCTGCTCCTCCTCGCTAGTTGCGATGCACTTGGCGGCGCGGGCATTGCGCAGCGGCGAGTGCTCGGTGGCGCTGGCGGGGGGAGCCGCGATGCTCGGCAGCCCGGGGATGTTCGTCGAGTTCAGCCGCCAGCGCGGCCTCGCCCCCGACGGGCGCTGCAAGTCCTTTGCCGAGGCGGCAGACGGGACGTCCTGGTCGGAGGGTGCGGGGATGCTCGTGCTCGAGCGCCTCTCCGACGCGCAGCGAGCGGGCCACCCGATTCTGGCGACGATCAAGGGCTCCGCCGTCAACCAGGACGGAGCCTCAAACGGCCTCACCGCCCCCAACGGCCCCTCACAGGAGCGGGTGATCCGCCAGGCATTGGCCAACGCCGGGATCGAGCCAAAGGACGTAGACGCGGTCGAGGCCCACGGCACCGGCACGACCCTCGGCGACCCGATCGAGGCGGGGGCGCTGCTCGCGACCTATGGCCAGGAGAGGGAGCAGCCGCTGAAGCTCGGCTCGATCAAGTCGAACATCGGCCACGCTGCGGCCGCATCCGGTGTCGCCGGTGTGATCAAGATGACCATGGCGATGCGGGCAGGGGTCCTGCCGAAGACCCTGCACGTCGACAGCCCCTCCTCCAAGGTCGAGTGGGAGGCGGGCGAGGTAGAGCTCTTGACCGAGCAGGTGCCCTGGGAGCCCAGCGGGAGGACCCGCCGAGCCGGGATCTCCTCCTTCGGCATCAGCGGCACCAACGCGCATTTGATCTTGGAGGAGGCGCCGGAGCCCGTCGCAGCCACGGCGCAGGGTGTGGGGGACCCTGCCGGGGACTCGGCTGCCTCCTCCAAGCAACCCCTTCCGATCCCAACCCCGCTCCCCCTCTCGGCCAAGAGCGAGCCCGCCCTGGCCGAGGCCGCCTCGCGCCTCGCGACCCACCTGAGGGACAACCCAGAGCTAGACCCAGTGGACGTCGCCTACTCCTTGGCGACGACCCGCTCCGCCTTCGAGCAAAGAGCGCTCGTCATAGGGACGGAGCGCTCCGAGCTGATCAATGCCCTGGAGGCCCTTGCGGCGGGCAAGGAGCACGCCAGCCTCATCGGCGGCCAGGCCCGCTCAGAGCAAAGCCCCGTCTTCCTCTTCCCCGGGCAGGGAGCCCAATCAGCGCAGATGGCCCTGGGGCTCTTGGATGCATCGCCCGACTTCGCCGCGTCGATAGAGAAGTGCGAGCAAGCACTCGCCCCGCATGTCGATTGGTCCCTCGGCGAGGTCCTGCGCGAAGAAGAGGCCACCTGGCTCGATCGCCTCGACATAGTCCAGCCGGCCCTCTTCGCGACGATGGTCTCCCTGGCCGAGCTCTGGCAGCGCTGTGGGGTAAAGCCAAGCGCCCTGATCGGCCACTCCCAGGGAGAGATAGCCGCAGCCCACATCGCCGGCGCCCTCTCCCTAGAGGACGCAGCCCTGATCGTCGCCGAGCGCGGCAAGGCGATGGCGAGGATCGCAGGGCGGGGAGCGATGCTCTCGCTCTCCCTCCCACCGAAGGAGCTAGAGCAGCGCCTCGCTCCCTACGAGGGGCAGATCTCGATAGCGGCGATCAACGGCCCCGCATCGCTGATCGCCTCCGGGGAGCCAAAGGCGCTCTCTGAGCTGCAAGAAGCATGCGAGAGAGACGGCATCCGCGCCCAGAAGATCGCCGTCGACTACGCCGCCCACTCCCCCCAGATCGAGGAGCTAGAGGAAGAGCTACTGAGTGCATTTGCCCCGATCTCTCCCCAGGAGACCCATACCCCCCTGCACTCGACGGTCAGCGGCGAGCAGATCGAGGGCACGGAGCTCGGTCCCGAGTACTGGTACCGAAACCTGCGCGAGACCGTCCTACTGGAGCCAGTGCTCCGCTCCCTGCTGGAGCAAGGCAAGCGATCCTTCCTCGAGATCTCGCCCCACCCAGTGCTCTCCTTTGCCCTCGAGGAGACGATCGAGGACGCGCTCCCGGACCCAGCCGAGGCGAGCGTCCTCTCCACCCTTCGCAGGGACGAGGGAGGACCGGAGCGCTTTGCCCTCTCCCTCTCAAGCGCCCAGGCCCAGGGAGCGAAGCTCGACTTCGAGGCCCTCTTCGAGGGCACGGGGGCCAAGCGAGTGCCGCTGCCCACCTATCCCTTCCAAAGGAAGCGCTACTGGCTCGACTCATCCGCAACCGGCTCCGATCCGACCTCGATCGGCCAAAGCGACGCCGATCACCCGATGCTCTCCGCGGTCCTCGAGGACCCACGCGGAGAGGGCATCACCCTGACCGGGCGCCTCTCGCTCTCCACCCACCCCTGGCTCTCTGACCACGCCGTCGCCGGCACCGTCCTTCTCCCCGGCACCGCCTTCTTGGAGCTGGCCTTGAAGGCGGCGCAGGAGGCAGGCGCCCAAGCGGTAGAGGAGCTGACCCTGCAGAGCCCCTTGATCCTGCCCGAGTCGGGAGCGGTGGCCTTGCAGGTATCCGTCTCGGGCCCAGATGAGCAGGGCCGCAGGGAGATCTCGATCCACTCGCGAGCCGAGGGCGAGGAGGGGGAGTGGACCCAAAACGCAGGGGGCACTCTCTCCGAGGAAGCACCAAGCGCCCCCGAGCCCCTGGAGGCCTGGCCCCCCGCGGGAGCAGAGCCACTCGATTCCGAGTCCCTCTATGACCGCCTCGCCGAGCGCGGCTTCGAGTACGGGGCGGCCTTCCAGGGCCTCCGCGCCGCCTGGCAAGAGGGCGAGGAGATCTACGCCGAGGTATCGCTCTCCCCAGAGCAGGCCCAAGAGGCATCGCGCTTCGCGATCCACCCGGCGCTGCTCGACAGCGCCTTTCACGGCGTGCTCGCAGCGGAGGACTCCGGTGGCATAAAGCTGCCCTTCTCCTTCGCCGGGGTCTCGCTCCTCGCCAGCGGAGCGAAGGAGCTGCGGGTGAGGATCGCCCCCCACGGCGAGGAGGGGGCATCGCTTGTGCTCGCAGACCCAACGGGGGAGCCGGTTGCCGCGATCGAGAGCATCGCCGCCCGCCCGCTCGATCCCGAGCAGCTGCAAATCCAGGCCAAAGCCCAGGCAGGCCTCATGGGGATCGAGTGGCGCGAGGTAGACCCAGCCTCCGCCAAGCAAGACCCAGACGCCCCCCCGCCAGAGATCTGGCGCCCCGACTCAAGCCCGGCAAGGGACGACGAAGCAGCCCTCGCCCTCGCCCAAAGCGCCCTGGAGGAGATCCAGCGCCGGCTCGCCGAGGAGCACCCCTCCGAGGCCCCCCTCGTCTTCCTCACCGAAGGAGCTATCGCCGCCAAGGAGGGAGAGTCGCCGAACCTCCCAAGCGCCGCCCTCTGGGGCTTGGTGCGCTCCGCCCAGACCGAGCATCCAGAGCGCTTCGCCCTGATCGACACCGACGGCAGCGAGGCATCGGAGGGGGCGCTCGACCAAGCCCTCCGCCTTGCCGCAAGCGAGCCCCAGCTAGCCCTGCGCGAAGGAGTCGCGCTGGTCCCCCGCATCGCCCGTCCAAAGGCAGAGGCCCAAGAGCAGCCATCCCAGCCGATCGACCCCGACAAGACCGTCCTGATCACCGGCGCAACAGGAGGCCTCGGAGCTCTCTTCGCCCGCCACCTGGCCGAGGCCCACGGCGCCAGGCAGCTGCTCCTGGTCAGCAGAAGCGGCCCGAAGGCAAAGGGGGCAAAGGAGCTAGAGGAAGAGCTGAAGGAGCTGGGAGCAGAGGTCCGCATCGCCGCCTGTGACGTCTCAGACCGAGATGCCCTGGAGCAGCTGCTCGACTCGATCCCCCAGGAGCACCCGCTGGGAGCCGTCATCCATGCCGCCGGCACCCTCGCCGACGGCACGATCGCCTCGATGAGCGAAGAGCAGCTGGAGGAGGTATTCGCCGCCAAGGCAAAGGCCGCCTGGAACCTGCACGAGCTGAGCGAGGAGCTGGAGGCCTTCGTCATGTTCTCCTCGATCGCCGCCACCCTGGGCTCCCCCGGCCAGGCCAATTACGCAGCCGCGAACACCTTCCTCGACGCGCTTGCACAGAAGCGAAGCTCAGAAGGAAAGCCAGCCAGCTCGATCGCCTGGGGCCTATGGCAGCGATCGAGCGGCATGACCTCACATCTCGGAGAGGCAGAGCTGGCCCGGATGGCGCGCTCTGGAATCGCCCCGCTGACAGACGAGCAGGGGCTGGAGTTGTTCGACGCCGCACTCGCAGCCGATCGCCCCTTCGCCCTCGGAGCCCGTCTTGACACCGCGGCCCTCAGAAGCCAAGCCCAAGCCGGCGCCCTGCCCTCGCTCCTCAGCGGCCTGATCCGCGTCCCCACCCGCCGCCAGGCACAGGGCGGCTCCCTCGCGGCAAAGCTCGCAACCCTGCCCCCAGACGAGCGCCAGGCATACGTCACCGACCTGGTCAGGACAGAGGTCGCCGCCGTCCTCGGGCACTCCTCCCCCGAGGCGATCGATCCCCAGCGGGCATTCAAGGAGCTGGGCTTCGACTCGCTGGCGGCGGTGGAGTTGCGCAACAGGTTGGTCGGGACAACCGACCTGCGTCTGCCTCCCACCCTGGTCTTCGACTACCCCTCGATCGTGGCCCTGTCCGAGCAGTTGCTCTCGCGCGGGGAGGGCGCCGTGCCGCGCCGCGCGGTTGCCCGAATCGCGACCTCCACGGAGGAGCCGATCGCGATCGTCGGCATGGCCTGCCGCTACCCGGGAGGGGTGAGCACCCCAGAGGATCTTTGGCAGCTGCTCGCCGAGGGCCGCGACGGCATCTCCGAGTTCCCCGCCGACCGCGGCTGGGACCTCGAGCGCCTCTATGACCCAGACCCCGCCAACCAGGGCACCTCCTACGCTCGCCACGGCGGCTTCCTCGACGACGCCGGCGAGTTCGACCCCGAGTTCTTCGGCATCGCCCCGCGCGAGGCGCTGGCGATGGACCCCCAGCAGCGCCTCCTGCTGGAAGCCAGCTGGGAGGCGCTGGAGCGAGCGGGGATCGACCCCGCGTCGCTGCGCGGAGAGCCGGCGGGTGTCTTCGCGGGGGTGATGTATCAGGACTATGGGGCGCTTCGAACTCCTGGATCGGATGATCTGGACGGGTACGTTGCGACGGGCACTTCGGGCAGCGCGGTTTCAGGCCGCGTCGCCTACACGCTCGGCCTGGAGGGCCCGGCCATGACTGTCGACACCGCCTGCTCTTCCTCGCTGGTGGCGATGCACCTGGCGGCGCAGGCGCTGCGAGGCGGCGAGTGCTCGGTGGCGCTGGCGGGGGGAGTGACGGCCCTCTCCAGCTCGACGATCTTCGTCGAGTTCAGTCGCCAGCGCAATCTTGCCCCCAACGGCCGCTGCAGGCCCTTCGCCGAGGCCGCCGACGGCACCGGCCTTGGCGAGGGCGTCGGCGTCCTCGTCCTCCAGCGCCTCTCCGACGCCCAGCGAGCGGGCCACCAGATCCTCGCCACGATCAAGGGCTCCGCCGTAAACCAGGACGGCGCCTCCAACGGCCTCACCGCCCCCAACGGACCCTCGCAGGAGCGGGTGATCCGCCAGGCATTGGCAAACGCCGGGATCGAGCCAAAGGACGTAGACGCGGTCGAGGCCCACGGCACCGGCACCACCCTCGGCGACCCGATCGAGGCGGGGGCGCTGCTCGCCACCTACGGCCAGGAGCGCGATGAGCCGCTGCGTCTCGGCTCGATCAAGTCGAACATCGGCCACACCCAGGCCGCAGCAGGCGTCGCAGGCGTGATCAAGATGACGATGGCGATGCGGGCAGGGGTCCTGCCGAAGACCCTGCACGTCGACAGCCCCTCCTCCAAGGTCGAGTGGGAGGCGGGCGAGGTAGAGCTCTTGACCGAGCAGGTGCCCTGGGAGCCCAGCGGGAGGACCCGCCGAGCCGGGATCTCCTCCTTCGGCATCAGCGGCACCAACGCGCATTTGATCTTGGAGGAGGCGCCAGAGCCTAGAAGTGGCGAGACGGGGGAGCCCGCGCAGGGGGCGGGCTCTGCCGAGGACTCGGCTGCCTCCTCCAAGCAACCGCTCCCGGTCCCGCCCTTGCTACCCCTCTCGGCAAAGACCGAGCCCGCCCTGGCCGAGGCCGCCTCGCGCCTCGCGACCCACCTGAGGGACAACCCAGAGCTAGAGCCAATAGACGTCGCCTACTCCTTGGCGACGACCCGCTCCGCCTTCGAGCAAAGAGCGCTCGTCATAGGGACGGAGCGCTCCGAGCTGATCAATGCCCTGGAGGCCCTTGCGGCGGGCAAGGAGCACGCCAGCCTCATCGGCGGCCAGGCCCGCTCAGAGCAAAGCCCCGTCTTCCTCTTCCCCGGGCAGGGAGCCCAATCAGCGCAGATGGCCCTGGGGCTCTTGGATGCATCGCCCGACTTCGCCGCGTCGATAGAGAAGTGCGAGCAAGCACTCGCCCCGCATGTCGATTGGTCCCTCGGCGAGGTCCTGCGCGAAGAAGAGGCCACCTGGCTCGATCGCCTCGACATAGTCCAGCCGGCCCTCTTCGCGACGATGGTCTCCCTGGCCGAGCTCTGGCAGCGCTGTGGGGTAAAGCCAAGCGCCCTGATCGGCCACTCCCAGGGAGAGATAGCCGCAGCCCACATCGCCGGCGCCCTCTCCCTAGAGGACGCAGCCCTGATCGTCGCCGAGCGCGGCAAGGCGATGGCGAGGATCGCAGGGCGGGGAGCGATGCTCTCGCTCTCCCTCCCACCGAAGGAGCTAGAGCAGCGCCTCGCTCCCTACGAGGGGCAGATCTCGATAGCGGCGATCAACGGCCCCGCATCGCTGATCGCCTCCGGGGAGCCAAAGGCGCTCTCTGAGCTGCAAGAAGCATGCGAGAGAGACGGCATCCGCGCCCAGAAGATCGCCGTCGACTACGCCGCCCACTCCCCCCAGATCGAGGAGCTAGAGGAAGAGCTACTGAGTGCATTTGCCCCGATCTCTCCCCAGGAGACCCATACCCCCCTGCACTCGACGGTCAGCGGCGAGCAGATCGAGGGCACGGAGCTCGGTCCCGAGTACTGGTACCGAAACCTGCGAGAGACGGTCCTCTTGGAGCCAGTGCTTCGCTCCCTGCTGGAGCAAGGCAAGCGATCCTTCCTCGAGATCTCGCCCCACCCAGTGCTCTCCTTTGCCCTCGAGGAGACGATCGAGGACGCGCTCCCGGACCCAGCCGAGGCGAGCGTCCTCTCCACCCTTCGCAGGGACGAGGGAGGACCGGAGCGCTTTGCCCTCTCCCTCTCAAGCGCCCAGGCCCAGGGAGCGAAGCTCGACTTCGAGGCCCTCTTCGAGGGCACGGGGGCCAAGCGAGTGCCGCTGCCCACCTATCCCTTCCAAAGGAAGCGCTACTGGCTCGACTCATCCGCAACCGGCTCCGATCCGACCTCGATCGGCCAAAGCGACGCCGATCACCCGATGCTCTCCGCGGTCCTCGAGGACCCACGCGGAGAGGGCATCACCCTGACCGGGCGCCTCTCGCTCTCCACCCACCCCTGGCTCTCTGACCACGCCGTCGCCGGCACCGTCCTTCTCCCCGGCACCGCCTTCTTGGAGCTGGCCTTGAAGGCGGCGCAGGAGGCAGGCGCCCAAGCGGTAGAGGAGCTGACCCTGCAGAGCCCCTTGATCCTGCCCGAGTCGGGAGCGGTGGCCTTGCAGGTATCCGTCTCGGGCCCAGATGAGCAGGGCCGCAGGGAGATCTCGATCCACTCGCGAGCCGAGGGCGAGGAGGGGGAGTGGACCCAAAACGCAGGGGGCACTCTCTCCGAGGAAGCACCAAGCGCCCCCGAGCCCCTGGAGGCCTGGCCCCCCGCGGGAGCAGAGCCACTCGATTCCGAGTCCCTCTATGACCGCCTCGCCGAGCGCGGCTTCGAGTACGGGGCGGCCTTCCAGGGCCTCCGCGCCGCCTGGCAAGAGGGCGAGGAGATCTACGCCGAGGTATCGCTCTCCCCAGAGCAGGCCCAAGAGGCATCGCGCTTCGCGATCCACCCGGCGCTGCTCGACAGCGCCTTTCACGGCGTGCTCGCAGCGGAGGACTCCGGTGGCATAAAGCTGCCCTTCTCCTTCGCCGGGGTCTCGCTCCTCGCCAGCGGAGCGAAGGAGCTGCGGGTGAGGATCGCCCCCCACGGCGAGGAGGGGGCATCGCTTGTGCTCGCAGACCCAACGGGGGAGCCGGTTGCCGCGATCGAGAGCATCGCCGCCCGCCCGCTCGATCCCGAGCAGCTGCAAATCCAGGCCAAAGCCCAGGCAGGCCTCATGGGGATCGAGTGGCGCGAGGTAGACCCAGCCTCCGCCAAGCAAGACCCAGACGCCCCCCCGCCAGAGATCTGGCGCCCCGACTCAAGCCCGGCAAGGGACGACGAAGCAGCCCTCGCCCTCGCCCAAAGCGCCCTGGAGGAGATCCAGCGCCGGCTCGCCGAGGAGCACCCCTCCGAGGCCCCCCTCGTCTTCCTCACCGAAGGAGCTATCGCCGCCAAGGAGGGAGAGTCGCCGAACCTCCCAAGCGCCGCCCTCTGGGGCTTGGTGCGCTCCGCCCAGACCGAGCATCCAGAGCGCTTCGCCCTGATCGACACCGACGGCAGCGAGGCATCGGAGGGGGCGCTCGACCAAGCCCTCCGCCTTGCCGCAAGCGAGCCCCAGCTAGCCCTGCGCGAAGGAGTCGCGCTGGTCCCCCGCATCGCCCGTCCAAAGGCAGAGGCCCAAGAGCAGCCATCCCAGCCGATCGACCCCGACAAGACCGTCCTGATCACCGGCGCAACAGGAGGCCTCGGAGCTCTCTTCGCCCGCCACCTGGCCGAGGCCCACGGCGCCAGGCAGCTGCTCCTGGTCAGCAGAAGCGGCCCGAAGGCAAAGGGGGCAAAGGAGCTAGAGGAAGAGCTGAAGGAGCTGGGAGCAGAGGTCCGCATCGCCGCCTGTGACGTCTCAGACCGAGATGCCCTGGAGCAGCTGCTCGACTCGATCCCCCAGGAGCACCCGCTGGGAGCCGTCATCCATGCCGCCGGCACCCTCGCCGACGGCACGATCGCCTCGATGAGCGAAGAGCAGCTGGAGGAGGTATTCGCCGCCAAGGCAAAGGCCGCCTGGAACCTGCACGAGCTGAGCGAGGAGCTGGAGGCCTTCGTCATGTTCTCCTCGATCGCCGCCACCCTGGGCTCCCCCGGCCAGGCCAATTACGCAGCCGCGAACACCTTCCTCGACGCGCTTGCACAGAAGCGAAGCTCAGAAGGAAAGCCAGCCAGCTCGATCGCCTGGGGCCTATGGCAGCGATCGAGCGGCATGACCTCACATCTCGGAGAGGCAGAGCTGGCCCGGATGGCGCGCTCTGGAATCGCCCCGCTGACAGACGAGCAGGGGCTGGAGTTGTTCGACGCCGCACTCGCAGCCGATCGCCCCTTCGCCCTCGGAGCCCGTCTTGACACCGCGGCCCTCAGAAGCCAAGCCCAAGCCGGCGCCCTGCCCTCGCTCCTCAGCGGCCTGATCCGCGTCCCCACCCGCCGCCAGGCACAGGGCGGCTCCCTCGCGGCAAAGCTCGCAACCCTGCCCCCAGACGAGCGCCAGGCATACGTCACCGACCTGGTCAGGACAGAGGTCGCCGCCGTCCTCGGGCACTCCTCCCCCGAGGCGATCGATCCCCAGCGGGCATTCAAGGAGCTGGGCTTCGACTCGCTGGCGGCGGTGGAGTTGCGCAACAGGTTGGTCGGGACAACCGACCTGCGTCTGCCTCCCACCCTGGTCTTCGACTACCCCTCGATCGTGGCCCTGTCCGAGCAGTTGCTCTCGCGCGGGGAGGGCGCCGTGCCGCGCCGCGCGGTTGCCCGAATCGCGACCTCCACGGAGGAGCCGATCGCGATCGTCGGCATGGCCTGCCGCTACCCGGGAGGGGTGAGCACCCCAGAGGATCTTTGGCAGCTGCTCGCCGAGGGCCGCGACGGCATCTCCGAGTTCCCCGCCGACCGCGGCTGGGACCTCGAGCGCCTCTATGACCCAGACCCCGCCAACCAGGGCACCTCCTACGCTCGCCACGGCGGCTTCCTCGACGACGCCGGCGAGTTCGACCCCGAGTTCTTCGGCATCGCCCCGCGCGAGGCGCTGGCGATGGACCCCCAGCAGCGCCTCCTGCTGGAAGCCAGCTGGGAGGCGCTGGAGCGAGCGGGGATCGACCCCGCGTCGCTGCGCGGAGAGCCGGCGGGTGTCTTCGCGGGGGTGATGTATCAGGACTATGGGGTGGCGGGCCTAGGGGTGGCGCCCGGGATGACGTCTGGTGTCGTCTCCGGCCGGGTCGCCTACTCGCTCGGCCTCGAGGGCCCGGCGATGACCGTCGACACCGCCTGCTCTTCCTCGCTGGTGGCGATGCACCTTGCCTCCCAGGCATTGCGCAGCGGCGAGTGCTCGGTGGCGCTCGCGGGTGGGGTGACGGTGCTCTCCACGCCAAATGCCTTCACCGAGTTCTCCCGTCAGCGCAATCTCGCCCCCGACGGGCGCTGCAGGCCCTTCGCCGAGGCCGCCGACGGCACCGGCCTTGGCGAGGGCGTCGGCGTCCTCATCCTGCAGCGCCTCTCCGACGCGCAGCGAGCGGGCCACCCGATCCTGGCGACGATCAAGGGCAGCGCCGTCAACCAGGACGGAGCCTCCAACGGCCTCACCGCCCCCAACGGCCCCTCCCAGGAGCGGGTGATCCGCCAGGCGTTGGCGAACGCCGGGATCGAGCCAAAGGACGTAGACGCGGTCGAGGCCCACGGCACGGGAACGACCCTCGGCGACCCGATCGAGGCGGGGGCGCTGCTCGCCACCTACGGCCAGGAGCGCGACAAGCCGCTGCGCCTCGGCTCGATCAAGTCGAACATCGGTCACACCCAGGCGGCGGCAGGAGTGGCCGGCGTAATCAAGATGACCATGGCGATGCGGGCAGGGGTTCTGCCGAAGACGCTGCACGTCGACAGCCCCTCCTCCAAGGTCGAGTGGGAGGCGGGGGAGGTCGAGCTGCTGACCGAGTCCCAAGCGTGGGAGCCGAACGGGAGGACCCGCCGAGCGGGGATCTCCTCCTTCGGCATCAGCGGCACCAACGCCCATTTGATCTTGGAGGAGGCGCCGGAGCCCGTCGCAGCCACGGCGCAGGGTGCGGGGGACCCCGCCGAGGACCCGGCTGCCTCCTCCAAGCAACCCCTGCCGATCCCGACCCCGCTACCCCTCTCGGCCAAGACCGAGCAAGCCCTAGCCGAGGCCGCCGCACGCCTCGCCTCTCACCTGAGGGACAACCCAGAGCTAGAGCCAACAGACGTCGCCTACTCGCTGGCAACCACCCGCTCCGCCTTCGAGCAAAGGGCAGTTGCCATAGGGACAGAGCGCTCCGAGCTGATCGAGGCCCTGGAGGCACTGGCGCAGGGCAAGCCCTCGGCCAACCTAACCGCCGCCAAGGCAAGCAGCGGCAAGCTCGCCTACCTCCTAACCGGCCAGGGCTCCCAGCGCCTCGGCATGGGCAAGGAGCTCTACGAGGAGAACCCGGTCTTCGAAGAGGCGATGGAGGAGGTCTGCGAGGCGCTTGACCCACACATGAAGACCCCGCTGAAGGAGATCCTCTTCGGCGAAGACCAAGCGGCGCTGAACGACACCGCCTACGCACAGCCCGCCCTCTTCGCCTTGCAGGTCTCCCTCTATAGAGCGCTTGCCTCACTGGGCCTAAAGCCAGATCTGCTCACCGGCCACTCGGTAGGGGAGATATCGGCAGCACACCTGGCAGGCGTCCTCGAGCTGAAAGACGCAGCCAAGCTGATCGTCGCCAGGGGAGCCCTGATGAGCGCCCTGCCCAAGGGCGGGGCGATGCTCGCGATCCAGGCCACAGAGCAAGAGGCGCTCGACTCGATCGAAGGCAAAGAGCAAGAGATCGACATCGCCGCGATCAACGGGCCGATGGCAACCGTCCTCTCGGGAAGCTCAGAAGCAATCGATCGAGCCGAGGCCCACTGGCAAGAGCAGGACAGGAAGACCAAGCGCCTGACCGTCTCCCATGCTTTCCACTCGCCCCTGATCGAGCCGATGCTGGATCAGTTCGAAGAGGTAGCCCAAAGCCTCTCCTACGAAGCGCCCCAGATCCCGATCGTCTCCAACACGAGCGGCGAGGTTCTGACCGCAGAGAAAGCAACCGACCCCGCCTACTGGGTCGCCCACGTGCGAGCGCCGGTGCGCTTCGCAGACGCGGTAGCGACCCTAAGAGAGCAGGGAGCGAGCGCCTACCTGGAGCTGGGCCCAGACCCAGTGCTCTGCGCGATGGCCGAAGAGTGCCTCGAGGCAGAAGGGCAAGAGGCAAAGACGATCCCCACCCTGCGCGAGGGACGCCCCGAGACCAAGGGCCTGGCCCTCTCCCTCGCAAGCGCCCAGGCCCAGGGAGCGAAGCTCGACTGGGCAGAGCTCTTCGAGGGCACCGGTGCAAAGCGAGTCCCTCTGCCCACCTATCCCTTCCAAAGGAAGCGCTACTGGCTCGACTCATCCGCAACCGGCTCCGATCCGACCTCGATCGGCCAAAGCGACGCCGATCACCCCTTGCTCTCCGCGGTCCTCGAAGACCCACGCGGAGAAGGGCTGACCCTGACCGGGCGCCTCTCGCTCTCCACCCACCCATGGCTCGCAGACCACGCCGTCGCCGGCACCGTCCTTCTCCCCGGCACCGCCTTCTTGGAGCTGGCCTTGAAGGCGGCGCAGGAGGCAGGCGCCCAAGCGGTAGAGGAGCTGACCCTGCAGAGCCCCTTGATCCTGCCCGAGTCGGGAGCGGTGGCCTTGCAGGTATCCGTCTCGGGCCCAGATGAGCAGGGCCGCAGGGAGATCTCGATCCACTCGCGAGCCGAGGGCGAGGAGGGGGAGTGGACCCAAAACGCAGGGGGCACTCTCTCCGAGGAAGCACCAAGCGCCCCCGAGCCCCTGGAGGCCTGGCCCCCCGCGGGAGCAGAGCCACTCGATTCCGAGTCCCTCTATGACCGCCTCGCCGAGCGCGGCTTCGAGTACGGGGCGGCCTTCCAGGGCCTCCGCGCCGCCTGGCAAGAGGGCGAGGAGATCTACGCCGAGGTATCGCTCTCCCCAGAGCAGGCCCAAGAGGCATCGCGCTTCGCGATCCACCCGGCGCTGCTCGACAGCGCCTTTCACGGCGTGCTCGCAGCGGAGGACTCCGGTGGCATAAAGCTGCCCTTCTCCTTCGCCGGGGTCTCGCTCCTCGCCAGCGGAGCGAAGGAGCTGCGGGTGAGGATCGCCCCCCACGGCGAGGAGGGGGCATCGCTTGTGCTCGCAGACCCAACGGGGGAGCCGGTTGCCGCGATCGAGAGCATCGCCGCCCGCCCGCTCGATCCCGAGCAGCTGCAAATCCAGGCCAAAGCCCAGGCAGGCCTCATGGGGATCGAGTGGCGCGAGGTAGACCCAGCCTCCGCCAAGCAAGACCCAGACGCCCCCCCGCCAGAGATCTGGCGCCCCGACTCAAGCCCGGCAAGGGACGACGAAGCAGCCCTCGCCCTCGCCCAAAGCGCCCTGGAGGAGATCCAGCGCCGGCTCGCCGAGGAGCACCCCTCCGAGGCCCCCCTCGTCTTCCTCACCGAAGGAGCTATCGCCGCCAAGGAGGGAGAGTCGCCGAACCTCCCAAGCGCCGCCCTCTGGGGCTTGGTGCGCTCCGCCCAGACCGAGCATCCAGAGCGCTTCGCCCTGATCGACACCGACGGCAGCGAGGCATCGGAGGGGGCGCTCGACCAAGCCCTCCGCCTTGCCGCAAGCGAGCCCCAGCTAGCCCTGCGCGAAGGAGTCGCGCTGGTCCCCCGCATCGCCCGTCCAAAGGCAGAGGCCCAAGAGCAGCCATCCCAGCCGATCGACCCCGACAAGACCGTCCTGATCACCGGCGCAACAGGAGGCCTCGGAGCTCTCTTCGCCCGCCACCTGGCCGAGGCCCACGGCGCCAGGCAGCTGCTCCTGGTCAGCAGAAGCGGCCCGAAGGCAAAGGGGGCAAAGGAGCTAGAGGAAGAGCTGAAGGAGCTGGGAGCAGAGGTCCGCATCGCCGCCTGTGACGTCTCAGACCGAGATGCCCTGGAGCAGCTGCTCGACTCGATCCCCCAGGAGCACCCGCTGGGAGCCGTCATCCATGCCGCCGGCACCCTCGCCGACGGCACGATCGCCTCGATGAGCGAAGAGCAGCTGGAGGAGGTATTCGCCGCCAAGGCAAAGGCGGCCTGGAACCTGCACGAGCTGAGCGAGGAGCTGGAGGCCTTCGTCATGTTCTCCTCGATCGCCGCCACCCTGGGCTCCCCCGGCCAGGCCAATTACGCAGCCGCGAACACCTTCCTCGACGCGCTTGCACAGAAGCGAAGCTCAGAAGGAAAGCCAGCCAGCTCGATCGCCTGGGGCCTATGGCAGCGATCGAGCGGCATGACCTCACATCTCGGAGAGGCAGAGCTGGCCCGGATGGCGCGCTCTGGAATCGCCCCGCTGACAGACGAGCAGGGGCTGGAGTTGTTCGACGCCGCACTCGCAGCCGATCGCCCCTTCGCCCTCGGAGCCCGTCTTGACACCGCGGCCCTCAGAAGCCAAGCCCAAGCCGGCGCCCTGCCCTCGCTCCTCAGCGGCCTGATCCGCGTCCCCACCCGCCGCCAGGCACAGGGCGGCTCCCTCGCGGCAAAGCTCGCAACCCTGCCCCCAGACGAGCGCCAGGCATACGTCACCGACCTGGTCAGGACAGAGGTCGCCGCCGTCCTCGGGCACTCCTCCCCCGAGGCGATCGATCCCCAGCGGGCATTCAAGGAGCTGGGCTTCGACTCGCTGGCGGCGGTGGAGTTGCGCAACAGGCTCAACGCGCTCAGCGGCCTGCGGCTGCCGGCGACTGCAGTATTCGACTACCCGACCCCCGCCGCTCTGTCCGAGTACCTGCTGGGAGCGGCGGTGCCGAAAGGCGGCGGCGGCAAGGCACTGGAGTCGCTGGAAAACGAGATCCGCAACGCGCTCACGTCGATCCCGCTTTCCCGCCTTCGCCGGTCCGGGCTCATCGATCCCCTGCTCCAGCTGGTCGAGGCCGATGGCGAGGCGGAGGTCGTGGCCGACGAGAGCGATCTCGTCGACACGATGGGGGTCGAGGATCTGCTGCGCAAGAGCGCCGAAGGCCAGACCGCCGAGCTACAGGAGGGAAGCGCGCCATGAGCTCGCGCGAACAGGAGGTGGTCGACGCGCTTCGCACCACGCTCAAGGAGCGCGACCGGCTCCGCCAGGAGAACCTGCGCCTCCGAGTGGGCGCGACCGAGCCGATCGCGATCGTCGGCATGGCCTGCCGCTACCCGGGGGGAGTCGGCTCTCCCGAGGAGCTCTGGGAGCTGCTCGCCGAAGGCCGCGACGGGATCTCGGAGTTCCCCACAGACCGCGGCTGGGACCTCGAGCGGCTCTACCACCCAGATCCCGATCATCCGGGAACCTCCTATGCGCGCGAGGGCGGTTTCCTCGAGGAGCCCGGCGCGTTCGACCCGGGCTTCTTCGGCATCGCCCCGCGCGAGGCGCTGGCGATGGACCCCCAGCAGCGGCTGCTGCTGGAAGCCAGCTGGGAGGCGCTGGAGCGCGCCGGGATCGACCCCGACTCGCTGCGCGGCTCCCAGACAGGCGTCTTCGCCGGAGTGATGTATCGGGACTACGGAACCGACCAGATGCGCGTCCCGGACGATCTCGAGGGTCACCTCGGCACCAACTCGATCGCCAGCCTGATCTCCGGCCGAGTCGCCTACTCGCTCGGCCTCGAGGGCCCGGCGATCACCGTCGACACCGCCTGCTCCTCCTCGCTGGTGGCGATGCACCTCGCCTCCCAGGCCCTGCGCGGGGGGGAGTGCACGCTGGCGCTGGTCGGGGGGGTGACGACCGTCGCGACGCCCCGGGTTTTCACCGAGTTCTCCCGCCAACGCGGCCTATCTCCCGACGGGCGCTGCAAGTCCTTCGCCGAGGCCGCCGACGGCACCGGCTGGTCGGAGGGAGTCGGCGTCCTCATCCTGCAGCGCCTCTCCGACGCGCAGCGAGCGGGCCACCCGATCCTGGCGACGATCAAGGGCAGCGCCGTCAACCAGGACGGAGCCTCCAACGGCCTCACCGCCCCCAACGGACCCTCGCAGGAGCGGGTGATCCGCCAAGCACTGGCGAACGCCGGGATCGAGCCAAAGGACGTAGACGCGGTCGAGGCCCACGGCACGGGAACGACCCTCGGCGACCCGATCGAGGCGGGGGCGCTGCTCGCCACCTACGGCCAGGAGCGCGACAAGCCGCTGCGCCTCGGCTCGATCAAGTCGAACATCGGTCACACCCAGGCGGCGGCAGGAGTGGCCGGCGTAATCAAGATGACCATGGCGATGCGGGCAGGGGTTCTGCCGAAGACGCTGCACGTCGACAGCCCCTCCTCCAAGGTCGAGTGGGAGGCGGGGGAGGTCGAGCTGCTGACCGAGTCCCAAGCGTGGGAGCCGAACGGGAGGACCCGCCGAGCGGGGATCTCCTCCTTCGGCATCAGCGGCACCAACGCCCATTTGATCTTGGAGGAGGCGCCGGAGCCCGTCGCAGCCACGGCGCAGGGTGCGGGGGACCCCGCCGAGGACCCGGCTGCCTCCTCCAAGCAACCCCTGCCGATCCCGACCCCGCTACCCCTCTCGGCCAAGACCGAGCAAGCCCTAGCCGAGGCCGCCGCACGCCTCGCCTCTCACCTGAGGGACAACCCAGAGCTAGAGCCAACAGACGTCGCCTACTCGCTGGCAACCACCCGCTCCGCCTTCGAGCAAAGGGCAGTTGCCATAGGGACAGAGCGCTCCGAGCTGATCGAGGCCCTGGAGGCACTGGCGCAGGGCAAGCCCTCGGCCAACCTAACCGCCGCCAAGGCAAGCAGCGGCAAGCTCGCCTACCTCCTAACCGGCCAGGGCTCCCAGCGCCTCGGCATGGGCAAGGAGCTCTACGAGGAGAACCCGGTCTTCGAAGAGGCGATGGAGGAGGTCTGCGAGGCGCTTGACCC
Organism: uncultured Solirubrobacterales bacterium; assembly: GCA_963699215.1. Classification (GTDB taxonomy): domain Bacteria; phylum Actinomycetota; class Thermoleophilia; order Solirubrobacterales; family 70-9; genus VRUE01. The sequence goes on from OY969422.1 coordinate 1,811,886, forward strand.
ACACATGAAGACCCCGCTGAAGGAGATCCTCTTCGGCGAAGACCAAGCGGCGCTGAACGACACCGCCTACGCACAGCCTGCCCTCTTCGCCTTGCAGGTCTCCCTCTATAAGGCACTTGCCTCACTGGGCCTAAAGCCAGATCTGCTCACCGGCCACTCGGTAGGGGAGATATCGGCAGCACACCTGGCAGGCGTCCTCGAGCTGAAAGACGCAGCCAAGCTGATCGTCGCCAGGGGAGCCCTGATGAGCGCCCTGCCCAAGGGCGGGGCGATGCTCGCGATCCAGGCCACAGAGCAAGAGGCGCTCGACTCGATCGAAGGCAAAGAGCAAGAGATCGACATCGCCGCGATCAACGGGCCGATGGCAACCGTCCTCTCGGGAAGCTCAGAAGCAATCGATCGAGCCGAGGCCCACTGGCAAGAGCAGGACAGGAAGACCAAGCGCCTGACCGTCTCCCATGCTTTCCACTCGCCCCTGATCGAGCCGATGCTGGATCAGTTCGAAGAGGTAGCCCAAAGCCTCTCCTACGAAGCGCCCCAGATCCCGATCGTCTCCAACACGAGCGGCGAGGTTCTGACCGCAGAGAAAGCAACCGACCCCGCCTACTGGGTCGCCCACGTGCGAGCGCCGGTGCGCTTCGCAGACGCGGTAGCGACCCTAAGAGAGCAGGGAGCGAGCGCCTACCTGGAGCTGGGCCCAGACCCAGTGCTCTGCGCGATGGCCGAAGAGTGCCTCGAGGCAGAAGGGCAAGAGGCAAAGACGATCCCCACCCTGCGCGAGGGACGCCCCGAGACCAAGGGCCTGGCCCTCTCCCTCGCAAGCGCCCAGGCCCAGGGAGCGAAGCTCGACTGGGCAGAGCTCTTCGAGGGCACCGGTGCAAAGCGAGTCCCTCTGCCCACCTATCCCTTCCAAAGGAAGCGCTACTGGCTCGACTCATCCGCAACCGGCTCCGATCCGACCTCGATCGGCCAAAGCGACGCCGATCACCCCTTGCTCTCCGCGGTCCTCGAAGACCCACGCGGAGAAGGGCTGACCCTGACCGGGCGCCTCTCGCTCTCCACCCACCCATGGCTCGCAGACCACGCCGTCGCCGGCACCGTCCTTCTCCCCGGCACCGCCTTCTTGGAGCTGGCCTTGAAGGCGGCGCAGGAGGCAGGCGCCCAAGCGGTAGAGGAGCTGACCCTGCAGAGCCCCTTGATCCTGCCCGAGTCGGGAGCGGTGGCCTTGCAGGTATCCGTCTCGGGCCCAGATGAGCAGGGCCGCAGGGAGATCTCGATCCACTCGCGAGCCGAGGGCGAGGAGGGGGAGTGGACCCAAAACGCAGGGGGCACTCTCTCCGAGGAAGCACCAAGCGCCCCCGAGCCCCTGGAGGCCTGGCCCCCCGCGGGAGCAGAGCCACTCGATTCCGAGTCCCTCTATGACCGCCTCGCCGAGCGCGGCTTCGAGTATGGGGCTGCCTTCCAGGGCTTGAGCGCTGCTTGGAGCATCGGCGAGGAGATCTACGCCGAGGTATCGCTCTCCCCAGAGCAGGCCCAAGAGGCATCGCGCTTCGCGATCCACCCGGCGCTGCTCGACAGCGCCTTTCACGCCGGGCTCGATCGGGCCATCGGGATCGAGGAGGAGCCGGGCACGGTCTCGCTGCCCTTCGCCTGGCACGGGGTGAGGGTCGCGGTGGAGGGAGCCTCCTCGCTTCGCATCCGCCTCTCCTCCGCCGAGGGGACCCAGGGCGCCGTCGCCTTCGACGAGGCCGGCGCCCCCGTCCTCTCCATCGACTCCGCGCTGACCCGGCCGATCGAGCTGCGCGCCCTGCGCGCCGCCCAGCGCCACCGCTCCCTCTACCGAGTCCAGTGGCAGGCGGTGCCACGAGGGCCCGAGGGCTCGGCACCCCGCCTTGCGATCCTCGGCGAGGCCGAGCTCGGCGAGATCGAAGCAGAGCGCTACACCGATCTCACCGCCCTCTCGGAGGCGATCGAGGCGGGAGCCCCGGTCCCCCAGGTAGTCATCGCCGACCCGCTCCCCCAAGAGGGCGAGCTGCCCGCCGCATCCCACGCCGCTGCCGAGGCCGGCCTCGCCCTGTTGCAGGACTGGGTCGCCGACGAGGGACTCGTCGAGGCCCGCCTCGCGATCCTCACCGAAGGGGCGATCGCGGTCGAGGCTGGCGAGGACCCCGACCTGCGCAGCGCCCCCCTCTGGGGGCTCCTGCGCTCGGCCTGCTCCGAGCACCCCGGCCGCTTCGCCCTGATCGACAGCGACGGGACCGAGGCATCGCAGAAGGCTCTGGGCGCAGCCCTCGCAAGCGGCGCAGAGGAGCCCCAGATAGCCCTGCGCGAGGGCGAGGCCAGCGTCCCCCGCCTCGCCCGCGTGCAGGCGGGTGGGGAGGAGGAGGCGGTCGAGCCGATCGACCCCGAGCGCACCGTCCTCATCACCGGCGGCCTCAGCGGCATCGGCGCCCTCGTCGCCCGCCACCTCGCCGAGAGCCACGGCGCCCGCCACCTGCTCCTGGTCAGCCGCAGCGGCCCCGAGGCCGAGGGAGCGGCAGAGCTGAAGGATGAGCTCCAAGGGCTCGGCGCCGAGGTCGAGATCGCCGCCTGCGACGTCGCCGACCGAGAGGCACTGAAGCAACTGCTCGACTCGATCCCACCAGAGCACCCGCTGGGGGCGGTGATCCACTCCGCCGGGACGATCGACGACGGCCTGCTGGAGTCGCTCGACCCCGAGCGCCTGGCGCGCGTCATGACCCCCAAGGTCGACGCCGCCTGGCACCTGCACGAGCTGAGCGCCGAGATGGACCTCTCCCAGTTCCTGCTGTTCTCGTCTGCCGCCGGGCTGGTGGGCGGCGCTGCCCAGGCCAACTACGCCGCCGCCAACACCTTCCTCGACGCGCTCACCGCCCACCGCCGCTCCCGGGGCCTGCCCGCCGCCTCGCTCGCCTGGGGCCTCTGGGGTAGCCGGGAGAGCACCCTGATCGACCCGCGCAGCGACGCCGAGCTGGAGCGGATGGCCAACCAGATCCGCGAGCGGCTCGGCTTCGCGCCGATGTCGCCCGAGCGCGGCCTCGAGCTGCTCGACGCCGCCCGTGTCCTGCCCGAGCCGCTGCTGGCGCCGGTGGAGCTCGACCCCGCGGCGCTGCGCGCCCAGGCCGAGTCGGGGGTCCTGGCGCCGATCCTGCGCGGGCTGGTCCGCACCCACGCTCGCCGCGAGCAGCAGCGCGGCTCCCTCTCCAGCCTCCTCGCCGAGCTGCCCGAGGCAGAGCGCGAGGCCGCCGTGCTCGACCTCGTCCGCACCCACGCCGCCGCCGTCCTCGGCCATGCCGGCGCCGCGGACGTCGACCCCGAGCGGGCCTTCCAGGAGCTCGGCTTCGACTCGCTGGGAGCGGTCGAGCTGCGCAACCGGCTCGCCGCCGCCAGCGGCCTGCGGCTCGCCCCGACGCTCGTCTTCGACTACCCCTCGGCGGCGGCGCTGGCGGGGTACTTGCACTCGGTGGCGCAGGGCCAAGCGCGCTCCACCCCGGTGGTCCGTGTCGCCGCCGCCGCCGGCGAACCGATCGCGATCGTCGGCATGGCCTGCCGCTACCCGGGAGGAGTCGGCTCCCCCGAGGAGCTGTGGGAGTTGGTCGCCGAGGGGCGCGACGGGATCTCGGAGTTCCCCGCCGACCGCGGCTGGGACCTCGAGCGCCTCTATCACCCCGATCCCGATCGGCCCAACACGAGCTATACGCGAGAGGGCGGCTTCGTCCACGACGCCGCCGAGTTCGACGCCGGCTTCTTCGGCATCGCCCCACGCCAGGCGTTGGCGATGGACCCCCAGCTGCGCCTCCTGCTGGAAGGCTCCTGGGAGGCGCTGGAGGGCGCCGGAGTCGATCCCCGCCTGCTGCGCGGAAGCCAGACCGGCGTCTTCGCCGGGGTGATGCACCACGACTACGGCATGGCCGGCTCCGCCTCTTCCGAGCTGGCGGACCTTCTGGCCACCGGCGGCTCCAGCAGCGTCGTCCCGGGTCATGTCGCCTACACCCTCGGCCTCGAGGGGCCGGCGATGGCGGTCGACACCGCCTGCTCTTCCTCGTTGGTGGCGATGCACCTCGCCGCGCAGGCGCTGCGCGCGGGGGAGTGCACGCTGGCGCTTGCCGGCGGGGTGACGGTCCTCGCCACGCCGGCGATCTTCGCCCAGTTCAGCCGCCAGCGCGGCGTCTCGCCCGACGGGCGCTGCAAGTCCTTCGCCGACGGAGCCGACGGCACCGGGTTCTCGGAGGGAATGGGGATGCTCGTGCTCGAGCGCCTCTCCGACGCGCAGCGAGCGGGCCACCCGATCCTCGCGACGATCAAGGGAAGCGCCGTCAACCAAGACGGTGCCTCCAACGGCTTGACAGCCCCCAACGGACCCTCGCAGGAGCGGGTGATCCGCCAGGCACTGGCGAACGCCGGGATCGAGCCGAAGGACGTAGACGCGGTCGAGGCCCACGGCACCGGCACGACCCTCGGCGACCCGATCGAGGCGGGGGCGCTGCTCGCCACCTACGGCCAGGAGCGCGAGGAGCCGCTGCGCCTCGGCTCGATCAAGTCGAACATCGGCCACCCTCAAGCGGCGGCAGGAGTGGCCGGTGTGATCAAGATGACGATGGCGATGCGCGAGGGCGTCTTGCCGAAGACCCTGCACGTCGACAGCCCCTCTTCCAAAGTCGAGTGGGAGACAGGGGAGGTCGAGCTGCTGACCGAGCAGGTGCTCTGGGAGCCAAACGGGGGACCGCGCCGAGCCGGCGTCTCCTCCTTCGGGGCGAGCGGCACCAACGCCCATTTGATCTTGGAGGAGGCGCCAGAGCCCGCCGCAGCCACGGCGCAGGGTGTGGGGGACCCTGCCGAGGACTCGGCTGCCTCCTCCAAGCAACCCCTTCCGATCCCAACCCCGCTCCCCCTCTCGGCCAAGACCGAGCCCGCCTTGGCCGAGGCCGCCGCACGCCTCGCGACCCACCTGAGGGACAACCCAGAGCTAGAGCCAATAGACGTCGCCTACTCCTTGGCGACGACCCGCTCCGCCTTCGAGCAAAGAGCGCTCGTCATAGGGACGGAGCGCTCCGAGCTGATCAATGCCCTGGAGGCCCTTGCGGCGGGCAAGGAGCACGCCAGCCTCATCGGCGGCCAGGCCCGCTCAGAGCAAAGCCCCGTCTTCCTCTTCCCCGGGCAGGGAGCCCAATCAGCGCAGATGGCCCTGGGGCTCTTGGATGCATCGCCCGACTTCGCCGCGTCGATAGAGAAGTGCGAGCAAGCACTCGCCCCGCATGTCGATTGGTCCCTCGGCGAGGTCCTGCGCGAAGAAGAGGCCACCTGGCTCGATCGCCTCGACATAGTCCAGCCGGCCCTCTTCGCGACGATGGTCTCCCTGGCCGAGCTCTGGCAGCGCTGTGGGGTAAAGCCAAGCGCCCTGATCGGCCACTCCCAGGGAGAGATAGCCGCAGCCCACATCGCCGGCGCCCTCTCCCTAGAGGACGCAGCCCTGATCGTCGCCGAGCGCGGCAAGGCGATGGCGAGGATCGCAGGGCGGGGAGCGATGCTCTCGCTCTCCCTCCCACCGAAGGAGCTAGAGCAGCGCCTCGCTCCCTACGAGGGGCAGATCTCGATAGCGGCGATCAACGGCCCCGCATCGCTGATCGCCTCCGGGGAGCCAAAGGCGCTCTCTGAGCTGCAAGAAGCATGCGAGAGAGACGGCATCCGCGCCCAGAAGATCGCCGTCGACTACGCCGCCCACTCCCCCCAGATCGAGGAGCTAGAGGAAGAGCTACTGAGTGCATTTGCCCCGATCTCTCCCCAGGAGACCCATACCCCCCTGCACTCGACGGTCAGCGGCGAGCAGATCGAGGGCACGGAGCTCGGTCCCGAGTACTGGTACCGAAACCTGCGAGAGACGGTCCTCTTGGAGCCAGTGCTTCGCTCCCTGCTGGAGCAAGGCAAGCGATCCTTCCTCGAGATCTCGCCCCACCCGGTGCTCTCCTTCGCCCTGGGGGAGACGATCGAGGACGCGCTCCCCGACCCAGCCGAGGCGAGCGTGCTCTCCAGCCTTCGCAGGGACCAAAGCGGACCGGAGCGCTTTGCCCTCTCCCTCGCAAGCGCCCAGGCCCAGGGAGCGAAGCTCGACTTCGAGGCCCTCTTCGAGGGCACGGGGGCCAAGCGAGTGCCGCTGCCCACCTATCCCTTCCAAAGGAAGCGCTACTGGCTCGACTCATCCGCAACCGGCTCCGATCCGACCTCGATCGGCCAAAGCGACGCCGATCACCCGATGCTCTCCGCGGTCCTCGAGGACCCACGCGGAGAGGGCATCACCCTGACCGGGCGCCTCTCGCTCTCCACCCACCCATGGCTCGCAGACCACGCCGTCGCCGGCACCGTCCTTCTCCCCGGCACCGCCTTCTTGGAGCTGGCCTTGAAGGCGGCGGAGCTGAGCGGCGCACAGTGCGTCGAGGAGCTGACCCTGCAGAGCCCCTTGATCCTGCCCGAGTCGGGAGCGGTGGCCTTGCAGGTATCCGTCTCGGGCCCAGATGAGCAGGGCCGCAGGGAGATCTCGATCCACTCGCGAGCCGAGGGCGAGGAGGGGGAGTGGACCCAAAACGCAGGGGGCACTCTCTCCGAGGAAGCACCAAGCGCCCCCGAGCCCCTGGAGGCCTGGCCCCCCGCGGGAGCAGAGCCACTCGATTCCGAGTCCCTCTATGACCGCCTCGCCGAGCGCGGCTTCGAGTATGGGGCTGCCTTCCAGGGCTTGAGCGCTGCTTGGAGCATCGGCGAGGAGATCTACGCCGAGGTATCGCTCTCCCCAGAGCAGGCCCAAGAGGCATCGCGCTTCGCGATCCACCCGGCGCTGCTCGACAGCGCCTTTCACGCCGGGCTCGATCGGGCCATCGGGATCGAGGAGGAGCCGGGCACGGTCTCGCTGCCCTTCGCCTGGCACGGGGTGAGGGTCGCGGTGGAGGGAGCCTCCTCGCTTCGCATCCGCCTCTCCTCCGCCGAGGGGACCCAGGGCGCCGTCGCCTTCGACGAGGCCGGCGCCCCCGTCCTCTCCATCGACTCCGCGCTGACCCGGCCGATCGAGCTGCGCGCCCTGCGCGCCGCCCAGCGCCACCGCTCCCTCTACCGAGTCCAGTGGCAGGCGGTGCCACGAGGGCCCGAGGGCTCGGCACCCCGCCTTGCGATCCTCGGCGAGGCCGAGCTCGGCGAGATCGAAGCAGAGCGCTACACCGATCTCACCGCCCTCTCGGAGGCGATCGAGGCGGGAGCCCCGGTCCCCCAGGTAGTCATCGCCGACCCGCTCCCCCAAGAGGGCGAGCTGCCCGCCGCATCCCACGCCGCTGCCGAGGCCGGCCTCGCCCTGTTGCAGGACTGGGTCGCCGACGAGGGACTCGTCGAGGCCCGCCTCGCGATCCTCACCGAAGGGGCGATCGCGGTCGAGGCTGGCGAGGACCCCGACCTGCGCAGCGCCCCCCTCTGGGGGCTCCTGCGCTCGGCCTGCTCCGAGCACCCCGGCCGCTTCGCCCTGATCGACAGCGACGGGACCGAGGCATCGCAGAAGGCTCTGGGCGCAGCCCTCGCAAGCGGCGCAGAGGAGCCCCAGATAGCCCTGCGCGAGGGCGAGGCCAGCGTCCCCCGCCTCGCCCGCGTGCAGGCGGGTGGGGAGGAGGAGGCGGTCGAGCCGATCGACCCCGAGCGCACCGTCCTCATCACCGGCGGCCTCAGCGGCATCGGCGCCCTCGTCGCCCGCCACCTCGCCGAGAGCCACGGCGCCCGCCACCTGCTCCTGGTCAGCCGCAGCGGCCCCGAGGCCGAGGGAGCGGCAGAGCTGAAGGATGAGCTCCAAGGGCTCGGCGCCGAGGTCGAGATCGCCGCCTGCGACGTCGCCGACCGAGAGGCACTGAAGCAACTGCTCGACTCGATCCCACCAGAGCACCCGCTGGGGGCGGTGATCCACTCCGCCGGGACGATCGACGACGGCCTGCTGGAGTCGCTCGACCCCGAGCGCCTGGCGCGCGTCATGACCCCCAAGGTCGACGCCGCCTGGCACCTGCATGAGCTGAGCGCCGGGATGGACCTCTCCCAGTTCCTGCTGTTCTCGTCTGTAATGGGAGTCCTCGGCGGTGCCGCCCAGGCCAACTACGCCGCCGCCAACACCTTCCTCGACGCGCTCGCCGCCCACCGCCGCTCCCTAGGGCTGCCCGCCACCTCGTTGGCCTGGGGAGGCTGGTCTCTCTCCAGCACCCTGATCGACCCGCGCAGCGACGCCGAGCTGGAGCGGATGGCCAACCAGATCCGCGAGCGGCTCGGCTTCGCGCCGATGTCGCCCGAGCGCGGCCTCGAGCTGCTCGACGCCGCCCGTGTCCTGCCCGAGCCGCTGCTGGCGCCGGTGGAGCTCGACCCCGCGGCGCTGCGCGCCCAGGCCGAGTCGGGGGTCCTGGCGCCGATCCTGCGCGGGCTGGTCCGCACCCACGCTCGCCGCGAGCAGCAGCGCGGCTCCCTCTCCAGCCTCCTCGCCGAGCTGCCCGAGGCAGAGCGCGAGGCCGCCGTGCTCGACCTCGTCCGCACCCACGCCGCCGCCGTCCTCGGCCATGCCGGCGCCGCGGACGTCGACCCCGAGCGGGCCTTCCAGGAGCTCGGCTTCGACTCGCTGGGAGCGGTCGAGCTGCGCAACCGGCTCGCCGCCGCCAGCGGCCTGCGGCTCGCCCCGACGCTCGTCTTCGACTACCCCTCGGCGGCGGCGCTGGCGGGGTACTTGCTCGCCGAAGCCGGCCCGGGCGGGACCGGCGGCGAGGACGCCGACGATGCCGCGTTCAGGCAGGCGCTTGCTCGGATCCCGCTCTCGCGCCTCCGCGACGCGGGGCTGATCGAGCCCCTGAGGGAACTCGTCGCCGCCGGCGACGGATCGACTCGAACGGTCGAGAGCACGCTGATCGACGAAATCGACTCGATGGACATCGACGACTTGGTGCACCAGACCCTCGGGGGACGCGAGGCCGAGGGAGGCGATGCAGAGTGAAGACCTCGTCCGCAGAGCTGGCCGAGGCGCTTCGGGTCGCCCTGAAGGACGCCGAGCGGCTGCGGCAGCGCAACCGACAGCTTCGCCGAGCAGCGAGCGAGCCGATCGCGATCGTCGGGATGAGCTGCCGCTTCCCCGGTGGGGTGAGCTCGCCGAAGGAGCTCTGGGGCCTGCTCGCCGAGGGCCGCGACGGCATCGCCGAGTTCCCCGCCGACCGCGGCTGGGACCTCGATCGCCTCTACGACTCGGACCCCGATCGTCCGAGCACGAGCCAGACCCGCGAAGGCGGCTTCGTCGACGAGGCGGCCGAGTTCGACGCCGGCTTCTTCGGCATCGCCCCGCGCGAGGCGCTGGCGATGGACCCCCAGGAGCGCACGCTGCTGGAATCCTCCTGGGAGGCGCTCGAGGACGCGGCGATCGACCCCGCCTCCCTCAAGGGAACGCAGACCGGGGTCTACGCCGGGGTGATGTACCAGGACTACGGGACGGCGGATGCCGGCATGGCCCCCGGGATCACGTCGAGCGCGATCTCCGGCCGCGTCGCCTACACGCTCGGGCTGGAGGGACCGACGATGACGGTCGACACCGCCTGCTCCTCCTCGCTCGTCGCCACCCACCTCGCCACCCAGGCCCTGCGCGCGGGCGAGTGCTCGCTCGCTCTCGCAGGCGGGGTGACGGTCCTCGCCACGCCCTGGGTCTACCTCTTCTTCAGCCGGCAGGGGGGCCTTTCGCACAGCGGCCGCTGCAAGTCCTTCGCCGACGCCGCTGACGGAACCGGGCTCTCCGAGGGGGTGGGGATGCTCGTACTCGAGCGCCTCTCCGACGCGCAGCGAGCGGGCCACCCGATCCTGGCGACGATCAAGGGCAGCGCCGTCAACCAGGACGGAGCCTCCAACGGCCTCACCGCCCCCAACGGCCCCTCCCAGGAGCGGGTGATCCGCCAGGCGTTGGCGAACGCCGGGATCGAGCCAAAGGACGTAGACGCGGTCGAGGCCCACGGCACGGGAACGACCCTCGGCGACCCGATCGAGGCGGGTGCGCTGCTAGCCACCTATGGCCAGGAGCGCGACGAGCCGCTGCGCCTCGGCTCGATCAAGTCGAACATCGGTCACACCCAGGCGGCGGCAGGAGTGGCCGGCGTAATCAAGATGACCATGGCGATGCGGGCAGGGGTTCTGCCGAAGACGCTGCACGTCGACAGCCCCTCCTCCAAGGTCGAGTGGGAGGCGGGGGGGGTCGAGCTGCTGACCGAGCAGGTGCCCTGGGAGCCCAACGGGGGACCGCGCCGAGCCGGCGTCTCCTCTTTCGGGGCGAGCGGCACCAACGCCCACCTGATCTTGGAGGAGGCGCCGGAGCCCGTCGCAGCCACGGCGCAGGGTGCGGGGGACCCCGCCGAGGACTCGGCTGCCTCCTCCAAGCAACCGCTCCCGGTCCCGCCCTTGCTACCCCTCTCGGCAAAGAGCGAGCCCGCCCTAGCCGAGGCCGCCGCACGCCTCGCCTCTCACCTGAGGGACAACCCAGAGCTAGAGCCAATAGACGTCGCCTACTCGCTGGCAACCACCCGCTCCGCCTTCGAGCAAAGAGCAGTTGCCATAGGGACAGAGCGCTCCGAGCTGATCGAGGCCCTGGAGGCACTGGCGCAGGGCAAGCCCTCGGCCAACCTAACCGCCGCCAAGGCAAGCAGCGGCAAGCTCGCCTACCTCCTAACCGGCCAGGGCTCCCAGCGCCTCGGCATGGGCAAGGAGCTCTACGAGGAGAGCCCGGTCTTCGAAGAAACCTTCGACGAGGTCTGCGAGCAACTGGACCGCCATCTCGACACCCCGCTGAAGGATGTCCTCTTCGGCGAAGACCAAGCGGCGCTGAACGACACCGCCTACGCACAGCCCGCCCTCTTCGCCTTGCAGGTCTCCCTCTATAGAGCGCTTGCCTCACTGGGCCTAAAGCCAGATCTGCTCACCGGCCACTCGGTAGGGGAGATATCGGCAGCACACCTGGCAGGCGTCCTCGAGCTGAAAGACGCAGCCAAGCTGATCGTCGCCAGGGGAGCCCTGATGAGCGCCCTGCCCAAGGGCGGGGCGATGCTCGCGATCCAGGCCACAGAGCAAGAGGCGCTCGACTCGATCGAAGGCAAAGAGCAAGAGATCGACATCGCCGCGATCAACGGGCCGATGGCAACCGTCCTCTCGGGAAGCTCAGAAGCAATCGATCGAGCCGAGGCCCACTGGCAAGAGCAGGACAGGAAGACCAAGCGCCTGACCGTCTCCCATGCTTTCCACTCGCCCCTGATCGAGCCGATGCTGGATCAGTTCGAAGAGGTAGCCCAAAGCCTCTCCTACGAAGCGCCCCAGATCTCGATCGTCTCCAACACGAGCGGCGAGGTCCTGACCGCAGAGCAGGCAACCGACCCCGCCTACTGGGTCGCCCACGTGCGAGCGCCGGTGCGCTTCGCAGACGCGGTAGCGACCCTAAGAGAGCAGGGAGCGAGCGCCTACCTGGAGCTCGGCCCAGACCCGGTCCTCTGCGCGATGGCCGAAGAGTGCCTCGAGGCACTAGAGGCAGAGGCAAAGACGATCCCCACCCTGCGCGAGGGACGCCCCGAGACCAAGGGCCTGGCCCTCTCCCTCGCAAGCGCCCAGGCCCAGGGAGCGAAGCTCGACTGGGCAGAGCTCTTCGAGGGCACCGGTGCAAAGCGAGTCCCTCTGCCCACCTATCCCTTCCAAAGGAAGCGCTACTGGCTCGACTCATCCGCAACCGGCTCCGATCCGACCTCGATCGGCCAAAGCGACGCCGATCACCCCTTGCTCTCCGCGGTCCTCGAAGACCCACGCGGAGAGGGCATCACCCTGACCGGGCGCCTCTCGCTCTCCACCCACCCCTGGCTCGCAGACCACGCCGTCGCCGGCACCGTCCTTCTCCCCGGCACCGCCTTCTTGGAGCTGGCCTTGAAGGCGGCGGAGCTGAGCGGCGCACAGTGCGTCGAGGAGCTGACCCTGCAGAGCCCCTTGATCCTGCCCGAGTCGGGAGCGGTGGCCCTGCAGGTATCCGTCTCGGGCCCAGATGAGCAGGGCCGCAGGGAGATCTCGATCCACTCGCGAGCCGAGGGCGAGGAGGGGGAGGAGCCCGCGGACTGGAGCTGCCACGCCGAGGGCATCCTCACCGCGCAGGCGCCCGAGGCCCCGGCCCCGCTCGCCGAGTGGCCGCCGCGGGGAGCGGAGCCGATCTCCCTGGACACCATGTACGAAGATCTCGACGGCGCCGGCTTCGAGTACGGACCCGCCTTCCAGCGGCTCGACGCCGCCTGGGAGCGCGGGGGCGAGGTGTTCGCCGAGGTCTCCCTGTCCGCGGAGCAGGTTCAAGAAGCCGGCCGCTTCGGCCTCCACCCGGCCCTGCTCGACGCCGCGGGGCATGCCGCCCTCGCTTTGATGTCGACTTCCGACGGCGAGTACGCCGAGCTCTCAGTGCCATTTGCCTGGCGCGGCGTGCGCGTCGTCTCGACGGGGGCGAGGACCCTGCGGGTGCAGACGACCCCGAGCGAGGAGCAGGGCAACGTCGTGGCGTATGGCGAAGACGGCGATCCCGTCGCCTCGATCGATTCGCTCCTCCTGCGGCCGATCGATCAAGCACAGCTGCAGGCGGCTGCACGTCGCCGGCTGCCGCTACATCGACTCGACTGGGTCGAGGTCTCGCCGAGCTCTGGGGGAGCCGAGTCCCCTCGCTTCGCCCTGCTCGGTGACACCGAGATCGAGGGACTCGCGGCCGAGCGATACCCGGACCTCGCCGCGCTCAGAGAGGCGATCGCCGCCGGCTCATCCACCCCTGAGATCGTCGTCGCGCCCGCGGTCCCCGCTGCCGGCGAGGGCACCCTCGAGGCCGCCCACGCGGCCGTCCGCGGCGCCCTCTCCCTGGCGCAGGATTGGGCAGGGGCGGAGGAGCTCGACGGAGCCCGCCTCTGCGTCCTTACGAGCAGAGGGGTTTCCCTCGGCGAGGGCGACGGGGTGCTCGACCTTGGCCAGGCGCCGTTGTGGGGATTGGTGCGCTCGGCTCAGTCTGAGCACCCCACCCGCTTCGCCCTGCTCGACACCGACGACACCGCGGCGTCCAACGGGGCGCTCGCCGCCGCGCTTTCGCTGGGCGGCGAGGAGCCCCAGCTCGCCCTGCGCGAGGGGTCTCTGCTCGTTCCCCGCCTGACCCGTGCCCTGGTCGAGGGCGAACCGGACGCGCCGCCGATAGACCCCGAGCGCACCGTCCTCATCACCGGCGGCGTCAGCGGCCTCGGCGCCCTCGTCGCCCGCCATCTCGCCGAGCGCCATGGCACGCGTCGCCTGTTGCTCGTCAGCCGCAGTGGCGCTGAGGCCGAGGGAGCGGCAGAGCTGAAGGAAGAGCTCGAAGCGCTCGGCGCCGAGGTCCAGATCGCCGCCTGCGACGTTGCCGAGCGCGACGAGCTCCGCCGGCTGCTGGATTCGGTCCCCGACGAGCGTCCCATCGGCGCCGTGTTCCACTCCGCCGCCGTGCTCGACGACGGCGTGCTCGAGTCGCTCGACCCCGAGCGCCTGCAGCGGACGATGCGCCCCAAGGTGGACGCCGCCTGGCACCTGCACGAGCTGACCGCCGGGCTCGACCTCTCCCGGTTCGTCATGTTCTCCTCTGCCGCGGGCCTGCTCGGATCTGCCGCCCAGGCCAATTACGCCGCCGCCAACACCTTCCTCGACGCGCTCGCCGCCCAGCGCCGCTCCCAAGGGCTGGCCGCATCCTCGCTTGCCTGGGGAGGCCTGGCCCTGGAGAGCGCGATGCTCGGGGAGTCGCAGGCTGAGGTGGGAGAGACCCGCCTGGCGCTGCAGGTTCGCGAGCGCCTCGGGCTGGTTCCGATGCCCGCCGAGCAGGGCCTGCGACTGCTCGACGCGGCTCTCGCCGCCAACGAGTCGCTGTTGGCCCCGGCCGAGTTCGACGCGGCCGTGCTCGGCGGGCAGGCCGCCGCGGGAACGCTGCCCGCGATCCTGCGGGCGCTGGTGCGTGCGCCGGTGCGACCGGCGGGCGACGCGGGCTCGCTCGCGGTGCGCCTCGCATCCGTTTCCGCGGAGGAGCGCGAGGCTGCCGTGCTCGAGCTTGTCCTCGACCACGTCGCCGCGGTGCTCGGCCACCCCTCGGCCACCGAGGTGGATTCGGGTGCGGCGTTCAGGGATCTCGGCTTCGACTCGCTGGCCGCGGTGGAGCTGCGCAACCGGCTCAGCGCGGCAGCGGGCCTGCGCCTGACGGCCACCGTCGTCTTCGACTACCCGTCCCCCGCCGCGCTGGCGAAGTTCGTGCTCGCCCAGGTGGAAGGAGACGGTTTGGCCGCGATCGCCGCGCCCAGCCTCGCCGTGTCCGCCGACGACCCGATCGCGATTGTCGGCATGAGCTGCCGCTACCCCGGCGGGGTCGCCTCCCCGGAGGAGCTCTGGGATCTCCTCGCCGAGGGGCGTGAAGGCATCTCGGAGTTCCCCGCCGACCGTGGCTGGGACCTCGAGCGCCTCTACCACCCCGATCCCGACAACCCCGGCACGTCCTACGTCCGCGCCGGCGGCTTCGTCGCCGACGCCGGCGGCTTCGACCCGGGCTTCTTCGGCATCTCCCCGCGCGAGGCGCTGATCATGGATCCTCAGGAGCGCTCGCTGCTGGAAGGCTCCTGGGAGGCGCTGGAGAGCGCCGGCCTCGACCCCGGCAAGCTCCGCGGTACGCCGACTGGCGTCTTCGCCGGGGTCATGTTCCAGGACTACGGGGCGATCGATCAGGGCGTGAGCCCGGGAATGACCTCCAGCATCGTCTCCGGCCGGGTCGCCTACACGCTCGGGCTGGAGGGACCGACGATGACGGTCGACACCGCCTGCTCCTCCTCGCTGGTCGCCATGCACCTCGCCGCCCAGGCGCTGCGCGGGGGCGAGTGCTCGCTGGCCCTGGCGGGCGGGGTGACGGTGCTCTCGACCCCGGGCGCGTTCACCTTCTTCAGCCGCCAGCGGGGCCTGGCCCCCGACGGGATCTGCAAGCCGTTCGCCGAGGCAGCCGACGGCACGAGCCTGGCCGAGGGCACGGGGGTCCTCGTGCTCGAGCGGCTCTCCGACGCGCAGCGAGCGGGCCACACGATCCTCGCCACGATCAAGGGCTCCGCCGTCAACCAAGACGGCGCCTCCAACGGCTTGACAGCCCCCAACGGCCCCTCGCAGGAGCGGGTGATCCGCCAGGCACTTGCGAACGCCGGGATCGAGCCGAAGGACGTAGACGCAGTCGAGGCCCACGGCACGGGAACGACCCTCGGCGACCCGATCGAGGCAGGGGCGCTGCTCGCCACCTATGGCCAGGAGCGCGATGAGCCGCTGCGCCTCGGCTCGATCAAGTCGAACATCGGCCACACCCAGGCCGCGGCAGGCGTGGCAGGAGTGATCAAGATGACGCTGGCGATGCGCGAGGGCACGCTGCCGCGCACGCTCCACATGGACGCGCCCTCCTCCAAGGTCGAGTGGGAGACGGGGGAGATCGAGCTGCTTGCCGAGTCGCGGACCTGGGAGCGAAACGGCCGACCTCGCCGAGCCGCGGTCTCCTCCTTCGGGGTGAGCGGCACCAACGCGCATGTGATCCTCGAGGAGGCGCCCGAGCAACACGAGGATGCCCCGGTCGATCGTGGCTCGGACAAGCCTGCGGAGCGCATCGTCGGCGGACCGGCTCCGCTCGTCCTCTCGGCCAGGTCGGAGCCCGCCTTGCGCGAGGCCGCCGCCCGGCTCGTCGCCCACATGCAGTCGGATCCGGCAGTCGACCCCGCCGACGTCGCTTACTCGCTGGCCACGACTCGCCATGCCTTCGAGCACCGTGGGGTCGCCCTGGGCGGGAACCGAGGACAGCTCATGGCCGCCCTCGCAGCGCTCGCCGCGGGCGAGCCGTCGGAAGGGGCAGTCGCCGCTCGAGCCCGCCCTGGGAAGGTCGCCTATCTCTTCTCGGGTCACGGTTCCCAGTGGCTGGGAATGGGACTCGAGCTGATCGACTCCTCGCCTTACCTCGCCGCCGAGATCGATGCGTGCGAGGGGGCGCTCTCGCCGTTCGTCGACTGGTCCCTGACGGATGCGCTGCGCGACGAGAGCAACGCTTCGCTCGACAGGCTCGATGTGGTTCAGCCCGCGCTGTTCGCGCTGATGGTCTCTCTCGCCAAGCTCTGGCGCAAGCTCGGCGTGGAGCCCGCTGTCGTCTCTGGCCATTCGCTGGGCGAGATCGCCGCGGCGCACCTGGCCGGCGGTCTCTCGCTGGAGGATGCATCGCGCTTGGTCGCGGTGCGCAGTCGACTGATCGCCACTCTGATGGGTCAGGGCGGGCTCGCGTCGATCTCGCTTGCGACGAAGCCGCTCGAAGCCCTCATCGCGCACTGGGACGGCCGGATCGAGGTCGCGGCCGTCAACGGCCCAGCGTCGGCGATCGTCTCGGGCGAGGCCGAGGCGTTGGCCGAGCTCCTCCGGCAATGCGAGGAGGAGGGCGTTCGGGCGCGCCGGTTGCCCACGTCGATGGCCTCCCACTCCAGATATGTCGAGGTCCTGCGCGAGGAGCTGCTCGAGGCCCTGGCCCCGATCTCGCCCCGCTCGGGCGAGATCCCCTTCCACTCCACGGTCACCGGCGGGCCGCTCGACACGGCGGAGCTTGGCCCCGAGTACTGGTACCGCAACCTGCGCGAGACGGTCCGCTTCGAGCAGGTCACCCGCGGCCTGCTCGAGCAGGGTCACCGCACCTTCGTCGAGATCAGCCCCCACCCGGTGCTGGCCTTCGGCGTGCAGGAGACGATCGAGGACACCCCCGGCGGGGAGGAGGCGACGGTGCTAGGCACCCTGCGCCGCGACGAAGGCGGTCCCGAGCGCTTTGCCCTCTCCCTCGCCGAAGCCCACGCCGCGGGCGCCGAGGTCGACTGGGAGGCCCTCTTCGCCGGCAGCGGCGCCAAGCGCGTCCCCCTGCCCACCTACCCCTTCCAGCGCAAGCGCTACTGGCTCTCCCAGGCCGCCAGTCCCGGCGACGTCGGCGCCCTCGGCCAAGAGGACCCCGACCATCCCCTGCTGGGGGCCGCGATCGAGGACCCCGAGGGGGAGCGCCTCACCCTCACCGGTCGCCTCTCCGCCCAGACCCACCCCTGGCTGGCAGAGCGCACCCTGGCGGGCACGAGCGTGCTTGCCGGCACCGTCTTCTTGGAGCTTGCCCTGGAGGCCGCCGCCCAGCTCGGCGGGGGAGCGCTCGCAGAGCTCTCCCTGCAAGAGCCCCTGGCCCTCCCCGAGCAGGGCGCGGTGCAACTGCGGGTCTCGCTGGCAGAGCCCGGCGAGGAGGGCGAGCGCCGGGTCTCGATCCACTCGCGTCCCGAGGCCGGCGAGGGGGAGGAGGCGCCCGAGTGGAGCCGCCACGCCGAGGGCCTGATCGCCCCCGAGGCGGCGGAGCTGCCCGAGCCCCCCGCCTCCTGGCCACCGGCGGGAGCCGAGCCGCTTGCCCCCGAGGCCGTCCACGACCGCCTCGCCGCGGTCGGCCTGGAGCACGGCCCCGCCTTCCAGAGCATCGACGCGGCCTGGCAAGACGGTGAGGAGATCTACGCCGAGCTCTCCCTGCCAGAGGCCCAGCGCGAGGGCTCCGAGCGCTTCGCCCTGCACCCGGCGCTGCTCGACGCGCTCACCTGCTTTGCCTGCCTGCAGAGCGGGGAGGAGGGCGAGCCCTCGCTGCCGGCGCGCTGGCGCGGGGTGCGGATCGCCACCGCCGGAGCCCCCTCGCTGCGACTGGCGATCGCCCCCGCCGAGGAGGGCCTTGCGCTGAGCGCCTTCGACCCCGACGGCGCGCCGCTCCTCGGCGTCGAC
Source organism: uncultured Solirubrobacterales bacterium (assembly GCA_963699215.1). Taxonomy (GTDB): domain Bacteria; phylum Actinomycetota; class Thermoleophilia; order Solirubrobacterales; family 70-9; genus VRUE01. Next base: position 1,829,736 of record OY969422.1, read on the forward strand.
TCGCTCACCGCCAGGCCGCTGGGCCAAGAGCAGCTGCGCGCCGCGCGGCGGCGCTCCCTCTACCGCCTGGAGTGGACCGAGATCCCCTGCGCGCAGGCGGCTCCCACCGCGGCGATCCTCGGCGAGGTCGAGGTCGAGGGCATCGCGGCCGAGCGCTACCCCGACCTCGCCGCGCTCTCGCAGGCGATCGCCGCCGGTGCCCCGGCCCCGGAGGCAGTCCTCCTCGCCTGCCCCCAGGCAGAGGGCCAGGACCCGCCCGCCGCCACCCAAGCCGCCGCCGAGCGTGCCCTGGAGCTGGCGCAGGAGTGGATCGCCGCCGAGCCCCTGCGCGAGGCGCGCCTGCTCTTGCTGAGCGAGGGAGCGCTGGCCCTCGGGGAGGGCGAGGCGCCAGAGCTCTCCACCGCCGCCCTCTGGGGCCTTCTGCGCTCCGCCGCAGCCGAGCACCCCGGCCGCTTTGCCCTGCTCGACGCCGATGGCACCGAGGCCTCCACCGCGGCGCTTCCCGCCGCCCTGGCGCTGAGCGCGACCGAGCCCCAGCTCGCCCTGCGCGAGGGCAGGACCCTCGCCCCGCGCCTCTTCCGCGCCCCGGCGGAGGAGGGCGCCACCGCGCTCGATCCCGACAAGACGATCCTGATCGCCGGCGCCGGCTCAGAGCGAGGCGCGACGATCGCCCGCCACCTGGCCACAGAGCACCGAGCCCGCCACCTGCTCTTGGTCGACGCGGGCCCCGAGGCGGCCGAGCTCGCGCGGGAGCTGACCGAGCTCGGTGTCGAGGCCACCCTCGTCGTCTCCGATCCCGGCGACCGCGAGCGGCTCGCCGAGACGATCGACGCGATCCCCCCAGAGCATCCCCTGGGCGCCGTCATCCACGCCGCCGCCGTCCTCGACGACGGCGTGCTCGAGTCGCTCGACCCAGAGCGCCTGGCGCGCGTCATCGCCCCCAAGGCAGACGCCGCCTGGCACCTGCACGAGCTGAGCGCGGATCTGGGCCTCTCTCACTTCGTCCTCTTCTCCTCGCTGGCGGGAGTGCTCGGCAACCCCGGCCAGGCCAGCTTTGCGGCGGCCAACGCCTTCTGCGACGCGCTCGCCGCCCAGCGCCGCTCCCAGGGCCTGGCGGCCACCGCGATCGCCTGGGGGCACCTGGAGCAGCCAAGCGAGCGCGCAGGCGAGCTCTTCGACGCCGCCGTGGCACGCCCCGAGCCGCTGCTGGCGGCGGCCGATCTCGACGCCGCCGCGCTGCGCGCCCAGGCCGAGGCCGGGATGCTGCCGGCGACCCTGCGCGGGCTGATCCGCGTCGTCCCCGCCAAGCAGGCCGGATCGCTGGCCCAGCGCCTGGCCGAGGTCCCCGAGGCAGAGCGCGAGGCGCTCGTGCTGGAGCTGGTCCGCACCCACGCCGCCGCCGTGCTCGGCCACGCCTCGGCGGCCGAGGTCGAGCCCGAGCGGGCCTTCCAGGAGCTCGGCTTCGACTCGCTCGGCGCGGTCGAGCTGCGCAACCGGCTTGGGGCTGCGACGGGCCTGCGCTTGCCGCCGACGTTGGTCTTCGACTACCCATCGGCAGCGGCGATGGCCCGCTACCTGACAGCCGAGCTCGTGGCCGACGAAGGCCCGTCGAGCGCCGAGTCCGCAGCGGGCGAGGCGCTGGCGACGCTGGAAGCGACGCTCGCCTCCAGCGAGGCCGACAGCCGCCTGCGCGAGGAGATCGGCGCCCGCCTGCGGTCCTTCCTTTTGGAGCTACCGAGCGCGGATTCCTCCGCGGGGGACGGCGATGCGGACCTGGGCTCGCTGTCGCATGACGAGGTTTTCGAGCTGATCGACCAGGAGCTAGGGGGATCGCGATGAGCGACGAGGCGAAGTTGCGTCAGTACCTGGACAAGGTGACAGTCGATCTGCGCAGGTCCCACCGGCGTGTACATGAGCTCGAATCGCAGGCGCGAGAGCCGATAGCGATCGTCGGCATGGCCTGTCGCCTGCCCGGCCGGGTCGCCTCGCCGACCGACCTTTGGGAGCTCGTCTCCTCGGGCACCGACGCGATCTCGGAGTTCCCCGCCGACCGCGGCTGGAACCTGGACGGCTTCTACGACCCCGACCCGGACCATCCCGGCACCAGCTACGTGCGCCACGGCGGCTTCGTCGACGACGCAACCGGCTTCGACACCGACTTCTTCGGCATCAGCCCGCGCGAGGCGCTGGCGCTTGCCCCGTCGCAGCGGCTGCTGCTGGAAGTCTCCTGGGAGGCCCTGGAGGACGCGGGCATCGACCCCACCCTCTTGCGCGGCAGCCGGACCGGCGTCTTCGCCGGGGTAGGCGCCACCGACTACGGGGTCGGTCTCGCCGTCGACGAGGAGCTCGAGGGCTACGCCACGATCGGGTTGATGCCCAGCGTCGTCTCCGGGCGAGTCGCCTACACACTCGGCCTCGAGGGGCCGGCGATCAGCATCGACACAGCCTGCTCCTCCTCGCTGGTCGCGACGCATCTGGCCGTCCAGTCCCTGCGCGGCGGTGAGTGCAGCCTGGCTCTAGCGGGAGGAGCGACCATTCTCGCCAGCCCGGGGATATTTGCCGAGTTCAGCCGTCAGCGCGGCCTCGCCCCCGACGGGCGCTGCAAGTCCTTCGCCGAGGGCGCCGACGGAACCTCCTGGGCGGAGGGTGCGGGCATGCTCGTGCTCGAGCGCCTCTCCGACGCGCAGCGCAACGGCCACTCGGTCCTCGCCACGATCAGGGGGAGCGCGGTCAACCAGGACGGTGCCTCCAACGGGCTCACCGCCCCCAACGGGCCTGCGCAGGAGCGGGTGATCCGCCAGGCGCTGGCAAACGCCGGCTTGCAGGCGAAGGACGTCGACGCGGTCGAGGCCCACGGCACCGGGACGATCCTCGGCGACCCGATCGAGGCGGGGGCGTTGCTCGCGACCTACGGCCAGGAGCGCGACGAGCCTCTGAGGCTCGGCTCGATCAAGTCCAACATCGGTCACGCCGCGGCCGCGGCCGGGGTCGCCGGGACGATCAAGATGACGATGGCGCTGCGCGAAGGCGTGCTGCCGAAGACGCTGCACGTCGACAGCCCCTCCTCCAAAGTCGACTGGGGTGCCGGGGAGGTGGAGCTGCTCACCGAGTCGCGGCAGTGGGAGGTGGACGGACGGCCCCGGCGCGCCGGCGTCTCCTCCTTCGGGGTCAGCGGCACCAACGCCCACGTGATCCTCGAGCAGGCGCCCGAGCCGGCCACGGCCGAGGAGGAGCGGGAGGAAGCCGGCTCCGCGCCCGCTGCCCGGCTCCTGCGCGGGCCGATGCTGCTGCCGATCTCGGCCAGGTCGGAGCCCGCCCTGCACGAGGCTGCCACCCGTATGGCGACGCATCTGACCGAGCGTCCCGGGCTCGACCTCGCCGACGTCGCCCACTCGCTCACCGCCACCCGCTCCAGCTTCGAGCAGCGCGCCGTCGCGATCGGGCGGAGCCGCGAGGAGCTTGTCGAGAGTCTCGCAGCGCTCGGCCGGGGCTCGGAGCCCGGGGGTCTTGCCCGCGGCGTGGCCCGGGCCGAGCCCCGTCCCGTCTTCCTCTTCGCGGGTCAGGGTGCCCAGCACGCCGGGATGGCGGCCGAGCTGATCGAGTCCTCACCGGTCTTTGCCGAGCGGATCGCCGCCTGCGAGGAGGCGCTCTCCCCGCATGTGAGCTGGTCGCTTGGCGAGGTCCTGCGCGGAGAGGACGCCGGCTGGCTGGACCGCCTCGACGTCGTGCAGCCGGCCCTCTTCGCGGTGATGGTCTCGCTCGCTGCCTTGTGGAAGGAGCTGGGCGTCGAGCCGGCGATCGTCGTCGGCCACTCCCAGGGGGAGATCGCCGCCGCCCACGTCGCCGGCGGCCTCTCCCTTGCCGATGCCGCCCTGGTCGTCGCTCAGCGCGGCAAGGCGATGGCGAGCATCGCCGGGCAGGGCGGGATGCTCTCGGTCTCGGCCAGGCCCGAGGAGCTCGCCCCGCACCTGGAGCGGCTCGATGGCCGCGCCTCGCTGGCGGCGATCAACGGTCCGGCCTCGCTGGTGGTGTCCGGAAGCCCCGACGCGATCGCCGAGCTGCATGCGACCTGCGAGTCGGAGGGGGTGCGCGCCCAACGAATCGCCGTCGACTACGCCGCCCACTCGGCCCAGATCGAGGCGTTGGAGGAGGAGTTGATCGAGGCCTTCGCACCGATCTCCCCCCGAAGCGGTGAGATCCCCTTCCACTCCACGGTCGTCGAGGGGCCGCTCGATACGTCCGAGCTGGGCCCGGACTACTGGTACCGCAATTTGCGTCAGACGGTGCGCCTCGAGCCGGTCGTGCGGTCCCTGTTGCAGCAGGGAAGGCGCTCCTTCGTCGAGATCGGCCCGCACCCGGTGCTGGCCTTCGGGGTGCAGGAAACGGTCGACGACGTCCTCTCGGACCCCGCGGAGGCTGCGGTCCTCGCCACGCTGAGGCGGGGGGAGAGCGATCCCGATCGCTTCGCCCTCTCGCTGGCCGAGGCCCATGCTCACGGCGTCGCGGTCGAGTGGGACGCGTTGCTCGCCCCGGGGGCCGTCAAGCACGTCCCTCTGCCCACCTATCCCTTCCAGCGCAAGCGCTACTGGCTCGAGGCCTCTGCCGGCGGCGGGGATCCCGCCGCGATCGGCCAGAGCGGCGCCGACCACCCGTTGCTGGGGGCCGCGATCGCCCTGGCCGAGGACGACGGCCTCTTGCTCACCGGCCGCCTCTCGCTGCAGACCCACCCCTGGTTGGCCGACCATGCAGTCGCCGGCGTCGCGCTGCTCCCCGGTGCCGCTTTCCTCGAGCTGGCCCTGAACGCCGCCGAACGGGTTGGTGCCGAGCAGGTCCGCGAGCTGACCATGCAGGCGCCCCTGATCCTGCCCGAGCAGGACGGGGTGGCGGTTCAGGTATCGGTCTCGGGACCAGACGAGGAGGGAGGACGCGAGATCTCGATCCACTCTCGAGCGGAGCGGGTCGAGGAGGGGGAAGAGCCAGAGTGGACCTTCCACGCCACCGGGACCCTCTCCAGCGAGGCTGCCGTTGCCGCCGAGCCACTCGCCGCATGGCCCCCGGCAGGCGCGGAGACGCTTGCGGTCACGGACTTCTACGAGCGTCTCGCCGATGCCGGCATCGAGTACGGCCCCGCCTTCCAGGGCCTCGACGCCGCCTGGCAAGACGGCAACGAGGTCTTCGCCGAGGTGTCCCTCGCCCCCGAGCAGCGCCGGGAAGCGGGACGCTTCGGCATTCACCCCGCGCTGCTCGACGCGGCGGTTCACAGCTCCACCCTCGGCGCGCTGGGCGCCGACGGGGCGCAGGCCCCGATGCTCGCCTTCTCCTGGAACCGGGTGGATCTTCGCGCCCGGGGCAAGGCGAAGCTGAGGGTCAGGATCGGCATCGAGGACGACCGCGTGTCGCTCACGCTCGCCGACGAAGAGGGAGCGACGGTGGCCCAGGTCGGCTCGCTGCTCGTGCGGCCGATCGGCGAAGAGCAGCTGCGCGACGCGAAGCGCCAGCAGGAAGGGCTCTTCGAGCTGGAGTGGTCGGAGGCTCGTCACGGGGACGCAAACGGGGCCGATCCAGCGGGCGCCGCCGCGCCGCGGCTCGCCGCGCTCGGCCCACTCGATCTCCCCGGCGCCGAGCGCTACGAGAGCATCGCGGCGCTGCGCGAGGCGACTTCGCTTCCGGAGACCGTCGCCGCGCTCGTCGCGCCGGAGGGAGGCGAGGACTCCGCCGATCTCGCCCGTGCGGCTCGCGCAACTGCCGAATCGGCGCTCGAGCTGATTCAGGAATGGCTCGCGGAGGAGCGGCTTGCCCAGGCGAGGCTGGTGCTGATCACCCGCGGTGGCGTCGCCGCCGCAGAGGGCGAGTCGGCCGATCCGGCGGTGGCGCCGCTCTGGGGCCTCGTGCGTTCCGTCCAGTACGAGCACCCGGAGAGCCTCGCGCTGATCGACCTCGACCGAGGGGACGACTCCCTCGAGGCGCTTCCGGCCGCCCTGGCTCTGGTCGGCGACGAGCCTCAGCTCGCCCTGCGCGGAGGGGTGCCGCTGGTGCCGCGGTTGGTGCGCGCCGGGGCTGAGGCGGAGGACGGGCAGGTCGCCAAACCGTCGATCGACCCCGATGCCACCGTCCTGATCACCGGCGGGACCGGCGGTCTCGGCGCCCTGCTCGCTCGCCATCTCGCCGAGCGCCACGGGGCCCGCCACCTGCTCCTCGTCAGTCGCAGCGGCGAAGAGGCGGAGGGAGCCAGGGAGCTCGCCGCCGAGCTGGCCGAGCTTGGCGCGGAGCCGACCATCGCCTCCTGCGACGTCGCCGATCGCAGTCAGCTGAAGGCGCTGCTGGACTCGATTCCGGGGGAGCGCCCGCTGGGAGCCGTCGTCCACACCGCCGCCGGGGTGGCCGGCGGCCTGGTCGACTCGCTCGGCCCAGAGCAGATCGACCGGGTCTTCGCTCCCAAGGCCGACGCCGCCTGGCACCTGCACGAGCTGACGGCGGAGATGGACGTCCCCCGCTTCGTCCTCTTCTCCTCGATGTCGAGTGTCCTCGGCGGCCCGGGGGCCGGAGACTACGCGGCAGCGAATCTCTTCCTCGATGCGCTGGCGGAACACCGCCGGTCCCAGGGGCTAGCCGCCAACTCGATTGCCTGGGGGGTCTGGGAACGGTCCAGCGGGCTGGCCTCGCGACTGAGCGAGTACGAACTGACGCTGGCAGAGCGCATGGGCGTCGGGGTCCTCGACCGGGAGCAGGGGCTCGCGCTCTTCGACGCGGCGCTCGGCGCCGACCTCCCGGTCGTCCTGCCGGTTCGCCTCAATCCCGCCGGCTTGCGGGCACAGGCGGAGGCCGGCGTCGTCGCGCCCGTGCTGCGGGGGCTGGTCCGCGGGCCGATCCGGCGCCCCCCCGAGGCGGGCTCGCTCGCGGCGGAGCTTGCCACCCTTCCCGAGGAAGAGCGGCAGCCCCTCGCGCTCGGTCGCGTTCGGGCCGAGGTCGCCACCGTGCTGGGTCACAGCTCGGCCGATTCCGTCGATCCGGATCGGTCCTTCCAGGATCTGGGCTTCGACTCGCTTTCCGCGGTCGAGCTGCGCAATCGCCTCGCCACGGCGACCGGCCTGCGACTGCCGGCGACGATCGTCTTCGACTATCCGAGCTCGGCCAAGCTGGCCGCGTTTCTGCTGGCCGAGGCGCAGCTCCCGGACTCGGCCGGCGAGGCGGCTGGCGGCCGATCGGCCGATGCCGAGCTCGAGCGGCTCGAGCAGGCGCTGACCGCGGTCGCCTCCGAGGAAGAGCGCAGCCGGCTGGCGGCGCGCCTGCGCGGCTTGGCGGCGGGGCTCGACGACGGGGACCGGAGCGAGTTCGCCGACGCCACCGACGAGGAGATGTTCGCCGCGCTGGACCGGGAGCTGGGGCAGCCATGACGAACGAAGACAGGCTTCGCGAGTACCTCAAGCGGGCAACCGCCGACTTGCACAGCACGCGCCGGCGCCTCGGCGAGATCGAGGCGAGCGGCCGCGAGCCGATCGCGATCGTCGGCATCGGCTGTCGCTACCCGGGCGGAGTGGACTCCCCGGCGCAGCTGTGGAAGCTGGTCGAGGAGGGTCGCGACGCGATCGCCGAGTTCCCGACCGACCGTGGCTGGGATCTCGATCGCGTCTATCACCCCGACCCCGAGCATGCGGGCACCAGCTACGCGTGCGAAGGCGGCTTCCTAGATGACGCCCCCCGCTTCGACGCCGAGTTCTTCGGCATCAGCCCGCGCGAGGCGGTGACGATGGACCCCCAGCAGCGGCTGCTGCTGGAAACCTGCTGGGAGGCCCTGGAAGACGCCGCCGTCGATCCGCGTGCGCTGCGCGGCTCGCCGACCGGCGTGTTCGTCGGGATCAGCCCCAGCGACTATCAGTCGTTCGTCCCCGACGACGCCCGCGACAGCTACTTCGCCACCGGCATGTCGCCCAGCGTCGCCTCCGGCAGGGTCGCCTACACGCTCGACCTGGCGGGGCCGGCGGTGACGATCGACACCGCCTGCTCCTCCTCGCTGGTGACCCTCCACCTCGCCGCCCAGGCGCTGCGCGGCGGCGAGTGCTCGCTCGCCCTCGCGGGTGGAGTGACGGTGATGCCCACCCCGACCGGCTTCATCCTCTTCAGCCTTCAGCGAGGCCTGGCTCCCGACGGGCGCTGCAAGTCGTTCGCCGACGCCGCCGACGGGGCTGGATTTTCCGAGGGCGTCGGCGTGCTCGTGCTCGAGCGCCTCTCCGACGCGCAGCGCAACGGCCACTCGGTCCTGGCGACGATCAAGGGGAGCGCGGTCAACCAGGATGGCGCCTCCAACGGCCTCACCGCACCGAACGGGCCCTCGCAGGAGCGGGTGATCCGCCAGGCGCTCGCCAACGCCGGGCTCGGGCCGAGAGACGTCGACGCGGTCGAGGGTCACGGCACCGGGACCTTCCTCGGCGACCCGATCGAGGCGGGTGCGCTGCTCGCCACCTACGGCCGGGAGCGCGATGAGCCGCTGTGGCTCGGCTCGATCAAGTCGAACATGGGGCATCCGCAGGCCGCCGCGGGGGCGGCCGGAGTGATCAAGATGGTGATGGCGATTCGCGCGGGGGTACTGCCGAAGACCCTGCACTTGGATCGTCCCTCCTCCAAGGTCGAGTGGTCCAGAGGCGAGGTCGAGCTGCTCGCCGAGCAGATCCCCTGGGAGGCCAACGGCCGACCTCGCCGAGCCGCGGTCTCCTCCTTCGGGGTGAGCGGCACCAACGCGCATGTGATCCTCGAGGAGGCGCCCGAGGCGGTCGCGACCGAAGACGAGACCGAGGCACAACCGCTCCCCAGGGGGCCGTTGCTCCTGTCGCTCTCGGCCAAATCGGAGGTCGCCTTGCGCGAGGCGGCCGGCCGCCTCCGCTCGCATTTGGCCGAGAATCCCGAGCTCGACCCGTCGGATGTCGCCTACTCGCTGGCGACGACCCGTCCCAGCTTCGAACGGCGGGCGATCGTCGTGGGCGAGGACCGCGATCGGCTGTCGGGCAGCCTGGTGGCGATCGCGACGAATGCCGAGGCGCCGGAAGTCGCCTTCGGCGCCGTCCGCGCCGATCGTCGCCCTGTCTTCCTCTTCCCCGGCCACGGCGCTCAGTGGCAGGGGATGGCCCTGGAGCTGCGCGCAGCTTCGCCCCTGTTCGCGGCCGAGCTGCGCGCCTGCGAGGAGGCGCTCGAACCCCACCTGGACTGGTCGTTCGACCGCGTCCTGCGCGGCGAGGACCCGATGCCCGCCGACAGGCCCGACGTCGTGCAGCCGATGCTGTTTGCCGCGATGGTCTCGCTCGCGCGGCTCTGGCGGGCCTGCGGCGTCGAGCCGGCCGCGGTCGTCGGCCAGTCGGGGGGCGAGATCGCGGCGGCACACCTGGCCGGCGGCCTCTCGCTGGAGCAGGCGGCGAGGGCCGTCGCCCTGCGCAGCAAGGTGCTCATGGGCCTGATCGGCCACGGGAAGATGATCTCCGTCGGCCTCGGGGCGGATCGACTCGACTCGCTGCTCGAGCGTTGGGATGGGCGGATCGAGGTGGGGGTGCTCACGGGACCCTCCACGGCGGTCCTCTCCGGCGATCGCGACGCGCTCGACGCGCTGCTTCGCGAGTGCGTCGATACGGGCGTGCGCGCAAGGGAGATCCCGGGTGCCGACGGCGCCTCTCACTCCTTCCACGTCGAGGTCCTGCGCGAGGAGCTGCTCGAGGCCCTGGCCCCGATCTCGCCCCGCTCGGGCGAGATCCCCTTCCACTCCACGGTCACCGGCGGGCCGCTCGACACGGCGGAGCTTGGCCCCGAGTACTGGTACCGCAACCTGCGCGAGACGGTCCGCTTCGAGCAGGTCACCCGCGGCCTGCTCGAGCAGGGTCACCGCACCTTCGTCGAGATCAGCCCCCACCCGGTGCTGGCCTTCGGCGTGCAGGAGACGATCGAGGACACCCCCGGCGGGGAGGAGGCGACGGTGCTAGGCACCCTGCGCCGCGACGAAGGCGGTCCCGAGCGCTTTGCCCTCTCCCTCGCCGAAGCCCACGCCGCGGGCGCCGAGGTCGACTGGGAGGCCCTCTTCGCCGGCAGCGGCGCCAAGCGCGTCCCCCTGCCCACCTACCCCTTCCAGCGCAAGCGCTACTGGCTCTCCCAGGCCGCCAGTCCCGGCGACGTCGGCGCCCTCGGCCAAGAGGACCCCGACCATCCCCTGCTGGGGGCCGCGATCGAGGACCCCGAGGGGGAGCGCCTCACCCTCACCGGTCGCCTCTCCGCCCAGACCCACCCCTGGCTGGCAGAGCGCACCCTGGCGGGCACGAGCGTGCTTGCCGGCACCGTCTTCTTGGAGCTTGCCCTGGAGGCCGCCGCCCAGCTCGGCGGGGGAGCGCTCGCAGAGCTCTCCCTGCAAGAGCCCCTGGCCCTCCCCGAGCAGGGCGCGGTGCAACTGCGGGTCTCGCTGGCAGAGCCCGGCGAGGAGGGCGAGCGCCGGGTCTCGATCCACTCGCGTCCCGAGGCCGGCGAGGGGGAGGAGGCGCCCGAGTGGAGCCGCCACGCCGAGGGCCTGATCGCCCCCGAGGCGGCGGAGCTGCCCGAGCCCCCCGCCTCCTGGCCACCGGCGGGAGCCGAGCCGCTTGCCCCCGAGGCCGTCCACGACCGCCTCGCCGCGGTCGGCCTGGAGCACGGCCCCGCCTTCCAGAGCATCGACGCGGCCTGGCAAGACGGTGAGGAGATCTACGCCGAGCTCTCCCTGCCAGAGGCCCAGCGCGAGGGCTCCGAGCGCTTCGCCCTGCACCCGGCGCTGCTCGACGCGCTCACCTGCTTTGCCTGCCTGCAGAGCGGGGAGGAGGGCGAGCCCTCGCTGCCGGCGCGCTGGCGCGGGGTGCGGATCGCCACCGCCGGAGCCCCCTCGCTGCGACTGGCGATCGCCCCCGCCGAGGAGGGCCTTGCGCTGAGCGCCTTCGACCCCGACGGCGCGCCGCTCCTCGGCGTCGACTCGCTCACCGCCAGGCCGCTGGGCCAAGAGCAGCTGCGCGCCGCGCGGCGGCGCTCCCTCTACCGCCTGGAGTGGACCGAGATCCCCTGCGCGCAGGCGGCTCCCACCGCGGCGATCCTCGGCGAGGTCGAGGTCGAGGGCATCGCGGCCGAGCGCTACCCCGACCTCGCCGCGCTCTCGCAGGCGATCGCCGCCGGTGCCCCGGCCCCGGAGGCAGTCCTCCTCGCCTGCCCCCAGGCAGAGGGCCAGGACCCGCCCGCCGCCACCCAAGCCGCCGCCGAGCGTGCCCTGGAGCTGGCGCAGGAGTGGATCGCCGCCGAGCCCCTGCGCGAGGCGCGCCTGCTCTTGCTGAGCGAGGGAGCGCTGGCCCTCGGGGAGGGCGAGGCGCCAGAGCTCTCCACCGCCGCCCTCTGGGGCCTTCTGCGCTCCGCCGCAGCCGAGCACCCCGGCCGCTTTGCCCTGCTCGACGCCGATGGCACCGAGGCCTCCACCGCGGCGCTTCCCGCCGCCCTGGCGCTGAGCGCGACCGAGCCCCAGCTCGCCCTGCGCGAGGGCAGGACCCTCGCCCCGCGCCTCTTCCGCGCCCCGGCGGAGGAGGGCGCCACCGCGCTCGATCCCGACAAGACGATCCTGATCGCCGGCGCCGGCTCAGAGCGAGGCGCGACGATCGCCCGCCACCTGGCCACAGAGCACCGAGCCCGCCACCTGCTCTTGGTCGACGCGGGCCCCGAGGCGGCCGAGCTCGCGCGGGAGCTGACCGAGCTCGGTGTCGAGGCCACCCTCGTCGTCTCCGATCCCGGCGACCGCGAGCGGCTCGCCGAGACGATCGACGCGATCCCCCCAGAGCATCCCCTGGGCGCCGTCATCCACGCCGCCGCCGTCCTCGACGACGGCGTGCTCGAGTCGCTCGACCCAGAGCGCCTGGCGCGCGTCATCGCCCCCAAGGCAGACGCCGCCTGGCACCTGCACGAGCTGAGCGCGGATCTGGGCCTCTCTCACTTCGTCCTCTTCTCCTCGCTGGCGGGAGTGCTCGGCAACCCCGGCCAGGCCAGCTTTGCGGCGGCCAACGCCTTCTGCGACGCGCTCGCCGCCCAGCGCCGCTCCCAGGGCCTGGCGGCCACCGCGATCGCCTGGGGGCACCTGGAGCAGCCAAGCGAGCGCGCAGGCGAGCTCTTCGACGCCGCCGTGGCACGCCCCGAGCCGCTGCTGGCGGCGGCCGATCTCGACGCCGCCGCGCTGCGCGCCCAGGCCGAGGCCGGGATGCTGCCGGCGACCCTGCGCGGGCTGATCCGCGTCGTCCCCGCCAAGCAGGCCGGATCGCTGGCCCAGCGCCTGGCCGAGGTCCCCGAGGCAGAGCGCGAGGCGCTCGTGCTGGAGCTGGTCCGCACCCACGCCGCCGCCGTGCTCGGCCACGCCTCGGCGGCCGAGGTCGAGCCCGAGCGGGCCTTCCAGGAGCTCGGCTTCGACTCGCTCGGCGCGGTCGAGCTGCGCAACCGGCTTGGGGCTGCGACGGGCATCGAGTTGCCGGTTGCGGCCTTCGCCGGCCGGCCCACGGCCGCGACCCTCGCTCGCCGGCTGCTGACACAGCTGCAGACGCCGAGCGCAGTTGCCATCGAGGGGGCGCCGAGCACGTTCGTCTCTCTTCTGCAGGGGGCTCGCGACGAGGAGCAGTTCACCGAGCTGATGGACCTGGTCGCGGCCGCTTCGAGATTTCGCCCCACCTTCGCCGACTCGCTCCCCCCGGACCGACTGCCCGAGGCGGTTCGGCTCGCCGACGGCCCCGAGTCGCCAAGCCTGCTCCTCTTGCCTTCGGTCGCGGCGATGTCCGGCCCGCAGGAATACGTTCGGTTCGCAAAGCTATTTCGGGGGAAGAGGCCCGTCTTCACCTTCACCGCGCCGGGGTTCGCGCAGGGGGAGGCGCTGCCCGGGAGCGCCGAGGCGGCGGGGCGAGCCCAGGCCGAGGCGATTCTCCGCCTGGGGATCGATACCGATTTCGTCGTGGCCGGCCACTCCTCCGGCGGGTGGCTGGCCCACGCCGCCGCGAGCCACCTCGAGGAGGCGGGCACCGGGCCGGCAGCGGTGGTCCTTCTGGATACGTACCTTCAGGAGAGCGAGGCGATGAGCTGGTTCACATCCATGTTCATAACGGAGCTTGGGGCCGAGGAGTGGGAATTCGCACAACTCGACGACACTCGCCTCACCGCAATGGCGGCTTACTTCCGCATCTTCTCCGAATGGCACCCGGCGGAGATCCAGGCGCCGGTCACGATGGTTAGTGCCACTCGACCGCTATCGACCATGCCAACAGGCGATTCCACTGCGTGGCGAGTGTCTTGGCCGCACTCGCACCTGACGGTCGATGTCGAGGGGGATCACTTCACGATGATGACCGAGGACGCGGAATCCACCGCACTTGCGGTCGAGCAGGTTCTCAACGAGCAGGCATATTCCTCAATACATGACAGTAGGTAAAGCGATCAATGACCACACTAATCCCATCAGATAGGAGTCAGGTTTTGGCGGTCGATACCGGAAGTGTCACCCAGATGGAGGTCGAGCCCGGAACGCTGCCGGAGACAATGGCGGCGTGGGTGATCCGCGAGGAGCGCGAGGGAAGCGTGACAGGGGCCTTCGAGTTGGAGCAGGTAGAGGTGCCCGAGCCCGGGCCCTTCGAGGCGATCGTCCGCGTGATGGCCGCCGGGGTCAACTTCAACACCGTGTGGGCGGCGCTTGGAGAACCGGTCTCGGTCTTCGGCTACGGCGACCACCCCGAGTACGGCCACCACATCGGCGGCTCCGACGCCTCGGGGATCGTCTGGAAGGTGGGCGAGGGCATAACGCAGTGGAAACCCGGCGACGAGGTCGTAATCCACGGCAATCAAGCCTCCTACGAGGACGTCGAGGTGCACGGCCTCGACCCGCTGGCCGCTCCCAGTCAGTGCGCCTGGGGCTACGAGACGACCTGGGGCTCCTTCGCCCAGTTCACCAAGGTGCAGGCGCAGCAACTGCTGCCGCGCCCGCAGAACCTCTCCTGGGTAGAGGCCTCTACATACGCCGGCTGCTACTTCGCCGCCTACCGGATGCTGATCGACCTGTGCGATCTGCAGGCCGGCCACAACGTGCTCATCTGGGGCGCTGCCGGCGGCCTCGGTGTCTTCGCCGTGCAGCTCTGCAAGGTAGCCGGAGCCAACGCGGTCGGCGTCGTCTCCTCCGACGAGAAGGGCGAGCTGGTCAAGCAGCTGGGCGCGGTCGACTACATAAACAGGGCCGAGTTCGGCGAGATGATGCGAACGCCCGAGAACCTCGCCGACAAGGCGGCCGACAAGGAGCGCTTCAAGGCATCGCGCGGCTTCGCCAAGCGGGTCAAAGAGATCCTCGGCGACGCTCCAGACATCGTCTTCGAGCACGTCGGCCAGGCGACCTTCCCGACCTCGGTCTTCGTCGTCAAGCCCTTCGGCAAAGTCGTCATCTGCGGCGCAACCTCGGGCTACGAACTCGACTTCGACGTGCGCTATCTGTGGATGCGCCAGAAGCAGATCATCGGCTCGCACTTCGCCAACGCGTATGAGTGCATGCGCGCCAATCGGATGATGATCGACGGACGCATCCGCCCGGTCCTCTGGAAGACGATGGGCTTCGAGGGCGTCCCCGAGGCGCACCAGCTGCTGCACGAAAACAAGCACCTCGGCAAGATCTCGATCCTGGTCGGGGCCGGGTCCGATGACGAGGGTCGCAACGAGGATGGCCCCGGAGCGATCCGTGTCTGACCTTCTGTCGGTGGACGCGGCTTCGACTCTGAACGTAGAGCCCGGAACGCTGCCGGAGACGATGGCGGCGTGGGTGGTCCGCCAGGAGCGCGAGGGCGAGCCGACCGACGCCTTCCAGCTCGAGCAGGTCGAGGTGCCCGAGCCCGGCGCCTTCGAGGTGATCGTGCGGGTAATGGCGGCCGGGGTCAACTTCAACAACGTCTGGGCGGCGCTGGGCAAGCCGGTCTCGGTGTTCGGCTACGGCGACCACCCCGAGCACGGCCACCACATCGGCGGCTCCGACGCGGCGGGGATCGTTTGGAAAGTGGGCGAGGGCGTAACCCGCTGGAAGCCGGGCGATGAGGTCGTGACACATCCGATGCAAGCCTCCTACGAGGATGTCGAGGTGCATGGGCTGGACACGCTGGCGGCGCCGAGTCTGAAGGCCTGGGGCTACGAGACGACCTGGGGCTCCTTCGCCCAGTTCACCAAGGTCCAGGCGCAGCAGCTGCTCGCGAGGCCGCAGAGCTTGAGCTGGTCCGAGTCGGCCTGCTACGGCCTCGCCTACTTCACCGCCTACCGGATGCTGATCGACCAGTGCAAGCTGCAGCCAGGCCACAACGTCTTGATCTGGGGCGCCGCCGGCGGGCTCGGCGTCTTCGCCGTGCAGCTCTGCAAAGCGGCGGGCGCCAACGCGGTCGGCGTCGTCTCCTCCGACGAGAAGGGCGAGCTGGTGAAAGAGCTCGGCGCGGTCGACTACATAAACCGGGCCGAGTTCGGCGAGATGATGCGAACGCCCGAGAACCTCGCCGACAAGGCGGCAGACAAGGAGCGCTTCAAGGCATCGCGCGGCTTCGCCAAGCGGGTCAAAGAGATCCTCGGCGACGCTCCAGACATCGTCTTCGAGCACGTCGGCCAGGCGACCTTCCCGACCTCGGTCTTCGTCGTCAAGCCGTTCGGCAAAGTCGTCATCTGCGGCGCCACCTCGGGCTTCCAGCTCGACTTCGACGTGCGCTATCTGTGGATGCGCCAGAAGCAGATCATCGGCTCGCATGCCGCCAACGCGTATGAGTGCATGCGCGCCAACCAGCTAATGGCCGAGGGCAAGGTGCAGCCGGTCCTCTGGAAGACGATGGGCTTCGAGGGCGTCCCCGAGGCGCATCAGCTGCTGCACGAAAACAAGCACCTCGGCAAGATCTCGATCCTGGTCGGGGCCGGGTCCGATGACGAGGGTCGCAACGAGGATGGCCCCGGAGCGATCCGGGTCTAACGGATGGATCTCGAGAGGGGGGTATCGAGATGGTCTTGAAAACTCATCGCTGGGGCCCTGAGGGCAAGGGTGACGTCGTCTGCATCCACGGTCTCGCCCAGCATGGAGGCGTGTTCGAGGGCCTGGGGGAGCGCCTCTCCGCCGCCGGGTTCTCGGTGACGGCTGTCGATCTGCGCGGGCACGGCGAGTCGGGTCGCGAGCCTCCCTGGAACGTGGAGACCCACGTCGGCGATCTGCTCGAGACCGTCGACGACCTCGGCATCGAGTCGGCCGTCTGGGTCGGGCACAGCTTCGGTGGGAGGCTGGCGGCGGAAGTCGCGGCGCGGCACCCGGACCGCCTGCGTTCTCTGGTCCTGCTCGACCCGGGGCTGGCGGTCCCTCCAGACCGGGCATTGCGCGGGGCCGAAATCGAACGGCTCGACTGGAGCTTCGCCACGGTCGACGGAGCCGTCAACGCGCTGCTCTCCAACGACTCGATCGTCGCCTCGCCGCGCGAGGTGGTCGCGGCGTACGTGCGGGACGACGTGCGCAAAGGGCCCGACGGACGCTTCCGCTTCAGCTTCTGCCCCAGCGCCGTGGTGGTCGCGTGGAGCGAGATGACCTTGCCGCCGCCGGCGATCGCGCGAGTCCCGACGCTTCTCTTGCACGCCGAGGTCGCGCCCTATGGCGCCGCCGCGCACGGTCAGCGCTACCGGGACGAGCTCGGCGATCTCCTGACCGTGACCGGGGTGCCCAACGGACACAACGTGCTCTGGGAGTCCCCGGCGGAGACGATGGTGGCGATCGAGCAGTTCCTGGAGCCACTCCGCGCACCCGGCGCGGGGTCGCCCACGCCGGGCTAGCCGAGCAGTTCGTCGAAGCGTCGTGCGGCGCGGCTGGGGAGGACGAGCTTGCCGCTGCGGTGGGCGAGCCCGCCGGCGCTGAGGTCCCGCACGGCGCGCTCGACCGCGTCGCGCTGGCCGAAGTCGCCGGGATCCACGGCGACCTCGCGCACGAGCTCGTCGAAGGTGACGTGCCCGGGAGGAAAGGCAAGCAGCAGGCGAAGCACCGCCGCCTCCATCGCCGCGTCGTCCTCGACCGGGGTTCGGATCTCGTCCATGTCTTTCACAAGCACCTACATAAGGGCGCGGGAGGGAGATCTCTCCCCCCGGGTCCTCTCAGGGAGCCTCCTCCTCGTCGTCGAGCAGCGAGCGCAGCCAGGCCGGCATCGCCGCGCAGCGGTAGAAGTGCTGCGCGGCTCCCTTCGCCGTCCCTTCGCCGCTGGGCCTCAGCGTGCCGTACTGGGCCAGGACCCGGACGTGATAGGCAACGCTGTTGACCGGCTTGCCCAGCTCCTTTGCGAGCTCGCTGGGGCTGGCCTTCCTCCCGTCCCGCATCCGCCGCAGGATCTCCCTGCGCAGCGGGTGCCGGATGGCGCCGATCAAACCGGAGTTCTCGTCGCGCCGCCGCCTTTTCCTGCCGCGCCCCTCGTTGCCGCCTTTGGACCCTGCCATTCGAGGGAGCCAATATAGAGGAAGAGAATTATTTTGTCTGCAAGCCTATTGTCTGCGTGCGACTAGGTGCAGCTCAGGCGTCCTCACGGACGCCGCCCATCTCGCTGAAGACGGCGGTCGGGCCGCCGTCCACGCGCTGCTCGTCGGCGATCACGTGGGAGACCGCGTTGATCAGCGCCAGGTGCGTGAACGCCTGCGGGAAGTTGCCGAGGTGGCGGCCGCTGTCGGCCTCCAGCTCCTCGGCGTAGAGGTCGAGCCAGCCGGCCGCCTCGAGCAGCCGCTCGCAGAGCGCCCGCGCGCGTGCCGGCTCGCCGATCTCCGAGAGCGCCGAGACCAGCCAGAAGGAGCAGATCAGGAAGGTGCCCTCCTCGCCGCGCAGCCCGTCGTCGGTCTCGTCGACCTTGTAGCGGAGGACGAGGCCGTGCTCGGTCAGCTCGTCGGCGATCGCATTGACGGTGGCGCAGACCCGCGGATCGTCGGGCGGGAGGAAGCGCAGCAGCGGGATCAGCAGGGTCGAGGCGTCGAGCGCGTCGGTCTCGTAGTGCTGGCGGAAGACCCCGTCGCGGACGCCGCGCTCGAGGATCTCGGCGCGGATCTCGTTCGCGACCGCCTCCCACTCCTCGGCGACCTCGTCGAAGCCGATGCTGCGGGCGAGGCGGACGCCGCGGTCGACCGCGACCCAGATCATCAGCTTCGAGGAGACGTAGTGCTGCGGCTCGCCGCGCGACTCCCAGATCCCCTGGTCGGGATGCGGCCAGGCCTCGATCGCGGCTTCGACCTGGTCGCGGATCAGCTGCGCGGTCGGCCGGGGTCCCGCTGCCGCGCAGCGCTTTTTCGTGCAGGTAGATCGAGTCGAGCAGGGCACCCCAGACGTCGTTCTGGCGCTGGTCGAAGGCGCCGTTGCCGATCCGCACCGGCGCGCGCCGCCGTAGCCGTCGAGGTGGTCGAGCGTGCTCTCGGTCAGCTCCTTCTCGCCGCCGATCCCGTACATGATCTGCAGGTCGGGGTCCTTGCGGCAGACGCCGACGATGAAGCGCATGAAGTCGCGCGCCTCCTGGTCGAAGCCGAGCGTGTGCAGCGCCCAGAGGCTGAAGGTCGAGTCGCGGATCCAGCTGAAGCGGTAGTCCCAGTTGCGTTCGCCGCCCGGGGTCTCCGGCAGCGAGGTGGTCGGCGCCGCCACGATCGCGCCGGTCGGCGTGTAGGTGAGGCCCTTGAGGACGAGCGCCGAGCGCTGCAGGTGGATGCGCCAGGGGTGATCGGGGAAGTTGCCGTCGCGCAGCCACTCGCGCCAGAAGTCTTCGGTCGAGTCGAGCCGCTCCAGCGCCTCGGGGGCGCTGCGCGGGCCGCCCAGATCGCCTTCGCCCCAGGTCACGGCGCAGAAGGCGGTCTCGTCTTCGCGCAGCCTGCAGCGTGCCGCGCGCTGTGCCGCCCTCGAGCGAGAGCTCCATGTCGCTGGTCAGCTGCAGCTCGACGCCGTCGCCTCGCGAGCGGTCGCCTCGCCGAGCTCGCCGCCACTCCAGCTCGCCGCTTCGGCGCCGTAGGCGAAGCGCGGCATGCACTCCATCTCGATCTCGACCTCGCCGTCGATGCAGGTCATCGTCCGCAGCAGCGAGTGGTCGGACTCGTGCTCGGTGCCGCGGTCGCGAGCCCGGGCCCGCCTGCTCGACCCAGTCGCCGATCGTCAGCGCGTCGTGGATCACGACCCAGCCGGTGTCGGTGACCCAGGTGGTCTCGATCACCAGCGTCCCGGGCTCGTAGCGGCGGCTGATCGGCACGACGACTCCGCGCGGCGCCAGCTTGAAGTGGCCGGCGCCGCGGTCGAGCAGGGCGCCGAAGGCGCTCGCCGAGTCGAAGCGGGGCAGGCAGAGCCACTCGACCGAGCCGTCGTAGGAGACGAGGGCGCTGGTGTGGCAATCGGAGAGGAAGCCGTAGCTGCCGATCGGCGGGAAGCGGTTCGAACCGGCGCTCACGGAGGTGCCAAGCTACGCACCATGAGCCTCGTCCCGCCCACGTGGCCGGCGCCTTCGTGCCGCTCGAGGTCTTCCCGCTCACGATCGCCGGCATCCTCTACGCGCACCGCGCGATGGTCCTCTCCTGGGACGGCCGGCCGGTGCCGCTCTGGCGCCAGCTCTGCTTCGGCGCCGGCCTGGCTGACGATCGCGATCGCGCTCTTCAGCCCGATCGGCCACATCTCCGAGGAGCTGGTGATCGCTCATATGGTCGAGCACCTCTTGATCGGCGACCTCGCCTCGCTGCTGCTCGTGCTCGGCCTGACCGGGTCGCTGCTGCAGCCGATCCTCGCGATCCGCATCTTCGACCGCCTCCAGATCCTCGCCCACCCGCTCGTCGCCTTCCCGCTCTGGGCGGTCAACCTCTTCGTCTGGCACATCCCGGCGCTCTACGAGGACGCCTACGGGGCGGCGCCGGTGCACGCCTTCGAGCACGCCACCTTCCTCTTCTTCGGCTGCCTGATGTGGATGCCGGTCTTCGGGCCGCTGCCGAAGCCGCAGTGGTTCGGCGCCGGCTGGAAGGTCGGCTACGTGATCGCCGTCCGCTTCACCGGCGCGATCCTCGGCAACGTGCTGATGTGGTCGGGGACGGTGCTCTACCCGATCTACGCGCCGGGCGAGCGCTACTGGGGGATCTCGGCGCTGGCCGACCAGAGCACGGCGGGGGTGGTGATGATGATCGAGGGCACCTTCCTCGCCCTCGGCGTGCTCGCCTGGGTCTTCTTCGAGGTCGCCCGCGAAGGGATCGAGAAGCAGCACCTGCTCGACCTGGCGCGCGAGCGCGGGGTCGAGCTCGACGAGCGCCGCGCCCAGCGGGCCGTCGCCGCCGGCCACGGCAAGCTGCTCGAGGAACGCCTAACCGCCACCGGCGATGAGCGCGAGCCAAACCACGCCTAAGCGGGACGTGCCGCGAGTTGGAGGTCCCTATGGGTACTCAACTCGCGGCACGTCCGCAGGGTGGCTGCTGCCGGCGCTGGTCTTCGTCGTCGGCGCCGCCAGCCTCGGCGCCGAGATCGCCGCGGCGCGCCTGCTGGCGCCCTACTTCGGCGCCTCGACGATCGTCTGGGCGAACACGATCGGCGTCGTCCTGGTCGCACTCTCGGTCGGCTACTGGCTCGGCGGCCGCTACGCCGACCGCCACCCGCACCTGCGCGGCCTCTGTCTCCTGGTCCTCGGTGCCTCGGTGCTGATCGCCGCCGTCCCCTTCGCCGCCCGGCCCTTTCTCGGCTTCTCGGTCGACGCCTTCGACAGCGTCTCGGTCGGCGGCTTCGCCGGCTCGCTGTTCGGAGTCCTGGTGCTGGTCGCGGTCCCGGTGACCCTGCTCGGCGCCGCCTCGCCCTGGGCCGTGCGGCTGGCTGTGCGCGACCGCGAGCACGCGGGCGAGGTGGTGGGGAGGCTCTACGCGATCTCGACCGCCGGCTCGCTCTTCGGGACGATGATCGCGGCCCTGCTGCTGATCCCGTTGCTGGGGACGCAGCGCACCTTTCTCGTCTTTGCCTGCGCGCTCGCCCTGGTTGCCGCGGCGGGCCTCGGCTGGCGCTTTGCCGCGTTGCCGGCGGCGCTGGCTCTGGCTGTCCTCGCACCGGTGGGGACGATCAAGGCTGCCGACACCGGCCGGGTGCTGTACGAGGCGGAGACGACGCACCAGTACGCGCGGGTGGTCGAACGCGACGACGGCTCGCGGGTGCTGGAGCTGAACGAGGGCCAGGCGGTCCACTCGCTCTACCGGCCGGGCAGTTACCTGACCGGCGACTACTGGGACGGGCATCTCTACCTCCCCTTCGCCGCCGGACCCGACCTGCATCGGACCCCAAATAGGGGCTCGATGCAGGTCGGGCCGCCGCGGCGGATCGCGATCCTCGGCAACGCCGGGGGGACGGTGGCCCGCGCCTTACGGACACTTCTTTCCCGGTACCGCCGTCGACGCGGTCGAGATCGACGGCGAGCTGACCGAGCTCGGCCGGCGCTTCCTCGATCTACGCAACCCGCGGATGCGCGTCTTCGCCGAGGACGCGCGACCCTGGCTGGAGCGCTCGGCGGGCGGCTACGACGCGATCATGGTCGACGCCTACCGCCAGCCCTACATCCCCTTCTACCTGACCACGCGCGAGTTCTTCGAGCTGGCGCGCGACCGCCTCGCCCCCGGTGGCGTCGTCATCGTCAACGTCGGCCATCCCGAGGGCAGCGACGAGCTGGAGCGGGTGCTGGGGCGGACGATGGCGGCCGTCTTCCCGCGGGTGTTGCGCGACCCGATCGAGCCGACCAACACGCTGCTGGCGGCGGCGGAGGGCCCGCTCGGCCCAGATCGCCTGCGCAACGCGGTGGCGTCGCTACCGCCGCCGCTGCGCGCTCTGGCTCGCGAAGGCGCCTCGCGCCTCGCGCCGCGCCTGCCCGGCGGCGAGGTCTACAGCGACGATCGCGCCCCGGTCGAGTGGCTGGTCGACTCCTCCCTGCTGGAATACGCCAATGACTAGGACGAAGGCCTGGCTGGTGACCGGCCCGCTCGGGCGCGGGCTGGCTTTCGCGATCGACTTCGCCGTGGCGGTCCGCCGAGGGCTGTTGCGGCGCTCGCGATAGGGTCCCGCGCT
Organism: uncultured Solirubrobacterales bacterium; assembly: GCA_963699215.1. GTDB lineage: Bacteria > Actinomycetota > Thermoleophilia > Solirubrobacterales > 70-9 > VRUE01. Next base: position 1,851,811 of record OY969422.1, read on the forward strand.
CCCGATGCAGCCAACAGTCTCAGAGCTTCCCGACTCGCGCGTCAGCGTCGAGGTCGAGGTTCCGGCCGCCGACGTCGATCGCGCGGTCAGCCGCGCTGCCCGCTCCCTTGCGCGGGAGATGCGGATGCCGGGTTTCCGCAAGGGCAAGGCGCCGCCCTCGCTGGTGATCCAGCGCGTCGGCTTCCCCGCCGTGCTCGAGGAGGCGATCCGCGAGGCGCTGCCGGAGTGGTACGAAAGCGCCCTGCTCGGCTCGGGCATCGCCCCGGTCGGCGACCCCAGCATCGAGGTCGTCTCCACCCCCGAGGAGGAGGGGGAGCCGCTCGCCTTCAAGTTCGAGGTCGGCGTCCGGCCGAAGGCCGAGCTCGGCGAGTACAAGGGCCTCGAGGTCGGGCGGGCCGAGCCCGAGCCGCCGGACGAAATGGTCGACCGCGAGATCGAGCGGATCCGCGAGAGCTTCGCCAAGCTCGAGCCGGTCGAGCGCGCCGCCGCCGACGGCGACGTGCTGCTCGTCGACTTCGAGGGCCTGCTCGACGGCAAGGCCTTCGAGGGCGGCAAGGCAAACGACTACCTGCTCGAGCTCGGCGGCGGGCAGCTGATCGAGGGCTTCGAGGAGCAGCTGGCCGGCGCGACCGGCGATGAGACGCGCAAGGTCGAGGTCACCTTCCCCGAGGACTACCAGGCCGAGCAGCTGGCCGGCGAAGACGCGGTCTTCACGGTCGAGGTCAAGGAGGTGCGGGAGAAGGTGCTGCCCGAGCTCGACGACGACTTCGCCTCCGAGGCTTCCGAGTTCGACACGCTGGAGGAGCTGCGCGATGACATCGGCACGCGTTTGGCCGAGGCGGTCGGCCAGCGAGCCGAGCAGGACTTTCGCGTCGCCGCGGTCGACGCGGCGGCTGCCGAGGCGAAGCTCGAGCTTCCCGACGATCTCGCGACGGCCCGCGCCACCGAGCGCTGGGAGCGAGTCGAACGTCAGCTGGCCGGTCGGGGCATGGACCCCGGACGCCTTCCTGCAGATGCAGGGCAAAACTCGCGAGGAGGTGATCGAGGAGTCACGCCCCGACGCCGAAGCCGAGCTGAAGCGCGAGGCGGTTCTGGCGGCGATCGCCGAGGCCGAGGGGATCGAGGTCTCCGACGAGGAGTTGGTCGAGGCGCTCGCCCACCCCGCGGAACACGAGCGGACCACCCCGGAGAAGCTGCTCGAGCGCCTACGCGAGAGCGGCCGCGACGCGATGATCCGCGACGACATCCGCTTCCGCAAGGCGATCGACCTCGTCGCCGAGTCGGCCAAGCCGATCCCGCTCGAGCAGGCCGAGGCGCGCGAGAAGATCTGGACCCCGGAGAAGGAGCGCGAGCAGGCCGGCTCCCTCTGGACGCCCGATTCGGACTGACGGCAGCCCGCCTGACGGCTTCTATAGAGTCCCGAGCGATGAGCCCTCTGGTTCCGATGGTGGTCGAGCAGACCTCGCGCGGCGAGCGCTCCTTCGACATCTACTCGCGCCTGCTGAACGAGCGGATCGTCTTCCTCGGCACCGCGGTCAATCAGGACATCGCCAACCTGATCGTCGCCCAGCTGCTGCACCTCGAGTCCGAGGATCCCGACAAGGACATCAGCCTCTACATCAACTCGCCCGGTGGCTCGGTTTACGCCGGCCTGGCGATCTACGACACGATGCAGTTCATCAAGCCCGACGTGCAGACGATCTGCGTCGGCATCGCGATGAGCATGGGCGCCCTGCTGCTGGCCGGCGGCGCGGCGGGCAAGCGGATGGCGCTGCCCAACTCGAAGATCCTCATCCACCAGGTCTCGGCCGGCTTCCAGGGCCAGGCGACCGACATCGAGATCCACGCCAAAGAGATCATCGACACGCGCCGCCGCCTCGACGAGATCATCGCCAAGCACACCGAGCAGCCCTTCGACAAGGTGACCAACGACACCGATCGCGACTACTTCATGAGCGCGGAGGAGGCGAAGGAGTACAACATCGTCGACCGCGTCATCGAACACCACTGAAGCGCGCGCTTCTTCTCGCCTTCGTCCTGCTCGTTGCGCTCGCCCCCTCTGCTGCGGGCGCAGTCTCCTCTCGCAACGGCGCAACGTCGTTCCACGCCCACGCCTTCCCGGTGCAGGGGCCGCACTGGACGCGCGGCTTCATCGGCGAGTTCGGCGCGCCCCGCAGCGACGGCCGTGTGCACGAGGGCTTCGACGTCGTCGCCGCCTGCCGAGCACCGCTCGTCGCCGCGGCCACGGGGCGGGTGCTGCGTGCCGGCTACGACCCGGTCCTCTACGGCAACTACCTGCTGATCCACGGCCAGGGCGCGCGCCGCAGCTACTTCTATGCCCACCTGATCCGTCCCGCTGCGGTCCGCCGCGCCGACCCCGTCTGGGCGGGCCAGCGGGTCGGCGCCGTCGGCGAGACCGGCAACGCCCGCAGCGTCGGCTGCCATCTCCACTTCGAGATCCGCGCCAGCGGCCACCCGATCGACCCCGAGCCGGTCTTGCGTCGCTGGGATCGCTACGGCTGAGCCTGCTTTAGTTTGCATTTCTCCTCGAAGTCGGTGCGGAAGATTTGCATTCAGCGCACCACACGCTGCATCTATCTGTCTACAGTGGCAAGATGACGGAGGCCATGAGGGAGAGCTGGACAGACGCCTTTGACGATTTCGCCAAGCACACCGACCGGCGCTTCGACGCGGTCGACAAACGCTTCGATGCCCTCGAACGTCGCATGGAGAGTGGATTCGGCCAAATCAACGCTCGCTTCGACGCGCTGCAGCGCACGTTGCTTCAGCTCGGCGGCGGCGTGCTAGTCGCCTTGATCGGCCTGATCGCCACGCAGCTGTAGCGATTCGCGGCGGCCTGAAGCCGGGGTCCGCCTAGAGTCGCAGCTCGTACTCGACCCACTCGCTGCGCTCGGCTCCGGTCGAGTCGTAGAGGCGCTGGGCGGTCGCGTTGTCGGGGGCGGTTGCCCACTCGAGGTGGTGGGCGCCGCGCTCGCGGGCCACCTGGGCGCTTGCCTCGATCAGGGCGCGGCCGACGCCCTCGCCGCGCGCCGGCTCGGCGACGTAGAGATCGTTCATCAGCACCGTCTCGGCGGGGATGAGCGAGGTGAAGTGCCAGTAGAGGCAGGCGTAGCCGACCAGCCCCTCGCCGCGCCAGGCGCCGAGCAGCATCCCGTCCTCGCTGGGGGCGAGGAAGCGGGAGAAGAAGGCCCGGTTGCGCTCCGTGTCGACGTCCTCGACCTCGTAGAAGCGCTGGTAGGCGGCGATCAGCGGCAGCAGGGTCTCCAGCTGCTGGGCCGAGATCGGCTCGACGCGGACACCGGCGGGCACATCGTCACGGTATCGCCGGGCGCAAGGGTTTGCCCGCGAGAAGGGACCGCAGCCGGCCCGCCGTAAACGACGGCAGCGACAGGGCCGGGTTGCAGCCCCCTCTAAGCTTTTGGGGCCGCGACGCCGGTAGGCAACTACCGCCCCGCAAGGAGGGATTTCCCGCTTTGGCACGTCCCACGGATTCGAACGAGCAGCTCCTCTGCAGCTTCTGCGGCAAGTCGCAGCGTCAGGTCAAGAAGCTGATCGCCGGCCCCGGCGTCTACATCTGCGACGAGTGCATCGACCTCTGCAACGAGATCATCGACGAGGAGCTGACCCCGCCCAGCGGCGGCGTCGAGCTGGAGAACCTGCCGAAACCGCGCGAGATCCACGAGGTCCTACAGGAGTATGTGGTCGGCCAGGAGACCGCCAAGCGGGCCCTCTCGGTCGCCGTCTACAACCACTACAAGCGGGTCCAGATGGCCTCCGAAGGGGAGGATCCCGAGGTCGAGCTGCAGAAGTCGAACATCCTCTTGCTCGGCCCGACCGGCTGCGGCAAGACCCTGCTCGCCCAGACCCTGGCCCGCATCCTCAACGTCCCCTTCGCGATCGCCGACGCGACCGCGCTGACCGAGGCCGGCTACGTCGGCGAGGACGTCGAGAACATTCTGCTGAAGCTGATCCAGGCCGCCGACTACGACGTCAAGAAGGCCGAGACGGGGATCATCTACATCGACGAGATCGACAAGATCGCGCGCAAAGCCGACAACCCGTCGATCACGCGCGACGTCTCCGGCGAAGGCGTGCAGCAGGCGCTGCTTGAAGATCCTCGAGGGGACGACGGCGTCGGTGCCGCCGCAGGGCGGGCGCAAGCACCCCCACCAGGAGTTCCTGACGATCGACACGACGAACATCCTCTTCGTCTGCGGCGGCTCCTTCGCCGAGCTCGACAAGGTGATCGAGAACCGGGTGGGGGACCGGGGCGTCGGCTTCGGCGCCGCGATCTCCTCGCGCGAGAAGAAGGACAAGGGCGAGTGGTTCGAGCAGGTCCTGCCCGAGGACCTGATCGAGTACGGCCTGATCCCCGAGTTCATCGGCCGCCTGCCGGTCGTCGCCGCGATCCATCAGCTCAGCCGCGACGACCTGATCACGATCCTGACCGAACCGAAGCACGCGCTGACCCGGCAGTTCCAGCGCTTCTTCGAGTTCGACGACATCGAGCTGGTCTTCTCCGAGGACAGCCTCGAGGCGATCGCCGACAAAGCTCTGGAGCGCGAGACCGGTGCGCGCGGCTTGCGCTCGATCCTCGAGGAGACGCTGCTCGACGTCCAGTTCGAGCTGCCCTCGCGCCGCGACGTGACCAAGTGCGTCGTCACCAAGGAGACGATCGTCCAGGGCCGCCGGCCGACGCTCGTCACCGAGGCCGCGCCGCAGGACATCGGCGAGGCCGAGGAGGATCTGGGCGAGGAAACCGCGTAACGGGGTTGGGCCGGGTGCCCCTCCCCCGGAGACCGTCGCGCAGCTGATCGCTGGCGGAGGGTTCTGACGTGGTTCCTTGAGTCTCCGTGGGAGGGGCACCCGGCCCGATCTCTCGACGGCTATCTAGACTCGCCCAGAGTGGACGCCGCGAAGCGGAAAGAGCTGGAAGAGACGACTCGCTACGAGTCGACTGAGGTCGAGGGACGGATCTTTGCCGAGTGGATGGACGGTGGCTATTTCCACCCGAAAGCCGAGGGGTCGCCGGAGGAGAGCTACTCGGTGGCGATCCCGCCGCCCAATGTGACCGGGGCGCTGCACATGGGCCATGCGCTCAACGGCTCGATGCAGGACGCGCTGGTGCGGATGAACCGGATGCGCGGCCGCAACGCGCTCTGGATCCTGGGCACCGACCACGCCGGGATAGCCACCCAGGCCGTGGTCGAGAAGATGCTGGCCGAGGAGGGGACCTCGCGCCAGGAACTCGGCCGCGAGGCCTTCGTCGAGCGCGTTTGGGAGTGGAAAGAGGAGTACGGCTCGCGGATCGTCGAGCAGTACAAGCGGCTCGGCGCCTCCTGCGACTACGAGCGCGAGCGCTTCACCCTCGACGAGGGCTACGTCCGCGCCGTCTACCGGGTCTTCAAGCAGCTCTACGACAAGGGCTACGTCTACCGCGACAACTACATGGTCAACTGGGACCCCGGCTCGCACTCGGCGATCTCCGACCTCGAGGTCGAGAACCGCGAGGTCGAGGACATCCTCTACTCGATCGACTATCCGGTGGAGGGCTCCGACCGGGTGCTGACCGTGGCCACCGTGCGACCGGAGACGATGCTGGCCGACACGGCGGTGGCGGTGAACCCAGACGACGGCCGCTACGCCGACCTGGTCGGCCGGCACTGCGTGCTGCCGCTGGTCGGCCGGCGGCTGCCGATCGTCGCCGACGAGCACGTCGACCCCGAGTTCGGCACCGGTGCGCTGAAGATCACCCCAGGCCACGACCCCAACGACTTCGAGATCGGCCGCAAGCACGGGCTCGAGGAGATCGGCGTGATCGGTCCCGACGGGCGGATGACCGAGGAGGCGAGCGAGCGCTTCGCCGGCCTGACCGCCGCCGAGGCACAGGAGGCGGTCGTTGCCGCTCTACGGGAGGAGGGCCGGTTGCGGGCCGAGGAGCCCTACGTCCACTCGGTTCCCTTCTCGCACCGGTCCGGCGAGCGGATCGAGCCGCTGATCTCGCTGCAGTGGTTCTGCCGCATGGAGGAGCTGGCGAAGCCGGCGATCGAAGTGGTCGAGCGCGACGAGGTGCGGATAACCCCGCCGCAGTGGAAGCGCGTCTACCTCGAATGGATGCGAGAGATCAGGCCCTGGTGCATCTCGCGCCAGCTCTGGTGGGGGCACCGGATCCCGGTCTGGTACTGCGACGCCTGCGAGGCCAATCTAGTCGTCGCCGAGGAGGCGCCTACGAACGCTGCGGCGCCTGCGACGGCCCGCTGCGCCAGGAGGAGGACGTGCTCGACACCTGGTTCAGCTCGGCGCTCTGGCCCTTCGCCACCCTGGGCTGGCCCGAGGACACCGCCGAGCTGCGCGCCTTCTACCCGACCAGCTTCCTCACCACGGCGCGGGAGATCCTCTTCCTCTGGGTGGCGCGGATGATCATGACCGGGATCGAGTTCGCCGGCGACGTGCCCTTCCGCGACGTCTACGTGCACTCGGTAATCCAGGCTCGCGACGGGCGGCGGATGTCGAAGAGCCTCGGCACCGGTATCGACCCGCTGGACGAAATCGACGAGCACGGCGCCGACGCGCTGCGTTTCGGCCTGCTGGCGATGTCCTCGACCCAGGACGTGCGCTTCTCCGACGCCAAGGTCCAGCAGGGCGCCGACCTCGCCAACAAGCTCTGGAACGCGTCGCGGCTGATCCTGCTCAACGCCGCCGAGGTCGAGGCGGCGCCGCGGCCGCAGAGCGTCGAGGACCGCTGGCTGCTCTCGCGTCTCGAGGCGACGATCGCTTCGGTCACCGCGAAGCTGGAGGAGTACGACTTCGCCCATGCCGCGCAGGAGGTCTACTCGTTCTTCTGGTCGGAGCTCTGCGACTGGTACCTGGAGATCGTCAAGCCGCGCCTCTACGAGGGCGAGGACGAGGTCTCGGCGACGCTGCTCTGGACGCTGGAACGTTTACTGGCGCTGCTGCACCCAACCATGCCCTTCGTCAGCGAGGAGATCTGGTCCTACCACCCCTCGCGACAGGGCCATCTCGTCGTCCACGCCTTTCCCGAGGCCGACGAGTCGCTGCGCGATCCCGAGGCCGAGGCGGAGGTGCGCGCTGGCATCGAGCTGACCAAGCGGCTGCGCGCCTGGCGCGACCTGGTCGAGGCGCCGGCGGCGACCGTGCTGCCGGCCCGCGCGGAGGGAATCGAGCCGCACGAGTTCGTCGGCCGCCTCGCCCGCTTCGAGTTCGGCGTCGACGGCGGCGATCCGGTCGCCGCGGTCGGCCCGGTGAAGATCCTCGCCTCGGCCGAGATCGACGCCGAGGCGGTCGCTGTCCGGCTAGAGGCGAGGCGCGAGGAGCTGCGTGCCGAGGTCGCCCGGGCGGAGGGCAAGCTCGGCAACGAGAAGTTCGTCGCCCGGCACCGGTCGAGGTGGTCGAGGAGGAGCGGCAGAAGCTCGAGCGCTATCGTGCCGAGCTCGAGGAGCTATCCGAATAGACCCCGAGGCCTACCTCGACTCGCTCGAGCCGATCGGCTGGAGGCTCGGGCTGGAGCGGATGCGCACGCTGAGCACCCTGCTCGGCCTACCGCAGCACCGCTTCGCCTCGATCCACGTCGTCGGCACCAACGGCAAGTCCTCGGTGGCGCGGATGATCGCGGCGCTGCTGGAGGCGCACGGTGTTTCCAGCGGCGCCTGCGTCTCGCCGCACGCGGCGCGCTGGTCCGAGCGGGTGTTGGTCCACGGCGAGGAGATCGGACAGGGCGGCGTTCGCCGCCGCGGTGGAGCGTGCCGCGCAGGCGGCGGAGACGGTCAACCAGGGCTTGGAGGAGGGCGAGGCGGTGACCCAGTTCGAGCTGGCGACCGCGGCCGCCTTCGTCGCCCTGGCCGGCGCCCGGGTCGAGGCGGCGGCGATCGAGGCGGGGCTGGGGGGGCGGCTCGACGCGACCAACACGATCCCCTCGAAGGTCACCGTGCTGACCTCGGTCGGGCTCGACCACACCGAGTGGCTGGGGGAGACCGAGGAGGAGATCGCGGCCGAGAAGCTGGCGGTGCTGCGCGACCACTCGACCCTGGTCGTGGGGCGGGTGAGCCCGGCGGTCGCGGCGCTGGCGGAGCGGACCGCCGCCGAGCGGGGCGTCGCGCCGATCGTCGCCCCGGAGGATCCCGGTGCGGACGTCGAGCTGCGCGCCGCCGGCCCCTTCCAGCGCCGCAACTTCGCCCTCGCCTGCGCCGCGGCGCAGGCCTTCCTCGGCGAGCTGGACCGCGAGCGGATGCGGGCGGTGGCCGTCGAGATCGAGATCCCCGGCCGTCTGGAGCTGGTCGGCGAGGACCCCCCGACCTACCTCGACGCCGCCCACAACCCGGACGGGGCCGGGGCCCTCGCCGAGGCCCTGCCCGGGGTCGTGGCTGGCCGCCCCGTCGTCGCCTGCCTGGCGATCCTGCCGAAAAGGACATCGCGGCGATGGCGCGTGCCCTCGCCCCAGCCCTGAATCGGGCAGTTTGCACCGAGCTCCCTTCATCCGACCTGCATCGAGCCCCTATTGGGGGCTCGATGCATCGCTCGTCGCCGGCCGCGGGTCGTTCCAGCGCTGAGGCTGCCGAGTTGGCTCGCGCCTGCGGCGAGGCCGGTTTACTGGCCGAGGCCGAGCCGGACTTCGCTGCGGCGGTGCTGCGGGCGCGGGAGCTCGCCCGCGAGGCCGGCGGCGTCCTGCTCGTCACCGGGTCGCATTACGCGCTGGCACCCGCCCGCGCCGCCCTCGGCCTGTGCGAGGATTGAGGCTGGAAAATGAGCTCGAAAAGCGCTGGATCCGAACTGCTCTCGATGATGGCCCTGGTCGCCGCGGTCGTCGCCGCGGTGATCCTGGTTTTCTTCGGGCTCGGCTATCTGTTCGGCAGCCTCTTTCTCTAGCGACCCGACGACAGGGTTCGCGAGGGGGACGGCGAAGTAGACTCACCGCGCTCCCGGCGGGCACCTAGCCATGGCTATAGCGATCTTCGGCATCAGCAACAACGGGCTCAACCTGGTCGTCAACCTGCTCATCCTGATGCTGGTTGTCGTCTGGCTGGCGCTGATCGTCTACACCTACTTCGACGCCAAGCGGCGGATCTCCGATCCATTCCTGGTCGGCTGCGCGACGCTCGCCTCCTTCATCCCCTTCATCGGCACCGCCGTCTACGCGATCGTGCGCCCACCGGAGTTCCTCGAGGACGCGCACGAACGCGAGCTCGAGATCAAGGCGGCCGAGTTGCGCGTGCGCCAGCTCACCGAGCACTCCTGCCCCGACTGCGGCTTCCCGGTCGAGAAGAACTTCCTGCGCTGTCCGGAGTGCCAGCGCCGCCTCAAGCACCCCTGCTCGAGCTGCGGCAAGCCCGTCGACCCCGGCTGGGCGCTCTGCCCCTACTGCGAGGAGCCGCTGCGCCAGAGCGAGCGGCCGCGCCGCAAACGGGCCGAGGGGCGGAAAGCGCCTCGCGAGGAGCGCAAAGAGCCGCGGCCGAAAGCCGAGCGCGGCAAGCCGCCGGAGCCGGCGGCGAAGCGGGAGCAAGCTCCCGCCAGGAAAGAGCCGCGGCGCGAGGCGTCGAAAGAGCCGCCCCAGTCAAAACGACAGCAAAGGAGCCCCAGCCGTGAGCCGGACCCTGATCCTCGTCAAGCCTGACGCTTTCGAACGCGCCCTGAGCGGCGAGGTGATCGCCCGCTTCGAGCGCAAGGGCCTGCGGATCGCGGCGCTGAAGACGATGGCGGCAAGCGAGGCGATCGCCAACGAGCACTACGTCGAGCATGCCGAGAAGCCCTTCTTCGGCGAGCTGGTCGAGTTCATCACCGGCGGCACGCTGGTGGCGATGGTTCTCGAGGGGACCGAAGCGGTGGCGGCCGCCCGCCAGACGATCGGCGCGACCAACCCGGTCGAGGCGGCGCCCGGCTCGATCCGCGGCGACTACGCGCTCGAGGTCACCTACAACATGGTCCACGGCTCCGACTCCGACGAGTCCGCCGAGCGCGAGATCGGCATCTGGTTCCCAGAGCTCTGAGAGTCACCCTCGCATCCGGATCTCCTCAGCGGAGGGAGATCCTGCAGAAGCTGGGCGTGGAGTTCGAGGTCGTCGTTCCCGGCGTCGAGGAGCTGAGCGGGGGGGACCCCGATGTCGAGGTGGTCGAGAACGCGCGGATGAAGGCACGGGCTATCGGGCGTGACGGTGTGGTGATCGCCTGCGACACCGATGTGGTCCTCGACGGCAAGGCGCTCGGCAAGCCGGCGGACGAAGTCGAGGCACGCGAGTATCTGGAGCGGATGTCGGGCCGTGCGCACGTGGTGATGAGCGGGCTGGTCGTGCTCGGCGATGGCGAAGAGCGCAGCGGGCTGGAGCGCACGACTGTCGTCTTCAGGAGCCTGAGCGAGGAGGAGAAGGAGCGTTATGTGCGCTTCGGCGAGTGGCGGGGCCGGTCCGGCGGCTACGCGATCCAGACGCTCGGCTCGACCCTGGTCGAGCGGGTGGAGGGCAGCATCTCCAACGTCGTCGGCCTGCCGGTCGGCCTGCTCGCCGAGCTGGCCCCGCAGCTGCTCGAGCGGGGCTCAGCCGCGTAGGGCGAGCGCCTCGTCGAGGTTGTCCATCAGGACGTCGACCACCTCGGGGTCGAAGTGGGTGCCCCTCTCCGCGGCGATCAGCTTCTTCGCCCCCTTCACCGTGAACGCCGGCCGGTACGGACGGTCGCTGAGCAGCGCGTCGAGCACGTCGGCGACGGCGACGATCCGACCCTCGATCGGGATCTCCTCGCCCCTCAGCCCCTGCGGGTAGCCGCTGCCGTCGAACCACTCGTGGTGGGTGTGGGCGATCGTCGCGGCCATCGTCAGCAGGTCGCTTTCGGAGTTGGCGAGGATCTGGTTCCCGACCACCGTGTGGGACTCCATCCGCTCGCGCTCGCTGGGCGTGAGCCCCTCCGGCTTGCGCAGGACGCCGTCCGGGGTGGCGATCTTGCCGAGGTCGTGCATCGGCGCTGCCGCCCGCAGCACCCGCACCCGCTTGACGTCGAGGCCGAGCTTGGTGCCGAGCAGGGCTGCTACCGAGGCCATCCGGTTGACGTGACGCCTGCTCTCCGGGTCGTACATCTCGATTGCGCCGGCGAGCCTCTCGGCCATCTCCTGGTGTGAGGCCTGCAGATCCCTAAGCGCGTTTCGCTGCTCCCTCTCGCGCTGGCTTTCCCTTTGCTTGCTGACGTCCCGAACCGCCGCGGTGGCGATCGTCTGACCATTCCACTCGATGCTGGAGAGGCTGATTTCGGCGGGGAACTCGCTGCCGTCCTTGCGCACCGCGAACAGGCTCAGGTCGGCGCCCATCGAGCGAGGGTAGGGCGCTTTGAAGTAGTGAGCCCTCTGCTTGGGGTGAATCTTGCGAAAACGCTGGGGAACGAGGAGGTCGAGCTCGTGGTCCTCCAGCTCTTCCCGCCCGTAACCGAACAGCTCCTCGGCGTGCTGGTTGACGAGGACGATCCGGCCAGCCTCGCCGACGCCGACGATCGCGTCGGGCACGAACTCGAGGAATTGCTCGAAAGTCGAGCCTCCTCCCATCGATCTGGCTGCATCTGGTCTTTCTTGCACCGGCGGCATCCTGGTCTAGTCGTACGGCGACCTCCGTCGGTCGGGCTGGACCATTTGCTCCAGCGCTGCTGATTATAAGTTTCAGCATGTTGGCCCGTCAATTAGAAACTCGTTAAGTCTCGGCCCGTTTTGGGCATCTGGGATGATTGCGCGGGCAGTTCCCAAAACCGCACGTATGGGCGTACTCAGCTACCTGACCGGATTAGGCGGCCGCGATATGGCGGTCGACCTCGGCACTGCGAACACGCTGGTCTACGTGCGCGGTCGCGGCATCGTGCTCTCCGAGCCGTCGGTGGTGGCGATCGACTCGCGCAACGGCCAGGTCCACGCGGTCGGCGTCGAGGCCAAGCGGATGCTGGGGCGCACCCCCGGGACGATCACCGCGATCCGGCCGCTCAAGGACGGGGTCATCGCCGACTTCGACGTGACCGAACAGATGCTTCGTCACTTCATCAAAGAAGTGCACTCCAACCGCTTCGCCCACCCGCGCGTCGTCGTTTGCGTCCCCTCGGGCGTCACCGGGGTCGAGAAGCGGGCGGTCGAGGAGGCCTGTCTCTCCGCCGGCGCCCGCAAGGCCTACCTGATCGAGGAGCCGATGGCGGCGGCGATCGGCGCCGGCCTGCCGGTCGCCGAGCCGACCGGGTCGCTGATCGTCGACGTCGGCGGGGGCACCACCGAGGTGGCCGTGATCTCACTCGGCGGCATCGTCGTCTCACAGTCGATTCGAGTGGGTGGCGACGAGCTCGACGAGGCGATAGTCCACCACTGCAAACACCACTACAAACTGGCGATCGGCACCCAGACCGCCGAGGAGGTCAAGCTCGAGGCGGGCTCGGCCTCGCAGCTGCCGGAAGAGGTCGAGGTCGAGATTCGCGGCCGCGACCTGGTCTCCGGCCTGCCGAAGACGATCACGCTCGGATCGGCCGAGGTGCGCGAGGCGCTCGACGAAACGATCACCCACATCGTCGACGCGGTCAAGGACACGCTCGACCGCACCCCGCCGGAGCTGGCGGGGGACATCATGGATCGAGGCATTACCCTTGCCGGTGGGGGCGCGCTCCTGCAAGGACTCGAACAGCGCCTTCGCGACGAGTGCCAGATGCCGTGTCAGCTGGCAGAGTCGCCTTTGACGTGTGTGGCCGTCGGCTCCGGCATCTCGCTGGAGGAGTTCGAGACGATCCACCGCGCAAGCAAGATGAACTCGGGAGCGGCGCGCGTTGCTTAGCGGCCGCTCAGTCAAAGCGCCAAACTTAGGTCTCCGCCGTGTACCGCAAGCAAGTACGCCGCCGTAGAGCGGTACTCACCCTCCTCATCATCGGCTCCTTTCTGTTGCTGACGATCACCTACGGGCAGGGCTCGGGTGGTCTGCAGCGGAGCGTCAGCACGATCTTCAGCCCGCTTCAGACCGTCGCCGACCGGGCCTTGAAGCCGGCCCGCGACGCGATCTCCTGGTTCGACGAGACCTTCGAAGCGCGGGGCGAAAACAGCCGCCTGAAGACCGAGCTGGCGACGGCGCGGCGCCAGGCGGTCGCCGGCCAGGAGGCGTTGCAGGAGAACGCGCAGCTGCGCAAGCTGGTCGCGCTCGATCGCGGTCCGGTGCTCGCCGAATCGGCCTACCAGCCGGTCACCGGCCGGGTGATCGCCCGCTCGCCCACCGTCTGGCACTCGGCGGTGACGATCGACGTCGGCTCCGGCGACGGCGTGCGCGTCGACGATCCGGTGATCGGCGGCGACGGCCTGGTGGGCCTCGTCGCGTCGACTCAGGGGGGCTCGGCCCAGGTGTCGCTGATCACCGATCACGCCAGCGCCGTCTCGGCGAAGGTGGTCCCGAGTGGCGTGCAGGGGGTGATCAGGCCCGACGTCGGCAACCCCGACGACCTGATCCTCGACTTCATCGACTCGACCAAGGACGTCCACGGTGGGCAGGCGGTGGTCACTTCCGGCTGGCGGGCCCAGGGCCTCGCCTCGCTCTTCCCGCCCGGCCTGCCGGTCGGGGAGGTGACGAGCGCCTCGATCGTCGAGCAGGAGGCGAGCCAGCAGGTCCACCTCCGTCCCTATGCCGACATCGTCAACCTCGACCTGGTGCAGGTGCTGACCGGAGGCTCGCGCGGATGATCGTCACGCCGAGGATCTTCGCCCGCCTCGCCGCGATCGCGATCCTGGCGGTGCTCCTGCAGCTCTCCTTCTTCTCGCGGGTGGAGCTCTTCCACACCAGCGCCGACATCCTGCCGGCGGTGGTCGTCGCGCTCGGCCTGCTCGGCGGCAGCATGACCGGCGCCGTGGCCGGGTTCTCGATCGGCTTCCTGGTCGACTGCCTGCTGGTCGCGCCCCTGGGCGGGTCCTCGCTGGTGTTGCTCGGCGCCGGTTACATGGCGGGACTCTTCCGCGAGCGGTTCGACATCCACAGCTCGTTGGTGCCGCCGCTGATCTGCATGGGGCTGACCTTCTTCGCCGAGCTGGGCTTCGGCGCCATCCAGCTGATGCTCGGCGTGGACGCCCCGGTGAGCATCCTGGTCGTCCGCGACATGCTGTTGAAGAGCGTCTTCGCCTTTTTCCTCGCCTGGCCGATCTACTTCGGCCTGCGCTGGGCGCTGCGCCCAGCGCTGGTCGAGGAGCCGAGGGTGACCCGCCGCCGCCAGCCGACCGTGCTGGGGAGGACCTGATGTACAGGCGGTCGGACGAGCTGGGCCCCGAGATGAGCAACCGGCTGGCCCTGCGGATCGCCATCTTCGGCGGGGTGGCGCTGGTGCTATTTGCCGTGCTCTTCTTCCGCCTCTGGTTCCTGCAGCTGCTCAACGGCGACGAGTATCTGGCCGAGGCGAACAACAACCGCACTCGCGAGTACCGGGTGATCGCGCCGCGTGGCGAGATCCTCGACCGCGACGGCGAGGTGCTGGTCGCCAATCGCACCAGCCTCGCCCTCCAGGTCAACCAGCGGAAACTGCCGGCCGATCCGCGCGAGCGACGGGCGGAGCTGGCGCAGCTGGCGGACCTGACTCACAGCTCGCTGCGGCAGGTGCGCAAAACGATCCACGAAGGGGTCGAGCTGGCGCCGGGGGCGCCCGTCACCCTGCGCCGCGACGTCGGCAACTACCTCATCTACTACCTCGAAGAGAACCAGGCCCGCTTTCCAGGGGTAACGGTGCAGCGGGTCTTCGTCCGCCGCTATCCGCACGGGACGCTGGCCGCCCATCTCTTCGGCAACGTCGGCGAGGTCAACGAAGAACAACTGAAGGAAAAGCGCTATCGCGGCTTGGAGCCGGGTGACAACGTCGGCCAGGACGGGGTCGAGTACCAGTACGACAGGGTGCTTCGCGGCCGCGACGGGGCCACCCGGATCCAGGTCGACGCGATGGGGCGGCCGACCCCGGGTGGCCAGCTCGACGTGGTCGAACCAGCCCCCGGAGACAACCTGCGCTTGACGATCGACTCGGGCCTGCAGGGAGCGGGCGACGCCGCTCTGTCCGAACAGGGCCTTGCCGGCGCCTATGTGGCGATGGACGTGCGCAGTGGCGCGATCTTCGCGATGGGCTCCAACCCGACCTTCGACCCCGATGTCCTCACCCCGCCGATCAGCCAGAGTCAGGTCGACCAACTTTACCGCGACCCCGTCCTCTCGCCGCTGACCAACCGCGCGATCGCCGGCGCCTACCCGACCGGGTCGACCTTCAAGCCGATCACCTCGATCGCCGCCCTTGCAAGCGGCAACGTGACCACGACCGAACCGATCTACGACGACGGCGTCTTCACCCTCGGCGGCATCGACTTCCAGAACGCCGGCGGCGCCGCCTACGGCTCGCTCTCGATGCAGAAGGCGCTCGAAGTCTCCTCGGACGTCTTCTACTACACGCTCGGCGATCGCATGAACGGCAGCCCTGCCCTGCAGGACTGGGCGCACAAGCTCGGCATCGGACGTGAAAGCGGCATCGACCTACCGGGCGAGCAGCCGGGTTTGCTGCCGACGCCGGCCTGGCGCAACCAGCTCTACCGCGAAGAGCTGACCGAACGGCCCTGGTCGGCCGGCGACAACGTCAACCTGGCCGTCGGGCAGGGCGACCTGCAGGCCGACCCGCTGCAGATGGCGGTCGCCTACGCGACGATCGCGAACGGCGGCACGGTTCCCCGTCCGCACGTTGCGATGCAGGTCGAAGATCCCGCCGGCAGGGTGCTGCGCGAATTCGAGCCCAGTCCTGCCCGCTCGATCGAGATCGACCCCGAGTGGCGGGAAACGATCCTCGCCGGCCTGCATGACGCCGCCCAGTCGCCAAGCGGCACCTCCTACGGCATCTTCGGCGGTTTTCCGGTGCCGGTCGCAGGCAAGACCGGCACCGCGGAGCGCCCTCCGTACGCCGATCAGTCATGGTATGTGGTGCTTGCCCCCTACCCAGACCCAGAGATCGTCGTCGCCGTGACCTTCGAGCAGGGCGGCTTCGGTGCCGACACGGCAGCCCCAGCCGCCCTGAAGATCCTCTCCGAGCACTTCGGCAAGAACGCCGAGCCGGTGGAAGCCGCGGGGGCGGTGGAGTAACCGATGTACGCAACCCGCGCCCGCAGAGCCCGCCCAGAAGCCTTCGCCGTCAGGCCCAGCATCGCCGAGCGATTCGGCCTGCCCTACATGGACGTTCAGCTTGGCCTCGCGGCGCTCGCCCTCGTTGCCTTCAGCGTCTTCACGCTGGGGCAGGCGACGCAGGGTGACGTGCCGGGCAATCCGGGCTATTTCGTCGACCGGCAGATCATCTACGCGGTCCTCGGCCTGATCGGCATGTACGTGCTGGCGCGCATCGACTACTCCCGCTTCCGCGAGCTGCGGGTCGGGATCTACACCTTCCTCTGCGTCAGCGTCACCCTCGTCTTCTTCTTCGGCTTCGCGGCGCGCGGCTCGCGACGCGCCTTCGACCTTCCCTTCTTCAGCTTCCAGCCATCGGAGCTGGGCAAGCTCCTGCTCGTCTTGGCGCTTGCCGGTTTCGTCATCGATGGCGCTCGGCGGGGCTCGGCACGGCAGCGCACTGTGCGCTACCTCTGCCTCGGCCTCGCGCCGGCTGCGCTGGTGTTCCTGCAGCCGGACCTCGGCACCGCTCTGGTGTACGGGGCAATCACCCTCGCCGTGATGTTCGTGGGGGGCGTCCCCTGGACGCACTTCGCGCTGATCGGCGCGATCCTGGTCACTCTGGTCACGGCCGTTCTGGTGGTGGCGCCGGCAGCGGGGGTTCCCCTGCTCAAGGGCTACCAGGAGGAAAGGCTCACGTCCTTCCTCGAACCAGACGCCCACCTCAGTGGCGCTGGCTATCAGCAAGACCAATCGCAGATCGCCACCGGCTCGGGGCAGTTGACCGGCCGCGGCGATCGAGCGACTCAAACGCGGCTCGACTTCGTCCCTGAGCGGCACACCGACTTCATCTTCGCGGTGATCGGTGAGCGCTATGGATTCATGGGGGCCGCATTCGTCCTATCCCTATACGCCCTGCTGATCTGGCGGGCGCTGCGGATCGTGACGCTCTCGAAGAACTCGTACGGGACCCTTGTGGCCGGCGGCATCGCCGCCATGCTGCTCTTCCAGGTCTTCGTCAACGTAGGGATGAACCTCGGGATCATGCCGATCACGGGCATCCCCCTGCCACTGCTGAGCTACGGAGGGTCGTCAGTGCTGGCGACGCTCCTCGCGGTGGGAGTGCTTCAGAGCATTCACATGCAAGCGCGCCTCAGCCAGAGAGGCAGGTTCGCCTGGTGATCCCTCGAAGGGGACCCGGCCATGCGTACCTATCTGAACTGAGCTGAATCAATGAAAAAAACCATCCTGGTGTCCGCCGATCGTGGCGAGACCCGTGTCGCCGTCCTCGAGTCGAAGACGAAAGGCGGCAAACGCAACGTGGCGGAGCTCTACATAGAGCGCCGCGGCCGGCGGTCGATCGTCGGCAACATCTACAAGGGCAAGGTCGACAACGTCCTCGCCGGCATGGAGGCCGCCTTCGTCGACATCGGCCTCGAGCGCAACGGCTTCCTGCACGTCGACGAGATCGTCCTGCCCAATGGCGAACAGGCGCCGAAGCGCGGTCGCGGCAGCGGCCGCAAGATCACCGAGTTGATCAAGTCGGGGCAGGAGATCCTCGTGCAGGTGGTCAAGGACCCGCTCAAGTCGAAGGGGGCGCGGCTCTCGATGAACCTCTCGATCGCCGGTCGCTACCTCGTCTACGCGCCGCAGGGAAGCGGTGTCGGCGTCAGCCGCAGGCTCTCCGAATCGGAGCGCGACCGGCTGCGCAAGATGGTCGACCGCACCTACAAGGGCCCGGGCGGGCTGATCGTCCGCACGGCCGCCCACGGGGCGAAGAAATCCGACTTCGTGCGCGAGGTCGGCTACCTGCACAAGCTCTACGACGTACTCGAGCGGCGGGCCGAGAAAACCAAGGGCCTAGGCCTCGTCTTCCAGGAGGCCGACCTGCCGGTGCGGGTGCTGCGCGACGTCTTCCTATCCGACTTCGAAAAAGCGGTGATCGACTCGCCCAAGCAGCTCGACCGCGTGACCGGCTTCTTCCAGCGCACCGCGCCGGAGCTGGTCGAGAAAGTCGAGCTGTACGAGGGGACGAAGCCGCTGCTGGAGAAATGGGAGATCGACAAGGAGATCGAGTCGACCCTGGTCCGCCGCGTCGACCTGCCCTCGGGCGGCTACCTGATCATCGACTACGCCGAGGCATTGACCGTGATCGACGTCAACAGCGGCTCCTTCACCGGCCGCGGCAAGGGCGGGCTGGAGGAAACGATCACCAAAGTCAACACCGAGGCCGCCGAGGAGGCGGTGCGACAGCTGCGGCTGCGCGACATCGGCGGCATCATCGTCATCGACTTCATCGACATGGCGCGGGCGAAAAACCGCGACAAAGTGCTGAAGACGCTGCGCAAAGCGCTCGACGCCGACAAGTCGAAGAGCTACGTGGTCGAGGTCTCGCCGCTCGGCCTGGTCGAGATGACCCGTCAGAACATCACCGACGGGGTGCGCGAGATCCTCACCGCGCCATGCCCGACATGCAGCGGCGAGGGGGTCGTCCTCTCGGCCGAGACCGTGGCGCTGGAGGGCCTGCGCAAGATGCGCGAGATCGCCGCCGGCGGCGAGGAGGCTTTCCTCCTGCGGGTCAACCCGAAGGTCGCGGCGGAGCTGATCGAGGCCGACAGCGGCCTGGCCGAGCTGGAGGAGGAAACCGGCAAGCAGTTCCACTTCGAGGGCGGCGACGCGCTGGCGATCGACACCTTCGAGCTGGTCGAAGCGGGCAGCCGTGCCCAGATCGAGGAGCTGGCGCTGCCGTTCAAGGTCGGCGAGGAGGTGCTGGTGCGGATCGAGGAGCCGCACATGTACAACGCCGACGACGCCGTCGCCCGGATCGACTCCTACATCGTCAGCGTCAGCGGCGCCGGGCCGTTCGTCGGCGAGCGCAAGATGGTGCGGATCGAGCGGGTCGAGCGGGCCGCCGCGGTCGCCTCGCTGCTCGGCGATCCGGCGGGCAACGGCGCGAACGGCGCCGCGGCGGACGCGTCCGGGTCCGACGCTCTAGAATCCTCCGCCTCGCGCAGCAACCGTCGTGGCCGCAGGGGCGGTCAGGGCCGGTCGCGCTCCACTTCGAAGAGCGGCAAGGACGAATGAGCACGTACGCAGTCATAGAGAGCGGCGGCAAGCAGTACAAGGTCGAGAAGGGCACCTCGCTGCTCGTCGACCGGCTCAGCGCCAAGGAGGGCGACAAGGTCGCCCTCCGCGCCGTGCTCTTCCGCGACACCGAGATCGTCGCCGAGCCGAAGGAGCTGGAGAAGGTGAAGGTCGAGGCGACCGTCGCCGAGCACCTGCGCGGACCGAAGATCAAGGTCTTCAAATACAAGCCGAAGAAGGGCTACCGTCGCCGCGCCGGCCACCGCTCCGAGCTGACCCGGCTCGAGGTGACCGAGCTCGCGCTGGGTGCGCGCAAAGCCGCCGCCAAAGCCGAGCCGAAAGAGAAGGCGCCGGAGGGAGAGCCCAAGAAGCCGGCTGAGAAAAAAGCGGCCGCCAAACCGAAAGCCAAAGCCAAACCCAAAGCGGCTGCTAAAAAACCTGCTGCGAAGAAACCGGCGGAGAAAAAAGCCGCCGCGAAAAAACCCGCCAAGAAAGACTCCGACGATGGCTCATAAGAAAGGTCTCGGCTCCAGCCGCAACGGGCGCGAATCCAACCCCAACATGCTCGGGGTCAAGGTCTTCGCGGGCCAGAAGGTCTCCGGCGGCGAGATCATCGTGCGTCAGCGTGGAACGCGGTTCTGGCCCGGCGAGGGCGTCGGCCTCGGCCGCGATCACACGATCTTTGCGACGCAGGCGGGGACGGTGGAGTTCAAGCCGTCGCGCAAGGGCCGGACGATCTCGGTTCTGTCGGATTAGCGCTGGGGAGGGGCGGGGTGCCCCTCTCGCTTGCTGGGTTTTTCGCCACGTAGCGCCGACGGCTGTCCTTTACCGTTGCTGGGGCGAAAAACGGACGCCGCTGCGCGAGAGGGGCACCCCGCCCCTCTTCCAAGTCCCACAGAACCTCTCGCCGCGAGCTTTCTAGGCGCCACTACCCTCTCCTGGCTTATGTACGACAAGGCGAAGATCTGGGTTGAAGGTGGGGCTGGGGGCAATGGCTGTGTGAGCTTTCGGCGCGAGGCTCATGTGCCTCGCGGTGGGCCCGATGGGGGCGATGGCGGGCATGGGGGAGACGTCGTGCTGGTCTGCGATTCGTCGCGCAGGGATCTGGGTGCGCTGCGCGGTAGCAAGCACTTTCGGGCTGGGCGAGGGAAGTACGGCGAAGGCTCCAATCGACACGGTGCTCGTGGCGAAGAGCTGGAGATTCCGGTTCCCGCCGGCACTCAGGCCGAGGCGGTCGATGGGAGCCGGGTGGACCTGATCGAGGCTGGGCAGCGAGCCTTGGTTGCGCATGGCGGACGCGGGGGGTACGGGAACAAGCGGTTCTCGACCTCGACCCGGCAGGCGCCCCGGTTCGCCGAGAAGGGGACCGGGGGCGAGAAGGGGTGGATCGAGGTTCGGCTGAAGCTCCTGGCCGACGTCGGGCTGGTCGGGCTGCCCAACGCCGGCAAGTCGTCGCTGCTGGGGCGGCTCACCCGGGCCGAGCCCAAGGTCGGCGATTACCCGTTCACGACCCTCTCGCCGGTGCTGGGGACGATCGAGGGTGAGGACCGACAGGCGGTCGTCGCCGACATCCCCGGCCTGATCGAGGGGGCGGCCGACGGCGCCGGGCTGGGCCACGAGTTCCTCGCTCACGTCGAGCGCTGCTCGATGCTCGTCCATCTGGTCGATCTCTCGCCGGTGGAGGGCGATCCCGAGTCGAACTACGAGGCGGTGCGCGAGGAGCTGGTCGCCTACGGGGCAGGGCTGGAGCGACTGACGGAGCTGGTTGTGCTCTCGAAGCGCGATCTGCTCCCAGTCGAGCAGGTGGAGGAGGCGGTTGGCGAGTGGCGCCAGCGGCTCGGCGACCGCGTGGGAGGCGTGCTGGCTGCCTCGGCCGCCACCGGCGAGGGCCTGGAGGAGCTGCACAACGCGATCCTCGCTGAGCTCCCCGACACGGTTCCGGCGCGTCCCGAGCGCCAGGCGGCGGGCGCCGCCGAGTTCGAGGCCGAGCACCGCGTCTACCGGCCGGTCGGCGAGGGCGGCTACTTGGTCGAGCGCGAGGAGGACGGCGGCTTCCGCGTCCTCGGCCGCGGCGTCGAGCTGCTCTTCGAGCGCCACGACCTCGGCAACGAGGAGGCGCTGGCCTACCTCGAGCAACGCCTCAACGAGATCGGCGTCGTCGCCGCTCTGCGCGCGGCCGGCTTCGAGCCGGGTGACGACGTCCGCGTCGGCGAGCACGAGTTCGAGCTGCACCCCTAGGAGGATTTCCTCGCAGCCAGGAGGATGTCCTCACGGCTGTAGTGGCCGACCGAGTCGAACCAGCGCTTGGCGCGTAAGCCGGCGCGCAGGTCGCAGTCGGCGGCGACGATCCCCTCCTCGTCGTAGAGCGGCCCGGCGATCACCTCGCCCCAGGTCGGCTCGACGATCGCGGCGCCTCCGCGTCCGAAGACCTCGCGGTCGGGCAGCTCGGCTGGGAAGTCGGCGGGGAATGCCCCGCGCGGGATGAACTGGGGTGCCGAGATGACGAAGGCACCGGACTCAATCGCGATGTGGCGCATGCTGGCGAGCCAGCCGTCGGAGTCGTCCGCGGTCGGCGCGAGCCAGATCTGCGGGCCCGATTTGTACATCGCGTAGCGGGCGAGCGGCATCCGGTTCTCCCAGCAGATCAGCCCGCCGACCTTGCCCAAGGGGGTTTGCACGGCGACCAGGTCGTCGCCGGCACCGATCCCGTGGAAGAGCCGCTCGTGGTGGGTCGGCATCAGCTTGCGGTGCTTCCAGAGCAGCCCGTCGGGGCCGACCAGGACGAGCGTGTTGTAGAGCGTGCCAGGCCGCTCCGACTCGCGCTCGTTGACCCCGATCGCACAGTGGGCGCCGCCGCGGTGGCAGGCGGCGATCAGCTCGTCGATCAGCGGTCCGGGTACGTCGACCGAGTTCTCCCAAAGGCGCTGCCAGAGCTCGTCGAAGCCGTCGAACCCGGCCGCGGGCGCCGCCCACGACTGGGAGGGATAGAGGGGGACGAAGGTCTCGGGCAGGACGATCAGCTCGGCGCCGTCGGCGGCGGCCCGCTCGATCAACTCCACCGCCTTTGCGATCGACGCTTCCGCGTCGAGGATCGCCGGGGTGGCCTGGGCGGCCGCGACCCGCACGGTTCTCAGCTCTGGCATGCACTCAGATTAGTAGCGTGCGTCACAGCGAACCGGGAGATCGACATGCCACTGAGCCAGCAAGAGAAAGCCGCCAGCTTCCAAGCCCTGCACGAGGGCGAGGCGTTCCTCATCCCCAATCCATGGGACGCGGGCTCGGCCCGGGTCATGGCGGCGCTCGGGTTCAAGGCGCTGGCCACGACCAGCGCGGGGTTCGCCTTCACGCTCGGGCGCCTGGACGGCGGCGTCACGCTCGACGAGCTGGCGGGGCACGTCGGCGCTCTCGCGCGGGCGACGGACCTGCCGGTATCGGTCGATCTCGAGAACGGCTTTGGCGCGGCGCCCGAGAACGCCGCCGCCGCGATCGTCACGGCCGCCGAGGCCGGCGCCGTCGGCGGTTCGATTGAGGACTACGACCCCGAGGACGGGATCTACGCATTCGACCACGCGGTCGAGCGGGTAGCGGCGGCGGTCGAGGCGGCTCGGAGCCTGGACTTTCCCTTCACCTTCACGGCGCGGGCCGAGAACCACATCCGCGGCAACCCCGACCTCGACGACACGATCGCTCGCCTGCAGGCCTACGAGAAGGCGGGCGCCGACGTGCTGTACGCGCCCGGCTTGGCCAGCGAGGATGAGATCCGGGCGGTGCGCGAGGCGACGACCAAGCCGCTCAACGTGCTCGCCCTGCCGCACCTCTCGGTGGGCGAGATCGTCGCCGCGGGCGGGCAGCGGATCAGCGTCGGCAGCCTCCTGGCGTGGGTCGCGGTCGATGCGATGGCGGCCGCCGCCGAGCAGATGCAGGACAGCGGCGACCTCTCGGGCCTGAAGGTCTCCGGCCGGATCGGCGAGTGGCTCGGCGCATGACCCTGGTCGTCAAGCTCGGCTCCTCGATCGTCGCCGCCGACGACGGCAAGCTGCGCGTCGACGTGCTCGACGCGGTCTGCGAGCAGGTGGCGGAGCTGGAGCGGGGGAGCGAGCGGGTCGTGATGGTCACCTCGGGCGCGATCGCACGGGGGATGCGGTTGATGGAGCTGCCGGTGCGCCCGCGGGCGATGGACGAGCTGCAGGCGGCGTCGGCGGTGGGGCAGGGCGACCTCTTCCGCGCTTACGAGTCCCGTCTCGCCGAGCGGGGGACCCGCTCCGCCCAGGTGCTGCTGACCGCCGCCGACATCGCGGCGCGGACCAATTACCTAAACGCGCGGCAGACCCTGCGGCGGCTGATCGAGTGGGGGGTGGTGCCGGTCGTCAACGAGAACGACACCACCGCGACCGACGAGATCAGCTTCGGCGACAACGACTTCCTCGCCGCCCAGGTGGCGATCCTGCTCGACGCGCGGCTGCTCGTTCTGCTCTCCGACGTCGACGGGCTGCACCGCAGCGATCCTCGCGTCGATCCGGACGCGGAGCCGATCGCCGCCGTCGAGGACTTCGGCGAGCTGGCCGGGATGGAGATCGGCGACCGCACCTCGGCCTTCGGCTCGGGCGGGATGCGGAGCAAGGTCGCGGCCGCCGAGATGGCGGCCGAGTCCGGCATCGAGGCGGTGATCTGCAACGGGACGAAGGCGGGGACGTTGCTCGCCGCGGCCGCCAGCCGAGCGGCTGGCACGCGATTTGCCGCGCAGGAGAGCAAGGCTTCGAGCTTCAAGCTCTGGCTGAAGTACGCCAAGCCCGCCAAGGGGCGGCTCACCGTCGACGACGGCGCCGCGCGCGTCCTGCGGGAGAGCGGCTCCAGCCTGCTTCCGGTGGGGATCGTCGAGGTGGAGGGGGACTTCGAGGTCGGCGATGCGGTCGAGGTTGCCGCGAACGGCTCGCCGATCGGCAAGGGGATCGTCGACTACTCGGCCACGGAGCTGGCTCGGGTAACCGGCCTCAAGAGCAGTCAGGTCCGCGAGCTGCTTCCCCACGCGGCGGACGAGGTGATCCACCGAGACCGCTTCGTGCTGGTTTAGCTCCCAGCTACCCTTTTCCCGATGGCAGTCACGACGACCACCGTTGCCACGACCTGCGCCGCCGCGCAGCGGGCTGCGCGTGTGCTGGGTGCCGCTTCCACCGAGGCCAAGGACGCCGCGCTGGAGGCGACTGCTCGGCTGCTCGGCGAGCGGGTGCCGGATGTGCTCGAGGCGAACGCGGCCGATCTGGCGGACGAGCGGGCCGAGGGGCTGACCGCGGCGCTGCGCGACCGGCTGACGCTGAGCGAGGAGCGGGTCGCGGCGATGGCCGACGGGGTGCGCGCGGTCGTCGCGCTCGCGGACCCGGTCGGCGAGGTGCTGGAGCGCGAAGACGCTGGAGAGCGGGCTGGACCTGACCAAGCTGCGGGTGCCGCTCGGCGTCGTCGCCGTCGTCTATGAGGCGCGGCCCAACGTGACGATCGATTGCGCGGCGCTGACGATCAAGAGCGGCAACGCGATCGTCCTGCGCGGCTCCCACTACGCCGAGCGAACCAACGGGGCGCTGGCGGCGATCGTGCGCGAGGCGCTGACGGAGGCCGGGCTGCCCGAGGACGCGGTGCTGCTGCTGGCCGGCGGTGGCCACGAGGACCTGGCCGAGCTGGCGACCCAGGAGGACACGGTCGACCTGCTGATCCCGCGCGGCGGCGAAGGCCTGAAGACGGCGCTGAAGGACGTCGCGACGGTGCCGGTGATCTACGCCGCCGCCGGCAACTGCCACGTCTACGTCCACGCCGACGCCGACCTCGAGATGGCGCGGCGGATCGCGGTCAACGCGAAGGCGCAGCGGCCCGGCGTCTGCAACGCCGCCGAGACGCTGCTCGTCGACGCCGCGGTCGCCGGCGAGTTCTTGCCGGGTGCGCTCGCCGAGCTGCGCGACGCCGGCGTCGAGCTGGTCGGCGACGAGCGGGCCCGCGCGGCCGCCGGTGGCGCCGAGGTCGGGGTCGCGAGCGAGGACGACTGGGGCACCGAGTACCTCGACCTGAAGCTCGCGGTGGCCGTCGTCGACTCGCTCGAAGAGGCGATCGACCACGTCAACCGCTACGGCACCCGCCACTCGGAGGCGATCGTCACCCGCTCCGAGGAAGCCGCCGAGCGCTTCGCCGCCGCGGTCGACGCCGCCGTCGTCTACGTCAACGCCTCGACCCGCTTCACCGACGGCTTCGAGTTCGGGATGGGTGCCGAGATCGGCAACTCGACCCAGAAGCTGCACGCGCGCGGCCCGATCGGCCTGCGCGAGCTGACCACCTACAAGTACGTCGTCCGCGGCGACGGCCAGGTGCGTGAGTAGCGCGCCCCGGCGGATAGCCCGCGGGCCGCGATCGGCGTCCTCGGCTCGGCCTTCAACCCGCCCCACCTCGGCCACCTCGCGCTCGCCCAGGAGGCGCTCTGGCAGCTCGGCCTCGACGAGGTGGTCCTGATGCCGACCGGGGAGGCGCCGCACAAGCGGATCGACGACGATCCCGGCCGCGAGCTGCGGCTGGCGATGACCCGGCTCGCCGCCGCCGACGATCACCGCTTCGCCGTCTCCACCCTCGAGGTCGAGCGCGAGGGGCCGTCCTACACGTATGAGACCTTGGAGCTGCTTGCACGCGAGAAGGGCGAGCACCGAGCTGGTGTTCGTGATGGGAGCGGACGCCGCCGTCGGCCTCGAGAGCTGGCGCGAGCCAGAGCGCGTGGTCGAGCTGGCACGGCTCGCGGTCGCGCGGCGTTCGGGAGTCTCCGACGCCGAGGTGGGCGCCGTGATGCGCAGCCTCGGCGCCGAGGGACGGGCGACGATGCTCGAGATGCCGCAGTTCGGCGTCTCCTCCTCCGCCGTGCGCGAGCGGGCGGCGTCCGGCAGGCCGCTGCGCTACCTGGTGCCCGAGCCGGTCGCGCGGTTCATCGAGGAGAAGGGGATCTACTCGTGAGCGACCTGGACTCGGAGTGCGCTGGCACGGCGGCTGGCTGAGCTGGCCGACTCGAAAGGGGCGAGTGAGATCGTCGTCCTCGACATGCGCGGCTCGTCTCCTACACCGACTTCCTGGCGATCTGCACGGCCCGCAACGAGCGCCAGGCGCGGGCGATCGTCGACGAGGTGAAGCTGCAGCTGAAGCAGGAGCACGGATCTGTTGCCCGGCGGGGTCGAGGGCGAGGGCGTCGCCGGCTGGATCGTGCTCGACTATCTCGACTGCGTGTTGCACGTCTTCACCGCCGAGGCACGGGAGCGCTACCAGCTCGAGGACCTCTGGCGCGAGGCGCCGCGGCTCGAGTTGCAGCTGACACAGGATGGCGTCCGAGGGCACCTCTACGGTGCCGCGCATGGGTAGCTTCAAGCGGGCCCTCTTCGGCTACCGTCGCAACGACGTCGATGCGGCGATCGCCGCGCGTGATGCGAAGTTCGGTGCGTTGGAGCACGAGACCCGGGAGGCAGCCGAGGCGACCGTCCGGGCGGAGGCGGAGGCCGCCTCGCTCTCGGGCATGGTGCTGGAGCGCGAGCGCGAGATACGCGGACTCGGCGAGCGCCTGCGCGAGGCCAACGAGCGCCACGAGCGCAGCATCGTCTCGCTGCGACGCGGTCTCGGAGCGACTGGAGGAGATCCAGACGCAGGCGCGCGGGCAGGCGACGCGGATCCGGATGAAGGCGCTGCGCGAGGCGGTCGAGGTGAGCCGGCGCACGCAGGACCTCGCCGACGCCCAGGCCGCGGCGAGCGAACGGCACGACACAGGCCGGGAACGGTGCCGAGGCCGCCCTGGGACAGCTCTTCGAGGGTCTGGTCAAGCTCGAGATCGGCCCGCTGGGCGACTTCTCGCAGCTGGTCGGCTTCGAGGACGCGGTCGGCCGGCTCGGAGCCTCCGAGATCTCGGTCGAGCGCTTCTCCGAGGGCCGGGCGACGCTCTCGATGCGGCTCGACGAGCCGGTCGAGCTGTTGCGCGAGCTGGAAGAGCCGCCCCCTCGACTTCAACATCCGCCGCACCGCCGACGACAACCTGATCCTCGACGTCGACGAGGACCAGGGCCCCGAGCAGCACGCCGCGTAGCTGACGAATGTTGCATTGAGCCCCTCATAGGGGTCAAATGTGAGTTTCGTCTCCCAGTCGACCGTTTAAACTCGACCCCTCGCGGGGCTGTAGCTCAGCTGGAAGAGCGACGCGCTGGCAGCGCGTAGGTCACGGGTTCGAGTCCCGTCAGCTCCATCGCGACTACCCTGGCCCGGTCAGGCCGGTCCGGGCCAGGAAGCCTTCGAGACGACGTTCGTAGAGCCGCGGCGCGACATTCCAGGCCTCGACGTGGCCGGCCTTAGGGGCACGGAAGTAGGTGACCCAGCGGGGCAGCTCGGCGGCGAGATCGTCGCTGGTCGAGATCGGCACGACCTTGTCGTCGGTGCCGTGGAAGAGCAGGATCGGCAGCTGCAGGTCGTCGGTGTGCTGGAGGGCGTCGAGGCCGTCCCAGTCCACGTCGATCCTTGCGTCGATCGCCCACTCGACCGGGAGGGAGAGGAAGTCGGGCAGCCCCATCTGGGTCGCGTTGAATTCGAGGATCCGTTGCCAGTCGAGCGCGGGCGCGTCGAGGACGAGCCCGGCGACGCGGCTCGCCAAAGGAGAGCGCTGCATGAACTGGGTGACGATCGAGCCGCCCATCGAGTAGCCGACCAGGATCAGCCGCTTGGCGCCATGCGCCAGTGCGTAGCGAGCCGCTGCCGCCAGGTCGTGCCACTCGGTCAGGCCCATGTGGTGGAAGCCGTCGGGGCTGGGTGGGGCGCCGAGGTCCTCGCGGTAGGCGATCAGCAGGGTAGGCAGGCCGGCGCGGTGCAGCGTCGGCACCGCCCGCAGGCCCACCTGGGGGGTGCCGTTGATCCCGTGCACGACGATCGCCCAGGTGTCTCTCTTCCCGGGGATCGACCAGGCCGGCATCGGACCGAGCTCGTCGGGGACGGGCACTTCGGAGAACGGCAGGCCGAACGCCTGACCCGGGTCGCCCGCGTAGACGTTGGCGTCGACGGCGACCTTCATTTCCGGCGCCAGGTAGCCCCGCACCGAGCGCAGCCCGCGCGTGACCGTGTCCGCGTCGCTGTCGACGACGCCGCCGACGATCGCGTGCCCGCCCTGCCAGTCGAGCCCGTACACGCCGGGACGCTCGGTCTCTTCGGTGCGCTCCAGGACGATTCTGCCTGGCGTCAGCTGCTCGACCTCGACGTCTTCGGGCCAGGTGGAGTGATCGGGTACCAGGACTTGCGAGGAGAAATGCCAGCTGACCGCCACGCCGATCGCCAGGCCGGCCAGGAGCACTGCCCCCGCGCCCGCCAGCCACCGCCACCTGCGGCGGAGCCATGCCGCCCCGCGCGGCTCTCCCGACCCGATCGCCTCCACGGGCGCCACCCTACTCAGGAACCGCCCCGGCGCTGCCGATGATTGAGCGATGAGCGCGGCCAACGAGCACGTGTTCTCGCACGGCATGCGGGATACGCGCGAGACCTTCGCGGCGTGGAACGGCCATCCGTGGGGGGTGCTGCGGGGATGGCTCTGCGCTCAGCCTGGCGATCGCGCTGGTCCTGCTGGGGGCGGTCTGGGTCGTCGCCGGACTGCTGACGCCCGACGTCACCCCCATCCACCTGCCGGGCCTGACCGAGCCGCAGGACCCCGCCGACCTGCTGCCGATCCTCTGGCGCAACTCGCTTGTCCTGGCGCTGCACGGAACCGCCTGCATCGCCGGCTTCATCGCCGGCGCGTCGATGCCGATCGCCGCCGCCCAGCGCACCGGCCTCTCGCGCTGGATCCATGTCAAGGCGGGCCAGTTCGCGATCCTCTTCGTCGCCGCGGTGACTCTCTTCTCGCTCTCGACCCAGGCCCTCTACCTCGGTTTCCAGGGCGCGACCATCGCCTTCCAGCTGCAGATCTCCCACGCGGTGCTCGTGCTCAGCGTGCTGCCGCACGCGATCCCCGAGCTGACCGCCCTCTTCCTGCCCCTCGCCGCCTGGCTGATCGCCAGCCGCCGCGGCGGCTGGAACCAGCTCCTCGCCGCCACCTTCATCACCGTCCTGCTCGCCATCCCGGTCCTCGTCGTCGCGGCGACGATCGAGGTCTACCTCTGGCCACGCTTCCTGGAGGCCGTCTCGCCGGTGCTCTGATCGAGCGCCGGGGCAGTACGCTCGGCGACCGTGGACCAGCTCGTGCAGATCGTCGGCGCCCTGCTGATCCTCGTCGCCTTCGCGGCGGCGCAGTTCGGGGCCATGGACCCCCACTCGCGTGCCTACCTCGTCCTCAACCTCGTCGGCTCGCTGGTCCTCGCGGTCCTCGCCTGGCGCGAACGCCAGTGGGGCTTCCTGCTGCTCGAGTCCGTCTGGGCCGCGGTCTCCCTCTGGAGCCTGATCCAGCTGCGCCGCGGCCGCCCGCTGTCGGCCAAGGGCTGAGCGGAAGACGCGCCTCGCTCCCGATTAGCCTTCGGGCATGGCCGACCGACGCCGGATTCGCTTCGTCCACTGGAAGGCATCCGAGGTGCCCGAGCGCACCGCCCGCCTCGAGGCCGAGGGCTACGAGGTGGACGGCGAGGTCCCGGGAACGAGCATCGGCGTCAAGGCGCTGCGCGAGGACCCGCCCGCGGCGTTCGTGATCGACCTCGGCCGCCTGCCCTCGCACGGGCGCGAGGTCGCCTTCGCCGTGCGCCAGTCGAAGGCGCTGCGCGGCATCCCGATCGTCTTCGTCGGCGGGGCCGAGGCGAAAGTCGACTCGATCCGCACGCAGCTCCCCGACGCCACCTTCACCGTCTGGGACGAGATCGCGGCCGACCTGCGCGCAGGCGATCGACAACCCGCTCGCCGACCCGGTCGTCCCCGGGTCCGACTCCGGTCCGCACTCGGGCAGGCCCGCTCGTCCAGAAGCTCGGGATCGAGGAGGGCGCGACGGTCGCCCTGGTCGGCGCTCCTGACGGAATCGAGACGCTGCTGCAGCCGCTGCCGGAGGGAGCGAGCCTCCGCCGCGGCAATCGTGGGCGCCGCGAGATGACGATCTGGTTCACGACGGCGCGGCGCGATCTGGAGCGTCGCTTCGGCGCAGTCGCCGAGGCCGTCGGCGAGGGCACGCTGTGGATGGCCTGGCCGAAGCGCTCCTCCGGGGTCGCGACCGACCTCACCGAGGACGCGATCCGCGAGGTCGCCCTCGCCGCGGCATGGTCGACACCAAGGTCTGCGCGATCGACGAGACCTGGTCCGGCCTGCGTCTCACCCGCGGCGCGCGCTCGTAAGATCGCCGTTCCCGTGGCCGGTTACGAACCAAAGGCGATCGAGGCAAAGTGGCAAGCGGGTCTGGGCCGAGGAGCGGACCTGGGAGGTCGCCAATCCCGGCCAGCCCGGCTTCGACGACTCGAGAAGCCGAAGTCCTACGTGCTGGAGATGCTGCCC
Source organism: uncultured Solirubrobacterales bacterium (assembly GCA_963699215.1). Taxonomy (GTDB): domain Bacteria; phylum Actinomycetota; class Thermoleophilia; order Solirubrobacterales; family 70-9; genus VRUE01. Next base: position 1,882,473 of record OY969422.1, read on the forward strand.
TACCCCTCGGGGGAGCCCCACGTCGGTCACCTCAAGTGCTACGCGGTCGGCGACGCGATCGCCCACTTCCGCCGCCGCCACGGCTTCGAGGTGATCCACCCGATGGGCTACGACTCCTTCGGCCTGCCGGCGGAGAACAACGCGATCAAGACCGGCGAGCCGCCGCGCGCGGCGACCGAGCGCTCGATCGCGTCCTTCCGGCGCCAGTTCCGCGAGTGGGGGATCTCGATCGACTGGTCGCGCGAGCTCGCCACCCACACGCCCGAGTACTACCGCTGGACCCAGTGGATCTTCCTGCGCCTGTTCGAGCGCGGCCTCGCCTACCGCGACCGAGGCGCCGGTCCAGTGGTGCCCGAAGGACGCCACCGTGCTCGCCAACGAGCAGGTCGTCGACGGCCGCTGCGAGCGCTGCGGCACCGCGGTCGTGCAGCGCAAGCTCGAGCAGTGGTTCTTCAAGATCACCGAGTACGCCGAGCGCCTGCTCGCCGACTTCGACCTGCTCGAGTCCTGGCCCGAGCACGTGGTCACGATGCAGCGCAACTGGATCGGCCGCTCCGAGGGCGCCGAGGTCGATCTTCCGCTGCGAGGAGCTCGACCTCGACTTCCCGGTCTTCACCACCCGTCCCGACACGCTCTTCGGCGCCACCTTCTTCGTCCTCGCCCCCGAGCACCCCGAGCTGGAGCGCCTGGTCGCCGGCACCGCCGGCCGAGGAGGAGGTGCGCGAGTACGTCAACCGGGTCGCCCGCGAGTCGGTCGAGGAGCGCGGCGCCGAGGACCGCGAGAAGACCGGCGTGCCGCTCGGCCGCAGCGTCGTCAACCCGGTCAACGGCGAGGAGATCCCGATGTTCGTCGCCGACTACGTGCTGATGGAGTACGGCACCGGGGCGATCATGGCCGTCCCCGCCCACGACACCCGCGACTACGAGTTCGCCAAGGCCTTCGAGCTGCCGGTCAAGCGGGTGATCGAGGGCAGCGACCCGGAGGACGGCGCGCGACGACGAGGGCCTGCCCGTACCCCGGCGACGGGCCGATGACCGGCTCCGGGCGCTTCGACGGCAAGCACAACCGCGAGGCCTACGAGGAGATCGTCGCCTGGCTCGCCGCGGAGGGCCGCGGCGAATCCGCCGTCAACTACCGCCTGCGCGACTGGCTGGTCTCGCGCCAGCGCTACTGGGGCGCGCCGATCCCGGTCGTCTACTGCGAGGGGTGCGGGATCGTGCCGGTGCCCGACGAGCAGCTGCCGGTCGAGCTGCCCGAGGTCGAGGACTACGCGCCGCAGGGACGCAGCCCGCTGGCCGCCGCCGAGGACTGGGTCGCCACCGAGTGCCCGCGCTGCGGCGGCGCCGCCCGGCGCGAGACCGACACGATGGACACCTTCGTCGACTCCTCCTGGTACTTCATCCGCTACCTCGACCCGCGCAACGAGGAGGCCGCCTGGGACCGCTGCCGCGGCCGACCACTGGCTCCCGGTCGACCAGTACATCGGCGGCGTCGAGCACGCGATCCTGCACCTGATGTACGCGCGCTTCTTCACCAAGGCGCTGGCCGACCTCGACCAGCTCGACGTGCAGGAGCCGTTCGCCAACCTCTTCGCCCAGGGGATGATCACCCGCGACGGGGCGAAGATGTCGAAGTCGAAGGGCAACACCGTCAGCCCCGCCGAGTACGTCGAGCGCTACGGCGCCGACACCGCCCGCACCTACGTCTGCTTCATGGGGCCGCCGGAGCGCGGCGGCGACTGGACCGACGAGGGGGTCGAGGGCGTCAACCGCTTCCTCGCTCGCCTCTGGCGCCTCTGCGAGGAGGTCGAGGCGAGGGAGGCCGGCGATGGCGACCCGCCGCGGCCGAGGGCGAGGCGCGCGGAGCTGCTCGCCAAGGCGCACTGGGCGATCGACAAGGCGACCCGGGACTTCGAGCGCGGCTTCCAGTTCAACACCGCGATCGCCGCGGTGATGGAGCTGGTCAACGAGGCCTACCGGGTCAAGGACGGTCTCTACGAGCGACGCGGCGGGGGCCGCCGCCGTGCGCTTCGCCGACGGCGACGGCCGCCTCGCTGATCTTTCCCTTCGCGCCGCACCTGGGTGCGGAGGTCTGGGAGCGGCTGCGCGGCGGGCGGGTCTGGGAGCGTGCCGTGGCCGGAGGCCGACCCGGAGCTGCTGGCCAGCGACACGGTCACCCTGGTCGTCCAGGTCAACGGCAAGCTGCGCGACCGGATCGAGGCTCCGGCCGAGGCGCCGGAGGAGGAGCTGCTGGCCCTCGCCCGCGCGAGCGAGAAGGTGCAGCGCCACCTCGACGGCACGCGAGGTCGTCAAGGAGATCGTCGTTCCCGGCAAGCTCGTCAACCTGGTGGTTCGCTGAGCTTCGCAGCGGTTCAACGCCCCTTATCTGGTAGAAAGCGCGCCGATGCTCGTCAGGCGCCTATCGGAAGCACCAGTCGAGGAGTGGCACCGACTTCGCTACCACGTGCTGATGGACGCGGGCGAACTCGGCGCCCGCAATCTGTCGGTGACCTGGCTGGAGATACCGGCCGGGACCGAGCAGACGCTGCGCTCCCACGAGGACGCCGAGCAGGTCTACGTCGTCGTCCGCGGCGGCGGCACGATGTCGGTCGCCGGCGACACCCAGGGCGTGGGGGAGGGCGATCTGATCCTCGTCCCGCCCGCCACCGACCACTCGATCGCCAACGACGGCGAGGCGGCGCTGTCCTGCGTCTCGGTGCAGTCGCCCCCGGTCGCCGCGGCCGAGCTGTATAGCGACCAGCTGGCCGAGGTCAGCGGCTACGACGACGACTGAGTCGCGATAAGCGGCGCATCTCGGGGTCTTCGGTCGCTCGCTTCGGGTCACGCACGGTAGTGCGCTCCCCTCATCGACCTCCCTGCGTCCCCCGACCTGCTTGCTTCTCGCGACTCAGTTGAGTTGCGGATTTTTTTGATTTAGCGCGCCACGCGTGCGCTCTGACCGGCCAGGCGTCCGGTCCATGCCCGAGCTGAGCAGGACCCAGGTCGTCGTCTACGGCGCGATCGCGGTCGCGCTGCTGCTGGTCGGGGCGCGGGCGATCCGGGCTGAGGGGAGCGAGCCCGCCTCTCCCTCGTTGCGTCGGGCGACGCCGCCGGCGCCGACATCGGTCTCAGCAGCAGCGCGGGGGGACCGATCTGGTCGTCGACGTCGCCGGGGCGGTGCGGGATCCGGGCGTGTACCGGTTGCCGGTCGGGGCGCGGGTCGTCGATGCGGTCGCTCGCGCCGGGCGGTGCCGGCGGGCGGCGCGCTGCTGGAGGCGATCAACCGCGCCGCGCGCCTCGCCGACGGGCAGCAGGTCGTGGTGCCCGAGCGCGAGCCGGCGGGGTCGACGGTTGCGCTCCCCGGTGCGTCCGCGGCCGGCGAAGGACCGATCGGCCTCGGCAGCGCCACCGTCGAGCAGCTCGAAACGATCGACGGGATCGGCCCGGTGACCGCGGCGAAGATCGTCGAGTTCCGCGATCTGAACGGCGGCCTCGCCTCGGTCGAGCAGCTCGACGAGGTCAGCGGCATCGGCCCGGCGACGATGGAGTCGCTGCGCGCCCGGCTGCAGCCGTAGGCGCTCCGTGCGTGCAAGCGGGCTTGCAGCTACCGCTCCTGTCTCGCCGCGGCCGTCGCCGCGCTGGCGCTCGCGCACGCCGGTGAGATCCGCGACCGCGCCGAGGCTGCGCTCGGACGCGGCATGCCGGCGCGCGAGGCGGCGCTGGCGCGCGGCTTCGTGCTCGGCGAGGACGACCGGATCGACCCTGAGACGAGCGAGGAGTTCCGCCGCTCCGGGCTGAGCCACCTGCTCGCGGTCACCGGGCAGAACGTGACGCTGCTCGCCCTGCTGGCGATGCCGGTGCTGGCGGCGCTCGGGATGCCGCTGCGCAGTCGCCTGGTCTGGGTGCTGGCGCTGATCGCGGTCTACGTGCCGCTCGCCGGCGCCGGCCCGACGATCCAGCGCGCCGGGGTCATGGGCGGGTCGAGCGTGCTCGCGACGCTCGCCGGCCGCCGCGCCTCGCGCCTCTACGCGCTGCTCGTCGCCGCCGTGGCGCTGCTTGCGGTCGAGCCGGAGCTCGCCGCCGACGTCGGCTGGCAGCTCAGCTTCGCCGCGGTGCTCGGCATCCTCCTGCTGGCCGCGCCGCTGCGGCGGGCGATCGAGGCACGGCTCGGAGCCGGCGGGTGGCGACGCGCTCCTGGCGGAGGGGGCGGCGATGACGATCGCCGCCACCCTCGCCACCGCGCCCCTGGTCGCCTTCCACTTCGAGACGGTCTCGACCACGACCCTCGCTCGCCAACCTGCTGGCGCTGCCGGCGGTCGCCCCGGCGATGTGGCTGGGGATGCTCGCCGCCGCCGCTGGCCAGGTCCCGGGCCTCCCGGTCGAGCTGCTCAACGCGGTGAACTCCTTGCTGCTCGCCTACATCGCCCAGGTCGCGACCTGGTGCGCCCGGCCGAGCTGGGCCTAGCTGGACGTGCACCTCGGCCTCGGCGGTCTGCTCGCCTCATACCTGGCGATCGCGACCGTGTCCGCGGTCGCCTTGCGCTTTCGCCGCGCCGTTGCCCCGACGGGCGGTCTCGTGCTGTTGCTGCTGATCGCAGGGCTGTCTCGCATCCGGCGGTGGGGCGGCGGCCGGGCTGCCCGCTCCCAGCGGCCTGCGCGTCTCCGTCCTCGACGTCGGCCAGGGCGACGCGATCCTGCTGCAGCCCGCCGCTGCCCCGTCGGTCCTCGTCGACGGCGGGCCTCCCGGCGGGGGCTTGGCGGGACGGCTGGATGACGCCGGAGTCGAGCGCCTCGGTGCGCTCGTCCTCACCCACGACCAGTCCGACCACTCCGGCGGGCTCGCCGAGGTGCTCGGGTCCGTTCCGGCCGATCGCCTGCTCTTCGCCGCGATCGGGCACCCCACGCTTGCCGAGGTACGCGCCGCCGGCGTCCCCGCGCGCCGCGTGGCCCGGGGCGACGTGCTGCGCTCCGGCGGCCTCTCGCTCGAGGTGCTCTGGCCGCCGGCCGAGCTGCTCGGCGGACCCCTGGCCGCCGAGGACCCGAATCGCCTCTCGGTCGTCATGCTCGCCCGCTGGGGGCGCTTCTCGATGCTGCTCACCGGCGATGCGGAGGCCGAGTCGGTGCCGCTCGACCCGGGCCCAGTCGACGTGCTCAAGGTCGCCCACCACGGCAGCGAAGACGCCGGCCTCGGCGAGCTGCTGGCGCGGGCCCGACCGCGTCTCGCGGTGATCTCGGCGGGCGACGGCAACCCGTTCGGCCACCCGACCCCCGCCACACTGGCGACTCTCGCCGGGCACGGCGTCCGTACCCTGCGCACCGATCGCGAGGGAGGCGTAGTGCTCGACGTCGGCTACCGCTCGATCCATGTGAGCGTTGTCGATTGAGCGATGCGAGTCGGCACCGCCAGGCGTCGACTCGACGAATCTACGAATCGATATTGGGATTAAGTCGGGCCATGCCTGCAGCTCGGGCCCCCGGCGCCGATGGACGTAGCGGTGCATCGCAAGCACAGACAGCGGCTGCAATCCGTTTCCTGGCCGAGCGTTCTCGGCGACGGCCTGCTGGAGCGGGCCCGGGCCACGTCTCTCAGCCTGCTCGGTGTCACCGCCGCCGTCGGTCTGGCGATCGTCGCCCTCGTCTTCAACCAGGGCTGGCCTCTGGTGGCTGGCGGCCCGCTTCCCCCGCTGCCGCCGCGCCACCAGGGCGTGGGGGAGGCGACCATCGCGGAGGCGGCTGACGAGGGCACCCGATCCGGCGCTGAAGCCGGTCGCAGCCTGGGGAAGCAGGGTCGGGCGGGCGCCGAGAAGGCACGCCCGGACGGCAGCCTTCCTCCGCCGGGCGGCACCTCCCCGGCCCCCGTAAGCGAATTCGTCGTCGCTCCCTCGGCACCGGCGGAGACGGGCGGGGACGCCCCGCGGGGCGACTCGAGCCCCGGCCCGGTGCCGGCGGTGCCCGAGCAGCCATCCCAGCCTCCGGCCCAGCCCCCCAGCGCCGAAGAGGCGCCGTCCTCGCCTCCGCTGGATGTCGCCGAGCCCGAGCCGCCTTCCGCGACCGCGTCCGAGGCGCCGACCGCGTCCAGCGTTCCCCCCTGGAGCAACGGCAAGGGCCATGCCTACGGCCGTGACGACGGGGACGACGACGATCACGGGTCCGACTACGACTACGACGGCCACTCCCACGGGCACGACGACTACGACCACCACGGTGACGACGACCGCGGCTGCAAGCACGACGACGACTAGCCGGTTCGCTGCCGGGCGGGCATCTAGACTCGGCGCGTGGCCGCCGAGATGCGCTCGCTCTACTTGATTGCCGGCACCGACGGGGCGAAGATCGACGCGACCCGGTCGCGGCTGCGCGCCCGGGCCGAGCGCGACGGAGGCATCGCTTCGCTGCAGATCTTCGAGTCCGGCGAGGGACGCGGCGCGCCGGACCACGAGGCGCTGCTGGGGGCGATCCCGGCGATGTCGCTGACCGAGTCGCGCCGCTACCTGCTGGCCGACGGGGTGGAGCGCTGGCGCGATCGGCAGCTGGAGGCGGTGGCGGCGGCTCTCGGCGAGCTCCCGCCCGATCTCAGCATCGTCCTGATCGCGAGGGAGAAGGCGCCCCCCAAGCTCGCCCGCGCGGTCAAGGCCGCGAAGGGCGAGATCCACGAGTTCGAAGCGCCGAAGGCGCGGGAGATGCCACGCGTTCTGATCGCCGACGCGAAGCAGCTCGGATTTCGCCTCGATCCCATCGCGGCGCGCATGCTGGTCGAGCGGATGGGGGCGAACCCGCAGCGGCTCCGCAACGAGCTAGAGCGCCTCGCCCTCTGGGCGGGCGAGGGGGGAGAGGTGAGCGCCGCCGATCTCGACGCAATGGTCGCCGACACCTCCGAAGCGGTGGTGTGGGCGCTTTCCGACGCGCTGATCGAACGCGATGCGGCGGCAGCGCTGCGTATCGCCGAGCGGTTGACCGCGCAGGGCGAGAACGTAACCGGGCTGATCTACGGCCTCGCATCGCGGCTGCGCAAAGCATGCACGGCGGCGGCGATGCTGGAGGAAGGGGTGGCGCCGAAGCAGGTCGAGTCGAGCCTCGGCATGCACCCTTACGCCGCCAAGCAGCTGGTGGGCAGGTTGCAGGACGTCGACGGGGCGGAGCTGCGGCAGGCGACGATCGCCCTCGCCGATCTCGAGGTCTGGTGCCGCGGCGGGGCCGACTACGGCGACGAGCTGGCGCTCACGCTGGCGCTGCGCGCCGCGGCCGGTGCTCCGGCCTAGCGCTACTCCGCGGCGCTGGCGGTACCGGCAGCGATGCGGGCAGCTTTCGCCTTCTTGCGGGCCGCCGTGTTCTTGTGGAGGGCGCCCTTCTGCACGGCCTTGTCGATGCGCGAGACGAGGGCGCGGTGCTCGGCCTCGATCGCTGCCGCGTCGCCGCCCTCGACGACGCTTTCGAGACGCCGGAAGTAGGTCTTGACCGTGCTCGTCAGGAGCCGGTTCTCGGTTCGCTCGCGCTCGCTGCGTAGGATCCGCTTCTTCTGTGAGGCTATGTTCGCCATTAGTCAAGTGCCTGGTGCAGGCGCCGAGCCGGCTCCGGGCGGCCGCCGACTATAGCGACTGAGACCAAGCTTGGAGACGCCCAAGGCACCTGACGGAGACGATCGCGAGCGGGCCGCGGTCGATTCCGACGCGGCGCTGAGAGCCGCCGAGGCTTTCGACCCGGGCGAGGACACGACCGGCGAGCCGGCGCCGGGGCGGCAGGCCGGCCGCATCGCCCGCTCGACCGCCTTCTTCTCGATCGCCACCGCCGCCTCCCGTGTCGCCGGGCTCGGCCGCGAGATCGTCGCCGCCGACTACTACGGGGTGAGCGGGCCGATGTCGGCCTTCACGATCGCCTTCCAGGTTCCCAACCTGATTCGCTCCCTCTTCGCCGACGCGGCGCTGCAGCCGGCCTTCGTCCCGATCTTCACCGAGCAGCTAGAGAAGAAGAACTACCGCGAGGCCTTCCGGCTCGCCTCGACCCTGCTGCTGCTCGTCACCCTCGTGCTGGGGGTGATCACGGCGCTCTTCGTCCTCGCCGCGCCGGCCCTGATACCACTCTTCGCGCCCGGCTTCGAGGGCGAGATCCTCGACCTCACCGTCACCCTCTCCCAGATCCTCTTTCCGATCCTGATTCTGCTCGGGGTCAGCGGCGTCGTGGTCGGCATCCTCAACAGCTACGACCGCTTCGGCGCCTTCGCGATCTCGCCGCTGTTCTGGAACCTGACGATCATCGCGGTCATGGTCTTCCTGATCCCGCTCTTCGAGGGACAGGACCGGATCTATGCCTACGCGATCGGCATCCTCGTCGGCACGCTGGTCCAGCTGCTCATCCCGACGTTCGACCTGCGCAACACGCCGTTCAAGCTGGAGTGGAGCCTCGACTGGCGCAACCGCGACATGCGACGCGTCCTTGCGTTGATGCTGCCGGTGACGATCAGCCTCGGGCTGATCAACTTCAACCTGCTGATCAACAGCCTCTTCGGCAGCCTCGTCAGCGACCAGGCGCCGGCGGCAATCGACAAGGCGTTCCGCATCTACCAGCTGCCGCAGGGAATCTTCTCGGTGGCGATCGCCACCGTCCTCTTCCCGACCCTGGCCCGCTTCGCCTCGAAGGGGGAGCACGACAACCTGCGGGCGACGATGGCCAACGGGATGCGCCAGATCCTCTTCGTCCTGGTTCCCGCCGCCGCGGCGGTGCTCGTCCTCTCCGAGCCGATGATCCGGCTCGTCTACCAGCGCGGCGAGTTCACCCCCGAGCAGACCACCCTGGTCGCGACGGCGCTCTTCTGGTTCGCCTTCTCGCTGCCCACCAACGGTCTCTTCCTGCTCCTCACCCGCACCTTCTTCAGCCTCCAGCGGCCCTGGGTCCCGACCGCGATCGCCGCCGGCAACCTCATCGTCACGGCGCTGGGCGCGCTCGCCCTCTACGACCTCGGCGTCGGCGGCATCGTCGCCTCGACGGCGATCGCCACCACGGCCACCGTCGTCGCCCAGTGCGTGATCCTGCGCCGCCTGCTCGGCGGCCTCGAGCTCGGCAGCCTGCTCGACGCGGGCATTCGCATCACCCTGGCCGCCGCGGCGCTGGCAGGGGTCAGCCTCGGCATCTGGGAGGTCCTCGACGGCGCCCTCGGGCGCGGCCTGCTCGGCCAGATCGTCTCGCTCGGCACGGCGCTCGCGGTCGGGGGTCTGGTCTATGTGGGCGCCGCCAAGCTGCTCCGCGTGGCCGAGCTGGAGCAGGTAACGCGCCTCGTCCGTCGCCGCTGACGCATGCTCGACCTGCCGCGCTACCTGCTGGGCGTAGTGGAGATCGCCCTGCTCGCCGGCTTCGCCACGCTGGGCGCGTCTGCATTACGAGCGCGGCTGCTTCCGTCTTTCTCGGGAGCACCGGCGCACCTCGCCACGACGACGATCGCCCTCGCTCTGCTCATCTGGGTCGCCGAGATCCTCGGCAGCCTGGGCTTGTGCAAGCCGGTGCCGTATCTCGTTGGCATGGCTGTGGTCGGTCTGGGGCTGTGGCTGGGTTTGGGGGGAGGGAAGGGGCGCCCCTTCCCTCACTCTCAGGGGCCAGGCGTTGCGACCGTGGTTGCGCTGGCGATTGCGGCGATTGCCGTCGTCAAGTTCGGACTGGATGTAAAGCCGAAGCTGTCCTCAGGCATTACCGGGTTCGACTCGACCTGGTATCACGCGCCGTTCGCGGCCGGCTTCTTCCAAAGCGGGAGCACCTGGGACCTGCACTTCATCGCGCCGCAGTTCCTGGCGTGGTTCTACCCGGCCAATGCCGAAATCTTCCATGCGGTGGGGATGCTGGCCTTCGGGCGAGACATCCTTTCGCCCCTGCTCAACCTCGGCTGGTTTGCCGGCTGCCTCGTCGCTTGCTGGTGCATCGGCAGGCCGTACCGGGTTGCGCCCTGGTCGTTGGCACTCGGAGCGATTGCGCTTAGCCTGCCTGTCCTCTCGGATCAAGCCGGGGAGGCGCGGAACGACATCGTCGGGATCTTCTTCCTGCTTGCCGCAGTTGCGATTGCCCTGAACGCCTGGGGGGCGCGGGAAAACGGGCAGGTAGGGGAGGAGGGTTCGGGGGGTTCTGGCGATCGTCCCGGCGTGGGGCTTGGTCCGCTTGTGGTGGTTGGCCTTGCCGCCGGTCTTGCTGCGGGCACCAAGCTCAACTTCCTCCTACCCGCTGCAGTTCTCGTCTTGGGCCTGCCTTTCCTTGCACCAGCCGGCAGGCGCTGGCGGGCTGCTGTGGCGGCGGGTCTGGCCGCGCTCTCCGGCGGCGGCTACTGGTACCTGCGCAACCTGGTCCACAGCGGCAACCCGCTGCCCTGGTTCGACGACTTCGGCCCGATCTCGCTGCCGGCGCCCGACCAAGCACTCGGCGGCCGCGAAGGCCACAGCGTGCTCGGCTACCTGACCGACGGAACGGTCTGGTCGGACTGGCTCATGCCCGGGCTGCACGATGGCCTGACGGTGCTCTGGCCCCTGCTCCTCGCCGCCGCGCTCGCTGGCCTCGTGCTCTGCATCCTTTCGCCCCGTGGTTTCTTAGGGACGAAATACGTGGATAAGGAACCACGCGACGGACCGGTGGGTACTGAACGGTCGATGTTGCGACTCGCAGGGCTAGTCGGCCTGGGCGCCGCCATCGCCTGGCTGATCGCGCCAACCTCCGCCTCTGGTCCCGAGGGAATGCCGCGCGGCTTCGAGTCCGGCCTCCGCTACCTCGCCCCAGCTCTCGTCCTCGGCCTAGCCCTGCTCCCAGCTGCCCCGCCGCTGCGCGACCGACTCACTCACGTGGGCTCCGCGAGCTTTCGCTTTTCCGCCTATGTCGCGGGTAGCCGAGAGTTCGCAGCGTCCGTGGCCTGGTCGGTGCTGGGAGTGCTTGTAGCTGTCGCGATCGCGATTGGGTATCCGGTCCAGCGCCACTACCTGGAGAACCGCTACGCCAGGCCGACCTTCGCTGCCCCCGGCCTCAACGCTGCCTTCAAGTGGGCCACTCCGCTCACCGACGCCCGCATCGCCACGACCAGCACGCGCCAGTACCCGCTGTACGGCACCGACCTTTCCAACCGCGTCCAGTACATAGGCGAAGAGCAGTCCCACGGCGGTTTCACCGCCCCCACCACTTGCCAGCAATGGCGCCACCTCCTCAACGCCGGCGACTACGACTACGTAGTCGCCTCCCGCGACCGGATCGAAAAGGGCAAGCCCACCTATCCCGCAACGACCCACTGGACCGAAGGCCCCGGAGCAACGCCCATCTTCCGCACGCCGCCGACGGTCGTCTTCGAGTTGAACGGCCCGCTGGATCCCGCGGCCTGCCCGTAAGCTCGGAGCGTCGTGAGGAGGGCACCGGGTCTCGCTCGCCTCCCAGCGGCACCGCGGAGTGGTTCGTGTCCCGAAGGGACACTCGGTTAATCCGCCGAAGGCGGATTTGGGCGCTGACGAGTGAGACCCGGTGCCCTTCAACGCCTTGCCCCGCCATACTCCGCAGCCCTGATGGACCAGATCCGCAACTTCTCGATCATCGCCCACATAGACCACGGCAAGTCGACCCTGGCCGACCGCATCCTCGAGGTCACCGGGGCCGTCGACCCGGCGAAAATGCAGGCCCAGATGCTCGACTCGATGGACCTCGAGCGCGAGCGCGGGATCACGATCAAGGCGCAGGCGGTGCGGGTCGAGTACACCGCCTCTGACGGGCAGACCTATCACCTGCACCTGATCGACACGCCCGGCCACGTCGACTTCTCTTACGAGGTCTCGCGCAGTCTCGCCGCCTGCGAGGGCGCACTGCTCGTCGTCGACGCCGCCCAGGGGGTCGAGGCGCAGACCGTCGCCAACACCTACCTGGCGATCGAGAACGGGCTGGAGCTGATCCCGGTGATCAACAAGGTCGACCTGCCCGGGGCCGAGCCCGACCGGGTGGCGGGGGAGATCGCCGACCTGATCGGCGGCGACCCCGAGGAAGCGCTGCGGATCTCGGCCAAGACCGGCGAGGGCGTGGTCGAGGTGCTCGACGCGATCGTCGCTCGGGTGCCGGCGCCGAAGGGGGAGCCCGAGGCCCCGACCAGGGCGCTGATCTTCGATTCCGAGTTCGACCAGTACCGCGGCGTGATCGCTTACGTGCGCATGGTCGACGGCTCCTTCCGCAAGCACGAGCGGATCGTGGCGATGCAGAACGGCACCGAGGCCGACATCGACGACATCGGTTTCTTCCGCCCGGCGATGACCGGTGTGCAAGAGATGGATGCGGGCGACGTCGGCTATCTGATCACCGGCATCAAGGATGTCGCCAAGCTGCGCGTCGGCGACACGCTGACCGCACTGGGGCGCCCCGCCGCCGAGCCGCTCGAGGGCTATCGCGAGGTCAGGCCGATGGTCTTCTGCGGGCTCTTCCCGATCGACACCGACCGCTTCGAAGACCTGCGCGACGCGCTCGAGAAGCTGGCTCTCAACGACGCCGCGCTCTCCTGGGAGCCGGAGACCTCGGAGGCGCTCGGGTTCGGCTTCCGCTGCGGCTTCCTCGGCCTGCTCCACATGGAGATCGTGCGCGAGCGGCTGGAGCGCGAGTACGGGCTCGACCTGCTCTCGACGACCCCGAATGTGCGCTACGAGGTCCATCTGACCAACGGCGAGCGTAAGGAGGTCCGCAGCCCGACCGAGCTGCCCGACCCGGGCACGATCGAGGCGATCGAAGAGCCCTACATCCGCGCCACGATCATCGCTCCGTCCGAGCAGGTGGGCGCCGTGATGGAGCTCTGCCAGGCTCGCCGCGGAACCCACGTCGACATGCACTATTTGAGCCCGCAGCGGGTGCAGATCCGTTACGACATGCCGCTGGCCGAGATCGTCCTCGACTTCTTCGACCTGCTCAAGTCCTCGACCCGCGGCTACGCCTCGCTCGACTACGAGCCGATCGGCAACCGGCCCTCCGACCTGGTCAAAGTCGACATCCTGCTCGCCGGCGACAAGGTCGACGCGCTCTCGATCATCGTCCACCGCGAATTCTCCTACGAGCAGGGCAAGCGCCTGGTCGAGCGGTTGCGCAAGACGATCCCGCGCCAGCTCTTCGACGTGCCGGTGCAGGCCGCGATCGGCTCCAACATCCTCGCCAGGGAGACGGTCAAGGCGTTGCGCAAGGACGTCACCGCGAAGCTCTACGGCGGCGACGTCACCCGCAAGAACAAGCTGCTGAAGAAGCAGAAAGCCGGCAAGAAGCGGATGAAGCAGGTCGGACGGGTCGAGGTCCCGCAGGAGGCGTTCCTGGCTGTGCTCCAGATAGACGAGTAGGCGTCCGCCACGCCTGGCCGCCTGGCCAATACACTGCCGCGCCATGGCTATCAAGACCGAGGCAATAGGCAAGGAGTGGCCCGCCACGACGTACGAGGTGGGCAAGGAGAAGATCGGCGAGTACGCGCGCGTGGTCGGGCTCGAGAACCCGGTCCACTTCGACCGCGAGGCCGCCAAGGCAGCCGGCTACCGCGACGTGGTCGCGCCGCCGATGTTCTGCGTCGTCTACAGCGCCCCGGCGCTGGGACCGGCGATGTTCGACTCCGAGGTAGGGATGAACTTCGCCGCGATGGTGCACGGCGGCCAGGAGTTCGAGTGGGGCGAGCCGGCTTGCTCCGGCGACGAGATCACCACCACCGCCAAGTGCCTGGAGATCTACGAGAAGGACGGCAAGGGCTTCTACGTCTTCGAGACGGTCTCCGTCAACGGCGACGGCGAGCAGGTCGTGCGCGGCACCTGGACCAACATCGTGAGGGGAGTCTGAGATGGCAGAGCTGAACGCCGGCGATCGGATCGCCGAGCTAAAGGTGACCCCCGACAAGTACCTGCCGCACCGCTACGCGGGTGCCTCCGGCGACTTCAACCCGATCCACATCGATCCCGAGTTCGCCAAGGCGGTCGGCTTGCCGAACACGATCCTCCACGGCCTCTACATGATGGGCCTGACCGCCCGCGCCGCGACCGAGGCGGCCGGCGGCGATCCCGGCTCGCTGAAGCGCCTCTCGGTGCAGTTCCGCGGTATGGGCGCGCCGGAGACCGAGATCGTCGTCAGCGGCGAGGTCAAGGCGGTCGAGGACGGCAAGGCGACGATCGACGTCGTCGCCGCCCAGGACGAGAACCAGACGATTCGCAACGCCGAGGCGGAAGTCGAGCTGTAGGAGCACCGGGTGACCCCTCCCAAAACGCTCGGCGGGAGCCTCGCTTGAGTGTTTTGGGAGAGGTCACCCGGCACTCCTCCTAGACTTCGAAGCGTGCTTTCCACGCGGCAAGAGCTGATTTTGCGGCTGGTCGTCGACGCTTACCTCGCGTCCGGCAAGCCAGTGGCCTCGAAGGCGATTGCGGAGAGCGCCGAGGTCGAGTGGGGCCCGTCGACCGTGCGCGCCGAGCTGGCGGGGCTGGAGGCGGCGGGCTACCTGACCCATCCGCACACCTCCGCCGGCCGGGTGCCGACCGACGCCGGTTACCGCCGCTACGTCGATTTGCTGATCGCCTCGGGGGCGCCGCAGGCTGCCGCCGGGGTCGGGCTCGGGCTCTCGCGACTGCGGCGCGAGATCGACGAGGCGATGCGCGAGACCACCGCGGCGCTCGCCCGCGTCACCGACCTGATGGCTCTGGCCACCGCTCCGGAGCCGGCCACGGCGACGATCCACCGGGTCGAGGTCCTGCGCCTGCAGCCGGACAAGGTGATGGCGATCGCGATCGCCTCGACCGGGGCGATCGCCAAGCGCGTCTTCGACTTCCAGGGGCCGGTCGATCCGGGACTCGTCGAGTGGGCGTCGAGCTATCTCAACGAGTCGCTTTCCGGGATGAGCGTTGGCGCGCGGATGATCGCCAACCGGCTCGCCGACCCCGACCTGGGCCCGGTCGAGTCGGGCTTCCTCGCCACGCTCGGCCCGGCCTTCACCGAGCTCGAGCAGGAGACCGGCGAGAGCCTCTACATGGAGGGGGCATCGCGCCTGCTCTCCGAAGCTCACCTCGACGACCTGCCCGGCGCGGACCGGTTGATGACCGCGCTCGAGCGGCGTGCCGGCGTGCTGGGGATGCTGCGCTCCACCCTCGGCGAGCGCTCCGTCTTCGTCTGGATCGGCGGCGAGAACCCGCAGCCCGAGCTGCGCTCGGTAAGCGTCGTCGGCGCCAACTACGGCCTCGGCCACCGCAACCTCGGCGCCGTCGGCGTGGTCGGTCCGCTGCGGATGGACTACTCGACCGCGATCGCCTCTGTGCGGGGCGCGGCGCGCGAGCTGTCGCGCTACTGCGAGAACGTCTACGGCTGATGCCCAGCGACTACTACGAGATCCTCGGGGTCGGCCGCGACGCCAACAAGGCGGAGGTGAAGACCGCCTTTCGCCGCCTCGCTCGCGAGCTGCACCCGGACGTCAACGACCACGATCCCGAGGCCGAGGAGAAGTTCAAGGCGGCGGCGGAAGCCTACGAGGTGCTCTCCGACCCCGAGCGCCGCCGCGCCTACGACGCCTACGGTCACGAGGGCCTGCGCGGCGCGGGCGCGGCGCCGGGTGGCTTCGGCTCGGTCGAGGACATCTTCCAGGCCTTCTTCGGCGGCAACTTCGGCTTCGAGGTGAGGCGCGGCCCGATGCGCGGTCAGGACCTGATCCACACGGTCGAGATTTCCGCTGTCGAAGCGATGCTGGGGGCGAAGGTCAGGGTGCCGAGCCACGAGGGCGAACGGGAGATCGAGCTGCCGCCGGGCACCCAGCCGGGGTCCCAGTTCGCGCTGCGCGGCCACGGCATGCCCGGCGCCAACGGCGGGCCCCCCGGCGATCTGGTGATCGCGGTCCAGGTGATCGTCCCGGTCGAGCTCTCCGAGGAGCAGCGCGAGCTGGCGGCGAAGCTCGACGAGAGCCTGGGGCCGGACAACCTCCGCTCGCGCCGCGGTGGTGAGGAGAGCTTCTTCTCACGCATGCGCAGGGCCTTCGGTTGATCCGGCTCGCGGTCCGCTGCACTCCCCGGCTGGCGGAGCAGGTGCTGGCCGAGCTGACCGTGCTGGCCCCCAATGGGGTCGAGGAAGAGCTAGGCACAGGCTACGTCGAGTACGCGATCTACGGTGGCGAAGGTGAGCTGCCGGATCTAGGCGAGATCGAGGCGGCGGTGGGCGACGGCCTGGTCGAGCTGGAGGCGACGACGGTGCCAGACGACTGGGCCGACCGCTGGCAGGATTTCCACAAGCCCATGCTGATCGGCGGTCGGCTCTGGCTGCGTCCCTCCTGGGAGGAGCCACGCGACGACGCCATCGACCTGGTCGTCGACCCCGGCCGCGCCTTCGGCACGGGCGCCCACCCGACCACGAGGCTATGCCTGGAGTTGCTGCTCCAGTTGGAGGGAGCGGGTGAAGCCGATGGCCCGCTGACCGACCTCGGCACCGGCTCGGGAGTCCTCGCGATCGCCGCCGCCAAGCTCGGCTGGAGCCCCGTCCACGCCTACGACCACGAGCCTGCCGCGATCGAGGCCGCCGAAGCCAATGCAACCGCGAACGGTGCCGAGGCTCGTTTCGAGCGCCTCAACCTGCGCGAGCAGCTTCCCGACTTGGCGGCGACGGCGGTAGCCAACCTGACTGCCCCCGTCCTGGGGGCGATCGCCCTGCAGCTGACGAGGGATCGGGGGAGGCCTCCCGGGGTAACAGCATGGAGGCTCGGGGAGGCCTCCCCCCGATCCCCGACACCCTGATCTGCTCCGGCCTCCTCCCGGTCGAGCTCGACCGGGTCGCCGCCGCCTTCGGCTCGGCCGGCCTTGCCGAGGACGAACGCCGCCATGACGGCGACTGGGCTGCGCTGCTGCTACGTCGGCGTTAGCGGATATGTTTCCGGCGATGCTGGCGACGATCGTGGACCCGGGCTACAAGATCGCCCTCTTCCTCCACATCCTCGCGGTGGTGCTGGCTTTCGGACCCACCTTTGGCTACGCGCTCTTCTTCTCCGTAGCGCCCCAGCATCCACGGGCAACGCCGGCGATCTTGTCCGGGGTGCAGAAATGCGATCGGTACTTGGTCAACCCCGGGATGATCGTCCTGCTGCTGGCCGGGATCTACCTGCTCGTCGACGGGCCGTGGGAGACGAGCGATGCATTTATCAGCGTTGGCTTCCTGGCGATCATCGTTCTCTTCGGTCTCCAGCACGCTTTCTTCCAGCCTCAGACCCAAAAGGCGAAGGAACTGGCAGAGCGCGATCTGAAGGCGGGAGACACGCCCAGCGACGAGTTCGAAGCGGTCAGCCAACGACTCGGCAAAGTCGGTGGCCTCGCCGGCCTGATCGTCGTCGTGGCGATCTTCTTCATGACGTACAAGCCCTTCCTATGATCTGTCGGCGCTGACGGCCCTGTCCTCGTCAGAGCCAAAGCTCGACGCTTCGCTGCCGATCGCGATGTTCGATTCCGGGGTCGGCGGCCTTACCGTGCTGCACGAGTGCCTGGTCTCGCTGCCGGAGGAGGACTTCGTCTACCTCGGCGACACGGCGATGTTCCCCTACGGCACGCGCGACCCGGCGCGGCTGCGCGAGCGGATCAGGGCGATCGCCACGCTGTTGCTGCGAGGATGGCGCCAAGCTGCTGGTCATCGCCTGCAACACGGCGACCTCGATCGGCACCGACGTGGCGCGCGAGGTCGCCGCCGAGCATGGGGTGGAGGTCGTGCCGGTGGTCGAGCCGCAGGCCGAGATCGCCGCGGCGATCACCGACAACGCGCGCGTCGGCGTGCTGGCGACGCCGAACACGGTTGAGAGCGGTGCCTACCGGCGCGCCCTGGAAGCCCAGGGGCGGGCGCTCGAGGTGACCGAGGTCGAGGCGCCCGATCTGGCGCCCTTCATCCAGGACGGCTCCCCCTTCGACCAGGACGTGGTCGAGATGGCGCGTGCCTACTGCGCGCCGCTGAAGCGAGCCGAGGTCGACACGCTGATCCTCGGCTGCACCCACTACCCGCTGGTCGCGCCGATGCTGCAGCGCATCCTCGGCCGCGACGTTCGCCTGGTCAGCGGCGGCCACGCGGTCGCCGCCGCCGCGCAGCGCACGCTCGAGGGTGCCGGCCTGGCGCGCCCCGCCGACGGCGAGGGCGAGTACCGCTTCCTCTGCAGCGGCGACGTCGAGTCCTTCCGCGAGCTCGGCACGCGTTTCCTGCAGATGCCCTTGGGAGACGTCGAGCGGATCGATCTGGTCGCCGCCGACTACCCTTAGTGCGGATGAGCGTTCTGGAGCAGGTACAGGCGGACGTGCGCAGCGCGATGAAAGCGGGCGAGCGCGAGCGTGCCGCGGCGCTGCGGATGATCGTCGACTCGCTGCAGCAGGACGCCAAGCTGGGCAAGGGCGACGAGGTCGCGGTGCTGCAGCGCGAGCGCAAGAAGCGACTGGAGGCAGCGGACGCCTACGACGAGGCGGGCCGAATCGAGCAGACCGCAGCCGAGCGTTTCGAGGCCGAGCTGATCGAGGGGTACCTGCCGGCGCAGATCTCCGACGAGGAGCTGGCCGCCCTGGTCGAGGCGGCGATCGCCGAGACCGGCGCCACCGAGCAGAAGCAGATGGGCCAGGTGATGTCGGCGCTGATGCCGAGGCTCGGCGGGCGCGCCGACGGCAAGCGGGTCAGCGCGGCGGTGCGAGAGAAACTTGGCTCGTAGGCAGCTGACCCTCGACAACACCGTGGCCGCCGAGCTGGCCGGGTCCGAGGATGCCGTCCTGCGGGCTTTGCGCGGCCGCCTCGACTGCGACTTCCACCTGCGCGGCAATGTCCTCACCCTGGACGGCGACTCGACCGATGTGCAGACCGCCGCCACCGTCGTCGACGAGCTCGTCGACCTGATCGAGCAGGGGCACGAGGTAGCGCCGGGGACGATCGAAGCGGTCACCGGCGCGCTCGACGCCGAGGAGAGCCCGGCCGAGATCCTCGAGGACGTCGTCTGGCGGCATCGCAACACCAAGGTGGCGCCGAAGACGCTCAACCAGAAGCGCTACGTCGACTCGATCCGCCGTCACACGATCACCTTCGGCATCGGCCCGGCCGGCACCGGCAAGACCTTTCTCGCCGTGGCGATGGCGGCGGCAGCGCTCGCCGAGCGCGAGGTGCAGCGGATCATCCTCACCCGACCGGCGGTCGAGGCGGGGGAGCGGCTCGGCTTCCTGCCCGGCGACATCCAGGCCAAGGTCGACCCCTACCTGCGGCCGCTCTTCGACGCGCTCTACGACATGCTCGACCCCGACCGGGTCAACGGCTACTTCGAGCGCGGCGTGATCGAGGTAGCGCCGCTCGCCTTCATGCGCGGCCGTACCCTCAACGACTCCTTCGTGATCCTCGACGAGGCGCAGAACACCAGCCCCGAGCAGATGAAGATGTTCCTCACCCGGCTCGGCTTCAACTCGCGCATGGTCGTCACCGGCGACGTCACCCAGATCGATCTGCCGACCGACCAGCGCTCGGGCCTGGTCGTCGTCCGCGACATCCTCAGCGAGGTGCAGGACATCTCCTTCGTCCGCTTCGGCGGCGAGGACGTCGTCCGCCACAAGCTCGTGCAGCGGATCGTCGCCGCCTACGGCGAGCACGCCGAGCGCCAGAAGGACGAGCAGCCGCCGGCGGATGGCGGCTGACCTCTCCGACGTGCCGGCCGAGCTGCGCACCGCGGTTGCCGCGGCGCTGGCAGCGGCGGGGGTCGCCGACGGTCACCTCGCGGTGGAGCTGGTGGATGCGGCGCGGATCCGTGAGCTCAACCACGCGCATCGCGGCAAGGACGACGCCACCGACGTGCTCGCCTTCCCGCTCGACGGCGCCGGGCCGACCGTCGGACCGCGCGAGCTGGGCGACGTGACGATCTGCCCGGAGCACTGCTCCGACCTGACCGAGGCGACGGTCCACGGCACCCTGCACCTCTGCGGCATGGACCACGAGACCGACGACGGCGAGATGCTGGCCATGCAGGAGCGCGTGCTGGCGGGGCTGCGATGACGCGGGCCGGCTTCGTCGGGCTCGCCGGGCGCCCCAACGTCGGCAAGTCGACCCTGGTCAACGCGATCGTCGGCAGCCGCGTCGCGATCGTCTCGATGCGCCCGCAGACGACGCGGCGGGCGATCCGCGGCATCGCGACCGACATCGAGGCCGGCCGCCAGCTCGTCCTCGTCGACCTGCCCGGGGTGCAGAAGCCGCGCGACGTGCTGACCGAGCGCATGCAGAGCCGGGTCGAGCGCGAGCTCGCCGACTCCGACCTCGCCCTGCTGGTCGTCAACGGCGAGCAGGGGATCGGCCCCGGCGACCGCTTCATCGCCCGCGCCCTGCTCGCCGCCCAGCGCGAGCTGCCGACGATCTGCGCGGTCAACAAGATCGACACGGTCGGGCCTAACGAGCTGGTCCCGGTGCTCGCCGAGGCGGCCGAGCTGGAGGGGGTCGACGAGGTCTTCCCGATCAGCGCCCGCGACGGCAAGGGCTTGGAGGAGCTGGTGCGGCGGCTCGGCGAGCTCGTCCCCGAGGGCCCCTACCTCTACCCGCCCGAGGACCACAGCGACCAGTCGAGCGAGACGATGCTTGCCGAGCTGATCCGCGAGCAGGTGCTCAACCGCACCCGCGACGAGATCCCGCACTCGGTCGAGGTGAGCGTCAAGGAGATCGACGCCCGCGAGGACGGCCTGGTGACCGTTCGCGCCGAGGTCTGGGCGGAGACCGAGTCGCAGAAGGGCATCCTGATCGGCAAGGGCGGCGCCAAGGTCGGCGAGATCGGCAGCGGCGCCCGCCGCTCGCTGGAAGCCGAGCTGGGCGCCAAGGTCCACCTCGACCTCCAGGTCCGGGTGCGGGCTCGTTGGCGTCGCGACGAGGATCTCCTGGATCGACTTGGCATTGAGTGAGCGATGGGGGATGCCCCCGCCCGGACAAACGCCGGGCTAATTAGCCCGGCGTTTTGAGTATCCGCCCGTTCGGGGGCATCCCCCATCGCCCCTGCCATACGATTGTTCGATGTTCGAGCAGGTTCGATTTGACGAACAGGGCCTGGTCCCATGCGTGGCGCAGGACGCCGAGAGCGGCGAGGTGCTGACGCTTGCTTACGCAAATGAGGAGGCTTTGCGCCTGACGGTGGAGACTGGCGAAATGCACTTCTTCAGCCGCTCGCGCGAGCGGATCTGGCGCAAAGGGGAAGAGTCGGGACACGTTTTGAAGCTGAAGCAGCTGCGCCTCGATTGCGACGGCGACGCGATCGTCGCCCTGGTCGAGCCGACCGGGCCCGCCTGCCACACCGGTGAGCGCTCCTGCTTCTACCGTGAGCTGGGTGGCGAGTCGCCCCAGCCCGTCGCGCACGAGGCGCTGGCCGTTCTGCAGCGCACCCTGCGCAGCCGCGCCGCCGAGCGGCCCGAGGGCAGCTACACGGCGAAGCTGCTCGACGACCCGCAGCTGATCGGCGAGAAGGTCGAGGAGGAGGCCGAGGAGGTCGTGCGCGCGGCGCGCGAGGAGTCCGACGAGCGCGTCGCCGAGGAGGCCGCCGACCTGCTCTACCACCTCGGTGTCCTGCTCGCCTCGCGCGAGGTGCCCCATGCCGCGGTGATGGAGGTGCTCAATGGCCGTCGCAGCTGAGTCCGAGTTGCGGATCGAGCCCAGCCTGGAGGAGGCGCGGGAGCTGGCGGCGAAGGGCAACGTCGTCCCCGTCCGCACGCGCGTCGTCGACGACTGCGAGACGCCGGTCTCCGCCTTCCTCAAGCTGCGCGCGGGCGAGCCCGCGGGGGCGCTCTGCTTCCTGCTCGAGTCGGCCGAGCAGGGACAGGTCGGCCGCTACTCCTTCGTCGGCATCCGCCCCCGCTCGGTGCTGCGCTGGAGCGACGGGGTGCTGAGCGAGACAGGGGGGGCCGATGTCGATGCGCCCGACCCCTACGCCGCCGTCGCCGCGAGCCTCGATCGCTTCCACCTGGCCCCGGTCGAGGGCCTGCCGCCGTTCGCCGGCGGCGCCGTCGGCTTCTTCGGCTACGACCTCGTGCGCACGGTCGAGCCGCTCGGCGAGCCCAACCCCGACCCGCTCGGCCTGCCGGACATGGCGCTGATGATCACCGACGTGCTGCTCGCCTTCGACCACCTGCGACACGAGCTGACGATCCTCGCCTGCGCCTTCGCCGACGACGAGGGCGGCATCGACGCCGCCTACGAGCGCGCGGTGGCGACCATCGCCGAGGTGCGCGGCCGCCTGCGGGGCGCCGTGCCGGTGCCGGAGCGCCCCGCGATCGCCGAGCCGCCTGAGTTCGTCTCCAACATGGAGCGCGAGGAGTTCGAAGCCGCGGTCGAGCGGATCGTCGAGTACGTCCACGCCGGCGACGCCTTCCAGGTCGTGCCCTCGCAGCGCTTCTCCGCCCCGGCGCCGGTCGAGGCCTTCTCGGTCTACCGCGGGCTGCGCGCCGTCAATCCCTCCCCCTACATGTACTTCCTCGAGTTCGGCGACTTCCAGATCGCCGGCGCCTCGCCCGAGCCGCTGGTCAAGGTCCAGGGACGGCGGGTGGAGACGCGGCCGATCGCCGGCACCTACCCACGCGGCGGCGACGAGGAGGAGGACCGCCGCCTCGCCGAGCGCCTCGTCAACGACCCCAAGGAGCGGGCCGAGCACGTGATGCTGGTCGACCTCGGCCGCAACGACCTCGGCCGCGTCTGCGAGTACGGCTCGGTCGGTGTCGACGAGCTGATGGTGGTCGAGACCTACTCGCACGTCCTCCACATCGTCAGCCAGGTCTCGGGGACGCTGCGCGAGGGCGTGGGGGCGATGGACGTGCTGCGCTCGGCGCTCCCCGCCGGCACCCTCTCGGGCGCGCCCAAGGTGCGGGCGATGCAGATCATCGACGAGCTCGAGCCGGTCAAGCGCTGCTCCTACGGCGGCGCGATCGGCTACCTCTCCTGGAGCGGCGACCTCGACACCGCGATCCACATCCGCACCGTCGTCGTCAAGGACGGCCAGATGCACGTGCAGGCGGGCGGCGGCACCGTCGCCGACGCCAAGCCGGCCTACGAGTACAACGAGTCGGTCAACAAGGCCAAGGCGGTCTTCCGCGCCGTCGAGCTGGCCTGCAAGCAACCCGACTGGGAGTAGCGGTGCGAGTCCTCGTCATCGACAACTACGACAGCTTCACCTACAACCTGGTCCAGTACCTGGGCGAGCTCGGGGCGGAGGTCGAGGTGGTCCGCAACGACCGCGCCGAGGTCGGCGAGCTGCTGCGGCGCGGCGCCGACCGCCTCGTCGTCTCGCCCGGGCCCTGCACCCCTGCCGAGGCGGGCATCTCGGTCGAGGCGATCCGCGCCTTCGCCGAGGCCGGCACGCCGGTCCTGGGCGTCTGCCTCGGGCACCAGTCGCTGGTCGAGGCGTTCGGCGGCCGCACCGTCCAGGGCGAGCCGATCCACGGCAAGGACGCCGAGGTCGTCCACGACGGCAAGACGATCTACGCCGGCCTGCCCAGTCCGCTGGTCGCCGGCCGCTACCACTCGCTCGTCGCCGATCCCGATCTGCCCGACGAGCTCGAGCTCAGCGCCAGCCTCGGCGACGTCGTGATGGGCGCCCGCCACCGCGAGCTGCCGGCCGAGGGCGTCCAGTTCCACCCCGAGTCGGTGCTGACCCCGCAGGGCAAGCACCTGCTCGCGAACTTCCTCGGAGCGCGGCTGTAGTGCCGAACGACGTCGTCACCCGTGCGATCGACGCCGTCTGCAAGGGCGATCACCTGACCGCCGACCATGCCGCCGCGGTGCTGGCCGAGATCATGGAGGGGCGCGCCGACGAGGTGCAGACGGGCGCCTTCCTGATCGCCCTGCGGGCCAAGGGGGAGACCGTGCCCGAGCTGGTCGGCCTAGCGCGGACGATGCGTTCGCTCGCCGCCGCGGTCGAGACCTCGCGCGAGGACCTGGTCGACACCGCCGGCACCGGCGGCGGGCCTTCGACCTTCAACGTCTCGACTACGGCGGCGCTGGTTGCCGCCGCGGCCGGCTGCGCGGTCGCCAAGCACGGCAACCGCTCCAACACCAGCCGTTGCGGCTCGGCCGATCTGCTCGAGGCGCTCGGCGTCGGGATCGAGCTCGACCCGGCGCAGGTCGGGCGCTGCATCGACGAGGTCGGCTTCGGCTTCATGTTCGCTCCTCGTCACCACGCGGCGATGGCGCACGTCGTGCCGGTGCGCAAGGCGCTCGGCGTGCGCACGATCTTCAACTTCCTCGGCCCGCTGACCAACCCGGCGGGCGCCGAGCGCCAGCTGCTCGGCGTCTCCGACCGCCACTACCAGGAGACGATCGCCGAGGCCCTGGTCGGGCTGGGCTGCGTGCGGGCGCTCGTCGTCGCCGCGGACGACGGTGTCGACGAGCTCTCGATCTCGGCCCGCACCCGGGTGGTCGAGGTGGCGGAAGGACGCACCGAGGAGTGGTTCGTCGAGCCCGGTGACTTCGGCCTCGCGGCGGCGGAGCTGGAGGACGTCGCCGGCGGCAGCCCCGAGGAGAACGCCGCCGCCTCGCGCGCGGTGCTCGCCGGCGAGGCCGGTCCCCGCCGCGATCTCGTCCTGCTCAACGCCGGCGCGGCGATCTACGTCGGCGGCCTCGCCGGCAGCCTGGGCGAGGGCGTGGAAAAGGCCGCTGCGGCGATCGACAGCGCCGCCGCCGCGGAGCTGCTGGAGCGCCTGATCGCGACGACGGCCCGGCTGGCCGTCTAGGCTTCCTATCTCACGTGGGAATGATCGAGCAGCTGATCGCGGTGGCGCGCGAAGGGGTGGAGGATCGCCGCGCCGAGACGCCTCAGGCGGAACTCGAGTCGCGGCTCCGGGGCCGCGGCGACGACCGCCCGTTCAGCGAGGCGCTGGTCCGTCCCGGTCTCTCCGTCATCGCTGAGTTCAAGCGGCGCTCTCCGAGCGCCGGCGAGATTTCCTCGACCGCCGCCGTGACCGAGCAGGTGGAGGCCTACGAGCGGGGCGGTGCGGCCGCCCTCTCGGTGCTGACCGACGAGCGCCATTTCGGCGGCTCGCTCGGGGATCTGCGCGCCGCCCGCGCCGCCTCCAGCCTGCCGATCCTGCGCAAGGACTTCATCGTCGATCCCTACCAGCTCCTCGAGGCGGCGGTGGACGGCGCCGACGCGGTGCTGCTGATCGTCAGGGCGCTCGACGACACCGAGCTGGTGGAGATGTACGAGGGCGCACGGCGCCTCGACCTCGACTGCTTGGTGGAGGTCCACGACGGCGAGGAGCTGGAGCGGGCGCTGCGGCTCGACGCCGACGTGATCGGGATCAACAACCGCAACCTCGACGAGGGGACGGTGGACATCGCCACGACCTACGAGCTGATGCCCGACGTGCCCGCCGGCAAGACCGTCGTCGCCGAGAGCGGCATCTCCGCTCGGGCCGAGCTGGAGGAGCTGGAGCGAGTGGGTGTCGACGCGGTGCTGATCGGCTCGGCGTTGATGACCGCCGCCGACCCGGAGGCGCTGACCCGCGAGCTGACCGCCGCCGACGAGGGCACCCGCGAGCACCATTTGCCCTGAAGATCTTTAGGAGACCTTTGAGGAGGCCTCCGATCATGGCTTTCGATGAAGCGCCTTGTGCATAGCTCCTTCGGGTCCGCCCTCCTCGGCGGCGCCGTCGTCGCCGCCTTCGGCTGGGTCGCGATCTCCGCGGGCTGGATCGAATCGGAGGGCGGCGGCTCGACCGTCACCGTCCCCCAGCTCGCCGCGCCGGTCGCCAGCAAGGACGATGGCGACACCAATCTCGTCAACGAGATCTACCGCCGCGACGGGCAGGGGGTCGCCTTCATCTTGGCCGAGAGCTCGTCCGGGGGGTCCTCCGGGACGAGCCCGTTCGGCGAACCCGAAGGCGGCGGTACCGCCACCGGGTCGGGGTTCCTGATCGACACCGAAGGTCACGTGATCACCAACAGCCACGTGGTCGACGGGGCCGACCGGGTCGAGGTCAAACTCGGCTCCTCCGAGACCACCTACGACGCCGAAGTGGTCGGCACCGATCCGGCAACCGACGTGGCGTTGCTCGAGGTGGACGCCCCGGTCGAGGAGATGCACCCGCTCTCGCTCGGCGACTCCTCGCAGATCGAAGTGGGCGATCAGGTCGTCGCCATCGGCAACCCGTTCGGCCTCGACCGGACCGTGACCGCGGGCATCGTCTCGGCGCTGCAACGACAGATCCAGGCTCCCAACGGCTTCTCGATCTCGCACGTGATCCAGACCGACGCGGCGATCAACCCCGGCAACTCCGGTGGGCCGCTGATCGACGCCTCCGGCAGTGTGATCGGGATCAACTCTCAGATCCAGACCGGAGGCAGCAGCGGCAACGTCGGCATCGGCTTCGCGGTGCCGATCAACACCGCCCGGGAAGTGGTCCAGGAGATCGAAGACCACGGCACGGTCAAGCACGCCTACCTCGGCATCACCGGTGGCAGCATCACCCCCGATCTGGCCAGGGCTCTGAAGCTGCCGGCCGACCATGGGGTGCTGGTCGACGAAGTGGTCGAGGGCGGCCCGGCCGACGAGGCGGGGATCAGGGGCGGCGACACCTCGGCGACGATCGAAGGTGCCAGCTTCAAGCTCGGCGGTGACGTGATCACAGGGGTCGAGGGCAAGAAGATCGCTGGGATGGAAGAGATAATCAACATGGTCAACGCCGCTTCGCCGGGGGACAAGATGGAGCTGACCGTCGACCGCGACGGCAAGCCCAAGGAGGTCGTCGTGACGCTCGGCGTTCGGCCGGCATCGACTGAAGACTCGCAGGCCGGCCCCGTCGGTCCCCCCTCCAAGTAGCGTCGGCGGGCGGGTCCTGTCGCCCGTGGAGTCCGGTCGCAGGGGTCGCGTACTCTGGGGGCATGAGGGTGAAGATCTGTGGGGTCACGAATCTGGACGATGCGGCCGAGGCCGTGCGCTTGGGGGCTTGGGCGATTGGGCTGATCCACTTCGCCGAGAGCCCACGGGCCGTCGAGCCTGCCGAGGCGGTGCGGATCGCGGCCGCCTTTCGCCGTAAGTGCGAGGTCGTCGGCGTCTTCGTCAATCCCGAGCTCGACGAGGTGGCGAAGGCGGTCGAAGACGAGGGGCTGACGATGGTGCAGCTGAACGGGGAAGAGGGTCCCTCGTTCTGTGCCGAGGTGGCTCGCAAAGCCGGGGTCAAGGTGATCAAGGCGATCCACGTGTCGAGCGCCGCCGACATCCACGCGGCGGAGACCTTCCGCACCGACTTCCACCTCTTCGACAAGGGCGCTAAGGGCCTTTGGGGCGGCAGCGGCGAGAGCTTCGACTGGGGGTTGCTCGGCGAGCGCCGCTCCGAGGTGCCGGCGATCCTCGCCGGCGGGCTGCGCCCCGAGAACGTCGCCGCGGCGATCGCCGTCACACGTCCCTACGCGGTCGACGTCGCCAGCGGCGTCGAGGCGGAACCGGGCCGCAAGGACCACGCTGCGCTGACCGCCTTCTTCGAGGCGGCGCAGACGGCTAGCGTTACCGCTCGATGAGTCCCGAGATAGAGGAGCGCTTTGGGCCCTATGGCGGCCGCTACGTCCCCGAGACGCTGATCCCGGCGCTCGACGAGCTGACCGCCGCCTGGGCGCTGGCGAGCGGCGACGAGGACTTCCGCGTGCGCCTCGCCTCCCTTCGCCGCGACTTCATCGGCCGGCCGACGCCGCTGTACCTGGCCGAGCGGCTCTCCGAGCGAGCCGGGCGGCGGGTCTACCTGAAGCGCGAGGACCTCTGCCACACCGGTGCCCACAAGATCAACAACGCGATCGGGCAGGCTCTGCTGGCGCAGCGGATGGGCAAGCCACGGGTGATCGCCGAGACCGGCGCCGGCCAGCACGGCGTCGCCACCGCGACCGCCTGCGCCCTGCTCGGCCTCGAGTGCGTCGTCTACATGGGAACCGAGGACATCCGCCGCCAGGCGCCCAACGTCGAGCGGATGAAGCTGCTGGGAGCCGAGGTCGCCCCGGTCGAGGCCGGCGCGCGCACCCTGAAGGAGGCCGTCAGCGCCGCGATCCGCGACTGGGTCGCCAACGTCGAGACGACCCACTACGTGATCGGCTCGGCCGTCGGCCCGGCCCCCTTCCCGGCGCTGGTCCGCGACCTGCAACGCGTGATCGGCGACGAGGCGCGCGAGCAGGCGCTGGCCGCGGAGGGGGCGCTGCCCTCTCGGGTGATCGCCTGCGTCGGCGGCGGCTCCAACTCGATCGGCATCTTCACCCCGTTCGTTCCGGCTGCCGAGGTCGAGCTGATCGGCGTCGAGGCGGCGGGCGAAGGACTCGACAGCGGTCGCCACGGCGCCTCGCTCGGGGCCGGGGGCACCGGCGTCCTGCACGGCTCGCTATCCGCGGTGATCGCCGACGAGGAGGGACAGATCCTCGAGGCCCACTCGGTCTCGGCCGGCCTCGACTATCCCGGCGTCGGGCCCGAGCACGCGCACCTGCGCGACACGGGCCGCGCCACCTACGCCGCCGTCACCGACGCGGCGGCGCTGGCGGCCTTCGCCGAGCTCTCGCGGCTGGAGGGGATCATCCCGGCGCTGGAGTCGTCGCACGCGATTGCGTGGCTGCTTGAGAACGGCGGCGGCGAGGGCTACGACGTGCTTTGCCTCTCGGGTCGTGGCGACAAGGACCTCGCCGAGGTCGTCGAACTCACCGGTGGGGGCTCCGGGGGGTGACTCCCCGGAGCAACAGCGGGGAGGCTCCGGGGAGTCACCCCCCGGAGCCCATCGCGAGAACGGCGACCGGCGGAGGGCTGGAGGAGGCGTCAACCGGCGAGGGGCGGGACGGGACGACGAGTGGTGAGGAGCGCATAGCCCGTGCCTTTCAGCTTGTGAAGGACGAAAGGCGGGCGGCATTGATGCCCTACCTGATGGCTGGCTACCCGGACCAGGAATCGTCGCTGGCGATAGCTGAGGCGTACGTCGATGCGGGCGCCGACCTGATCGAGCTGGGGGTTCCTTTCTCCGACCCGCTCGCCGACGGGCCGACGATCCATGCGGCAGCCACGGAGGCGCTGGCGGCGGGGGCGACTCTGGGGACCGCGCTGGAGGTATGCGAGTTGGTCTCAGCCCGGGTGCCAGTCGTGCTGATGGCCTACTCCAACATGATCCTTGCCCACGGCGGTCCCGCCGAGTTCGCCCGCCGCGCCGTTGCAGCGGGCGCCGCCGGCGCGATCGTCCCCGACCTGCCCCTCGAGGAGGCGGACGAGGTGCGCGGGGCGCTCTCCGCGGCCGGCCTGGCGCTGGTTCCCCTGCTCGCCCCGACCACCCCGGCCGAGCGCCGCGCCCGCATCTGCGCCGCCGCCCGGGGCTTCGTCTACGTCGTCTCCTCGGTGGGGACCACGGGCGAGCGGCAGCAGTTGCCGGCAGGGCTAGCCGAGCTGGTCGCCGCGACCAAGGCCGAGGCCGAGGTGCCGGTCGCGGTCGGCTTCGGGATCGGCACGCCGGAGCAGGCGGCCGAGGTCGGCAGGATCGCCGACGGGGCGATCGTCGGCAGCCGCCTCGTCCGCGCCGCCGGCGAGGCGAGCTCCGCCGCGGCCGCGGCGGAGGCGGTCGGCGACTTCCTGCGGGAGACGCGCTCCGCCCTCGCCGAAGGGTAGGATTGCCGCCGCATGGGACTGGTGGTCACCCTCTTCCTGGCGCTCGCCGCGACGACGGTCTCCTACGCCTTCGGCCAGGGCGGTCCTGTCGCCGGGCTCGTCTTCCTCACCGTGCTCTTCATCGGCGCCGCGCTGCGCGTCGTCCAGCCCAAGTCCTGACGCAGCTCTGCGGCTAAGCGCGGGTGGCCACCACCTGCAGGTATTCCGGTTCGAGCACCAACGCCCTCTCGCCGGCAGTGTTGCTCTCCTCGAGGTAGGCGTGCATGTCGGTCGTCAGCGCCTCCTCGCCCTCGGGTCCGACCCGCTCGTAGGCGACCTTGGTCGGGCCGAAGTAGGTGCGGAAGAAGTCGAGGAAATGATCGGGGGAGCGGAACGCCTGTCGCGAGCGACGGCGCTCGACTCTCAGCTCCGAGACTCCGTCGCCGAGCAGCTCGCGCAGCCCCTCCTCGGTCCCCCAACGGAGCGGCGACTGAACGCCGGGCGGCGGCGGAGCGTGCTTGGCGATCGTTTTGAACATTTTCCCGACGCCGCTGTCTGGGACCCAATTGGCCATCCCGATCCTGCCACCTGGCTTGCAGGCCCGCAGCAGCTCGGCCGCGGCTTTCTCCTGATCGGCGGCGAACATCGCACCGAAGATCGAGATCACCACGTCGAACTCACCGTCGTCGAAGGGCAGCGCGGTCGCATCGGCCTCGACGAACTCGACGTCCAGCCGTTCGGTGGCCGCGCGCTCGCGCCCGCGCTCGAGCAGCGCCGGCACGAAGTCGGCGCCCACGGTGTTCCCCCAGGCGCGGCGGGCGGCCGCAATCGCGCCGTTGCCGCTGCCGCAGGCGACGTCCAGCACACGCTCGTCGGGCACGATGTCCAACGCTTCGGCCAGGTTCTCGGCAACCATCATCACGATGCCCGCGACCATCGCGAAGTCGCCTTCCGACCAGGTTCTCTGCTGCACGTCTCTAATCGCGTCCAAGTCGACCGAGTCGCTCATCTCAGCTCCCTTCGCAGCTTTCTCCGATCTACTCAAGCTACCGCCTGCTGCCGCAGCCGGCACCTTTAACCTGAGTCCATGCGGATCGGCGTGCTCACCGGCGGGGGGGATTGCCCCGGGCTCAACGCGGTGATCCGGGCGATCGTCCGCAAAGGCGTCGAACAGCTCGGTCATGAGTTCGTCGGCTACCGCGACGGCTGGCACGGTCCCCTCTACGGTGTCTCCGGCGAGCTCGGCGTGCCTGAGGTTCGCGGCATCCTGCCCCGCGGTGGGACGATCCTCGGCTCCTCGCGCACCAACCCCTTCAAGGAGGACGGCGGGGCCGAGCGGATCGTCGAGAGCATGGCGAGCGACGGCATCGACGGCCTAATCGCGATCGGCGGCGAGGACACGCTCGGCGTCGCCGCGCGCCTGCGCGAGGAGTACGGCGTGCAGGTCGTCGGCGTGCCGAAGACGATCGACAACGACCTCGGCGCCACCGACTACACCTTCGGCTTCGACACCGCCGTCAACATCGCGATGGAGGCGATCGACCGCCTCCACACCACCGCCGACAGCCATCACCGGGTGCTGATCGTCGAGGTGATGGGCCGCCACGCGGGCTGGATCGCCTTCCACGCTGGCCTCGCCGGCGGCGCCAACGTGATCCTCATCCCCGAGCAGCCGTTCGACCTGGAGCGGGTCTGCGAGCTGGTCGGGCGCCGGCTGGAGGCGCGCTTCGCGCCGATCGTCGTCGTCTCCGAGGGCGCTCAGCCGGAGGGGGGCATGCCCGAGAACCAGGCCAAGGGCCTCGACGCCTTCGGCCACGTCCGCCTCGGCGGCATCGCCCACTGGCTGGAGGGGGAGATCGAGCGGCGGACCGGCAAGGAGACGCGGGCGACGGTGCTCGGGCACGTGCAGCGCGGCGGCACTCCGACCGCCTTCGACCGCGTCCTCGCCACCCGCTTCGGCCTGCACGCGATCGATGCCGCCGATGCCGGCGAGTGGGGCAAGATGACCGCCCTGCGGGGCACCGACATCCAGTTGGTGGACCTCAAAGACGCCGTCGACGAGCTCAAGACTGTGCCCAGGGAGCTTTATGAAGAGGCCGAGGTGTTCTTTGGGTAGGCGGGGGAGGGGCGGGGGTCCCCCCGCTGCAACCCGCCCCCGGGAACTCGGTCAGGGCGCAATCGCTGGGCTGGCTCACAAGTTGCCGCGGGGGAACCCCCGCCCCTCTCTGCGCCTGCCCAGGATCGTGCTGATCACTTCCGCGTTTCTACTGGCGGTAGCTGGCTGTGGCGAAAACGAAGGCGTGGCCGAGGGCGCGACTGCTTCCGTCTATGTGGCGGCGCCGCTTTGTGCGGAAGCCGAGCGGGAGCTTGCTCGGGATGGGGGGCGGGTTGGGGATGTTCGGGTTCGCGCTGTCTGCCTGCCGAGCGCCGAAAGCGGCGGGGGGATCGATCTGGCGACGATCGGCGCCAACGCTCGCCGTGCCACGGAGGATTCGACGGCTATTGGCTACATAGGGGAGCCCACCCGCGCGGCAACCCGCTTCTCCGAACCGATCCTCGAAAGCGCCGACATCGCCCAGCTATCGGAAAGCTCCGGGACGGCAGCGATGAGAAAGCTGCTCCGCGCCGTGGACGAAGCCGACACCTCTGGCTCTCTGCGGGAATCCGTCCTCAGCCAGCTGGAATAGCTGTTACAGCAAGCTCTTGAGCGCGTCGTCTATCTCCGGGTAGCGGAACCGGTAGCCGAGATCGAGCGCCCGCCGCGGCATCACCCGCTGCCCGCCCCGCAGCACCTTGCCGAACTCAGAGCCGAATTTCAGGTCGAGCGCGAAGCCGGGCACCGGCACCGAGGCGGGTCGGTGCAGGGCGCGGCCGATCGCCTGCGAGAGCTCGCGGTTGGTGACCGGGTTGGGGGCGGTCGAGTTGACCGTGCCGCTGACCTTCTCCTCGCCGAGCGCCCAGAGCAGGATCCCGACCTCGTCGTCGATGTGGATCCACGACATGTACTGGCGCCCGCCGGCGATCGGCCCGCCGACGCCGAGCTTGAAAGGAGTGAGCAGCTCGCCGAGCAGGCCGCCGCGCGGGTCGAGCACGTGGCCGGTGCGGACGACGACCAGGCGCACGCCGATGCTCTCCGCCTCGCGGGCGGCGGCCTCCCACTCGCGCACGACCTCGGCGTCGTAGCCCTCGCCGGGCTCGGCCGACTCGTCGACCATCGCCTCGCCGCGGTCGCCGTAGAAGCCGATCGCCGACTGGTTGACGAGGACCTTGGGCTTGCGCTCGAGGCCGGCGATCGTCGCGATCAGGTTGCGCGTGCCCGTGCGGCGGCTCTCCATGATGCGGCGTTTGGCGTCGGCGGTCCAGCGCTGGTTGATCTTCTCGCCCTCGAGGTTGACCACCCCGTCGACGCCCTCGAAGGCCGCCGCCGGCGGTCGTTCGAGGGTCGGCTCCCAGGCGTGCCAGATGACGCTCGGGTTTGTGTTGCGGGCGCGCTGCGGGTCGCGCGAGAGGCCGACTACCGAGTCGCCCCGGGCGAGCAGCGCGTCGCAGAGCGCCGAGCCGATGAAGCCGCTCGCTCCGGTGACGAGGACCCTCACCGGCTCAGTTGACCTCCACCGTGGAGAAGGTGCCGGTCTCCTCGCTGAAGCGGGCCAGCCCCTCGCGCTTGGCCTCCTCGACCACCGCCTTGGCGACCATCGGCGCCACGTCGCGGTTGAAGACGCTGGGGATGATGTAGTCCTCGGAGAGGTCGTCCTCGTCGACCACTTCGGCGATGCCCCTGGCCGCGGCCAGCTTCATCTCCTCGGTGATGTTGGGCGAGCCGGCGTCGAGCGCGCCGCGGAAGATGCCGGGGAAGCAGAGCACGTTGTTGATCTGGTTCGGGTAGTCGGAGCGCCCGGTGGCCATGATCCGCACGTAGGGGGCGGCGTCCTCGGGCATCACCTCGGGGTTGGGATTGGCCATCGCGAAGACGATCGCGTCGTCGTTCATCTTGCCCAGCGCCTCCGCCGAGATGATCCCGGGGCCGGAGAGGCCGATGAAGAGATCCATGCCCTCGATCGCGTCGCCCGGCTGGCCGCTCAGCTTCTCGGGGTTCGAGTTCTCGGCGTACCAGCGCTTGATGCCGCTCATCTCACCGGAGGCGTAGTCCTCGCGCTCGGTCGAGAGGGCCCCCTGCCGGTCGCAGCCGACGACGTGGGTCACACCGGAGGCGAGCATCATCTTGGTCACCGCTACCCCGGCTGCGCCGAGGCCAACCACCAGCACCCGCAACTGCTCGATCGGCTTGCCGACGATCTTCAGCGCGTTGAAGAGAGCTGCCATCGTCACAACCGCGGTGCCGTGCTGGTCGTCGTGGAAGACCGGGATGTCGAGCGACGCCTTCAGCCGGTCCTCGATCTCGAAGCAGCGCGGGGCGGAGATGTCCTCGAGGTTGATGCCGCCGAAGGTGGGGGCGATCAGCTCGACCGCCTTGATGATCTCCTCGGGATCCTGGGTGTCGAGGCAGATCGGGAAGGCGTCTACCTGGGCGAACTCCTTGAACAGCATCGCCTTGCCCTCCATCACCGGCATCGCCGCCTCCGGGCCGATATTGCCGAGCCCGAGCACGGCGCTGCCGTCGGAGACGACCGCAACCGTGTTCTTCTTGATCGTGTACTCGAAGGCCTTGGCGCGGTCGGCGTGGATGTCCTGGCAGACGCGGGCGACGCCCGGCGTGTAGGCCATCGAGAGGTCGTCGCGCGTCTTCAGCGGGTACTTGTTCTCGACCGAGATCTTGCCGCCACGGTGCATCTGCATCGTGCGGTCGACGTAGTCGAGGACCTTGGCGCCGCGGGTCGAGCCGATCCCGCGCAGGATCCGCTCCCAGTGCTCGCGGTCCTGGGCGTCGATCGTGAACTCGCGCACCCGCTTGCCCTCGCCCCCGGCGCCGGGCACCAGGTCGACTCCCTGCAGCTGACCGCCGGCCTCGGCAATCGCCGCGGTCAATTTGCCCAGGGGCTCCTGCCGCGCATCGAGCTCGACCCGGATCGTGACGCTGTACTGAGCGCTGACGGCCATGGGCGGCTATCGAATCAGATTCCGCCTCCCGCCCTGCGCGCGACCTATGATCCGCCGCAAATGGCGGCGCTGGCGCTCGTTCTCTTCGGCTTCTCCCTGATCCTCACCTTCGGTGTGCGGATCGCTGTGCAGCTGCATCGCACCGGCTCGACCGGCGTGCTCGGGTTCGCCGCCGATGCGACTCCGCTGGAGCGTTTCGCCGGCGTCCTCTTCGTCGCCGGCCTCGTCGCGGGCGCGGCGGCGCCGCTGCTGGCTCTGCTCGGCGTGCTCGAGCCGATCGCGGCGCTCGACGGCAGCGTCGGTCACGCGATCGGCATCCTCCTCGGCGTCGGCGGCGTCCTGCTCACCTTCGGCGCCCAGCTCGCGATGGGAGATTCGTGGCGGATCGGCGTCGATCCGGAGGAGCGCACCGAGCTCGTCACCGGCGGTCCATTCGGGCTCGTCCGCAACCCGATCTACAGCGCGATGCTGCCGACTGTCTTCGGCCTCGCCCTGATGGTCCCCAACGTGCTGGCGATCGTCGCCTTCGTCACGCTCCTCACCGCCCTCGAGCTGCAGGTCAGGCTGGTGGAGGAGCCGTACTTGCTGCAGGTCCATGGCGAGGAGTACGCGTCGTACGCGACCCGCGTCGGTCGTTTCGTCCCGGGCCTGGGATTGCTGCATGGCGGTCGCTAGCCGCCTTCGCAAGCCAATTCGCCCCCTCTCGCCCTGCTTTGGGAAGATGCAGTGGCCGTGAGCGCCAATGGGAATCAGAAGCTCTTCGCCGTACGCGGCGCCGTGCAGGCCGAGGCCAACGAGGCCGAGGCGATCGTCGTGGCGACAACCGCGCTGATGCGGGAGCTGCTCGATCGCAACGAGCTCGAGCCGGGGGCGATGGTCAGCTGCCTGTTCACCACGACCGACGACCTCGACGCCGAGTTCCCGGCGGTCGCCGCGCGCAATCTCGGTTTGGAGGCGGTGCCGCTGCTCTGCTGTCGCGAGATCCCGGTGCCGGGCTCGATGCCGCGGGTGATCCGGGCGATGGTCCATTACTACGCGCCCGCCGGCCACGAGGCCGCGCACGCCTACCTGGGGGCGACCCAGGACCTGCGCTCCGACCTCCACGCGGCTCAGTAGCTCGCCGCCCGGCACAATGAGCGCATGACCGTCACCTTCGCGGAGAAGCTGGCCCGCATCCCGGGCTACCAGGCCGGCGTGCCGACCGGGCAGGCGCCCGAGGCGATCGCCGCCGGCGGGATCGCGCAGCTGGCCTCGAACGAGTCGCCCTTCCCGCCGCACCCGAAGGTGGTCGAGGCGATCCGCGAGGCCGCCGGGGCGATGAACCGCTACCCCGATCCCGACGCGACCCTGCTGCGCCGCCGCATCGCCGAGCGCTACGAGACCGAGCCGGGCCGGGTCGCCGTCGGCAACGGCTCCTGCGAGATCCTGCTCGCCGCAGCCGAGGCGCTCTGCGAGCCCGGCACCGAGATCCTCTACGCCTGGCCCTCCTTCTCGATGTACCCGCACCTGGCGGCGCTGACCGGGGCGCGCGAGATCCGCGTGCCGCTGGCCGAGGGCGAGGTCCACGACCTCGACGCGATGGCGGCCGAGGTAACCGCGGCGACGCAGCTGGCGATCGTCTGCAACCCGAACAACCCGACCGGCACCCACCTGCCGGCGGCGCAGGTCGCCGCCTTCTGCCAGCGCATCCCCGGCCACGTCACGATCGTCCTCGACGAGGCCTACGTCGAGTTCCAGACCGCCGACGACCCGGACACGACGGTCGACCTGCTCGGCGACTTCCCCAACCTGGTCGTCCTGCGCACCTTCAGCAAGATCTACGGCCTGGCCGGCCTGCGCGTCGGCTTCGCCCTCGGCTCGGCCAAGTTCCGTGCCGCCGTCGACGTCGTGCGCCAGCCCTTCAGCGTCAACGCCCTCGCCCAGGCCGCCGCGGCGGAGGCGATCCTGCACCAGGACGACGTCGAGCGGCGGGTCGAACGGACCCTGGTCGAGCGCGTCCGCGTCGAGGAGGGGCTGCGCGAGCTCGGTCTCGCCACCGCGGAGACGCAGACGAACTTCTCCTGGATCGACCTCGGCGACGCCGACGAGGGCCAGGTCGTCGCCGGCCTCGCCGAGCAATCGATCGCGGTCCGTCCCGGCACCCCCCTGGGCAGCGCCGGCCACATCCGCGTCAGCTACGGCACCGCAGCCGAGAACGACCGCTTCCTCGCCGCCCTCGCCGCGCTGCTCGACTAATCCCACTTCGCCTGCTACAAAGTCAGGCGAAGTGAAGCGAACAGGCGACACCGCCAGCAGCATGTGCGCCAGGCGCGCCGCGGTCGCCCCTGTCCGCTTCTCCTATCTCTGGCGATTTAGCTAGGCGTCCGGCCTGGCGGCATCGCGCCGCATCCATAGAGCGTTCGGCCGGGCGCCGGTTCGAGTGGCTAGCGCGCTTCGCATGCCCGCGCTCGCATGGCGAAGCCCGCACGGAAAAGTAGAGTCTTCTGGATGGAGAAAGGTGACGGCGAGATGATCATCGGAATGCGGGAGGAGGCGCGGGACCGGGTCCGCGACCAGCGGATCGAGCGCGTGGTCGAGCTGGTCCCGCCGGAAGCGCTGATCGGCGATCTGCCGCTCGGCGAGGAGCGCGAGCGGGCCGTCGTCGGCGGCCGCCAGGCGGTCGAGAACGTGCTCGAAAGAGCGGACGACCGGCTGCTGGTCGTGGTCGGGCCCTGCAGCGTGCACGACGCCGAGGCGGCGCTGGAGTACGGCGGTCGCCTCGCCGGTTTGGCCGGCGAGCTGGGCGACGACCTGCTCGTCGCGATGCGCGTCTACTTCGAGAAGCCACGGACGACGACCGGCTGGAAGGGGCTGATCAACGACCCCTACCTGGACGGCTCCTGCGACGTCAACGCCGGCCTGCGCATCGCGCGGGCGCTGCTCTTGCAGGTGCTCGACCTCGGCCTGCCGATCGGCTGCGAGTTCCTCGACCCGATCACGCCGCAGTACATCTCCGACACGGTTGCCTGGGGGGCGATCGGCGCTCGCACCACGGAGAGCCAGATCCACCGCCAGCTCGGTTCCGGCCTCTCGATGCCGATCGGCTTCAAGAACCGCACCGACGGCAACGTCCAGGTCGCGGTCGACGCGGTGCGGGCGGCGGCGGCCTCCCACGCCTTCGCCGGCATCGACGACGCCGGCCGGCCGGCGATCCTGCACACCGCCGGCAACCCGGACGGCCACGTCATCCTGCGCGGCGGCCGCAGCGCTCCCAACTGCGATCGCGAGGGGGTCGCCAAGGCGCTGGAGATGCTCTCGGCCGCCGGCCTCGCCGAGCGCCTGGTGATCGACGCCTCCCACGACAACAGCGCCAAGGACCCGGCGAAGCAGATGGAGGCTGTTGCCGAGATCGGCGCTCAGGTGGCCGAGGGGAACGCGGCGATCGTCGGCGTCATGCTCGAGTCCTTCCTGGTCGAGGGTCGCCAGGACCTCGGCAACGGCGACTCGCTCACGTTCGGGCAGTCGATCACCGATCCCTGCATCGACTGGGACCACACCGTGAGCGCGCTGCAGGAGCTGGCGGCGGCGGTCAGGACACGGCGCGACCGATGAGGGCGGCCGTCCTCGGGGTGGGCCTGATCGGAGGCTCGATCGGGCTCGCCGCGAGGCAGCGGCTCCAGTGCGAGGTGACCGGCTGGGGGCCGAACCGGCCGACCGTGGACCGCGCGGTCGAGCTCGGGGCAATCGACCAAGCGGCTGCCTCGATCGAGGCAGCGTGCAGCGGGGCCGACGTCGTCTTCTGCGCGGCGCCGGTGGCGATGCTTCCAGAGCTGGCCCGGACGGCGCTCGACGCGAGCGGGCCCGAGACGGTCGTCACCGACGCCGGCTCGACCAAGCGCCAGATCGTCGCCGCGCTGGGCGACGACGAGCGCTTCGTCGGCGGCCACCCGCTGGCCGGCGCCGAGACTGCCGGCGTGGACAACGCCCGCGCCGATCTGTTCGAGGGCGCCCGCTGGTACCTGACGCCGACCGAGCGCACCGGCGGCATCCTCTATGACCGCCTGCAGCGGACGATCGCCGGCCTCGGCGCCCGTCCGCAGGCGATCGACGCCGAGGCGCACGACCGGGTGATGGCGACGGTCAGTCATCTGCCGCACGTGCTCGCCAACGTCCTCGCCGCCCAGGCGGCGGCCGAGTTGACACACGACTCCGAGCGGCTCCCCGAGGTCGGGCCGAGCTTCCGCGACTCGACCCGCGTCGCCGGCTCGAACCCGTCGATCTGGGGCGACATCTTCGCCGCCAACGCGGATGCCCTCGCCGCGGCGATCGACGACGCCGTCACCCGCTTGCACGAGGCGCGGGAGCTGATCCGGTCGGGCGAGCCCGAGCCGGTCGCCGCCTGGCACGGCGCGGCGGGTGCCGACCGCCGCCGCCTGCTCGAGGCCGAGCTGGCGGGGGGTGCGCTGCGCGAGCTGCGCGTCGTCGTCGCCAACCGGCCGGGCACCGTCGCCGAGCTGGCGCTGGCGCTGGGCGAGGCCGGGGTCAACATCGAGGACATGGCGCTGCATCCCGCGGCGGACATGAAGTCGGGCGCGATCTCGCTCTGGGTGGCCGGCGACGAGCAGGCGGAGCGCGCCGCGGCCCTGGTCCGCGGGCTGGGCCACGGCGTGACCGTGCTCAGCGAGGACTAGGCCTTGTCGACCCGCTTCGAACCCTCGCGACCCCTGCGCGGAGCCCTGCGGCCGCCGCCGGACAAGTCCGTCTCCCACCGGGCGGCGCTGATCGCCGCGATGGGGGAGGGAGAGACGACGATCGAGGGCTACCTCGACGCGGCCGACACGCGCTCGACTCTAGCTGCGGTGCGGGCGCTCGGTGCCGAGGTCACCCGACCTGCATCGAGCCCCCATTTGGGGTCCGATGCAGGTCGGGTGGGTGCGGAGGGGTTGGAGTTGCGGGTGCGCGGGGTCGGGCTGCGTGGGGTGGCCAGCGCAGAGATCGACGTCGGCAACGCCGGTACCTTGCTGCGCCTTTTGCCGGGCTGGCTCGCCGGGCAGGAGACCGGCGCATGGACGCTCGACGGAGACGACTCGATCCGCCGCCGGCCCGTCGACCGGATCGCGGTGCCGTTGAATGCGATGGGGGCCGAGATCGAGTGCACGGACAGCTTCTTCCCGCCGTTGCGGATAGAGGCCGCGCCGCTGCGAGGCATCTCCTACGAGCTGCCGGTCGCCAGCGCCCAGGTCAAGTCCTGCCTGCTCTTCGCCGGTCTGCTGGCCGAGGGGGAGACGCGGATCGTCGAGCCGCTGCCCAGTCGCGATCACAGCGAGCGGATGCTGGCCGCCGCCGGCGCCGAGATCGAGCGCGGCGAGGGCACCGTCACCGTGCGCCCGGCGTCGCGCCTGGAGCCGGGCGAGATCGCCGTGCCCGCCGACTTCTCCTCGGCCGCCTTCTTCGTCGTCGCGGCGCTGCTAGTCCCCGGCAGCGACCTCAGCCTCGTCGGGGTCGGCCTCAACCCGACCCGCACCGGCCTGCTCTCGATCCTCGAGCGGATGGGGGCCGAGATCGAGGTCGAGCCCGAGGGCGAGCGCGGCGGCGAGCCGAGCGGGCGGCTGCAGATCCGTCCCTCGCAGCTGCGCGGCACCGACGTCTGCGGCAGCGACGTCCCCCTGGCGATCGACGAGCTGCCCCTGGTCGCGCTCGCCGCCTGCTTCGCCGAGGGCGAGACGACGATCCGCGACGCGGTCGAGCTGCGGCGCAAGGAGAGCGACCGGATCGTGACCGTGAGCGAGGCCCTGACCGCGCTCGGCGCCAGCGTGGAGACGAGCGAAGACGGGATGCGGATCGCCGGCGGCGGCCTGCGCGGCGGCGCGATCGAGTCGCACGGCGACCACCGGATCGCGATGCTCGGCGCGATCGCCGGCCTCGCCTCGCGCGAGGGCGTCGAGGTCGCCGGCATGGACGCGGCCGCGGTCAGCTACCCCGGCTTCGAGGCCGACCTCGCCTCGCTCGGCGGCGGCTGAGCCCGCGCCATACGCTGCCGCCCATGGTTATCGCGATCGACGGTCCCGCCGGGGCCGGCAAGTCAACGGTTGCCCGTGCCGTCGCCGCGGCGCTCGGCTTCACCTACCTCGACTCGGGGGCGATGTACCGCTGCGTGGCGCTGGCCGGGATCGAGGCCGGGGCCGACCTCGACGACGTCGCCGCGATGGGCGAGCTCGCCGGGGCGCTGCGGATCGAGCTGAACGGCGAGTCGGTCGCGCTCGGCGGCCGCGAGGTCGGCGCCGCGATTCGCGAGCCAGAGGTGACCGAGGCGGCGTCCCGCGTCTCGGTCCACCGGCCGGTGCGCGAGGCGCTGGTCGCGCGGCAGCGGCAGCTGATCGAGGCCGGCCGCTACGTCGCCGAGGGGCGCGACATCGGCACCGTGGTCAGCCCCGAGGCGCCGCTCAAGGTCTTCCTCACCGCCTCCGCCGAGGAGCGCGCCCACCGCCGCGCCGCCCAGACGGGCGAGGACGAGGCGGCGGTGCTGGCGGCGCAACGCGAGCGCGACGAGCGCGACGAGACCCGCGAGCACAGCGCCCTGCGAGCGGCGCCCGACGCGGTCGAGATCGATACCACCGGGCTGGACCTGGACGAGGTCGTCGAGCGGGTGGTCGGGCTGGCCCGGCAGCAGGGGCTGGCGTGAGCCGCACGCCGATCGTCGCCGTCGTCGGCTTCCCCAACGTTGGCAAGAGCACTCTGATCAACCGGCTCGCCGGCGGTCGCGAGGCGGTCACCCACGCCGAGCCGGGCGTCACCCGCGATCGCAAGCGCGTCCCCTGCGAGTGGAACGGCGTCGCCTTCGACCTGCTCGACACCGGCGGCATCGACCACGCCGACGAGAGCGAGCTGGCCGAGGACGTGAAGCGGCAGGCGAGCGTCGGTATCTCCGACGCCGACGTCGTCCTCCTCGTCACCGACGGCCGGGCGGGTGTGCGCAGCGGCGACGTGGAGCTGGCCCGCACTCTGCAGGTCGTCGGCGTGCCCGTCCTCGTCGTCGTCAACAAAGTCGACCGCCCGGGAGACGAGTATCTGGGCGCCGAGTTCCACATGCTCGGCCTCGGCGATCCGATCGCCGTCTCGGCCACCCACGGCCTCGGCAGCGGCGACCTGCTGGACGGCGTGGTCGAGCTGCTCGAACAGCGCGCCGCGCCGACGGCTGCGGCGAGCGGTGTCGAGCCGGTTCGGATCGCCGTGGTCGGCCGTCCCAACGCCGGCAAGTCCTCGCTGGTCAACGCCTTCCTCGGCAGCGAGCGGGTGATCGTCTCCGAGCGGGCTGGCACCACGCGCGACGCGATCGACACCGAGCTCGAGGTCGACGGCCGGCCAGTCCTGCTCGTCGACACGGCGGGCCTGCGGCGACGCTCCAAGGTCGCCGGCACGGTCGACTACTACGCGCAGCTGCGCTCCGAGATCGCGGTCGAGCGGGCCGACGTGGCGATCGTCGTCTGCGATGCCTCCGACGGGGTGACGGCCGAGGACCTGCGTATCGCCGAGCTGGCAATGCGCGCCGGCTGCGCGACGCTGCTAGTGCTCAACAAGTGGGACGTGACGGCGACCGACGTCGACGACGCGCGCGCCCGGGTCGAGCGCAAGCTGCGGCTGCGGCCCGAGGTCGTCACCTGCTCCGCCACGGGCCGCCGCAACGTCGCCAAGCTGCTGCCGAAGGCGCTGCAGCTCGCCGACCGCGCCGCCGAGCGCATCCCGACGCCGGAGCTGAACCGCTTCGTCGCCGACGTAGTCGCCACGACGCCGCCGCCGTCGCGACGCGGCCGCCGCCTGCGGCTCTACTACGCGGCGCAGGTGGGGGAGCGGCCGCCGCGGATCGCGATCCAGGTCAACGACCGCCGCCTGATCGTCCGCGACTGGGCCTACCACCTGGAGAACCGGATGCGAGAGACGTATGGCCTGGAGGGCGTGCCTCTCGTGATCGATTTCATTCCCCATACCGGTCGCCGACGTTGAAGATCGTCCACTAGGCTTTCCTCATGTCAGCGATCCAACCGCTAGCCGAGGGCGAGTACCTCTTCACCTCCGAGTCGGTCACCGAGGGCCACCCGGACAAGGTCTGCGATCAGATCTCCGACGCGGTGCTCGACGCCGTGATGGCGGGCGATCCGGAGGGGCGCGTCGCCTGCGAGACCCTCGTCAACACCGGCATGGCGGTCGTCTCCGGCGAGATCTCCACCGACGTCCACCTCGACGTACCGGAGCTGGTCCGGGAGACGATTCGGGAGATCGGCTACGACCACGGCGACTATGGCTACAACTGCGACCACATCTCGGTCCTGGTCTCGCTCGACAAGCAGTCGCCCGACATCGCCCAGGGGGTCGACGCCTCGCACGAGACGCGGACCGGTTCGGCGAGTGGCGACGAGCTGCTGCTGGCCGGGGCCGGCGATCAGGGGATGATGTTCGGCTACGCGACCGACGAGACCGAGGCGCTGATGCCGATGCCGATCCACCTCGCCCACCGGCTCGCCGAGCGCCTCGCCGCGGTGCGCAAGGACGGCACCCTCGATTACCTCGGCCCCGACGGCAAGACGCAGGTCACGGTCCGCTACGCGGCCGGCCGCCCGGTCCGGGTCGAGAAGCTGCTGATCTCCACCCAGCACGCATCCGGAGTCGAGTCGGAGGAGACGATCAAGCCCGACCTCTGGCAGCAGGTGGTCGTGCCGGTCCTCGAGGCCGAGGCGGAGGGTCTCTACGACGAGGGGGCGCTGCGCGAGGGCTTCCTCGTCAACCCGACCGGCAAGTTCGTGATCGGCGGTCCGGTCGGCGACGCCGGCCTCACCGGCCGCAAGATCATCGTCGACACCTACGGCGGCATGGCCCGCCACGGCGGCGGCGCCTTCTCCGGCAAGGACCCCTCCAAGGTCGACCGCTCCGCCGCTTACGCGACGCGGCACGTCGCCAAGAACGTCGTCGCGGCCGGCCTGGCGCAGCGCTGCGAGGTCCAGGTCGCCTACGCGATCGGGGTCGCCCACCCGGTCTCGCTGATGGTCGAGACCTTCGGCACCGGCGCGCTGCCCGACATGGAGATCTCACGCCTGGTCGAAGCCGAGTTCGACCTGCGCCCCGGCGCCTTCCGGCGCTACCTCGACCTGCACCGCCCGATCTTCGGCAAGACCGCCGCCTACGGCCACTTCGGCCGCGAAGACCCCGACTTCACCTGGGAGCGGACCGACCGCGCCGATTCTCTGCGCGAAGCCGCCGGCTCAGCCGCCGCCGCGCCCGCTTGAGCTAGAAGAGAGGGGCCTGGTCGGGTCTCGGGCGATCCGAGCTGGGCAAGCGGGTCGTGCCGCCCCCTGGGGCCAGAGCTTCTTGGCGTCAGCTGCTGGGAGGTTGGGCCTCGCCGAGGCCGTGCGTCCCGGCACTGTGGACGCCGGTCGCCTGGTCTACCTGGTGCACGACGTCGGCAGGGTCGGCGACGCCGGCGAAGACGAAGTTGTAGTCGTCGGTCGCGGCGGTGTCGAAGTCGACGTCGCCGATCTGCATGATCCGCTGGTAGACCGACTGGCGGTAGTTGACGTTCTGGACACGCTCCAAGCGCGTCTCCTGCACCTCGCGCGAGACGATCCCGCGCTTGATGTTGAGGCGGCGGTCGGTGATCGTGTACGTGGTCGCGACCCGCTTGACGAAGCCGATCAGGACGGTCAGGCCGATCGCGATCAGGACGATCAGGAAGACGGTGCCGCTGCCGGCGCCGAAGAGCTTGGCGACCACCCCGACGACGGCCGCGACCAGGACGCCTTTCAGGTAGAAGCCGAGGATCGCCCGCCACGAGGGGTGTCCCTGGAAGATCAGCTGCTCGCCGGGGCTGAGATTGAGGGCCGCCATCGCTTCGGCGTGAGCATAGAGCCTCGCTCCGCGCCGTCCGCGTCTCTCCATACCGTGATCGAGTGATCGCCAAGGTCGAGCCGCTGACGACCGCCCGTGCCCTGCGCGGGCCGTTCGACTATCGGCTGCCGGAGGAGATGGCCGACCTCGAGGTGGGCAGCGTCGTGCGAGTGCCGTTCGGGCGGCGGCGGGCGCTGGGCGTCGTCGTCGGGCTGGCGGAGACCTCGGAGCTGCCGCCCGAGCGTCTCGCCGAGCCGCTCGAAGCGCTCGAGGCCGGCGTCCCGGCGGAGCTGGTCCGCCTCGGGCTCTGGGTCGCCGGGGAGTACTGCTCGACCCCCTCGCGCGGCCTGCAGCTGGTCCTGCCGCCCGGCACCGGCAGCGGCGGCCAGCGGGTGCGCTCGCGGCACGAGCTGCGGGCCGAGATCACGGCCGCGGGCGAGGAGGCGCTGGCCGGAGGGGGCCGGCTGGGCGCCAAGCAGAGGGCTGTGCTGGAGGCCCTGGGCGGCGCCGAGATGTCGGCCGGCGAGCTGGCGGCCGCGGTCGGCGC
The DNA here is from genome assembly GCA_963699215.1 of uncultured Solirubrobacterales bacterium. Classification (GTDB taxonomy): domain Bacteria; phylum Actinomycetota; class Thermoleophilia; order Solirubrobacterales; family 70-9; genus VRUE01. The sequence continues at coordinate 1,927,460 of OY969422.1, forward strand.
CGACCGCCAGGTCCTCCGCCGCCTGCAGGAGCGCGGCCTGATCGCGACCCGCAGCTCGCGCGTGCACCGCCGCCCCGGCGGCGCCGAGCTGCCGGCCGCGGCCGGCCGGCCGCGGCTCTTCGACGAGCAGGAGCGCGCCGTCGCCGAGGTCGTCGCCGCGCTCGACGGCGAAGCCGGGGTGCCGCGGGAGCTGCTCCTGCACGGCGTCACCGGCTCCGGCAAGACCGAGGTCTACCTGGCTGCGGTCGAGGCCGCTCTCGCCCGCGGCAGGGGGGCGATCGTCCTGGTGCCGGAGATCGGCCTCGCCCCGCAGGCGGTGGCCCGCTTTCGGGCGCGGTTGGGCGATCGCTTCGCGGTGCTCCACTCGGCCCTCTCCCCGGGCGAGCGCTACGACGAGTGGCGGCGGCTGCGCAGCGGCGAGGCGAGCGTCTGCGTCGGGCCGCGCTCGGCCGTCTTCGCTCCCGTCCGCGACCTCGGCCTGATCGTGGTCGACGAGGAGCACGACGCCTCCTACAAGCAGGAGGGCGATCCCTGCTACGACGCGCGCGCCGTCGCCCGCCGCCGGGCCCGGGATTGCGGCGCGACCCTGCTGGCGGGCACGGCGACGCCGCGGCCGGAGTCGTGGCTGGAGCTGCCCCGGCTGGAGCTGCCGCGGCGTGTCGACGGGCGCCGCATGCCGCCGGTCGAGGTGCTCGACATGCGCGAGGCGGACCCGCGGTTCGGTCCCCTGCATCCGGCCACCTGGGAGGCGCTGGGCGAGGTGCGCGACGCGGGCGCGAAGGCGATCGTGATGGTCAACCGGCGCGGTTTCGCCCCCTGGCTCACCTGCCGCTCCTGCGGCAACCACTGGGGCTGCCCCAACTGTGACGTCTCGCTGATCGTCCACCGCCACGCGGGTCGGCTGGTCTGCCACCACTGCGCCCACTCCGAGCCGTTGCCGAGCGCCTGCCCCGAGTGCGGCTCGACGACGTTGGCGCGGGCCGGCGCCGGGACCGAGCAGATCGAGGCGCTGCTCGCCGAGCAGCTCGGCGCCGATGCCGGTCTTCCGCCTCGACTCCGACACCGCCGCCGGTCGCGGCGCCCACGCGCGCATCCTCGCCGGCTTCGGCGAGGCCGAGAGCGCCGTCCTGATCGGCACCCAGATGGTGGCGAAGGGCCACGACTTCCCCGAGGTGACGCTGAGCGCGATCGTCGACGCCGACGCGACCCTGCGCTTCCCCGACTTTCGCGCCGCCGAGCGCACCTTTGCGATGGTCGCCCAGCTCGCCGGCCGCAGCGGCCGCGGCGAGGCCGGGGGGAAGACGATCGTGCAGACGCTCGCCCCCGAGGCCCCCAGCGTCGTGCACGCGGCCTGTCACGACGCCGCCGGCTTCCTCGCCGAGGAGGTCGAGCGGCGGCGCGAGCTGCGCTATCCGCCCTTCTCCCACCTGGTCAGGGTCGTGCTCAAGTCGGAGTCCGAGCCCCGCCTCGAGCAGGTCGCCGCGCGGCTGGCGGACGCGCTGGCCGATTCCCTGCCCGAGGACACCGAGCTGCTCGGCCCGGCGCCGATGTTCCGCGTTCGCGGCCGGTACCGGCGGCGTCTGCTGACCAAGGCAACGGACCGCGAGGCGACGATCGCCGCGATCCGCACCGCCGTCGAGCGCCTCGCCGCCGACCGCTCGCTGAAGGACGTCGCGATCGGCGTCGACGTCGATCCCCAGTAGCGAGAGGGGCCGATCCATACAATCGATCCTGTGAGCGACGAAGGCGCCGTCAAGGACGAAACGGAGCGCCAGCAGCTGGAAGCGGAGCTGCTGGAGCGGCGCGAAGCGGCGCTCGCGCAGATCGTCAAGTTCGGCGATCCGGTGCTGAAGAGCAGGGCGTCGCCGGTCGCCCAGTTCGGCCCCGAGCTGCGGGCGGATGCCGACCGCATGATCGCGATCATGCGCGACGGGATGGGGGTGGGGCTGGCCGCGACCCAGCTCGGCCTCCTGCGCCGCCTCCTCGTCTTCCAGGCGGGTGTCGACAGCGAGCCGACCGGGCTGGTCAACCCTTCGATCGAGTGGCGCTCCGAGGAAGCGGAGATCGCCGTGGAGGGCTGCCTCAGCCTGCCGCGGGTGGTGATGGACGTCGAGCGCCCGCTCCACGTCCGCGTCGAGGGGCTCGGGGTCGAGGGCGAGCGGATGACGATCGAGGCGTCGGGCCTGGAGGCGCGCGTCCTGCAGCACGAGATCGACCACCTCGACGGGGTGCTGATCCTCGACCGGGCGCCGCGCGAGCAGCGCAAGGCGGCGCTGCGGGCGCTGCGTGAGGGCGGCAGCTACAGCCCCGTCGCGGAGGACGAGGAACGGTCCGACGACGAGCAGCGCGAGCCCCCCACCGAAGCGTGAGGACCGTCTACCTCGGCACCTCGGAGTTCGCCGCCACCGTCCTGCGCCGGCTCGCCGGCTCCACCCACCGCCCGCTGTTGGTCGTGACGCCGCCCGACCGTCCCCAGGGGCGCGGTCGCAGGAGCGGCTCGCCGCCGGCCGCGGCCGCGGCCTCCGAGCTCGGCATCGAGCTGCTGCAGGTCGGCGACGTCAACGACGCGGCCGCGCTGGAGCGGATCCGCGCCTCGCGCCCGGAGGCGGTCGCGGTCTGCGCCTTCGGCCAGATGATCCGCGAGCCGCTGCTCTCCGAGTGGCCGCTGCTCAACGTCCATCCCTCGCTGCTGCCGCGCTGGCGCGGGGCGGCGCCGATCGAGCGGGCGCTGATGGCGGGCGACGCGCGCACCGGGGTCAGCCTGATGCGGATCTCCGCCGGCCTCGACAGCGGCCCGGTCGCCCTGTGCGAGGAGATCGCGATCGGCCCCGAGGATGACTTCGAGAGCCTCTCCACGAAGCTCGCGGCGCTGGGCGGGGAGATGCTGGTCGAGGCGCTCGACCTGCAGGGGCGGGGCGCGTTGAGCTTCGCCGAGCAGGACGAGGAGGAGGCGGTCTACGCCGAGAAGATCGCGCCGGGCGAGCGCCGCCTGGACCCCGGCCGGCCGGCCGTCGAGCTGGCGCGCACAGTGCGCGCGCTGACTCCTCATATCGGCGCCTACCTGCAGTTCGGCGGGGAGAGCCGGCTGGGGGTACGGCGGGCGCGGGCCGTCGACGTCAGCGTCAAGCAGGGAGAGATGAAGGCCGAGTGGGGGGCGCTGCTGCTCGGCTGCGGCCGCGGGGCGCTGCGGCTGGAGGTGGTGCAGCCGCCGGGCGGCAAGCCGATGGCGGCTGACGCCTACCTGCGCGGCCACCGTGTGCCGGTGCTTTGATCGCGCCTGCGCGAGGGCTCGCCTTCGAGACGCTGCGGGCGACCTTCGAGCAGGACGCGCACAGCGAGCGCTTCTTTCGCGAGCAGGCCGACCGGCGCGGTCTGACGGGGCGCGATCGCGCCCAGGCGCAGCGGCTCGCCTTCGGCGCCGTACAGCGGCGCGGCACCGCCGACGCGGCGATCGAGCGGCTCGCCGAACGCTCGCCGCGCCTCCTCGACCCTGCGCCGCTGGCCGCCCTGCGCCTCGGTCTCTACGAGCTGCTGTTCGCCGACGCGACCCCCGACCACGCCGCCGTCGACCAGGCGGTCGAGCTGGCCAAGGGGGCGGGTGCCGCCCACGCGGCGGGCCTGGTCAACGCGGTGCTGCGTCGCGCTGCTCGCGAACGGGAGGCGCTGACGTCGGCGCTGCTCGCCGACGACTCGACCCCGGAGCGCGCCGCGGTCGCCCACTCGGCGCCGCTTTGGCTGACGCAGATGTGGTGGCAGGAGCTGGGGGCCGATTCGGCCCGCGCGCTGCTCGCCGCCTGCAACGAGCCGGCCCAGCTGGCGCTGCGGCTGAACACGCTCCGCGTCGAGCGAGACGCGACGCTCGCCACCCTGCGCGAGGCGGGGATCGCCGCCCAAGCGGCCGCCGGCCCATGGCCGCTTGCCGCTGTCGAGACGATCGAGATCGAGGGGCGCGCGGGGGCCGCGGTGCAGGAGCGGATCGCCGTGGGCGAGCTGACCCCGCAGAGCCGTGGCTCCGCCGCGGCGGTCGAGCTGCTCGACCCTCAGCCCGGCGAGAACGTCCTCGACCTCTGCGCCGGGCCGGGGATCAAGACGGGTCAGATCGCCGCTCGCATGGGGGACCGGGGCGAGACGATCTCGGTCGAGCAAGACCCGGACCGGGCGCTGGAAGTCGCCGAGCAGGCGCGCCGGCTCGGCCTGCGCAGCGTCACCGTGGTCGAGGCCGACGCCGGCGCCGCCGGGATGGCGCCCGGCTTCGACCGCGTCCTGGTCGACCCACCCTGCTCCGACCTCGGCGCGCTGGCCTCGCGCCCCGATGCCCGCTGGCGCAAGTCGCCGCGGGCGATCGAGCGCCTCGCCGAGCTGCAAGGCCGGATCCTGCTGCGCGGGCTGGAGGCGCTGCGGCCGGGGGGCGTCCTCGTCTACTCGACCTGCACGATCTCGCGCAGCGAGGGCGAGGGGGCGATCGCAGCGCTGGAGGAGCGGGCGGCAGCGGGCGAGGCGCCCGCCTTCTCGGTCGACGACCTCGGCGCCCGCGCGCCGGGCCTCGCCTCGCCTCACGACGCACGCTGCCTGCAGGTCAGGCCCGACCGCGATCGCACGACCGGGTTCTTCCTCTGCCGCCTGAGCAGGGATGATTGACGCGGATGGACGCGAGGGCGCGGGCATAGGCGATGCTGAAGCGAGCGAAATGCCCGAGCTGCAGCGAGCCCTGGCTGCGGCCGGCGCAGCTGCCCGGCCGCTTCCGCTGCGTGTACTGTCTGCGCCGCTTCGAGCTGGTCTCGCAGTGCCCGAACTGCGGCGAGCACCAGACGATCGCCAGGATGAGCACCACCGAGGACATGACCTGCCAGACGTGCGGAGATTCGATGCTGAGGCCGATATGAGCGAGCGGATGACGGAGCTGCTGGGCGAGCGGCGGGTCGCGCCGTCGATCCTCTCGGCCGACTTCTCGAAGCTCGGCGCGCAGGTCGAAGAGGTGATGGCGGCCGGCGCGCGGGTGATCCACGTCGACGTGATGGATGGCCATTTCGTGCCGCCGATCACGATCGGGCCGCTGGTCGCGGCGTCGATCGCCGACCAGGTGCACGCCGCCGGGGGCGCCGTCGACGTCCACCTGATGATCGAGGCGCCCGAGCGCCACATCGAGGCCTTCGCGGCGGCGGGCGCCGACTCGATCACCTTCCACGAGGAGGCGACCCCGCACGCCAACCGCACCCTGGCGGCGATCCGCGAGCTGGGCTGCCTGGCGGGGATCGCGCTCAACCCCGGCACGCCGGCGGCGGCGCTCGCCGAGCTGCGCGGCCGCGCCGACATCGCCCTCTGCATGACGGTCAACCCCGGCTGGGGCGGCCAGGCCTTCATCGAGGGCTCGGTCGACAAGGTCGCCCGCCTAGCCTCGATCGTCGGCGAGGCGAGGATCGAGGTCGACGGCGGCATCGACGCGAGCACGGCCAAGCCGATCGCCGAAGCCGGTGCATCCCTCTTCGTCGCCGGCTCGGCGGTGTTCGGCGCCGCCGACCCAGCCGCCGCCTACGCCGAGATCGCCGCAGCCGCAAGCGCAACCTGAAGGTCGCTTGACCGACCCGTGATGCATCGAACCCCCATTAGGGGTTCGATGCATCACGGGTCTTGGCCTCAGCCTCTTGCTATGAGCGCGCCGATGACCTCCTGCCACCAAGAGCGCTCTGCCGGGTCGTCGCCGCTGCGCTGCGCGCGGCGCTCGCACCAGCGGGCGAGCGCCTGGCGCCCCCCGATCGCGACCACCTTCTCGGTCACCAGCGCGTAGCGCCCGTCGGCGAGGGCGGCGAGGGCGCTGGAGCGGTCGCGGCGACTGCGCAGCACCGCGAGCACCGCGATCCCGTCGATCTCGCGCGGGGCCGAGGCGTCCTCGACGTCGCCGCCGGGCCGCACGGTGAACACCTGCGGGGCGCCGCGCGGCGGCAGCTGCGGGGGCGGCGGCGTTCCGACCGGCCCCTCGTGCCACAGTCGCGTCAGCCTCTCGACCTCCTCGCGCAGCTCGCCGCGGACGAGGATGTGCAGCTCGTCGCCCTCCCTCACCTCGGTCGAGCCGCGCGGCGGGATCGCGCGGCCGTCGCGGACGATCACGTTGACCAGCGCCTCGCGCGGCAGGCCCAGCTCGCGCACCAGATGGCCCGCCGCCGCGGCGCCCGGGCGCAGGCGGTAGGAGACGACGTCGCCGCCCATGCGGCGGATGCGTCCCGACTCGAGCAGGCGCCGGGGCAGCGCCGGCTCGTCGGTGGTCAGCCCGAGCCGTTTGGCCAGCGGCTCGAAGCTCGCCCCCTGGACCAGGGTCGAGGTGACGACGACGAAGAAGACGATCGAGAACAGCTCCTGCCCGCCGGCGACGCCGGCGACGACGGGAAAGGTCGCGAGCCAGATTGGCGTCGCTCCCCGCAGCCCCGCCCAGCCGAGCATCGCCCGCTCGCGCACCCCCAGCGGGGCGAAGAGCGTCGCGGCGAAGGCGGCGAGCGGGCGGGCGACCAGGATCAGCGCGGCGGAGAGCGCCAGGCCCTCCAGGGCGACGCCGCCGAGCGTGCTGGGGAAGACGAGCAGGCCGAGCAGGATGAAGAGGCCGATCTGGGCGACCCAGCCGACCCCCTCGTGGAAGGCGACGATCGTGCGCTTCCCCGGCACGCGGCTCGAGCCCAGGGCCAGGGCGGTCAGGTAGGTGGCGAGCAGGCCGGAGCCGTGGGCGACCTCGGCCAGCCCGTAGGCGAGCCCGGCGATCGCGATCGTCGCCACCGGGTAGATGCCGTCGGTCGGCAGCCGCACCCTGCTCAGGGCGGCGACCGCCAGGCGTCCCAGCAGCAGCCCGATCGCGGTTCCCAGCGCCAGTTTGAGGACGAGCAGGCCGGCCATGTCGGCGAGCCCGTAGTCCGGCTGCTGGATCCAGTCGATGAAGCCGATCACCAGCAGCAGCGCCACCGGGTCGTTCATCCCGGACTCGCCCTCGAGCGAGCGGGCCAGCCGCTTCTCCAGGGTCGAGCGGCGCAGGACGGCGAAGATCGCGGCGGAGTCGGTGGCGGCGATCGCGGCGCCGACAAGCATCCCCTCCAGGGTGCTGAGGCCGAAGATCCACTGCGCGGCGAGGCCGGCGAGGACCGCCGTGGCCACCGTGCCCACGGTGGCCAGCGAGGCGGCCGTCGCCAGCACTGGCCGGATCTCCGACCAGCCGGCGGTCAGACCGCCCTCGAAGAGGATCAGGACCAGGGCGATCGTGCCGAGCGTCCGCGCTAGCTCCATGTCGTCGAACTCGATGCCGCCGATCCCCTCCGAGCCGGCCAGCATGCCGAGGCCGAGGAAGAGGAGCAGGCCGGGAATGCGCACGCGGTCGGCGAGCAGGGCCCCCACGATGCCCGCCGCGAGCAGGGCGCCGGTGACGAGGATCAGCTCGGCGTCATGTCCTGCCATCGGGCGACCCTATTGGACCGCTACACCGACTCGTCGATGGCCGCCAACCGCGCCTCCAGCTCCTCGGCGGAGCCGGCCTCCGGCACGTCCTCGGCCCGCTCGTGCGGCGAGCGGTAGATCAGGCAGAGCAGAGCGAAGAGCAGGCCGGCGGCGAGCGCGAAGCCGATCTCGACCCGGCGGAACTCGTCGCCGACCAGCGGCAGGAAGTTCCAGGCGACGAAGGCGGTGGCGCAGGCGACCCAGCGGACCGAGGCACGGCGCACCTGGCCCTGCGCGATGCATGCCTGGTTGACCGTGACCGAGGAGAGGTAGAGGCCCATGCCGAGCGTCACCAGGAGCAACCCCACCCGGTCGTACTCGAACTTCTTGCTGAAGGCGAGCTGCATCAGCTGCGGGCCGGCGATCAGCACGGCAAGCGCGGTGATCGCGGTGAAGGCGGCGACGGCGAGCAGGACCATCCGCACCGAGCGGTGGAACTCGCGCTCGCTGTCCTCGGCATCGCTGGTGTGGAGGCTGGTCAGGTGGGGGAGGATGCTGGTCGAGACCGCCTGGAAGAGCTGCAGGGGCGCCCGCGCGATCATCAGCACGTTGAAGATGAAGCCCGCCGCCGCGGCGCCCTGCAGGCCGCGGGCGATCAACGGGCCGGCGTTGAGGAAGGCCTGTTCGCTGAGCATGATCAGCAGCACCGCGACGGCGAAGCCGGTTCCGTGGCGCATCGAGAACTCGCTGCTGTCCGCGGTCTTCTCCGCCTCGCGTCCGCGGGTGCCGGATTCGTCCCGGCGGCCCTTCGCCCGCCAGAGGAAGGCGACCGGGACGATCAGCAGGCTCAGCGAGGGGGCGGCGACGATGCCGATCGCCACCGCCGACTGGCCGCTGAGCAGGCCGACCGCGACCAGTACCGCGAAGAGGGTGCGGAAGACCGACTCGCTGAGGATCATCGAGGCGAAGAGGCCGAAGTTGCGCACCCCCGCCAGGTAGCCGCGGGCGAAGTAGCTCGCGGCGTAGAAGAGGACCGCGGAGAAGAAGACCCAGTAGAGAGTTTCGTTGCCCTCCAGGAGGCCGTCCTGGAGCGGCCCTCGCAGCGCCAGCGCGAGGACGGCGAAGATCATCGCCAGGCCGATCTGGATGCGCGCGGCGACCCGCATCGGCTCGCCGAGCGACTCGCCCTTGACCCGGTGTTCGGAGATGTGCCTGGAGAGCAGCTGTTCGACCGGCCGGTAGAGGGTGGAGATGGTGATGAAGACGGCCGACCAGAGCACCGTGATCTGTCCGTAGTCGGGCTTGGAGAGGACGTGCGAGGCGATGAAGAAGTAGACGTAGGTGATGACGCCGGTCAGGCCGACGCCGATCGCGAAGAAGCTGGCCGTCTTGCCGTAGTCGGTCGAGCTGACGCCGCCGCCGGTCGCGGCGCCACCTGTCTCCTCGGCTGCCATCAGTCGCGCTTGCCGCGCTCGTAGTGGGACGGCTCGACCTCGAGCGAGAGCTCGACCCGCCGCACCCGCTCGAAGACGCGCTGCGTCATCACCCGCTGGCTGGCGAGCAGGTCGCCGATCACGCCCAGCGCCAGCAGTTGCAGCGCGGTGATGAAGAGCACCGCGCCGAGGATCAGCGACTGGATGTGGCCGCTGCTGTCGCCGTTGACGATCCAGTCGATCAGGAAGGGCATCCAGGCCGCCAGCGCCAGCACGGCGACGACGACGCTGGCGCTGGCGAAGACCCGCAGCGGCTCGTAGCGGGCGTAGATGCGCAGGATCGAGAGCGCGTTGCGCCGCACGTACGCCCCGGTGGAGGCGAAGAGGCGCGACTCGCGCGTCTGCGGGTTGGTCGCGATCTCGACCTGGTCGACGGCGATCAGCATCTTGCCGGCCTGGATCAGGCTCTCCAGCGTGTAGGTGAAGTTGTCGGTGACGAGCAGGCCGAGCGCCGCCTCGCGGTTGTAGGCGCGGAAGCCCGAGGTCGTGTCGGCGATCGCCGTTCCCGAGAGCCTGCGCACGACCCAGCTGCCGATCCGCTGCAGCGCCTTCTTCGGGCCGGAGAAGTGCTCGATCGTGGCGACGCGGCGGTCGCCGACGACCATGTCGGCCTCGCCGGCGAGGATCGGCGCGATCAGCTTCGGCACGTCGGCGCCGCTGTACTGGTTGTCGGCGTCGGTGTTGACGACGAGGTCGGCGCCGAGCTTGAGGCAAGCATCGAGCCCGGCCTGGAAGGCGGCCGCCAGGCCCCTGTTGTTGGTCAGGCGGACGATGTGCTCGACCCCGCACTCGCGCGCGACCTCGACCGTGCGGTCGGTGGAGCCGTCGTCGATCACCAGCAGCTCGACCTCGTCGATGCCGTCGATCCGGCGCGGCAGAGCCGCGATCGTCTCCGGCAGCGTCGCCTCCTCGTTCAGGCAGGGGATTTGGACGATCAGCTTCATGGTTGGCGGGTCAGGGTATCCGTGGGCGCGGCGTGGGAGGACGGGTGTCCCCGGTGGGCATGCAGAAGGAAGAGATGGGGCATCCCTCCGCTTGCTGGGTTTTTCGCGTAAGACTTGCGAGCCGTCCGAGGGCGTCGGTGGCGCGAAAAACAGGACGCCGCGCACTCCGGGGCACTCCATCCCTTCCTGCATGGTGCCCCCGCGAGGTACCATTGACTGACTCGTCAATCAATATGACCGCCTCGCTTACAGCCCAGGACCGAGTGCACCTGAGGCGAGCGCTTGAGCTTGCTGAGGGTGGACGCGGGAAAGTGAGCCCCAATCCGCTTGTCGGGGCGGTGATCGTGCGCGATGGCGAGATTATTGGCGAGGGGTTTCATGCGGAATTGGGCGATCTGCATGCTGAGCGGGCGGCGCTGGAGGATTGCCGCAAGAGGGGGGAGGACCCCGCCGGGGCGACCATGTACGTGACTCTGGAGCCGTGCGCGCACCAGGGGCGGCAGCCGCCCTGCACCGAGGCGATTCTGGAGGCCGGGATCGCGCGGGTGACGATCGCGTCCGACGATCCCAGCGAGAAGGCTGCGGGCCGCGGCCCCGGCATCCTGCGCGACGGTGGGGTCGAGGTCGAGTTCGCCGCCGGCGAGGAGGCGACCGCCGCGCGGCTGCTCAACCAGCCCTTCCGCAAGCAGGCGCGCACCGGCCTGCCCCTGGTGACGCTGAAGCTGGCGATCTCGCTGGACGGGCAGACGGAGACCGCCCCCGGCGACTCGCCCTGGATCTCGAGCGCCGAGAGCCAGGGGCTCGTCCATCGCTGGCGCGCCGAAGCGGACGCGATCGCGGTCGGCATCGGCACGGTCCTGGCTGACGACCCGCTGCTCACCGCCCGCCCTTCGCGGTCGCATTTGTCCCCGCATAGCGGAGAGAAGTACGACATCGAGGCGGTGCGGCAGCCGGTTCGCGTCGTCTTTGACCGTCAGGCGCGGCTGCCGCTCGACTCGCAACTGCTGCGCACGCTTGACGTGTCGCCGGTGCTCGTCGTGGCCGCTCCCGATGCCGATCCCTCACATGCGATCGCGCTGCGCGAAGCGGGGGTCGAGGTCCTCGTCGCCGACGGCATCGAGCCGGCCCTCGCCGAGCTCGGTCGGCGCAACGTCACCAGTCTCTTCCTGGAGGGCGGTCGGACTCTTGCCGCCGCCTTCATTTCTGCCGGCCAGGTCGACGAGTCGCGCGTCTTCGTCGCCCCGGTCCTGCTCGGCGGCGGCAAGCGCGTGGACGCGTTGGACCCGGCCGCCGGGGACACGCTGATCGAGACCCGCTTCAAGGAGTGGTGAGGATGTTCACCGGGCTGATCGCGGACGTGGGCAGGGTCGAGTCGGTCGAGGCGGGTGGCGACGGCGCGCGATTGCGAATCGCGACCTCGCTGGCCGGCGAGATCGAGCCAGGAGACTCGGTCGCGGTCAACGGCGTCTGCCTGACGGCGGCAGCCGTCGATGCGGGCGACTTCGAGACCGAGGCGATGAACCAGACGCTGACAGTGACCGCGCTGAGCGCTCTCGAGCCCGGCGACCGGGTCAACCTCGAGCTGGCGATGAAGGTGTCGGATCGCTTGGGTGGGCACATCGTCCAGGGCCATGTCGACGGGGTGGGGGAGGTCGCCTCGGTCGAGGAGGACGGCTTTGCAAGGCGGATGCGCGTCGCGCTCGCCCCGACCCTGATGCGCTACGCGATCGACAAGGGCTCGATCGCTCTCGACGGCGTCAGCCTCACCGCCGCGGCGGTCGGCGACGCTTGGCTTGAGGTGTCGCTGATCCCCGAGACGCTCGAGCGCACGAATCTGGGCGAAGCCGAGCCGGGGCGCAAGATCAACGTCGAGTGCGACCTGATTGCAAAGTACGTGGAGCGGATCATGGGACCATTGGCCGGAAAGGAGCAGGCGTGAGTCAGATGACCGAGGCGCAGAGACAAGCAGGGTCGGAGCGGGAGGCGGAGAGCCCCTTCGCGACGATCGAGGAGGCGATCGAGGAGATCCGCCGCGGCCGCATGGTCGTCGTCTGCGACGGCGAGGACCGCGAGAACGAGGGCGACCTGGTGATGGCGGCGCAGTTCGCCACCCCTGAGGCGGTCAACTTCATGGCCAAGGAGGCGCGCGGCCTGATCTGCCTGGCGTTGACCGCGGAACGCTGCGAAAGGCTCGGCCTCAACCTGATGGCGGCCAAGAACGAGGCGCCGCTGCAGACGGCCTTCACGGTGACGATCGAGGCCGCCGGCGGGGTCAGCACCGGCATCTCCGCCCACGACCGCGCCCACACGATCCAAGTCGCGATCGACCCCAACTCGGGCCCGCGCGACATCGTCGTCCCCGGCCACATGTTCCCCCTGCGGGCCAAAGACGGCGGCGTGCTCGAGCGCACTGGCCACACCGAGGCCAGCGTCGATCTCGCCCGCCTCGCCGGCCTCACCCCCGCGGGAGTGATCTGCGAGGTGATGAACGACGACGGCACGATGGCGCGGGTTCCCGACCTCGTCCCCTACTGCGCGAAGCACGAGCTGAAGATGATCACCGTCGCCGAGCTGATCGCCTACCGCCGCCGCACCGAGAAGCTGGTCGAGCGGGTGGTCGACACCGGCTTGCCGACCGCCTTCGGCGACTTCACGGCGGTCGGCTACCGCTCGCTGATCGACGACAAACACCACGTGGCAATGGTCAAGGGCGAGGTCGACGGGGCCGAGGACGTGCTGGTCCGCGTCCACAGCGAGTGCCTCACCGGCGACGTCTTCCACAGCATGCGCTGCGACTGCGGCGAACAGCTCGCCTCGGCCCTGGCGATGATCGAGCAGGAGGGGCAGGGCGTCTTGCTCTATCTCTCGCAGGAGGGGCGCGGGATCGGCCTGCTCAACAAGCTGCGCGCCTACAAGCTGCAGGAGGAGGGCGCCGACACGGTCGAGGCCAATCTCAAGCTCGGGTTGCCGGCCGACCTGCGCGACTACGGCATCGGCGCCCAGATCCTCGGCGACCTCGGTCTGACCAGCATCCGCATCCTCACCAACAACCCGAAAAAGATCGTCGGCCTCGAGGGCTATGGGCTCTCGGTCGCCGAGCAGGTGCCGATCGAGTCGGTTCCCAACGCCCACAACGAGGCCTACCTGCGGGCGAAGCGCGACAAGCTGGGTCACACGCTGCACCACCAAGGCCTGGCGTTGGACGAGGAGATGATCCACGACGAGGAGGAACGCGACGCCGGGAGCGCTGGTGGCTGAGCCGGGGGCGTTCCTGGAGGACTTCGACGAGGCGGAGCGCGCGATCCTCTCCAGGCTGAGCTTCGCCGTCTGCGTCGGCCGCTTCTACGAGGACCTGGCGCAGCGGCTGCTGCGCGGCGCCAACGAGGGCTTTGAGCTGGCCGGCGTTCCCGCTGCCTCGGTCCGCCACGCCTCGGTGCCCGGCGCCTACGAGCTGCCCTTCGCCGCCAAGCTGCACGCCGAGAGCGGCGAGTTCGCCGGCGTCGCCTGCCTCGGGGTCGTGATCCGCGGCGAGACCGACCACTACGACTTCGTCTGCGCCGAGGCGGCGCGCGGCATCCAAGAGGTGCAGCTGGCGACCGGCGTGCCCTGCGCCTTCGGCGTGATCACCTGCGACACGATGGAGCAGGCCCTCGCCCGGGCGGGAGGCGGCAAGCGCGACCAGGGCCGCAACGCCGCCCTGACGGTGTCCCGGATGGCGCTGCTGCAGCGCCAGCTTGCCTGAGCCTCAGATCGCCGGCAGCACCGAGATCGGGTAGTTCTGCATTTCGCGATCGGACGTGACCAAGGTGAGTCCCTCGACTTGCGCCTGGGCGACGAGCATCCGGTCGAACGGGTCGTGATGCCAGTGGGGGAGAGCCTCTATCGCCAGCGCGTGGCTCAGAGCCAGGGGTAGCGGATCGAATTCCTTTTCGGCGACCATCGCCTCGAGATCGCCCGGCATGTCGAGCTTTCGCTTGGCTCGCTTGACGCCGATCTCCCAGATGCTGACGATGCTGACCAGGACGTCGTTCGATCTGTCCCGGATCTCTTCGGCTGCGTAGTCGGAGAGCCGCGTCGGTCTGGCCAGGCTCCAGATCAGCGCGTTGGTGTCGAGCAGCAATCTCACTTGGCTTTTTTCCACTCCTCCGGCCACTCGTCTTCCGGCCCGTAAAATTCTTCGGCGATTTCCTGGTCGACCTTCTTCATCTCCTCGTCGGAGACCATCCAGACCTTGCCCTCCCAGCCCCCGAGCGTCCGCTTGCCCTGCTTCGCCTGAGCTACCGGCACCAACTTTGCCGCAGGCTTGCCGGCACGGCTGATCACTATCTCCTCGCCTCCTTCGACGCGCTCGACGAGCCTCGACAGGTGGGTCTTGGCTTCGTGCATGTTCACCTGCTCCAAGTCCTCAGCGCTCATTTCTCTCCCCCCTTCGAGGTGACGTAGCCGGATATCGCGGTCGGGCGCGACTGCTAGTCCAGTTAGCTAACTAGCGATCACGGTAGCATGCGCGACCCGATGGCCAAGGTATGCCACAGCTGCGGCAAGGGACCGGCGTTCGGCCAGTCCCGCAGCCACTCGATGGTCGCCACCAAGCGGCGCTTCGACCCGAACCTGCAGAAGGTGCGGATCGAAGAGAAGGGCCGCAAGCTGCGCACCTACGTCTGCACGCGCTGCCTCAAGGCGAACAAGGTAGTCAAGGCCGCTTAGCCGTCAGTTGGAAGGGAGCCGGTCTTCCTCCTAACTGAAGCTCAGCTGTACGGGAGCTTCCTTCTTCAAGCGCCGGTGGCGATAGCCGGAAGCTTGTCCGTACTCACTCCGATGGCACAGCTCGAAAGCTCTCCGAACGAGTGTGCTGTTGTTTGCTCGAACGGTGAAGGCGCTTGGATTGTGAGAAGGGATGGCGACTCCCTCCTGGGAATGTCGCGAAGCGGCGAAATGCAATCTGTCCTTTGCGCGGCGCAGCCGCGCTCCTCCTCAGTCGCTAAGCGCGAAGCGCGTGCGACATCAATTCCCAGGAGGGAGTCGCCGTCGCTTCCCTCAGTCGGGAACGACGACTGGATGCTCGCCAGTCGGCCGTGCGTCGCCCTCTGCCGGCTCGACGTGCAGCCGCGGCAGGATGCGGTCGAGCCAGGACGGCAGCCACCAGGCGCGCTCGCCGAAGAGCTGCATCACCGCCGGGACGAGGACCGAGCGGATGATCACGGCGTCGATGAAGATGGCGGCGGCGAGGCCGAGGCCGAAGAGTTTGATGATGCGGTCTTCGCCGATCATGAAGGAGGCGAAGACGGTGACCATGATCGCCGCCGCCGCGGTGATCACGCGGCCGGTCAGGGCGAGGCCGCGGGTGACCGCTTCGGTCGCGTCCTTCTTGTCTTCCCACTCCTCGTGGATACGCGACATCAGGAAGACCTCGTAGTCCATCGAGAGGCCGAAGATGATCGCGAAGAGGAAGATCGGGAAGAAGGAGATGATCGGGCCGGTGCTGTCGACCCCGATCAGGCTCGCGCCCCAGCCCCACTGGAAGACGGCGACGATCAGGCCGAAGGCGGCGCCGATGCTGAGCAGGTTCATCACCACCGCCTTCAGCGGCACCAGGACCGAGCGGAAGACGGCCATCAGCAGCAGCGCCGAGAGCAGGACGACGACGCCGATGAAGAGCGGCAGCTTGTCGGCGATCGCGGTGCCGAAGTCCTCGAAGATCGCGGTGATGCCGCCGACGTGGACCTGGGCGCCGGTCCGCGCCTCGACCGGTGGGATCACCTCGTCGCGGATGTGGTCGAGCAGTTCGGTCGTCTGCTCGCTCTGCGGCGAGGTCGTCGGATAGACCTGGAAGACCGCAGTGTTCTCGGCCGGGTTGAGCATCACCGGCGTCGTGTCGGCTACGCCTTCTTCGC
This sequence comes from uncultured Solirubrobacterales bacterium, assembly GCA_963699215.1. GTDB lineage: Bacteria > Actinomycetota > Thermoleophilia > Solirubrobacterales > 70-9 > VRUE01. The sequence continues at coordinate 1,943,201 of OY969422.1, forward strand.
CGGCGAGCGTCTTGCTGAGCTCGGTCAGGGCGGCGTCTTCGCCCTTGCCCGGCAGCGCCGCGACGATCGAGAAGGGGCCGTTGAAGCCGGGGCCGAAGCCTTCCGCCAGCAGGTCGTAGGCTTCGCGCGTCGTCGTCCCCGCCGGGTCGGTGCCGGCGTCGTTTGAGCCGAGGCGCAGCGAGAGGGTCGGGATGCAGAGAACGAGCAGGAGGCCGCCGGAGAGCAGCGCCGAGATCACTGGCCGGCGCTGGATCTCGCGGCTCCAGCGGAACCAGCGCGTGTCCTCGGCGGTAGACGACGCACGCCTGCCGAGGCCCGGGATGCGCAGCCGGTCGACCCGGCGGCCGGCGATCGTCAGCAGCGCCGGTAGCAGGGTCAGCGCCGCGATCATCGTCATCAGCACGGCCAGGGCGGCCGCCATCGCCACCCCGTAGAGGAAGCTGAGGCCGAGCAGCCACATCCCCATCAGGGCGATGATCACCGTCACCCCGGCGAAGAGCACGGCGCGCCCGGCGGTGTCGACGGCCGCGATCGCCGCGTCGCGGGACTCCAGCCCCTCGTCGAGGCCGTTGCGGAAGCGGGTGAGGATGAAGAGCGCGTAGTCGATGCCGACGCCGAGGCCGATCATCGCCGCCAGCTGCGGCGCGAACTCGGCCGTGTCGAAGACGTGGGTGCCGAGCGTGACCAGGCTGAGGCCGACCCCGAGCGCGAACAGCGCCGTGACGATCGGCAGGCCCATCGCCACGGCCGAGCCGAAGGTCAGCAGCAGGACGACGATCGCTGCCAGCAGCCCGACCGCGAAGGTGGAGTCGCCACCTTCTTCTTCGGCCCGCACTTCCTCGATCGGCTGGCCGCCGATCTCGACCTCGAGGCCGTCGCCGGATGCATCCCGAGCGGCGTCCATCACCCGTTCGATGTCCTCGGTCTCGAGCTTTTCGGTCGTCGTGTCGAACTGGACCGTCGCGTAGGCGATCGTGCCGTCTTTGGAGATCGCCGCCGCGCCATCCGCCGCGTAGGGGCTTGCGACTTCGCTGACGTGGGGGACCTTGGCGACGGTGGCGAAGACACCTTCCATCTCCCGCTTGACGTTCGCCGCCTCGACCCCTCCCGGCGCCTTGTAGACGATCGTCGCCGTGTCGCCCGACTGGGCCGGGAACTTGGTTTCGAGCAGGTCGAAGGCTTCCTGTGAGTCGGAGGCGGGCAGCTTGAAGTCTTCGGAGAAGTCGGAGCCGACCGAGCCGGAGAGCATCCCGGCCCCGATCAGGGCGACGATCCAGCCGAGGATCACGGTCTTGCGGTGCCCGGTGCACCAGGTTGCAAAGCGTCGCATCGAGCGCCGCACGCTAGCGAACGCCGTCGGTCGGCTCCGTAAGGTGCATCCGCCCCCGGCAGCTAGATTCTGAGTGATGCCCGATCCCTCGATCGCGCGCTTCCGGCGCGTCGTCACCTCTGCCTACGCCCACCTCGACGAGCGGCGCCAGGAGGTCAACGACCTCAACGTCTTCCCGGTCGCCGACGGCGACACCGGCGACAACATGGCGATGACGATGCGGGCGGTGATGGAGGAGCTCGACCGCCTCGACGGCCTCGAGGTCGACGAGGTCGGCCGCACCCAGCTGGTCCAGGCCCTCGCCCGCGCCGCGCTGATGGGCGCGCGCGGCAACTCCGGCGTGATCCTCAGCCAGATCGTCCGCGGCGCCGCCGAGGAGCTGGCGAGCCGGCCGGGGGAGCTGGTCGACCCTGTCTTAGTCGCCTCGGCCTTTGCCAGCGCCGCCGACGCCGCCTACGCCTCGGTTCGCGATCCGGCCGAGGGGACGATGCTGACCGTCTTCCGCGAGATGGCGCACTCGATCGCCCGCCAGCTCGCCCACCTCGACGTGGACAAGCAGCGGCTCGACCGGGGGGTCAGCGACGAGCAGCAGGACGCGGTCCTCGCCGAGGTTCTCGAGAAGGCGATCGCGGAGGGCCAGCGAGCGGTCGAGCGCACCCCCGAGCAGCTCGAGGTGCTGCGCGAGTCGGGCGTGGTCGACGCCGGCGGCTACGGCCTGGTGCTGATCCTCGCCGGTGTCGTCGCTGGCCTGCGCGGCGACGGCGCCGCCGCGCCCGAGGTCTCTCACCACGAGGCGCCGCCGCTCAGCCGTCCCCACCACGAGGACAGCCGCTACCGCTACTGCACCAACTTCATCGTCTCCGGCACGGAGCTCGCCGCGCGTGAGTTCCTTCCCCGCCTGGAGGGGCTGGGCGACTCGGTGCTGGTCGTCGGCGACGAGGTGACGCTCAAGGTTCACGTCCACACCGACGAGCCCGAAGCGGCCGTGGCGCTGTTCGAGGGCGCCGGCCAGGTCACCAACCTCGACGTCGCCGATATGCGCGAGCAGATCGCCGAGCGGCAGGCGCGACTGGGCAGCGGGCGCACGGGTGCCCTGGTGGTCGCCGCCGGCGCCGGACTCGAGCGGCTGTTCGCCGAGCTGGGCGCGCATGTCGTCCACGGCGGGGAAACGCTGAATCCCTCCACCTACGAGCTGTTGGCCGGAATCCACGAGGTCCCGGCCGAAGAAGTCCTCGTTTTGCCCAGCTCTTCGAATGTGATCATGGCCGCCGAGCGGGCCTGCGAGCTCTCCGAGAAGCCAGCCCTGGTCGTCGCAGCGACCTCTCAACAGGCTGGCCTGCTGGCCCTCGTCGAGCTCGATGCCGACGCGACGGCTGAGGAGAACGCCGGGCGGTTCGGGGAGGCCCTGGAGGCGATCGTCTCCGGCGGCGTCGCGCCAGCTGCCCGCGACGATGCTCAGGGCCGCTTCCGCAAAGGGGACGCGGTGGGCTTCGTCGGCGAGGAGATCGTCGCCTGGGGAGGGGCCGGCTCGACCCTGGCGGTGACCGTCGAGCGCCTCGCCGAGGAGGCCGAGATCGTCACGGTGCTGGCCGGCAAGGACGCTCCCATCCCACTCGACGAGATCGATGCCCACGTCCCCGACGGGGTCGAGATCGAGACCCACGAGGGGGGTCAGCCGAGCTGGTGGTGGCTGCTAGCCGCGCAGTAGCCAGCTCCTTCGCCGGGGCGTCCGAGCTGACTACGGGACAGCTGCTCGACGCGCCCGTCCACTGGCCGCGCCCGAGCGCCTTGGACGTCTCTCTGGAGGTTTTCGACGGCGTCGGCCCCAAGCTCGCCGAGGCGGCGGCCGAAGCAGGCATCGGAACCGTGGGCGACCTGCTCCTGCGCTTCCCGCACAGCCACCGCGACCGGACGGTCGTCCCGGTGGGCTCGCTGGAGCCCGGAAAGCAGGCAACCGTCCGTGTCGAAGTGCTCGCCGACGCCGGGCGTCCCTTTCGCAAACGCGGCTTGAGCATCCTCACCGTCAAAGTCGGCGACGACTCAGGCTCGGTTCGGGCGACCTGGTTCAACCAGCCGTGGCTATCCCAGAAGCTCAAGGCTGGGACCTCTCTTCTATTGACCGGCTCGCGGGACAAACGCGGCTTCCGCGTCTCGGAGTACGAGCTGCTGCCGGCTGGCGAGGGGGAGGATGGGGGTGTCGCTCCGGCGCAGCGGCGTCCTGTTTTTCGCCCCACTGGCGCTGACGGACAGTCGCACGACTCTCCAGGCGAAAAACCCAGCAAGCGGGAGGGGCGCCCCCATCCTCCCTCACAGCGGCTGAGCCCCGTTCACCCAGCTACCGAGCAGCTGAAAGCACAGCGGATCAGGCAGTGGGTGGAGCAGGCCGTGCAGTGGGCGGGGAACGTGCTCGAGCCTTTGCCGGCCGGGCTGCGGGTGCGCCGTGGGCTTGCGGGTGCTGGCGATGCGGTCAAGGCAGTTCACTTCCCGGAGACCGCGGACGACGTCGAGGAAGCACGCGAGCGGCTGGCCTTCGAAGAGCTGTTCCTCTATCAGGCATTGCTCACGACGCGGAAGCAGTCGCATCGCACGGCGCGGCCGGCGCCGAAGCTGGGGAAGCCCGGCGAGGCGGTGGGCAGATGGATCGAGTCGCTGCCGTTCGAGCCGACGCGGGATCAGCTGAGGGCGTTCGACGAGATCGACGTCGACCTGGACTCGGGGGAGCCGATGCAGCGCTTGCTGATGGGGGAGGTGGGGTCGGGCAAGACGGTCGTGGCGCTCTACTCGATGCTGCGGGCGCTGGAAGCTGGGTTCCAGGCCGTGCTGATGGCGCCGACCGAGACGCTGGCCGAGCAGCACGCGCTCACCCTGGGGAAGCTGCTGGCGGAAGAGGCGACGCCGTTCGCCCTGCTGACCGGGGCGACGCCAGCGCCGCGGCGCAGGGAGGCGCTGGAGCGGCTCGCCACGGGGGAGCTCGGGCTGGTGGTCGGAACCCACGCCCTGATCGACCCGAAAGTCCGCTTCGCCCGGCTCGGCGTCTGCGTCGTCGACGAGCAGCACCGCTTCGGGGTCGAGCAGCGGCGGGCCCTGGACGAGAAGAGGGTCGAGGGCATGGTGCCCCACGTCCTCCACATGACCGCGACGCCGATCCCGCGCACGCTCTCGCTGACCGCCTACGGCGACCTCGACACGACGGCGCTGCGGGAGCTGCCGGCGGGGCGGCAGCCGATCGAGACGCGCCTGGTCGAGGAGGACGATCGGCCCGCCGCCTACGAGTTCCTTCGCGCCCAGCTGCGCGAGGGGCGACAGGCATACGTCGTCTGCCCGCTGGTCGAGGAGTCCGAGAAAATCCAGGGGCGCGCCGCCGAGGTCGAGGCCGAGCGGCTCGCCGCCGAGGAGCTGGGCGGCTTCTCGATCGGCGTCATCCACGGCCAGATGCCATCCGCCCGCAAGGGCGAGGCGATGGAGGCATTCGCTTCCGGGGCCACCGACGTGCTGGTGGCGACCACGGTGATCGAGGTCGGGATCGACGTGCCCAACGCGACGGTGATGGTGATCGAGGGCGCGGAGCGCTACGGCGTCTCACAGCTGCACCAGCTGCGCGGGCGGGTCGGGCGCGGCTCCCACAGCTCCCACTGCCTGCTCTTCCCCGAAGAGGCGGGGGGGATGGCGAGACGCCGGCTGAAGGCGGTGGAGCGCGAGCGCGACGGCTTCAAGCTCGCCGAGATCGACCTCACGCTGCGCGGCGAGGGCGAGGTGCTGGGCACGCGCCAGCACGGCCTGCCGCGCTTCGCGGTCGCCGAGCTGCCCGAGGAAACCGCGGTGCTGATCGCCGCCCGCGACGAGGTGCTGGCGCTGCTCCATCGCCACGGCTCGCTCGACGTGCCCGAGCTGGGTCCCCTGCTCGACGCCGCCCACCGCCGCTTCGGCGCCGGCGCCTCCGATCCGATCCCCCTTTGAGATGCGTGTGATCGCCGGAGAGCTGAAGGGCCAGCGCCTGGTCGCGCCGCGCGGCTGGAAGGTGCGGCCGACCTCGGACCGGGTCCGCGAGGCGGTCTTCTCGGCGCTCGGCGACGTCTCTGGAATGCGGGTCCTCGACCTCTACTGCGGCACCGGGGCGCTCGCGATCGAGGCGCTCTCGCGCGGTGCCGCCGGGGCGGTTCTCGTCGACCGGGATACGCGCCCGGCGCTGGGCAACGTCGAGCGGCTCGGCCTCGGCGAGCGCGCCGAGCTGGTCCGCGCCGACGTCGGCCGCTGGCTGGCCGGCAACGCCCCGGGCAGCGACACGTCCCCCTTCGACCTCGTCTTCGTCGACGCCCCCTATAGACTCGCCGACCGCGTGGGGCAGGAACTGAATACACATCTTCCGCGCCTTCTCGTCGAGGGCGGGCGAGCGATAGTCGAGAGCGCCGCTCGCAGACCACTGCGGCTCGATTCCCTCGAGGCGCTGCGCCAGCGCCGCTACGGCGGCACCGACGTCTCCTTCTACGCGAGGGAGGCGTGATGGCGGAGCGCGACGGCACCGTCGTCTGCCCGGGCAGCTACGACCCGGTCACCAACGGGCACCTGGACATCATCAAGCGCACCTCCCAGGTCTTCGAGCGGGTGGTCGTCGGCGTCGTCAACAACCCGATCCGCAAGGAGAGGACGCTCTTCACGGCCGAGGAGCGCCAGGGCTTGATCCGCGAGGCGACCGCCGACCTCGGCAACGTCGAGGTCCAGATCTTCTCCAACCTGCTGGTCGAGTTCGCGCGCGAACTGGGGGCGAAGTCGATCGTCAAGGGCCTGCGGGCGATCTCCGACTTCGAGTACGAGTTCGAGATGGCACAGCTCAACCGCAAGCTCGACCCCGGGATCGAGAGCATCTACATGATCTCCTCGCCTCACTACAGTTTCCTTTCCTCGACCGGTGTGAAGGAAATGGCGACGTTCGGCGGCGACGTATCCGACCTCGTTCCGGGGCCTGTGGCCGCCGCGATGGCGGGACGCCTGGGCGAGAGGTAGGCTTCGCAAGCATCGCCCAGTGGGCGAGAGTTTGCAAAAAGCCGAGGAATTCACGGCTTCTTCACCGAAAATGCCTCTGACACGTAGGCTTACGCCCTGTTAATGGACGTTCTCGTTCTCATAGACAAGCTGGACGACGTCGTCCACAACGCCCGGCCCGTGCCTCTCACGGACCAGGTCCGCGTGGACCGCGAGGAGATCTACGACCTCCTCGACCAGATGCGTGCGACGATCCCCGAGGAGATCAAGCAGGCGCGCTGGATCGTCAAGGAGCGCCAGGAGATGCTCGCCGAGGCCAAACGCGAGGCGGAGCGGATCGTGCGCGAGGCGCGCGAGCAGCAGGCCCGCCTGATCTCCGACGAGGAGGTCACCAAGCAGGCCGAGCGCGCCGCCGACGAGATCGTCGAGGACGCTCGTACGCGCGAGCGCGAGATCCGACTCGGCGCCGAGGACTACGCCGACGAGATCCTCAACACGCTCGAGGTCAACCTGCAGAAGTTCCTCGCGGCCGTGCAGCGTGGCCGCGACCGGCTCGCCGGCCGCGACGAAGAGCAGCCGGTCGCCGAGCTGGACGAGCAGCAGTAGCGCGGCCGCTTAATGGGGGACAGGGTCGGGAGCCCCCCGCCTGAAACCCGCTGCGGTCGTCTACTGAGGGCTCGGGTCTCGCCGGCTCACAAGTTTCCGTCGGGGGGCTCCCGACCCTGTCCCCTCAATAGGTGGCGCTTACTACTGCCAGGTTGTCGGCTTGCCACGCAACTGTGCCCCCTGACCACTTGACCAGGTTCTCCAGCTGGTTTCCCTCGAAGGCGTCGCCGATGACCAGGGAGCGTGAGTGGTCCTTTACCCGGCGAAACAGGGCCTGCTTCTGGTTGTCGCTGAGGTCGTTGACCGAGAGCACCGAGATCACCAGGTCCCAAGGTCCGTCGGGTAGCGGGTCCTCCATGCGCGCCAGCTGCACGTCGTCGTAGGTCTGCCGGGCGCGGAAGACCATGTCCGGGCTCGAGTCGAGCCCGACGACCCAGGCGTCGGGGTGGGCTTCGATCAGCCGACGCGTCGTTTCGCCGGTGCCCATCCCCAGCTCCAGGACCCGCTCGGGCGGGAACGGGATCGCGGCGACGGCCTGCGCCTGCAGCTCGTCGTAGCGGGGGATCTTGGAGCGGATCCGCTCCAGGTACTCGTCCGGCATCCAGTCGAATTGACCCATTTCGTAACCTCGTCGGGGAGGGTGCCATCGTAAGCGGCTGGGCGGAGGAGCTCGAAATGGCCAAAGGGACGACCACGATCATCGACCTGGCAAGCCTCTCTCTCGCGCACGGAGAGGGCGCCCGCCTGGATCTCCCGGTTCGCCTCGAGCCGCTGGGGCTGGGCGGGCAGATCTACACCCCGCAGGGGGACGCTCAGGCGAGGCTCGACGTCTCGCGGCCCAGCAACGGCTACGCGTTCCGGCTGCGCCTCCCCCTCCGCGTCGAGGGACCGTGCATGCGCTGCCTCGCCGAGGCGGCGGTCGAGACCGAGGTCGATGCGCGCGAGGTCGACCAGGCCGACACCGAGGACGAGGAGCTGCGCAGCCCCTACGTCGACGACGACGAGCTCGACCTCGGCCGCTGGACCCACGACGCGGCGATCCTGGCGCTGGCGACGCAGATCCTCTGCCGCCCCGACTGCGCCGGCCTCTGCCCAGTCTGCGGCGAGTCTCTCAACGATGCCGACCCGGAGGACCACAAGCACGACTCCGGCGGCGACCCTAGGTGGAACAAGCTCAAGGAGCTGAAGCTGGACTAGCGGCAGGCTCGCTCTCGAAGCGCCGCCCCGCTACCATTCCGCGACCGATGGCCGTCCCTAAGAAGAGAACGTCCAGGACCCGCCGAGATAAGCGACGGGCAACCCACAAGGCTGGCAAGGCGCGACTCAACAACTGCCCGCGCTGTCACAGCCCGCGCTTGCCGCACCGGGTCTGCCCGACCTGCGGCACCTACGCCGGGCGCGAGGTGATCGAGCACAAGATCGCCGATCCGACCGCGCCCGCTCCCGACACCGAGTAGCGATGGCAGGGGGGCGCGGCGTCACCGTCGCCCTCGACGGCTTCGGCGCCGAGCAGGGCTTCGACGTGCTCGCCGAGGGCGCCAGGATGGCCGCCGCGGACGGCATCCGCCTGCGCGTGTTCGGCCCGGCACGGGAGTTGGGTCTGGATGGCGTCGCGGGCATCGAGGTTGTTCAAACCTCGGAGTGGATCGGCAACGACGAGGATCCGGTTCCGGCTGTGCGGGCGAAGAAAGAGGCATCGGTCGTGAGGACGGCGCGCGCGGTTGCCGAGGGCGAGGCCGATGCGATGGCGAGTTCCGGCTCGACCGGGGCGACGATGGCGGCGGCGACCTTCGGGCTGCGCCGCCTCAAGGGCGTGCAGCGCCCAGCTCTGGCGGTGCAGCTGCCCGTCCCCGGCAAGCCGGTGCTCTTCCTCGACGTCGGCGCCAACACCGAAGTGCGCGCTCAGCACCTGGTCCAGTTCGCCTACCTCGGCGCCGCCTTCAGCGAGGCCGTGCTCGCCGTCGCCCGCCCTCGCGTCGGGCTGCTCTCGGTCGGCGAGGAGGCCGGCAAGGGCAGGGAGGAGGTGGTCGCCGCTCACGCGCTGCTCGCCGGGGCCGGGGAGATCGAGTTCGCCGGCAGCGTCGAGGGCGGCGACCTGCCGGCCGGCGGGGTGGACGTCGTCGTCACCGACGGCTTCACGGGCAACGTCTCGCTGAAGCTGATGGAGGGCACGGCACGGACCGTGACCGCGGCGATTCGCGATGCCGCCCGCTCTAATCCGCTTGCGGCGCTCGGCGGCCTGCTGATGCGCCCGGCGCTCGGCGGCCTGCGCCGCGAGCTCCACCCGGACACGACCGGGGGCGCAATCCTGCTCGGCCTGCGCGGCATCGCGATCGTCGGCCACGGCAGCGCCGGCGCCGAGGGGATCGCGAACGCGGTCCGTCTGGCAGCGCGCTGCGTCGAGGTCGACGCGGTCGGTCGCACCGCGGCCCTGCTCGAAGCGGGTGGCGCCACGAGGGGCGCGCTCGCGGCCGAGCGGGGAGCGTGATAGGAAGTCCGGCATGGAGCGGGACGACGTCTTCGAGCTGGTGCGCGGCCACCTCGCCGAGGAGCTCGAGATCGATCCGGCGAAGATCGGCGAAGGGACCCATTTCAAGCAGGACCTCGACGCCGACTCACTCGACCTCTACGAGCTGGTGATGGAGCTGGAGGACCAGTACGGCATCTCCGTCTCCGAGGAGCAGGCGGCGCGCATCGAGACCGTCGGCGACGCGGTCTCGTTCGTACTGGAGCACTCCCCGGCGTGAGCGCCGAGGCGCTGGCGGAGCTCGTCGCCGAGCTTCCCGACGACCTGCGCCGCTGCGCCCTCACCCACTCGTCCTGGACGGAGGAGCAGCCCGAGTCCTACGAGCGGCTCGCCTACCTGGGCGACAGCGTCCTCGCGCTCGCCATCGCCGCCGGGATCTACGAGCGCTTCCCGGAGGTCGACGCGGGTGGCCTGACCAAGATCCACAACCACGCGGTCAGCGGCGTCTCCTGCGCCGACGTCGGCCGTGAGCTGGGCGTGCCGGCGATGCTGGAAGAGGCCGAGCCGGAGATCGAGGAGGCGATCCCGGCGAGGATCCTGCTCGCCGGCTCGCGGCCGCTGCCGGAGGTGACCGAGGCGCTGATCGGCGCCTGCTTCGTCGCCTTCGGCTTCGACCGGGTGGCCGCCGCCGTCAGGGCTGCCTTCGAGGGGCAGATCGAGTACGCGCTGGAAGCGCCGGTAGATGCGAAGTCGGCGCTGCAGGAGCTACTCGCACGGCGGCGGGCCCGCGTAACCTACGCCGTGATCGGCGAATCGGGCCCCGCGCATCGGCGTACCTTCGAAGTCGAGGCGACGGTCGGCGGCGAGAGGGTGGGGACCGGCGCCGGGCGAAGCAAGAAGGCGGCGGAGCAGGTGGCGGCCGAGGAGGCGCTGAAGCACCTGGGACGCTAGCCGGCAGGTCGCGTCCGACTCACACGCCAGCCTTCCGAAACCGAGGACGAGAGATGTATCTGAGATCGATCGAGATGAAGGGGTTCAAGTCGTTCCCCGCGCGCACCAAGCTGGAGTTTTCTCCGGGCGTCAGCGTGATCGTCGGCCCGAACGGATCGGGCAAGTCGAACATCACCGACGCGGTCCTCTGGGCGCTCGGCGAGCAGAGCCCGGGGGCGATCCGCGGCGCCTCGATGCAGGACGTGATCTCGGCCGGCGGCAAGGGGGTCGGCCAGCGCCGCGCCGCCGAGGTCGAGGTGGTGATCGACAACGGCGAGGGTCGTGCCGCGACCGAGCTCTCGGAGATCGCGATCCAGCGCAGCCTCGACCGCTCCGGTGACGGGGTCTACCGCCTCAACGGTGCCCGCTGCCGCCTCGTCGACGTGGTCGAGGTTCTCTCCGACACCAACCTCGGCCGTGAGATGCACTCGGTGATCAGCCAGGGCCGGGTCGAGTCGATCGTCCACTCCAAGCCGCGTGAGCGGCGGCTGCTGGTCGAGGAGGCGGCGGGGCTGGGGAAGCACCGCAAACGCCGCCGCCGAGCCGAGCTGAAGCTGCGCGCCGTGCGCGACAACCTCGACCGCGCGCTGGATCTGGAGCGCGAGGCGCGGGCCCGCCTGCGGCCGCTGAAGCGCCAGGCGCAGGCGGCCGAGCTGGGCGCCCGGATCGAGCGCGAGGAGCTGGGCCTACGCGGGCAGCTGGTCGCCGAGGACCTTCGTTTCGGCGAGGACCGGGCGCAGGCCGCGCAGAATGCCGCCGAGGAGGCGCGCGCGCAAACGGGCCTCGGTCGAGCGGCGTCTGGAGGAGGTGAGTGGGCGTCGGCGGGCTGCCGAGGAGCGCTTCGCGGCGCGCGATCGCGAGCGCACCCAGGCCTGGGGTCTGCTCACCAAGCTGCGCGGCGAGCAGCAGCGGATCGGGGTGCGCGCCGCCGGACTTGGTGACCGCGAGGCGGAGTTGACGAGCGCGCTGGAGGGGTTGCGGGCCGAGTTCGGACCGCTCACCCTGGACCTCGGATCGGCGGAGGGCGCGCCGGCCGAGCGCGCCCGCAAGCTGGAGGAGGAGCTGGGCGAGATCGACGCCGGGCTCGCCGGGGCCAGCGACGGCCTGGCGCGAGCTCGCTCCACCGACGCCGCCGAGAAAGAGCGGCGAGGCGGCGCTGGGCGAGGTCCAGGCCGGCGCCGAGCGCGCCGCACGCCACGCGCGCCGGGCCGAGGGACTGCTCGGGGAGCGCCACCGCGAAGCGCTGCGCGAGCGCGTCGCCGCCGGCGAGGAGCTGCTCGACGACGTTCGCTCGGCGGCGGCTGCCGTAGCCGCGGCCGAGGCCGCGATCCGCGTCCGGGTCGAGCGAATCGAAGCGAAGGTGGTCGGCGAGGAAGGCGACGGCGACGCGATCGCCGAGGAGATGCGTGAGTGCTCGCGGCAGGAGTCCGAGCTGCAGGTGGAGATGAAAGCGGCTTCCGACGCGCTGACCGAGGCCCAGGTCGAAGCGGCGCATCTCGGCGACCGCCGGGCCGAGGCCGCCAAGGAGCTGGCGTCGATCGCCGAGCGCCTGGGGGAGGAGGTCGGCCCCGCGGAGGAGCCCCTGACGGAGGAGGAGCGGGGCGAGATCGAGCGGCGCCTGCAGCGGCTGGAGCGGCGCCGTGCCCAGATCGGGCCCGTCAACCCGCTGGCCGAGCGCGAGTACGAGGAGGCCCGCGAGCACGTCGAGTCCCTGCAGGCCCAGCGCGAGGACACCGAGCGGGGCATGCACGAGCTGGAGGCGCCTGATCCGCGACATCGACCGCGAGATCGAGCGCGCCTTCGAGCAGACCTTCGAGGCGACCGCGAAGAACTTCGAGGAGATGGTCGAGCACCTCTTCCCGGGCGGTCGCGGCCGCCTGCGGCGGGTCAGCCTGCGCCCGGTCCGCGACGCTGTGGAGGCCGACGCCGAGGGCGGCGACGACGAGGAGTCCGAGGAGGAGGAGCGCGAGGAGCTCGGCGTCGAGATCGAGGTCACCCCGGCCGGCAAGTCGACCCGCAAGCTCTCCTTGCTCTCGGGCGGCGAGAAGTCGCTGGTCGCGCTCGCCTTCGTCTTCGCCGTCTTCCTCGCCCGCCCCTGCCCCTTCTACATCCTCGACGAGGTCGAGGCGGCGCTCGACGACGCCAACATCGACCGCTTCCTGCAGCTGATCCGGCGCTTCTCCGACCGCGCCCAGTTCGTCATCGTCACCCACCAGAAACGGACGATGGACGCCGCCGACGTGCTCTACGGCGTCAGCATGGGCGGCGACGGGGTGACCAAGGTGGTCTCCCGGCGCCTGCCGCGCGAAGAGGCGGCCGAGGAGGCGCCCGTCTCCAGTCCGCCGCCGTTCGCGGGAGTCGCCCCGCCCGAGGACGGCGATGCCTCCGCCGCGCTCGGCGAGAGGCCGGCCGCCGAGCCTCCGGCGCGCGACGATTCCGCGGCCGCTGCCTGAGCGATGCCCACCACCTGGAGCGAGATCTTCGACCTCGGCGCGCGCGACGCGGTCGCGTCCGGGGCCGAGTCGGAAAGCGAGGAGAAGCCGCCGGGGCGTCCTTCGCCGCCTGCGCGAGAGCCTCTCGAAGAGCCGCCAGGCACTGGTCGAGGAGATCTCGGCCAGCCTCTTCGACCGCATCGACGAGGAGACCTGGGAGCGGCTCGAGGAGGCGCTGATCCTCGCCGACGCCGGCGCCCCGACCACCGCCGAGGTGGTCGAACGGCTGGAGCAGGAGGTCGACGGCGGGCACCGTCCCGGCCGACGGCGAGGCGGTCCGCGAGCGGCTGATCGAGATCCTCGCCGAGGTCGCCTCGACCGGCCGCGCCCCGATCGACCTCACCGGCGAGCCGGCGGTGCTGCTGATGGTCGGGGTCAACGGCACCGGCAAGACGACGACGATCGGCAAGATCGCCTGGCACCTCTCGAAGGAGTTCGGCCTCGTCGGTGGTCCTGGCGGCCGCCGACACCTACCGCGCCGCCGCCGCCGAGCAGCTGGCCGAGTGGGCACGAGCGGGCGGGCGCCGAGCTGATTCGCTCCGCGCCGGGCGGCGACCCCGGAGCGGTCGCCTTCGACGCGATCGCCGCCGCCCGCGCTCGCGGCGCCGACGTGGTGATCGTCGACACCGCCGGCCGCCTCCACACCCAGGGCAACCTGATGGACGAGCTGGCCAAGGTGCGGCGGGTGATCGCCAAGCAGATGCCCGACGCGCCGCACGAGACGCTGATCTCGATCGACGCGACGACGGGCCAGAACGGCTTGCGCCAGGCGCAGATCTTCTCCGAGGCGGTCGAGGTCGACGGGGTCGTCCTGACCAAGCTCGACGGCACCGCCAAGGGCGGGATCGTGCTGGCGATCGCCAACGAGCTGGGCATCCCGGTGAAGCTGATCGGGACGGGCGAGTCGCTCGAGGACCTGCGTCCCTTCGACCCCGAGGACTTCGCCCGCGCCCTGCTCGCCGAGTAACGCACGAGACTGCACTTGGGTGGTCATAGCGCCCACAAACGCAGATTCGTAAGCTGACGACATGTTCGATCAGCTTTCAGACCGCCTCCAGGCGACGCTCTCCGAGGTCCGCTCGCGCGGCAAGCTGAGCGAGGGCGACGTCGACGCGGCGATGCGCGAGATCCGCCTCGCCCTGCTCGAGGCCGACGTCAACTTCAAGGTCGTCAAAAGCTTCACCAAGGGACTGAAGGAGCGTTGCCTCGGCGCCGACGTGCTGGAGAGCCTCGACCCCGGCCAGCAGGTGGTGAAGATCGTCAACGAGGAGCTGACCGGGCTGATGGGGGGGACGGGGCGCGACCTCGCCTTCGCCTCCAACGGCCCCACGGTGATCCTGATGGCCGGCCTGCAGGGCTCCGGCAAGACGACCGCCTGCGCAAAGCTGGCCCGCCATCTCGGCGAGTCGGGCAAGGACGTCGCCCTCGCCGCCTGTGATGTCTACCGCCCGGCGGCGGTCGACCAGCTGGTCACCGTCGGCGAGCGCGCCGGAGCGCGCGTCTACGAGCAGGGCACCGACGCCGACCCGGTCGAGATCGCCGCCTGGGCGCTGGATCGGGCTCGCGAGGAGGAGCGCGACGTGTTGATCGTCGACACCGCCGGCCGCCTCCACATCGACGAGGACCTGATGGCCGAGCTGGCCAAGATCCGCAAGCGGACCAAGCCGCACGACGTGCTGTTGGTGGTCGATGCGATGACCGGTCAGGACGCGGTCGGGGTCGCCGAGTCGTTCGCCGAGGCGGCCGAGTTCGACGGCGTGGTTATGACCAAGCTCGACGGCGACGCCCGCGGCGGCGCCGCGCTCTCGGTCAAGGCGGTGACCGGCAAGCCGATCCTCTTTGCCTCGACCGGCGAGAAGTTGGAGGCCTTCGAGCGCTTCCACCCCGATCGCATGGCCTCGCGGATCCTCGGCATGGGCGACGTGCTCAGCCTGATCGAGAAAGCCGAGCAGCAGGTCGACGAGCGCCAGGCCGAGGACCTGCAGAAGAAACTCGAAAGCGACCGCTTCACCCTGGAGGACTTTCTGCAGCAGATGCGCCAGGTGCGAAAGATGGGTCCGCTCAGCGGCCTGATCGGGATGCTGCCGGGGATGGGCGCGATGAAGCAGCTGAAGAACGCCGAGGTCGACGAGGGCGAGCTCGACCGGGTCGAGGCGATCATCCTCTCGATGACGCCGCTGGAGCGGGCCAACCCGGCGATCGTCAAGGGCTCGCGGCGCAAACGGATCGCCGACGGCTCGGGGACCAAGGTCCAGCACGTCAACCAGCTGATCAAGCAGTTCGACCAGATGCGCAAGATGATGCGGCAGATGATGTCCGGCAAGGCCCCCGACCCGCAGCAGCTCGCCCAGATGGCCGGCGGCGCTCCGCGCCCGAAGTACCGTAGGCGCTAACCTGCCCGATCCCAATGGCTGTGCGAATCAGACTGAGAAGGGTGGGTTCGAAGAAGAACCCGATTTGGCGGATCGTCGTCGCCGACAAGCGCTCGCCGCGCGACGGCCGGACGATCGAGACGATCGGCCGCTACAACCCGCAGACCGAGCCCTCGACGATCGAGTTCGACGCGGAGCGCGCCCGCCACTGGCTCGAGCACGGGGCGCAGCCCTCGGAGACCGTCGCCACCCTGCTGCGGACCAAGGGCATCGCCGCCTCGGGCAGTTGAGGCCGCGGTGACCGAGCTGCTGGAGTTCCTCGTCAGGGCACTGGTCGAGGATCCCGACGCGGTCGAGGTCGAGGAGCTTGAAGAGGACGGGGACCTGATCTACGAGATCAGCGTCGCCGAGGACGACCTGGGGCGGGTGATCGGCAAAGGGGGGCGGGTCGCCAACGCGATCCGCACCGTCGCCAAGGCGGCAGCCGTGCGGCTCGACCGCAGGGTCATCGTCGACATCCTCGATTGAGCCCTTGAGGCTCGACGTCTTCACCCTCTTCCCGGAGGCCTTCGAGTGGTTCCAGTCGCAGCGCTCGGTGCAGAACGCGCTGAGCAAAGGCAACGAGCTGCGCTTCTTCAACTACCGCGACACGACGCCGCTGGGGGCGGGGCAGGTCGACGATGCGCCCTATGGCGGCGGGGCGGGGATGGTGTTGCGGGTCGACGTCGTCGACGCGGCGCTGCAGGGTGCCTATGCGCGCGGCGAGAACCCGCGGGTCGTGCTTCTCTCGCCGACCGGGCGCCTGCTCGACGACGAGCTAGCCGACGAGTTGACGCAGGAGCACCACGTCGCTCTCCTCTGCGGGCGCTACGAGGGCTTCGACGAGCGGGTCCACGAGCACCTCGCCGACGACGAGGTCTCGATCGGGCGCTATGTGCTGGCGGGGGGCGAGCTGCCGGCGATGGTGCTGGCCGATGTCTTGATGCGCAAGCTGCCGGGGGCGCTTGGGCACGAGCAAAGCGCCGTCGAGGAGTCCTTCAGCCGGGTGCTGGAGGGCGCGCCGGAGTACCCGCACTACACCCGCCCGCCGTCGTATCGAGGCTGGGGCGTGCCGGACGTGCTGGTCTCCGGCGACCACGAGCGGGTGCGCAAGTGGCGGGCCGAGCAGAGCAGGGCGCGGGCGGAGCAGTTCGAAAAAGACTCCGAGTAGGTACGATTCCGCCACCGCGCGGCGCCCGAGTTCGGCTCCGGCGGTTTTTTCTCGCCAATGAGCAGCGTAATCGACAACATCGAGCGTCGCCAGCAGAGGCAGGGCCTACCGTCCTTCGCCCCTGGCGACCGCGTGCGCGTCCACTTCCAGGTCATCGAGGGAAGCCGCCGCCGCACCCAGGTGTTCGAGGGAATCGTCCTCAAGCGGCAGGGGTCGGGGGTGCGGGAGACGTTCACCGTCCGCAAGCAGTCCTTCGGCGTCGGCGTCGAGCGGATGTTCCCGCTGCACTCGCCGAAGATCGAGAAACTTGAGATCGCGGCGCGCGGCGACGTGCGTCGGGCCAAGCTCTACTACCTGCGCGGCCGCATCGGCAAGGCGGCCCGCGTGGCGGAGCGGCGTTGGGGGATCGACGAGGAGCTGATCTCTACGCCGGTCGCAGCGGTCGACGCAGAGGGCATTGCTCAGGCGGAGGACCAGGAGCCCCTGGCGGAGGAGCCTCAGACTGAGGAGCCTCAGGCCGCGGGTCCTGTCGCGGAGGAGGACTCCACGTCCTCGCAGGCTGCGGGCGAGGAGCCCACCTCCACGCCATCCGCGGCAGAGGCACCTGGGGCTGAGGAGCCCGAGGCCGAGGAGGTTCCGGCGGCGGAGGTATCTGAGCAGGGGGCTGAGGAGCCCGAGGCCGAGTCCGGCCCGGATGCTGAGGCAGGCACCGACCCCGAGGCGGAGTCGGAGACCGATGCCGAGCCGGAGGCAGCGGCCGAGGAGTCCGGCGACTCCGGCGAGAGCTCAGGCTGACTCCGCGCATCCCCAAGCCGCAGAGTCGCGCCGGTGGTTTGGTCGAGCTGGTCGCGATCGTCGCCCTGGCGCTCGGCCTCGCCCTGGCGATCCAGGCTTGGCTGGTCAAGCCGTACCAGATCCCTTCGCAGTCGATGGAGCCGACGCTCGACGTCGGCCAGCGCGTCCTCGTCAACCGCTTCCTCTACCACTTCACCGACCCTGGGATCGGCGACATCGTCGTTTTCCACCCGCCCAAGGGCGCGGACAGCACCCAGTGCGGCAAGCAGCACGGCCCCCAGGAAGCGTGCCCGGTGCCGACCCCGGAGCAGTCGAGCCAGAACTTCATCAAGCGGATCGTCGCCGGCCCCGGCGACACGCTGAGCGTCCGCAACGGCCACCCGGTCGTCAACGGGGTGGAGAAGACCGACGAGCCGTACACGATGCCCTGCGGGAGCAGCGGCTCCTGCAATTTGCCCAAGACGATCGTCATTCCACCCGACTATTACTTCATGATGGGTGACAACCGTGGGGCGAGCGACGACAGCCGTTTCTGGGGACCCGTCCCCCGCGAGTGGATCATCGGCAAGGCCTTCGCCACCTACTGGCCACCCGACCGCGTCGGCATCTTCTAGCGGGCAGACGAAGGCGCACAAGCGCCGGCTGGCGCGGTCGCGCCGTCTCTTCGCCTTCGACCGCGGGCTCGGCTGCCGCATGGTCGCCGGGGCGGACGAGGCCGGGCGCGGTTGCCTGGCCGGGCCGCTGGTCGCCGCCGCGGTCCTGATCGACTACGAGACCCTCTCGCGGTCGGACCGGCGCGCTCTCGCCGGCCTGCACGACTCCAAGCAGATGAAGCCCGAGCGGCGCGAGGAGCTGTACCCGGCGGTCCTGCGCGCCGCCAGCCGGGTCAGCGTCGTGGTCCGCTGCGCGCGCGGGATCGACGACCGTGGCCTGCACGTGACCAACATCGAGGCGCTCGCCAGCGCCCTGGAGCGCCTGGCGCCCGGCGAGGAGGCGACCTGCCTGGTCGACGGCTTCTCGCTGCGCGGCTGCCAGGTGCCGCACCGGGCCGTGATCGAAGGCGACGGGACCAGCGCGGCGATCGCCGCCGCCTCGGTGATCGCCAAGGTCACCCGCGACCGCTACATGCACGGCGCCGCCGGCGAGCACCCCGGCTGGGGCTTCGACGAGCACGTCGGCTACTCGACCCCCGAGCACCGCGCGGCGATCGAGCGGATCGGCATCTCGCCCCTGCACCGCCGCTCGTTCCAAAGCGTGGCGTACAGCCAGCTCGAGCTCGCCTGACCGGCGCATCTCTGCGTCCTCGGTCGCTCGCGTGCAGAGCACGCCACGCTCCCTGCGTCCTTGACCTGCTTGGTCAGGCGAGCTCGCTAGAAGGCTCCACGTACGTACTCGTAGTCGATCACCTGCCCGGCGTGGTCGTAGGTGACGCCGACCGCGTCGAAGCGGATCTCGTCGTAGTGGGGTAGGTCGCGGCGCGCGCTCATCCAGTCGGTCGCGAGGCGGCGGATGCGGCGCTGCTTGCGGAAGTCGACCGAGAGCACGGGTCGCTCGGGGCCGTAGACGGAGCCCGCGCGCCCGGCCTTGACCTCGACGAAGACGAGCGCGCGGCCATCCAGACCGACGATGTCGAGCTCGCCGTGCCGGGTGCGGGCGTTGCGCTCGACCACCTCCCAGCCGGCGCTCGCGAGTCGCGCCGCGACGAGGTCCTCCGCGGCTTTGCCGAGGCGCTGGCGGGTCCCGGTCATGGGGCCGAAGCTAGGGCAGTCCGCCGGCGCATGCCTTCGGTCACACACTCGGCACGCAAGATTTAGAAGCTGCGCGCCACACGCGCGCTTCGACCCGCCAGCGTGGCCGCAATGCTCGCTACGGCGCAGACATTCACGCTCGACGGCATCGAGGCCAGGCCCGTGCGGGTCGAGGTCGACGTCCACCGCGGCCTGCCCGCCTTCTCGGTCGTAGGGCTGCCGGACGCGGCGGTCAGGGAGGCGCGCGAGCGGGTGCGAGCGGCGCTCGCCAACTGCGGCTTCGAGTTCCCGTTGCGGCGGCTCGTCGCCAACCTGGCCCCGGCGAGCCTGCGCAAGGCCGGACCGGGGATGGACCTGCCGATCGCGGTGGCGCTGCTGGTCGCGTCCGGGCAGCTCGAGTGGGAGCGCCTGCCGCGCCTGGCGATGGTCGGCGAGCTGGCGCTGGACGGATCGGTGCGCTCCGTCCCCGGCGTGCTGGCTATCGCCGAGGCGGCTCGGACGCTCGGCGCCGAGGCGATCGCGGTACCGGCCGAGAACGGCGCCGAGGCGGCGCTGGTCGAGGGGATAGAGGTGCTCGCGCTCGACAGCCTCAGTCAGGTCGGGGAGCTGGCCGCGGGGGAGTGGACGCCCGCTCGGCCGGCGCCGCTGTCCCTCGCATCGGCCGCCCCGCCCGGCGCCCCCGACCTGGCCGATCTGCGCGGCCAGCCGCACCTTCGCTATGCGCTGGAGGTCGCGGCCGCCGGCGGGCACAGCCTGCTGATGGTGGGGCCGCCGGGGGCGGGCAAGTCGCTTGCGGCGAGCCGCCTGCCGTCGATCCTGCCGCCGCTGGGGGCGGAGGAGGGGCTGGAGGTCGCGCGAGTCGCGAGCGCCTGCGGCCGCCTCAACGAGGGCTTCGGCGGCGGCAGGCCGTTCCGGGCGCCGCATCACACCGCCAGCCCACCCGCCGTCGTCGGCGGCGGGACCCCGCCCGCGCCCGGTGAGGCGACGCTCGCGCATCGCGGCGTCCTCTTTCTCGACGAGCTCTGCGAGTTCCGCCGTGACACGCTGGAGGCGCTGCGGGGGCCGCTGGAGAGCGGCTGGGTGGCGATCTCCCGCGCCGGTGGCAAGCGTCGCCTGCCCTGCCGGCCGATGCTCGTCGCCGCCTCCAATCCGTGTCCCTGCGGTCGCGGCGAGGCCGATCCCGAGTGCAACTGCGCGCCCCTCGCCGTGCGCCGCTACCAGAGCCGCCTCAGCGGCGCCCTCGCCGACCGTCTCGACATCCTCGTCGCGATCCGCCAGCCGAGCGCGGCGGAGATCGGCGGCCCGCCGGGCGAGTCCTCCGCCGCGGTGCGCGAGCGCGTCGCGGAGGCGCGGGCGCGGCAGGAAGGACGCCTCGGCGCCGGGCGGTGCAACGCCGATATGACTCCGGGGGAGGCGCGCGATTGCGCTCTCGGCGATGCCGCCGCGGCGCTTCTCGCCGAGACCTACTCGCGCCGCCGGCTCAGCGGTCGCGCCCATGACCGTGTGCTGCGGCTGGCGCAGACCGTCGCCGACCTGGCCGGCTCGGAGGCGGTCGGCCGCGAGCAGATCGCCCAGGCGCTGCAGCTGAGGAGGAGGGATCGTGACTAGCCGCACCTCCCCCCAGAGCTGTCCGGAGTGCCTGCGCCGCGCGCGACTGCTGGCTCACCTGGCGCCGTACATCGAGAAGATCGCAACCGGTGCACCCGGTAGACGCTCGCCGGAGCTGCTCCGCCTCGACAACGAGAATCTGGCGGCGGCGGTGGCGCCGAAGATCGCGGTGCAGGTCCTGACGCGGATCGCGGCGCTGCCGGAGGAGCGCCTGCTCGGCGAGCTCGCGGCGGCGGATTGCTGGGCCTGTTGCCGTCACGACCCGCTTTACCCGGTGGGTCTGCGGGACGCCGCCGACGCCCCCTGGGCGCTGATCGGCAGGGGCGACCCGGCTTTGCTGAGTCGGCTGGTCCCGGATGCCGCGGTGACGCTGGTGGGGGCGAGGCGCGCCAGCGCCTACGGCCGCGAGGTGGCGCGCGATCTGGCTCGCGAGCTGGCCTCGGCGGAGCTGGTCGTGGTCAGCGGGCTCGCCTTCGGCATCGACGCCTGCGCCCACCGGGGTGCGCTCGAAGCGGGGCTGACCGTCGCTGTACTCGGCTGCGGGGCCGACGTCGCCTATCCCGCCGCCCACCGCTCGCTGTGGCGCCGGATCGGCCAGAGCGGCCTCGTGCTCTCCGAGCTGCCGCCAGGGAGCGGCGCCTGGCGCTGGACCTTTCCCGCCCGCAACCGGATCATGGCGGCACTATCCGGAATGACCGTCGTGGTGGAGGCGGCGGAGCGCTCGGGCTCGCTGATCACCGCCGACCTCGCCGCCGACTTGGGCAGGGACCTCGGCGCCGTGCCGGGGCCGGTCGGCTCGCGACTCTCGGCCGGCCCGAACAACCTGCTGGCCGGCGGCGCCTGCCTCGTTCGCGGCGCGCAGGACGTGCTCGACGCGATGCTCGGGCCCGGCGTGCGCCGGATCGAGCGTGCCGGTCCCCGGTTGGAGCCAGGGCAGCAGGCCGTTCTCGAGGCGCTGGAGCTGGGCGCCGAGACCTGCGACGCGGTCGCCGCCGAGCTGCGCCTTCCGGGCGGCGAGGCGGCGGCGGCGCTGGCCGACCTCGAGGCGCTCGGCTACGTCAGCTGCTCCCTGGTCGGCGTCTACACGCGGACGACCTTGCAACTGCCATCCGACATCTAGGCTGGAGGCCCAATGAACACGAGACGAGTTCCAACCGCCCTTTCGATCGCCGGCTCGGATTCCGGAGCGGGCGCCGGTATCCAGGCCGATCTCAAGGCCTTCGCCTGCTGCGCCGTGCACGGCATGACCGCGATCACCGCGATCACCGCCCAGAACACGGTCGGCGTCAGTGCGGTGGAGACCGTCTCCCCGGAGACGATCGTCGCCCAGGTTCGGGCTGTCGCCGAGGACATCGGCGTCGATGCGGTCAAGATCGGCATGCTCGGCACGGTGGAGACCGTCGACGCCGTGATCGAGGCGCTCGATCTGCTCGGCGAGGCGCCGGTGGTCGTCGACCCGGTGATGGTCGCCGAGAGCGGCGCGGTCCTGCTCGACGAAGATGCACGCACCGCTCTGGTCGAGCGGCTGTTGCCGCTGGCAACCGTGGTGACGCCGAACATCCCGGAGGCGCGGGCGCTGACCGGAGCGGGCGAGCGGGATTCCCAGGAGGACCTGGCACGCGAGGTGCTGGCGCTGGGGCCGGAAGCGGTGATCGTCACCGGGGGCCACAGCGAGGAGGTCGTAGACCTCTATTTCGACGGTTCGAGGGCCGAGGCGATCCCAGGCGACCGCCATCCCGACGGTGCCTCGCACGGCTCGGGCTGCACGCACTCCTCGGCGGTGGCGGCCTTTCTCGCTCGCGGCTTCACGCCGCTGGAGGCGGCTAGAGAAGCCCGGCGCGTCGCCGCGCAGGCCGTGGTTGGAGGGCTTCGGGGTCTCGGGGCGGGCGCTGGGCCGGTCGACGTGCTGGGCATGGCGGGTACATTCCAGCCATGAGCAGCAACGGCTCCACCTCGACCAAGCTTCCGCGCCCGCGCTCCAGCGCCGTCTTCGACGGTCCGGACCGCGCCGCCGCACGCGCCTACATGAAGGGGATCGGGTTCGACGACGACGCGCTCAGCCGGCCGACGATCGGCATCGCCAACACCTGGATCGAGGCGATGCCCTGCAACTTCCACCTGCGCGGCCTGGCCGAGCACATCAAACGGGGCGTGCGCGCCGCCGGCGGCACGCCGATGGAGTTCAACACGGTCGCGATCTCCGACGGGATCACGATGGGGACGCAGGGGATGAAGACCTCGCTGGTCAGCCGCGAGACGATTGCCGACTCGATCGAGTTGACCGCGCGCGGCTACCAGTTCGACGCGATCGTCGCGCTCTCCGCCTGCGACAAGACGATCCCGGGCTGCGTGATGGCGCTGGCCCGGCTCGACGTCCCTTCGCTGATGCTCTACGGCGGCTCGATCGCACCCGGCCGCTGGCACGACCGCGACGTCACCATCCTCGACGTCTTCGAGGCCGTCGGCGCCCACGCCGCGGGGGACATGAGCGATGAGGAACTGCGCGAGCTGGAGGACGTCGCCAGCCCCGGCGCCGGGGCCTGCGGAGGGCAGTTCACCGCCAACACGATGGCCTGCGCCTTCGAGGCGCTGGGGATCAGCCCGGGTGGCTCGGCGATGGTGCCGGCCGAAGACGACGAGAAGGACAGCGTCGCCGAGAAGATCGGCGAACTCGTGATGCGGGTGCTCAGCGAGGACCTACGACCGAGCCGGATCATCACCCGCGAGTCGCTGGAGAACGCAATCGCCTGCGTCTGCGCCTCGGGCGGCTCGACCAACGGGGTCCTGCACCTGCTCGCTGTCGCTCGCGAGGCCGGGATAGAGCTGAGCATCGACGACTTCGAGCGGATCTCGCGGCAGACGCCGCTGCTCGCCGACCTGAAGCCCGGTGGCCGCTTCGTCGCCACCGACCTCTACGCGGCCGGCGGCGTCCCGCTCATCCTCGAGCGTCTGGCCGAGGCGGGGATCCTGCACGGGGAGGAGATCACGGTCAGCGGGCGCACGATCGGCGAAGAGGCCGAGGCGGCGAGCGAGGCCGAGGGACAGGAAGTGGTGCGGCCGCTCTCCGATCCGCTCAAGGCCGAAGGCGGCCTGGCGATCCTGCGCGGGAACCTGGCTCCTGAAGGCGCCGTGGTCAAGCTCGCCGGCACCGAGCGCACCAAGCAGGTCGGCCCGGCCCGCGTCTTCGAGTCCGAGGAGGAGTGCTTCCGCGCTGTCAAGGAGCAGGCGATCCGCCCCGGCGACATCGTCGTCATCCGCAACGAGGGGCCCGCCGGCGGCCCCGGCATGCGCGAGATGCTGCAGGTCACGGCGGCGATCGTCGGCGAGGGCCTGGGCGAGGAGGTGGCCCTGCTCACCGACGGTCGCTTCTCCGGCGCCACCCGCGGCCTGATGGCTGGCCACGTCGCCCCCGAGGCCGTCAAGGGCGGTCCGATCGCGGCGATCCGCGAGGGCGACGAGATCAGCTTCGACGTCGACGCCAGGCGCCTCGACGTCGCCCTCTCCGACGAGGAGATCGCCAAACGAGTGGCGGAGTACGAGCCGCCGCCGCCGCTCTACGAGCGCGGCGTGATGGCGAAGTACGCGGCGACCGTGAGCTCGGCCGCGCAGGGCGCGATCACGGGCTAGTCCGTCAGGAAGTCGTCAAGCAGGGCGTTGAACCGTTCGGGCCGCTCGATCTGGGGAACGTGGCCGGTGCGCTCGAACAGCTCCAGCCGCGACCTGGGGATCAGGCGGTGGTAGCCGATCGCCGCCTCGACCGGGACGATCCGGTCGTTCAACCCCCAGACGACGAGGGTCGGGATCTCGATCTCCGGTAGGCGGTGGCGGGTGTCGTAGCCACCGATCGCGCGCAGCGAGGGGCCGAAGCCAGGGCTGGCGATGCTGGGCGAGAGCTGCTCCTGCAGCAGCTCGGGGCGGAGCCCGTTCGGGTTGCGGAAGATGTTGCCGAAGGCCAGCTTGCGGCCTCGCGGGCGGGTCAGGTAGCTGCGGTGAGGGCCGACGAGAAAGGGGAACGTCGCTTCGAGCATCTTCAGCGCCGCGTCGCCGCGCCGTCCCTCCGCCTCGGCGAAGCTGACCCCAGCCGCCGAGACCAGCACCAACCGCTCGAAGCGCGACGGCCGTTCGATCGCCGCCTCGGTTGCGACGAAGCCGCCCATCGAGTTGCCGACAAGCGCCGCCACCCGGTCGATCCCGAGCTTCTCGCAGAAGTCGTGGATGAGGCGCCCGTAGGCGGGCATGTCGATCGGCCAGGAGGGCATCGCGCTCTCGCCGAAGCCGGGCAGGTCGAGGGCGATCGCACGGTGGGTGCGGCCGAAGTGGGGCAGGTTCTCGAGCCAGTTGCGCCAGCAGCCGGCGAGCCCGTGGACGAAGAGGATCGGCTCGCCCTCGCCGATCTCCGCGTAGTTGACCTCGGCCCCCGGCAGCCGCACCCGGCGCAGGTGCTCGCGCCAGTCGATCTTCAGCCACTCGGGGTCGGGGTTGCCGTAGTCGCCGGCCGGGAAGTTGACCGACCCGCTCATCACGCCCTCCGCGCCCTCAGGCATAGCCCATCCTTTCCAGGATCGGTATCTCGCGGATCTGGGGAGGCTGCAGGTGGTCCCAGAGGATGCCGCGCGG
Organism: uncultured Solirubrobacterales bacterium; assembly: GCA_963699215.1. Lineage (GTDB taxonomy): Bacteria > Actinomycetota > Thermoleophilia > Solirubrobacterales > 70-9 > VRUE01. The sequence continues at coordinate 1,968,416 of OY969422.1, forward strand.
GCGCTCGTAGGTGCGCTCGACCTCGATCACCGCGCGCGGCGTCGCGATCAGGTCGACGGGAAGATCGTGGGAGATCACCGGCAGGTGTCGGCGCATGATCTGGATCGGGTGGACGGTGGTGGCGATCGTCGTGTGGTCGTCGATCTTGCCGGCGTCGATCAGGATCCCGTACTCGAGGTCGTTGTAACCGCCTCCCTTGCCGATCCGCGCTCCGCTCAGGTTCACCGCGACCGAGCCGGTGAGGACGAAGTCGATCTCGGGGAGGTCGTCGAGCGCGACCACCCGTCCGTGCTTGAGCGCCCCCTTGATCGTCGCCGCCTCTTTGATCGCGGCCTTCGAGAGCCGCTTCGGCTCGAGCACGCGGAAGGGATGCGGGTCGCGCAGGCGAGGCACGGCCATGATCAGCGTCTTGCCTTCTTCCAGGGCCATCCGGCGCGCCTGCGTCTGCGGCGAGTCCGGATTCGCCTTGATCGCCCGCGCCCGCTTCCAGAGGCGGTGGCTGGCGAGCTTTTCGGCCGCCATCCGCGCCCCGGCGAAGTTCGGGATCCGGCCCTCGGCGCCGGGGAAGCGGGAGACCCCCTCGCGGTCCATCGCCTTCCAGATCTCGGCCCGGACTTGGTCCTTCGATCGCACCGGGGAAACATATCCGTCGCGGCCTCCCGCGACCGCCGCGCTGGCACGTAGATTGCAGGTAAGAGTCCCGTCCAGCCGAATGATCCGTATGCCTAAACTTTCCGCAGACCGATTCGAGGCATGCCGGATGGCGAGCCCACGGGAGAGCTGATGGGTCGCAAGACGCAAATCGCAATCGTCACCGCTGTTGCGGTGCTTGCCCTCGGGGCGGTCGGCGCCTACGCCTACGACAGCTCCCAGGACGGCACGATCGCCGAGGGGGTGACGATCGCCGGCGTCGACGTGGGCGGCATGGACGAAGCGGAAGCGAAGCGTGCCGTGCGCAGGCAGCTGCTGGCGCCGCTGCGTCACTCGTTGCGGGTGGGCTACGACGGGGAGAGCTGGGAGCTGCCGGGGAAGACGCTGAAGCTGCATGTCGACCTCGACCGGGCGGTGGAAGACGCGGTCGACCAGAGCCGCACGGGTGGCCTGCCCGGACGGCTCGTCCGCTACGTGACGGGCGGCAACCTCGACGAGAATGTCTCGGCCGATGTCATCTACTCCCAGCCGGCGGTCAATCGCTTCGTGCGGAAGGTCGCCGAGGAGGTCGATCGCGAACCGCGCGACGCCAGCGTGGAAGCCGACGGCGACTCGCTCGAGGTGGTGCCGGCCGAGAACGGCCGCAAGCTGCGCGACAACCTGCTGACGCGTCAGCTGAACGCCGCGGTCCTCAACGCCAGCGCCGACCACACGATCGCCGCGCGCACGCACTACATCGAGCCGCAGGTGACGACGAAGGAAGCCGCCACCGCCTACCCGACCTACCTCACCCTCGACCGCGCCACCTACACGCTGCGCTTCTGGGAAGACCTGAAGCTGGTCAAGAGCTACACCGTCGCCGTCGGGCAGGAAGGGCTGGAAACGCCGGAAGGGCTCTACCACATCCAGGACAAGCAGGTCGAACCCACCTGGCATGTGCCCGAGTCCGACTGGGCGGGCTCGCTCGCCGGGCAGTCGATCCCACCGGGCCCGTCGAACCCGCTGAAGGCTCGCTGGATGGGGATCTTCGAAGGCGCCGGTATCCACGGGACCGAAGAAACCTCCTCGCTGGGGACGGCCGCCTCGCATGGCTGCGTGCGGATGTCGATCGAAGACGTGGAAGACCTCTACGACCGCGTCGAAGTGGGAACCCCGATCTACATCGGGTAGCGCAGGCTCGCGGCGTCGCACGGCGAATCTCACCCAATGACCTGGGACGAGGCGCTTGCCGGATACGACCGCGATCTGCGCGCGCGCAGCATGGCCGAGCGAACCCGCAAGGCCTACGGGGTGGATCTGGGGCAATTCGTGGAATGGGTCAAGGGGCGGGGGCTGGAGCCCGGCGACGTGCGTCACCGCGACGTGCGCCGTTTCGGCGCCGGGTTGAGCTCGGAGGGGCTGGCGCCGGCGACGGTGGCGCGCAAGCTCGCCGCCGTTCGCGGCCTCTTCGACTTCCTCGTCCGTACCGAGCGGATCGGCCACAACCCCGCCGACCTGGTCTCGAGCCCCAAGAAGGAAGGGAAGCTGCCGCAGGTGCTGAGCGGCGAGCAGGTGCGCTCGCTGCTGGAGCGGATACCGGCTCGCACCCCGCTGGAGCTACGCGACCGCGCCATGCTCGAGCTCGCCTACTCCTGCGGCTTGCGCTGCGAGGAGATCGTCAACCTCGACAGCGACTCATTCGATTTCGAGAGCGAGCAGCTGCGGGTGCTCGGCAAGGGCTCCAAGGAGCGGCTGCTGCCGGTCGGCGAGCCGGCTCAGCGGGCGCTGCGCCGTTACCTGGAGCGGGGCCGGCGCGCTCTGGCCCTCGACTCGCGCGAGGCGGCGCTGTTCCTCTCCAAGAGCGGCCGGCGCCTCTCCAACTCCGACGTCACCCGCCGCTTGGGGCTCTGGGTGCGCGAGGCGGCGCTCGCCGCCGGCGTCTCGCCGCACTCGCTGCGCCACAGCTTCGCCACGCACCTGCTGGAAGGCGGCGCCGACCTGCGATCGATCCAAGAGTTGTTGGGTCATGCGTCGATCTCGACCACGCAGGTCTACACTCGTGTCGACGCCGCTCGCCTGCGGGAGGCCTACGCTGCGACCCATCCACGCGCATGATGCGCAAATGATTCCCCACCGGCCATAGAATCGAGCGAACTTTTATGGAAACCGGCGTAAAAGAGGTGGAGCTGCGCGACCTGTGGCGCCGCTACAAGGACGATGGCGACAGCGCCGCGCGCGAGCGCCTGGTGGTGGCCTACTCGCCGATGGTCAAGTTCGTCGCCGGCCGGCTCGGCGCCGGGCTGCCCTCTCACGTCGAGGACGCCGACCTGATCTCCTACGGCCTGATGGGCCTGATCGGCGCGATCGAGCGCTTCGAGCCCGAGCGCGGGATCAAGTTCGAGACCTTCGCGATGACGCGGATACGCGGCGCGATCATCGACGAGCTGCGCTCGCTGGACTGGGTGCCCCGCTCGGTCCGCTCGCGGGCGCGCGAAATCGAGGCGGCGCAGGCGAAGCTGGAGCACGAGCTGCAGCGAGCGCCGACCGAGGCCGAGCTCGCCGCCAAGGTGGGGTTGAGCGAGGAGGATCTGCAAACCGCGCTGCTCGAGATCGCCAACTCCTCGGTCTACGCGCTCGACGAGCTCTGGACGATCTCCGACTCCTCGGGCGATCAGGTCTCGCTGCTCGACACGATCTCGGACCCGCGCGCCGAAGACCCGCAGGAATCGCTTGCCAGCAGCGAGATCAAGGACCGCCTGACCGAGTCGATCTCCTCGCTGCCCGAGCGCGAGCAACTGGTCGTCGCGCTCTACTACTACGAGAACCTCACCCTGCGCGAGATCGGCGAGGTGCTCGGCGTCACCGAGTCGCGGGTCTCGCAGCTGCACACCAAGGCGGTCATGCGGTTGAAGTCCTCTTTACAGGAGGTCTAGCGGCGGTCTAATCTCGTTGTGTGCCGCACAAGGCCGCAGACCGGATTCGCAACGTCGCCCTGATCGGCCACCGGGGTTGCGGCAAGACGAGCCTGCACGAGGCGATGCTGTTCGAGGCGGGGGCCACGCGACGGCTCGGCGCGGTCGGGGAGGGCAGCACCGTCTCCGACGGCGAGCCGGACGAGCAGGCGCGCGAGATGTCGATCGGCGCCGCGGTTGCCGGCTTCGAGTACGACGGGCGCGAGATCAACTTGGTCGACACGCCCGGCGAGCCCAGCTTCGTCGCCGACGCGGCGGCGGCGCTGCGGGTCGTGGACGCGGCCGTCGTCGTCGTCAACGGCGTCGCCGGGGTCGAGGTCCAGACGGAGCGGCTTTGGCGCCGCGCCGACGAGGAGGGCCTGGCGCGGCTCGTCTTCGTCAACATGCTCGACCGCGAGCGAGCCGACTTCTTCGCCGCCCTCGACTCGCTCAAGAGCGCCTTCGGCCCGCACGTGGTCGCCACCGAGATCCCGATCGGCGCCGAGCACGAGGTCCGCGGCGTGATCGACCTGATCGACCTGGAGGCGTTCGTCTACGAGGGCGCCGGCCAGGGCAACGCGACCTTGGTCGAGATCCCCGAGGAGCTGCGGGCGCAGGCCGACGAGTACCGCGAGAAGCTGATGGACGAGGTCGCGGAGAACTCCGACCAGCTGATGGAGCGCTACCTCGACGGCGAGGAGATCGAGCACGGCGAGATCGTCGACGTGCTCAAGCAGGGGGTCACGGCGGGGCGGATCTTCCCCGTCACCTGCGGCGTCGCCACGCGCAACCTCGGCACCAACCGCTTGCTCGGGGCGCTGGTCGAGGACCTGCCTTCGCCGGCGATGCGCGGCGGCGTGGCGGCCTTGGGGGAGGGGGGCGAGGCGCAGGAGGTCGAGCCCGACGAGGACGGCCCGCTCGTCGCCTACGTGTTCAAGACGCTCGCCGACCCTTACGCCGGGCGGATCAACCTCCTGCGCGTCTACCGCGGCACGCTGCGCTCCGACTCCCAGGCGGTCAACGCGACCCGGGGGGAGAAGGAGCGGATCGGGCAGCTCGGCCGGCCGCTCGGCAGCGAGCTGACACCGGTATCCGAGCTGGGGGCGGGGGAGATCGGCGCGATCGCGAAGCTGAAGCAGACCCAGGCCGGCGACGTGCTCTGCGACGCCGAGGCGGAGATCGCCTTTCCAGCACTCGACCTACCCGCCCCGGTGATGGCCTTCGCCTACGAGCCGAAGTCGAAGGGGGACGAGGAGAAGGCGGCGTCGGCCGTGCGGCGGCTGAGCGAGGAGGACCCGATCCTCGACGTGCACCGCGACCCGCAGACCGGCGAGCAGATCCTTGCCGGCCTCACTCAGATCCACATCGAGGTGATCGTCGAACGGATGAAGCGCCGCTTCGGCGCCGAGGTCGAGCTGCACCCGCCGCGGGTTCCCTATCAGGAGACGATCCGCAAGCCCGCCGAGGCCCACGCTCGCTACAAGAAGCAGTCCGGCGGGCGCGGCCAGTTCGCCGATTGCCGGATCGAGATCGAGCCGGCGGAGGACGGCGCGGGGCTCGATTTCGTCAACCGGATCAAGGGCGCGGCGATCCCGGGCGGCTTCATCCCCGCGGTCGAGAAGGGGGTGGTGGAGGCGATGCGGCACGGCACCGTCGCCGGCTACCCGGTCAAGGACGTGCGGGTGCGGCTGGTCGACGGCAAGCACCACGACGTCGACTCCTCCGAGATGGCTTTCAAGGTCGCCGGCTCGATGGCTTTCAGGGAGGCGATGGAGGCGGCCGACCCGGTCCTGCTGGAGCCGCTCGTGCGGCTCACCGTGAGCTGCCCCGAGGACGTGGTCGGCGACGTGATCGGCGACCTCAACTCGCGCCGCGGCCACCCGCTGGGGATGGAACCGAAAGGCTCGGCGACCGAGGTCAAGGCGGAGGTGCCGATGGCGGAGGTGCTCGACTACGCCCCTGACCTGCGCTCGATCAGCGGCGGGCGGGCGGATTTCACGATGGAGTTCGAGCGCTACGAGCCGGTACCGAGCCATCTGGCCGAGAGGGTCGTGGCCGCTGCTAGCGTTGCGGCGTGAGCCCTGACGAGACCTGTGCTGTTTGCGGCCGCACGATCCTGGCCGGCGAGCGCACCCGCAGCTACATGAGCCCCAAGGATGGCCCGCGCCCGGTCTGCGATCTCTGTCGCGGGCGCGCCGAGCGGCTCGGCTGGGTGGACCCGGCAGCCGCGGGGGCGAACGTCGGGCGCCGGCCCGACCCGGAAGCGTCCGAGTCGCCGCTGAGTCGCCTCGAGCGCGCGGTCGCGCGCTTCAACGCGAGCGACGCCGCGCGCACAGTCGCCGGCCTGATGCGGACGCTGGGAACCCCGAGCGTCTCGGTCGGGGCGGCCGCCGGATCGCCCAGCGAGGCGCGGGTGACGGTCGCCTGGGAGATCTGCTGGTACCAGTGGGGGGTCGATCTCGGCGACGAGGCGCGGGCGGTCTTCCAGCTCGACAGGGGCGAGCGGATCGAGCAGCTGGACGGCTCCGCCCGCGAGTGGAACGCGCGGGCGGGGGAGGGTGGGCGACTGGCCCTCGGCGCCAAGGCCCGACCGAAGCGATCTCGCGACGGCGAGCCGGTCGGCTAGCGAGCAATCGTGGAGAGGCTGATCGTCAACGTGGACGGCGGCGCCCGCGGCAACCCGGGTCCGGCGGCGATCGGTGCCGTTGTGCGCAGCATCGACGGCGAGGTGCTGGAGGAGCGCGGCGAGCGGATCGGCACCGCGACCAACAACGTGGCGGAGTACCGGGCGCTGTTGCTGGGGATCGCCCGGGCGAGCGAGCTCGGGGCGAGCGAGCTCGAGCTGGTCGGCGACTCGGAGCTGATCGTCCGCCAGGTCGAAGGCAAGTACAAGGTCAAGGACGCCACCCTGCGCGAGCTGCACGCCGAGGCGCTGCGGGCGCTGCGGCGCTTCGACAGCTGGTCGATCCGCCACGTGCGCCGCGAGCAGAACGCCGAGGCCGACCGCCTGGTGAACGCGGTCCTCGATGAGTGAGCAGATCGACCCGCGGGCCGAGATCGGCCACGTCCACCTCAAGGTGGCCGACCTCGACCGGGCGCTGGACTTCTACTGCGGCGTGCTTGGCTTCGAGCTGCAGCAGCGGATCGGCGACGAGGCCGCCTTCGTCTCGGCCGGCGGCTACCACCACCACATCGGCCTCAACACCTGGCACTCGAAGGGCGCGCCGCCGCCCCCGGCGCGTAGCACCGGCCTCTTCCACGTCGCGATCCTCTATCCCGACCGGCGCGCACTGGCCGTGGCGCTGCAGCGCCTCTCCGAGGCCGGCGTGCCGCTCAGCGGCGCCTCCGACCACGGGGTCAGCGAGGCGCTCTACCTGAGCGACCCCGACGGCAACGGGATCGAGCTCTACCGCGACCGCCCCCGAGCGGAGTGGCCGCGTTCGGCCGGCGGCGAGGAGATCGCGATGATGACCGAGCCGCTCGACCTCCGCGACCTCCTCGCCGAGCTGGAGCGCTAGGAGCCGAGGATCGCCCCGACCAGGTTCGCTTTGAACGGCTCGGTGCCCTGCGCCAGCTGCACCCCGCCGAAGCCGCTGTTGGCGCGCATGTAGGCGAGCTCCTTGGCGAGGTCGCCGACGCCGTTGGTACCGGCCAGCGGCGCGATCTGCAGCGTGCTGAGGACCCCGATCGCAGCGCCGGACCCGTTGAGGAAGCCGCTGCCCGAGTCGCCCGGGACCCCCGGCGTCAGGGTGACGACGACGTGGCTCCAGCCATTGCCTTCGTTCTGCATCACGATGCCCTGCTTGGGGCTGAGCTTGGTCACGCCGGCCCGCAGGGAGGAGTTGCCGTAGGAGTAGACGGTCGCTCCCAGCCCGCCGACTGCGCCGACGCCCGTCGGCCCGCCGAAGCCAGGCACCGAGGGGTTGACCCTGCCGACATCCGCCGGGTCGATCCTGATCAGGGCGAGGTCGTTGTAGGCGCAGGCGTCCGGGTCGGTCTCCCCGCGTGCCTGCATCGTCAGCCAGGAGCTGTAGACGAGCGTGCCGGGCCGGCTCGCGCCGGTCACCTCGACCGGCGTGCCGAGCGGCAGCGAGCCGCTGCTGCAGCCATCGGTTTCGGTCTGCCCGCCGGTGCCGGAGCAGTGCGCAGCCTGGCCGAGGAAGACGCTGGCGCCTTCCACGAAGACGAAGTTCGCGGTGCACTGGGCGCCTTCGGTGAAGACCTGGACGCCGGGATGGATCGTCGCCGATTTCGCCGGTGCCCAGGCGGACGAGGACGCGGGCAGCAGCGCCGCTGCAACCAGCGCGGCGAGGGCGAGGAGGAACGCGGACCTTGCTCGACTCATCTGGGGAGCCTCCCTTCGCAGCCGCCAAGCGGATGCGCTCGTGAACGTGGCTGCGGAGGAAGCTACCCAGTAATTGGTAGTTCTATGCAAGCCGGCGTTTGCCGACCGGGGCCGGCGCTGTCCACAAGGGGCGCCCGCCTATAATCCCGCCCCGATGCGGCTGTAGCTCAGCTGGCTAGAGCGTCTGCTTGCCATGCAGAAGGTCGTGGGTTCGAATCCCATCAGCCGCTTAACTTCGAATCCCCTGCACTTAGGCCACTTGGCCCTCGCGGGGAAATATCAAACCACCCCCGCGTATCGCCTCCATTTCGGGCACTAGTTCCCGAAATGACGCGGATGCGCGGCGATTAGCGGCGATTTCGGCCGATTCCGCCTCGCTTTCGGCAAGTGGCGGAGCTACGGTCGCGAGCGCCAAGACATAAGTGGCCCCGGCGGCGGTGGAACGCCCCGGGGCCTGGCACCGAAGCCTTGACTTCGATGCGAGAGAAACGGTACTCCGCCGTTAGCCCATCGGGCGGCATCTCGGCCAGCTTCGGTGCCCTACCGAAAGGAGGGCGCCGTGCCCACGACCACGATCACCAAGGAGCAGCGCGCGGGTCTGTACGAGCTGGTCCGCAATCACATCGCTGGCCTCGGCGATGTCTGGGTCGCGATGGAGCAGGACAGCGACTTCGCGACCGCTGAGCGACTCGGCCTCGAGTTCGCCGAAGACGTGCGGCTGCTGCAGGACATCGGCTGGCATCCGCGCGACGGGCGCGAGGCCTTCGAGGTGACGATGCCGGTCCACGACCTGATGGAAGGGCTCAAGCGCCTGCACGACGAAGCCGAGCGGGTGCTGACTGAATCGCCCGCCGAGCGTCGCTCGCGCGAGGAAGACGAGGAGGTCAATCAGCGCTTCCAAGTCGGCTTGGACGCCTGCGAGGAACTGCTCATCGCGCTCGATGAGCGAGGAGGTGAGTCCGCATGACCGCCACGAAAAAGAAGAGCACGCGCCTTCGCCCTGGCGAGCTGGACAAACTCGTCCTCGGCTACCTGCGCAAGCACAAAGAAGATGGGCCGGTGACCGCGAGCGCGATCGGCAAGGGGATCGAGCGATCCTCTGGTGCCGTAGCCAACTGCCTCGAGCGGCTGACGAAAAGGAAGGCGGTCCGGCGGGTCAAGAAATCCCCTCGGACCTACGCGTTGCCGAAGGAGGCGAAGGAATGATGAATGGTGGCGGTCGACCCCGCGGCGGCCACCGTCTGAGGGCGCCCTTCCTCGGCACCGACCCTTTCGACCTCAACCTCTCGGTTCTGACTGCGACCCTGAGCGCAGATCCGCGTGAGGGTCGCGGACCGAACGGCGATCCGGTCACGCTCCTTTGGGTCGAGTATCCGGTGGCCGACCCCGCCCATCCGCAGACGTTGTGGACCTGGGCGAGTTGCCTGGTGGAAGTCCCGGGCGACGACGCGCGGGCGCAGGCCGGAGACCTGCGCGGAGGCGAAGCTGTCCTTGCATCCGGCCAGCTCAGCTCGCGGTGGGTCATCGAGAACGGCAACACCAGCCGTCGGGGGGTCATTGTGGCGACGCTGGTCAAGTCGGGGCCATCGCCATCACGACTGGAGCTGCCGCGATGAGGACGTTTGCTCGCGAGGTTGCCGAGTGCTTCTCAGCGAACGTCCTCCGCTTTCGCCAGGAGGCGGGTCTCTCCCAGGAAGCGCTGGGCATGCGCGCGGCGCTCCACCGAACGGAGATCGGCCTGCTGGAGCGGGGGGCGCGGATGCCTCAGCTCGACACCGTGCTGAAGGTCGCGGGCGCGCTCGACCTCTCCCCCTGCGAGTTACTCGACGGTATGCGCTGGAAGCCGGGGTCTTACTCGCCGGGTGGGTTCGACGTGAACGCCCGATCCGAAGCGGGGGGAGCCCGCCGATGAGAAAGGAGGTCGGCCGGAACATCCTGCGCTGTCGCGAACGAGCCAATATCTCCCAGGAAGAGCTGGCGGTCCGCGCTTCGCTCCACCGAACCGAGATCGGCCTACTGGAGCGGGGTGAACGCCTGCCTCGCGTCGACACGCTCGTCAAACTCGCGGGCGGCTTGCGGATCTCTCCCTGTGAGCTGCTGGAGGGCATCGTCTGGGAGCCCGGCTATACGCGAAGCGGAGAGTTCGAGCTGTCGGTCGGGGAGTGAGCATCGTGGAGGTGATGAAGGAAGGGAGAGGTACCCGATCCACTCAGCGGTGCGGCTCCGCATAGTTAGGGAGACTCGTCAGTAATTCTCAAGCCGGCACGCTTTGCCGCTGTAATGTGAAGCATGGCCCGAACCTCATCGCAGGGCGCTTCTAGGCCGAGGGTGCTCATCATCGGCGGCGGGGTTGGCGGGGTCGAGGCAATGGTCGCTCTGCATGACCTCTGCGGAGACCGCGTTGAGATCGCCGTGCATGCTCCGCGCCGCGAGTTCCTCTACCGACCCCTGGCTGTCACCGAGCCCTTCGGCGTCGGCGAGGTGCTCAAGTTCGATCTTCAGCAGCTGACCGAGCGCTGCGGTGCTTCCTTTTCTCTCGACAGCATCGTCTCCGTCGACACTGGTGGACAGCGCGTCACAACGCACGACGGGGACGGAGTCGACTACGACTATTTGATCGTGGCTTCCGGCGCACGGATGCTTTGGACCGTGCCTGGGGCTGCGACGTTCTGGGGGGTCTCAGATGAAGACGCTTCCGTGGATGTGGTGCGCGAGCTCCAAGCCGGTGCGATGCGGAAGGTGGTCTTCACGATGCCAGCTGGACTTGGCTGGCCGTTGCCGATCTATGAGCTGGCCCTCCTCGCCGCAGCGCAGTTGAAAGATGCAGACGCCCCGAGTGCGGAGCTGAGAATCGTCACCCCCGAGGATGCGCCCCTCCAGCTGTTCGGGGTGGGCGCCAGCGAGCAGATGGGCCAACTGCTCGCCGAGCGTGGGATCGAGATCGTCACCGGCGCTAGTCCCGTCAAGTTTGAGAACGGGCAACTGGACATCGCCCCAGGGGATTCCATCGAAGCCGACGCAGTGGTGAGCGCGCCAAGCTTCAAGGGAAGGCCCATTGAGGGTGTTCCCCACGACGAGGACGGCTTCATCCCCATTGACGAGCACAGTCTGATTCGAGGTCTCCAGAACGTCTTCGCCGTCGGGGATGTGACTAGCTTTCCCGTCAAGCAGGGCGGCATCGCGACTCAGCAGGCAGACGCGGCTGCGGAAGTGATCGCAGCTCAAGTCGGTGGCCAGGTCGAGCCTCAACCGTTTGAGCCGGTGCTGCGTGCAGTGCTGCTCACCGGGGAGGAGCCCAAATACCTCTATGGGAAGCTAGGCGGGGGCCACGGAGAAACCTCGACGTTCAGCGACGATCCACCGTGGCGCGATGAAGGCAAGATCGTCGGGAAATACCTGGCGCCATTTCTGGCCTCGACCTCCGACGCCGCCGCGCGAGTCCTTCGGCCTTCGTCGGACCGCTCCTGACTGCTTGACATGCCGGAGGTTGTCGTCTTGCTGTTGGCTGCCTGCGGCACCACCCTTGCCACCGGCCTGGGTGCGATCCCGGTCTTCTTTCTTGGTCACCGAGCCGCCCAGCTGACGCCGCTACTTCTCGGCTTCGCGGCCGGCGTGATGGGTGTGGCCTCTATCGCCGGCCTGTTGATCCCCGCCACCGAAGAAGGCTCGACCCTGGCGGTGGTCGGTGGGCTCGCGGCGGGAGCTGGGCTGCTGGGCGTGGCCCGTTCGCGGCTGGACCCTAACACCACCTTCATGGGGCGCTCCGGTCCCGGCGCCAGCACTTCGGCCCTGGTCTTCCTCGTGCTCTTTGTCCACAGCCTCCCCGAGGGGTTCGCAGTGGGTACGGCCTTCGCCTCTGACCGTGCCGGGCTCAGCTTGTTCGTGATCCTCGCGATCGCGATCCAGAACATTCCCGAGGGAACCAGCGTCGCGATCCCGATGGCCGTTGCCGGATTCAGCCGCACCCGTCAGTTCTGGGCAGCGGTTGCCACCAGCGCCCCGCAGCCGGTTGGTGCGTTGCTCGCGTTCCTCCTCGTCGAGCAGATCCAGGGGTTGCTCCCCTTCTCCTTTGCATTCGCCGCTGGGGCGATGCTCTCGTTGATAGTCATCGAGATGCTGCCGAAGGCTTATGCGAGGTCGACGGACCGCATCGGGCCGAGTGCCGGCATAGCTGTCGGCAGCATCCTGATGTTGACGCTGAGCCTCCTGCTCGGCGTTTGACAGCGGACAGGTGCCATGTCCTATGTGTCTGTCTCAACTGGTGCGGCTCTTACGGCGATCCGCTGGATCGCCCACAAGCCCAGGCCGAGGCAAAGGAGCGCTCCGGCTCGCAGCCAGGTCTCGCCCTCAACTTGGGTCATGACGACAGCGCAGGCAGCAATGCCAAGGAGCGGGAGTACGAAAGGCACCTTGAAGTGGTCATGGTCGACACGGTCTTGTCGTAGGAGCAGAGCCGAGACGTTGACGGCGATGAAGACGCCCAACAGGAGAAGCACCGTCGTATCGGCCAGCGCCCCAAGGTCACCCGTGAGGATCAGGCCCGCCGCGATCAGGGTCGTGAACGCGATCGCAACTATGGGGGTCTTGCGCCGACTCAGCCGACCAAATGACGAGAGCAGCACGTCCTCTTTGGCCATTCCATAGAGCAAGCGCGAGGCCATGATCATGTTGATCAACGCGCCGTTCGCCAAAGCCATCAGTCCGATCGCCGAGAAGACCTTGGTCGGGACTGACAAGGGACCGATCTGAACGACCTCGAGCAGCGCCCCGCTGGAGGCTTCGAGACGTTCGGTGGGGACTGCCATCGAGGCGACGATCGTCACGACGAGGTAGATCGCTCCGGCAATAGCCAGGCCGGCGAACAGCGCAAGGGGATAGGAGCGCGCCGGATGACTCGTCTCCTCGGCGATGTTGACCGAGTCCTCGAATCCGATCAGGGCGTAGAAGGCGAGCGCGGCGCCGGCGAGAATCGCCAAGGCGGGAGCTGAGCCTTGCTTGAACTCGACGGCTCTGCCGGGGTCGCCCTCGCCACTGGTGAGGGCGGCTATCCCGATGACCACCACCAGGGCGAGCCCGCCAAGCTCGACCAGCGTCAGGACGACGTTCAGCCGAACCGAGATCAGGATCCCGATGAAATTGATCACCGCCACGGCTGCGATGAAGGCGAGGGCGGCCACCGCGACCGGAACTGCAACGAACTCGGCGAGGTAATCGCCGCCGAAAGCCCTCGCGAGTGCGCTCGCCGAGGTGACGCCCGATGCCATCACCGCAAAGGCGACGAGGAAGGCGACCAAAGGACTGCGGAAAGCCTCCTTGGCGTAGAGGGCGGCCCCACCCGCGCGGGGGTACTTCGTCACCAGTTCGGCGTAGGAGCCGGCGGTCAGTGCGGCGAGCAGGAGAGCGACCAGGAAGGACACCCAGATCGCGCCGCCGACCTCGGCGCTGACGCCGCCGACGAGGGCGTAGATCCCGCCACCGAGAATGTCGCCGAGGATGAAGAAGAAGAGCATCCGCCGCGAAACGACGCGACGCAGCTTCCTTGGATGTCGGTCGCCTGCGGTTACCGACCGTTCCCGGCGTGAGAATGGATTCGATGGACGAATCACGCGGTCTGTTCACCGGGGAGCTCAGAGATCATTCAACCGCTCGCGTCCCGATCATCTCGCCGTCGCAGTCCACTGCCGAAGCACGCCGGTACATGGTTGGCAAGTCATTCGATTTCGTTGACGAGATCGTGGTCCTCGATGAAGGCAGGCTAGTCGGCCTCATTGCGCTGAGCCGGTTGCTGGAGGCTTCAGAGGACACGCTTCTCGAAGACCTGGCGGACCCCGACTCCGTGGTCATACGGCCGGGTGAATCTGAGGAGAAGGCCGCTTGGCAGATGGTGCACCACCGGCAAAGCAATCTGGCGGTGATCGAATCGGATGGCGCCTTCGTCGGGCTTGTGCCCTCGCACCGACTGATCGGTCGCCTGCTCGCTGAGCACGACGAGGACGCGGCTCGCCTCGGTGGCTACCTGGCCAGCAGCGGACGGGCTCGCCTGGCAGCCGAAGAGCCGGTCAGCCGCAGGCTGTTGCATCGCCTGCCCTGGCTGTTGGTCGGCCTCGTCGGGGCGATGGCCTCGGCGGTGATCGTCGGCGCCTTCGAGGCCCAGCTGGAGGAGGTGGTCCTCCTTGCCTTCTTCGTCCCCGCCGTCGTCTACATGGCCGATGCGGTCGGCACGCAGACCGAGACGCTGCTGATTCGCGGGATGAGCGCAGGGATCGACATGCGAACGGTCGTCAGGCGAGAGCTGATCACCGGGATCTTGATCGGAGCCATTATCGGACTCTCGTTCTTCCCCTTTGCGCTGATCGGCTGGGGCGATGCCGACGTCGCCCTCGCGGTGGCGCTCGCCCTGACCGCGAGCTGCTCGATCGCAACCTCGGTGGCGACGGCCCTGCCCCGCTTGCTCTCGCGCTTTGGCCGTGACCCCGCCTTCGGCTCCGGGCCGCTGGCGACGATCATCCAGGACCTGCTCTCTATCGCCGTCTACCTGGCGATCGCAACGCCGATAGCCACCTAGCGCTGAGAGCATGAGCGCATGGCGGTGATCGAGACCGATGGGCTGACGAAGCTCTACGGCAAGACACGCGGCATCGAGGATGTGACGTTCTCGGTCGAGCCGGGTGAGGTCTTCGGCCTCCTCGGTCCCAACGGAGCCGGCAAGACGACCGCGATCCGCACGTTGCTGGACTTGCTCCATCCCACCAGTGGCAGCGCCACGATCTTCGGCCTCGACAGCCGCCGCCAGAGCGTTGCCATCCGCGCCCGTCTCGGCAACCTGCCCGGCGACTTCGGCTACGGAAAGAGGGCCAGCGGGCGCGAGGCCCTGGCGCTGCTCGCGCGCCTGCGCGGCGTCCCCACGCTCGATCGAGCCGAGGCGCTCGCCCAGCGTTTCCGCGCCGACCTCGACCGGCGGCTGGGCGAGCTCTCGCGCGGCAACCGCCAGAAGGTGGGCCTGATCCTGTCGCTCTTCCATGAGCCCGAGCTGCTGATCCTCGACGAGCCGACCAGCGGCCTCGACCCCGTGATGCAGGAGGAGTTCCTCGCCCTGGTGCGCGAAGAACGCGAGCGCGGCTGCGCGGTCCTCATCTCCTCGCACGAGCTCGACGAGGTGGAGCGGGTTTGTGACCGGGTCGGGATCATCCGCGATGGCAGGCTGATCGCGGTCGAGCGCGTGGCCGACCTGCTCGGCAAAACGCAGCACCGCGTCTCAGTCGAGTTCTCCGAGCAGGTCGACCTCGAGCAGCTGCGCTCGCTGCCGGGCGTCAGCGATCTCGTGGCTGAGGATGGCCGCGTCTCCTTCCACGTTTCCGGCGACCTCGACGCGGTGGTCAAGGCGATCTCGCGCCACACGGTCGCCGACCTCGAATTCGCGCACCCGACCCTGGAGGAGGTCTTCCTCACCTACTACGAAGACGGGGGAGAGAGTTGATCGGGCTGATCCTTAGCCTGCTCGGCGACCGCCGCCGCGCCCTGCTTGCCTGGGGCCTGCCGCTCGGGCTGATGTCGGCCTTCATTGTCGCCATCTTCCCCTCGGTCGAAGACGCGCTCGGCAAGGCGATCCGCGACTACCCGACCGAGCTGAAAGAAGCGTTCAGCATCGGCGAACTGGCGACGGTCGAGCAGTACCTGGAGGCCGAGATGCTGAGCTTGATCGTCCCTTTGGCGGTGGGCTACCTGGCGGCGCGCTCGGTCGCCAGCGGGCTCTCGGGCGCCGCCGAAAGCGGCCGGCTCGACGTGCTGCTCTCAGCGCCGATTTCCCGCCGCCGCCTGGTCGGCGCGAGCTTCACCGCGACTGCGGTCGAGCTGGCCTCGGTCCTCGCCGTCTCCCTGCTGCTGACCATGCTCGGCAGCTGGCTCGTCGGTGCTGGCCTTGCTTTCGGCCCGGCGCTGGCGGGTTTCGCCAACGTCTGGCCGCTGGCTCTGCTCTTCGCCGGGCTCGGCGTCGTCGTCACGGGCTTCTCGCTGCGGACCAGCGTGGTCACGGGGTCGGTTGCGGGTGCCCTCATTGCGATGTACGTCATGGACCTGATCGGGCGCCTTGATAGCAGCCTTGACTGGATCCGCTATGGATCGGTCTTCAAGTACTACGGCAACGCGATCGAGGACGGGATCGACCCGCTCGCGTTTATCGGCGTTACCGCCGCGGCTGTTGCATTGGCAGCGCTTGGAGCCTGGCTATTCGAACGTCGCGATCTGGCGGCCTGATCTGGCTTTCGTCAGGCGGAGGATGCCGTCGCCTCTTCCGCGGTAGACGGTCCTACTGCACCCGGTAGCGCTCCGGAACGAAGGTCTGGGTGTCGAGCGGGGGGCGGGTGTAGGGACGTTCTTGGCGAGGTGGGAACTCGATCTGGCTTGGGTCGACAGGCTCGTAAGGGATCTGTTCGAGCAGATGGGAGATCAGGTTGAGTCTGGCGGTGCGCTTGTCGTCGGCCTCGACGACGAACCAGGGCGAGTCTTCGGTGTCCGTTTGGGCGAACATCTCGTCCTTCGCTTCCGCGTAGTCGACCCAGCGTGCTCGCGCCTCGACATCGACCGGGCTCAGCTTCCAGCGCTTCGCCGGGTTGTTCAACCGGGCCTTGAAGCGACGCTCCTGCTCCTCGTCGCTGACCGAGAGCCAGTACTTCAGAAGCAAGGTCCCCGAGCCCTGGATGATGCGCTCGAACTGGGGGCAGGTGCGCATGAACTCGGCGTACTCCTCGTCGCTGCAGAACCCCATCACCCGCTCGACGCCGGCGCGGTTGTACCAGCTGCGATCGAAGAGGACCATCTCTCCGGCGGCAGGGAGCTGCGCGACGTAGCGCTGGAAATACCACTGCGTGCGCTCGCGATCGCTGGGGGTGCCGAGTGCCACGATGCGAACGACCCGTGGGTTGGTCCGTTCGGTGATTCGCCGGATGACGCCGCCCTTGCCGGCCGTGTCGCGGCCCTCGAACAGGACGACGACTTTCAGCCCCTCCCGCACGATCCATTCCTGCAGCCGCACCAACTCCACCTGCAGGCGAGTCAGCTCCTTCTGGTACTCGCGCTTGTCGAGGACTCGCGTCTTCAGGACGCCGACACTATCGACGCCTTTGTCCGTCAGAGAACTTCAGGCACGGCGAGTGCGGCGAAGGCGTCGCGGCGGAAGTTGAAGATCCGCTCGAGGTCGCGGCGGACGAAGAGGCTGTGGGCGAGGATGCCGAGAGGCCCGTAGGGGATGGCGTAGCGGACGCGGTCGTGGATCGTGCAAGCTCGCTCGCCGTCGGGCTCGAAGACGTGGGTGTGCTCCCAGAGCGAGTAGGGCCCGCGGGCCTGGATGTCGGTGAAGCGCAGAGGCGGCTCCCAGGTCTCGATCCGCGTCTGCCAGCGAACCGGGAAGCCGTGCAGGCGCAGCCGGTAGTCGAGCAGCGTCCCCGCGCCCATCGCGATCGGCCCCGGCGTCGTCACCCGGAAGTGGAGCCAGGGAGGCGTCATCGGCTCGAGGTTGACGGCGTCGGCGTAGACGTCGAAGGCGCGCTCGGCCGGGACGGGGACGCGCTGGCTGCGTTGCAGGATGTGCTCGTGCACGGGTGCCAGTCTCGCAGGCCGGGCACCCCCGGTCAGGTAGCGTGGACCAATCACACAGAGCACGCTGATCGCAGGTGCAACGGGTTTCGTAGGCGGCCGGCTGGCGGCGGCGCTGGCCGGCTCGGGACCGGTGCGGTGCCTGGTCCGCGAGCGCTCTCGAGCGGCAAAGCTCGAGGCGCTTGGCGCCGAGCTGCGGATCGGCGATGTCACCGACGCATCCAGCCTCGTCGGAATGGGGGAGGGAGTCGACGTCGCCTACTACCTGGTCCACGCGATGGCCGGCGGCGCCGGCTTCGAGGAGCGCGAGCGGGTCGCCGCCGGCAACTTCGCCCAGATGGCCAAGCGCGAGGGCGTCGGGCGCGTCGTCTACCTGGGCGGGCTCGGCCAAGAAACCGAGTCCAAACACTTGCGCAGCCGTCACGAGACCGCCCGCATCCTGGTCGCCGAGGGACCGCCGCTCACTTACTTTCGGGCGGCGATGGTGGTCGGCGCCGGCAGCGAGTCCTACCGCACCCTGCGCTACCTGGTCAAGCGACTGCCGGTGATGGTGGCGCCGAGCTGGCTGCACACGCAGACCCAGCCGATCGGGATCGACGCGACGATCGAGTACCTGCTGCGGGCGCCGTCGGTGCCCGAGTCCACCGGCCGCGAAGTCCAGATCGGCGGCCCGGACATCCTCTCCTACGCGGACATGCTCGACCGGATGGCGCTGGCACTCGGCAAGGCGCCGCCCCGCAAGCTGTCGGTACCGTTGATCACGCCGTGGCTCTCGGCGCTCTGGCTGGGACTTGTCACTCCGGTTGACACCAAGGTCGCCCGGCCCTTGGTCGAGGGGCTGAAGACTGCGACCGTGGTCACCGACCCAAGTGGGGCCGAGCCGTTCGGGATCGAGCCCGAGTCGTTCGACGAGGCGCTGCGGCGGGCGCTGGCAGAGGAGGAGGCTGGGGGTGGAGGGTGACGTTCGCAGCAGGCGTCAGCCGCGGCGCGGCGGTCGTGGGAAGAAGGCGCTGGTGCGGGCGACGTAGTCCGCGTAGCCCGCACGCCGCCGGCTCAGCGAGCGCTCGAGCAGGGCGACGCCGCTGACCCGGATCAGCAGGATGGACATGACCGCGGGTCCCACGACCGTCCACCAGGTGCTGCCGGCGGCCAAGGCGACCAGCCAGATCCCCCACCACACACAGAAGTCGCCGAAGTAGTTGGGGTGGCGGGTATAGCGCCAGAGGCCACGGTCCATGACCTTGCCGCGGTTCGCCGGGTCGGCCTTGAACCGCGAGAGCTGCCAGTCGCCCACGGCCTCGAAGGTCAGCCCGACCGCCCAAATCGCGACCCCGATCCAGTCCAGGGGGACGAGGCCGGCGGGCGTGGGGTCGGTCATTGCCACCTGGATCGGCAGGGAGACGACCCAGATCAGCGCGCCCTGCAGCCAGAAGACGACGAACAGGCTGCGCAGCCGCCAGGCCTCACCATGGCGGCGACGCATCTCGGTGTAGCGGCGATCCTCGCCCTTGCCGAGGTTGCGGTGGGCGAGGTGGGCGGTGAGGCGCAGACCCCAGGCGGTCACCAGCAAAGCGAGGAGCAGGGCGCGGTCCCGGTTGCCGTCGGTGAGTGCGTAGGCGGTCCAGGCAACGACCACGAAGCCGCTGCCCCAGAAGACATCGACGATCGAGGTGTCCCGCAGCGCCAGGCTCACCGCCCAGAGCGCCGTGACGAGGACGAGCACGAGGCCGGCCTCGATCGCGAGCAGGCCCACGGTGCTCATCCTGCCGCAGCTCCCAGCTTGCCGGCGGCGCTGGCGTCGAGCCAGTCGTCGACCTCCTGCCAGAGGTCGTAGAGCCAGGCCGTGCGGTCCGGGCCGGCTGCCGGCACCGCGGACCGCGGCACCCGGGTCACGCGGACCCTGATCACGAGCCCGACGAGGCCGCCCCGCCAGACGTCAGACACCAGCCGTAGCCCGTCGAGGCCGTGATGGGCGACGAGGACGACATCGGCGCTCGGGGCGCCGTCGAGCAGCGCCCCGACGCCGCCGAGGCGCGGCGGCAGCAGGTGGCGCAGGCGCTCGGCCCGTGCCGTCAGCTGTGGGTCGCGTTCGGCGATGCGGCCGATCGCTCGGGCACGGCGCTCGGGCGTGAACCTGGTTCCCTCCGGGTAGATCAGGACGCCCTCGCCGGTCCCCAGGCCGTGGGCGAGCGCCCTCACCCGCTCCAGCTCCCGCGCCTGGCCCGTCCCTCTGCGCACGAAGTAGTTCGGCAGGCGCCTCCCGGCGACGTCGAGGCAGGGGTCGGCGAGCAGCTCGCGCTTCAGTACGTAGCGCAGGCGGATCCCGTGCGGGCGCGCGATCAGGTTCGCCGGCAGCAGGTTGTCGACGATGCTGGCGTGGCGGACCAGCACGATCACCGGGCCCGGCGCGGCCTCCTCGCCGCCCATCACCTCGATTCGGATGCCGAACAGCGCCCGCACTGCCCCGAACAACGCTGCCGCCCAGGCCTCCTGCAGGCGCCAGGTGAGGTCGCGCAGCCAGGCGTCGCGGCGGCCGCCCCCGCTGGCGACCCACGCCGCCGCCAGCGCCGCCAGCCCCGCCACCTCGGCGGCGAGATAGACCCAGAGGAAGAGCGCTAGCCGCGTCCCGGTGGGCGGAACCCGGGACACCGCCCAGCGCCCGAGGTCGATCGCCATGCCGACGATCAGTAGCGCCGGCAGCAGGGCGGTGACCAACAGCAGGCCGAGCACGAGCGGCGGAATCGTGCGCAGCCGGCGAAGGATCGTTTCGGACCGGTTCTCATCGACACCACCCCGATGCATGCCGGCTAGCCGGTCGGTATGGCGATCAGGCTGCTGAAGTCAGCTGAGCCATTGGCCGTCAGCACATCGCACTCGACGCTCAGCTGGGAGGGCGAAGTCGTCACGGTCACAGCTTGCAGTGACACCGGAATCGCAGCAAGTGCAGGCAGCGTCTTCATGGAAACCCGGTCGATGCTGGTGGCGCCTGCTTTCAGCACGCAATCGACAGTATCGCCAGCCCCCGTGTGGGATAGCTGCGTCTTGGCCAAGACAACGTAGTTTCCCGCGGGAACCGCCAAGGCGACCACGGTGGTCGGTGGGCTGGCGGTGGGGAGGGCCGTTAGGCCGGCCGTGGCCGACAGCGGCGCGATGGTTCCGTCGATTCCGTCAGTGCCATTGGTGCCGTCGATTCCATCCGTGCCGTTGGTCCCGTCGATGCCGTTGGCGCCATTGGGCCCGTTCGGACCGTTGGCCCCGTTGGTGCCGGGGGCTCCGGTCGAACCGGTGTCGCCCCTTTCGCCGACGACACCCCCGGCTACTTGAAGCAGCTCTCGCGTCTTCGTGCTCAGATCCTCGGGCCTGACCCCACCGTTCCTGATCGCCTGGCTGGTGACCGCACCTGGCGCGATGTTCCCGGCGTGAATCAGGCTATTTGCTGCGACTGCCGACCCGCCGAGCGCGATGAACAGGGCCACACCGGCGAGGAAGGTCGAAGGGGTCGACCACTGCCGCAGCTCTCGATTTCTCGGACGTTTGGTCGTGTGGCTCCTCATGGATTCTGCTCCTTGCTCTGGGCCCGAGCCGGGCCGGGTGGACTAAAGGGAAGCACCAAGTCGAGGGCGGTCAGACGGAACATGCTTGCCACGTTTCCCCTGCCGGGCGTTACCTGCAGGCGGTTGTTGTTGGTTATCGAGCGATGCCAGGCGGCGACGAGGACACTTAGTCCCGCTGCGTCAATGAACGTCAGCTCGTCGAGATCAAGCAAGATCCGGATGGCATGACTTACCTCGGCCTCTCGCAGTGCATGTTCCAGGCGAGGGCAGCCGGACAGATCGAGCTCACCCGCGACTCGAATGACATATGTATGGTCATCCTCCGCCGCGCTGATTACGAATAGAGGCAGTGGCAATACGGACTGTCCACTGGATACGGCTGGAAAGCTCTGACCAGGGTGAATACGCGACCTCTCTTTTTGCTTCATCTCGGTCACGTGGAACGGATCACCAACACGTCCCTGCTTGGTTTTGGGCCCCCTAGACCCGGCAGGGGTGAGAGCCTAGGGGGCCGGATGGCGATTCACGAGTCGGCTGGCGACTGGGAGTGATGTCGACTGGCGACTGGGAGTGATGAATCAACCAGATGCTGCCAGGTCGCACACTTGTCGATTTTGCCGAGGAGCACAATCCCCCAGACATATGAAGCACGGTGGATATCCCCCAAAGAGGGGACAGGCGACGTTGGACGATGCTTTGCATCAGTAAGAATTAATCGCTTATCGTACGAAATAGAGTAATCGGCAAGTTCAGTCAAAGAAACAAGGGAGTATGTCGTGGCTTCTGCTGATCTCCCCGGAGACGGAGAGAACGCTCAGGTCTTTGCGGATGGCGAGGCTGGCTCGCAGGCCGCGCTGCGCTTGCGGACGGCGCTTGAGCGGTCGCGGCACCCGATGCTGATCGCCGATGACCAGCGACGGTGGGTGACTGGGAATGCCGCTGCCTGTGACCTGCTGGGGATCGCTCCGGAGGAGCTTCCCTGGCGCACGATGGACGAGTTCACCTCTCCGGGAGAGCGCAAAAGGCTCGAGGAGCAATGGGGGGCGTTCTTGGCGAGTGGGGGGGCAGAGGGGTGGTACCAGCTGTACGTCCCGGACCGCGGACCGATCCCGGTGGAGTTCAGCGCGACGGCGAACGTTTTGCCCGCACGCCACCTCTCCGTTTTCATTCCACCCGACGAGACCGCTGCCGAGCAGGCAGAGAGTGCCTTGGCTCGCGAAGCGACGTGGGCCGCCGTTGAGGTGGAGGGGAGCGGTCGCCTGCAGCTCAGCGAGCGTGAGCGCGAGGTCATGACGTTGGTCGCCTCCGGGCTTCAGAGCGGCGACATCGCGGAGCGTCTTTTTCTCTCTCCCGAGACGGTCAAGTCTCACGTTCACAACGCGCTTGGCAAGCTCGGAGCGCACACGCGCGCACATGCTGTTGCGATCGCGCTCGTGACTGGGCAGATCACTTGGGAGATATAGGAACAGGATTATCTAAACACACTCTTCAGGAAACAGAGTTATCCAAATACACTCTTTTGGCTAGTCCCTCCAGGGGATCTTCGCAGTGCTTCATACGTCCGGGGGATTGTGGTGCTCGACCCGCGTGCTGATAGTAGGCAGGATGGAGCGCGCGGCGTCGAAGCTCGGCATTGTCTCACTCGCGGTGGCGTTGATAGCAGCCCTGGCGCTTCCCGCCGGCTCGCAGGCGGCGACGTCGGTTGGCCTGGGAACGGCGAACAGCTTTGCGGTCTTGGCCGGCGCCGGGGTCACCAACACCGGACCCAGCGTGATCAATGGCGACCTGGGCACCTCTCCGACTCCCGCGGTGACCGGCTTCGGCGGTGCCCCGAACGGAACGGTCAACGGCGCGATCCACCCGGCCGACGCTCTTGCCGGGCAGGCCCAGGCCGACCTGACCACCGCGTACGACAACGCGGCTGGGCAGGGTCCGGTCAACACGCTGGCCACCGAGCTCGGTGGCCAGACCCTGACGCCCGGCGTCTACGACTCCGAATCGGGGACCTTCGGAATCACGGGGGCACTGACGCTGAACGGCCAGGGCAACCCGGATGCCGTCTTCATTTTCAAGACGGCTACGACGCTGATCAGCGCGTCCGCATCCCAGGTGTTGATGATCAATGGTGCCCAGCCGTGCAATCTCTTCTGGCAGGTCGGTTCGTCGGCGACGCTTGGCACGGACTCAGTCTTCGCCGGGAACATCCTGGCGCTGGAATCGATTGAGCTGGGCAGCGGCGTCACTGTGCTCGGCCGGCTGTTGGCCCGGAACGCCTCGGTCACGCTGATCAACGACTCCGTCACGCGGGCCGATTGCGCGGTCGCCGGCCCTGGCCCCGGCGGCGGCGGAGGCGGCGAGATCGGCGGCGGCGGAGGCGGAAATGCGGGTGGCGGCGGCAAAGGAAATGGAGCTGGTGGCGCGCCCGGAGACGGCAATGGTGGACCGAACGTACAGATCACCGGAGTCCCCAGCTCTGGCGGACGCACCGGCGGCCCTCCAAGTCGCGGCGCGCCCTGCACCGACCGTGGGTTCAGGGCCAAGTTCAGGATCCACAGCGAGGTACGGATGCGCAAGGTCAGTGTCTACCTCGACGGCAAGCTGATCAAGCAGAGCTCCAGCAAGCGATTCTCGGTCTGGGTCAGCGTCCGGGGCTTGCGCGCCGGACGCAGCACGATCCGGGTGGTGGCGGTTGATCGCAGGGGCCGGCGCGATGTGGCGAGCCGGAGCTTCCGACGTTGCGCTCGGGCCGCTCCGAGCCCAGACTTCACGGGCTGAGCCTTGCTGGTGCTCGTCGCCGTGCTGGTAGCGCTTGTGATTCCGGCAGCGGCAAGCGCCGCCAGCGCTCCCGGCGCCGCCGCCAGCGTTCGCCTCTCGAACGAATGGACCTTTACGCGCTGGGCGCACCCGGTGCGAAAGGCCGCGATCCGCTGGTTGCCGGCGCCTGGCGCGCGGCGGATCGTGCGGACCCACTATCTCACCGAGGACGGGTTCCCGGAGGTCTATCCCGTCCTGCGCAGTTGGAGGGATTCAAAGTGGCATACCTGGCTCGAGGTTCGCATCCCGATGCGCCCGAACGGGCGAAAAGGGTGGATCCGCCGTTCGGCCCTCGGCCCCCTCTATCGCGTGCGGACCCTGCTCGTCGTCGCTCGGCGCAAGCTGCAGGCAACCCTCTACAGGCGGGGTCGGCAGATTTGGACGGCCCCTGTCGGGATCGGCACGTCGAACACTCCTACTCCGGCGGGCCGCTTCTGGATCCGCGAGAAGTTCAGGACGCTTGACCCCAACAGTCTCTATGGGCCAGTGGCGTTCGGCAGCAGCGACTATTCCGTTCTCAGCGACTGGCCCGGGGGCGGAATCATTGGCATCCACGGAACGAACGAACCGTCGCTGATCCCCGGCCGGCCTTCGCACGGCTGCATTCGAGTCCGAAATCAGGCGGTGCGTCGCCTGTGGCGCCTGATGCCGATCGGCACCCCACTGCTCATTCGATAGGACGCACCGGTGAGCCCTGACCCAGCCAGATCCGGCACCGTCAACTCGACTTTCGAGCAGTTGCTGGAGGCGACGCCCGACGCGATCGTAGGAGTGGACGACGAGGGCAAGATCGTCTTTGTCAACAGTCAGACGGAGGCTCTCTTTGGCTATGCGCGTGAGGATCTGCACGGCGAAGAGGTCGGGGTGCTGGCTGCGGATCGCTTCCGCGACCTTCTTCGGCATCGCGTGGGGGATTACTTCGTCGAACCTCGGACAGGGTCGATGGGCCCCAAGCTCGAGCTGGACGGACGGCGACAGGACGGCAGCGAGTTTCCAGCGGAGATTTCGCTGTCGTCGATCGAGGCCGATGAGGGCCTGCTGGCCACCGCCGCCATTCGCGACGTCACCGAGCGGCGGGCCGCCGAGAAGAAGTTCGAGCAGTTCCTGGAGTTCGCGCCGGACGCGATCGTGGGAGTCATGCCCACGGGGGAGATCGTGCTGGTCAACCAGCAGGCAGAGACGCTCTTCGGCTACAGCCGCGATGAGCTGATCGGCAAGCTGGTCGAGTCCCTCGTTCCCGAGCGCTTTCGCAAGGTCCATCCCCACCATCGGGATGACTATTTCCGCGAGCCACGGACCCGGCCGATGGGCGCCGGCGTCGAGCTCTACGCCATGCGCAGGGATGGAACGGAGTTCCCGGCCGAGATCAGCCTCTCCAGCATCGATACCGAGGAGGGGACTCTCGCCACGGTCGCCGTCCGCGATGTCAGCGATCGCGCCGAGGGTGAGCGCGAGCGGGCTCTGCTGGGGCAGTTGCACCAGGCGCAGCGCCTGGAGAGCGTCGGGCAGCTGGCCGGTGGCATTGCACACGACTTCAACAACATCCTCGGCGTGATCCTCAACTACGCCGAGTTCGTAGCCGACAGGCAGGAGCCTGGTTCCGAGGCGTTCGACGACGTTGAGGAAATCCGCCGGGCAGCTGAGCGCGCGGCCGCGCTCACCCGTCAGTTGCTGATCTTCAGTCGGCGTGAGGTCGTCCAGCCGGAGGTGCTCGATCTTCGTCTGGTCATCTCGGGGCTCGAGAACCTCCTGCGCAAGGCGCTGGGCGAGCGAGTCGAGATGGAGACCCTTTTCGACGAGGACCTGATGGCGATCGAGGCCGATCCCGGTCAGATCGAGCAGGTGCTCGTCAACCTGGCGGTCAACGCTCGCGACGCGATGCCCGACGGGGGTCGTCTCTTGATCGAGGCCGGCAACGCCGAGCTCGACGAGGAGTACGCCTACATGCATCCCGACACCAAGCCGGGGGACTACGTTCGGCTGAAGGTGAGCGACACCGGCGTCGGGATGGGTGAGGAGACCGTCCAGCGGGCCTGCGAGCCATTCTTCACCACCAAGGGAAAGGCCGAAGGGACCGGCCTCGGCCTTGCCACGGTGTATGGGATCGTCACCGGCGCGGGCGGGCGGATCGACATCTACTCCGAGCCCGGCATGGGCACCACGGTCAAGATCCACCTTCCCGCCAGCCCGTTCGTTCCCAGCAAGGACGAAGCCCAGCCCAAGGAACGCCCGGCCGGCCACGGCGAGGTGGTGCTGGTCGTCGAGGATGAGCCCGACGTACGGCGAATGGCCGAGCGCATTCTTGCCAAGGGGGGTTACACGGTGATCGGCGCCAGCGGCGGCGAGCAGGCGCTCGACGCCTGCCGGCGAGCAGAGCGACCTATCCACCTGCTCCTCACCGACGTGATCATGCCGGGGATGCTCGGCACCGAGCTGGTCGAGCAGGTCAAGGCGATCCGGCCGGAGCTAGGAATCATCTTCATGTCTGGCTACAGCCACGAGGTGCTTGCGCCAGAGGCGCTGGCCAGGCAGGGGGGCAGCGCCTTCATAGAGAAGCCCTTCAGCGCCAGCGAGCTGCTCAAGGCGGTTCGCGGCCTGCTTGACGCAGAGGCGGGAACGAGGGGCAAGGGTGAGGCTGATGACTCCTGATCGGACACCGGTGTCATCTCTCGGTTCGAGCTGGAGGGCGGCCTCCGGATGCACTCGCATCTTGGTGATGGACGATCAGCCTGAGGTGCACCGTACTCTCGATCACGCCTTGGGAGAGCGGTACTCGTATGAGTTCGCAAGCAGCGTCGAACAGGCCCGCGAAAAGCTTTCCGCCGTTCCTTTCCACCTCGCCCTCTGCGAGATTCAGAGGCCGGGAGAGCTCAGATTTGCCCTGGTCGAGGAGATCATTCACGAGCATCCCGAAACCGCGATTGTCCTCATTACCAGGCTCGATGACCCCGAGGTGGCAGACCGGGCATTCGGACTGGGGGTGAGCGGCTATCTGGTCAAGCCATTCTTGGCGAGGCAGCTTTTGATCACGGTGATGAACGTGCTGCGCCAGCGGGACATCGCCGCCGAAATGCAGGCCGAGGCGCGGCAGGAGGGGTTGGCCGTCGCGAGAGAGCGAGCGATCGAGGAGTTGCATGGGTCGCGACAGGAGACGGTTGAGTGCCTCGCCGGGGCGATCGAGATGCACGATGCGGAGACCGGGCAGCACGTCAAGCGGATGGGCTCGATCGCAGCCTTCCTTGGCGATCTGTTGGGGCTTGACCTGGACCGTGTCCTGCTTCTGCGAGCGGCAGCGCCGATGCATGACGTCGGCAAGATCGCGACGCCGGAAGACATCCTCCAGAAGCCCGGGCCCCTCACTCCCGGAGAGCGCAAGCAGATGGAGCGCCATACGACGGTTGGCCACCAGATCCTCGGCGATTCCGACAGCGATCTGCTGCGGATGGCGGCGAAGATCGCTCTCACCCATCACGAGCGCTGGGACGGCAACGGCTACCCACTGGGTCTGAGTGGCGAAGGGATCCCGCTCGAGGGCCGGATCGTCGCCGTGGTCGATGTCTTCGACGTCCTTCTGAGCGACCGTTGCTACTGGCCTGCCATGTCTGTCGAGGCGGTGGCAGCGACGATTCGCGAGGGCAGGGAAACCCAGTTCGACCCCCGATCGTCGACGCGCTGCTCGACCACCTCGACGAGGCGTTGCGACTGAGGTCGGTGCATCCATAGATGTCAGGCAAGCGGATCCTCGTGGTCGATGACGAGGCGCCTGCGCGGCGGGTGTTTTCGCGTGCCCTGGTCGCGGGCGGATACGAGTGCGCCACCGCGGAGAGTGTTCCCCGGGCCCGCGAGCTGCTGGGCGCGGATCGCTATGACCTGGTCATCTGCGACCTGAACCTGCCCGGCGAGAGCGGGATGACCCTGCTCGAGGAGCTCAACAGATTTCACCATGAGATTGCGGTGCTGATGGCAACCGGCGAAGACGATCCGGCAATCGCCCATGCGGCGAACGAGCGAGGGGTGGACGGCTACATGGTCAAGCCGTTCAGCCGCAACGAGCTGCTGATCCATGTTGACTGCGCCCTCGAGCAATCGCGCCGCCGCCGGTTGCGCCTGGACAACGGCTCCCAGCGGGAGGCGCAGGAGCGGGCAACCGAGGTGAGGGAGGCGCTGGTGGACGTAGCGGAGCGCGAGCGCCTGATCGATAGCCAGCGCGCCGAGATGCTGCGCCGTTTGAGCGAAGCGGTCGGCCAGCGAGACCTCGAGACGGGCGCTCACATTCGCCGCATCGGCAGCTACTCGGCGCTGCTGGCTCGTGTTTTCGGCCTCGACGAGGCGGCGGTGCGCGCCATCGATCTCGCCGCTCCCATGCACGACGTCGGCAAGGTGGCGATCCCCGACTCGATCCTGCTGAAGTCAGGGAAGCTGAGTCCCGGGGAGCGCGAAGTAATGCAGCGCCACGCTCAGATCGGCCACGACATCCTCGCCAACTCGGGCTCTCCGCTGCTCGACCTCGCCGCGGAAATTGCCCTCACTCACCATGAGCGCGTTGACGGAAAGGGCTATCCGGCTCGCTTGCATGGCGAGGAGATCCCGCTCGCCGGCCGCATCGTCGCGATCGCCGACGTCTTCGACGCGTTGACCAGCGACCGGCCCTACAGGGCGCGGCTACCGCTCGAGCGCGCGCTCGAGATCATGCGCAAGGGGAGGGGCACCCACTTCGACCCGGCCTTGCTCGATTGCTTCATCGAGCATCTCGACGAGGTGCTCGAGGTGTCGGGGGTCGAGAAGGTTCCGTCTCGGTGAGTCTCCTGTGACCGCGACGGCATCGGTAGAGCCCAAGGGCCCGGCCCGGCGCGAGGCGGACAGGGCGACCCGGTGCCTTTCCCGCGCCTATCAGGACGCGCTCACGGTCGCCGATGCCGGAGCGGCGGGGCGCGTGGCCAGGCAGGCGCTGGCCGAGGGCCTGGGCGTCGCGGGCCTCTACCAGCGGGTGATCGCGCCGGCGATGTGGCGGATCGGTGAGCTTTGGGGCCGGGGAGAGGGCTCAGTCGCCGAAGAGCATCTTGCGACCGCCCTCACGCACCGGGTGATGGCGGGCATCTACGGGTCCAGCTTCGGCCACAAGCTGATGCCGGGGCGGATCCTGATGGCCTCGGTGGAGGGCGACCAGCACGCCCTCGGGCTGAGGATGGCCGCAGACGTGATCGAGCTGGCGGGCTACGAAACGATCTACCTCGGCGCCGACGTCCCGACCGCCGAAATCCTCGAGGCCGTGGCGACGCGCTCGCCCGACCTGGTCGGCCTCTCGGCGACGATGCCCGGTTCGGCCCAGGTGCTCGATCGCGCCATCGCCGAGCTCCACCGTCTCGACCCCAGCCCGATCGTCTTGTTCGGGGGTCAGGGCGCGCGGTCCCGTGGAGATGACGGCAGGGCCGTGTTCGTGTCGGATCTTGAGCAGTTGCTGGGAGTGGTCGAGGCCGCGATCGACATCCCGTCCGCGGACTCGAAGGCCTCCCCGACGTCCTGGGAGCCTGCGCCCGAGCGCACCGCCGGGGCGGGCGCATCACGCGCTCCCGACCCGGCGGTGTCCGGGGGGTCGGCGCAGGAGGGCGAGTCGGTCGAGCAGCACCTTTCAGGTATCGCCGCCGAGACGGCCGATCTGGCGCGGGACCTGGCTCGCCAGGCGAATACCTACAGGGATCTGGCATACACCGACACGCTCAGCGGGCTGCCCAACCGTCGGGCATTCGAGGACCGCGCGGCTCGCCTACGGGATTTCTCCGACGTCAAGCCCCTGGCGGTGTTGATGATCGACCTGGACGGCTTCAAGCCGGTGAATGACTCGGAAGGTCACGAGGCCGGAGATCGAGTTCTCGCAGTCATGGCCCGGGCGATCGCCGGCGGCCTTCGCGACGGCGACTTCGTCGCTCGCATCGGCGGCGACGAGTTTGCGGCTCTACTGCCTCGCACCGACCTGGGCGAGGCGGAGGTGTTGGCCGAGCGGCTGCGGGCGAGAGTGCAGGAGGCCGGTTCCGACGCCTCGGTCACCGCCAGTATCGGCGTGGCCATGCTGGAGGACGATGTCCGGCGGGCGCTGCTGCGGGCCGACGTCGCTCTCTACGAGGCAAAGGACGCCGGCCGTAACTTGGTCAGGCGCGGCTAGGCAGCACCGACACGCTCACCAGCGGCGGGCAGCGCCGAACAGCTCCTGCGTGTAGCCCGCCACCGAGACCGGCGCCATGAACAGCTGGTAGGTGAAGAGATAGCCGAGGTAGCCGAGCCGGTTCTGGCGCGCCTTCAGGCCGACCTCGGCGAATGACTGCTTGCTCAGGTGGTACATGATCATCGATAGCGCGACGTTCAACGGCAGAACGGCGAGCGTCATCGGCCCGACGATCGCGAAGTTGCCGAACAGCGCCAGGACGATCCCGATCGGGAAGGCGATCGAGAAGACGACGTCCAGGTAGGGAAAGACGAAGTTGACGAGCACCGCGTGGACGTTGGACCGGCCTCCGACCAGCAGCGGACCACCGTGCTCGCGCAGCCCCTCGATCATCCCGCGCGCCCAGCGCCGTCGCTGCCGGGCGAATGCCCGGACATCTTCCGGCGCGCCGGTAAAGGCGATCGCGGTGCGCTCATAGCCGACCCTGCCGCCCTCTCGCATCATCGCCCAGGTGAGAACGATGTCCTCGCCGATGCGGTCCGGCCAGCCGCCTGCCCGGCGGAGCGCCTCCGTCCGGTAAACGCTGAAGGCGCCTTGCGCGACCATCGTCCCCTGGAACAGTCCCTGCTGGCGCTTGACCGAGGCGATGCCCAGGAAGTAGTCCCACTCCTGGGCGCGGGTGATGAAGTTCTGGCGAGAGTTGCGGACGAAGACAGCGCCGGCGACTGCGACGGTGTCCGGAGGGGAGATCAGCAGCCGGGCGACCACGCGCTGCAGCGCCGAGGGCATCAGCAAAGTGTCGGCGTCGACGGTCGCCATCAGCGGGGTCCGCACCTGCTGCAGGGCCGCGGTCAGCGTCTGCGCCTTGCCGTGGTGGGGGACGGTGAGGACGGCGATGTCGGGATTTGTGGCGGCACGCGCGCGGGCCCGCTCGGCGGTGCGATCGGTGGAGCCGTCGTCGGCGATCAGGATCCGGAGCCTGCCCGGATAGTCCTGCGCGACCACGTAGTCGAGGGTTTCCTCGATCGTCTCCTCCTCGTTGAAGCAGGCGATCACCAAGGTGACTTCGGGAAAGCCGAGATCGAAGCGCAGCGGGGGTGGCCGGTCGAGCAGCAGCGAGGCGATCAGGTTGGCGTTGAGGTAGCCGGGGATGATCGCGATGCCGAAGATCACGGCGATCGCGAGGGGCATGGTGATCGATTGGCCCAGGCTGTCGATCCACGAAAGCGAGAGCCAGAGGGAGAAGCCGGCCCAGGCGAGGCCGATCCCAATGACGAAGAGCAGCTTCAGATGCAGGACGAAATAGAGCCGGCGGCGCTCTTGGGGCGCCCGCTCGAGATCTCTGACCTGGATTACCGGCTCGGCGACGAGGACGGAAGCGACGCTCGGCTCCTGCTGCTGCGGAGCCGTCGGTCTTGGGTCAGGTTTGAGTGCCGTATCTCTCACGTTGCCCTATCTGGCCGAGGCGGCGAACTCGCAGCTCGTCGCGCGGTCTGCTCCCTCGCCACCGATGCAGTCATCGAAGCCGCCACTCCCGTCGAGGACGTCATTTCCCGCGCGGCCGAGCAGGTTGTTGGGGCCGCTGTCTCCGGTCAGGATGTCGGGGCCGGGGGAGCCCTCGATCTTCTCGGTACCCAGCTCGATTTGCCCCGCGTTGCAGCCGGCGATATCTGGGTCGAGCACGGCGCCGCCGATCGTCGCCGCGACGAAGGTTCCGTCGTTTCGCACCCGCGCGAAGGAGGCGCTGTCGTTCTCCCCGGGGCCGCCGTCGAAGAGGTCTCCGTCGCACGGCTGACCACCGACCAGCAGATCGTCACCGGGACCGCCAGACATCATCGCCGCCCCGCTGTCCCGCTGAGGGTGAGCGATGTTGACCCCGAAGAGAACGTCGTCGCCTTCCCCGCCATCCAGGCTGTCGGGGTCGTGATCATCGCCCGCGTAGATCGTGTCGTTCCCCTGTCCCCCTTGCAGCGTGTCGCTGCCGCTCCCGCCGTCGACGGTGGCCGAGACGCTTGCCGGCACGCTGTCGGCGATCGTCAGCGTGTCGTCCTCGCCGGCCAGGGTTGACAGGATCGAGGTCACGTCGCCGCTGCAGGAGACCGAGTTGGTCGCCGGGTCGCTCGTGCAGGCGGTCGAGCCCCGATCGCCGAGGCGCACCTGGACTCCTCCGGCCTCGCTCTGAACCATGTAGCCGTCCTCGGAGCCGCTGACGGTCACGTTGTCTGCCCCTTCGCTACCCGCGATCACCAGGCTCGAGGTGTCGGCAATGCTCTCGTAGAGCTCGACCGCAGTTCCGCCCCCGCCATCCGACGGGCCGCAGGAGTCCTCGGAGGCGAGCGGTCCAGAGCACGTATCGTCGCCAGGGCCTCCGAAAGCGTGATCCTCTGAGCCGGAGGCAACCAAACGGTCGTCACCCGGCCCGCCGTCGAGGCGGTTTGGGCTTCCACCCGAACCGATCAGCGTGTCGGCATCCGAGCCGCCGTGCGCGTCCTCGATTCCGCTGAGTCGCTCGTCCTCTGCACCGCTGACGGTGCCGTCCCCCAGGTGGACCGCGATCGGCCCGCCGACGCCCTTGTAGGAGGCGACGTCGTGGGCGCCGGGCCCGCCGTCGACGCGGTCGTTGCCGACTCCGCCGAGGACGACGTCGAAGTCACCGGGGCCACCCGAGACGGTGTCGTCGCCGGGTCCGCCGTCGACGCTGTCGCCATCGTCAGACCCGCCGCTCAACGTGTCGTTGCCGGTGTCGCCGAAGACACGGTCTTTGCCCGGGCCGCCGTCGAGGTCGTCGGAGCCGCGACCGCCGTAGACCGTGTCATCGCCAGTCGTGCCGTTGAGCGTGTCGTTGCCCCGCGCGCCGTAGATCGTGTCGTTGCCACCGCCGCCGCAGATCACATCGTTGCCGCCCGCTCCGTGGATCAGGTGGTCCCTGGTGCCGGCGGCGATCACGTCGGGCGCCTTGGTACCGACGATCTTGGGGGCGTTGGAGACGATCGTCGCGCGCTTGCCGCCACAGGTATGCCCTCCGGCCTCCGCGAGGGAGGCGGGGGCGACGGTCAGGCAGCCGGCGAGGAGGAGGGTGGCGCAGAATCTCATCGAGATCGGTGTCCTTTGTTGACTCGGACAGGTGATCGAGCGTCGCCGGAGGGCGACTGCGACGCTGGCTATGCGCGCCGCGTTGGGAGGCGACCAGGTGGGTGGAGCGCGGGCGCCTTCTGTTCAAGACCATCGAGCTGGGGGCGATGGACCTTGAGTCCAAGCTGCCTATCTCAACGCTTGATGGCCGCGGACGGTGAGAGGCATACCCTGACGTTCGATGCCTCGCCGTCAGATCCAGATCGGACTGGGTAGCCAGGTGCCGCCCACCTGGCTTGGGATCGTCGCGACGATCGCCGCCGTGGCGATCGGGACGCTGCTCGTCTATCCGCTCAAGTCGGTGGCGCCGGTCGTCTCCCTCGGGGTCGTTTACCTGCCGGCGATTCTCTTGATCTCGGTCGTGTGGGGTCTGCGGCTGGGACTGCTCGCATCGGTCGCCAGCGCCGTCGCCTTCAACTTCTTCCAGATCCCGCCGCTGCACCGCTTCACGATCGCCGAGGAGCAGAACTGGGTCGCGTTGGCGGCGTTCGTTATCGCGGCGATCGTCAGCAGCACCGTCGCCGGGCTTGCCCGCGCCCGTGCGGTCGAAGCGGAGCGGCGCCGCGAGGAGGCCGACCGAGCGCTCGCCGAGCTGGAGGCGCTGACCCGCGAGCGCGACCGGATGCAGGCAGAGGCGGTCGAGGCAGAGGCGTTTCGTCGCAGCGACGAGCTGAAGACGGCGCTGCTGCGCTCGATCTCCCACGACCTGCGCACGCCGCTGACCTCGATCATCGCCGGTGGCTCCGCGCTCGGCTCGGACACGCTGACCACGGAGGAGCGGGCCGAGATGAGCGCGGCGATCGTCGGCGAGGGAGAAAGGCTCTCCCGCCTGGTCAAGAACCTGCTCGACATGTCTCGGTTGGAGGCTGGGAAGGCCGAGCCGCATCGCGGGATGGTCGATCTTGCGGAGGTGTTGGATATGGCCCGCGACGCGGCGATCGAGCCGAACTTGATCCGTCTTGCCGTAGCACGCGACCTGCCGCTGGTGAACGCCGACGCGGCCCAGTTGGAGCGTGTCTTCGAGAACCTGTTCGACAACGCGATCCGCCACAGCGACGGTCGGCCCGTCCAGGCACACTCCCGCGTCATCGGCGATGCCGTCGCAGTGCGCGTCGTCGATCAGGGACCGGGCATTCCCGAAAGCGAATGGGGGCGCATCTTCGAGCCGTTCCAACGTGGCAGCAGCGGTAAGAGCGACACCGGTTCCGGCTTGGGCTTGGCGATCGTCAAAGGATTCGTCGAGGCCAACGGGGGCGAGGTGGACATCGAGTCGCTGCCAGGCCAGGGGACCAGCTTCGTGGTCTCGTTTCCGGTAGGAGAAAGGGAGACATGAGCGAGGCGACCCGAATCCTCGTCTGCGACGACGAGCCGCAGATCCTCCGTGCGTTGGAGGTGATCCTGCGCGACGCCGGATACGAGGCGGTGCCGGCGGCAACCGGGGAGGAGGCGCTCAGCCGTGCCGCGGTACGCCCCCCGGCTGCCGCGATCCTCGACTTGATGCTGCCCGATACGGACGGGATCGAGCTGACCAAGCGTCTGCGGGAGTGGAGCGAGATGCCGATCATCCTGCTCTCCGCGGTGGGGGAGGAGGACGCGAAGGTGCGTGCCCTTGCGGCCGGCGCCGACGATTACGTGACGAAGCCGTTCGGCCCGCCGGAGCTGGTCGCTCGCCTCCAGGCGGCCCTGCGGCGCTCGAGGCCCGAAGCGGCCGAGACCGTGATTGCGGCAGACGGCCTGGAGGTGGACCTTCAGGCCCGCGCGGTTCGCCGCGACGGTGAGCGGATTCACCTGACCCCCACGGAGTTCGACCTGCTGCGGGTGCTCGCGCAAAACCAGGGTCGTCTGATGACCCACCGCAAGCTGCTGGCAGAGGTGTGGGGGCCGGAGTATGTGGATGACGTCCAGGTGCTGCGCGTTCACCTCGCCAACCTTCGCCGCAAGATCGAGCCGCCGGAGGGCTCTCGCTATATCCACACGGATGCCGGTGTCGGTTACCGCTTTTCCGGCTAAAAACGACCTTTACGAAATCTGTATACGGAAGGCCGTTTCCTTTATGCGGCCTTGATGCGGTTCGGTCCATGATCGAATCGTGGACCTCGTCTCAATCGCACTGGCCCTGATCGCCTTTGCCCTCCTCTACCTGGCGATCGACGCCTTGGACCGGGTATGAGCGCCGCCGAGCTATTCGGGCTGGTAGCGGCGACCGCCGTCTTCCTGTACCTCTGCTACGCATTGTTCCGAGGCGAGAACCTGTGACCGCCCAGGGCTGGCTGCAGATCGCCTTCTACCTCGCGGTGCTGACCGCGCTGGTGCCGTTGCTCGGCGGTTACATGGCGCGGGTCTACCAGAACCAGAAGGTCTTCCTCACCCCAATCGTCGGCCCGCTGGAGCGGCTGATCTACCGCTGCCTCGGGGTTGACGCCGAGCGGCAGGGACAAGACTGGAAGTCCTATGGGAAGACGGTGATCGTCTTCAGCGCCCTCTTCTTCGGCTTCCTCTACCTGATCCTGCGCACGCAGGGGATCATGCCGTTCAACCCGGAGGGGTTTGACGCCGGCCCCTGGGATCTCTCCTTCAACACCACCGCCTCCTTCATCACCAACACCAACTGGCAGTTCTACGGCGGCGAGACGACGCTCTCCTACTTCAGCCAGATGTTCGGCCTCGCGGTGCAGAACTTCATCTCCGCCGCGGTGGGCATGGCCGTCCTGGCTGCGGTGATCCGCGGCTTCGCCTCGCGCGGCACCACTGAGCTCGGCAACTTCTGGCAGGACCTGACCCGCTCGGTCCTCTACATCCTGCTGCCGATCTCGTTCCTCGGCGCCTTGGTCCTTGTCTCCCAGGGCGTGATCCAGACCTTCTCGGGCTCGGTCGCCTTCAAGACCCTCGGCGGCTTTGACCAGGTCCTCTCGCTCGGCCCGGGCGCTTCGCAGATCGCGATCAAGCAGCTCGGCACCAACGGGGGCGGCTTCTTCAACGTCAACTCCTCGTTCCCGTTCGAGAATCCGACCGCCTTCGCCAACTTCGTCGAGAACCTCTTCATCCTCTTGATCCCGGCCGCGGCGACGGCGCAGTTCGGGCGCATGGTCGGCAACCGCCGTCAGGGCTGGGCCCTGTACGCGGCGATGGTCGTGATGCTCGTCGGCGCGATCGGCCTCTCCTACGGGGCCGAGCAGAACGGCTCGCCAGCACAGCACGCGGCCGGGGTCGAGACCGCCGCCGCCGACGGCACCACCGGCGGCAACCTGGAGGGCAAGGAGCAGCGCTTCGGGATTGCTGACTCGGCGCTCTGGGCGACCACGACCACGGCTGCCTCCAACGGCTCGGTCAACTCCGCCCACGACTCCTACACCGGCCTCGGCGGCGGCGTGTTGCTGGCCAACATGATGACCGGCGAGGTCGTCTTCGGCGGCGTCGGCTCCGGTCTCTACGGGATGCTGCTGTTCGTCCTGCTCGCGGTCTTCATCGCCGGGCTGATGGTCGGCCGCACGCCCGAATACCTGGGCAAGAAGGTCGAGGCGAGGGAGGTGAAGCTGGTGCTGGTCGGCGTGCTCACCGTGCCCCTGCTCGTCCTCTTCGCCGTGGCGCTCTCGGTGGCGACCGACTACGGCGCGCCCTCGGTCTACAACCCGCTGCCGCAGGGCTTCTCGGAAACCCTCTACGCCTATACCTCGCAGGCGAACAACAACGGCTCGGCTTTCGCCGGCTTCACCGGCTTCGTGCAGCCGAACGCCCCAGGCAACGTCGGCTCCTACGGAATCACCTTCGCTGACCTGCTGGGAGGCGTTTCGATGCTGATCGGCCGCTTTGTGCCGCTGCTCGCCGCGCTCGCCGTGGCCGGCTCGCTCGCAGCCAAGCGGACCGCGCCGGTCGGCCTCGGGACGATGCGCACCGACAGCCCGACCTTTGTAGCACTGCTGATCGCGACGGTGCTGATCGTCGCACTGCTCACCTTCGTGCCGGTTCTGTTGCTCGGCCCGATCGTCCAGTCCCTCACCACCCAGCTCTTCTGATGCCCAACGCCACCAAGTACATACTCCGGCCGATCGTCGCGATAGCGGTCTTCTCCGTGCTGCTCGGCCTCGTCTACCCGTTGGTCGTCACCGGCGTCTCCCAGGTCCTCTTCCCCGGCAAGGCCGACGGCAGCCGCGTCGAGGTCGACGGCAAGATGGTCGGCTCGGAGCTGATCGGCCAGGACTTCCGTCGGCAGGCGAT
Organism: uncultured Solirubrobacterales bacterium; assembly: GCA_963699215.1. GTDB lineage: Bacteria > Actinomycetota > Thermoleophilia > Solirubrobacterales > 70-9 > VRUE01. The sequence goes on from OY969422.1 coordinate 2,005,808, forward strand.
CGGCAAGGACGGCAAGCCGCTCACCGACGAAGAAGGCGAACCGGTGCTGGTCGCCGACCCGGCCTACTTCCAGAGCCGCCCCTCGGTCACCGGCTACAGCGCCAACGCATCGGGCTTCAACAACCTCGGGCCGAACAGCAAGGAACTGTCGGAATTCTTCGAAGAAGAACTCGACGCCTACCTCGCCCGCGAGGGGCGCTACGACAAAGGCTTGACCGCCGCCGAGGTTCCCGTCGATGCGGTCACGACCTCCGCCTCCGGTGTCGACCCCCACATCTCCCAGGCCAACGCTCGCATACAGGCCCATCGAATCGCGGCTGTTCGCGACCTGTCCCTCGGCGACGTCCTCGATCTGATCGACGACAACACCGACGGGCGTTTCATCGGCCTGCTGGGCGAGCCCGGCGTGAACGTGCTCGAGCTGAACATCGCACTTGACAAGGAAGCCGCCTGATGACCGACGAGACCCTTCGCAACGAGCCCCGCTCCCTTTTCGACACCGCGATCATGGGGCGGGCGGCGATTGATTCGCTGCGTAAGCTCGATCCGCGCCACCAGTTCCGCAACCCGGTGATGTTCGTGGTCGAGGTCGGCGCCGTGATCACGACGATTGGCTGGCTGATCCAGCTCTTCGGAGGCGCCCCCCTTGGAGGGGGTGATGAGCCCTCCTGGTTTGCCTTCTCGATCGGCGTCTGGCTGTGGTTGACGGTGGTACTCGCAAACTTCGCCGAGGCGCTGGCAGAGGGACGAGGCAAGGCGCAGGCCGACGCGCTGCGCTCGATGCGCACGGAGACCGTGGCACGGCTTCGCGACGGTGGCGAGAAGGCGGCTTCGGAGCTGCGCCGCGGCGACGTGGTCGTGGTCGAGGCAGGCGAGACGATCCCCGGCGACGGCACCGTGATCGAGGGCATCGCCTCGGTCGACGAGTCGGCGATCACCGGCGAGTCGGCGCCGGTCGTGCGCGAGTCCGGCGGCGACCGATCGGCCGTCACCGGCGGCACCCGCGTCCTCTCCGACCGGATCGTGGTCGAGATCACGCAGGACCCCGGCCAGAGCTTTCTCGACCGGATGATCGCCCTGGTCGAGGGGGCGGAGCGCCGCAAGACGCCGAACGAGATCGCCCTCAACATTCTCCTCGCCGGCCTCACGCTGATCTTCCTGATGGTCGTGGTCACGCTGCGCCCGTTCGCCGAGTTCTCCGGCACCGATGCCTCTGTCGTCACTCTGGTCGCGCTCCTCGTCGCCTTGATCCCGACCACGATCGGGGCGCTGCTCTCGGCGATCGGGATCGCCGGCATGGACCGCCTCGTCCGCCACAACGTCCTCGCCCTCTCCGGCCGCGCGGTCGAGGCATCGGGCGACGTCGACGTCCTGCTGCTCGACAAGACCGGCACGATCACGCTTGGCAACCGCGAGGCGACCCAGTTCATCCCGATGCCGGGGATCGAGGAGGCCGAGCTTGCCGAAGCGGCGCAGCTCTCCTCGCTCGCTGACGAGACCCCCGAGGGGCGCTCGATCGTCGTCCTCGCCAAGGAGTATGGGATCCGCGAGCGCCAGCTTCGATCCCACGAGGCGCACTTCGTCCCCTTCTCGGCCGAGACCCGGATGAGCGGCGTCGACGTCAACGGCAACCAGTACCGCAAGGGCGCCGGAGACGCGATCATCGCCTTCGTCGAGGCGCAGGGCGGTCGGCCGCCGGCCGACCTGCAGGAGCATCTCGACCTGATCGGCCGCGAGGGCGGGACCCCGCTGGCGGTCTGTCGCGACAACCACGTGCTCGGCGTCGTCTACCTCAAGGACATCGTCAAGGAGGGGATGCGGGCCCGGTTCGACGAGCTGCGCCGGATGGGGATCAGCACGGTGATGGTGACCGGCGACAACCGCCTCACCGCGGCGAAGATCGCCGAGGAGTCGGGCGTCGACGACTTCCTGCCCGAAGCCACGCCCGAGCAGAAGCTGGAGCTGATCCGCACCCACCAGGCTGAGGGGCGGCTGGTCGCGATGGCCGGCGACGGGACCAACGACGCACCGGCGCTGGCGCAGTCCGACGTCGGGGTGGCGATGAACACCGGTACCCAGGCGGCCCGCGAGGCGGGAAACATGGTCGACCTCGACTCCAACCCCACGAAGCTGATCGAGATCGTGGAGATCGGCAAGCAGCTGCTCATCACCCGTGGCGCCCTGACCACGTTCTCGATCGCCAACGACGTCGCCAAGTACTTCGCGATCCTGCCGGCGATTTTCGCCTTCACCTACGCCGCGCATGCGGGCGAACGGGGACCCCTGGACTCGCTCAACATCATGTCGCTGGGGACCCCGACCTCGGCGATCCTCTCGGCGATCGTCTTCAACGCACTGATCATCCCGTTGCTGGTGCCGCTGGCCCTGCGTGGCGTGCGCTATCGGCCGATCGGCGCCACGGCGCTGCTGCGGCGCAACATGCTGATCTACGGGCTCGGCGGCCTGATCGTCCCCTTCATCGGGATCAAGCTGCTTGACCTCGTGATCCACAACATGCTCGGAGCCTGAGATGTGCGCCGCGCAGACGGCGGCGGACAATCAAGGCGTGCGAACTGCTCGCCGGGGTCAGCTCAAGGTCTTCATCGGCATGGCTGCCGGGGTCGGCAAGACCTACCGGATGCTGCAGGAAGGCCACGCCGAGCAGGAGGCGGGGCGCGACGTGGCGATCGGCTACATCGAGCCCCACAAACGCCCGGAGACCTCGGTCTTGGCCGAGGGCTTGGAGACGGTGTCACGGCGGCGCCTCACCTACCGCGACACCGAGCTCGAGGAGATGGATCTTCCGGCGCTCTTGGCGCGAGCGCCCGAGCTGGCGCTGATCGACGAGCTCGCCCATACCAACGCCCCGGGTGCTGAGCACGCCAAGCGCTACGAAGACGTGCGCGACGTGCTCGCTGCGGGGATCGACGTCTTCTCCACTGTCAACGTCCAGCACTTGGAGTCGCTAAACGACCAGGTCGCCGAGCTGACCGGGACGCGGGTGCGGGAGACGATCCCCGACGCCGTGCTCGGCGAGGCCGATGAGGTGGTGCTGATCGACCTGACGCCGGAGGCCCTGATTGCACGCCTACGGGCGGGGAAGATCTACCCGGGCGAGCGCATCGAGGCGGCGCTGCGCAACTTCTTCACCGTGGAGAACCTGCTGGCCTTGCGCGAGGTGGCACTGCGGCAGGTCGCCCAGGAGGTCGAGGCGAAGCGGCTCGTGATCGAGGAGCCGCTCGGCACCCGCGAGGAGCGAGTCGCTGCTGAGGTGCCGAAAGCGGTCGGCGAGCGGCTGCTGGCGCTGGTCCGCCCGCAGCCCTCCTCGCAGCGGCTGGTGCGCCGCGCCTGGCGCTCGAGCCAGCGGCTCGGCGCCCCGCTCGACCTGCTCTGGGTGAAGCCGCCCGGCCAGCCGATCGAAGGTGAGGTTGAGCGCCAGGTGACGGCCCTGCGCCACCTCGCCTCGGTACTCGGCGCCACCTTCCTGATCGAGGAGAGCGACAGCCTCGTGGAGGGCGCCGCGCAGGTGGTCCGCGAGCGCGGCACCACCTACATCATGGTCGGGGAGTCGCTGCCCCGCCACGGCCTCGCCCGCCTACGCGAGCCGCTGCCGCAGCGGTTGATGAACGCCACGCCGCACGGCGTGGACGTGCGGATCGTCTCCCACCGCGGCCTCAAGGAGGAAGCGTGACCTTAGAGCGGCTGCTGATCGGGGTCGCGCTCCTCGCCGGACTGGTCGCCGGCTACCTGATCGCTCGCGCCCGCAGGCGCGGTCGCCGCTCCGAGCGCCCGCAGCCCGTCCACCAGATCCTCCTGCCGTTCACCGGGACCGAGATCTCCCGCCGAGCCGTGGACGCCGCGCTGCGTCTGGCGCGGGCCGAGGAGGCGACGCTGATGCCGGCCTATCTCGCAGCCGTTCCGAAGCGGCTACCCCTAGACTGCGCGATTCCCAGGGAGGCCGCCAAGGCGATGCCGATGCTCGAGGCCATAGAGCAGCGGGCCGCCGGTCAGGGTGTGGCGGTGGATGCCCGCGTCGAGCGCGGCCGCTCCTATCGCCACGCCCTGGCCCGCCTGCTCGACCGGGAGCACTTCGATCGGGTCGTGGTCCCCGCCACCGCAGAGTCTCGCGCCGGGCTCAGCGGCGACGACCTCGTCTGGCTTTTGGAGAGAGCGCCGGCCGAGGTGTTGATCCTTCGCCCCGCTAGCGAGGACAGGAGGATCCTGACCCTTTCATCCGGCTAGACTCCGCCTTTGAGCGATGAGGCTCGCTCCTTCATAACCGCGGCTGCGGGCCGCTGATGGCCTCTATCCACGTCCAACGACGCTGATAGGAGGCCCGTGCGATGAGACCCCAGGTCGACCTTCGCCAACTGGCGGCGATCTATCTGGGCGGCGTGCTCGGCGCGTTGGTGCGCGTCGGTCTTGCCGAGGCGCTTCCCCACAGCCCGGGCGCATGGCCGTGGGCGACCTTCGCGGTCAACATGGCGGGGGCGCTGGCCCTCGGGTACTTCTTCGCCCGGCTTCGCGATCACCCGGAGGACAGCCTCGCCCATCCCTTCCTGACCACCGGCATCTGCGGCACGCTCACCACCTTCTCCACGCTGCAGCTGGAGCTGTTCGAGATGATCGACGCTGGCTACCTGCCGCTCGCTGCCGGCTACGTCGCGGCCACCTTCATCACAGGCTATGCCTGCATTCGCTTGGGCATCGCGGCGGAGCGGCGACCACGTTGGGGGACGGTGGCATGAGCGTGGCGACCTGGGCCTTGGTCGGCTTGCTGGGAGGAGGTGCGGCCACCGCCCGCTTCCTGATCGACGCGACCATCGCGAGTCGAAGCGACCATCCCTTCCCGCTGGGGATCCTCGCGGTCAACCTCGCGGGCGCCTTCGCCCTCGGTCTGGTGGCGGGAGTGGCGCTCAGCGGCGAGGCGCTGATCGTCGTGGCCGGCGGTGGCATCGGGTCCTTCACCACCTTCTCAACACTGATGCTCGACTCCCATCGCCTTAGCGAGGCCGGTCACACCCGCCTCGTATGGCTGAACGTTGGCCTCTCGCTCGTCGCCGGCTACGCGGCGATCGTCCTCGGGCACTGGATCGGAGCCCAGTAGAAAGCCGCTACTGTGTGACGCGGTGAGCCGGGAAGACTGGTCGGCAACGCTCGTCGCCGACCCCGAAAGGCTCCCTTGGCAATCGCCGTCGCCACCTTCCTGATCGCCCTGGCGATCATCGCCAGCGAGAAGCTCCACCGCACCAACGTGGCGCTGCTCGGCGCGGCGATTGTCGTCCTCTTCGTCGGCGACTTCTCCCAGGAGCAGGCGATCGAGTCGGTCGACTTCAACACCATCGGCCTGCTGGTCGGGATGATGATCCTCGTCTACCTGACCCAGCAGACCGGGGTCTATGACTACGTCGCGATCCGCGCCGGTCAGCTCTCCGGCGGGCGCTCCTTCGCGGTGACCATGAGCCTGGCCGCGATCACCGCGCTTCTCTCTGCCTTTCTCGACAACCTGACGACGATCCTGCTGATCGCGCCGATCACCTTCCTGCTCGCCGACGCGCTCGACATCGACGCGGTGCCGTTGCTGATCATCGAGGTGATCGCGTCGAACATCGGCGGTACGGCGACCCTGATCGGCGACCCGCCGAACATCATCATCGCCGGCGCCACCGGGCTCAGCTTCAACGCCTTCATCGCCAACTTGGCGCCGATCGTGATCGTCACCTTCGCCGTCGTGATGCCGTTGCTCTACCTCATCTTCCGCCGACGCCTCGAGGTCGACGAGAAGAACCGGGCGGCGGTGATGGGGCTAAATGCGGCCGCCTCGATTCGCGACGCGGCCGAGCTGCGCCGCACCGGCCCTGTCCTGGCGCTGACCGTGCTCGCCTTCTTCGCCCACCAGGCGCTCCATGTCGAGCCGGCGACCGTGGCTCTTACCGGGGCGGCGATCGGGTTGTTGGTGACGAGGGTCGACCTCGAGAAAGCGCTCTCCAGCATCGAGTGGACCACTCTCTTCTTCTTCATCGGCCTGTTCGTGATGGTGGGGGCGCTGGAGGCGACCGGCGCGATCGGCCACATCACCGATGCGGTCAAGGACGTGACCGGCGGCGAGCGAACGGCGGAGCTGCTGGGGATCGTCTGGGTCGCGGCGATCGGCTCGGCGGTAGTCGACAACATCCCCTTCACCACGGCGATGATCCCGGTCGTCAAGGAACTGCAGGAGTCGGCGGGCGCGACCGGCGACGATGCCTACTGGTGGTCGCTGGCGCTCGGTGCGTGCTTTGGCGGCAACGCGACGATGATCGCCGCCGCCGCCAACGTCGCCGCCGCCGGACTCGCCGAGCGCGCCGGCACGCCGATCGGCTTCGTGACCTTCCTGCGAGTCGGTCTTCCTGTGACCTTCATCTCGATCGTTCTGGCAACCGGCTACATCGCAATCCGCTACATCGCGCTCTGAGGAGGAGACGACCATGCCCGACTCCATCACTAACGAGGCACTGCGGGAGATAGAGCCGCTCGGCGCCGACGAGCTGATTGGCCCGGCCGCTCGGCGCGTGGTCGAGGCGGGCCTGCCGGCGCTGCCGGCGGTCGAGGCCGACGGCAGCTTCGCTGGCATCTTCGGCGAGCGTGAGTTCATGGCGGCACTCTTCCCGAGCTACCTCGGCGACCTCGCCTCGGCGGCGATGGTCTCGCGCTCGGTCGACGAGACGATCGAGCGCCGCAGCAGCTGCTCGGCGGAACCGATCCGCCGCTACCTGACGACCGACCACGTCGTGGTCGAGGACAACTACTCAGACACCCAGCTCGCCGAGCTCTTCCTCCACCACCGCGTCCTGATCGTCCCGATCGCAACCGCGGGCAGGGTCCACGCGATCGTCACCCGACACGATTTCTTCAGCGAGCTGGTGGCGCGCTTCGGGGAGATCGCCGAGGAGGGCGCTGGTTGACGTGCGTTTCGGTGAGCGGCTACTGCGCGTGAAGAGTCATCGACAGGGGGGGAGGGGGAAGTGGAAACGCAGGTAGCCCAGCTGCTCGACTGCGATCCTGCGCTTGGCGAGGGCCTGAGCGCCGAGGATCGTGCTGCGGCGGCAGCGACCCTGCCGGTACAGGTCGCGCGCCTGGAAAAGGGGGCCTGGGAGCCGGGCGCCGAGGCGGGGAGCCCTGAGCAACTTGGCCTCCTCGTCGTTCGCGGGCTGATCGTTCGCAGGGTCGAGGTGGTCGAGGGCTCGAGCGTCGAGCTGCTGGGCAAAGGCGATCTTCTGCGCCCCTGGCAGGAAGACGCCTCTTCCTTTTGCGCGGCGTCCTGGGAAGTGCTGGAGAGAGCCACGCTCGTCGTCTTGGGCCCCGGCTTCGTGCGGGGCCTCGGCCAGTGGCCGACGATCGCGGCGAACGTCTCCGGCCGCGGCATCCGCCGCTCGCGGGCGCTTGCCGCCGATAGCGCGATCGCCAGCATCGTCGGCCTCGAGGAGCGACTCCTGATCCTCCTCTGGCACATCGCCGAGCGGTGGGGCGAGACGAGGAAGGACGGCATCCACATCTCGGTTCGCCTCCCACACCGCCTGCTCGCCGAGCTCGTCGGGGCGAGGCGCCCGTCGGTCACCAGCGCGCTGAGCGCGCTGCACGAGGCCGGCCGCCTGGACAGCACGGCGAACGGCGGCTGGGTGCTGCCCGGCGACCCGCCCTATTGACCCCTACCGCTGGCTCTCTTGATCAGCCCGGCGTCGCGTTGAAGGAGACCCAGCGCGAGGCGCATTTCGGGCCGCGTTTTTCCTTGTCGGTCACGCGCAGCCGGCCGCGAATGCGCTTCTCGGTCATCTGGCCGCGGAAGTAGACGTTGTCGGTCTTGCCGAACTGCGAGTCGCGGAAGCTGCCGTTGGGCTTCACCTTGGTCCAGAGGAAGCCGCCCTCTTCGAGCAGCAGCCGACTCCCGTCGCGACACTTGAGTTCGACGTCGAACACATGGATCCGGAACGTCCGCTCCTTGACCACGACCTTCATCCGGTAGCCCTGCGCCGTTTTCCCTTTGTACATCCGAGCGCTCGCTGAGTCGGTAAGCGCCACGGCCTCGCTTGCGATCAAGCCACACGCGATCGCTCCACCCACGATGAGTCGGACAAGCATTCTCGCCTCCCTGGAGAGATTGACTAGGTGTATGGTTGCCAACAGGGACCGACTCGCGTTTGCTGCGCGACGCTGTCAGCAGGCTGACATCACCATTCTCCGCGCACCCCGGCGGTCGGTGGAACACGTCGGGGAGCTCGATGGGAACAGCGAGCCCATCCATAGGATCGGCTCCGCATGATCCATGTCGACGCCGAGTCATTCTTCGCGATCGTCCTGGTCGCGGCCCTGGCGGCGATCACTGTCGCAGTCGCGCCTCGGCGTTTCGCGCCTCCGGTCGTGGTCGTCGAGCTGTTCCTCGGGATCGTCATCGGCCCCCAGGTTCTCGGCCTCGCGGAAACCGACGCCTTCATCGACTTCTTCTCCAACCTCGGCCTGGGGATGCTCTTCTTCTTCGCCGGCTACGAGATTGACTTCGAGCGCATCCGCGGGAAGCCGATGAAGCTCGGGGGCGCCGGGTGGCTTCTCTCCGTGGCGCTCGCTTACGCGATCGGAGCCGTGCTGGCTTTGACCGGGGTGATCGATTCCTTTCTCTACGTCGGCTCGGCAATGGCGACGACGGCGATCGGCACGCTGATCCCGATCCTGCGTGACAAAGGAGAACTGAAGACCCGCTTCGGCACCTATCTGCTGGCCGCCGGGGGCGCCGGTGAGTTCGGTCCCGTCCTGTTGGTCACGCTCTTTCTCTCCACCAGCCATCCGCTGCACGAGGCGGCGATCCTGATTGCCTTCGTCGTGATGGCGATCGGCGTGGCGCTGGCCTCGGTCGGTCTCGCCTGGCGTGGGTGGCCTGCCTTGGAGCGCACTTTCGAGGCAAGCAGCCAGCTTGCCGTGCGGGCGGCGGTCGTCCTCGTCTTCGGCTTGGTGTTGCTGGCGAGTGAGATCGGGCTCGACGTCCTCCTCGGGGGCTTCGTCGCGGGCCTGATCACCCGCATGGCGCTCGAGGGCCATGAGCTGCGCGTCTTCGAGTCGAAGCTGACCGCGATCGGCTTCGGCTTCTTCATTCCGTTCTTCTTCGTGGCGAGCGGGATCTCATTCAACCTGGATGCGCTCGGCTCGGTCGGTGCGCTGCTTAAGCTCGCGATGTTCTTCGGCCTCTTCCTGGTCGTGCGAGGGGCTCCGGCGCTTCTGCTCTACCGGGGCGCCCTCGACGCCCGAGACCGGGGCGCCCTTGCCTTTTACTCGGCGACCGAGCTTCCGCTCGTGGTCGCGATCACCTCGATCGCGGTCGAAGCCGGGCACATGAAGACCTCGACGGCGGCTGGCCTCGTCGGCGCCGCCATGCTCTCGACGCTCGTCTTCCCTTTCGCGGCGTCTGCGCTGCGCTCCTCAGCTCGCAGTCCCAGCGGGCAGGGCGAAGCGCACGCGGGTGCCTGACTCGCCGGGGGCGATCCAGATCCGGCCGCCGTGGGTCTCGACGATCGCGCGGGAGATCGCCAGGCCGAGACCGGCTCCGTCGCCCTCGCGGGCCGCATCCGGGCCGCCGCGGTAGAAGGGCTCGAAGATCCGCTCCCGCTCGGGCAGGGGAACTCCCGTGCCGGTGTCAGCCACCTCGACCTCGATTCCATCACCCGTCGCCTCCGCTCTGACGGTGACGCTGCCGTCGGCGGGGGTGTGGTGGATCGCGTTGCGGATCAGGTTGAAGAGGACGCGCTGGATCCGCTCCGGGTCGGCGCGGGCCGGCAGGCTCTCGGCCTCCAGCTCGGTAGCGGATTTCGACGCCGCTCGCTCGTGCCTCGGGGCGCATCGCATCGACCGTCTCGTCGACCAGCAGCGCCAGCTCGACCTGGCGCATCGACCAGTCGATGTCGCCGGCCTCGATCCGCGAGAGCTCGAAGAGGTCGTCGATCATCGTGCTCAGCGAGCCGATGTGGGTCTGCATCGTCGCGAGGTAGCGGCGCCGGGTCTCCTCGTCGACGATCCCGTCATCGATCGCCTCGACCAGCAGTCGCAGCGAGGCGATCGGCGTGCGCAGGTCGTGGGAGACGGCCGCGACCAGCTCCCGCCGCGTCTCCTCGGCGGCTGCCCGCGCTCGCTCGCGCTCGGCGAGGGCCGCGGTCCGCAGGGTGACGATCCCGATCGCGAGGACCAGGATCGAGAAGAGCAGGGCGTCGCGCTCGGACACGTACATCATGTGCGCGGCGAAGACGATCGCCGCAAGGACTGCGGCGACGAGGAACGCGGTGACTACGGCCTGCCGGCCGATCGCGCCGAAGCGACGTGGGGGGCGAGATGCGCCAAGCGGCGGCGGACTCATGGCTGGAACCTGTAGCCGACGCCCCAGACCGTCTGGATGAAGCGCGGCTGCTCGGGGTCGGGCTCGATCTTGGCGCGCAGGCGGCGCACATGAACGGTGACGGTGCTCGTGTCCGAGTAGAGCGCCGCTTCCCAGACGCGGTCCATCAGCTGGTCGCGCGAGAAGGCCTGGCCGGGGTGGGAGGCGAGGAAGCCGAGCAGGTCGAACTCGCGCTGGCAGAGCTGGATCTCCTCGCCGTCGCGAAGCGCGCGGCGGGCGCGGACGTCGATCTCCAGGCCGTCGAAGCGCAGCGGTTCGGTCTCCGCATGGGCCGGGTGGGCGCGGCGCAGCACCGCGTCGACGCGGGCGACCAGCTCGCTCGGTGAGAACGGCTTGACGATGTAGTCGTCGGCGCCGCGACGCAGGCCGGCGAGCTTGTCGTCGTGCTCGCCCTTGGCGGTGAGGAGGATCACCGGCGTGCGCTCCTCGCCGTCGGCCTGCAGGCGGCGCAGCACCTCGAAGCCGTCGAGCTCGGGCAGCATCAGGTCGAGGACGACGAGGTCGGGGTCGCACTCGCCCGCGACCCGCAGCGCCTCGATCCCGTCGCCGGCCGTAGCGGTGGCGTAGCCGGCGCGCTCGAGGTAGCGGGCGACCACCTCGGAGATCGTCGGCTCGTCGTCGACGACGAGCACGGTACGGCGATCCGCCTGCTGCGCCATCTCCTCGATTGTCGCAGTGGCCGATCTCATCCGAAGGTGAAGGCGTAGCCGGAGACGCCGGGGGCGAACGTCGAGGGTGAGCAGATGGCGCTCGGCGCGGGGCAGTTCGACCAGCCGGTAGAGGCGCTGGCGGCCGACCTCGACCACGCCGCCGCTTGACGTCGCGGCCGGCGAGCTCGGCCGCGATCGGCTTGCCGTCGAGCATCACCCGGACGCTTCGCGGCGTGCCGCCGCGCGAGCCGAGCACGAGGAAGACACGGCGGGCGCCGAAGACGAGATGCAGGCGCGAGTCGCCGCACCGAGGTGGCCTCGTCGTGGCCGATCCGCCACGTTCCCTCGTAGGCGAGGCTGTCGTAGGCGAAGCGCTCGGGCGCTCGGTAGCGGTGGGTGCCCGGCACGATCGGGCCGTTGAGGAAGCGGTCGGCCCGCGCCGCTCCGAGGTAGCTCTCCGGCGTCGTCACCCGCGCCGAGGCCTGCTCGACCGCGACGTCGGTCATCTTCGCCTCGGGCCGGTGGCCGGCCTCAGCGAGCAGCTCGCGGATCGCCTGCTCGGTCTCCTCGTATTCGCCCTCGCCGAAGTGGGTGTAGCGGACCCGGCCCTGGGCGTCGATCAGGTACTTGGCGGGCCAGTATTCGTTGCCGTAGGCGTTCCAGGTGGCGTAGTCGTTGTCCTGGGCGACCGCGTAGCGCAAGATCGTTCTGCTCGATCGCGTCCTCGACGTTGCCGGCGTCGCGCTCGAAGGGGAACTCGGGGGTGTGGACGCCGACGATCGTCAGGCCGTCCTCGCTGTAGCGCTCGTCCCACGCCTTCAGGTAGGGGAGGGTGCGGATGCAGTTGATGCAGGTGTAGGTCCAGAAGTCGACCAGCACCACCTGGCCGCGCAGCTCGCGCCAGGCTGAGCGGTTGCCCGCCGGGCGTGTTGAACCACTCCTGGTTGCCGGTGAAATCGGGCGCGGGGCCGAGGACCGGCAGCCGCTCGCCGGAGGACGCCTGGGCTGCGGCCCCGCCGTGCGCCGTTGCCGCGGCGAGAGCGCCGACGGTTCCCTCGTGCGCCTGCGTGCCGCGCAGCTCGGCGAGCTGTTCGCGCACGCCGCCGCTCTCCTCCAGCTCCTTGGAGGGGTTGACCAGGAAGGCCGGCAGGTCGTTGGCGATCGCGGTCTGAAAGCGGGTGTCGTAGTCGGCGAACATCGCCACCGCGACGACGACCATCACCGCGCCCATCGCCATCTGCAGGCGCCCGGCGTAGCGGGTCAGGCGGCTGCTGAGTCGCCGCCCGCCCAGCATCAGGAGGTAGAGGACGACGGCGCTGCCGAGCGCGTAGGCGAGCGCGACTCCGAGGCGGCCGGCGGTGAACGGCTGCGAGGCGGAGACGGTGATCACCCCGGCGAGGATCGGGCCGGCGCAGGGCGCGTAGACGACGCCGAGGCTGAGCCCGACCAGCACACCGGAGCCGAACCCGTCTCCGCGCTTGCCGCCCTGCGGCGCCGGCACCATGCGGCTGATCCAAGCCTCCATGCGGGCAGCGACCGATGGGATCAGCAGCGAGATGCCGAAGCCGAGCAGGACGACGATCGCGATGTTGCGCAGCAGGTCGCCGGGCAGCCCGAGCGCGTCGATCACGTAGACCAGGGCGACGATCGCGAAGGTGAAGGAGAGCACCAGGCCGGTGACGACCCCGAGCGGGCGGCGATGGCCGCCAGTGACCCCGGCCGAGAGCGCCACCGGCAGCACCGGCAGCACGCAGGGCGATAGCGCGGTCGCGGCACCGGCGAGGAAGGCGAAGGCGATCAGGGCTGCCACGGCGCGGACTCTGGCAGGGGCCGATTACGAGTCCCTTACGAGGTGCCGGGGTCGTAAGGGACTCGTAAGGAGCGGGGCGGATACTCGCGCCGAGAACCCCGACCCGAGGAGGAAGACCGATGAGATGGATTTCGCTTGTGGCTCTCGTGACGTCCGTGGGCTTGCTCGGCGCCGGTTGCGGCGACGACGATGCCAACGGCGATCAGAGCGCCACTCAGACCGGCGCGGCGATGAAGGATGAGTCCGATGCCGCAATGAAGGGCGAGTCGGGCGGGGCGATGAAGGACGAGGGCAAGATGAAAGGCGAGGCGATGAGCCAGGAGGCGGCGATGAAGTCGGATGCCTCCACGAGCGCCGGCAAAGGCAGGCTGATCAAGGCGGTCGGCTCCGAGTACGGCCAGGTCGTCGCCGACGGCAAGGGCGAGGCCTTCTACGTCTTCGGCAAGGAGAACTCGGCCAAAAGCAAGTGCTACGGCGCGTGTGCCGCCGCATGGCCTCCGGTACTTACCAACGGTAAGCCCCGCGCCGGCAAGGGTGTCACCGCAAGCCTGCTTGGCACGACCAAACGAGCGAACGGCAAGCTGCAGGTCACCTATGACGGCCAGCCGCTCTACTACTACGTCGACGACACGCCCGGCAACATCCTCTGCCAGAACGTGAGCGAGTTCGGCGGCCTCTGGCTCGTCGTCAGTCCCGGAGGTGCGCCGGTCACTTGACGCCGGCTGCGGCGGGGTGTTGGCTAGAGCGGCTCGATCGACCGCAATCTACCGCCGCTCTGCTTACGTCTGTTCTACGCTTCCGTCCATGCGGCTCCCCAATCGTTTCACCGACAAGAAGGCGCTAGCGATCACCATCTGCTGGGCCGCCGCACTCGCCGTCGCCGGCTCGACCGAGGCCCTGCTGTTCATGGCCCCGGCCCTGCTGATCGCCATCCCGCTGCTCAGCGGCCACTACGTCGGCGAGGAGCTGATCGTCAAGCTCGCCGAGCGACGAGCCCGTCCGCCTCGGCGGGCCGTGAGTGCTCCGGCCTGGCCGTTGCCATCGACGCCTGAGAGCTGGCGCCCGCGCGGCACCGGCCTGATCGCCTTCTCGCTGGCAAAGCGCCCGCCGCCCCCGCCCCTGCCTACGCAGAACTAGCGCCAGGCGCCGGACCTTCGGTCGCGCCTCGCGCCCTGATCGAAAGGAACCTGTGCGAAAGCGCTGGGCGGCCCTGGCCGCCACGACAACGTTGCTCTGCCTGCTCATGGCCTCGCCGGCTCTGGGGCACGAAGGCAACCCCAACTTCCGCTCCGAGATCGACTCGGTGCGCCCGAGCGTGCCCGGCGTCAGCCTTGAAGTCCTCAACTACGACGCCGACATGGAGCTGGTCGTCCGCGAAGGCCACCAGGTGACGATCTACGGCTACGAGGGCGAGCCCTTCGCGCGCATTCTGCGCGACGGCACCGTGCAGAAGAACCAGCGCTCGCCGGCTACCTACCTCAACGTCGACCGCTATGCCGAAGTCTCGGTGCCCAAGAGCGCTGATCCAGAGGCGCCCCCGGAATGGAAGACCGTTGACGACTCGGGCACCTTGCGCTGGCACGACCACCGAATGCACTACATGGCAACCGGCACCCCGCCGCAGGTCAAAGACAAGAGCAAGCGCACCAAGGTCTTCGACTACGAGGTTCCGCTGCGGATCGACGGCGAGAAGGGCGCGATCGAGGGAACCCTGTTCTGGGTCGGTCCCACCGACACCTCGAAGGCCCCGTTCCTGATCGCCGGCATCGCAATCGTCGTGCTCGGCGGTGCGGCGACCCTGATCGCCCGGCGACGTCGGCGGGGCGAAGACGAAGAGCGTCCGGCAAAGGAAGCCTGGTAGGTGCCTCGCAGGCTCGACAGGCTCGCGCTCGCCCTCGCCGCCACGCTGGCGGCGGCGCTGCTGCTTGCGCCGAGCGCCCTCGCCCACGCGACCCTGGAGGGCACCTCGCCGCCTCGCGGCGCGACGGCGAAGCAGCAGCCGAGCGCGGTCGTCTTCCGCTTCAGCGAGCCGGTCGAGGGCAACTTCGGCGCCGTCCGCGTCTATGACGTCGAGGGGGAGCGGGCCGATGCGGGCGATGCCTTCCATCCGGGTGGGGAGGGGCAGAAGCTCGGCGTCCACCTGAAGCCCGGCCTGCCCGACGGCAGCTACACCGCGACCTACCGGGTCGTCTCCGCCGACGGGCACATCGTCTCCGGCGGCTACGTCTTCTCGATCGGCAAGGCCGGACGGGCGCCGGAGGAGACCGTCGCCGAGTTGGTCGCCGGCCGCGATGCGGGGACCGCGACGGAGATCGGCATGGGGATCGCTCGCGGGGTCCAGTACGCGGCGCTGGCGGTCGCGCTCGGGGCGCTTGCCCTCCTCCTGCTTGCCTGGTGGCCCGCTCGCCGGCTGGTGGGCGACGACGGTGAGCACTGGCAGCGGGCGGGCGTCGCCTTCGAGCGCCGCCTGCGGATCGTCCTGCTCGCCGCCGCCACAGCAGGGGCGATCAGCGCCGCCGCCGCGGTCGTCTTCGAGGCGGCGCAGGCGGCGGGGATCTCGGCCACCGCTGCGCTCGACTCCACGATCCTGCGCGAGGAGCTCGGCACCCGTTTCGGCACCGTCTGGGGTCTCACCGCCCTGGCCTGGGTGCTGCTCGGGCTGGGCGTGATGCCGGCGCTTCGCCGTCCCTCGCCCTGGCGCATCGCGCCGCTCTTCGTCCCGCTCGCCTTTATCGCCCTTGAGCCGGCACTTTCCGGGCACCCGAGCACGCAGTCGCCGGTGGCGCTGCTTTTTCCGGCCAACGTCCTGCATGTCGCGGCGATGTCAGTCTGGGTCGGCGGGCTGGCCTCGCTGGTCCTGATCCTGCCCGCCGCCACCCGCGAGCTGGAGGCGGGAGATCGCAGCCGTCTGATCGCCGCGATGCTGGCGCGCTTCTCGCCGATCGCGCTGGCCTGCGTCGCCGCGATCCTGCTCACCGGCATCGGACAGGCATACGCCTACGTCCGCCACCTCGACAACCTGCTCGACACCGCCTACGGGCGCGCGGTCCTGATCAAGTTCGTCCTCCTCGCCGGGCTGCTGATCCCCCTCGGCGCCTACAACCGCTACCGCTCGGTTCCCCGCCTCGAGCGGATCGCGGCGGGTGGGGAGGCGCCCGGCCGCGCCGGGCTGCTGCTGCGTCGCGCACTGCGCGGCGAGGTCGCCCTGATTGTGGTCGTCCTCGGCGTCACGGCGGCGCTGGCCGGATACGCGCCAGCGACGGCGGTGCAGTCGGGACCGTTCTCGGGCAGCGCCTCGCTCGGCCCGGCCGAGCTGGAGATCACCGTCGACCCGGCGCGGGTCGGCTCCAATCAGGTCCACCTCTACCTCTTCGACGCCACCAGCGGCGCGCAGTTCTCCGGGGTCAAGGAGTTGGAGGTGACGGCTACCGAACCCGAGAACTCGATCGGGCCGCTGCCGCTCGAACCCCAGCGCGCCGGCCCCGGCCACTACACGGTGCAAGGGGCGCTGCTCAGTGTCTCTGGGGATTGGGACCTCGACGTGACCATGCGTGTCTCGGCCTTCGACGAGTACACGGCCGAGATCGGGGTGCCGATCCGATGAGGCGCGATCGGTGGCGGGAGAAGGCGCCGATCTTCGGCGGGCTCGTGCTGTTGATCGGCGCCCTGGCCGGGCTCCAGCTCACCGCCCCCGAACCCGGCCTGCTCTATCTGGCGCCGGCAATCCTCCTGCTGGCGGCGCTCGCCTTCGGTCGCTATCCCGGCGAGCGGCTGTTGGCGGCCGTCTGCCGCGCCTGGCACCCACATCTTCGTCGCGAGCGCTCCGTGCCTGCGCGAGCGCTTGTCCTTCCTCGGTCCTCTCCACGCGGCGGCGCTCTCTTGGCGATGGCGCTCGCCGGGCGCGGGCCTCCGCCCTGAGCTCGCCACCCCTCCGGGTGGCGCTCACGTTCGGAGTAACCGTCAACGAAAGGAAACGATGAAACTCAAGATCACCCTCGCGCTGATCGCGGTGCTCGCCCTCGCGGTGCCCGCCGGTGCCAGCGCCCACGTCACGCTCCAGCCGGAGGAAGCCGCAGCGGGCGACTTCACCGTCCTCGACGTCCGCGTTCCCAACGAGCGGGACGATTCGGGGACGACCAAGGTCGCCGTGCAGTTCCCGCCCGGCTTCATCTTCGCCTCCTACCAGCCGCTCGCAGGTTGGTCGGTGGATGTGCGGATGGAGAAACTGGCCAAGCCGATCAGCAGCCACGGCGAGGAAATCACCGAGCAGGTGAGCCAAATGACCTGGACCGCCGATAGCGACAAAGCCGGCATCCAGCCGGGACAGTTTCTGGACTTCCCGATCTCGGTCCAGATCCCCGGCGAAGCGGGGGACACCCTGACGTTCAAGGCTCTGCAGACCTACGACGATGGGGAAGTGGTGCGCTGGATCGGCGCTCCGGAATCCGAGGAGCCGGCGCCCCAGGTCGCCGTCACCGAAGGCAGTGAGGAGCATGGTGCTGCTGCAAGCTCGGACTCCTCCGAGGAGTCGAATGACGATTCCGATAGTGCCAGCAAGGGCCTCGGGATCGCGGCGCTGATCCTTGGCGCCCTCGGCCTGCTGGCCGGTGGCGCAGCGTTGGTGCGTTCGCGAAGGGTGTAGAGCGTCGGCGTGTGGCGAGTGGGTATATCCGCTCGCCACACGCTACTTCGGCGGCAGTGACTCGGCGAAGTCCGCTCCGGCATCGACCCAGCGCCCGAGGCTGGCACCGTCCTCGATGCCCGCAGCCTCGACCACGATGAAGCCTCGCATCGGCCGTCCGGTGAAGTCCATTGGACCGACATGCTCCTCCGCCAGGGCCGCGTCGGCGTCGTCGCGCTCGAGGCGGACCATTAGATCCTCGCCGATGATTCCGCAGGCCATATTGCCGTTCACCATCCAGGCGATCCCGCCGAACATCTTGCGCTCGACTACGCCGGGCCGACCGTCGATCCCCTCGCGAATGCGCTCGGCAAGCTCCTCGGAATAGGCCACCGCCTCAGTCTAGGAGCCCTTGGTCGCCTCGGCCGCGGTTCAGGTCCGCCGAGGTGACGCTCCATTCCTCGCCGACGAGAGCTCCTGTGCGAGCTCTTGCCGCTGGCGCTCGGACAGGGTTCCGATGGCCTTCACAGGCGAGATTCGGAAGCGTGTGAGTAGGCGGCTGACACGGACCTGTCCATATCCGGGTGCCGCGAGGAGGATCTCCGAGAGCCGCGCGGTGAGGAGGAACTCAGGCGGATCGACCAGGAGGTCCACGACGTTTGCGTCACCGTTCCGCAGAGCCTGCTTGATCTCCGCTCGCTGCTGGCGCACTGTGTTTGCCGCCTTCAACGCATCGAGGCGCCGCGAAGGCACAGACGATTTCGCGGGACGCGGCCCTTGCGATCATCGACCGAACTATCGGAGAGCTGCGAGAGCACGACGAATCAGACCGGGTCTTTCAGCGGCTTCGCGAGGCCCTAGAAGCGGAGATTGAAGGCCGCGGCGATGTCTAGCTGCTTCGCCAGTTTCCCAAGGATGGAGTGAAGCGACGCTCATCTCTGCCCTCAGAGAAGCTTCAGGAACTCGGCACGATCCAAGCCGGAGGCGTTGACGATCTGGTTGAGCGTTCCCTTGGCCAGGTCGCGGCTGTGCATCGGGACGACGACCCGATGAGCGTGATCGGGATGCCGGAAGACGTGATGGCTCCCCTTGACCCGATCGAGCTTCCAGCCGCAGCGCTCTAGCGCGCGAACCGCTTGGCGCGGCGTGACGGCCGGGAGCCGCGGCGTCACGCGGCGACGGTGACTCGCTCGATCTCGACTGGCCCTGGAATGGGATCGCCGTGCGCGACGAGCGATTCGATGTAGACCTCGATCGCCTCGCGGATCATCGATAGGGCCTCTTCACGGGTTTCACCCTGGCTCGTGCAGCCGGGAAGGGCGGGGACGGCCACGCTGAACCCACCCTCAGCTTCGGGCGTCAGCACGACCTCGTACTCGCGGGAAGTGGACATCAGTTCAGCTTACCCCGCCTGGGGCGGATAGATGGCCATCCTGCGGATTGCCGTTGCCGCCAGGGGAATCAAACCGCCCCTCGAGTTTCGGGCACTTCTGCGCCGAAGTTCCCAAATCGCTGCATATCGGCGCATATCCACGCGTATTTGTTCGGGACGTGCCCAGTTTTGCCAATCATGAAAGCCCTGCAAATCCGTCCTATTCAGCCCCGAAGCGCCGGATGAGCTTCCTAATTGCCATGCAGAAGGTCGTGGGTTCGAATCCCATCAGCCGCTTCGCTTCGAATCCCCTGCACTTGGGCCGGTCGGCCCTCGCGGGGAAAATCAAACCACCCCCGCATATCGCCTCCGTTTTGGGCACTAGTCCCAAAATGACGCGGATGCACGGGGACTAGCGGCGATTGGCGAGACTCGAGCAGCATTCCTGCCCAAATCTGGCTAGCCACTGCGCCCGCTAGCCAGGCTCGCCGGGCTATCGCGCGACGCGACCCGGGCTATCGCACGCGCGTCGAACCGCATCAGGCGAAGCTGGCCGGAAAGCTCGGCGCGAAAGCCGGTGAAGAAGAGGCCCGGCGCGGCCGGGTGCTGGCGTCGGCCGTGCACGAGCGGCATCCCCCGCTCATCGAGCACGTCCAAGTGGCCGACGAGCGGCTCAAGCCCGCGCCGGTAGCCGGTCGCAGCGATGACGACGTCGGGGTCGGCGCGCGAGCCGTCGGCGAGCAGCACATCGCCGCCATCGAACCCCTCGACGGCGGCGACGATCTCAATGCGCCCTGCCTTGACCGAGGCCACGAAGCCAGCGTCATAGGCCGGCGCCTGTTGGGTCTTGGCTGACTGCGACGCGAGGCCAACCGGCGGCCGGGGCAAGCCGTAGGGCGAGAGGTTCCCACGGATGGTTCGCTCCACCCCCCAAGCGATCTCGTCAGCAACGCGCAGCGGCAGATGATGGAGGACAACACCAGGGACGTTGACCGAGACGCCCAGCCACTTACGGCGGATGATGTGGGGCGGGGTGCGGCAAGCGACCCGGACGCGGGCCGCCCCGCCCTCGGCAAGCAAGTGGGCCACCTCCGACCCGGTTACGCCCGGCCCGACTACCAGCACGTCCTTGCCCCGGAAAGGATCGGGGTTGCTGTACGCGGAGGCGTGGATCAGCTCCCCGCTGAAGCTCTCGCGCCCAGGCCAGTCGGGCATGTAGGGGTCGTGGTCGAAGCCGGTGGCGACCACAATGACCCGCGCCTCCAGTGAGCCGCCGGTCGTCTGGATTTGCCAGCCGCCGTCGAGGCGATCGATTCGCTCGATCTCCGTACCGAAGCGCACATCGAGGCGGTGGTGCGCGGTGTAGTCCTCCAAGTATTGAATCCATTCGTCGCGGGAGGGGTACTCGCCATAGCGTCGGCGCGTCGCGCGATAGCCCGGCTGCGTGGACATCCAACCCGGCGTATTGAGGCGCAAGGCTGCATAGCGAGATCGCCAACTCGCCGCGACCCAATCCGAGCGCTCGATCACGAGTGTGTCGACGCCTGCTCGGCCCAACATCGCGCCCGCAGCGAGCCCCGCCGCGCCTGCTCCGCAAACAACCGCGCCGCGCATACCCGCGACCCTACTACCAGGTCGGTGCGCTGCTCCTCGACACTGTGGTCATCGGACCCGATGCTCAGCCTGAGGGTTCGGCAGCCTCGCCATCGTCAATCACCTTCCCGATGATCGCGCGGGCGGGTACCGGTCCCCAAAAGCGGCTGTCTGAAGAAGCGCCACTGTTGTCGCCCATCACGAAGTAGTGATCCGGCGGAATCGTGATGGTGCGTTTCATGTTGCAGCCCCCGTAGTGACGACAGGGCTGGATCACATCGGCCAGGGCCAGTGAGCCATTGACGACCGGCCGTCCCTGGCGGATGCTCAAGCGATCTCCCGGCGTTGCGACGATGCGCTTCAGGAAGACCTGTGAGCTCAGCTTCGGGGTTGGCGCGCGACAGGGCTTTTTGGGCTGGATCGGGACACCGCATCTTTCGGTCTCCACGCCCCGTGGAGGGTGGAACACCACGGCATCGCCGATTGCCGGCGTTGCGCTGTCGTACGCATCGAGGTCAACCGTGACCACCTCCCCTGCTGAGTATGCAGGCTCCATCGATTCGCTGGGCATCGTGTAGTCCCTCGTGTGGCCGGATCCGAAACCGGCAAGCACGACGGCGAGTGCGATCAGAAGGAATGCACGGGCACGTCGATCCACGGCAGGGAGGCTAGCGCGACACGGGCGGCCCTAAGGGGTGGGCGCGGTTCGCCCCGCTCCGGCCGACTGCCTCCCCGGCTCAGGCTCGATGGAAAGGCCACGCTGCACGGTGACCTGCTCGAAGGCCGCAACGACCTCAGGATCAAACTGCGAGCCGGCGCTGCGGCGTAGCTCTTCGAGGGCTCGCGTGGGACGCATCGCAACGCTGTAGGGGCGCTCTGAGACCATCGCCGCATAGGCCTCGCACACGGCGACCACCCGCGAGCCGAGTGGGATCTGCTCACCGCGCAGCGAGTCCGGGTAGCCACCGCCATCCCAGCGCTCGCCACTGGAGCGAACCAGGCGCGCGACCGGCACAAGCGCCGCCGCCGAGGCGATGATCCGCTCGCCGATCAGGGTGTGCTGGCGAACGAACTCCCACTCGGACTCCTCGAGCGGGCCTGGCTTCTTCAGAATCGCATCGGGGATCGCCATCTTTCCCGTCTCGTGCAGCTGCGCGGCGCGGTGGGTCTCATCGCGTTGCTCGGCCTCCATTCCCAGCCCTTCGGCGACCGCTAGCGTCAGTTCGGCGACATCGACGGCTCGCTTGGCCAGCTGCGGTTGGCGCTCGCGCAGCGCCGTCAGCAGCACGTCGCGCGACTGCGAGCCGGCTGAAGTCCGCTCGCTCACCTTGTTCGCGTACATCCGCCTGTCGGCGAGCTGCATCGCCTCCTCGACCGAGCCGGCCTCGCTCGGCAACACGACGTTGCCCTGTGAGGCCCCGATCGCGAAGCCCTCGCCGCGCTCAGAGAGCGCGGCGAGGGCGCCGGCGACGATCGCGTCGACCTCCGCCGCCGTGCACTCGGCCAGAAGGCAGAACTCGTCGCCACCCAGTCGGTAGGCACGGCCTTTCGAGACCATGAAGCGCTCCAGTCGCCTGCCGAGTCGCTCCAGCAGGGCGTCTCCAGTCGGGTGGCCGAAGGTGTCGTTGTAGAGCTTGAAGCCATCGAGGTCGAACAGCGCGAAGAGCTGGAGGGACCCGGTTGCTGCGGGCCGCATGATCGCGCTCTCCAGGTCCAGCATCAGCGCTCTGCGATTGGGCAGTCCGGTCAACTCATCGGTACGGGACTCTTGCACGCTCGTGCGGGCTTCCCCCTGGCTCTCGCGCAACGAGAGGACCAGCCGCACGACGACCGCGATCAGGGTGAGCAGGGAGATGATTGCCGCTGCGGTTGGGGCCGTAGCGAATCGTTCGACTGCCTGGATGCAGATCGCGACCAGGGCCGCAGCAGCTGGTATCGCAATGATCCGCACCGCCCGCGCTCGCAGTGGCTCGGCAGTGCCCGGCTCGACCCACGCCGCGCAGGCCACGAGCAGAACACCGCACGGCCAGCCAGCATCGAGAATCGTGCCTTCGACGTAGGTCCCCTTGGCAGCCTGCAGCAGATAGACGCCGTCGGAGACGGCGAGCAGCAAGAGGCCGGCGCCGAGGACCGCCCAGCTGCGCCCGGGTCGCCAACCGGTGAACGAGGCGGCGGTGGCCACCATCGTCAACAGGGTCAGGTCGGCGATCGGGTAGGCCAGGTTGGTGGCGACGGCGAGCGTCTGGCCTTCGCTGGAGGCATCGAGGATCGGCCCAAGCGCGAACGCCGCCGCCAGCGCAGCGACAGCAGAGCCGACGATCGCGCCGTCCAGCCACCGCGCGACCGGGAAGGCCCCGATCCTCGCCCGCAATAGGGCGATCAGCGCCGCATAGGCGAGTGGATAGAAGGCGAGGTAGCCGCCATCGGCGGGGGAAGGGATCGGCACCGACGCCTGCCCGGCGAGTACGGCCGCGTAATAGATTTCTCCGCCGGTGTAGAGCAGCAAGCCGACGCCAAGTAGTCCCCAGGTAGCTCGCTCGCGGCGGATCAACGCGGCTCGCAGCAGGCAGGCGGCGGCACTCGTCAGCATCAGGGCGCTGTAGATCCAGGTGTTGAAGAGCGCATCGGTGCTGGGGCCGCCAAACCCGACCGCGACGTGCGCGGTGAAGGCAGCGAGCAGGCAGAGGGCAAGGAGACCGCCGACAAGGACGGTCCTTCGCTCGTGCTCGCTCAGCCCGGATATCACTCCCCAACAATCGGAACCTGGAGCCTCAACCTTGACTGGTGAGACCTGCTCACCGGGCTCTCGAGCATGCAGCTTGACAAGCGATGGGCTGAATGCTTAGATAGTCGCCTTAGTCAGATGACTAACCGACTTGTCCCAAAAGAGAGCGGAGTTGCAAGCGACCGCTCGATCAGGCAGGTCAACGTCGCGGCATTTCTCGACGCCGCGGAGCGGCTCTTGGTCAGGGAGGGAGCGGCGGGGATCTCGACCCGACAGCTAGCCCGGGAGGCCGGGCAGAACCATGGCCTCGTTCACTACTACTTCGGCTCGGTCGACGAGCTGCTGTTGCAGACCCTGGAGCGATTCACCGGCCGTGTTCTAGATCGCCAGCGGGCGATGTACGCGACGGAGGCGCCGTTCGCCGAGAAGTGGCGCACTGCGGTCGCGTACATCGAGGAGGACCTGGCGTCGGGTTACCCGAAGGTCTGGGCGGAGCTGGAGGCGCTCGCCTGGCACAAGCCCGAGCTGCGCGAGCGGCTGAACGGCGTCAGCGAGAAATGGCGCTCATTGCTTCGCGATGCCGTGGCCGAGGCAATCGAGGAGTACGGCCTCGATTCCGCCCGCTTCTCGGCGGAGTCCTGGGCGGCGCTGGTGATGCAGTTCAACAAGGGCCTGTTGTACGAGCGCCTGCTCGGCTTCGACCGCGGCCACGCCGAGATGCTCGCCTCGATCGACGCCTGGCTTACTTCACTGGAGGAGGGGAAGGAGTGAGGGCGGGTGTCCCAATCGCGCCGAGCGTGGAGTCGGCCGGCCGTGAGGACGAGCAGAGCCGGGCCCGCTATCCGGACAGCGAGGGTTTCGTAGAGCGCGATGGGATGAACCTCTTCTACGAGGTCTACGGCGAGGGGGAGGAGACCCTCTTCCTGCTTCCGACCTGGTCGCTCGTCCATTCTCGCTTCTGGAAGATGCAGATCCCCTACTTCGCCCGCCACTTCCGCGTGCTGACCATGGACGGGCTGGGCAACGGCCGTTCCTCCCGGTGCCGCGACCCGCGCCGCTACGAGGCCGCCGAGTTCGCCCGCGACTGCCTTGCCGTGATGGACGCGACCGGCACCGAGCGCGCAGTCATGGCGAGCTGGTCGCGGGGCGCCCAATACCAGCTGGAGATGGCACGGCTCGCCCCCGAACGCGTAGCGGGCGCTGCCTTCATCGGCCCGATGTTCCCGTACACGCCGTCGCAGTACTCGTTCCTGCTCCACCGCTGGACCCCAGCGATCTTCCGGATGCCGATGCCGGCCTACCGCTGGTGGGGGCGGATGAACGCGAACCATTGGCGCCAGGCCTACCCGGAGTTCGCGGACTGGTTCCTCTCACGATGCCTGCCCGAGCCGCACTCGACCAAGGGCATCGAGGACGGGGTGGGATGGGCTCTGGACACCGACCCCGAGACGCTGATTGCCACGATCGAAACGCCCATACACAGCGACCGCCGCACGCTTCGTGAGCTTGCGCGAGGAGTCCAATGCCCGGTGCTCGTGATCCACGGCGACCGGGACAAGATCACTCCCCTGCGCGACGGTCGGGCCCTGGCCCGGCTCGCCGGCGCCGAGCTCGAGGTGGTCAAAGGCGCCGGCCACTTCCCCCACGGTCGCAAGCCCGTCCGGGTCAACCTGGCGCTGCGTGACTTCTCCGAAAAGACTTTCGGGCGCAAGCGCCGCGACGCCAACGTCTACGGCCGGGACGACCGTCCCCGTGCCCTCTACATCTCTTCGCCGATCGGGCTCGGCCACGCGCAGCGCGACATCGCGATCGCTCGTGAGATGCGCCGCCTCAATCCCGACCTGCAGATCGACTGGCTCGCACAGGACCCGGTCACCAGGGTGCTGGAGGGGGAGGGGGAGCACATCCATCCCGCCAGCGCTCATCTGGCCAACGAGTCCCGGCACATCGAGTCGGAGTCCGCCGAGCACGACCTGCACTGCTTCCAGGTGCTGCGCCGCATGGACGAGATCCTCGCCGCCAACTTCATGCTCTTCCACGACGTCGTGCGCGACGAGCGCTACGACCTCTGGATCGGCGACGAGGCCTGGGAGCTGGACTACTACCTGCATGAGAACCCAGGTGAGAAGCGGGTTCCGTTCGCGTGGCTGACCGACTTCGTCGGCTTTCTGCCGATGGACGAAAGGAATGAGCGCGAAGGCTTCCTGACCACTGACTACAACGCCGACATGGTCGACCACGTCGCCGAGCACCCCGAGGTTCGGGACATGGCGTTGTTCGTGGGCAACCCCGACGACATCGTCCCGGAGCGACTCGGACCGCAGCTGCCGGCGATCCGCGACTGGACCGAGCGCCACTTCGACTTCACCGGCTATGTGACCGGGTTCGACCCCGCTGACCTCGGCGATCGCACCAGGCTGCGCTCCGAGCTGGGCTACGGCGACGACGAGCGGGTCTGCATCGTCACCGTCGGCGGCTCGGGTGTCGGGGCGGACCTGTTGCGACGAGTGATCGCCTCCTTTCCCGCAGCCAAGGAAAGGATCCCCGACCTGCGCATGATCGTCGTCGCGGGGCCGCGAATCGCCCCCGCCTCGCTTCCCTCGCATGCCGGTCTCGAGGTCGTCCCCTACGTGCACAACCTCTACCGCCACCTGGCGGCCTGTGACCTGGCAGTCGTCCAAGGCGGTCTCACGACGGCGATGGAGCTAACCGCGCAGAAGCGGCCGTTTCTCTACTTCCCGCTGCGCCACCACTTCGAGCAGAACTTCCACGTCCGCCATCGGCTCGAACGCTACGGAGCCGGTCGTCGCATGGATTTCGATGACTCCCCGCCAGAGCGGATCGCGGCGGCGATCGCCGAGGAGATCGGCCGTGAAGTCGAATACCGCGATGTCGAGGTCGACGGCGCCGCCCGCGCCGCACGACGCCTCGTGGAACTGCTCTAGCTTCCCGCGCCCTAGCCCGCCCGGGGGTTAATCAAACCGCCACCTCCGATTTCGGGCACTTCTGCGCTGAAGTTCCCAAATCACTGCATATCGGCGCATATCCGCGCGTATTGCTGATCGTGGCCGTTTGCAGCGCCGCTACAAAATCCCTGCAAGTGACTATGTTCGCTGTCCGCTGGTCTCGGAGACGGGCCTAATTGCCATGCAGAAGGTCGTGGGTTCGAATCCCATCAGCCGCTTCTCGCGAGATCCCGCTCTAGGGCGGGATTTCGTCGTTCAGGCAGGCGCATTCGGGAAATCAAACCACCCCTGCGTATCCCCTCCATTTGAGGCACTAGTGCCTCAAATGCCGCCGATATGCGCCGATTAGTGGCGATTTCGGCCGACCCCGCCTCGCTTAGCCCGGCAGCGGAGCTACGGTCGCCGCGCCGACATAAGCAAAAGTGGCCCGGCGGCGGTGGAACGCCCCGGGGCCGGCTGCCTGGCGGGACCGGCGATTGGCATCTCGGCCGCGGTGGTTGTTTTCTGGGCCGGCCTGTTGTTACTTCTGTGGCGGTTTGACCGGCGCCATTGAAGGCGGCCCGGGTGCTCGCTTTCGATGCCGGGCCGCTCGCTACATTCGTCTCCGTGGGCGAACACGTGAAAATCCACATCGTCACTGCCGGTTACCTGCGGCGCTTCACCAATGCCCAGGGCCACCTCCAGACGGTCCGGCCTGCCGATCCGACCCGGCAGATTGACCCGCGCGGGCCGGAGACGGTTGGCTATCGCAGCCGGTACTTCGTGGACCCCCAGATCGCGGCGGCCGCCGAGCAGCGGCTCAGCCGCTACGAGAGCGCCGGCCTCAGATCCCTGCGGAAGATCGACACGACCTGGCCGCTTGAGTCCGACGAGCTGTTCGAGGACCGCCTTCACATCGCCTGCTTGGTCGCCATTCACATGTTGCGCAATGAAGCCTTCAAGCAGCACACGGCGCGACTACAGGCCCGGAGCGTGGCGCAGCGGCTGCCCGAGTACGGGTTGGGGGAGGCTCGCGAGGAGACCCTTTTGCGCGAGCTGACGTCCGAGGGGTTCCGGGTCGATCACATGCTGGGGATGATCCCGAAGATGGCGAGCATGATCGCGTCGGCGCATTGGTCCCTGATCGAGTTCCCGGCACCGCTGCTGGCGACGGGCGACCAGCCGGTGACGGTGGTGCCGCTGCTGGCGGACGGGGTCGCCGCGACGGTTCAGCCGAACCCCGATCACGGCTTCCTGCTCACCGAGGAGATGCGCTTTCCGATCGACCCCCGGCGGGCACTGCTGTTCACCTGGGCCAACGAACCCGACGCGCCTGAGCCCCTTCGCGGCAATGACAACATCGCCGCCGACCTCAACCGCGCAGTGATCGCCCAGGCGGATCGCGAGTGGTTTCACAACCCCGACCGCCGTCCCACGCGGCTGCCGACCAGCGGGCTGCAAACCGAGAGCTGCGGACCTGTGGGCCGCGAGCTGCTTGCCGGGTACGCCGCCGCCGCGGCAATGGAATCTCGCCGCCGCCAGGATGCCGTCGAATGCCTCGATCAGATGATCGAGAACGAAGTCACGGATCGATTCCATGTGGCCCGGATTTCTGTTGCGGCCTAGCGTGGCTACACGGAGATCGAGCGCGGGCCACCCAGCACGGCGATTCCATCGTGGCTAGTCAGTCGTTGGACGTGACGTGCTCGAACTGCGGCGGAAGCGATTGGCTGTCAATCGCATCGATCATTATCGCAAGCCTTGCCTTCGCTATCTCGCTACGGATGCTTTGGATGGCCCGGCGTGAGCACCGGGAGTTCCTACGTCAACTCAATGTCCGTGCTCAGCTCTCGCCGTTTGCATACCTGGCTGGTAACGATGAACTCGACAACATCGTCTCCGACGCAACGCGCGTAACGGCTCTCGTTAAGGTCGGGGTCGCTAACTCTGGAGATAAGGCGGCGGGACCAACGACGCTCATAGTGGCGGCTCCTGTCCATGAGGACATCCGGTGGTGCGACGCTGCTGGTCGAGACCTGCCTGGGGACCCTGGAATAAGCCGAGAGGGCATCACGGTTCCTGCTCCATCTGGTCATGGACGTGCTCCCGTCGAGGCCCATTACCTTGAGACGGAGCTGCCTCGAATCAGCTTGAAATCCCCAGCCATTCGACATGTTCGCGTCAACGCCGCCGTCCCGACCGAGCAGGGGCGGCCGCATGTCGTGCCCCTTCGCATTGTTGCCCGATCGGATGATCTCCCCGATGACGTCGATGAGGTCAGGGTCTGTTGGGAGTTCGAGGTTCGGAAGGCCCCGCCCAATTGGTAGGCGTTGGTCAGGCGCATCCGGCGGTCAGATTCGCCACCCGTGTCGACGGCAGACGACGAATCAAACCGCCATCTCGGATTTCGGGCACTCGTCCGCACGAGTGCCCGAAACGCCGCATATCGCCGCATATCCGCGCGTATTCAGGATTGGAACCGTCCGCTGCACCGATGCGAAACCCCTGCAAGCTGTCACATTCGCGGCGGGCGGCTTCTGGGGATCGGCCTAATTGCCATGCAGAAGGTCGAGGGTTCGAATCCCTTCAGCCGCTTCGCTTCGAATCCCCTGCACTTGGGCCGGTCGGCCCTCGTGGGGGAATAAACCATCAAGGGCGCTGAGTAGGGTGAGCTCCATGTCGCCTGACACCACCAGTGACACATCGCTGGCCAGCAAGGCCTTTGAGGCCGCACTCGAAGTGGTCGGTGGCGTGGCGCCGGAGGTGGCTGCCGCGATCCGCAGCGAACTCGAGGACCAGCGACACGCGCTGAAGCTGATCGCGAGCGAGAACTACAGCTCGCTGGCCGTCCAGCTGGCAATGGGCCAGTGGATGACCGACAAGTACGCCGAGGGCGCCACGGGCAAGCGTTGGTACGCAGGCTGCGAGAACGTCGACACGGTCGAGGGAGCCGCGGCGTCGCTGGCTCAGGAGCTGTTCGGGGCGGACCACGCGTACGTGCAGCCGCACAGCGGCGCCGACGCCAACCTCGTCGCCTTCTCGGCGATCCTCGCCGAGCGCGTCGAGAAGCCGTTCCTCGAGGAGCAGGGGGTGCGGGACACGCGGCTCCTGTCGGCGGAGCAGTGGGAGGCGCTGCGCCAGCGCCTCGTCAACCAGCGCATGCTCGCGATGGAGTTGACCTCCGGCGGCCACCTGACCCATGGCATGCGGGCCAACCTGTCCGCCAAACTCTTCGAGGTCGTCCCATACGGCGTGGATCCGGAGTCGGGCCTGCTCGACTACGACCGGGTGCGCGAGCTGGCGCTGGAGACCCGCCCGCTGCTCATCCTCGCGGGCCACAGCTCCTACCCGCGCAAGATCGACTTCCGCCGCTTTCGCGAGATCGCGGACGAGGTCGGCGCGGTGTTCATGGTCGACATGGCCCACTTCGCGGGTCTCGTGGCCGGCGGCGTCTTCCAAGACGAGTTCGACCCTGTTCCGTACGCCGACGTCGTCACGTCGACGACGCACAAGACGCTGCGCGGCCCCCGTGGCGGTCTCGTGCTGTGCACCAGCGAGTTCGCGGACGCCGTCGACCGGGGGTGCCCGATGATCCTCGGTGGCCCGCTGGCCCACGTCATGGCGGCGAAGGCCGTGGCGTTCCACGAAGCGCTCGCCCCGTCGTTCCGCGACTACGCGGCGGCGATCGTCGCGAACGCGCGTGCGTTGGCCGAGGCGCTCGTGGCCGGCGGAGAGGTGCTGCAGACCGGCGGGACCGACAACCATCTGCTGCTGGTGGACGTGCGCCCGCACGGCCTTAACGGCCGCCAGGCGGAGGAGGCGCTGCGCCAGTGCGACATCGTGCTCAATCGCAACGTCTTGCCGTACGACCCGAACGGCCCGTGGTTCACGAGCGGCATCCGGCTCGGGACTGCGGCTCTGACCACGCGCGGCCTCGGCGAGGAGGCGATGGGCCAGATCGCCGGGCTGATCACCGCCGTCCTAGGGGCGGTGGCGCCGATCGAGGACGACCGGGGAAAGCCGGTGCTTCCGGACGCGTTGGTCGACGAGGTGCGTGCCGCCGTCGAGGAGCTCACGACGGCGTACCCGCTGTATCCAGATCTCGTGGTCTGAAACGGCTCGGACGAGGCGCGGGGACTAGCGGCGAAGTGCACCGAGCTTCTGGCAGCTAGACGGGCAGTCCGCCGAAGTCGATTACGCGCTCTTCGCGTGAGACGCGCGTAGCATGGGCCGCGACCATTTCATAACCAGAGGAGGTTCCTCATGGCGTCAATGAACGTTGTTCTCGTTCACGGCGGCTTCGTGGATGGCTCCGGCTGGCAGGGCGTCTACGGCATTCTCAGCGGGAATGGATTCAGCGTCAGCATCGTCCAGAATCCGACCCTGTCGCTCGCAGGCGACGTGGACGCGACCAAGCGCGTGATCGACGCGCAGAGCGAGCCGGTGATTCTCGCTGGCCACTCCTACGGCGGGGCGGTGATCACCGAGGCGGGTGCCGACCCCAACGTCGAGGCACTCGTCTACATCGCGGCCTTCGTGCCTGACCAGGGGGAGTCGGTGGAGACGCTGATTGCCGACCCGCCGCCTGACGCACCCGTACCGCCGATCCTGCCGCCCCAGGACGGCTTCCTGTTCCTCGACCGGGAGAAGTTTCACGATTCGTTCGCGGCCGACGTCAGCGCCGAAGACGCGGCGTTCATGGCTGCCTCGCAGGTCCCGTGGGGTGTCGAGGCGTTGAGCGGCACTATCAGCGAGCCAGCGTGGCGGAGCAAGCCAAGCTGGTCCCTCATCGCCACCGAAGACCGGATGATCCCCCCGCCGGCCCAGCGCGAGATGTCAGGGCGCGCCGGCTCGACCGTCGAGGAGGTCCCAGGAAGCCACGCGATCTATGTGTCGCAGCCAAATGCTGTGGCGAGTCTCATCGAAAAGGCTGCCTCGGGGTGACATCGGCCGGCTTCCTTGACCGACGCCGCTGAGCTCGCCATGGAGCAGGTCGTCGCCGTTCGCGACGACCCGTCGGCGCGCCTCGCTCTCGTCCGGATCACGTACGGAGGGCCGACGGGCCAGGCGCCTCACCACCTGCCGTTCAGGCGGGCGGCGCTCTCGTTCATGCAGTGGGAGGCCACGCGGGGGGTTCTGAACCCCCTCGATGCCGAGCGCCCCGGCAGTCCCTGGTGGCGGGCTTTGAACGAGCGGCTCCTGCGAGACGGGTGCGAGGTGGTCGCTCGCGCCGGCGGGCACGGTGGGGCGCCGTCCTCGCCGACGATCGAGGCTTGGGAGGTCTTCGTCTCGAATCCGACCGCGCGCAACTGGTACCGAGCCCACAACGGCAGCATCGTCGCCGCTTACCTCGACCACCGCGACCTCGCCGAGGCCGAGACCCGAGTCGAGCGGTTCTTCATGAACGTCGTCCTGCTGCGGGTCTTCTACGCGCACGCCCTGGTCGCCACTCCCCGGCTTGCGCTCGGCCGACTGGCCCTCCTGGGACGGGGGTTGGGCGATCCCCGCCTTGGCATGGCCGGCATCTTCCTCTCGCTGGGAAGGGTGCTGCCGCGCCGCTACCCGATCGACGGCCGGGTTGAGGACTACGTGCGCGACGAGAACGGCTTCGGCCGGATACTCGACTACGCGGTGATACACCCGCGCCTGCAGCGGCTCTACGAGTGGTCTGCGACGGAGCTCGAACAGCCCGGGCTGATGGGCCTGATCGGGGACGGGACCCCTGCCTATTGCTGGTCCGTCGATGAAGGGCATGTCTGGTCGCCGCCGCCGCTGACGCCGCTCGCGAGGGCCCTCGCCGCCGCCACGAATTCCAGGTGACGCTTTTCGAGGTCGACTCGCGGGCCGTGTGGTTACGCGGGTTCGCTCGCCACACGATCGTCGTCGCGAGCCGTATCCGCGATTGCCACCGCAACGAGAACGGCGGTCGAGGCGGCGATCGCGGCGAACTGCGTCAGCGGCGCGGTCGCAGTCGCCAAGACCACCAGCGCACCCAGCGCCAGCGGCCGTGAGCGCGGGATTCGTCCGAGCGTCTCACGGAAGACGAAGAGCTGGGCGAGGAGGAAGAGCGCGGGTCCGCCGAAGGCGAGGATCGTGAAGCCGAGCGTCGGAGAGTCGCTCGGATGTGCGATCGCGAGCTCGTCTCCGACTGCGATCGCGATCAAAGCGAGCACCACCAGCGAGAGCGTCCAGGTGCCCAGCCAGCCGACGCTGCCGGCGTCCCCGGAGCGCTCCGCCGCTTCTTCCCCCGCTGGCTCGGCGCTCTCGAAATAACACCACCAAAGGGCGACGGTCCCGGCGAAGCTGACTACCAGCGTCAGCAGGCGCTCGACCTCGAATGACTCGTTAACGAACGCGGTTCCCGTCGTCAGCACGGTCTCGCCGAGGGCGATCAGAAAGAAGAGTCGGAAGCGCTCCAGAAGGTGCTCCGCCGAGACGTCGGTGTGATCGAGGTCGATGCGCCGGCCACGACCCGGCAGCCAGTGCAGTGCCCAGGCTCCGATCTGGGTGGCCACGATCGCGAGCCCCCAGAGCACCAGGCGTGCGTCGCCGTCGACAATCGCGCCAGCGATCCAGAGGCAGCCGGTGAGCAGCCCCCAAACCAGGTCGTTGACGAAGTGCTCGCCCTGCGCCCTTCCGCGGAGGGCCACGATCAGGAACGTCGCTCGGCCGAGCATGAGGAGCAGGTAGCCAGTGACGAAGAGCCAAGCGCGATCCCCGAAGGCGTCGGGGATCGCTACGGACATCAGCAGGCTGGCGAACATCAGCCCGACCAGCAGCAACTTCACCGGCGGTCGCTCGGGGTCGAGCCAGTTCGCTCCCCAGGCGGTCGCCGACCAGGCATAGATCACTGCGAGCGACAGGATCACCGTCTCCGCGCCGGTCCGCAGATCGACGTGTTCGAGCAGATGGTGCGAGAGCAGCCCGATCGCGAAGACGTAGACGAGGTCGAAGAACAGCTCGATCGGAGTGACGATGCGCTCCTCGCCGGGCGCCCGCGAGACGACGATCCTCATCGCCGCGATCCTACGGCCTCGCTTCGGATCGACCGAAACACCCAGTGCGTGTGCTGTGAGAGTCTCTTTCAGTCGTGATCGAGATAGACCGTATGCCCCGCGTGCTGTTGCGTCTCGAGGGCGGTGTCCTCGCCGCAGCAGCGCTCGTCGTCTATCTCCACCTCGACTACAGCGTCCTCGCCTTGATCGCGCTGCTCGTTTCGGTGGACCTCTCGTTGCTCGGCTTTCTCGCCGGGCCGCGGGTGGGCACGCTCACCTACAACCTCGTCCACACCACTGCCTTTCCGCTCGCCTTGAGCGCGATCGGCGTGCTGGCCGATGGCGGAGTAGCGATTCAGGTTGCCCTCGCCTGGCTCGCGCACATCGGCATCGATCGTGCGCTCGGTCTTGGCCTCAAGTACCCAAGCGGCTTCAAAGACACTCACCTGCAGCGGGTCTAGTGGGGTGCCGTCGACCCGTTGCTGCGATCGCGTTGATCGCCGAGCGCGGATTTCAAAGGACGGGAAGCAGGACGAGCAACCCCCGCCTCGAGACGAGATGCGCCAGGTCATCCTCCAAGCGTTGGACGTGTTCGCTTGCCTGTTGCTCCCAGCGCTCTACTCCCTGGATCTCCGCGATCAGCACGTAATCGGCTTGGTCGATCGACTGTCCGGGCACGTCGGCCGGACGCGCAAGACGCCAATCCGACAGCGTGTCCAGTGACCCGCGGACGATGTCGCGATCCTCTGCCATCAGATGCTCGAAGTCCTCGGCCAGCTCCGGCGAGCGCAGCTGAAACCACATGAGAAGGGTCGCGGGAGAACTGATCCACGAAGCGTAGTGGACAATCGCACCCGGATCGCTTGCCCTGCCTGCCTTCCCTGCTTTGCACTCAGGGTAGGTCGGTAGCGCTACGTTCCGGCGCCGCTCGCCTGGCGAGGAGAGGCCGCAGAGGGCGGGAGACGCTCGTGGACGAAACGCACGATTGCTGCGCCCTCGCCGACCGCGGTCGCGCAGCGCTTGATCGAGCCGGCGCGGACGTCGCCCGCTGCGTAGACGCCCGGCACGCTCGTTTCGAGCAGGCCGTCGGCACCGGCGTCGGGGCCGGTGAGGACGAACCCGTCGGGGTCGCGCACAACCGTGTCGTCGAGCCAATCGGTGCATGGGATGGCGCCCAGGAAGAGGAAGAGATAGGAGAGCGATAGCCGCGTGCCATCGGCGAGGCTGACGTCGTCGAGCCGCCCATCCTGGCCATGCAGCTCGGCGACTTCGCTGCGGTCGCGAACCGCGACGCCGTAGCGATCGAGCTCCGCGATCAGGTAGTTGGACATCGTCTCGGCGAGATCTGCGCGGCGGTGCAGGAGGGTGACGAGCGCACCCCCTCGCGCCAGCCAGACGGCGGCCTGGGCAGCCGAGTTGCCGCCGCCGATCACCCCGACTCGCTGCCCGCCGCAGAGCTGCCCCTCTGGCGGCCCGGCCGCGTAGAAGACGCTGATCCCCTCGTAGCGGTCGAGATCGGCGACGGGCAAGCGCCGGTATTCGGCGCCGGTGGCGAGCAGTACCGCTCGCGCTGCGACCTCGTTGCCCTCCTCGAGCCTGACGACGTGGCGCTCGGTGCCGGGCTCAAGGGAGCGGGCACGGTAGGGGGTCGCCGTGCGGGCGCCGAACTTGCGCGCCTGGGTGACCGCGCGGCCGGTCAGCTCGGTGCCGCCGATGCCGGCCGGGAAGCCGAGGTAGTTCTCGATCCG
Source organism: uncultured Solirubrobacterales bacterium (assembly GCA_963699215.1). Lineage (GTDB taxonomy): Bacteria > Actinomycetota > Thermoleophilia > Solirubrobacterales > 70-9 > VRUE01. Next base: position 2,040,681 of record OY969422.1, read on the forward strand.
CCGTGAGGTTCCCGCCTGGCCCCCGAGGACGGTGCTCTCCACCACCAGCGTGTCGAGACCCTCCGAGGCGCCGTAGACCGCTGCACCTAGGCCCGCCGGCCCGCCGCCGACGACGAGGAGATCGACCTCCTCGCGGGGCGCCAGCTCCAACCCGATCCCGAGCGCCCGCGACAGCTCACCGTTGCTCGGCCGCCGTAGCTCCGTGCCGCCAGGGAGCCGCACGAGCGGCACGTCGCCGGGATCCGCCCGCTCGACCAGCGCCGCTGCCTCCTCGCTCTCCGCCGGGTCGAGCCAGGAATGGGGGAGCCGCATCCGCCTGGCGAACTCGAGCAGCTGACGAGTCTCGGCCGAATCGCGCGGGCCGAGGATCTCGACCCCGACCCCCTGCCGCTGCTGCAGCAGCTCGCGCCGCTGGATGAAAGCGCTGAGGAGCAGATCGGACAGCGAGCCGTCCTCGAAGAGCAGGCGTCTGAGGACTTCCCGATCGACGGCGATGTAGCGCATCGGCTCGGTGGCGACCGCGGTGAGGAAGACGGTCTGCCCGGAGAGGAGGTTCATCTCTCCGAGGAACCCCGAGGCGCCGTGGCGGACGATCTCTCGGTCAGCGCTGTCGAGCACCGCGGCCTCGCCCTCGACGATCGCGATGAACGGATAGGTCTCGTCGCCGATCTCGAACAGCGTCTCGCCGGCCTCCGCGGTGCGCTCCTCGCCGACCTCGGCGAGCGTTGCTAGCTGCGAGCTCGACAGCACTCGACTGACCGGGCCGGCCACTCGGCTATCCCAGCGGGGAGGGTGGGATGCGGGTTTCTCCCTGCACGTCTGGAATCACGAGCCCGAGGTCGTCCTCGAAGCACCAAGACCACGTCTCGCCGGGCTCTAGCGAGCGGATCAGCGGGTGGCCGCTGCTGCGAGCGTGAGCGCTGGCGTGACGGTTGGGCGAGTCGTCGCAGCAACCGACCTTGCCGCACTCCAGGCAGATGCGCAGATGCAGCCACTGGCCTCCGGTGGCCAAGCACTCCTCGCAGCCCTCGACCGACTCGGGTAGTCGGGTGATTCGGACGTGATCGAGATGAGCGCAAGAAGTCATCTCCGACCTAGCCTAGAGCGTCGACTGTACTTGCAGGAGGTGCGAAGATCGACCTTGACAACTTAGCCCCCGCAGAGTGCCCTGGGGTGCATTGGAGGACATAGATGGCGACGATCACCGATTACGAGGCCGAGCAGATCGAGAAGGCCAACGCTACGGGGGGGACGCCAGTCGTCTTTATCCACGGGCTCTGGCTTTTGCCGAGCAGCTGGGACCGCTGGGCGGCAGTCTTCGAGGAGGCGGGCTATGCCCCACTTGCGCCCACCTGGCCCGACGACCCGCTGACGGTCGAGGAGGCCCGGGCAAACCCGGACGTCCTCGCCAAGAAGACGCTCGGGCAGGTCGCCGATCACACCGCTGAGGTAATCGGGAAGCTGAGAGGAAAGCCGGCGGTGATGGGCCACTCCACCGGCGGGCTGTTGGCGCAGATCATCGCGGGCCGCGGCCTCTCCGCGGTCACGGTGGCAATAGACCCAGGCCCGTTCCGCGGTGTGCTGCCGCTGCCGATCGCGGCGCTGCGCTCGGCGAAGCCGGTGCTCGCCAACCCCTTCAACAGGGGCCGAGCGGTGACCCTCACCTTGGACCAGTTCAAGTACGGGTGGGCCAATGCGCTCTCCGAGGAGGAGGCCAAACAGCTCTATGAGACCTACCACGTGGCGGCTCCAGGCGTTGCGCTGATGCAGATGGCGAACGCGAACCTCAACCCCTTCACCGAGGCGAGGGTGGACACCCGAAACCCGGACCGGGGGCCGCTTCTGATCATCGACGGCGAAAAGGACCACACGGTCCCGTGGGCGATCGCCAACGCCTCCTATAAGAGACAGAGGCGAAACGAGGGTGTGACCGAGATCGTGAAAATGCCAAACCGCGGCCACTCGCTGACGATCGACAGCGGCTGGCGCGAGGTCTGCGACACCGCGCTGGACTTCGTCAAGAGATTCATGTAGGGCCACTGTGGACGGCTCCTCGCCGCCGGTCCCCTCGGAGGGGGTGAGCTTCGGCAGCAGCCCGGGGCGCTGGGTACTGGCCGTTACGGTGCTCGGCTCGGGGATGGCGTTCCTCGACGGCACCGTGGTCAACATCGCGCTGCCCGACATAGGCCGCGACCTCGATGCCCCGACCTCGTCGCTGCAGTGGATCCTCAACGGCTACCTCCTGACGCTGGCCTCGCTGATCCTGCTGGGCGGATCTCTCGGCGACCGATACGGCCGGCGACTGGTGTTCGTCGTCGGGGTCGGCCTGTTCACGTTCTCCTCGCTGCTCTGCGCCGTAGCGCCAACTGCTGAGCTGCTGATCGGAGCAAGGCTGTTGCAGGGAGTCGGCGGCGCCCTGCTCACTCCCGGCAGCCTGGCGATCGTCGAGTCCAGCTTTCGGCCATCCGATCGGTCACGGGCGATCGGCGCCTGGTCTGGGCTCGGAGGCGTGGCCACCGCACTCGGGCCGTTGCTTGGGGGCTATCTGGTCCAGGCTGTGTCGTGGCGGGCGATCTTCCTGATCAATCTGCCGCTGGGCGTCATCGTCATTGCGATGGCAAGCCGGCACGTGCCCGAGGTCCGCGACCCCTCTGCCAGCGGCCGCCTCGACTTCGGCGGCGTCGCCCTCGCTGGGCTGGGCCTCGCCGGGACGACCTACGCGCTGATCGAAGCACCCGGCCAGGGCGCGTCCACGGTAGTCCTGCTTGCTGGGATTGGCGGCGTTCTCGCCCTCGTCGCATTCCTGTTCGCGGAGAGCCGTAGCCCGAACCCGATGATGCCCCTGAGGATGTTCTCCTCACGCCAGTTCTCGGGCGCAAACCTGGTCACCTTCGTCGTCTACGCGGCGCTCGGCGGCTTCTTCTTCCTCTTCGTCTCCTTCCTTCAGATCTCGATGGGCTACTCGCCGATCGCGGCAGGTGCGGCGTCGCTTCCGGTGACGGCGCTGATGCTCGCGTTCTCGGCTCGCTCGGGAGCGCTCGCTCAGCGGATCGGCGCCCGGTTTCCATTGACCGTCGGCCCTCTGGTGATCGCCTTCGGATTGCTGATGTTGACCCGCATCGAGCCCGGCGACGACTACCTGTCAGGTGTCCTGCCGGGTGTGATCGTCTTTGGGCTGGGACTGACCCTCGTGGTCGCGCCAGTGACGTCGACCGTCCTCGCCGCCGCGGAAGCCAGGCACGCGGGCGTCGCCTCCGGCATCAACAATGCCGTCTCGCGAGTCGGCGGCCTGCTCGCCGTCGCTGTCCTTCCGGTGATCGCCGGCCTTACCGGCGACAGCTTCTATGACCCGGCGAAGATGAACGACGGCTTCCACATGGCAATGGCGGCCTGTGCGGCGCTCGCAGCCGCGGGCGGGGTTCTGGCCTGGTTGACGATCAGCTCCGAGGCTCCGGGGGTCGAAGCGGAGGCTGAGCCCGAGTTCTCGTGCGCAATCGCGGGTACTCAGTTGCGAGCGTCAGGCGAGCACCCCGTGCAAACGCTGCCCGCGAGAAGTCGCTCCTAATGTCAGCTATGGCTGACTAGCGCGGACGCCAGGCCAGCCAGGCGACTGGCGGTCCCTCAAGCCTCTCTCGGAAGGTGGACGAAGACGGCAGTCAGCGTTGCGGTGCGATCCGGGTCGTCCGGCCACTGCATCCGGCATTTCAGCTCACCATCGCCCTCGGCTTCAAGGCCGAAGTCGCGCAGCAGCGTCCAGGCCGTGCCGAACGGGCCGAAGTAGACAAGGAAGCTCTGGCCAGGTTTGCTCATCGCCGATCCATCCCACTTCCCAGGAAAGCGATTCTTCGCGTTGACCCCATCGGGGCCGATTATCTGACCGCGCGAGAAGATCGTCGAGAGGTGCTATCAGAAGCACGTGCTGGGACAATCTGTGGTCCGCTCTATCACGGCTTCGCCAAGCCAATTCGCGGCCGACAGTTCGACCGGAAAGTATGTTTACGCAATGCGACCCCTTCGGTATTCCATCAACGTCACTTTGGACGGATGCTGCGATCACCGTGCAATTTCCCCGGACGAAGAGACCCATCGTCACGCGACGGAGATCCTCGCCCAGGCCGATGCTCTCCTCCTCGGCCGGGTGACCTACGAGATGATGGAGTCAGCCTGGCGGCCGCCGGGGCAGATGGAAGCGATGCCTGATTGGATGGCGCCTTTCGGCCGGACGATCGACGCGGCGAAGAAGTACGTCGTGTCGAGCACCCTGGACCGGGTCGATTGGAACGCGGAGCTCGTGCGTGGGGACGTCGGGGAGGCGGTTCAGAAGCTGAAGCAGGAGCCGGGCAAGGGACTGGGGGTGGGAGGCGTAAAGCTCCCGCTGGCGTTGGCGGAGCTGGGGCTGATCGACGAGTACGAGTTCGTGGTGCATCCCAGACTGGTGGGCCATGGGCCGACGTTGTTCGCGGGGCTATCGAAGCGTGTCGACTTGAGGCTCGTGGGCCGGCAGGAGTTCGGCTCAGGGGCGGTGGCGATGCGGTACGAGCCGCGGGTTGCCTAGAGGCGCCTGCCGGAATCGAACTGGCGTAAAACGGCTTTGCAGGCATCCGTTTATGGCCGTAAGCCCGTCGAGCGACCGAATCGCCTGACCGCCGCTGAGACCCGGGCGTCGGCCTGTTGCGGCGGCCCCAGCGAAATCAAACCGCCACCTCCGATTTCGGGCACTTCTGCGCCGAAGTTCCCAAATCGCTGCATATCGCTGCATATCCGCGCATATCTTTGATCGGCGCCTCCTGCGGCACCCTTAGGAAACCCCTGCAAGCCGCTACATTCGCGGCGCACGGCTCTCGGAGACCTCACTAATTGCCATGCAGAAGGTCGAGGGTTCGAATCCCTTCAGCCGCTTTCACTCATCGAATCTCCCCGCCGCTCCATTTCGGGGACTAGTCCCCGAAATCGCCCAAATGCGCGGCGATGAGCTCCGACTGCGGCCGATGCCACCTGGCTTTCGTGCCGGGCTTCCCGATCGGCAAGGCAGCACTGTGCTGGCTTCGGTCCGTCAGTGGACGCCAAGCGGTTGCAGGGGACGGTCATCGTCCATCCTTCGGGCGCGACGAAGACCGGGACCTCGGCTAGGTCCTTGGCCGCGCACCTCGCTCTGGCCGTGTGCAGGCTTTCCTCCCACGGCGGGCCGCCCCGGTCGGTGGCGGCGTTGACGTCGAAGGAGGTGACGACGGAGACCAGCAGCACCGCGGCCGTCGCGATCGCCGCGACGGGACGGCCTCTCGAAGACAGCTGGCGGGAGTCGACCAGGGCAAGAGCGGCGCTCATCAGCAGCAGGGCTGGTACCAACGCGTAACGGCCGCCGACATTGTTGTGAATGCCAGCCGGCCAGGTCATCGCGTCACCGAGCGCGCGCGTGTAGCTGGTGGCCAGGAACATCGCCGTCGAGGTGGCGATGGCGATCGCGGCGAATAGGCGGCTGGAGGAGGCGCGCAGCAACAGCACGACCAGGTAGGCCGTGACCGCGGCGGTGATCGCGATCAGGAATGGCCATCCCCAGTCGGCCCACGCAGATCCGCCGAGCTCGACCCCGAGGACCGCGCCGTCGACGACGCGCTGCAGGAAGGTGGTGATGATGTTTCCCGTCCAGAGGTAGGTGGAAACCCGTTCGTCGCTGAGCGCCGTAACCGGTAGCTGGATCGCCATGGCGAGCGCGAAGGCCCCGACGATCAGGGCGTCGCGGCGGTCGCGGATCGCGACCGCGCGCATCAAGGCGATCGGGGCGAAGAAGAGGGTGGCGGGCGTGCTGAGGCCGGTGGCGAGTATCAGCAGCCCGCTGAGGCAGGCACCCCATGTCGTCGCGGGCCGCCAGAGCAGCAGCCAGAAGACTGCAAAGGTCGTGTGCCAGGCGACGTTGGCGGGCGAGGCGACCGTCTCGCCGGCCACCGGGGGAAGGACCGTCAGCGCCACCAGGAGCGCACGCAGGTAGGCGCTGCGGATGTGGCCGGCACTGGCGAACCAAACAGCGAGCCCACCGAGGGCGACGACGAGAGCGGCAGTGAGGTTCATCGCCACGGCTGCGTCGTGCAAGGGCACGATCGCCCCGATCTCGCCGATCAGGCGGGGGATTACGACGAGGTATTCGGCGTAGGTCATGGTCACGGCTTTGAAGAAGTCGTGCGTCAGCGCCCCACCGAGGAAGACCGGCCCGTCCTCCGCCCAGAGCGAGTTCAGTGCGCTGGACGGACCGACTCGGAACAGCTGCAGAACAGTGGCAAGCGCCAGGTAGGAGACAAGGGCGACGCCCCCTTCCCAGCCTCTGAACCTCACCGTCTCCGGCGGCGATGGGAGGAAAATCGACCTGCCGAGGTCTTCCCGGAGTCGCCTGACGATGTTTCCGACACGGTCGAGCATCGTGGGCAGCCTAATGTTCCTGATTATGGCCATGGGAGTTTCTAAACTCGTCCACTCGGACTGGCAGCCAAGCGGTCGATGAGGCCGGGACGCCGGACGCTATGAGAGGGTGCGGGCGCTCGCGACCCCGTCGAATCGTCCCCGGGAGGACTCAATGAAGCTGCTTCGAGCGAAGCTGACGTTCGCAAACGTAGTGTCCTGCCTCGCCCTCTTCGTAGCGCTGGGCGGCATCAGCTACGCGACGCTGCAGCTGCCGAAGAACAGCGTCGGGCCCAAGCAGCTGAAGAAGAGGGCGGTGACGCCGGCCAAACTGAGTCCAGCTGCAAAGCAGGTGCTGATCGGGCCGACTGGCCCCATCGGCCCCGCCGGGCCGCAGGGCAAAGCAGGGCCTCCCGGGCCGCAGGGACCGGGCGCCGTCACCATCGATGTGTCGGCACCGGAAGCGCAGACGCTCGTGGCGACCTTCAGCGGCATTCGGGTCAAGACGATCTGCGAGCCCACCAGCGTCCAGATCGCCCTGCAGACCAGCGGGGATACCGGGACCCTGCAGGCGAGCGGGACGTCGAACAACTACAACGCCGGCGAAAACGTGGTGCCCATCGATGTGTCCGGAGCGAGCGGAGCCTCGGTCAACGGCGCCGTCAACCCGTACCGGGTCTCCCTCAACGTCATCGCGCGCAACACTGCCGTCAGCGCTGCCTTCGGACGCTTCGATCTTCACTTAGATGCTTCAACTTGCGTCCTCTGGGGCGTCTATACGCCATCGGCCCCGGGCTGAGAGGGCACGAGGCTAGTGCCGCCCACTTGACGATGCAATGACGGCGCCTGCGGACGATCGCCCTCGCATGTCGCCGTTGGTGCGCCCCCGCGAAGTCGCGCGGGCGGTCACGCCGCTGGAGCTGTTCTTCGACCTCGTCTACGTGTTCGCGGTCAGCCAGCTCGCGCACCACCTGGTTGAGCACGTCGATGCGCGCGGCATGACCGAGACGCTGATCCTCACGCTCGCGGTCATGTACGCGTGGTTCATGACCGTATGGACGTCGAACTGGCTCGACGCCGACCGCCAGCCGGTCCGCCTGCTGCTGCTCTGCCTGATGTTCGCCAGCCTGGTCATGTCGACCTCGGTCGCGGATGCCTTCGGCGATCGGGCGGGCCTGTTCGTGGTCGGCTACCTCGCGATCCAGATAGGGCGGACGGCGTTCGCGGTCGTCGCCTTTCGCGGCCACCGCCTCCACATGCACTTCGTCAACGCCCTGGCTTGGGAGATCGGCACCGGGGCGATCTGGGTGGCGGGTATCGCCGTGGACGGCGACGCGCGGCTCGCGCTTTGGTCGGTCGCGGCGCTGGTCTCCTACGGCGGCGTGATCGCGGGCCACCCGCTGCCGGGGCGAAAAAGTCCCTTTAGCTCCGACAGCCAGATCTACGCCGAGCACCTGCTCGAGCGCTTTCGCCTCTTCTTCCTGATCGCCCTAGGCGAGACCGTCCTGACCCTCGGCAACGCCTTCGCCGACCAGTCGCTCGAGGCCGACCGCCTGCTCGTCCTCGCGATCGCCTTCGCCGGCTCGGTCGCGCTCTGGTGGTGCTACTTCCACCGGGCCGAGGAGATCGGCGCGAGGGCGGTGCAGGAGGCGGACAAGCCCTCGCGTGTCGTCGGCCTCGGCAACTACGCGCTGATCCTGATGGTCATCGGCATCGTCGCGATCGCCGTCGGCGACGAGCTGGCAATCGCCCATCCGCATGACCCGACCACGCTCGCGGCCTCCGTCCTGGTCTTCGGCGGGCCGGCGATCTTCCTGCTCGCACAGCTGGTCTTCATGCGCGCGGCGACCGGCGGCTTCTCGCGCTCCAGGGTCTTCGCCTGCGCCGTCCTGCCGGCCCTGGCGCTGGCCACCGCGCCGCTCGATCTTCTCGCCGGGGTCGCCGCCGCGACCGCCGTCCTCGTCGCGGTGGCGATCGACGAGAGTCGCTCCGGACCGAGCGCCCAGAGCGAGGAGATAGCCGCTTCCTAGGCCCCGGAGCCGGGGCGGCTGCCTCTCAGCCCCGTCGGTAGGCTTGGGTGCCCGACGGCGCCTTGGCGGAGTGGCTACGCAGCGGCCTGCAAAGCCGTTTACACCAGTTCGATTCTGGTAGGCGCCTTTCTAGGAGGGACTAGCGATATGACTAGCGAAACGCTTGCCCTAGATCACTGAGCAGTCTTAGCTGCGTCGGGGAGCACATTGAGTTTCTCTGCGAGGCTTTCCGAGCTGAGGATGCGTTGGAGATGCTGATCATCGGCTACAGCGGTATCGACAAAGCTCTCCTCCGCCTCCTTGTCGAGGCCGAGGCAAGGATCGGGCACGTCACCGTGGTCGACTCGAATCGAGACTCCGCCGAGGCTGCTCTGAGTCGAGTGAGCGAGGAAATCGACATCGACTCGGCCGAACCAGCAATCGAGAACTTCGAGGCTTTCGCTGAGACGACCGGGTTGAGTGGCTTCCTTCAGCGACGATCCGAAGCCTCGTAAGGCGACAGGGTGGGGCGGAACTTGGCGGATGAGCTGATTTAGACCGTCGCGCCGACTGCCATCCAAGCCATCGTGCTCGCACGAGCGGGGACAGGGACAAAGACCCTGCATTTTGCGGGAGAATCATCTAAGGCAAGGGCTCGGTTTGACTCAGACATACGTTGTATGTACAGTCTTGATATGTCGACTCCAAAGACCCAGAGGCTCAACCTTCGTATTGAGAAGGACGACGAGACTCTTTTCAAGCAGGCAGCGCTGGTCCATCGGGAGTCCTTGACGCAGTTCCTCGTCGAGAGCGGTCGCGAGCGAGCCGAGCGTCTGCTCGCCGACCGAACCAGCTTCCCGGTCGCTCCGGAGGCGTGGCAGGAGATCGTCGCGGCCATGGATCAACCGGCAAAGGCTCGCCCCGAGCTCGCCAAGCTTTTCTCGCGCCCTCGACCCGAATAGGCCGAGTGTCTCGATTTCTAGATCCTCAGCCGCTCGACAACGAGCATCGGATCAACGGATTCGAGTGCGGAGTCGGGTCGTTGGACATCTGGCTTGTCAAGCACGCCCGCGCGGCGGCAGGGGCAGGGTCCGCTCGCACCTACGTCGTCGTAGATGCTGAGCAGGAGCGGGTCGTCGGCTATCACGCACTCTCACTGGCTTCGATCGAGCACGTCGACGCGACCCCTCGAGCGCAAAAGGGAATGCCGCGGAACCCAATCCCCGCGATGCTGCTGGCACGGCTGGCGGTCGATAAGGCCGTTCAGGGCAAGGGAATCGGGGCGTTCCTCCTGCGAGACGCGATGAGCCGCGCGCTCTCGGTGGCGGAGCAAGCCGGCATGCGCCTCCTGCTCGTGCACGCGGTCAACGAAGATGCCCGGGCCTTCTACGAGCGCTTCGGCTTCGAGGCCTCGCCAACCGATCCGATGAACCTGCAGCTCCTCATCAAGGACATCCGGCTCGCGCTCGACAGAGCTGGCTAGTCCACGGTGGCAAGAACGGGGGCGCGGATTCGGGGAACGGAAAAGGGCCCCGCATGGGGGCCCTCTGTTTCCGAAGGACGTACCGCCGGGTCGTCTGTCGCCGGCTCGTCGGTCCTCAAGCCTTTGAAGTTGTCCCGTCGCCGGAGTGGCGACTTCAGATAGATAAACACGCCGTCTGGGAAAAAGTTGCACGCCTTGCATCGGCGCTTGCAGCCGGCGACTTGAGCCATCGACTCGTTGTCGGGTCCGCTGCTAGATTCAGCTCTCCCGCCTGGGGCGCTTAGCTCAGTTGGGAGAGCGCCAGCTCGACAAGCTGGAGGTCACTGGTTCGAGCCCAGTAGCGCCCACTCCGTCATCACCCGAAGGAGCTGACGATGGCCCATCGCCTGCTGCGCGCCGAGAACGCCTTCTGGCGCGAGTCGAACCAGATGCGGGTGCTCAACACGGACCTCGGCAAGCAGCTGGAGGCCGGCAGTCTCGGCGCTCGGCTGTGGCGGCTGCGGCCGGGGGAGGCGTCTACCAAGCACCGGCACCAGCGTCAGGAGGAGCTCTACGTGCTGCTCGAGGGGCGCGGCCGGATCAGGGTCGACGAAGAGGCGCTGGAGCTTGGGCCGCTCGATGCGCTCCTCGTCGAGCCCGATTCGGTGCGCCAGGTCTTCAACGACACCGACGCCGAGGCGCTCTGGCTCGTGGTCGGTGCTCCGCCCGAACTGGCGAACACGCTCGAGATGAGCGAGGCGCAGCTGCGCCTGCTCTATCCCGAGGGGCCGCGTGTACTGCCGCCGGAGCTCGGCGGCGGCGAGTTCAGACCGCCGCCGGCAGCTGAACCTGGGTGAGGCGGAAGCTGTTGCCCGACGGGTCGCGGAAGCCCGAGTCGATCCCGTAGGGCCGTTTTTCCGGCGCCTCGGTGAACTCGACGCCACGCGCCTTCAGTTCTTCGTAGGACGCTTGGCAGTCGTCGGTGGTGAGGAAGACGGTGCCGGCGAATCCCTTCGCCATCAAGTCGCGGACCTGGCTGCCGGTCTCCTCGTCCATCACCGGCGCCCCTGGGATCGCCATCAACACGATCGAGACGTCCTCCTGGTTGGGCGGGCCGACGGTGAGCCAGCGGAAGCCGTCCATCTCGGGCAGGGTGACGTCGGCCTGCACCTCGAAGCCGAGCTTCTCGGTGTAGAAGGCGAGGGCCTCGTCCTGGTCGTGGACCCACAGCTGCGCGTTTGCGATCTTGATCATCGGGTTCTCCTTGCTCTACGGGACAGGTCGTTGCCGATGCTAGGCCGGTACCTCGCCCCTGTCTTCTCGAAACGTGCGGTGTTGGGGCCGGGCGTTGAGGCGGACGACGCAGGCGGGAACGCGCGCCAGGTGCGAGGCGGGCGGATAGCCGGCGCGATAGGCGGTGGGCGACTGCCCGTAGGTGCGGGTGAAGCTGGTGGTGAACGAACCGATGCTCTGCAGGCCGACGGCGAGGCAGATCTCGGCGACCGAGTTGTCGGTGTTGCGCAGCAGCGCCGTGGCGCGCTCCAGCCGTCGCGTCAGCAGGTAGGCGTGCGGCGACTCGCCGAAGGCGCGGCGGAACTCGCGGCTGAAGTGTGCGCGGGAGAGACCGGCGGCGCCGGCCAGGTCATCGACGCTCAGCTCCTCGAAGTAGCGAGCGTCGGCCAGGTCCCTGGCACGCAGGAGATGCCGGGCGGGCGGGACATGCGCCATGCGCTCAGTTTAGGCTCGCCGCCTTGTGATCGGGACTTATGCGGCGGTTGTGGCGGTATGCGTTGCTTCGCTGGCGATCGGGCAGGCGGCGATCGCGCTCTGTGGGGCCAGGCGGTGGTCCTGGCTCTCGCCCGCCGCGGGGCTGGCTCTCGTCTGCGCGATCTGCTGGGCGACCGTGCGCCTGCCGGGGGACGGCGCCGTCTCGGCAATCGCAATCCTGGTCCTGACCGTCGCCGCGGCGATCTACCTACGAGGGCGGGTCGAGGGGGGAGGGGAGGCGTTGCGAGCCGGCCTGCCGGTCGCGATCGGCGCGCTGCTCGCCGCCTCGCTTCCCTTCGCCGCCGAAGGCCACTTCGGCATCCTCGGCACCGGCTTCAACCCGGACATGTCGCAACACCTGCTCGCCACCGCCAGGCTGGCGAGCGGCGACGGCTCGCAGCTGCTGCATCAGGGCTACCCGCTCGGCCCGCACGCGATCGTCGTGGCGCTCGACAAGGGCCTGGGCATCGGCTTGGTCCAGGGTTTCGGCGGCCTGACGATCGCCGCTGCGATCCTCGCCCCGCTGACCGCCCTCGCGGCCTTCGCCGACCTGCCCCCGCTGCGCCGCACGGCCGCCGCCCTCCTCGTCGGCCTCCCGTACCTGGTCGCCTCCTACTTCGCCCAGGGAGCCTTCAAGGAGACGATCCAAGCCCTCCTCGTCCTCGCCTTCGTCCTGGCCCTACGCGAGAGCACCCACAGCTGGCGCAACCTCCCCCTGCGCTTCGTCCCCGCAGCATTCCTCGCAATCGGCTCGGTGCACGTGTACAGCTTCCCGGGTCTGATCTGGCTGGGGGCCATCGCGGCGATCTGGTTCGTCCTGGACCAGTTCGCGTCTCCCGCGGGTGGCGCGGCAGGGGGGACCGCCCCCGAGGAAGCTTTAGCTACCGCAGGGGGTGGGGGGTCCCCTGCCGTGACAGGACCCGCGGGCCGGCGAGCAATGTCCCTGGCCGTCCTGGTTTTCATCGTCGGCGTCCTGCCCGAGCTAGGCCGGATGATCGACTTCAAGCAGTTCGAGACCTTCGACCCCAGCGGCCCCGGCCTCGGCAACCTCTTCGGCCAGGTCTCGCCCTTCACCGCGCTCGGCATCTGGCCCTCCGGCGACTTCCGCCTCGCCCCCGGCGACGGGGCCGCGCCCGCCTTCGCCTACTACCTGGGGGCCGCCTTCGCCGCGGTGCTGCTGCTCTACGGCTTGGCCCGTTGCTGGCGCCGGCGCGAGTCGGCGATCCTCGCCGGGCTGGCCGGCGTCGCCGCGATCTACGTTGCAGCCCGCCTGGGTGGCACGCCGTACACGGCCGCCAAGGCGCTGGAGATCGCCGCCCCGCTTTTCACCCTCACGATCCTCCTGTCGTGGGTCAGAGGCGCCTCACCCGCGGGTGGCGGCGTAGGGGGGACCTCCCCCGAGGAAGCTTTAGCTACCGCAGGGGGAGGTGGGTCCCCTGCCGTGACAGGACCCGCGGCGGTGGCGCTCGTCCTCTATCTGTTGCTCGCTGGCGCGTGTTCCCTGCTCGCCTTCGCCAACGCGCCGGTCGGGCCGACCTCCTACTCGCCGGTGCTCACCGGGCTGCGGCCGCTGCTCGCCAGCGGCTCGACCCTCGTGCTGGCGCCGCGGACGCTCCTCGCCGACGAACAGGGGCTCCCTTACATCGCCTGGGAGCTGCGCGGCGGCCGGGTCTGCATCGAGCCCGAGAGCGCCGCCGGGGGCGCTGCGCCGACCGGCATCCGCTACTTCGTCACCACTGGCCCGGCGCCTCGCCCGCCCTTCGATGGCCTGACCCCGCGCCGCCGCGCCGGGCCCTACGCGGTCTGGGAGCGCCGCGAAGCGGTCGGCGGCCCCGGCCCGTGTCCGCTGATCGCGGTTCGCCAGGCACGCCAAGGGCCGTAGCATTGCCCCGGATGGAGGCGACGACGAAGATCACCGCGAAGCTCCCCGACGGCAAACCGCTGGAGCTGCCCGACGGGGCCACCGGCGCCGACGCCGCAGCGGCGATCGGGCCGGGCCTGGCGAAGGCGGCGCTGGCGATCCGCGTCGACGGCGAGCTGCGCGACCTCAGCGCCCCGCTTCCAGACGGGGCGGAGATCGCGATTCTCACCGAGCGCGACCCCGAGGCGCTGGAGCTGATCCGCCACGACGCCGCCCACGTCATGGCCGAGGCGGTGCTGGAGCTCTACCCGGGGACCAAGGTGACGATCGGCCCGCCGATCGAACAGGGCTTCTACTACGACTTCGAGTTCCCCGAGGACGCTCGCGTCAACGAGGACGACCTGGGGCGGATCGAGGCGGCGATGCGCGAGCACATCAAGGCCGACGAGCCGTTCGAGCGCCGCGACCTGCCGCCGGCGGAGGCGATCGAGATCTTCCGCGCCCAGGGCCAGGACTACAAGATCGAGCTGATCGAGGATCTCGTCCGCGACGAAGGGGTGGAGACGGTCTCGCTCTACCGCAACGGCCCCTTCGAGGATCTCTGCCGCGGCCCCCACGGCCCCAGCACCGGCCGGATCGCGGCGATCAAGCTGAGCTCTGTCGCGGGCGCCTACTGGCGTGGCGACGAGAGCCGCGCGATGCTCACCCGGATCTACGGCATCGCCTTCTTCTCGAAGAAGGATCTCGACGTCCACCTCGAGCGGATCGAGGAGGCGAAGGCCCGCGACCACCGCCGCCTCGGCCCCCAGCTCGGCCTCTTCATGCTGCGCAAGGAGGCGCCCGGCATGCCCTTCTGGCTCGCCCACGGCACCGTCCTGCTGCGCCTGATCGAGGCCGAGGTGCAGAAGCAGTTGCGCAAGCGCGAGTACGTCGAGATCAAGACCCCGCACGTGCTCGACGTCGACCTCTGGCACCGCTCCGGCCACTGGGACAACTACCGCGAGAACATGTACTTCACCGAATCCGGCGAGCGGCAGTACGCGATCCGGCCGATGAACTGCCCCGGCGCCTGCTTGGTCTTCGACGCCGAACGCCACTCCTACCGCGAGCTCCCTCTGCGCGTAGCCGAGTTCGGCCAGGTCTCCCGGGCCGAGCGCGAGGGGGTGCTGCACGGGCTGCTGCGGGTGCGCGCCTTCACCCAGGACGATGCGCACATCTACTGCATGCCGGAGCAGATCGTCGACGAGGTAACCGGCATCTGCGAGGCGATCGACGAGCTCTACGCGCGCTTCGGCTTCGACGACGTGAGGATCGAGCTCTCCACCCGGCCGCAGAAGTCGATCGGCAGCGACGAGCAGTGGGCGCAGGCCGAGGAGGCGCTGCGCGGGGCGCTGGAGAGCCAGGGCCGCGAGTACACGCTCAACCCCGGCGACGGCGCCTTCTACGGGCCGAAGATCGACTTCCACATCACCGACGCGCTCGGGCGCTCCTGGCAGTGCGGAACCTGCCAGGTCGACTTCTTCATGCCCGAGCGCTTCGACCTCACCTACACGGACCAGAAAGACGAGCCGCAGCGGCCGGTGATGATCCACCGCGCCCTGCTCGGCTCGATGGAGCGCTTCGCCGGCATCCTGATCGAGCACCACGCCGGTCGCTTCCCGGTTTGGCTGGCCCCCGTGCAGGCGACAGTGCTGCCGATCTCCGACCGCCACGTCGAGTTCGGCGACCGGGTCGCCGTGCAGCTGCGCGACCTCGGCGTGCGGGTCGAGGTCGACCGCCGCTCGGAGTCGATCGGCAAGAAGGTTCGCGATGCCGAACTCAGCCGCAACCCCTACATGCTGGTGGTCGGCGACCGCGAGGAAGACAGCGGCGAGCTGGCGGTGCGCTCCCACGCGGAGGGCGAGCTGGGCACGATGAACCTCGCCGAGTTCGCCGACCTCGTCCACCGCGCCGAGCAGACGGCCTAGCGGTCGGCGACCCTGAACTGGTTCTGCCTCTATACTCCGGGCCACTTGTTCGCAGGCATGCCAAACACACCGCGCCGCTGAGCGTCCCGTGGCTGCCTCCGCATCCCTCGTCCTCTTGAAGCTCCACCTCTCCTCTCACTAGTGCCTGTCCCGCGCAGGTTCGATCGCCGACCGCCCGAGCGCGATACGACGCGCATCAACGAGCGCATCCGCGTCCCCAAAGTGCGCCTGATCGGCGCCGACGGCGAGCAGCTCGGCATCGTCGAGACCGCCGAGGCGATGAAACGGGCGCAGGAGGCCGACCTCGACCTGGTCGAGGTGGCTCCGAACTCGAAGCCGCCGGTGACCCGCCTGCTCGACTACTCGAAGTACAAGTACGAGCAGGAGCAGAAGCAGAAGGCCGCCCGCAAGCACCAGCAGCAGGTAAACGTCCGCGAGATCAAGCTGCGCCCGAAGATCGCCACCCACGACTACGAGACCAAGAAGGGCCACGTCGAGCGCTTCCTGCGCCAGCGCAACAAAGTCAAGATCACGATCATGTTCCGCGGCCGCGAGCAGGCGCATCCCGAGCGCGGCCGCGACCTCCTGCAGCGCCTGTTCGAGGATCTCGACGGGCTCGCGACGATCGAGTCCGAGCCGCTGCAGGAAGGGCGCAACATGAGCATGATGCTGGCGCCCAGCAAAGAGGTGGCGGCCCCGGACAAAGAGAAGACGGAGGGCGAGCAGGACCCTCCCGACGGGGATTCCACTTAACTTTTTCGGTGAATCGCCCCGGGGCTGTCGCCCCGAGGCAGGTGACGAAAAGTACAAGACGTTCCATCCCCGTCGGGAGGGTCCTACGTCAGCGTGTCGGCGATTCGCTCTGCCGCGTGGCCGTCCCAGAGAGGGGGAGGGTTGGACGCCCCCGAGGCTGCTCGGCCAGGGCCGCGGGGATTCCGGCGATCGCCGCCGGATCGAGGCCGAGCAGCGTGTTCGTCCCGGCTCGTATCGTCACCGGCCGCTCGGTGTTGTCGCGCAGGGTGAAGCAGGGGACGCCGAGGTAGGTCGTCTCCTCCTGGATCCCCCCCGAGTCGGTGAGGACGGCGGCGGCGTCGGCGATCAGCGAGAGGAAGTCGACGTAGCCGAGCGGCTCCGAGAGCAGCAGCCCGGGGTGCTCGGACTCGATCGCCTCCATCCGCTTGCGAGTTCGCGGGTGCACCGGGAAGACGACGGGCATCTCGCGGGCGAGCGCCGCGAGCCGGTGCACCGTCTCGGGTAGCAGCTCGCCGTCGACCAGGGCTGGGCGGTGCAGGGTGACGAGCATGTAGCCGCCCGGCTCGACGCCGAGCTTCGCCGCGGCGCCGGCGGCGCGGAATCGATCTTCGAGCGCGACGAGCGTGTCGATCATCGTGTTGCCGACGAAGTGCATGCGCTCCTCGGCGATGCCCTCGGCGCGCAGGTTCTCGATTGCCTCCTCGCTGTGCAGGAAGAGGTGCTCGGAGAACTCGTCGGCGACGATCCGGTTGACCTCCTCGGGCATCGTGCGGTCGAAGCTGCGCAGGCCGGACTCGATGTGGGCGACCGGGATCTGCATCTTGGCCGCGGTCAGGACCGCGGCGAGGGTCGAGTTGACGTCGCCGGGGACGATCACCAGGTCGGGCTCCTCCGCTTCCAGCACCGGCTCCAGCCGCTCCATCGTGCGCGCCGTCTGCACGGCGTGACTGCCCGAGCCGACCTCGAGCATGTGGTCGGGCGCCGGCACGCCGAGCTCCTCGAAGAAGACCTCCGACATCTCCCGGTCGTAGTGCTGGCCGGTGTGGACGATCGCGTGGCGGCCCTCCGGGAGGCGCTTGCGCAGCGCGGCGATCACCGGCGCCGTCTTGACGAAGTTCGGTCGCGTTCCGACCACGTAGACGATCCGCATCGGGCGCCAGCGTACCTGCGGCGACCCCGGCGCCCGCAGGCGTGGCGTTCGGTCTGCTTCAATACTCGTCCCGATGCCGAAGATGAAAACCCATTCCGGCGCCAAGAAGCGCTTCCGCAAGACCGCCAAGGGCAAGCTGCGTGGGCGGCGTGCCTACTCGAGCCACATCCTCGAGAAAAAGTCGCCGAAGCGGAAGCGGCAGATGGCGCGGCCGGTGGAGATCGCCAAGGCCGACGAGAAGCGCGTCCGGACCCTGCTCGGAGGCGGAAAGTGAGCCGGGTCAAGCGCTCCGTCCACGCGCGCAAGAAGCGCCGCAAGGTGCTGAAGGAAGCGAAGGGCTACTTCGGTCGCAAGCACTCCTCCTACCGCTTCGCCAAAGAGCAGGTGCAGCGGTCCGGGATGTACGCCTACCGGGATCGGCGCAACCGCAAGCGCGAGTTCCGGCGGCTCTGGATCACCAGGATCAACGCCGCGGCGCGGCTCGAGGGCATGAGCTATTCGGAGCTGATCCACGGCCTCGACAAGGCCGACGTCGAGGTGAACCGCAAGATGCTCGCCGAGATCGCGGTCACCGACCGCGATGCCTTTCGCCGATTCGTGGAGCTAGCCCGGGAGGGTGCGGCCGCCTAGCCCGCAACCCACACTCCACTTTCCCGGGCGGGCCGTCTTTACGGCCCGTTTTTATTTGTCCGGACGTTCCAGGAGAAGAAACCACCACCGAGAACCGAACAGGATGATTTCGAGCCCCCAAAACGAGAAGCTGAAGCTGGTGCGCAAGCTGCGCGAGCGCAGGCAGCGCGAGCGCGAGGGGCTGTTCGCCACCGAGGGCGAGGATCTGGTCGAGGCGGGCCTCGCCGCGGGTGCGGAGCCGCGCTTCCTGCTCAGCGCCGCTGGCAGCGGCCTCGGCGGCGAGCAGGTGGAGCCGGAGCTGCTGGCCGAGGTCTCGGCGCTCGGCTCGGGCACGCGGGCGATCGCCGTCTGGCCGCAGGCATGGGCTGACGAGGCGACGGCCCCTTCCGTCTATCTGCACGGCGTCGCCGACCCGGGCAACGTCGGCGCGATCGTCCGCAGCGCGCACGCTCTGCTCGGCGGCACGGTCGTGCTCGGCCCGGGGTGCGCCGATCCGTACGGGCCGAAGGCGGTACGGGCGAGCATGGGCTCGATCTTCGGCCAGCCGCTGTTGCGGGCCGGGATCGAGGCGACGCCGGCGCCGCGCGCCGCGCTCGTCGCGCACGGCGGCGGCGGGCTGGAGGCGCTGACGGGCGCGGCGACCGTCTGCCTCGGCGCCGAGCGCGAGGGATTGTCGGCCGAAGCGCGGCGGGAATGCGACGTCGAGGTGACGATTCCGCTGCGCCCCGGCGGGGCCGAGTCGCTCAACGTCGCCGCCGCCGCGGCCATCGCCTGCGAGCGGCTATCGTCGCCCGCCATGCAGGAGGTGGCCGAAGATGCTTGAGCAGATCGAGAAGATCGAGTCGGAGGCCACTGCGGCGATCGAGGCCGCCGCCGGCACCGCCGAGCTGGAGGAGCTGCGGGTCCGCTACCTCGGCCGCAAGGCCGAGCTGACGACGATCCTGCGCGGTATCGCCGAGCTCCCCGCCGAGGAGCGGGGGAAGGTAGGGGGCGCCGCCAACCGGGCGCGCAAGGCCCTGGAAGAGCTGCTCGACCGGCGCGCCGCCGAGGTCGACGCGAGCGAGCTCGAGGTGCGGCTGGCGAGCGACCGGATCGACGTCACCCTGCCGGGGACCCCGGTCCGCCCGCCGGGTCACCTGCACCTGATCACCCGCACCACGCGGCAGATCGAGGACGTGATGATCGGGCTCGGCTACCGGGTGATGGAGGGGCCGGAGATCGAGCACGACTACTACAACTTCACCGCGCTCAACCACCCGCCGGGGCACCCGGCGCGGATGCTCCAGGACACCTTCTACGTGCAGTCGCACCCCGAGGTGCTGCTGCGCACCCACACCTCGCCGGTGCAGATCCGGGCGATGGAGGCGCAGGCGCCGCCGATCTTCGCGATCGTGCCCGGCAAGGTCTACCGGCGCGACTCCGACGCCACCCACACGCCCATGTTCCACCAGGTCGAGGGGCTGGCGATCGGCGAGGGGATCACGCTCGCCGACCTGCAGGGAACGCTGGAAGAAATGCTGAAGGCGATCTTCGGCGCCGGGCGCGAGGCGCGGATGCGGCCGCACTTCTTCCCCTTCACCGAGCCCAGCGTCGAGTTCGACGTCTCCTGCTTCCAGTGCGCGGGCAGCGGCGAGCTCGCCGGCGGCGAGCGCTGCAACCTCTGCAAGGGCCAGGGCTGGATCGAGGTCGGCGGCGCCGGCATGGTCGACCCGAACGTGCTCGGCTTCGTCGCCGAGAACGGCTACGACCCCGAGCGGGTGCAGGGCTTCGCCTTCGGCATGGGGGTCGAGCGGATCGCGATGCTGCGCCACGGCGTCCCCGACCTGCGCCGCTTCTTCGACAACGACGTGCGCATGCTGGAGCAGTTCTCATGAGGGTCCCGTACTCGTGGCTGCGCGAGTACTGCGATCCCGGGATCGGGGCGGCTGAGCTGGCCGAGCGGCTGGCGATGACCGGCACCGAGGTCGAGCGGGTCGGCACGGTCGGCCCACCCACCGCCGAGGGCTTCGTCGTCGGCAGGGTGGTCGAGCGCGAGAAGCACCCCGATGCCGACCGGCTCAGCGTCTGCACGGTCGACACCGGCGACGGCGAGCCGCGCACGATCGTCTGCGGCGCGCCCAACGTCGCCGCCGGGCAGACCGTGCCGGTGGCGCTGCCGGGAGCGACGATGCCCGGCGGGACGAAGCTGGGCAAGGCGAAGCTGCGCGGCGTCGAGTCGCACGGGATGATCCTCTCCGCCGCCGAGCTCGAGATCGCCGAGGACTCGGAGGGGATCCTGGTGCTCGACGACGGAGCGGCGCCGGGGGCGCCGCTGGGCGAGCTGCTGCCGCTCGCCGAGCCGGTGCTCGAGCTGGAGGTGACGCCGAACCGGGTCGACTGCTTCGGCGTCTACGGCGTCGCCCGCGAGGTGCACGCGATCGCGGCTTCGCCGCTCGCTCCCGAGCCCTGGGCCGAGGACGCCCCGGCCGAGGGCGAGGGGAAGGCATCCGACTACGCCTCGGTCGCGGTCGAGGTTCCCGAGCTCTGCCCGCGCTTCACCGCGCGCGTCTTCACCGACGTCACGGTCGGTCCTTCGCCGGCCTGGCTGCAGGCGCGGCTGAGCGCCGCCGGGCAGCGGCCGATCAACAACGTCGTCGACATCACCAACTACGCGATGCTGCTGACGGCGCAGCCCCTGCACGCCTTCGACCTCGACCGGGTCCCGGACGGGGCGCTGACCGTGCGCGCCGCGGCCGCGGGGGAGAAGATGACGACGCTCGACGGCGTCGAGCGGACCTTCGACGCGGAGACCGTGCTGGTCTGCGACAGTCGTGGGCCCTCTGGGATCGCCGGGATCATGGGCGGGCAGGTCTCCGAGGTCTCCGCCGGGACGACGCGGGTACTGCTCGAGGTCGCCAACTGGAGCGGGACCAACATCCTGCGCACCTCGCGCCTGCTCGGCCTGCGGTCGGAGGCCTCCTCGCGCTTCGAGAAACAGCTTCACCCGGCGCTTTGCGAGCGGGCGCAGCGGATCGCCTCGCGGCTGATGGTCGAGCTCTGTGGGGCGAAGCTGGTGCCGGGCACGATCGACGTCGCCGCCGAGATCCCAGCGCCGCCCCGGATCCGCCTCCGCGGCGAGCGGGTCGAGGGCCTGCTCGGGATGCCGATCGATCGATCCGACCAGGCCGCCTACCTCGAACGCCTTGGCTTCGGGGTCGAGGCCGAGGGCGACGACCTCACGGTCGAGGTGCCGCCCGATCGCCACTACGACGTCACCCGCGAGGTCGACCTGATCGAGGAGGTCGCGCGGGTCCACGGCCTCGACGAGAACCTGCCCTCGACCCTGCCGGGGTCGGCGGGCCGGGCGGGGGGGCTGCGGCGGGACCAGCGGCTGCGCCGCCATGCCGAGGACGCGCTGCGCGACCTCGGCTTCGACGAGATCGTCGGCTGGAGCTTCACCGACCCCGGCGAGGTACAGCGCTTGCGGATTCCCGCGGGCGATCCGCGCGCGGTCGGCGTCAGGCTCTCCAACCCGCTCTCCGAGGACCAGTCCACGATGCGGACGACCCTGCTCGGTTCCCTGCTCGCCGCCGCCCGGGGCAACCTCGCCCGCGACGCCGAGCGCGTCGCCCTCTTCGAGTCCGGCCGCGTCTACCTCGACGACCCGCCGGATGGGGAATTTGCCGGCGAGCGGGGGGCGCCGTTTGCCGAGCCGCACCGGCTTGGCTGCCTTGCGGTGGGGCCGCTCGTGCCGAAGTCTTGGCGGGACGGGGGCGAGCCGGCCGACTTCTTCGCGCTCAAGGGGGTGCTGGAAGGCTTGGCGTCCGGGCTCGGAGCGAGCCTCGCCTTCGAGCCTGCCACCGAGCCCTTCCTCCACCCCGGCCGCGCCGCGAGGGTCCTCGCCGGCGGGGCCGACGCGGGCTGGATCGGCGAGCTGCATCCGCTCGTCTGCCGCGAGTGGGACCTGGAGTCGGCGGCCGGATTCGAAGTCGGCCTCGCGGCGCTGGTCGGGGTCGCGACTGCCGGGGAGGAGACCTTCGAGGACACGACCGCCTTCCCCGCCGTCTTCCAGGACCTGGCCGTGGTCGTGCCCGTCGAGGTTCCCGCGGCGCAGGTGCGCGACGCGGTCCTCGCCGCTGGCGGCGAGCTGCTGCGCGCCGCCAGCGTGTTCGACCTCTACGCAGGCGAGCAGCTGGGCGAGGGACGCAAGAGCCTCGCGCTGCGGCTCGAGTTCCGGGCCGTCGACCGCACCCTCACCGACGAGGAGGTCGCCGCGCAGCGCGACTCGATCGCGGCGCGGCTCGCGGAGATCGGGGGATCCCTCCGTGAATGAGAAAGCGAGAGTCCTGGTCGCCGGAGCCTCGGGCTTCACCGGCGCCCTCGCCGCGCAGATCGTCTGGCGCCACCCGCGCCTGGAGCTGGTCGGCGTCACCTCGCGCAGCGACGCCGGCACGCGGCTCGACCGGCTCTACCCGCGCTACCGGGTGCCGCTGGAGCTGACCGAGCTCGACCTCGACGCGCTCGAGGACGTCGACGCGGCGATCGTCGCCTACCCGCACGGTGCCTCGGCGCCGACGGTCGCCGCGCTGCGCGAGCGCGGCATCGTCGTGGCGGATCTCTCCGCCGACTTCCGTCTGCGGGACCCCTCCACCTACGAGCGCTGGTACGGCGAGCACGGGGCGCCCGAGCTGTTCGGCGACGCCGTCTACGGACTCACCGAGCTCTACCGCGACGAGCTGCGCGAGGCCAAGCTCGTCGCGGTTCCCGGCTGCTACCCGACCGCGAGCGTGTTGGCGCTGGCGCCGCTGGCCGAGCGCGGCCTGCTGGCCGACGTCGTGATCGACGCCAAGCAGGGCGTCTCCGGTGCCGGGCGCGGCGGCGGCGACGCGATGCACTACGCGGCGATGGACGAGAACGCCTTCCCCTACAAGACCGAGGGCCACCGCCACCGGCCCGAGATCGAGCAGGAGCTGGCGGCGCTCGGCCGCGAGACGCCGGTCACCTTCGTCCCGCACCTGCTGCCGCTCGACCAGGGCGAGCTGACCAGCTGCTACGCGCAGCTGAGCGAGCCGATCTCCAAGCAGGAGGTGCAGGCGCTCTACGCCGAGCGCTACGCCGAGGAGCCCTTCGTCCACGCGGTCGACCGGCCGCCCGGCCTGCGCGACGTGCGCGATACGAACGAGTGCCACGTCTACGTCACGGTCGAGGAGCGCGGCCGGGTGCTCGCCTTCTCGGCGCTCGACAACCTCTGGAAGGGCGCGTCGGGACAGGCCGTGCAGTGCCTCAACCTGATGCTGGGCTTCGAGGAGACGGAGGGTCTGCTGTGAGCGGATTCTTCAGATCCCGCTGGGTGGAGCCGGCCGGGGTCGAGCAGCTCGACCCGGCGCAGCTCGCACCCGGCTTCCGCGCCGGTGCCGCGCACTGCGGCCTCAAGGGCGGCGGCAAGACCGACGTCGGGCTGCTCGTCTGCGACGCGCCGCGGGTGTCCTCGGCGCTGCTGCTGACCCGCAACGCCTCGGCCGCGGCTCCGGTGCGGATCTGCCGCGACCGGGTCGACCGCGGCGCGGTCCGGGCCGCCGTCGTCAACGCCGGCAACGCCAACGCCGAGACCGGCGAGCAGGGGCTCGCCGACGCCTGGGCGATGTGCGAGGAGGCCGGCGCGAAGCTCGGCCTCGACCCGAGCGCGGTCGCCGTGGCGGAGACCGGCGTGATCGGCGTCCCGCTGCCGATCGAGGCGGTGACGGCCGGGATCGGCGAGGCCGCCGGCTCGCTCTCCGCGGGCGGCGGGATGGCCTTCTCCGAGGCGATCCTCACCACCGACCGCTGGCCGAAGAGCTGCACGCTGCGGGCCGGCGGGGTGACGGTCTCGGCGCAGGCCAAGGGCGGTGGGATGATCCAGCCGAACATGGCGACGATGCTCTGCTTCGTGCAGACCGACGCTGCGGTCGACGAGCCCGCCGCCGCCCTGCGGACGGCGGCCGATGCCTCCTTCGAGCGGATCACCGTCGACGGCCAGATGAGCACCAACGACACCGTCTTGCTGCAGGCCACCGGCGAGACCGGCGCGCCGCTGCCGGAGGGTCTGCTGGAGGCGGTCCTCCTGCAGCTGGCGATCGAGGTCGTCGCCGACGGAGAGGGCTCCACAAGGGTCTGCCGGGTGCGGGTCGAGGGCGCCGCTTCCGCCGCCGAGGCGGAGCGGGTCGCTCGTGCGATCGCCAACTCGCCGCTGGTCAAGACCGCCCTGTTCGGCCGCGATCCCAACTGGGGCCGGATCGCCCAGGCGGCGGGAATGGCGCTGGCGGGCGAGGACCTGGAAGAGATCGGCGCCGACTCGATCGACGCCGCCGAGCTGGGCGAGGACGTCGCCGAGGCCGAGATCGGGCTGCGGCTCGACCGCGGCGAGCACGACGCCCACGTCTACTTCTCGGACCTGGGCTACGAGTACGTTCGCATCAACGCCGAGTACACGACCTGAGGAGAAGACGATGAGCAGCAACGTCGACACCCTGCTGGAGGCGCTTCCCTACATCAGGGAGTTCCACGGCCGCACCGTGGTGATCAAGTACGGCGGCTCGGCGATGCGCGAGGACGGCTTGCGCGAGGCCTTCGCCACCGACGTCGTGCTGCTCAAGTACGTCGGCCTCAACCCGGTCATCGTCCACGGCGGCGGGCCCGAGATCACCCAGTACATGGAGCGGCTGGGGCTGGAGGTGCGCTTCCACGAGGGTCTGCGCGTCTCCGACGCGGAGACGGTCGAGGTCGCCCGCATGGTCCTGCTCGGCAAGCTCAACTCCGACATCGTGCAGCGCCTCAACCGCCACGGCCAGCCGGCGGTCGGCCTCTCCGGCCAGGACGGGACGCTGTTCGAGGTGGCGCCGGTCCCCAACGCGGAGCAGGTCGGCTTCGTCGGCTCGATCGAGCGGGTCGACGTCGACGTGCTCAACCACATCGCCGAGGACTACATCCCGGTGGTCGCCTCCTCCGCCTCCGATCGCGAGGGGCACGCGTACAACGTCAACGCCGACGAGGCGGCGGGCAAGGTCGCTGCGGCGCTCGGCGCCTACAAGGCGGTCTTCCTCACCGACGTCAGCGGTTGGCTCGCCGACCCCGAGGACGAGGCCTCGCTGATCTCGCGCGCAACCGTCGGCGAGGTGGAGGCGCAGCTGGAGTCGAT
Organism: uncultured Solirubrobacterales bacterium; assembly: GCA_963699215.1. Taxonomy (GTDB): domain Bacteria; phylum Actinomycetota; class Thermoleophilia; order Solirubrobacterales; family 70-9; genus VRUE01. Next base: position 2,065,823 of record OY969422.1, read on the forward strand.
CGACGGCGGGATGCGCCCCAAGCTCGCCGCCTGCGTCGACGCGATCCGGGGCGGGACCCAGTCGGCCCACATCGTCGACGGGCGCCAGCCCCACAGCCTGCTGCTGGAGCTCTTCACCGACGCCGGCATCGGCACCATGGTGACCTCGTGAGGCTGGAGGAGCTGCAGGCGCTGGAGGAGCGCTACCTGATGCAGACCTACCGGCGGGCGCCGGTCGAGTTCGTGCGCGGCGAGGGGGCGCTGCTCTGGGACTCGGAGGGTCGCGAGTACCTCGACTTCCTCGCCGGGATCTCGGTCTGCTCGGTGGGGCACTGCAACCCCGCCGTCGTCGCGGCCGTGCGCGAGCAGGCCGGTCGCCTGATGCACGTCTCCAACCTCTTCTACACCGAGCCGATGGTGCGGCTGGCCGAGCGGCTCTCGCAGTCGAGCCTGGGAGGGAAGGTGTTCCTCTCCAACTCGGGGACCGAGGCGAACGAGTGCGCGATCAAGATCGCCCGCAAGCACGCCCACCTGCGCGGCGTCGAGGAGCCGGAGATCGTCAGCTTCGAGCGCGACTTCCACGGCCGTACCTACGGGGCGCTGTCGGCGACGCCGAAGCTCGCCGAGAACGCGGCGCTGGGGCCGATGCTGCCCGGGTTCCGCTCGGTGCCGTTCGACGACCCCGGGGCGCTGCGCGACGCCGTCTACGAGAGCACCGCCGCGGTGATGATCGAGCCGATCCAGGGCGAGTCCGGCATCCACCCGCTGAGCGAGGAGACGCTGCTCGCCGCCCGGCAGGCCTGCGACGAGGCCGGTGCGCTGCTGATCCTCGACGAGATCCAGACGGGGATGGGGCGGACCGGGTCTCTGTGGGCCTACGAGCAAACGCCCGTGCGGCCCGACTTGCTGACCAGCGCCAAGGCGCTCGGCGGCGGACTGCCGATCGGCGCCTGCGTGGCGAGCGAGGAGCTGGGCGAGGTGCTGACGGCCGGCGACCACGGCTCGACCTTCGCCGGCGGCGCGGTCGTCTCATCCGCCGCCCTCGCCGTGCTCGACCTGGTCGACGACCCGGCGCTGCTGCGGCGGGTGCGGGAGGCCGGCGCGGCGCTGCGCGAGAGCCTGCTGGCGATTGACGGGGTGGACGAGGTGCGCGGCCGCGGCCTGATGCTCGGGGTGGGTCTGGCCGACGGGATCGACGCGGCGGAGGTCGGCGGCGACCTGCTGCGCCGCGGCCTGATCGTCAACGTCCCGGCGCCGAGCACGCTGCGCCTGCTGCCGCCGCTGACGGTCGAATCTGCCCAGATCGAGCGCGCCGTTGCGCTGATCGCGGATTCACTCCTAAGCTACGCGGCTACATGAGTGCAGAGAAGCTTCCGCCAAAGCAGCGACCGCCCGCCTCGGCCGCCGACGCCGCGCAGCGCCTGGCGACCATCGTCGACGCGGCCGAGCAGGCCGCCGCGAGCGTTATCGACGATGCCGAGCGGGAGGCGCAGCGCCATCTCGCCGAAGCGCACGAGCGTGCCGACCGGGTCGTCGCCGAACGCCTGCGCGACCTCGCCGACGAGCTCGACCCGCCCGGGTCGGGCGAGCGCCGCACCGGGCATCTCAAGCCGGTGGAGATGGACGCAGACGAGGCCGGCGAGGCCGAGCCGACGACGCTGCGGCGCCCGGGCTCGGCCGGGGCACGCCTGCTGGCCACCCAGATGGCGGTCTCCGGCGCCGATCGCAGCGAAATCGAGGAGCGGCTGCGGAGTGGCTTCGACATCGAGGACACCGGCGAGATCCTCGACGCGATCCTCGGCCCGGAGGACTAGCTCCATGCACGACGACCCGACTCGCGTCATGGGACAGCCGGAGCCCGGGCGGCCGCACGGCAACATGCGACTGCTGATCGCCGGCTTGATCGCGGTGATCGTCGGGCTCGTCGTCGCGATCGTCGTGATCGCCTCCGACGGGGGCGGCGACGACACGACCGCGACTCCGTCGACGATCGTGACGGAACCGACGACCGAGGAGACGACCGAGCCGACCACCGAGTCGACCACGACGGAATCGACGGAGACCGAAACCACGGAACCGACGACCACCGAGACGACCACGGCGCCGCCGACCACCCCCGAAGAAGAAACCGGCAGCGGCGGGATTCCCGCCGAATGACCGAGCTTTCCCCCGAGCAGGTCCGCACTGCGGGCTACGAGGCCGACCCCGCCGAGGTGCGGCGGGTGCTGCTGCTCTACTCGGGCGGCCTCGACACCAGCGTGATGCTGAAGTGGATCCAGGACCGCTACGGCGCCGAGGTGGTCTGCCTCACCGTCAACCTCGGCCAGCCCGGCGAGGACTACGCCGTGATCGAGGACAAGGCGAAGCGGCTCGGCGCGCTCGAGTGCCACGTCGTCGACGCCAGGGAGCGCTTCGCCGCCGACTTCGTCGTCCCGGCGATCAAGGCCAACGCGCTCTACGGCGGCGGCTACCCGCTCTTCACCGCCCTCGGTCGGCCCTTGATCGCCGAGCTGGCGGTGGAGTACGCGCGGCGCAGCGGCTGCGACACGATCGCCCACGGCTGCACCGGCAAGGGCAACGACCAGGTACGGATCGAGGCGACCGTGGCCACCCTGGCACCGGAGCTGAAGACGATCGCCCCGGTGCGCTCCTGGCAGATGGGTCGCGAGGAGGAGATCGCCTACGCGCGCGAGCACGGCATTCCGGTCAAGGGCGGTACCGAGGCCGCGCCCTACTCGATCGACGACAACCTCTGGGGGCGGTCCTCGGAGGGGCGCTGGATCGAGGACCTGGGCCACGCGCCCGAGGACGACGTCTTCCAGCTCGTCACGCGGCCCGAGCTGGCGCCCGAGGAGGCGGAGACGGTCACGGTCGAGTTCGAGGCCGGGGTGCCGGTCGGGCTGAACGGCAAGCGCCTCGGCATCGTCGAGCTGCTCGAAGCCGTCGCCGAGATCGGCTGCCGTCACGGCGTCGGGATCGTCGACCACATCGAGGATCGGATCGTCGGCCTCAAGGTGCGCGACATCTACGAGGTGCCGGCGGCGGCGATCCTGCTGCCGGCGCACCAGGAGCTGGAGAAGCTGGTCGGCACGATCCACCAGAACCAGTTCAAGCCGGGGCTCGACCAGAAGTGGGGCTACCTGGTCTACGCCGGGCTCTGGTGGGAGCCGCTGCGCGCCGACCTCGATGCATACATGGATGCGGTCAACGCGCAGGTGAGCGGCACGATCGGGCTGAAGCTGTACAAAGGAAGTGTGCGAGTCGTCACCAGATCCTCGCCCAACGCCGTCTACGACGCCGACCTCGCCTCCTTCGCCGAGTCGGGCGGGCTCTTCTCGCAGACCGCCTCGCCGGGGTTCATCGAGCTCTGGTCGCTGCAGTCGCGGATGGCGTATCGGATCAGGCAGCGCGACGAGGGGGAGGGGGGCCAGTGAACGACAAGATCGGCAAGGCCGCTCTGCGCATCGCCATCGCCTACCTACGCCGCCGCTACCGTCGCGAGCTTCGCATCGGCGCCGGCCTGGCGGTGGCGGCGATCGGCGTCGCCGTCTACCTCGCCAACCGGGACGTGCCCGAGGGCTGAGGTGGTCTCGTGCGCAGATCCTCCGCAGTCGGCCTCCTTGCCGTAGCGCTGCTCGCGGTCGGCTCGGCGAGCGCCGCGGACATCGATGCGCTGCGCGACAAGGTCGGTGGCGCGCGCGAGGAAGCCGCCTCGCTGGGGGCCGAGATCCGCGCTACGCAGGAACGCCTCGCCGCCACCGAAACCGAGGCGGCGACCGCGGCGGAGCGCGAGCGGCAGCTCTCCGACCTGCTCGCCCACGGCCGCGAACGGGCGGCCCGGCTGACCGCCGAGGTCGAGCGCTCCGAACGGCGCCTCGAGGTGGAGCGCAGGCGCTTGCGCCGCGCCCGCCGCGCGCTCGCCCAGCGCCTCGTCGCGATCTACGAGAGCGGCGTGCCGAGCACCGCCAGCGTCATCCTCGCCTCGGGCGATTTCGACGAGCTGGCCACGCGGACCGAATACCTGCAGCGGATCGAGGACGCCGACACCGAGCTCGCGGCGCGGGTCGAGCAGGTGCGCGACCGGGTCCGCCACGAGCTCAGACTCGTGGCGGAGCTGAAGGCGCGGGTCGACGCCTACAACGAGCGCCTCGCCGCCGCCCGCTCGGAAATCGCCGCTGTGCGCAGCCGCGCCGAGGCCGCCGCAGCGGAGCTGCGCTCGCTGGAAGAGGCTCGCGCCGCCTCGCTCGCCACGCTCAAAGCGAAGATCGGCAAGTGGGTGAGCGAGATCGAGGCCGCAGAAGCGGCGAGCCGCGCCGCCGCCGAAGAAACGGTCGGCCGCTGGCTCGGCGGCCCCTACTCGATCCCGACCTACATCGTGATGTGCGAGTCGGGCGGCAACTACAGCGCGCTCAACCCGTCGAGCGGCGCCGGTGGGGCGTACCAGATTCTGCCCTCGACCTGGGATCTCTACGGTGGCCAGGGCGCCCCGCACGAAGCGCCGAAGGCCGAACAGGACCGCATCGCCGCCGAAATCTGGGCCGACTCCGGCGGCGGCGCCTGGGTCTGCGCCTGACGCGCGTCTTCCGCGAAGAACCCGTGTGAGACATTTTGCATTCGTCGCGCCACCCGCGCGCCGCGACCGCCTAGCGTGGCATCATGCAGACAATGAGACGAGCTTGGACCGACGAGCGACTCGATGACCTCAACCACAAGGTCGACGAGATGAACCGCGAGATGCATGCGGAATTCCGGGCGGTGCGCGGAGAGATCAAGTCGATGCAGACGACGATGATCGGGGGCTTCGTCACCGTGCTGGCAACCTTGATCGCAACCCAGCTGTAGCCCACGGGCAGGGGAGGGGCCGTTGCCGTCGAAGCGGCTTCCATGTTCGTGCGCAAGAAGCGAGGCTCGGCCGCGCGCCGCAAGCCGAAAGGGAAAGTCAAGGCGAAAGCCAAACGCCGCCTGCCGCGGCCGCATCTGCCCGAGGGGCTGCAACAGCGCCACCTCGACCTGATCGGGCTCTTCCTGATCGCCGCCGGGGTCTACCTCTGCTTCGTCTTCTTCTTCGGCTGGGACGGCGGCAAGGTCGGCTACGGGCTGGAAACCGGGCTGGAGTACCTGCTCGGTGCGGTCGGGGCGCGGATCGCGACCGTCCTGATGCTGGCCATCGGCGGGATGCTCGTCACCGGCACCTCGATCTCGACCGTCTTCCGCGGCCTCGGCCGCGGCGTCCGCCACACCTTCGCCGGCGGGCGCGACATCGCCCAGACTGCGATTCGCCACCGCGAGGAGCGCCGCAGCGAAGGCTCGCCGGCGACCTTCGAGACGCAGGCCGGCCCGACCGACGTGATGAGCACCTACCCGGAGGACGACGACTTCGAGCCGACGATCGCCATCGCTGAGGATCCGGAGGAGCCCGCCGAGCCCGAGCCTGCCACCCACGAGTTCGAGGAGCTCGCCGAGGAGCCCGATCCGGAGCCCGTCGTAGAGCCGCCCGAGGCGACGCCGGCGCCGCTGACCCCGATGGGCAACAAGCGCGGGGTCACCGAATCCGAGCAGATCGATTACCGGCCGCCGCCGGCAAAGGTGCTGGAGAAGGGGAAAGGCGACAAGGGCCCCGACCCGCGCGATCACGAGGCGATCGGCCGCAAGCTGGTCGAGACGCTCGGCCACTTCGGGGTCGAGGCCAAGATCGTCGGCATCGTCAGCGGGCCGCACGTCTCCCGCTTCGAGCTGCGGCTCGCGCCCGGCACCAAGGTGAAGAAAGTCACCGAGCTCTCCAACGACCTCGCCTACGCGCTCGCCTCCACCGACATCCGCATCCTCGCGCCGATCCCGGGCAAGCAGGCGGTCGGAGTCGAGGTGCCGAACGCGCGCCGGCGCCTGGTCCGTCTCGGCGACATCTACGCCGGCCGGCCGGAGAAGACCTCGCCGCTGGTCGCCTGGCTCGGCAAGGGGATCGACGGAAACGCGGTCTGGACCGACCTGGCGAAGATGCCCCACGTCCTCGTCGCCGGCACGACCGGCTCCGGCAAGTCGGGCTGCGTCAACGCGATCCTCTCCTCGATCCTGATGCACGCCTCGCCCAACGAGGCGCGCCTGGTCCTGGTCGACCCCAAGCAGGTCGAGCTCAACCACTACGAGCACGTGCCGCACCTGCTGACTCCGGTCGTCACCTCGCCCCGCCTCGCCGCCAACGTGCTGGCCAACCTGATCGGTGAGATGGAGAGCCGCTACGGGATCATGGGCGAGGCCCGCGCCCGCAACCTGGCCGAGCTCAACCGCGCCCGCGCCAAGGCCGGCGAGGCGCCGCTGCCGCACATCCTCTGCGTGATCGACGAGCTCGCCGACCTGATGATGGTCGCACCGGCCGAGGTCGAGGACTCGATCATCCGCCTGGCCCAGAAGTCGCGCGCCACGGGGATCCACCTCGTGCTCGCGACCCAGCGCCCCTCTACCGACATCATCACCGGCACGATCAAGGTCAACATCCCCGCCCGCATCGCCTTCGCCGTCTCGTCGCAGACCGACTCGAGGGTGATCCTGGACCAGGGCGGCGCCGAGGCACTGCTCGGGCAGGGCGACATGCTCTTCCGCGGCGCCGGCACCTCGAAGCTGGCGCGCGTGCAGGGCGCGTTCGTCACCGAGGAGGAGATCGCGCGGATCACCGGGCACTGGGCCAAGCAGGGCGAGCCCGAGTTCGAGGCCGAGCTGCTGGAGGTCCACGAGGAGAAGGGCGTCGAAGCGGAGGGCGACTTCGACCCCGATGCCGACGACCTGCTCGACGACGCGATCCGCACCGTGGTGCAGACCGAAACGGCCTCGGTCTCGATGATCCAGCGCCGCCTCCGGGTCGGCTATACCCGCGCCGGGCGGCTGATCGACATGCTGGAGCGGCGCGGCGTCATCTCTGGCTACGAGGGATCCAAGCCGCGCCAAGTGCTGATCTCCGAGGCCGACCTGTCACGGGTGCTCGGCGGCGGGCAGGGCGCGGAGCCGGTGGCCGTCAAGTCCGACCCGATCGACTGAACTACCCGACCTGCATCCGACCCCAAATAGGGGTCGGATGCAGGTCGGGTGACGGTTTGCGCGCGCCGGGGCAGCTCAATAGACACAATGTCCATGTGGACACGGGTATCGGAGCCACCCTGCGCGAGGCGCGGAATCGTCGCAAAGTCGACCTTTCCGAGGTCGAAGCGGCGATCAAGATCCGCGTCCGCTACCTGCAGGCGATGGAGAACGAGGAGTGGGACGCGCTCCCCGGCGGCGCCTATACCCGCGGCTTCATCCGCACCTATGCCTCGTACCTCGGACTCGACGGGGAGCGTCTCGCCGACGACTACCGGCGCAGCACCGCCCCTCCCGGCGGCGAGCGGGCGCCGAAACGGATCGAGCCGGTTCCGACCGGGGCGCGCGAGGGCGGCCCCCGGATCTCCGGTCGCCTGCTCGTCGCGGCCGTCTGCGCCGCCCTGGTTGCCCTCCTGGTGGGAATCGCCCTGGCCGGCGGCGGTGGCGACTCGTCCACCTCGACCCCGGCGGCAAAGCGCGGACCGCAGCAGGAGCCCAAGCAGGACGCGGCGGCGACGGCGACGACCAAGCCCGGAGTGGCGATGCGGCTGGCGGCGACGGCGGAAGTGTGGGTGTGTCTGCTCGACGCCGGTGCGAAGCCGCTGGTCGACGGCCAGATCCTCGAAGAAGGGGCGGAAGCCGGTCCCTTCCGCTCCGCCCGCTTCGAACTCGCCTTGGGCAACGGTTCGGTGACGATGTTCGTCGAGGGGAAGCAGGCGAATATTCCGGCCAGCGCCAGCCCGGTCGGCTACGCGATCGATTCCGACGGCGAGCTGACGGTGCTCGAAGAAGGCGAAAGGCCCGACTGCGAATGAGCGAAGCAGTGGTTCGCGCCGGGATCGTCGTCACCGGCACCGAGGTCCTGACCGGACGCATCGCCGACCGCAACGGGCCCTGGGTCTCCGAACGGCTGGCGGAGCTCGGGGTCGAGGTCGCCCACATCCTCGTCGTCGGCGACCGTCCCGCCGACCTCGAGTCGGCGCTGCGCTTCATGGCCGGCGAGGGGATGGACCTGATCGTGACCTCCGGCGGGCTCGGACCGACCGCCGACGATCTGACCGCGGAGATCGTCGGGCGCTTCGCCGGACGGGAGCTGGTGCTCGACGAGGAGATGGAGGAGAAGATCGCTGAGATCCTGCGCGGCTTCGCGCGGCGCTTCCGCTTCGACGAGGAGGCGGTGCGCGAGGCCAACCGCAAGCAGGCGATGATCCCCGAGGGCTCGCTGCCGCTCGATCCGGTCGGCACCGCGCCCGGCCTGGTGGTGCCCGCCGGCGAGCGGGTGGTCGTCGTCTTGCCCGGCCCGCCGCGCGAGCTGCGGCCGATGTGGCCGGGGGCGATGGAGTCGCCCCCGGTGCAGGCAGTCCTCACCCGTGCCACGCCGCTGCTCGCCTACACCGTGCGGATGTTCGGGCTCCCCGAGTCGGAGATCGCCAAGAGCCTGCGCGAGATCGGAGCCGGCGGGGTCGACCTGGAGGCGGTCGAGATCACCACCTGCCTGCGTCGCGGCGAGATCGAGATCGACGTCCGCTACCGCGCCGGCGCCGCTGTCGTCGCCGAGGCGGTGCGAGCGGGCCTCGCCGACCGCCATGCCCGCCACCTGTTCAGCCTCGACGGGGAGACCGTCGACTCGCAGCTCGCCCGCCTCCTGGGTGGGCGCAGGCTGGGGTTGGCCGAGTCCTGCTCGGGCGGCCTGCTGGCGGCGCGGATCACCGACCTGCCCGGAGCCTCCGCCTACTTCGCCGGCGGCGTCGTCGCCTACTCCGACGAGGCGAAGGCCGAGCTGCTGGGGGTCGACTCCGGCCTGATCGAGGCGCACGGCGCGGTCTCGGCTCCGGTGGCGGAGGCGATGTCGCGCGGGGCGCTGGCGCGCTTCGGCGCCGACGTCGCCGTCTCGATCACCGGCATCGCCGGCCCCGACGGCGGCAGCGAGGAGAAACCGGTCGGCTACGTCTGCTTCGACGCTCGCCTCGCCGACGGCACGAGCATCGCTCGCGATCCGGTCATTCCCGGCAACCGCGCGGACATCCGCGAACGCTCCGCCCTGGTCGCGATGCACCTGCTGCGGACGCTGCTCGGCGGCGACGACGCACCTTTGTAGACGGTGTTGCCATCCCGCTGTATGGTCTCGGTGAATACTCCGCTGATCGTAGTTGGGTACGGAGGGGATGACGGGAGCGAATCGACACATTCGCGGCGGCCTCGCGATCGGTGCCGTGTTCACGGCGGCCATGCTCCTCGCACCGGCGACTGCAGCCGCGCTGACCGGCGAGATCACGCGAGCGCAGGTGAGTCCGGACGGAGCCCACGGCTGGATCGCCGGGGCCGTCCGTCAGTCGAACGCCTGCCAAGAGCCGCCGGAGCCGCAAGAGCCGCCGCCGCCGGGGCCGGGGCCGGGAAAATCGGTACCGCCCAAACTGCCGGAGTCGGGACCCTGGCTGTGTGGGTGGATCCCCTACGCGACGGTGGGGCCGGCTACGCAGGAAGGCGGTTGCTCATCGCCGGATCGCCACTGGCCCGATCTCGGGGATGGCATCCAGCTCGTCTGGTTGGGGAGCGAAAGAAGAGGTATTGCCTCCGTCGACTTCGAGCTCGACGGCATAGCGCTTCAGCACGGAGTGGATGCACCCCTGCTGTGCCTCTCGGCGGTCGAGGGGGTCGTGGAAGGCATTTCGTGTATTGACGTCGTTGATTTCCCTTGCCCTCCCTACGGAGTCGTGCACACCGACCGCCAGCTTGACTCTGCACTGCTCGTGCCGTCGCCGGTATCGCCGCTCACGGCAGCTCCACCGCCAATCGGGCAAGTGTCGGGCAAGCACAAGCGGCGTTGCCGACCGAGCCGGCGCAGGGGCAAGCAGGTGCGGCGTCTCGCGCAGAGGACGAGTGCCAAGAAGAAGAGCCGATGCAAGCAGAGCCGGCGTCGACGGCACCAAAGAAGCACGAAGTATTGACACTTCATTGACGATGGGGCCTTGTTACGTGCGCTGCGGCCACGTAGCGTCGGCGGCATGGCAAGGGAGAGGCTGAAGAGTCCGCGGGCGAGATTGTTCGTCGCCCTCGACCTGCCCGGGCGGATGCGGGCCGGAATCGCGGAGTGGGGGCGGGAGGCCCTTGCCGACCCGGCCCTGCGCCCGGTCCCGGCCGAGTCGCTGCACATCACCTTGGCCTTTCTCGGCTACCTGCCCGAGAAGGAGATCCCTCGCCTGGCGGAGATCGTCGAGACGAGCGGGGGGCAGGCTCCCACGATTGAGCTGGGCGACCCGGCGCCGCGTCCCGAGCGCGGCCTCCCTCGCCTCTTCGTCCTGCCCGCCGCCTCGCCGGCGACGATTGCGCTGCAGGCGGGCCTGCAGGAGCAGTTGGTCGAGACGCGCCTCTACGAGCCGGAGAAGCGCCCGTTCTGGCCGCACATAACCGTCGCCCGGGTGCGGCGCGAGGAACGCAGGTCGAAGCGGCCGGCGCTCGTCTCGCGGCCTCCCGGGAGGCTTCCGCAAGTGTTGCTGCAACCCACGGTTTGCCGCCGGGTGACGCTCTACCGTTCTGAACTCCAGCCACAGGGTGCGCAGTACACCCCGTTGGCGCAAGTCGAGCTGCCCGCAGACGGGCGGCAGTGAGGTGGAAGAGATGGCAGACAAGAAAGCGGCTCTGAAGGACGCCTCGGCCAAGGAGGCCAAGGCCAAAGACGCGGCGCTCGAGGCGGCCGTGACCCAGATCGAGCGCGATTTCGGCCAGGGCGCCCTGATGCGCCTCGGCGCCGATGCGACGATCAAGATTCCGGCGATCCCGACCGGGGCGCTCGCGCTCGACCTGGCGCTGGGCATCGGTGGGGTGCCGCGCGGGCGGATCGTCGAGATCTTCGGCCCCGAGTCTTCGGGGAAGACGACGCTGATCTACCACATCATCGCCGAAGCCCAGAGCCGCGGCGGGATCTGCGCCTTCATCGACACCGAGCACGCGATCGACCCGTCCTACGCGCGCAAGATCGGCGTCGACACCGACGAGCTGCTGGTCTCCCAGCCCGACTACGGCGAGCAGGCCCTGCAGATCGCCGACCGTCTGATCGCCTCGGCGGCGATCGACGTGGTCGCGATCGACTCGGTCGCGGCGCTGACGCCGAAAGCTGAGCTGGACGGTCAGATCGGCGATACGACCGTCGGCCTCCAGGCGCGCCTGATGTCGCAGGCGATGCGCAAACTGGCCGGCAACCTCAACCGGACGAACACGGTCTGCCTCTTCACCAACCAGATCCGCGAAAAGGTCGGCGTCCAGTTCGGCTCTCCCGAGACCCAGCCGGGCGGCCGGGCGCTGAAGTTCTACTCCACGCAGCGCCTCGACATCCGCCGTATCGAGACCCTCAAGGAGGGGACCGAGGCGGTCGGCAACCGGGTTCGGGTCAAAGTGGTCAAGAACAAGGTCGCGTCGCCCTTCCGCCAGGCGGAGTTCGACATCGAGTACGGGGTCGGCATCTCGCGCGAGGGCGGCCTGCTCGATTTCGGCATCGAGCACGACCTGGTGCAGAAATCCGGCTCGTTCTTCTCCTACGGCAAGACGCGGCTCGGCCAGGGGCGCAACAACGCAAAACAATTCCTCGCCGAGAACCCCGAGATCGCCAGCGAGATCGAGACCAAGATCCGCGCCGCGCTCGGCATCGGCGCCGAGGAGCCGGCTGCCCCGGCGGAAGAAAAGCCGCCAATCGCCGAAGCCGCCTAGCTCGACTATGTAAGGAGCGCGACGGCGCGAAGGGCCGCCTGTGTTGGCTCCACGATCTCGTCGTTCCGGTGGGAGAACAGGCCCACCTCGCGAAGGTTGTGGATCGCTCGGCTCGCTGTCTCTATCTCCCTGCTGTCGCCGGCGTCGCTGACGATCCTCAGCGAGAGCTCTCTGGCCGTCAGACGCTCCCGGTGAAGTTCGGCCGCCACTTCGAGGATCACCGCTTCGACTGTCGCAACGTCGTACTTGGGTGGGGTCTTGCTGCTCGTCATGCTCGCTCTCTCGGCGGGGTTGTTGGTGCAGGGCGATGGGCGATGCAGAGGGCTGGCGCCCCCTGCATCGCCTCCGCGGACCTACTTCCCTGCTGTGCCCTCCTTGCCCCTGCCCCTCTTCGTCCCGCCAGCGCTGCGAGTGGCTCCGTTCACCCTGTTTGGCGCCGAGACCCCTGCGATCTCGGCACGCGCTTCGAGGGCGTGCGGAGTGGCGGGCTCCCAGGCAGACTCAAAGGTCAGTAACGCGAAGACATAGCCGGCAGCGTTGCCTTTGCCGTTGGCCTTCTCCAGGCGCTGGGCTGCTGCCTGCTGCTCGTCCTCGACTTCCTCGATCGCCCGCTGTGCGATTGCCTTGACGTTGCGCTTGCCCTGAGCATCGAGGACGAGTGGAGTTCGGGCGATGAGGTCGTTTGCGCCTTGCAGCTTGCCCGCCTTCAGGGCGCCGGCGAGGTCGTTGAACAGGTCATTCGCCTGGCCCGCGCCGACCACCGCTCGCAGCCCCTTCCTCAACCGTCGCCAAGCCTTCGCTGGGAGCAGCGTCTTGACGTTCGCACGGTAGTAGTGCTCGACCGCCCCCCGACGCGGCTCGGTGCGCGTCTCTTCGATGATCCCCTCGCAGTCCTCGCGGAGGACTTTGACGTGGTAGCTGATCTGGCTCAGCCCTTCGCCGAGGGCCCTCGACAGTTCTTTGGGGCTGACCTCACGCTGCACGGTGGCGAGCAGGATGTGCTGTCGCAGCACATGATCCAGCGCCTTGACGAGCCGGGGATCCACCAGCGCCGGCAGGTGCGACGCACCCTCATGTGACTTGCCTCCAGGCATCCCTCGCCCCTTCCGTTCGTCGGGGACGAGGGAGAGGCCGGTTAGCGCACGCCCACAGAATGATCCCCGGACCGACCGCCTGTGATTCCCAAACAGTCGATTCTGTTCTGAGTAGTGAACGGTTACAGATAGGAACGCTTAAGTCTTGCCCAATTCTAGAACTGGTTTTACCCCTCAAATGGGGTTCCCCTACAACTCAGCCTTTCCCTTGAGGAGTGAGCCTATGCACCACTGGGACGGTGGTGCGTATAGACCTACTCCTTTCGAAGCCCAGCGTTGCCGCAATCATGGTTACACCGTCTTCACCCGACTTCGCAAGTCTGTTCGTTGCTCGCGCCTCGATTGCCATAATTCGCTCCCAAGATTCTCGCTGCTCGTCAGCTAGCTCTTGGCGACCCTGAGCGTCCAAGTTGTACCAACGCCACATCATGCGAACCTCGGGATCGCGATTCAGCTTCCCCGCCCACAGGGCTCCCAAGCCCTCGGCCATAATCGCTCGCAGTATCACCGCGGCATATTCCTGCTTGACCTCTGGCGACAAAGTCGCTGCCTCCTCGTCGGAGACAAACGGAAGCTCAGTAGCTCGATAGAAATGCTGATCGATATTGCGGTTCTTCTCGATTCTCGCCAGCTCGATAGAGCGAGAGTTGAGCAGTTCCTTGATGTGATGGCTTATCGTCGTCAGAGGCAGGTGTATGAGCTTGGCGAGTTCAGACGCACTGTAGACGCCTGCGTTGAGGATGCAGAGAATTTCGATCCTGATCCAATGCCCAACGCTGTAGGCGACACCCTCCTCGATGCTTCGCTTTCGGTCCTGCTCACTGATATCTGCCACGAACCCTCCTGCTCTGAGCGATCTGGATAGTCAGAGGTGGCAGAGCATAAGCCAAATGCGCTGCTAGTTTTCCCTCTTCATTAGGGAAATAGCCATCATTCGGGATTTCCCTACCATCGGTCCCTCCTGTCCCGGCAAGTAGCCGGGACGACAAAGCAGGAGGGAGGTGAGTGCCAATGACGGTTCTCAAGGTTGAGCCGAGGGCTCCGATCGTGCAGATCTACAAGCACGGGTAGAGCGCACGCACGCAGGGGCCGGTCTCGGCCAGCCTGCACTGGGCCTGGGATCGGCCCCCCTCTTGCCGTCGCCGGCAAGCCGTTATCGGGGAGATGAGGGCCTGTAGCTGGACTTGTGAGATTTCCTATTAAAATCTCCTCAGCATAATTACCTTCCCAGCGGCGTTGCCGGGAACAATCGCGGAGAGGAGTGAAGCTATGCAGATCGCACAAGTCGCGCCGGTCGCCTCGACCATGCGCGTGGCAAAGCACGCGTAGAACATTCAAGGGCCGAGTTTGTCTCGCTCGTACCGAGACTGGGGCTGACTTCGCCTTTGCCATCGTTGGCAGACGAGGCGCGAACCTATGCCTAGGGGCTAGTGCCAAGCCTTTTGGGCCTTCGAGAGACGGCAGCATGGGAGGTGAGAGGCAGATGCAGATCGCACAAGTTGCGCAGGTCAGCCCGACTTTGCGCATTGCAAAGCACGGCTAGGCCGCGCTCATGTGAGGAGCCGATCTCGGCCCGCTTGCGTAGAGGCCGAGACGACCCCCATCTCGCCGTCGTCTGAATAGGGGGCATGGGGAGGCGAGAGTCTACGCAGAAACTTGTGAAGTTTCCTATGGAGGTTCCTACTCGCAGGACAGAGGATTGCCGGCATGGCCGACCTCGGCACCAACCTGCGCGAGGCGCGTGAACGGCTGGGTTTGACGCAGGAACAGGTTGCAGAACGGAGCGGCGTCCATGCCACGGAGGTCAGCCGGATCGAGGCGGGGAAACGCGATCCGCAGGTCTCGACGCTGGAACGGCTCGCCAAGGCGGTCGAGGTGAAGCCGGGGCGGCTGCTTGACTAAGTGACTAGCTTCCCGCCGCAATTGAAGCTCTTAAAAGGTCTCGCGTGCCAATGCGGCGGGACCGAGCCCCGGCAGTTTCGATGGCCGAAGCCCGACCACGCGACAAGACGACCTCGGGGGTTAGCCAAACTTGTTGATTGAAATGACCGGTAGAGCCGGTCCGCAGGCTGCGAGCTGCATCTCGTCACCTCCCATCGAGTGTGCCTGAAAAATTCTGCGTAATGTTACTGGCAGCAGATCGAGGTGGAGATAGGCTTCCGCCGGCCGCCACTGTCTCATTCGGCTCAGCCCTGAGATTTGGGCTGTTCGCTTGCGCGTTTGACGAGGTCGACCAGCGCCACGTCGAGCGCGGTTGCGATCTTGGAGAGCGCGACCCAGGTCGGATTCTGCTTGCCGCCCTCGATCCGGGAGATAGAGAACCTGTGGAGGCCGGTCTCGTGCGCGAGACCTTCGCTGGTCAACTCGCGCTCCTCGCGAAGGCCGCGGATCGCGGTTCCGAGCTGTGTGAGGGTCGGTTGCGACACGTGAGTTGGTCAGCCTCTCTCGGCCGTGCTGGTTAGACCACCACATATATGTTACATTGCAGATAGATGCGGATGGCGGGTCGAAAGCGTGTCCCGGTTGCTTCACCTCCCATGAGCGGCCGGGACACAACCACTCCAGCAACCGACCGACTCGACCCCGAAGTGCGAGCCGTGCTCGGCAAGCTCGAAGGGGTCCGTCCCCGCGCCGAGCTGATCGAAACCCTCTCTCGGGATCTCGGCTTGGAGGACCGCGAGCTGGCGACGCTCGTCGGGGTCGGCACAGAGACGATCGGTCAATGGGACGAGAAGCACAACTCGCCGGCCGCGGAGCGACTGGACGATTTGGCCGATATCGCCGCGCTGCTGATCCGGCGCGCCGGGCTTCGCCCTCGCTCGGTGGCCCCCTGGCTGCGGTCCCGCAATCCCAGCCTTGCGTGGGCGCGCCCGCTCGATGCGCTGCGCCAGCAGGGCTACCTGCCCGTTCTCGACGCCGCTGACACCGCTTCTCGAGCGGCATCGCGCTCGCAAGAGACTCGTCAGCGCGATGCGGATTCTTAGCTACCATGGCGGTAGATGAAATTCAGCATGCCGCCGTGGAAGTCCCCACGCGGCAACGGCTCAGCCCCCGACCGGGTGCTGGACCGGCTGGAGGCGCTGGACGCCCAGCTGAGTGAGCTGGAGCGCCGCCGAGACTCGGTCGACGCACGAGAGCGAGATCTCGACCGCCGCGCCGCTGCGGTCGAGGAAGGCGAGGCTCACCAGCGCGCCGAGCTGGAGCGGATCGCTTCGCTGAGCGCCGAGAAGGCACGCCAGGCGCTGCTCGAGGAGGTCGAAGCAGACGCGCGTCGCCAAGCCGGCCTCGCCCTGCGAAGGATCGAGGACGAGACCCGCCTCGAGGCCGAGCGCCGGGCGCGAGGGATCCTCGCGACAGCGACGCAGCGCCTCGCCGGCCCGCACGCGATGCAGACGACGACGCAGCTCGTCCGGCTGCCGAGCGACGAGATGAAGGGCAGGATCATCGGCCGCGACGGGCGCAACATCCACGTCCTCGAGCAGCTGACCGGCGTCGACATCATCGTCGACGACACGCCCTCGGCAGTCCGCATCTCGAGCTTCGACGGCATGCGCCGCGAGGTCGCCCGACTCACCTTGGAGCGGCTGATCGCCGACGGGCGCATCCACCCGGCGCGTTGCGAGGAGGCCTTCGAGCAGGCGCGCGAGGAGATCGAGGACCGCGTGGTCGAAGAAGGCGAGCGGGCCGGGCTGGACGCCAACGTGAACGGCCTCCACCCGCGGCTGACGGACCTGCTCGGCCAGCTGCAGTTCCGCTCCAGCTACGGGCAGAACGTGCTCGGCCACCTGGTCGAGTGCTCCTCGCTGGCGACGTTGATAGCGGTGGAGCTCGGTGCCGCGGGCGACATCGCCAGGCGGGCGGCGCTCCTGCACGACATCGGCAAGGCCGCCGACAAGGAGATGGAGGGAACGCACGCGCAGGTCGGCGCCGAGCTCGCCCGCCGCTACGGCGAGGCCGAGGCCGTCGCCCACGCGATCGAGGCCCATCACGGCGAGGTAGAGCCGCGCTCGGTGGAGGCGGTGATCGTGCAGGCCGCCGACGCGCTCTCGGGGGCACGGCCCGGGGCTCGCGGCGACACGCTGGCGGGATATGTCGCCCGCCTGCACGACCTCGAGGCTCTCGCCTCGGACCATCCCGGCGTGGAAAAGGTCTACGCGATGCAAGCGGGCAGGGAGGTGCGCGTGATCGTCGACCCCGGTGAGGTCGACGACGAGGAGGCGGCGCTGATCTCGCACGAGATCGCCGGCGCGATCGAGCGCGAGATCTCCTACCCGGGCCAGATCAAGGTCACTGTGATCCGCGAGAGCCGCGCCACGGACTACGCCAGGTAGGGGTCGCTCGCCGGCTTCGCTCCGCCGCCCCCTCTGGATAGGATGCCGCGCGCGTGGACTACGAACTGATCTTCTACGTCTCTGGGGCCGTCCTCGCCGTCTCGGCGGTGGTCTTCACCTTCCTCGGCCTGCGGATCGAGAAGTTCCCGGGCCGCGCGGCGCCGCTCGTCCTCGTCTGGTTCGTGGCGCTGGTCGGCCTCTCGACCACCTTCGCCGTGCTCCACTCCAAGCACGAGGAAGAGCATCACGAGCAGGAGGTCGGCCTGCCGCACGCAACCAAGGAAGCCGAAGAAGAGGAGTCCGAGTAGCCGTCCTGGCCTAATCTTGGGCCATGCCCAGCTACCACGTCACCACGTTCGGCTGTCAGATGAACGTGCACGACTCCGAGCGCATGCAGGGCATGCTCGAGTCGCTCGGCTACGAGGAGGCGGCAAGCCGCCCCGAGGCCGACCTGATCCTCTTCAACACCTGCTCGATCCGCGAGTCGGCGGACAACCGCTTCGTCGCCCATCTGGGCGAGGCCAAGCGGCTGAAGTCCGAAGACCCCGAGCGCGTGGTCGGCGTCGGCGGCTGCTGGGCGCAATCGGTCAAGCAGGAGGTCTTCGAGCGCTTCCCGTTCGTCGACGTCGCCTTCGGGCCCGGCCAGATCCACAAGCTGGCCGAGTTTCTCAACTCGGACTCGCTCACCGCCCAGGGCTACTTCGAGTTCGAGGACTTCTCCGGCCACCTGCCGGCGCGGCGCGAGCGCGAGTTCCAGGGCTGGCTGCAGATCTCGCAGGGCTGCAACTGCAAGTGCTCCTACTGCATCGTGCCGTCGACCCGGGGCCGCGAGGTGAGCCGCGATCCGGCTGAGCTGCTGGTTGAGGCCGAGTCGCTGGGCGCCGACGGGGTGCGCGAGGTGACGCTGCTCGGCCAGAACGTCAACAGCTACGGCCGCGACCTGCCGCCCGAGTCGCGCATCGGCTTCGCCGACCTGCTCGGGCAGATCGACGCGGTCGAGGGGATCGAGCGGATTCGCTACACCAGCCCGCACCCGAAGGACATGCGCGAGGACGTGATCCGCGCCCACGCCGAGCTGCCCTCGCTCTGCGAGCACATCCACCTGCCCTTGCAGTCGGGCTCCAGCGCGGTGCTCAAACGGATGCGCCGGACCTACGACCGGCAGCGCTACATGGATCGCGTCTCGCTGATCCGCGAGCACGTGCCCGACTGCGCGATCACCACCGACATCATCGTCGGCTTCCCCGGGGAGACCGAGGCCGATTTCGAGCAGACCCTGGAGGTCGTCGACGAGGTCGGCTACGACAGCGCCTTCACCTTTGTCTTCTCGCCGCGACGCGAAACCGAGGCGGCGACGCTAGCCGGGCAGGTGCCCCACCCGGTCAAGCGGGAGCGGATGGAGCGGCTGGTCGAGCTGGTCCAGCGGCGCGCCACCGAGCGCGCGCAGCGCTTCGTCGGGCGCGAGATGGAGGTCTTGGTGGAGGGGCCGAGCCGCACCGACCCGCACCGGCTGAGGGGGCGGACGCGGCACAACAAGACGGTCAACTTCGACGGCATCGGCGAGCCGGGCGAGTTCGCAACCGTCGAGATAGATGCCGCCACCTCGACGACGTTGAGCGGGACGGAGAGGCTGCTGAGCAGCATCGGTTGAGGCTTGCCGATGCACGTAGTGGCGATATTCGGGCCTACCGGCGTCGGCAAGACCGGGGTGGCGATCGCTTTGGCGGAAGAGCTGCGCGAGCGCGGTGAGAGCCCGATCGCCATCTCCTGCGACGCGCTGCAGGTCTACGAGGGCCTGAGCGTTCTCACCGGCGTCGCCAGCGAGGAGCAGCAGGCTCGGCTGGAGCACCGCCTGGTGGGCATCGTCCCCGTCACCCAGCCGTTCTCGGTCGGCGACTACATGCGTTTGGCGCACACGGAGATCGACCGGGCGCTGGCTGCGGACAGGCAGCCGATCGTGGTGGGGGGGACGGGTCTCTACCTGCGCGCCGCGCTGGCCGAGCTCTCGCTGGTCAAGGCGCCGCCGGGGGCCGAGGACTCCGAGCTCTGGTCGCCGGAGACGCGCCTTCCGACGACGATCTTCGGACTCGACATGGACCGTGCGCGGCTCTACGAGCGGATCGATGCGCGCACCGAGGCGATCGTCGCCGGCGGCGCCGAGCAGGAGGTGCGGCGGGCCGAGGCCGCGGGGCCCTCGCGGACGGCGCGCAAGGCGCTCGGCTTCGACGAGCTGCTCGGTGGCGACATCGAGCGGATGAAGAAGCGCTCGCGCAATTACGCCCGCCGTCAGCTGACTTGGATGCGCAAGATCCCCAACTTGCACGCGATCGACCGCACCGACCGCACCGACGCCGACGTCGCCGCTGAGATCCTCACCGTCAGCACCTGACACTTAGACGGCCCAGCGTGCCTGTCGAGCCACCGGTATTTCCGATACGTTTTGCCACCGGAAATCCGGGATTTTGGAGCGAAGGGCCGAGACACACACATGACCAAGCTCGAAACCGCAGCCGAGCAGCACGCCGTCGGGGCACAGGAGAACGATCCGTTCTTGGACCTCAACCTCCTCGGAGTCAAGACCAAGGTTGCCGAAATCCTCTCGCTCATCGGCAGCAGCCAGATATTCCGCGAATACACGCTGCACGACATCACTCACGTCGACAAGATGCTTCACAGCCTCGACTGGATCATCCCCGACGAGACCCGGGACAACATGACTCCCGCCGATTGGCTTCTGATCACGCTGGCCATATACCTCCACGACGTCGGGATGCTGGTCACCGACGCCGAGTTCGGTGCCAGAGAGGAAACCGACTTCCGGACGTTCTGCGAAAGAGAGCTGTTTGCCGGCGACGTCGGGACCGACTACAAGAGCAAAGTCGCACGCCTCGGCGACGATCAGGACCGGTTTCTCTACCAGGAATATGTAAGGCACTCCCACGCTGTTCGTATCGGGGACTGGATCAAGGGCGGGATGGTGGCCGCCCGCGGAGTGGCCCCGGAGATCGCATCGGCAATCGCCTCGATCCTGAGCCCACTGCCCGAGGCCTTTCGTGCGGACCTGGCGCTGGTCTGCGAAAGCCACCACCTGGACGACCTCTACGACACGACCAAGTACCCGGTGTCGCAGCCCTATGGCGACAGCGACGACGCCACTGCCAACGTCCAGTATGCGGCGCTCGTCCTGCGCACTGCCGATCTGCTGCACATCACGAACGACCGCACCCCTTCGACGATGTTCCACCTGATCGATCCCCAGGACCCCGTCAGCCAGCGAGAGTGGTCCCAGCAGCAGGCGGTGAGGCGCATCCGCTCTCAGCGCGGAAGGGATACGGAAGGAAACTTCACCGACT
The DNA here is from genome assembly GCA_963699215.1 of uncultured Solirubrobacterales bacterium. Lineage (GTDB taxonomy): Bacteria > Actinomycetota > Thermoleophilia > Solirubrobacterales > 70-9 > VRUE01. The sequence continues at coordinate 2,086,352 of OY969422.1, forward strand.
CCGCCCCGCAGGACACGATCGAGGTTTTTGCCACCTACAGCGATCCCGACGCCTTCTTCGGCCTGACCTCATACCTGACCTACGCCGACAAACAGCTGAAACTGACCCGCGAGTGGGTGGAGGCGTCCGTGGCCCGCTTCGGCCACACCTACGGCCTGCCGTGGAAGGCGATAGACACGACCAACGTTCGAGCGGACGGCTTCTCACCGAAGCAGTTGGCGTTCTCGCTCGATCAGACCAAGATCCTGGATCTGCTCACCGGCCACACGCTCTACAACGACACGAGCGTCGTGCTGCGAGAGCTGGCGCAGAACGGGCTCGACGCCGCGCGGCTCCAGATGCACATCGAGGAGCGCGATTCCAAATCCGGCCTGGTCGAGGTCGAATGGGACAGCGAGGCCAGGCAGCTCGTCGTCCGGGACAACGGTACGGGGATGACCGCGGGGGTGATCGAACGCAACCTGCTGAGGGCTGGCGCGTCGCGATACCAGGAAGAGCCGTTTCGGAAAAAGTACCCCGAGTTCTCGCCGATCAGCAAATTCGGGATCGGTGTCCTCTCGGCGTTCATGATCGCCGACTCGGTTGAGATCACCACCTGCTCGGAGGAAGAATCGGAGGGACACCAGCTGACCCTGCGGTCGGTGCACGGTCGCTACCTGGTGAGGCTGCTCGACAAGGTGTCCGACCCAGCGGCGCAGCGTGTCGGACCGCACGGGACCGAGATCCGCCTGAGCGTGCGCGAGTCCGCCGAGCTGACCGACATCCGCGAGACGATCCGCAAATGGATCGTCGTCCCGCGCTGCTCGGTTCGGGTCTCGATCGACGGCGACAGCCCGGAGGAAATCGGCTACGACTCGCCGGCCGACGCACTGAAGAGCGCGCTTCTCGCGTCCAATCTCTCCGTCTACGAGGGGCAGGGGGAACCGGAGAGGACGGCGATCAAGGTGGTGGAAGCGGAGAGCGCCGGAGTGCGGACCGCCTTCGCTGTCGAGTGGAGCCCCTTCTTCCGCGAGTGGTCCTTTCTCTCGGCCGGAAGGCTGTCGAGCAGCGAGAACGCGTCTCATGCGCTGGGAACTTGCATCGAGGGGATCCGGGTGGAATCCGACAGCGCCGGCTTCCAGGACATCGGGGTGCTGAGCCTGGCCGATGCGCAGGGGCACAACGCGCCGAAGACGAACGTCGCGCGGGTCGGGCTGGAGGCGACCTCGGAGCGGGTGGCGATGCTGCGCGGGATCTACGGCTCCTACGTGCGCCACGTGGCGGAAGAGTGCGAGGCGCTGCACAGCACGCGCGGGCTGTCGCTCACCTGGGCCGCCCAGGAGGGAGAAGTGCTGCTTCGTACCCTGCTCAGCGACGAAAGGGTGGTCGGCGAGGAACCGATCGACGCGGTCGATCCGGGCGTCCTGCGGGACGAGATGCGCAGGCACCCGCTGATGCTGGTCGAGTCCGGGGGCCAGCGCGAGCTGACGCGCGCCGAGACGGCGATGGCCGAACCGGAGCTGTGGACCGTGGACTCGGGCCTCGTGCGGGCGGCGGAGGAGCTGCTCCGCGAGATCCCCTCCGAAGGCTCGCTGCACTCGCTCGCCTCGGGGTTCGAGTCGGACGTCTTCGACCTCCCCAGCGGGATGACCCTCGTCGCCTACCAGCCCTCGTCCGAGCTCTACCAGGACGTGCTCAGCGGCCGCGAGGTGGCGGAGATACGGATCCGGCGGGACCAAAGGCGCGTCGACCTGGGGTGGATGCCCGTTGGGGAGCAGCCGAACTGGCTCGGGGTGCGGGTGGGGAGCATGACCGGGAGGGGCGGTCCGCAGGCGTGGAATCCCGAGGTGTACGTGGCCCTGACCGAGATCGAGACCGACGGCCGCGAGGGCGAGGTCGCGGTACGCGCGTACAGCGCCTACTACCTCTTCTCCGACTCGCCGCTGGCGATGTGGCTGTGCGAGCACGCTGGCGGCCTGCGCGACGAAGGCGACCGCCGGGCGGAGCTCGGCTACCTCGGCGAGGTCGTGCAGCGCTTCCTCTCGCGCAACTCGCCGCCTGAGGACCTGCGTAACTACGTGACCAAAGTGGTGGGCAGCGACCCGACGATGTCGAGGAACTCCGGCCGCCCGGACCTGGATCTGGTCGACCTCGACGGGCTGGTGTCGGCGCTCGAAGAGACCCCGATCCGCACGTTCGATACCTGGGCCTGGGTGCGTTGAGCCCCGCAGGGCGCCGCGCTGTCACGATCCCGTGATGCGCTACGAGAAGTGGCAGGCGCTCGGCAACGACTACGTGATCGTCGAGGCGGAGGAGCTGCCCTGGGAGATGACGCCTGCCCGCGCCCGGCGGATCTGCGATCCGCACTTCGGCATCGGCTCCGACGGCGTGCTGCTGCTCTCGCGCAGCGAGGACTCCGAGTTCGTCGCCGAGCTGCGAATCCTCAACCCGGACGGCTCCGAGGCGGAGCTGTCGGGCAACGGCGCGCGCGAGGCGACCCTCTACCTGCGCCGGCACGGCTGGACCGACCGGGACACCTTCGCCATCCGCACCGTGGCCGGGCCGATCGTGCCGACGATCGACTCCGAGCGGACCTGCTCGGTGGCGATGGGAAGGGCTGCGACCGCCTCGAAGGACTTCCCCTCCGGCGGCCCCGACGGGAAGGGCAGTCTTGTGGCGGCGGGGCGCACGTGGGACTTCCAGCACGTCTCGATCGGCAATCCACAGTGCGCGATCGTGGTCGGCGACGAGCTGGAGGCACTGGACCTGGCGGCGGTCGGGCCGGGGATCGAAGGCCACGAGCTCTTCCCCAACCGGACCAACGTCTCGTTCCTGCGGATCGAGGGGAGCCGGGTGCGGGCGCGGATCTTCGAGCGGGGGGTTGGCGAGACGCTCTCCTCCGGGACCGGCGCCAGCGGCGCCGCGGTCACCGCCTTCTTGCGGGGCGCCTCGAGCCCGATCGCGGTCGAGCTGGACGGAGGGGAGCTCGAGGTCGAGGTCTCCGCCGATCTCGACGTGCGGCTGAGCGGCTGGGCGGAGCCGATCTGCTCGGGCGAGCTCTCGGCCGAGCTGCTGCAGGCGCTGTCCGACCTGGACAGCTAGGACGGTTGATCCCAAATTCCCGCACCCACGGATGACGCGCCTGGCGCGGCGCTGGATCGGCACCCGCGGTCCTCACGCGTAGCGCTGCTACGCGCTGTGGCCGCGCGCACCGCCCAGCTTGGCCAGTCGCGCCTCCGCGGGCACGCTAATTTGCAATCAACCGTCTAGATTTCCGCGCCCGTGGGGATCGCAGACCCGTCCAAGCGCCTGGAGGCGATGCCTCCGTACATGTTCCAGGAGCTGGAGCGGCGGATCGCCGAGAAGCGCGCCGCCGGCATCGACGTGATCAGCCTCGGCATCGGCGACCCCGACGAGCCGACCTACCCGCACATCGTCAGCGCGATGCAGGCGGCGGTTGCCGACCCCGCCGCCCACCAGTACCCGAGCAACCGCGGCCGCGACGACTTCCGCGAGGCGGTCGCCGGCTTCTACGAGGGGCGCTTCGGGGTCGAGATCGACCCGGCCAGCGAGGTGATCCCGGCGCTTGGCGCCAAGGAGTGCATCTACAACCTCTGCTTCGCCTTCCTCGACCCCGGCGGCGTCGCCCTCGCCTCCGACCCCGGCTACCCCGTCTACACCGGCGGCCCGATCCTCGCCGGCGCGACGCCGGAGCTGCTGCCGCTGGTGCCCGAGCTCGGCTTCGCCCCCGACCTGGGCGCCGTGCCGGCCGAGGTCGCTGCCAAGGCGCGGCTGATGTTCATCAACTACCCCAACAACCCGACCGGCGCCGTCGTCCCCGAGGGCTTCTTCGAGCTCGTCGTCTCCTTCGCCCGCGAGCACGAGATCCTCGTCGTCCACGACAACGCCTACTCGGAGACGACCTACGACGGCTACGTCGCGCCCAGCTTCCTCGCCACGCCGGGGGCCAAGGAGGTCGGCGTCGAGGTCTTCTCGCTATCCAAGGGCTACAACATGACCGGCTGGCGCTGCGCTGCGATCCTCGGCAACGCCGAGGCGGTGCAGACCTACTGGCGGCTGAAGACCAACGTCGACTCGGGCATGTTCGAGGCGGTGCAGATGGCCGGCGTCGCCGCGCTCGGCGGGCCGGCCGGCCCGCTGCAGCGGATGAACGAGACCTACGTCCGCCGCCGCGACCTGGTCGTCTCGGCCCTGAGCGAGATCGGCGTCGACGTGAGCGCGCCGAAGGGGACGATCTACGTCTGGGCCCCCGTCCCCGAGGGCCACACCTCGACCTCCTTCGCCGAGCTGGTCCTCGAAGAGGCGGCGGTCGTCGTCTCGCCCGGCTCGATGTACGGGCCGAGCGGCGAGGGCTTCTTCCGCATCGCCCTCACCACCCCGGACGAGCGCATCGTCGAGGCGGTCGAGCGGATGCGCGAGCACCTCTCATAGCTAGGCGCTCGCGCTGGCTCTCGCCGTCCGCTACTTGACCTCGAATTCGTCGACCATGCCCTTGAAGATGTGGGGCGGACCGCCCTGGCGGTCGCTGATGAAGCAGTAGAAGGCATAGCGGCCGGGCTTCAAGTCGAACGTCACGGTTTGGCCTTCGCCGCCTTCGACCACAGCAGTGGCCTCGCCTTCTCTGCGCAGCGGCGGCTTGCCTTTTTCGGTTTTGAAGAACCGCTCCACGTCCGCCGCGGTGCTGTCGCCGATCAACTGCGAGGCGAGCAGGTGATGGGGTTGGGCCCCGTTGTTCTCGAAATCGATCTGGACTGCCCCGGACGGCAGCTCCTCCGCTTCGAATCCGTACTCGATCGCGGTGACGGTGGCGTCGGCTTCCGGCAGCTCGTCGTCGGACTCCTCGCCGCTCACCTCGATCGTCGCAACTGACTTCGCGTCGAAGCGGCCTTCGGTGCTCAAGGCGTAGTAGGTGCCGGGCTGCAGAACCTGCGTCGCCGTGCGGCTCTCTCCTGGCCCGGTGCCGCCGATCCCACCGCCGGCGAAGAACCAGTCGGGGAACGGTTTCCCGCTGCTCGCCTCACTGAGACCCTCGACGACTTCCTCCGCCGAATGGTCGCCCTCGACCCGGATCAGCTGCAGGTCGTTTCCGCCTTTGGCTTCGTTCTTCAGCGTGATCTCGGCGGTCCCGGCCTCCGCGCTCTGCGGTCCGGCGACCTTTCGCTGCTTGCCCTCCTCGGTGATCGTGAAGGTCAGGCTCTGTTCGTCCTCACCACCGCAGGCAGCCAATGCGCTCGCGACCAGCACGGTCGCGACGAGGCAGATGGACGTGGGGAACAACCGTCGACTGGTCATGCAACTCACTTTTCTCCCTCTGTCGGTGACGAGACGCCCACCCCGTGGGACAGAGAGAACCTAACGCTTGCTCCAGTACCGGTCCAGCCCACGCCACTGGTACTGAGGCGGAACGCACTGGATCAGCTCTTCGGCCGACTCGGCGGTGTCGGCGTGCTCGGCTACCAGGTTACGGTGGCGTTGCTCGTACTCGTCCTCGGAGAGCTCGCGGGCAAACTGGGCCTCTTCGCGCAGGCGCTCGCGGACCTTGGCAAGGTGGGGCGCCGGATCCTCGATCGCGCCGAAGTGGGTGAGGGCGAGGCGCTCGGGCGCCCAGCCTTCGACGATCCCGATCGAGTCCTCCCAGGTCTCGATGTCGATGTCGGGCGGCGGCGTGGGGGGGACGACCAGGTTCGTGTTCGGGACCGAGACGGCGGCGACGTCACCGACGAATGCGGTGCCGCTCTCCTCGTGCAGGTAGCAGACGTGGTGCGAGGCGTGGCCGGGGGTGTAGGCGACCTTCATGCCGAGCACCCGCTCGCCACCCGCGAGCGGCTTCACGTTGCCCTCGGGCACCGGCACGATCTCGCCCCAGAGCCTCTCCATCTGGTCGCCGTAGAGGCGCCCGGCGCTCGCCAGCAGCTTCGACGGGTCGATCAGGTGGGGCGCGCCGCGCTCGTGCACGTAGATCTCGAGGTCCGGCCAGCGGCGCACAAGGGCGCCGGTCGCCGCGGCGTGGTCGAGGTGGATGTGGGTCAGCAGCAGCGCTCGCGGGCGCTCGTCGCCGAGCGCCTCCAGGAGGGTGTCCAGCGAGGACTCCGGGCCCGGGTCGACCAGCGCCTCGTCGACCTGCCAGCAGCCGATCACATGCGGACGGCCGAGGTGCTCGACGTCGATTACCCGCATCGCGCAGGGAGCGGGCTCAGGCCGGGACCGGGGCGGGGAAGCGGTCGTCTGCCGCCAGCGTCTGCCGCAGGCCCTCCTCCATGCCGCGCGGCGCGTAGCCGAGCTCGCGGCTGGCCTTCTCGTGGCTGGCCCAGAAGGTGACCCCGTCGGCGGAGGAGATCAGCTCGCGCAGGTTCGGCGGCTGTCCCATCAGCTTGCCGACCAGCGGGCCGATCGGCGTCATCGCCTTCATCAGCGCAACCGGCATCTCCCGCTTGGGGGCCTTGCGGCCGCTGGCGGCGGCAACGGTCTCGATCGCCTCGCGCATCGTCGTCACCGGCCCGCTGAGCACGTAGGCCTCGCCGACCCTGCCCTTGTCGAGCGCGAGCAGGATCCCGCCGGCGATGTCCTCGACGTGGGTCAGGCAGATGCCGAGCTCGGGGAAGGGCATCAGCACCAGCTTTCCGGCGAAGAATTCCTTCAGCAGATCGGCGACCTGCGAGGTGTCGTCGGGGCCGTAGACGCCGCCCGGCATGGACGATTACTCCGGGCAGGCCGTCGTCGATCATCCGCTTGGCGATCCGGTGCGCCTCGAGCTTGGTCTCCTCGTAGTAGGAGGTGAACTCCTTGCCCGGGTGCTCGTAGGTCTCGTCGACGACCTTGCGATGGGTGTTGCCGAAGACGCCGCAGGTCGAGACGTAGACGAGCTTGGCGACGTTGGCGTCGAGGGCTGCTTCGAGCACGTTCTCGGTCCCCGCGACGTTGGCCTCCCACATCGCCGGCCGCTGCTTGGCGGGGATCCCCACCTCGTACATCGCCGCCGCGTGGACGACTCCGTCGCAGCCCTCCATGCCGTTGCGCAGCGCCTCGCTGTCGCCGAGGTCGCCGCTGACCAGCTGGCAGCCGAGCTCGGTCAGCTTGCCGGCCTTCTCGGGGCTGCGGACGAGGCAGACGACGTCGTCGCCGCGGGCGCGCAGCTGGCGCGCCACCTCGCCGCCGATGAAGCCGGTTCCTCCCGTCACGAAGACCTTCACGGCCGCTAAGCCTACCCAGCGGGGAAGCCGATCGGCCGGCGCCTACAATCGAGTCCAGTGGACCGGTCCAGGAACGGGCGAAACAAGCAGACGCGCTACGCCGCCGATGGCGCCGGCGTCGCAAACCGGCGCGCTCGTCAGCGCGCCCTCGCGATCGGCATCGCCGCGGACGGAGGGGGCGGCGAGGGGCTTGCCGAGCTCAAGGAGCTGCTGCGCACCGCCGGCGTGGCGACGGCCGGAGAGGCGCTCCAGCAGCGCGCCGCGCCCGACCCCGATCGCTACCTCGGCCGCGGCAAGCTGGAGGAGGTGAAGCGGCAGATCGCCGCCTGCGACGCGAACCTGGTCGCCTGCGACGACGAGCTGGCGCCGCGCCAGGAGCGCAACCTCGAGGCGGCGCTGGGCGTACCGGTGATCGACCGCACCGCGGTCATCCTCGACATCTTCGCCGACCACGCCCACTCGGCCGAGGGCAAGCTGCAGGTCGAGCTGGCCCAGCTCGAATACAACATGGCGCGCATGCGGGGCCTCTGGACGCACCTCGAGCGCCTCGGCGCCGGCAGGATGGACGGCGGCATCGGCACCAGGGGCCCGGGCGAGAGCCAGATCGAGACCGACCGGCGCCTCGCCCGCAACCGCATCGCGGCGCTGCGGCGCAAGCTGGAGCGCCTCGAGCTCAACCGGGGCGTGATGCGGGCGCGGCGGCAGAGCTCGTCGCTGCCGCGGGTCGCCCTCGCCGGCTACACCAACGCCGGCAAGTCGACCCTGCTCAACGCGCTGACCGGCAGCGAGGAGGTCGGGGTGGGGGACAGGCTCTTCCACACGCTCGACCCGACCACGCGCAGCGTCCCGCTCTCGGGCCGCGACTTCCTCTTCACCGACACGGTCGGCTTCATCGAGAAGCTTCCCCACCAGCTGGTCGAGGCGTTCAAGGCGACGCTCGAGGAGACCGTCCTCGCCGATCTGATCCTGCAGGTGGTCGACGCGGCGGCGCCCGAGGAGCGGCGCCTGGCCGACCTCGCCGCGGTCGACGCGGTCCTGGAGGAGATCGGCGGTGGCGGCAAGCCCCGCCTGCTCGTCCTCAACAAGGCCGACCTGCTCGACGAGGAGCAGCGCGGCGAGGCGCTGCTGCGCCATCCCGGTGCGGTGCTGGTCTCGGCGCTCAGCGGCGAGGGGATCGAGGGGCTGCGGGATCGGGTCGAGGAGGCCTTCGCCGACACCCTCGCCGAGGTCGAGCTGCTGATCCCCTACAGCGAGGGCGCCCGCCTGCACGAGCTGCACGAAGTCGCGGGCGAGCTCGAGCGCAGCGAGCGCGAGGACGGGGTGCTGGTCCACGCACGGGTCCCCGTCGCCGAGCTGCACCGCTTCGACGACTTGCGCACCGCCGACGCTGCGTAGGGGCGGCGGCGCTGTAGGGTGCCCGCCGTGGAGCTGCGGGTCGCGAAGCTGAAGGACGGGGCCAAGCTGCCTGCGCGCGCCCACGAAGGGGATGCCGGGCTGGATCTGTACGCGTGCGAGGCGGCGCATCTCGGGCCGGGGGAGAGGTGGAGCGTCGGGACCGGGGTGGCAGTGGAGATCCCCGCCGGGCATGCCGGGCTGGTGCTGCCCCGATCCGGGCTGGCTCGCGACCATGGGATCGCCCTCGTCAACAGCCCGGGGCTGATCGACGCCGGCTACCGCGGCGAAGTCCGGGTGCTGCTGCTCAACACCGACCCGGCCGAGGTCTTCCGGGTCGAGCCCGGCGACCGCATCGCCCAGCTCGTGCTCGCGCCGGTCGCTATCGCCGACCCGGTCGAGGTCGAGGCGCTGACCGAGTCCGCCCGCGGCGACGGCGGCTTCGGCTCCAGCGGCCGTTAGCGGCGCCGAATCCTGAACTTGAACAGGGCGGGGGAGGGGTCGCGATTGCCGGCGGCGTCGATGGCGAAGACGCGGAACGCATGGCGCCCCGGCGCGAGCCTGTAGCGGCGCGGCGAGCGGCACGGTCTGGCCCGGTCGCGGTCGAGCTTGCAGCGAAAGGCCGAGCCGGCCTCGTTCGAGGCGAAGGCGAAGGCGATCGCTCGGCGCGATCCGGTCGCGAAAAGGATCTTCGCGGGACGATTGAGAAGCCGGGTTTGCGGGGCGCGGCGATCTCTGCGCTGCGGTTGCGGGTTGAGCTGTGGCGCCGACGACGCGCTCGCCTGGGGCCCGAGCGGCGTATTTGGCGGGCGGAAGCTGTTTGGGGCGCGTTCCTCGACGTCCTCGCAGGCGATCGGCGCAGCGTCGGGGCCGTTCTCGGGGAAGTCGATCTGAGCGGTGTCGAAGCCATCGCCGCAATCGATCGCCGGATCGGGGTCGTCATCGGGGAAGCCGGAGTTGGCGAGGATCGTGTCGTCGCCGGCGGCGGCGAAGTAGGAGTCCGGTCCCGGTCTGCCCAGCAGCTGATTGGGGCCGGGGTCGCCGATCATCACGTCTCCAAGGCTCGTCCCCTCGGTGTCCTCGATCGCTTCCAGCTCGGCCGGGGGGCCCTCTCCGGCGCAGGTCAGCTGCCCTCCCGTGCCCGCTTTGCCGACGATGTCGGCGCCCATGTCGATCGTGATCGCGAAGTCGAAGTTGGCCCAGTTGGCGTTGTCCCGATCGGGACCGCCGTCGAGCAGTTCGCCTTCGCAGACGGAGTCGGAGACGAAGAGATCCTCGCCGCTTCCCGCGTGCAGGGTGTCGTCTCCCTCGTTGTTGGGCACGGCGTCGTCGCCGCTGCCGGCGTCGACCGTGTCGTCGCCGTCGCCGTCCACCACCGCGTCTTCGGTATCGCCGCCGGTGAGGTCGTCGCCGCCGGCGCCGCCCAGCACGATGACCGAGGTGCTCGCGGGGAAGCCCGTTGCGGAGAGGTCGTCTTCTCCGGCCAGGCCGGCGAGGAGGATCGAGTCGGGGGCGCTCGTAACCGGGCAGACGACTTTGCCCATGGCGGGTGGGTTGCAGCCGCCGGCGACGGCCGGGTCGGTGTCGAACGATCCCTCCGATCCGGCGCCGAGGGCGAAGGTGACGGCGCTGGCGGCGTAGCTCGCGACGACTACGTCATCCTCGTCGCTGCCGGTCAGGTAGAGCGCCGAAACGGGGGCGCCGGGGACCATCGATCCAACCGCGATCGCGCCGGGATCGCGCGGGTCCACCTCCTCCGAGCTCGTCTCGCAGTCGATGGTCGCGCCCGCCCCTGCGCAGCTGTCGCCCTCGGCCCCGCCATGCAGCTGGTCAGCGCCCCCTCCGCCGAGGATGACGTCGGCGCCGCCGCCACCGTAGATCGTCTGCACGGCTGAGGTGCCGACGATGTAATCCGGAAAGGCGGAGCCGATCACGACGTCGAAGTCGGCGCCCTCGACTTCTTCGTCGTAGCCACCGCCGTGTGGCGCCCGGCCGTTGTCGCCGCGGCCGGTCTGCAGATTGATGTAGACGCCCCGGCCGTCGACCGCCTGCGGAAAGTTCTCGTAGACGGAGAAGTCCGGGAATCCTGCCCTGTTGAAGAAGCCCGGCGTTACGCCGGTCGCGTAGCTGAGCGTGTCGAATCCGCCACCGGTGTTCCGGATGTCGTCGATCGTGGCGTCGCCGCGGACGAAGTCGTCCCCGATTTCCCCATCGAGCAGTGAGTCGGCGCCGAAGCCGCCCGAGAGGCGATCGTTGCCGATCCCTCCGCGCAGCTGGTCGTCGCCGATGCCGCCGTAGAGCCGGTCGTCCCCGGGGCCCCCGTTGAGCCTGTCGTTGCCGCGCTGGCCGTAGAGGACGTCGTCGTCGCCTTCGCCGTTGACAGTGGTGATGTTGCGCGGAGCCCGGATCGTGTCCGCGCAGGGCGTGCCCACGATCGTGTTGCCGACGGTTTGGGGCCCTTCCTCGCAAGTCGGCGCAGCAGTCGCCGCGGGCGTCGCGGTAATGCCGACGGCAAGGGCGCCGGCAAACATCAGCGAGGCCAGCGCGGGCTTTGGCTTCGGGGACATCCCCATGCCTACCCGAACCGTCTGTCGTTCACTCAGTTGCGGAGAGCGACTTCCCGGGCGCAGCGCTGCGCCGTCAGCTCGAGCTCGTCGTCGAGAGGGGCGAGCTCGGGCCGGCTGCCGTAGCGGTGCTCGAGGGCGGTGCCGATTAGATGGTCGGCCAGCCAGGCGTTCTTGGGCAGCAGCGGACCGTGCAGGTAGGTGCCGATCAGGTTGTCGCGCCGCACGCCCTCGAATCCGTCCTTGCCGTTGTTGCCATGGCCCTTCAGTACACGCCCGAGCGGGGTCGCTCCCTCGCTGAGGTACGTGCGGCCGCCGTGGTTCTCGAAGCCGGCGATCGTCTGCGGGCCGGTGCCGAGGTCGGCCTCGATCGCGACGTTGCCGATCAGCCGCTCGCCCGGCTCGCGCACCGTCTCCAGGTCGGCCAGGCCGAGCCCCGGCAGCCGCTCCTCGCCGAGCTGGTAGCTGTGCCCGAGCAGCTGGTAGCCGCCGCAGACGGCGAGCATGACGGCGCCGTCCTCGACTGCGGCGGCGAGTGCCTCGCGCTTGCTCGCGACCATGTCGGCGGCGACGGCGCGCTGGTCGCGGTCTTGGCCGCCGCCGAGGTAGAGCAGGTCGTGCGCCGTCGGGTCGAGTCCCTCTCCCGGGCCGGCGGCGGCGTAGGAGAAGCCGATTCCGCGCCACTCGCAGCGTCGCTGCAGGAAGAGGATGTTGCCGCGGTCGGCATAGATGTTCATCTGCTCGGGGTAGAGGGCGAGGACGCGGAGCTCCATCAGGCCTCCCTCTCCAGCAGGACGACGCTCGAGCCGACGTGGATGTCGGTGGGCGGGATGGCGCGGCGCCCGGCCGGGACGAGGCCGGCCTCGCGCGCCTCCGCCTCGAGCGTCGGCGCGTCGAGGACGCGCAGCGCGATTTCGTAGAGCTCCTCCTCGAGCTCGCCCTGCGGCGAGACGGTCTGGCGCAGCCGCCGCAGCTGGATCGAGCCGGCCTCGACTTGCGCGTCGACCGGCAGGCTCGAGTAGACCCAGCCGTCGACCTCGCGAGCGTCGGGCAGGGGGGAGGGGGCTTCCGCCGGCTCGGGCATCGCCTCGACGATCGCAAAGGCGGCGAGCCCATCCTCGCTCAGGTGCTTCGCGACACCTCGCAGGCAGCGCACCCGCTGTTCGGCGGAGTCGAAGAGCTGCAGCAACTGCATCGGCGCCAGGATCAGGCCGAACTCCGTCTCGAGGTCGAAGTCGGTCGCGTCCGCCAGCGCCGCGGCGGCGGGCAGGCCCTGAGCTCGCTCGGCGAACCCGCCGAGCAGCTCCGGGTCGTTGTCGAGCCCGCGCACGGCGTGCCCGCGGCGAGCGAGGTGCAGGGAGACGCGGCCGGTCCCGCAGCCCAGGTCGAGGATCGAGCCATCGGCACTCGCTGCCAGCTCCTCCCACAGCGCTAGGTCGGCCGCGTAGGCGCCGCACTCGACGTCGTGCCAGATGACGCTCATCGCCAGAACTCCTTCGTCAGGCCGCGGCCGGAGAGCAGCTTGTGCAGCTCGAGCAGCGCGGTGTAGGTGGGCAGAGCGAAGAGCCGCTCGGGCGCCTCCTCGACGGCGCGGTCGAGCGAGCGCTCGATCCCCGGCTCGACCGCGATCGACTCCTCCGGCCAGCCCGCGTACTTGAGCCGCAGCGCCATCTCCGGCGCCCGCGTGCCGGCGCAGGTCACGCGGCGCACGACCCCCTCCAGCAGCTCGAAGTCGGCGTCCCAGATCCAGGAGACGTCGCGACCGTCGGCGATGCGGTCGTTGAGCCCGATCCAGAGGTCGAGCCCGCCGCCCGCCGCCTCCAGCTTCAGCGTGCGCAGGACCTCGTTGGCCCCCGCCGGGTTCTTGATCAGCAGGATCGAGACCGGCTTGTCGCCGACCGCGATCGTCTCGACCCGGCCGAAGGCGCCGCGGCGTCTCGCCAGGGCGGCGGCGATCTGTCCCGGCGGCGATCCCCAGCTCCAGCCCGGCGGCGATCGCCGCCAGCGCGTTGTAGACGTTGTAGAGGCCGGGCAGGGGCAGCTCGACGGTCGATCTCGCCGGCGGGCGTGCGGACCGTGAGCGAGGAGCCGCGCATCCCGTGCAGCTCGATCCGGGTCGCCGCCACCTCGGGAGCTGGCCGGGCCGCGCCGCAGCCGGGGCAGGAGTAGTGGCCGAGGTGGCCGACGAAGGCGCGCTCGTAGGCGTAGGGGTGGCCGCAGCGGCGGCAGTGCTTGGCGTCGAAGGCGTGCTGCAGCTCCGGCAGCGCCTGGGTCGGGTCCTCGATCCCGAAGTAGACGATCCCCTCGCGCCGCTTGCCGTCGCCGTCGCGGCCGAGGTCGGCGATCAGCGGGTCGTCGGCGTTGAGCGCGAAGCGCGTGCGCCCGGCTCGGGCGCCGACCGTCTTCGCCCACTCCTCGGCGAGCGCCTCGATCTCGCCGTAGCGGTCGAGCTGGTCGCGGAAGAGGTTGCCGAGGACGATCAGCGAGGGATCGAGCTGGTCCGCCACCTTCGGCAGCCAGGCCTCGTCGACCTCGAACAGGCCCTCGCGCCCGTTCTGCTCGAGCAGCGCGGTGGCGATTCCCCAGGTCATGTTCGAGCCGGCGCGGTTGTGCACCGGGTCGCGGCCGTCGGCGGCGAGCAGGGCGGCGAGCATCCCGGCGGTCGTCGTCTTGCCGTTGGTGGCGCTGATCAGGGTTGCGCCACGGTCGAGCCGTGAGCCGAGGCGGGCGATCGCCTCCGGGTCGAGGCGCAGCAGCAGGCGTCCCGGCAGGGTCGTGCCGCCGCCGCGGCCGCTGGCGCGGCTGGCGGCGCCGACCGCCCTGGCCGCCAGGCGCTTGGCCCCGAACAGCGCCCCGCTGCGGCCTTCGCTCACTCCCCGGCCCGCGGAGGGACGATCACGCTCAGCGCATCGGGCAGCACCCGCAGGCTGGCCGGCAGGTCGGTCAGGTGCTCGCCGTCGGCGTAGACCGGAAAGGGTCGGCTGGCGCTCAGCTCCAGGCGCGAGGCGCGGAACACGCGCACCTCGTCCTCCTCGACGTGGGTGCCCTTGAACACCTTGGGCAGGTTACTCAGGAAGCGCAGCTTGCCGACCTCGCCGACGGTGACCACGTCGAACTCGCCGTCGGCCAGGTCCGCGTCGGGGGCGATGAACATGCCGCCGCCGAAGGCCCTGCTGTTGGCGACCGATACCGAGTAGCCGGTGAAGCGCTGCCGCTCCTCGCCTGCCCGGAGCGTGAAGCGGGCCGGCTTCCAGCCGAGCAGGGTGCGAATGCCGGCGTAGGCGTAGACCAGGTTGCCGCGCAGCCAGCTCGTCTCGTTGGCGAGCCGGTTCGCTTCGGAGTCGAAGCCGACGCTGACGATGCCGAGGAAGCGCTTGCCGTTGACCTCGCCGACGTCGATGCGCCGGGTCTGCCCGGCGGCGAGCGCCGCGACCGCCGCCGTCGGGGTCGGCGGGGATGCCGAGCACGCGGGCGAGGTCGTTGCCGCGTCCGCCGGGGACGATTCCCAGCGGCGTCTCCGAGCCGGCCAGGGCACCGCCGATCGCGCCGATCAGGCCGTCGCCGCCGATCACCACCGGTACCTCGCCGGCCTCGACCGCGCGCAGCGCCCGCTCGACCCCGTCGTCGAGCTCCCGCGTGCGCTCCACCCGGAAGGAGATCCGCCGCGCGTCCAGCTCCTGCTCGAGCTGCGGCAACAGCTTCAGGGTGCGCCCGTGCGCCGAAGCGGGGTTGACCAGCAGCGCCAGCGGCATGCCCTCGATATCCACGCGGTGCAGCCTATTCGGCGCTCAGTCGTCGTCGTGCAGCCGCAACACGCGGAAGCGCTCGCCGTCCCGCTTGCCGTCCGCGACCGGATCGAGGCGGTGGCCGCCGAGGCGCCAGTCCAGCCACCGCCACTCGCCGACCAGCACCAGGTGGCCGCCGGGGCGGAGCACCCGTGCGACCTCGCCCGGGTTGAGGCGGCCGCCGGCCTGGGCGACCAGGTCGAAGAAGCCGTCGGGGTAGGGGAGGGCGCCCGGCCTGCCGCGCTTGAACGCCACCCGGCCCTCGGGGTCGAGCCCCACCCGCGACACCGCGGCGCGGACCGCCTCCTCGGAGGCATCGACGCCACGCACTCGGGCGGCCGGGAACTCGCGCGCGAGGAAGAGCACGCCGTCGCCGTCGCCGCAGCCGATCTCGAGCACGCGCTCCGGCTGCCCCGGGACGTGGAGCACAGCGATGGCAAGCGCCGTGAGCGAGGGCGAGGACATCCACCCGATCATCCCAACGTCTGCGTCGTCTAGGATCTTCGCCGCTGTGGAGGGATCTCAGGATCGAACCAAGTGGATCGCGCTCGCGGTCTTCGCCGTGATCGCGATCGGCGTCGTCGCCGCGATCCTGATCGGGCGCGGCGGCGGGGACGACGACTCGACCACGACGGCGAGCGCCGCCGGCTGCAAGCAGGTCGAGGCGCCGAAGCCGAAGAACGTCAGCTTCGAAGCCGTAAAGAACACGGTCAAGCAGAACGAAGAAGTGACCGCGGTGGTCGAGACGAGCTGCGGCACCTTCGAGATCGCGCTCGATTCCAAGCGGGCGCCGAAAACGGTCAACTCCTTCGTCTTCCTCTCCGAGGAAGGCTTCTACGACGGCCTCACCTTCCACCGGGTCGCCCCGGGCTTCGTCATCCAGGGCGGCGATCCGCTCGGCAGCGGAACCGGCGGCCCTGGCTACAGCGTCGACGAGAAGCCGCCGTCCAACCTCGCCTACACCAGAGGCGTGGTCGCGATGGCGAAGAGCTCGGCGGAGCCGCCGGGTCGTTCGGGCAGCCAGTTCTTCGTGGTTCTCTCCGCCGATGCCGGCCTGCCCCCCGAATACGCGCTGGTCGGCAAGGTCGACAAGGGCTTCGACGTGGTCGAACGGATCGGCGAGCTCGGCACCCCCGCCGAAAAACCGAAACAGACCGTCCTGATCGAGAAGATCGCGATCGAAAAGGGCTGACGGGCTAACCTGCCCCTATGGCGAAGGTCGACGTCGGCGACGCGGCACCTGACTTCGAGCTTCCGGGGACCGGCGGCAAGACGTACAGGCTGGCTGATCTGCGGGGCAAGAACGTCGTCCTCGCCTTCTACCCGGGCGACGAAACGACGGTCTGCACGGCGCAGCTCTGCTCCTACCGCGACAACGGCGACCGGCTCGACCGGCTCGACGCCGAGGTGCTGGGCATCTCGCCGCAGTCGGTCGACTCGCACGAGCACTGGGTCCAGGAGCAGAGCCTCAACGTGCCGCTGCTCGCCGACGAAGACCTGACGGTGAGCAAGCGCTACGGGGTAACCGCCTGGCTCGGCCCGCTCGCGCGCTTCACCGAGCTGAAAGACGTGCCGGGCGGCCGCTACATCATGCGATCGATCTTCGTCGTCGACGCCGATGGGATCGTCCACTACCGGCACGTGTCGAGGACCGGCTCTACCTTCCAGTCGGTCGGCGATCTCGAGCGCGCCGTCGCCTCCCTGGCTTGATGCCGGCCGAGCCGCGGCAGTTCGCCGCCGGGGCGCGGCCGCGGATCCGCGGCGAGATCGCGGGGGAGGGACCGCCGATCGTCCTCTGCCACGGGATAACCGCGACCCGCCGCTACGTCGTGCACGGCTCGCGCGCCCTGGAGCGGGCCGGCCACACGGTCGTCTCCTACGACGCGCGCGGTCACGGCGAGTCCGACCCCGCCCCCGACGACCGGGGTTATGGATACCCGCAGCTGGTGGCCGACTTGGAGGCGGTGGTCGCGAGTGTGGTTGGAGACGGGCGGTTCGTCCTGGCCGGCCACTCGATGGGAGCCCACACCGCGGTCGCCTACGCGCTGCGGCGCCCCGAGCGGCTCGGCGGCCTCGTCCTCGTCGGGCCGACGTACACCGGCGAGGTCTCCGCCGAGACGCTCGCCTACTGGGACGGCCTCGCGGATGCCCTCGGTGGGGGAGGGGTCGACGGCTTCGTCGAGTACATCGACCGCCACCAGGGGATCGATCCCAAATGGCGCGACTCGGTCCTGCGCTTCACCCGCGAGCGGATGCTGCGCCACCGCCACCCGGAGGCGCTGGTCGCGGCGCTGCACGAGGTGCCGCGCTCGCGGCCGTTCGAGGCGATGGCGGAGCTGGAGTCGCTGCAGGTGCCGGCGCTCGTCGTCGCCAGCCACGACGCCGCCGACCCGGGACATCCGCGCCATGTCGCCGAGGCCTACGCGGAGCGCCTGCCGCGGGCGCGGCTGACGGGAGAGGCGGAGGGCGAGTCGCCGCTGGCCTGGCAGGGCGGTAGGCTCTCGCGCGAGATCGCCGCCTTCTGCGCCGAGCTCGCCGACGCGCAAGAATGAGCGACGTGCCGGGAGACGAGACGAGACCACCCGACGAGGGCCACGCGGTCCACTACTCGGCGGTTCGGCCGGGCACGCCGCTCTACAGCTCGGACGGGGTCGAGGTCGGGCGCGTCCAGGCCGTCCTCGACAACCACAGGGAGCACATCTTCGACGGCCTGGTGTTCCGGGACACGAGGGGAGAGCTGCGCTTCGCCGACGCGCCCGAGGTCGCCCGCACGGCCGAGCGGGCCGTCGTCCTCTCGCTCGACGCGGAGGAGGCGCGGCGCCTCGGTCCGCCCGAGAAGGGGCCTCCCAAGTTCGTCCCGAACCTGCGGACCGGCCGTCTCAGCCGCCTCTTCGGCGGCGGCTGGAAGCGGCACTAGCGGCCGCCCGGCGTTTATCCCGCGCAAAGGCGAAACCCATAGTCTCCGCCGCATGTCGGCGCCGGCCGAGGGGACGCTGCGCAGGGTCGCGACTTTCGTCGCGGCCTTCGGCATCGGCGTCGCCGCCTACATCGCGATCGAGGCCGCGGGCGGCGACGCGCCCGCCTGCATCGCCGGCAGCAGCGGCTGCGAGACCGTCGCCAGCAGCTCCTACTCGCACCTGCTCGGGGTCAACATCGCGGTCTTCGGCATCGTCGGCTACGCGCTGCTGCTGGCGGCGGCGCTGCTGCGCGGCGACGCGGCGCGGATGGCCGGCTTCGGCCTCTCGCTGGTCGGGTTCGGCTACAGCGTCTTCCTCACCTACCTGGAGCTGTTCAAGATCGAGGCGATCTGTCAGTGGTGCGTGGCGAGCGCGGTGCTGATGACGGTCCTCTTCGGCTTGAACGCGGTCCGCATGGTCGGCTACGTCGGCAGGCCGGCGTGAGCGGCTCGGAGGAGCGCCGCAGGCTGCTGCTGCAGATCGGCAGCGCTGCGGCCTTCCTGGCGATCGTCGCGGTCGCGGTGCTGATCGTCGTCAACCAGAGCGAGAGCGACGGCGGCGACACCGAGCTCGAGGACGCCGGCCTGGTCGCGCGCGAGCTGAAGGGCATTCCGCAGAGCGAGATGCTCCTCGGCGAGCCCCGGGCGAAGGTGACGCTGGTCGAGTTCGGCGACCTCCAGTGCCCGGTGTGCAAGGGCTACGCGGAAGAGGTGATCCCCGAGGTGATCGACGCGAAGGTGCGCAGCGGCGAGGCGCGGATCGAGTTCCGCAACTACACGATCATCAGCCAGGAATCCGTTCCCGCCGGCGCGGCGGCGATCGCGGCGGGCCGCCAAGGCCGCGGCTGGAGCTTCGTCGAGTTCTTCTACCGCAACCAGGGCCTCGAGGCCTCGGGCTACATAACCGACAAGTTCCTCGCCGAAATCGCCAAGGGAGCCGGCGTTCCGGACATCGCCAAGTGGGACGAGGACCGCAAGAGCCGCGCCGTGCTGGACGAGGTCGGGCGCACGAGCGAAGAAGCGCAGGCGCTCGGCCTCACCGGCACGCCGTCCTTCGCCGTCGAAGGCCCGGCGACGAAGGGGCTGGAGGTGCTGGGGACGCCGGGCTCCGCGGGGGCGCTGGAGGAAGCGATCGACGAAGCCGGATGAACCGCATCTGCCTGGGTTTACATAACCATCATTATCGTGCGTTGAAGACGCGGACCGGCGGAGATCCGGCCGCATAGACTTTCCCCGGTGCTGTCCCGGCTCCCCATCCTCGAACCGACCGCGAAAGGCGTCGCCAACGCGCTGATCTCGGTTGCGCTGGCATCGCTGGGCACGTATTTCTTCTTCAGCGCGATCCCGCCGGCTTCGCCGGAGCTGCTGCGCAGCATCGCCATGATCGGCGCTACGTTGCTGATCGCCTACGTCGTCGAGGCGGTTTGGCTGGCGCAGCGGGTCGAGGTCGACGAGGAGTACGAGGAATGGCTCGGCTTCGTCACCGGGGCCGGCATCGCCGGCTTCCTCGGCGTCGTCTTCGCCCTGCTGCTCTCCGAGCACCGCATCGCCGGGCATTCCAACTTCATCGACGAGATCGGCGCCGCCTGGGCGGCCGTGTCGCTGCTGATCCTCGGCTTCACCCTGGTCGTCCAGCCGCTCCTCGCGCACCGCTTCGGTCAGCCCGGGGCGAGCGGCGACCGGCCTTCGTAGGCAGCCTAAGGCGCGGAGGCGCTGCCCCAGACCAGCGGCCTGGTTAGCGGCGGCGACTTGGGCAGCTCGCCGCGCTCCACCGCGTCGAGCGTCAGCGGCGAGGCTTCGATGCTCGCGACCGTGTCGCGATTGCAGCGGCAGCCGTCGGCAAAGAGCCGCCAGGGCCCCTCCAGCCGATCCTGCCAGCGGGCGATCCCGGGGTCCTCGGCACGCACGTGCTCGACGAAGAGCAGCTGCCCACCGGGCTTCAGCACCCGGGCCGCCTCGGCGAGCGCCGCGGCGGGATCGGGCACCGTGCACAGCACCAGCGTGAAGACCGCGGTGTCGAAGCTCGCGTCCTCGAACGGGAGGCGTTCGGCGCCCGCTTCGACCAGCTCGACCTCGGAGCCCGACTCGGCGAGCTTGTGGCGCAGGCGCTTGATCATGTGCGGGTCGGGCTCGGCCATCGTCAGCTGCTCGAGGCCGTCCGGGAAGAGACCCAGGTTGGCGCCGGTCCCAGCACCGATGTCGATCGTGCGCCCTCGCGCCGCAGCCAGCGTCTCGCGCCGCCGCTCGCGCAGGCCGGCCTCCTCGGTGCCCTTCAGCAGTGGGTCGTAGAAGGCCGAGAAGGCCCTCCCCCAGGTCGCGTCGTAGATCTTTCCCATCAGCGCATCCGACTTTCTCCACACTGGGGTGTGGTCGATGTCGGCTGCGTCAAGCAGCCTCGCGCTCGGCCTCGGCCTTCTCCGCGTCGAGGCCAGGCTCGCTGTGGGCGGCGCGCTCCTCGTAGGCGCGGCGAGCGCCATGGTCGACTTCGGTCATCAGCTTGTCGACCTTCATGAAGCGGCCGAGCGCCTCGCGCCAGGGGCGCGGCAGCAGCGCGATGAACTTGAAGAGGCCGCCGTTGAAGCGCGGCACCCAGACATCGAAGCGCGGCACTTCGAGCGCGTCGACGATCTCGTTGGCGACGTCCGCCGCCTCCACCGGCTGGACCAGGCGCTGTCCCACCCCTGCCGTCAACTCGGTGTTGACCACGGTCGGCATCACGCAGGAGACCTCGACCCCGCTGCCGCGCAGCTCGGTCCGCACCGCCTCGCTGAGGCCCACCACGGCGTGCTTGGTCGCCGAGTAAGTGGCTATTCCGGGGACGCCGCCCTTGCCCGCCTGCGAGGCGATGTTGACGATGTGGCCGTTGTGGCGGGGGCCCATCCGCTCGATCGCCATCTGGGTACCGGCGATCACGCCGTGCAGGTTGATGTCGACCTGGCGTTGGATCGAGTCCACGCTCTCCTCGACGAACGGCGTCACCGGCATGATCCCGGCGTTGTTGACCACCACGTCGAGCGGGCCGAGCTGGCGCTCGGCCTCGTCGAGGAAGGCGGCGAAGGAGCTGCGGTCGGTGACGTCGAGCGCGACGGCGACCGTGCCGCCGCCCAGCTCCGCCGCGGTCTGCTCGGCGAGCACCAGGTCGAGGTCGCCGATCGCGACGCGGCAGCCCTTGCGGACCAGCGCCGTCGCAGTCGCCTTGCCGATCCCCCGGGCGCCCCCGGTGATCGCCACGACCTTGCCGGTCAGAGCCTGTCTCTGCTTCGCCATCGTGCCCTCCTCCTGCCGGCGACTCCTTAGGCCGCCGGCTTGTAGACGGTGACCACGGCGGCGCCGCCGAGGCCGATGTTGTGCTGCAGGGCGGTCTTCGCGCCCTCGACCTGGCGCTTGTCGGCTTCGCCGCGCAGCTGCCAGGTCAGCTCCGAGCACTGTGCCAGCCCGGTCGCGCCGAGCGGGTGGCCCTTGGAGATCAGTCCCCCGGAGGGGTTGACGACGACCTTGCCGCCGTAGGTGGTCGCTTCCTCGTCGACGAGCTTGTGGCCCTCGCCCTCGGCCGCGAAGCCGAGCGCTTCGTAGGTGATGAGCTCGTTGGCGCTGAAGCAGTCGTGCAGCTCGCAGACGTCGACTTCCTCGGCGGCGACGCCGGCCTCGGCGTAGGCCTCGTTGGCCGCCTGCTTCGACATGTCGGAGCCGACGATCTTCATGCAGTCGGTGTCCTCGGCGAAGGTCGAGGAGAGGTCGGTGACCATCGACTGACCGGCGATCTCGATCGCCTGGCCGCCGAGGCCGTGCTCTTCGACGTAGCGCTCGGAGGCGACGATCGCGCAGGCCGAGCCGTCGGAGGTCGGCGAGCACTGCAGCTTGGTCAGCGGCTCGTGGATCATCCTCGCCGACTTGATCTCCTCGAGGCTATATACGTCCTGGAACTGGGCGTAGGGGTTGTTGACCGAGTGCTTGTGGTTCTTCCAGCCGATCCAGGCGTAGTGATCGGGGTTGGAGCCGTACTTCTCCATGTGGTCGCGGCCGGCGTTGCCGAACATCTGCGGCGCCGGCGGGGACTGCTCGGGATCGCGGATCTCGAACATCCGCATCGCGTGCTTGTCGAGCGCGTTGGTGCGGTCGGTGTACTTGACGCCGAGCGAGCCCGGCTCCATCTTCTCGAAGCCGAGCGCCAGCGCGCACTCGACCAGGCCGCCTTTGACCGCCTGTCGGGCCAGGAAGAGGGCCGAAGAGCCGGTCGAGCAGTTGTTGTTGACGTTGACCACCGGGATCCCGGTGAGGCCGAGCTGGTAGAGCGCCCGCTGGCCGTAGGTCGAGTCGCCGTAGCAGTAGCCGGCGAAGGCCTGCTCGACATCGTCGTAGGGAATGCCGGCGTCGGCGAGCGCCTTCTCCCCCGCCTCCTTGGCCCAGTCGGGGTAGTCGCCCTCCTTGGTGCCCGGCTTCTCGAACTTGGTCATCCCGACCCCGATCACGTACGTGCGGTTGCTCAAAGTCTCTCCTGTGTTCGCGCCGCCTCCGCGCGGCGTTTGGCTGGCTGGCCAAGAAATCTACCGGGCGGCGTGCGGAAGCGCCACCGAGAGCCTTTCGGGCGGCGCCGTCTAAGTACCCTGGAAGGTCGTGATCGTCGCCGAGCTGAGCACCGACCCGACCGCCGGGGTCGGCATCTTCGCCGCCCTCGCGGCCGGCGTCGTCTCCTTCCTCTCCCCCTGCGTGCTGCCGCTGGTCCCGGGCTACCTCTCGGCCGTCAGCGGCGTCTCCGCGAGCGAGCTCGAGAGCGCCGGCTGGCGCCGCGTGCTCGGGCCGAGCTTGCTCTTCGTCGCCAGCTTCTCGGCGATCTTCATCCTGCTCGGCCTGACCGCGACCGGCCTCGGCGCCACCTTGCAGGACCACAAGCAGCTGCTGACCAAGATCTCGGCGGCGCTGATCGTCGCCATGGGCGTCCTCTTCGTCGCCTCGCTGTTCGTCGTCCGCCTCAACCGCGAGTGGCACGTCGACGCGCTGCTCGAGCGCGCCGGCAAGGGCGGGCCGATCGTCGCCGGGGCCGCCTTCGCGATCGCCTGGACCCCGTGCATCGGCCCCACCCTCGGCGCGATCCTCTCGGCTGCTTCCCTGACCGGCTCGGCTGGCCGCGGGGCCTTCCTCCTCGCCGTCTACTCGGCCGGTCTGGCGATCCCCTTCCTCCTCACCGCGGTTGCCTTCTCGCGCATGACGACGGCCTTTACCGCGGTCAAGCGCCACTACCAGGCGATAGTCGCCACCGGTGGCCTGATCCTGATCGCGATGGGCGTGCTGATCTGGACCGACCAGCTGACCCAGCTCAACATCGAGGCCCAGCGCCTGCTCAGCGAGCTGGGCCTCGACTTCTGGAATGCGGTCTGAGAACCGACGAGTGCTGCATCGAGCCCCTAATAGGGGGCAAATGCAGCACGTGTCCTAGTTGTTGGCGGGGGTTGCGGTCTCGAGCTCTTGGCCGATTGCCTCGGTCTCCTCGAGACCGGCGTCGTCGAGCTCGCGCGAGCAGACGATGCGGAAGCGTCCGGTGCCGATCGCCGAGTCGGGTATCACCGGCAACCCGCGGATCTGATCCCAGCCCAGCCGTTCGACCTCGAACGGGTTCATCCGCACCTCAGCCGCCGGGAACGGGCAGTTCCGGTTGTGCTGGTCGATCGCCTTGGAGATCGCCTCCAGGTTCTTCGCCTCGGGTGACGCCACGGACGGATTCTAAGAGGCTCGCTACAGCGTGCCGCCGGCGTCGTACGACTCGCCCGGGGTGGCGCCGATGACCAGGAGGCGGATGCCCTCCGGGCCCGGGGTGACCTTGCGCTTCACGTCGGGGCCGACGCGGGCGATGTGCTCGGCGTCCAGCGGGAACCGCTTGCCATCCGCCTCCAGGGTGCCCGAGCCCTCGAGCGCGACGTAGACCTCCTCCTGACCCAGCTGCTGGGGGCGCTTGGCGAACATCTGGCCGCCGATGCCCGCGGCGGAGTGGTCGTGCTCGGGGTAGTCGTTCGCTCCGGGCGCGAGGTCGGTGATCGAGATGCCGAAGGAGCTGACGCCGAGGCCCGCTGCCGCACGATGGAACTTGATCCCCTCGAAGAAGCCGTCGATCGCATCGATGTCGTCGATCTTCATGTGGGTCAGGTCGGCCATCGATTCGATCCTACCCCCGTCCTACCATCGATAACGTGGCCGAGAAGCGCACGATCGCCCATCTCGACATGGACGCCTTCTACGCGTCGGTCGAGCTGCGGCGGCGGCCGGAGCTGAAGGGGAAGCCGGTCGTCGTCTGCGGCTCGGGGCCGCGGGCTGTCGTGACCACGGCCAGCTACGAGGCGCGCAAGCTGGCCGGGATCCACTCGGCGATGCCGGCGGCGATCGCGCGGCGCAGGCTGCCCGACGCGGTCTATCTGCGGCCGGACTTCGCCGCCTATCGGGAGGCCTCGGGGCAGGTGATGGAGATCCTGCGGGCCAACGCGGAGACGGTCGAGGTCGTCGGTCTCGACGAGGCCTACGTCGACCTCAGCGGGCTGTTCGCGCCCAAGGCGACGATGCGGCGAATTGCTACTGAGGTCCGCGAGGAGACGGGGCTGACCTGCTCGATCGGCATCTCCGAGAACCGCCTGCTGGCGAAGATCACGAGCGAGCTGGGCAAGCCGGCCGGCCTGGTCGTGCTGTCCCGCGCCGAAGCCCTGGAGCGCTTCGCCGGCGATCCCCCCGGCCTCGTCCCCGGCATCGGCCCCAAGACCGTGGTCAAGCTGGAGGAGATGGGGATTCGCACCCTGGCCGAGCTACGGGCCCACGACCCGGCGGCCCTGGAGCGAGCCTTCGGCCCCCGCAGCGGCCGCTGGCTGCACGCGCGCGCCGCTTTCGAGGACGAGACGCCGATCGCCGTCGAGCGCGAGACCAAGTCGCAGTCGGCGGAGACGACCTTCGACGTCGACGTCGCCGACCGGGGCGAGATGGCGACCCACATCGCCTCGCTCGCCGAGGAGCTTTGCCGCCGCCTGCGCTCGCGCGAGCTCGAGGGCCGGACGATCGGGATCAAGGTCCGCCTCGACGACTGGACCAACGTCAGCCGCTCGCATACGGTCGAGGAGCCGACCAACGACCCCGAGGTGGTGACTCCGATCGCGCTCGAGCTGCTGCGCGCCTACGCCCCACCCCGCCCGGTGCGACTGCTCGGCGTGCGCGTCGCCTCGTTCGACCGGCGCGAGCCCGACGGGGCGGACGAGGAGAGCGAGAGCGACCAGCTGCGGCTCGGATTCGCAGCCTGAGCCCTATGCAAAGATGATTCCCATGAATGGGGATCGACTGACCGGACTCGACGCGTCGTTTCTCCACATGGAGCGCGCCGGGGCTCACATGCACGTCGCCTCGGCGATCCTCTTCGAGGGCTCGCCGCCTACGCACGAGGAGTTCCGCGACCAGATCGAGTCGCGCCTCCACCTCGTCCCCCGCTTCCGTCAGAAGCTGCGCTTCGTCCCCTTCGACCAGGGCCGGCCGGTCTGGGTCGACGACCCCTTCCTCAACCTCGACTACCACGTGCGGCGCACGGCGCTGCCGGCGCCCGGCTCCGAGGAGCAGCTGCGCAACCTGGCGGCGCGGATCTTCTCCCAGCAGCTCGACCGCACGAAGCCGCTCTGGGAGCTGTGGCTGGTCGAGGGGCTCGAAGACGACCGCTTCGCCGTCGTCGGCAAGAGCCACCACGCGCTCGTCGATGGCGTCTCCGGCGTCGACATCACCACCGTGCTCTTCGACCTCGAGGAGGAACCCGACCACCCGCCGGTGCGGCCGCCGAAGTGGGCGCCGCGGCCCGAGCCGACCGACCTCGGTCTGCTCAGGGACGCGCTGCACGAGCGCGCGACCAGCCCGCGCGAGATCGTCCGCGGCGTGCGCGCCGCGCTGCGCGGGCCGCGTCAGGTGCTGCGCGGGCTCGGCGCCACCGGCAAGATGCTCGAGGTGGCGACGGCGGCGCCGAGCACGCCCTTCAACGTCGAGATCGGCCCCCACCGCCGCCTCGCCTTCGTCCGCGCCGACCTGGCGGACTTCAAGCGGATCAAGGACGCGCACGGGGGCACCGTCAACGACGTCGTCCTCTCGGTCGTCGCCGGCGCGCTCGGCAACTACCTGCGCGCCCGCGGCCACGACACCGAGGATCTCGAGCTACGGGTGATGGTGCCGGTCAGCGTTCGCGCCGACGAAGAGCGCGGTGCGCTCGGCAACCGGATCTCGGCGATGATGGCGCCCCTGCCCGTCTTCTCCCGGGACCCGGTGGAGCGCCTGCGCCTGGTGAGCGAGACGATGGGCGACCTGAAGGGCTCCGGCCAGGCGGTCGGCGCGGAGCTCCTGACCAGGCTGACGGACTTCGCGCCGCCGACGATCGCATCGCAGGCGGCCCGCCTGCAGCCCGCTCAGCGCTTCTTCAACCTCGTCGTCACCAACGTCCCGGGCCCGCAGTTCCCGCTCTACCTGATGGGCCGCCGCATGACCTCCATCTTCCCCCTGGTCCCGCTCGCCCGGCGCCAGGCGCTCTGCGTCGGGATCATGTCCTACGACGGGCAGATCGACTTTGGCCTGGTCGGGGACTACGACGCGATGGCCGACCTCG
Organism: uncultured Solirubrobacterales bacterium; assembly: GCA_963699215.1. Classification (GTDB taxonomy): domain Bacteria; phylum Actinomycetota; class Thermoleophilia; order Solirubrobacterales; family 70-9; genus VRUE01. Next base: position 2,112,844 of record OY969422.1, read on the forward strand.
AGAGCTTCGGCCTCGACCTCGAAGGGGCGATCGCCGAAGCCGTCGCCGCCGCGCCGGCGGCCGAGGACGGCTCTCAGGGCACGGCCCGCGCGCCGACCCGGAACGGCGCCGTGTCGGTCAAGTAGTTCCAGTCGAGCCGGCGGGCGCTGAAGCCCTCGGCGCGGGTGTCGGCGTTGACCAGCACCGCGGTGATCCGCTCGAAGCGGTCGGGCCTGTCCAGCCGAACCTCCAGGGCGCCGCCCTCCGGTGCGAAGCGCAGCCTGGAGACGACCTGTCCGCGGCGCTCGTCGCCGACGCGGCCGACCAGCGCCAGGCCGGCGGCGACGTCGCGTGGCGCGACCGCGCGGACGACGATGGCCCTGCTGCGCGGCACGTGCACCCGCAGCAGCTGGAAGGTCGCGTGGTTGAGCGAGCGCTGCAGCGGGCGGCCGTCGCGCGGCAGACTGCCCTGGCGCGGCACGTCGGGGTAGCGAGGCCCCTCGCGGAAGCGCGCGCCCGTGCGCCACTCGGCGACGTCGGCGGCGAAGCGGGCGAAGTCGCGGCTGAATTCGGAGCCCCCCGCGGCGCGGATCGCGGCGTCGTAGCTGGCAACCGAGAAGCCGCCCGGCCGGGTGTGCGCGGCGCGCGCCCAGGCGTCGCGGAGGAAGCCGTGCCCGTAGCGACGCACGAGCCACTCGTTCCAGACGGTCGCTCCGTACTCGCGGATCGAGTTGGCGGTCAGCGGCGTGCGGTAGAGGCGGACCCAGCGGCGGACGTAGCGCAGGTAGTCGTCGATCTCGTCGTAGACCCGGTCCTCCATCCAGACCGCGGTCGACTCGGCCATCCAGGCGTCCTGGTAGGCGTCGTAGGCCATCTGCAGGATGTGGCAGTACTCGTGGGCGAAGGTGACCTCGAGGGTCGCCTGGGGCTCGGTGCCCGGGTATTGCGAGCGGGCGTAGTCGTTGTCCAGCACCAGGTACCCGTATAGGCGCCGCGGCAGCGGGCTTCCCTTGCGGGCCTGGTCCCGATCGGGCGCGGCGTAGCCGAACAGCAGCCGCCCCAGCTCGGTCAGGTAGACGTCGGTCTTGCCCCGCCTCCCGCCCCGCCGCCCGTCGGAGCGCGGCTCGCGCCAGCTCAGCTCGCCGTTCTCGACCGCGTGCACGTGCGCGGCGACGGCGAGCACGCGCTCGACGTAGTCGGGGACGCCGTCGCCGTCCGCGGTCCCGTCGCGGTCGGTGAGATCGGGGGCGTCGATGCCCTCGGCGACCCAGTGCACGCAGAAGCGGTCGGCGCAGGCGGGTGAGCGCGGCGCTTCCGGCACCTCGTAGGAGTGGCGGGTGGGCCCGGGGCTGTCGGTCGGCCGGGCGAGGGGCTGGCGGAAGGTCCAGCGATCGCCGGCATGGGCCGCGGCAGGCACTGCGGTCAGCACCGCCGAGAGCGCGAGCAAGGCAACGATCGGCCGCAGATTTGCCCGCACCCAGGCAAATCTACAGGCAGCCCAGGCGCTGCCCGACGGTCCCGGCGGCGATACTTCAGCCGTGATCCCACGGAGGCCCGCTTGCGCATAGCCCTCGCCCAGATCGATCCCACGGTGGGCGACATCGACGGCAACGCCGCCAAGATCGCGGAGTGGATCGGCCGCGCCGCCGAGGCGGGCGCCGAGCTGGCGATCTTCCCCGAGCTCTGCCTCCCCGGCTACCCGGCCGAGGACCTCTACTTGAAGCGGCATTTCGTCGCGGCGAACCAGGCCGCGGTCGAGGAGCTGGCCCGCGGCGTCGGCGAGATGGTCGCCCTGGTCGGCTTCGCCGAGCCCGTCGCCGGCGGCGGCGACCATCGCCACGCCCACAACTCGCTCGCCGTCCTCGCGGGCGGCGAGCTGCGCGGGGTCTATCGCAAGAACAGGCTGCCCAACTACGCGGTCTTCGACGAGCCGCGCTACTTCGTCCCCGGGCTCGAGCCGGCGACGATCGAGGTCGACGGGACGCGTGTCGGCCTGACGATCTGCGAGGACGTCTGGGAGCATGGCCCGCCGGCGGCCAGCGAGGTGCGCGAAGGGGCCGAGCTGATCGCCAACCCCTCGGGCTCCCCGTACCACCGCGGCAAGGGCCGCGAGCGGGAAGCGATGTTCGCCGAGCGGGCGCGTGCTTACGGGACGCACCTCGCCTTCTGCAACCTGGTCGGCGGCCAGGACGAGCTGGTCTTCGACGGGCACAGCTTCGTCGTCGACCCCAGCGGCGAGATCGTCGCCCGCGCCGCTCAGTTCGAGGAGGAGCTGCTGATCTGCGAGGTCCCCGCCGCCGCGCCCGCCCACCGGGCCGAGCCGCTGCCGGACCTCGCCGAGGTCTACGCCGCGCTGGTGCTCGGGCTGCGCGACTACGTGCTCAAGAACGGGTTTCGCCATGTCGGCCTCGCCCTCTCGGGCGGGATCGACTCCGCCCTGGTCGCGCTGCTCGCCGTCGACGCGATCGGCGCCGAGAACGTCAGCTGCGTGGTCATGCCCTCCCCCCACTCCAGCGACGAGACCCAGGCGGACGCGCGGACCATCGCCGCCAACCTGGGCGTCGAGGCGATCGAGATCCCGATCGAGGCGACGATGGAGGCCTACGGGGAGGCGCTGGCGCCCTTCTTCGCCGCCGAGGAGGACGCCGCCCCGCGCTCCCTCCCCCACGACCCGGCGCGACCATCGGAGCCCGACCTGGCCGCCGAGAACATCCAGGCGCGGATCCGCGGCAACGCGATGATGGCGCTCTCCAACAAGCACGGCTGGCTGGTCCTGACCACCGGCAACAAGAGCGAGATGTCGGTCGGCTACGCGACCCTCTACGGCGACATGGCGGGCGGCTTCGCGGCGATCAAGGACGTGCCGAAGACGCTCGTCTACGAGCTGGTCCGGTACCGCAACGAGCGCGCCGGGCGCGAGACGGTTCCCGCTTCGGTGCTGGAGCGGGCGCCCTCGGCCGAGCTGCGCCCCGACCAGCTCGACAGCGACTCGCTGCCTTCATACGACCTGCTCGACCGGGTGCTGGAGGCCTACGTCGAGCGCGACCAAGGGCGCGAGGAGATGGTCGCCGCCGGGCTGCCCGAGGACGTCGTCGACGAGGTGCTGCGGATGGTCGACCGCTCCGAGTACAAGCGCCGCCAGGCGGCGCCGGGAATCCGGATCACGCCGAAGGCCTTCGGCAGGGACCGCCGCCTCCCGATCACGAACCGGTTTGGGGGTTGACAGACCGTGAAAACCAAGCCTGACAAGGACGCAGGGAGCGTGGCGTGCTCTGCACGCGAGCGACCGAGGACGCAGTCAGGCGCCGGTTTGCAACGGTCTGGGTCTGACGGCGATCGTCATCTGGGCTAGGGCACAGAGCTTGCCGTCGGCGTCGACGACCTCCGCGTCCCAGACCCAGGTCGTGCGACCGCGGTGCCGCGCTTGGGCCTTGACTTCGGCGTGGCCGGTGGTGATCGGGCGCATGAAGCTGACGATGATCGATTGGCCCATCGCCGCCATCCCGTCGTCGAGGACGACGAGCGCGGTGGCGCGCGAGCAGACGCTCTCGACCAGGCTCGACAGCACGCCACCGTGCAGCAGGCCGACCGGCTGGCGCAGCTCGTCGCGCACCGCCACGCGGGCGCGCGCGTCGTCGGGATCGTCGCTGAGCCACTCGGTGCCGATCAGGGCGTCGAAGTGGGAGAGGAGGCCGCGCGCGTCGTCCGCCATCGGCGTTGACCCTACATTCAGGCGCGTCGATAGGCTTCCGCGTCCGTGGCACTCAGTGACGACCAGAGGGCGCTGCTGCGCCTGCTCGCCCAGCGCGAGGAGGGCTACGAGGACATCGCGGCGCTGAAGGGACTGAGCGTCGAGCGAGGTGCGGGCCGAAGTGAAGGCCGCCCTGGCTGAGCTGGAGGCCGCCGGAGAGGCCCCGCCGCCTCCCCCTCCGCCCCGCGCCGAGGAGCCCCCCGCGCCGAGCAGGAGGCGCCACCCGAGCCCGAGCCGCCCGCCCCGCCGCAGCCGAAGGCGCGGCCCAGGCCAGTGGCCCGCGGTCAGCGGCCGGCGCTCTCCCCCGAGCGGCGGCGGCTCCTGACGCTCGCCGGCGGCGCGCTCGGCGTCGTCGCCGTGGTGCTGATCGCGATCGCGGTCCTCGGCGGCGACTCGGACTCCGGCTCCTCCGCGGACGGCGTCGGGCACGGAAGTCGCGGCGAGCGCCGCCGACAGCAACGTCACGCAGGCGGTGCTCGAGCCGGTCGACGGCAGCGATGCCAGCGGGCGCGCCGTCTTCGGCCGCGTCGGCCAGGAGGAAATCGTCCTCCAGGTCGACGCCGAGGGGCTGGAGCCGACCGGCGAGGGCGAGTCCTACACCGTCTGGCTCTTCCGCACGCCGAAACTGCTCGCTGCGGGTCGGCAGCGTCGCCGTCGGCGACGAGGGGCGGCTCGGCGCCCGCTTCACGATCCCGCCCGAACTGCTCGCCTACGTCGCCAGCGGCGCCTTCACCCAGGTCTACGTCTCGCGCACCTCCGACGCCGCCTACCAGCGCGAGGTCGCCGCGGCGAAAGCGAACAAGACGCTGCCCCGCTACACCGGCGACACCGTGCTCACCGGCGAGATCACCGGGCCCGTCGCCAAAGCCGGCCGCTAAGCCGGGATCAGCTTGCCGGGGTTCATGATCCCGGCCGGGTCGAGCTGCTCCTTGACTGCGCGCAGCACGCTCGATCCCCGTCTCCCCCACCTCGGCCTCCATGTAGGGGGCGTGGTCGCGGCCGACGGCGTGGTGGTGGGTGATCGTGCCGCCGGCGGCGACGATCGCCTTCGAGGCGGCGCGCTTCACCGCCCGCCACTGCTCGATCTCCTCGCCGCGCCGGCGCGAGCGATGAAGGTGAAGTAGAGCGAGGCGCCGTCGGCGTAGGCGTGCGAGAGGTGGCAGAAGACCAGCCCGGGCGTGCCCTGGGCCGCCGAGCGAGTCGCGGATCGCGCCGTCGACCGCCCCGCGCAGCTCCGCCGAGCCGGGTCCAGGTGTGCGAGGTCTCCAGCGTCTCCACCATCGCCCCCATCCCCATCAGCGTGTCGCGCAGGTAGGGGCCCTGGTAGCGGCCGTGCTCCCAGGAGCGCGCCGGCCGCCTGGCCGAGGTAGGCGGCGCCGCCGGCGCGCAGGGCGCGGACGGCGAGCGCGCGCCGGCGCGCGACCGACTCCTCCTCGCCCTCGAGGCCGACGACGATCAGGCAGCCGCCGCGCTTGCGGCGCAGCCCCAGGTAGCCGCCGAAGAGCGTGCCGGCGAGGCCCCGCGGGCCCGGAGAGCGCCAGCGAGACCTCGGTCTCCTCCTCGTCGGAGACGCGGATCACGTCGGGCAGGCCCGGGCCCTGGGCGAGCGTCCGCACGATCTCGGCGCCGGCCTCGAAGCTCTCGGCGATCCAGGCCTCGTAGCGGCGCAGCCGCGGCTGCCGGCCGGACCCGCACGGTCACCTCGGGGATCACCCCGAGCACGCCCTCCGAGCCGACGACCAGCTCGCGCAGCGACGGGCCCGGCGGCGGTGTGCGGCGTCTCCAGCGTGCGCAGGTCTCCGGCCGGGGCGATCAGCCGCACCGCGCTGACCAGCTCGTCGAAGCGGCCGTAGCCGCTCGACGCCTGCCCGGCGGAGCGGGTCGCGGCGAAGCCGCCGATCGTCGCGTACTCGAAGGACTGCGGGAAGTGGCCGAGGACGACGCCTGCTCGGCGTCAGCGCCGCCTCGGCCTCGGGGCCGCGCAGGCCGGCGCCGAGGCGTGGCGGTGAGCGAGCGCCGGTCGACCTCGACGCCGCGCAGCCGGGCCAGGTCGAGGCTGATCAGACGCTGTGGGTCCCACGCAGCGGCTCGACCCCGCCGACGACGCTGGTGCCGCCGCCGAAGGGGACGACGGCGATGCCCTCGGCGGCGCAGATCGTCGAGCACGCGTCGCAGCGCCGTCGGCGTCGGCGGGCAGCACGACGGCGTCGGGAGCGGCGTCGAGCCGGCCGCCGCGCAGCCGCGCCAGGTCGGCGTAGCCGCAGCCGGTCGCGTGGCGCAGCCGGTCCTCGGTCGAGGTGAAGACGCTCGCCTCGCCGACCGCCTCGACCAGCGCCGGCGGCAGCGGCTCGGCCGCCGGCAGCTCGAAGTCCTCGAGCTCGGCGGCCAGCGGCCACGGCTCCAGCTCGCCGATCCGCTCGCGCAGAGTCGCCAGCGCCTCGTCGTCGAGCTCGGGCACGATCGCCGGGTCCCCCCACCCCCACCACTTCGAGTCGCGGCGGGGCGTCATGTCACTGTCCGATCGCCCGGCACGCCTCGTCTCGAGTCCCGTCCAGCGCCTCGTCGAGGATCTTGCCCTGGCCGCCGCGCATCATCGGCGAGCCGAGCCGCGACATGCCGCGCAGCGTCTGCTCGGAGACGATCCTGACCGCGGTGGCCTCGTCCGCCTCGGCCCGCAGGCCGATCTCCACCTTCGAGCTGCGCAGGTGACGGGCGAAGGGCGTGCCCTCCAGCTGCTGCTCCCAGACGTAGCGCTCGTTCTCGGCCGAGCTGAGGCAGCGGTAGTCGGCACGCACGCCGCGGCCCTCGGCGGTCTCCAGCACCTTCGTCCACTGGCTGCGCCTGCCGCCCGCGCTTGCGGTCGACGTTCTCGACCCGGCTCGTCCGCGGCCACCAGCGCGGCAGGCTGTAGGGGTCGGAGACCAGCTGCCAGACCTCGTCCACGGAAGCGGCGATCGTCCGTCGGCGGGTTACGCGGGGCACCTGGAAGGCCGTTCAGTCCCCGGCGAGGCGGCGAAGGTCCCGCACCAGCAGCAGGTGCTTGAGGTGGCTGACGGTTGCCGCCAGGCTCTCCAGGCTCTCCAGCGCCTCCTTGCGCCGCTCGGGGTTGCGCGAGCGCAGCGAGGGGCCGAGCAGCGCTTCCAGCAGGTTCGCCTCGCGGTCGGCCGAGGAGCGGAAGACGCGCAGGTTGCGGGCGCCGACGCCGACCCGCGAGAGCTCGTTGGCGGCGCGGACGATCTCGCGGTCGGTCTCGTCGTAGACGGTCTTGCCTTCGCGCTTCTCGGGCTGCACGATGCCGAAGTTCTCCAGCTCGGCGATCAGCTCCTCGCGGGCGCCGGTCTCCTCGACCACCTCGTCGAGGGTCAGGTAGGCGCTGCGAGGTGTTGACCAGGATCGCGCGCCGCACCGCGCCGGCCGCGGGCCGCCGATCGGAGCCGCCGCCGAGGTCGATGTCGCCGCCGGCCGCCAGCTCCTGGCGGATCACCCGCAGCGGCAGGAACTCGTCGCGCTGCAGGCGCAGGATCGTCCGCAGGCGCTCGACGTCGGACTGGCTGTAGAGGCGGTAGCCGCCCGAGGTGCGGCGCGGGCTCAGCAGCTTCTGGTCCTCGAGGTAGCGGATCTTCGAGATCGAGACGTCGTCGAACTCGCTCTGCAGGATCTTGCAGACGGCGCCGATCGTCAGCGCCTTGCGCGGCGGCTGGCGAGTCCGGCTGACGGGTCTGCTGCTCGGAGACTGCCACCGGGGACCTCCTCACTTCTCCAGGTAGCTGAGCTTGTACTTGCCGACCTGGATCTCGTCGCCGTCGGCGAGCCGGTGCGACTCGATCCGGCGCCGGTTCACGTAGGTGCCGTTGAGCGAGCCGAGGTCGTCGATGTAGAGGCCGTCGCGGCGACGCACCAGCAGCGCGTGGTTGCGGGAGACGGTGACGTCGTCGAGGAAGACGCCGGCGTCGGGGCTGCGGCCGATGCTGACCCGCTCCTCGCTCGATGGTGAAGCTCTCCCCGGCGCGGCCGCCGCCGGCGCGGATCACCAGCGCCGCGCCACTGCGTCTCGACCACCTCGTCGATGTCGATCGGCTGCATCTCGCCGGTGTCGTCGACCGTGTAGGTCATCGTCGTCGGCTCGGCTCGCCTTCGCTGGGGCCGCCGAGGTAGGCACCGCACTTCTGGCAGTAGTTGGCGCCCTCGGGGTTGACGAAGCCGCACTCGGGACAGTGAACGGCCATCGAATCGGGCTCCCGCCTCAGGCGGCCGGCTCGTCCTCCGGCGGCGCCTGTGCCTTGCCGGCGAGGATCTCGGTCAGCTGGGCGACGTCGTCGCCGGAGATCAGCGAGTCGCCGCGTTCGCGCTTCTGGCGCAGCCGGTTGACCAGCTCGGCGCGCAGGATGTCGATCTTGCCGTGCAGGACGCGCCGCTTGTAGGAGATCTCGTTCTCCTCCTCGGTGAGCTTGTCGATCAGGTCCTTCAGCTCTTCGTCGCTGAGCGAACCGAGATCGGGAAAGGTGTCCTCCATCTCGCTCCTTGATCTGGAGGCGATCGCCTCCGTTTGGCGCAGGGAGCCGATTATAGGTCGCCCTGCCAAAGGTTCAACTGTAGGTTGAAGGTTATGGAGCCTGAGAGCTCGCTTGCGCCTTGGCTGCGCGCGCCTGGCGCAGGCCGGTGCGGGCGTAGAGGACGGTGGCGAGGATCGCCATCGCCAGGCCGAAGATCAGCAGCGCCGTCGGCACCCAGCCGGCGAAGACGAGGGCGAAGAAGATCCCGCCCATGATCGGGAAGACCGAGATCCGACCGGGCCAGTTGACGTCGATGTCGACCCCGTGGCGCAGCCCGTACTGGGCGAGGAACAGCATCGCCAGCTCGCGCGCGACGAGCAGCGCCAGCGCCCAGCGCGGCAGCAGCTCGAAGTGCCAGCAGACGACGGCGCCGGAGAGGATCGTGAGGCGGTCGATCAGCGGGTCGAGCAGCGCCCCGAGGCGGCTGTACTGGCCGGTGACGCGGGCGAGGAAGCCGTCGAGGTAGTCGCCGGCGGCGATCAGCCAGAAGAGCGCCGCCGAGGCGGTGCTGCGTCCGTCGCCCGACTCGAAGGCCAGCCAGAGGAAGACCGGCAGCGCCCGCGAGGCGCAGGTAGCCGACCAGGTTGGGGATCGTCCAGGGGTTGAGCGGCTCCCCCTCGCTGCGTCTCCCGCGGCGGCGGCCCGCTGCGGTCGAGGCCGAAGAGGCGGCGCATGCGGCCGCGGCCGAACGGAGCGGCGTCAGGCATCCTCGCCCTGGAGCAGCGCGAGCGCCCGCTCGGCGGCCTCGCTCGACGGGCAGCTCGTGCTCGGCGCCGCCGGCTCGCTCGCTCGCCTCGACGACGCCCTCGGCGAGGCCGCGGCGGCCGACGACGACCCGCAGCGGGCAGCCGAGCAGCTCGGCGTCGGTCAGCTTCTCTCCCGGGCCCGCGTCGCGGTCGTCGTAGAGGACCTCGGCGCCGGCCCTCGAGCAGCTCTTCGTAGAGGCTGTCGGCGGCCTCGCGCTCGGGCTCGCCCGCCTTGGCCAGGGAGACGAGGTGGACCTGCCAGGGGGCGAGGCCGCCGGCCAGACGATGCCGCGCTCGTCGGCGCCCTGCTCGATCGCCGCGGCGACGATCCGCGCCGGGCCGATCCCGTAGCAGCCCATCACGATCGGCCGCTCGACCCCGTCCTCGTCCAGGTAGGTCGCGCCCAGCGGCTCCGAGTAGCGGGTGCCGAGCTTGAAGATGTTGCCGACCTCGATCGCCGGCTCGATCTCGATCGTGCCGCCGCCGGGGGCCGTGTCGCCGGCCTCGACCGTGCGCACGTCCATCTCGTAGGACTCGAAGTCGCGGCCGGGCTCGATGCCGCGCAGGTGGGTGTTCGGCTCGTTGGCGCCGCAGACGTAGGAGTCGCCGGTGATCGCCGCGTCCTTGATGATCGGCAGGCCGCTGCCGACCGGGCCGATGTAGCCGACCGGGCCGAGCTCGGCCTCGATCTCCTCGCTGCTCGCCTGGCGGAAGTCGGCGCCGAGCGCGTTGCGCAGCTTGATCTCGTTGAGCCGGTGGTCGCCGCGCAGCAGCACGAGCACCATCCCGCGGCCCTCGACGATGATCGGCAGCGTCTTGATGAAGGCGCCGTGCGGGAGCCCGAGGTGGCCCGCGACCTCCTCGACCTTGGCCAGGCCCGGCGTCTCGACCTGCTCGGGCGCGTCCAGCGGCGGCGGCAGCTCGACCGGCTGCGGCTCGGCCGAGGCGACCTCGACGTTGGCCGCGTAGCCGGGCGCCAGCGCGACCTCGTTCTCGCCCGCCGGGCAGGGCGCCATGTACTCGTGGGCGCCGGAGCCGCCCATCATCCCGACGTCGGACTCGACCCGGTACCAGCGCAGGCCGCAGCGGTCGAAGATCCGCCCGTAGGCCTCGCCCTGCAGCTCGTAGGAGCGCTCCAGGCCCTCCTCGTCGCGGTCGAAGGAGTAGGCGTCCTTCATCGTGAACTCGCGCGTGCGCAGGACGCCGGCGCGCGGCCGCGGCTCGTCGCGCTCCTTCGTCTGGATGTGGAAGAGCATCAGCGGCAGGTCGCGGTAGGAGCGGACCTCGCGGGCGACGTGGTAGGTGACGCACTCCTCGTGGGTCATCGCCAGCACCATCGGCGCCCCCTTGCGGTCTTCGAGCTTGAACAGCTCGTCGATCGCGTAGCGCCCGGTCTTCTCCCAGGGCTCGGCGGGCTGCAGGACCGGCATCAGCATCTCCTGGCAGCCGATCGCCTCCATCTCCTCGCGGACGATCGCTTCGACCTTGCGGTGCGACCCGCCATCCCGCCGGCAGATAGGTCCACAGCCCCGCTCCCAGCTGCCGGATCAGCCCCGCCCGCACCATCAGCTTGTGCGACACCGCCTCCGCGTCGGCGGGCGGATCCTTGAGCGTCGGCAGGAACGTCTCGCTGAGTCGCGTCACTGCGGGAAACCTATCCACTAGTCGGGCCGACAGCGGCCGACAGCTCGTTTACCCGCCCAAAGGCACTAGGCCCTGGTGAACCGCCGTCCGGCCGTCGGCGATGCCTCCTCGTCGAGGAGGACCCGGTCCGACTCGCCCTTTTCGGCCGCTTCGTGCTCCATCTGGGCGATCTTCTCCGGCGTCAGTTCGTCGGCGTTTTCCTCCTCGATCTTCGCCAGCCACTCGGCGCCCTCGCGCGACTCGCGCTCGTCGAACTCGACCTCGCCCCCGCGGTCGAGCGACTTGTCGATCTCTTCGAACAGGGTGTCGACCAGGCTCGCCTGCGGCACCTTGCGCAGCGGCTTGCCGTGGGCGAAGATCAGGCCCTCGTTCTTGGCCCCGGCGATGCCGAAGTCGGCGTGGCTGGCCTCGCCGATGCCGTTGACGGCGCAGCCCAGCACCGCGACCTCGATCGGCTCGGCGTAGCTTTCGAGCCGCTGCTCGATCTCGGCGACGACCGAGTCCATGTCGAACTGGAGGCGGCCGCAGGTCGGGCAGGCGATCAGCACCGGGCCGCGCTCGCGCAGCTGCAGCGCCTTGAGGATCTCCCAGGCGACCTTGACCTCCTCCTCGGCGTGGAAGGTCGAGAGGCTGATCCGGATCGTGTCGCCGACGCCGTCGGCGAGCAGGGTGCCGAGCCCGACCGCCGATTTCAGCGAGCCGGACCATTTCGTCCCCGCCTCGGTGATCCCGAGGTGCAGCGGGTAGGGAATCTTCTCGGAGAGCAGGCGGTTGGCGGCGATCGTGTTGGGCACGTTGGTCGACTTGATCGAGACCTTGAAGTTCTCGAAGTCGAGGCTCTCCATCAGCTCGACGAACTCGACCGCGGCGGCGACCAGCGCCTCGACCGGCTCCTCGCGCTCGAGCTCGTGCAGGTGCTTGGGCAGCGAGCCGGAGTTGACCCCGATCCGCATCGGCACGTTGGCGGCGTTCGCCTTCGCGGCGACCTCGGCGACTTTCTCGCGGCCGCCGATGTTGCCCGGGTTGAGCCGGATGCAGTGGGCGCCGGCGTCGATCGCTTTCAGCGCCAGCGTGTGGTTGAAGTGGATGTCGGCGATCACCGGGATCGGCGATTCCTTGACGATCGTCTTCAGCGCCTCGACGTCGTCGTCGCGCGGCACCGCGACGCGGACGATGTCCGCCCCGGCGTCGGCGACCTTGCGGATCTGCTCCATCGTCGCCGCCAGGTTGGCGGTCTCGGTCTTGGTCATCGTCTGCACGGCGACCGGCGCACCGCCGCCGATCGGCACGCCGCCGACGAAGATCTGCCGCTTCGAAGCCATGTAGGAAGGGTATCCGGGCGCCGCGCTTGACCCGCTAGCGGACGCTGAAGCCTTCGCCGGTGAGGCGGCCGATGTCGTTGCGTGAGGCCGAGGAAGAAGAGCATGATCACCAGGACGAAGCCGATCACCCCGGCGCGCTCCATCACCCGAAGCGGGACCGGCTTGCCGCGGACTTTCTCGACCAGGCTCCAGAAGATGTGACCGCCGTCGAGCGGCAGGAACGGCAAGAGGTTGATCAGGCCGAGCGAGAGGCTGACCAGGGCGAGCGAGCAGCAGCGATCGCTCGAGCCCGAGGTCGATCGTCTGGTTGGCGACGTCGCTGACCCCGACGACGCCGGAGACTTCCTTGCGGCTGTTCCTCGTCGAAGAGGTTGGCGAAGACGGTGACGGTGCGGCTGGAGACGCTGCCACATCATGTCGGCGGCGCGGCCGGCGGCGACGCCGGCGCTGAGGTCAGCGGGTTCGAGGCCGTAGCCGAAGCCGACCAGCGCTCGCCCTGCCTCGCGGTCGTACTCGGGACGCACGACGATCGTCGCGCGCCTCCCCGTCTCGCCTCACGGTCAGCGTCACCGGCGTCGCGGCGACGCAGCCGTCCACCTGCTCGCCGGCGCAGCGGTGCGCGGCGACGTCGTCGCGGAAGCGTTCGAGGCGGGCCGTCGGTGTCGAGGCCCGGGTACCGCTTGCCGTCGACGGCGAGGATCTGGTCGCCCGGCTTCAGGCTTGCCGCGGCCGCCGGCGTGTCCGGGAAGACCTCGCCGACGGTCTGGTTGGCGTTGGTCGGCGCCCAGCGCTAGCGACGAAGAGGATGCGCGAAGGCGAGCACGATGTTGACCGCCGGCCCGGCGCCGATCACGACGATCCGCTTCCAGACCGGCTGGTCGGTAGTAGCCGCGGCCCGCGACCTCGGGCGGCAGCTCTTCGTCGGGGTTCATGCCGCTGATCTTCACGAAGCCGCCCGCGCGGGATCGCGCCGATCCCGTACTCGGTCTCGCCCCGCTTGATCGAGACCAGCTTCGGCGGGAAGAAGAGGAAGAAGCGCTCGACCCGCATCCCGGTCGCCTTGGCGGCGACGAAGTGGCCGGCCTCGTGCAGGACGATCAGCAGCGAGAAGCCGAGGAAGATCAGGACCCAGTTCATACCCTCGCCAACCCCCCGACCTGCGCTTCGGTGCGGCGGCGGGCCTCGTCGTCGACGGCGAAGAGGTCGTCGAAGTGGGTCACCGGCTGGGCCGGCATCTCCTCCAGCACGCGCTCGATCGCGGCGGCGATCGCCGGTGAAGCGGAATCCGTCCGTCGAGGAAGGCGGCGACCGCCACCTCGTCGGCGGCGTTGAGCACGCAGGGCGCGGTCCCCCCCGCCCTGCCCGCCTCGAGCGCCAGGCGCAGGCAGGCGAAGGTCTCGAGGTCGGGCGGCTCGAAGGTCAGCTCGCCCACCGCGGCGAGGTCGAGCCGCGGCACGTCGACGTCGGCGCGCTCGGGGAAGTGCAGCGCGTAGGAGATCGGCACCCGCATGTCGGGATAGCCGAGGTGGGCCAGCGTGGCGCCGTCGTTGAGGTGGACCAGCGAGTGGACGATCGACTGCGGGTGGACGACGACGTCGATCCGCTCGTAGGGAACGCCGAAGAGGTGGTGCGCCTCGATCGCCTCGAAGCCCTTGTTCATCAGGGTCGCGGAGTCGATCGTGATCCGTCCGCCCATCTGCCAGGTCGGGTGGGCGAGCGCGTCCTCGATGCCGACGCCGGAGAGATCCTTGCGACCGCGGAAGGGGCCGCCGGAGGCGGTCAGCACCAGCCGCTCGACGGTGCCCGGCGGCTCGGCGCCGATCAGCTGGAAGCAGCGCCGAGTGCTCGGAGTCGACCGGCAGCAGTCGTCGCCCCGGTCGCCTCGGCCAGCGCCATCATCAGCTCGCCGCCGATCACCAGGCTCTCCTTGTTGGCGAGGGCGACGTCGATCCCCTCGCTCGAGGGCGACCACGGTCGGGCCGAGGCCCGCCGCGCCGACGATCCCGTTGAGGACGAGGTCGGCGCCGGAGTCGGCGATCAGCTCGCGGATCCCCTCCTCGCCGCCCAGGACGCGGCCGTCCCAGGCCGAGCGCGCCTGCTGCGGCCGCGTTCGTCGTCGGCGAGGGCGACGCTCGGCACGCCGTGCTGGCGCGCCTGCTCGAGCAGCCGGCTCCCAGCTCGAGCCGGCCGCCAGGCCGACCACCTGCAGCTCCTCCGAGGCGGCGACGATCTCCAGCGCCTGCGTCCCGATCGAGCCGGTCGACGCCGAGTATCACCAGCTTCTTCATCGACGACAGAGGATAGGGACGCTCGGCGACTGTCACCCGACCTGCATCGAGTCCCTATTTGGGGTTCGATGCAGGTCGGCGCTCAGTAGACCAGCTGGACCGAGAGGTAGTAGCCGACGACGACCGTGAAGAAGACGGCGTCGAGGCGGTCGAGGAGGCCGCCGTGCGGGCCGAAGAGGCGTGCCGGTGTCCTTGGTGCCGAGGTCGCGCTTGACCATCGAGTCGAAGAGGTCGCCGACCGGGCCGATCGCGGCGACCGCGGCGCCGATGATCAGCGCGTCCACGCCGGAGAGCCAGTCCTGGTAGAGGCCGGCGAACCAGAAGGCCATCGTGCCGATCAGGAAGCCGCCGACAGCCCCTCGATCGTCTTGTTGGGCGAGAGGTCGGGGGCGATCCGGTGGCGAGCCGAACATGCGGCCGGTCGCGTAGGCGGCGGTGTCGGCGACGAAGGTGCCGACCAGGACGTCGATCAGCAGCGCCGCGCCGTGGTCGGGCAGGTCGCGCAGCAGCACGGCGTGGACCAGCGGGATGCCCGATCCAGACGACGCCGAGCAGCGTCACCCCCATCGAGACGATGACCCCGTCCGCGGTGCCGCGCGCCGCGCGCCGAAGACGAAGAGCAGCGGGAAGGAAGCGGTGGCGACGCAGGAGGACGTTGAAGGCGGTGCCGAAGTGGGCGGCGACGATCATCGCCGGCGACGGCGAGGTAGGCGGCGATCTGCGATCGGCCGCAGCGGCGCCGTCATCAGGAAGTACTCGCGCAGGCAGAGCAGCGCCGATCGCGACCATCGCCACGGCGAAGACGAGGCCGCCGGCGACGATGATCGCGATCGCGAAGGCGATCCAGGGGATGCGCGACGACGATCCGCTGCGCGGTCTCGCCGCGCAGCGGCCGCGCCGGCGCCGGCGGCGTGGCTCGCGGGGCGGCCGCTCGGGCGGCGGCGGCTCGCTCCGTCGAACATCTCGTCGTCGAACAGGTCGCGGACCATCACGTCCTCGCTCCGAAGCGCCGGCGCCGCGCCTCGAACTCGCGCAGCGACTGCCTCGAAGGCCTCGCGGTCGAAGTCGGGCCAGAGCTCGTCGCGGAAGACCAGCTCCGAGTAGGCGCACTGCCAGAGCAGGTAGTTGGAGATCCGCTGCTCGCCGCTGGTCCGGATCAGGAGGTCGGGGTCGTGCATCTCGGGCGCGTAGAGGTGGCGGCGGAACTCCTCCTCGGAGCCGCCCTCGAAGCTTCGCGCCGCGTCGACGATCTCCGCCCTGCCGCCGTAGTTGAAGGCGACGAAGAGGGTGATGCGGTCGTTGCCGGCGGTCGTCTCTTCGGCCCACTCCATCCGCTCGACCAGCTCGGCGGCCACCCCCTCGCGGCGGCCGATGAAGCGCATCCGCACGCCCTCGGCGTCGAGCTCGGGGGTCTCGGTGTCGATCCGCTCGCCGAACATCTGCATCAGCCCCTCGACCTCCTCCTCGCGGCCGCGTCCAGTTCTCGGTCGAGAAGGAGAAGACGGTCAGCTCCTCGATCCCGAGCTCGACGGCGTCGCGCAGCCGCGCCTTGACCACGTCGGCGCCGGCCCGGTGGCCCTCGACGACCGGCAGGCCGCGCTGCTGCGCCCAGCGCCCGTTGCCGTCGGTGATGATCGCTACGTACCGCGCGGAGGGCGCTCACACCTCGAGGATCTCTTCTTCCTTGCCCTTGAGCAGCGCGTCGATCTCGGCGATCGCCTCGTCGGTCTGCTTCTGCAGGGCGGTCTCGGCGCGGCGCTCGTCGTCCTCGCCGGCTTCGCCCTCTTTCTTCAGGTCGCGCAGGTCCTGCATCGTGTCGCGGCGGATGTTGCGGACCGCGACCCGGCCCTCCTCGGCGACGCCGTGCACGACCTTGACCATCTCGCGGCGGCGCTCCTCGGTCAGCTCGGGGATCTGCAGGCGGATCACGTTGCCGTCGTTGCTCGGCGTGAGGCCGACGTCGGACTCCTGGATCGCCTTCTCGATCCCACCGATCGACCCCTTGTCGAACGGCGTGACCGTGAGCAGGCGCGCGTCGGAGGCGGCGATGTTGGCGAGCTGCTTGAGCGGGGTCTGGGAGCCGTAGTAGTCGACCGTGATCCGGTCGAGCAGGTGCGGGGAGGCGCGGCCGGTGCGCACCGTCGCCAGCTCGCCGCGGCTCGATTCGACCGACTTCCCCATCCGGTCCTCGGCGTCCTTGAGCAGCTCGTCGATCAGCTCCACTGGTCCTCTCTCCATCTCCTCAGGTGGCGGCGCTGGAGACCAGCGTGCCCACCCTCTCGCCGCCGACGATCCTATCTATGTTGCTCTCGTCGCCCATGTTGAAGACGTAGATCGGCAGGTCGTTGTCCATGCAGAGCGAGAGCGCGGTCGAGTCCATCACCTTGAGCCCGCGCTCGATCGCCTCGCGGTGGCCGATCTCCGGGATGAACTCGGCCTCGGGGTTGGTCGCCGGGTCGGAGTCGTAGACGCCCTCGACCCCGTTCTTCGCCATCAGGATCGTCTCCGCGTGGATCTCCAGCGCGCGCAGGGCCGCCGCGGTGTCGGTGGTGAAGAACGGGTTGCCGGTGCCGGCGGCGAAGATCACCACGCGGCCCTTCTCGAGGTGGCGCATGGCGCGGCGGCGGATGTAGGGCTCGGCGACCTCCTTGACGTCGATCGCCGACATCACCCGCGTGTGCTCGCCGATCTTCTCCAGCGCGTCCTGCAGGGTGAGTGCGTTGAGCACCGTCGCCAGCATCCCCATGTAGTCGCCGGTCGCGCGGTCCATCCCAGCCGCCGCCCCCTGCAGGCCGCGGTAGATGTTGCCGGCGCCGACGACGATCGCCACCTCCACCCCGCGCGCGCGCACCGCCGCCACCTGGCGGGCGATCCGCTCGACCTCGGCGGCGTCGGTGCCGTGTTCGCGCTCCCCCATCAACGCCTCCCCCGAGAGCTTCAGGAGGATGCGAGTGAACTTAGGTTCCGTCTCCATAAATTTCGGCTCCGCTCCACTCACGGAGAATCAGACTGTGACGTTCGTTCCGCTCCGCCTCAAAGGCCAACGCGGAAGTAGGCGAAGCGCGCCACCCTGATGTTCTCGCCGGTCTTCGCGGCCAGCTCCTGGCGCAGCTCCTCGATCGACTTCGAGTCGTGCTTGTCGGCGTTGACGTGAGCCTGGTCGAGCAGCGCCACTTCCTTCGCCCACTTGGCGAGCTGGCCCTCGACGATCTTCTCGACGACGTTGTCCGGTTTGCCGTCCTCGCGCGCCTTCTCCTCGAAGACCCGCTTCTCCGCCTCGCGTTCCTCGGCCGGGATCTCGTCGGCGGAGACGAACGTGGGCGCCGTCGCGGCGACGTGGAGGGCGACCTCGTAGGCGAACGCCTTGAAGTCCTCGTTGCGGGCGACGAAGTCGGTCTCGCACTGGACTTCGACCATCGCCCCGACCTTGTCGTTGGCGTGGATGTAGGAGGCGACGACGCCCTCGCTGGTGCCACGCCCCTCGCGCTTGGCCGCGGAAGCCTGACCCTTGACCCGGAGGATCTCGATCGCCCGGTCGACGTCCCCATCGGACTCGGCCAGCGCCGCTTTGCAGTCCATCATCGCGGCACCCGTCCGGTCCCGGAGCGCCTTCACATCGGCAGCGGAGACGCTCATTTAGAGCCCTCCTCTTTCGCGGGCTCGGTGGGAGCCTTCTCGGTGGCAGAAGGATCGTCAGCTTTAGCCGAAGACGCCTCTCCCGCGGGTGGCGTCGCAGGGGGGACCGCCTCCGAGGACGCTTTAGCGACCGCAGGAGGCGGTGGGTCCCCTGCGGCGACAGGACCCGCGGGCTGAGACGTAGGAGGGTCCCCTGCGCCGACAGGACCCGCGGCCTGTGGGGCCTGAGCTTGCGGGGCCTGACCCTGCGGCGGTTTGGGTTGAGCCGGCGGTGCTTCGGCAGCTTTTTTCGCAGCCGCCTCTTCGGCAGCTTTCTTTTTAGCCTCCTCTGCTTCCACGCGAGCCTTCTCTTCCTCCTCGCGCTTCTTCCGCTCTTCCTCCTCCTTTTTGCGCCGTTCCATCTCCTCGGCCAGGCGTCGCTCCTCCTGGACGCGCCAGGCGCCGGCGCCCTCCTCGACCGCGCCGCCGATCGTGCCGATCACCAGCTGGCAGGAGCGGATCGCGTCGTCGTTGCCGGGGATCACGTAGTCGATCTGGCTCGGGTCGCAGTTGGTGTCGACCAGGCCGATGATCGGGATCCGCAGGCGAACCGCCTCGCGCACCGCGATCTCCTCGGTTTTCAGGTCGGTGACGAAGACGGCGTCCGGGAGGCGGTCCATGTCGCGGACGCCGCCCAGGTTGTACTCGAGCTTCGCCAGCTCGGCCTGCATGCCCATCCGCTCCTTGGTCGGCAGCAGGTCGAGTTTGCCCTCCTCCTGCCAGGTGGTGAGCTCGTGCAGGCGCGAGATCCGCGCCGAGATCGTGTTGTAGTTGGTCAGCAGGCCGCCCAGCCAGCGCTGGTTGACGTAGGGCATCTTGCAGCGCTCGGCCCATTCCTGGACGGGGCCGCGTGCCTGCTTCTTGGTGCCGACGAAGAGCACGGTGCCGCCGCCGCTGGCGAGCTCGCCAGCGAAGCGGCGCGCGTTCTCGAGCAGCGCCTCGGTCTGGATCAGGTCGATGATGTGGATCCCGTCCAGCTCGCCGAAGATGTAGCGGCGCATGTTCGGGTTCCAGCGACGGGTCTGGTGACCGAAGTGGACTCCGGCCTCCAGCAGCTCTTTGAGGCCTGCCTCTGGCATGGTCGAACGTCTCCTTGAATTGGGGTGAAGCCCCACCGCCCTAGCCGGGGACTCGGCTTTCGAGGCCAGTCAGGATCCGGGGCGGATACGGCGGGGGTAGGTTTAGAACGGAGGAATTGTAGTGGGGCGCGCCGGGTCAGGCGGCGCGGGCGGCCTCGAGCGCCGCGGAGAGGTCCGCGGGCAGCTCGGAGCGGAAGCTCAGCATCTCCCCGCCGACCGGGTGGGCGAAGGCGAGCCGATGTGCGTGCAGGAACTGGCGGCTCAGCCCGTACTTCTCCTCGCCGCCGTAGGTGGGATCGCCGATCAGGGGGTGGCCGATCGCGGCGAAGTGAGCGCGGATCTGGTGCGTGCGCCCGGTCTCCAGCTTGGCCTCCAGGTAGGTCTCGGCGGCGAGCAGCTCGAGCACCTCGAAGTGGGTGCGGGCCTGGCGCGGGGCGGCGCCCGACACCGCCATCCGGTGGCGCTGTCGCGAGGCGCGGCCGATCGGCGCGTCGATCGTCCCGGTGCGGGAGGCGAGGCGCCCCCCGGCCAGGGCCAGGTAGACGCGCTCGACCTCGCGCCGCCGCACCTGCTCCTGCAGCGCGGCATGGGTCTCGTCGTCGCGGGCTACCACCAACAGGCCGCTGGTCCCTTTGTCGAGGCGGTGGACGATGCCGGGTCGCTCCGGATCGCCGCCGCCGCCGAGGATCTCCGCCAGCTCGTCGACCAGGGTGGTTCCCTGGTGCGAGGGCGCCGGATGGACGACGAGGCCGGCGGGCTTGTCGACCACGGCCAGGGCATCGTCCAGATGGACGACTCGCAGCCCCTCGCTCATCGTTCGCCGTCGGTGGCGTAGGCCAGCGCCAGGACCGCGACGCCGAGCGTGATCGCGACGTCGGCCAGGTTGAAGGGAGGCCAGCCGAGGATGTCGATGTAGTCGGTCACCGCCCCGGCGCGCACCCGGTCGGCGAGGTTGCCGAGGGCGCCGCCGGAGAGCAGGCCGACAGCGATCCACATCCCCGGACGGGTCGGGTTGCGGGCGAAGAGGATGCCGACGAAGCCGAGGGCCACGACGGTGAGCGCGACGAGCACCCCGCCCCCGCCGCTGGCAAGGCCGAAGGCGATGCCGCGATTGTGGGCGAGGGTGAGGCCGAGCGGCCCGAGCACGTCCACCTGCTCGCCGGGGACCAGGTTTGCCTCGACCGCCGCCTTGGCGACCTGGTCGAGGACGACGACGAAGCCGCAGAGCGCGCCAGCGAGGCGCCAGGCCCGCGCCCCCTCGGCGCTCACCCGGCTATCAGGGCGACGACGAGGCCGCGCAGAACGAAGAGCACGAGAATCCCGATCATCGGGCTCAGGTCGAGCCCGAAGCCGCCTCCCCCGATCGGCGGGATGATGCGCCGGAAGACGTTGAGGTAGGGATCGGTGGTCTGGGTGACGAAGTCGAGCACCGACCGCAGCGCCGGGTTGTAGGGCATGCGCGGCACCCAGGAGATCAACACCCTGATCAGGATCAGGATGATGTAGACGAGGAAGAGCGCCGCGACGTAGTCGGCGACGTCCTCGCGGGTCAGCGCGAACGGGATCACCCGCGCATCCTCTCCAACGAGGCGCGCACGGCTGCTTCGAAGGCCTCCCGCGCTCCCTCCCGGTCGAGCGCCTGCAGCCCGGCTTCGGTGCTGCCCCCCGGCGAGGTGACGGAGACTCGGACATCGGCCGGGGGGCGGATGCGCATCAGCGATCCAGCCCCCGCGGCGGCCTCGACGACCAGTTTTTCGACCAGATCCGGGTCCAAGCCCTCGCCGACGCCGGCCTCGGCGAGGGCCTCCGCCGCCAAGGCGAAATAAGCCGGCGAACATGCCATCAACGCGGTGGCGACGTCGAATTGCGAGTCGGGCAGCTCGACGACAGACCCGAGAGCGCTCAGCTTCTCTCTGACTTCTGGACGGAACTTCCCGGCAACGCAAAGCACGCCGTCGCCCACCTCCACTGCGACGTTGGGCATCACCCGCCCGACCTCCGCATTGGGAAATGCGGCTTGGACGCTCTCCAAAGGGGTGGCCCCCAAGATCGAGATGACCGATTCTGCGCCTGCCAGTTCACCGGCCGCCTGCCGAAGGGCACCCGGCTTGACCGCGAGGAGCACGACGTCGGCTCGTTCCGCCAGCTGCCCGTTGGACTCGACAGCTTCGCCGCCAAGATCCCCGGCCAGCTTGCGAGCCCTATCGGAATCCGGGTCGAAGAACAGCATCTGCTCCCACTGCCCGGCCCAGCCTCTGGCGATGGCCGCAGCCATGTTCCCAGCTCCACAGAAGCCAACGATCATGCGGGCAGACTAGCCGCGCCACGAAGGGAGGGGCGGGTATCCCGCCCCTCCCATGGCGTTAGGGCTATCCGCCCAGCACGTCGAACAGATCCGTGTGGTCGTTGGTCCCGAGCACGTCCAGCGACCCGGGCCCGCTGCCCCAGACCGGGACGACGGCGCCGGTGTGCTGCTGGCTGGCCGGCGGCGAGACCGGCGCGGCGCCAGGGCCTCCGTAGCCCGCCGTGCCGTAGGTCAGGCTCATCGTCTGCCCGTCCTTGGTCAGCAGGTTGGTCGAGTAGCCGGTCGGCAAGCCGCTGCCGCTGGCGTCCTCGGAGACGATCTGGCTGGTGTGCGAGTGGTCGGCGGTGACGACGACCAGCGTGTCGGGATGCCAGCGCTGGTAGTCGAGGGCGACCCCGATCGCCTCGTCGAAGGCGACCGTCTCGCCGATCTGCCCGCAGGCGTTGGTGGCGTGGTCCTGCTTGTCGATCGAGGCTCCCTCGACCTGGAGGAAGAACCCCTTGCGGTTGTCGAGCAAGGCGATCGCCTTCTCGGTCATCTCCGCGAGGCTCGGCTGGCTGGCCGGGCGCTGGCTCTCTTTGCAGGCGACCGGGGCGTTGCCCTGGCCCAGTGAGGCGGCGGGACCGCTCCACTCGAGCGACATGTTGCCCGGCGTGAACAGGCCCAGCACCGGTTTTTTGGCGCTCGAGACCGCGCTCAGGCCGGCGGCGTCGGTGACGTACTGGTAGCCCTTGGCCTGGGCCGACTGGACCACCGTTTTGCCGGCGTCGGGGCCGCCCGCGATCGTCTGCTCGAAGCGGGCGCGCCCGCCCCCGAGGAGCACGTCGACCTTGTGGTCGACCTCCTGCTCGGCGATCGAGCCGAGCCCTCCCACCGCCTTGGTCTCGGTCGGGCAGGCGCCCATGTTCGCCGGGCCCTGACAGCCACGCAGCGACATGTGGGCGGCGAGCACGGCCGGCGTCGCGTCGGTGATCTCCGCGGTCGAGACGTTGCCGACCTTCATCCCGCGCTTCTGCGCCAGCTCCAGAACAGTTTTCAAGTTGGCCCCGGGGACGCTCTCGGCGCTGCTCGGCCCCTGGGAGATGCGCTCGTCGATCGTCTTGCGACCGGTCGCCCACATCGTCCCGGTCGAGGCCGAGTCGGGGTCGTAGTCGGGCAGGTACGGCGGCGCAGCTGCCGGCTTGACCGACCAGGTCGTGTCGAAACCGGTGAAGGGCATCCTGTCGACGTTGAGCTCGTTGCGAACGCCCTGGTAGTAGCGGGCTGCGGTGATCTCCTGGGTGCCCATGCCGTCGCCGAGCAGGAAGATCACGTTCCTCGGCCGGTCGTCGTGTAGCGCCAGGTGGAAGGCGCGGCGGGTGTTGTCGCCGTGGCTGGAGAAGAAGCCGGTCGCGGCGGCGGTGCCGGCGCCGGCGGCTGCCACCGTCAGCGCCGTCGCCAGCGCGGCGGTGAGACGTCTGCGATTCATCGGGTCTCCCTTGAGTTGCGGTTTGACTGGGGTTCAGCCGCAACGTAGGAGCGCCCGAGAGAGGCGATGTGGCGATGCAGTTGAGGACCGGTGACGATCCCGTGGCAGAGCTGTTGCGCTCAGGTGAACAACCGGTGGCCGGGGTGCGAAAGGCCGGCTAGGACTGGTTGAAGAAGCCTTTGTCGAGCAGTCGAGCCTTCTCCTCGGCCGAGACCTCGACGTTGCGCGGCGTCAGCAGGAAGATCTTCTCGGCGATCCGCTGCATGCCGCCGTCGAGCGCGTAGGTGAGGCCGGAGCAGAAGTCGATCATCCGCTTCGAGAGCTCGTGGTCGGTGGTCTGCAGGTTGAGGATCACCGGCACCGAGCGCTTGAACTGGTCGGCGACCTGCTGAGCGTCGTTGAAGTTGCGCGGGATGACCAGGTGGACTTTGACGTCGGAGTCGTCGCCCACCGGGCGCAGCGTGCGCGTGCGCGAGGCGGAGATCGGCTCGTCGTCGGCGAAGATGTCGTCGATCTCGTCGCGGCGCGAGCGGCGCGAGGTCGGCAGCCGGCGGACCTGGCCCGATTCGCGCCTGGCCTCGATTTCCTCTTCGGAGGTGTCGGGGAAGTCTTCTTCGTACTCGGGGCCGTACTCGTGCTCTTCGGCCAAACCGAAGTAGACCAGCGCTTTATGCCAGGTGTCTCTTAGTGCCATGGTTTCCGGCTCATTCGGCTCGGATGGGCCGATTCCTCTACTGATTATGGCTTCTCCGGCGGGTGGATGCCCTATATGTAGAGGGCCGTTCCGAGCCGGACGATCGTCGCCCCCTCCTCGACCGCGACCTCCCAGTCCTGCGAGGTCCCCATCGAGAGCTTGTCGAGGCCGTGGTCCGCCGCGAGCTCGGCGAGCCTGGCGAAGTGCGGCCGCGAGTCCTCCGGGTCGGTGCTGAATGGGGGCATCGTCATCAGCCCCGCGACGCGCACGGGGCAGCGCTCGACGAAGGCACCCAGGTCATCGGGCGCGACACCCCCCTTGCCCTCCTCGCCCGCGACGTTGACCCCGACCAGGACCTCGGTCTGTGGGTCGGCGTGGCGGCCCAGCTGCTCCAGGGCCGAGTCGGTCGCGACGGAGTGGATCAGGCGGCAGAGCGGCAGGATCCGCTTCACCTTGCGGCTCTGCAGGTTGCCGATGAAGTCCCACTCGAACGCCTCCCCCCAGCGCTCGTGCTTTGACTCGAGCTCCTGCTGGCGGTTCTCGCCGACCAGCTCGACGCCGGCCTCGGCCAGGGCCTCCATCTCCTCCAGCGGCACGTACTTGGTCGCGGCCAGGATCTCCACCCGCCCCCCGGCCCGCTCGCGCACCCGTTCCAGGTTGGCGGCGATCTTTGCCGGATCGAGGCCGTGGATCGTGCCGGGCATCCTCAGCGGCCCCCGGTCTCGATCCAGGCGAGCCCAGCCTGCCGGCCCGGTCCGCCGTCGCGGCGGTGGGAGAAGAACAGCTCCTCCTCGCAGCAGGTGCAGAGGCCGGCGGACTCGATCTCCCCGACATCCGCTTCCCGCAAGAGGATCCGCGCGACCTGCGGAAGGTCGAGCATGCGGCCGGAGGCGATCGCCGTTCCGAGGCCGTTGAACGCGCCGCGCACCTCGTCGCCGACCTCGTAGCAACAGGGCCCGATCCCGGGGCCGATGGCGGCGTGCGTGGCCCCCACGGCGGTGGCGCCGCGGCCGACGATTCCGGCCGCCAGGCCGCGCCAGCCGCAGTGGAGCAGGGCGACCCCGCCTGGCCCGGCGAGGGCGACGGGGAGGCAGTCGGCGACGTAGACGAGGCCCACCGGTCCCGGCTCGCCGATCACGTGGCCGTCGGCTTCGGCTTCGGTCTCGGCTGCGCCAACCTCGTGGAGCCTCAGCTCGGCACCGTGGACCTGGCGGTTGACCGCGACTCGCTCGGGCGCGATTCCGAGCGCAGCCGCGAGCGTTGCGTGGCTGTCCTTGACCGAGCCGGCCGAGCGGGTGGAGAAGACGGCCCGAGCACCCGGCAGGTCGGCTTCGAGCCAGCGAATCCCGTCGACTTCGTCCCACCTCATTCCGGCCTCCGGGCGGCTTCCAGGGCAACGGCGAGCTCCTGCTCGCGTCCCTCGACTTCGCCGTCGAGCTTCTGTCGCTTGGCCTCGACCAAGCCGCGCCCCACCGCCGGGCCCTCAGCGATGCCGGCGGCGATCAGGTCATCGCCGTCGATCTCGAGCGCGACAGCTCGCCACTCGCGCAGGTAGCGGTCGAGCCACTCGGCGCCGAGGGTGCGGGCCAGAACCAGTTCGATCGGGCTGGCCGCGCGGGCCAGTTGCACCGCATCCGACGGCCGCTTGGGATCTGCCGCCGCCAACGCATCCGCGCCGCCCCGGCGACCCAGCGCCGCAGCAAGGATGGCGTGGTCCCGTCGGGCGACCTCCGTCCAAGGCGGCTCCGTGAGCAAGCCCGCGACACGGGTGGCCAACTCCACCCCGTGCTCGGGCAGCTCGAGCAGGCCCCACTCGGCGAGCAGGGCGAATCCCCGCGCGGCGTCCGTTTCGCCCGCCAGACGCAGCAGCTCCGCCTCGCGGCGATCGGCCGACACGGTGCCGAGGTCGGCTTCGCCCAGCAAATCCGCCGTGTCGGGCTCCAGCTCGAAGCCGAAGCGAGCCGCGTAGCGGGCAGCACGCAGCGCCCGCGTCGGATCGTCTTCGAAGGAGCTCGCGTGCAGGATTCGCAGCAGTCCCAATTCGAGGTCCGCGAGGCCGCGGTGGGGGTCGATCAACTCCGCATCTCGGCGGAGGGGAATCGCCATCGCGTTGATCGTGAAGTCGCGGCGGGCGAGGTCGGCGTCGATGCCGGCGGTCGGCTCCACCTCGGGCAGCGCTCCCGCACGAGGATAGGTCTCGGCCCGGGCGGTGGCGATGTCGACGTCGTGCTCGCCGAGGCGTGCCTTGGCGGTGGCGAAGCGCTCGTGCTCGATCACCTCGCCGCCGAGCCGCGATGCCAGCGCCGTTGCGTCGCCCTCGACGACGAGATCGAGGTCGGTTCTGCCGTGACCGAGCAGCAGATCGCGGACGGCGCCGCCGACCAGGTAGACCGGCTTGCCCCCGGCCACGTCGTGGACGGCGGCCAGCTCCGGATAAGTGCTGCGCAAAGCCTCCGCGATGTCGTCGATCCGCAGCTCGGGCATCGCGTCGAGCCTACGCCCGGACCGGGATGCCGGCGGCGGCGAGGTGCTGCTTCGCCTCGCGCACCCGGTAGGTGCCGTAGTGGAAGATCGAGGCGCAGAGGACGGCGTCGGCGCTGCCCTCGGCGATCGCCTCGCTCAGGTGCTCCAGCTCGCCGGCGCCGCCCGAGGCGATCACCGGGACCGAGACCGCGTCGGCGACCGCCCGGGTCAGCTCGATGTCGTAGCCGTCGTTGGTGCCGTCGCGGTCCATGCTGGTCAGCAGCACCTCCCCCGCGCCCAGCTCGACCGCCTCCTTCGCCCAGGCGACGGCGTCGCGGCCCTCGACCTTCTTGCGGCCCCCGTTGACGTAGACGCCCCAGCCACCGTCCTCGCGCTTGGCGTCGATCGCGATCACCACGCACTGGGCGCCGAAGTGCGTCGGCCAGCTCGCTCGAGCAGCTCCGGGCGGGCCAGCGCCGCCGAGTTGACCGAGACCTTGTCGGCGCCGGCGTCGAGCACCGCCTGCGCGTCCTCGACCGAGCGGATGCCGCCGCCGATCGTGAACGGGATGAAGACGTTGTCGGCGGTGCGCCGCGCCAGCTCGACGATCGTCTCGCGCTTCTCGTGCGAGGCGGTGATGTCGAGGAAGACCAGCTCGTCGGCCCCCTCGGCGTCGTAGCGCTCGGCCAGCTCGACCGGATCGCCGGCGTCGCGCAGGCCGACGAAGTTCGTGCCCTTGACGACGCGGCCGGCGTCGACGTCGAGGCAGGGGATGACGCGCTTCAGGACCATCGGCTTAGGGCGTCAGGGCAGGCTCGATGGCTTCGGCGACGGTGAACTTGCGCTCGTAGAGGGCGCGGCCGACGATCGCGCCTTCGACGTTGGGGGCCGCGTCGCGGGCGAGGGCTTCGAGGTGCGTCAGATCGCCGACGCCGCCGGAGGCGATCACCTGGGCGTCGGTCGCGGCTGCGATCTCGTTGAGCCGATCGGTCGCCGGCCCCTCCATCGTCCCGTCGACCTCGATCGCGGTGCAGAGGAATCGGGCTACACCGCGCTCACCGAGTGCAGCGACAGCCTCGACCGCGCCCTCCTCGCCCGTCTCGGTCCATCCCTCGAGGGCGACCTTGCCCTCGCGGGCGTCGACGGAGACGACGACACGCTCGCCGTGTGCCTCGACCATCGCGTCGAGGAACTCGGGGTCGCGCAGCGCCGCGGTGCCGATCACGACCCGCTCGGCCCCGGCATCGAGCACGGCTGCGACCGAGGCTGAGCTCGCGCAGGCCGCCGCCGACCTGGATCGGGCACGCGACCGCCGCGGCGATCCGCTCCACCGCGTCGAGGTTCCGCGGCTCGCCCGCCTTCGCCCCGTCGAGGTCGACGACGTGCAGGAACTCGGCTCCTTCGCCGCCCAGCGCCGCGCGGCGTCGACCGGGTCGGCGTCGTAGGCGGTCTCGCGCTCGTAGTCGCCCTGCAGCAGCCGCACCGCCTGGCCGCCGCGGATGTCGATCGCCGGGTAGAGGATCACGCCGCGGCGGGCGCCTTCGCGCAGACCCCGGCGAAGTTGGAGAGCAGGCGCAGGCCGGCGGCGCTCGACTTCTCGGGGTGGAACTGGACGCCGAAGACGTTGTCGCGCTCGACCGCGCAGGCGAAGCGGGCGCCGTAGGCGGCGCTGCCGAGCAGGTCGGCGCGATCGGGGCTGCGGCGCGAAGGAGTGGACGAAGTAGAAGGGCGTCTCGGTCTCGATCCCCTCGGCCAGGCGCGAGTCGCGCTCCCAGCGGACCGGCGACCAGCCGATGTGCGGGACCTTGAGGCCGTCGGCGTCGAGCTCGGCCACCTCGCCCGGGAGCAGGCCGAGGCCGGCCGCTCCGCCGAGCTCGGTGGTCGAGTCGAACAGCAGCTGCAGGCCGAGGCAGATGCCGAGGATCGGCACGCCGGCGTCGCGGCGCTCGGCGATCAGCTCGTCGAGCCCGAGCTCGCGGACCCGCTCCATCGCCCGCGGGAAGGCGCCGACCCCGGGCAGGATCACGCCGTCGGCGGCGCGGACCGTCTCGGCGTCGCTCGATGATCGTCGCCGTCGCGCCGACGTGCTCGAGCGCCTTCTCGACCGAGCGCAGGTTGCCCATGCCGTAGTCGAGGATGCGATCCGCGCCGTCACTCGCTCAGCGTCCCCTTGGTCGAGGGCACGCCCTGCTCCTCGGGGTCGATCGAGACGGCGACTCGCAGGGCGCGGGCGAAGGCCTTGAAGCAGGCCTCGATCATGTGGTGGGCGTTGGTGCCGTAGCGGACCGAGACGTGCAGGGTCAGCTTGGCGCTGTTGGCGACGGCGCGGAAGAACTCCTCGGCCAGCTCGGTGTCGAAGCCGGCGATCGAGGTCGCCGGCAGGTCGGCGTCGAAGACGCAGAGCGGCCGCCCGGAGATGTCGATCGCGCACTCGGCCAGCGACTCGTCCATCGGCACCAGGGCCGAGCCGTAGCGGCGGATCCCGGCACGGTCGCCGAGCGCCTCGTCGAGCGCCTGGCCGAGGACGATGCCGACGTCCTCGACGGTGTGGTGGGCGCCGGTCTCCAGATCGCCGCTCGCCTCGACCCGGAGTCCGAGCTGGCCGTGACGGGCGAGCAGGTCGAGCATGTGGTCGAGGAAGCCGACGCCGGTCGCGGCGCTCGACTCGCCCCCGTCGAGGTCGAGCGCGAGCTGGATCTGGGTCTCGGCGGTGCTGCGCTCTCTTTCTGCGGTTCTGCTCATCTTCAGGTGCCTTTCTCGACCCTAATCATCGCCGACTCGCCGTGGACGGGGAAGCCCTCGGCGCGGGCGAGGGTGTCGACGTGCGGGGCGAGCTTCGCCGCCGCGGCCGCCGGCACCTCCACGGTGGCGATCTTGCGACGGAAGGTGCCGGGCCCAAGCGGACCGGAGAAGCGGCCGGCCCCCGCGGTCGGCAGGACGTGGTTGGAGCCCGCCACGTAGTCGCCGAAGGCGGTGGCGCCGTAGCGGCCGACGAAGACACAGCCTGCGGTACGCACCCGGTCGGCGAGCAGGGCCGCGTCCTCCTCGATGAGCTCAAGGTGCTCGGGGGCGAAGGCGTTGGCAAGCTCGATCGCGGCGTCCGTGTCGGGGACGTGCACCAGGAACAGCGATGCGTCGGCGACGGATGGTCGCGACTGCACGGCCTTCCCGACCGAGGTCGCGATCGAGTCAAGCACGTGCTTCTCGACGGAGACGACGACGAGTGGGCTGTCGGCTCCATGCTCCGCCTGAGCGCACAGATCCAGCGTTACCCACTCGGGGTTGGCGTCATGGCCCGCGATCACCATCAACTCAGACGGGCCGGCATAGGAATCGATTCCGACGAAGCCGCTGACTATGCGCTTTGCCTCCTGGACCCACGTGTTGCCGGGCCCGGCGATCACGTCGACCCTTGTCAACGTCTCGGTCCCGTAGGCAAGAGCAAAGATTGCCTGCGCTCCCCCCACGGCGTAGATCTCATCGATTTCGCACAGAGCCGCGGCAGCAAGGACGGTGTCCGAGACCTCTCCCTGGTCGTTGGGCGGCGATGCCAGGCTGACCGTTTCGACACCCGCCACTCTGGCGGGAATTGCGCACATCAGCACACTCGACGGGTAGGCGGCCCGTCCGCCCGGCGCATAGACGCCGGCTTTGCTGACCGGAACCTCGCTCAGCTTGACGCGCTGACCCTGGGGCAGCGTGATCGTCTTGGGTCCGCGCTGCCTTGCGCGCTGGAGACCGCTCGGATGTTGATTGCCGCGGCCTCCATCGCCTCTCGCACCGCTGGCTCGATTTCGTCAAGCGCGGCTTTCGCCTTCGCGGGGTCGACTCGAAGCGTCTGGGGTCGATCTCCACTTCGTCGAATCTGGCGGCGAGCCTGATCAGGGCCGCGTCGCCGTCGGCGAGGACTTCTTCCCCGATCTTGTCGACGGCCTCCCAGAGACCCTTGGGCTCTTCCCGTGCGATTGAGAGCTGGATGTCGCTGGCGGTTGACTCTGGATCCGCCCACTCGAAGCGCTTCACCCTCATCCCGCCGTCGCCTCCCGCAGCTTCGCCGTCAGCTCGTCGACCTCCGTCGCGCGCAGCTTGTGGGCGACGCGGTTGGCGACGAAGCGCGCGGTGCACTCGACGATCTCCTCGCGCACCTCGAGGTCGTTCTCCTCCAGCGTGCGGCCGGTCGCGACCAGGTCGACGATCCCGTCGGCGAGGCCGATCAGCGGCGCCAGCTCGACCGAGCCCTTGACCTCGATCGTCTCGACCTGGCGGCCGGTCGACTCGAAGTAGCGCTCGGCGATCCGCGGGTACTTGGTCGCGATCCGCATCATCCCCAGCCGCCGCTGCGCTTCGCCGAGGCGCTCGTCGCCCTTGCGCCCGGCGAGCACCATGCGGCAGCGGCCGTAGCCGAGGTCGAGCAGCTCGTAGACCATGCGGTCGGACTGCTCGAGCAGCACGTCCTTGCCGGTGATGCCGACGTCGGCCGCGCCGGCCTCGACGTAGGTCGGCACGTCCGAGGGGCGCATCGTCACCAGCGAGATCGCCTCGCCGTCGAAGATCAGCGAGCGCGAGTCGCCGCGCACCTCGGCCGTGTCGACGCCGGCCGCGTCGAGCACGTCGAGGGTCTCGTCGAGCAGCGCGCCGCGCGGCACCGCCAGCTTCAGCGGCCCGTCCGCCTTGGCACCGGCGGTACCGGCGACCTCGACGCTCATGAGGCTCCCCCTCGCCGCGACTCCTCCTCCATCTGGGCGACGTGGACGCGCTCCAGGTAGAGGGCGAACCCCGCCGCGGGCAGGTCGACGCCGAAGCGCTTCAGCAGGCCGTCGTAGCGGCCGCCGCCGCCGAGGACGTGCCCGAGGGCCGGGTCGTAGACCTCGAGGATGGCACCGCTGTAGTAGCCGAGGTCGCGCAGCAGGCCGAGGTCGATCTGGACCCGCTCCGCCACCCCCGCGCCTCCAGGGCCTCGAAGGTCTCGCCAAGCCGCGCGGTCGCCCGCTCCACCGCCGCGCCGCCGAGCGCGCGCGCCTGGCCGAGCACCTCGCGGCCGCCGCGCAGCTGCGAGAGGGCGACGCAGGTCGCGACCTGCTCGTCGCCGATCCCGTCGCGGGAGAGCTCGGCCTCGAGGCCGACCAGGTCGTGCGTCGCCAGCCGGTCCAGGATCGCGTCGCGCGCCTCCCCCTCGATGCCGAGCTCGGTCAGCAGCTGGCGGTAGAGGTCGGCGTCGCCGAGGCCGATCACGGCGCGGTCCAGGCCGGCGGCGTCGAGCGCCGCCTCGAGCACCTCGACCACCTCGACGGTTCCGTCCGGCGCCGGCGCGCCGATCAGCTCCACGCCGGCCTGCACGAACTCGCGCATCTGGCCGCGCTGCGGCCGCACGGCGCGGAAGGCGTTGGCCAGGTAGCAGAGCCGCAGCGGCGGCTCGGCGTCGGCGTAGCGGGTGGCGACCAGGCGGGCGATCGGCACGGTCATGTCCGAGCGCAGCGCCAGCAGGTCGCCGCGCTCGTCGAAGAAGCGGTAGGCGCAGGCGGCGGTGCGGCCGTCGCCGCGCGCCAGCACCTCGTCGTACTCGATCGCCGGCGTCGCGACCTCGCCGTAGCCACGGCTCTCGAAGACCTCGATCATGGCGCGATGCAGGCGGCGCAGCTCGCGCATCTCGTCGGGGAGGACGTCGCGCGTTCCGGGTGGGATCGGGTGGATCATCCGCCTGACCTTACGAGAGTGAGCGCAGAAAGCCTGCTTAGGCGGTTGATAACGAATTTACGTGCCCGCGGGGGCGTGACTGGCCAAGCCGGGCGGTGCGCGCGGCCACAGCGCGTAGCAGCGCTACGCGCAAGGTCGTGGGTGCCGATCCGGCGCCGCGCCAGGCGCGCCATCCGTGGGTGCGTAAATTTGAGATCGCCCGCCTTAGGCAGGGATCTCTGCAGAGACCCGTTCGATT
Organism: uncultured Solirubrobacterales bacterium; assembly: GCA_963699215.1. Lineage (GTDB taxonomy): Bacteria > Actinomycetota > Thermoleophilia > Solirubrobacterales > 70-9 > VRUE01. The sequence goes on from OY969422.1 coordinate 2,144,743, forward strand.
CTGGCGCCGAGCCCGCGCAGGCGCTCGTCGATCTGCTCGTAGCCGCGGTCGATCTGGCGGATGTTGCCGATCTCCGAGGTGCCGTCGGCCGCCAGCGCGGCGATGAGCATCGCCATTCCGGCGCGGATGTCGGGGCTCTCGACGCGTTCGCCGTGAAGCCGGCTCGGACCGCTGACGATCGCCCTGTGGGGATCGCACAGCGTGATCCGAGCGCCCATCGCGACCAGCTTGTCGACGAAGAAGAGGCGGTTCTCGAACATCTTCTCGAAGATCAGGATCTCGCCGTCGGCCTGGGTCGCGAGGGCGAGGGCGATCGAGGTGAGGTCGGCCGGGAAGGCGGGCCAGGGGCCGTCCTCGATCTTCGGGATCGCGTCGCCGAGGTCGGCTTTGATCCGCAGGCGCTGCTCGGGCGGGACGATCACGTCGTCGCCGTCGATCGTCGACTCGAGCCCGAGCCGGCGGAACTGGCGCCGCACCATGATCAGGTCGGCGGGCTCGACGTCGCGGATCCGCAGCTCGCCGCCGGTCGCCGCGGCCAGCGCCATGAAGCTGCCGACCTCGATGTGGTCGGGCGAGATCGTGTGCTCGGCGCCGCCCAGGCGGTCACGCCCGTGGACGGTCATCACGTTGGAGCCGATCCCGTCGACCCCGGCGCCCATCTTGGTCAGCAGCCGGGCCAGGTCCTGGACGTGGGGCTCGCAGGCGGCGTTGGAGATCGTCGTCGGGCCGGGCGTCAGCGCCGCTGCCATCAGCGCGTTCTCGGTCCCCATCACCGAGGGCTCGTCCATGAAGATCGCGCAGGGCCGTAGGCCGCCGGACGGCGCGCTCAGCTCGATCCAGCGGTCGCCGTCGACCCGGGCGCCGAGGTCCTCGAAGGCGTCGAGGTGGGCGTCGAGGCGGCGGCGGCCGATGAAGTCGCCGCCCGGCGGCGGCATGCGCGCCTCGCCGAAGCGCGCCAGCAGCGGCCCGGCGAGCAGGAAGGAAGCGCGGATCCGGTTGGAGAGCTCCTCGTCGACGCGACCTCGGAGACCGCACCAGCGCAGAGGCGGACGCTGTTGTCGGCGATCCAGGCCACCTCGACCCCGAGCCGCTCGAGCAGGGCGATCTGCGCCTCGGTGTCGCGGATCCGCGGCACCCGGTGCAGCAGCAGCTCCTCCTCGGTCAGCAGGCAGGCGGCGAGGATCGGCAGGGCGGCGTTCTTGTTGCCGGCGACCGTCAGCTCGCCCGAGAGCGGCGTGCCTCCTTGGATGACGAATTTCTCCATGAGTCCGGCTAGGGTAACGCGCCATGGGGAGAGGCTGGAAGATCGTCATCGGGGTGGTGGTCGCGCTGATCGTCTTGATCGGCGTCAACGCGCTGGTCATCGGCGGCGAGACGAAGTCGGCCGAGGTGACCGAGCCCGGCGGCAGGATTCTCGACCTCCAGGCGGCCGATCTGCAGGTGGTCGAACGCGGGCCACGCGACGGCAGTCCGATCGTCCTCGATCCACTGCTTCACCTGCGCGATCGACTGGTGGGAGGGGATGATGCCCCGACTCGCGCGCGAGCACCGAGTCGTCGCCGTCGATCTGCTCGGCCACGGCGGCTCGGAGAAGCCAAGCTCCGGCTACACGATCGAGAACCAGGCCAACCTGGTCGCCGAGGTGCTGGGCAGGCTCGGCGTCCGCGACGCCGAGGTGGTCGGCCACTCGCTCGGCGGCACCGTCTCGGTGGCGCTGGCCCAGCAGTCGCCGCAACTGGTCGACCGGGTCGTCATCGTCGACACGCGCGCCCGACTCACGAAGAGGGCGACCTCGGCTTCATCGCCGACCTCGCCTTCGCCCCGGTGATCGGCGAGTCGCTCTGGCGAATCAAGCCCGACTTCTCCGTCCGCGAGGGGCTCGAGGTCGCCTTCGCCCCCGGCTTCGACGTCCCGGACGCCTTCGTCGACGACGTCGACGGGATGACCTACACCGCCTACGACGAATCACCCACCGCCTCCGACGACTTCGGCCAGGAAGAGCCGCTCGACGAGCGAATGAGGGAGACCGGCAAGCCGCTGCTGGTGATCATGGGCGCCGAGGAGCAGATCATCGACGACCCGGTCGCCAGGCTGGCCGAATACCGCGCGGGGTCCCCGGCGCCGAGACCAAGCTGATCGCCGGCTCGGGCCACTCGCCCAACGTCGAGAAACCGGCGCAGACGGCAGCTCTGGTCCTCGCCTTCGAGGGGGCCGCGCAGCCCGCAGCCAGGCACGAATTGCAAAAACGCCTGCAGAATCGGGAAGGCGTCCGGAAGCGTCCGTAGCTTACGAACCTATGTTCGATACAAGAAAGACCTTCAGCACGCAAGCAGCCGACGCCGTCGACCTGGTGATCGACTTCGCCACCCTCGGCGAGTACGGCCTCGAGCCGGTCGATCGGCCCTCGCGACCCTGTGAGGCACGGCGGCGCAGCAGCGCCTCGCGCAGCACGGGATCGTGGAGCTCGGCGATCGACCGCTTCGCCGCGCACTCCTAGAACGACAAAGGGCCGCCCGGTGGGCGGCCCAAAGTCAGAAGAACCGGCGGCGACCTACTCTCCCAGGAGGTTGCCCTCCAAGTACCATCGGCGCTGAGTGGCTTAACTGCTCTGTTCGGAATGGGAAGAGGTGTTTCCCTCTCGCTATGCACCACCGGAATTTTGCGAGACCGCGCCCCGGTGGAGCTTGAAAACTGCACAAGGCCGTTAATCAAATGGGTAAGAAATAAATATCCGTCAAGCCCTCGACCCATTAGTACCGGTCGGCTGAGCACATTGCTGCGCTTGCACCGCCGGCCTATCAACCTGGTGGTCTACCAGGGGTCTTACTCCCTCAAAGGGATGGGAGAGCTCATCTCGAGGACGGCTTCCCGCTTAGATGCCTTCAGCGGTTATCCGTTCCGTGCGTAGCTAACCTGCGGTGCCCTTGGCAGGACAACAGATACACCAGCGGCACGTTCATCCCGGTCCTCTCGTACTAGGGATGACTCCTCTCAACTCTCCAACGCCCACAGCAGATAGGGACCGAACTGTCTCACGACGTTCTGAACCCAGCTCGCGTACCGCTTTAATGGGCGAACAGCCCAACCCTTGGGACCTACTCCAGCCCCAGGATGCGACGAGCCGACATCGAGGTGCCAAACCGTTTCGTCGATGTGGACTCTTGGAAACGATAAGCCTGTTATCCCCGGAGTACCTTTTATCCGTTGAGCGACGGCGCTTCCACTTGCTACCGCCGGATCACTAAGCCCAACTTTCGTTCCTGCTCGACCCGTCGGTCTCGCAGTCAAGCTCCCTTGTTGCCTTTACACTCTACGCACGATTTCCAACCGTGCTGAGGGAACCTTTGGGCGCCTCCGTTACACTTTAGGAGGCGACCGCCCCAGTCAAACTGCCCACCTGACACTGTTCACCACCCGGATCACGGCATGGTGTTAGAAGCCCAAAACATCAAGGGTGGTATCTCAAGGATGACTCCCCGGCAGCCAAAGCCGCCGGTTCACTGTCTCCCACCTATCCTGAGCGAGATACATCAGACTCCAATATCAAGTTGCAGTAAAGGTTCACGGGGTCTTTCCGTCTTTCTGCGGGTACTCGGCATCTTCACCGAGACTTTAATTTCACCGAGCCTCTCGTTGAGACAGCGTCCAACTCGTTGCGCCATTCGTGCAGGTCGGAACTTACCCGACAAGGAATTTCGCTACCTTAGGACCGTTATAGTTACGGCCGCCGTTTACCGGGGCTTAGCTTCATTGCTTCGCGCCGAAGCGCTAACAAGTCCGCGTAACCTTCCGGCACCGGGCAGGCGTCAGCCCCTATACGTCGTCTTGCGACTTAGCAGAGGCCTGTGTTTTTGGTAAACAGTCGGTTGGACCAATTCACTGCGGCCCCCTCAGGCTCCCTCCGTATGGAGTTCACCCTACCGGGGCGTCCCTTCTCCCGAAGTTACGGGACGATTTTGCCGAGTTCCTTAACGAGAGTTAGCTCGCTCACCTCAGTATGTTCTACTTGTCCACCTGTGTCGGTTATCGGTACGGGCACGCGAATCCTGCCTAGAGGATTTTCTCGGAGGCATGGGATCGGGGACTGGCCGGCGGTCAAGCCAGCTGGCATCGCACCTCGCGTCAAAACGCCCCTGCGGATTTCCCTACAGAGACTGGCTACGTGCTTGCCCCAGGACGACCATCGCCTGGGTTCCCTTACCCTTCCCCGTCCCCCCATCGGTCATAACGGAAACGACGTGGTACAGGAATATCAACCTGTTGGCCATCGGCTACGCCTTTCGGCCTCGCCTTAGGTCCCGACTAACCCTGAGCAGACGAACTTTACTCAGGAAACCTTGGACAATCGGTGGAGGGGAGTCTCACCCCTCTATCGTTACTCATGCCGGCATTCTCACTTCCAGCCACTCCACGGAGGCTTACGCATCCGCTTCACGCAACTGGAACGCTCTCCTACCGCGTGCAGAGCCCGCAGGCCTGCACACCCATAGCTTCGGAGACTAGCTTGAGCCCCGTTACATTCTCCGCGCCCGAACACTTGACCAGTGAGCTGTTACGCACTCTTTCAAGGGTGGCTGCTTCTAAGCCAACCTCTTGGTTGTCTCTGCACTCGGACATCGTTCACCACTTAGCTAGTACTTAGGGTCCTTAGCTGATGGTCTGGGTTGTTCCCCTTTTGCGTACGAAGTTTATCCCCCGCACACTGACTCCCGCGCTAACCGTGACGGTCTTCGGAGTTTGCCTGAAGTCGGTAACCTGGTAGGGCCCCTAGTCCAAACAGTGCTCTACGGCCGCCACGCAAACACGCGAGGCTATACCTAAATATATTTCGGAGAGAACCAGATATCTCTGGGCTTGATTAGCCTTTCACTCCAATCCACAGGTCATCCGCCCAGTTTTCAACCTAGGTCGGTTCGGCCCTCCACGAGGTCTTACCCCCGCTTCAGCCTGCCCATGGATAGCTCGCCCAGTTTCGGGTCTACCGCCAATGACTATGTCGCCCTGTTCAGACTCGCTTTCGCTGCGGCTCCGCTCATCGCTTAACCTTGCCACTGACGAGTAACTCGCCGGCTCGTGATGCAAAAAGCACGCCGTCACACCCGAAGGTGCTCCGACCACTTGTAGGCTTACGGTTTCAGGTACTATTTCACTCCCCTTCAGGGGTGCTTTTCACCTTTCCCTCACGGTACTAGTTCACTATCGGTCACCAGGTAGTACTTAGCCTTGGAGGGTGGTCCCCCCAGTTTCGGACCGCGTTTCACGGGTGCGGTCCTACTCAGGAACATCAGTCGGCAGATCAGTGCGTTTTCGCCTACGGGACGATTGCCCTCTGTGGTGCGAGGTTCCACTCGCTTCGGCTAACACCTGATTTGGTAACTGCCGCCGAGCCAGGCACGGCTCGGGCGTGATGTCCTACAACCCCCAACAGACAACGCGTGCCCGCTTACATCTGTCGGGTTTGGGCTGATCCCCTTTCGCTCGCCACTACTAAGGGAGTCTCGGTTGATTTCTATTCCTCGGGGTACTTAGATGTTTCAGTTCCCCCGGTTGCCTTCCGATGGCTATGAATTCACCACCGGATGACGCCGCATTACCGGCGCCGGGTTTCCCCATTCGGAAATCCGCGGGTCAAAGGCTGTTCAGCGCCTCACCGCGGCTTATCGCAGCCGTCCACGTCCTTCATCGACTCCTGGTGCCAAGGCATCCACCGTAAGCCCTTACTATCTTGACGGTGAGCGACCCGTACACCTAAGTGTGCGGGTCGTTAATTAAATACCCAGAGCCTGCCGTCGCGGCAGGCTCTAATTATTGGCCTTGTACAGTTTTCAAGGTCCACCGAGGCACACGCGGCGGAGTGCTTCCACCGGCGGTCTCTCAAAACTGAGCAGCGTTCCCACCGGCTTGATGCCAGTGGGGAGCCCGGTCGACGTTCTAGAGAAATCTCCCTAGAAAGGAGGTGATCCAGCCGCAGCTTCCGCTACGGCTACCTTGTTACGACTTCACCCCAATCACAGGCCCCACCTTCGACGGCTCCCTCCAAAAGGTTAGGCCACCGGCTTCGGGTGTTGCTTGCTTTCGTGGTGTGACGGGCGGTGTGTACAAGGCCCGGGAACGTATTCACCGCAGCATTGCTGATCTGCGATTACTAGCAACTCCAGCTTCATGAAGGCGAGTTTCAGCCTTCAATCCGAACCGAGACGCACTTTCTGGGATTCGCTCCACCTCACGGTATTGCAGCCCTTTGTATGCGCCAATGTAGCACGTGTGTAGCCCTGGACATAAGGGGCATGATGACTTGACGTCATCCCCACCTTCCTCCGGTTTGTCACCGGCAGTCTCCCATGAGTCCCCAACTTAATGCTGGCAACATGGAACGGGGGTTGCGCTCGTTGCGGGACTTAACCCAACATCTCACGACACGAGCTGACGACAGCCATGCACCACCTGTGATGGTGTCCCGAAGGAAAACCGTGTTTCCACGGCGGTCACCAACATGTCAAGCCCAGGTAAGGTTCTTCGCGTTGCGTCGAATTAAACCACATGCTCCGCTGCTTGTGCGGGCCCCCGTCAATTCCTTTGAGTTTTAGCCTTGCGGCCGTACTCCCCAGGCGGGGCACTTAGTGCGTTAGCGACGGCACGGGAGGAGTCGACACCTCCCACACCTAGTGCCCATCGTTTACGGCGTGGACTACCAGGGTATCTAATCCTGTTCGCTCCCCACGCTTTCGCGCCTTAGCGTCAGTACCGTCCCAGCGAGCTGCCTTCGCTATTGGTGTTCCTCCTGATATCTGCGCATTCCACCGCTACACCAGGAATTCCACTCGCCTCTTCCGGACTCTAGCCCTGCAGTATCCATCGGCTTTCAAAGGTTGAGCCTTTGACTTTCACAACGGACTTACAGGGCCGCCTACGCGCGCTTTACGCCCAATGATTCCGGACAACGCTTGCCCCCTACGTATTACCGCGGCTGCTGGCACGTAGTTAGCCGGAGCTTCTTCTGGAGGTACCGTCAATCCGCACGGCTATTAACCGGCGAACCTTCGTCCCTCCTGAAAGGGGTTTACAACCCGAAGGCCGTCTTCCCCCACGCGGCGTTGCTGCGTCACGCTTTCGCGCATTGCGCAAGATTCCCCACTGCTGCCTCCCGTAGGAGTCTGGGCCGTGTCTCAGTCCCAGTGTGGCTGATCGTCCTCTCAGACCAGCTACCCATCGAAGCCTTGGTGGGCCGTTACCCCACCAACAAGCTAATGGGCCGCGAGCCCCTCCCAATGCGGAGGCCGAAGCTTCCTTTAGCGAACAGGCTTACGCCTGTGCGCCACATCCGGTATTAGCCCGAGTTTCCTCGGGTTGTCCCGGTCATCGGGGCAGGTTACTCACGTGTTACTCACCCGTTCGCGGCTTGGCCCCAGGGCAAGCCCTGGTTCGTCGCACCACTTGCATGTGTTAAGCACGCCGCCAGCGTTCGTCCTGAGCCAGGATCAAACTCTCCGTGAAGAGTACTTCTACAGAGAGATGCCATGCCTGGCTGGCCACCGGGTACACATACATGGTGGCCGGCATGACGGGTAAATCAGACCGCTCGGCACGCTGACGAGCCGAGCGGATCGGGCTCAAACAACCCACGGACACGAATGTCCGCGGGGTGCACGCTGCTCAGTTTTCAAAGACCGCTGCGCCTCAACGACAACGGGATACGTCGTCATTCGCGCACGGGATGGCACCGGGCCAATCCCGAAGGGACGAGCAGTATAGCGCTGCGCAGGCGCTTTGCCTAATGCCGCTCAGGCGTCGCTACGCAGGCGGCGAAAGCGGCGCTTGCCGACCTGCAAGACCCGGCCTTCGAGGGCGGCGGGCTCGAGATCCAGCGTGCCCGCCGGAATTGGCTCACCGTCCAGCTTCACACCGCCCTGGCCGAGCAGGCGGCGGGCCTCGCTGGAGCTGATCTCGAAGGCGGCGGCCAGCAGCTGAGGAAGATGGACCGAGGCGCCGTTGCCCGCCAGGTGGGCGCTCAGGTCGACCTCCTCGATCTCCTCCGGAGCCTCGTGGCGGACGAACAGCCGGTCGAAGTGCTCCTCGGCGCGGCGCGCGGCCTCCCCGTCGTGGAAGCGCTCGACGATCCGCCGCCCCAGCTCCCGCTTCGCCTCGTTGGCGGGCTTGCCCGGCACCTCCTCGCCGAGCAGCAGGCGGAAGTACTCGGCCATCGCCTCGTCGGGGACCCGCATCAGCTTGCCGAACATCTCCTCCGGGGGATCGGTGACGCCGACGTAGTTGCCGAGCGACTTGCTCATCTTCTGGGTGCCGTCGATCCCGACCAGGATCGGCAGCGTCAAGATCGATTGCGGCTTCTGTCCGTAGGCGGTCTGGACGTCGCGCCCGAAGAGCAGGTTGAACTTCTGGTCGGTCCCCCCGAGCTCGACGTCGGCCTCCACCGCGACCGAGTCGTAGCCCTGCAGCAGTGGGTAGAGCAGCTCGAGGGCGGCGATCGGCGAGCCCGCCGCCATCCGCTTCTGGAAGTCGTCGCGCTCCAGCAGCCTGGCGACCGTGGTCTGGGCGAGCAGCCCGAGCAGCGCCTCGGGCTCCATTCGCAGCCACTCGCTGTTGAAGCGGACCTCGGTGCGCTCGCGGTCGAGCACCTTGAAGGCCTGCTCCTGATAGGTCGTGGCGTTGGTCTCGATCTCCTCCGACGAAGGCAGCGGCCGCTGGGCCGAGCGCCCGCTCGGATCGCCGACCCTGGCGGTGAAGTCGCCGACGATGAGGACGACCCGGTGGCCGGCGTCCTGGAATTCGCGCAGCTTGTTCAGCACGACCGTGTGGCCGAGGTGGATGTCGGCGGTGGTCGGGTCGATTCCCAGCTTGACCCGCATCGGGCGCTCGGACGCGAGCTGCTCGGCGAGCATCCCCTCGGGCAGCACGTCGACCGCGTTGCGCGTCAGATCCGCCACGGCGGCAATGCTAGACTGCCGGCCTCGCACGGCGGGCGGCGCCCGTCGCGGCGCACACCTCGATGGCGGTCCTTGGAACAAAGCCCCGCCGGGCCGGCGGCTCGGTTCCACCGCCTTCGCCTCCGGCAACTCCCGGCGGACGCGCACGGCCGCGGCTGAAGAAGCTGCGCGTCCTCTTCGTCCTGATCGGGCTCGGCTTCCTTGCCGTCGTCTCGATGGTCTTCGGGATGATCGTCGCGGTCTCGCAGGACCTGCCGGCGATCTACAACTTCGCCCAGTACAAGGCCTCGAAGAACAGCGAGGTCTTCGACGCCTCCGGGGAGCCGATCGGCACGCTGACCAGCAACCAGAACAAGATCCTGCTCGATTCGGGGCAGATCTCCCCCAACGTCAAGAACGCCGTGGTCGCGATCGAGGACACGCGCTACTACGAGCACACCGGGGTCGATTTCCAGGGCATCGGCAGGGCGCTGATCAAAGACATCCTCAGCCAGAGCGCCGCGCAGGGAGCCTCGACGATCACCGAGCAGTTCGTCAAGAACGCGCTCGCCGCCCAGGACAGCCGCACGGTCTTCCAGAAGTTCCGCGAGGCGGCGCTCGCCTACCGGCTGGAGCGCCACTGGAGCAAGGACAAGATCCTCACCGAGTACCTCAACACGATCTACTTCGGCGAGGGCGCCTACGGGATCGAGGCCGCAGCCCGCACCTTCTTCGGCAACGCCCACCCGGGCTGCGGCAGCGCAACCGAGCCCTGTGCCGCCATCCTCGAGCCCTGGGAGGCCGCGACCTTGGCCGGGATCATCGCCTCCCCCTCGGCCTACGACCCGAAGTTCTTCCCCGAAAACTCGCTGGAAAGGCGCAACCTGGTGCTGGGGAAGATGTATGAGGAGGGCTTCATCACCGAGGCCCAGTACGAGGAAGGAAGCCAGAAGGCCCTCCCCGCTCCGGACGACATCGAGCCCCCCTCGCTCGACTCCGAAGCCCCTTACTTCACCGCCTGGCTGCGTCAGCAGCTGGTCGATCGCTTCGGCGCCGCGAAAACCTTCTTCGGCGGCCTCAAGGTCAAGACGACGCTCGACCTGCGCCTGCAGGCGGCTGCCGAAGAAACCGTCGGCTCCTACCTGGGCGGCCTGCCGCCGACCGCGGCGATCGTCGTCATCGACAACCGCAACGCCGGGATCAAGGCGATGGTCGCCGGTCCCGACTTCGACGAAAAACCCTTCAACCTGGCGACGCTCGGGCATCGCCAGCCCGGCTCCTCGATCAAGCCGATCATCCTGACCACTGCGCTCGAACAGGGCATCTCCCCCGAAACCGTCTACGAATCGTCGCCCCAGGTCTTCTACTTCGGCAAGAAGGACAAGGAACCGTTCGAGGTCAATAACTACGGCGACAGCTATCTCGGCTCCGCTTCGCTCGCCACCGCGACGACCTACTCCGACAACTCGGTCTATGCCCAGGTGGGCTTGGAAAGCATCGACGGCGGCACCCGCGCGATCGCCGCCACCGCGCACAAGCTCGGGGTCCAGACCCACCTCTCGACCAACCCGGCGATGGTGCTCGGCGGTCTCAAGGAAGGGGTGACGCCGCTCGAGTGGAGCTATGCCTTCTCGACCCTGGCCAACGACGGCGACCGGGTCAGCGGCACGCTCGCCCCGATCCCGGGCGACAGCCCGGTCGCCTACACCCAGGTCACCGACCAGGACGACGACATCATCAAGGGCGGCGACAACGACTCGATCCACACCCAGGTGATCGACTCCGGGGTCGCCGAAGAAGCGAAGAGCATCCTGCGCTCGGTGGTGACCAGCGGCACCGGGGTGCGCGCCGATATCGGCGACGAAAGCCAGTGGGGCAAGACCGGCACCACCGACGAAAACGGCGACGCCTGGTTCTGCGGCGCGACCGAGGAAGTGACGGCCTGTGTCTGGGTCGGGTACGCGGACACGACGACGCCGATGCTGACCGAGTTCTCCGGCGGCCCGGTCGACGGCGGCACCTTCCCGGCGCTGATCTGGGCGAGCGTTATCTCCGCCTGGGAGGAGATCAAAGCCGACCGAGACGCCGAACGCGAGAGCGAGCGAGCGGCGCGGATGGCGGACGAGAGCGACGGCGACTCCGCCGCCGAGGGCATGACCGAAGAAGAAAGCTATGTCCCGGTGGAACCGGAATCCACGCCGGCGGAACCGAGCGAACCCGCACCTGCCCCCGAAGCACCCGAAACCGCGCCGACCCCGGCTCCCGAAGCGGCACCGGAAGCCGCGCCCGAATCGAGCGGGGGCGGCGGCGGGATAACCGCCGGCTAGGCCGCCCGCGGCCGCGGGCGGGAGACGTACGGGCTCGCCGCGAGGCAGAAGCGCCAGGGGCGCTCGACCGCTTTGGTGATCCCCACCCGGGGCCCGGCGACGACGCGCCCGCTCCAGCCCGGCTCGCGCGGCGCCAGCAGGAACGGCTCGGCGGAGAGATCCGCTCCGTTGGCCTCGAGGCCGATGCCGAGCGCCTCGGTCAGCTTGCCCGGGCCCGAGCAGAGCTCAGCGTCCGGGCGCTCGCCCCGGCGCGCCCGCATCGCCTCCAGCCCGGTCGTCGGCTGCAGCGCCCGGATCAGCACCGCCGCCGCCTCGCCCTCGGGTTCGGCGACCGCGTTGAGCAGGCTGTGGATGCCGTAGGAGAGGTAGACGTAGGCCCGCCCCGGCGGGCCGAAGAGAACCTCGGTGCGCTCGGTCAGGCCGACGTAGGCGTGGCAGGCGGGGTCGTCGCGCTCGTAGCTCTCGGTCTCGACGATCGTGCCCCCGCGACCCTCGTAGAGGAGCCGGCAGCCGATCAGCTCGCGGGCGACCGTGTGCACCGAGCGGGCGAAGAAGCCGGCGTCCAGTCGCTCTGCGGCGGCTGCCCTCACGAACGCTCGTCGAGCACCCGGGCCTTGACCGCGGCGAGGGTCTCGCGGGCGAGCTCGATCTGCTCCGCCAGCGGCACCGACCCGGTGCCGCCCTCGATCCGCTTCGACTCGAGCCAGCTCTCGCGCCGCAGGACCTCGTAGAAGGAGTCGTCGAGGTGCTCGGAGCGCCGCCGCAGGTCCTCCTCGCTCAGCTCCGACAGCGAGACGCCCCGCTCGACTGCGTCGCGAACCAGGCCGCCGACGATCCCGTGCGCCTCGCGGAAGGGGACACCTTTGCGGACCAGCAGGTCGGCGACCTCGGTCGCAGCCAGCATCTCGTCTGCCGAGGCGGCCTCCAGCCGCTCACGGTCGAAGGCGATCCCGGCCAGCATCCCCTCGGTGGCGTCGAGGCAGGACTCGATCGTGTCGATCGCGTCGAAGAGCGGCTCCTTGTCCTCCTGCATGTCCTTGCCGTAGGTGAGCGGCAGCGCGTGCATCGTCCCCAGCAGCGCGAGGTAGTCGGCGGCGACGCGCGGGCTCTTGGCCCGCAGCAGCTCGGCCGAGTCGGGGTTCACCTTCTGCGGCATGATGCTCGAGCCCGAGGAGAAGGACTCGTCGAGCTGGCAGAAGCCGAACTCGCTGCTGGACCAGATGACGATCTCCGAGCCCAGCCGCGAGAGGTGCATCGAGCAGGTCGAGGCGGCGGCGAGGTAGTCGAGGACGAAGTCGCGGTTGGAGGCGCCGTCGATCGAGTTGTGGCTGACGTGCTCGAAGCCGAGGTCGTCGGCGACCGCGCCGCGGTCGATCTCCCAGTTGACCCCGGCCAGCGCGCCGGAGCCGAGCGGCATCACGCTGGCGCTGTCGAGCGCGAACTGGAAGCGCAGCACGTCGCGGGCGAGCATCCAGAAGTAGGCGAGCAGGTGGTGGCCGAGGTAGACCGGCTGGGCGCGCTGCAGGTGGGTGTAGCCGGGCATCGGCCACTCGCTTGTGCCGCTCGCCGAGCTCGAGCAGGCGCTCCATCGCCGCCGCCGCCAGACTCGATCGCCTGCAGCGAGTGCACCTGCACGACCATCGCCACGTCGGTCGCGACCTGGTCGTTGCGCGAGCGACCGGTGTGCAGCTTGCCGGCCAGCGGGCCGATCTCCTCGCCGAGCAGGCGCTCGATCGCCATGTGGATGTCCTCGTCGGAGTCCTCGAACTCGAAGCCGTGCTCGCCGATCCGCTCGCGCACTCGCTCGAGGCCGGCGTCGATCTGCCCCAGCTCCTCCTCGTCGAGGACGCCGATCCGGCGCAGGCCCGGGCGTGGGCCTGCGACTGGTCGATGTCGTAGGGCGCCAGCTGCCAGTCGAACGCGAGCGAGCGGTTGAGCCGCCAGAAGCGCGGGTCGGGGTCTTTGCGGAAGCGCGACATCAGCGGAGGGATTCGGCCAGAGCCTCGCAGACCCGCGCCACCTGCGACTCCGCTCATCGCCGGGAAGAAGGGAAGCGCCAGCGAGCGCGCCGAGGCGGCTTCGGCGACCGGGAACTGGCCCTCGCGGTAGCCGAGCTCGCGCAGGTGCGGGAAGAGGTGGATGCAGGGCAGGTAGGCCTTGCTGGCGATGCCGCGCTCGGCGAGGCGGGCGACGACCGCGTCGCGGTCGATCTCGCCGGCGAGGCGGACGGCGTAGACGAACCAGCTGCGTCGCTCGGCGCCGCGGCTGGCGATCGGCGTCTCCAGACCCTCGACCCCGGCCAGCCCCTCCTCGTAGAGCGAAGCGACGGCGGAGCGCCGTGCGAGCAGCGCGTCGAGCCGCTCGAGCTGGGCGACGCCGAGCGCGGCGGCGAGGTCGGAGAGGCGGTAGTTGAAGCCGAGCCGGTCGTGGTCGAGCCAGCCCATGTCGGGGGCGCGACCCTGGTTGCGCTCGCGAGCGCAGCCGCGTCGCCGCCTCGGGATCGGGTGGGACGATCATCCCCCCCTCCCCCGTGGTCAGCTGCTTGTTGGCGTAGAAGGCGAAGGTCGCGAGGTTGCCGCGAGTTCCGACCGCGCGATCCTCTGCGTCGACCGCGCCGAGCGCCTCGCAGGCGTCCTCGAGGATGCCGAGTCCGCGCCGTGAGGCGATCGCCTCCAGCTCCGGCATCGCCGCCGGGAAGCCGAAGATGTGGACCGGCAGGATCCCGGCGCTGCGCTCGCTGGCGGCCGCCTCGACCGCCGCCGGGTCGAGGTTGAGCGTCACCGGATCGACGTCGCAGAAGACCGGGCGGGCGCCCTCGTAGAGCAGGCAGTTGGCCGAGGCGACGAAGCTGAAGGGGCTGGTCAGGACCTCGTCGCCGGGCCCCCAGCCGAGCGACCGCACGCCGAGGTGGAGCGCGGTGGTGCCACTCGACACCGCGACGGCGTCCTCGCTGCCCAGCCAGGCGGCGAAATCGCGCTCGAAGCGCTCCCCCATCGGCCCGAGCGAGAGGCGGCCCGAGCGCAGAACCTCGAGCGCCAGCTCCTCCTCCCGGTCGCCGACCTCGGGCCGCGCAAGCGGGATCGGGTCGGTCTCGGGAGCGCCGCTCATGGCGGCCACCCTACTTCGCGCCGTCGTCATCCCGGGGCTGGAAGGCGTACTCGAGCGAGTCGACCAGGGCATCCCAGGAGGCCTCGATGATGTTCTCCGAGACGCCGATCGTCCCCCACTCGCGCTCGCCGTCGAAGGAGTCGAGCAGGACGCGGGTGACCGCGCCGGTGCCGTGGCTCTCGTCGAGGATCCGCACCTTGTAGTTGGTCAGCTCGATGTCGGCGAGGTGTGGGTAGCGGTCGGCGATCGCGCTGCGCAGGGCGTTGTCGAGAGCGTTGACCGGGCCGTTGCCCTCGGCTACCCGCACGTAGCGCTCGCCGTCGACCCGGACCTTGATCGTCGCCTCGGTCTCGACCGCGTCGTCGGCGCGCTTCTCGACCAGCACCTTGAAGCTCTCCAGCTCGAACAGCGACTCGTAGCTGCCAGCCTCGCGGCGCAGCAGCAGCTCGAAGGAGGCCGGCGCCGCCTCGTAGTGGTAGCCGCGGTGCTCGCGCTCCTTGAGGCGCTCGACCGCGCGCGCCGCGGCCTCCTCGCCGAGCTCGAGCCCGGCCTGGGTCGCCTGGGTGCGGATCGTCGCCTTGCCCGCTAGCTCCGAGGCGAGGATCTCGCGCTGGTTGCCGAGCAGGGCCGGGTCGAGGTGCTCGAAAGTGCGCGCGTCGGCCTCGACGCCGGCGGCGTGCATGCCCGCCTTGTGGGCGAAGGCGTTGCGGCCGACGTAGGGCTGGTCGGGGTTAGGCGCCATGTTGCAGAGCTCGTCGAGGTAGTGGCTTGTCTGGGTCAGGAGGGCGAGCTGATCGGGCGCCACGACGTCGAAGCCCATCTTCAGCTGCAACGCCGGCAGGATCGTCGCCAGGTTGGCGTTGCCGCAGCGCTCGCCGTAGCCGTTGACGGTGCCCTGGACCAGGCGCGCCCCGGCTTCGACCGCGGCCAGCGAGTTGGCGACGGCGCAGCCGCTGTCGTCGTGGGTGTGGATGCCGACCTCCACCCTGTCGTCGCCGAGGGCCTCGACCACGGCGGCGGTCGCCGCGGCGACGAAGGCGGGCAGGCTGCCGCCGTTGGTATCGCAGAGGGTGACGTTCTCGGCGCCGCCCTCGGCCGCGGCGCGGACGCACTCCAGCGCGTAGGCGGAGTCGTCGCGATAGCCGTCGAAGAAGTGCTCGGCGTCGAAGACCGGACGCTTGCCGCGCGCCCGGCAGAAGGCGATCGAGTCGGCGATCATCGCCAGGTTCTCCTCGGCGGACACCTTGATCACCTTCTCCAGGTGCAGCCCCCAGCTCTTGCCGACGAGGCAGACCACCGGCGCGAAGGACTCGACCAGGACGGCGAGCGCCTCGTCCTCCTCGGCGGCGATGCCGCGGCGACGGGTCATGCCAAAGGCCGCGATCGTCGCCTGCTCGAGCTCCAGCTCGGCCAGCGCCTCGAACAGTTCCCTTTCCTTCGGGTTGGAGCTGGGGAAGCCGGCCTCGATCGTCTGCACGCCGAGCTCGTCGAGGGCGCGCACGACCTTCAGCTTCTCGCCGACCGAGAGCGACATGCCGGGTCCGCCCATGCCGTCGCGCAAGGTGGTGTCGTAGAGCTTCACCTGTTCCATCGGATGCCTTTCGGTGCGAGTGTGATCGGGAAGAGGGCCAAAACGGGCCCGCCTTGCGCGCGCAGCGCAGCGCCAGCCGCTAGGCGGCTGCGGTAATTCGACCGATCGACTCGAAACCGCTGGACATCACGAACTCACCTTACTCGGTTCGTCCGCACCGGCAGGCGCCTCGACGAAGTCGAGCCACTCCAGGTACTCCTCGGCACGACCGTGCAGGGCGTCCTGGAACTTCGCCTGGATCACCCGCGTGATCTCGCCCGGCTCGCCGAGCGAGTGGTCGTCGACCTCGCGCACCGGGACCAGCTCGGCCGCGGTGCCGGTGAGGAAGACCTCGTCGGCCAAGTAGAGCTCGGCGCGGGCGATGCCGCGCTCCTCGACCGCGTAGCCGAGGTCGCGGGCGATCTGCACGATGGAGTTGCGCGTGATCCCGTCGAGGATCGCCGCCGTGTGCGGCGGCGTGCAGATCGTGCCGTCGCGGACGACGAAGACGTTCTCGCCCGAGCCCTCGGAGACGCAGCCGTGCTGGTCGAGCAGGATCGCCTCGTCGTAGCCGGCGTTGGTCGCCTCGGTCTTGGCGAGGACCGAGTTGAGGTACTGGCCGGAGGCCTTGGCGTGCGGGATCAGGCTGTCGCCGGAGATCGTCCGCCAGGAGGACACCTTGGTGCGGATGCCGTGGCGCGCGCCCTCCTCGCCGAGGTAGACCCCCCAGGGGAAGGCGGCGACGATCACTTCGATCGGCGCGTCGGTCGCGTAGAGGCCCAGGTTGCCGTAGCCGCGGTAGGCGAGCGGGCGGATGTAGCAGGAGCCGAGGCCGTTGCGGCGCACCAGCTCGTTGGTCGCCAGGCGGATCTCCTCGGCCGAGTAGGGAAGCTGGAAGTAGTAGAGCTCGGCGGACTTCTCCAGCCGCGCCAGATGCTCGCGATGGCGGAAGACCGCCGGGCCACGCTCGGTCTCGTAGCAGCGGATGCCCTCGAAGACCCCGGTCCCGTAGTGGAGGCCGTGACTGAGCACGTGCGTCTTGGCCTCGTCCCAAGGCACGAACTCGCCGTTCTGCCAGATCAGCTCCGCCGTCTCCATCCCGGGAAAGTATGCCCGATGAGTCAGGTGAGGTCGAGCTGGAGCTTGGACAGCACCGCGTCGGTCATCTCCGCGGTGCCGACCTCTTTCTCCGAGGGGCCATCGCCGAGCAGGTCCGGGGTGCGCAGCCCGCTTTGGAGAACCGTGTCGACAGCGGCCTCGACCCGCTCCGCGTCCGCCGGCCGGTCGAGGCCGTGGCGCAGCATCATCGCCGCGCTGAGGAAAGTCGCGAGCGGGTTGGCGATCCCCTCGCCGGCGATGTCGGGGGCCGAGCCGTGGACCGGCTCGAACAGCCCCGGTGCGTCGGCCTCGCCGAGGCTGGCGGAGGGCAGCATCCCGAGCGAGCCGGTCAGCATCGCCGACTCGTCGCTGAGGATGTCGCCGAAAAGGTTCTCGGTGACGATCACGTCGAACTCGGAGGGGCGGGCCACGAGCTGCATCGCCGCGTTGTCGACGAGCAGGTGGTCGAGCTGGACGTCGGGGTAGTCGGCGGCGACTCCGCTGACGACCTCACGCCAGAGGCGCGAGGTCTCGAGCACGTTGGCCTTGTCGACCGAGGTGACCCGCGCGGTCCGGCCGCCGCCCTCGGCGCGCCGCTGCGCCGCCTCGAAGCCCGCCCGGGCGATCCGCTCGATCTCGCCGCTGGAGTACTCGCAGGTGTCGTGGGCGGAATCGCCGTCGCGACCGCTGTCGCCGAAGTAGATGCCGCCGGTCAGCTCGCGCACGACGAGCAGGTCGGTGCCGGCGATGCGCTCCTCGCGCAGCGGACTGGCCCCGGCCAGCGCTGGGCTGGGCCGCACGGGACGCAGGTTCGCGTAGAGCCCCATTCCCTTGCGCAGGCCGAGCAGGCCCTGCTCGGGACGCGGCGCGTCGGGGTCCGTGGTGTCCCACTTGGGCCCGCCGACGGCTCCCAGCAGGACGGCGTCGGATGCCCTGCAGGCCGCGAGCACCTCGTCGGTGAGGGCGACCCCGTTGGCGTCGATCGAGCAGCCGCCCATGAGGCGCTCGTCGAACTCGAACTCGCCCAGGGATTCGAGCAGCCGCCGCGCCGCGGCGACGATCTCCGGACCGATCCCGTCACCGGGCAGCAGGACTATGCGAGGCGGGCTCCCCATCGGCCGCCGCACTCTAGACGTGCCGCGAGTTGGAGGCCACTATGGGTACTCAACTCGCGGCACGTCAGGCGCTTGCCTCGATGTTGAGGCGGACGTAGTCGAGGCGCAGGGGCTCGCCCGCGGCTTCGAGGACCGCTTCGGCGAAGGGGCGCCGGAGCTCGGCGGGGAGCTGGGCAAGGTGCGGGCCGAGGGTCACGGTCGAGGCGAACTCCAAGGGCTGCGCTGGTGTCACCGGCTTCGGCTGCAACCAGCAGCGCACCTCGCCGAAGCCGGCGTTGCGCAGTCTCTCTTCGGTCGCGTCGGGAGCGGCGAAGTTCCACATCGCGCTCATGCCCTCGAAATGGGTGGCGAACTCGGGACGCGCCGCCGCGGCGGCGATCGCCTGCGCGTACTCGGCGACGTTGCCCTCTCCGCCGCACTGCGCGACCAGCCGCCCGCCCGGTTCGAGCGCCGCGCGCAGGCGCTCGAAGAGGCGGTCGTGGTCGACGATCCAGTGGAAGGTGGCGGTCGAGAAGATCAGGTCCACCGGCCGCTTGACCTCCAGCTCGGAGAGGTTGGCGACGACGTAGGTCACCTCTTCCCCGAGGCGCTCCTTGGCCTTCTCGATCATCGCCTCGGAGCCGTCGACCGCGATGAGATGCCCGTTTGGCAGCCGTTTCAGCAACTCGGCGGCGACGCGGCCCGAGCCGCAACCGGCGTCGAGCACTGTCTCATCGCCGCTCAGCTCGAGTCGCTCCAGCACCTCGACCCCCCATTCGAACTGGGGGTCGGAAACCGCGTCGTAGGTCTCGGCATCCCACTCGCGCGGACCGGTGTTGATCGCGCGGCTTGCCTCCGGGCCGCTCACAGCGCCGTCGTCACCGGGCCGCGCTCGGCGGCCGCGGACTCGAACTCGTCGATCGTCGCGACGCTCTCCAGGGTGATCCCGATGTCGTCGAGCCCGTTGAGCAGGCGGTGCTTGACGTCGGGCTCGATCTCGAACTCGAAGACGCCGGCGGCGCTGGTGACGGTCTGGTCGTCGACGTCGATTCGCGCCTCACCCGCCTCTGCAACCGACCGGCAGTGCTCCTCGTCGAGCACCACCGGCAGCAGGCCGACCTTGGTGCAGTTGACGTAAAAGATGTCGGCGAAGGACGGCGCGACGATCGCCTCGAAGCCGAAGTCCTCCAGCGCCCAGGGCGCGTGCTCGCGCGAGGAGCCGCAGCCGAAGTTACGGCCGGCAACGAGGATCGGGTTCGGCTGCAGCTCGATCTCGCCGTCGCGGATCCAGTCGTAGAAGAGGAACTCGCCGAAGCCGGTCCGCTCGACCCGCTTGAGGAACTGCTTGGGGATGATCTGGTCGGTGTCGACGTCGGCCCTGTCCAGGACCGACACCTTGCCCTCTATGACGTCTATCGGCCGCATCGCTAGCTCCATTCCCTGATGTCGACGAAGTGCCCCTCGATCGCCGCAGCGGCTGCCATCTTGGGGCTGACCAGGTGGGTCCTGCCGCCCTTGCCCTGCCGCCCCTCGAAGTTGCGGTTCGAGGTAGAGGCGCAGCGCTCGCCCTCGATCAGGGTGTCGGGGTTCATGCCCAGGCACATCGAGCAGCCCGCCTCGCGCCACTCGAAGCCGGCGGCGCGGAAGACCTCGTGCAGCCCCTCCTCTTCGGCGGTCGCCTTGACCTGCTGAGAGCCGGGGACGACCATCGCCCGGACCGAGTCGGCGACCCGCCGGCCGTCGACTATCGCCGCGGCTTCGCGCAGGTCCTCGACACGCGAGTTCGTGCAGGAGCCGATGAAGACGCGTTCCGGCTTGACCTCGGTCATCGGGGTGCCTGGCTCGAGCGCCATGTAGGCGAGCGCTCGCTCGGCCGACTCGCGATCGACCGGCGAGTCCATCGCGGCGGGGTCGGGCACCGAGTCGGTCACCTCGACCACCATTCCCGGGTTGGTCCCCCAGGTGATCATCGGTGAGATGGCCGCGGCGTCGATCTCGACCTCCTCGTCGAAGCTGGCGCCGGGGTCGGTCGGCAGCTCGCGCCAGCGCTCGACCGCGGCCTCGAAGTCCGCCGGCGCCGCAGGACGACCGCGCACCCACTCGAAGGTGGTCTCGTCGGGCGCGATCATCCCGGCGCGGCCGCCGCCCTCGATCGTCATGTTGCATACCGTCATCCGCCCCGGCATCGAGAGCGACTCGATCGCCGGGCCGGCGTACTCGACCGCGTACCCGACCATGCCGCCGGTGCCGAGCCGGCCGATCGTCGCCAGGATCAGATCCTTCGGCGTCACCCCCGGCCCCAGCTCGCCCGAGTAGAGGATGCGCATCGTCTTCGGCCGCTTCTGCACCAGGCACTGGGTCGCCAGGACGTGCTCGACCTCAGAGGTGCCGATGCCGAAGGCGAGCGCGCCGAAGGCGCCGTGGGTCGAGGTGTGGCTGTCGCCGCAGACGATCGTCACTCCGGGCTGGGTGACGCCCAGCTCGGGGCCGATCACGTGGACGATCCCCTGTCGGTCGGAGCCCAGCGAGTAGATCGGGATGCCGAACTCCTCGCAGTTGCGCTCCAGGGTTTCGACCTGGACCCGCGAGAGCTCGTCGGCGATCATGCGCGCCGCTTTCGTGCCGTCGGTGGGCACGTTGTGGTCCGCGGTGGCCAGGGTCTTGTCGGGGCGGCGCACCGGCCGGCCCGCCATTCGCAGACCGTCGAACGCCTGCGGCGAGGTCACCTCGTGGATCAGGTGCAGATCGATGTAGAGCAGGCCGTCGGAGACCTCGTGCTCGCTCCAGATCTTGTCGAACATCGTTTGCGGCATGGCTAGCTCCTCCTCAGTCCGGCGGCGATCACGGCGAGGAAGCGTGCCTGCTCCTCGCCGTCGTTCTCGAAGTGGTGTGGCAGGTCGGCGTCGAAGGTGACGCTGTCGCCGGCGTACAGCTCGTGGCGCGTGCCGTCGACGGTCAGGGCCAGCACGCCGGTCAGGACTACGGCCGTCTCGCGGCTGCCCGGCTCGTGGATCGGCGGGTCGTCGGCACCGCCCGTGGCCGCCCCGACCCGCAGTGTGTGGAGGGAGACGTCGGCGCGCTGCCCCGGCAGCGGTGGGGTCAGCTCCTCGAAACGGTGCCCGCCGCGCTCGTAGCGACGGCGCTCGCCGGCGCGGCTGACGGCGACGTGATCGCCCTCGTCGAGGCGCAGCAGCTGCGAGAGGGTCAGCTCCAGCCCCGCGGCGATCTTCTCGGCGACCGCCAGGGTCGGGCTGGTCTCCCCCCGCTCGACCTGGGAGAGCATTGGCGCGCTGACCCCGCTGCGCTCGGCCAGGTCACGCAGCGAGAACCCCATCGCCTCGCGCAAAACGCGAATGCGCCCACCGACGGCCGACACCTTCCGCTCGGCAGCCAGCTCTCGATTAGCGATCGCAGTTCCCATTACGCTCGTACGTTATCACGTACAAACTTCACACGCGAACTCTCTCTTGCCCACCTATACGACGGATAAGTGAGAGTTCAGCGGAGGAGGTGCCGGAGGTCGGCGAGGAGCGCGGTCGGGTTGTCTAGTTGATGCCAGGTCACTCGGATCACGCGCCATCCGGCGACCTGAAGCCGCCGATCTCGTTCACGATCCTTCTCGAAGGCAACACGCGTGTCGTGCGATTGACCTCCGTCCAACTCGACGATCAGCCGCTGCTTGCGCCATAGGCAGTCGGCTTCGACTTTGTAACCGTCGATGTCGAGGAGAGCGTTCAGCGCCGGCTGTGGAAGGTCGATTCGGGCGAGCAACGCGGCGAACCTGACCTCCAGCCTGCTGCGGGTGCGGCCTTGCGGCCCACGGCCAAGGAGATGGAGGCAGGCCCTGATCGTGGTCGCACCCCGCCGTCCCGGATGCTGCTCCAAGAGATCCTCCAGCCGCCGAAGTTGAAACCGGTGGCGGTATTCCGCCTCACGGACGGCGGCTTCCAGCTTTTCGGGCGGGCAGACAGTTGCGATATCGAAGAGCGTTCGGGCAAGGGTGGTGACCGGAATCAGACGCCTAGTGGCGATTTCATCCGACGCCAGCCGAACCACATGGCGGCAGATAGGCATCGGAAGTCGCGTCGAGCGCGGTGCCGAAATATGAATCCGATCATCCCCTCCGCTCCGCTGAATGCCCCAGAGCGCCGCTGCGGATCCGTGGCTCAGGACAGCACCCTCACCACCCCGCATGGTGGCAGCAAGCCAGCGCCCCTCTCTTGGCACGAGTCCGTGGCCCACCGCATACACGCCCCGGTAGAGCCGACACAGCCGTCCACTGCGCAACCTCGTGTCAATTGCGTCCTCCCCCAGACCGAGATCGCGCAGTTGCGCTCGGGAGACGATCCCGTGGCGCCGCTCGGCGAGCCTAGCGATGTCGTGGTCGGACGGGCGAAGTTTCGGTTTTCCGCCTATATGGCGGGTGGGTGAAATTTCGCGCTCCGAAATCGGTGGCATGCCGGGGACGCTGGCACGCTGGTGCGCGCGGGTGGTGCGCTGGGTGTGAAATCTTCGTCACGCGATCGGCGCGAGTTCGTGCCGATCGCGTGACTCAGGCGGTTAGGGGCCTGGGGTGCGTTCGGTTGCTGCCTCTGCGGTTGCTGCCTCGGCTTCGCGGATCGCGGCGCCCTCTAGCGCGTTGGAGAGGGCGCGCACGTAGGCTCGGGCGGAGGCCTCGAGGATGTCGGTGGCGACCCCCTGGCCGGTCGCCAGGCGGCCGGCCGCGCGCAGCATCACCGTCACCTGGCCCAGCGCGTCCTCCCCCCCGGTCACCGCCTCGACCGTGTACTGGCGCAGATCGCACTCGGTTCCGGTCGCCCTCTGGATCGCGTGGAAGATCGCGTCGACCGGGCCGTCGCCGCTCGACTCGCCGACCGACTCCTCGCTCGAGGGCAGGGTCACCGCGACCCGGGCCAGCGGCTCGCGCCGCGAGCCCGCCTCGACCTCGAACCAGGCCAGCTCGTGGGCGTCCTCGCGCTCGCGCATCTCGTCGGAGACGATCGCCTCCAGGTCGAGCGCAGTGACCTGCTTCTTGCGGTCGGCGATCTCCTTGAAGCGCTTGAAGGCGGCGTTGAGCGCATTGCCCTCGACCTCGAAGCCGAGCTGCTCCAGCGCATCGCGCAGCGCGTGGCGTCCCGAGTGCTTGCCGAGCACGATCGAGTTCGACTCGAGGCCGACTTCGGTCGCGTCCATGATCTCGTAGGTGGTGCGCTCCTTCAGCACGCCGTCCTGGTGGATGCCGGACTCGTGGGCGAAGGCATTGCGGCCGACCACCGCCTTGTTGGGCTGGACCGGGTAGCCGGTGAGGCGAGAGACCATGCGGCTGGTGCGGGCCAGCTCGCGGCTGTTGAGACCGGTCGTGAGCCCGTGCACGTCCTCCCTGGTCTTGACCAGCATCACGATCTCCTCCAGCGAGCAGTTGCCGGCTCGCTCGCCGATCCCGTTGACCGCACACTCGACCTGGCGAGCGCCGGCGAGGACGCCGGCGTAGGAGTTGGCGACGGCTAGGCCGAGGTCGTCGTGACAGTGGACCGAGGTCTCGACCTCGCGCAGCCCCGGCACCAGCTCGTAGAGGCGGCGAAAGTAGTCCGCGTACTCCTCCGGGGTGGTGTAGCCGACAGTGTCGGGGATGTTGACTACCGTCGCTCCCTCTTCGACCGCGATAGCGCAGACCTCGGCGGTGAACTCGATGTCCGCCCTGGTCGCGTCCATCGGCGAGAACTCGACGTCGTCGCAGTAGGAGCGGGCCAGGGCGACCGCCGCCCGGGCCTGCCCCTTGACGTCCTCGCGGTCGGTCTGCAGCTGGTGCTCGATGTGGATGTCGGAGGTCGAGATGAAGGTGTGGATGCGCGGCCGGCCGGCATCTCGGATCGCCCCCCAGGCGGCATCGATGTCGGCCTTGTGGGTGCGGGCGAGGCCACAGATGGTCGGTCCGTCGACGCTGCGCGAGATCGCCTCGACCGCCTCGAAATCGCCCGGCGAGGTGATCGGGAAGCCGGCCTCGATCGTGTCGACGCCGAGCCGCGCCAGCTGTTGGGCGATCTCCACCTTCTCGGCAGTGTTGAGGGAGATGCCGGGCGACTGCTCGCCGTCGCGCAGCGTCGTGTCGAAGATGTGGACGCGGTTTGCGTCGGGTGCGGGACTCATGGGACTTGCTACCTCCTTCTCCAATTCGCTCGAATGACCTTGTCTCTCGCGGCTCTCGCGCCGCCCAGCGCTATTCCCCCCGAAGGGGGAGGAGAAGGAGTAGCGCCAGGCTGTCGAAGCGGTGCGTCATTCGCCGCTTCAGCTTAGCGTAGGCTGAGCCGATCGCAAGGCTAGATCGCACCACCGTCCTGGCTCTCTTCGCGATGAGCATGAGTGTGGTGGTGATCGCCAACGACTTCTCTGCGGTCAACGTCGCCATCCCGACGATGGAGAAGGACTTCTCCACCAATGTCAACACGATCCAGTGGGTGGTGAATGCCTACGCGCTGACCTTCGGCGTGATGATCGTCACCGGCGGTCGCCTCGCCGACATGTTCGGCCGGCGGCGCGCCTTCTTCCTCGGCACGGCGATCTTCGCCTCGATGTCGGCGCTGGGCGGCGCCGCGCAGACGGAGACCTGGCTGATCGCGAGTCGCGTAGCGATGGGAATCGGCGGGGCGCTGATGTGGCCGGCGATCCTCGGCATGACGTTCGCGCTGCTGCCGGCGGAGAAAGCAGGGCTGGCGGGGGGCATCATCCTCGGCGCGGCCGGGCTCGGCAACGCGATCGGACCGCTGATCGGCGGCGTGCTCACCGACGCCCTGAGCTGGCGCTGGATCTTCTTCCTCAACGTTCCCATCGCGGCCTTCGCCGTGCTCGTCACCTACTACCTGGTCAAGGTGAAAGAGCCGGAGGTCGAGGAGCAGAGGATCGACTATCCGGGGATCGCGACCCTCTCGGTCGGGCTCGTCTCGCTGCTGGTCGCGCTCGACCAGGTCGACCAGTGGGGCTGGGGCGACCCGCGGGTGGTGGCGATGCTGGTGCTGGCGGCGGTGTTGATCGCCGCCTTCGTGCCGATCGAGCGGCGTGCGGGAATGAGCGCCCTGGTGCCGCGCGACGTGATCGGGAACGAGAGCTTCCGCGCCTCCTGCGTGGCGGTCACGCTGATGTCGGCGACCTTCTTCGCGGCGTTGCTCTACCTGCCCCAGTTCATGCAGAAGCACCTCGGCTACTCGCCGCTCGAAGCGGGGGTCGGTGTGCTGCCCTTCCTCGCCACTTTCGCCCTGGTCTCGTTCGTCGCCGGCCCCCTCTACAACCGGGTCGGGGCCAAGCCGCTGGCGGTGGTCGGGGCCGGGTGCATCGCCCTCGCCCCGTTCCTCTTCTCGCAGGTCACCGAGGGCTCCGCTTACGGGGCGCTCGTTCCCGGGATGTTCGTGCTCGGCATCGGGATCGGCAGCTTCTACCCGACCGCTACGACCGCTGGCGTGACCTCGGTCGACGAATCGCAGAGCAGCCTCGCCGGGGGAATCCTCTACATGTGCCAGATCGCCGGCGGCGCGATCGGCCTCGGCCTGACCACGACGGTCTTCTCCGCCCAGGAATCGTTCGTCGACGGCATCCAGGCCGCCTTCCGCCTCGACGCGGCCCTATCCCTGGTCGGCTTCCTGATCGCCCTGTTCTTCGTGGGCGGGCGGCTGCTGGGTGGCCGAGCGGCCGGCGAAACCGCTTAGGGACCTCGCAGCAGCTGGTGGACGTTGTCTTTGCCGGGGCCGTCGCTCAGCCTGTCTTCGCCGTAGCCGCCCCGCAGGATGTCGCTGCCCGGACCGCCGACCAAGACGTCCTTCCCTTCGCCGCCGTATAGGCGATCGGCGCCCCGTCCGCCGATCAGCCGGTCATCTCCTTCGCCGCCGATCAGCTTGTCGGGACCGCCGCCGCCCCACAGCAGGTCGTCGCCGCTCCCACCGCGCATCGTCACCGGCACGGCGATCGCCTTCGAGACCCCGACTCGGTCGTCGCCGCCACCGGCGTTCACTTCGAAGCCGGCGATCGAGGGTGCGTCGCAGATGAGCTCGTTCGGTTTGTCCTCGGGGTGCGCGCAGACGGTCCCGCCGACTTCGAGCTGCACGACCGAGTCGATTACGTATTCGCGCCCGTCCGGGCTGAGCCAGATCTCGATCATGTTCGCTTCCTCGCCGCCCGCGAGCAGAACCGTGAAGGTCTTGGGCGCAGCGTGCGCGACCCCAGGCGCCAGCAGCGCCAGGAGGGCGAGCGAGATAAGCAGGAGCTTCTTCTTCATCGTCAGTCGTCCCCGCCGCCGATCGGGGTCGGGGCGTCTATGAAGGAAACAGCACGACCTTGCCTACGTTGCGGCGCTCGGCGATGAATCGGTGCGCCTCGCCGGCGCGCTCGAACGAGAACGCCTCGGCTACAACCGGCCGCAGGCGCCCGGACTCGAGATCGGCCGATAGGGGCTCGACGACGCGATCCAGGTTGCCCTCGGCGTCCCACCACTTGAGCATGTTGAGGCCGAAGACCCCTTTGTTCTCGTTCATCACCAGCAGGCTCTTCCACCAGGGCATCGTCGCGGTCGGCATCGCCGCCATGCTCTTCAGGGTCAGCGGGATGTCGCGCTTGCCTTCCTTCGAGTTCTCCGAGAGTCCGTACATGACCAGCCGCCCGCCGGGCCGCAGCAGCCGGTAGTCCTTGCGGAAGGAGGTCGGCCCGAGCGCGTCGATCACCAGGTCGACGCCCTCGCCGCCGGTGATCCGCATCGCCTCGGCCTCGAAGTCGAGCAAGTGGTAGTCGATCGGGTGGTCGACGCCCTGCTCTCGGATCGCCTCGTGCTTGGAGGCAGAGGCGGTGCCGAAGATCTCGGCGCCGACGTTGCGGGCGATCTGCGTTGCAGAGATGCCGACGCCACCCGCCGCGGCATGGATCAGCACGCGGTTGCCCTCGCGCAGGCTGCCCATCATGATCAGCGCCGCGTAGGCGGTGCCGTAGTTGACCGGGAAGGCCGCTCCCTGCTCGAAGCTGAGGTCGTCGGGCAGGGCAAACGCCTGCTCCGCCGGAACCGTGACCAGCTCGGCCTGGCCGCCGAAGCGGGTGCCCGCGAACACCCGGTCGCCGACCTGGTGGCCGCTTGCGCCCTCCCCCACCGACTCGATCTCGCCGGCGACCTCGTAGCCGAGCACGCAGGGAGGCTTCGGCGCGTCGGGATAGAGGCCGACTCGCGCCATCGTGTCGGCGAAGTTGATCCCGGCGGCCTTGACGGCGATCCGCACCTCGCCCGGACCGACCAGGGGGTCGGGACGCTCCTGCGCCTGGAGCACGTCGAACCCGCCCGTCCCTGTCAGCACCACGGCCTTCACCGGCGCGAAGACTATGCGCTAAGGCTGTCTGACCAAGCAGAGCCAGGACGCAGGGAGCGTGGCGTGCTCTGCACGCGAGCGACCGAGGACGCAGCTATGCGCCGGTCAGACAGCCTTAGAGATCGACCGAGCGGCCGATCGAGAAGCCATCGAGCTCGAGGATCTTCTCGATCGTCTCCGCCCGTACCGGCGCGTCCGTGGTCAGCGCCATCACCGCGCGCTCTCCGCCTGGCTCGGCGCCGACGGCTGCGGAGATGATGTTGACGCCCTCCTCGCCGAACATCGTCCCGACCCGGCCGATCATCCCCGGCCGGTCGGCGTAGCTGAAGACCGCGAGGTGATCGGCGAAGGGCAGGTAGAAGCTCTCGCCCCAGACCGAGACCAGGTAGGGCTCGTTGCGCGGCCCCACCGCAGTACCGGCGACCTCGACCGCGGCGGCGCCGGTGCCCAAGCGGACGGCGATCAGCTCGGTGAAGTCCTCGGAGGCGCTCTCCTTGGCCTCGGCCAGCTCGATGCCCCGCTCCTCGGCCATCTGCGGCGCGTTGACCAGGTTGACCGGCTCCTCGGTGTGGCCGGAGAGGATGCCGACGAGGACCGCGATCCCGAGCAGGCGCGTGTCGTGGCTGGCGATGCGGCCGCGGAACTCGACCGTCACCCCGTCGATCGAGCCATCTCCCAGGCCCTGGGCCAGGCGGCCGAGCTTTTCGCAGAGCGGCACGAACGGGGCCAGCGCTTCCATCTCCTCGGGACGGACGGCGGCAATGTTGACCGCGTTGGTGACGACGCCGCCGCTGAGCGCCGCGATCACCTGTTCCGCGGTCACCACCCCGGCCCGGTCCTGCGCCTCGGCGGTCGAGGCGCCGAGGTGCGGGGTGACGACGACATCGTCGCGAGCGAAGAGCGGGTGCTCGGTGAACGGCTCGGAGGGGAAGACGTCCAGCGCCGCGCCGGCGAGCTTGCCGGACTCGAGCCCGGTCTGGACGGCGTCGAGGTCGACCAGCTCGCCGCGGGCGCAGT
Organism: uncultured Solirubrobacterales bacterium; assembly: GCA_963699215.1. GTDB lineage: Bacteria > Actinomycetota > Thermoleophilia > Solirubrobacterales > 70-9 > VRUE01. The sequence continues at coordinate 2,173,213 of OY969422.1, forward strand.
TGACGACCCGGGCGCCGGCCTTCATCGCCGCGATGGCATCGGCGTCGATCAGGTCGATCGTGTCCGGCGTCTTCGGCACGTGCAGGGTGACGATGTCGGCTCGGCCGAGCAGATCCTCGAGCTCGTCCGCGCCCTCTACCCCGAGCTCGCGGAAGCGCTCGGTGGAGACGAACTTGTCGAAGGCGATCACGTCCATGTCGAAGCCCTGCGCGCGCTTGGCGACGAGCTGGCCGATCCGGCCGAAGCCGATCACGCCGAGCGTCTTGCCGTAGAGCTCGGCGCCCTTGAACTTCGGCCGCTCCCAGGCGCCGCTGCGCAGCGAGGCGTCGGCCCGCGGCACGTTGCGGCAGAGCGCGAGCATCAACGCCAGCGTGTGCTCGGCAGCCGCCACCGAGTTCGATTCCGGTGCATTGGCGACGACGATTCCGCGCCGGGTGGCAGCGGGGATGTCGACGTTGTCGACGCCGGTGCCGGCGCGGCCGATCACCTTGAGGCGCTCCGCCCGCTCGATCAGCTCCGGCGTCACCTGGGTCGCCGAGCGAACCAGGATCGCGTCGTAGGAACCGATCGCCTCGCGCAGCTCGTCGTCGGACATCTCCAGGCCGAGATCGACGTCGAAGCTCTCGCGCAGCAGGTCGACGCCGGAGTCGGCGATCTTCTCCTTGACGAGGACCCTCATCGGGTCACCTCGGGCACGTTCGCGACGACCCAGTCGATACAGGCGGTAAGCGCTTCCACGTCGGCGGGCTCGACCGCCGGGAACATGCCGACACGGAGCTGGTTGCGCCCCAGCTTGCGGTAGGGCTCGACGTCGACGATGCCGTTGACCCGCAGCGTCGCCGCCAGGGCGGCAGCGTCGACCGAGTCGGCGAAGTCGATCGTGCCGACCACGAGCGAGCGCTTGGCCGGGTCGGCGACGAAGGGCGCGGCGAACTCGGCGTCCTCTGCCCAGCCGTAGAGGTGGCCGGAGGAGGCGCCGGTCCGCTGTACGCACCACTCGAGCCCGCCGCCGGCCAGCATCCACTCGACCTGGTCGGTGAGCAGCAGCAGGGTCGCCAGCGCCGGGGTGTTGTAGGTCTGCTCCTTGCGCGAGTTCTCCAGCGCCGTGCGAAGCGAGAGGAAGGCGGGCTGCCAGCGCTCGGCGCCGCCGTCCAGCTCCTCGATCCGCTCGACCGCGGCCGGGCTGAGCAGCGCCAGCCAGAGACCGCCGTCGGCGCCGAAGGCCTTCTGCGGCGCGAAGTAGTAAACGTCTGCCTGGGCGGCGTCGAGCGGCAGGCCTCCCGCGCCCGACGTTGCGTCGACCAGGACCAGGGACTCGCCGGCGTCGTCCGGGCGGCGAACCTCGACCATCACTCCGGTCGAGGTCTCGTTGTGGGCCCAGGCGAGGACGTCGGCGGCGGGATCGGCCACCGGCGCAGGCGCGTCGCCGGGCTCCGCCTCGACCACGATCGGGTCCTCGAGGAAGGGCGCGGCGGCGGTCACCTTGGCGAACTTCTGCGAGAACTCGCCGTAGCTGAGGTGGAGGGCGCGGCGGCGCACCAGCCAGGCCGCGGCGGCGTCCCAGAAGGCGGTGGTGCCGCCGTTGCCGAGTGCGATCTCGTAGCCGTCGGGCAGCTGGAACAGCTCGCCGAGGCCGGTGCGAATGCGGCCGACCAGGTCGCGCACCGGTGCCTGGCGGTGCGAGGTGCCCATCAGGTCGGCGCGCTGGGCCAACGCCGCAAGCGCGTCCGGGCGGACCTTCGAGGGGCCGCAGCCGAAGCGCCCGTCGGCGGGCTTGAGGTCGGCGGGGATTTGGACAGAGGTCGAGGTAGTCATCGGCGGCCAAGGTTATTAGGATGGGCGGCGATGTCAGAGACCGGCGAGCAGGGAGCGGTGAAAGGCGACGGCTACGCGGTCGCCAACCTCGCGGATCTCGGCGAGGGCTACGGCTTCCGCAAGATCCGCAAGGGCCTGGGCGTGACCGCCTTCGGCGCCAACGCGATCGTCATCCCTCCTTCCTACGAGACCGGCCGCCACCTGCACGAGGAGCAGGAGGAGCTCTACTTCCTGCACAGCGGCCGCATCGCGATCGAGTTCGGCGACGGCTCGACCCACGAGCTCGAGCCCGGCGGCCTCGCCTGGGTCGACGCGCCGACGGTGCGCAAGATCCGCAACCTGAGCGACTCCGAGGATGCCGTCTATGTCGTCGTCGGCGGCAAGGACGGCTACGTCGGTCGCGACGGCAAGCTGCCCCCGGGCGAGGAGTCCCAGCTCGGCGGCGACGGTCCTCCCGACGCGTAGCGGCATAGCGAAGAGCCCGGCCACCGCCCAGTCGAATTGATGTCGCACGCGCTTCGCGCTTAGCGACGATGTTGGTGCGCGGCTGAAGCCGCGCAGAGGACAGATTGCATGTCGCGGCCTTCGGCCACATTCGACTGGACGGCGACCGGGCTCTTCCCCAACGCAAGCTTGGCGTCTGGGGCCACAGGCTCGAGCCAAGCGGTGGCTCCATCTCATCCCAGCTTGAACCGCCGCGACCTTGGCAAGAGAAGCTGGAGCAACCGGGACCGAAGCGGGAAGCTGAAGCCCTCGTGAAGCGGAAGGCGGCAGTCCTCCTCGGGAATGTCGCGAAGCGGCGACATGCAATCTTGTAATTGCGCGGCGATAGCCGCGCTCAACCTCAGTCGCTAAGCCCCGAAGGGGCGTGCGACATCAATTCACGAGGAGGGCTGCCGCCTTCCGCTCACCTGGGCGTCAGATGCTCAGAACTCCGTGTCGATCCAGGGCATCATCTTGCGGAGGTCGCCGCCGACCTCCTCTACTTCGTGCCCCGCCCCCTCCTCGCGCATGCGCGAGAGGTTCTCGCCGCCGGCGCGGTTCTCGGCGATCCACTCCTTGGCGAACTCGCCCGACTGGATCTCGCCGAGGATCTGCTTCATCGCCGCCCGCGACTCCTCGCCGATCACGCGCTTGCCGCGAGTCATGTCGCCGTACTCGGCCGTGTTGGAGATCGAGTAGCGCATCCCCTGGATCCCCTTCTCGTACATCAGGTCGGCGATCAGCTTGAGCTCGTGCAGGCACTCGAAGTAGGCGAGGCGCGGGTCGTAGCCGGCCTCGACCAGGGTCTCGAAGCCGGCGCGGACGAGCTCCGAGGCGCCGCCGCAGAGGACCGCCTGCTCGCCGAAGAGGTCGGTCTCGCACTCGTCCTTGAAGGTCGTCTCGATGATCGCGGCGCGGCCGCCGCCGATTCCCGACGCGTAGGCGAGGACGAGGTCATGGGCATCGCCGCTGGCGTCCTGGTGGACAGCCATCAGGCAGGGAACGCCAGTCCCTTCCTCGTACTGGCGGCGAACCAGGTGGCCTGGGCCCTTGGGGGCGACCATGCCGACGTCGACGCCAGGCGGGGGCGCGATCTGCTCGAAATGGACGGCGAAGCCGTGGGCGAAGAGGAGCAGGTTGCCGGGGGCGATGCCGTCGGAGATCTCCGCCTCCCAGAGCTCGGCCTGCTTCTCGTCCGGGAGGAGCACCATGACGACGTCGCCGCGGCTGGCGGCTTCGGCGATGTCGAGCACCTCGAGCCCGGCCGCTTCGGCTTTGGGGCGGCTGGACGAATCGGGGCGCAGTCCGACGACGACGTCGACCCCGGAGTCCTTCAGGTTGAGCGCGTGGGCATGCCCCTGGGAGCCGTAGCCGAGGATGGCGACGGTCTTCCCCTGCAGCTTCGAGAGGTCGGCGTCCTTGTCGTAGAAGATGTCGTCGGTTTTCATGAGCGGTGAGGCTAGCGGAGGGCGCGCCGCAGGAGCTTGCCCGAGGGCGTGCGCGGCAGCGCCGCCGCCAGCTCGACCCGCTTCGGCACCTTGAAGCCGGCCAGCGACTCGGCGCAGTGGCGGCGCAGCTCGTCCGGGGTTGCGGCCGAGCCGTCCTGCAGCACGACGACAGCGGTCACCGCCTGCTGCCACTCGGGGTCCTCGCGGCCGACGACCGCCGCGTCGGCGACCTCCGGGTGGCGCAGCAGCACCTGCTCGACTTCGGCCGGGACGACGTTCTCGCCGCCGCTGACGATCATGTCGTCGATCCGGTCTTCGACGTAGAGGAAGCCCTCCTCGTCGATCCTCCCCAGGTCCCCGGTGTGCAGCCAGCCGTCCGAGTCGACGCGGCTCGGGGCGACCGTCGGGCCCTGGACGAGGATCTCGCCGTCGCGGATCCGCAAGTGGGTGGTCAGCAGCGGCCGGCCGGCGGAGCCGAGCTTGCGCTGCGCCTCGGCCGGGGCCAGGGTGGTGACCTGAGAGCAGGCCTCGGTCAGCCCGTAGGTCTGCACGACGGTGGCGCCGCGGCCGATCGCCTCTTCGAGCGGCTCCTCCGGCACCGGGCCGCCGCCGATCAGGATCGCGCGCGGGCTGGAGAGGTCGGCTCCCGCTTCCAACAGCCGGGTCAGCATCGTCGTCACCAGCGAGACGACCGAGACCCCGTCGTCCTGCAGCGCGGTCGCCACCCGGTCGACGTCGAAGCCGTCGTGCAGCACCGCCGTGGTGCCGTAGATCACCGAGCGCATGACGATGCTGAGGCCGGAGATGTGGCTGAGCGGCAGGCAGCAGAGCCAGCGGTCCTCGGGCTCGACGCCGATGTTGAAGGCGGAGCCGACCGCGCTCCAGAGGAAGTTGCCGTAGGTGAGCTCGACCGGGTCCGGCGTGCCCGTGCTGCCGCTGGTCAGCACGCGGCAGCAGGGTGCGTCCATGTCGTGCTCGCCGAGCAGCGGCAGGTCGGCCTCGGTCTGGGTCAGCTCGCCCGGATCGCTGAGGTCGACGGTCGGCTCCTCGGCCGCGATCACCGCCGCGCGCTCCACCGCGGTCAGCCGCGGGCTGAGCGGCAACAGCACCGCGCCGACCTTCATCAGCGCGTGGACGAGCACCACCTGCTCGCGGCGCGGCTGCATCGTCAACGCCGCGGTCGAGCCGCGCCGAACCCCATGCGCCTCGAGGCGCCGCGCGACCCAGGTTGCCTCCGCCTCGAGCTCGGCGTAGCTCACCTCGGAGCCGTCCGCGATCAGCGCGGTGCGCTCGGGGCAGCTTTGGGATCTCTGGGCGAGCCAGTCGTCGAGCTTCATCGGCGGGATATCGTGCCCATCATGCCCCAACGCCACAAGGAAGCCCCATCCGAGGAGGAGCTTTACGCGCCGATCGAGTGGGAGGCCGTCGGCGAGTACGACGACATCCGCTACGAGAAGGCCGGCGGGATCGCCAAGGTGACGATCGACCGGCCCGAGGTGCTGAACGCATTCCGCCCCCAGACGCTGATCGAGATAGCGGCCGCGCTGGAGCTGGCGCGCGAGGACACCGAGGTCGGCGCGATCGTCCTCACCGGCGAGGGACCGAAGGCGTTCTGCTCGGGCGGCGACCAGACGGTTCGCGGCGACAGCGGCTACGTCGCCGAGGGCGCCTCGCTCGGTCGCTTCCACGTCACCGACTTGCAGGTGCAGATGCGGCGGCTGCCGAAGCCGGTGGTCGCGATGGTGGCCGGCTACGCGATCGGCGGCGGCCACATCCTGCACGTCTGCTGCGACCTGACGATCGCCGCCGACAACGCGCGCTTCGGCCAGACCGGGCCGCGGGTCGGCTCCTGGGACGGCGGCTTCGGCGTCTCGCTGCTGCGCGACCTGGTCGGGACCAAGAAGGCGAAGGAGCTCTGGCTGCTCTGTCGCCAGTACGACGCCGAGGAGGCGCTGGAGATGGGCCTGGTCAACGCCGTCGTCCCGCTCGACCGGCTCGAGCGCGAGACGGTCGCCTGGTGCCGGGAGATGCTTGCCCTATCGCCCTTCGCCCTGCGCCTGGTCAAGGCCAGCTTCAACGCACACGAGGACGGCTACGCGGGGATCCAGCAGCTGGCGCACGACACCAACCTGCTCTTCTACGGCAGCGAGGAGGCTCGCGAGGGCCGCGAGGCGTTCAAGGAGAAGCGCCGGCCCGACTTCTCGAAGTTCCCGAGACGGCCATGAGGATCTGGTTGATGGCGGCGCGGCCGCGGACGCTGCCGGCGGCGATCGCCCCGGTGCTGGTCGGCACGGCGGCAGCGGTGGAATGGGCCGGCGAGCTGCCGCGGGTCGGGGCGTTCGTCGCCGCCCTGGTCGGCTCGATCTTCATCCAGATCGGCACCAACCTCGCCAACGACTACTCGGACGCGAAGCGGGGCGCCGATACCGTCGACAGGCTGGGGCCGGTGCGGGTCACCTCGGCCGGTCTGGTCGCCCCCCAGCGGGTGCTGGTCGCGACCTGGGTCGCCTTCGCGGTAGCAGTTGCCTGCGGCATCTACCTCACCGCCGTCGCCGGGATCGTCATCCTCCTGATCGGCGCGGTCTCGATCGCCGCCGGCGTCCTCTACACCGGCGGGCCGCGCCCCTACGGCTACGCCGGCCTCGGCGAGGTCTTCGTCTTCCTCTTCTTCGGCCTGGTCGCCGTCAACGGCTCCTACTACGTCCAGGTCGAGCAGCTCGACCCGCTGCCGCTCGGGCTCTCGATCGCGGTCGGCTTCCTCGCCACCGCGATCCTCGTCGTCAACAACGTGCGCGACATCGAGACCGACCGGCGCGCGGGCAAGATGACCCTGGCGGTGCGGATGGGCCGCGCCAACGCGGTGGCGCTCTACCGGCTGCTGGTCATGGGCGCCTTCGTCGTGCTGCCGATCGCCCTTGTCGCCGGCGACGCCAGCCTGCTGCCGCTGATCGGCCTGCTCTCCCTGCCGCTGGCGATCGGGCCGCTGCGCACGATGAGCAACCGCACCGACGGGCCCTCGCTGAACGCAGCGCTGGCCGGCACCGGCGCCCTGCTCGGTGCCTTCAGCCTGCTGGTGTCTGCCGGTCTTCTCCTCGCTGCCTGAGCCACGAACCTGCGCTGGGTGTGCGCCCAGCGCACACAAATGCAGATTCGTGAGGGATGCTGTCGGGGTGCGCATCGCGTCTGTCGAGGTCACTCCGTACGCGCTTCCGTTCCGTGAGCCCTACGTCACGGCCAGCGGCACGCTGACCCGGCGCGAGATGGTGCTGCTCCGCCTCCGTTCCGCGGAGGGCCTGGTGGGACTGGGCGAAGCCGTGCCGCTCTCGCTGCGGGGGGGCGCCGCACTCGCGCAGGTCGTCGAGGAGCTGCGGCGACTCGACGGGCTCGAGTCGCTCGACGAGGCGAGCCTGAGCGCGACGGGGACGCTCTCCCCTCCCACCCGCTGTGCGGCGCTGACCGCGCTGCTCGACCTGCGCGGCAAGCGGGCTGCAGCCGAAGGCGAAACGAGCCCCGCTTCCCCGCCGCCGGTCCGCTGCAACGCGACTCTGACCGCAGGCGATCCCGTCGCGGTCGTCTCCTCGGCTGAACGCTGGGCGGCGGACGGCTTCTCCAGCTTCAAGCTCAAGCTCGGCACCGGCGACGACGCCGCGCAGGTTCGCGCCGTCCGCGAGGCGCTGGGGCCCCGCGTGCGAATCCGGGTAGACGCCAACGCCGCCTGGGGCGTGGAGACGGCGAAGCGCACGCTGGGCGAGCTGGAGCCGTACGAGGTCGAGCTGGCCGAGCAGCCGGTGGCGACGCTCGAGGAGGCGGCTGACGTGGCGATGTCGACCTCGATCCCGATCGCCGGCGACGAGAGCATCGAGAGCCGCGCCGACGCCGAGCGCGCCGTTGCGATGAGCGCCTGTCAGATCACCGGGGTGAAGCTGTCGAAGGTCGGCGGTCCGGAGGAAGCGATCGCGATCGCCGAGATCCTGCCCGCCTATCTCTCCAGTGCCCTCGATGGCCCGGTCGGGATCGCCGCCGCGGCGCAGGTAGCCGCGACCTTGGCCGAGGGGGCTGGCGAGGGCTCCGATCCAGCGTCGAGTCCCGGCGAACGACTCGATCTCGCGCATGGTCTCGCCACCCAGCGCCTCTTCGCCTCCACGATCGCCGCGACCGAGTGCGAGCTGCGCGGCGACATGCTGCACCCGCCGCCCGGGCCGGGACTCGGCGTCGAGATCGACGAGGCGGCGCTGCAAGCGCACCGTCTCTAGCCTGGCGTGGCGAGTTTGTGTCGCTATGCGTGACAAAGTCGCCACGACGCCGCGGATGGACCCGACCAACGCCAACACCGCCCTCGCCTCGGCCTTCGCCGAGGAGTTGGCGAGGTGTGGGCTGCGCCACGCGGTCCTCTCCCCCGGCTCGCGCTCGACCCCGCTTGCCCTGGCGCTGTGGCGCCAAGCGGAGATCGAGACGACGGTCATCGTCGACGAGCGCTCTGCGGCTTTCTTCGCCTTGGGCGCGGCCCAGGCGAGCGGTGTCCCGGTGGCGATCCTCTGCACCTCCGGCAGCGCCGCCGCCAACTTCCACCCGGCTGTCAGCGAGGCGGATCGCTCTGCGGTTCCGCTGCTGATCCTGACCGCGGACAGGCCACCTGAGCTGCGCGATGTCGGTGCGGGTCAGGCGATCGACCAGCTGAAGCTCTACGGCTCTTCGGTGCGCTGGTTCTGCGAGGTCGGCACGCACGCGGCCGACGACGACGGGCTCCTGCACTACCGCTCGACGGCATGTCGTGCTTTCGCAACCGCCCGGGGCGATTCGCGTCCCGGCCCCGTCCACCTCAACCTCCCCTTCCGGGAGCCGCTGGCGCCGCTACCGGAGGACGGTGCAGTGACCGCGACCGACCCGCTGGCGCTCAGCGGTCGCGACCCTCGGCCGCTGAGCGCAGTGACCCCGATCGACATGGAGCCCTCGCAATTCCTTCTCGACGAGGTCGCCAAGCACATCGCCGAGGCGGACATCGGCGCGATCGTCGCCGGCCGCCAGCTCGACCCCGAGCTGCGCGAGCCGCTCGCCCACCTCGCCCGGGTGGCCGGCTTCCCGATCCTCGCCGAGCCGACCTCGCAGCTGCGCTGCGGCCCGCACGATCGCACCTACGTGGTGACCGCCTACGACCTTCTCCTGCGCGACGAGCGGTTCCGCGAGACCGCGTCGCCGGACTTGGTCCTGCGCTTCGGCGAGATGCCGACGAGCAAGCCGCTGCGCTCCTGGCTGGCGGAATCCGGCGCCGACCAGATCGTCGTCGACCCGTTGGGCGACTGGAACGAGCCGACTCGCCGCGCGGCCGCACTGTTGCGGGCGGACCCGACCGAGCTCGCCTCCGGCTGGGCCGCTCGGCTGGGAGAGGAGCGCCCCCCGCCGGCGATGTGGCTGGAGGCCGAGCGTGCGGCCCGCGAGGCGATCGAGGCGGAGATGAGCGGTGTCGACGCTCCCACCGAGCCCGGTTTGCAGCTCGCCCTCGGCGCCGCCTACGCCGACGGCGAGCTGGTCTACACCGCGTCGAGCATGCCGATTCGCGACCAGGAGGCATTCCTGCCGGCGAGCGATGTCGACGCCACTTTCCTCTGCAACCGCGGCACCAACGGCATCGACGGCCTGATCTCATCGGGAATCGGCGCCGCCCACGCGACCGGCAAGCCGACCACGATCGTCACCGGCGACCTCGGCCTGCTCCACGACATCGGCGGCCTGGCGGCCCTGCGCGAAGTCGAGACCCCGGTGCGGATAGTCCTCGTCGACAACGACGGCGGCGGCATCTTCCACTTCCTGCCCCAGGAGCAGGCTCTGGACGGCGAGGAGTTCGAGGCGCTGCTCGGAACTCCCCGCGGCGTCGACGCGTCAAAGGCAGCTGCGCTCTTCGACCTCCCCCACCGCTCGCTAAGCACGCTCGGCGAGCTGCCGGACGCGCTCGCGGCCGGCACCGGCCTGCTCGAGGTCAAGACCGACCGCCAGGCCAACGCGGAGCTCCACCGCCGCCTCGCGGATCGCGTCGCCGCCGCGATCGCCTAGCCCGCGCTAGGGGGAAGCCGCTGGATGCGGTTGTTGCCGGTGTCCGTGACCCAGATGTTCCCGCTGGCGTCGCTCGTCAGTCCTCCGGGCCAGGCGAAATGGAACTGCCCTGCGCCGGAGCCCCTGGAGCCAAACTTGCCCCGGTACCTGCCGTTCCGATCGAACCGCTGAATCCGGCTGTTGCCTTCGTCGAGGACCCAGACGTTTCCCTTGCTGTCCACCTCGACTCCATCGGGATGCCATAGCCGGCCGGCGCGTTTCCCCTCGGAGCCGAATTGGAAGAGGAACTCGCCCGCGGGGCTGAAGACGCCGATGCGATGGCTGGCCTTCCACTCGCTGACCCAGATCCTCCCGTCCGGACCGATGTCGATGCCGGCGCTCTCGATGAACTCGCCTCTGCCCAAGCCCGTGGAGCCGAACTCGTCGAGGTACTCGCATGACTGGCTGAACTTCTGCACTCGGCCGCTGTAGTCGGTGACCCAGACGTTGTCCTCGGAGTCGACGGCGATCCCCTTCGGGCCCCATACCGAGAACTGGCCGTTGCCGACCCCCTCCGAGCCGCACTCGAGCAGGTAATCGCCGCTGGAATCGAACTTCTGGATGCGGTGGTTGCCGCTGTCTCCGACCCAGATATCGCCCCTGGAATCGATCGCCACGGCCGCTGGCGCAACGAGCTCGCCGTTGCCTGAGCCCCGCGAGCCAAAGCTGCTCACGTACCTGCCCGTGGCAGTGAACCGCTGAACGCGATGGTTGTCGTTGTCGGCCACCAAGACCTCGCCACTGGTGGGGTCGACCTCCACGTCGGCCGGAGAATCGAGCTGACCGACACCGGAGCCGGCGGAGCCGAAGGCCTTCGAGAAGCACTCGATCCGCCCTGCCTCGCGGCCGGGTCCGGGCTGCCAGGCCGGATAGTGGAAGGAGAGGCGGTGGCCGCGAATCCGGGGCACCGAGACAGAGATGCGGGATCGGCAGCTCCCATCGGCGTTGATCTGCATCACCGCCGCTTCGAGGTCGCCCGAGGTGCTTTCGGTCGGGTCGCTCTTGGTCGTGTACGCAAGTCGCTCGCCCGAGGGGTCCCAGCTCGCCGGTCGCTCGGCCTTCGCCGGCGTGTCGGTGAGCTGGAGGCGGGACGACCCGTCCGCGTTCATCGCGTAGAGATCGACCGAGAATCCATCGCCGAGCTCGCAGCACGACGTGTCGCCGACCCTGCGAATCCCGAGGAAAGCGATCCGGGTTCCGTCCGGCGAGTACCGCGGCCAGGCGGCATTCTTGGCGAGCACACGCGAGCCGCCACCGTCCAGCCGCAAGGCCGTCGCCTCGGCCCGGTCCCTGAGGACGTCTCGGTGGGTGAGGCCTAGCGCCGATTCGTCGGGCGAAAACGAGGAAGGCAGATCCTCGACGCCGTTCTCCCACGCGGTCAACTGCCGCAGCCCGCTTCCATCCAGGTCGACCACCCAGACGGTCGTGCTCTTCCACCAGGTCCGCCCGAACCGACCATCGAGATATCTGCGAGCCGTTTTCGCGAAGGCGATGCTCTGCCCATCAGCCGAGAAGATCGGTCCGAATCCGCCTCGCGTCCCGGGAATCGGGCGAATCCCGGCGCCGTCGGCCATGGCGACGTAGATCTGCCTGCTTTTCGGCAGCAGGATCTTCGGCAGGGGGCCCGTCATGCCACTGAACGCGATCAGCGATCCGTCGGGAGACCACGACGGTCCGGAGTGCGGATACGGAAGCGGACGGGTGCGGTGGCCACCGCCGGCAACAGTTGCCGGCGCTCGCAGCGCAGCGTCGCCGGTGGCGACAAAAAGCGCTCCCGGTCGCTCGGTGAATTTCAGGAAGGCAAGTCGTGGCCCCGCGGGCGGCTCCGCCCCGGCCGACGCCGCGGCCATCAAGAGGGCTAGGGCCATTGCCGCAGCGACCCAGGAGGCCCGGCGCTTGTCAGCAGACAATTCGCCCCGCCTCGCGGCCGGGGCCGGGCTGCCAGGCCGCGCCGTAGAGAGCCACCCGCGGGACCGAGAGGATTTTCGCGCGGCAGCTTCCGTCGGCGTTGATCTGCATGATCGAGTTGCCGAACGGAAACAGTTCGTCCAGCCCTTCCCCGGCGCGGAACTGGTTGTAGGCGATCCGCTGGCTCGAGGGATCCCAGCTCGGCCTGAGCTCGGACTGGCCACGGGTACGGGTGAGGCGCTGGAGCTGCGAGCCGTCGACGCGCACCACGTAGAGCTCTCCGGCCAGCGTTGCCTCCTCATCCAGCTGGACCACGTCCTGGTCCGCGAAGCTGATCAGCGCCACCCGCGATCCGTCGGGCGATATAACCGGTTCGACGGCTTCCCGCGCCAGCACCGTCGAGCCGCCGCCGAGGTGCATCAGCACCGCTCGTGGCCCGTCCAAGTTGTCGTCGTTCCTGGTCAACGCAAGCGTGGACCCGTCCGGGGAAAACGATGCCGGGGTGTTTTCGAGGCCGTTTCTCCAGCGGGTCAGCTGGCGCGTCCTGCCGCTATCGAGGTCGACGATCCAGGTCGTCGTGCTGGCATAGAAGCGGGTTTTCCCCGGATGGTGAACATCGATGTCAAAGCGGAAACGGGAGCGCGCGAAGGCAAGAGTGTGACCATCCGGGGAGAGCACAGGATTCGTGGCCCCCTTGGTCCGGGGAATGGAGCGCAGACCGCTGCCATCCGATCTAATCGCGTAGATCGCCTGGCGTCGCTTGCCGGCGAAAGCGCCGAAAAAGACCCGTGTCCCATCTGCAGACCAGCTCGGCCCGAAGAACGGCACCGGCCCAACCCCACGTCCCAAATTCGCATGGAGCAACCCCACTCGCCCCGACCCCGATGGATCGACCGACTCCAAGCGCACCTCGTTTTGCTTGCTGTCGGTCAGGCTGACGAACGCCAGCCGCGGCCCTTCGGGCGCCGCGGCGACTGCGCACGGCGTCAGCGCCATCAGCGCCAGCCCCCCCGCTAAAGCTCCCCGCCAGGCCACGAGGGCATTCTTGCGTACCGGAAGGCGGACCGCTTACTCCGCCACCAAGGGCAGCAGGGCCTGAAGCTTGACCTCGGTCTCCTCGAGCTCCGCCGCTGGGTCGGAGCCGGCTACTACTCCTACGCCGGCGAAGAGGCGGGCCTCGCGGTCGCGGATCAAGGCGCTGCGCAGGGCGACGCAGAACTCGCCGTCCTCGGTCGCGTCCATCCAGCCGACCGGGCCCGCGTACCAGCCGCGGTCCATCCGCTCCAGCTCGGTAATCGTGCTTGCCGTCTCGGGCCAGGGCTCGCCGCCGACGGCCGGCGTTGGGTGCAGCATGCCGGCCAGCTCGACCGCCGAGTGCGATTCGGCCAGCTGGGCGACGATCGGCGTCGCCAGGTGCTGGATGTTGGCCACCTTCACAACCTCGGGCTCCGGCGCCGTCTGCACCCAGACCGAGTGCGGTCGCAGCTTGCGCACGATCCGCTCGGCGACGATTCGCTGCTCGCGCCGGTTCTTGTCGCTGTGCAGCAGCTGCTCGCCGAGGTGGTCGTCGACGGCCGGATCGGAGCTGCGCCGGGTCGAGCCGGCGAGGGCCACGGTCGAAGCGCCGGCGCCGGAGCGGCGTATCAACAGCTCCGGGCTGGCACCGAGGAACGCCGCCTCCGGGGTGCCGTGGCAGAAGCAGAAGCAGGAGGGGAACTGCTCGCGCAGGGCGCCGAAGATCGCTGCCGGCTCGTGGGCGACGGAGGCCTCGACGGTCACCTCGCGGGCAAGGACGACCTTGCTCGTCCGGTCGCCCGCGATGCGGCCTGTCGCGGCATCCACGGCGCCTTCGAAGTCGCGCGGCGGCAGCACGCTGCGGATCTCCGGCCGGCCGGTCTGGTGTGGGTCGAGCATGGGCAGCGCGTCGGCTCGCAGGCCGGCGAGCCGGGCTGCCACCCGCTCGGCGGAGTCGGCGGCGGTGTCGCCCGGGTGCACGACCAGGTTGACGGTGAGGAACGTCTCATCCCCAACCCGACAGAACGAGAGCTCAGGCAGGATCATCGAGGCGGGCGCGAACGAAGACCATGGCGAGGAGCCGGCTCCCTGCGGGTCGAAGGCGAAGCCGCCCGTCCAGACCGGTCCCGCACCCGACGGCAGCCCCGGTGGCTCCTCGAGCACGGCGCCCGCGTTCATGCGCAGGCACTCGCGGGCCACGTCCTCGAAGCGCCCGTCGCCGCGCGAGCTGGCCTCATGAGCGACACCCAGCGCCGCCAGCGCAAAGCCCCTGTCCGGCTGCTCCCAGCAGAACCAGTGGTCTGACGCCAGGCGGGAGGCGAATGCCGCCGCGCATGGGTCGGGAACGTCGACCGCGGTCGTGACGCTGACCAGCGTTCGCCGCGATCGTTCGAGCGCCAGCTCCGCGCCGTCGCGCAGCCGGCTGTGCAGCTCGCTAGTCGCCGCCTCGAGCAATCGCGATCTCGCCGGTCCGGACCATCTCGATCAGGCCGTGGGGCCGGATCATCCGCTCGAAGGCCTCGATCTTGTCCGCCGATCCGGTCACCTCGATCGTCATCGCGCGTCGCGAGACGTCGATGATCTTGGCCCGGAAGATCTCCGCGAACTGGATGATCTCGGCGCGGCTCTCGACCGCGGCGGAGACTTTGAACATCGCCATCTCGCGGGCGACCGTCTCCTCCGGCTCCATGTCGCGGATTTTCAGCACGTTGACCAGCTTGTGCAGCTGCTTGGTCACCTGGTCGATCGGGTGGACGGCGCCGTCGAGGGTGAGCGTGATCCGCGAGATGCTGGGGTCGTCGGTCGGCCCGACCGCGAGCGTGTCGATGTTGAAGCCGCGACGCGAGAACAACCCCGCGATCCGCGCCAACACGCCGGGTTTGTTCTCGACCAGGATCGAGAGGATGTGCTTGCGCCCGCTCAGCTGCCCGGGCACGTGCAGGTCCTCGAGGCGCACCGCCTGAGGGGTTCCGGCCTCCATCAGCTCACCGCCTCTGGCGCCTCGACCATGTCGCGGGCGGCCTGACCCGGTGGGATCATCGGGTAGCAGTTCTCCTCCTGGGCGACGCGCACGTCGAGCAGCACCGGGCCGTCGGTCTCCAGCGCCTGCGTCATCGTCGCCTCGAGATCGTCGGCGTTCTCGCAGCGCATTCCGGTCGCGCCGAAGGCCTCGGCCAGCTTCACCCAGTCGGGGCTGGCGCCCATCTCCACCGAGCTGTAGCGGCGGTCCCAGAACAACTCCTGCCACTGGCGGACCATGCCCATGTAGCCGTTGTTCATCAGGAAGACCTTGACCGGGATCCCTTCGGTGACGCAGGTGGCGAGCTCCTGGCAGTTCATGATCAGGCTGCCGTCCCCCGCCAGGCAGACGACGTCCTCGTCCGGGCGGGCGACCTTGGCGCCGACCGCCGCCGGCAGGCCGAAGCCCATCGTCCCGAGGCCGCCCGAGTTGATCCAGCGGCGGGGCTGCTCGAAGCCGTAGTACTGCGCCGCCCACATCTGGTGCTGGCCGACGTCGGAGGTGACGATCGCGTCCCCGTTGCGTCGCCCGGTGCATCGCCTCGATCATGAACTGCGGCTTGATCTCGCCGTCCACGCCGGGCTCGTAGCGCAGCGGGTGCTTCTCCTGCCACTCGCGCAGCTGCTTCCACCAGGGGTCGAGCCGCGAAGAGTCGGTCTGCAGCGCGCGGTACTCGCGGGTCAGCTCCGGCAGCACCAGCTTGACGTCGCCGACGATCGGGATGTGGGCGCCGACGTTCTTGGAGATCTCCGCTGGGTCGATGTCGATGTGGATCACTTTCGCCTGCGGGGCGAACTCGGCGAGTTTGCCGGTGATCCGGTCGTCGAAGCGGGCGCCGATCGCGACGATCAGGTCGGCGTTGTCCATCGCCCAGTTGGCGGTGACAGTGCCGTGCATGCCGAGCATCCCCAGCCAGCTCTCGCCCGAGGCCGGGTAGGCGCCCAGCCCCATCAGCGTCGAGGTGACCGGGAAGCGGTCCGCGGCGGCCAGCTCGCGCAGCTCCTCGGCGGCGTCGGCGTTGACCACGCCGCCGCCGGTGTAGAGGATCGGCCGGCGCGCGTTGGCGATCGCTTTGGCGGCGATCCGCACCTGTTTGATGTTGCCCTTCCCCATCGGTTTGTAGCCGGCGAGCTCGACCGGCTCGGTGCGCGGCGCGTAATCGATCTCGGCGCGCGAGAGGTCCTGCGGGATGTCGAGCAGCACCGGCCCGGGGCGCCCGGTTGCGGCGACGTGGAAGGCCTCGTGCACGTACTCGGGGATCTGGCGCGGGTCGGTGACCTGGAAGGAGTGCTTGACGAAGGGCAGGGTCGCGCCGAGGATGTCGGCCTCCTGGAAGCCGTCGGTGCCGATCAGCTCGGTCCGCACCTGGCCGGTGACGAAGACGGTCGGCACCGAGTCCATCATCGCGTCGGCGATCGCCGTCACCAGGTTGGTCGCGCCGGGACCCGAGGTGGCAAAGGCGACGCCGACCTGGCCGGAGGCCTTGGCGTACCCCTCGGCGGCGTGGCCGCCGCCCTGCTCGTGGCGCACCTGGATGTGACGGAAGCCGGCATCGACGAGCGCGTCGTAGGTCGGCAGGTTGGCCCCGCCGGGGATGCCGAAGATGTTTTCGACACCCTCGGCCTTGAGGCTTTCCATCAGTGCGTCCGCGGCTCTCATCGGACTGGCGATGGTACCAGCGGGACTATGCCCGGCCAGCAGCGGATTTGGCAGGGTTCCAGCGAGTCTGGGGATCGATCGAGCTCTCGATCGTGCGCTCCTTGTGACGCTCGATCGCGTGGATGATCGACTCGACCAGCTCCTCGCCGAGCAGGGTCGGCTTCAAGCCGAGGTCGAGCAGCTTGGTGTGGATCGCGTTGTAGTAGTGCTCTTCCTTCTCGACGCGCGGGTTGTCGCAGTGCTGGATCTCGACCGAGTAGCCGAGGTGCTCGCCGGCGTGCTTGACCAGCTCGGCCAGCTCCAGCACCGAGAACTGCTCGGTGAACTGATTGAAGACGCGGAACTCGGCCGCGTCGGCCGGGTTGGCCGCGGCCAGCTCGACACAGTTGAGGGTGTCGCGGATGTTGAGGAAGCCCCTGGTCTGGCCGCCGCTGCCGTAGACGGTCAGCGGGTGGCCGATCACAGCCTGCACGCAGAAGCGGTTGAGCACGGTGCCGAAGAGCTCGTCGTAGTCGAAGCGGGTGGTCAGGCGCTCGTCGCCGGCGGTCTCTTCGGTCTCGACCCCGTAGACGACGCCCTGGTTGAGGTCGGTGGCGCGCAGGCCCCAGGTGCGGCAGGCGAAGTGGATGTTGGTCGAGTCGTGGACCTTCGAGCAGTGGTACAGCGATGCCGGCAGCTTGGGGAAGGGAAGCGTGTCCCTCCGTCCCTTGTGCTCGATCTCGATGTAGCCCTCCTCGATGTCGATGTTGGGCTGGCCGTACTCGCCCATCGTCCCCAGCTTGATCAGGTGGCACTCGGGCACGTGGTCGCGGATCGCGAAGAGGAGGTTGAGGTTGCCGATCACGTTTGCCTGCTGGGTCTCCACCGCTTTCTGGCGGGACGCCATCGAGTAGGGCGCCGAGGGCTGCTGGCCGTAGTGGATGACGACCTCGGGTCGGGTCTCGGCGACGACGCCGTCGAGGAAGTCGCCGTCCTCGACCGAGCCGGTGAAGCTCTGGATCTCCCTGCCGGAGATCTCGTGCCAGGCCGCGATCCGCTGCTCGAGGTCGAGGATCGGGGTCAGCGAGTCGCTGCCGGCCTCGCTTACCCAGCGGCGGCGGACGAAGTTGTCGACGACCGTGACCTCGTGACCGCGAGCCGAGAAGCGCAGGGCGGTCGGCCAGCCCAGGTAGCCGTCGCCCCCAAGAATGAGAACGCGCATAGGTCGCGGCAGGGTAACGGACAGAGGCGACATAGCATCCGGCCGATGAAGGGACTTGCGGCGCGCAACGGCGGCCGAGCGGGCCTCGCCGCGCTGGTCGCGATCCTCCTGCTGGGAGTCGGCCTGCGGGTCGGCGAAGCCTGGGAGGGGCGCTCGCCCGTCTACGACGCCGCCGCCTACGCGCGGATCGCGGCCAACCTGGAGCGGGGCGAGGGCTTCGCCCTGGGGCGCAACGCGACCCAGCCGGCGAGCAACTACTCGCCGGGGATGCCGCTGCTCGCCGGCGGTGTCTACACGCTGACGGGCGGCGTTCACGAACGCTTCGCCAGGATCGTCCTCGCCCTGCTGGGCTCGCTCGCCGTCCTCTTCGCCTACTTGATCGGCAGGCGGCTCGCGGGTCCGCTCGCGGGACTGATCGGGGCCGGCGCGGTTGCCGTCTATCCCGCTCTGCTCGAGTACCAGGGGATGCTGATGGGCGAGCCGCTGGCGGCGACCCTGCTCTCGGGGGCGGTGCTGGCGATGCTCTGGGCGGACAGTGTGGAATCGACCGATTCGGCGCGTGTGAGATGGCTAGTTCCGGGCCTGTTGCTCGGAGCGCTGGCGTTGGTCCGCCCGGAGTATCTGGCCATCTCGCTGCCGGTAGCTGTGGTGGTGTTCGCCCGCGGTGGACGCGGGAGCTGGCGAAGCGGCCTTGCACAGGCGGCGGTCATGCTGGTTGGGCTAGCGCTGGTGGTAGCGCCGTGGACCGTGCGCAATGCGGTTGCGCTGGACCGGTTCGTCCCGATCTCGACGGGCGGGGGGCAGGTTCTGTTCGCCGGCTCCTACATGCCCTCGGACGGAGATCCGGAACGGGTCGGCGAGGAGGTGCTGGAGCGGCATCCGGGCCTGGCGCGCCAGCTTCCCCCCGACGCCCGCCTGGAGCAGATCCTCGCCGCCCTGGCGGCGCAGCGGTATTCGGGGCTCGAAAGCGACGCGGCGCTGGCGCGGATGGGACGCGAACGGCTCTGGGACGACGTCTCTGAGCGGCCGCTCGAGTACGCCGGGTTCGTCGCCGCCAAGGTCGGCCGGATCTGGTCGCACGGCCCGCGCGACGTCATGCGGGAGCCCTTCTGGGAGGCGCTGCACTGGGCGCTCGTCGCCCTCGGCCTGCTGGGGCTGGCGATTCTCGCCCGGCAGCGGCGCTGGGAGGCACTGCTGCTGGGCACCGTGCTGCTCGCCGTGACGGCGACCGGTGCCCTGCTGGTCGCCTCTCCCCGGCGCGTCCTGGTGACGATCCCGCTGGTCGCGGCGCTCGCCGGCGTGGGTGCAGCTTGGGCTGCCAGCCGGTTGCAACAGCGCATCCGACATTGACCCCACTGGGCTGTGGTGAATGTCGGATGCGTCCACCGGGATAGCCTGGCGCGACGATGGCACGCTTGAGCAACTGGGTACGCAGCCTGCCCGAACGCCACGGCAAGACGACCCTGATCGTGCTGGCGCTGATCCTTGTCCTCGGCTTTGGCCTGCGCGCCTACCGGGTGGTCGAGCCGCTGGCCACCCCGGGCGACGACGCGCGCGCCTACTACGCGCTCTCGAAGTCGCTCTACGAGGAAGGCAGCTACGGCGGACCGTCTTTCCGCGACGCGAGCGACTGGTCGCCCGGGGCGCCGCTGCTCTACGCCGCCGCCTTCTACGCGACCGGCGGCGCGCGCGAAGGGACGGCGCGGATCGTCGAGCTGCTGCTCGGGCTGGCTGCGATCGTCGTCGTCTACCTGCTCGGCAGACGGATCAACTGCCGTCCCGCCGGCCTGATCGGCGCCCTCGGCGTCGCCGTCTACCCACCCTTCATCCACTCCACCGGAGCCCTCTTCAGCGAGCCGCCGGCGATCCTCACGCTGCCCGCCGCAGTGCTCGCCTTTCTCTGGGCATCGGATCGGGAGAGCCTGCGCGGCTGGCTGTTGCCCGGCTTCCTCTTCGGGCTGACGGCGCTGATCCGGCCGGAGTACCTGCTCGTCGGCGTCGCCTTCGCCGTGCTTGCGGCGATCCGGGTGAGCCGGGAGCGCGGCTGGCGACCGGGCCTTGCCGGAGCGGGACTGCTCGCCGCCGCCCTCCTCATCCCGATCGTCCCCTGGACGGTGCGCAACCAGGTCGTCCTCGACCGCACCGTGCCGATCTCGACCGGGGGCGGCAAGGCGCTCTACGTCGGCACCTTCCTGCCGGCCGACGGCGAGTACCAGCGGGTCAAGGCGCTGCTGGTCCGGCGCTACCTCGGCCGTGATCTCGAGCCAGGCTCCGATGCCCTCGACGCGGTTAACCCCGCCCCGCTGTTCGACCGCGTCGCCGCCCGCTACCCCGAGCTGCCGCGCGACGAGGCGCTGGGCAAGATCGGCAAAGAGAACTTCTACGACTACGCCGAGGACGATCCGCTCGGCTACGCGGCGATGACGGGGCGCAAGGTCTGGCGGATGTGGAGTGGCGGGGTCGGCGAAGCGATGAGCGGCACCGCCGGCCGGGCCGTCCAGGTGCTGATCGTGCTGCTTGGGCTGGCCGGGCTCGGGGTGCTCGCCGCGCGCCGCCGCTGGTGGGAGTTCCTCGCGATGGCTACCCCAATTGCGCTCGTGACGGCGGTTGGCGCTGCCTCGCTGGCGGCTCCGCGGCGCAACGAGATCCTGATGACGCTGATCTTTCCGCTTGCCGGGGTCGCCCTCTCGCGGGCCAATGCGGCCATATCCTCCAGGCGGCAATGGACCTCTACGCAGGCATCTTCCCCCCCGAGCTGACCGCGCTGCGCGCGGCCGGGCTGCTGGTGGCCGTGGCGATCGTCGCCTACGCGGTCCTGCGCCGCCGCGCCCTGCGCAACGTCGACGTCCTCATCCTGCTCGCGGCG
Source organism: uncultured Solirubrobacterales bacterium (assembly GCA_963699215.1). Taxonomy (GTDB): domain Bacteria; phylum Actinomycetota; class Thermoleophilia; order Solirubrobacterales; family 70-9; genus VRUE01. The sequence goes on from OY969422.1 coordinate 2,193,714, forward strand.
GGGCTCGGCCTGGCGATCGTCTCGGGCACCGAAATCACCGACGCGCTGCTCTCCGCTTTCTCCTTCGAGCAGGGCAACGGCGGCCGCATCCTCGGCCTCGCCGTCTTCTCGATCTTCATCCTCTTCCTGCTCATCCTGCGGGCGCTCTCGCAGGCGGCGCGGAACTCGCGCCAACTCTCGGCCGTGCTGGAGGGCCTCGCCTGGGAGGAGTTCCGCCAGGCGAAGCTGCCGGAGCGCTTTCGCGGCAAGGTCGCGATCCTCGTCCCCGCCTACAACGAGGCCGAGAACGTCGGGTCAGGTGCTCGACCTGATGCCGAGCGAGGTCTGCGGTGTCGAGACCGCGGTGCTCGTGGTCGACGACGGCTCCCGGGACGGCACCGGCGACGTCGCCGCCGAGCACGGGGCGGTTGTCGCCCGCCACGTGATCAACCGCGGCGGCGGCGCGGCGCTGCGCACCGGCTACCGGCTGATGGTCGACTCCGGCGCCGAGGTCGTGGTCACGCTCGACGCCGACGGCCAGCACCTGCCTTCCGAGATGGAGCGGCTGGTCAAGCCGGTCCTCGACCACGAGGTCGACGTCGCCCACGGCTCGCGCGTACTCGGCGATGCGGACAGCAACCACTTCGCCCGCGAGCTCGGGATCGTCTTCTTCAACCGCCTCGTCTCCATGATCACGCGGACCAGGGTGAGCGACTGCTCGAACGGCTACCGCGCCGTCCGCGCCACCGTCCTGCCGCAGCTCGTCCTGCGCCAGGAGCAGTTCCACACCTCGGAGTTCATGATCGAGGCGATCAAGCGGGGCATCCCCGCAAAGGAGGTGCCCGTCACGGTCGCCAAGCGCCTCCACGGCCACTCGAAGAAGCCCGCCGTCGTCCGCTACGGCCTCGGCTTCGCCAACGCGATCGTCAGGACCTGGCTGCGCTGAGCGGCTCGTCGTCGAGGCTGCGCCAGAGATGGATGGTCGCGTAGGAGCGCCACGGCCGCCAGGACTCCGCCAGCCGCTGCTCGGCCGCTCGATCCACCGTGAGGCCCCGTCGCTCGAGAGCGCGGCGCAATCCGGCGTCGCCGAGCGGGTAGGCGTCCGGGTCGCCGAGGGCCCTCATCGCGATGTAGGAAGCCGTCCAGGGCCCGATCCCTGGAACCGAGAGCAGGCCTTCGAGCGCGAATCCGGGCTCTGCGCCGGCATCCAAGCGGAGATCGCCCGCGGCGACCCGGCGGGACAGCTCACGCAGCGCCCTCGCCCTGCTCCGTGGCATCGAGAGGCTCGCGGGGTCGGCCTGCGCCAGGGCGGCACTGGACGGGAAGCGGCGGGCGATCGAGCCGAGCGGCTCGCCCAGCGGCTCGCCGTAGCGCTCGACCAAACGGGCGGCGACGGTCCGAGCGGCGCCGACCGAGACCTGCTGGCCGATCACGGCGCGCGCCGCCAGCTCGAAGCCGTCCGCGCAGCCGGGGACGCGCAGGCCGGGTCGGCGCCGGACGAGCTCCCCGAGGCAGGGATCGTCGCCGAGCTGGGCCGACACGGTCTGCGGGTCGGCGTCTAGATCGAGCAGCCGGCGGCAGCGCGCAACCGCGGCAGTCAGGTCGCGAAGGTCGTCGAGCCGCAGGCGGCAGCGCACCGCGTCCCGCTCGGGCCGCAGCTCCACGACCGCCGCGCCATGCCTCAGCGAGAGCGAGCGCCGGTAGGCGAGTCCCTCGAGCGCCTCCACGCCCGGCACGGCCCTGGAGCCGAGGAAGCGGATCGACGCCTCGCCGTCGAAGGGCTGCCGGCAGGCGAGCTGCAGCTCGATCGTCCCCGGGGCGACCGTGCCGGTCCGTCCTCGCGCTCGACCTCGCAGCTCGGTCGGGGTTCGTCCGTACACCGCTCGGATCGTGTCGTTGAACTGGCGCACGCTGCCGAACCCGGCCGCGAGCGCCGCCTCGGCGAAGGGGATCGCGGTCGACTCGATCAGCAGGCGGGCCGCCTGAGCCCGCTGCGCTCGGGCCAGCGCGACCGGGCCCGCGCCGACCTCCTCGGTGAGGATGCGCTGCAGCTGGCGCTCGCTGTAGCCGAGCCGGCCAGCGAGGCCAGGCACGCCGTCACGGTCGACCGTGCCTTCGGCGATCAGGCGGAACGCCCTCCCAGCCACGTCGGCGCGGCGGTTCCAGCGAGGCGATCCCGGCGCGGCATCCGGATCGCAGCGCTTGCACGCCCGCAGGCCGGCCTCCTGCGCCGAGGCGGCGCTGTGGAAGAGACGGACGTTGCGTCGCTTCGGCAGGCGTGCTGGGCAGCTGGGCCGGCAGTAGATGCCGGTGGAGAGGACGCCGACGAAGAAGTAGCCGTCGTAGCGCGGATCGCGGCTGCGCATGAACCGGTAACAGGTCTCGAAGTCGCCGATCACGCGCCCATCGTGGCACGGCGCCGGTTCCAGGGCTGGCGGTTTTCGGACAGATGGGTCAGGGGCGGCGACCGTGGCGGAATCCCGCCAGACAGATCTCCGCGCCCAATCTAAGTTCGCCTCTACCGCAACCCCACCAGAGAGGAACCCCAGTGGAGGACATCGAGCGTTTCATCCGGGTCTACGAGGAAATCTGGCCGAGCTTCGACGCCGACCGGCTCGAGAAGTTCGAGATGGTGCACCCCGAGGCGCGGATCGACCACTCCGGGATGGAGCGGCCGATCAGGGGCGACGAGGAGCCCGACTATGTGCGGGGGATCAAGGCCCTGATGCCCGATATCTCACTCGAGATGAGGAATTGGGCGGCGCGTGGAAACGTCGTCTTCGTCGAGTACGCGATCGAGGCGACGGTGAACGGCGAGCCGCTGGCATGGGACGGCATCGGGCGTTTCGAGCTACGCGACGGTCGCGTGATCGACGCGATCGGGCGCTGGGACACGGCGGCGATCCAGGCCGCGCTGGGCGCTCAGCGGTCGACCGCGGGGTGACGGACGGCGGCGGGGTCCGGCAGGAAGAGGTCCGTGCCGCAACGGGGACAGACCTGGACGTAGAGCTTGACTGCCTTGCCGCAGGTGGGGCACTGCCGTTCCGGTTCGTCCTTCTCGACTCGGTAGAGGATGACGGCGACCAGGCCGAACGGTGGCAGAACCGTGCCGATCAGCAACCAGAGCCAGAACGAGCTGCCCTTGGCGCGGCCGACGATCGCCGTGGCTAGCCCGAAGAGGAAGGCGATGAAGAGGTACTCGAATCCCACGGCTCCATTGTCGCGCCCAGGCGCTGCGGATGCCCGATCGAGCCGACCTCGGCGAGATCGCGGCGGAAGGGCAGGCTGGCGGTCCAGTCGATCACCGCGCGCGCCTTGCGGGCGGCGCCGGGAATCTGGCTCATGTGGTAGGTGCGGGCCATCCACCAGGCGGGGAAGCCGCGGAACTTGCGCCCGCCGACCCTCCCCACGGCCTTGTAGCGGCCGAGATTGACGAAGGAGGCATTGCCGCGGTACTCGAACGGCCTGGCGGTCCCGATACCGAGCTCGGCGGCGATGTTGCGAGCCGCGACGGGCCCCTGGCGGACGGCGTGCTGCGCGGTCGGCGGGTAGAGCCCGCCGCGTGGGTCGGGAGCCGCGGCGCAATCGCCGATCGCCCAGACCGAGTCCGCGCCCCGCACGCGCAGGTGCTCGTCGACCGGAACGCGGCCACGCTCGTCGAGCGGCAGGTTCAGCTGGCGCAGGCTCGGATGCGGCGCGACTCCCGCCGTCCAGACCAGGGTGCGGGTCGGCAGCGTCTCCCCGCTGGAGAGGCGGGCGCGGTCGGCCGTCAGCTCCTCCAGCGTGGTCTCGAGGCGGATGTCGATGCCCCGACCGCGCAGCTGCCGCAGCGCGTAGTCGGCGAGGCCGGCGTCGATCTCGGGCAGGACGCGATCGGTCGCCTCGACCAGGACCCAGCGCATGCCGTGCAGGCGGGCGCGCGGGTAGCTCTCCATCGCGTCGGCGGCGAAGTCCTGCAGCTCGGCGAGCGCCTCGAGACCGGCGTAGCCGCCGCCGACGAAGACGTAGGTGAGCAGCTCGTCGCGGCGGGCCGGGTCCTCGCTGGCGTTGGCGGCCTCCAGCGTCTCGACCACGTGGTTGCGTAGCCAGATCGCGTCGGCGAGGGTTTTGAAGCCGACAGCGTGCTCGGCTAGACCGGGCACCGGCAAGACTCGCGAGACCGAGCCGAGCGCGAGCAGGAGCTGGTCGTAGGGAAGCTGCTCGACCTCGCCCTCGCGCGTGCGCAGCTCGACCGTGCGCGCCTGCGGATCGTGACCTGAGATCGTGCCCAGGCGGAGGTAGGTGCGGTCGAGAATCTCGCGCAGCGGCGTCACCACGTGGCGCGGCTCCAGCGTCCCCGCCGCGGCCTCGGGAAGGAACGGCGTGTAGAGCAGGAAGTTGACGTCGTTGACCAGCGTCAGCCGGCCGACTGCCGCGGCAGGATCCGCTCCAGCTCCCGCGCAGCCATCGCCCCTCCGAATCCACCCCCGGCAATGACGACGTTCCAGGCCATGACCTCAACCTAGCACTTTGTAACAACGTGTTACAAAGTGCTAGACCGCACTTCGGCCAATGGAAAGGACAGGCCGCTCCATGCAGCGCTAAAGTTTCGATCAGTGTCGTGCTCACAAGCTGAACGGCCCCGGGCGTACCACCCGGGGCCGTTTCATTTGCGGCGTCTCCTCTAGCGGTCCGCCAGCTTGGATGCGAGTGCGATCAGCGCTCGCATCACGCCGGCGTAGGCCAGGAGGACCACCGCCGTTGTCGTACTCACAATCTTCCAAGCTGTCGCAGGGGCAAACTCTCCCCCGGTGGCCCAGAATCGATCAGATTCCGAGTTGCTGCTTGATCAGGCGGTTTACCTCGCCGCCGTCGGCACGGCCCTTGGTCTCCTTCATCACCGCGCCGACGATCGCGCCGATCGCCTTCTCGTTGCCGGATCGAACCTGCTCGGCGGCGGCAGGATTGGCCTCGACCGCGGCCGCCACTATCGATTCCAGCTCGCCGCTGTCGGAGATCTGGGCGAGACCCTCGCGCTCGACGATCGCGGCCGGATCGCCTCCCTCGGCGACCAGCTTCGCCAGCACCTGCTTGCCGCTGCCGTGCGAGATCTTCTTCTCCTGAACCATCTCGATCAGGGCCGCCAGCGCCTCGGGCCCGACCTTGGAGCTCGATGCGGCGACGCCGGCATCCTCCTGACGCAGGCTCGCCGCCAGCTCGCCGGTCACCCAGTTGGCGACGACGCGCAGCTCGACCTCGATGCCGGTGTCGACCACGCGTTCGAAGTACTCGGCGGTGTCGGGATCGCCAACCAGGACCGCCGCGGAGTCCTCACTCAGCCCCAGCTCGTCCCGGTAGCGCCGCATCCGCGCCTCGGGCAGCTCCGGCAGCGACTCGCGCGCCTCGCGCAGCATCGCCTCGGTCGGCGCCAGCGGCACCAGGTCCGGCTCGGGGAAGTAGCGGTAGTCGTGCGCTTCCTCCTTCGAGCGCAGCGGGTGCAGAGTGCCGTCCTCGGGGTGGAAATGAAGCGTCTCCTGGACCACCGCCCCCCCCGCCTCGACCAGCTCCCGCTGCCGGGCCAGCTCGGCCTCGATCCCGCGTTCGAGGAAGCGGAAGCTGTTCATGTTCTTCAGCTCCGTCTTCGTGCCCAGAGCCTCGCTGCCGGCCGGCCGCACCGAGACGTTGGCGTCGACCCGCAGGCTGCCCTCCTCCATGTTGACGTCGGAGACCTCGAGCTGGCCCACCGTGGTGCGCAGCAACCGCGCCCAGGCGCCCGCCTCCGCGGCGCTGCGCAGGTCGGGCTCGGTGACGATCTCGACCAGCGGCGTGCCGCCACGGTTGAAGTCGACCAGCGAGGCGTCGGAGCCGTGGATCCGCCCCGACTCGCCCAGGTGGATCGTCTTCGCCGCGTCCTCCTCGAGGTGGGCGCGGTGGATGCGGATTCCGCCGAGCTTGCCGTCGACGGCAAGCGGCAGGTCGTACTGGCTGATCTGGTACGCCTTCGGGTTGTCGGGATAGAAGTAGTTCTTGCGGTGGAAGATCGAGCGCGGGGCGACGTCGCACTCGAGCGCCGCGGCGATCTTGAGCGCGTAGCGGATCGCCTCTTCGTTGGGCACCGGCAGCACCCCGGGATGGGCGAGGCAGACCGGGCAGGTGTGGACGTTCGGCTCGTCGCCGAAGGAGAGCTCGCAACCGCAGAACATCTTCGTCCGGGTCGAGAGCTGGACGTGGATCTCCAGCCCGATCACCGCCTCCAGCTCAGCCACTGGCTCCCTCTCCCGGCTTGGCGTCGAAGCCGATCGCCCGCTCCAGCGCGTGGGCGGCGTCGAGCAGGCGCTGCTCGGCGAAGGCCGGGGCGGCGATCTGGAAGCCGACCGGCAGCCGCGTACCGCCGCCTTCCGGCTCGGCAAGTCCGGCGGGAATCGAGATCGCGGGAATGCCCGCCAGGCTCATCGGCACGGTGAAGAAGTCGTTCATGTACATCGCCAGCGGATCGTCGGTCTTGGCGCCGAGCCCGAAGGCGACCGAGGGCGAGGTCGGGGTGACGATCAGGTCGAACTCCTCGAAGACCCTCGCGTAGTCCTCGGCGATCTTCGTGCGCACCTTCTGCGCACGCCCGTAGTAGGCGTCGTAGTAACCCGAGGAAAGCGCGTAGGTACCGAGCATGATCCGCCGCTTGACCTCGTCGCCGAAACCGGCGGCCCGAGTCGATTCGTACATCTCGACCACGTCGCCCTGGGTCTCGGCGCGCATCCCGTAGCGGACGCCGTCGTAGCGGGCGAGGTTGGAGGACGCCTCCGCCGGAGCGATCACGTAGTAGGCCGAGATGCCGTGCTCGGCGTGCGGCAGCAGCGCCTCGGCGACCTCTCCGCCCAGCTCCTCGATCCGCTCCAGCGTGGCCTCGAAGACCGCGCGGACACCGGGCTCGATCGCATCCTGGGCGAGCTCGGCGGGAACGGCGAAGCGCATGCCGCGCAGGTCCTCGCGACTCGGCGGTGCGATCCCCCCCTCGATCCCGACCGAGGTCGAGTCGCACGGATCGCGGCCCTGCAGCGCCGCCAGCAACAGCGCCGCGTCGGTGACGTCGCGGGTCAGCGGCCCGCACTGGTCGAGCGAGGAAGCGAAGGCGATCATCCCGTAGCGCGAGATCGCGCCGTAGGTCGGCTTGAGGCCGACGATGCCGCAGAGCGAGGCTGGCTGGCGGATCGAGCCGCCGGTGTCGGTGCCGATCGCGCAGGGCGCGAGGCCGCCGGCGACGACCGCCGCCGAGCCGCCCGAGGACCCGCCGGGAACGCGCTCGCGGTCCCATGGGTTGCGGACGGGCCCGTAAGCGGAGTTCTCGTTGGAGGAGCCCATCGCGAACTCGTCCATGTTGGTCTTGCCGAGCACCTCGGCCCCGGCCGCCGCGAGCCGCCACACCGCGTGAGCCGTGTAGAGCGGCCTGTGGCCCTCGAGCATGCGTGAGCCGGCCGTGGTCTCGACGCCCTCCGTGCAGAACAGGTCCTTCACCGCGACCGGGATCCCGCCAAGTGGCCCCTCTCCCCCTCCCTGGCCCTCCTCGGCCCGCCAGAGGTAGGCGTTCAGCTCGTCCCCGGCTGCCGCCTCACGCCAGGCCTCGAAGTACTCGGCGGCGCCGATCTCGCGAGCCGCGATCCGCTTCGTCGCCTCGGCGACGCTCAACTCCAGCAGCCCACCCATCAGTCGGCCTGCGGAGAGGGAACCCGGAAGGCGCCGTCGGCCGGGTCGGGCGCCTGTTCCAGCACGACCTCACGGGGCCAGCTCGGACGGGGCTCGTCCGGCCGCAGCACGTTCTCCAGCTCGACCACGTGCGAGGTCGGCGAGACGTCGTCCAGGTCCAGCTCGCCGATCCGGTCGACGTGCTCGAGGATCCCGGAGAGCTCGCCGGCCATCCTCTCGATCTCAGCCTCGGATAGCCGCAGCCGCGCCAGCTTGGCGACGTGAAGTACCTGCTCCCGCTCGATCACGGCGGGGATTCTAGGGCGCTGGGCCTGTCCTAAGGGGCGGTGACCGTCCGCGAGCGCGCCCCGAGGCATTCCACCGGACGGGCGGGAAGGTGGTAGGGCAAGACCTCGGCGTAGACGCGCTTCCCGCTCAGGGCGGGGAACGATTTCATCCGCCATTCGCCGCCATAGGGATAGATCCGGGCGACGACCTTGTCGCGCCCCGGCATCGCACGCCTGACTCGAACGGTGCTCGAGTCGCAGAACTCCGACGGCGCATCGGTGACGATGGTGCCTTCGATCTTGCCGGCGTCCCTGTCGACGCCGATCGTCAGGCTGACGGCATAGACGTGAGTGGTCTCGGCCGATGCCGGCCCGGCGACGGCGAGGATCGCCAAGATCGAGACGGCGAGCGCTCCCAACTGCGTGCCTCGTCTCATCGCCCCAAGGTAGCAGCAGGCAGCGCGATCCCATGAGCGAATCGGCGCCCTGGCTGCGCAGCCAGTTAGAGTGCGCGGCACGATGCGGGGAGCGAAAGCAGAGGCGTTCGTCGTCCTGGGCCTGCGCCTGATGGCGGCCGGTTTCGCCCTCGTCGGCATCCTCTTCATCGCCGTCCCCAACGGCGTCCTCGACACGATCTCCGACCTCGGCGATTCGCTCGGCAGCTTCACCGAGGCCCCGCACGGCGAGGAGCAGCTCTGGCTCGCGCTGGCCTTCGCCTACATGGTCGTGATCGCCGGCATCTGCCTCGTCGCCCAGGCGGACGTCGTCCGCTACCGGCCGTTCCTGCTCGTCCTCGCGGCGGGCAAGGCGGCCTCCTCGCTCGCCTCGCTCGGCTTCTACCTCTTCGACCAGGACGTCTTCATCTACCTGCTCAACTTCCTGGTCGACGGCTTCCTCGCGCTTGCCGCGCTCTGGCTCTGGTCGCTCGCCGGACGCGTGGACCGCCTCGCCGCCCCGGGCTGACAGCGCGCGCCGGGGTTGTCGGCCACCGAGCAACGCACGCTGAGCGCGATCTGCGAGGCGATGGCCCCCGCCCTCGACGGCCTGCCCGCCGCCGAGCGTGAGGTCGACGTCTCGGGACCGGTCGGCCAGTTCCTAGGTTCGCTCTCGCCCCGGGTCCTGACCCGGGTCCGGCTCGGGCTGCGCGCCTTCGAGTGGCTGCCCTTCCCCAGGCGCTTCAGCCGCCTCGACCGGGGGGCGCGCGAAGACTTCCTCAGGCGGATGGAGGGCTCGCGCTTCGGCCTGTACCACGAGCTGCTGCTGATGGCGAAGACCTTCACCACGCTCGGCTACGCGATCGACCCGCGAGTCGAGGCGCGGCTGGGCCTGGAGACGAGCTGCCGGGTCGGCGACGGCCCGCCACCCGAGCCAAGCGGGCCGCTCGGCGACACCGAACCGGCGGGCGAGGGCGAGGAATGCGACGTCGTCGTCGTCGGTTCCGGTGCCGGCGGCGCGGTCGCGGCTACCGCGCTCGCCGAGGCGGGCCTCGACGTGATCGTGCTCGAGGCCGGCGACAACTACTCGCGCGACAACTACCCGGAGGACCGGCTCGACGCGATCGCCTCCCTCTACCGCGACGGCGGGCTGACGATCGCCGAGGGCCGACCGTCGATCCCCGTGCCCGTGGCGAGGACCGTCGGCGGGACGACCGTGATCAACTCGGGCACCTGCTTCCGCGCGCCGGACCAGCTGCTCGCAGGCTGGCGCGACCGCTATGGGATCGAGTGGGCGGACCGGCTCGACCCGGACTTCGCCGAGGCCGAGGAGTTCCTGCGGGTGACGCCGCTCGACCCCGAGCGGATGGGTCGCAACGGCCAGCTGGCGATGGAGGGCGCCGCGGCGATCGGCGCCAGCGGCGGTCCGATCTCACGCAACGCCGGCAAATGCGTGCAGTGCAGCTCGTGTCCGTTCGGCTGCCGGATCGACGCCAAGCGGGGCATGCACGTGAGCTACCTGCCCCGCGCGGTCGCCGCCGGGGCCCGGCTGCGGACGAGGGTCGAGGCGCGCCGCGTCCTCGTCGAGGACGGCCGCGCCGCCGGCGTCGCCTGCGTCGTCTCGCCGCTCGGCGAGCGCAACGGAAACCGCCGCCCCTACACGGTCCGCGCCCGTCGCGCGACGATCCTCGCCGGCGGCGCCTTCGGCACGCCGGAGCTGCTCCTCCGCTCCCGCCTCGGCGGCGGCCAGGTCGGCCGCAACCTCCACATCCACCCGGCCTGCTGGGTCGGCGCCCGCTACGAGGAAGAGGTACGCGGCTGGGAGGGCGTGATGCAGAGCTATTACGTCGACGAGTGGGAGTCGGAGCGGGTCCTGCTCGAGGCGACCTTCACGCCGCTCCCCTTCGGCGGCGCCTGGCTGCAGGGCTCGGGGCGCGAGCACCAGGAGGCAATACTCGACTTTGGCCACATCAGCTCGATCGGCGTCCAGCTCACCGACCAGTCCAGCGGCAAGGTCGGGATAGCCCGCGACGGCTCGCTACGCGCCAACTACGGGTTGAGCGACGACGATGCGCGTCGCGTCGTCTTCGGCATCGCCCGCGCCGCCGAAGTCCATTTCGCAGCGGGGGCGACCGAGGTCTACCCCAACATCGGGCGAGCATCGGTCCTGCGCCCGGGCGGCGTGGCCGATTTCGAGGCGACCCGCTTCAAGCCCTCGGAGCTGCGGCTGGAGGCCTTCCACCCGATGGGCACGGCGAGGATCGCGGCCGATCCGGGCGAGGGCGTCTGCGCCCCCGACGGCTCGGTCAACGGCGTCGCCGGGCTCCACGTAGCCGATGCCTCCCTCTTCCCCACTGCCGTCGGCGTCAACCCGATGATGACCATCATTGCCTTCGCCAAGCGAGTCGCCGCCGAAGTCGCAGAAGCGACCCCGGCGGCGTAAACCGCTACTGCCCAGCTGGGGGTGGAGGCGGCGGGGGCTGCTGCGAAGCCGGTGGTGGGGGCGGGGGCTGCTGTGCGGGCGGCGGTGGTGGCCCGTCCGCCGGCGGTTGTCCGCCGCCGGAGAGGCGGTCCGCCTCGCCGCCGAAGCTGGCGCCTTCCTCGCGCATCGCGCTGTAGCCGCCGTAGGCGATTCCGGCTGCAGCGAGCAGACCGAGGAAGATGCCGAGCTTGAGGGTGATGTCGACTCCCACGCCGGAGACGCTGTCGCTGCCGGGCGGATCGACGATCCGGTAGAGGATAAGCAGGACCGCGAAGCCGCCCAGCGCCGCGACGATCGCGTTCATCGAGATCGGCGGCTCCAGGTCGGCGTCGGTGAGGCGAACGATCGCGACGCCGATCGCGGCGACTATCGCCAGCATCAGGAAGAGCGGGATCACGTCGAGCGTGTCCCAGGCGCTCCCCCCGCCCCCTTCGATGCTGCCGGAGAAACCGGGAACGCCCGAGACCTTGACGCCGAACCAGTCGAAGAACATGAATACGAAGAGGAGGATCGCGGAGACCGCGGAGATCTTCTCCCCCGTGCTCAGCCTGTCTGCTTCCATCTGCACATCCCTCCGAGGAGTAGGGGTCGAGCCGACACTACACCTGCACTCGGGCGGCAGCCAACGTATTGACGAGCAGCATTGCCCGCGTCATCGGCCCGACGCCGCCCGGCACCGGGGTGATCGCCCCAGCGCGCTCGCGCACGGAGTCGAACTCGACGTCGCCGACCAGCTGGCCGTCGACCCGGTTGGTGCCGACGTCGATCACCGTCGCGCCCTCGCGCACCATCTCGCCGACGATCAACCCGGGCTGGCCGGCTGCCGCGACCAGGACGTCGGCCTCGCGGCAGATCGAAGCCAGGTCGCGGGTGCGCGAGTGGCAGTGGGTGACGGTGGCGTTCGCCGCCAGCAGCAACGCCGCGACCGGCTTGCCGACGAGGATCGAGCGGCCGACGACGACGACGCGGGCGCCCTCCAGCTCCACCTCCGACTCGTGCAGGAGCTCCATCACGCCAGCAGGAGTGCAGGGGGCGATCGCCTCCCGCCGACCCTGCGTGAGCAGACCTGCGTTGATCGGGGTGAGCCCGTCGACGTCCTTGATGGGATCGATCAGGGCAATCAGCGGGTCCTGGTCGAGGTGGTCGGGCAGGGGGAGCTGCAGGAGGATGCCGTGCACGCGCTCGTCGGCGTTGAGCGACTCGATCAGGGCCGCGAGCTCCTCCTGGGACACGTCGCCGCCCGGCTCGTGGTGGAAGGACTCGATCCCGACCTCGGCCGAGTCTTCGCGCTTCATCCGTACGTAGACGGCCGAGGCGGGATCGTCGCCAACGAGGATCGTCGCCAGACCGGGCGCAGCGGACATCTCCGCTGCCTCTTCCCGCACCCGCTCGCGGATCCGCGCTGCCACCGCCTTGCCGTCGATCAGCCGTGCCGCCACCCGCTCACCGCTTCCGGATCGGCGCGTAGTCGGCCATCAGCTTGCGCTCGGTGCCATCGCCGGCGAAGCGGACGACGACGACCCCTCCCGGCTCGACCGACGTCACCACGCCGTCGCCGAAGCTGGCATGGACGACGTCATCCCCGGTACGCAGCTCCAGGGTAGGGCCTGGATCGACCGGGCTCGCCGTCTCGACCGTCGAGCCGGCCCCCCAGCTGGTACTGGCTCCCACGGCGCTGGAGCTGCGCTCGGTCAGCTCCTCGGGCAGCTCGTCGACGAAGCGCGAGGGCAGGTTCCGTTCGGATCTCCCGAACAGCTGCCGTTCGCGCGTCCAGGTCATGTAGAGACGGCTGCGGGCACGGGTGATGGCGACGTAACAGAGCCGCCGCTCCTCCTCCTCGCCGCCCTCTTCGAGCGCTTTCATGTGGGGGAAGGAGCCGTCCTCGCAGCCAACGACGAAGACGGTCTCGTACTCGAGGCCCTTGGCGTTGTGCAGCGTCATCAGCGTAATCACCGACTCGTCGCCCAGATCGTCCTGCTGCGTGTAGAGGGAGATCTGCTGCAGGTACTCCTCCAGCGGCGACACCTCGCTCTCTCCCTCCCGCTCACGCTCGATGTCGAACTCGGCGGCGCCGGCGACGAGGGCCTCGAGGTTCTCGGCCCGCCCTTCGGCTTCCACGGTCCGCTCCGCGGCAAGCATCTCCAGGTACCCGGTCTCGTTCAAGACCGCCTCGAGCAGGCCCGCGACCGGTCCCCCCTCTTCCGCGCGTTCGCGCAAGCCGGCCATCATCTCGTAGAAGCGGGAGGTCGACTTGATTGCCGCACCGCCCAGCCCCGGCACCTCCTCGACCCGCTCGATCGTCTCCCAGATCGTCATCCCGGTCGTGTTCGCATGGGAGAGGAGCCTGCCCTGGCTGGTTTTTCCGATACCGCGCCGGGGCGAGTTGACGATCCGCGCGAAGGAGACCTGGTCGGCGGGATTTGCCAGCAGGCTGAGGTAGGCGATCGCGTCCTTGACCTCGGCTCGTTCGTAGAACTTGGTCCCGCCGATCACCTGGTAGGGGATGTCGAAGCGGTTGAGCGTGTCCTCGAGCACCCGGCTCATCGCGTTGGTCCGGTAGAAGACGGCGACGTCCTCGCGTCGCACCCCGTCCTCCTCGCCGAGGCGCTCGACCTCCCCCGCAACCCAGCGCGCCTCCTCGTGCTCGTCGGAGAGCTCGCGCAGCTGCAACGGCTCGCCGCCGGAGAGCTCGGTCCAGAGCCGCTTCGGCCGTCGTTCCCGGTTGCGCTCGACGATCGCGTTGGCGGCGGAGAGGATCGTCTGGGTCGAGCGGTAGTTCTGCTCGAGCTTGACCACCTCGGCGTCGGGGAAGTCGCGCTCGAAGTCGAGGATGTTGCGGATGTCGGCGTGGCGGAAGCCGTATATCGACTGATCCTCGTCGCCGACGACCATCAGGTTGCCGTGCTCGGAGGTGAGCAGCTGCAGCAGCCTGTACTGGGCATGGTTGGTGTCCTGGTACTCGTCGACGAGGACGTGGCGGAAGGTGCGCCGCCAGCGCTCGCGCACCTCCTCGAACAGCTCCAGCGCGTTCACCGTGCGCACCAGCAGGTCGTCGAAGTCCATCGCGTTGGCCTCGACCATCCGCTTCTCGTAGAGGTGGTAGACGCCGGCCGTCGTTTCCTCGAAGACGCTGCCCTGGGCCTGCGCGTAGGCGTCGGCGTCGACCAGCTGGTTCTTCGCGCCGGAGATCTGCGAGCGGATCGCCCGCGGCGGGTAGCGCTTCGGGTCGACGTGCAGCTCCTCCATGCAGCGTTTGAGCATCCGCAGCGAGTCCGACTCGTCGTAGATCGTGAAGCCGCGCGAGTAGCCGAGGCGCTCGGCGTCGGCGCGCAGCATGCGGGCGCAGGCGGAGTGGAAGGTCGTCACCCACATCGCCCGCGCCGAACGGCCGACCAGCGCCTCGACCCGCTCGCGCATCTCGGTCGCCGCCTTGTTGGTGAAGGTGATCGCGAGGATCTCCCCCGGCCGCGCCTTGCCCGTCGCCAGCAGATAGGCGATGCGGTGGGTGAGAACCCGGGTCTTGCCCGAGCCGGCTCCGGCGAGGACGAGCAGCGGGCCCTCGCCGTGTCGCACGGCCTGCCGCTGGGGCTCGTTGAGCTCCGCCAGCAGGCGCTCGGCTCGGTCGGCGCCGACCTCGGTCGGGGCGCCGAGGCCCGGGGAAGTGCTCTCTGGCTCGACCTGAAGCATCGAGAGCCGAGAATAGACCGGCGCGCGGCTGGCTCAGCCGCCGGCCGAGGAGCGCCCGGTTCGGGGCGTCAGCTCCTCCCCGTCTCGCGGCGGGGACGTACCGCCGTCGAGCTCGCCGAGGCGCTCCTCCAGCTTGGCGATGCGCTCGGCGAGGGTCTTGATCGCCTCGGCGATCGGGTCGGGCAGGTGGATCCAGTCGGCGTCCGGTCCCTCCGGGCGCCGCCCCTCGACCCGGACCGGGTGGCCCGGGTTCCCGACCACGGTCGAGGAAGGCGGCACGTCCTCGACGACGACCGTGTTGGCGCCGATCTTGGCGCCGTCGCCGACCGCGATCGGCCCGAGCAGCTTGGCGCCGGAGCCGACCGTGACGTTGTCGCCCAGGGTCGGATGCCGCTTGCCACGCTGGAAGCCGGTGCCGCCCAGCGTCACGCCCTGGTAGAGCGTCACCCGCCGCCCGATCTCCGCCGTCTCGCCCACCACCACGCCGGAGCCGTGGTCGATGAAGAACTCGGGACCGATCTTGGCCGCGGGGTGGATCTCGACCCCGGTGACGGAGCGACTCATGTAGGCGATCGCCCGTGGCGCCAGCGGCACCCCCGCCTCGCGCAGCGCGTGGGAGACGCGGTGCGCGAGCAGCGCCTGCACGCCCGCCCAGCCGGTGAGGATCTCGAAGGTCGAGACGCCCTGAGCAGCGGGGTCGCGGTCCCGCGCGGCGGTGACGTCGGCGCGTATCTCCTTGGCCACGCGGCGCAGCAGGTTCATGGAGCAAAGAAGGGTAGGGACATGTAGCGCTCGCCCGAGTCGCAGACCACGGTCACCACCCGCTTCCCCTTCATCTCCGGCCGGGTCGCGATTTCCAACGCCGCCTTGATGTTGGCCCCCGCGGAGATCCCGGCGAGCACCCCCTCCCGCTTCGCCGCCAGCCGCGAGGTCTCCAGCGCGTCCTCGTCGGAGACGGCGATCGTCTCGTCGATCATCGAGCGGTCGAGCACCGCGGGGACGAAGCCCGCCCCGATCCCCTGGATCTTGTGCGGGCCGGGCGGGCCGCCGGAGAGCACCGGCGAGGCGGCGGGCTCGACCGCGACGACCAGCGTCTCCGGGCTGCGCTCGCGCAGGAAGCCGCCGACGCCGGTGATCGTGCCGCCGGTGCCGACCCCGGCGACGAAGGCGCCGATCTTGCCGTCCGTGTCGCGCCAGATCTCCTCTGCCGTGGTGCGCCGGTGCGCCTCCGGGTTGGCGGGATTGGAGAACTGCTGGGGCATGAAGCCGCGGCGCTGCTCGCGAATCTCCTCCGCCAACCCGACCGCCTCGCTCATCCCGCCCAGCGACGGGGTCTCGCGCACCTCGGCGCCGTAAGCGCGCAGCAGCTTCGCCCGCTCGCGGCTCATCCCCTCTGGCAGGGTGAGGATCAGCTCGTAGCCGCGCGCCGCGCAGACCATCGCCAGCGCGATCCCGGTGTTGCCGCTGGTCGGCTCGACGATCACCGAGCGCCCCGGCTCGATCAGCCCCTCCTCCTCGGCGGCGTCGATCATCGCCACCCCGATCCGGTCCTTCACCGAGCCGCCGGGATTGAAGTACTCGAGCTTGGCGCAGACCTCCCCGGGCAACCCGTCGCCGAGCCGGCGCAGCGACACCAGCGGCGTGTTGCCGACGACGGCCGAAGCCTCCGGTCCGACCCTCATCAGATGAAGTACATCCCGGAGCCGGCCTCCTCGGCCTCGCGGCGGGCGACTTCGGCGATCGTGGTCTGGCCGAAGACCTTGCGCAGCGCGGCGACGCCCTCGGCCCAGATCCCCCCCGCCTCGTCGGCCTCCTGGCCGACTTTGCCGTCGAGGGCCTGGACCACCTCCAGCACATAGATCTCGTCGGCGGGGCGCGAGAGCGTGTAGCCGCCCTTCATGCCGCGGTGACTGGTCAGCAGGCCGGCGCGCCGCAGGGTCGAGAAGAGCTGCTCGAGGAACTGCTCCGGGATGCCGCGGCGCTCGGCGAGCTCCTTGATCGGGACCGGTCGCTCTCCCGAGCGGGCCAGCTCGGCCATCGCCACGACGGCGTAGCGCGACTTCGAGGTGATGGAAATCACAAGCCCTTTCTACCGCACGGCGCGGATTTAGCTGGGTATAGGATCGAACCGTCCTGAGCGAGCAGCCACACTGCCTTGTAATCGACCCTCATCCGCTGGTCCGGCTCGGCGTGCGCGAGGCGCTCGTCGGCGAGTTCGAGATCCACGAGAGCGAGACCCGCGGCGAGGCGATCGGGCTGATCCGCGACGTGGGCAGCATCGACGTCGCGATCGTCGACCTGCGGCGCGAGCTGTGCGAGGGCGAGGAGGAGGCCCTGCACGGCACCGAGGCGATCCGAGCGCTGCGCAAGACCGCGCCGGGCCTGGGGATCGTCGCCCACGGCGAGCGGCCGGAGCGCCACCTCGCGTCGGCGGCGCTGCAAGCCGGCGCGAGCGCCTACGTGGCGCGCACCGCCAGCGCCGAGGAGATGGCCAGGGCGGCGCGGGCGGCCCTGGACCAAGAGCGCTTCGTCGACCCCGCGGTCCCGCCGAGCGGCAGTCGCGGCAAGCTGACCCGCCGCCAGCGCGAGATCCTGCAGCTGCTCGCCGACGGCGGCTCGACCGTGGTCGCAGCGCGCGAGCTCGGCCTCAGCGAGGAAACGGTCAAGACCCACACCAAGAACGTCCTCGCCCGCCTCGGCGCACGCAACCGCACCCACGCAGTGGCAATCGCCCTGCGCGAGTGCCTGATCGACTAGATCCAGCCGCGGTCGCGCGCCGTCAGGACTGCCTGCGCACGGTCGACCGCGCCGATCTTGCCGTAGACGTTGTGCAGGTGGGTGCGAATGGTCGAGACCGAGAGCTGCATCTCGCCGGCGATCTGCTTGTAGACCATCCCCCCCGAGAGGTGCTTGAGCACGTCCAGCTCACGTGCCGAGAGCGGGCAGGGCTCGCTGATGCGGGCGTCGGCCTCGCGCGGATAGGGAAGCTCGTAGAGCAGCTCGCGCAGCCCTTCGCCGCCGAGGCCACAGCGCTTCGCCGCTTCCCGCAGGCGCTCGGGCGTGACCGCCTCTCCCTGCGAGTAGTGCGCCACCATGTCGGCGGTGGCGACGATCGCGGCGAGGCCTTCGGCGTCCTCGGCGTGATGACGCTCGATCGCCACGGCGATCCGCTGCGGCACGTTCCAGCGCCTCGCCAGGACCCCGCCGACCAGGGCATGGTCGATGCCGAGCTGATCGCGTTCTTCGCGAATGCGCTGCTCGGGCGTGCGGGACGTCGCGTCGAAGTAGGTCCGGCGGCCCGGGTGGAGCTTGGAGATGACCAGCCGGCCGATGTCGTGCAGGAGCGCAGCGACCACGAGCTCGTCGCGGTCCCCCCAGCCGATCTCGCGACCGATCCGTGCAGCGGCCTGCTGGGTCGCCAGCGCGTGGACCCGGAACTGCTCCGGGCGCAGCTCCCAGCCGCCGTTTGACTCGAAGAAGTCGAAGACGGGCGCGGTGCCGGCGATCGCCAGCACCCCCGAGGGCTTCAGCACCTCGACGGCCGCCGGCACGCCGCCGACGCTGCCGGAGGCGCTGGTCCGGTTGGCGAAGCGCAGTACGGCGATCGTCAGGGCGACGTCCGCCTCGACCGCCTCGACCAGCTCGCCGATGCGGGCCGTCTCGGCCGTGGCCGCCTGCATCACCCGCGCGCGGGACTCGATCAGGGCGGGGAATTTCTCCACCGCCTCGAACGCCGCGGCGAGACGAGCGCCCGGTGCGGGGGCGTTGCCACCAGGCGTATCCGCCCTCCGCACTTTCCCATTGCTTTGTTGTTTACTCGACGCCATCTCAGAGGTCCGTCCGCCTCCCTCATCGGCAATCGAGGACGCACGGTTTAGCGTCAGCCTCCCCAAAATTAGGTGTTGTTATGCGCGGAGGCGTACTAGAGCCGCATCTATGCGCCTTTGCGACTCCTCGCGGCCGAGCGCCGCCAGCGACTCGAAGATCCCCGGCGAGACCGTGCCGCCGCTGATCGCAACCCGGATCGGCTGGTAGACGCGCCCCGGCTTGACCCCGAGGCGGTCGGGCAGGGGCGCGAGCGCCGCCTCCACCGCTCCGGCGTCGAAGTTAGCGAGCTCCGCGAGCGCCGCACGGGCGGCCTCCAGGGCAGCGGGGGCTTCGTCCTTCATCGTCTTGCGCCAGGCCTTCTCGTCCTCGACCGGCGGCTCGAAGAGGAAGCGGATCAGCGGCCAGACCTCCGCCAGGGTCTGAGCTTTCTCCTGCACGATCTCGCAGGCCGTCCGCAGCCGCTCGCCCGCCGGTCGCCCAAGGTGGGCTGCGACGGCATCGACGTACTCGTCCAACGGCATCTCGCGCATGTAGCGGCCGTTGATCCAGCGCAGCTTCTTCTCGTCGAAGATCGCCGCCGCCTTGCCGACGTCCCCGACCCGGAAGCGCTGGACCAGCTCCTCGGTCGGGATCAGGGTCGCGTCGTCGTCGGCCCCCCAGCCGAGCAGCGCCAGGTAGTTGCGCACTGCCGCCGGCAGGTAGCCGGCATCGCGCAGCTCCTGCACGGAGGCGGCGCCGTGCCGCTTCGAGAGCTTGCGCCCGTCGAGGCCGTGCAGGAGCGGCAGGTGGGCGTAGCGGGGCGGCTCGAAGCCGAGCGCCGCGAGGACGAGCAGCTGCTTGGGCGTGTTCGAGAGATGGTCGTCGCCGCGGACCACGTCGGTGACGTCCATCTCGGCGTCGTCGACGGCGACGGCGAAGTTGTAGAGGACCGAGCCGTCGCCGCGGGCGATGACGAAGTCGTCGTAGCTGCGGTTGGGGAAGCCGACCGGGCCGCGGATCAGATCCTCGACCACGGTCTCTCCCTCGTCGGGCACCCGCAGCCGCACCGCCGCCCCCGGCGCATCGCTTGCTTCGCCGCGGTAGCCGCGGTCGGCACCGTGCTCCGCCTTCCACGCCTCAACCTCCTTGGCGGTCGCCGGGTCGCGATAGGCGGCGCCGCTCTCCAGCAGACGTTCCAGCGCCTCCCGGTGGCGCTCCGAGCGCGACGCCTGCGAGACCGGCCCCTCGTCCCAGTCGAGCTCCAGCCAGCGCAGCGCGTCGAGGATCTGCTCGACGTTCTCCTCCGTGGAGCGCTCGCGGTCGGTGTCCTCGATCCGCAATATCAGCGAGCCACCCTCGTGACGCGCCGCCAGCCAGTTGTAGAGTGCCGTCCTCGCGCCACCGATGTGAAGAGCGCCGGTCGGCGAGGGGGCAAACCTCAATCGGGGAGTTTCTTCAGTCATGTTGATCGGCGCGCATGTTTCCACCTCGGGCGGACTGGCGAAAGCGATCGAGCGCGGCAGCGAGCTCGGCTGCGAGTCGATCCAGATCTTCAACCAGAGCCCGCGGATGTGGCGGCCGACGAAATACGGCCCCGAGGACTTCGCCGCCTTCCGCGAGGCGATGGACGACTCGCCCGTGGAAGCGGTCGCGATCCACGCCGTCTACCTGATCAACTGCGCCACCAAAGACAAGGAGCTGCGCAAGAAGTCGCTCGCCTCCCTGACCCACGCGCTGCGCACCGGCGATGGGATCGGAGCCGCCGGCGTCGTCCTGCATCCCGGCGCGCAGAAAGGCGAGGCGCACGGGCCCTCGATGAAGCGAGCGGCGAAAGTGATCGCCGCCGCGCTGAAAGACAGCGATAGCTGCCCGCTGCTGCTGGAGCAGACCGCCGGGCACAAAGGGCTCTTGGGCCGCGACTTCGACGAGACCGCCGAGCTGATCGAGCTCGCCGGGGGCGGCGACCGGCTCGGCCTCTGCCTCGACTCCTGCCACCTCTTCGTCCAGGGCTACGACGTCACCGATCCCGACTCGCTGGCCGCGATCGTCGACGAAGCCGACGAGAAGGTCGGTCTCGACCGCCTGCGCTGCCTCCACGTCAACGACGCCGCCGCCCCACTCGGCTCCTGCCGCGACCGCCACGCCAACCTCGGCCAGGGCGAGATGGGCAAGCAGGGCCTAGCCGCCTTCCTCTCCGAGCCGCGCTTCGAGGGCCTGCCGGCGACCCTGGAGACGCCCGGGCCAGCCAAAAAAGGGGCGGACAAAAAGGAAGTGACGGCGGCCAAGCAGCTGAGGAAAGCCGGACTCAAGCGCCGTCAGGGGTGAGGAATGGCAACCCCTGTGCGTGAATTCGGGTCGCACGCGCTTCGCGCTTAGCGACCGTGTTGGTGCGCGGCTCCGCCGCGCAGGAGACAGATTGCATATCGCCGCTCCGCGACATTCGCCCGGAGGACGACCGAGCTTCCCTCGACCGAGGCTTGTAGCTACCTAATCTGGACGCCGGAGATCGCGCGGCTGATCACGAGGCGCTGGATCTCCGAGGTGCCCTCGAAGATCGTGTAGATCTTGGCGTCGCGGTGCATCCGCTCGACTGGGAACTCGCGCGTGTAGCCGTTGCCGCCGAGGATCTGGATCGCCCGCTCGGTCGCCCAGACGGCGACCTCGCCTGCCTTGAGCTTCGACATCGAGCCCTCGGCATTCTCGAACTTCTGGCCGGTGCGGCCCATCCAGGCGGCGCGCCAGACCAGCAGCCGGGCGGCGTCGATCTCCATCTTCATGTCGGCGAGGGCGAAGGCGATCGCCTGGTTCTCGATGATGGCCTTGCCGAACTGCTGCCGCTCTTTGGCGTACTCGAGCGCGTACTCGTAAGCGGCGCGGGCGATGCCGATCGCCTGCGCGCCGACGGTCGGCCGGCTCGCCTCGAAGGTCTGCATCGCCGCCTGCGATTTGGCGCTCTTGCCCTCGCGCACGCGCGCCAGCCGTTCGTCGAGCTTCTCTTTGCCGCCGAGCAGGCAGGAGCCCGGGATGCGGCAGTCGTCGAGGTGGACGTCGGCGGTGTGCGAGGCGCGCAGGCCGTGCTTCTTGACCTTGGCGCCCTGCTCGCAGCCCTTGGTGCCGGGCGGGATGACGAAGGCGGCGTGGCCGCGCGAACGCAGCTCGCGGTCGACCGAGGCGATCACCACATGGACGTCGGCGATGCCGCCGTTGGTCGCCCAGGCCTTCTGGCCGTTCAGCACCCATTCGTCCTTGGCCTCGTCGTACTTGGCGGTGGTGCGGATCGCCGCCACGTCTGAGCCGGCGTCCGGCTCAGAGGCGCAGAAGGCGGCGACCTTGGGGTCGTCGGCGGTGCCGAAGCACTGTGGGATCCACTCGCCCATCTGCTCCCCGGTCCCCTGCCCGAAGATCGCAGCGACGGCGAGCGAGGTGCCCATGATCGCCATGCCGATGCCGGCGTCGCCCCAGAAGAGCTCCTCGTTGGCGATCGGCAGGGTCAGGCCGGTGTCGTCGCCGAAGAACTGGCCGAGGGCTTCGAAGCTGTAGAGGCCGATCTTGGCCGCCTCCTGGATCACCGGCCAGGGCGTCTCCTCGCGCTCGTCCCACTCCGAAGCAGCGGGCCGGACGACGCCCTCGGCGAAGCCGTGCACCCACTCGCGGATGTCCTTCTGGTCCTGGTTCAGCTCGAGCGTGAACTTGGGACCCTCGGCCCCGGCTGCGTCCGCTGCGACCTGCTCTGCCTCTGCCACTGCTGAAGAATCGCTCATTGCGCGATCCTACACGGATCGATGTCTATTTAGACGCCCGGGGACTCCGATGCAAGATCGCGTAGATCGAAGGCCCGCAGCCCTTCCGGGCCGCCGTCGGCGCAATCGAAGAAGCGCCGGTTGACGCAGTCGTACTCCGGTCCTGAGCCGGCGTAGGCCCGCTCGACCGAGAAGGGGCAGTGCGGCAGCGCTGTGCCGGTCATCTTGACGCCGCCGAAGCCGCCGGGCTGCAGAACCGCGTCGAGCTCGACCCGCGCCCTGAAGACCTCCTGCATGCAGCCGACGTACTGGGTTCCGGTCAGGCCGTCGACGACGCTGTAGAGATAGCGGCAACCCATCTCGACGCAACCGCGCGGCTCGACCATCTTGTCGCAGAATGAGCGGCACTGACGACACTCACCGGTCTTCGCGCGCGTAGCGGGCACACCGGAAGTCTAGGCGGCGAGAGCGTCGGCCCCAAGCACCTGGTCCAGCTCGGCGCGCAGGCCGCTGGAGGGACGGACCCGGTAGCCGTCGCCGAGCTTCACCTCGGTGGGCTTGCCGTTCTCGCCGCGGATCGCGAGGTGGACGTCGGCCTCGCCCTTGTGGTGCTCGAAGACTTCCTTCAGCTGATCGACCATGCCGGGGCGGCGCAGGCTCGCCGCGTCGATCGTCAGCCGCAGCGGCTCCGCCGGCGCAGCGGCCGCGGCGCCGGCCCGCGCGATCTCCTCCCGGTCGGGTTCGAACCGCTCGGCCTCCTGCACGACGAGCTTCGTCTCGCCCCGCTCCTTGTGGTCGATCCGGCCGCGGACGAGGACGATCGCGTCGGTCTCGATCGCCGTCGCGCTCTCTGCCTGGTCGGCCTTGAAGACGAGCATCTCGACCTGGCCCTCGACGTCGTCGAGCGTCGCGAACATCATCTGACTGCCGCTCTTGGTGCGGATCTTCTTGCTCTCGGCGACGATCCCGCCGACCGTCACCCAGGCGCCGTCCGGCTTGCCCCCCAGCTCAGCCAGGCTGCAGTCGACGCGGGCGCGCAGCGCCTCGCGCACTTCGGAGAGCGG
Source organism: uncultured Solirubrobacterales bacterium (assembly GCA_963699215.1). Taxonomy (GTDB): domain Bacteria; phylum Actinomycetota; class Thermoleophilia; order Solirubrobacterales; family 70-9; genus VRUE01. The sequence continues at coordinate 2,216,850 of OY969422.1, forward strand.
GTGCGAGGAGAGATAGGTGCCGAGCGTCTCTTTCTCCATCGCCAGCAGCTCGCGCCGCTCGAACTCGACCGCCGAGAGCGGCGGCCGGTGGTGGGAGCTCGAGGCGCCGTCGCCTCCCCCGCTCGCCGCCGCGTCGCCGAAGTCGAAGATCGAGCCCTGGCCGAGCTGCGCGTCTTCCTGCGCTTTCTGGCCCGCAGACTGCGCCGCCGGCAGCGCCTCCAGCATCCCCTTGCGGGTCGCCCCAGTCGAGTCGAGGGCGCCGCACTTGATCAGGCATTCGATCGCCCGTTTGTTCACCGCGCGCGAGTCGACCCGCTCGCAGAAGTCCCAGATCGAAGCGATCGGGGCGTCCTCGCGTGCGTGCAGGATCGCCTCGACCGCGCTGTGGCCGACGTTCTTGACCGCGTCGAGGCCGAACCGAATCGCCTTCTCGGAGACGACGAAATCGTGGTCGGAGGAGTTGACGTCGGGCGGCAGGACGTCGATCCCCATCTCCTCACAGCGGTTGACGAAGAACGGCACCTTGTCCTTGGTGTTCATCACCGAGGAGATCACCGCCGCCATGTACTCGGCGGGGTAATTGGCCTTGAGGTAGGCGGTGCGGTAGGCGATCAGCGCGTAGCAGGCGGCATGGGACTTGTTGAAGGAGTAGTCGGCGGCCGCCTCCATCAGCGACCACATGTCGCTCGCCACCTTGGCGGCGGTCCCGGAGGCCTTCATCCCCTCCATGAATTTGGCCTTCATCGTCGCCATCAAGTCGCGCTTCTTCTTGCCGATCGCCTTGCGCAGGTCGTCCGCCTCGGCCGGGCTGAAGCCGGCCATCTGCTTGGCGATCTCCATCAGCTGCTCCTGGTAGAGGACGCAGCCGTAGGTCGGCTCGGTGATCGGACGCAGGCGCTCATCGGGGTAGGTGACCGAGTCGGGGCTGCGCTTGCCCTTCGCGTAGTCGGGGATGTAGCGCATCGCGCCGGGCCGGTAGAGCGAGACGAGGGCGACGATGTCGTCGAACTCGCTCGGCCGCACCTTCTTCATCGCCTCCCGCATGCCCTCCGACTCGAGCTGGAAGACGCCGGTGCCATCGCCCCTAGTGAGCATCTCGAAGGTCTTGGCGTCGTCCATCGGGATCTCGTTCATCTCCAGCTCGACACCGCGCGAGCGGCGGATGATCTCGACCGCGTCCTCGATCACGTCGAGGTTGCGCAGGCCGAGGAAGTCCATCTTCAACAGGCCGATCTCCTCGATCGGCCCCATCGAGTACTGGGTCACGACCTTGTACTGGCGCTCGCCCTTGCCACCGCTGCCGTTGCCGTTGGCAGCGGCCCCACGATCCTCCGCCAGCTGCAGCGGCACGATCTCCTGCAGCGGCCGGTCGGCGATCACCACGGCGGCGGCGTGGATCGAGTTGTTGCGGATGATCCCCTCCAGGCCCTGGGCGACGTCGAGGATTCGTTTCGCATCGGGCTCGGAGTCGTAGGTCCGTTTCAGCTCTTGCCCCGGCTGCAGGCATTCCTCGAAGGAGGGGTTGCGGCCGAGGATCGGCTCCGGGATCTGCTTGGCGAGGCGGTCGCCGCTGCCGTAATCGAAGCCGAGCACGCGGGCCGCGTCGCGGGTGGCAGCGCGCGGCGCCATCTTGCCGAAGGTGACGATCTGGGCGACCGACTCGCGCCCGTATTTCTCGCCGACATAGCGGATCACCCGCTCGCGACCGCGCACGGAGAAGTCGATGTCGATGTCCGGCATCGATTTCCGCCCCGGGTTGAGGAAGCGCTCGAAGAGCAGGTCGTTGGCGAGTGGGTCGAGGTCGGTGATGTTGAGCGAGTAGGAGACGATCGAGCCGGCCGCCGAGCCACGCCCCGGCCCGACCGCGACGCCGTTCTCCTTGGCGTAGCGGATGAAGTCCCAGACGATCAGGAAGTAGGAGGAGAAGCCCATCTCCTCGATCACGCCGAGCTCGAACTCGAGCCGCTCGATCGCCTCGGCGGGCGCTGGGTCGCCGTAGCGGGCGCGCAGCCCCTCGCCGGCGATGCGGCGCAGCATCGCCTCCGGCTCGGAGCCGTCGGGCGTCGGGTAGCGCGGCAGCAGCAGCTTGCCCAGCTCGATCTCGATCTCGCAGCGCTCGGCGATCTCGAGCGTCGTCGGCACCGCCTCCGGCCACTCGGCGAAGGAGTCCGTCATCTCCTCGTTGCTCTTGAGGAAGAACTCGTTGGTGTCGAAGCTCAGCTTCGGCGCCTCCAGGGTCGACTTGGTCTGCACGCAGAGCAGCGCCGCGTGGTTGTCGAAGTCCTCGCGCCGCAGGTAGTGGACGTCGGCGGTTCCGACCAGCGGCCTGTTTAGCTCACGGGCGAAGCGGACGATGCCCTGGTTTGCCTTCTCCTGCTCCTCGATCCCGTTTTTCTGCACCTCGAAGTAGACCTGCTCGGGGCCGAAGGCCTGGATCAGGTCGTCGAGGTGGGCGCGGGCGTCGTCGCCCCGCTCTTCGATCAGGCGACGGCAGAAGCGCGACTGCAGGCAGCCGGTGAGGACGATGACGCCCTCGGCGTGGGCGGCGAGCAGCTCCATGTCGACGTTGGCTTTGCCGCGCGAGAAGCCTTCGAGGAAGCCGGCCGAGGTGAGCTTGACCAGGTTGGCGAAGCCGGCGTCGCTTTCGGCCAGCAAGGTGAGGTGGTTGCGCTCGTACTTGGGCTTTTCCTTGATCGCCTTGACGTCGTCGACGAGGTAGGCCTCGAGCCCCGCGATCGGCTTGATCCCATGCTTCAAGCAGGACTTGTAGAGGTCGACGGCGCCGTTCATCACGCCGTGGTCGGTCAGTCCCAGCGCCGGCTGCCCCAGCTCCGCCGCCCGCGCCGCCATCGCGTCGATCTTGCAGGCGCCGTCGAGCAGCGAGTACTCGCTGTGGGCGTGGAGATGGACGGCTGCGGGCGAACTCAAGGGCTGCGGGCGATCATGGCAAGCGAGGCAGATGCCAACCGCCCCAAAGCACGCGTCTTCCCCGCTATATGCGCACGTATCCCGCCAAGAGCGGCCTGCATGTCGCGCGACCGGCTCGGCTTCGCCGGGTCCGCCGTGCCGGATCGGCGACCGGCGCCGATCTACCCCAGCGCCGGTCAGCCAACCGCGGCCACCGATGACGCAGCTCTTTCGAGCCGCGTCGGCTAAACCGCTAGGCGATTTCGTATGTTCCCGCGTCCGGTCCGACGACCTGAAGGGTGCCTACCAAGGTCGCTTTCGAGCCGGGATTGGGGCTGAGAGCAGTATCGATCCTCACTTCGCCGCCCAACGCCACAGTGCCGATCGCTTTGACTTTGTTCGGCGTCATCGTCACGTTTTTGAATGTAATGTCATTTTGTTTCGTAAAGCATTCTGGAGCGCCTGCCTTCGTTTTGTAGGTCTGGTGAATCGTGCCTGCGGTGATTGTGAAGTTTCCTGCATCAACGGCCACTGCGAAGGTCGCCGGTGTCGGTTCGTCGGTTTCGATTTCGCAGTTCGAGTAGGGGTTGCCGAAGCTTGCGCAGGTGCTTGTTGTGATCGTGAATGAGGTCACTTTGATCGTTGCTCCATCGATTGTGACGGTGGCGTGCATGACGCATTCGACGCCCGAACCGAGGGCTTCAAACCTGGTCTTGTCATAGACGACCCCTTCGCCGAGAACTGTTGGTGTGCTTCTGAGTTCGATTTCTTTGTCGTTTACCCCTTGCCCTTCGTCTTTGATTTCCGCCCCCGACGCCACAGCAGGCCCCGCAAAAGCCGCCAACGCCAACGCCATGCCCCCTAGCAGCAGAATCCTCTTGACCCTCATCTCAGTGCCTTTCCTCGCCTGTGGATCGTCTGAGCGTCCTCTCGGACACCGCCAGGTCTAACCGCAGGAATCGGGGCGGTCAAAGAACGGCGCGATATGTGTCGCCGGGCGCGGTATGAGAAAGCTCGCCCTGCGCATTTGCCCTGCACCCTCCGCCTGTCGAAGAAGCGAGTGCACAACCCTGCGCACTCTGGAATCGAGACCTGGGATCCGCAAAGCAAGCCCCCGGCCGGAGCAGGGGGGGCTGGCCGGGGGGCGCTCTCCCGGCTATATGCGCACGGAAGTGTGGCGGCGGCTACTCGACTCGATCGGGCGCGCTGGCGCGGCTCCCCGAAGGGGCCTTGAGCGCCCGGCGACGGAACCGAACCCGGGGCTTGGTCCGAGCCAGCGTGCCAGCGGCGAGCGGATGCGTAGCCGCGTCGAAGAAGAAGACCTTCTCCGTTTTCAGCTTGCCCCAGATGGCGGACCGGAGTTCGCGCATCTCCTGCGCATCCCCGTCGACCACCGAGATCGCCACCGGTCGCTCGGGGTTGGCATTGATCGCTTCGATCAGATGCCGGTCCTGCTTGCCCAGCGCGTGGCCGAAGACGAGCAGCGGCCCCGACCGGGATTCGAAGTCCTCGTAGACGTGCAGGAGATAGTCGTTGGCTTCGATCGCCCTGAGCTTGTCGCGAGCATCCCCCTCCGAGATCAGCAACGGCCGGGCTTCGGGGTCGCCGGGCACCGGCTCGCCGAACTGGTCGAGCAGGGTGCGGTCGTCGGCGACCAGCTTCCGCGTCGTCCCGGAGCCGTCGACGATCAAGTGAAGCGCGCCGTGCATGTAGTAGATCGGCTTGTTGCCGGGACGGATCCCGCAGTTGTCCGGGTCGAAGGAGCCCTGCGCGCCCCAGAAGCAGTCGCGGAAGTCGCCGTACCTCTCTTCGTAGCCGATCGCCCAGTAGACGATCAGGTCGTAGCAGGTGCTGAAGATCGCCTTGTAGCAACCCAGCTCTTCCTTGATCGCCTCGAGCGAGACCCCGGGCACTTCCGAGCGGGAGAGATGCACGCTCCGGACCGCCTCGCCGAGCGCGGTCTGCACGCTCCTGAACCGTTGCCTGTGGGCAAGGGCGCGCTCGTCGAGGATGCCGGCGATCGAGATCGCGTCGCTGAGCTTGCCCAGGACCACCTCGAAGTTGGTGGTCTCGAAGCGCTCGAACATCGCCAGATCCAGCTCGTCGAGCCCGCCCCGGGCCGAGCCCTTTTCGGCCTCCTCGTAGAGCGAGTCGTAGGCGAATCTCTCCGAGACGTTGATCGAGAGGCCGTTGCCGACGAGGAGCGTCTCCCAGCCCATGTCGGCAATTTCTCTCCAGTGATACAGGACATCTGCGGGGTGATCTGCCATCGGCGGCGGTCAGGATATGCAGCGCTCGTGGCAAGCGCCACCATTTTTGTTGCATTTTGGGCAACTCGACGAATAGACGAAGGGGGCGAGCCACGGCGAATCGGCCCTAAATTCGCCCTAAAAGCAGCGGGGAACTGCTCTCCGCCGGGCTAACATCGCTGCGTGCTTGCGAACGAGATCGATTCGGCTGGCGGGCGAGTGCTCGTCGTCGAGGACGACGAGGAGATCGCCGACGTGCTGCGGCGGTCGCTGCGTAGCGAGGGCTACGAGGTGCGGACCTCGGGCGACGGGGTCGAGGCGCTCGACGTCGCGACGGGGTTCGCGCCGGACCTGGTCGTGCTCGACCTCGGCCTGCCCCGGCTCGACGGGGTCGAGGTCTGCCGGCAGCTGCGCGCCGACAGCGACGTGCCGATCCTGATGCTGACCGCGCGCGCCGAGACCGAGGATCGCGTCAGTGGCCTCGACAGCGGCGCCGACGACTACCTGGTGAAGCCGTTCGAGCGCAAGGAGCTGCTGGCCCGGATCCGGGCGCTGCTGCGTCGCCGCCCCCCGCGCGGCGCGGCCTCGCTGCAGGTCGGCGACCTCATGCTCAATCCGGACACGCGCGAGGTGCGGCGCGGCGCGCGGGATATCGAGCTGACCAACCGCGAGTTCGAGCTGCTCGAGTACCTGATGCACAACGAGCGCCTCGTCGTCTCGCGCGAGCGCTTGCTCGACGAGGTCTGGGGCTATGACCCGATGGCGGCGACCAACACGATCGACGTCTTCGTCTCCAACCTGCGCCGCAAGCTCGAGGCGGGCGACGAGACGCGGCTCCTGCACACCAAACGCGGCGCCGGCTACGTCCTGAAGGGGTAGGGATGAACCCGCGCAAGTGGCCTGTGCGCTGGCGGCTCGCCGCCACCTCGGCCGGGCTGACCCTGGCGATCCTGCTGGTCTTCGGCGCCGTGATCGGCGGCGCCGCGACGCAGCGCGTCCGCAGCGAATTCAACCGCGAGGTCGACGCCGCCGCGCAGACCCTGGCCGCCGAACTGCGCATCGTCAACACGATCACCGGCGCCTACCTGATCCGCGGGCCGGGCCTCGACGACTTCGCCCTGCCCAACGACGCCAGCGTGCGTGTCTTCGACGCCAGCGGCGCCCTGCTCACCCAGAGCAGCAACGCCGCTGACCTGGGGCCGCCAGAGCAGGGGGTCAACGAGCTCGACGGCATGCGGGTCGCGACGGCGCGGATCGGTAGCGGCAGCGGCAGCCTGACCGGCTACGTGCAGTACGCGCGCAACTTCGAGCACGTCGACTCGACAATCGACCGACTCTGGCTCTTCGTCGCCGCCGGGGTGATCGGCGGCACCCTGCTCGCCAGCCTCGCCGGGCTGGCGATCGCGCGGCGCGCGATGCGGCCGATCTCCTCGCTGACCGCGAGCGCCCGTGAGATCGCCGCCACCGGCGACCTCTCCCGCCACATGCCCGAGCCGCCCGTCGACGACGAGGTCGGCGAGCTGGCGCGGACGCTGGAGCAGATGATCCGCTCCCTCGACCTGGCCCGTTCGGAGCGCGAAGCCGCGCTGAAGCGGCAGCGCGAGTTCGTCGCCGACGCCTCGCACGAGCTGCGCACCCCCCTGACCAGCATCCTCGCCAACCTCGAGCTGCTGCAGGTCTCGCTGGAGGAGCCCGGCCACGAGGACGAGCAGACGATGGTCGACTCGGCGCTGCGCTCCTCCAATCGCATGGGCCGTCTGGTCGGGGACCTGCTCCTGCTCGCCCGCGCCGACGCCGGCCGAATCGGCGCGCGCACCCGCTGCGACCTGGCTGAGGCGGCCGGCGAGGCGGCGGCGGAGGTTGCGCCGACGATCGGCGAACGCGAGCTCAGGGTCGAGAACGAGCGCGCCCTGCCGGTCGACGGCAACCCCGACGAGCTGCACCGGATGGTCCTCAACCTGCTCGACAACGCCGTCCGCCATACGCCCCCCAACTCGAGAATCGAGCTGCGCCTGCAGGCCGAGGGCCCCTACGCGGTGGTCGAGGTCGGCGACGACGGCCCGGGCGTGCCGCCGGAGCTGCGCGAGCAGATCTTCGAGCGCTTCGTCCGTGGCGAGGGTCCGGCCGACACCGCGGTTGGCGGCGGCAGCGGCCTCGGCCTGGCGATCGTCAGCGCGGTAGCCGCGTCGCACGGAGGCAGCGCCGAAGTCGGCGAGTCCGAGCTGGGCGGCGCCCTCTTCCGCGTCCGCCTGCCGCTGAGGAAGTCTGAGCGGGGAATTAAGCCCGCTTTAGACCGGCTTTAGCGGCCGGGCTTAATTTTCCGACAGGACGAGACACAAGAGGCCCGCCGGCTCTCCCCAACGCGACCGGCGGGCCTCTTTTTTGCGCCTCGTCAGACCTCGACGACGACCGGCAGGATCATCGGGCGGCTGCGCAGCTTCTCGTAGATCAGCTTGGCGATCGCGTCGTGGAGGTCTTCCTGGATCAGGTGCAGCTCACGGGTCCCGGCCTCGGCGGCGTCCTCGAGCGAGTCCTCGACCACGTCCTTCAGCTCGTCGACGAGGGCCTCCTCCCCATCCGGAAGGGCGACTCCGCGGATGATCGCCTCGGGATCGGCGACGACGCTGCCGTCGTCGGAGGAGATGGTCGCGACGACGATGAAGATGCCGTCGGCGGAGATCTCGCGGCGGTCGCGCAGCGCGACGTCGTCGGGCTCGCCGACGTTGACCCCGTCGACGTAGACCACGCCGGCATGGATGTCCTTGCCGAATCGCGCCCCCTCCGCATCGACCTCGAGCGGCAGCCCGTTGCGGCCCTGGAAGACGTTCTCCGGATCGATACCAACCGAATGGGCGAGCTCGGCGTGCAGGCGCAACCGCTGGTGGTCGCCGTGGACCGGCATCACGTAGCGAGGTTTGGTCAGGTTGAGCATCAGCTTGAGCTCCTCCTGCCAGCCGTGGCCGGAAGCGTGGATCGGCGCCTCCTTGGCGGTCACGACCGAGGCGCCGATCTCGTAGATTCGGTCGATCGTTTCGTTGACGGCGCGCTCGTTGCCCGGCACCGGCGTCGCCGAGAAGACGACCGTGTCGCCCGAGTGCAGCTCGACGTCGCGGTGGTCGTTGTTGGCCATCCGCCGCAGAGCGGAGAGCGGCTCGCCCTGGCTGCCGGTCGAGATCACGACCACCTTCTCGTCGGGGAAGTCCTCGATCTCGCGCGGCTGGATGAAGAGGCCCGACGGCGCTTCGGCGATACCGAGGCTGGAGGCGATGTTGAAGTTCTTGCGCATCGAACGGCCGACCAGGGCGACGCGCCGGTCGAGCTTCACCGCGGCGTCGATCACCTGCTGCACCCGGTGGATGTTGGAGGCGAAGGAGGTGACGATGATGCGCCCCTCGCAGCCGCCGAAGGTCTCCAGCAGGGCCGGCCCGACGCTCGACTCCGACGGGGCGATTCCCGGCCGATCGGCGTTGGTCGAGTCGCCGCAGAGCAGCAGCAGGCCTTCCCGGCCCAGCTCGGCGAGCCGCGAGATGTCGGCCGGGCGGCCGTCGACCGGCGTCTGGTCGAACTTGTAGTCGCCGGTCATCAGGACCTTGCCGAGCTCGGTGTCGAGGATGACGCCGCGCGCATCGGGAATCGAGTGCGAGAGGTGGACCAGCTCCAGCTCGAACGGCCCGGCCTGGACCTTCTGACCGGCCGGCAGCTCCTCCAGCGGCGCGTCCTTGAGCTTGTGCTCGTCGAGCTTGGAGCGGACCATGCCGATCGTCAGCATCCCCCCGTAGATCACCGGCGGCATGCCGATCTCGCGCAGCACATAGGGCAGCGCGCCGACGTGGTCCTCGTGCCCGTGGGTGAGGACGATCGCTTCGATGTCCTCGGCGCGCTCGCGCAGGTAGGAGAAGTCGGGCAGGACGAGGTCGATGCCGAGCATCTCAGCCGTCGGGAACATCAGCCCGGTGTCGACGACGACGATCTTCCCGTCGTACTCGACCACGGCCATGTTCTTGCCGATCTCACCCAGGCCGCCGAGCGGCAGCACTCGCAGCTTCGACGCCATCGCGCTAGCTGCCCACCGCTATGCCGACTGCGTCGAGCGCCGCGCGCATCGCCGCGCGCTGCTGTGCGTCCGCTTCCACCAGGGGCAGCCGCAGGCCGCCGGAGGGGATCAGGCCGGTCATCTCCAACCCCGCCTTGAGCGGGATCGGGTTGGTGACGCCGAGGACGCTCGTAGAGCTCCGCCAGGCCGCCGTCGATCTCGCGCGCCCGGGCCAGATCGCCGGCCTGCGCCGCATCCCACATCTCCCGCATCTGCGGGCCGACCAGATGAGAGGCGACGAGGATGCCGCCCGCGCCGCCGAGCTCCAGGGTACGCCAGGAAGGCGTCGTCGTTGCCGGCGAGGAGCGCCATGCCCTCGATCTGCTGCAGCTCGTCGTTGTTGGCCTGCTTGACCGCGATCACGTTGTCGATCCGGGCGATCTCCGCCAGCAGCCCGGGCGGCGACGTTGATCACCACCCGCGAGGGGATGTTGTAGGCGATCAGGGGCAGGTCCGGGACGGCCGCGGCGATCGCCTCGAAGTGAGCGAGGATCCCGGCCGGATTGGGCTTGTTGTAGTAGGGCGTGACGACGAGCGCCGCCTCGGCGCCGGCCGCAGAAGCCGCCTTCGTCAACTCGACCGAGTGACGCGTGTCGTTGGTGCCGGTGCCGCAGATCACCGTCGCCCGCTCCCCCACCTCGTCGACGACCGCCCGCAGCAGCGAGATGTGCTCGCGGTCGTCGAGCGTCGCCGCCTCGCCGGTGGAGCCGGCGACGACGACGCCGTGCGAGCCATGCTCGACCAGGTGGGCGGCGAGCTGGCGAGCCGCCGCCTCGTCGACCGCTCCCCTCGGCTCGAATGGGGTCGCCATCGCAGTTATCACGCCGCGGATCTCGCTCATCGCAGGCAGGGTATCGGGGCGGTCATACGACAAACGCAGGCGCGGCGCGGTCTGCCCACGGGACCGCCTGCTCCAGCTGGGAGGCCACCCGCAGCAGCACGTCCTCGCGACCCAGTGGAGCGACGAGCTGGACGCCGATCGGCAGGCCGTCCTCGCTCCAGTGCAGCGGCAGCGAGATCGCCGGCTGGCCGGTCGCGTTGAAGGCCGCGGTGAAGCAGCCGTCGAGGAAGGCGCGCTCGAAGGCCGCCATCGGATCGCCGCCGGAGTCGTCGAAGGTGCCGAGCGGCGGCGGCGGCTCGCCCAGCGTCGGCGTCAGCAGCAGGTCGAAGCCGGACTCGTGGACGCCGGCGATCATGCGGGTCATCACCTGGTGCTGGCCGACAGCCTCCAGGTACTCGCCGGCGCTGCGGCTGCGGCCGATCTCGGCCAGCGCCCAGGTCAGCGGCTCGACGTCATCCGGGCCGATCGGCTGCCCGGCGACGGTGCCGAGCTGGTCCAGCGCCTGCGCCTGCCCGGCGGCCCAGCGCACGAGGAAAGGCTCGACGATGTCGATGCCCTCCAGGAAGCTCAGGTCCGGTTCCTCGACCGTGTGGCCGAGGCCTTCCAGCGCCTTCGCGCCGGCGCGCGCGGCGGCGACGACCTCGGGGTCGGCGTCCTGCTCGATCACGGTCTCGGTCCAGAGGGCGATCCGCAGCTTGCCGGGGTCGGCGCCGACCTCCTCCACATACGGACGCAGGGGCGGCGGCGCGACGTAGGGGTCGCCCGGGGCCGGCCCATGGACGGCATCGAGCAGCGCCGCGGTGTCGCGGACGGAGCGCGAGACGCAGAGCTCCGCCGTCAAGCCCGACATGAAGTCTCCGGCCAGTGGGCCCTCGCTGGTCCGCTGCCGGCTCGGCTTCAGCCCGACCAGGCCGCAGTTGGCCGCCGGTATGCGGATCGAGCCGCCGCCGTCGTTGGCGTGGGCCATCGGCACCATGCCAGCGGCGACCGCGGCCGCCGAGCCGCCGCTGGAGCCGCCGGTCGAGCGCTCGAGGTTCCACGGGTTGCGGCTGGGGCCGTACGCGCGGGGCTCGGTCGTCGGCAGGATGCCCAGCTCGGGACAGTTGGTCTTGCCGATCGTCACCAGCCCTGCGGCGCGGAAGCGCTGCGCGAGGTAGGTGTCCATCGGGGCGCGAAAGTCGCGCTCCTTCAAGAAGCTCATGCCGAGGTGCAGCGGCTGCCCGGCGAAGGCCGCGCCGAGGTCCTTGAGCAGGAACGGGACCCCTTTGAAGGGCCCCTCCGGAAGCTCGCCGCGCGCCGCCTCGAGCCCTTCCTCGAAGAGCGGGTGGATGACGGCGTTGATCTCGCTGTTGGTCGCCTCGATACGCTCGATCGCGGCTTCGGCGAGCTCGGCGGGGGTCGCCTCGCCGTCGCGGACCAGGTCCGCTTGCGCAGTCGCATCGAGGCGCCCCAGCTCGTCTCCCATGCCGTGAACCTACAGCAGCTTCTCTAGGCCGACGGTGAAGCGCTCGGACAGGCCGCCGACTCGGCGCACCGCCAGCAGCACCCCGGGCATGAAGGAGACGCGGTCGATCGAGTCGTGGCGGATCGAGAGGGTCTGGCCCTCGCCGCCGAAGATCACTTCCTGGTGGGCGACCAGACCGGGCAGGCGCACCGAGTGGATCGGCTCGTGGACGTTGCCGCCGGCGGCGTCGATCAGCTCGGCCGTCCGCTTCGCGGTGCCGGACGGGGCGTCGAGCTTGCGGTCGTGGTGCAGCTCGACGATCTCGCACTCGGGCATGTGGCGGGCGATCGTCTGCGCCGCCTCCATCAGCAGCACGGCGCCGATCGCGAAGTTGGGGGCGACGAAGCAGTTGGCCTCGCTCGCATCGGCCGCCTGGCGCAGCGCGTCGAGGTCGAAGCCGGTGGTGCCGACGACGACGTGGACGCCGGCCCCAAGGCAGGCCTTGGCGTTGTCGAGGGCGGTGTCGGGGGTGCTGAAGTCGACGACGACGTCGACCTCGCCCAGGATCTCGCCGAGCGAGACCCCGAGCGCAGGATCGGCCTTCGCGACGAGCTCCATGTCGTCGGCGCCCTCGACCGCCTCGCAGACGGTCTGACCCATTCTCCCGGCTGCGCCGGAGACGCCGACCGCGATCACGCGGCGACCAGGCTCTCGGAGACGGGGGCGAGCGCCTTGCGGAAGCAGCCCTCGTCGCGACCGACGCAGGCGGCCGAGAGACGCTCGGCCCCGTAGAGCTCGGTCGCCAGCTCGCTCAGCTCCTCGACCGTCACGGCGTCGACTTTCGCCAGCATCTCGTCGAGGCTTTCGATCGGCAGGCCGAACAGGGTCGCGCGCGAGATCCTCGTCATCCGCGCCGCGGTCGACTCCGAGGAGAGGACGAGGCGGCCCTTGACGTTCTCCTTGGCCCGCGTCAGCTCCTCGGCGGATACCGGCTCGAAGCGCAGCCGCTCCAGCTCGGCGCCGATCACGGCGCAGGCCTCCTCGACGTTGTCCTCGCGCGTGCCGACGTAGGTCGCGACCATGCCCGAGTCGGTGTACTGCTCGTTGTAGGAGCCGACGGAGTAGGCCAGGCCGCGCTTCTCGCGCACCTCGCGAAATAGGCGCGACGAGGTCGAGCCGCCGAAGATCGAGTCGAGCACGGCGAGCCCGTAGCGGCGCTCGTCGTCGCGGACGATGCCGGTCGCGCCGAAGCAGATGTGGTACTGCTCGGTGTCCTTCGAGTAGAAGCGCAGCCGCGCGCCGCCATCGGTCGAGATGGGCTGCGTGCCGTTGCCGCCGGCAGGTGGCGAGACGAGCCGCTCGGCCAGAGCGACGATCCGCTCGTGCTCGAGGTGTCCGGCGGCGCCGACGACGATGTGCGAGCCGGTGTAGCGGTCGCTGCGATAGGCCTCGATGTCGGCGACGGGGATCGAGGCGATCACCTCGGCCTCGCCGAGCACGCGGCGGCCCAGCGGGTGCTCGCCGAAGACGGCGTCGGCGAGGATGTCGTGCACCCGGTCCTGTGGCTCGTCCTCGTACATCGCGATCTCCTCGAGCACGACCTCGCGCTCGGAGTCGATTTCCGGGTAGGTCGGCGCCAGCAGCATCTCGGCCAGCAGGTCGAAGACCTCCTCGGTGTGCTCGTCGAGGAAGCGGGCGTGCAGGTGGGTCGTCTCCTTGCCGGTCGCGGCGTTGACCGAAGCGCCGAGCCCGTCGAAGCGCTCGGAGATCTCGATCGCCGAGAAGCGCTCGGTCCCCTTGAACAGCAGGTGCTCGAGGAAGTGCGAGACGCCGGCCTGGGCCGGCGTCTCGTTCCTGGAGCCGGTACGAACCCAGAGCCCGAGCGCCACCGACCGGACCGAGGGAACCTCCTCGGTCACGACCCGGACGCCCGAGCCGAGCTCGCTGAGCCTTGCCGCGCTCAAATGCCTAGTTGCGCCGCTCGCGCTCGCGCCTGCGACCGCCGCCGCCACCACCGCGACCGCCGCGGTCGCGGTCGCCGCCGTTGCGCCGCGGGCCGCCGTCGCCGGAACCGACCGCGGCCAGCTCCTCGGGCGATTTTCCGGCCACCGACGGGTCGTCGGAGAGGCGCAGGCCGATGCGACCGCGCTCGCGGTCGACCTCGACCACGGTGACGTCGATCTCGTCGCCGGAGCTGAGCACGTCGTCGACCGAGTCGACCCGCTCACCGGGCTTGACGTTGGAGATGTGGAGCAGGCCGTCGGTGCCCTTGACCAGCTCGACGAAGGCGCCGAAGGTCGTCGTCTTGACGACTTTCGCGGCGTTGTAGCGGTCGCCGATCTCGGCCTCCTTGGTCATCGACTCGATCCGCGCCACGCAGGCTTCGACCAGTTCGCCGGTCGGGGCGTAGATGCGGATCGTGCCGTCGTCCTCGACGTCGATTTCGGCCTCGAACTCCTCGCAGAGGGCGCGGATCGTTTCCCCGCCTTTGCCGATCACGGCGCCGATCTTCTCCTGATCGATCTTGATCGCTTCGATCCGCGGCGCGTGCTTGGAGAGGTTCTCGCGCGGGCCGTCGATCGCCTCGGCCATCTTGCCGAGGATGAACTGGCGACCCTTGTTGGCCTGCTCGAGCGCGTCGGTGAGGATCTCGAAGGTGACGCCGGTGATCTTGATGTCCATCTGCAGGGCGGTGATCCCGTCCGCGGTGCCGGCGACCTTGAAGTCCATGTCGCCGAGGTGGTCCTCGACGCCGGCGATGTCGGTGAGGACGATGTAGTCGTCGCCCTCCTTGATCAGGCCCATCGCGACGCCGGCGACCGGTGCGCTGACCGGAACGCCGGCTGCCTGCAGCGCCATCGAGGAGGCGCAGACCGAGCCCATCGACGAGGAGCCGTTGGACTCGAGCGTCTCCGAGACGACCCGGATCACGTAGGGGAAGTCCTCCTCGGAGGGAATGGTGGCGACCAGGGCCCGCTCGGCGAGCGCCCCGTGGCCGATGTCGCGGCGCTTCGGGCCGCGCATGAAGCCGGCCTCCCCGACCGAGAAGGGCGGGAAGTTGTAGTGGTGCCAGAATTTCTTCGAGGTCTCCAGGCCGAGCGTGTCGATCCGCATGTCCATGCGGGTCGTTCCGAGAGCGGCATTGGAGAGGATCTGCGTCTCGCCGCGGGTGAAGAGGGCGGAGCCGTGCACGCGCGGGGAGATGTCGACCTCGCACTCGATCGGCCGGATCTCGTCCTGGGCGCGGCCGTCGGGGCGCTTCTTGTCGACGGCGATCGCCTTGCGGATCGTGTCCTTCTCGATGTGAGCGAAGGCGGCGGTGACCTCGGACTTGCGCTCGGCGTCGGCTTCGTCGCCGGCCTCGGGGGCGTACTTGGCGACCACCTCGTCCTTGACCTCGTCGATCGCCTCGTAGCGCTCGAGCTTGCCCTCGGTGGCGATCGCGTCGACCAGAGCCTTGCCGTGAGAGGCGCGGATCTCGTCGATCAGGCCCTCGTCGATGCTCGGGCGCCTCGACCTCGATCTTCTCCTTGCCGGCCTTCTGCTGCAGCTCCTCCATCGCCGCGACGAGCTTCTTGATCTCGGCGTGGGCGATGTCGAGCGCGTCGAGGATCTCCTGCTCGGTGACGCCGCTGGCGCCGGCCTCGACCATCAGGATCGCCTCGTCGGTGCCGGCGACGATCAGGTCGAGATCGAGCTCGGCGTGGTCCTCCTCGTCGGGGTTGACGACGAAGTCGCCGTCGAGCTTGCCGACCCGCACCGCGCCGACGTGGGCGGCGACCGGGACCGGCGAGATCGCCAGCGCCGCGGAGGCGCCGTTCATCGCGAGGATGTCGTAGGGGTGGACCTGGTCGACCGACATCGGGATCGCGACCAGCTGGGTCTCGTAGTGCCAGCCCTTGGGGAAGAGCGGCCGGATCGGCCGGTCGATCATGCGCGCGGTCAGCGTCGCCTTCTCGCTCGATTTACCCTCGCGACGGAAGAACGAGCCGGGGATTTTGCCCGCGGCGTACATCCGCTCCTCGATGTCGACGGTGAGGGGAAGGAAGTCCACGTCGCGAAGGTTGCCGACGGTCGCGGTGCAGAGCACCATCGTGTCGCCGGCCTGGACTACGACGGCGCCGCCCGCCTGCTTCGCGAGTTTTCCGGTCTCGAAGGAGATCTGGCTGTCGCCGACATCCGCCGAGACGCGGGTAACGTCAAACATGCTCATTTAGTTGTCCTACCTCCGGCCACCCGGATGGCGGCCATTTGCATTCAGAACTCTCGTTCTCTTTCACCGGGGAGAGTACAGACGCCGGGGACGTGCCGCTGGTCTGCGGACACTATGGGTACTCAACTCGCGGCACGTCCACAGGGAAGAGGGCTGGAGTGCCGGTGACTCCGGCGCGGATTCCGCTCTCGAAGTCGCGCCGGACCCGGGCCGCCACGTCGTCCGAGCGCCGGTCTTCCTCGAAGCGCTCCAGGTCGAGGCCGAGGCGCTCCGCTCGCTCCCACAGATGCGGATCGTCTACCCGGCCGCGGTCTGCGTAGAGCGAGTCGACCATCTCGAAGAAGCGACCCTGAAGCGCAGCCGCCTCGGCGGCTGCGTGCAACGCGGGCGAGCGCGGGTGCTTGCTGGCGACGGGAAAGTGGCGGAAGACGATCCGCGCGGGCCGTTCGCAGATCTCGCTCCAGGCGGCCGCGCAATGCGGACAGGCGAGATCGGCGTAGACGATCAGCGTCTCCCCCTCGCCCCGCACGTGATCGCCGGGACCGGGCGGCGGGACCGCGGCGCTGGTCAGCTCCGCGGTCAGGCCCCGACCGACGCCAGCCCGTCGAAGATCACGTTGGCGCCCGGGATCTCGAGCGGCGTCGGCGACTCGTGGACCCACTCGACCGTGCCTTCCTCGTCGATCAGGACGAGCGAGCGGTTGGCATGGCCGACCTTCTCGATGTAGGCGCCGTAGGCACGGGCGACCTCGCCCTTGGGCTCGAAGTCGGCGAGCAGCGGGGTGTCGATGCCCAGCTTCTCCTGGAAGGCCTTGTGGGCGAAGCCGTGGTCGACGCTGATGCCGAGCATCTGCACCCCCTTCGCCTCGATCTCGGGCTTGACCTCTTGGTAGATCGAGAGCTGGTCGGAGCAGACCGGGCTGAAGTCCATCGGGTAGAAGACGAGCAGCACCTTGCGACCGCGGAAGTCGGAGAGCGAGACCTTCTCGCCGTCCTGGTTGCGCAGAGTGAAGTCCGGAGCGGGCTCCCCCGCCGCGATCATCGCCGCAGGCCGAGCTCGGCGACCAGGGCGCGGTAGCGCTCGAGGTCGGTGCGCTCCAGGTAGCGCAGCATGCGGCGGCGCTTGCCGACCAGCATCAGCAGGCCGCGGCGCGAGTGATGGTCCTTGGCGTGCGAGCGCAGGTGCTCGGTGAGCTCGTTGATCCGCTCGGTGAGCAGCGCGACCTGGACCTCGGCAGAGCCGGTGTCGCCGTCGGCGCGGCCGTACTTGCCGATCAGCTCGGTCTTCTTCTCCTTGGTCAGGCTCATGATGCGCCGGTGAAGCTAGCACAGACCTGCTTCGCATCCTCGACGTCGATCCGCATCTGGGCGATCAGCTCCTCGACGCTGGCGAAGCGCTTCTCGCCGCGCAGCCGCTCGACGAAGGCGACGCGCAGGGTGCTGCCGTAGAGGTCTTCGTCGCGGTCGATCAGGTAGGTCTCGATCAGCACGCCGCGGCCGCTGTCGAAGGTCGGCCGCACGCCGACGTTGACGGCGGCGGGAACGCCGTTGGCGAAGGCGGCGTAGACGCCGTGGCCGGGGATCGCGAGGCGATCGTCGGGGACGATGTTGGCGGTCGGGAAGCCGAGCTCGCGGCCGCGCTGATCGCCCTCGACGACGGTGCCCTCGACCATGAACGGGGCGCCGAGGCAGTGCCGCGCGCCCTCCATGTCGCCGGCCGCGACCAGCGCCCGGATCCGGGTCGAGGAGACGGTCTCGCCGTCGACCTCGACCAGCGGCACCACCCGCGTCTCGAACTCCGAGCGGGCAGCGAGCATCGCCGGGTCGCCTTTGGCCTTGGCGCCGAAGCGGAAGTTCTCCCCCACCGAGACCCGCTCGGCGCGCAGCTTCTCGATCAGGACCGTCTCGATGAAATCCTCAGCCGAGCGGGTCGCGAACTCGCGGTCGAAGGGGATCACGACCAGCTCCGCGCACCCCGAGGCCCTCGATCACGTCGCGCTTCACGCCGAAGGGCATGATCAGCTTCGGCAGCGCCGCCGGGTGGATCACCTCGAGCGGGTGCGGGTCGAAGGTGAGCACGGTGTCGGCGCCCTCGATCACCGCCTGGTGGCCGCGGTGGACGCCGTCGAAGGTGCCGATCGCGACGTGGCGCGGCCGCGGCTGCGCGTCGGGAAGCGAGGTGACGTCGATGTTGGCCACTAGCGCAACGCCTCGGCCGCCGCGGGGACCAGCTCGCCGACCCGCTCCACGGAGATCTCCTCGCCCGCGTCCTCGACCCGGAAGGGGCCGATCGCGGTCCGCCGCAGCTCGGCGCAGTAGGCGTCGCCGAGGGTCTCGATCAGGGTGCGGACATAGGTGCCGGCCGAGCACTCGATCTCGTAGCGGGCGGTCTCGGCGTCGCGGTCGAGCAGCTCGCGCCCGGTAGACCTCGACCTCGCGCTGCGGCGTCTCCACTGTCTCGCCGCGGTGCGCCTTGCGGTAGAGGCGCTCGCCCCCGACCCGCACCGCCGAGGTCATCGGCACCCGCTGGCGCACCTTGCCGGTCGGCAGGGAGAGCGAGCTCGGGACGATGCCGGTCTCCGTCAGCTCGCCGTCCGGATCGCCGGTGCTCGAGCGCCAGCCGAGCCGCGCCGTCGCCAGGTAGGTCTTCGGCAGGTCGGTGAGGAAGCGCTGCAGCCTCGTCGCCGCGCCCAGCAGGACCAGGAGCAGGCCGGTCGCGAAGGGGTCGAGGGTGCCGGCGTGACCCGCCTTGCAGCCGCGTTCGCGGCGGACCCGAGCGACCACGTCGTGCGAGGTGACCCCGGCGGGCTTGTCGCAGAGCAGCACCGTGCTCACGGCTCGGTCCGGCATGCTCAGCTCCGGAGCTGGGCGGAGACCTCGGCGCAGAGGAAGGAGATCAGCTCCTCCAGCTCGAGGTCGGTGGAGAAGCCGGCGGCGCGCTTGTGGCCGCCACCGCCGTGCAGGCGGGCGATCGCCGAGACGTCGACCTCGCCGTCGCTGGAGCGCAGGCTGACCTTGCGAGCGGCGCGGCCGCGGTCGCCGAGGTCGCGGATCAGGGCGGCGACCCGGGCGCCCTCGACCGAGCGCAGGTGGTCGATGATCCCCTCGGTCATCTCCTCGCCGGCGCCGCTCGCCTCGTAGTCGGCGGCGGTGATGTAGGCGACCACCAGCCGCCCGTCGCAGTGGCGCTGGATCCCTTCCAGGGCACGCGAGACCAGCCGCAGCTTCTCGATCGGCACGTGCTCGTAGAGGCGGCGGTAGGTGTCGTCGACCTCGACCCCGGCTTCGATCAGGTCGGCGGCGATGCGGTGGGTGCGAGCGTTGGTGTTCTCGTACATGAACTTGCCGGTGTCGGTGACGAGGCCGACGTAGAGGGCCGAGGCCATCTCCGGCGTGATCTCGGCCCCGAGCAGGACCGCCAGCTCGTAGACGATCTCGGCCGTGCAGGAGGCGTCGACGTCGACCAGGTTGACGTCGCCGAACAAGGTGTTGTCGTGGTGGTGGTCGATGTTGATCGTGAACACGCCGTCCGTCGGAGAGGAAGTCGACCGGCATGCGGTCGATGTTGCCGCAGTCGAGGAAGATCGCCGTGCGGTCGGCCATGTCGGCCGGCGGCTCGTGGAAGACCTCCTCCAGCGGCAGGAAGCGGTACTCGATCGGCAGCGGGAACTCCTTCGCCGCGAGGAACATCACCGAGTCCTTGCCGAGCTGGGTCAGGAGGTGGTGCATGCCGAGCAGCGAGCCGAGCGCGTCGCCGTCGGGCCCCTCGTGGGCGGTGAGCAGGAAGCGATCGCGGCCACGGATCTCGGCGGCCACGCGCTCGATCGCGGTGGCGCCTATGTCGGTCGTCTCGCTCATCGCTCTCCCTCGTCGTCTTCTTCGAGCAGATGGGAGATCCGCATTCCCTGCTCGACCGTGGGGTCGTAGTGGAAGGTCAGGGTCGGGGTCCGCTTCATCCGCGTCTCGGCGGCGATCTTCGACTGGAGCACGCCGTGCGAGGAGCGCAGACCGGCGAGCGTCTCCTCGCGCGCGTCCTCGTCGCCGAGCACGCTGACGTGCACCTTGGCGGTGCGGAGGTCTGGGCTGGTTTCGACCGAGGTCACGGTGACGAAGCCGATCCGAGGGTCGCTCAGTTCGGTGGCGATCGCGGCGCCGATCACCTCGCGAAGCACCTCGTTGATACGGCGCATGCGAGGCGTGGCCATCCTACTCCAGCGTCTGCTCGACCTGCTTGGTCTTGAAGAACTCGAGCACGTCTCCGTCCTTGACGTCGGCGTAGCCCTCGAGCACGATGCCGCACTCCTGGCCCTCCTCGACCTCCTGCACGTTGTCTTTGAAGCGGCGCAGGGAGCCGAGCCTGCCGTCCCAGATCACCGTGCCCTCGCGGATCAGGCGGACGCTGGCGTCGCGGGCGACCTTGCCCTCGTTGACGATGCAGCCGGCGATGCGACCGACCTTGGAGGCCTTGAAGGTCTGTTTGATCTCGGCCTCGCCGAGCGTCTCCTCGACCTCGACCGCCTCCAGCAGGCCCTCCATCGCGTTGCGCAGGTCTTCGGTGATTTTGTAGATGACCGAGTAGGTGCGGACGTCGACGCCCTCGCGCTCGCCGGCGCGGCGGGCGTCGGCCAGCGGGCGCACGTTGAAGCCGATGATGATCGCGTCGGAGGCCGAGGCCAGCATCACGTCGGACTCGTTGATGCCGCCGGTCTGCGAGTGGATGATGTTGATCCCGACCTGCTCCTGCGGCACTTTCGCGATCTCGTCCTGGAGCGCCTCCAGCGAGCCGGCAACGTCGGCCTTGAGCACGATGTTGAGCTCCTTGATGTCGCCTTCCTGAGCGCGCGAGAAGACCTCCTCGAGGCTGACCTTGCGCGCCTGTCGGCGGGCCAGGGCCTCGGTCTTCAGCCGGTTGCCGCGCTCCTGCGCGAGCTGGCGGGCGCGGCGGTCGTTCTCGACCACCCGTACGAGCTCCCCCGCCTCGCAGACGCCGTCGAAGCCGAGCACCTCGACCGGCATCCCCGGGTCGGCCACCAGCACGCGCTCGCCGGTGAAGTCGTGCATCGCCCGCACCCGGCCCCACTGCGGGCCGGCGACCAGCGCGTCGCCGACTTCGAGCGTGCCGCGCTGGACCAGGATCGTGACCACCGGGCCGCGGCCGGGATCGAGCTGGGACTCGATCACCGTCCCCGAGGCGGGAGCGTCGGGGTTGGCACCCAGCTCCTCCAGCTCGGAGACGAGCAGGATCATGTCGAGCAGGTTGTCGAGCCCTTCGTGGGTCTTGGCCGAGACGTCGCAGTAGACCGTCTCGCCGCCCCAGTCCTCGGGCGTCAGCCCGTCGGCGGCGAGCTCGTTGCGCACCCGGTCAGGCTGTGCGCCCTCTTTGTCGATCTTGTTGACGGCGATCAGGATCGGCACGTCGGCGGCGCGAGCGTGGTCGATCGCCTCCTTGGTCTGCGGCATGACGCCGTCGTCGGCGGCGACCACGACGACGGCGATGTCGGTGACCTTGGCGCCGCGGGCGCGCATCGCGGTGAAGGCGGCGTGGCCCGGGGTGTCGAGGAAGGTGATCGTCTTCTCCTCGTGGTGGACCTGGTAGGCGCCGATGTGCTGGGTGATGCCCCCGGCCTCGCCGGCGGCGACCTCGGTCTCGCGGATCGCGTCGAGCAGCGAGGTCTTGCCGTGGTCGACGTGGCCCATGATCGTCACCACCGGCGGCCGGTCGACGAGGCTCTCCTCGGAGTCCTCGAACTCCGGCGCCTCCGGCTCCTCCTCGGCCGCGGTGACGATCTCGATCTTGCGGTCGTACTCATCGGCGATCGCCCTGATCGACTCGTCGGTCAGGGTCTGGGTGAGGGTCGCCATCTCCCCCATCATCATCAGCTTCTTGATCACCTCGGCGCTGCCCAGGCCGAGCAGCTCGGCAACCTCGCGCACGGTCGCCCCGGAGTTGACCCTGGTCGCCTCTGGCTCGGCCGGCTCCTCGGTTCTGACCGGCGGCTCCTCGAGCAGCGGCCGGCGGCGCCTGCCGCCACGCCGCCGCGGCGGACGCTGCGGCGGCGGGCCGCCCATCTGGTCGCGGCGCGCGGCCTGGGAATCGATCACAACGCGGCGTTTCTTCGTCGACCCGGAGGGTTTTTTGGCGGCGGGCGCCGGTTTGGCGGCCGGCTCTGCGGCGGGCTTGGCCGTCTCTTTGGGCGCCGCCGCGGGTTTGGCCTCCGCTTTCGGCTTGGGCTTGGTCGCCGTTGCGGTTGCGGCGTTCCCGCCACCCAGCGCCTTCAGCGCATCGGCCTCCTCGACGCTCGACGCCGCAGCTTTGGCCTCGATCCCGGCCTTCTTGAGCGCAGCAAGCAGCTCTTTGCTGCTCAGCCCCTGAGCTTTGGCGATTTCATGGACGCGCTTCTTAGCCACTAAGCCTGCTCAGCCTCCTCGGCGACTGGCTCCTGCTGCTCGGCTTTGGCGGCCTCGGCAGTCTCCTCCTCGGGCGCATCGTCCTGGGGCTCCTCGGGAGCGGCCTCCTCGGGCTGAGGCTCCTCGAACTGAGCCTCCGCCTTGGCGACGATCTCGCTGACCTGACCTTCGTCGGCGGCGGAATCCGCGAGGATCGCCACCTCGGCCTCCTCCAGCGGAGAGAGCACCACGATCTGGTTGGTCTCGAAGCGGGCAAGCGCCTGGTGGGTGGGCAGGCCGCAGTAGGAGGAGTCGCCGATCGCCGCGTTGGGACAGCGGCGTCCGTTGGAGAGAACCGCCAGGCAGTGCCCGTCGGACTGCTCCTCGCCCTCGTACTCGACCTCCTCATCCTCGGATGCGAACTCGGTCTCGGACTTGATGTCGACCCGCCAGCCGGTCAGGCGCGCGGCGAGGCGGGCGTTCTGCCCGTCGCGGCCGATCGCCAGCGAGAGCTGATCGTCGGGGACGATCACCGTCGCCTGCCGCTCCTCGTCGTCGACGATCACCTCGCGTACGCGCGCTGGGGACAGTGCCTTGGCGACGAAGCGGGCGGGCTCGTCGTTGTGGGGGATGATGTCGATCTTCTCGCCGCGCAGCTCGGAGACGACCATCCGCACACGCGAGCCGCGCGGGCCGACGCAGGCACCCACCGGGTCGACGCCCTCGGTGTGGGAGACGACCGCGATCTTCGAGCGGTAACCGGGCTCGCGGGCGACGCCGACGATCTCGACCAGCTTGTCGGCGATCTCCGGCACCTCTATTTCGAACAGCTTCTTGATCAGCTCTGGGCTGCGCCGGGAGACGACGATCGCCGGGCCCTTGGTCGAGTCGGAGACGTCGGTGATCACGGCCTTCACCCGCATCCCGTGGTCGTAGCGCTCGTTGTAGACCTGCTCGGACTTGGGCAGCAACGCCTCGACCCGCTCACGCAGCTGGACCAGCGTGTAGCGCTTGTCGGACTGCTGGATGATCCCGGTGATCAGCTCGCCGACACGATCCTGGTACTCCTCGAACATCATCATCCGTTCCGCCTCGCGGATCCGCTGCAGGATCACCTGCTTGGCGGTCTGCGCGGCGATCCGGCCGAAGTCGTCGGGGGTGACGTCGCGGGTCTCGATCTGGTCCTCGTAGGGGGCGATCATCTCCGGGTCGAGCTCGGGCTCCTCCGGCTCTTTCAGCTCACCGGTCTCGGGGTCGATCTCGCGCTCTTCTTCTTCCTGGGCCTCGGCCGCCTCGGCCAGCAGCTTCTCCTCCAGCTCAACCGGCAGGATCAACTCGAAGACGCGGAAGTCGCCGGTCTCGTGGTCGAGATCGACGCGAGCGTATTTGGCCGCCCCCGGCGTCTTCTTGTAGGCCGACAGCAGCGCGTCGGCGAGCGCGTCCATCAGCTTGTCGGAAGAGATGCCCTTCTCCTGCTCGAGCGCCTTGATTGCGTCGACGATCTCCTTGCT
Source organism: uncultured Solirubrobacterales bacterium (assembly GCA_963699215.1). GTDB lineage: Bacteria > Actinomycetota > Thermoleophilia > Solirubrobacterales > 70-9 > VRUE01. The sequence continues at coordinate 2,240,494 of OY969422.1, forward strand.
CACGGCTGCTCCTCGGTCGTCTCGGAAACTGGATCGGTGCGGCTGTACTTCGGCCCGGGGGACGAGACCTCGAGCGCGTACTCGGCACGGAGCTGGTTGAGGTGCCTGGTGACGCGTTCGCAGAGGGCCAAATCGACCCCGGCCGGGTGGTCGATGAAGAGGCGCAGCGATTCGGTGCCCGGCTGCTCGAGGGCGACCAGGTCGAGCTCGGAGTCGAGCTCCGAGAGCTGCTGCTGAATGCTGTCTTTGAGGTCTGCCATGCCTTTTCCGGGCGGAAACGCCTGATTCGAGGCGAAAAAAAAGTGGGCCAGGCCCACTTCTCGCTACTGCATAGGGACAAAAAGCTTGAACTCAGTATAGCCCGCTCGCCTTTTGGGGAGGGCGGGGTGTGCGGCCGCTTGCTGGGTTTTTCGCCCGAATTGCTGTCTGCGCTCGCTGACCGCTGGGCGAAAAACAGGACGCCGCTGCGCCGCCGCACACCCGCCCTCCCAAACCGGCGCCGGCTAGCTTCGGGAAAGGTCGGGCTTGGTGCGGAGCTGGTCTACTCGGTCGAGGATTTGCTCGGCTATTGCGTCCTTGGGGGCTTGTGGGAGGGTGGTCTCTTCGGTGGAGCTGATCAGGATTGCGGCGTTTTCTTGGCTCTCGAAGCCGATCTCGGGGTTTGAGACGTCGTTTAGGACTATTAGGTCGGCGCCCTTGCGGGTCAGCTTCTCGCGGGCTCGGGCTACGTCGTTGCCGTGTTCGGCGGCGAAGCCGACGATGGTCTGCTCGTCGGTCCGGGTCGCGGCGAGGCCGGCGAGGATGTCCTCGGTCGGCTCCAGCTGGAGGTCGAGGTCCCCTTCGCGCCTCAGCTTGTGGGCAGCGGGCTCGCTCGCCCTGAAGTCGGCCGGCGCGGCGGCCATCAACAGGACATGGGCAGCCGAGAACTCGGCGCGGGCGGCCCCGGACAACTCGGCTGCGGTCTCGACGTCGACGCGGCGGACGCCGGCCGGCTCGGGGAGAGCGACGTTGGCGGCGATCAGGGTGACGTCGGCGCCGCGGCGAGCTGCGGCGGCCGCCAGCGCCAGGCCCATGCGACCGCTGGAGCGGTTGCCGAGGAAGCGCACCGGGTCGACCGGCTCGCGCGTGCCCCCGGCGGTCACCAGCACCCGCAGGCCGTCCCAGGGACGCTCGCCCGCCGGCAGCACGGCTTCCACTCGCGCCAACAGCTCGGCCGGGTCGGGCAGGCGGCCGCGGCCGAACTCCCCCCGCGACGCCAGCTGGCCCTCGCCCGGCTCGATCGTCTCGACGCCGCGCTCGCGCAGGGTGGCCAAGTTCGCCTGGGTCGCCGCGTCGGCGTACATGCGGTCGTTCATCGCCGGCGCGATCAGACGGGGCGCGGTGCAGGCGAGGAAGGAGGTGGTCAGCATCGAGTCCCCCATCCCCGCCGCCAGCTTGGCGATCGTGTTGGCGGAGGCGGGCGCGACCAGGTAGGCGTCGCAGTTCGCGGCCAGCTCGAGGTGGCCGATCGGGTCGTGCTCGGGCCGTGGATCGCCCGGGAACGCGCCGCGCAACGGGTCGCGCTCGAACTCGGAGGTCAGCACCGGAGCGCCGACGATCCCCTCGAAGGAGGCGGCGCCGACGAAGCGCTCGGCGGCCTCGGTCATCACGACCCGCACGCCGTGCCCCGCCAGGGTGGCGAGGCGAGCCAGCTCCAGCGACTTATAGGCGGCGATCCCGCCGCTTACGCCGAGCAGGATCCTGGCCATGTCTTCCTCCTTGGAGTAGCGGTGCGCTAGGCGCGGTACTCGTATTTGAGCTTGCCCTCGGCAAGCTCCTCCAGCGCCATCGAGAGGTAGTTGCGATCCCCCCGGGCCTCGACCATCGGCGGCGGGTACTCGCCGAAGCCGCCCTCGCCGAGGTTCTGGTAATAGCTGTTTATCTGACGCGCTCGCTTCGCCGCGACGACGACCGCAGCGTAGTGCGAGTCGGCGTGCTCGAGGAGTTTGTCGACGCGTGGCTTGATCATTCGGCCGTGGAGTCTACCTGTAGGCCCAACTCGCCGCGCACGATCCCCTCCAGATCGGCTGCGGCGCGCTCCAGATCGGCGTTGACCACGCGATAGGCGAACTCGTCCTGGGCCGCCAGCTCCTGCTCGGCCACCTCCAGCCTGGCGTCGATCGCCGCGGCGGAGTCCGCCCCGCGGGACTCGAGCCGCTGCCGGAGCACGCTCGGGTCCGGCGGCGCGATGAAGACCTGGATCGACTCGCGCATCGCGGCGCGCACCTGACGCGCCCCCTGCACCTCGATCTCCAGCACCACGGAGCGGCCGGCATCGAGGCGCTTGCGGACCTCGGAGCGCAGAGTGCCGTAGCGGTTGCCGCTGTAGGTGGCGAACTCGAGGAAGTCCTCACGCTCGATCCGCCGGTCGAACTCGTCGGGCGTTAGGAAGTGGTAGTCGCGCCCATCGAGCTCGCCCTCGCGCGGCTGGCGCGTGGTGGCGGAGACCGAGAGCTCCAGCCCCGATACGCGTTCGAGCAGCTGGGAGATCAGCGTCCCCTTGCCGACCCCGCTGGGGCCGGTGATGACGAAGACTTTGGCCATGCGGCCGGTGATATTGACCGCAGCAGCGGTCGGCTTCGCTAACGGCGGAGCTGCGAGACCAGCTCGGCCCGTTGACGCTCCGAGAGGCCGCCGATCGTCTTCGAGGGCGAGATCCGACACTGATTGAGGATCCGGTTGGTCTTGACCCGGCCGTACTTGGGGACGGCGAGCAGCATGTCGAAGACCTTGGCGGTCATCACGTACTCGGGTGGGTCGAGCAGCAGCGCGTGGATGCTCGCCTTGCCCGCCTTGAGGTCCTTCTTCAGCTTGGCGCGCGCGGTGCGGATGTCGTTGGCGCGCTTCAGCGCATCCATCCGTTGGTCCAGCGACCTCTCTGGGGCCGCTGCGGAGGTCTTGACTGGGGTGGGCATGTGGGCGGCGAGTATAGCCGCGGCGCGCTCGCGTGCAAGGGCCGCGGGGCGGTTTTCCTCCAAATTCACCTAGACCTCGAGTCGAGGTTGAGACTAAGCGAGCTGCGCAGATCGCTCAGAGAGCTCTGCGGCAATCCGCCCCCCCGCGCCCGGGTCGCGAAAGTTCTCGGTCCCAACCGCCACCAGGGTCGCCCCAGCAGTCAGGAACTCGAACGCATCGTCGCCGCTGCAGACCCCTCCCATACCGACGATCGGCAGCCGGACCGCGGCGGCGGCGGCGCGAACCTGCGCCACGGCGATCGGTCGCACGGCCGGCCCAGACAACCCCCCTTGCCCGGCCGCGATTCCCGGCCTGCCGCTCGCGGGATCGACCGCGCTGGCCTTCAGCGTGTTGATCGCCGAGACCGCGTCGGCTCCCCCCTCCTCCGCCGCAACCGCGACCGCCGCCGGGTCGGCGACGTTCGGCGTCAGCTTGACGATCAGCGGCTTCGAGGTCAGCGGCCGCAGCGCCTCCAGCAGCGCCACGGTCTCGTCCGGCTGCTCGCCGACGATCAGGCCGGAATGGACGTTGGGGCAGGAGACGTTCAGCTCCAGGGCGGCCACCTCGTCGCGTTCGTCCAGGGCGACGACCATCCGCCCGAAGTCCTCGCGGCCCGTCGCCATCGCGGAGACGATCAACGGCACCGGCAATTCCGCCAGCTGCGGCAGGTCCTCCTCCAGGAACCCCTCCAGCCCCTTGTTCGGCAGCCCGATCGAGTTGATCATCCCGGCCGGCGTCTCCCAGATCCGCTGCGGCTCGTTCCCGGCTCGCGGCTCCAGCGTGATGGTCTTGGACACGAACGCTGCAAACGGGAATTTCTCCAGCAGCTCGTCCCCGTACACGCGCCGCGCCGCGATCACGTCGAACGTGCCCGAGGCGTTGACCACCCGGTGAGCGAGCTCGATCCCGCAGAACTCAACCACCGCGGATCACCGGACCGTCGACGCAGAGCCGTATGTAGCCGCCGCCGGGCTTGGGCACCGCGCAGCCGAAGCAGGCGCCGTAGCCGCAGGCCATCGGCGACTCCATCGCCAGCTCGCAGGCGACGCTGCGATCCGAGCAGAGGGCGGCCACTGCCTCGAGCATCGGCGGCGGGCCGCAGGCGTAGACGGCGGCGCTACCGGCGTCGTCGCCCGCGAGCATCGCCGCCAGCAGGTCGGTGACGTAGCCGCGGTGGCCGACGTGGCCGTCGTCGCTGGCGAGGCCGACCTCGCAGCAGGCGAAGAGGTCGTCGACGCCGCCCGAGTGCGCCTCGTCGCGGAAGCCGAGCAGGACGCGGCTGGGGACGTTGCGGTCGGCGAAGCGGCGGCGCAGCAGGGCGAGTGGGGCGATGCCGATGCCGCCGCCGACGAGGACCGCTCCCGCGGCGCCCGTGGTCAGCTCGCCCGGCTCCGAGAAGGAGTTGCCGAGCGGGCCGTTGACCCAGACCCGCTCGCCGACCTCGAGCTCGCAGAGGCGGTCGGTTCCCGGGCCGATGCCCTCGATCAGGAAGTCGAGGCAGACGCCGCCGTCGAGGGGATCGGCGTCGGCGACGGAGAAGGCGCGGGGAAGGAACGGCCGCTCGCCGCCCTCCCCCCAGCCCCGCTCGGCGGCCAGCATGTAGAACTGGCCCGGCTGCGGTTCGGGGCCTGTCGGATCGAGCAGGGAGAAGACGCGGTAGCCGCCGGAAGCCCGGCTCTCGGTCACCTGACAGGCCCGGCGCCCGAAGGGGGCCGTCATCGCGGCTGCTCGGCCCTCGTCCGCCCGTGGACCTCCTGCAGGCTGAGGACCGCCGGCTCGCCCTGCTTCTGGGCGGCGATCGCCCGCACCGCGGCCGACGCGCCGGTCATCGTCGTCACGCAGGGGATCCCGTGACGGACCGCGGCTGTTCGGATCGCCTGCCCGTCGGCGCGCGCGCCGGAGCCGGTCGGGGTGTTGATCACCAGGTCGCAGCGGCGCTCGCGGATCAGGTCGACGACGTGCGGCGAGCCCTCGCCGATCTTGTTGATCCGCGTCACCGGCACTCCCATCGAGGAGATCGACTGCGCCGTGCCGCCGGTGGCGATCAGCTCGAAGCCGAGCTCGTGGAACCGGGCCGCCATCTGGGTCGCCGCGGGCTTGTCGGTGTCGGTGACGGTGATGAAGACGGTTCCCTCTGTCGGCAGCAGCACGCCGGCCGCGGCCTGCGCCTTGGCGAAGGCGGTCGGGAAGTCGGCGGCGATGCCCATCACCTCGCCCGTGCTCTTCATCTCCGGGCCGAGCACCGAGTCGACCCCGGCGAAGCGGGCGAACGGCAGGACCGCCTCCTTGACGCTGACGTGGCTCGGCTGCTCCTGCGGCAGATCCTCCTCGGCGAGCCGCCCGCCCAGCATCAGGCGGCAGGCGACTTTGGCCAGCGGCGTGCCGATCGCCTTCGAGACGAAGGGCACCGTGCGCGAGGCGCGGGGATTCGCCTCGATCACGTACAGCGCGCCGCCCGCGACCGCGTACTGGATGTTGATCAGCCCGACGACGCCGAGATCGAGCGCGATCCGCTTGGTCGTCTGCCGAATCTCGTCCAGCATCTCCTCGCCGAGGCTCATCGGCGGGATCACGCAGGCCGAGTCGCCGGAATGGACCCCGGCCTCCTCGACGTGCTGCATGATCCCGGCGACGTAGACGTCCGCCCCGTCGGCGAGCGCGTCGACGTCGATCTCGATCGCGTTCTCGAGGAAGCGGTCGAGTAGCAGCGGGTGCTCCTGGTCGGCCTTGACGTTGGCCCCCAGGTAGGCCGAGAGATCGGCGGTCGAGTAGCAGAGCTCCATCGCCCTTCCGCCCAGCACGTAGGAGGGCCGGACCAGCAGCGGGAAGCCGACTTCCTCGGCGATCACCATTGCCTCTTCTGCCGAGAGCGCCGTTCCGTAAGGGGGGTGCTCGATGCCGAGCCGACGCAGCAGCGCGCCGAACCTGCCGCGGTCTTCGGCGCGATCGATCACGTCGACGGGCGAGAGCTTCTGCTTCGAGCTCGCCTCGCCGCTCAGCAGGGCCGCCGGCGGGGTTCCCAGGATCGGCACCCCCGCCTCCTCGAGAGCGCGGGCGATCCTCAGCGGCGTCTGCCCGCCGAACTGGACGATCACGCCCTCGGGCTGCTCCTGCTCGCATACGGCGAGCACGTCCTCGGCCGTCAACGGCTCGAAGTAGAGCCGGTCCGAGGTGTCGTAGTCGGTCGAGACGGTCTCGGGATTGCAGTTGATCATCACCGCGTCGCGGCCCAGCTCGCGCACGGTCATCGCCGCGTGCACGCAGCAGTAGTCGAACTCGATCCCCTGGCCGATCCGGTTCGGGCCGGCGCCGAGGATCACCACCGAGTCGCGGTCGCCCCGCCGTACCTCGGAAGCGCCGACGGGCCCCGTCGCCGGCCGCTCGTGGGTGGAGTAGTAGTAGGGGGTCGCCGCCTCGAACTCGGCGGCGCAGGTGTCGACCGACTTGTAGGTTCGAGCGAGCCCCTCGGTGCCGTCGCCCTCGGTGGCGAGGTCGCGCAGCTCGTGCAGGAACCAGCGGTCGACCAGGCAACGCTCGTGCACCGCCTCGACGTCGAGCCCGCGGCGGAAGGCCTCCAGCACGAGGTCGAAGCGCTCGGCGCAGGGCACCGCGATCGCCTCCAGCAGCTCCTCGTCGCCGGCGGGGGGCTCGGATGGGGAGTCGAGCTCGCGCGAGCGCATCGCCTTGGCGAAGGACTCGCGGAAGGTGCGACCGATCGCCATCGCCTCGCCGACGCTCTGCATGTGGGTGGAGAGGCGCCCCTCTGCTCCGGGGAACTTCTCGAAGGCGAAACGCGGGATCTTCGTCACCACGTAGTCGATCGTCGGCTCGAAGCAGGCCATCGTCTTCTGCGTGATGTCGTTGGGGATCTCCTCCAGCGCGTAGCCGACGGCCAGTTTCGCCGCCATCTTGGCGATCGGGAAGCCGGTCGCCTTCGAGGCCAGCGCCGAGGAGCGCGAGACGCGCGGGTTCATCTCGATCACGACGATCCGGCCACTCACGGGGTCGACCGCGAACTGGATGTTCGAACCGCCGGTCTCGACTCCGATCGCGCGGATCACGCGGATCGCCTGGTCGCGCAGCTCTTGGTAGAGACGGTCGGTGAGCGTCTGCGCCGGCGCCACCGTGACCGAGTCGCCGGTGTGGACCCCCATCGGGTCGACGTTCTCGATCGAGCAGACGATCACGACGTTGTCGTTGCGGTCGCGCATCACCTCCAGCTCGAACTCCCCCCAGCCCAGCACCGACTCCTCGACCAGGACCTGGTTGATCGGGCTGGCCGCGAGCCCCTCGGAGACGACCTGTCGCAGCTCGGTCTCGGTCGCCCCCACGCCGCCTCCCTGACCCCCCAGGGTGAAGGCGGGGCGGACGATCGCCGGCAGCGCGATGCGGCCCTCGGCGAGCGCCGCCTCGACCTCGCCGAGGCTGCCGACCGTCAGCGACCAGGGGATGTCGAGGCCCGCCTCGGTCATCGTGCGGCGGAACTCCTCGCGGTCCTCGGCGCGGCGGATCGCGTTGTGATCGGCGCCGATCAGCTCGACGCCGAACTCCTCCAGGGTGCCGTTCTCGTGCAGCGCCATCGCCACGTTGAGGGCGGTCTGGCCGCCCAGCGTCGGCAGCAGCACGTCGGGCCGCTCCTTCTCGATGATCTTCGCCACCGGGCCGGGCAGCAGCGGCTCGACGTAGGTCGCGGTGGCGAACTCCGGGTCGGTCATGATCGTCGCCGGGTTGGAGTTGACGAGGACGACCTCGTAGCCCTCGTCGAGCAGCACCTTGCACGCCTGCACCCCCGAGTAGTCGAACTCGGCGGCCTGGCCGATCACGATCGGCCCCGAGCCGATCAGCATGATCTTCTCGATGTCGGTGCGCTTAGGCATGCGCAAGCTCGAGGAAGGAGTCGAACAGGTGCCGTGCGTCGTGCGGGCCGGGGCCGGCCTCGGGGTGGTACTGGACGGTCGCCGCCGCCACGTCCTTCAGCACCAGGCCCTCGACGGTGCGGTCGTAGAGGTTGAGGTGGGAGAGCTCGGCGGCGCCGAAGTCGGTCTCCCAGCGAACCGGCTCGTCGGCCTCGATCCGCGCCTCGCCGTCCGGCCCCTGGACGGCAAAGCCGTGGTTCTGCGAGGTGATCTCGATCCGCCCGCTGGCCAGGTCCTTGACCGGGTGGTTGGCGCCGCGGTGGCCGAAGGGCAGCTTGAACGTCTCCAGGCTAACCGCGCGGCAGAGCAGCTGGTGGCCGAGGCAGATGCCGAACATCGGCCGCTTGCCGACGAGCTCGCGCACGGTGCCGACGACGTAGTCGAGCGCGCCGGGGTCGCCGGGGCCGTTGGCGAGGAAGACGACGTCCGGCTCCTCGGCCAGCACCTGCTCGGCGGAGGAGGTGCAGGGCAGCAGCGTCAGGCGGCAATCCCGCTGGCGCAGCTCACGCACGATGTTGAGCTTGACCCCGGTGTCTATCCCGACGACGTGCGGACCGCCGCCCTCGAAGCGGATCGGCTCGGCTGGGGTCACGGTGCGGGCCAGGTCGGCGCCCTGCATCGAGGGCTCGGCGGCGACCCGCTCGCGCGCCTCGGCCTCGGCCGTCTCCGCCGCGAAGATGCCACCCCGCATCGCCCCCCGGTCGCGGATGTGGCGGACGAGCGCCCGCGTGTCGACGCCGCCGATCCCGGGCACGCCGCAGTCGCCGAGCCAGTCGAGCCAGCCGCCCTCGGCGGTGGCGACGTCCTCGCGGTTCTTCGGATCGCGCATGACGACGCCGCGCGCGTGGATCCGGTCCGACTCCATCGCTGCGGCGGAGACGCCGTAGTTGCCGACCAGCGGGTAGGTGAAGACGATGATCTGGCCGGCGTAGGAGGGGTCGGTGACCGACTCCTGGTAGCCGGTCATCGAGGTGTTGAAGACGACCTCGCCGCAGACCGCGTCCGGGTGGCCACAGAGCTCGCCGTCGAAGCGGGTCCCGTCTTCGAGCAGGACGTAGCCGGCGCTCACGCCGCGACTCCGAGGGAGAAGCTGCGCAGCCGGTAGGCGACCTGGCCGCCGGCCACGGTCATCAGCACCCGGCCGGTAAGCGTGCGGCCGGCGCACCAGGAGTTCTGCGAGCGGCTCTCGTAGCCCTCTTCCCCGACGGTCCACTCGGCGGCGAGGTCGCAGAGGACGACGTTGGCCTCGCTGCCCGGCGCCAGGGTCGGCCGCTCGAGGTCGAAGGGTGCGGCGCCGCCAGCCATCCGCTCGACCAGCAGGCCGAGGTCGATCGTGCCCGGCAGGACCAGCTCGGTGTGGAGCGCGGCGAAGGCGGTCTCCAGCCCGGTCACACCCATCGCCGCCTGCTCGAACGGCACTTCCTTTTCCTCCGCCGCGTGGGGAGCGTGGTCGGTCGCGACGCAATCGATCGTGCCGTCGCGGAGGCCGGCGATCAGCGCCTGTCGGTCCGCCTCGGAGCGCAGCGGCGGGTTCATCTTGAAGCGGCCCGGGTCGAGGCTGCGCACCTCCTCCTCGGTGATGCAGAGATGGTGCGGGCTCGCCTCGCAGCTGATCCGCACGCCCGCCGCCTTGGCGGCGCGGACGGCCTCGACCGACTCGGCGGCGGAGAGGTGCTGGACGTGGATCCGCGCGTCCTCGTAGCCGGCGAGGGCAGCGTCGCGGGCGATCATGGTCGACTCCGAGATCGAGGGCACGCCGGCGAGTCCCAGCGCGGCCGAGACCGCGCCCTCGTGCATGACGCCGTCGCCGGAGAGCTCGGGGTCCTCCTCATGCAGGGCGATCGTGCCGCCGCAGAGCCGCTGGTACTGGAGGGCGCGGCGCAGAAGCCGGGCACTGCGAATCGGCAGGCCGTCGTCGCTGAAGCCGACCGCGCCGGCGGCGCGGATCGACCCCATCTCGGTCAGCTCCTCGCCCTCCATGCCGCGGGTGACGGTGGCGAGGAAGCCGATCGGGACGGAGGCCTGCTCGCGGGCGGCGCCGCGCAGCGCCTCGACGTCGGCCGGAGTGGAGACGGGGGGTTCGGTGTTGGCCATCGCGAGGATGCCGCAGTAGCCGCCGGCGGCGGCCGCACGGGTTCCCGTCTCGATGTCCTCCTTGTGCTCGTGCCCGGGGACCCGGAAGTGGACATGCGGGTCGAAGAAGGCGGGGAACGCGTGCAGGCCCTCGGCGTCGACCTCCTCCAGCCCGTCCACGGCGGCACCGCCCGGGACGGCCAGCTCGGCGATGCGGCCGGCGCGGACGACGACGTCGTGGGCACCCTCGATCCCGGCCGCCGGGTCGAGCACCGTGACCCCGCGCAGGACCAGGTCGGCGCCCTCTCCGGAGCGCATGTCGAGCGCCTCGGCGAGGCTCACGCGGGTTGTCCGATCGGGGTCGGGCTGCGCCCCTCGTCGCCCGCGACGGGGGCCGGGTGCTCGCCGCCCGCAGCCAGCAGCTCGTAGAGGATCGCCATCCTCACGACGAGCCCGGAGGAGACCTGCTCGGCGACCAGCGACTGGGGCGAGTCGATCGCGTCGCCGGAGAGCTCGATGCCGCGGTTCACCGGGCCGGGATGCATCAGCAGCTGCCGCGGACCGAGCCGCCGCAAGTCGATCTGGAAGTGGGCGGCGTACTCGCGGATCGAGGGCACGAAGCTCTCGCTCATCCGCTCGCGCTGCAAGCGCAGCGCATAGACGACGTCGGCCTCGCCGAGCCGGTCGAGCGAGTGCGAGACCTCGCAGCCGAGCTGCTCGACGTCACGCGGGATCAGCGCTGGAGGGCCGCACACCGTCACCTCGGCCCCCAGCGCCTGGAAGGCGATCAGGTTGGAGCGGGCGACGCGGCTGTGAAGGACGTCGCCCACGATCCAGATTCGCTTGCCCTCGAGCGAGTCGAGCCGGCGGCGCAGGGTGAAGAGGTCGAGCAGGGCCTGGCTCGGGTGCTCGTGCTTGCCGTCGCCGGCGTTGACCACCGCCGCCGCGGTCCAGCCAGCGACCAGCTGGGCGGCCCCCGCGTAGGGGTGGCGGATCACGATCGCCGCCGGTTCGTAGGCCGAGATGGTCGCGCATGTGTCCTTCAGCGACTCGCCCTTGTCGACCGAGGAGCCGGCCGACTTGATCGAGACGAGATCGGCCGAGAGGCGCTTGGCGGCGAGCTCGAAGGAGGCGCTGGTGCGGGTGCTGGACTCGTAGAAGAGGCTGACCACGGTGCGCCCGCGCAGCGTCGGCACCTTCTTGATGTCGCGGCGGCCGACCTCGGCGAAGCTCTCGGCGCGGTCGAGGATCGCCTCGATCTCGTCGCGGCCGAGGTCCTCGATCGCGAGCAGGTGCTTCATGCGATCGCCTCCGCCGCCTGCGGCTCGGAGATCGTCACCCGGTCCACTTCGTCGGTCTCCTCCAGCCGCACGTTGACCCGCTGCGCGCGAGCAGTCGGCAGGTTCTTGCCGACGTAGTCGGGCCGGATCGGCAGCTCGCGGTGGCCGCGGTCGCAGAGCACCGCCAGCTGCACGCGCTGCGGGCGGCCGTAATCGAAGAGAGCGTCGATCGCGGCGCGGACGGTGCGGCCGGTAAAGAGCACGTCGTCGACCAGGACCACGGTGCGTCCGCCGAGGTCGAAGTCGATGTGCGAGGCGTGGACCACGGGCTGCGTGGCCGGCGACTGGGCGCCGACGTCGTCGCGGTAGAAGGCGATGTCCAGATCGCCGATCGGGGTCTCGGCCGCGGTCAGCTCGCCGACGAGCGCGTGCAGGCGGCGGGCGATCACAGCGCCGCGCGTGTGGACGCCGACGATCGCGAGACGCTCGGGCTCCGGGTTGGCCTCGGCGATCTCGTGGGCGATCCGCCGCAGCGTTCGCCTCAAGTCGTCGCGCTCGAGCACGACCTTCTCGCTCACTTCGCTTTGCTCCTTCCTGGCCTCGCGGGACCGGGTTAAAGGACGGCGCTCAGAGTAGCAGCGAGGGGCGACGATTCGTGCGAGCCTGTGCGGGTGAAAGCGGACGTTGCGGAGGCAATCTCCCGCCACCGGGCCAGCGGGCGGAGGTTCGAGGCCGGGGGCGTCGGCAGCTTCGTCCTGGAGCAGGGCAGCGGCGATCCCGTCGTGCTGCTGCACGGGGTTCCCGTCAGCTCCTTCCTCTACCGGAGGGTGGTTCCGGAGCTTGCCGGGCGGGGTCTGCGGGGCATCGCCTTCGACTTTCCCGGGCTGGGCCTAGCCGATCGGCCCGAGGGGTTCGACTACAGCTGGGGCGGGCTGGCGCGCTGGACCGGCGAGGCGATCGACGCTCTCGGCATCGAGTCCTGCCACCTGGTGGTGCACGACATCGGCGGGCCGGTCGGGTTCGAGTGGGCGATCCGGAACCCCGAGCGGGTGAGGTCGCTGACGGCGCTGAACACGCTGGTCGACGCGGCGGCGTTCCACCGTCCCTGGCCCATGCACCCCTTCTCGATCCGGGGAGTCGGCGAGCTCTGGCTGCGCAGCATGATGCGCCTGCCGTTCAGGCAGATCTACTACCTGGTCGGGATCGGCGACCGCTCCGCCGTGCCGCGAGCCGAGGTCGACGCCCACCACGCGCTGCTGAAGCGCGTCGACCGGGGTCGCGCCTTCCTCGAGATCATGCGCGGCTTCGAGCTGAGCGCGGCCAAGCAGCGCTTCTTCTTCGACGGCCTCGCCAGCCGCACCTACCCGGCCCAGGTCGTCTGGGGACGCGACGACCGGATGCTCGACGCCTCGCGCATGCGCGAGGTGCAGCGGGCGCTCGGGGTCGAGCGAGCGACCCTGCTGCCGGCGAAGCACTTCGTCCCGGAGGACCAGTCGGCCGCCGTCGCCGGGGCGATCGCCTCCCTCGCCGGCTGAGGACCGCGCCCTACTCGACCGGCTGCGGCTCGGCCCGCTCGCGGGCCCCGTTGGCCACCAGGACGGGGTCGCCGCGCTCGGGAAAGGGGATCTCGACCAGGTCGAAGTCGCGCGGGGCGAGCGTCGGCTCGAACACCTCGCGGGCCTCCTCCAGCACTTTGCCGACGTGGTATCGGGACGATATGTGGACGAGGGCGAGCAGCTTCACTTCGGCCTCGCGCGCCACCGCTGCGGCCTGGCCGACAGTCGAGTGACCGGTGTCGGCTGCCCGCTGGGCCTCCTCCTCGGAGAAGCTGGCGTCGTGAATCAGCAGCTCCGCCCCGTGCGCTGCCTCGACCGTCGCCCGGCAGGGGGCCGTGTCGCCGGTGACGACGAGCGTGCGCCCGGGGCGCGACTCGCCCATCACCTCGCCGGGCTCGACCGGCCCGGCGGAGCCCTCGACGGCCTCGCCGCGCTGCAGCTTGGCGAAATCGGGGCCTTCCGCGACGCCGAGCCGCTTCGCGACCTCGGGGTCGAAGCGACCGGGGCGGTCCGCCTCCACCAGGGAATAGCCCAGCGCGCGCACGCTGTGCTCGACCGGGAAGGCGCGCACCTCGGCGCCCTTGCAAGGGATGGCGTCGCCGGGCTCGAGCTCGATCAGGTCGACCTTGTAATCGACCCGCCCGATCACCCGGCCCAGGCTCTGGATCAGATCGCGCAGGCCGCGTGGCCCGTAGATCGTCAGTGGCCGCTCGCGCTCGGTCAGGTCATACGTCTTCAGCAGCCCGGGCAGGCCGAGGAAGTGGTCGGCGTGGAAGTGGGTGAAGTAGATCGCGTCGACCTGGACCAGCCCCAGCGAGCGCTGCATCTGGCGCTGCGTCCCCTCGCCGCAGTCGAAGAGCAGCCGTTCCCCGCCGCGAGCGACGAGCACGCTCGCGGTATTGCGTCGCGCCGAGGGGACGGCACCGCCCGTGCCAAGAAAGGCAACCGATAGGTCCATGGCCGCGAGCCTACGCGAAGGCGACGGTGGGTTCGGCGACGGATAAGCTGCTTGCCAGAGCGCCCGTAGCTCAGCTGGATAGAGCGCCGCCCTCCGGAGGCGGAGGCCGCAGGTTCGAATCCTGCCGGGCGCGTCATGGACGTGGGCACGGATACCCGCCCGCCGCGGGGGGCGCTGGCGGTGATCGCGATCGGGCTTGTCGCCACGCTCGCGGCTGCGCTGCTCTCGACCGACGAGGCCGGCGGAACCTCGGTGAAGCTCGAATGGGTGGCGCGCGAAGCGCTGCCCGACTCCCCGCCGGCCCGGATTCCCGGCGGCGGCTCGATGCGGCTCGGCGAGGCCGGTCTGCGAGCGACCGAAGACAACATCGAAGGGGAAAGGGTCTTCCGCGCGACGGCGGTGCTGAGGATCGAGGCCGGCTCGGCCGTCGGACAGGCACGGGTGCGCTGCCGGATGAGGGGCGGCGGCGCGGAGCTCGGCCGCACCGTCGACAGCCGCGGCGCCTTCCCCCGCTCCAGCGGCGAATACAGCCTGACGAAGCAGGAGGTGCCGGAGAGCGTCGGGGTGAGGTTCCACTCCAACGGCGCCGAATACGCCTCGCTGGAACTCGGCGACGCCTTCGACTCCTTCACCGACCTGCGCGGCGTCGTGGTCAGCTGGGACACCGCCAGGACCGCTTCGCAAGAGTGGCAGTGGGGCCTCCCCCCCGGCCGCCCCGCCGAGCCGCTGGAGCTCGGCTTCGCCTCCTTCTGGAGGACCGCCACGACGACTCCCTCCATCTCCATCTCCTGCGGCGTGGAGAACGCGACGGGCAGCGCCACCGTGCGCACCGCCGGCACGCTGACGGGACGTGCCGCGAGTTAGCGGACCCTATGGGTACTTAAGTCGCGGCACGTCTAGGGGGCGACGAGCAGCTCCGGGCCCTCGATCCCTTTGCCGACCTTGTTCAGCTTTGGGTTGGCGGGGGCGCCCTCCATGCGTGAGGCGGGCAGCGGGGCGCACATCGCGATCGCGTCCTCGGCCGCCAGGTCGGGCCGCAGCCAGGCCGCCTCGGCCTCGGGGCCGGGCAGGATCGCCGGCATCCGGTCGTGGACTTTGCCGACGACCTCGTTCGGCGTCGTGGTGACGATCGTGCAGCTGTAGAGCCAGCCGTCCTCGAAGCCGCGGTCGCCCTCGTCCTCCCACTCCTTGCGGGTGCAGATGCCGGCGAAGGCGAAGGGCTCGCCGCCGTCGACGGTGAAGCGCCAGGGCTGGCGTGGCTGCTTCGGGTCCTCGGCCCGCATCCACTCGTAGAAGCCGTCGGCGACGATCAGGCAGCGGTGGCGGAACTTGCCGACCAGCGGCGAGTAGGCCCGGCTCGAGGTCAGGTTCTCGGCTTTGGCGTTGATCATCCGGTAGCCGACCTTGAGGTCCTTGGCCCAGCGCGGCACCAGGCCCCAGCGCATCAGCCGCGCCTCGCGCTCGCCGGCGGCCGCCTCCTCGGGGTCGGGCGAGGAGCGAACCGTCAAGATCTCTTGGGTCGGCGCGACGTTGAAGCGGCCCAGGCCCGATTCGGCTTTTTTCACCCGCTCCTTGCTCGGCGGCGGCGCATCGCCGGAGGAGTTGCGCTCCAGCGAGCGTTCGAGCTCGACCTGGAAGCGGTCGGCGATCGTCTTCGTGTCTTTGTTCGTGACCGTGAAGCGCCCGCACATGGACGCTCAGGGTATCTGGGCCTCCCCACTACTCGGGCGAGATCAGCTCCACCGTCGGGAAATATGTCCGGTAGCGAGTCGGATCGCGAGTGAGGAGGCGATGACGACCGACCGCGGCGTGTGCGCCGATAAAGAAATCCGGAAGGGGCGAGAGCCGCAGGCCACCGCTGCGTCGATACTCGAAAAACGCCTTGCCGGCCAGGAACGAAGCTGGCCACGGCATCGGGATGCGCTCAACCCAGCGTTTTGAAAGCGCTAGATCGCATGCTTCCGCCGTCGAAAAACCGATCGAGATCTCGGCGTAGACGATCGGGTTGACGAGCAGGGCGCCCTCCTCCAGCGCCTCTACCATCGCGGCGTGGGACCAGGCCTCCCAGTGGGGATCCTGATCCAGGACGTCGATCAGGACGTTCGAGTCGACAAGGATTGCGGGCACACCTACCTAAGTCCCCTTACCCCAATCCTCTCCCCGGGTGAGCCTCATCACTTCGTCCGTCGTCATCGTGTAGTTCTTGCCAGCCTCGCGCAGGTGCTCGATGAATTCCTCGCCCCGTCTACGGCCGGTCGCTGCCTTGCGGACGCGAATCTCTCTCTCCCCGGGCACGAATTCGACCTCGGTCCCAGGCAGGAGTCCAAGCGAATCCCGCATCTCCTTGGGGATCGTGACCTGGCCCTTGCTGGTGATTTTCATGAAGTAAGAGTAGCACCGGTATTACTCTTACCTATGCAGCAGGACGCGCCTCTAGGTGCTCGCGGTACCACTCGAGGGTGCGGCGGAGGCCGTCTTCGAGCTCGACCGCGGGGCGCCAGCCGGTCAGCTCGCGCAGCTTGGTCGAGTCGACGAACTGGCGGTCGATCTCGCCGTCGGGGTTGCCGGCGCCCTGGAAGTCGGGCTCGATGCCCCCACCGGCAGCGTCGGCGATCAGCCCGACCACCTCGCGCACCGAGTGCGGGCGCTCGCCGCCGGCGTTGAAGGCCTCCCCCGCCGCGCCGTTCTCGAGCGCCGCGGCGATCGCCAGGTAGGCGGAGACGGCGTCGTCGACGTGGAGGAAGTCGCGCTCGGGGCTGCCGTCGGAGCGGATCGCCGGAGGCCGGCCTTCGAGCACGGCGACGACGGTCTCCGGGATCAAACGCGAGAAGTTGAGGTCGCCGCCGCCGTAGACGTTGGCGAAGCGGGTCACCGCCAGCGGCAGGCCGTAGGCGCTCGCGTAGCTGCGCGCGATCGTGTCGGCCGCCGCCTTGCTGGCGTCGTAGGGATAGGCGGCGCGCAGCGGGAAGTCCTCGCGGTAAGGCAGCTCGGGGCTCGAACCGTAGGCCTTGTCCGAGGAGGCGAAGACGACCCGTTCGACCGCATGGGCGCGGCAGGCCTCGAACACGTTCCAGGCGCCGCGCACGTTGACCTCGAACGTCTCCAGCGGCGAGTCGCGGGCAACGCCGACGATCGTCTGGGCAGCGAGGTGGAAGACCGCGTCGACCCCCTCGATCGCCGCCGCCACGGCGTCGGCGTCGCGCAGGTCGGCCTCGACCAGCTCGACCTCATCGCGGATGCCGAGCAGGTCGAGCCCCGAGCAGCGCTCGCCGCCCACGTCGGCGAGGCGTGGCGCCGGGCGGTCGAGCACCCGCACCGCATCGCCGCGCTCCAGCAGCGCCGCGGCCAGGTGGGAGCCGACGAAGCCGTGGGCGCCGCTGACAAGTGCGCGGCTCAACGCGTTCCCGCCTCCGCCAGGGCCTTCCAGGGTGCTTCGCCGCCGGCCCAGAGGTCGTTGAGGACGACCGCGTCCTTGTAGGTGTCCATGCAGTCCCAGAAGCCCTCGTGGCGGTGGGCGCGCAGCTGCCCGCCGCCGGCGAGTCGGGACAGCGGCTCGCGCTCCAGCACGCTCGCCTCGTCCAGGTACTCGAGCGCGCCCGGCTCGAAGCAGAAGAAGCCGCCGTTGATCCAGCGCTCGCTGCGGGGCTTCTCCACGAACCCCTCCACCCTGCCGTCGCCATCCAGCTCGGCGACACCCCACTGCAGATGCGGCCGCACGACGGTCATCGTCGCCAGCCCCCCGTGCCCGGCGTGGAAGCCGAGCAGGGCATCGAGGTCGACGTCGGCGACGCCGTCGGCGTAGGTCGCGCAGAAGGTGCCCCCCTCGAGGCGGTCGGCGAGGCGCGCGATCCGCCCCCCGGTCGGGGTGTCCTCCCCGGTGTCGACGCACTCGACCGAGACGCCCTGCGGCCAAGCCTCGGCGGCGACGAACTCCTCCACCGCCTCGCCGAGGTATCCGGTGGCGAGGAGAAACCGGTCGAAGCCCTGCGCGGCGTAGATCCCGATGACGTGCCAGAGGATCGGCATCCCGCCGATCTCGACGAGCGCCTTCGGCACCGTCTCGGTCCTCTCGCGCAGCCGCGTACCGCGCCCCCCGCAGAGGATTGCCACAGGAGGCTTCATCGTTTGGAGGATCTTCCCCCCTGGGGGGCGGTCAATGCTCCACTCAGCCGCCGGCTACCGCCGGCAGGATGGTGACCTCGTCGCCCTCGCCGATCGCCGTCTCCAGGCCCTGCTGGAAGCGGATGTCCTCGCCGCTGACGTAGACGTTGACGAAGCGGCGCAGGTCGCCGTCCTGGGTGATCCGCTCGCGCAGGTCCCCGTGCGCCTCGAAGACCGCGTCGAGCACCTCGCCCACGGTCGAGCCGGAAACCTCGACCTCGGCATCGCCGCCGGTCGCGGCGCGCAGCTGGGTCGGGATCTTCACGGTGACTGCCATCAGACGGTTACCTCCTGGTGCGCGAACTCGGACTCGAAGCTGTCGAGATCTGGATCGATCTCGTGCATGCGGAAGCTATCGCGTGTCGGCGTCGAGCGTCTTCAGCCCCTCGCCGGTGATGTAGACGACGACCCGCTCGCCGGCGGCGATGTCGCCGCGCTCGGCCAGCTTGGCGAGGACGCCGATCGTCACCCCGCCGGCGGTCTCGGTGAAGATCCCGGTCGTCTCCGCCAGCAGGCGGATCCCGTCGCGGATCTCCGCGTCGCTGACCGAGTCGATCGCGCCGCCCGTGCGCCGTGCCTGCTCGAGCGCGTAGGGGCCGTCGGCCGGGTCGCCGATCGCCAGGCTCTTGGCGATCGTCTCCGGCTTCTGCGGCTTGCAGACGTCCCAGCCCTCGGCGAAAGCGGTGGCGACCGGGCTGCAGCCGAGCGCCTGGGCGCCGTTGAAGATCGGCTGGGAGCCCTCGACCAGGCCGATGTCGAGCCACTCCTGGAAGCCGCGGCCGACCTTGGTGAAGAGCGAGCCCGAGGCGATCGGGCAGACCACCCGGTCCGGCAGCTCCCAGCCGAGCTGCTCGGCCGTCTCGTAGGCGAGCGTCTTCGAGCCCTCGGCGTAGTAGGGGCGCAGGTTGACGTTGACGAAGGCCCAGGGGCGCGTTTCGGCGAGCTGGGTGCAGAGGCGGTTGACGTCGTCGTAGTTGCCGCGGACGCCGACCAGGTTGGTGCCGTAGATGCCGGTGGCGAGCAGCTTCTGCTCCTCCAGGTTGGCGGGAACGAGGACGTAGGACTCGAGCCCCGCGGCGGCGGCGTGGGCGGCGACGGCGTTGGCGAGATTGCCGGTCGAGGCGCAGGCGACGGTCTCGAAGCCGAGCTCGCGCGCCTTCGCGACCGCGACCGCGACGACCCGGTCCTTGAAGGAGTGGGTCGGGTTGGCGGCGTCGTTCTTGACCCAGATCTCGGCGTCGAGGCCGAGTCGCTCGGCGAGGCGGTCGGCGCGCAACAGCGGGGTCAGGCCGGGCTCGAGCGGGTCCAGCGGGCGCCCGGTGAACGGCAGGAAGTCGCCGTAGCGCCAGATTCCCTGCGAGCCGGCCTGGATCCGGCGCTTCGCCTCGGCCGGGTCGAGGCCCGAGTAGTCGTAGGCGACTTCGAGCGGGCCGAAGCAGTTCTCGCAGGCGTAGTGGGCTCCCAGCTCATAGGTCGCCCCGCACTCCTTGCACTTCAGGTTCTCGATTGACATCCGATCATCTCTTTCTCTACCTAGAAAAAAACCTCCGCCTGTGGGGCAGAGGTCCGATCGGACGTCCCCCACATCTTCCAGGCCTCAAAATCGACCTGCTGGACTTGGCACCTCCCCTCGAACCGATAGGTCCGAGGTGGTTGCCGGGGCTTCTACGGGCCAGTCCCTCCACCCCTCTAGATGTGGCGCTTATGTTGGAAGAACCTTACCAGGAGAGTTTCTGTCCGGTCCAGGCATGGCGGTGGGGTTAACCTTGTGCCCACTGTGGATGCGATGCCCAAAGAGACGATGAGCGCAAACGATGCCGAACCTTCCGAAACCACGGCTGCGACGGACTGCCCGGCGCGACGCGCTCTCCTCTGCGACGCCGCAGGCTGAGCCGCAGACGCCTAACGTCGAGCAGATCGACTCCTCCGGCCTGCGCTGGGTCAACATCGAGCGCCCCGGCGCGCTGGAGCGAGGCTGGCTCGAGCAGAACTTCGACTTCCACGCGCTCGACCTCGAGGACGTGCTCTCGCGCAACCAGCGGCCGAAGATCGACGTCTACGACGACTACCTCTTCATCGTCCTCCACTTCCCGGTCTTCGACCCCGCGGCCGGCCGTCTCGGCACCGGCGAGCTCGATCTCTTCGTCGGCCCCGGCTACGTGGTCACGATCCCCAACCAGCCGCTGCAGCCGGTCGAGTACCTGTTCGAGCGCTGCCGGGCCAAGGAGGAGCTGCGCGAGCAGCTCTTCTCGCGCGGCTCGGGCTACCTGCTCTACCGCCTCGTCGACGACAGCTTCGACTACTGCTTCCCGATGCTGCGCAAGATCGGCAACAAGCTCGACGCGCTCGAGGACGACATCTTCGAGGGCCGCTCGGAGGAGGTCGTGCGCGACATCTCCAACGTCAAGCAGGAGATCATCAACTTCCGCAAGGTGATCCGGCCGCAGCGGCCGGTGCTGCGCGACCTGGAGAAGGTCAAGCAGCGCTACCTGGCGACCGACCTCGACCTGGAGATCTACTTCGACGACATCGTCGACGCCCACGAGCGGATCTGGGACATGCTGGAGAACTACAAGGAGGTGGTCGAGGCGCTGGCCGAGACCAACGAGTCGGTGATCTCGCACCGCGTCAACGACATCCTCCGCGTGCTCACCTCGATCAGCGTCATCGTCCTGCCGCTGACCCTGATCGCCAGCATCTGGGGCGTCAACGTGCAGGTCCCCGGCGAGGGCGACACGACTGCCTTCTGGATCCTGCTCGGCGCGATGGTCGCGATGCTGGTCGCGATGGTCGGCTACTTCCGCAGTCGCGGCTGGCTCTGACCGGCCCGCGGACGTGCCGGTGCTCCGGTGCCCATATGGACACCTCTCCACCGGCACGTCCTGCATAGGATCGTCCTTGTGGCAAATTTCCGCATCTGGGCGCCCTGGCGCCTCGCCTACGTGAAGGACGCGTCCAAGGACATCGAGGAGGAGTGCATCTTCTGCGCCAAGCCGGCGGCGGGGGACGACGAGGCGAACCTGATCGTCCACCGTGGCGAGAGCTGCTTCGTGATCCTCAACCTCTTCCCCTACACCAACGGCCACCTGATGGTGGCGCCGTACGAGCACATCGGCCGCCTCCAGGATCTGCCGGCCGAGACCGTGGCCGAGATGATGGCGCTGGCGCAGCGGGCGATGGGCAGGCTCGAGGAGGTCTACGAGCCGCACGGCTACAACGTCGGCTTCAACCAGGGCCGCGTCGCCGGCGCCGGGGTCGAGCACCACATCCACCTCCACGTCGTCCCGCGCTGGGGCGGCGACACCAACTTCATGCCGGTGATCGCCGACACCAAAGTGATGCCGCAGACGCTGGAGCAGAGCTACGAGGCGCTGAAGGGAGCGTTTTGAGCGACCAACCGCCCCTCGCGCCGCCCGGCATCTTCAAGGCCTACGACATCCGCGGCCTCTATGGCGCGGAGATGGACGAGACGACCGCGCACGCGATCGGCCGCGCCTTCGCCCGCGTGCTGGCGCGCCTGCGCGGCAAGCAGCCGAGCGAGCTGCGGGTCGGCCTCGGCCGCGACATGCGGCTGACCGCGCCGTCGATGGCGGCGGAGCTGCGCGACGGGCTGATCTTCGAGGGCGCGACGGTGCTCGACGCCGGCATGGTCGCGACCGAGATGCTCTACCACCTGGTCGGCTCGCGCGAGCTCGACGGCGGCGCGATGGTCACCGCCTCGCACAACCCCAAGGCCTACACCGGGGTCAAGCTGGTCCGCGAGGGGGCGCTGGCCGCTCTCCGGCGACGCCGGCATCGGCGACGTGCAGCGCGAGATCGAGGCGGGGCTCGGCTCGGCCCCCGGCGGCGGCTCCTTCGAGGAGGTCGACGTCTGGGACGAGTACCGCGAGCACTGCCTCTCCTTCGTCGACCCCGGGACGGTGCGGCCGATGAAGGTCGTGGTCGACGGCGGCAACGGGATGGCGGGGCCGATGGTCGGGCCGATCCTGCGCCGGCTCGGGCTCGATCTGGACGAGATGTACTTCGAGCCCGACGGCGAGTTCCCCGACCACGAGCCGAACCCGCTGCTGCCCGAGAACCGGCAGGCTGATCATCGACCGGGTGCGCTCCAGCGGCGCCGACCTCGGCATCGCCTGGGACGGCGACGCCGACCGCTGCTTCTTCATCGACGGCGAGCGGCGCGTTCTGCGACGGCGACTTCGTCTGCGCCCTGCTGGCCCGCGCGGCGCTCGCCAAGAACCCCGGCGCGACGATCCTCTACGACCCGCGCTCGAGCCGCGCCGTCCCCGACCTGGTCGCCGCCGAGGGCGGCCGCTCGGACCTCTCCCGGGTCGGCCACGCCTTCTTCAAGGCGCGGATGCGCGAGGAGGGCGCGGTCTTCGGTGGCGAGGTCTCCGGCCACTACTACTTCCGCGACTTCTGGAACGCCGACTCGGGCACGATCCCGGCCCTGCTGATGCTGGAGCTGCTCTCGATCGACGGGCGCTCGCTCGCCGAGCTGATGGCGGAGTTCCGCTCGCGCTACTTCATCTCCGGCGAGATCAACTCCGAGGTCGACGACCAGGAGGCGAAGATGGAGGAGATCGCCGCGCGCTACTCCGACGGCGAGCTGACCCGCCTCGACGGGATCTCCGATCGACTACCCGGACTGGCACTTCAACGTGCGCCCCTCCAACACCGAGCCGCTGCTGCGGCTCAACCTCGAGTCGCTCGTCTCGCGCGAGGACATGGAGGCGAAACGTGACGAGGTCCTGGGACTGATCCGCGCGTGAGCGCTGACCCCCGAGCAGGCGCTCGAGCAGGCGCCGCTCGAGGCCGGCATCCACTGCCTCCGCATCCCGACCCCGTTCGCGGTCGGGCGGGTCAACTGCTACCTGCTCGAGGACGAGCCGCTGACCCTGATCGACACCGGGCCCAACTCGGGCAAGGCGCTCGACGAGCTGCAGGGCCAGCTCGCCGGCACGGCCACTCGATCGACGACCTCGAGCTGGTCATCCTCACCCACCAGCACATCGACCACCTCGGCCTGGTCGAGATCGTCGTCGAGCACTCCGGCGCCGAGGTCGCGGCGCTCGGGCTGGCCGCCGAGCGACTCGCCAACTTCGGCGAGGACGCCGAACGCGAGGACGAGCTTCGCGGTCGAGCTGATGCTGCGCAACGGCATCCCCGAGGAGGTCGCCTTCGCCCTGCAGAGCGTCTCGCGCAGCTTCCGCGGCTGGGGCTCGAAGGCCAAGGTGACGCGGCCGCTCGCCGACGGCGAGGAGATCGCCTTCCGCGACCGCATGCTGCAGACCTTGCACCGACCCGGCCACAGCCCCTCCGACACCGTCTTCTGGGACGAGCGAGCGCCGCATCCTGATCGCCGCCGACCACCTGATCGCCCACATCTCCTCCAACCCGCTGATCGCCCGTCCGCTCGACGGCTCCTCGCGCCGCCCACAGGCGCTCGTCACCTACATCGAGTCGATGAACGCAGACCCGCGAGATGCCGGCCGAGATCGTCCTCTCCGGCCACGGCGAGCCGATCGTCGACCACGTCGCGCTGATCGACGACCGCCTGGCCAAGCACGAGCGCCGCAAGGAGAAGATCTACGGGCTGATCGCCGAGCGGCCGCGCACCGGCTACGAGATCGCCCAGGCGCTCTGGGGCGACGTCGCCGTCACCCAGGCCTTCCTCACCCTCTCGGAGGTGATCGGCCACGCCGACCTGCTGGTCAACGAGGGCCAGGTGCGGGAAGTGCAGGACGGCGAAGTGGTCCGCTACGAGGCGGCTGGGTAGTGCGCTGCGGACGCGGCAGGTAGACCGCGCGCGAGCGGAACTCCGGACAGTTGCTGGGCACGTAGGGGCCGAGGTGGATCTGCGCTTCGAAGACGGCGTAATAGCGCCCTGCGACGGCCAGCTCGCGCTCCAGCTTCCAGAGCAGGCGCCCGCTGCCGGGCCTCGGTTCGGCCTTGAGGGTGCGCGAGACCGCCACGTCGGGACCCGGCGTCTCCCGGTAGAGGACCAGCCGGCGGGCGCCATCGGCGAACTGGCGGTTGCCGAGCAGGCAGGCGAACCCCTCCCCGTCGGCCTCGACCGGCATCGACGCGGTGCCGAAGAGGAACTTCCGCTCGCGGTTGTAGCCGATCGTCGCGTACCCGGAGTAGGGACCCGGCAGGCCCTCGCAGGCGACGCCGTCGCGGTCCCCGTCGAGGCCGACGGCATTGCGCGAGGGGCTGCCGCCTAGCAGGAAGAAGCGCTCCTGGGCGTCGGCCTGACTCGGGAAGGAAGCGCAGCCGGACGTCTTCCCGGCGGCGCCCGCCGCCACGGCCAGGATCGCGATCGTCGCCCCGACGGCGGTGGCGGCAAATGCGCTTGTGCGTCGAGCGGGAACAGCCCGCAAGATACCCGCGCCGCATAGATTGCTGCCCGATGGTCAGACTCGGATCCGCCAGGAGACCCGCCAAGAAGCGGATGCTGCTGATCGTCAACCCCTACGCGACGACGGTCTCCGACCGGCTCAAGAACCTGGTCGTCTACGCGCTGCAGGGGCGCTACGAGGTCGAGACGGTCGCCACCGAGGCGCAGAACCATGCGACCGAGATCGGCCGCGAGGTGCGCGACCACGGCTACGACGTGGTCGTCGCCTTCGGCGGCGACGGCACCCTGAACGAGGTCGCCAACGGGCTCGTCGGCACCGACGTGCCGGTCTCGGTCCTGCCTGGCGGCTCGACCAACGTCGTCTGCCGCACGCTCGGCATCCCCAACGACGTCGTCGACGCGACCGAGCACCTGCTCGCGCTCGTCGACGAGTGGACACCGCGCAAGATCGACCTCGGCCGGATCGACGACCGTCACTTCGTCTTCTCCTGCGGGGTCGGGATCGATGCCACCGTGGTCAAGCGGGTCGACGCGCACCCGCGGCTCAAGTCGCGCGCCGGCCCCTACTACTACAGCTGGGCAACGATCTCGGCCTTCTACCGCAGCTACATGGTCAGCCCGGTCAGGCTGCGGGTCGAGATCGACGGCGCCCAGCCGTGCGAGGGGGTGACCGCCCTCGCGCAGAACTCCACCCCGTTCACCTACTTCTCCAGCAGGCCGATCTGCGTCTGCGAGGGAGTCGAGATCGACGACGGCAGCCTCTCGCTGGGCGTCCTCAAGCGCGCCGCCCAGCGCGACATGCCGACCCTGATCCCGCGCCTCTTCAGCGAGCAGCGCCCCGCCGCCCGCCACCGCCAGATCGAGCACTTCGAAGGCGTCAAGGCCGCCGAGGTCGTCTCGATCTCGGAGACCAAGGACGGCGTCACCCGTCCCTTCCCGGTCCAGGTGGACGGCGACTACATCGGCGAGCGGGCGCACATGAGCCTGCGCATCGACCCCGCCGCGCTCACGGTCGTCGCCTGATCAGCCGGTCGGGGTGATGCGGTAGGCGTCGAAGACCGATTCGACGTTGCGCAGGCGCGAGATGCACTGCTTCAGCTGCTCGGTGTCGCCGACCTCGACCACGAAGCGGTTCTTCACCATCGGGTGCCTGGTCATGCAGCTGGCGCCGAGGATGTTGATCCCGGCCTCCGAGAAGGTGCGCGAGAGGTCCTCGAGCAGGCGGGTGCGATCGTAGGCGTCGATCTGCAGCTCGACCCGGTAGGAGGACTCGTTCTCCCCCTCCCAGGCGACCTCGACGAACCGTTCCGGCGACTTCATCAGCGCCTTCACGTTCTTGCAGTCGGCGCGGTGGATGGTGATGCCGCGGCCGAGCGAGACGTAGCCGGAGATCGCGTCGCCGGGAACCGGCCGGCAGCACTTGGCGAGCCGCACGGCGATGTTGTCGGCGCCCTTGACCCGGATCCCATAGTCGGAGGCGTCCTTCGTCCGGCGCGCCTTGTCCTCGCGCGCCCCCTCGAAGCCGATCGGCTCCTCCTCCTCGACCGCCTCGCCCTCTTTGAGGCGCTGCATCAGCTTGTTGGCGACCGCCTTGGTCGAGACCTTGCCCTGGCCGAGGGCGATGTAGAACTCGGTCGCCTTGTGGAAGCCCATCTCGCGGATCACCTGCGCGAGCAGCGGCGACATCGCCAGCTTCTGCATCGGCAGGCCGCGCTTGCGCAGCGCCTCCTCGAGCGCGTCGCGGCCCTTCTTCTCGGCGTCCTCGCGCCGTTCCTGTTTGAAGAAGGCGCGGATCTTGTTGCGGGCGCGGCTCGTCCGCACCAGTTTCAGCCAGTCGCGCGAGGGACCGCGGTTCTGCTTCGCGGTCAGCACCTCGACGATGTCGCCGGAGCGCAGCTGGTAGTGCAGCGGCACGATCGAGCCGTTGACCTTGGCGCCGACGCAGCGGTGGCCGACGTCGGTGTGGACGGCGTAGGCGAAGTCGAGCGGGGTCGAGCCGGCGGAGAGGTTCTTCACCTCGCCCTTCGGGGTGAAGACGAAGA
Organism: uncultured Solirubrobacterales bacterium; assembly: GCA_963699215.1. Taxonomy (GTDB): domain Bacteria; phylum Actinomycetota; class Thermoleophilia; order Solirubrobacterales; family 70-9; genus VRUE01. The sequence goes on from OY969422.1 coordinate 2,266,835, forward strand.
CCTCGTCCTCGAACAGGTCGACCTTCAGCGACTCGAGGAACTCGGCCGGGTCCTGCTCGCCCTCGGCCTCGACCAGTTGCCGCAGCCAGGTCATCTTCTCCCGCTGCGGGTCGGCGCCGCTGCCCTCCTTGTAGGCGACGTGGGCGGCGATCCCGTACTCGGCCAGGCTGTGCATCTCGGTCGTGCGGATCTGGATCTCCAGCGGCTTGCCTTCCGGCCCGATCACCGTCGTGTGCAGCGCCTGGTACATGTTGGCCTTCGGCATCGCGACGAAGTCCTTGAAGCGGCCGGGCAGCGGCTTCCAGAGCGAGTGGATGACGCCGATCGCGCCGTAGCAGTCCTTGACCGAGCCGACGATCACCCGCATCGCGGTCAGGTCGAAGATCTCGTTGAACTCGCGCCCCTTCTTGGTCATCTTCGTGTAGATCGAGTAGAAGTGCTTGGCGCGGCCGGAGATCTCGGCCTCGATCCCAACCGCCTGCAGCTCCTCGCCGAGGAAGACGCCGGCCTGGTTGACGTAGACCTCGCGCTCGTCGCGCTGCTGGGCGACCAGCTGTTTGATCTCCTTGTACTTGCGCGGGTGCAAGGTGGCGAAGGCGAGGTCCTCCAGCTCCCATTTGATCGCGTGAATACCCAGCCGGTGGGCGAGCGGCGCGTAGATCTCCAGCGTCTCGCGCGACTTCGCCAGCTGCTTCTGCTTCGGCAAGGCGCCGAGCGTGCGCATGTTGTGGAGGCGGTCGGCCAGCTTGATCAGGATCACCCTGACGTCGGTGGCCATCGCCACCATCATCTTGCGGTAGTTCTCCGCCTGCCGCTCGTCGCGGCTCTCGAAGGTCATCCCGGTCAACTTGGTCACGCCGTCGACCAGCTGGGCGATCTCCTCGCCGAACTCGGCCCGGACGTCCTCCAGGCTGGCGCTGGTGTCCTCGACCGTGTCGTGGAGGAGGGCCGCACAGAGGGTCTCGGTGTCGAGCCGCATCCCGGCGCAGATCTGCGCCACCCCGACGGGGTGGGTGATGAACTCGTCGCCGGAGCGGCGCAGCTGGTCCCCGTGCCGGTCGCAGGCGAAGTCGAAGGCCCGGGTCAGGGCAGCGCGATCGACCTCGTGCGAATCGAACTCCTCGACCACGGCGAAGAGGTCGGCGAGGAGCTCCCGTTGCTCTAGGGCTGTTTGCGTCGTTCGAGGTATTGCAGGCCCTCCTGGTGGCGAGCGCCGTAGGCGCGGAACGCAGCCGAGCGCTCCAGTTCGGTTCCCTCGGAGGATACGACGCCGACCGTGCCGTCACCCCCGTCCGGCGTCCCCTGCACGAGCCCCAGCTCGCTCAGGACCCGCAGGCAGCGGGCGGCGGCCTCGGCGCTGCGCGGGTGCCGGCCGCGGCCCTGCAGCGCCTCGCGCAGCCCCGTCCCGATCGCCTCGCCGGCCTCGCGGAGGTCCCGGAACAGCGCGATCAGGACCGCCCGCCGGGCGAGCTGCTCGTCGAGCATGGCGAGGGCGAAGCGATGCTCGGCCTCGCCCCAGGCGAGGTGCGGGTAGCCGCCCGCGGCGCTCGGACGAAGGGCCAGCTGCTCGTGATGGGCGAACTGCGGCGGGTCGACGAGGACGACGTGCTCGAAGCCAGCGGCGAGCTCGGGATCGCCCTCGAGCGCACCCCCGTCGGCGAGCACGACCCCCTCGCCGGCCAGCGCCGCGCGCCGCTCGCAGCTGGCGACGACCGCGAGCACATCCCCACCCCGCTGGAGCTCAACTCGGCCACCACGGCTGCCGGCGAGCTGCGCGGCCGCACCTCCTCGCGGCCGAGAGGCCGCGATGGGGAGATGGGCTCCCCGCTTAGGGCCGTCGGCGGCCAGTCGGCGGGGTCGACGGCCAGCTCGCGCTCGAAGTACCGCCACCAGAGCTCGTCGGCGCCGGCTTCGGCGGCTGCAGCTTCGCGCGGGTACAGCTCGCGCAGGACCACCCGTGGCTCGACCGAGCCGTTCCAGCGGTTGACCTCGAGCCGCACCGCGGCGTCGACCGGCTCGTCCTCCGCCACGCCGAGGCCGGAGCGCCCGAAGGCGACCCCCAGCGCCCGGTGGGCGCCGCTGTGGAGGCTGAAGCGCGCGTGCTTGCCCTCGCCCATCGCGCGCACGTCGCGCACCCGGGCCGAGGGCACGAGCAGCCGCACGCCGGGGTTGCCCATCCCGAACGGCGCCAGGCGCTCGAGCTCCTCGGCGAGGTCGAGGCCGAGCCCGTCGCCGCCGACCATCGCGTCGATGTGCTCGGTGCGGCGCAGGTCGTCCGGGCCCAGGACCGACGCGGCGTGGGCGGCGAAGGACTCGCGGAAGGCGTCGACGCTCTCCGCCCGCAGCTCCAGCCCCGCCGCAGCGCGGTGGCCGCCGAAGCCGGTCAGGTGCTCGGCGCAGGCCTCGAGGGCAGCGAGCAGGTCGAAGCCGGGGATGCTGCGGCCCGAGCCGCGCCCTCCCCCTCGCCGTCGAGCGAGACGACGACTACCGGGCGGTGGTGCCGCTCGACGAGCCGCGAGGCGACGATCCCGACCACGCCGGGGTGCCAGCCCTCGCCGGCGAGGACCAAGCCCGGCGCTTCGCGCAGCTCGTCGGGAAGCTCGCGGCGCGCCGCCTCGGCGGCAGCGTCCACCTGTCGCTCCGTCGCTCGCCGCTCGCCGTTTGCCCGGCTCAGCTCGGCGGCGATCTCGGTCGCCCGCTCGGCGTCCTCGGTGAGGAACAGCTCCACCCCGGCGTCAGCCCTGTAGAGGCGGCCGGCGGCGTTGATCCGCGGCGCCAGCCGGAACGCCAGATCGCCCTCGTCGAGCTGCGTCGGCTCGCAGCGCGCCGCTTCGATCAGCGCCCGCAGGCCGGGCCTGCGGGCCCGCCGCGCCTCGGCCAAGCCGCGGCGCACCAGCGATCGGTTCTCGCCGACCAGCGGCACGACGTCGGCGACGGTTGCGAGGGCAACCAGGTCGAGATCGGCTTCGCCGCCGTCCTCGCGCAACGCGCAGCTCAGCTTCCAGGCAACAGCGGTGCCACAAAGGTGCTCGAAGGGATAGCCGTCGACGGCTGGGTGGAGGATTGGGCAATCGGGCAGCTCGGGGCCGGGCTGGTGGTGGTCGGTGACGACGACCTCCATCCCCAGCGAGCGCGCCAGCGCAACCTCCTCGACCGCGGCGATGCCGCAATCGACGGTGATCAGCAGTTGGGTGCCGCGGTCGGCCAGGCGCTGGACGTTCTCCGCGCTGAGCCCGTAGCCGTCGGCGATCCGATCGGGGATCAGCCAGTCGCACTCGGCGCCGAGCTCGCGCATGGTGCTGACCAGGATCGTGGTCGCGCAGACGCCGTCGACGTCGAAGTCGCCGTGGACGGTGATCCGCTTGCCGTCCCGGACCGCCGCGGACACCGTCTCGACCACCGCGGCCATCGACTCGAAGGCGGCGGCGGGATGCGACTCGTCGGCGTCGAGGAAAGCACGCGCCTCGGCGGGCGTCCGGTAGCCGCGCCGCACCAGGGTGATCGCCACCGGCTCGCTCAGGCTCAGCTCCTCGGAGAGGGCGCGCGCCTCCGCGTAGGAGTACGGCTCGGCCTCGTACGCGTTGAGGGTATCCGCCACACAGCCAGGCTAAGAAGCGCCTGGGACGGATTTCAGGCGCGATTCAGGCCGCTCGTTCCGAGCGAACGCCGATCGTCCAGACGACGGCCAGGCCGATTGCCACACCGGGGATCGCGGTCAGGGCCGTGCCCACGTCGGTCGTGCCGAGGCCGCGGCCGCTGGCGGTCTCGACGATCGCGCCGAAGAGGACCGCGCCGACCGTCGAGCCGAGGAAGGCGCCGACGATCCCCTGCCAGAAGCGATCGGGCAGGAAGACGGTGAAGTGCCAGAGGGCGATCCCCATCGTGAACCAGACGAGCAGTGCCATCTATCTCTTCCTCCCGTGTTTGCGGCGCTGTTTGCGACGTTCGCGACGACGCGCGTTGCGCTCCGCCTGCTCTGCCGCGGCCGGGTCGATGGCGGCCGGCGGCTCGCCGTTGGACGACTGCTCGGCGGCCTCGCCCGCGGGCGGCTCGGCGGTCGCCACCGCCACCGGGGCGCGCCGCTCCTCGATCTCGGCTTCGGTCTCGCTGTCGTCGCTCAGCTTCGCCAGCGCGACCTCGTCGGCAAAGGCGGGAACGGTGCCGTCGACCTCGGCGATCCTCTCCCGTCGCCGGGCGAAGCCGGGCTCGCGTTCCTTCCACGCGGTCAGCACCGGCGAGGCGATGAAGATCGACGAGTAGGTGCCCGAGAGGATCCCGATGCCCATCGCGAAGGCGAAGTCTTTCAAGGTGGTGCCGCCGAAGATCATCAGCGAGATCACCCCGAGCAGGGTCGAGAAGCTCGTCGCCAGCGAGCGGGTCAGGACCTCGCTCATCGAGCGGTTGACGATCTGCGAGAAGGCAGCCCGCGGCATTCGCGGCAGGTTCTCGCGGATGCGGTCGAAGACGATGATCGTGTCGTAGAGCGAGTAGCCCAGGATGGTGAGGAAGGCGGCGACCGTACCGCTCGTCACCTCCCGGCCGGTCAGCGAGTAGACGCCGGCGGTGATCAGGATGTCGTGGAAGATCGCGATCAGCACCGGCACCGCGAACTTCGGGTCGAAGCGGAAGGCGACGTAGGCGCAGATGATCAACAGCGAGAAGATCAGCGCTTTGAGCGCGCTGTCGGCGACCTGCTGACCGAAGGTCGGCCCGACGCTGGTGCTGTCGAAGCCGTTTGCGACCACGCCGAACTCGGAGTCGAGCGCCTTCTGCGCCTCCTCCACCCGTTCGGGCCCGAGCTGGCGGGTCTGGATCTGGAAGACGTTGTCGCCGAGTTCGGGGTCGGAGACCTGCTGGATCTCCTCGCCGTCGATCCCGGCCGCGTCGAGCGTGTCGCGCACCCCTTCCTCGTCGGTCGTCTTGGTCAGCGCGACCTTGATCCGCGTCCCCGACTCGAAGTCGATGCCGAAGTTGAGCTGCTGGGTGGCGAGGGCGAGGGCGCCGACCAGGAGGATCACGCCGGATACCGAGAAGAACCAGCGGCTCGCCCCCATGAAGTCGAAGTGCCAGCGGATCCCCTGGCTGGAGGCGCCGAGCACGCTGGGCGAGCGCAGCAGCCGCGAGCGGCTCATGCTCAGCAGCAGCGCCTGGGTGAAGACGACCGCGGTCAGCAGCGAGACGATCGTGCCGACGCCGAGGGTGAAGGCGAAGCCCTTGACCCCGGCGGTCGCCAGCACGAAGAGGATGAAGGCGGTGAGCAGGGTGACGACGTTGGCGTCGACGATCGTCGCGATGCCGCGTCGGTAGCCGGCCGCGATCGCGCTCGCCATCGGCCTGCCGGCGCGCACCTCCTCCTTGATCCGCTCGAAGATGACGATGTTGGAGTCGGCTGCGACCCCGATCGTCAGGATCAGCCCCGCGATCCCCGGCAGGGTCAGGGTGATCGGGATCAGTTTGATCAGGGCGAAGAAGATCACCCCGTAGGCGCCCAGGGCGACCACCGCGATCAGCCCGAGGACGCGGTAGTAGAGCAAGAGGAAGATGACGACCAGGATCAGGGCGATCACCCCGGCCTTGATCCCCGCGTCGAGCGCCTGGCTGCCGAGGGTCGCCGAGACCTGCGTCTGGCTGATCAGCTTCAGGTTGATCGGCAGGGCTCCGATCTGCAGGAAGGTCGCCAGGTCCTGCGCCTCCTGCGGATCGGTGAAGCCGCCCGAGATCTGAGCGCCGGTGCGGCCGTCGATCCCGTCCGGGTTCTCGGCGAAGTTGATGATCGGGCGCGTCTTGACTTCGTTGTCGAGCACGACGACGAAGTGGCCGGAGAGCCGTTCGGCTTCTTCGCCGGCAACCGGTCCGATCGCCCGCGCCTGACCGCGCTGCGCGATGCGCCGGGTGACGTCCTGGAACGCCTTGCGACCCTCGTCGGTGAAGTTGAAGGTGACGTTCGGCTGTTTGAATTCGTCGAATTCCTGCTTCGGGTCGGTGATGTCGGTGCCGGAGAGCGCCGGGTTGTCTTTCAGCGCGTACCAGCCCGGCTCGGCGTCCTCCAGCACTTTCCCGTTCGGGTCGCTGGGCCTTTCGGAGACGACGACCGTGCCCGGCGGGACCACCAGGACCTCCTGGCACGTTTCGAGCGCTTCGCCCTCCTCGCATTCCTTCTTATGCGCCCGTTTCTTGCCGGTTGCGTCGATGAAGAGGTCTTCCTTGGCGAACTCCGGCCCGGCGAGCAGTTTGTGCGGCTGGGCGCCGCTGAAGAGGTAGTAACGCGGTTTGGTGGTCGAGCAGGACGTGCAATCGGCGACCGGCTTCTGTTCGGCGGCGAGGCTGACCGCCGCGTAGGCGGTCGGGTACGCGCCGGAGAAGATCAGCTGCTGGTTTTCCTGCTTGCTGGAGCTGCGCCCGGCGGCCTGCCATTCTTTGTTCGCTTCTTCGATCGCTCCGCTCGGCGGTTCCTGGCCTGGGAACCCGCCGATCGTTTTCTCGCGGCCGATCAGGTTCGGCTCCCAGTCGTAGAAGTGGAGCTGCGCCGTCGTGCCGACCTGGTCGATCGCCCGCTGGGCGTTGGTCACGTCGGGCAGGCTGACCGAGATCTCGGTGGTGCCGAGGCGCGAGACCTCGGGCTCGGCGACGCCGAGCTTGTCGATCCGCTCGCGGATGATTTCGATCGAGCGTTCGATGTCCTCGCCGCTGACCTCCTTCACCTGGCCGGTCGGCGTCCCCTGGTAGACCAGCTCGACCCCGCCCTTCAGATCGAGGCCCAGCCGGGTCGGCTTGTTGGCGACGACCAGGGCGGAGACGACGATCAGCGCCAGCACGAAGAGCAGCACGAAGAGGTTCCTGCGGCGACTCATCCGTTCACCCCTCCGGCGTCAGGACGATCAGCAGGCCGCCGTCGTCGTCGTAGGCCGGGAAGACGTCGGCGACCGCCTCGGCGGGCAGATCGCCCTCGGCGTTGACCGAGACTTTCTTGCCGAGCGAGCGCACCCCCCACTCGAGCGACGTCTCGATCGGGTCGCCGTCGCCGCTCTGCTGCCACTGCAGGCCGAGGACCTCCTTCACCGGGCGGCCGATCACGTCCTCGTCGGTGAGCCCGGTCAACTCGAAGCTGCCGCGCCCGGCGTCGATCACCCGCGCCTGCTGGTCGCAGACGAAGAAGGCCGCGTTGGGCGCCGGGTAGTAGTCGTCCAGCAGCTCGAAGACGAAGCCGAATCCGCATTTCGAGCAGCCCTTCGGGCGGGAACTGAAACCGGCTGTCCGGTCCGCGCTCAGCTCCCTGTTCCCGCAGTTGGGGCAGATGAAGAAAGGCATCCCCCGCTCAGGTTACTGAGAGTCCGCTCAGAACAGGCTGTGCGTTCCCTCGGGCAGCGGTAGGCCTAGATGCTCGTAGGCCCGCTCGGTCAGGACGCGGCCGCGGGGAGTGCGCTTGAGCATGCCCTGCTGGAGCAGGTAGGGCTCGAGCACGTCCTCGATCGTGTCCTGCTCCTCGCCGATCGCGACGGCCAGGGTCGAGAGCCCGACCGGGCCGCCGCCGAACTTCGTCGCGACGACGTCGAGCAGGTCGCGGTCGCTGCGGTCGAGGCCGCCGGCGTCGACCTCGAGCATCGCCAGCCCGGCCGCCGCCGCCTCGGCGTCGACCCTGCCGCTGCCCTTGACCTGGGCGAAGTCGCGCACCCGCTTCAGCAGCCGGTTGGCGACCCGCGGCGTCCCACGCGAGCGGGCGGCGATCGTGCGGGCGCCCTCGGCGTCGATCTCGACTCCGAGGATGCCGGCGGAGCGCTCGACGATCTCGGCCAGGTGCTCGGGGTTGTAGTGCTCGAGCCGGTGGCAGACGCCGAAGCGGTCGCGCAGGGGCGTCGTCAGCAGGCCCGCCCGCGTGGTCGCGCCGACCAGCGTGAAGGGCGGCAGCGGCAGGGTGACGGTGCGGGCGCCGGCGCCCTGGCCGAGCACGACCGGGAGCTCGCCGTCCTCCATCGCCGGGTAGAGGGTCTCCTCGACCGCGCGGCCGAGGCGGTGGATCTCGTCGACGAAGAAGACGCTGCCCGGCTCGAGCGAGGTGAGGAAGGAGGCGATGTCGGCCTTGCGCTCCAGCGCCGGGCCGGCGGTCTGGATCAGCGGGACCTCCATCTCGGCGGCGACGATGTGGGCGAGCGAGGTCTTGCCGAGGCCGGGCGGACCGGCGAGCAGGACGTGGTCGAGCGGCTCGCCACGCCGCCGCGCCGCCTCGATGAAGATGCCGAGCTGCGAGGTGACCTGCTCCTGGTTGACGAAATCGGAGAGGCTGGGTGGGCGCAGGGAGCGGTCGAGGTCCTCGTCGGGAATGTCGGCGCGCGCGTCGTGCACCCGCACCTCGGCGTCCACCGGCACCGGCTCGCCGTCGATCCCGGGCGTGCGAATCGGCTTCTTGCTCACGCGGCCTTCCTCCCGCCGCCGGCCTTGCGCAGCGCCGTCGCCAGCAACTCCTCGGCGTCGCCGCCCTCGAGCCCGTCGAGCAGCTGCTCGGCTTCCAGCGGCGCGTAGCCGAGGTTGACCAGGCCGTCGCGGGCAAGCGAACGCGGGTCGCCGTCCTCGCTCGCTACCAGCGCCACCTCTTCCTCCAGCGCTCCCGCGACCTTCTCGCGCAGCTCGACGATGATCCGCTCGGCCGTCCGCTTGCCGATCCCCGGCGCCGCCTGGAAGCGCTTCGCGTCGCCGGCGGCGATTGCCCGCAGCAGCTCGCGCGCCGGACCTCCGGAGAGCACCGCGATCGCCACTTTCGGGCCGACCCCGCTGACCGAGACCAGCTGGCAGAAGAGATCGCGCTCCTCCTCGGAGGCGAAGCCGAAGAGGGCGAGCGAGTCCTCGCGCGAGACCAGCTCGGCGTGCAGGAAGGCCTCGCGTCCGGTTGCGGGCACGGCCTTCAGCGTCTCGGCCGAGACCGCCAGCCGGTAGCCGACGCCGCCGGCGTCGATCACGACGTGGTCGGGGCGCCGCACCATCACCTCGCCGCGGACCGCGGCGATCACCGGGCCGAGCCCCTCGGCCAGCTCCGCCGCCTCGCGGTGACCGGTGCCACCGCCGTGACAGATCGCCACCGCGAGCGCGTCTGCGGCATGGTCGGGCGTGGGCAGCTCAGGCAGGCCGAGCAGCGTCCCGACCATCCGCTGGACCTGCTTCTTGTCGGCAGCGCCGCTGCCGCAGACGGCCATCTTGATCGCCTGCGGGGTGTAGGCGAAGCAGGCGATGCCGGCCTGGGCCGCGGCCAGCATCGCGACGCCGCTGGCCTGGCCGACGGCCATCGCCGTGCGCACGTTCTTGCCGAAGAAGACGTCCTCGATCGCCAGCGCCCTCGGCTCATGCCAGGCGATCAGCTCGGTCAGCGAGCCGTGGATCCGCTCCAGGCGGCGCTCCATCGGCAGCTCGGAGGTGGTCTCGACGACGCCGCCGTCGAGCGCGACCATGCGGCTGCCCTCGACCCGCACGATGCCGAAGCCGAGGTTGGCGGCGCCGGGGTCGATCCCCATCACGACTTGCATGGGGACTGATTCTGGACCGGGCTCCGGATGCCTCCCGGCCTAGGCCGCCAGCTGCTGCAGCACCTCGTCGGGGATGTCGAAGTTGGCGTGGACCTCGTTGACGTCGTCGTCGTCTTCCAGCGCCTCGATCAGGCCCAGCAGCGACTTGGCCTCGTTGCCCTTGACCTCGACCGTGCTCTTCGGCTCCATCGCCACGTCGGCGGACTGGATCTCGATCCCGCCCGCCTCCAGCGCCTCGCGAACCGCGCTCAGGCTCGACGGCTCGCAGATCACCCGCAGCAGGTCGCCCTCCTCGCGCACGTCGTCGGCGCCGGCGTCGATCGCCGCGATCAGGTCGTCCTCGCCGTAGCGGGCGCCGTCGACCGCGAGCACGCCGCGTTTCTCGAAGATCCAGGCGACCGAGCCCGGCTCGCCGAGGCTACCGTTGTGCTTGTTGAAGGCGTGACGCACTTCGGCGCTGGTGCGGTTGCGATTGTCGGTCAACGCCTCGACCAGGACCGCGACGCCGCCCGGGCCGTATCCCTCGAAGACGATCCGCTCGATCGCCGCGGCGTCGGCGCCGACCCCCGAGCCGCGGTCGATCGCCCGCTGGATGTTGTCCTTGGGCATCGAGGCGTCGCGCGCCTTCTGGATCGCCGTCGCCAGCGCCGGGTTGCCGTCGGGATCGCCGCCGCCGTCACGCGCCGCGACGGTGATCGCCCGCGCGAGCTTGGTGAAGAGCTTGCCGCGTTTGGCGTCGGCCGCGCCCTTCTTGTGTTTGATCGACGACCACTTCGAGTGCCCAGACATCGTTTGCCATTCTATGGACAAGGGGATGCGCCCAGAGACGATCACCCATCCACATGGAACGAGCCCCCTTCGAGGCCTGGCGGCAAGCGCCGTCTTCGTCGTCATGTTGATCGCCGCCCTGGCGCTGTGGACCGGGATCCCACTGGGCTGGATCTGGATCGGCTCGAAGGTCGCCACGACCCAGTTCCCGGCCGAGGGCCCCTACGCGGTGGTCGCCGTCGGGATCATCGTCACGATCCTCATCGACGCCTGGCTGATCGGCCGCCTCAACGCCCTCTACGAACGCATCACCGGCACCAACCGCCTCGCCCCGATGCGACCGAACTGGCTGAAAAGCATGCGCGACACCGACGGCGCCCAAGGCACCACCACCGTGGTCGAGGCAGTGATGATGGGCTCGGTCCTGCTGGCCGGCTTGGTCTTCGTCGCCTGGTTCTTCCTACTAGCCGGCTCGCCGCTGCCGAACCAGTAGCCCGCGCTACTCCCCACGGATACCACGAACGCGGAACTCTGCGCTGGGCTTGAGGATCCTGAGCGGGCCGTTCGGATTCGACGAGCCCAAGACCCGCATGACCCGGTACCTCCCTGACGCCAACCCAGAGGGAAGGCGCACTCGCACGCATCCACCCGCAGCACCGGCTTCGAGGTACTTCCTGGACAGCAGGACAAGACCGCCAGGTCCGATATTGGTGTCTCGCCAACCATCGCCCAGATATCGCTGGATTATGTACACGGACGCGTACTCAACCGGTTCGGTCCCAAGTTCTCCAGCCGACTGATCAGCACATCGCCAGCCTGCAACTCGGTGCGCGCCAGGCCTACGCGCACCGACAGCTTGGGTCGAACGACCTGCAGGTATTCGCTGTAGCGGCTGAGCAGCGCGCCATTGTCGCCAGCAATGGCCAAGTCGTATCGATAAGAACCCAACTTCGACGGAACGCCGAACACGAACTCGAATCCCGATCCATCGGAAGGACCTCGGACGGCTCCCTGCGCTCTATCCATCACCGCCGTGATCGCACCGAGCCGGCTCACGCGCACCAACTCGCTTTCGATCTCCCAGTTGAAGGCTTGCGACGTGTCGGCTACATCGATTGCATAGCCAAAACTCCCCCAGGACATGACTCGACCGGTCCTTGCGGGATACACCGGCGGATACGCCACTCTCCTCAGCGTCACCCCAGCCGGCGCAAACGGCGGCATGCCCGACCGAGGAAACCCGGCAACAGCAGGGAGCGCCCGCAATGGCCATTCATAGTCACGGAGGATGCTGTTCCCGCAGTACCCCACCGCTCGCGTACCAGCCTCTACTCCAGCCGGCCCGCTCAAAGCCACTGACCCAACCAAGCCCAAAAGCGCCGCTGTTGCCAGTGCAATCCTAAAGCCAAGCTTCATCGTGGGCCTCGGTGAGCCATTGTTTCCAGTTCTTCGAATTAGGCCTCGGGTTCCTTCGAATCGCAAGGTCCGGGCTAGCGTCCGCCTCGAGTACGCAGCTGCCTTTTGTCTCGGTGCCGAAGCGACCGTAAGCTGGCGAAAGACGCACCTTCTTCCTGCATTGCCCGGCCACCGCCGTAGGCGATGCCGCATGCGGCAGCCAGCGCGAGGAAGATGCCAACCTTCAAGGTGGCTTCAAACGTGAAGCCACCAACGTCACCCCCCAAGTCAGGTGGAAGAGCAATTCGAATCAGGATGAGACACGCCGCGAGCCCGCCGAGAACGAAGACCACCACGCCGGGTGATACGGGTGGCTCCCAGTCCTCGCTGATCAGCCGCCAAACTGCCGCCCCGACGGTGACGGCGATTATCAGCGCCAAGACGATTGAGGTCACTTCTAGCATCTGCCAGGCGTTACCGCCGTCTTCAAATAAGTGGAGGTAGGGAAGTATATTCGGCTGCTTTGCGATTCCGAGGCCATACCATTGGAAGAACATAAAGACAAAGAGCAGGATCGCGGACCCGCCCGCGATTCTCTCGCCGTTGTTGAGTCTTCCTATATCCATTGCAATTCCCCTTTTGTCACTATCCCGGTAAAGGCCAGCGCAATATTGGAGGGTTAAAACCGCTGTCGTAAAGTTTGAGATCCGATAGATCTCGACGGAGCGTGATCGTCCTCGTGACGAGCAATTCCACGCCTCCACAGAGATCATTCTTCGACGGACGGGAGCGGTGCCTGATGAGCTCCAGCCTGATATACACATTTTTCCCCCGATACTCGATATCAGGCCTCGCGATTCGCGGTCTGGGATACCCTACGCAGTAACCAACGCCACCGCCGACCTTGATAGTCCGCCGCGATGGGGTAAATATCACACCCCACCTGAAAGCCTTCTCATCGTGACTTTTGACAGTCTTGCGCGCCCTATCGGCCGACGAGGAATCCCTACAAGCCATTCCAAGCAGCAGCAGGACAGTCGCAGCGGCTATTACTCCGAAAGACAAAGACCTGAAGATGGTCAGCCCTCGACCTTGAACTCTGCCCATCTCTTAATTTGCCGCGGACTCCTAGGCTTAGATATTGCACTTAGTTCCTTGCTTACTCGATATGCGCCCGGGCTCGCCGTTGGAGGAATAACGATCGCCTGGCAAGTCGACACCCTTCCAGGGCTAAGTCCGAAGGCCGGCATCGGGAAACCACTGGGGGTCAGAGACTTATCTTGTACCCACACCCCATCGACATGCTGTTCGACGACAAAGGGCAAGCCAATGGCGAACAAGGATGCACCGAAATTCTCGAAATGGAAACGAAGCTTTTCTCCCGACTTAATCGTTGATGCATTGACTGCGAGGTGAACTTGTCGCGTTGGATGCAAAACGCGAAAATTTTCACTAAATCGAGTGACTTCTTCTGATGGGCTGCGAATCTCCATATCGACGCGATAAAAAGCGGGCTGACCAGAGACATTGAAGGTCACACCAGTGCTGGTTAAGGGTTGAATTGCTTCAAATTCCTGATGTTTCTTTCTGAAGCCACCAATCACATGACCACTTGCATCAATCCGAGAAAGCGTAGTTTTAGTTTGTAATTTCAACGGGCGCAGCATGCGCTGACTTTCATTACTCAACGATATGCCCACTGAGCCGTTACCAATTACGAGAGGGCTCCCATATCTTTCAACCCTGACCCCCGTATGCCCAAGGGGCTTGCCAGCTGCAGGGGGTCGATTAAGCCTTGGCATCTCCCTCAACGGTGCTTCATAGTCCCGAATAGGCTGCACTCCACAAAAGCGAGCGGCATTGACGGGCTTCCCCAGTGCAATATTAGTGGCACTCTCATTTATTATCCCAAGCGTTAAGAGTATGACCACAACTATTCTATGCATGCCAACCTCGTTTGGGGCTTTGGGTACTTCTGAAAAGCGGCACCCTCATGATCACGGCATAGTCAAAATATGTAGCTTGCCGGTCGATGCTGCCGGATCGTCCATGCTTGGCGCGGCGAGTATCCCGGGTGCCTGTCCAGGGCTCGTTTTTTTGTATTGTGGATATCCGCCTCGCTCGGGTAAGTAGGGAGGGAGTACAGTGGTAATCGTGGGTGGGGACGGGCCATTGACGTATATCCCGACCGCTCGACCAGTTGATGGTTGCCATACGGGCGCACCGCTATCTCCTAGCGAAAAGATGGCATTGCGATCAGGGATCATTGCCACCTGCCACATTGGCCCATTAAATGACCCATCGTCATGGGCATAGTACACCTCTTCAGCCTGCCCTCGTAGACGTCCGCAACTCAACTGATTGCTCCACGCTCCGGACATGCATACTCTCATTCCCTCATAGGCTCTGGAAACGCCGGTTATATGAGGTTCATGACTGTCGTCTACGAATACGCGCTTTGGTGCCAAATTTTCTTCCTCGAGCCTAACTGCCTCAACGTCAGTTTCGTGTTCCTCTTGGAGGAGACCAAAGCTACGTCGAGTTACTTTCCCTATCTTGCTGGGGGTTTTATCTGAATCAGACCCTGGTCGTTTGATTACCCAGTCAACATTGAAACAATGACCTGCCGTCAAAACGAAGGCCGCCTTGATTTGCTGGCCGCCTGGCTGTGAACCACGCCTTTCTGTAGCGCCAAATCCGGCGGTGCATTTAGACCATTTGTCCCCCGCACCGTTTTCCCAGCGAATATGCTGTCCAGCTTGAATGCGCCCACTCTCTGAATAGCGAGCCATTGGCTGAGTGAAGTTTTCTTGATTGACTTCTATAGGTGCGTTGGAGCCGTAGACACCTGACAGGAAGCTCTCTACCTGTTCCACGTTCGTAGCGCCGACCACTACCTGATTTGTTTTCAGATCCTGCCCTACACGAGTTACGGTGCCAAATATGCTGGCATGCCAAGCTTTGGTTGGTGCTATGTCGACCTGCAGAGCGTTTAGCTCTTCAAGGGAATATTCTGGTTTATAAGGATAAGGCGCAACCCGACTCGGGGCCATGAACCCAGCAGTCGAAATGAACGACGCCACCTTGTCGTCTTGTTGACTCGTAAAACCTATGCGGACGACGCCGCCAGCGCGATGATCCATGTAGTAGCCGGCGTATTGCGCACTGGCGTTTGCAGCTCCCCACTCGGATATGGTCGTAGCCGCCTGTGCCAAGTAGGTCTCACGGTATTCCAACTCCGCCACGTCCTGAGGCCGTAGTGGCACCCCCCACTTTTCCGTGGAAGCCCGCGCAACTTCACCGGCTGGCGTATGCGGGTTGTGCCAAGCACCAATCAGGTCGAAGATCCGTTCGTTCAGCTCGATCTCGTCTTTGACTGGGAAGACGACCTCTAGGCCGTATTCTTCGCGGAGCTCGGCGACGTCTTTGAACCTTGGTGCAACGGGAGTTCCAGGTGCAAGCGGGGGCGGTGGCTGCGGAATGTCGACCCAGAAGCGCTCGCTAGCGCTCTGGCCGAGGCGATCGGTGATCAGGACCTCGAGGTTTAGGTGGCCGGGCGCATGCTGCTCGGTTGCGGTCACCCACTCGTTGACCACCGTTTTGCACTCGATCCCAGGGGCTTCCGAGTCCTGCTCGCAGGTCTCTTCGTCCACCAGCTGATTGCCGTTGGCCAGCACCTGGATGGAAACGATCCCCTCCTCCGAGTGAGCTTGCGTGTCGAGGGTGTGGTCGCCGGGCCAGAGCGCTTCCGGTTTTTCGCGGTTGTCGTAGAGCGTCCCGGCCATGTCGTCGAAGAGCGGCGGTTCCAACGCGTTCCACCATTTCAAGACCGAGCCGTCCTCGCCGATGTCGTAGACGACGTGCGGCGCGTCGGGCAGGACGACCGTCGTGCGGCGCGGTTCCTCGGTGTAGCCGAAGTAGGTGGTCTTCTCCGGCTCCGATCCCGCTGGGTCGACGCTGACCGATTTGACCCGCCCGTCGGCGTGGTATTCGATCTCCCCCCAGGTGCCGTTTGGCAGCTCGACTCTGGTCATCCGGCCTGCTTCGTCGTACCCGTAGCTGGTCTCCCCCTGGGGGCCCTCGTGGGCGGTCAGGAGGCTGCCTTCGTGCTCGTAGGCGTGCTCGCCTGCCTCGTCGCCTTCGAGGCTCTCGACCAGGCCTTCGGATACCTCGACCTCTAGAGCGGGATCGTCTTCGACTGCGAGCTCTGCTTCTGCCTCGGCTATCCAGGCCCCCTTGCCCCACTCCTGCACCCTGTGGTTGCCCGGGTCGGCGATCCAGAGGTTGCCGCCGGGGTCGCTGGCGATGCCCTGCGGGTAATAGAAGCCGAGCTGGCCTTTGCCGGTGCCCTCTGCGCCGAGTTGGGCGACGTACTCGCCGGTTTGGTTGAACTGCTGTATGCGGTCGTTGTTTTGGTCTACGACCCAGACCCCTCCCCTGCTGTCGACGTCGATTGCCGTCGGCATATCGAACTGGCCCTTGCTCGAGCCTTTGGCGCCGAACTCGCGGACGAATTCGGCTGCTTCGTTTAGCTCGAGGACCTTGTTGTTGGCCCGGTCGGTGACCCAGACGTGGCCGCCTGGGCCGGTGTCGATCGAGTTGGGGGAGGCGAGCTGCTGGGGTCCGGTGCCGAAGCTGCCGAAGGCTTTTATGAATTCTCCGGCCGAGTTCAGCTTCTGGACGCGAGAGTTGTTGGTGTCGGCTACCCAGATGTTGCCTTTGGCGTCTATCGCGATGCCTTCGGGGAGTTTGAATTTGCCGCCTTCGGAGCCTTTGGAGCCGACCGCTTTGAGGAATGCGCCAGCCGGGCTGAACTGCTGGATGCGGTGGTTTGAGGCGTCGGCCACCCAGATGTTGCCCTGGGCGTCGAGCTCCAGGGCGCTTGGGTAATTCAGCTGGCCGGGGCTGTTTCCTGGGGAGCCGAACTGGGAGATGAATTTGCCGCCCGGGTCGAACTTCTGGATGCGGTTGGCCGAGGTGTCGGCGACCCAGAGGTATTCCCCGTCGGTGGCGATGTCCGAGGGGTGCTCGAACTGGCCCTGGCCCTGGCCTTGGGAGCCGAAGGCGCTGGCGTAGGCGGGGAGGTAGTCGGGGATCTCCCGTTCCTGCACCCGCGTGTTGCCCGGGTCGGCGATCCACATGTTGCCGGTGGCGTCGGTGGCGATGCCCTGCGGATAGGCGAAGCCGAACTGGCCTTGGCCTGAGCCCTGGGTGCCGAACTCGGCGACGTATTCGCCGGCCTCGTCGAACTGCACGACGTGCTCGGTGTCTTGGTCTGCGACCCAGACCTCTCCCCTGCTGTCGACCTCGACCGAGACCGGGCCCTCGAGATGGTCGCCTGGGCCGCTGTCGCCGAACTCGCGGACGAATTCGGCTGCTTCGTTTAGCTCGAGGACCTTGTCGTTGCCGCGGTCGGTGACCCAGACGTGGCCGCCTGGGCCGGTGTCGATCGAGTTGGGGTAGACGAGCTGCTGGGGGCCTTCGCCTTGCGTGCCGAAGGCTTTTATGAATTCTCCGGCGGAGTTCAGCTTCTGGACGCGAGAGTTGTTGGTGTCGGCTACCCAGATGTTGCCTTTGGCGTCGATCGCGATGCCTTCGGGGAGTTTGAATTTCCCTCCGGTGGAGCCTTTGGAGCCGACCGCTTTGAGGAATGCGCCAGCCGGGCTGAACTGCTGCAGACGGTGGTTTGAGGCGTCGGCTACCCAGATGTTGCCCTGGGCGTCCAGGGCCAGGCCGGTCGGGTAGTTGAACTGGCCGGAGCCGTTCCCCTGGGAGCCGAACTGGGAGATGAATTTGCCGGCGAGGTCGAACTTCTGGATGCGGCTGTTGAAGGTGTCGGCGACCCAGACGAATTTCCCGTCGGTGGCGATGTCCGAGGGCTGGTTGAACTGGCCTTGGCCGCTGCCCGGGGAGCCGAAGGCGGCGGTGTAGGTGGGGGTCTCCTCGATCTCGGGGAGCTCTTCGGGGGTGAGCTCGGTGGCGGCGGGGTCCTCGACCGTTATCTCCGCCAGCTCGCCGGCCTGGTAGTCGTAGTCGACCTCGGCGTAGCCCTCGGTGCGCAGCTCCTCGGTGCGGCCGTTCTCATCGAAGGCGACCGTTGTCGCCGATTCCCCGGTCTCATCGCTCAACTCATAGCCGCCGCCTGGCTCTTTTTCGATCGTCGCCTGCAGGGTCGGGTCGAAGCTCTCTTCGCTCGCCTGCTCTGGGAGCTCTATGCCGTCGAAGGCGCCGCTTTCGTCTTGGATCGCGGCTTCGTCGGGGGCCGGTGAGCCTTCGGTGTCTTCGAGCTCTAGGTCCGGGGTCTGGGCGAGGGACCAGCCATCGCCCCACTCGGTGTTCTCTTCCTCTGGGACCTGGGAGTTGTAGTAGCGCTCTATCTCCAGGTCTATGGCGGCTCCTTGCGCCTCGACGTCTTGCTCGCGGTAGACGAGGTTGCCGTTCATCACGTTGACCGCGAGTTCGGGGCGAGAGGGATGCTCTTCTTCGGCTTCGTTTCCTTCCCCGTCGGGCAGCGGGAAGTAGTGCATGACGTACTCGTCTCGCATCCCCGTGGCGGGGAAGTATTCGAACTCGAGGTTTCGCTCGCGCACCTTGCCGACCTGGTCTTTGACGTCTACTTCCAGCGTGTGCTTGCCGGCGGTGGTCAGGTTGGCGAGGGCGAGGGTGTAGGTCTGGGTCATCGCGCAGCTGGAGGCCGGGCAGCTCTGCGCGGACCAGGGGACCTCCTGCTCTACGCCGTCGAGATAGACCTCGATGTCTTTGACGCCCGAGCGCTTGGCTTTGTCTTCGGCGTTGCTGCCATCGGTGGCTTCGATTTTCAGGTTGTAGGTGGGGAGGAGAAGCTCGTCGCCTTTGCCCGCCGGGTGCTCTTCGCTGCCGCCCTCGTTGGTTTCCTGGGCGAGTTGGCCGCTTAGGGTTACTTCGGGCGGAGTCCGATCGACCCGGGTATAGGTCTGGTAGGTCGCCGAGCCCTTGCCGGTCGGGTCTTCAGCGCTCACCTGCAGGGTTCTGATTCCCTCCCCCAGACTGTCGCCGGTGAAGGTTTTCTGGGTAGCCCTGGTCGTCGGGCAGCGGGCGGCGGCGAGGCCGGTGCAGCCGCCGACGTTGTCTTCGACGATCGCTTTGCCCTCGGGAAAGATCGTCACCTTGCGCACGCCGAGCCCGGCGTCTTGGGAGTTGACGGTGGCCGTGATCGGGTTTGCGTCACTCGTCCAACCACCGGGGATGCCCGTCACCGACGAGATCGAGGGGTACTGCCAGTCGTCGAGCCAGATCGCCGTGCCCCCGGCCGCCAGGTCGCGCCAGCAGGGGTCGACGCTGCCGCTGCCGGTCGACAGGCCGAGGATGAACACGCTCCCCCAGGATTCGATGTTGACGCTGCCGTATTTGATCGCGGTGTCGTTCAGAACCCGATTCCAGGCGTTGTTGTGCCACATGCCGGCGTAGTCGTGGGGCTCTGGGTAGTCGTGGTGACTGCAGCTGTGATCGTTTCGCACGAAGGGGCTGGCCCAGGCATTTGCGAGGTAGCTGCTCGCATTCGGAGTCGCGTAGGACCAGTGCCCGTACTGCGAGCCCCAGTGGGCACCGCTGGGCATCGAGACGTAGAGGCCCCTCGACCCCCAGCAGTAGTAGATGCAGTAGGTGGACGCTTCGACCCAGCTATGGCTCTCGGTGTACTGCCAGCTGCCGTTTTCGAGCGCCTGGTGGTTGTGGCCGTTGAACCAGTTGTAGTTGTACCAATCCTCGGTTATGGCTGGATCGACCAGCAGCGGGTACGCCACGTCGGCTTCGCGGTGGGCTACGCGCAGGACGATCTCGTCGCCTTCGACCCGCAGATCGACGGGCACCAGGGTCCCCTGCGCATCGGTGGCGTGGGGAAATGGGATCGAGGCGATCCGGTCTTCCCCTGCGACGACCTCGGCGCCCCCGTTGCCGTCAGAGCGAAGCTCGGCGCCCGCCGGGACGTCGATTCGGAAGCGCAGCACCTCTGGGCTATCTGCCGAGCGCAGCAAGTCGAAGATCTCGACGCCCGTCGAGGTCGGCGAGACGATTTGGTCGGTGTCCGCCTCGGCCCCGTGGACATCGGGGTAGAAGACGTTCTTCTCGCCGTAGCGCACAGCCTCTCGCGCCTCGATCGCGCCGACGGCGGTCACCGCGAGGCCCCTGTCGCCGATCTCGATCGCCCCGCCGGCTTCCCCCGGGATGCTGAGACTGGTCAGCGGGTTCGCCGGCTCGAAGCCTCCAGCCTTCTCTTCCAGACTCAGATCGACCTTGCGCAGGTCGCCGTCATCGTCCGTCGTCCGTACAGGCATCCCGGCGTCCAGCAGCGAGGTGTCGCCATCGTCGCTGACGGTGGCGACCGACTGGCCCAAGGGCTTGAGGATTTCCGCCTCGCTGAGGAATCGAGCCGGGTCCGAGTTCAGCGTCTCGAGCTGCTTGGCGAAGATGACCTGGAGCAGATCCTGGGCCTCGGCGGCGGTGAGGTCGGCGAAAGCGAAGCGGGATTGCTCCCGTTGCTGGACCGCTTCGGGCGACTCGAGCCAGCGCTCGCGTTCCGCCTCTTCGGCTTCGGCCATCTCGATGCCTTCTTGGACGTCCTCTGCGTCGGGCAGCGACGCGGCCTCTTCGGCTGGGGGCTCGACCGTAGCTTCGGCGGCGAGGACCGGAACCGCCGAGATGGCTACGAAGAAACAGGCAAACACCACCAGAAGGCGCACACGCGCCGCATCCGTGCTCCCCACCGACAAAACCTCCCCGGTTTTGAGAACTCAACGTGATCGAGTTCGGTACCACCGAATCTAATTGTCGGAATGGGCCCATGCAATACCCAATATTTGGGCCTTTAAAAAGGACTAGTGGAGAAACATCCCGCAGAGCGGGGTCTGCGGTCCCCCGGCGAGCCTCAGACGACGAACTTGCCGTCTTCCTGCATCACGACGCCGTCGACTTCGAGCTTGCCGCCGAGGCGCAGGTCGCAGACCAGGTCGGTGTGGACGGCCGACTCGTTGAGGCCGCCGGACTCCGGGTAGCTCTTGCCCACCGCCATGTGGACGGTGCCGCCGAGCTTCTCGTCGAGCAGAACCTCGCGGGTGCCGCGGTCGATCGCGTAGTTGGTGCCGATCCCGAGCTCGCCGAGGCGGCGGGCGCCAGCGTCGGTGTCGAGCAGCTCGATCAGGAACTCCTCGCCACGCTCGGCGCTGGCGTCGACGACCTTGCCGGCCTCGAAGCGCAGCCGCACGCCGGCGACCTCGCGGCCGCCGACCGTGGCCGGCAGGTGGAAGGTCACCTCGCCCTCGACCGAGTCCTCGATCGGGCCGGTGAAGAACTCGCCGTCGGGCATGTTGTGGCGCCCGTCGCAGGGGATGAACTTGCGCCCGGCGACGCCGAGGACGATGTCCGTCCCCGGTGCCGTGACGCGCACCTCCTCGTGACCGTCGATCCACTCGGCCAGACGCTTGCACTCCGCCGAAGCCCGCTTCCAGGCGGTGAGCGGATCCTCGTCGTCGGCGAGGCAGGCGCCGTAGTAGAAGTCCTCGTAGTCGGCCAGGCTCATCTCGGCCTCGGAGGCGTAGGCGTTGGTCGGGTAGAGCGTGTAGCACCAGCGGAACTCGCCCTTGGCGCTGCGCTCCATCGCCCGGCCGAGCAGCTCGCCGGTGGCGATCTGGCGGCGGGACTGACGCTGTGGCGGCACGCCGGAGAGCTCGCGCGTGTTGCTGCTGGCGCCGATCGCGATGCGGACGTCGACGTTGTCGAGCAGCCACTCGGAGGTGGGCGAGATCCAGTCGAGCTGGGCGTCGGTGGCGTGCTTGTAGTAGGCGGCGGCCTGGCCCTCCAGCGAGACGTTCACGATCGGATTCGCCCCGGCCTTCAGCACCTCCTCGTAGACCGCCAGCAGCAGCGGCGCAGCCGCGCTCTCGCCGTCGATCGAGACCGTCTCCCCCTCCTTCACCTCGGTCGAGTAGCCGACCAGGATCTTCGCCAGCCGCTCCGCTCTCGGGTCTCTCACGTCTCCGCCCCCTCCCGCGCGTCGCTCCGCGCGCTAGTCGTTATTGCCATGAACAGCGCGTGCAGCCGCGAGTCGTCGGTCAGCTCGGGGTGGAAGGCGCAGGCCAGCACGGTCCCCTCGCGCACCGCGACCGGGTGCCCTTCGTAGCGCGCGAGCACCTCGACTCCGGCGCCGTGGCGCTCGACCCAGGGAGCGCGAATGAAGACCGCCCGCAGCGGCTCCTCGCCGATCCCCTCGACCGCCAGGTCGGCCTCGAAGCTCTGCAGCTGGCGGCCGAAGGCGTTGCGCGGCGCCGTCGCGTCGAGCAGGCCGAGGTGCTCGTCATCGCAGACGATCATCCCGGCGCAGGTGCCGAACACCGCCCGGCCTTCCGCGTGGTGGGCGCGGATCGGCTCCGCCAGCCCAACCGACTCGATCCCCTTGACGATCGTCGTGCTCTCGCCGCCGGGGATCACCAGGCCGTCGAGGCCGTCGAGGTCCGCGGGGGCGCGAACCTCGCGCACCTCCGCCCCCAGCCCGCGCAGCATCGCCAGGTGCGCCTCGAAGCCGCCCTGGATCGCGAGGACGCCGATCCGCAGCCCGGAGCCTTCAGGCACCGCGGTCCTGCAGGAGCGCGTCGGCCGCGGCCAGCTCCGATATCTCCAGCCCCGGCATCGCCTCGCCGAGCCCGATCGACGCCGCCGCGACCCGCTCGGGGTCGGCGAAGTGCGTGGTCGCCTCGACGATCGCGCGCGCGCGGCGCTCCGGCTCGGCACTCTTGAAGATCCCCGAGCCGACGAAGTTGCCCTCGGCGCCAAGCTGCATCATCAGCGCCGCGTCGGCCGGCGTGGCGATCCCGCCGGCGCAGAAGAGCGGCACCGGCAGGCGGCCCTTATCGGCCACCTCGTGCACTACTTCGAGCGGCGCCTGGTGCTCTTTCGCCGCCGCGGCCAGCTCCTCCGGCCGCAGCTGCGCCAGCCGCTCGATCCCGGCCACTGATCTCGCGCATGTGGCGCACCGCCTCGACCACGTTGCCGGTGCCGGCCTCGCCCTTGGAGCGGATCATCGCCGCGCCCTCGCCGATCCGCCGCAGCGCCTCACCCAGGTTGGTGGCGCCGCAGACGAAGGGCACCTCGAAGGCGAGCTTGTCGATGTGGTGGCGCTCGTCGGCCGGGGTCAGCACCTCCGACTCGTCGATGTAGTCGACCTCGAGCGCCTGCAGGACCTGAGCCTCGGCGAAGTGTCCGATCCGCGCCTTCGCCATCACCGGGATCGTCACCGCCTCCTGGATCCCCTTGATCATCGCCGGGTCCGACATGCGGGCGACGCCGCCGTCGCGGCGGATGTCGGCGGGGACGCGCTCCAGCGCCATCACCGCGCAGGCACCGGCAGCCTCGGCGATCCGCGCCTCCTCCGGCGTGACCACGTCCATGATCACCCCGCCCTTGAGCATCTCGGCAAGGCCGGTCTTGACCCGGAAGGTGGCGCGCTCGGTCACGCGGCCAATATTACGTGTGCCGGTCCTACTTCAGTTTGTAGGCACGGATGCGATCTTTGTGCGCCGCTTCGTCGCGCGCGTAGAGACCGTGGGCCAGCCCCTGCACGAGCGCCATCAGCGCCGTGTTGGAGCGGGCGAAGGAAGGGCTGTTCGAGGAGAAGTAGAGGGTCTGTTCGGCGTGCTCCCCGACCTCGGACATCGAGGCGTCGGAGATCGCCAGGGTGCGCGCGCGCCGGTGCAGGGCGAGCTTCATCGCCCGCAGCAGCAGCGGGTGGGCACGACCGCAGGAGAGGACGATGACCAGCGTCTCCTCGTCGATCCTGCCCAGCCGCTGCAGCGACTCGCCGCCGGTGCTGGCGACGATTTCGGCGCGGATGTCGAGCAGGCTGAGGATGTGGCGCAGGTAGCTGGCGAAGAAGGCCATCTGGTCGACACCGACGATCACCACGCGCTGGGCTTCGGCCAGCGCCGCGACGGCGCCGTCGACCTGCTCGCGGGTGAGGTTGCGCGCGGTTTCCTCGAGGTTCGCGTAGTCGGCGCTGAGCGAGCCCTCCAGCTCGGAGTGGTCGAAGGAGAAGAGCGCCGCGCCTCCGGTGGTAGGGCTGCCGGAGACCGCGGTGGTGCGGTACTCCTCGATCGCCGCCTGCTGAAGCTCGGGGTAGCCCTCGAAGCCGAGGGCCTGGGAGAAGCGCACCACCGTCGACGACGAGGTGCTCGCTCTCCGGGCCAGCTCCTCGGCGGTGAGGAAGGCTGCCTCGTCGAGATGGTCGACGATGTAGCGGGCGACGTCTTTCTGCGAGCGCGAGAACTCGTCGAAGCGCTCCTGGATGTACTCGGAAAGGCTTTTGAGCTGGGGGGATTTGGTTGCGGTCTTGGTCACGGCGGTCCAATTCGCCGGCACGCATGCTTTCCCTTCCGATCTGGTTGGATGGGGGGCGAAATGACCTTCGAGCAGGCGCTTCGCCTCACCAACCGCAACATGATCGCCTTCGACCTGATCCTCGGATCGGCGGCGATCGCCGCGCCGGAGGCGACGCTGCGGGTGCTGGGTCATGACGAGCCATCGCCCGACGCGGCGCACCTGTTCCGCCGCTGCGGCCCGATCTGGCTGACCTTCGCCGCCGCGCACCTGATCGCCGACCGCCGTGGCGAGCAGCGCGACTGGTGGGCGCTCGCCTGGCTGCGCGGGACCGAGATCGCCACCGACGCGCTCTGGGCGGAGTCGCCGGCGGTCAGCCGGCCCGGCGCCAAGCTCGGCCTCCGCCTCGCCGGCGTCGCCAACGTGGCGATGGCCGCTGGCTTCGCCTGGCTCTCGAAGCGATGAGCGCAGGCGCGGAGCTGCCCAGCAAACGCTGGAGCCTGCGCGGCTACGACGACGAAGGCAACGAGGTCTGGCTGATCCGCAGCTTCGGGCAGAAGCTCTACCGCTGCCCCGGCTGCCACGGCGACATCCCGATCGGCACGGAGCACACCGTCGTCCAGTACGTGCTGCGGCTGGGCGGCACCGAACACCACCACTGGCACCGCCGCTGCGCCGCGGAGCTGCTCGTCCCCGACCTGCGGGAGGTGAAGCAGGTGCCCGCGTCGCAGTCGGCGCGATCGAAGCTCGAGGAGCGCGGCAAGCGTCCTTCCGGACGGCGGCCTCGATGAGACGAGTCTGCGTTTGGGCGCGCCCAGCGCACACAAATGCAGTTTCGTCAGCCGGATGACCGTCCTCTCGCTCTACCGGCAGATCGTCCGCACCTACTTCGCCTGGGCGGGCACGCTGCTGCCGCTCGCCTTCGCGGTCTTCGTGCCGCTGGGATTGATCGACGCGATCCCGGTGCACGTCGAGGCGACCTCGTTCGATTTCGAGAACGGGATCGCCGTCGTCGGCGCAGGGCTCGCGCTGCTCTTCCTCGTCGTCACCGGCCTGCTCGGCGAGATCTTCTACACCGGCGCGGTGGCGATCGCGCTCACCCACCCCCACGACGGAGACCCCCCCTCGCTGCGGGAAGTCGCGCGGATGATCGACTACCGAGCGCTGATCGCCGTCGACCTGATCTTCGGCGTGCTGGTCGCGTTCGGCACCGTGGCCTTCGTCATCCCCGGCATCCTCGCCTTCGTCTACCTCGGCCTAGCCGCGCCGGTGGTCGAGATCGAGCATCGCGGGGTCCGCGCCTCGATCGCCCGTAGCGCCCGCCTCGTCCGCGGCCACTTCTGGCTGGTGCTCGCCGTCCTGGTGCCGATCGAGATCGTCAGCGACGTGGCGACCAGCGTCGCCACCCATACGACCGACACCGTCTTCGGCGACTCGCTGATCGCCAAGTGGCTCACCGACACCGCGACCAACATCCTGCTGACGCCGTTCTACGCGGTCGCCGCAGTGCTGCTCGCACTCGGGCTGATCGCCGCTAGGGACGGGACCAGCCCGCGTCTACACTCGACCCCACCGAGCCGATGAGCACCGCGTCGATCCTCAGCGACTTCTGGAACGACCAGATCCTCGCCGACGAAAAACAGGGCCTCTTCCTGGTCCTGGTCGGCTTCATCCTCTCGTTCGCCTTCATCCGCATGAGCACCCGCCTGATGCGCAGCCCGCGGGTGCCCTGGTGGCCCGGAAGCGTGGTCAGCGACAGCGGCGTCCACCTGCACCACCTGGTCTTCGGGATCGTGACGATGATGATCGCCGGCACGCTGGGGATCTCGGCGCTGGGCGAGAGCCCCTACGCGGAAATCTGCGCCTTCCTCTTCGGCGTCGGCGCCGGGCTGACGATCGACGAGTTCGCGCTCTGGGTCTACCTCGAGGACGTCTACTGGGCTGAGGAGGGGCGGGCCTCGATCGACGCGACGGTGATCGCCGCCGCGGGGATGATGCTGATCCTGCTCGGCTTCAGCCCGTTCAGCTTCGAGACCGGCTCGGTCGAAGAGACGGTTGCCAGCATCCTCGCTGCGGGTGCGGTCTTCGCCCTGGTCGCGGTCTGCTTCGCCAAGCAGCGCGTCCTGCACGGCACGATCGGCTTCTTCGTCTTCCCGATCGCGATCTACGGTGCGCTGCGGATCGGCAAGCCCGGCTCGCCCTGGGGGCGCCGCCGCTACAGCAAGCGCAGCCCGGCGAAGCAAGAGAAGGCCGAGGAGCGGTTCGCCCCCGACCGTCACACCGAGCGCTTCAAGAACGCCTTCCGCGACATCGTCGGCGGCAAGCCCAGCGAAGGCGTGACCGCCGCGACCGAAGAGGCCCTGGCCACCACGCGCGAGGCAGTCGACGAAGTCCGCCAGCGGGCAAAACGCATCACTCGCCCCGACGAGCCGCCGCGCCCTCGCTGACACACCCCAGTTGAACGCAGCGCCGCTCCTTACTGGTCTGTAATACTGCCGCGGTCATTGCCAGTGGAGTACCCAAACTAGACCCGTTGAAGACCCGTATGTGTCGCGGCGTGAGGTACTCCTACACCCCGGGACGGGAAGAGGGTCCAACCATCGTCTTGGTCCATGGGTTGGGCAACTCACTCGACTTCTGGACGGCCATCGCCCCTCGGCTAGGGGAGCGGTTCCCAACGCTCGCATTCGACGTTCCGGGATTCGGCGAGAGCGACACGCCCCCAGGTTCGTTCAGCTTCGAGGCGGCAGCGGATTTCGTCGAGCCACTGCTCGACGATCTCGAAATCGGAAGCTGCCTTGTCGTAGGTCACTCCTTGGGGGGCCTACTGGCACTGACGATGGCACTGCGGCTGCCAAACGTGATGCGGTTGGTGCTGGTCGACGCAACGCTGCAGACCGCGGCTGAGTGCCTCAAGAACCCTACGGTTGCCCTGCGCCATCCAAAGATCGCATCGGCGACGCTGGCGCAGTTCGCCGGCGGGACTCTCCCCCTTGATGCGACGCGTGCCCGACTCCTGTCCGGAAACTCGATCGGTCGCTGCCTGGCGCTGCGTCCATACCTCCACCGGCCCGCCTCCGTCGATACCGACCTACTCGCCCTCGCCCTCGCGGGAAACAGCGGCCGCAACATCCTCAACACCTTCCGGGCGGGAAACAGCATCGACGTGCGCAAGCTGATGGGCTCGGTGCAGATGCCGGTCGACCTGGTCTGGGGAGCCCACGACCCCCTTCTCACCTCCGACGACATCGCGAGCGCTTCGCAACTGATGCAGGTCGTCGACCGCCTCGAGATCCCAGGCTGTTCGCACTGGCCCATGATCGAGGCACCCGAGCCTCTGAGTCGGTTCATCTCCTCCTCGGCCCAGCAGGTGTCCAGGTGAACGAACGGCTGTTCAATCCCTTCGACGCCATCCCAATCCTGGGCGGCCTCGCAAATGTCAGGACCCGCAGATTGCTCGCGGTCGTACCGGTCATGGTCGCCCTGCTGGTCAGCGTTGCCTTCCTCGACGGCACGCTCGGCGAGATCGGCGATTTCACGCCCGTCAGGGACGCCCGCCTCGTGCTCGGCGCGGAGGACATCGGCTCTCCACCGGCATTCCCCCTGCTGCGCGACATCCCCAGTATGTGGCTTTTCGCCGCCATCGTGCTCACCTTCCTGATCGTCCATCGTCAGTGGCGCCTGATGGCAGTGTGCGTCAGGGACCTGGAGCGTAACGGCGTGGTCGCTCCGCTCGATGAAGCCGAGCCCTACTGGCTCCTGTCGCTGGGGCACCGGCTGTACCCCGGGGACGGCAGCGACCGCGACCCCCTGGACATGGTCATGCGACAAGCTCGCGAATATGTCGGCTCGGTCGGCCTCAAGCTGACCTGGGTCTTTGCCATCTGCGCAGTGATAGGCACGGCTTGGGTCATGCTCGGCGAGTACCATTCTCTCTTCGAAGTCGTTGCTCCGGACAGCCTCAGCGGAGCCCAGAGAGAGGCTTGGCTGGACCGCTGCTACGACGAATGGTGGGCGAGCTTCAACCATCCTCCCGGGGCAGTTGTCTACCTCGCTCTCAGCGCATTCGCGCTCTTCGTGATCATCATGCAGAACATCGTCGGCCTCGCCTGCAGCTACTTCGTATTCACCCTTCCCAAGGTGGCGAGAATCGATGTCGATTGGCTCAACCGCGACGGGCTCTACGGCTGGCGGCCGATCGCCATGATCTTTCGCACTGTGTACTGGTCGCTGACGCTCCACGGGGCGACGCTGGCCGTGATCCTGATCGCACTCGGACCCACCCATATGGAATGGATCGCGTGGCTGCTCGTAATCTGGTTGATCGTGGCCCCGATTTACATCGGAGGGTCGATCCGCACTTTTCGCAGGGTGGAACAGCTGGCGCGGGACCGTCGCCGAACGAAGATCGAGACGGAGATGCAGAGTGCGCGAGTCACCACCTCCAGCCCCTCGGAGGCATTGATGCCGTTCATGTTCGATCTGGACCGCACGGCCAAAGCCAGGATCCGGCCGCTCCGCCTCGGCAGATGGTCGTGGTCCTTCATGGCTGCCTCATATCTGTTCCCGGCTGCGGTCTTGATGGCCGAGCTCGTCGCCGCGACCTGAGCGAGCTCGGCTACCGTTTGGCGGCGATGGTGGATCGGGTGAGTGTCGCGGCGTGGGTCGAGGGCTACGAGCGGGCCTGGCGGACCGCGGGCACCGACTCGCTCGCCGGGCTGTTCGCCGAGGACGCCAGCTACCGGATGTCTCCCTACGAGGAGCCGGTGCGGGGCCTCGAAGCGATCGCCGAGCTGTGGGAGCGCGAGCGGGTCGGGCCCGACGAGGAGTTCGAGATGAGCTCCGAGGTGGTCGCCGTCGACGGCGACACCGCGGTCGTCCGGGTCGAGGTCGCCTACGGGAGCGGGAGCGAGTACCGCGACCTCTGGCTGATTCGCTTCGACGCCGAGGGTCGCTGCCGCGAGTTCGAGGAGTGGCCCTTCTGGCCGGGCCAGGAGATGCCGACGACTACTCCCCCATCGCCTTGATCACGAGGCGCTTCGGCCGGCGACCGTCGAACTCGCAGTAGAAGACCTGCTGCCAGGGGCCGAGGTCGAGGCGGCCGGCGGTGACCGGAACGATCGCCTGGTGGTGGACCAGCAGGTTCTTGAAGTGGGCGTCGCCGTTGTCCTCGCCACCGCGGTGGTGGCGGTAGTCGCGGCCCTCGGGCAGCAGCTCCTCCGCCACGTCGTTGGCCGGCGCCTTCCAACTCGGCGGGGCGACCTTGTCGAGCCATTCCATGACGTCCTCGTGCAGGCCGGGCTCGTCGTCGTTGACCCAGACCCCGGCAGTGATGTGCATCGCCGAGACGAGCACCATGCCCTCGTCGATGCCGGCCGCATCGACCGCCGCCTGCACCTCCTCGGTGATGCGGATCAGCTCGCGCCGCTCGGTGGTCTCGAAGGTCATGTAGGCGGTGTGGGTTTTCATCGTCCTCCTTCAGCTCTGGGGGGTGCTGCAGACGGTGAAGCCGATCTCCTGGGCCAGTCGCTCGCGCAGCGCGTCCTCCGAGTCTCGCTGGTCGCGCGCCGCTTCGATCCCGGCCACGTCTTCTTCCTTGGCCGCCGCGAGCGCCTGCTTGTCGGTCGCGTAGACCCTTTTCTGCGCCTCAACGTATTCGTCGTAGAGACTGGCCAGCTTCCGCGGCGGCGTCAGCCTGCGCAGCTCGCGGACGCGCTCTCGGGCGAAACGGACGAGGGCGTCCGCGTAGAGGACGTCGGCCGAGTACTCCTTTTCATCGTCGTAGATCTCGGTGTAGCGGTCTTTGCTCTCCGCGCAGATCGCGTCGGCCTTTGCGATCAGCTGCGACTTCGTCAGCGGCTTGGGGGCGCTGTCCCGCTTGGCGGCCTGGCTCACCTTCGGGTCAGCGGCTGCGGTCGCGGCGATCGTCCCGTCCTGCGAGTCGCCGCCGCCTCCGAGCACGACCGCGGCGGCGACGATGCCGGCGATAGCGGCGAGGCCGGCGCCGAGGAGGATGCCGCGTCGCCGGCCGCCCGATCTCGCCGCCGGCTCGTCCTCCGGGGCGAGCCGGCGCGTGGCGGCGGTCGGCTCGGGCGTCCGCTCGGGCTCCACCGTCACCGTCACCGTCTCCCGCGTCGCCGCCGCGCCGGTCGCGACGGTGCGCTCCGGCAGATCCGGCCGCGAGCCGCTCAGCGCCGCGACGGCGGCGCGGCCGAGATCGCCGGCGGAGGGGTAGCGGTCGCCTGGCTGCTTCGACATCGCTCGGATGACGACGTCGTCGAGCGCCATCGGCACCTCGGTCGCGTGCAGCGAGGGTGCCGGCGGTGGGTCGTTGAGGTGGGCGTAGAGGCGAGCCGCCTCGCCGTCGCGCGGGTAGGGCACCTCCCCGCTCAGCAGCTTGAACAGCAGGCAGCCCAGCGCGTAGACGTCGGCGCGCGCGTCGACGGCGCCACCGGAGATCTGCTCCGGCGCGACGTAGTCGAGGGTGCCGACGAAGCGCCCGGTCTGGGTCAGGCCCGACTCGGTGGCGACGTTGCGGGCGACGCCGAAGTCGGTGATGTAGGCGTGGTCCCCGTCGCCGGTGTCGCCGAGCAGCACGTTGGCCGGCTTGACGTCTCGGTGGACGAGGCCGGCAGCGTGGATCGCGTCGAGGCCGTTGCCGACCTGGGCGATCAGCGCCGCAGCCACTGCCGGCGCCAGCCGGCCCTCGCGCGTCAGCCGCCTTCCCAAGTCGGAGCCGGAGACGTAGCGCATCGCTATGAAGGGGATGCCGTCCTCTTCCCCGGCCGCGTAGATCGGCACCACGTTGGGGTGCTCGATCGAGGCGGCGATCCTCGACTCCTCGGCGAAGCGGCGGGCGAAGACCTCGTCGGTCGCCGCCTCCGGCGCGATCAGCTTCAGCGCGACTCGCCGCTCGAGGCCCGGCTCGAGCGCCAGGTAGAGGATCGCCCATGCCGCCGCGACCGAGGCTCCGCTCGATCCTGTAGCCGGCGAACTCGTCGTCGGCTGACAGATCGATCCAGCCATCTCCCCGTTCCATGCCCGGACTCTAGCCCGGCCGCGGGGGTCGGGCGCCCACTGCCAAAAGCCCTGCACCCTTAACCCAGGCTCCCCGGGGCGCCACCGGTGCCGCAATAGAATCGGAAGCAGATGAAACGCCTCGCACTCATCGGATTGCTGCTTGCCGTGCCGTTCTTCTGCGCCGGGATCGCCGTCGCCGAGCTCTCCAAGGAGGAAAACCTGCTGGTCTCCTTCAACGGGCGAATCTTCCCCCACCACCTGCCCCGCGACCGGGACGCTCCGGTCGAGGTCAGCCTCACTGGCCAGGTGAAAACCACCGACGGAAGCCGCCCGCCGCAGCTGCGCCAGATCTCGATCGCGGTCAACCGCTACGGCCGGCTCTCCACCGAGGGACTGCCCACCTGCCGCCCCGGTCTGCTCGAGGCGACGGACCCGCGCCTCGCCCGCGCCCGTTGCGGCCCGGCACTCGTCGGTCACGGCCGGTTCGAGGCCCACCTCGAGTTCCCCGATCTGGCACCGTTCCCGGCGACTGGCACCATGCTCGCCTTCAACGGCAGGGCGCACGGAAAGCGGGCGATCTTCCTCCACATCCACGGCTCGAACCCGGTCGAGATCACCGTCATCCTCACCTTCCAGATCCACCACCTGCGCCAGGGCAAGTTCGGGACGGTCTTCACCGCCAAGATCCCCCGCATCGCCGCCGACCTCGGCTACGTCACCGACATCTCGCTCTTCTTCGGCCGCAAGTACCGCTACCAGGGCGAGCAGCGCAGCTTCATCAGCGCCCGTTGCGCCGCTCCCGCCGGCTTCCCGGGCGCCCTCTTCTCCTTCGCCCGCGGCACCTTCGTCTTCGCCGACGGCAAGCGTCTGACCAGCACGCTCGCCCGCGACTGCCTGGTCCGCTAGCCGTCCCTGCCTGCGGACGGCCGCCTCCGCGGCCTTCGATCAATCGTCCGCGACCCTTGCGTTCCGCCGAAAACTGCCGATGTAGGGAGCCATGTTTGCGCTTGGCTGGAGATCGGCCGTGGGGCCGACCGTCTTCGCGTTGATGGCGATCGCGCTGCTCGTCTACGACCACCTGAACCAGCGCGTTCCCGCGCTCGTC
This sequence comes from uncultured Solirubrobacterales bacterium, assembly GCA_963699215.1. GTDB lineage: Bacteria > Actinomycetota > Thermoleophilia > Solirubrobacterales > 70-9 > VRUE01. The sequence goes on from OY969422.1 coordinate 2,298,977, forward strand.
TTCTGGCTGACGCTAGGGTTGATCGTCGCCGTCTTCTCGCGCATGATCGACACCGTGCGCAAGCAGTCGACCGAGCTGGAGTGGCACGAGGAGAGCGCGCGCAGTGACCATGTCACCGGCCTCGAGAACAGGCAGAGGCTGGAGGCCGACATCGCAGCTGCGGTCCAGGCGGGGACGGGCAGCCACGTACTGGTCCTGTTCGAGCTCGACGGCCTGCAGGCATACAACGACCGCTTCGGCTTCGCCGCCGGCGACGAGCTGCTGCGCCGCTTTGCCGCCAACCTCGTCGCCTCAGCCGCGCCGCTGGGAGGCACCGCCTATCGCAGCGACGGCGGGCGATTCGCCGCCCTGGCGCCGGCCGGCGGCACCCAGCTGGGCGAGATGGTGCTGGCTGCGACGGCGTCGCTGCAGGGCGACGGCGGCGACTTCTCGCTCGGCACGACTTACGGCGAGGCGGCGATCCCGGAGGAGGCCGAGGACGCGACGCTCGCCCTGCGGGTCGCCGGGCAGCGGCTCACGGCGCACAAGCAGCGCCAGCATCGCTCGGCGAGACGGCAGGCGCACGCCGTGCTGATCGCCGCGCTGAGCGCGCGCCGGCCCGACCTGCGCGACCACCTGCGCGTCGTCGCCTACCGCGCGATCGCGCTGGGGCGCCGGCTAGGCATGGATCGCGAGGCGATCGACGACGTCGCCCTCGCCGCCGAGCTGCAGGACGTGGGGCTGCTCGCCGTCCCCGAGTCCGTCCTCGAAAAGGAGCGCCTCGACGAAGTCGAGCGGGCGATCGTGCGCAGCCACACCGCCGAGGGAGCCAGGATCGTCTCCGCCGCCCCCGGCCTGGCCACAGTCGCTCGGCTCGTGCGCTCCAGCGCCGAGCACTTCGACGGCAGCGGCTACCCGGACGGCCTCGCCGGCGACTCGATCCCGCTGGGGTCGCGGGTGATCGCCGTCTCGGTGGCCTTCGCGGCTATGACCGAGCGGCGGCCCTACCGGGACCCGATCGCTCCCGACGAAGCGCTGGCCGAGCTGCGCCGTAGCTCCGGCAGCCAGTTCGACCCGCGCGTCGTCGAGGCTCTCGCCGTGGACCTGGCCGAAGAGGCCGTCCCGGCGATGGCGCCTGCCTAGGGCGCGTATTCTTCCGCGGACTTTTCGGCTTCTTCGATGCCCTTCTGGGCCTCTTCCTTGCCCTTTTCGATCCCCTTCTGGGCTTCTTCCTTGCCCTTTTCGATTCCCTTCTGCGCTTCTTCGGTGCCCTTGTTGACGCCGCCCTTGGTTTCTTCTTCTGCCTTTTCGAAGCCCTTCTTCACTTCTTCCTTGGCCTTGTCGATCCCCTGCTGCGCTTCTTCGGTGCCCTTTTCGATCCGTTCCTGAATCTCGCTGGTGCTGTCGCCGTCGCCGTCGCCCCCACAGCCCGACCAGGCGACACCGGCGACACCGATCGATAGAGCGACCAGGAGCGCCGGAGCGCGCCGCGCCCACCTTCGCCTCAAACCTTCAACCGACACATCGACTCCTCTCGTTGGTGAACGGACACGAATAGATCAATCTTCGCGCAGAAAACGGCGGATCTCCGCCACTGCGGGCGAGCGATACGGAAAATAGAGACTCGAGGCGTGGCCGCGAGTCGGCACCACGTAGAGGCGCGAGCGCGGGAAGCGCGCCATCGTCTGCTGTGCCTCGACCACCGACGTTATGCCGTCGAGCTGCCCGGCGACGATCAGGGTCGGAAAGCTCTGCGGCGCCTGCCAGCCGGCTGGAACGGGTGGCTCCAGGCCACCGGCGGGGGGCGCGGGCCAGGTCAGGCAGTTGGTCAGATGGGCGGCCGAGGAGAGCAGGTACTCGCTGCGGCCGAAGGGGGCGAAGTGGTCGGCCGGCAGCCGCTGGGTCGCGGCCGTCAGCTGGCGGATCCGCTCGCCAGTCGGGGCCAGCGGATCCCAGAGCAGCGGATAGTCGTTGCACTCGACCGCGATCTCCAGGCCATACGAGAATTCCCTGAGGTCGCCGTGGCCAGCGGGCCCGAGAGCGATCAGGCGATCGAGGCGGCGCGGCTCGCCGTGCAGGAAGCGTCGAACCCCGTCGTCGAGGCTCAGGTAGGAGCGCGGGGCGAGGGTGCCCGCTCCGAGCAGGAAGCGGATCAGACCCTCGGTCGAGCGGCGGCGGGCATGGAAGCGGCGCACCGCGTGAGCGAGGCGCGCGACGGCGTCGCCCGAGCAGACAGGAGAGTGGCGGCAGGCGATGCCCAGGGCGCGGCGGGCGGCGGGCAGGAGAGTGCGGTAGTAGGGGTCGTCCGCCGGAAAGGCCGAGTCGAGGACCAGGCCGCGCAGACGGGAGGGGTAGCGAACGGCGAAGGCCTGCCCGAGCAGGGTCGCGTAGGAGTCGCCGTAGAAGTACACCCTCCCTACGCCGAGCGCCTGGCGAACCGCGTCGAGGTCGTGCGCGGTTTCCGCCGTCGTGTAGGCGGCGTAGCGGGGGCCGAGCCGGTTCGCGCACTCGCCGATGGCGATGCCTTCCTGGGTGAGGCCCCGCTGCAACGCGGGGCAGTCGACCACGCCGGAGCGGCCGGTGCCGCGCGCGTCGACGAAGACGAGCTCGCGTCGGCGCAGCAACGGCGCGAGGACAGCATTGAGCGAGCGGACGAAGGGGGCAGCGGTCGAGGAGTATCCGGGCCCGCCGTCGACCGCGAGGATCGTGCCCAGCGAGCGGTGCTTGCGGTCGGAGCGCGGGCGCACGGCGAAGGCGATCCGGGTCGAGCCCAGGGAGGGGTCGGCGCGGCGCAGCGGTACGGCGATCTCGCCGCAGCGCAGAGGTCGCTTCGCACCGAGGTCGCAGCGGTGCAGCTCGACGGAAGCGCCCGCACTCGGCGCGAGGAGCGCCGCGGCGACGGCGAGCCCGAGCGCCGGCGGTCCGAGAGAACGCAGCGCCTTCATTACCTCAAGGTAGCCGACCGACCTAAGATCGCTCGGGTGCCGACCCTTCACGTCCTCCGCGTCTTCGTCAACGAGGACGGCGAGTGGGGCAATCCCCTCGGCGTCTTCCTCGACGGCGGCGAGGTGCCGGAGCCGCAGCGCCAGCGCATCGCCGCCGAGCTGGGGCTGAGCGAGACCGTCTTCGTCGACGACCGCGCCGCCGGGCGGCTGCGCATCCACACGCCCGAGGTGGAGCTTCCCTTCGCCGGCCACCCCACCGTCGGGGTGGCCTGGTTGCTGGCGAGCGAAGGCTCTCCGGCGGAGGCGCTTGCGACCCGTGCCGGCGAGGTTGGCGTTCGCTATACCGACGACGCAACCTACGTCGCCGCTCCTCCCGAGTGGACACCGTCGTTCGAGTACCGGCAGCTCACCACCCCGGCCGAAGTGCGGGTCCTCTCAGCCGGGGCGCAGCGCACCAACGCCTACGCCTGGGCCTGGATCGACGAGGCGGCCGGGACGATCCGCGCCCGCTCCTTCGTCCCCCAGGCGGGCATCGCCGAGGACGAGGCGACCGGCTCCGCCGCCCTCGCCCTCTGCGCCCAGCTCGGCCGACCGCTCACGATCCACCAGGGCCGCGGCTCGGTCCTGGTCTGCCGCCCGCTCGCCGACGGCCGGGTAGAGGTGGGCGGCAAGGTCACCCTTGCCGAGACCCGCGACTTCCCGCTCGAATGCGCTTAGGGCAGGACGCCGGGCTGCGCCTGCGGGTCCATCGGGTGAAGCTCGCCCTTGGCCAGCGCCTCGGTGCGCAGGTGTCCGATCGTCTCGTACTCGGACGAGCCGATCATGTCGAGGAAGGCCTGTCTGGTCGGGTACTCGACCAGGACGACCATGTCCCATGAATCCTCCCCCAGCAGCGCCGTAGCGGGCTCCCCGAAGAAGACGATCCTGCCGCCGGCCTTCTCGAGCAACGGAGCGACCGCGGCGCCGTATTCCTCGTAGCGCTCACGCCCACCGTCCGGCTTGAACGAGAGCAGGTTCAGCATCACCACCGGCGCCCCGTCGCCAACCCGCTCCCCAAACGCCGCAAACCCCTCCTGATTCAGCCTCTCCGGTTGAGCCGAGCCCTCCACATCCGCCTCCCTTGTTCGCCGCCTCGCTGCAGAACGGCAGCGATCATACGATTTCGCAGCGCCTATTCGGCCCAGAGATCCAAGGGCTGACCGACGATCCAACTCGCTGGAAGCAGATGGAGCCCACCGGCGTCATAGGCAGCAGCCTGGACGATGGAACCGCGTTCCCATACCGCCACTGCGTTACCCAGAGAGTCAACTGCGACTTGGGGATTCGATGCATTTTGGCCCGAGACCGAAACAGCGACCGGGGCCTGCCAGGTGCCACCGGCCGATTTCGTCGAGGTCTGGACGATGCCGCCGCGAACCCAGACAACCACCATGCTCCCCTGGAGGCCTACGGCAACCTGCGGCTTGGACGCGCTCTGGCCCCCCACCGAGAGCGTGACCGGGGCCTGCCAGGAAAAGCCACCGGTCGGTTTCATCGCCGTCTGGACGACTTCGTTCGGGCCCTTCCAGGCGGCCACCGCGTTGCCCTGAGCATCGGCGACCACCTGGGGCTCGATCGCGCTCTGACCGGGCGGGGAGATGTCGGCTGGCGCCTGCCAGATCCCACCGGCGGGTTTCGTCGCCGCCTGGACGCTGCTCGTACTCGGCCGGCGGTCCCAGACCACGGTGATGCTCCCCTGGGGATCGGTCGCGACCTGGGGCAGGATCGCGTTCTGCCCCCCCACCGAGAGGGTGACCGGGGCTTCCCAGGCTCCATCTACCGGCTTGGTCGCCGCCTGGACGACGAACTGGGTGAGCCCAGACCGCCACCAGGCCGCCACCGCGTTGCCCTGGGCATCGATCGCGACCTGGGGATCGAACGCACCCTCGCCCGACACCAAGAAGCCCGTTAAGTTGACCGGTCCCTGCCAGGCGCCCCCCGCCGGCTTGGTCGCCGCCTGGACGATCGAGTGAACGCCTTCGATGCGCTCCCAGACGACCACCGTGTTGCCCAGCGGATCGGTTGCAACTTGGGGCTTGGATGCGTTCTCACCGGGCGCCGAGAGGTTGACGGGGGGCTGCCAGGGGCCGCTCGCCGGTTTCGTCGTGGCCTGGACGATGCCGTCGAGATCGTCGTTGAGGCGACTCCAGACCACCACTGTGTTTCCCAGGGAATCCACCGCGATCTGAGGGCCCCCGATCTGCCCCGGCGCCGAGAGGTAACCCGGCCCCTGCCAGGACCCGGTAGCCGATTTCGTCGCCAATTCGATCGTGTCGTATGCACCGCTGAAGCTGTTCCAAACCACCGCCGCATTGCCCTGGGAGCCGATCGCGACCTGGGGCTCGAACAGCCCTTGCCCTCCATAGGAGAGGCCGACCGGGGGAAGCCATCTCCCCACCGCATGCGCGGGCGCCGCTACGCATCCGAGGATCGCGCAGCAGAGCCCTATCGCCATCAGGGCAAAACGCAGCACGAACATGGACCCCGGCATAGCGCCGGACCCTATCCTCACTCGATCGGCGCGACGCGTCTGAATCCGCTGGCATCGAACCGCCCTGAAGACCAACCCGAACCCGGCGGCGCCTCGGGCGTAGAGGCGGATGTAACCTTGCTCTCATGGTTGGGTGGGGAGGGGACAGCGATCGCCGATCGTTGGCTTGCGCCCGCCCCCTCGTTGCTGCTGCAATCTGCATCCTCCTTCTTCTGGTGGCGGCTGGCATCGGTGGCGGCGAGCTGACGAGCACCAGTCAGGCCAAGACGCCGAAGCGCCCCGTCGCGTCCCCACACACGTCCTTTGCTCCAGCGGCCGCTACGGCCGCATTCGGCCTCGACCTGCTGCGCGCCCAGGGGCCAGGAAACCTCGTCCTATCGCCCGACAGCGTCGCTGCGGCGCTGGCAATGACGGGGGCGGGCGGCGTCGGGCGCACCGCCGGAGAGATCGCCCGAACCCTCCACCTGAAAGGGCCTACCGCCCTCGCCGCCGTAGGGGACCTCCAGCGCGCCCTCGCCGCCGGACAGGCCGCCGCTGCAATGGGCGACCCGGAACCGCCCAGGCTCGAGATCGCCAACGGCCTATTTCTCCAGCGGGGTCTGCCGTTCGAGCCCGCCTTCCTCTCTGGCGCCCAACAGCATTTCGGCACTGCCCCGGAAACCGTCGACTTCGTGGGCGACCCGACGGGCGCACTTGACGCGATCAACAGTTGGGTGAGCGAGCGCACCAAGGGGCTGGTTCCCCAGATCCTCGACTCGCTGCCCGAAGAAATGGCGCTGGCGCTGACCAATGCCGTCTATCTCGACGCAGACTGGGAGCATCCGTTCAAGCAGGGAGAGACCAGGCCCGGCACCTTTCATAAGGCCGCTGGAAAGACCACCGTCGACTTCATGCGCCAGACCGAGTCGCTCGATTACGGCGCGGGTCCCGGTTTCAAGGCAGTGGCGTTGCCCTACCGCTCCTCGACGCTTTCGCTGCTGGTCTTGCTGCCCATGCGGCAACGACTCGGCGCGTTGCAGCACCGCCTCGACGATAGGAGCCTGGCCCGAATTGCGCGCGGCCTCTCGGCGAGACCGGTGATCCTCAGCCTGCCGCGCTTCCATTTGAACATCGACGCCGAGCTGACCCGCACTTTGAAAACACTGGGTATGCGCACTGCCTTCAGCGAAGCTGCGGACTTCTCCCGCATCACGACGGCGGTGTCGCTGAAGATCGCCTTCGTCAAACACGCCGCCGATTTCACCGTCGACGAGGCTGGGACGGTCGCCGCTGCGGCAACGGTCGTCGGGATGGTCCCTAAGTCGGCCTCGCGACCTCCGCGCGATCCGGTCATCTTCAATGCCAACCGCCCATTTCTCTTCTTCCTCCGCGACGAGCGGACCGGTGCGGTCCTCTTCGCGGGACGACTGACCGACCCAGCTTCCGCTGGCCTATAGGAGACTCGAACCAGCGACAGGCGGATTATGCGTCCGCTGCTCTGACCAGCTGATCCACGCCGCCACCCTCTCCGATGAGTCGATGTCAGCAGAACGTACGGCCGGTCTTGTTCGCCATGCGAGCGACCCAAGGGTCGCTACCCTCAACGGAAATGAGCTTTGCCGACCTCGAAACCCTTCCTGGGGCAGACCTCGTCAAGCGAGGGGCCGAAGACTTACACGGCGGGAATGAATCGCCCGAGGCGCTGCTCGTATCGATTGGAGCTCCACGACTGCGATCGATCGGCATTGAGCTGTCCTCGCCCATTCCCTCCCCTGAGCACAAGCTCTACTTGCTCCTTGCGCGCGAAAAAGGCGACGGTGCCCATTCCGCCTATAACGCCTTGATTCGCCGGCTCGTCAGCTTCGAGCGGGCAGCATGCGCGAGCTAGCCGACTCCGCTCGCATCGAACAGTTCATGCGCGAGCTGGGACGAGCCGTCCCAGTGGATGGCCGCGTCTATCTCACCGGCGGAGCGACCGCGGTTCTCCACGGCTGGCGGGATACGACCATCGACGTCGACATCAAGCTAATTCCCGACCGCGATGAGATTCTGCGAGAGATCCCACGACTCAAGGAGGCGCTAAACCTCAACGTTGAGCTGGCAGCGCCATCCGACTTCATCCCACTGCCGTCGGGCTGGGAGGATCGAAGCCCCTTGATCCGCCAGGAGGGCAAGCTTTCGTTCTACCATTTCGACCCTGCAGCCCAGGCACTCTCGAAGATCGAGCGCGGCCACGAGCAAGACATCCACGATGTCAAAGAGATGATCGCCACCGGCCTGGTTAACCCGGCGGAGGCCCTGATCCAATTCGAAGCGATCGAGCCCGAGCTCTACCGCTTCCCAGCAATCGACCCAGTCACCTTCCGCAAAGCCGTAGAAGAGTTGTTGTCGCGATAAGTGGGGCGGGAAGGACTCGAACCTTCGACCGACGGATTATGAGTCGCGCCGGAAGCCGTCTATAGAGCCGAATCTTGCCTGATAGAGCGAATCACCCCAAGGGAGCTCGGCTGAACTCGGTGGAGTCGGGGACCAATTTCGGGACCAAGCTTCCGGACGGCTTAAGCGCGCCTGCCTCCGCTTTCACGCGAAGGCGGAGGCCCGCCAGAGTTGAGTGCCACGACTCTTGGGATCGGTGGTGGCACGCTTGGTGCGACCACCTCGCGCCGGCTACGGTGTGATGACCGTCTCGCAGTCGATCACCGTGTCGTCGGCGTCAACGAGCGCAGTGTCGGTGCCGGTGCCGCAGTTGACCGTGTCGGGCTCGCCATTGGCCGCGAAGATCCCGTCGTTGCCGCCCTCGCCGTTGAGCACGTCGCGGTCGTCGTCGTCGTCGAAGATCTGATCGCCGCCGACGGTGTCATCACCGCCGTTGGCGACATCCTTACCGTCGCCAGGGAACAACTCGTCTTGGAGGGCGCCGCCGTCGAGCGTGTCCTTGCCATGCTTGCCGATCAAGCGAACCCCGCCGAAGCCGCCGAGCGTGTCGTGGCCGTTGGTGCCGAACACGTTATTCAGGCCGAGGGCGACGCCATCGGCACTGATGATCGTCTCGCAGTCGATCACCGTGTCGTCGGCGTCAACGAGCGCCTGATCGGACGTGCCAGCCCCACAGTTGACCGTGTCGTCGTCGCCGTTGGCCGCACGGATGTCGTCGTTGCCATCCTCGCCGTTGAGCACATCGTCGTCGCCGTCGTCGTCGTCGATGAAGGTGTCAGCACCGTCCCCTCCATTGACAACGTCCTTGCCGTCGCCAGGGAACAGCAGGTCGCCGTCGGCGCCGCCGTCGAGCGTGTCGAGGCCGCGCTCGCCGAACAGGCGATCGTTGCCGCCGAGGCCGCTGAGCGTGTCTTGGCGGTTGGTGCCCGCCAGGTCATTGTTACCGCCGTCGCCGGTGACCGTGATACTCAGCGCTCCCGGCGCCAGTGCCGCCAACGCCGCCAGGACCAGGACCAGACCCAGCCCCGCGCGCACCTTCCTGTTGCGCTGACACCGAGAAGTTGCAGTCTTAGCTCGCATCGAACTCCTCCTTCACTCCCGTGGGCGAATAGGACCCACTGCCCTGGCGCTCACGCGCAACCGCCAGCCACTCTACGAGGGCAGTCTAGCCGCGGCGCGGAGCCTGCCGAGCCCATCGTGTCATTCGCGCGACAAGCAGAAGCCAATCGATGGCACCTCTTTGAATCACGTCCAAGGAGTTCGGTGGAGTCGGGGACCAATTTCGGGACCAAGCTTGGCCGCCTCCGACTCGTCCAACTCGACGCGTCAGACGACTGAGCCGGCCAACTCGCGATCGATCTCGAGCAGGTAGGGCGCAACCAGGCCCTCGTAGGCGGCCTTGCGCTCCGCGGGGAGATCCTTCCAGCCGGTCACCGAACCGCGGCAGATACTTGCTCCGCAGAGACAGCCTCCTGGAAAATGCTCGATCGAGTAGTTGCGCATCGCGTAGTCGAAGGTGATCTCCTCGCCGTTGGAAATCGATCTCCGGGCCACAAAATCGCAGGCGCCGGTGTCGTTCAACTGAACACCACAGTTCGGACTACACGAGTGGTTGACCAGGGGGTTGAGGCCGCCATGTCGTGCCCACTTGGTGCGACTCACCTGAGTTGCATGCGAGTCGTTGCAGGCAACCTCGCCTTCGAGCACTCCGACCATCACCGTCTCGCCGGCCTGGAAGCCACGAGTCGCGCGAACGCCACCGCCCTTGCCGCCTTCGGGAGTACACATCTCATATCCGACAGGACCCAAGGGACCGCCTCTCAATTGTTTGAGCGCAGCGAAAACCGCGCTCGACGACCCTAGCCCATCGCGAACCGAAAGGACCGAACGCATCGATCGGCGGAGCGAGGAGCCGTCAGCGGATCATGGGGCGGGAAGGACTCGAACCTTCGACCGACGGATTATGAGTCCGCTGCTCTAACCAACTGAGCTACCGCCCCGGGAAGGGCGAGGGTAGCGCGAGGAGGGGTGGCTTGGCGCTCTTCTAGGCGCTGAAGAGCTGGGCCAGGGAGCGGCCTACGTCCGGTGGCTCTTCCTTGCCCTCGGCGGCTGCGTTGGCGCCCTCGGAGAGGGCCTTTGCGGCGTCGGCGATCTGGTGCGAGCGGCCGCCGCGCAGGACGCCGGACTTTTTCGCTTCGGCGAGGTCGGATTCCATCAGCCCGGCGAGCTCGGCCAGGCGCCGGAGGCCGACCGCCCCCGCGGTCCCCTTCAGCGCGTGGGCTTCGGCCCGCAGAGTCTCGAAGTCTTCGGTCTCGGTCGCCAGCCCTGCGGCGATCACGTCGCATCGCCGTCGCGCCTCCTCGGCAAACGACTTGAGCAGCTCCGCGTCGGGCGCGGTCTTCTCGCTCATTCCCCCGTCACCTCTCGCACGGCCTTGGTCAAGCCGTCGACCCCGAATGCCCCCTCGAGCTCGGCCCGGATCGTGCCCTGGCGGTCGATCGCGAAGAGCCACGGCTCGCTCGGCAGGTGGAATGCCTCCACCTGCGGTCTCACGTCCTTGCTCGGATCGTTGTCGTTGTAGATCTCCATGTGGATGAACGCCGCCTCGTCGCCGTATTGCTCTTTGACCTGCTCGGCCACGTCGACGACCGGGCCGCATACACGACTCTGGCAGAACTGGGGGGTCGCAAACAAGAGGACGATCGGTTCCTTGCCCAGAGCGTCCGCGTAGTCGACGCGGTTCTGGGTGTCCGGCGGGATGCGGGTGGTGATCTCGGAGAGGTCGCCACCGGCGTCGTCGGCGGTCGGCGTGTGGATCTCCGGTGCCTTCTGCCCCACTCTCGGCACGCCCTTGAACTCGCCGACCGAGGCACTGGGCAGCAGGCTCGCGGCGAGCTCGTCACCCTGCTTGATCAGGGCCACGATCCGCCACTCGCCTTCGCTGGGGAAGTCGACCTCGGTCGTGTAGACGACCGAGGCCGCATCGGGGTCGCCGGTCGTCGTCTGCGCGCGGAACGCGGGTTGGGTCGCGAGGCTTTCGATCGCCGCCGGGTAGGGGCCCACCGCGGGCTGTTCGAGCGCTTCGGTGCGGGCGCGCGCCGCAGCCCCCTTCTCCTCGCCGCTGCCGGCAACCCCCCCACCGCCCGGCTTCGTCCGCGGCACCTTGGCTACGTAGAGGGCGACGACCGCATCGTCGACCTGGCTGCGGTCGGGGTTGAAGATGCCGAACGGGTAGCGGTTCTTGCCCTTGTAGAAGGCGAGCGCCGCCTGCGAGACGACCAGTTCGGCGTGCGAGTCCGCCAAGTTCACGATCTCGCCGAGGGTCCTGCCTTCGGCCTTGGGGAACTCGCTCTTCGGCGGCGCCGGCCTACTGGGGGCGCTCGCCGCGGTGGAGCCGGTCGAGTCGGAGTCCTCGCCGCAGCCGGCGCCGAGCGCGGCGGTGGCGAGCAGGCAGGCGAGAGCGCTTGTGGCGTGGCGCCGAGACATGCGGGTCGGTCATGTTATTCGGCGCAGCGGGGCGAACGGCATATAGGGTGCGTGCTCGGCTACTGACCCGCGGCGAGGAGGGAGACATTGGCGGATAGAGCGGCACTGATAACGGGAGCCTCCAGCGGGATCGGGCTGGCAATCGCCCGCACCCTGGGCGATGAGGGGTACGCGCTGACCGTCTCGGCCCGCCGGCCGGAGAAGCTCGAGGCCGCTGCCGAGGAGCTGCGCGCCGTCGCACCGGAGGTGCAGAGCGTCGCCGCCAACATGACCGACGAGGAGGAAGTGGTCGGCGTCTTCGCCAAGCACCGGGAGGCCTACGGCCGCCTCGACGTGCTCGTCAACAACGCCGGGGTCGGGATCGGGTCCCCGATGGAGGAGATCCAGACGAAATACCTCGACATGCAGCTGGCGGTGAATCTGCGGGCGCTGGTCATCGGCACCCGCGAGGGCCTGCCGATGCTGCGCGAGGCCGGCGCCGAGCACGGCAAGGCGCTGATCGTCAACACCGCCTCGATCGCCGGCAAAGGGGGCCAGGCCTGGCTCTCGGTCTACGCGGCGACCAAGGGCGCGGTGATCAACTTCACCCAGTCGACCCACCGCGAGGCCGGCAGCGCCGGCATCCAGTGCACGGCGCTGGCGCCCGGCTTCGTCGACACCCCGATGACCGAGTTCGCCAAGGGCCAGGTCCCCGGCGAGGAGATGATCCGGCCGGAGGACATCGGCGAGGCCGTGCGCTTCCTGCTTCACACCTCGCCCCACTGCCACGTCCCCGAGATCGTCTTCACCCGGCCAGGTGAGGGGCTCGATACCCCATGACGGCCCCAGGTCGTCGCCATGCGGCGTCCTCAGTCGGCCAAATAGCGCTGCTATTCGGCCTCCCTGCGTCCTTGCCTGGCAACGCCTGGACCACGTCATATGCGATTTCTGGTTGCCGCCTTCGGTGATCCGGGACACGTCTTCCCTGCCATAGCCCTGGGTCGGGCCCTGGCCGGGCGCGGCCACGAGGTGACGATCGAGACCTGGGAGGAGCGCCGAGCGGCGGTCGAGGGCGTCGGGCTGGGGTTCGCCGCGGCCGAGGAATACCGGATGTTCCCGCCGCCCGACCCCGACTCGCCGGAGGGAGCCCACGCGGCGGAGGCGGCGCGGGCGCTGCTGCCGTTGCTGGAGGAGATGCGCCCGCACGCGGTGGTCAGCGACATCCTCACCCTGGCACCGGCGCTGGCGGCCGAGGTCGCCGGCCTGCCGCGGGCGACGCTGATCCCCCACCTCTACCCGGTGGTCGAGCCAGGATTGCCCTTCTTCGCGGTCGGGCTGCGGCCGCCTCGCACGCCCCTGGGGCGGGGAATCTGGCGGGCGGGACAGCGGGCGCTGAACGTCGGCCTCGAGCAGGGGCGCAACGATCTGAACCGCCAGCGGGCGCGGCTGGGGCTGCCCCCCACGGAGCGCTTCCACGGCGGGATCAGCCCCGACCTGGCCCTGGTCGGCACCTTCCCGCAGCTCGAGTACCCGCGGCGCTGGCCGGCCGGCGTCGAGGTGACGGGGCCGATGAGCTTCGAGGTGCCCCACCCGGAGATCGAGCTGCCGCCGGGCGACGATCCGCTCGTCCTGGTCGCGCCGAGCACCGCGCACGACTCGCGCAACCACCTGGTCCGCACGGCGCTGGAGGCGCTGGCCTCCGAGCCGTTGCGGGTGGTGGCGACGACCAACCGCGTCGTGCCGCAGAGCCCGATCGAGGTCCCCGCCAACGCGGTCCTCGTCGACTGGCTCAGCTACAGCCAGCTGATGCCCGCCGCCTCGCTGGTCATCTCGCACGGCGGGCACGGCACCGTCGCCCGCGCCCTCGCCGCCGGCACGCCGCTGCTGATCAGCCCCTTCATCGGCGACATGAGCGAGACCGCGATGCGGGTCGGCTGGACGAAGGCCGGCCTCTCGCTGCCCTGGCGGCTCTGCCGCCCCGGGCCCCTGCGCTGGGCCGCCCGCCGCATCCTCGACGAGCCGGCGTTCGCCGCGCGCGCCGCCGAGGTAGGCGCCTGGGCGAAAGCGCACGACGGCGCCGCGCGCGGCGCCGAGCTGGTCGAGGCGCTGGCCGCGAGACGCACTAGCGAGCTCCGGGGGTGGGACTCGAACCCACAACCCCTCGGTTAACAGCCGAGTGCTCTACCGATTGAGCTACCCCGGAACGCAGGACGGAATTTAACGGCTAACCGCCCATGCGCTCGGTGCGGGCTATGCGCTCCACCAGCGCGGCGCGCTCGCGGCTCAACGCGGCGCGGCCCTCGTAGTCGTCCGCCTCGCCGGCGGCGGCGATCTCGGCCTCGAGGCGGCGCTGCTCCAAGAGGAGGTAGTTGAGCTCCATCGCCTCGGCCGAGGCGGGCTCCTCGTGGGCGAGGATGACCAGCTCGGCGATCAGCCCCGCGAGCCGGTCGTCGTCGTGCGGGAGGTTGGATGCCGGGTCCTCTGGGTGCTCGCGCAGCCAGGCGGCGGCGTGGGCGCCGCTCGACGAGAGGTGCTCGTCGGTGAGGCGCGCCAGGTACTCCTTCCCCTCGGCCGGCTGCGCGATGCACATCGCCAGCAGCGCCCGCTCGCGCCGTTCGCGCGAGGTCAATTCGCCGCCGCTGCGCACGGGCGCCGCCGGGGCGCTCGACCGGGGCGCCTGCGCGGAGCCGCCGCTCGCGGGCCGCGCCGCGGTGACGCGGCCCATCACAAGCGCCGGCTCCAGGTCGAGCCGCCCCGCCACCCTGCTCACCAGGTCGTCGCGACTGGCGGTCTCCCCCATCCCCGCCAGGATCGGCGCCACCTCGCCCAGCGCCCGGTCGCGCTCGGCCGGCGAGGAGACGTCGGTCCCGTCCAGCACCAGCCCCACCTGGAAGGCGGGCAGGTCGACGGCCTCGTCGACCAGAGCCCGGAAGCGCTCCGCTCCCCCCTCCGCCGCCATCATCTCGGCCGGGTCCTCGCCGGCGGGCATCGCCGCGACCCGCAGTCGCATCTTGCGCCCCGCCGCGACCCGCTGCGCGCGCAGCATCGCCTCCTGGCCGGCGGAGTCGGCGTCGAGCGCCAGCACCACCTCGTCGACCATCCCCGAGAGCGCCGCCACCTGCTCCTCGGTGATCGCCGTGCCCATCACCCCGACCGCCTCGCCGATCCCAGCCTGGTGCAGCGCCAGCACGTCGGTGTAGCCCTCGACCACGACCACGCGGCCGCTCTTCGCGATCGCCTCCTTGGCCAGGTCGATCCCGTAGAGCATGTGGCTCTTGTGGAAGAAGTCGGTCTCGGCCGTGTTGACGTACTTCGCCCCCTGGTCCGATCGCATCGCCCGCCCGCCGAAGCCGAGCGTGCGCCCGCGGCGGTCGCGGATCGGGAACATGATCCGCTCGCGGAAGCGGTCGTACTCGCCGCCGCCGCGGCCGCGCTGGGCCAGGCCCACCGCGCGCAGCTCCTCGACCTTGAACCCCGCCCGCTGGCCGCGCATCAGCACCGTGTCCCAGGCGCTCGGCGCGTAGCCGACCGCGAAGGCGCGCAGCACCTCCTCCCCGAGCCCGCGCTCGGCCAGATACGCGCGGGCCTTGCCCGCCTCCTCGGAGTCCCAGAGGTAGCTGCGCGTAGAACGTCGCGGTGCGGTCGAGCAGCTCGCCCAGCCGGCGGCGCTGCTGGCGGCGCGCCTCGGCCCGCGGGTCCTCTTTCTCCCGCTCCAGCTCGACCCCGTAGCGGTCGGCGAGCAGCTCCACCGCCTCGGCGAAGCCGAGCCCCTCCTTCTCTTCGACGAACTTGATCGTGTCGCCGCCGACTCCGCAGCCGAAGCAGTGGTAGAGCTTTTCCTGCGCGTCGACCGAGAACGACGGGGTGCGCTCCTCGTGGAACGGGCAGAGGCCGACCCAGCGGGCGCCCTGACGCCGCAGGTCGGTGTGGGCGGAGACGACCTCGACGATGTCCGCCGTCTGCTTGACCCGCTCGAGGCTCTCGTCGGAGATCAGCGCCATCAGAAGCGCGCCGCCTCGGGGACGGTGAGCTCGGCGAAGCGTGGCGATGCAGAAGCGGTCGGTCATCCCGGCGAGGTAGTCGGCGACGCGCTGGCAGCCGCTCGCGCCCGGCCTCGCCCTCGGGCACGTCCTCGGGGTGCTCCATGTAGTGGTCGAAGAGGCCGCGCAGCGCCCGCTGCGCCCGCTCGTGCTCGCCGCGCGCCGCCTCGCCCAGGTAGACGCGATCGAACATGAACTTGCGCAGCCGCAGCATCGCCCCGCCGATCTCCTCGCTCTGCACGATGTCGCCGGCCTCGGCCGAGCGCTCGACGATGTCGCGCACCAGCGTGTCGATCCGCTTCGACCCGGTCGGGCCGAGCAGCTCGATCTCGTCGGCCGGCAGGTCCTCGGAGCGCAGGATCCCGGCCCGCAGCGCGTCGTCGATGTCGTGGTTGATGTAGGCGACGCGATCGACCAGCTTGACGATCCGCCCCTCCAGCGTCGCCGGGCTGATCGGAGCCGGTGTGGTTGAGGATGCCGTCGCGGACCTGCTCGGTCAGGTTCAGCCCCTCGCCGTCGCGCTCCAGCACGTCGACCACCCGCAGCGAGTGGACGTTGTGCTTGAAGCCCGTCCCGCAGCGCTCGCGCAGCGCCGCGTCGAGCGCCTCCTCGCCGGTGTGGCCGAAGGGCGGGTGGCCGAGGTCGTGGCCGAGCCCGATCGCCTCGGTCAGGTCCTCGTTGAGGCCGAGCGCGCGGGCGACCGTGCGGGCGATCCCGCAGGCCTCCAGCGTGTGGGTGAGGCGGGTGCGGTAGTGGTCCCCTTCGGGCGCGATGAAGACCTGCGTCTTGTGCTTGAGGCGGCGGAACGCCTTCGAGTGGACGATCCGGTCGCGGTCGCGCTGGAACGGCGTGCGCAGCGGGCTGTCGGGCTCCTCGACCCGGCGCCGGGCCGGGTAGGAAGGCGTCGCCAGATCGGAGAGGAACTCGTCCTCCCAAGCACGGATGCGGTCCTCGAACGTCGCCGTCGCCTCCAAGGACTCCGATCCTACGCAGCGGAGCGCAGCTGCACGTGCGCGTGGTGCTCCAGCGTCTCGCCGATCGCCCGCTCGACCTGGCGCAGCTCCCGCTCGTCGGCGTCCGGCGCCTCGGCCAGCGGCCGGGCGATCGACTCGACCATGAAGCGGTGCGCTCCCTCGGAGAGCGGGAACGAGCCCGCTTCGCAGCTGGCGCAGACGACACCGCCCGACGGCGCCCGAGAAGCCGACCAGGTGCTCGGCCTCGCCGCAGCGGGTGCAGGAGGCCAGCTCCGGGGAGAAGCCGGCGGCGAGCGCCAGCTTGAGACGGAAGGAGAGCGCGGTCGGCAGCGATGCCGCCCGGGGCGCCGCGGGATCGTCGAGCAGCGACAGGTAGCGACAGAGCAGGTTGTAGGCGGGCGGGTTGGGCTCGGCCGAGTCGAGCAGCCGCAGCACCGCGTCGCAGGCGCGGGCGCCGGCGCCGAGAGCAGCCCCGGATGAGCGCAGGCGCGGGTAGCCGTCGACCGTGGCGGCCTGGGTCACCGTGAGCAGCTCGCCGCGCCCTTCGTGCAGCATCAGGTCGAGCCGGAAGAACGGCTCCAGGCGCCCGCCGAAGCGCGACTTCGGGCGCCGCGCGCCCTTCGCGATCGCTCCCACCCGTCCTCGTTTCGCCGTGTAGAGGTGGAGGATGCGATCGGCCTCGCCGTAGCGGATGCTGCGCAGGACGATCGCCTCCGTCTTCAGGGTCTTTCCGGCCACGACCGGCCTACGGTGAACGACGCGCCGGACGGCGGCGCCGCGGCCTGCGCCGCAGCCGCACCTGGCAGGCCGGGCAGAAATAGGTCGAGCGACCGGAGACGACGATCCGGCCGATCGTTCCGTCGCAGCGGGGGCAGGCTCGGCCCTCGCGAGTGTGGACGAGGAACTCGTCCTGCATCCGGCCCTTCTCGCCGCGCCCGTCGCGATAGTCGTCGATCGAGGCCCCGCCGCCGTCGATCCCGGCCTCCAGGGCGGCGACGACCGCGTCGCGCAGCGCCTCGTGGTGCTCGGGCTTCATCGAGCCGGCGGGAGAGAGCGGGTGCAACCGCGCCCGGAAGAGCGCCTCGTCGGCGTAGATGTTGCCGACGCCGGCGATCCCCTTCTGGTCGAGCAGGAAGGACTTGAGCGGCGCCGTGCGACCGGCGGCGATCGCACCCAGCGCCGCGGCGGTGAACTCGTCGGAGAAGCGGCTCGATCCCGAGCTTCGCGAAGCGCTCGTCGAGACGGTCGTCCTCGATCAGGAAGGCCTCGCCGAAGCGGCGCGGATCGGTGAACCAGACCTCGCGGCCGTCGTCGAGGACGAAGCGGGCCCGCAGGTGGCGCTCGGAGGTCGAGCGCTCGCCCTCGTACAGCCGCATCCCCTCGGATGGATCGAGCTTGTCATCGCCCTCGACCAGGACCAGGTTGCCGGTCATGCGCAGGTGCATGACCAGCGTCTGCCCGCCAACCAGCCCCAGCAGCAGGTACTTGCCGCGCCGCCCCAGTCGTTCGATCGTCTTCCCCGAGACCGCCGCCTCGAGCTCGCCGGGCGGCACGGGACGGCACCAGCGCGGGTCGAGCACCTCCAGCAGACTCGATCCGCCGCCCTTCCAGCTCGGGCTCGAGCTGGCGGCAGACGGTCTCGACCTCGGGCAGCTCGGGCATCCCCCGGTTCTATCAACCCTCCACGGCCCGCGGATGCGCCTCGAAGTAGACCTCCTTGAGGCGCTCGCCGGAGAGGTGCGTGTACATCTGCGTGGTCGCGATGTCGGCGTGGCCGAGCATCTCCTGCACGGCACGCAGGTCGCAACCGCCCGCTAGCAGGTGGGTGGCGAAGCTGTGGCGCAGCGTGTGCGGGCTCATCTGCCCCGCCAGGCCCGCCTCGCGGGCATGGCGCTGGACGATCTTGTAGAGGCCCTGGCGGCTGAGCGGGCCGCCGCGGAAGTTGACGAACAGCCTCGCCTCGTGGCGCTCGCCGACCAGCTTCGGCCGGCCGCCGCGCAGATAGGCGGAGATCGCCGCGATCGCCTTGCGGCCGAGCGGCACGATCCGCTCCTTGGAGCCCTTGCCGCGCGCCCGCAGCAGGCCCTCGCGCAGGTCGAGGTCGGACATCTCCAGCCCGATCGTCTCCGAGGCGCGCAGCCCGCACGCGTACATCGCCTCGAGCAGCGCCCGGTCGCGCAGCGCCGTCGGCTCGCTGCCACGCGGCGCGGCGAGCAGCCTCTGCACCTCGGCGTAGTTGAGCACCTGGGGCAGCTTCTTGGCGCGCCGCGGCGCGCTCAGCGCCGCGGTCGGGTCGTCGCCGATCAGCTCGTCGCGGCGCAGGTGCTTGTAGAAGGAGCGCAGACAGGCGGTCTTGCGGTGCACCGTGGACGCCGAGCAGGCCGGGCGGCCGTTGCCCGTGGCGAGATCGGCGAGGAAGTCGCCGATCGTCGGCGGGCCGCGCCTCGAGCGCGTCGAGCTCGTGCTCGGCGAGGTACTCGCCGTACTGGAGCAGGTCGGTGCGGTAGGCGTTCAGCGTGTTGCGCGAGAGGCCGCGCTCCAGCTCCAGGTAGGAGAGGAAGTCGAGGACGAGGCCCTCGAAGCGGGCGTCCGTTGCCGGACGTGGCGCGACTGCGACTGCCATGCGGGGTGGTTCTCCCGCACGGGCCTCATTCCTCGCCGCGCAAGGCGCCGCCCGCGGCGAGCGGGGCGGCGAAGAAGAGCTTGTCTTGCTCGATGCCCCGCCCCATGGCGTGGGCTGGGAGCCCGGAGGCCGCGTAACCCGCTAGATCGGACTTTGCCTCGAGGAGCTTGTGGCGGTTGCCGGCTGCGTCGGCTAGCTGCGTTGCCACGTCCGGGTTGTCCTCGGGGACCGACACCTCCACTCCACCCAGCAGCAACTCCATCACCGTCAGCGTGTGGTGGCTTACGCCGCGGTGGCGCTCGCGCGGGTCGGCTTCCGAGAGACGGGGAGAGAGCAGGGTCGGCAGGCCGAGGGCGAGCGCCGCGTGGGCGCTGTCGAGGGCCGCCATGCCGCCGTGGCCGAGCTTCGTCTCGGAGCCGATGATGCCCGGGCCCGGGCCGACGAGCGCCGCGTCCCAGCCGAGCGCGCTCGCCGCGGCGTCGAGCGCCCCGGCGACCGAGAGCGCCTCGCGCTCGCCGCCGTAAGCCGGAGCGGCGGCGATGTGATCGCAGAGCAGGCCGCGCTCGCGCAGCTGGGCGACGTCGCGGCTCAGCGATCCGGGTAACGCACCGCCAGCCGTCTGCACGTAGCCGACCTTCAGCCCCGGCGCGGCCTGCGCCGCCGCCCAGGCGGCCGGCGCCAGATGGCCGTGCAATGGCAGGACAAGGACCGGCATCGTCCGCCGAATCCGTTCCGGTTCGCTTTTTGTACCTATACCGTCCAAAAGGCGCACCGGAAGCTCCGTGGGGGGGATTGGGTGCTGGAGCGAGGTGTAGTTGAGCTTCATTACGTGCTCGCGGCTCTCGCCGCTCGCGTCGAGGCCACGGGTCAGGTTGACGTGGACGACATCGAAGCCGCCCGAGCCGAGCCCGAGGTCGAGCGCGGCGACGTTGACGACGACCTCGTCGCCCGCGCGCATCTCGCCGAGCAGCGCCTCGTCCGCCCAGGCGGGGCGGCGCTCGCCGCCAACCTCTACCGTCAGCGGGTCCTCGTCGACGACGACGCCACGCCGCAGCTGCAGCCGCCCGCTCACCCCACCGGCGTCTCGGCGGCCGCCTCGGCGACGATGCCCTCGCAGACCGCGAGCATCGCGTCGAGGTTGCGTGCCGAGACGCTCTCCTGCGCCGTGTGATTGGCCTCGGTCCCGTTGGCGAGCAGGACGCAGTCGAAGCCAGCGGCGATCAGCGCATTGGCGTCGCTGCCGCCCCCAGTCGAGGTCCGCTGCGGCTCGAAGCCCGCGCGCCGCAGGCCCGCCTCGGCGAGGCTCAGCGAGCGCGAGCCAGACGTAACCTCGTAGCCGCGGAAGACCTCCTCGACCCGCACGTCGACGTCGCAGCCGTGCTCGCTCGCACCCCAGGCGCAGGCCTCGGTCAGCTCGCCGGCCACCGCCGCGGCCCGGTCGGCGCCGAGGCTGCGCGCCTCGGCGGTGATCCGGCAATGGCCAGGGACGACGTTGCCCGAGGTGCCGCCGGCGATCACGCCGACGTTGGCGGTCGTCTCCTCGTCGAGCCGGCCCAGCTCCATCCGCGAGATCGCAGCCGCGGCGGCGGCGATCGCGTTGCTGCCGTCCTCGGGGCGGATCCCGGCGTGCGCCTCGACCCCGGAGAAGTCGGCGAGCACCCGCTGCTGGGTCGGCGAGGTGACGATCACCTCGCCGATCGCGCTGGCGTGGTCGAGGACGAAGCCACAGTCGGCGCGCAGCGCGCCCGGGTCGAATGCCTTCGCCCCTCGCAGCCCCTGCTCCTCGGCCACGGTCAGCAGCAGCTCGATCCCGACCGGCGGTGGCTCGGTCGCGTGGCGCGCGACCAGCTCGATGAAGACCGCGACCGCCGCCTTGTTGTCGGCGCCGAGGATCGTCTCGCCGCGGCTGCGGAAGACGCCGTCGTCGTCGACGACCTCGATCTGGCCCGGGTGCGGGACGGTGTCGATGTGGGCGCAGAACATCGCCCAGCGATCGGAGCGGCCCGGCAGGCGGGCGACGATGTTCCCCGCCCCCGCTTCGGCGGGGGCGGCGGCGCCGTCCTCGCTCACCTCCAAGCCGAGCGCCTTCAGCTCGGCGAGGATCGTGTCGGCGACCTCGCGCTCCTCGCCGGTCGGGCTGCGGATCTCGCAGAGCCGGACGAACGTCTCGTGAAGCCTGTCCACGGTCGGACAGGCTAATGGGCTACGGAGGAATCCTCCGTCGTCTGCTCGATCTCGGCGCCTTCGGCCGGGCGCTCGCCGGCGTGGCGCGCGGCGGCGCCGACGAACTCGCGGAAGAGCGGCTCGGGCCGGTTGGGGCGCGAGTTGAACTCGGGATGGAACTGCGAGGCGACGAAGAAGGGGTGATCGGGGAGCTCGATCATCTCGACCAGCCGCTCGTCGGGCGAGGTGCCGCCGCAGACCAGGCCCTCGTCTTCGAGCCGGCGGCGCAGCTGGATGTTGACCTCGTAGCGGTGGCGGTGGCGCTTGTAGATGACGGGCTCGCCGAAGATCTCGCGCGCCCGGGTGCCGTCGTGCAGCTTCACCGGGTCGGCGCCGAGCCGCATCGTCCCCCCCATCTCGGAGACCTCCTTCTGCTCGGGCAGCAGGTCGACCACCGGGTACGGCGTCTCGGGATCGAACTCGGCCGAGTTGGCGCCCTCCATCCCGGCGACGGTGCGGGCGAACTCGACCACGGCGATCTGCATCCCCAGACAGATGCCCAGGTAGGGGATCGAGCGCTCGCGGGCGATCCTCGCCGCTGTCACCTTGCCCTCGATGCCGCGCTCGCCGAAGCCGCCGGGGATCAGCACGCCGTCGGCGTTCTCCAGCTTCTCCGGCTCGAAGTTCTCCGAGTCGACCAGCTCGACCTCGACCTCGACGCCGTGATGGAAGCCGCCGTGCTCGAGCGCCTCGATCACCGACTTGTAGGCGTCGGCGAGCTGCACGTACTTGCCGACCAGGGCGATCCGCACCTTGCCCGAGGCGGCGTCGGCGCGGCGCACCATCGCCTCCCACTCGCTCAGGTCCGAGGAGGGCGCCTCCATGCCGAAGTGGTCGAGCACCAGGTCGTCGACGCCTTCGGCGCGGAAGACGAGCGGCACCTTGTAGATGTTGTCGACGTCGTGGGCGGAGATCACGGCGTCGACCGGGAGGCTGGCGAAGAGGGCGATCTTGCTGCGGATCTCGCGGTCGAGGCGGCTCTCGGAGCGGCAGACCAGCGCGTGCGGCTGGATCCCGATCCGGCGCAGCTCGTTGACCGAGTGCTGGGTCGGCTTCGTCTTCAGTTCGCCGGCGTGGCCGACGTAGGGCACCAGGGTCAGGTGCATGAACATCGCCCGCTTCGGACCGAGGTCGGTGTAGAGCTGGCGGATCGACTCGAGGAAGGGCAGCGACTCGATGTCGCCGACCGTGCCGCCGATCTCGGTGAGGACGAAGTCGACCGACTGCGACTCGGCGACGATCAGGATGCGGTTCTTGATCTCGTCGGTGATGTGCGGGATCACCTGCACGGTGGCGCCGAGGTAGTCGCCGCGCCGCTCGCGGTTGATCACCGTGTTGTAGACCGCGCCGGCGGTGACGTTCGAGGCGCGCGAGGTGTTCTCGTCGGTGAAGCGCTCGTAGTGGCCGAGGTCGAGGTCGGTCTCGGCGCCGTCCTCGGTGACGAAGACCTCGCCGTGCTGGAACGGGCTCATCGTCCCCGGGTCGACGTTGATGTAGGGATCGAACTTCTGCAGCTGGACGCGGTAGCCGCGCGAGACGAGGAGGCGGCCGATCGAGGCGGCGGCGATCCCCTTGCCGAGGGCCGAGACGACGCCGCCGGTGACGAATATGAAGCGCGTGTCTCCTGGTTTGGCCGGACTCATCCTCTGCCGAGCGAGTCTAGCCAGCGCAGTGGCGGAACCGAGTCGACGGTCCGCGAAATAGATCGCAACTCGCCGAAAACGGTCAGCGCGGCGACCAGCGCCAGGGCGATCAGCCGCCCCGTCCCCCCCAGCGTCGTCAGCAGCCAGACGCCGGCGATCGCGCCGATCAGGTTGGAGCCGGTGTCGCCGAGCATCGCCCGCTCGCGCAGGGTGAACCAGGCGCCGACCAGGACCGGCCCGGCGAAGATCCCGAGCAGGTCCAGCGGGGCGAAGGTCCAGGCGCCGAGGCAGAGGCCGGCACCGAGCAGGAGAGCCCCTTCTCCGCTCGGCCGGGCCGCAGGTCGAGCAGGTTGAAGGCGTTGGTGGCGAGGATCAGCAGCGCCACGTCGGCGAGGTAGCGCCACGACTCCAGGCCGCGACCGGAGACGACGTAGGCGGCGAGCGCCAGCGCGCCGATCGCCTTGATCGCCCCGGTCGAGAGCCTGCCTTCGCGCAGCGCCCGCGCGTGACCGCGCCAGCCGCGCGGCGCGGCCGCCGCCTCGCCCCGCCCCAGCGAGTCGTCGAGGAAGCCGAGGAAGGCGACGCCGAGCAGGTAGGGCAGCCAGCGGCGCAGCTCGGGGTCGAGCAGGTCGAGGTCGGCGCGGTCGTCGAGGAAGGCGAGCGGCGCCAGCGCCACCAGCGCCGCGGTGGCCAGCACGGCGCCGAGCGGGAAGGCGAGACGGGCGCCGCGGAAGTTCTCCCGCACCAGGCCGGCGTCGAGCAGGCCGCGGACGCCGGCGGGGACGACCAGCAGCGCCACCGCGATCGCCGCCGGGAAGCCGATCCAGGTCATTCGCGCGGGGCGAGCAGATCGGGCAGGAGGCGGTCGGCGCTGCCCTTGACGCCGAAGCTGCCCTCGGCGCCGAGCAGGGCGAAGACCAGTCGCGAGCCGCCCGGCGACCAGCTCGACGTCGTCGACGCTGGAGAGGTCGTTGCCGAGGAAGAAGGAGATCGAGGACGGCTCGGCGCTCGGTGTCCTCGACCCCGACCGCCGGCGTCCGGGTCGCCGTGATCCCGCTCAACAGCCCCGACTCGATCCGGCCGGCGACCGAGCGCTGGACCGGCCCCATGTCCTGCGGCTGGTCGCGGACGACGATCACCCCGTCGAGGGCGCCGAAGTTGCCGCTGGCGCGCGAGAAGAGGTGGCCGCGGACGACCTCCGGCAGGGTGCCGCCGATGACGATCTGCCGGCCGAGCCCGACCCCGAGCGCGGTCTGGGTGTCCGGATCGCGGGCGAGGTCGGCGAAGCGGGTCTTGGCGAGGTCGCTGGCGAGGCCACTGCGGTCGACCGGCTCGCGCACGACGCCGACCCCGACCAGCCGCGCCCCGGTCGGGCGCCAGCGCGTCCTCGATCGCCCCGTTGACGTCGCTCGGCAGGTCGCCGAAGGCGACGATCGCCGATCCGCCGCCCTCGCAGCTGGTCGCGGACCAGCGACCGGGTAGACGCGGTTGGCGAACTCGTTGGCGCGGCCCAGCTCGCCGTTCAGCTCGTCGGCGCGGTCGCGCGCGTCCTGGAGGTTGCCGGTGAGGCTGCTCTCGAGGTTCTTGCGCGTGTCGTCGAGCGTGTCGCCGCCGAGCACGGCGCCGATCAGGATCCCGATCGCCAGCGCGAGGAAGACCGCGATCAGCGAGGTGGCGTGGTAGCGCGCGCTGTAACCCATGGCGGCGAGAGGCTAGAGGTCGCCCCGCCGCGCCACCCGACTACAGCCCGAGCCAGATCTTCACCTTCAGCCAGACCAGCTCGACGACGTCGTTGAGCGCCGGCGAGGCGATCGACGAGGATCGCCAGCAGGATCGCGAAGGCGACGAGGAAAAGGCGAGCAGGACCGAAGGCCGAGCCCGGGTTGTAGAGGCGGCTCACCCCCTTCGCGTCGACCAGCTTCTCGCCGATCCGCAGCCGGGTGAGGAAGGTCGAGGACATGCCGGCGCGCTTGCGATCGAGGAACTCGATCAGGTTGAAGTGGGCGCCGACGCTGACGATCAGGTCGGCCCCCTTCTCGAAGGCCATCAGCATCGCCACGTCCTCGCTGGTGCCGGCGGCGGGGACGACCGTGTGCTCGCAGCCCCAGCTCCAGCAGGCGCTCGCGGCCCGGCGCGCGGCCGTCGGGGTAGGCGTGGACGATCAGCTCGGCGCCGCAGCGCAGCGCCTCGTCGCCGGCGGAGTCCATGTCGCCGAGGATCACGTCGGGCTTCAGGCCCGCTTCGAGCACCCCGTCGGCGCCGCCGTCGACGGCGACGATCAGCGGCCGCACGTCGCGGATGTAGGCGCGCAGCGCCTTCAGGTCGCGGCGGTGGCGGTCGCCGCGGACGACGATCAGGACGTGGCGGTCGCGGAAGGAGGTCCTGGTCGGCGGGAGCTCGACGCTGCCGGTCAGCAGGTCGGTCTCCTGGCGCACGTGGGCGACGGTGTTCTCGGCGAACTCGGCCAGCGCCTCGTCGATCCGCTCGCGCTGCTCCTCCAGCTGCCGCTCCAGCTCGGCGACGCCGAGCACCCGGCCGCGCAGCACCTCCTCGCTCGCCGACGCTGACCGCGCCGTCGTCGATCGTCAGCCGGTCGCCGTCTTGCAAGCAGCTCGAAGAGGGTCGGCGTCCGGGAGCGTCGATCAGGCACGACCCCGGCCCGGGCCAGCATCAGCGGCCCGGCGTTCGGGTAGCGCCCGTCGCTGGACTGCGGCGGCGTTGAGCACCGCGCGCACGCCGGCTCTCGATCAGCTCCTCGGCGGCGATCCGGTCGATGTTGACGTGGTCGATGACGGCGACGTCGCCGGGGCGCAGGCGCTTGACCAGGTCCTTGGTCCGCGCGCCGAGCCGCGCCGTGCCCTCGATCGGCGCCTCCGCGCCGCCGCCCCGTTGCGACGCGCCGAGCAGCGCAGGGAAACGACGGCGACTGGCGGTGGCCACCTGCGCAGGTTAGCCGGACGTGCCGCAGTTGAGTCCATAGCGGCTCAATCGCGGCACGTCCTCACGGCGAGCGGTCAGGCGGCAGCTAGAAGCTCGCGGGCGTGGCGGTCGGCGGCCTCGTCGGCGCTCTCGCCGCCGAGCATGCGGCGGATCTCCTCGACCACGCTCCTCGCCGTCGAGCCGCTCGACCGTGGCGGCGGCGCGCTCTCCGCTCGACGTCCTTCTCGAGCCGGAAGTGGGTCGGGCGAGCGAGGCGACCTGGGGCAGGTGGGTGATGCAGAGGACCTGGCGACCCGTCGCCGAGCGCCTGCAGACGCTCGCCGACGACCCGCGCGGTGTTGCCGCCGACCCCGGCGTCGATCTCGTCGAAGACCAGGGTGCCGGCGCCGGCTCGCCTCGCCGAGCCCGCTCAGCGCCAGCATCACCCGCGAGAGCTCGCCGCCGGAGGCGGCGTCGCGCAGCGGCGCCGGCTCGATGCCGGGGTTCGGCGCGACGCGCAGCTCGACCGTCTCGCGCCCGTTGGGCCCGAAGCCGTCGGGGTGCGGCTCGAGCACGACCTCGAGGCGTGGCACCCGGCATCGCCAGCCGCTCCAGCTCGTCGGCGACCCGCTCTCGCAGCGGCCGCGGCGGCAGCCGTGCGGCCCGCGCTCAGCTGCTCGCCGAGCTTCTCGCGCCGCGCCTCGGCCTCGGCCAGCGCGGCCACCGCCTCGGCGCCGCGCGCCTCGGCGCCCTCCAGCCGGGCGATCTCCGCCCGGCAGCGCTCGGCGTGGGCCAGCACCGACTCGACGCTGCCGCCGTGCTTGCGCTCCAGCCGGTCGATCGCCTCGAGCCGCTCCTCGATCGCGGCCAGCCGCGCCGGGTCGGCCTCGAGCCCGTCCGGCGTAGTCGCGCAGCTCGCTCGCCGACATCGCCGAGCTCGACCGCCAGCGCCGCCAGCCGCTCGGCCAGCGCGTCCAGCTCGGGGTCGACGCCCGCCACGCCGTGCAGCAGCGATTCGGCCGCGGCCAGCGCGCCCGCCGCGCCGCCGCCGTCCTCGTCGGCCCCGGCCGGCGCCAGCGAGGGCGCCGGCCGCCGCCTCGCGCAGCCCCTCGGCGTGGCGCAGCCGCTCGCGCTCGGCGGCGAGCTCGGCCTCCTCCTCGGCGTCGGGCGCCACCTCCTCGATCTCCGCGAGCTCGTAGCGGTAGAGGTCGAGGTCACGCTCGCGGGCGCCGTCGCGCTCGCGCAGCTCCGCCAGCTCGGCCTGCAGGCGCAGGCACTCGCGGTGCGCCTCGCGGTAGCGCTCGCGCAGGCTCCAGGTGCTCGCTGCCGGCGAAGCCGTCGAGCACCTCCATCTGCGCCGAGGCGATCGTCAGCTTGCGGTGCTCGTGCTGGCCGTAGAAGGCGAGCAGCCGTGCCGCCGAGCAGCTTCAGGTCGGCGGCGGACGCGGCGCGACCGGCGACGAAGGCGCGGTCCGCCCGGAGGCGGAGACGCGGCGGCCGAGGACGATCTCCTCCGCTCCCTCGGGCAGGCGCTCGGCGAGCTCCGCCATCTCGGGCTCGGCCAACAGCCCGTCGGGCAGGTCGAAGACGCCCTCGACCCAGGCCTCCTCGGCCCCGGGGCGGACGATCTGCGGCCGTGCCTTGCCGCCCATCAGCAGGTCGAGCGAGTGCGCCAGCACGGTCTTGCCGGCGCCGGTCTCGCCGGTGATCGCGTTGAGGCCCTCGCCCAGGCGCAGCTCGGCCCGCTCGATCAGCAGCAGGTTCTCGATCCGCAGCTCGCGAAGCACGTTCGTTGTGTACCACTGAGGTCGGCTGGCCAAGCAGATCAAGGACGCAGGGAGCGTGGCGTGCTCTGCACGCGAGCGACCGAGGACGCCGACATGCGCCGGCCAGACGGCCTCAGACGGCCAGGTGGCCGAACTTCTCGCGTATCCGCTGGTAGAAGCTCGTCCCCGGCAGCTGGGCGAGCCGCCCGACGCCCTCGGCGAAGCGAACCTCGAGCGCCGCCCCGGGCTCGAGCGCGCCGACGTGCTCGCCGTCGACCGCGACGTCGACCGGCTCGCGCCCGGCCGCGTTGCCGACGTGGAGGACGTCGCTGGGGGCGACGACGAGGGCGCGGGCGGTCAGCGAGTGCGGCGAGATGTAGCTGACCGCGTACCCCTTCACGCCCCAGGCGAGGATCGGGCCCTGGTTGGCGAGGTTGTAGCCAGTCGAGCCAGCCGGGGTGGCCGCGACGAGGCCGTCGCAGCGGACGTGGCCGACCTCCTCGCCGGCGATCTTGTAGCTCAGCTCGGCGACCCGGTCGTGGGGCCGGCGGCTGAAGCTGACGTCGTTGAGCCCGACCTGGGCCTCTCCCCCGATCTCGACTTCGAGGCCGGGCATCTCGACCGTCTCGGTCTCGCCCGCGAAGGCTCGCCGGATCCCCTCCTCCGCGTCGCCCCGGTCGACCGCGGCGAGGAAGCCGACAGTGCCGAAATTGACGCCGAAGACCGGCACCCCGCTGTCGGCGAAGCGGCGCAGGGCGTAGAGCAGCGAGCCGTCGCCGCCCAGCACCAGGCAGAGGTCCGCCTGGCGGGGCAGCGCGTCGACCGTCTCGATCCCAGCCGCCGCGTCGCCGTGCTTGGCGACCTCCTCGGCGGTGGCGAGCAGCCGCCAGCCGGCCTCGCGCGCGGCGACTGCCGCCAGCGCCACCGCCTCGGTCGTCGCCGGCGGGTGCGAGTGGGTGATCAGCGCGGCCAGGCGCTCGCTCACGGCTCGACCTCGCGGACGGCGGCGTCGAGGTCGGCCAGCGGCTCGCCTCTCCCCCCGCACCAGACGAAGGTCTCGCGGTTGCCCTTCGGCCCGGGCAGCTCGGAGGAGGCGAATCCACGCACCGGCAGGCCGAGCTCGCCGGCCGCGCGGGCGACGGAGACGACCGCCTCGCGCCGGTCGCCGGCGTCGCGGACGACGCCCTTGCGGACCCGCTCGCGGCCGAGCTCGAACTGGGGCTTGACCATCGCCAGGATCTCGCCGCCGGGAGCGAGGCAGGCGGCGACGGCGGGCAACACCTTGGTCAGCGAGATGAAGGAGACGTCGACGGCCGCCAGGGCGGGACGGAAGGGCAGATCGGCCGGGGCGAGGTTGCGCGCGTTGAGCCGCTCGATCACGGTCACGCGCGGATCCTCCCGCATGCGCAGGTCGATCTGGCCGTAGGCGACGTCGAGCGCCGCGACCCGGGCGGCGCCGCGCTGTAGGAGGCAGTCGGTGAAGCCGCCGGTCGAGGCGCCGACGTCGAGGCAGTCGCCCCCCTCTACGTCGAGGCCAAGCGCCTCGAGGGCGTTGTCGAGCTTGATCCCGCCGCGGGAGACGAAGCGCGGCCCCTGCTCGACCCGGAAGTCGGCCCCGGGATCGACCAGCTGGCTCGGCCGCAGGGCAACCGGCCCGTCCTCGCCGACCCGGACCTCGCCCGCGCGCACGGCTCCGGCCGCGGCCGATCGCGAGGGGAAGAGGCCCCGCTCGGCCAGAACCGCGTCTATTCGCGCCTTAGCCACGCAGGAACGGTACAGCCGTCCACCCGCGAGTCCTGAGAAAGGCCTTGCCAGATGTTTAGCGAGACCTTAGAATTGGGTAGAAGAATCGCCTAAAGGGCTGTCCAGAGCGCAAAAGCAAAGCTCTGTGACCCGCCTCACACACGAATCGCACGTATGTTCGTACTCTGATTCAAGGTTCAGCGAGAGAGGATCGATAAAGGGCTAACGAAACTTCTTGGTGGTTCCGGCGCCGCTCATATGGCGCAATCGACTCCCATCGATTCCGCCCCGCGGCACTCCCAGGACTCACCTACCTCCCACTGATCCACATATATAGAGATACATATCTCTCCTCCCTGTAGTAACCCCAGAAACGCCTCGCCTCCCCGGCGGGGCGTTTTCTGTTGGGCGAGCGGATGCCCGGGCCCCGCTCGCCGGCGCTGCCGGTGAGCGGGGTCGAGCCGGCGGCGTCTCAGCCGATTCCGTATGTGCCTTTGTTCGCTTCGCTGACTTCCAGCGAGCCAACCGTTTTATAGCCTTCGACTTTATTTTCGAACTCCAGCACCGAAAAGGCGCTGGCGACGTCGAATTTGACTGTCATGCTCGCGATCGTTTTGTCGAGCGTTTCGATCGGACAGCCTGCCCCGAAGGTGCGTTTGACGCGCCACCCTGTGACCGTCAGATCCGTGGGGTTGACGTGAACTTCCCAGGGGAGGTTTTTCGCCGAGGTGCCGGTTACCGTGCATTTGCTGAACGACCCAAACCCCGATGGGCATTCGGTGACGTCGAATGTCGTGATTGTGCCGGTGCTACCGCCTTCGGTGGTGAGCGTGGCTTGCAAGCCGCAGTTCATGCCGTTGCCTTCGCTCGCTTCGAACAGTTCTGACCCAGTCAGGCTGATTTCCGTGAGTTTGCTGATGTTCGTCCCTTTGTCTTTCCATACCGCCGCAAGGGCCATGGCTGGAACCGCAAGCACCGCCACCACTGCGATCGCGCCGGCTATGAGCAGCCGCTTGTTGTTGTCGTTCATCTCCCGTTCCCTTCGTCGTAGACAAAGCGGAAGATTATAGTCAGATTATTTAGATGAATTGGCCAGCCGCAAGACGACCGGCAGCACCGCGGTTTCGGCAGACGCCCCCACCGGGAGGAAGGTCACGGCCACCGGGACGCGGAGTCTTTGCCGGCGCCTCAGCACCGAGCGTGCCGCCGGGGTCGGCCGCAGGTGGACGGTCACCGTCTTCGCCTGGGCGATCGGCACCGTCGTCGACTCGATCAGCTTTCCTGGCCCGCTCGATCCGGCGAGCCCCCCTCGGGGCCGGCTTCCCGTGGCCCTCAGCAGGCCGGGACCCGAGACCCGCACCCGCAGCGTCGCGGTTCCCTTGCCTCGTTTCGCCGCCAGCCGCCCGAAGCTGAACAGCACCGGTTTCCCTCCCCCACGCCCGGAACCCGTCTGCCCGGCAGAGCTCGCGATCGAGACGGCGTCCACTCCCGCGTTGAGGACTTCCTCGGTGGCGGCGACGGCGATCCGGATGCGCACCGTCTGACCTGCGAAACCACTCAGGTTCGCGGTCAGCTTCCTCGGCGTCATCCTCAGCTTGTCGCCGAGCTTCGTCGCGAACACGGTGCGGAGGAGATCGGCGGGGTCGAGCGATTCGAGCGGCGCCTCCGGCCTGATCACGTCGATCCGGAACTGCTGGTTCGGCCGAAGCTTGCCGTTGGGGAGCCTCAGGGCTTCTTCGGCAACCGAGAGCGTGTCGGGATTCGGGACCGCGATCGGGCTGTAGGAGTCGTAGTAGGCAAGCAGGCTGAGCTGGTGGCCGCGCCCGGCCTCGAGGGCGACGTCCTGGTAGAGGATCAGGCTGTCCGGGTTGGCCTGGTCGGCGATCGCCGCGAAGTCGCCCTCTGGCGCAGGTTGAACCGGATCGGCGGGATTGGGCCTCCTCTGCCCTATCGGCGCCTTCGTACCGGCATGCGCGAACCAGTCGCCGGCACCGGTCGCCCGCTGCACATGCCAGCCGGCCAGCGTCCCGGACTCGAAATTGCCGTTGACGACTTTCGCCGCCTCGGCTCCGCCCGGCGCCAGTAGAGCCGCGAGGGCGACGAGGAGGAGAGCCGCTCGTCCGATCTGCAGCCGCGACCGCATGCCCTCAGCCAGGAACCTGGAACTTCTTCTTGGCCGGGCTCAAATCGACCCGCCCGAGCGGGTCGACCGCGCGGACCCAGAAGACGTGCCTGCCGGGTTTCAGGCGGACGTATCGCTTCGGCGCCCTGCAAAGGTCGAATGGCTTGTCGTTGATCTTGCAGAGGAAGCTCGAGCCCGCCTCGTCCGATCCGAAGACGAAGCGGGCGGTGTGCTTGCGCGTCTTCGCTCTCATGATCTTCGTCTCGGGCCGGCTCCGCGCTATTGCGCTCTCCAGCGGGCCCGGAGCACCCGCTCCGAAGAGCTCGCCGGCGCCCGCACCCGCCGAGTCCCCGGAGCCCGGGATCGTCGCGATCGCCAGCTCCGAGGTCGCCCCTTCTTCCGTTTGCGTGGCGGCGATAACCGCCCCGGCTGGGATCGCAGGGTCAAAGGGGAGCTCCCAGCCACCGACGCTGTCGGCAACCGCCGCGCCGAGGAACGAGTCGAGCTCGCCGGGCGATTCCGTCTGCTTGCCGAATACGCGCACCGTGGCGCCGGGTTTCGCCCCGCCGCTCACCGCGGTCTGGGTCACGGTCGAGAACGCCGGCGGTTCGATTTCCCTGTTGGGGTCCCCTTCGGCGCCTGGAGAGACCGCGACCAGATCGATGAACGGGCCGGCATTGCCGAGACCGCTGTTGCGAGCCACCTCGTTGTTGGTTTTTTCGAGATTGGTGATCTCGATCGCGGCACCGCCGCTATCGGCGATGAAGTTCTCGTCCGCCACGGCATTCCCGCCGATTAGGTTGGCCGACACCCCGAAAGGAAGTGAGCCAAGGATCCGGATCCCGGCGGCACCGGCGCCGAGGATCGCGTTGCCGACGATCTCGTTGAAGCTGGTCTCGAGCAGGATCCCGTTCGTTGCCGCCCCTTCGATCAGGTTGCCCTCGACCACGTTGCCGTGTTCGACGGTCGATTCGAAGGTTCGGATGCCCACCTGCGAGCCGAAGATCTCGTTGCCGAGGATCCAGGCTCCCTCGCCGCGCTGGGCAATCGCGACGCCGTCTTCCATCGCGATCGCGTTGCCGACGATCTCGGCTTCGACCCCCGGGCTGGAGAGTTCCGCCGAATCGACGACGATCCCGTCGGTCGGCGGGTCGACGATGCTCTCGCCTGCCGCATCGAGGCCGATTGCGTTGCCGCTGACGGAGAGGTCCGGGGCGGCCGGGCCGGCAACCACAGCGGCACTTCCACCGGCGAAGCGGTTGACTTCGCCTCCGGAGGGCCCGCCGATCGCCGTGCTCGGCGCTTCGCCGACGCGCACGCCGGCGCCGACATTCGGGACCGCGGCGTTCCCGCTCGCATCGAGGCCTATGTAGTTGCCGGCGACGGTCGTATCGACGGCGGCGACCTCTGGCGCCCCGTCGCCCTGAAGGTCGAGGCCGTGCAACGCAGAGCCCGAGATCACGTTGCAACCTCCGTCGCACTCCGGCGACGTCGCGGACGATTTGAAGGTCACTCGAGTGCCGATGGCCGTACCGGTCACTTCGCCGCCGGTCGAGACGACCTCGATCGCGTCGCCGCCGTTCGCTGCCGGCGTGGCTCCGTCGGGCTCCACCCCGAAGAAGTTGCCGAAGACCCTGACTTCGTTCCCCCCGTGGACGTCGAGCCCGTCTCCCTCGCTGCCGGCGATGACGTTCCCCTGCCCGAGGCCTTCGCCGCCGATCAGGCTGCGGTTCGATCCCGGGGCGACCAGGGCCCCAGTGCCATTGCCGACGATGGCGCCGTCCAGCGCGACGCCCAGCCAGTTGCCCTGCACTTTGCTGGCCACGGAGCCTTCCAGGACGACGGCCGTCTGCGCGCCCGTGATGGCCAGGCCGGTGACTTCGAGTTTTTTGCCCACGACACGCAGCGCCGGAGACCCGCTTACCCCGTCGATGCCGACGCAAGGGCCTTTGACCCCGACCTCGGTCGTGCAGGCCTCGGTGTTGATCGGCCCGTTGATGAAGGTGGGAACGACGATCGTCGGCAGGCTGCTGCTCAGGACGATCGTGTCGGCGGCCTGCCCTTCGAAGACCAAGTCGTCGAAGTTGAGCCTGTTGAATTCTCCTAATTCGTTCCCCTCTTCGAGCGCAGCCCGCAGCGTGCATTTGTTGGCTTCCGTTTTGCAGAATTCGTCGCCGGGGGCGACGTCGACTTCCTCGGCGGTGCTGTCGACCGTGAACGTTTCGGCGCTGGCGACGGGCGGAACGACGAGCGCGCAAGCGAGCGCGACCATGGCCATGGCCAGCACCCCACCTAGATGTCTGCCACCTCCCACGTTGACCGACACACCGCAACACTAGCTGCCGGCGTTTCGATACGCAAATGTTTTTGTTCGCTCGGGGCAAACCCGGGCATGGCGCTCTAGAGTGGTGCGGCAAACTTCAACCGGAGGTCTCCATGGGTGCCCGTCGTTCTGTTCTGCTCGTCGTCGTCCTCGCCGCCACGCTGCTGCCGGCCGGCTCAGCCGCCGGCGCGAGCTACTCGACGAAGGTCATCGTCAGCCTCAAATTTCCCGCTTTCCATGGCAAGCTGAAATCGAGCAGAAGCGCCTGCGCGACGAGTCGTACGGTCAAGCTCTTCCGCAAGAGGCAGGGACCGGACAAGCTCCTTGGCACCGACCGGAGCAGCGCCAAAGCGAAGTGGTCGATCCCGATCGGCAAAAGGCTGCCCTCCGGCGCCTCCTACTACGCCAAGGCGTCTCGCAAGGGCAGCTGCAAGCCGGCCAAATCGAAAGTGCTGACGATCGGCTAGGCACGAGCTCGCCCCCGGGGCGTCCCCGGCCGGGCATTGACGGGATAATGCGCGCGTGACGCGCAGGCGGGGTTTGATCGCATCTGGGATCGCGACGCTGATCCTGCTGCTGGCGATGGCGCCGGCCGATAGCCGGATGCAGGACACCGGCGGACCGGGAATCGTCCCCTTCGAGCTGACCGGCGGCCAGGAGCGGGCAGATGAGATCCTCGCCGAATGGGGAGAGGAGGGCCAGGACGCTGCCCGCGAGTCGCTCTGGATCGACTTCGGCTACCTGCTCGCCTACGGGGCCTTCCTCACCCTCGCCCTCGCCGCGACGCGCGACCTTGCCAGGCGGAGAGGCTGGCGCCGCCTGGCGGCGATCGGCGGCGCGATCGTCTCGTTCGGCGCTCTCGTCGCCGCGTTCGACGCGCTCGAGAACGTCTGCCTGCTGCTCACTCTCGACGGCGCCGGCGCCGCGTTCCCAGTGCTAGCCACGGTCTTCGCGACCTGCAAGTTCATCCTTCTCGCGGTGGCAATCGCCTACCTGCTCGCCGGCCTGGCGATGCGTCTCCGCCAGCGCGGCTCGGCTACGCGGGCGGCGTAGAGCCCGCTGGGCCCTCGAAGAGCCGCCCGGCGCGGATCCGCTCGGCCATCTCAGCCGATTCCTCGCGGTAGGCGCCGCCGTCCTCGAACTCGATCGCCGGGTACTGGCGCTGGCCCGAGATGCGCTCCAGCTCGTCGCGCTTTCCCGGCCGCAGCGGGCCCTTGACGACCTCGTACTCGATCCCCTGCTCGTCGAGCGCCTTCTGTACGCGCCAACACGGGTGGGCGCCGACCTTGGCCCACATCGCCGAGCACCGGTGGAGCTTGACCGCCATCGGCCCACCTTACCCGCCCCCGCGCCGGCGAGACAAGCTGGGTTTGACAGGTGACTAACTAGTCACCTATTATCTCCGGCCATGGACGAGGTGTTCAAGGCTCTTGGCGATCCGTCGCGGCGGACGCTGCTCGACGCCCTCTTCGAGGAGGACGGGCAGACGCTGAGCGCTCTGGAAGAGCGACTGCCGATGACCCGGTTCGGCACGATGAAGCACCTCAAGGTGCTCGAAGAAGCCGGCCTGGTGACCAGCAGGCGGCGCGGCCGCGAGAAGCTGCACTTCCTCAACCCCGTCCCGATCCGGCTCGTCCACGACCGCTGGGTGAGCAAGTACGCCGAGCCCTGGGCCGCTGGCCTGAGCGAGCTCAAGCAAGACATCGAGGAGAAGGAGAACACCATGGAAAAGGTCTTCGAGATCTACATCAAGACGACGCCGGAGCGCCTCTGGGAGGCGATCGTCGACAACGGGCTGAGGCAGAAGTACAACTTCGGCGTCGGGGTCGAGTCGGACTGGGAGCCGGGCTCGGGCTACGAGGCGGTCCACCCCGGGGCGGGCATCTCGATCAGCGAGGGCAAGAACCTCGAGGTCGACCCGCCGCGGCGCCTGGTGCAGAGCATGACGGCACTCTGGAGCGACCAGGTGAAGTCGGAAGGGACCTCGCGGGTGACCTGGGAGATCGAGCCGGTCGGCAGCTCCTGCCGGCTCACCGTCACCCACGACCAGCTGCGTGAGGGAGCCAACGACGAACTCTACGGCGGCTGGCCGATGATCCTCTCCGGCCTCAAGACCCTGCTGGAGAGCGGCGAGCTGCTCGACACCCCCGGCTCGCTGCGCTACTCCGGCGCCTCCGCCGACGCGGCCTGACTCTCGGCGGCACGACCTATGCCCGTTCGCGGGCATAGGTCCGCCTGCCCAACGGACCCTGCATATCTAGAGATACGCGCCTCCTCTCCCTGTAGCAACCCCAGAAACGTCTTCGCGAAGCGAGGCCGGTTCCGGGCAACCAAGGAGGCCGCCGGGCAGGCTAGCCGATTGAGCGCTTTGGTGCAAGCGCGGGTAGAAATCTCGTTAACGGCCTAGCGCAGAGCGGGCTCGCCGGAGCGCAGCGCCGCCAGCACCCGCTCGGCCACCGACTCGCCGGTCAGGCCGACCTCCTCGCGCAGCAGCGCCGGCTTGCCGTGGGTGACGTAGCGGTCCGGCAGCCCGACCCGCATCACCCGCGCCCGCTCCCCCGGGCTGTCCGCGAAGGCGTCCTCGAGGTGCTCCAGCACGGCCGAGCCGAAGCCGCCGGGCAGGACGTTCTCCTCGATCGTCACGACCAGGTCGTGGCTCGAGCGCCAGCCGCTCGAGCAGCTCGCTCGTCGAGCGGCTTGGCGAAGCGGGCGTCGGCGACGGTCGGCCGCAGGTCGTGGGCGGCGAGGATCTCCGCCGCCTCCAGCGCCACCGACGACCCCGTAGCCGTAGCCGAGCAGGGCTACCCGCTCGCCGCTCGCCAGCAGCTCGCCGCTGCCGATCGGGATCGGCGCCGGCTCGGCCGGCAGCTCGACCCCCTCGGCGGCGCCGCGCGGGTAGCGCAAGGCGGCCGGGCCGTCGTGGGCGATCGCGGTGCGCAGCATGTGGACCAGCATCGCCTCGTCGCGCGGCGCCATCACGACGACGTTCGGCAGCGGGCGGAAGTAGGAGACGTCGAAGGCGCCGTGGTGGGTCGGGCCGTCGTCGCCGACCAGGCCGGCGCGGTCCATCGCGAAGGTGACGTCGAGCTCCTGCAGGCAGACGTCGTGGATGATCTGGTCGTAGGCGCGCTGGAGGAAGGTCGAGTAGATCGCGCAGACCGGCTTCGCCCCCTGCAGCGCCAGGCCGGAGGCGAGCAGGACCGCGTTCTGCTCGGCGATGCCGACGTCGTAGTACTGCTCGGGGACCTCGTCGGCGAGCTTCTGCAGGCCGGTCCCCCCCGCCATCGCCGCGGTGATCCCGACCACGCGCGCGTCGCGCTCGGCCTCGGCGACGATCGCGTCGGCGAAGACCTGCGTGTACTGCGGCGGCGCCCCGGCCGCCGGCGGCTTCTCCAGCCGCTCCGGCGCGATCGCCTCGGGCGAGTCGGACTCCTTGACCGGGACCGGCTTCGGCGCCGGGCGCGCCGTTGACGATCGACTTCGGCTTGGCCGCGTGCCACTTCTCCATCCCCTCGAGGCCGCCCTCCTCGGCCGGGGCGAAGCCCTTGCCCTTGACCGTGTGGATGTGGACGACGACCGGGCGGTCGGCCTCGAAGGCCTCCTTCAGCGCCTCGCGCAGGGCGTGGACGTCGTGGCCGTCGATCACGCCCATGTAGGCGAGGTCGAGCTCCTCGAAGAAGAGGCCCGGCGCCCAGTAGGCCTTGATCGCCGACTTGATCTCCGGCCCGAGCCGCTCGATCCGCTTGCCCAGCCCCAGCGGCAGCTTGGTCAGCCTGTCCTCGACCCCCTCGCGGGCGTGGTAGAGGCGCGGGTTGAGGCGGACCCGGTTGAAGTAGCGCGAGAGCGCGCCGACGTTGGGCGAGATCGACATCCCGTTGTCGTTGAGGACGATCACGATCGGCGTCTGCAGCCCGCCGGCCGCGTGCAGCGCCTCGTAGGCGACGCCGCCGGTCAGCGCCCCGTCGCCGATCACCGCCGCGACCCGGCCGTCCTCGCCGATCCCGTTGCGCATCGCCTCCTTCAGCCCGACGGCGTAGCCGATCGAGGTCGAGGCGTGGCCGGCGCCCATGATGTCGTGCTCGGACTCGGGGATCGAGCAGAACGGCGCCAGGCCCTCGTACTGGCGGATCGTCGGCAGCGCTTCGCGTCGGCCGGTGAGGATCTTGTGCGGGTAGGCCTGGTGGCCGACGTCCCAGAGGATCTTGTCGCGCGGCGAGTCGAGCAGGCTGTGCAGGGCGACGGCCAGCTCGCAGGTGCCGAGGTTGGCGCCGAAGTGGCCGCCGATCTCGCCGATCGTGTCGATGATGTAGGTGCGCATCTCCTGCGCCACCTGCTGCAGCTGCCGTCGTCGAGCTCGTGCAGGTCGGCGGGGCCGTCGATCCCCTCGAGCAGGATCGAGTCTTCCTCCTCGCCCTTCTCCGGTCTCTGCTCTCTCTCGCTCATTCGTTCCTGGTGAAGATGTAGTCGGCTACCCGTTTCAGGTCGCCGGTATCGCCGTCCGCCTCGGCCAGCGCCGCGCTCGCCTTCGCGTGGGACTCGGCTGCCAGCTCGCGCGCCCGCTCCAGGCCGAAGAGGCTGACGTAGGTGAGTTTGCCATGTCGCTCGTCGCTTCCATGGGGCTTGCCGAGTTGCTCGTCGCTTCCGGTGACGTCGAGGATGTCGTCGACGATCTGGAAGAGGACGCCGAGCTCGCCGGCGAACCGACGGTAGGGGATTGTCTCAGGTTCGGCCACTCCCTCCAAGGTCAGGACGACGCCGACGCAGGCGGCGATCAGGCGGCCCGTCTTCAGCGCGTGCAGGTCGCGCAGGGCCTCGGCGTCGGCCGCCTCGCCGGCGACGTCGACGTACTGGCCGCCGACCATGCCGTCGACTCCGGTCGCCGCCGCCAGCTCGGCCAGGGCGGCGAGCACCCGGGCCGGGTCGCCGGGCTGCGCGCAGAAGAGCCGGATCGCCTCGGCGAAGAGCCCGTCGCCGGCCAGGATCGCCACGTCCTCGCCGTACTTGACGTGCGAGGTCGGCAGGCCCCGCCGCAGCTCGTCGTCGTCCATCGCCGGCAGGTCGTCGTGGATCAGCGAGTAGGTGTGGATCAGCTCGATCGCCGCCGCCGCCTGCAGGTGAGCGCTCGGGGTCGGCGCCGAGGGCGCGGGCGGTCGCCAGGGCGAGGACCGGCCGCACCCGCTTGCCGCCGGCCAGCAGCGAGTAGCGCATCGCCTCCTCGAGGCCCGCGGTCGCGGGCTGGGCCGAGAAGAGCAGATGCTCCAGCTCGGCGTCGACCAGGGCGCGCAGGTCCTCGGGGTAGCTCACTTCCGGTGTTCCTTTTCCACGCTATATGTGGATAAGGCACACCGGAAGGCGATGCTCACGCCGCGTCCCCGGACTCGCGGATGCGGCGGTTGGCCTCCTCGACCGCCTCGGCGGAGAGCTCGGCCGCCTCGCGCGCCAGCTCGGCGGCGCGCTCGTCGTCCGCCTCCTCGCCCTCCAGCTCGGCGGCGATTGCCTGCAGCCGGGCGGAGATCTCGCGCAGGCGCACCTCCTCGCTCATCTCAGCTCACCTCCTGGCGCTCGCGCACGATCGCCCCGAGGATGCCGTTGACGAAGCCGGGCGCGTCAGCGCCGCAGTACTCCTTGGCGATCTCGACGGCCTCGTCGATCGCCACCTCGTCGGGGACGTCCCCGCTGTACTCGATCTCGTACAGCGCCACCCGCATCATGTTGAGCTCCAGCGGCGCGATCCGCTCCAGCTCCCAGCCGCGGGCGTGGCGGCCGATCGTCTCGTCGAGCTCCTCGCGGCGCGACTCGACCGCCTCGGCCAGCTCACGGGTGAACGGCCGCGCCTCGCCGAGCAGCTCCTGCAGCGAGCGGCCGGTGACGTCGCGCTGGTAGCAGGCGAAGACGGCGTCGCGGCGCTGGTCGGATCTGCGCATCGGTCCATTCTCGCGCTTCGGCCGGCCGTCGGCGCGCCTACGCGCGCGAGACGTACTCGCCGCTGCGCGTGTCGACGCGGATCGTCTCGCCCTCGTCGATGAAGAGGGGGACCTGGACGACGACGCCGGACTCCAGGGTCGCCGGCTTGTTGCCGCCGCCGGAGGCGGTGTCGCCCTTCACGCCCGGTTCCGTCTGCGTCACCTTCATCTCGACCGCGCTGGCGACCTGCACGTCGCTCGCCTGTTCGTCGACGAAGAGCACGTCGACCTCGTCGTTGGGGAGCACCCACTGCATCGCCTCGCCGACGACGTCGCTGGGGATCTCGATCTGCTCGTAGTCGTTGCTGTCCATGAAGACAGCCGCCTCGCCCGAGTCGTAGAGGTACTGCATCTTGCGCGACTCGGTGCGGACCGGCCTGAACTTCTCCCCCGCCCGGAAGGTCTTGTCCTGCACCGAGCCGTCGTCGATCTTGCGCAGCTTCGTCCGCACGAAGGCGCCGCCCTTGCCCGGCTTGACGTGCTGGAACTCGAGGATTTTGAAGACAACCCCGTCGATCTCGATGTGGCTGCCGTTCTTGAACTGGTTGGTTGAGATCACGGCGGCGAATCCTAATGGCCTGGGCCGGGTGCGACCGAACAGGGCGAGTGGCTTACTCAGGCTGGGTCTGTGCGATGCTCCCACCGGCGTGGGAGGCTCAGACTGAATCAGCACGACGACAGCCCGTCCGATTCGAGCGCAGAGCAGCAAGCCAAGCTCGCAGTCGCTCTGTCGGGTGGCGGTCACCGTGCCTGCCTCTTCGCGCTCGGCGCCCTGCTCTACCTGGTCGACGCGGGACGGAGCAAGGGGGTGACCTCGGTCGCGTCCGTCTCGGGCGGA
Source organism: uncultured Solirubrobacterales bacterium (assembly GCA_963699215.1). Classification (GTDB taxonomy): domain Bacteria; phylum Actinomycetota; class Thermoleophilia; order Solirubrobacterales; family 70-9; genus VRUE01. Next base: position 2,339,488 of record OY969422.1, read on the forward strand.
TCGCTCGCCAACGGCGCCGTCGCCCAGTCGCTCGACCTCACCGCCGCCAAGCCGGGAGAGCTCGACGCGGTGGTCGCGCGGGTGGCGCGTCAGATCACCGGGCGGGGCACCCTCTTCGGCGCTCCCTTGACCAAGGCCTATCTCCTCCTGCTCGCCGTCGCCGCGGCCGTGGGCCTGGTCGGGCCCTGGCTGCTGCCGCTCGGCTTCGCCCTGCGCGCCGTCGTCTTCCTCCTCGCCGTCCTCGCGCTCGCCTGGCTGGCGAGCCTGCGCGGCCGGGTCTGCGCCAAGGCGTTCGCGACCACCCTGTTCGCGACGGAAGACCGCGCCGACCGGCTCGACTCGATCTGCGACAAGCTCGATCACGTCTTCTGCGCGACCGACCTGCACGCCGGCGAGCACGTCTACTTCTCGCAGGGCTTCGTCAGCAGCTACCGCTTCGGCAAAGGCGTGCCCGGGGACGTCGAGCTCTCCAGGGTGGTCCAGGCCTCCGCTGCCTTCCCCGGAGCGTTCCCGGTCTCCTGGCTGCCCACCGACCGCCACCGGTTCGCCAACCCGGCGCAGCCGGAGGCGGCCGAGACGAAGCGGATGGCGCTCGTCGACGGCGGCGTCTACGACAACATGGCCGATCAGTGGCCCCGGGGCTTCGAGCGCCTGCCCCCGTGGCGCTCGGCCGAGCCGGGGCTGCGCAACGCGAGCGAGCTGATCGTGGTCAACGCGTCCGCCGGGCTCGAGTGGAGCTCGCAGCGCAAGCTACGCCTGCCCCTGATCGGCGAGGTGCTGGCCCTCCTGCGCGACAAGACCGTCCTCTACGACAACGGCAACAGCCTGCGGCGCAAGGAGCTGGTGGCCGGGTTCAAGCTGGCCGACCGCGACGGCGAGGGGCTGCGTGGCTCCCTCGTGCACATCCCCCAGAGCCCCTTCAAGATCCCGGCCGCCTGGGAGAAGGATGGCGGCGAGCGCGGCGAGCGCGCCAAAGCGGCGCTGGCCGCGCTGCGCGGGAGCGATGTCGATCCCAAGGCGGTGGAAGAGCGCTGGGAACGGGTGGCGAAGGAGAACGCCGCGGTGGCTACGACCCTCTTCCGGCTCGAGCCCGCGGTCGCCTCGCGCCTTCTCCACCACGCCTACGTGCTGGCGATGGCGAACCTGCACACGATCCTCGGCTACCCGTTACTGCCGGTCCCCGCCGCCGACCGCTTCGACCGCCTCGCCCGCGGCGACGCGGGGGGCTAGCCGACGCGGGTCTCTAATCTAGGCATGGCCTGGGAATGAAGGGACCGCTGGGGACACTCGCCGCAACCGCACTCGCGCTGCTCGCCGTCGCGCCGCTCGCCCACGGCGAAGAACAGACGCGGGAAAGCTACAAGGCCCAGGTCGAGCCGATCTGCAAGGCCAACAGGGACGCCAACGAACGGATCATGGACGGCGCCCAGAAGCGGATCGCCAAAAACGAGTTCGAGCCCGTCAGCAAGCAGTTCTTCCGGGCTTCGACCTCCTTCGGCGGGCTGATCGAACGGATCGCGACGGTGCCGCCGCCACCCGCCGACGAACGCCGGGTGAGCCGCTGGCTCGGCTTCATGCGGCTACTGAAGACGCGCCTGCGCACGGTCGGCAAGTACTACAAGGAAGGCGAAGAGATCAAGGCCGCCCACGAGTCGATCCTCGCCGAACGCAGCGGCATCTCGGCCAACAACATCAGCATCGTCTTCAAGGTCCGCTACTGCCGCTTCGGCCGCATCAAAGGCTAGTGGGCCGCGGCCGGCCGGCGGGGGCTCAGTCGGTCGATTCCGCGCCCGTGCTGGTCGTCAGGCTCGCGGCGGAGCCGCCGGAGAGCACGCGGCGGACCAGCCCCGGGGTAAGGCTGCGGGCGACCGCGACCAGCGCGTAGGGGCGGGGCACGTAGCGTTCCGCCTTGCCCCGCAGGCCGGTGTCGACTATCGCCTCGGCGACCTTCTCCGGCGTGGACACGGTCCAGCGGGTGAGCGCGCGCTCGCGCAGCTCGGTCGCCGGGAAGCCCTCGGTGGCGATGAAGCCGGGCAGCACGAGGCCGACGTGGACGCCGTGCGGGCGCTCCTCGGCGTAGAGCGCGTCGGTCCAGCCCGCCAGGGCGAACTTGCTCGCCGAGTAGGCGCCGGTCCGCGCCCGCGCCACCCGCGCGGCGGCGCTGGCGATATTGACGATCGCGCTCGGCGCCGACGACCGCAGCAGCGGCAGCAGGGCCTCGGTGAGGCGCAGGGCGGCGTCGAAGTTGAGCTCCATGTGGCGGTGGGCGTTGGCGTAGCCCGCCTCGGCGAAGGAGCCGCGCCAGGAGGCGCCGGCGTTGTTGACCAGCAGGGTGAGGCGACCGCCGTGCCGCGCGGCGACGTGGGCACGCACCCGCTCGGGAGCGTCCGGCGCGGTCAGGTCGACGGCGAGCCAGCTCGCCTCGCAGGGCAGCGACTCGGCCAGCGCCCGCAGCCTCTCCTCGCGGCGGGCGACGAGGATCAGCTCCGCCCCGGGCTCGCGCGCCAGGCGCTTCGCGGTCGCCTCGCCGATACCGCTGGAAGCGCCGGTGACCAGCGCCGTCATCGTCGCTTCGCTCATCCAGGGAAAACTATTCGAAAAGGCTTCTTACGGACATCTGTTCGAGTCGGCATACTGCGCACCTTCCGATGACCGAGATCCCCTCTCTGCTCGACAAGCTGCTCCGCGCCGCAGCGCCATCCGGCCACGAGGAGCCGGCTGCGACGATCTGGCGCGAGGAAGCTTCGGTCGCGACGCTCTCGGCCGACGGGCTGGGGTCCTCGATCGCCCGCATCGGCGATGCCGAGCCATTGCTCGCGGTCGTCGGGCACATCGACGAGATCGGCCTCGTCGTCACCCACATCGACGAGAAGGGCTTCCTCTGGTTCGCCCCGATCGGCGGCTGGGACCCCCAGATCCTGGTCGGCCAACGGGTCGAGGTGCGCGGTCGCGAGGGACTCGTGCCGGGCGTGGTCGGCCGCAAGCCGATCCACCTGCTCGACGCGGATCAGCGCAAGAAGGTGGTCCAGCTGAAGGGCCTCCACATCGACGTCGGCGCCGCCGACCGCGACGAGGCCGCGGCGCTGGTCCGGGTCGGCGACCCGGTGACGATCGCCGCCGAGCCGGTGCGCCTGGCCGGCGAGCGAATCGCGTCCCGCGCGATGGACAACCGTCTCGGCGCCTACGTGGCGCTGGAAGCGCTGCGGCGCTGCCACGAGCGCGGCTCGCTCGGCGGCAGCTTCGCGGCGGTGGCCGCCGTGCAGGAGGAGATCGGCCTCTTCGGCGCGCGGACCTCGGCCTTCGAGCTGCGGCCCGACCTCGCGATCGCCGTCGACGTCACCCACGCCACCGACGCGCCGGGGATCGACGAGAAGGAGGAGGGCAGCCACCCGTTCGGCTCCGGGCCGGTGATCTTCCGCGGATCGACCCTCTCGCCGAAGGTATCCGAGCTGCTGGTCGAGACCGCCGAGGAGGCGGGGATCGAGTACACGATCGCCGCCACCGGGCGCTCCTCGCACACCGACGCCGACGCGATCCAGATCTCCCGCTCGGGAATCCCCACCGGGCTGGTCTCGATCCCGCTGCGCTACATGCACTCGCCCGTCGAGGTCTGCGACCTCGGCGACCTCGAGGCGACGGTCGAGCTGATCGCGGCCTTCGCCGCCCGGCTCGAGCCCGGCCTCGACCTCGGCCGCTGAGACCAAACATGCATCGAGCCCCTATTCGGGGCTCGATGCATGTTTGGTCCTGGGTCAGGCGGTCAGTTGGCGCTGACGACGACGCGGTCGCGGCCGCTCGCCTTGGCCGAGTAGAGCGCCGCGTCGGCGAGCCCGACCATCTCGTCGGTGTCGAGAGATCCCGCTGGGGAGACGGCGACGCCGACGCTGATCGTCACCGCCACGCCGGCCGGGCGGCGCTCCCGCACCGCCCGCCGCAGCCGCTCGCCGACGCCGACGGCGTCGGCTTCCGTCGCTCCCGGCAGGACGACGAGGATCTCCTCGCCGCCGACTCGGTAGATCGAGTCGCCGGCTCGCAGCACGCCGCGCATCGTGTAGGCGACGTCCTGCAGCACCGCGTCGCCGGCCACGTGCCCGAGCTCGTCGTTTACCCGCTTGAAGTTGTCGAGGTCGCAGAGCAGGAAGGCGTGCGAGAGGCCCGCCCCCTCGCTCGGCTGGCCGTCGAGCTCGGAGAGGCGCTGCTCCAGCGCGTTGCGGTTGGAGAGCCCGGTCAACGGGTCGAGGGTGGAGCGTCGCCGGTGGGCGCGGTCGGACTCGACCAGGGCGCCAGAGAGGATCACGGTGCAGAGCACGAGCCCGGTGGCGGCCATCACCTCCTGCCCGTGCGCAGCCGCGGCGGCGGGGTCGAGGGCGTAGGTCGAGAGCCCGAGCAGGACGAGGATGTAGGCGGTGCCGAGCGCTATCCCACGCGGCTCGAAGCGCGCGCCCAGGGTCACGGCGGGCAGCGCGAACCACATCAGCGCCGGGCTCTCGGCGCCTCCCGTGGTGACGACCGCATCGGCGAGCAGCAGCGGCAGGATCCCCCAGGCGGCGGCGACCCAGACCGCCGGGTGCTCGCTGTTGCGCATGAAGCTGTCGGCGACGGCGAACCCGGCCAGGCCGGCGCCGAGCGGGATCGTCCACCACCAGCCGAGCTCCGAGCTGAAGGCGGCGAGCCCGAGCGCGAGGATCGCGAAACAGGCGAAGCGGTAGGGGCGCAGGCGCAGCTCCATGTCGATCAGTCGCTCGCGGCGCGCATCGTCGCGGCTCGCCCTCAGCGACTCGGCGGTCATGTGGGCACTCGGTCTCACCGAGCGCTCATCGGGTCCGGCGGGCCGCGGACTTAGCACTGCAGCTACTCGACCAGCTGCAGCTCCTTGGGCAGACCGCTGAGATTGCGGCAGCCCCCGTCGACGACGACGACCAGATCCTCGATCCGCACGCCGAGCTCGCCCGGCAGGTAGACACCGGGCTCGACCGTCACCACCTCGCCCGCGGCGAGCACGTCCTCCGAGCGCGGCGAGAGACGCGGCGCCTCGTGCACCTCGAGTCCGACGCCGTGACCCAAGCCGTGCCCGAACCGCTCGCCGTGACCGGCGGCCTCGATCGCCTTGCGGGCGACCCCGTCGAGCTCCTCCCCCCCGGCCCCCGCGACGATCGCGGCGAGCGCCGCGGCCTGCGCCCCGCGCACGACCTCGTAGACCTCGCGGGCGCGCTCGCCGGGCTCGCCGACGGCGAAGGTCCGGGTGCCGTCGGAGCAGTAGCCGTCCAGCTTCGCCCCCATGTCGAAGACGACCAGCTCGCCCGCGCCGATGGTCCGCTCGCCGGGCTCGGCGTGCGGCAGGGCGCCGTTGGGGCCGGCGGCGACGATCGCCGGGAACGAGGGGTCGCCGCCGAGCTCGCGGATCCGCGCCTCCGCCGCGCGCGCTACATCGCGCTCGGAGCGGCCGCCGAGGCCGCGCTCGAGGCTCCAGCGCCAGACCTCGTCGGCCAGCTCGGCGGCGGCCGCGACCGCCTCCAGCTCGGCCTCGTCCTTGACCCTGCGCAGCTTCTCGACCGTACCGCCGGCAGCCACCGGCTCGACCCCCTCGGCGAGCTTCCCCTGTAGTCGCTCGAGCAGACGAACCGAGACGTGGTCGTCCTCGAAGCCGAAACGACCATCGAGGCGTGCGGCTATGCCGCCGAGCCAGTCGTCGGCGACGGTGACCGCCTCCCAGCCCTCGACCTCGGCCGCGGCCCGCTCGGTGTAGCGGAAGTCGGTCAGGAAGAGGCGCGTGTCCGGGCCGCAGACGCAGGCGCCGTTGGTGCCGGTGAAGCCGGTCAGATAGCGGACGTTGATCAGGTCGGTGACCAGCATCAGGTCGAGCTCGCGCTCGGCCAGCGAGGCCGCGAGGCGGTCGCCGCGGCCCCTCATCCGGAAGCCGCGACGTCCAGGTGACGGGCCAGCGTGGCGAGCGCGTCGCGGTAGCCGTCCGGGCCCTTGCCGGAGATCTTCTCCAGCACCAGGCCGTCGAAGACGGACTCCTTGCGCCAGTCCTGGCGCGACTCGACGTCGGAGAGGTGGACCTCGACCGCCGGCAGGCCGGTCAGCTCGAGCGCGTCGGCGATCGCGCGGCTGTAGTGGGTCCAGGCGCCGGCGTTGATCACGATCGAGTCGGCCAGCTCCGGCGCCCGGTGCAGGTATTCGACGAACTCGCCCTCGGAGTTGGTCTGGAAGAAGATCGCTTCCAGGCCGAGCTCCCGTGCCGCCGCCTGGATCCGCATCTCCAGCTCGCTCAGCGAGAGCCCGCCGTAGACCGCCGGATCGCGCCGCTCGAGCACGTCGAAGTTGACCCCGTGCAGGACGGCGACCCGGTTGTGGGCGGAAGTCATCCGTAGAGCTCCTTCACGGCGGCCTCGACCTTAGCCGGATCCAGGATCTGCCCGGTGCGGGGCTCTCCCGGCCGGGAGAGCAGGATGAAGCCGACGCCGGCGGAAGTGCGCTTCTTGTCGCGCTGCAGGGCGTCCAGAGCCACGTCGACGTCCAGGGCGGCATCGAGCACGGTCGGCAAGCCGTGGCGGCGGAGGATCTCCTCGACCTCGTCGCGCAGGGCCGGCGCATCCGAGAGGCGCAGGGCAGCGAGCAGTCCCAAGCCGATCGCCTCGCCGTGCCGGTAGCGACTGTAAGCGGTCGCCGTCTCAATCGCATGGCCCACCGTGTGACCGAGGTTGAGCACCTCCCGGCGGCCAGAGTCGCGCTCGTCCTCGGCGACGACTTCGCACTTGTAGCGAGCACAGGCGAACACGATGTCGTCCAGCTCGCCAGGGTCGAGAGACTCGATCGAGCGCACCCGCTCCCACAGATCGCCGCCCGCAAGCAGGCCGGTCTTGAGCGCCTCTACGAATCCCGTGGCAAGCTCGTCCGGCGGCAGGGTCCCGAGGGTGTCGACGTCCGCGATGACGGCCGCGGGCAGGTGATACGCCCCGACGTAGTTCTTCCCCTGCGGTAGATCGACGCCGGTCTTGCCGCCGTAGGCGGAGTCGACCTGGGCGACGAGCGTGGTCGGCACCTGGACGACAGGAACGCCTCGCTGGTAGACATGCGCGCAGAACCCGGCGATGTCGCCGATGACCCCGCCGCCCAGAGCGACGACGTGGTCCTCCCGGGTCAAACCCGCCGAGGCCATGTCTTCCAGGATGCGCTCCGCCCGCTCCATCGTCTTGGCTCGCTCACCCGCGATCGCGAGATCGGTGCTGACGACCGAGTCGGCGAACCGGTCCCCCAAGTTGACGACCGTGAAGGCATCGGCAATCACGAACTGGCGCCCCTCCAGCGGCCACCAGCTCGCATCCAGCAGACCGCGACCGACGAAGACCGGGTACTCGCCCGAGGCGCTTGCCGCCCAGAGCAGCTTCGTGCCGCCGGGCAGATCGGCCAGCGCCTGGATCGAGGGGAGCGCCCGCGCGATCTGGCCGGGGTCGCCCTGCGGGACGATCGCGTCGGCCAGCGCCTCGTACAACGGCAGCCGCACCTCGAGCAGCTGGGCGACGTCCGCGGCGCTGCGCGCCAGCGGGCGGTCGCTGTCCTCGATCCGCCGCCAGGCCTCCTCGGCATCGATCTGCAGCCAGACGACGACGTGACGGTCGAGCGCCGCGCGAACCCGCTCCGAGAGCACGCTGCCGCCGCCGAGCGCGATCGCCCCGCCGTCGGCCCGCTCGAGCAGGGCGCCGACGACCTCCGCCTCCCGCGCCCGGAATCCCTCCTCGCCGTGGCGCTCGAATGCCTCGGCGATCGGCATTCCGAGGTCGGCTTCCATCAGCTCGTCGATCTCGGCGGTCGCCAGGCCGGCGGCCCGTGCGGCCTCGAGCGCGGTCGACTTGCCGGCCCCCATGAAGCCGATGAAGACGATCGCGGGCCGGCTCACGCGGTCACCCGCGGAAATCGATGCGGCGCTTGTAAGCCTCCACGGCAGCGAGCATGTCGTCGATGTGGTCGCCGCCGAACTTCTCGCGGTAGCAGCGGGCGAGGGTGAGGCAGACCATCGCCTCGGCGACGACCGCCGCCGCCGGGACGACGGTCGAGTCGGTGCGCTCGCGCAGCGCCTGGGCGGGCTCCTTGGTCTCGGTGTCGACCGAGCGCAGCGGCTTGGTCAGGGTCGAGATCGGCTTGATCGCCGCCCGCACCGAGAGCGGCAGGCCGTTGGTCATCCCGCCCTCGAGCCCGCCGGCGTGGTTGGTCTCGCGGTGGTAGCCGCGCTCCTCCGACCAGAAGATCTCGTCGTGCGCCTCGGAGCCGGGGCGGCCGGCGACGTCCCAGGCTTCGCCGATCGCGACCCCCTTGACCGACTGGATCGAGGCGACGGCGCCGGCGAGGCGCCCGTCGAGCCGGTCCTCCCAGGAGATGTGCGAGCCGAGCCCCGGGACGAGGCCGAAGGCGCGCACCTCGAAGCTGCCGCCGAGGCTCTCGTTGGCCTTGCGCAGGCGGTTGATCTCCTCGACCATCGCCGCGCTCGCCTCCGGGTCGAGGCAGCGCACCGGGTCCTCGTCGACGCCGGCGAAGTCCTCGGCGCCGAGGTCGGCGCGCTCGGGCGCCTTGACCGAGGCGATCTGGGTGACGTGGCTGTGGACGCTCACCCCGAGCGCGGTGAGGCAGACCGCGGGCGAGCGATGCCCGCGGCGACCCGGGCCGCGGTCTCGCGGGCGCTGGCTCGCTCCAGCACGTTGCGGATGTCGCCGTGGCCGTACTTCTGGGCGCCGACCAGGTCGGCGTGGCCGGGCCGCGGCAGGTGGACCTCGTCCGGCTCGAAGCCCTCGACCGGCCAAGGGTTCATCCGCTCCTCCCAGTTGGCGTAGTCGCGGTTGGCGACCAGGACCGCGATCGGGCTGCCCAGGGTGCGGCCGTGGCGGACGCCGGAGCGGACCTCGACCGTGTCGGTCTCGATCTTCATCCGCCCGCCGCGGCCGTGGCCGAGCTGGCGCCGCGCCATGTCGCGGTCGAGCGCCTCGCGGTCGAGCTCGAGCCCGGCCGGCATGCCCTCGACGATCGCGACCAGGCCGGGGCCGTGCGACTCGCCTGCGGTGGTGAAGCGGAAGCGGGTGCTCATGCGGGCTTAGGCTATCGTCGCGGCTCGCCCGGGCGGCGGCGCGCATCACCTCGAGCGGCGGCATCGCGCCCGGTCCAGATCGCGCAGCGAGAGGGCGCCCTGGCGGACCAGGATCTCGATTCCGTCGACGACAGCCGCGCCGGCCTCCGCCGCAGCGACGAGCAGCGGACCGGGCTCGTCCCCGTAGACCATGTCGACGACGCACTGCGCCGCGGCGAAGCCGCCGCGCTCCAGGGGCAGCTCGGCGAAGGGGTCCTCGCCGCGCAGGCCGACCGCGGTCGTGTTGACGATCAGCTCGTACTCCCCCTGGTCGGGCGCCTCCACCGGGGTCCCGCCCAGCTCCCCGCAGAGGTTCTCGGCGCGCAGCGCGGTGCGGTTCCAGACGTCCACCTCGGCGCCCTCGCGTAGCAGCGCCCAGACGGCCGCCCGAGCTGCGCCCCCGGCGCCCAGCACCAGGGCCCGCTCGGCCGCGCGGCGGGCTCGGCAGCGCGTCGAGCAGGCCCTGCGCGTCGGTGTTGTCGGCGTGGATCTCCCCGCCGTCGAAGCTGAGCGTGTTGGCGGCGCCGATCTCCCGCGCGGTCTCGGAGAGCGACGTCGGCGAGGGCGAGCGCCGCCCCCTTGTGCGGGAACGGTGACGTTGGCGCCGACGAACCCCTCGCCCGGCATCGCCCGCACCCGCGCCTCGAAGCGCGTCCGGCGCGACGTCGATCGCCTCGTAGCTCCACTCGTCCGCTCAGCCCCAGCTCGGCCAGCGCGGCGTTCTGCATCGCCGGCGAGCGCGAGTGCCCGACCGGGTGGCCGAGGACGGCCAGCCGCTTCATTCCGCGCAGGTGTCCGGGGATTGCCGCCGGCCGCTTCGCGCGCTTCGTCGTAGCGGGCAACGTCGGCTTCGAACTCGGCTTCGCGCTGAGGAGAAGGAGTGCTCGCCGCAGGTGCCGGGCTCGATGACGTAGTAGAGGTAGTCGACGTCGGCCGGGCGGGCGGCGGCTTCGATCGAGGCGAGGCCGGGACTGTTGATCGGCCCCGGCGGCAGGCCGGCGTTGAGGCGGGTGTTGTAGGGCGAGTCGATCGCCAGCTCCGATTCGGTCAGCGGCTGGTCGTAGTTGCCGGTGGCGAAGCGGATCGTCGCGTCGATCCCCAGCGGGATGCCTTCGCGCAGGCGGTTGTAGATCACCGCGGCGATCAGCTTGCGCTCGCTCGTCGAGCTGCGCCTCCTCCTCGACCATCGAGGCGATGATCAGCGACGTCGTAGGATCGTCAGGTTCTTCGAGCGCGCGTAGCGCATGTCGACCCCGGCGATCCGCCGCTTGAAGTCCTCCAGCTGCAGCTGGACGAGGTCGGAGGCCGGCGCCCGCTTCTCCAGTTCAAAGGTGTCGGGGAAGAGGAAGCCCTCGTGCCCCTCGCTCTCCTTCATGTAGTCGCCGCGCAACCCCACTTCGCGGGCCAGCTGCGCGGTCTGCTCGCGGCTGTAGCCCTCGGGGATCGTCAGCGTGATCGTGCGCAGCGGCGGTTCGGGCGGCGGCGCCTCGTCGCGGCTGGCATAGACGATCGCCCCCGCCATCAGAACCACGGCGAGGAGCAGGAGCCCGACGACCCCGACGACGCGTCGGCGTCGCTGCCGCTGTTGCTCGCGTCGCACCCGCCGCCTGTCGGCGCGCAGGCTGGCCGAATCCTCAGCCATCGTCCTCGTCGTCGCCCTCGATCGCCGCCTGCCCCGCCAGGTAGGCCTGGAGCAGGTGCGCGGCGGCGAGCGAGTCGGAGGGAGCGCTGGCGCCTTCGCGCTTGCTGGCCTCGGCCATCCGCGTCGTCAGCCGCTCGTCGTAGGTCTCGACCGGGATCTGGAGAATCGCTTCGAGTTCGGCGCAGAAGCTGCGCGCCAGGGCCGCCTGTGACTCCCTCCTCGCCGCTCAGGTGCAGCGGCAGGCCGACGACGACCCGCTCGACCCCGTGCTCGGCCACCAGCTCGGCGACCGGCTCGCGGCTCCGGCGGCTCGATCACCGGCAGCGGCGTCGCCAGGGTGCCGCTCGGGTCGGAGATCGCGCAGCCGATCCGCGCCGTGCCGTGGTCGAGCGCCAGGACTCGCATCAGACGAGCGCTCCGTCTCCGTCACAGGGCGGCAAACGGAGCGCGGGTGGGTGCGGAGCCATCCCCAGCGCTCGATCGCCTTGCGGGCCACGGTCAGCGCCTCGTCCGAGCTTGGCGACGTCCTTGCCGCCGGCCTGCGCCATGTCGTCGCGCCCACCACCGCCACCGCCGACGACGGCCGCCGCCTCGCGCACGACCGCCGCCGCCGAGACGCCGCGCTCGACGGCGCCTTGGAGACGAGCACGACGAGGCCGACCTTGTCGCCCTCGGCGCCGCCGAGGACGATCGCCGACTCGCCACCCGAGCTTCGACTGCACCCGGTTGGCGAGATCGAGCAGCTGCTTCTGGTCGGCGATGGCCGCCTGCGCGGCGACGACGCCGATCCCGCCGGCGTCCTCGGCGCGCGGCGGAGCAGCCGCTCGGCCTCCTCGCCCAGCGCCTGCCTTCGCCGCCTGCTTGGCGCCCTCGCCCGCCTCATGCAGCCGCTCCGCCGCGCGCCGCGCGCCGCTCAGCGGGTCCTGCGGCGAGCCGAGCAGCTCGCCGACCTCGCGCAGGTCGCTCCTCGCGCTCGCGGAACCAGTCGATCGCGGCCGGCCCGGTGAGCGCCTCGATCCGGCGCACGTTGGCGGCGCTGGAGCCCTCGGAGGCGATCTTGAAGATGCCGACCTCGGCCGTGTTGGCGACGTGGGTGCCGCCGCAGAGCTCGCGCGAGACGCCCTCGACCTCGACCACCCGCACCCACTCGCCGTATTTCTCGCCGAACAGCGCCATCGCGCCGAGCTTCTCGGCCTCGGCCCGCTCCATCTCCAGCCAGCGCACCGGCCGGCTCGCCTTGATCCACTCGTTGACGCGGTCCTCGATCGCGCGCAGCTCCTCCGCGGCGAGCGCCTGGCCGTGGGTGAAGTCGAAGCGCAGCTTGTCGGGGCGCACGGCGGAGCCGGCCTGGCGCACGTGGGTCGCCGAGCCGCTCGCGCAGCGCCGCGTGCAGGAGGTGGGTCGCGGTGTGGTTGCGCATCGTCGCGTGGCGGGTCTCGCGGTCGACCGCCGCCTCGACGGCGATGCCGGCCTCGACCGCGCCGCCTGCGGCTCGACCTCCAGGGCCTGGTCCTCGCCGACCCGGTAGACGTCGACGACGCGCGCCTCCCCCCCGTCCCAGCGCAGCACGCCCGAGTCGGCGACCTGGCCGCCGCCCTCGGCGTAGAAGGGGCTCTCCTCGAGCTTGACCAGCGCCCGGCCGTCGTCGGTCTCGGCCGCGGCGAGGCCGGTGGTCGCGCGCAGCGTCTCGTAGCCGACGAAGCGGGTCGGCGGCGCCTCGGCGGCGAAGGCGATCACCTTCTCGTGGCGGTCCTCGGAGCCGTGCGCGGTCGCGGCGCCGATGCGGGCGCGCTGGCGCTGCTCCTCCATCAGCTCCTCGAAGCCGCCGTCGTCGACCGAGAGCCCCCGCTCGGCGAGCAGCTCCTTGGTCAGGTCGTAGGGGAAGCCGTAGGTGTCGTGCAGCTTGAAGGCGTCGGCGGCGTCGATCCAGGAGGTCTCCGCCTCCTGCGCCTCGGCGACCAGCCGCTCGAGCAGCTCGGTGCCGCGCTCGAGGGTGCGACCGAAGCTCTCCTCCTCGTCGCCGACCCAGCGGCGCGATCGTCTCCCGCTCGGCCGCCAGCTCCGGGTAGGCGTCGCCCATGATCTCGATCGTGCGCTCGGCGAAGCGGCCGAGCCAGGGGGCCTCGAGGCCCAGGGTGCGGCCCTGCTGGATCGCCCGGCGCATGATCCGCCGCAGGATGTAGCCGCGGTCCTCGTTGGAGGGGACGACGCCGTCGGCGATCAGGAAGGCGGCGCCGCGCGAGTGGTCGGCGACGATCCGCATCGCCCGGGTCACCGCGCCCGCCCTCGTCGTAGGAGCGGCCGGAGAGCTCCTCGGCGAGGTCGATCAGCGGCCGCAGCAGGTCGGTCTCGAAGACCGAGGGGACGTCCTGGAGGATCGCCGCCATCCGGTCGAGGCCCATGCCGGTGTCGATGTTGCGCATCGGCAGCTCGGTCAGCGCTGCCGTCCGCGGCGAGGTCGTAGCTCATGAAGACGTGGTTCCAGAACTCGAGGAAGCGGTCGGTGTCGTCGCCGGGCCGCTCGCCCGCGGCGCCGAAGTCCTCGCCGCGGTCGAGGTAGAGCTCCGAGCAGGGGCCGCAGGGGCCGGTCGGGCCGGCCTGCCAGAAGTTGTCCTCGCGGCCGAGCAGGACGATCCGCTCCTCGGGCATCCCCGACGCCGCGCCAGATCTCGATCGCCTCCTCGTCGGGGCCGAGACCGAGCTCCTCGTCGCCGCCGAAGACCGTCACCCAGATCCGCTCCGGGTCCATGCCGAAGCCCTGCGGTCGAGCAGCTCCCAGCCCCAGGGGATCGACTCGGCCTTGAAGTAGTCGCCGAAGCTCCAGTTGCCGAGCATCTCGAAGAAGGTGAGGTGGCGCGCGGTGTTGCCGACCTCCTCGATGTCGGTCGTGCGGAAGCACTTCTGCACGTCGGCGAGGCGCGGCGCCGGCGGCTGCTCGCGGCCGAGGAAGTAGGGCTTGAAGGGCTGCATCCCGGCGGTGGTCAGCAAGCACCGAGGGGTCGTGGACGGACGGGACGAGCGAGGCCGAGGGCACGATCTCGTGGCCGCGCTGCTCGAAGAACGAGAGGTAGGTGTCGCGGATTTCCTGGGACTTCATCGGCACAGAGCCTAAGTGACGAGCGCTGACGCCTGGCACGCGAGACCGTTGAAGCATCGATGGACATGGGCCTAATCTTGACCGCATGGGTCCGCACGCCGAGATCGGCCTGGCGTGAGCTCCGACGAGCGCCTGGCGCAGCGTGCGGCGAGTGGCGATCGCGGCGCCTTCGAGGCGATCTACGCGCGCTACCACCAGGATCTCTACCGCTTCTGCCTGGCGATGGTCGGCAACCCCGACGACGCCCAGGACGCGCTCCAGAACGCGATGGTCAAGGTACTGCGGGCGCTTCCGGGGGAGAAGCGGCGGATCCAGCTGAAGCCGTGGCTCTACCGGATCGCCCGCAACGAGGCGGTCGAAGTGCTGCGCCGACGGCGCGACACCGAGGAGCTCGGGCCCGACCGAGCAGCGACCGGAGGCGTCGCCGAGAGCGCCGAGACCCGCGAGCGGCTGCGGCTGCTGCTGGCGGACCTGGACGCGCTTCCCGAGCGGCAGCGGGCAGCCCTGGTGATGAGAGAGCTCGCCGGCCTGGACTTCGCCCAGATCGCCGCGACCTTCGAGACCTCTCCCGCCGTGGCACGGCAGACGCTCTACGAGGCGCGACTCAATCTGCGCCAGCAGGAAGCGGGTCGTGAGATGCGCTGCGCCGACGTGATGTGGGAGCTCTCCGACGCCGACGGCAGGGTGGCCCGCCGGCGCGACATTCGCGCCCATCTGCGCGACTGCGCCGACTGCCGGGCTTTCCGCGAGGGAATCGCCGCACGGCGCGAGCACCTCGGCGCGCTTGCCCCCTTGCCCATCGCCGCCTCAGCCGGCCTGCTGCACGCGATCCTCGGCGCCAAAGCCGGCGCCGTCGCCGGCGGTGGCGGCCTCGCCGGCGCGGTCGGCGCCGGGGCCGGCAAGGGGATCGCAACCTCGGCGATCGTCAAGTCGGCCGCGACGGTTGCGGTGGTCGGCGCCGTTGGGGTTACCGTCGCGGACCGCAGCGACGTCGTCGAGCTCCCGCTCGGTGGCAGGGACGGCGGCGCGGCCTCCCGGAGCGCGCCGCCGTCGGCTCCGTCGGCTGGCGGCGGAGAGGCAACCGGCGGGTCCGCCGAGGACCCCCACAAGCGGTCCGTCGCCAGCGGAATGCAGCTGAAGGGCGACCGCGCTCTACCGGCGGCGTCGATCGGAGCCGGCAAGCCCTCTAGCGGCGACGGGGAGACCGGCACGAGTGGCTCGGACGAGCCGGCGGGCACGCCGTCCCGCTCGCAATCGGGCTCGGCCCCGCCTGGTGGCGGCGTGGGCCGCTCCGCCGCGAAGCGGCGCGGCCCGCCCAGTGGATTGCCGGAAGCCGCCAGCCACGGGCAGCAAGCCGCCGCCTCGCACAAACCGGCGCAAGCCGCCGAGCCGCCCGTTAAGGGAGCCCGCGCCGGCGGTCGGAGCAAGGGCGCGCCGGGCAGGAGCGCACCGCCTCCCCACTCGTCGCAGAAGGCGAAGCCGGCGCCTGCCCATCCCGAACCGCCCGCCCATCCCGCCAAGGCGGCGACGCCCGGCGGCGAGAGGCCGGAGGCGCAACCGTCCGGGCCGTCGCCGGGATCGGCTCCTTGAACGGCCGACCATCCGTCCATCTCCCGGATGCGGCCTGACGCGAGGTGGCGCGTCCCGTTTCAAAGGCGCAACGACCCGTGGGCAGGGAGCCCGCCGGGACCTGTACGTCAAAGGAGGCACGATGAGGTTTCAGACGAGGATCGCGCTGGCAGCCACTGTCCTGGCGCTAGCCGTGAGCCCCGCCGCCCTGGCGATGGGCAAGCCCGAAGGCGTCCCGCCTCACGGCAACGGGGCCAAAGGCCAAGGACCCACCTACTCTCCGGCAGAACCGACTCCGGGCCCGAAAGCGGGCTTGCCGGCCAAGGCGAAAGCCTACGGTCGCTACTGCAAAGGCAAAAGCAAGGAGCACGTCAAAGGCGAGAAAGGCACCGAGTTCTCGCGCTGCGTGAACGCGATGGCAAAAGCCGCGACGAACGAGAAGATGCCGCCGGGGCGCGTCTGCAAGAACGAGAGCCGCAAGCACGTCAAAGGCGAGAAAGGCACGCCGTTCAGCCGCTGCGTCAAAGCGGTCGCCAAGCTCCGCCACGACCAAGAAGAGGCAGCCGCGTCGAGCTAGCCGGCGGCGCTGATGGTGCCGTGGCCGACGATCGCCTCGCCGGAGAGCAAGATCGCAGCTTGCCCTGGCGAGGCGGCGTCGAAGGGCTCGTCGAGCTCGACCTCGAGCTCGAGGTGGCGACCGGTCGCCGCCCCTGAGACCGAGGCGGAGACCGGCGTGGCGTGGGAGCGCAGCTTGACCGCGTCCACCCGATCGCCGTCGCGGTGGAGGACCGCGTCGCGGATCCTCACCCGCCTCGTCGCCAGCTCCGCCCGGGTGCCGACCGTGACCGTGTTTGCAGCGGCATCGGTGGCGAGCACGTACAGCGGCTCCGGCGCCGAGACGCCGATCCCGCGGCGCTGGCCGACGGTGAAGTTGTGATGGCCGCGGTGGCGACCGATCGGCCTCCCGGCACGGTCCACCACCGCTCCCTCGCGCTCGCCGAGACCGGCGTGGCGGCGCAGGAACCGGGTCTTGCCCTGACCGGCGAGGAAGCAGAGGTCCTGGCTCTCCGGCTTCTTTGCGACCGCGAGACCGTGGCGGGTGGCGATCTCACGCACCTCGGGCTTGCTCAGCTCGGTCAGCGGGAAGCGCAGCCGGTCGAGCAGGGCGGGCGGCAGGGCGGCGAGCATGTAGCTCTGGTCCTTGGCCCGGTCGGAGGCGGCGGCGAGCAGCGGACTGCCGTCGTCATCGACGATCCGCGCGTAGTGACCGGTGACGAGGCACTCGGCACCGAGGCGTTCCGCCAGATCGACCATCGCCGCGATCCGCACCTCGCCGTTGCAGACGATGCACGGATTGGGAGTCGCGCCGGCCCCGTAGCCATCGAGGAAGGCGCCGACGACGCGACGCCGGAACTCCTCCTCGAGGTCGAGAGTGAGGTGTGGGATCCCGAGCGAGTGGGCGACCGCCCGGGCGCCGATAACCGCCTCGGGCGAGCAGCAGGCCTTGGCGCCGTCGGTCTCGGGGTCGGCCCAGAGCTTCAGGGTGACGCCGAGCACGTCGGCGCCGCGCTCGCGCTCCAGCAGGGCCGCGACGGCGCTGTCGACGCCGCCCGACATGGCGACGAGGACGCGGCCCGCGCGCGGCGCGGCAAGCGTCTCCGTGGAAGCCGCGGCGCTGGCCAGCGCCCGGTGCAGCGCATCGGCAGCCAGCTGGGCAGCGTGGCGCTTCGCTGCGGTCAGCCCACCGACGGCCTCGTCCACCTCGTCGATCCCGATCCGCGCCGCGTCGACGACGGGCTCGCCGTCGACCATCTCGGCGACCGCCGCCGTGGCTGCCCGCATGGCCCCGCAGCCCTCAGCGTCGAACGTGACCGCAGCGATCCGCCCGTCCTCCAGCAAAAGCGACAGGCGAGAAAGATCGCCGCAGGCCGCCCCCCCGGCCGCCCCGCTGAAGGCCCCGTCGGGCACCGGCCCAAGCCGCGCCTCGTCTCGCAAGTAATGCTCGAACAGCTCTCGACTCATCGCTTAAAGGGTAGAGCCGGCACCACACCATCGCCCCTCCCCCTTCCATGATGCATCGAGCCCCTATTTGGGGTTCGATGCATCATGGGTGCTGGGAAGCAGACGACGTAGATCGGCGATCAGCGAGTCCGGTTCGCGGTCGAGCTGCCGCCAGGTCACGCGCATAGTCCGATAGCCAGCGGTGAGCAGGACCCGGTCGCGTTCCCGGTCTTTCTCGAATGCCTTCCGCGTTCGGTGGACCGCCGCACCGTCCAGCTCGACGAGCAGCTTGTCTTCTGGCCAGAGGCAGTCGGGTCTGAACTGACGCCCGGCGATGCTGAGATGGGGATTGAACCGCGGCCGGGAGATGCCATGCCGGTCAAGCAGGTCGGCGAACTTATCCTCGATCCGATTGCCCGGCGCACCCCGGATACCGGGGTCATCCGCGAGTAGGTCGCGAAGAAGGGGAGCGCCATGACGTCGCGGATAGCGCACAAGCAAGTCGGGGACCGAGAGACGGTCGGTGAGCTGCCGCACATCGGCCTCGTGCATCGCTCGCTGGGCCTGCCGGCGCGCTCCTAGGCCGGCTAGGTCGAGGATCGTCCGTGACACGCTCGTCACCGGGATGCCCTCTCTGGCGGTGCGCTCGTCCGCAGGAACGACGCCGAAGCGCGCCACGATCCCCGGGCGCTTCCGAAATCTTCCCGGTCTCGTCACTTCGGGTTGCGTGGACATATCGAGCAGCCCCCAGAGCGTCGCCGCGGACCTGTGGCTGAGCACCGCGCCGGGACCACAGGCCAGCACCGCGGCCACCCAGCGGGAGTACCGAGTGAGCCCCGAGTGGCCAACCGCGTAGACGCCGTGATGGATCGAGTGGAGATAGCCCCGCGCCAGCCGGGCCCCGATCGCCCGTGGCCCGATACCGACATCGAGCAATTGTCGCCGCGCGACCACGCCGTGCTGACGCCCGGCCAGCTCGCCGATCACTCGATCGGTGTGCTCTGCTTCCGCCTCGCCTACGAGACCCGACCTACATCGAACCCCCATTTGGGGCTCGATGTAGGTCGGGTTGGGATCCCGGTGCGACATGGAGCGATCGTGGCGTGACCGAGCGCGCGCGTGGCGCGCGTATTGTGAAATCTCTCCCCAAGGACCGAGGTGAGACTCGAACAGGTCATGCCAGAAAAGAGGCTCCAACCCGCCGTTGCCGCCCCTGGCTTTGATCCCTTGAAGTGAAGGGCGGGCGCCTCCTCGCGATCCCACAAGACCGAGAGAGATCGGCCCCCTAGCCGTTTGTGTTGGGTCAAACGTTGGGACGGCTCGCGCACGGGCTCGAGCCTCGGCTCAACCGTACCACCGCGCGCGCCCGCCGGCGAGTGGAAATCGGTCCAGGACGGGCGCCGCCCACGACGTCAATCGAGATTGGAGAGCAGCAGCTCCGCCTCGCTCCAGTCTTCGGACCGAACGCGCAGGGCGATGTCGCCGCGGCCGAAGCGGTCTATCGGCCAGTCCGCGGTTAAAACAGCCCCGATCCCCGCCTCTTCGAGCGCCTGGTGCCAGGCGCGTGCCGTGCGCACGTCGCCGAAGTCGCGCACGACCTCCCAGGAGTCCCAGGCCGGGTCGTCGACGTGGATCGGCGTCTGTCCCGGTCCGGGACGGCGACTCTGGAATGCAAATTTGACTTTGTCTAAAAAACTCATTCCCGGCCTCCGACCGAAATTATCGCGAGTCCGGGGAGGTCGATGACCAAGCGAGACGGTCACGACACGACTTCCGCGTAGCAGCGCTACGCGGAACGTCGGGGAGGGGCCGTATGGCGCAGCGTCATTCGGCCTCAGCCGGGCCGCGAAAATTTCGGGAGGAGACCGATGCCCAGCTCCTTCAGCTGCATCTCGCCGACCGGGGCCGGCGCGCCGGTCAGTGCGTCCGCGCCGGAGGCGGTCTTCGGGAAGGCGATCACGTCGCGGATCGAGTCGGCGCCGGCGAGGCGCTGCACGATCCGGTCGAGGCCGTAGGCGATGCCGCCGTGCGGCGGGGCCCCGTAACGCAGCGCCTCGAGCAGGAAGCCGAAGCGCGCCTCGGCTTCCTCGGCGTCGATCCCCAGCGCAGCGAAGAGGGCCTGCTGGACGTCGGCACGGTGGATACGGATCGAGCCTCCGCCCATCTCCTGGCCGTTCCAGACGAGGTCGTAGGCAAGCGCTCGCGCATCGCCCGGGTCGTCGGGATCGAACTCGCCGGCCGGCGCGGTGAAGGGGTGGTGCAGCGGGTCCCAGCGCTCCTCGCCGGAGTTCCACTCCAGCAGCGGCCAGTCGACGACCCAGACCAGCCGGTGCTCGTCCTCCGGGATCAGCCCAAAGCGCGCGGCCAACTCGACCCGCAGCTGGCCGAGGACCGCGTCCGCCACCCGCCTCTGGTCGGCGACCAGCAACAGCAGGTCGCCCTCCTCGGCGTCGAGGCGCCGGTTGAGCTCGGCCAGCTCGGCCTCGGAGAGGAACTTGGCGGTGGGCGAGCGCCAGCCGTCGCCCTCGCGGAAGGCCCAGACGAGGCCTTTCGCCCCGAGCTCCTGGGCGCGCGAGATCAACCCGTCGAGCTCCGAGCGCGGCAGCTCGCGGCGGCCGGCGTTGAGGCCGCGCACTGCGCCGCCGGACTCGATCGCCCCACGGAAGACCTTGAACTCGGTCTCGGCGAGTGCGTCGCCGAGGTCGACCAGCTCGAGGCCGAAGCGCAGATCGGGGCGGTCGGTGCCGAAGCGGCTCATCGCCTCGTCGTAGGCGAGCCGCTCGATCGGCAGCTGGAGGTCAGGGCCCCCCACCCGCGCGAAGACGTGCGCCAGCAGCCTCTCGTTGACCTCGATCACGTCGTCGACGCCGACGAAGGACATCTCGATGTCGAGCTGGGTGAAGTCGGGCTGGCGGTCGGCGCGCAGATCCTCGTCGCGGAAGCAGCGGGCGACCTGGTAGTAGCGCTCGAAGCCGGCGACCATCAGCAGCTGCTTGAACAGCTGCGGCGACTGCGGCAGCGCGTAGAAGGAGCCCTGCTGGAGGCGGCTGGGCACGAGGAAGTCGCGGGCGCCCTCGGGGGTGGAGCGGGTGAGCACCGGCGTCTCGACGTCGAGGAAGCCCTCGCCATCCAGGAACTCGCGCATCGCCGCCGTCACCCGGTGGCGCAGGACCAGCGCCTCGCGCATCGGCTCGCGGCGCAGGTCGAGGTAGCGGTGGCGCAGGCGCGCGTCCTCGCCGACCTCGCCGGAGAAGCCCTCGACCTGGAAGGGCGGGGTCTCCGCGTCGCCCAGCAGCTCGGCGTCGTTCACGGCCAGCTCGAACTCGCCGGTGGGGAGCTCCGCGTTGACGGTCTCCGCGGAGCGGCGCACGACCGTGCCGCCGGCGCTCAGCACGTCCTCGGTGCGCAGCTTGTGGGCGAGCTCGAACGCCGCGCCGGAGGAGTCCGGGTGGAAGACGAGCTGGACGATCCCGGTGCGGTCGCGCAGGTCGATGAAGATCAGGCCGCCGTGGTCGCGGCGGCGGTGGACCCAGCCGGCGACACGGGCGGCCGAGTCGACCCGCTCGCCGAGCACCTGGCCGCACCAGGTGTCGCGGAACTCGTTGGCGCGCAGCGCCGGCGCCTCGCTCACGGCCGATCGCCGCCGATCGCGTCGACCAGCTCGTCCTCCGCGACGGGACGCTGCTCGCCGCTCTCCATGTCGCGCAGTTGCAGCGTGCCATCGGCCTCGAAGATCACGGTCTTTCTCGCCCCGACGCGGTTGGCGTGTTTGAGCTGACTCTTGAGGCTGCGCCCGGCCAGATCGATCTCAACCGTGCACGCCGCTCCGCGCAGCCTGCGAGCGACGATCAGCGCCCGCTGCCGAAGCATGTCGTCGGCGACGGCGAGAAACGCATCGCGCCCGGTGCTGTCTTCCCGGTCGCCCAGGGCGAGCAGGATCCGCTCGATGCCCGCCGCCCAACCCACGGCTGGCGTGGGCGGCCCTCCGAGCTGCTCGATCAAGCCGTCGTAACGGCCGCCGCCACCGACCTCCGACTGAGCGCCCAGCCCCTCGCAGGCGAAGGAGAAGATCGTGCGCGTGTAGTAGTCGAGGCCCCGCACCAGCGTGGAATCGATCGTGTACTCGATCTCGGCGAGGTCGAGGAAGGTCCTGACCTCTTCGAAGTGATAGGCGTCCTCCCCGTCGAGTCGCTCGACGATCTTCGGGGCGCTTTCCATCACCCCGCGGGTGCCATCGTCGTCGGAGTCGAAGGCACGCAGCGGGTTGATCTCGATGCGCTTGCGGACGTCCTCCGAGAGCTCGCCCTCGTGCGCCTTCAGGTGCGCTTTCAATTCCTCCAGGTAGGCGCGGCGCGTCTCGAGCGATCCCAGGCTGCCCAACCGCAGCTCGACGCCTGGCACTCCGAGCGTCAGCAGGAGCTCGTCGAGCAGCATGATCGCCTCGACATCGGCCAGCGGCGAGTCGCTGCCGATCGCCTCGACGCCGATCTGGTGGAACTGGCGGTAGCGGCCGGCCTGCGGGCGCTCGTGGCGGAAGAAGGGCCCGGCGTAGGAGAGCTTCACCGGCTGCGCCAGCTTGTGCATGCCGTGCTCTAGGTAGGCGCGGCAGATCGGCGCCGTGCCCTCAGGGCGCAAGGTGAGGCTGCGACCGCCCTTGTCCTCGAAGGTGAACATCTCCTTGCGCACGATGTCGGTCGAACGGCCGACGCCGCGCTCGAACAGATCGGTGTCCTCGAAGGCGGGCGTGGCGATCGGCTCGTAACCGGCGCCCTCGAAGATCGCCGCAGCCGTCGTCATGACCCACTGCCGCGCGCGGGCTTCGGCAGGTAGGACGTCGAAGGTCCCGCGAGGGGCCTGGTGCTTGCTCGCCATCGCCGGCGACCTTACCTGCGCCCGCCCTGAGCCGCCCTCAGCGGGCCAGCTCGGCGAGGAACGGGTTGCTGGCGCGCTCGGCGCCGAGCGTGGTGACGCCCATGTGACCGGGGTAGACCCCGGTCTCCGGCGGGTGGGTCTCGACCAGCCCTCTGATCGAGCGCATCAGGGTCGGACCGTCTCCCCCCGGGAGGTCGACCCGGCCCACCGAGCCTTGAAAGAGGACGTCGCCGGAGAACAGCGTCTCCTCGCCGCGCACCGAGTAGGTGACGTGGCCGGGACTGTGGCCCGGGGTGGCGATCACGTCGATGGTCATCCCGGCCAGCTCCAGGACCTCCCCACCCCTCAGGGTCTCGTCGGCCTCGTAGCTCTCGTAGGGACCGATCCCGGGCATCGGCACGAAGGCCATGATGTCGGCGAGCAGCGGCCGCTCCAGCTCCGGGCAGTAGACGGGGGCGCCCGTGACCGTCGCCACCGGCGCGACCGCGCCGATGTGGTCGAAGTGACAGTGGGTGATCAGGATCGCCTCGACCTTCGCCCCCATCTCCTCGACTGTCGCGAGGATGCGGCCGGGCTCGTCGCCGGGATCGACGATCAGGCCGCGGCCGGAGCCTTCGCGCCGGAAGACGAAGCAGTTCTCCGAGACCGGGCCCACGGTGAGCATCTGGACGTCGAGGCTCACGTCTTTTCTCTGTCCCGGATCCGCGCCCGCTCGCGACGGCGCCACATCATCGTGTCGATGTAGTAGCCCGCGGGGACGTAGAAGGCGAGCATGAAGGCGCCGAGGCCGAGCGCGGCGCCGAGCGGGCGTTTGAAGACCAGCATCAGCAGCACCGTGAAGACGACCGCGGCGACCGCGCCGCGTGTGATGGCGCTGCGCCAGGTCGGCGGCGCATCGACTCGTGCGGGGGCTTTACGGCCGGCGCGGGCGCGCGCTTTGGCCTCTTCGCGGTTGCGGGGCCGACCGGGGCGGCGGTTCGGATCGACCCGGCCCCCCTGCGTCCCACGGTGCTTGCGGCGGCGCTTCTTCTTCGTCTGAGCCATAACCGGAATCTAGACGAACGGAGGGCGCGCCTCTAGGAAAGGCTCGCGAGGCATCCCTCGATCGTCTGCGACGCCGGGTCGAGGTCGCGGATCGGCACGTCGCCGGGGTAACCGGTGAGCGCCGCGGTCGGGATCAGGCCGACCAGCTCCGCCTCCGCGGGACGCGCGCCGAGCGGCACGGCGAGAGCACGGATCCGCTCGACGACCGCCGCCAGCGGCACGGCTACCGGGTCGTGGACGTTGGTCGAGACCTGAGCCCGGCCGCCACCGAGCGGCAGGCCGATCGCACGCACGCCCGGCAACCCGCCGCCCGACTCGCGCAGCCCGGCGGCAACCGCGCGCGCGAGCTCGACGTCGGCGCTGTCGAGCTCGACGTTGAAGGCGGCCAGCGGCGGGCGGGCGGTGACCAGGGTCGCGCCCGCGGTCCGGTGCGGCTGCCGCGGCCCCCGGTCGGGGGCCAGCTCTCCGGCCTCCATCCGCAGCCAGAGCTCGGTCAGGCCGCCGTTGCGGAAGTAGGCGCGCTCGACCCGCTCGGGGCCGGCCGCCAGCTCGCCGTAGAGGAAGACGGGAACGCCCAGCTCGCCAACCTCGTGGGCCACGCCGAGCGCCGTCTCCCGGGCCGCCTCGCGATCCGCCGGGTCGGTCCAGACCAGCGGGCAGACGTCGAGCGCTCCGACCGCCGGGTGGACCCCCTCGTGGGCGCCCATGTCGATCGAGTCGATCGCCTCGGCAGCGCCGCGGAGGAGCGCCGCCGCCAGCTCCGCCGGGGCGCCGGCGAGGGTGAAGACGGTGCGGTTGTGGGCGGCGTCGCTGTGGCGGTCGAGCAGGTCGACAGCGGCGGAGAAGGCGCGCTCCAGGGCTTCGATCCGGGCCGCGTCGCGACCCTCGGAGACGTTCGGAACGGCGAGCAGGGGCCGGGCCACCGCTCAGGCGACCAGCTCTCCGGCCCGCACGATCGCCGAGCCGTCGATCTCCACGGTCGGCCGCAGCAAGACGCAGTCGAGGTGGACCGGCACCTGGACCGTGCCGCCGATCGCCGCCGAGGCGCCAAAGGCGACGTGAGCGGTGCCGAGGATCTTCTCGTCCTCGAGGATGTTGCCGGTGAGGATCGCGCTTTCGTTGGTGCCGATGCCGAGCTCGGCGACGTTGGTGCCGTCGGGGCCGTGCTCGGCGAGCAGCTCCAGCAGGCGCCCTCCGTCGGTGCCGGTCGCCTCGGTCAGGTGGCCGTCGCGGACGGTGAGCGCGACCGGCTCGCCGACCCTGCCGATGCCGGCGATCGAGCCGTCGACGACGAGCGTTCCCTCCGCGGTGCCCTCGAGCGGGGCGATGAAGGCCTCGCCGCAGGGGATGTTGCCGAAGGCACCGCGCATGTTCAGCGCCCCGGCGTCGACTATCGCGGTCCGGTCCTCCAGCCCGAGCCGCAGATCCGAGCCTCGCGCGCAGACGACCCTGGCCTCGGCGCCGGCACCGAGGGCGCGGCCGACCGAGCTGCCCCGTTTGCGCAGCAGCCTCAGATCCGCTCCCATCACGCGGGCGAGCATCTCACCGGTCACGCCGGGCATCGAGGCGATCCGCACGCCGGCTTCGGTGGCCGCGCGACGGGCTTCGGTGTGGGAGATCGACTGGATCGTCGGCGCCACCACGATGTCGGCGGCGAGCATCGCCGCGGCGACGGCGCGGGGGGGCTCGGCGGCGTGCGATTCGCGCTCGGAGATGACCGCCAGCGTCGCTTCGGCGCCCTCGCCCTGCGCATTGATCCGCAGCAGCGCTCCCAGCTCTTCGGTGATCGGATTGCAGATCACCACCACCTCCTCGGAGGGCATCAGATCGAGGCAATCTCGGAACAGTGTGCTGACTGCCCTATCTAAGGCGCTCCCCATCACAACAACAAGGCTATTCGGGACCGAGGCGGTATGCAGCGCCCTCGATAGCATCCAGATCCCGGCCGGAGTAGCTCAGCTGGTTAGAGCAGCGGAATCATAATCCGCGTGTCGGGGGTTCGAGTCCCTCCTCCGGCATCGGCATAGGCCAAGCGAGATACGCGAAGTTCGGGCCGTCTAAGACGGCCCGATTTCGTGAGGGGTGGCAAGGGAAAGGGTCTACGGTCGAGCCACCCGCGGCTGCCTCTCCGAGGCGAAGACATTCCCTGTAACGCCGGGCTCGTCTGGGTCGCCATCCGGCGTAGCCATAGGTGCTCTACGGCAGCGCACATGTCCCAACGAGGCCACGATGACTGACTTGGTCGGCTCCCCCGACCTGGCACAGCGGTTGGTCGATTCCGCCTCGCACTCTCGAACTCGCTCCCAATGCCTCGCCTGCTCGTCGGCCATTTCCTCGCGGCCCTGAGAATCGACGTGGAACCAGCGCCAAGACAGCCAAACGCGAGGATCGTCAGCCATCTTCCCCGCCCAAAGCGCGGCCAGCGCCTCGGCCATGACCGCCTGGAGGATCACGCCAGCAAATGCCTGCCTCTCCTCAAGACGCAACGCCTCGATTTCCTTGTCGCTGTAGAACGGGATCTCGACCGCTCGGTAGTAGTGCTGAATCATGTTGCCGACCCGCTTGGAGTAGGCCAGTTCGATCGAGCCCTCGTCCAGCAGTTCCTTGAGGTGGTGCTTGATCTTGTCCGGCTCCTCGCCGATCAACGCGGCCAGTTCGTAGCGGTTGCGCTCGCCTTCGTTCAGAAGGCACAGGAGTTCAACCCGGTGCTGGTGCTTGAGCGCGTAGCCGACGGCTTCCTCGACCCCTCGCCTCCCCTGGCCCAACCTGATTGGCGGCGGCGCGCTTTCTTCCGAGCCCACCGCCGGCATTGGCTGGGGTGCCGAGAAACGGAAGCGCTCGAATCCCAACGAGGTCACGATGATCGACTTGGTCGGCTCACCTGACCTAGCGCAACGTCCAAGCGATTCGACCTCGATCTCTCGAACTCGCTCCCAATGGCTCATCTGATCGTCTGCTATGTCCCCACGGCCCCGAGCATCGACGTTGAACCAGCGCCAGGACAGCCAAACCCGTCGATCATTGACCATCCTCTCCGCCCAAAGCGCAGCCATCGCCTCCGACATGACCCCCTCAAGGATCACGCCAGCGATTGCCTGCCTTGCCTCGGGAGGCATCGCCGCGATTTCCTCGTCGGTGTAAAACGGAATCTCGACCGCTCGGTAGTAGTGCTCGAAAGCGTTGCGCACTCGTTTGACATGGGCAAGCTCGATGGAGCCGTCGACGCGCATTTCCCTGAGGTGATGCGCGATGTTCCTGCTCACGGGGGCGCGGATCAAACGCGCTAGTTCCTCCTGCGAGCGCGGCCCTTCGTTGAGGATCGTGTGGATTTCGGTCCTCGCTTGGTGCGTGATGGCGTAGGCGACAGCGGCGGCAACGCTCCGCTTCCCCTGCCCCAATCTGATCGCCGTCTCCACCAAAACAGTCGCTGCTCCGTGCCCTTCGGATACTCAGGCGTGCCAGAGCATAAGGGCCTGCTTGGAGGAAAAGCTGTCCTCAAGCCGATTTTTGGCTGAAACTCTAATTTTTCTTAGCGTTCTCTCCTTGTTCGGTGGGACCACCCACTGAAAAACGAGGAAGGGAGGTGGTTGCAATGCAGATCGCGCAAGTCGGTCGCGTCTTTTCGTGCGCGCATGTAATGAAGCACGGTTAAGGCACGCAATGTAGGGGGTCGGTCGCGGCCCGCTTGCATGAGGCCCGTGGCCGGCTCCCCCGTCTTCGTCCCGAGGCGGCATGGAGGGGATGGGAGTTTACGCAAGGACTTGTGAAGTTTCCTATGGCGGTTTCTGCCTCAAGCGCAGACGATCCCGGCCGTGACCCACTTCGGCACCAGACTGCGGGAGGCACGGGAACGCCTGGGGATCACCCAGGAAGAGGTCGCACAGCGCAGCGGCGTCCATGTCACGGAGGTCAGCCGGATGGAGGCAGGGAAGCGAGATCCGCAAATCTCGACGCTGCGTCGGCTTGCAAAAGCGGTCGAGGTCAAGCCGGGCCAGCTCCTCGACTAACCGCACGCAATTGCCCTCTATCCGCTCCCGTCATGTCGGCCAGCGGTATTACTAAGGGAAAATTTAGTAACAACTGAAACTTTGCGCGAGTTGTGAAACTTACTGAGAGGTCGGCAAGACTCGGCTCGTTCCAAGAAGTTGCCACTTCTTATTTCAAATAGCACTGACCGCTCGGAGGAGGAGCGGCAGAAGGGACGAGGGAAATGCCAAGAGGCAAGTCAAGCAACGGGAGCGGAGCGAACGGGGCTCATCTGCCGGTCCTCGTGGACCGCCGACTCGTCAAGGCGCTGGATCACGTCCTGCGGCAGCACATCCTGCTTGCCGCCGTGGCAGGAGAGGTCAGCCCCAAGGGCCTGTCGAAGGCGCTCGACGAAGGGCTGAGCCAGGTCAGCTACCACGTCAAAGTCCTGCGCGACGACTGCGACGGGATTATCGAGGAGACGCGCACCAAGCCGCGCCGGGGAGCAGTCGAGCACTACTACCGCGCCAGCGTGAAGACCTTGTTCCCGGCAAAGGCATGGCGGCGGCTCAAAAAGGGGCTGCGTGCCGTGGTCGGCGCGGGCCAGGCCAGCGACCTGTTCAACGACCTCGCCGATGCCCTAAAAGCGGGCAAGCTGCAAGGAGCGCACGATCACATCACCCGCACCCCGCTCGTCCTCGACCCTGACGGCGAGAGGAACGTGAAGGCAATCGCCGAGCGCGCGACCAAGGAAGTCGAAGACGAGCAGCGAGCGGTGGCGAACCGCCTGAAGAGGGCCAACGGCGATAGCAGCAAGGCGGTCGGCTACACCTTCGCGCTCATGGCATTCGAGGCGGCCTGGAAGCCCGCCGACCTCCACGCACTCGTGGCGCAGGCCAAAAAGGGGGCGAGCGCGTCGGGGAACGGCGCAAACGGCGCTGGTCGAAACGGTGGCCGGAGAGAGGCGAGGCGCCAACCGCTGAGAGAGCAACATGACCAACGCTGACACCTCACCCAAATACGACGTGGCGAAAGTCGAAGCCGTGATCCTCGAAGTTGCGGCAGAACTGCATCCGGAGCACTTGTCCATAGGGGGTCTCCTGCTGAAGATCGTCAGCGATCCCGACGACGCGAAGGAGACCGAGACAGGGGTTCAAGCGATCCGCAACCTCCGCGAGTTCGGGTTATTCGCCAACCGCGACGGCGAGATCGTGGAACCGACACCGGCTGCGCTTCGCGCCTGTGTCCTCCTCACGTAGTGACCGCCCTTCAAGAGCAGCCTTGAAGTGTTCCGGCCCCGCGCGCTGGCGCGGGCCGGCTCAGTGAGGAAGCGCGGCGCCGGAGCGGCGAAACTCGGACAGGGTCTCTTCCATCGTCTCGACCTCGCAGGCGACCATCTCGGGCCAGGGCTTGTCCGGGTGCTCGTCGAGGGTCTTGTAGCCGTTGCCGCTGATCACCGCGACAACCGTGTCGTCGCGGCCTAGCTTGCCCTCGTTGGCCAGCTTCATCGTCGCGGCGATCGTGGTGCCGCCAGCCGGCTCGGTGAGGATCCCCTCGGTCGCGCCGAGCAGGTCGAGGGCCTCGAAGATCTCCGGGTCGGTGGCGGTCGCCGCCGAGCCGCCGCGCGACGTCACCGCGTCGACGACGAGCGAGCCGTCGCCGGGGTCGCCGATCGCAAGCGAGTGGGCGGCCGTCTGCGGCCGCTGCAACTCGACCTCGCCGCTGCCGTCGAGGATCGCGGTCGCGATCGGCCCGCAGCCCTCGGGCTGGGCGATGTGGATCTTGGTCGCCGCCGTCTCCGCCATCCCCACCTTCTCCATCTCCCCCAGGCCCTTGTGGACGCGCGAGGAGAGGGTGCCGCCGGCGGCCGGGATGACGAAGTGGTCGGGTGCGGCCCACCCGAGCTGCTCGACCACCTCGAACGCCGTCGTCTTCGCCCCCTCGGCGTAGAACGGGCGCAAGGTGATGTTGGCGAACTGGACGCCGCTCGCCAGGGCCAGCTCGCGGCAGGCGCGGTTGGCTTCGTCGTAGTTGCCGTCGAGCTGGATCACGACGGCACCGAGCGCCCGGCAGGCGCGCGCCTTGCCGCGCTCCAGGTTGCTCGGGTAGAAGACGTAGGCGGCGACCCCGGCCTTGGCCGCCAGTGAGGAGACGGCGGTGCCGACGTTGCCGGTCGAGACGCAGCCGATCTCCTCCCCGCCCAGCTCGAGCAGGCGGGCGACCGCCATCGAGACGACGCGGTCCTTGTAGGAGAGGCTCGGCCGCTGGGTGCTGTCGTCCTTGAGGTAGAGCTTGCGCAGACCCAGCTCGGCACCCAGCCGGTCGGCGTGGATCAGCGGCGTGCGCCCGCTGTAGCGGCCGACTCGCGCCTGGGCACTGGCGTCGACGATCGGCAGCAGCTCCTCGAAGCGCCAGATGTTGATCGCGCGCTCCGACGTCGGCAGCTCGGCCAGCCGCGCCGTGGCCAGCTCGTAGTCGTAATCGATGTCGAGGCCCTGGCCACAGCCGAGGCACCTGAAGGTCGTATCGTGGAGGGGCAGTCGGAGCCCGCAGTCATGGCAGACCAGCTCCGTCGCGCAGGAGCGGGTGCGCTGGTCGGCCGAGAGGCTCATCGTCCCTCAGCACTCCCACATAGCGAAGGCAGGCCTCCCGCCTTCGCGAATCGCCGCCTGCGCTTTCCGTGCTGGCGCCTGATCATGGGCAGCGGTGTATAGCAGATACGGACATATCGATCAACGATTCCTGGCCATTGCCGGGGGCATGGACTCTCCTCGTGCGGGAAATCCTACAGAGGCGTCCCGGCCGAGCGCGATCAGCAGCTGCTCGGCGATGTGCGGCGCAAACGGCGAGAGGGCCCGGGCGAGCAGCGCCAGCCCCTCGAGCAGCGCCTCGAAATCCTCGCTGGAGAGCTGCCCGCGGCGCTCCACGATCCGCTTCTCGTAGTCCTTGATCCGCTCCAGCAGCCGGGTGACGTTGCGGACCGCCTTGTGCATCTGCAGCTCCTCCAGGTCGGCGGCTGATCCGCTCCAGCCCGTTGTCGCACCATTTGCCCAGCCGCTCGCGGATGAAGGCGGTGTCGGCCGCAGCCTCGGGGTCCTCCGGGGCGGCGCCCGCGGCGGCGATGCGTCGCCTGCGTGTACGTCCCAGAGCCCGCGCAGGAAGCGGGAAGCGAAACGCAGCGCGCCGTCGGTCCAGTTGAGCGCCTTCGCCGGGCCGGCGGCGTAGAGGACGGCGAGCCGCACGGTGTCGGCGCCGTGCTCGGCGACCAGCTCGTCGGGGTCGACGACGTTGCCGAGGTGCTTGCTCATCTTGCGCCCGTCGGCGATCACCATCTCGTGGAAGAGGCAGCCGGCGAAGGGCTCGCCGTCCTCGAGGAAGGCGAAGGGGCCGATGTCGCGCAGCGCCTTGGTCACGACCCGCTGGTCGAAGACGAAGCCGCCGCTGTCGTTGCCGGCGACAAGCCGCTCGGAGGGAAGCCAGCGCCGCAGGTCGGGGTGGGTGAACATCTGCTCGTCCCGCTCGGCCGGCGGCACGGCGGCGGGCACCCACAGCCAGAGCGCGTCGAAGTGGCAGTCGAGCGTGTCGGTCTCGCGCTCCGCGGCGCCGCCACAGCGGGGGCACGTCGCCTGCAGGAAGTCGGGTCGCTCGGCCAGCGGGTTGCCTTCGCCCGTCGGCTCGATATCGCGCGGCAACGCCACCGGCAGGTCCTCTACCGGCACCGGGACCACCCCGCACTCCTCGCAGTGCAGGACCGGGATCGGCGTGCCCCAGTAGCGCTGGCGCGAGATCGAGAAGTCGTAGGCGCGGTAGCGGGTCGTCTCGCGCGTCTCCAGCTCCGCCGCCGAGCCGCCACCGAGCGGAGCGGCGGCGCTGCGCTCCATCCGCGCCGCAATCGCCTCGTCGGCCTCGTCGACGGCGGGGATGCCGAGCGCCGCCGTGGGGCCGTAACGCGCATCGACGAGCGGCGAGACAAAGACCGGCAGCTCGCCGCCGCCGGGAACCGAGACGGAGGCGCCGGTATCGATCACCGGCACCGCCGAGGCGTCGCGGGCGCTGCGCTCCCAGCCCCCCGAGCGCAGCTCGTCGAGCTGCTCGGCGACATCGCCCGCCCAGCGCTCGACCTCGGGATGGCGCGGCGAGAGGAGCACGAAGCGGGCCTCGCCGACGGCGCCGACGTGAGGGGTGAAGACGACCAAGTCGCTGTCGGCGTCGCCCAGGTCGACCTCGACGCCGTCGCTGCGCCCGAGGATGTAGCGCTGGGTCTTGAGCGAGAGCTCGTCCCACTCGGTCAGGCCCTCGAGGTTGCGGTCGTTCTCCTCAAGGTATGGGGAGAGCCGCAGGAACCAGGTCGGGCGGCGGATCAGCCGCACCTTGTTGTGGCAGCGCCAGCAGCGGCCGTCCTCGACCTGGAGCGCGGCCAGGGTCGTCTGGCAGGTGTCGCACCAGTCGACGGTGGCGTCGTCGCGGTAGATCATCCCGGCCTCGAGCAGAGTCAGGAAGAGCCACTGCGACCAGCGGTACTGGGCCTCGTCGGAGCTGTAGAAGACGCGGTCGTAGTCGAAGGAGAAGCCGAGCCGCTTCATCTGCCCGAGCATCCGCTCGCCGCAGCGCTCGACCCACTCGGCCGGCCTCGTCCGGCGCTCGATCGCCGCCATCTCCGCCGGCAGGCCGAAGGCATCGAAGCCGAAGCCGAAGAGCACCGCGTCGCCCCGCGCGCGGCGGAAGCGCGCGTAGGCGTCCCCGATCGAGTAGTCGCGGACATGGCCCATGTGGAGGTTGCCGGAGGTAAAGGGGCTGGACGGCTTGACGTAGACGGCCGCCTGTCCGGGCGCTGGCGCGGGCGTCTCGAAGACGCCCCGCTCGACCCACTCCGCCTGCCGGGTGGCCTCGATCTCCGCCGCGTCGTAGCTCGGCCTATCGCTGCTCATCGCAAGCGGAGTGTGCCAGGAACGTTGACCCCGAGCCCGCGGGGGCATATGCTGACTTTCTTATAGTCAGGCGCCTTGAAGTATTCGAGTGACATACGGAACCGTGACGTTTGTGTCAAAAAAATGGGAAATGCTGTGAATGGGAGGTATTTGGGCGCTTCCGCGTCCGGGCGCGGTCCTAGCGTGATCCGCGCATAGAGATAACGCGGCCCCGGCGGTGCTTGCGACACCCCGGGGCCTGGCCGAGACCTGAATGAGGAGGTCCCAACATGAGAGAGAGTACGAGAACCGCCCTGCTGGAAAAAGGGCGGCTAGACGAAGGGTTCGTTAAACGGGCGACCGTCGCCAGTGAGGAGGCGGCGCCCGAGGACCGGGTCAGAGCCGGGCTGGAGGCGTTGATCGCCATGGCCGAGATCGATCCCGCCGCCGCCCGGTCGGCCCTTCGCCGATTCCGAACAGACCCTCTTCGCATGAGCCAGGTCGAGACCTGGCTCGGCGGAGACCCCGATCGGGCGACATTCGGCCTCGGCGCGGCGATCCAGATCGCCGACGCCGAGCTGGCCTCTGCCCTCCCCGATCTCGACGGACTCCTGCCCGAGCTGCTGCGCTGGCTGGAAGGAGATTGGTAAAGCGGAGACAGCCGCCCCGACGAGCCAAATCCCCTCGGCGCCCCTAGGGCGCCGGCTGCCCACCCGAGGTCTGCGCCGAGTTCACGCGCCGGCTGAGCTTGGTCACGCGCTGGTTGAGCGCCGCGACTCGGGAATCGATCGCGCCGACCTGCCCTTCCAGCGAACCGACCCGCTTGGCCAGCTTCGCGACGGTCTGCTCGTTCGCTTCCAGCTCCTTCGTCTGCCGCTCGAGCTTGTCGAGCCGGTTGGAGAGGTTGGCCACGGCGCTACGCGCTTCCTGCGCCTCCGCGTTGGCCTTGCCCTGCAGCGCCTTCTGCTCCCCGGTCAGGCTCTTCTCCGCGATACCGAGCCGATCGACGAGATTGGAGAGCTCCGTGGAGACTTCTTCGACCGACTGAGCGCTCGCGGCGTCGTCGTCGGCGTTCTTTGCGTCGAAGGCGACGACCAGCGCGACGACGCCGAGTGCCAAGCCCAGCGCGGCGATCGCGATCAGCACCCAGGACTGCCGGCTTTCACTCTCCACGGTGATCCTCCCTAGATCGACGAGACAAAGCGGCGCAACTCTCTCACCCCTCGTCGGACGTCAACGGACGTCAGGTGCGAAGGTCCAGAGCTTGTTGCCGAGGAAGTTGAACGGCATCGCCGCCGCGACCGCGACCGCCTGGGCTGTGAGGTTGCCCATCGAGGTCCCGGAGACGAGCAGCTCGAGGACGACGAGGTTGATCGTCAGCGCCGCGACGCTGACGGCGAAGAAGCGCGCGGCTTGAAAGCCGGCGTGACCGTCGCCGCGCTCGAAGGTCCAGTGGCGGTTCCAGAGGAAGTTGTTGGCGACCGCCACGCAGAAGGCCCCGACGGCGGCGACGAGGTGGTGCAGGCCGAGATTGTCGGCGAGCACCGCGAAGACGGCCAGGTTGATCAGGTAGCCGGAGCAGCCGACCAGCCCGAACTTGAACAGCTGCCACCAGCTCGCCGGGCGGCGCGCGGCGGCGCCGATCCTGTAGGCGAGCTCACTGGCCGGGGTCATCTGCAATCGAGGCTTGGTGCACTGGGTGCGTAATCTTCCGGCCCGGATGCGGCTCGGAATCGCCATCTTCGCAGCCCTGGCGGCGGCTGCCCTCGCGGTCGTCCTGGTGACGTCCCTCGGCACCGAGAACGGCGACGGAGCGGCGACGCGGACGTCGCTGCCGGGCGAACCCAGCGTGGAGATCGTCTCCCCCCGCAACGGGGCCCGCCAGACGAACCGGGCGGTCGTCGTCAAGGCGCGGGTCCATGACTTCAGCCTCGCGCCGAGTCATTTCGGCGGCGAACCGCAGCTCGGCGAGGGCCACCTCCGCTTCGGCCTCAACCGGGTGCCCGACTGCGTCGACCCGGTCAAGCTGCGGCGAGCCGAGGAGAGCCCGCTCGGCCGGGGGCGGTTGGTCGGCGCCTCGTTCGACTTCGCCCGCTACTCGGGGCCGAACGGCGTGCTTGCCGAGCGGATCGGCTCGAGCGGCAGCTACTCGCCTGCGACCCGGCCCGAGATCTACTACCGCGAACTGCCGGCCGGCTTCTACCGGCTGGTGGTAACCCTCGCCCGCAACAACGGCGCCACGACGCCCTACCACGCGGTCACCAACTTCCAGATCCTGCCCCGCCCCGGCCACGGCCCCAAGTGCACCGGCGGCAAAGTGTCCAGCGCCAAGGCTGCCGCCTTCGACTAGCGGGGCCGGCGCCAGCGCGAGGGGCCTTTACTTCACTTTGTATAGTGGCTTGAATGCGGACTTACCGCCGCCTGATGGGCTTTCTGCGGCCGTATCGCCGGCAGCTCTGGGGCTCGCTCGTCTTCGCCTGGGCCGGCGATGGGGATGACGGTGCTGATCCCCTGGCTGATCGGACGCGCGATCAACGCGATCGAGAGCGGCGAGAAGCCCGACCTGCTGCCGCTCGCGCTGGCGATCGTCGTCGCCGGCATCCTCCGCCTGGGCCTGACGCTGGTGCGGCGGGTGGTCGCCGGCAAGGTCTCGCTGGCGGTCGAGTTCGACCTGCGGCAGCGCTTCTACGCCCACCTGCAACGGCTCGAGCTGGGCTTCTTCGACGGGCAGCAGACCGGCCAGCTGATGTCGCGGGCCACCGTCGACCTGCAGTCGATCCGCTTCTTCCTCGGCTACGGGCTGATCTTCATCACCCAGAACCTGCTGACGATCGTCCTCGCCAGCGCCGTGATGTTCGCGCTCGAGCCCTGGCTGGCGCTGCTCGCCCTCGCCCCGGCGCCCTTCGTCGTCTACGCCGCCTCCCGCTACAACCGCGTTTCCCGCCCGGCCGTACAGGAGGTCCAGCAGCGGATCGCCGAGCTGACCGCCGAAGCCGAGGAGAACGTCTCCGGGATCCGCATCGTCAAGGCCTTCGCCCGCGAGGAGCACCAGCTGCACCGCTTCCGGCGCGCCGTCACCCGCGTCTTCGACCAGAGCATCTACTCGACCCGCCTGCAGGCCTTCTTCTCCCCCCTGCTCGGCCTGCTGCCGCAGGTCGGCATCGCCCTCGTGCTGCTGGTCGGCGGCCGCCAGGTGATCGCCGGCAACCTCAGCCTCGGCGACTTCACCGCCTTCTACACCTACGTCGCGATGCTGGCGGCGCCGATGCGGATGCTCGGGATGGCGATGGGGATGGCGCAGCGGGCGATCGCCTCCGGCAACCGCCTCTTCGAGATCCTCGACCGCGAGCCGCAGATCGAGAGCCCGCCGGATGCGCCGCCGCTGCCCGCGGGGGGCGGCCGAGTGGAGATCCGCGGAGCGACCCTGCGCTACGACGGCGCAGCACCTGGCGCTCAGCGGGATCGACCTGGAGGTCGAGGCCGGTCGCACGGTGGCCCTCGTCGGGCCCTCGGGCTCGGGCAAGACCAGTCTGGTGGCGCTGATCGCCCGCCTCTACGACCCGAGCGAGGGCGCGGTCGGGATCGACGACGCCGACGTGCGCTCGGTCGATCTAGTCTCGCTGCGCTCGGAGGTCGCCTTCGTCGGCGACGACAGCTTCCTCTTCACGGCCAGCATCGCCGAGAACATCGCCTACGCGCGGCCGGGGGCGAGCCGGGCCGAGATCGAGGCCGCGGCGCGGCGCGCCCAAGCCGACGAGTTCATCGCCGATCTGCCGGACGGGTACGACACGCTGGTCGGCGAGCGCGGGCTGACCCTCTCCGGCGGGCAGCGCCAGCGCGTCGCGATCGCCCGCGCGCTGCTCGCCGACCCGCGCATCCTGATCCTCGACGACGCCACCTCCTCCGTCGACGCGACGACCGAGGCGGCGATCAAAGCGGGCCTGCGCGAGGCGATGGCGGGGCGGACCACCTTCGTCATCGCCCACCGCCTCTCGACGGTCTCGCTGGCCGACGAGGTGGTCGTGATGGACGGCGGCCGCATCGTCGACCGCGGCACCCACGCGGAGCTGCTCGAGGGCTGCGGCTTCTACCGCGAGATCGCCGAGCACGGCCTCGCCGACTCGGTCTTCCTGCAGCGCGATCTCGAGCAGCGCGAGGAGGTGGCGCGGCTGTGAAGAAGATCTGGCGGGCATTCCGCGGCGAGGACCAGCGCGGCCGCAAGCTGCGCTGGATGGCGGGGCTCCTGCGGCCCTACCGCGGCCGGGTGGCGCTGACCTTCGTCGCGATGCTGGCCGCGACCGGGGCCGGGCTCGCCCCTCCCTACCTCGCCGGACAGGCGATCGACGCCGGCATCGTCCCCGGCGACGCCGAGGCGCTGACCATGATCGTCGTCGCCTTCCTCGGGGTCGCCGTCCTCTACGCCGCCGCCACCTACGCGCAGACCTACCTCGTCGGCTGGGTCGGCACGCGCGCCCTCCAGGACCTGCGCGAGCGCGTCTTCGCCCACCTGCAGTCGATGTCGATCGGCTTCTTCACGCGGCGCAGCCCGGGGGTGCTGATCAGCCGCATGACCAACGACATCGAGGCGCTCAACCAGCTCGTCACCAGCGGCGTCGTGACGCTGTTCTCCAGCGGCCTCACCCTGATCGGCGCGATCGCGATCATGCTCCTGCTCGACCTCAGGCTGGCGCTCGTCACCTTCCTCACCTTTCCCCTGCTCGCGGTGGCCAGCGTCGTCTTCCGGGTCGTCTCGCACGGCGCCTACCGACTGACCCGGGAGCGGATCGCCGCGATCACCGCGTACCTGCAGGAGACCCTGAGCGGGGTGCGGGTCGTGCGCAGCTTCGGCCAGGAGCCCCGCCACACCGCGGCGATGACCGAGCTCAACGAGGCCAACCGCGAGGCGAACATGAAGACCGTCTACCTCAACGCCTCCTACTTCCCGGCGGTCGAACTGCTCACCGCCGTCGGCACCGCGGCGATCATCGTCTACGGCGGCACCCAGGCGATCGACAACGCGATCCAGATCGGCACGATCGTCGCCTTCATCGGCTACCTGCAGGTGTTCTTCGACCCGATCCAGCAGCTCTCCCAGCTCTACACCACCTACCAGCAGGGGATGGCGGCCCTGGACAAGGTGTTCGAGCTGCTCGACACCGAGCCCGACATGGTCGACTCGGCCGGCGCGATCGACCCCGGCCAGCTGCGCGGCGAGATCGAGATGGAGGGGGTGTCGTTCGCCTATGCCGACGACGCGCTGGAGCGGCAGGGGCGCGGCGAGCCGGTCGAGTGGGCGTTGCGCGAGGTCGACTTGCACGTGCCGCCCGGGCAGACCCTGGCCCTGGTTGGCGCGACCGGCGCCGGCAAGTCGACCTTCGCCAAGCTGGTCGCGCGCTTCTACGACCCCCAGGCGGGCCGGGTCCTGGTC
This sequence comes from uncultured Solirubrobacterales bacterium, assembly GCA_963699215.1. Lineage (GTDB taxonomy): Bacteria > Actinomycetota > Thermoleophilia > Solirubrobacterales > 70-9 > VRUE01. The sequence continues at coordinate 2,377,132 of OY969422.1, forward strand.
GACGGACACGACCTGCGCGGCGTCCGCCAGGAGGCGCTGCGGCGCCAGCTCGGGATCGTCCCCCAGGAGGGCTTCCTGTTCTCGGGAAGCGTGCGCGAGAACATCGCCTTCGGCCGGCCCGAGGCGAGCCTCGAGGAGATCGAGGCCGCGGCGGCCGCGGTCGGCGCCACCGAGTTCGTCGCGGCCCTGCCCGAAGGGATCGAGACCGAGGTCGGCGAGCGCGGCGTGCAGCTCTCCGCCGGCCAGCGCCAGCTCGTCGCCTTCGCCCGCGCCCTGCTGGCGGAGCCCCGCATCCTGATCCTCGACGAGGCGACCTCGAACGTAGACGTACGGACCGAGCGCACGATCGAGCGCGGCCTGGAGCGGCTGCTGGCCGGCCGCACCGCGATCGTCATCGCCCACCGCCTCTCGACGATCCGCCGCGCCGGCAAGATCGTCGTGCTGGAGGGCGGCCGCATCGCCGAGAGCGGCACCCACGAGGAGTTGATCGAGGCCGGCGGCCCCTACTCGCGCCTCTACGGCGCCTGGCAGCAGTCCTCGGCCGCCTGAGCCAAACGCATGATGCATCGAGCCCCAAATAGGGGTCCGATGCAGTACGGGTGAGTTAGCCGGGGCCTACGCCGCCGCTGGTGCCGCCGCCGGAGCCGGCGCTGCCGCCCCCTTCGGTGCCGCCGCCCACACCGGCGCCGCCGCCGGCGCTTTCTTCTTCCACGGCACCGGCGCCACCGGCTTCGGGCGCCGCTTCGGCTTCTTCTTCGGGCGCCGCTTCTTCGGCTTCTTCTTCGACGCCTGCGGCGCTTTCTTCACCCGCGGGCGCTTCGCCCGACGAGACCGGCGAGGGCGGCGCGGGCGCTTCCGCGCACTCTTCGAGGCCGAACGAGCTCGCCGCGGACTGGAAGGAGGCGAGCGCCGACGATGCTTCCGCTTCAGCGCTCGACAGCGCTTCCGCTTCCTCGCGCTCGGCGGCCAGCTCGACGTTGTCCTCGGCCTGCACGAGCGCTTCGGCGGCGGCGATGAACTCGGCGTAGCCGGCGCTGTCGTCGCTGGGGGCGCCCAGATCCTTCAGCCGTTCGACCATGCCGCCGTAGAGGCCGGCGATCTGGGTCGCCTGCCCGGCGGTGCCGGAGGTCGACCCGACGGTGCCGACGGCCGCGTTGACCTCGGCGCAGATCGCGTCGCCCTGGGCGACCAGCTCTTCCTTGCTCAGCGCGGCGGCGACTTCGGTGATTTCCGGTGCCGCCGCGGTCGAGTCGTCGTCGCCCCCGCCGCCGCAGCCGGCGAGAGCCAGCGCGACCAGCGTCAGTGCAACGAGAAGGCGCCTGGAGATCCCCATCCGAGGCGAAGGTAGCAGAGCGACTAGACGGGGTTATGCAGGGAATTTTGCTGCGACTGCGGCCCAGGGACTCGAACCCCGACTACCTCGTCCAGAGCGAGGCGTGCTGCCATTACACCAGGCCGCAAGGAAGATTCAGGATATCGACGCCAGGTCGCTGCCGGGGTCGGCGAGCCGATCGCGCGCCTCGGAGACGTCGACGCGGTCGGCGAGCAGGCGGCGCGCCTCGGCGAGGTCTTCGGAGCGGCCGACGCTGAGCGCGCCCGCCACCCTGCCGTCCTTCAGGTACCAGACCGAGAACTCGCCGGCGTCGCGATCGCCCCGCCAGACCTCCTCGTCCCACTCGTACGCCGGGCCGACGTACTCGAGGCTCGCCCAGTCGGCGAGGTCGCTGAAGAAGTAGGGGACGACGTCGTAGTCGCGATCGTCGCCGAGCATGTTGCCGGCGACGTGCATCCCCTGCTGCATCGCCACGTCCCAGTGCTCGACCCGGATCCGCCTACCATGGACGACGCTGTCGTAGGAGCAGCAGTCGCCGGCCGCGTAGATCCTCTCGGCCGAGGTCGCGAGCTTCGAGTCGCAGACGATCCCGTCCTCGACCTCGAGCCCGGCGCGCTGGGCGAGCATCGCGTCGGGCCTCACCCCGGCGCCGACGACGACCGCGTCGCACTCGATCGCCTTCCCGCTCTTGGTCAGCACCGCCTTGACCCGGCCGTCGCCCTCGAACGCCTCCAGCTCCTCGCCGCCGTGAACGGTGACGCCGTGCTCTTCGAGACGCTGCTGGAACCAGCGGCCGGCGTCCTCGCCGAAGACCCGCGAGAGCGCCACGTCCTCCATCATCACGATCGTGCACTCGACGCCCTTCGCGGTCAGCGAGGCGGCGACCTCGGTGCCGATGTAGCTGCCGCCGATCAGGACGACGTGCTTCGCCGCCTCGGCGTCGGCTCGGATCGCGTCGGAGTTGCCGAAGGCACGCAGGTAATGGATACCCTCGTTCTCGGCCCCCTCGACCCGCAGGATGTTGACCATCGCCCCGGTGGCGAGCAGCGCCTTGTTGAAGCCGACCTCCTCGCCGCCCTGCAGCTTCGCGGTCCCGGCCGCCGGGTCGAGCGACATCACGTTGATCCCGGTCAGCAACTCGACCCCGTTCTCCTCGTACCAGGCGGGCGGGTTGACGTAGGCGTCCTCGCGGCCGGCCTCGCCGCGCATGTACTCCTTCGAGAGGGGCGGGCGTTCGTAGGGCGGTTCGGGCTCGCGGCCGGCGAGGAGGATCGAGCCCTCCGTCCCGCGCTTGCGCAGCTCCGCCGCGCAGTGCGCCGAGGCCATCCCGCCGCCGACCAGGAGGAAGTCGACCTCGCGGTCAGCCATAGCTCAGCCGGTCCCGTTGCCGCCCGGGGCGGGGCCGAAGAGCGCCTTGATGTCCTCCTCGCGACCCGGGTCGAGCACGGCCAGCACCTCGTCGCCCGCCTCCAGCACCGTGTCGGCGTTAGGCACGAAACCCTTGCCTTCGCGCAGTACCGAGATCAAGAGACTTCCTTCGGGCATCGAAAGATCGCCGACACGTCGTCCGGTTACCCCGGAGTCCTTGCCAAGCAACATCTCGATGATCTCCAACTGCTCCTCCTGCAGGTCGAGCAGATGGACGAGGCCATACTCGGGAATATCGTGCTCGAGCAGGCGCAGGATCAGGTCGGTCGCCGAGACCGACGGCTTGACGCCGAGCAGATCGAAGTGCGGGCGGTTGCGCGGGTTGTTGACCCGGGCGATGATCCGCTCGACCTCGTACTTCTCGCGGGCGACCTGGCAGATCAGCATGTTGTCCTCGTCGTCGCCGGTGACCGCGATCACCATGTCGGCCCGCTGTATCCCGGCCCGCTCGAGCACCCAGAGCTCGGAGGCATCGCCGTAGGTGACGTTGTGCTCGAGCTCCTGCTCGACCGTCAGGTAGCGGCGGCGGTTGCTCTCGATCACCGTCACCTCGTGGTTCTTTTCGAGCAGCTCGCGGGCCAGGTTCCAGCCCACCTTCCCCGCCCCGACGACGATGATGTACATCAGACCGCCTCGCGCTGGGCGCCCTCGCGGACGGCGCTCTCCAGCATGTCGATCGCGACCCTGGTCGGGCAGATCGTGTTCATGCCCTGCTGGCGGTACCACTCGGCGCGAAGCGGGTCGAGGATCCGCGCGATCACGGTCGGCACCTCGTAGCGGCGCTGGGCGATCTGAGCGATCACGATGTTGGTGTTGTCGCCGTTGGTCGCGGCGATGAAGGCGTCTGCTTTCTCGATCCCCGCGGCGAGCAGTGCGTCGGTCTCGAGCCCGGTGCCGACCGTGAAGCGGCCGCCCAGGTCCTCCCAACCCTTGTCCAGGCCGACCTCGAGCCGGGTGTGGGACTCGGGGTCCTCGTCGAGGCAGGAGACTTCATGCCCCTCGCCCAGCATCGTGCGAGCGACGGAGGAGCCGACCCGCCCGCAGCCGACGATCAGGATGAACACGTCTTCACCACGGTCTGGAGTCTAGTCAGCGGCGGCGGGCTCGGGCTCCGCCTCGGCGGCGGCCTCCGGCGGGGCCGTGAGCAGGACCTGACAGGGCGCCTTCATCAGCACGTACTCGGTGGCGGCGCCGATCTCCGCCGGCTTGGCGGCGCCGATCCCACCTAGCGTCGCGCCGCCGCGGATCTTCGTCGGCGGCTCGCCGCCGATCACGATCGCCTCGGCGGCACTGCGCCGGGCGGCGTCGACGATCCCGGCACCGACCTTGCGGGCGCGGATCGTCTCGGTGCTGACCGCGACGTCCTCGTACTCCTCCGCGACTTCGCGCGCCCGGCTGAGGGTGCGCCGCGCCTCCTCCTCGCGCTCGGCCGGCAGCTCGGCCTCGAGCGGCACCGCCAGCGGCACCTCGACCACGTAGACGAGCGCGAGGCGCGAGCCCTCGCCCACGTCCTTGCCGTCCTCCTGCTCGGCCGCGGCCAGCCGGCCGGCGGTGGCGACGATGTCGTCGTCCAGCTCGCTGCCGAAGACCGGCACGAGGAGACTGCGATAGGCGATCTCGGGCACCTGCTTCGTCAGCGCCCGCTCGGTGACCGAGACCCGCCGGGTCAGCGTCGTCCCCTCGACCAGCTTGCGGTAGACGACGTAGAAGAGCAGCCCGAAGACCATCCAGCCGCCGCCGACCCAGCGGGCGGTGTCGTGCAGGACGAGCACGCTGAGAAAGGCGAGGGTGCTGAGCAGGGCGGCGAAGAGCGTCGGCAGGGGCAGCCTCGCCCCGCGCCAGGAGACGTTCCAGGGGACGCGGAACGGCCGCGGCCGCTCGGGCGCGGTCACGCGCAGCCGCAGGATGGAGAGATGGGCGATCGTGATCGCCAGCATCGCGCCGAAGGCGTAGAGCCCCGCCAGCAGCTTGACGTCGTTCGGGGCGACGAGGCCGATCGCGATCAGCCCCGAGAGCGCGATCGCCACGTGCGGAGTCGCGTAACGGCTGTTGAGCTTGCCGAGCCAGCTGGGGATCTGGCGGTTGATCGCCAGCGTGTAGATGTGGCGCGAGACGCCCAGCATCGCCGTCGTCGTCGCCCAGAAGAGCACCGGGGCAGCGACGAGGGCGACGATCCAGCGCATCCCGTCGGCCACCCAAGCGGGATGGTAGGCCGAGACGACGCCCAGCACGGGCGCCTCCACGAACTCGCCGCCGAGCGCGGTCTCCGGCCCCTGCGGCCCCGCCACCACCGGCACCGCCATCAGCGCGATCGCGGCCATACCGGCGTAGATGAGCGGCACCGCGACGGCGCCCAGCGAGACGATCCTCTTCAGGTCGCGCGGGTGCACGTCGATGTCGGGCGCGAGGTCGGAGGCGGCCTCGATTCCCGCGTAGGCGAGCATCGCGATCACCGAGGCGTAGACGATGTCCTCGACGCTGGGGTCGGTGAAGAGATCGACCTGGTCGACGAGGCGATCCGGGTGCAGCACGGCGAGGACGCCGACGACGATCACGGCCAGCTGCAGGGCGATGTCGGCGAGCGCCAGCACGCTCAGGGTGCGCTCGCGACCGCGCCCGGTCACGTTGAGGACGTTGAGCGCGCAGGCGGCGACCACGACCAGCGCCGCGACGGCGATCTGCGGACCCGTGTCCGCGAGATCGGCCGTGACCGGTTCGAGATAGTGGGGCACCGAGATCGCCGCCAGCGCCGCGACGATCAGGTAGTCGATCAAGATCGCCCAGCCCGCGACGAAGGCGATCAGCTCGTTGAAGGCGTGGCGGGCGAAGCTGGAGGAGCCGCCGCGTTCGCGGATCATCGCGCCGCCCTCGACGTAGCTGAGCGTGGTCAGGACGAACATCAGCCCGGCGACGAGGAAGATCAGCGGGGTGAGGCCGAGGCCGCGGTCGGCGACGACACCGAGCGCGAAGTAGATCGAGAAGCCGACCGCGGAGTAGACGGCGACGAAGAGCCCGGGCACGCCGACGCCGCGGCGCAGCAGCGGCTCCAGCCGCGAGCGTTGATCGGGCTGGCTCATGGGTGGCCTCGGCCGCGGGTCCTGTCGCGGGGGGAGGGGGGCCTGCGGGCGGCCTGCGTCACGTCCTCGACCCCCCTCCCCCCACGCCACCCGCGGAAGAGAGCCAGATGCGCGCGATTCCGACCGCGAGGAAGGCCACGCCGAGGAGAACTCCGGTCGAGAGCGGGCCGCCGCCGTTGGCGAAGGTGGTGGCGAGGATCGCGATGCCCAAGACCAGGAAGACGAACGAGAAGAGGCGGACCGCGCGTTGGTGCATCGGGCGATTCTAGGCTTCGCTCAGGCGAGCGAGGGGGCCGTCTCGGCGCTTCCCCGCGCGCCTTTGTCGGAAACGACGAGGACCCGGCAGGGCCGCTCGCCGAGCACCGTCTGCAGGGTCTTGTCGTAGAGCGGCTTGCCGTCGCGATAGCGCAGCCAGACGACGACCGCGGCGGCGCTGATCAGCTTCGCCTCCTCGGCAATCGAGTAGCCCGCCTGGCCCGGCCGCACCCGCTCGACGTGCCCGGTCACCCGCTGGCCGCCGATCAGCTTCGCCTGCTCGATCTTGCTCTGCGCCTCGGCCTCCTGCTCCCGCATCTCGGCGTCGAGCGGAAGGTTGGTGGGGACGGTGAGCAGCGCGTGGACGTGGATGCCGCGGCGCCGTTTCGAGGCGAGCTTGACCGCGGTGGCGACCATATCCTCGGAAAACGGCTCGTCGTCCTCGAAGGCGACCATGACGCTGCGGTACTCGATCTCCTCCACCCCCAGCGGCTCCGGCGTGACGACTTTGACCGTCTCCGTCAGGGGCAGCCTCTGGTTGCGGCGATAGAGGACGTAGACGACGATGCCGAACGCCATCCAGCCGAGACCGACGAAGAGCGTGCGCGGGTTGAGCGCCATTACGACGATCCAGGCGCCGAAGGTGCCGAGTCCGCCCAGCACCGCGCTCAGCGGTACCTCGACCCCGAAGGCGCGGAAGTTGAGCGGCGGCTTCCACGGTCGCTCGTCTCGCCGAGTTTCGCCGCCGCAGCTGGATCACCGAGACGTGAGCGATGGTGAAGGAGAGCATCGCGCCGAACGAGTACAGCGTCGCCAGGAAGTCGGTCTGGCCGGGGAGCAGCGTGATCATCGCGATCAGGGCGAAGACCATGATCGCGATGTAAGGGGTGCGGTAGCGGGGATGGACCTGGCGCAGGCCCTCGGGCAGCTGGCGGTGCTGGCCCATCGAGTAGGTGAGCCTGGAGACCCCGATCAGGCCGGCGTTGGTCGCGATCAGCAGGATCACCGCGGCGAGAATGCCGACGTAGAAGCGCAGCGCTTCGGTCATGCCGTGGCCGAGGCCGAGGTTCTCGACGATGCCGAGGATCGGGTCGTTGGCGAACTCCGAGCCGAGCGCGGTCACGTAGTTGCCGGCGGCGTCCTGCGTCACCGGCATCGCCGAGAGGGCGACGACCGGGATCAGCAGGTAGAGGCCGAGCACCGCCGCGACCGTGAGGCCGACGCTGCGCGGGATCGTCCGCGCCGCGTCCTTCGCCTCCTCGGCCATGTTGGAGATCGTCTCGATCCCGGTGTAGGCGATCATCCCGACCGCGATGCCGAGGGCAAAGTCGCTCCAGGTCGGGGCGACGCCGAGGTTGACGTTGTCGACCAGGATCTCGGGGCTGAGCACCAGCACGACGCCGATCCCGACGAGGACGACCTGAGTCGCGAGGTCGGCCACGGCGAGGACGAGGTTCAGCTTCGCCGACTCCTGCGAGCCGCGGATGTTGAGCAGCGCGAGCGCCGCGATCAGGACCGCACCGCCGATGATGTCGCCGGGCCCGTGACCGAGGGGCTCCCAGAAGACGGCCAGATAGTGGGGCACGAAGTAGGCCGAGATCGCGACCGTGATCGTGTAGTTGAGCATCTGCCCCCAGGCGGCGATGAAGCTGACCAGCTCGTTGAAGGCGTGACGGGCGAAGCTGGAGGAGCCGCCCGCCTCCGGGTACATCACCGTCGCCTCGGCGTAGGTCGCCGCGGTCGCGGCAAAGATCAGGCCGGAGATGACGAAGGCGATCGGGGTGAGGCCGAGAGCGAAGGCGGCGGTGACCCCGAGCGCGTAGTAGATCGAGGAGCCGACGTTGCCGTAGGCGGCGGAGAAGAGCGCGCCGACACCGTGGACGCGGCTCAGCGATTCGTCTCTGGGGATCCGCTGGGCCATCGATCAGGTTGGGAGAGCGGTCACTCAGACCGAATATACGGACGCCGCCGGTGCCCGCTGCACGTGAGACCGGGTCAGCTCGCCGGGGGCGGCACAGCCGCAGAGGGCGAGCGTCAGCTCCAGCTCCTCGCGCAGCAGCTCCAGCACCCGGCGGGCGCCGTCCTCGCCGCCGGCCGCGAGCCCCCAGAGCGCCGGCCGCCCGACCAGGACGGCGTCGGCGCCGAGCGCCAACGCGATCGCGACGTCGACGCCGCGGCGGATGCCGCCGTCGACCAGGACCGCGCCTCGCCCCTCAACCGCGTCGACGACCTCGGGCAGAGCATCGGCGGTGGCGAGGCAACGGTCTAGCTGGCGCCCGCCGTGGTTGGAGACGACGACCCCGGCGGCGCCGTGCTCGATCGCCAGCCCCGCGTCCTCGGCGGTCAGCACGCCCTTGACCAGCACCGGCACGCTGCACTCGGAGGCCAGGTCCTCCAGGTCGGACCAGCTCAGCGCCGGTTCCATCAACCCGAACGTCTCCTCGATCGTCACCGCCCGGTCCGAGCCGAGCGCCGCTTCGACGCTCGGCACCCCCAGCTCCTCGGGGATCGCGAACCCGGTGCGCCGGTCGCGCTCGCGGTTGCCGCCGCGCGGCGCGTCGACCGTGACCACGATCGCCTCGTAGCCGCACTCGACGGCCTCCTCGATCAGCGCCCGGGTGACGCCCTCGTCCCTGAAGCAGTAGAGCTGGAACCAGCGTCGTCCACTGGGCGCCGCCTCGGCGACCGGCCGCGGCCGCATCGTCGCCAGCGTCGAGAGGCACATCACCGTCCCCGCAGCAGCGGCCGCCCGCGCCATCGCCGCCTCCCCCTCCGGATCGACCAGCCCCTGGTAGGCGACGGGCGCGACCAGCACCGGCATCGAGACCTCCCCACCCAGCACCTCGGCTCGAGCGCTCCACTCGTCCAACCCGGCCAGCATCCGCGGCCGCAACCGCCAGTGCCCCCAGGCGGAGACGTTCTCCGCGAGCGTCAGCTCATCCCCAGCCCCACCGAAGAAATACCCCGCGACCCCAGGGTCAAGCTTCGCCGCAGCCAAGCGCTCGAAGTCGGCGACGTTGACCAGATCCTCGTTCACGCCAGGACCCTAGACGACCGTCGGGGGGAGAATTCGGATGCCGTGGCGACTTTGTATCGGTATGCGAGACAAAGTCGACACGGGGGACCTGGCAGTCGGAGCGGTCGCGGCGCGGCAGCATGGTGTCGTATCGACACGACAGCTAATCGAGGCCGGGCTGACACGGCCAGGCGTGAAACGGCGCGTCCAGTCGGGCCGCCTTCACCCACTGCATAGGGGCGTCTACGCGGTAGGCCATACAGCCCTCTCGATGCATGGCAGGTGGATGGCTGCGGTCCTGGCGTGCGGCTCGCGCATTGCTGACACTGGAGCAGGAGAGCGCGAGGATCTAGGACCACGCGCGCAACCGGTCCTTCAACTATGGGGCGCCGCGCTCAGCCACCACAGCGCCGCGTCCCTCTGGGGGATCCTCAGGGTGCGTTCGGGGCCAATCGACGTAATCGTCCCCACCACCGCCGGACGAGCGCGTCGCATGGGCATTCGCTTACACCGCTCCCGAACACTTGCGGCCGAGAGGATCACCAGCTGCGCCGGCATCCCGGTCACGACTCCGGCGCGCACGATTGCCGACCTGCGGCGCACCGCATCCTCAGCTGAGGTACGAAAGGCGATTCGGCAAGCCGACGTGCTCGGCTTGCCGATCGAGGAAGAGGCAATGCCGGACCGGACGCGCAGCGAGTTGGAGTGGCTCTTCCTTCGCCTCTGTCGCCGGTTTCAGCTCCCGACGCCGGAGGTCAACATGCCGATCGGACCCTTCCTCGTCGACTTTCTCTGGCGAGATCGGCGATTGATCGTGGAAACCGATGGCTATCGATACCACGGCGGTCAGGAGGCCTTCGAGGCCGATCGGGATCGCGACCTGAAGCTCAAGTCCCTTGGCTACGAGGCGATCCGGCTCTCATATCGGCAGATAGTCGACGAACCCCAGCCGGTGGCCGAGATGCTGAGACCACTGCTGGATGCCGCATAGGCGTTCGACCAGCAGCAAGCCCAGCAAGGCGGGAGGGGCACCCTGCCCCTCCCGCCTTGCCAACGCCTAGAAGTGAACTATGGGGATGATCAGGATGGCGACGATGTTCGCCACCTTGATCATCGGGTTGATCGCCGGGCCGGCCGTGTCCTTGTAGGGATCGCCAACCGTGTCGCCGGTCACCGATGCTTCGTGGGCCGGGGAGCCTTTGCCCCCGTGGGCGCCGTCCTCGATCAGCTTCTTGGCGTTGTCCCAGGCGCCGCCGCCAGCGGTCATCGAGACCGCCGCGAAGAGGCCGACGACGATCACGCCGATCAAGAGGCCGCCGAGTGCGTCGACGCTGAGCAGGCCGACGATCACCGGCACCACGATCGGGATCAGCGAGGGCAGGATCATCTCTTTCTGCGCCGCCAAGGTGACGATGCTGACCGTCTTGCCGTACTCGGGCTTTTCGGTCCCCTCCATGATCCCCGGGTGCTCGCGGAACTGCTCGCGCACCTGTTCGACGACCTGGCCGCCGGCGCGGCCGACCGCCTCGATCGCTAGCGCCGCGAACAGGTAGACCATCATGCCGCCGACGATCAGCCCGATCAACACCTCGGGTGAGGAGAGGTTGAAGAGGCTGTTGAGGTCGAACCCGGGCGGCGCCTCGTCAGCGAGCTCGCTCTTGAAGGCGGCGAACAGGACCAGGGCAGCGAGGGCGGCGGAGCCGATCGCGTAGCCCTTGGTGACCGCCTTGGTCGTGTTGCCGACCGCGTCGAGCGGATCGGTCACGTTGCGCACGTCCTCGGGCAGGTCGGCCATCTCGGCGATGCCACCGGCGTTGTCGGTGATCGGCCCGAAGGCGTCGAGGGCGACGATCAGGCCGCAGAGCGAGAGCTGCGCCATCACCGCGACGCCGATGCCGTAGATCCCGGCCAGCTCGTTGGCGGCGAGGATCGCCAAGGCGATCACCAGCGCCGGCGCGGCGGTCGACTGGAAGCCCTGCGCCAGCCCCTGGATGATGTTGGTCGCGTGGCCGGTCTCCGACGCTTGGGCGATCGTCTTCACCGGACGGAAACGGGTCGAAGTGTAATATTCGGTGATGACAAAAAGTAGCGCCGTCACCGCGACGCCGATCACGGCGCAGAGCCAGAGGTCGGTGGTGGTGACCGCGTCGGCGGCGGTGCTGAGCCCCAGCCGCACGGCGTCGCTCATCAGCCACTCCGTGATCGGGTAGAAGGCGGCGATCGAGAGGATTCCGGAGATGATCATCCCCGTGTAGAGGGCCCCCTCGACCCGGTCCGATTTGGTCCGTACCGAGAGCGCCCCGACGATCGAGGCGAGGATCGCGACGCCGCCGAGCACCAGCGGGTAGATCGCGACCTCGCGGGCGAATTCGCCGCCCGCACCGGTGAAGGTGAGGACGCCGAGCAGCATCACCGCGACGGAGGTAACGGCGTAGGTCTCGAAGAGGTCGGCGGCCATGCCAGCGCAGTCGCCGACGTTGTCGCCGACGTTGTCGGCGATCACAGCCGGGTTGCGGGGATCGTCCTCGGGGATCCCCGCCTCGACCTTGCCGACCAGGTCGGCACCGACGTCGGCGGCCTTGGTGAAGATGCCGCCGCCGAGGCGGGCGAAGACCGAGATCAGCGAGCCGCCGAAGCCGAGGCCGACGAGGGCGTCGACCGCGTGCTTGTCGGTGCTGCCGGTGGCGACGAGGATGCCGTAGTAGCCGGCGACGCCGAGCAGCGCCAGGCCGACGACGAGCATGCCGGTGACCGAGCCGCCCTTGAAAGCGACGTCGAGCGCCGGCGGCACACCGCCGCGGGCGGCCTCGGCGACGCGCGAGTTGGCTCGCACCGAGAGGTTCATGCCGATGAAGCCGGCGGCACCGGAGAAGACCGCGCCAATGACGAAGCCGACCGCGGTCTCCCAGTTCTGCAGGAGCAGCAGCAGGACCGCGATCGGGATCGCGACCGCGCCGATGATCGTGTACTGGCGGTTCAGGTAGGCACTGGCGCCTTCCTGCACGGCACCCGAGATCTCCTGCATCCGCTCGTTGCCCGGCGACTTCGTAAGCAGGCGCTGAGTGATGACGAGTCCATAGACAATTGCCGCCCCCGCGCAGACGAGCGCGACGACGACTCCGTAATCGGTCAAGAAGCTGGTCAAGTTCGATTCCTCCGGCTGGATTTGAGCGGCGCGGAAGTCTATAAGGGGGCGCGGATACCGCGTTCTGAGCCTGTTCTCAGGCGGTCTGCTCGGCTGCCGCGTAGGTGCGGTGGGTCTCGCGCACGGCGTCGCGGTAGATCTCCTCGATCGCGACACCGGCATCGAGCGCCTCCCGCGCCCGCTCGGCGCCGTTGCGCTCCGGCAGCCGCGGCTCGATGCCAAGCGCCGAGCGCGCCGGCTCGGTCCACTCGAGCAGCGCCTCCAGCACCGCCCGGGCCTCGACCTCCTCGCCGCGGCGAAAATCGATCAGCTTGCCGCTCATCCCATGGCGAATCGCGCGCCAGAGGTTCTCCTCGATCTCGCGGTCGCGCAGCGGCGAGCCGGCGCCTTCGTAGCCGTGCTCGTCGTAGTCGAGCGCCGTCTGGGCGATGCAGGCGGCGATCAACCCGGCCAGCCCAAACGACTCCTCGCCGCGCGTCTGCGCGTCGCAGATCCGCACCTCGACCGTGCCGAACTGGTGGTGCGGGCGGACGCTCCACCAGAGCTGCGTCGACTCGACCACGGTGCCGGTCCGCTGCAGGGTGCCGACGAACTCGGCATAGCTCTCCCAGTCGACGAACGGGCTGGGGACGCCGCAGCGGGGAAAGGTGCGGGTGAAGATCTCGGTGCGCACGGTGTGCAGGCCGGTGTCGTGGCGGTCGAGGAAGGGCGAGTTGGCGGAGACGGCGAGCAGCAGCGGCAGCAGCTCGCGGATCCAGTCGCAGACGGCGATCGCGCGGTCGGCTCCCCGCACGCCCATGTGGACGTGCATGCTCCAGGTGTTGTTGCGCTGCGCGACCCAGCCGAGTTCGTGCCGCAGCCGGTTGTAGTGGGGGGTGTCGATGATCCGCTGGTCCAGGTAGTCGGCCCACGGATGGGTGCCCATCGCGGCCAGCCCCAAGCCCATCCCGTCGGCCAGCGCGAAGAGCCTGGCACGGCGCTCGATCTGCGCCGACATCGCCTCGGCGAAGCTCTCGCAGCGGCCGGAGCGGATCTCGATCTCCGAGGCGATCAGCTCGCCAGCCGCCGAGCCGGCCAGCAGATCGTCCTTCTGGCAGGCGGCGTAGAGGTCCTCGAAGCGGTGCTCCAGCTCCAGCGTGGTCGGATCAAGGATGGCGAACTCCTCCTCGAGTCCGATGGTGAAGTCGGTGGAGGACTCGAATCTCTCCCGAGCCAGGTCGAGGTCGAGGGGCAAGGGTCTGGGCTCCTTCTCAGGCCAGGTAGAAGTAGAGCGCGTAGAGGAGGTCGACGGCGGGGCTGGAGGTGTGCACCGTCACCTCCGGCGGAACCTGGAGCAGCTGCTCGGAGTAGTTGAAGATGATCTTCACCCCGGCCTCGACCAGGCGGTCGGCGACCGCCTGCGCGGCGGCAGCGGGGACGGCGAGCACGCCGACGACGATCTCCTGCTCGGAGACCACCGCCTCGAGCTCGCCGAAATCGCGCACCTCCAGGCTGCCGACCTGTGTGCCGACGACGGCCGGGTCGATGTCGAACATGGCGACGACCTCGAAGCCGTGGTCGGCGAAGATGTCGGAGCTGGCGATCGCCTGGCCGAGGTTGCCCGCGCCGAAGAGCGCGATGTTGTGCTGGCCCGACGTCCGCAGGATCTTGCGGATCTCCGCCACCAGCGACTCGACGTTGTAGCCGACCCCGCGCTTGCCGAACTTGCCGAAGCCGGAGAGGTCGCGGCGGATCTGGGTCGGGTTGATGTGGGTGTAGTCCGAGAGTTCCTGCGAGGAGATCGTCTCGCGGCCCATCTTGCGGGCCTGGGTCAGCACCTGCAGGTAGCGCGAGAGCCGCGCGGCGACGCCGAGCGAGAGCCGCTCCCCCTCACCGACCAGCCCACCTGGCGCCCCGAGCTCCTCCATCGCCTGCTCAATCATCGGTCCCCACAGTATCGAGCCGCGCCCGAACGGAGGTTTGGTCCAGGGTCAGCTCGGAGACCACCTCGCCGTTCAGCTCGAGCACCGGGATGCGCTCGAGCATCCGTCGCAGCAGCTCCTCGTCGCTCTCGATATCGACCTCGCGCAGCTCGAAGCGGTAGCCCTCCTCGTGCAGAGCGACGAGCCCTTCCAGGGCCTGCTCGCAGAGGTGGCAGCCGGGCCGCGTGTAGAGGACGAGCTCCGCGCTCATCGCGTCGCGACCGGCGGCCGAGCGCTGGGGAAAGCGTCGTAGGAGAGGTAGTCCGGGTAGGGAAGCGACTCGGCGAAGCGAGCGGCGGAGGCGATCATCGCGGCGTTATCGGTGCAGAGCTCCAGCGGCACCAGCTTCAGCCGCAGACCGAGCTCCTCGCAGAGCGCCGCGACCGCCTCGCGCAGCGGGCCGTTGGCGGCGACGCCGCCGCCCAGCGCCACCGCGTCCCACTCGCCCCGCTTCAGCGCCCGCTTCAGTTTCGAGGTCAGCTGCCCGACCGCCGCCGCCTGGAAGCTCGCGGCGAGGTCGGCGCGCCGCTCGCGCACACCGTCGGCGCCGAGGTCGCGGCAGAGGTAGACGAGCGCCGTCTTCAAGCCGCTGAAGCTGAAGTCGAGGCCGGGATCGCGCGCCATCGCGACCGGCATGTCGAACGCCTCAGGGTCCCCCTCCTCGGCCAGCTGCTGCAGCGCCGGGCCGCCCGGAAAGCCGAGGCCGAGCAAGCGGGCGACCTTGTCGAAGGCCTCGCCGGCGGCGTCGTCGAGCGTCTGCCCCAGCACCTCGTGGCCGGCGTGGTCGCGCACGCCGGCGAGCAGCGTGTGGCCGCCGCTCGCCACCAGGCAGAGAAAGGGGGGCTCCAGCGGCTCCGGCGCGAGGAAGTTGGCGGCGACGTGCCCCTGCAGATGGTCGACCGGAATCAGCGGCAGCCGGCGCGGCGCGGCGATCGCCTTGGCCGTGCTGAGCCCAACCAGCAGCGCCCCGATCAGCCCCGGGCCGGCGGTGACGGCGACGGCCTCTATCCGGTCGAGGCCGACGCCGGCCTCGGCGAGGGCGGCCTCGACCACCGGCACGGCCAGCTCGAGGTGATGGCGCGAGGCGACCTCAGGCACGATCCCGCCGAAGCGGGCGTGCGCCTCGTCCTGCGAGGAGATCAGGTTGGAGAGAATGCGGTCGCCGTCGACGACAGCGGCGCAGGTGTCGTCGCAGGAGGTCTCGATCGCGAGGATCACTAGTGCTCCCCGGCGGAGCTTGCGGCGGTGAGCACTAGTCGAGCCACATGATCAGGGCGTCCTCGCCGTTGTCCTGGTAGTAGCGAGGGCGGACTCCGGCCGAGCGGAAGCCGAGTCGCTCGTACATCGCGATCGCATCGCGGTTGGACACCCGCACCTCGAGCGTCAAGGGAAGCTCGCCGCCGGTCTCCCCGATCAGCTCGGAGACCAGGCGGCTGGCGACCCCCCGCCGGCGCCGCTCCGGCGCCACGGCGACGTTCATCAGGTGCCAGACCCGGTCGTAGCGGGAGCAGACGAGGTAGCCGAGCAGCTCGTCCCCCACGGTCGCCGCCAGGCACACCCCCGAGGGCTTGGAGAGCTCGAGCACGAACATCGCCAGCGACCAGGGCGCCGGGAAGGAGCGCCGCTCGATCGAGATCACCGCCGGCAGATCGCTGTAAGCCAGCCGGCGGACGAGCGGCTCGCCGCCGATCTCAGTCTGCTGCTTGGAGAGAATCTCGCTCACGCCACTTTTCCGCGTCGGGGGGCCTCAGATAGATCGGGGCGACGGACTCGAACCCGCTCTCCCCCGGCCCGCTGGCCGCGAGAGCGCAGACATGCCGCGCGGCTACGCGGTGCAAGGGGTCGGCGTCGTCCGGGATCTCGACGGCCCGACTCACCAGCTGCTGGCGAAATCGTACCGCGCCCGATCCGCCGCACAGCGCCGTTTCGGGCATCGCCGCGATCTTCTCCGCCAGTTCCTCGGGGGAGCCGAGCAGCGGCTCCCAGAGCCGCTCGCCGCTCGCCGCGTAGAGCGCCGCGGCGACCTCTCCGCGGCGCGCGTCGAGAATCGCCAGGCGGGGCCTGGCGCCGGCAGCCTCGCCGAGGCCGCGACCGAGCGCGTCGAGGGTGCCGACGCCGCTCAGCGGCAGCCCGCGACTCAACCCCAGCCCCCGCGCCGTGGCGATGCCCACCCGCAGGCCGGTGAAGGAGCCGGGGCCGATCCCGACGGCGATCCGCTCCACCGCCTGCCAACCGCCGGCTGCCGCGGCGGCGCGCTCTATCTCCTCCAGCAGGACCGTCGTGTGCAGCGGCCCGCCCTGCTCGGCCGGTCCGTGCAGAGCTTCGAAGAGGACCTCGCCGTCGCGCACGGCGCCGACGGCGGTGTCCTCGGTCGCGGTATCGAAGCCGACGGTTACCAGCGCCGAGCTACCCCGGGACGGTGAAGGCGAAGGACCCCACCCGTTTGCCCTGCACGAACCAGCTGACCCGGTGCCTGCCGGGGATATTCGAGGTGATCTTGTTGACGTAGAGAGTCCCCCGGACCGCTTCCTGTTTGGGCGCGCAGAGGTTTTTCTTCGTCGGGAATTTGACGCAGACCGTGTAGAAGACGTCGCCGTTGTTGCTGCGGAAGAAAGCACCCTTTTTACGGGCCTTCTGGCATACGTGCGCCGGTTTCGCGTTCTGGGAGAGGCCGCAGGCGACGTAGTGCTTGTAGGCAGCGGCCTGCGCGGAGGCCGGTGCCGCGCCGGCAAGCAGCGCAACGCCCAGCCCGATCGCCGTCAGCGTCTTCAGTCCCTTCATTCGGCGCCTTCCTCCTTCGTTCGCGTTGGCGCAGCGATGCTACAGGGCGGCATCCCCCTCCGAAACACCTTCATTTGCTGGGCGATGCGCTGCCCAGCTCGATTTGGCGTCTGTCGGCGCCGAGGTGGGCGAGGCGGATCTCCAGCACGCGGCGCCCGGCCAGATGCGGCTCGGCCGCCCGCGGCCACTCGACGAAGGCGACCGAGGCCGGGTCGAGATAGTCGTCGAGCAGGGCCGGGTCCTCGTCCTCGAGCCCGTCGAGGCGGTAGAGGTCGAGGTGGGAGACCGGCAGCCGGCCGCGGTAGCGCTGGCCGATCGTGAAGGTGGGCGAGGTGACCGGGCCCTCGACTCCGAGGGCCCGGCAGGCGCCGCGGATGAGCGTCGTCTTGCCGGAACCCAGGTCGCCCCTGAGGACGACGACGTCGCCGGGGCCGAGGCGGGCGGCGATCTGGGCCCCCACCGCTTCGGTCTCGGCGGCGGAGGAGGTGAGGAAGCTGCTCACCCGAACAGATCGAGCTGGTCGGCCGGCGGCTGGGGCGGGCCGGGCACCGGCGACTCCTCGATCTCCACCTCCTCTTCGGGGGCGCCGGGCGGCGGCCCGGCGAGCAGCCGCGGCAACAGCTCGATGTCGGCCCGCAGCGTCTCCTTCACGGCCGGGGTGCGCAGCGCCGCCGCGGGATGGAAGAGCGGCAGCAGGAAGACCGTGCGGCCGCCCAGATCGTGCACCTGCGGCGTGCCCCGCACGCGGGTGATCCCGGCCGGGTTGCCGCTCAGCAGCTTGGTCGCGAAGTTGCCGAGGGTGCAGACCACCCTCGGCTCGATCAGCCGTACCTGCTCGAACAGGTACGGGCGGCAGGCTTCGATCTCCAGTGGCTGCGGATCGCGGTTCCCCGGCGGCCGGCTCTTCAGCACGTTGGCAATGAAGACGTCCTCCCGCGAGAGGCCGATCCCCTCCAGGAGCTGGTTGAGCAGCTGCCCCGCGCGGCCGACGAAGGGCAGCCCCTGGCGGTCCTCTTCGGCCCCCGGCGCCTCGCCGACGAACATCACCTCGGCGTCGGCGTCGCCCGCGCCGAACACCGCCTTGCCCCGCGTCTCGTGCAGCGGGCACTTGGTGCAGACCTGGACCTCTTCGTAGAGGTCGATCAGCTTGGCGCGCCGCTCCTCAGCGGGGAGGCTCATCGTCGAGATGCTAACCGCGCGCACCCCGACCGTCACGCGGTCGCTCTCGCGGCCTACCTCAGGGAAGCGGCTCCCAGTCCCACGATGACTGCGACCCGATGCCGTCCTTCTGCTCGAGGTAGCGCTGGAACTCGGCCAGCTCAGCCGGTTCGACCCCGTAGACGTGATCGGGCTCGGGGAAGCGCTGCGAGCGCACCTCCTCGGCATAGCGACCGACGCCCTCGACCATCGCCGCGTGGATCTCGGCATAGCGCTTGACGAATTTGGGCGAGCGCCCGGTCGTGATCCCGAGCAGGTCGTGGTAGACGAGCACCTGGCCGGCAGTCGCCGGGCCGGCGCCGATCCCGATCGCCGGCACCTCCAGCTTCTCGACGATCGCCTCGGTGATCGCCGCCGGCACCGCCTCGAAGACGATCGCGAAGCAGCCGACCGACTGCAGCGCGAGCGCGTCCTCGAGCAGCTGGATCGCGCCCTGCGCGGTCTTGCCCTGGGTCTTGTAGCCGCCGAGGGCGGTGGCGGTCTGCGGCGTCAGCCCGACGTGTCCCATCACCGGGATGCCGGCGCGGACGATCGCCCGCGCCCGCTCGACCGAGGTCCCCCCCGCCTCCAGCTTGACCGTCTGGCAGCCGGTCTCCTTGACCAGCCGCTGGGCGCTCTGGACGGCGAGCTCGTTGCTCGCCTCGTAGCTGCCCATCGGCATGTCGCCGACCATCAGCGGCGTCTTCAAGCCGCGGCGAACGGCCTTGCCGAGCATCACCATCTCGTCCATCGAGACCGGCTCGGTGCCCGGGTAGCCGAGCACGACCATCGCCGCCGTGTCGCCGACCAGGACGAGGTCGACGCCGGCCTCCTCGGCGACCCGCGCCGAGGGGTAGTCGTAGGCGGTGACCATCACGATCGGTTCGCCCGCCTCCTTCATCTCGGCCAGGCGGGGCAGGGTGACGGGGCGGCGCTCGCTCATGACAAGACCTCCCCGGAGAGCAGCACCTCCGGGTGGCTGTCGACGGCGACCGCCCGGTTGGCGTCGTCGACGTGGACGACGACCGGCGAGTAGGTCTCCAGATCGCTCTCGTCGTAGGCGCCGAAGGAGGCGACGATGATCTTGTGCCCCGGCCGGGTCAGGTGGGCGGCGGCGCCGTTCACCTGCATCGTGCCGGAGCCCGGCTCACCGTCGATCACGTAGGTGACGAAGCGGGCGCCGTTGTCGATGTCCCAGACGTGGACCTGCTCGTTGGTGATCAGGTCGGCGCTCGCCATCAGCTCGGTGTCGATCGTGATGCTGCCGATGTAGTCGACGTCGCAGTCGGTCACGGTCGCCCGGTGGATCTTGGACTTGAGCATCTGTCTCTGCATCAGGTGTTTTCCCCCTCGCCGTCTCCTGCAATTGTCACGTTGTCGATCAGTCGCGCCGGGCCGACCCTGGCCGCGACCGCGATCAGCACCGGGCGGCCGTCCAGCTCGGCCACCGGCTCCAAGCTCTCAGCGTCCCGCGCCTCCAGGTACTCGGGCTCGATCCCGGCGTCGGCCAGCTCGCGGAGCGCGGCCTCGATGCCCTCGGCCAGCGAGCCCTCACGCGCGTGGTCGCTCGGCGACCCGCAGCGCGCGCGAAAGCGCGGCTGCCCGCTCGCGATCCCCGGCGGACAGGTAGGCGTTGCGCGAGCTCATCGCCAGACCGTCGGGCTCGCGCACGATCGGCAGCGCCTCGACTCGCACCGGGATGTCGAGGTCGCGCGCCATGCGCCGGATCGCCGCCACCTGCTGGGCGTCCTTCTGGCCGAAGTAGGCGACGTCGGGCTGCACCGTGTTGAAGAGCTTGGCGACGACGGTGGTGACGCCGCGGAAGTGGCCGGGGCCGCGCCGCGCCGGATCGCCGCAGAGGACCTCGGTCAGCCCCTCGACCGCGACCTGGGTGGAGAAGCCCTCTGGGTAGACCTGCTCGACCGACGGCGCGTAGATCAGGTCGACCCCTGCCTCGGCGGCAAGCGCGGCGTCGCGCTCCTCGTCGCGCGGATAGCGGTCGAGATCCTCGCCCGGCCCGAACTGGGCCGGGTTGACGAAGAGGCTCATGACGACGACGTCGCACTCGGCGCGGGCGGCACGCAGGAGCGAGAGGTGGCCCTCGTGCAGGTAGCCCATCGTCGGCACCAGGCCGATCGAGCGCTCCTCGCGGCGGGCGGTGGCGAGCATGGCTCGGAGATCGTCCTTGGCGCGGACGAACTTCACGCCTGCTTCTGCGCGGGGAGGCTCAGTCAGTACGAGGCTCATTTGGTCCATGCCCGAGGGGTCACGGCCGAGATCCCAGTATAGGCACTCAGCGGCGGAACTCTATGGCCTTGATCACACGGGCCGGAGCGCCCGCGGCGATCGAGCCCGGCGGCAGGTCCGCGGTGACCACCGAGTTGGCGCCGACCACGCAGCGCTCTCCGATCGTGACGCCGCTGGTCACGGCAACGTTGACCCCGAGCCAGCAGTTGGCGCCGATCCTGACCGGGCCCTTGCTGGTGAAGCCCTGCCAGGTGATGGGGGTGTCGGGGTCGTCGAAGCGGTGGTCGGCGTCGCCGACGAAGCAACCGTTGGCGAGCATCGTGTGGTCGCCGATCTCGATCCGCTCGTGGGCGGCGAGCATCGTGTTGCGGTTGAGGAAGCAGCCGGCGCCGATCTCGATCCGCGCCTCGGGGGCGAGCGTCAGCCAGCACCCCGGCTCGAGCAGGGTGCCTTCGCCAATCGTCAACCGGCCCTGGTCGAGCGCCTCCAGCAGCTCGCCCTCGACCGGGTAGCGGACGAAGAAGCCCCCACGCGCCGCGTGGCGGTTGAGGCGCCAGCGCCGCAGGGGGCGGCGGTTGCGCTCATACCAGCGCCGCTTCGCCCACCAGATGCGCCAGCCCCGCTCCACGGCGACATAGACTGACGAACGTGAGCGACCTGCGCGGCGGCATCGACCTCGGCGGGACGAAGATCCAGGCGGCGATCGTCGATCCCGGCGGCGAGATTCGTGGAGAGGCGCGGCTACCGACGCCCACCGACGGCGGTCCATCCAACGTGGCCAAGGCGATGGAGGAGGGGCTGCGCGAAGCGGCCTCCGCCGCCGGCATCGAGCCAGAGGAGCTACGGGGCGTCGGCGTCGGCTCCCCTGGCGACGCGGACGGCAAGACGGGCGTTGTCTCCGGCGCCCGCAACCTGCCTGGCTGGGAAGGCAGCTTCCCGCTCGGTGAGACGCTCTCGCAGGCGCTCGGCGCGGAGGTGCGGATCGGCAACGACGTCCAGGTCGCGATCGAAGGCGAGTACGAGCTCGGTGCCGGCAGGGAGTTTCGGCTCGCTGCTCGGGGTCTGGTGGGGCACCGGCGTCGGTGGCGGGATCATCCTCGACGGCAAGCCCTGGCTCGGGCGCGGGGCGGCCGGTGAGATCGGTCACATCGTGGTCGAGCGCGGCGGCGCCAAGTGCCCCTGCGGGCGCCGGGGCTGCATGGAGGCCTACGCGGGCAGGGCGGCGATGGAAGCCGAGGCGCGGCGGCGACACGACGAGGGCCATAAGACCGATCTCTTCAAGCTGATGCACAAGCACGAGAAACCACGCTTGACCAGCGGCATCTGGGAGCGGGCGCTCGATCACGGCGACAAGCTCGCCGAGAAGCTGATCGAGCGGGCGATCGAGGCGCTGGGCACCGGGGTCGCTTCCGCCTGCAACGTGCTCGACGTCGAGGCAGTAGTGATCGGCGGCGGCCTTGGCGTCCGCTTCGGCGAGCGCTTCATGGGACCGCTGACCGAGGAGATGGGCAAGCACCTCTTCGTCGACGAACGACCCGCCAACGGTGGGGTCGCCTCGCTCGGCGACCTCGGCGGCGCGATCGGCGCCTCGCTGCTCGTCAGGCAGTAGGAGGTCGGGTATCCCCGGCAGCACGCTGGGTTTTTCGCCTTCAAGCCGGTCTCTCTCGCTGAGTTGGTTCTGCGAAAAACAGGACGCCGCGTGCTGCCGGGGACACCCGACCTCCCTCCTCAGACGCGGCCGGCGGCCTGGCGCTGCTGGCGGGCGATCGCGTCGACGAGGACGGCGAGCAGCAGGACGCCGCCGGTGACCATGAACTTGACCGCGGAGGAGAGCGCCAGCAGGTCCATGCCGTTGGAGATCGAGCCGATCACCAGGGCGCCGAGCAGGGCGGTCCAGACCGAGCCGCGGCCGCCGAAGAGGCTGGTGCCGGCGATGACCGGGCCGGCGATCGCGAGCAGCAGCAGTTCGCTGCCGCCCGAGCCCTGGTTGACCGCCAGCAGGCGCGACGCGGCCATGATGCCGCCGATCGCCGCCATCGAGCCGGCGATGGCGAAGACCGCGACGCGCACGCCGGTTGACCCGCATGCCGGCACGGCGAGCCGCCTCGGCGTTGCCGCCGACGGCGTAGACATGGCGCCCGAAGCGAGTTCGCTTGACGACGTACTCCATGCCGACGACGAAGGCGAGCAGGATCAGCAGCGCCAGCGGCACGCCGCGGTCGGAGTTGAGGATCGCGACGGCGACGATCGAGATCGCCGCGACCAGGCCGACCCGGAAGCCGAGCGTCGGCAACGCTCTCGCCGGTCGAGCCCCGCCGCCACCCGGCGCCTGTGGCCGACGAAGACGACGCGGCAAAGGCGGCGATCACGATCGCGCAGAAGATCCAGCCGACCGTGTCGGAGTAGAAGGTGTTGGCGAGGCCGGTGATCTTCGGGTCGGTGAGGTTGATCGTCCCGGTCGAGCCGAGCACCTGTAAGAGCGCGCCCTGCCAGGCGAGCAGGCCGGCCAGGGTGACGACGAAGGAGGGGATGACGAAGCGGCTGAAGAGGGAGCCCTGGAGCAGCCCGATCGCCAGTGCCGACGAGGATCGCGGCGGCAATCGCCAGGTACGGGCTCCAGCCGTGGTTGACGTTGAGCACCGCCATCACCGCGGCGGCGAGGCCGCTGACGGCGCCGACCGAGAGGTCGATCTCGCCGAGCAGCAGCACGTAGACGATGCCGACCGAGATCAGGCCGATGGCGGTGATCTGCAGCATCAGGTTGGTGAGGTTCTGGGCGGTGAGGAAGCGGTCGTTCTGGGACTGGAAGATGATCCAGATCAGGGCCAGGCCGAGGACGACGCGGACCGAGGCGAGGTCGCCCTGGACGAGGCGGCGCAGGTCTCGCGGTGAACCGGCCAGCTCCGCTCCTCGGCGGCGCCGCGGCGCATCGCTCATCGCCCCTAGATCTCCTCCGCTCGTCCCTCGTTTCGCCCTCGCCTCGCCGATGCCGGTGATCGCCGAGACGACGTGCTCCTCGGTCGTCGCTTCGGCGTCGAAGTCCCCGGCGGCGCGGCCGAGGCGCAGGACGACGATCCGGTCCGCGACCTCGAAGACGTTGACCAGGTTGTGGCTGATCACGACGACGCCGAGGCCGCGCTCGCGCAGGCGCCCGATCAGCTCCAGCACCTGCTTGGTCTGCGGCACGCCGAGCGCCGCGGTCGGCTCGTCGAGCAGCACGACCCTGGGCTCTCCGAGCAGCGAGCGCGCGACCGCGACCTGCTGGCGCTGGCCGCCGGAGAGGGTCCCGACCTCGGTGCGCAGGCTCGGGATCGTCACCGAGAGACCGGAGAGCAGCTCCCCGGTCGGTGCTCCATCTTCGCCTCGTCGAGCTGGCGCGAGACCTGCCCCGGGCCCGGCGCAACCTCCTCGTGGCCGAGGAAGAGGTTGGCGACGACGTCGAGGTTGTCGCAGAGGGCGAGGTCCTGGTAGACGGTGGCGATCCCGAGCTCGGTCGCATCCTGGGGCTCGCGAGATCGAGATCTCGCTGCCGTCGAAGCGGATCCGGCCGGCGTCGGCAGAGTGGATGCCGGCGATCGTCTTCACCAGCGTCGACTTGCCGGCGCCGTTGTCGCCGACCAGGCCGACCACCTCGCCGCCGTGAACTGCGAAGTCGACCCGGTCCAGAGCCTGGACCGGGCCGAATCGCTTGCTCACTCCCTCCAGCTCGAGGAGGGCGTTTGCCCGAGGCTCCATCTCTGCCTAGGAGATCCCCGCTTCTTTGCACGCTTTCGCGTAGGCGCCGGTGCAGAGTTCGTCGGCGGTGATGAATTCGTCTTTGACCACGGTGTCTTTGACGTTGTCTTTGGTCACCGCGACCGGTTCGAGCAGGACCGACGGCACTTTGGTTTTGCCGTTGTCGACTTCTTCGGTGATCTTGCTCTGCGGGACTTCTTCGCCTTCGGCGAGCGCGACGGCGATTTCGGCCGCCGACCTTCGTCTGCTTGTCGGTGGCCTTGTAGACCGTCATGAACTGCTGGCCGGCGATGATTCGCTGCACGCCGGCGACGGTGGCGTCCTGGCCGGTGCTCGGCCTTTCTTCCGGGTTGATGCCGGCCGATTTCATCGCGGCGATCGAGCCGGCGGCCGTTTCGTCGTTGGCTCCGTAGACGCCTTCGAACCCGTTTTTGCCGAGTGCGGTGATCGCCTGCTGCATCTCGTTCTGGGCGTTCGTCGCCGACCATTCGGGCGTGTCGTATTCCTTGGCGACTTTGACCCCGGCGGCTTCGAACCCTTTGTTCGAGCCTTCCTTGAAGAGCGCGGCGTTGCTGTCGGCGGGGTCGCCGTTGATCTTCACGATCGGGCCCTCGGGGCTACCGTCTTCTTTCAGTTTTTCCGCCAGCGTTTCGGCCTGCAGTTCGCCGACCTCGACGTTGTCGAAGGAGACGTAGTAGTCGACTTCGGCGTTTTCGATCAGCCTGTCGTAGCAGAGGACCGGGACGTCCTGCGCTTTCGCCTTTTCGACGATCGCCGCGGCCGATTTGGCGTCGATCGGGTCGAGCGACCATCACTTCGGCACCCTGGGTCAGCGCCGCTTCCGCCTGGCTCTGCTGTTTGGAGGCGTCGCCGGTCGCGTTGCTGTAGAGGATTTCGCAGTCAGCGCATTCAGCTTCGACGTTTTCTTCGAATTCGGGGCGGTCGTGCGCTTCGTAGCGCGGCGTTTCGTTCTCGGGAAGCAGGAAGGCGATCTTGGCCCCACCGCCGCCGTCGTCTCCGCCGCAACCCGGCGACACGACGGCGAGCGCCAACAGCGCGCCGAGCGCGAACCGAGACTCGCTTCCAAGCTGATCGGGACATGAGCTCCTCCTTATTCGCCCTGCCCTCTACCCGCTCGCCGCGAATTTCACTCTCCAAGGTAGCGCCCGTCGAAGACCGGCGCCACCTAATTGCGTCAGCAGCGAATCGGCTACGCGGCGATCGGCTCGCGCCGCCTGCGCGCGCGCTTCGGCTTCGTTGGCTTGGCCGGCTCGACCAGCTCGGCGAGGAAGCGGCCGGTGTAGGAGGCCTCTGACCGCGGCGACCTCCTCGGGGGTGCCGGTGGCGACCACCTCTCCCCCCTCTTCGCCGCCCTCGGGGCCGAGGTCGATCAGCCGGTCGGCGGTCTTGATCACGTCGAGGTTGTGCTCGATCACGACCACCGTGTTGCCGGCGTCGACCAGGCGTCCGAGCACGTCGAGCAGCCGCTGCACGTCGGCGAAGTGGAGGCCGGTGGTCGGCTCGTCGAGGATGTAGAGGGTGTCGCCGGTGGCGACTTTGGAGAGCTCGGTGGCCAGCTTGACCCGCTGCGCCTCGCCGCCGGAGAGCGTCGTCGCCGGCTGGCCGAGGCGGATGTAGTCGAGCCCGACGTCGTGCAGGGTGCGCAGGCGGCGGGCGATCTTCGGCACGTTCTCGAAGAAGCCGACCGCCTCCTCGACCGACATCTCGAGCACGTCGGCGATGCTCTTGCCCTTGAAGCGGACCTCGAGCGTCTCGCGGTTGTAGCGCTTGCCGTGGCACTGCTCGCAGGGCACGTAGACGTCGGGCAGGAAGTGCATCTCGATCTTGATCTGGCCGTCGCCCTTGCAGACCTCGCAGCGGCCGCCCTTGACGTTGAAGCTGAAGCGGCCCGGCTTGTAGCCGCGCGCCCGCGCCTCCTGGGTCTGGGTGAAGAGCTGGCGGATGTGGTCGAAGACGCCGGTGTAGGTGGCCGGGTTGGAGCGCGGCGTGCGGCCGATCGGCGACTGGTCGATGTTGATGATCTTGTCGATCTGGCTGAGTCCGTCGATGCCGTCGTGGGCGCCGGGGCGCAGCTTCGCCTGGTGCAGGCGGTTGGCGACCGCGTGGTGCAGGGTCTCGTTGACCAGGGTCGACTTGCCCGAGCCGGAGACGCCGGTGACGCAGCAGAAGACGCCGAGCGGGATCGCCACGTCGATCTCCTTGAGGTTGTGTTCGCGGGCGCCGCGGACGAGCAGCGCGCCGCGCGGCTCGCGGCGCTCGGCCGGCACCTCGATCATGCGCTTGCCGGAGAGGTACTGGCCGGTCAGCGAGGCCGGGTCCTTGGCGACCTCGGTCGGCGTGCCGGCGGCGATCACGTGGCCGCCGTGTTCGCCGGCGCCCGGGACCGAGGTCGACGAGGTGGTCGGCGGCCCTCATCGTCCCCTCGTCGTGCTCGACCACGATCACGGTGTTGCCGAGGTCGCGCAGCCGGTCGAGCGTCCCGATCAGCTTCTCGTTGTCGCGCTGGTGCAGGCCGATCGAGGGCTCGTCGAGCACGTACATCACGCCGACCAGGCTGGAGCCGATCTGGGTCGCGAGGCGGATCCGCTGCGCCTCGCCGCCGGAGAGCGAGCGGGCCGAGCGCGACAGCGAGAGGTAGCCGATGCCGACGTTCTCGAGGAAGGCGAGCCGTTCGGTGATCTCGCGCACGATCAGGCGGGCGATCGCCCGCTCGGTCTCGGTCAGCTCCAGCGTGGCGATCCACTCGGCCGCCGCCCGCGCCGAGAGGGCGCGTGTACTCGGCGATGCTGATCCCGCCGACCTTGACCGCGAGGGTCTCCGGCCGCAGCCGCGCCCCCTCGCAGTCCGGGCAGGGCTGCTCGGCCATGTAGCCCTCGATCCGCTCGCGGTTGGTCTCCGAGTCGGTCTCCTCGTAGCGACGCTGAAGCTGGTTGACGATCCCCTCGAAGCGGACCTTGTAGGAGCGACGGCGGCCGAAGCGGTTGGTGTAGGTGACCTGGTGGCGCTCGTCGCCGGTGCCGTAGAGGAAGATCTCTTTCTCGCTCTTCTTCAGCTTCGACCAGGGCTTGTCGGCGTCGACCCCGTACTCGTCGGCGACCGCCGCGATCAGCCGCTTCCAGTAGGCGGTGACGCCGCGGTTCCAGGGCTGCAGCGCGCCCTCGGCCAGCGAGAGGGTCGGGTCGGGGACGACCAGCTCGGGGTCGATCACCCGCTGGAAGCCGAGCCCGTGGCAGCGCTCGCAGGCGCCGTGCGGCGAGTTGAAGGAGAAGATCCGCGGCTCCAGCTCGGGGATCGAGGTGCCGCAGTTGAGGCAGGCGAACTGCTCGGAGAAGAGCATCGTCTCCCTCGACTCCTCGACGAACTCGACTTCGACCAGGCCGGCGGCGAGGCCCGCGGCGGCCTCGACCGACTCGGAGAGGCGGCGGCGCAGGTCGGTCTTCATCACCAGCCGGTCGACGACGACCGAGATGTCGTGTTTGTACTTCTTGTCGAGCACGATCTCCTCGTCGAGTCGGCGCAGCTCGCCGTTGACCTCGACCCGCGAGTAGCCCTCGAGGCGCATCTGGTCGAGCAATTTCCCGTACTCGCCTTTGCGCCCGCGCACGACCGGCGCCATCACCATGAATTTCGTCCCCTCCTCGAGGGTCATCAGGCGGTCGACGATCTGCTCCTGGGTCTGACCGGTGATCTCCGCGCCGCACTCGGGGCAGTGCGGGCACGCCGATCCGCGCCCAGAGCAGGCGCAGGTAGTCGTAGATCTCGGTCACGGTGCCGACCGTCGAGCGCGGGTTGCGCGAGGTCGTCTTCTGGTCGATCGAGATCGCCGGCGAGAGCCCCTCGATCGAGTCGACGTCGGGCTTCTCCATCAGGCCGAGGAACTGGCGCGCGTAGGCGGAGAGCGACTCGACGTAGCGCCGCTGCCCCTCGGCGTAGATCGTGTCGAAGGCGAGGCTCGACTTGCCAGACCCCGAGAGCCCGGTGATCACGATCAGCGCGTCGCGAGGCAGCTCGACGTCGATGTCCTTCAGGTTGTGCTCACGCGCACCCGAGATGACGATTCGCTCAGAGGCAGCCACTCACGTCATACTAGTGAGGCGAACAGATGTTCCCGTCAGTAGAGCGCGGCAGCGAGGCGCTTGCGGTACTCGCGGGCGGCGGGGTCGGCGGGGTCGATTTCGCTGAGGATGCCGACGATCGCACGGCGCAGATCCTCGCGGGCCTCCTCGTCCGCCCCTTCGATCTCCGCCAGCAGCTCGTCGAGGGCGGTCTCGCGATCGCCGCGGTCGAGCGCGGCGAAGGCCTCGGTGCCGATGCCCCGCTTGGCCAGCCGGACCCGGGCGGCGATTCCCTCCGCGGCGAAGTCGCCCTCGTGCGCCCCGACCGCCTCCAGCGCCTCGTCCTCTGCCCCGCGCTCGAGTCGTTTGCGGGCCAGGGCGACGGCGAGGTCGGCGCGGCGGGGCTCGAGCTCGGTGGCCTCGCGCAGGGACAGCTCATCGCCTTTTGCCAGCAGTTCGTCGGCAGCCGAGGGCGATAGCGAGTCGAAGAGCTGCTCGACCTTCGCCTTCGGCACGGCGCCGACGAACTCGTCGACGACCTGGCCGTCGCGGAACGCCTTCACCGCGGGTATCCCCTGGACGCGGTAGCGCGCCGCAAGCGACTGGTTCGCGTCGACGTCGACCTTGGCCAGCACGACCTTGTCCGCACGAGCAGCCTCCGCCGCTTCCAGCGCCGGCGTCAAGGTCCGGCAGGGACCGCACCACTCGGCCCAGAAGTCGACCACCACCGGCACCTGACGAGAGCGCTCTACCACGTCCTGGCCGAAGGTCGCCTCGGTCACGTCGATCGCCATGCCGGCAGGTTAGATGGATGCACTTGCGCGATGCGCCGGGCGGGCGTACCGTCTTCATGGGCGGGGAAATCGATCCAAAGGAGAGCCATGTCGAACATCGATACCGCCCGGTCCGCCTACGATGCATTTGGCCGCGGCGACCTGGAATCCCTGAAGGAGTCATTTGCCGAGAACGGAGTGTGGGTCACCTCGGACGAGCTGCCGCTCGGCGGCGTCGTCGAAGGCCGCGACACGATCCTCGGAAACTTCGCGCAGATCCCCAACTACTGGTCTTCCTTCAGCGTCGACCCGGAGGAGTTCATCGACGCCGGCGAGTACGTGGTGGTGCGGGGAACGCAGCGCGCGGGCAACGACAACGGCAGCTTCGAAGCGCCCTTCGTGCACCTGATGAAGTTCGCCGACGGCAAGGTCGTGCGGGGCGAGTTCTTCACCGACAGCGCCAAGGCAGCGAAGCTGCTGAGCTAAGTCCCGGCCCGCATCCCGTCGAGATCGCGGCGCAGCTCCTTTAGCTCGTCGCGAATCCGTGCCGCCTCCTCGAAGCGGAGGTCGTCGGCCGCCGCCAGCATCTCCTCCTCGAGCGTGACGATCGTGCGCTCCAGCTCGGCCGGATCGGCGAAGTCGCCGCTGGCCTTGCGGCGACGGCGCTTCGGCGCCCGGTCCTCCATCGCCAGGAACTCGGCCATCTCGGAGATCCCCTTGCGCACGGTCTCCGGCGTGATCCCGTGCTCTTTGTTGTAGGCGAGCTGGATCTCGCGGCGGCGGTCGGTCTCACTCATCGCCGCGCGCATCGCGTCGGTCTCCTTGTCCGCGTACATCAGTACCCGCCCGTTGACGTTGCGGGCGGCGCGGCCGATCGTCTGCACGAGGCTGGTCTCGCCGCGCAGGAAGCCCTCCTTGTCGGCGTCGAGGATCGCCACCAGGGAGACCTCGGGCAGGTCGAGACCCTCGCGCAGCAGGTTGACCCCGACGAGGACGTCGTACTCGCCGAGGCGCAGCTCGCGGACGATCTGGATCCGTTCCAGCGTGTCGACCTCGGAGTGCAGGTAACGGACCTTGATCCCGTACTCGAGCAGGTAGTTGGTCAGGTCCTCGGCCATCTTCTTGGTCAGGGTCGTCACCAGCACCCGCTCGCTGACATCGGCGCGGGCTTTGATCTCGTTCATCAGGTCGTCGATCTGATTCTTGGTCTCCCGCACCTCGATCTCGGGGTCGATGATCCCGGTCGGGCGGACGATCTGCTCGACGGTCCGCGTCGCTTCGGCCCGCTCAAAGGGCCCCGGCGTCGCCGAGACCATCACCAGCTGGTCGACCCGCTCGAGGAACTCGTCGAACTTGAGCGGCCGGTTGTCGATCGCCGAGGGAAGGCGGAAGCCGTAGTCGACCAGCGTCGTCTTCCGCGAGCGGTCCCCCTCGTACATCCCCCCGATTTGCGGGATCGTCTGGTGGGACTCGTCGACGAAGACGACGAAGTCGTCGGGGAAGTAGTCGATCAGCGTGTGCGGCGGGCTGCCAGGCGGGCGGCCGTCGAGGATGCGCGAGTAATTCTCGATCCCCGAGGTGAAGCCGAGCTCCTTCAGCATCTCTATGTCGTAGGCGGTCCGCTGGCGCAGCCTGTGCGCCTCCAGTTGCTTGCCTTCCTCCTCGAGCTCTGCCGTGCGCGAGTTCAGTTCGTGGCGGATTTCCTCGACCGCCCGATCCAGGGTCTCGTCGCGGGTCACGTAGTGCGAGGCCGGCCAGACCGAGACGTGGTCGATCGTGTCGAGGATCTCGCCGGTCAGCGGGTCGAAGTGCTGGACCGCCTCGATCTCCTCGCCGAAGAGCGAGATCCGGTAGGCCGACTCGGCGTAGGAGGGCATGATCTCGAGCACCTCGCCGCGCACCCGGAAGGCGCCGCGGCCGAGCACGGCGTCGTTGCGCTGGTATTGCATTTTCACCAGCTTGCGCAGCACCTCGTCGCGATCGATCCGCTCGCCGACCTTGAACAGCTGCATTTTTTCGTTGTAGACCTGGGGCGAGCCGATCCCGTAGATGCAGGAGACCGAGGCGACGATGATCACGTCGCGACGGGCAAAGAGAGCCGCGGTAGCCGCGTGGCGGAGGCGGTCGATCTCGTCGTTGATCGAGGAGTCCTTCTCGATGTAGAGGTCCTGGGCCGGGACGTAGGCCTCGGGCTGGTAGTAGTCGTAGTAGGAGACGAAGTACTCGACCGCGTTCTCAGGGAAGAACTCGCGGAACTCGTTGCAGAGCTGCGCGGCAAGCGTCTTGTTGTGCGCGATCACCAGGGAGGGGCGCTGCACCGCCTCGATCGTCGCCGCCATGGTGAAGGTCTTGCCGGTGCCGGTCGCGCCCAGCAGCGTCTGGAAATGCTCGCCCGCGCTCAGCCCCTCGGCGAGCCCGGCGATCGCGCTCGGCTGGTCGGCGGTCGGCGTGTAGGCCGGGTTGAGCTTGAACTCGGGCACCGGCTGACCTTACCGGCCGAGCCTGGAAGACTGCCGACCTCGATGACCCGCTCGCAGAAAGCGCTCGCAGGCTTCTTCGCCTTCATGGGCACGATGCACTTCGTCATCCCGCGCAGCTTCGAGGCGATCATGCCGCCGTCGCTGCCGCGCCACCGCGAGGCGGTGATCGTCAGCGGCCTGGCCGAGATCGCCGGCGCCGCGGCCGTCGTCCCGGCCCGCAGCCGCCGTTTCGCCCGCTGGTGGCTGCTCGGCCTGCTCTTCGCCGTCTTCCCCGCCAACGTCCACATGGCCGTCAACCCCGAGCAGGTGCGCGGGCTCGACCTCGATCGCGTCCCCCGCTGGGGCCTCTGGGCCCGGCTGCCGTTGCAGCCGCTGGCGATGCTCTGGGTCTGGCGCGCGACCCGCAGTTGACGCAAGTAGGATAAACGCGCGAGTTCCGTTTGGAAGCGGGCTGTCTGTAGAGCTTCTGTCGGCATACGCAGAGAATCCCGTCCATGAAACCACGCGATCGCTTCGCCATCAGCCTGCGTAAAGCCCGGCAGAAAGCCGAAATATCCCAGGAGGAGCTGGGCTTTCGCTGCGACCTCCATCGCACCGAGATCTCGTTGCTCGAGCGCGGCGGCCGCGAGCCGCGGCTCGGCACGATCATCAAGCTCTCCAGCGCCCTCGAAGTGACACCGGAAGAACTCTGCACCGGAATCTCCTGGAGCGTGAAAGGCCAGAAGTTCCAGTTCAGGAAATGACCGGGCGCCGTCCCCACCGCTTTGCGGCCGGGGGCGGCTAGGGCAGGAACTGTTCGAGGAGGCTTTCGGCCGGGCCGAGGAAGGTCTGCAGGTCGTCGAGGAACGAGCGCGCGTCCTGGATCAGTTCGATCGCCTGGTCGACCGGGATCTGGCGCAGCGTCGCCCGCAGCGGGGCGGCCAGGATCGGGTTGAGCGCGCCAGCGCGTTCGGCGTCGTCGACGGCGCGGATCAGGCCGGCGCGGATCGCCCGCGCCAGCTCGGCGTCGTCGATCCCGTAGCGCTGCGTGAATCGCTCGCGGGACTCGGGGGTGGCGAGGGCTCTGGCAAGGGTCTCGCGGCTGACTCCGAGCTCGCAGGCGGCCCCGTCGAGCGCCGAGAGCGAGAACTGCTCGGCGATCTGCTGCAGGCTTTCCGGATCGCGCCACTGCCTCTGCTTGCAGGGATCCTGGACCTTGGCCGGCGCATAGGAGGACCCGCCCGCGACGAGGTAGGAGGCAACGAGCACGAGCGAAGCCGCGATCGCGGCGCCCACCAGGAAGCGCCCTCGCGCCTGCGCGCTCACAGATCGACCCTCCGGGCCAAGCCGATCGGGATCAGGGCGAGCAGCCCGAGCAGCGCGCCGAGCCCGAAGGAGGGGCTGAAGGCATGGGTCGCGCCGCGGTCGAGCTGGTCCTGCAGTTCGTCGCGCAGGAGGACGACGTCCGCTCGATCCTCGGGATCTTCGGGCAGCGGCTCGAAGACGGGGCCGATCGTCGGCACCCTCCCCCGCTCGCCCTCGAGCCGATCCTCGATCCGCTGCGCGAGCTGCAGCTTCAGCAGCGGGTCGACGCGCGAGTCGAGCACGACCGCGGTGCCGGAATCGATCGCGTCACGGCGCTGCTCGGCGATGTCGGCGGTGAAGAGCGGCGTCAGCACGATCAACCCGAGCGCCACGCCGGCGTGACGGGAGGAGATCGTCCAGCCGCCGTGGATCGCCTGCGGCGCGCGACCGACGAGCGCGGTCTCGGTCAGCGCCGAGAGGACCAGGGCAAGACCGACGCCGACCAGCAGCTGCGGCGGCAGGGTGAGGACCACCTCGGCCCGGGGCAGCAGGGCGAGGCCGCCGAGGCCGCCGGCGACGAGGATCGCCCCGGCCGCAGCGCGGGCGCGGGCGCTGCCGGCCGTCGGTCCGAGCCTGGCGCCGAGCAGCGCCGCGAGCGGCATCGCCGAGACGACGATCGCCGCCCCGATCGGGCTTAGGCGCCAGCCCTCGATCAGCAGCAGGACCAGCAGGAAGAGGGCCGCCGCGATCGCCGCCGAGACCATCGCCAAGGCGAGGTTGGCGAGCAGGTGCGGGCGGCCGGTGCGGCGCAGCTCCGCAGCCACGATCCCGGTCGCCGCCTCGTGGCGGGCGACGGCCAGGACGGGCACGCCGGCGGCGATTGCGATCGGCACCTGGATCAGGAAGATCGACTGCCAGGAGACCAGCTCGGTCAGCAAGCCCCCCACCGCCGGCCCAAGGGCCGCGCCGGCGGCCCCCGCCGTCGCCCAGATGGCGACCGCGCGACGCTCCGAGCCGACCGTGGCCGGCAGCAGCTCCAGGACCGCGGTCACCGCGACGGCGCCGCCCAGCGCCTGCACGCAACGGGCGGCGATCAGGGTGCTCAGCTCGGCGGCGAGCCCACAGGCGAGACCGGCGCCGGCGAAGACGGCGAGCCCGACGGCCGCGGCGCGGCCGGGCCCGATCCGTCTCGCCAGGTGGGCGGCGGGAACCGCGGCCAGCGCCATCACCAGGTTGAACGAGACCAGCACCCAGGTCACCCCGGCGACGCTGGTGTCGAGCTCGCGGTAGATCTCCGGCAGCGCCAGGACGACGATCGAGGAGTCGGCGAGGACGAGGCCGACCGCGACGGCGAGCGCCGCCAAGCGGGGGCGCGGGGGCGCGTTCATCTCAGTACCCCAGCTCCTCGGTGTACTCGTCGCGGTAGGCACGCTTCTTGTCGAGGACATCTTCCACGTAGGCGCGGGTTTCCGGGTAGGCGATGCCGTCGAGGACGAGCTCGCTGCCGCCCCAGCGGTCGACGTTGGTCGGACCGGCGTTGTAAGCGGCGAGGGCCGCGATCGTGTCGCCGTCGTAGCGTTCGAGCAGTTCGCGCAGGAGGTAGGTGCCGTAGCGAATGTTGATTTCGGGGTCGGAGAGGTCGCCGAGCCGGAAGGTGGTCCCTCCGCTGTGGCGCTCGATGTCGTTGGCCGCCGCGGGCGTGATCTGCATCAGGCCGCGCGCACCGGCGCTCGAGGTGCGGTCGTCGAACTTCGACTCCGCGTAGATCACGGCGGCGATCAGCGCCGCGTCGACCTCCTTTTCCCGCGACTGCTGGCGGATGATGTCCTCGTGGCGCAACGGCAGCGTCAGCTCCTGGATTACGTCATCGAACTTGCCGAACAAGCCGAGGGCCAGGCCCGCCGCGACGCCGGCCGCAATCGCCGCGACGCCGACGAGCAAGCGCCTCTTCATCCCTGGAGCTTCTCGACAAGGGCAGACAGCTCCCGCTCGAGGTCCGCGACGCTGCCGTCGTTCTCGACGACGTGCGCGGCACGGGAGGCCTTTTCATCCTGGGCGAGCTGGCGTGCCTCGCGCTCGTCGACCAGCGTGTGGCCGCGCGCGCTCGCGCGCTCGCGACGAACCTCGTCGGATGCGATCACCGCGACGGTCGTATCGAAGACGTCGTCCATGCCCGACTCGAAGAGCAGCGGTACCTCGACCACGGCGACGTCCGTGTCCTGCGGCAGCGATGTCAGCCAGCTGCCGATCCGCTTGCCGACCAGGGGGTGGATCTGGCCCTCCAGCCATTTCAGCTCCTCGGTGTCGGCGAAGACGATCGAGCCGATCCGGTCGCGGTCGACCCGGCCGCCGGGCGCGACCTTCCGCCCCCAGCGCTCGATCAAGAGCGGCAGCAGCGGCTCGGTCTCGAGCAGCTCGTGCACCACCGCGTCGCTGGAGATCGTCGCCGCCCCCAACCTCTCGAAGGCGGCAAGGGCCTCGGACTTCCCAGCAGCGATCCCCCCAGTCAGCCCGATCGTCAGCGGCCGGGCCACAGCGCGACTCAGGACTCGGTGGAGTCGGGCTCCTCGGCCTCCGAAGCCTCAGCTTCGGCCTCTGGAGCCTCAGCCGCAGGCTCCTCAGCTTCCGGCGTCTCAGCCTCCTCGGCGACCGGGGCATCCGCCTCCTCGCCCGCGGACTCCTCAGCTTCAGGCTGCTCAGGCGCGGTCTCGGCCACAGCCTCCTCAGCCTCGGCGGCGGGCTCCGCAGTGCTCTCCCCTTCGGCAACGGGCTCGGGGGGAGCCTCCTCAGTGGCATCTGCGGTGGGTGGTGCGGGGGTGGGCTCCTCGCCCGCAGCTTGCGAGGACGAGGAGTCTTCCCCCGCGACAGGACCCGCGGCCTGTGGCTCAGAGCCCTCGTCCTCCGAGCCCTCCGCAGCCGAAAGTTGCTCGCCGAGGTCGCCCATCGGCATGTTCTGCCCCTCGACTCGCTTGATGCTGAGCGAGAGCCGCCGCCGCTCCTCGTCGATCTCGAGGATCTTCACGTTGAGTGTCGAGTTCGGCTCGACCACCTCGCTCGGGCTCTCGACGTGGTGGTCGGCGAGCTCGGAGATGTGGACCAGGCCCTCGACCCCGGGCAGGATCTCGACGAAGGCGCCGAAGGCGACGACCTTGGTCACGGTTCCCTCCAGCACGTCGCCCGAGCGGTGGGTGCTGATCACCCGCTGCCACGGGTCCTCCTGGGTCTGCTTGAGGCCGAGCGAGATGCGCTGGCGGTCGCGGTCGATGTCGAGCACTTTGATCCGCACCGTGTCGCCGATCGAGACGACCTCGGAGGGGTGGTTGACATGGCTCCAGGAAAGCTCGGAGATGTGGATCAGGCCGTCGATCCCGTCGAGGTCGACGAAGGCGCCGAAGTCGACGATGTTGGAGATCTTGCCCTCGACCACCTGGCCGGGCTCGAGCCGGCCAAGGATCTGCTCGCGCACCTCCTTGCGCTCTTCCTCGAGCACGGCGCGCCGCGAGAGCACGACGTTGTTGCGGCTGCGATTCAGCTCGATCACTTTGCACTCGAGCGTCTGGCCGAGGAACTCGTCGAGGTTGTGGACGCGACGGATGTCGACCAGCGAGGCGGGCAGGAAGCCGCGCACCCCGAGGTCGAGGATGAGGCCGCCCTTGACGACCTCGATCACGTTGCCTTCGACCGGTTCGCCGGACTCGGCGGCGGCCTCGATGCGGCGCCAGGCCTTCTCGAAGCGGGCGCGCTTCTTGGAGAGGACCAGGCGACCCTCGGCGTCCTCCTTGGTGAGGACGAGGGCGTCGATCTCCTCGCCCAGCTCGACCTCGTCGGCAGGATCGACCGACTTGCGGATCGAGAGCTCGTTCGAGGGGATGACCCCCTCCGACTTGTAGCCGATGTCGACCAGGACCTCGTCCTTGTCGATCCGCACGACCTTGCCTTTGACGACGTCGCCCTCCTCGAAGGAGACCATCGTCGCCGCGTAGTTGGGAACGACCTTGCCGTCGACTTCGAGCAGCAAGCCGCCCGAGCCCTCGACGGGAGAGCCGGCCGGCGCAAGGGTCGAGGTCGTATCGGTCAAGGTCGTATCGGTCACGGACACAGCGGCAGATAATTGCAGGTGGATACGCTCTGCGTCGTGCCGATTCGAGCTACGAAACGCGGGGACGAGCGCACCCCCCTCTCCGGCAGCCACGACGTGCTGATCTGCGGCGCCAGCTTCGCCGGGCTCGCCGTCGCGCGCGAGCTCGCCGGCTGCGACGCCGACGTGCTGGTCGTCGACCGCTACGAGATCGGCGAGCGACAGACCTCTGCCTGCGGCATCCCCACCGAGTGGCTGCGGGCGACTGGGCCTGATGGACGCCGAGCGCCAGCGCTTCGACTCGCTGCTGATCCACACCCCCCACGGCAGCAACCGCTACGAGCTTCCCTGGACCTTCTCGACCTTCGACTACCGCGAGCTCTGCGAGCTGCTCTGGAGCGAGTGCGACGCGCGCTTCGAGACGGCGAAGGTGAACGGCCGCGCCGCGCCGGCGAACGGCGACGGCGCGATCGCGGTCGAGACCGACCGCGGCGTGCTCTCGGCGCCGCTCGTCGTCGACGCGCTCGGCTGGCGCCGCATGCTCGCCTCCGGCGACGGCTACCAGCCCCCCGACGCGCCGCTCTCGCGCGGGCTCGAGGTGCACCCGGACGGCAGCAGCGAGGACCTCGAGGTCTGGATCGACCGGCGCTACGTGCCCGCCGGCTACGGCTGGTCCTTCCCCGCCCGCGACGAGCTACGAATCGGCGTCGGCTCCTTCGACCCGCGCTTCCACGTCCGCGAGACGACCGAGCTGCTGGCCGACGACCTCGGCCGCGACCGCGTCCGCTACCAGGGCAACTGGATCCCGCACAAGCTGCGCCACGCCACTGAGGGCGGCGTCTTCTTCGCCGGCGACTCCGCCGGCCACTGCCTGCCCCTCACCGCCGAGGGGATCAGGACCGCGCTCTACTTCGGCATCGCCCTGGGGCGCGAGCTGCGCGGCGTGGTCGAGGGGAGCCAGGGCCGCGAGCAAGCCGCCACCAGCTACGCCCGGTTCCACGACGCGCATGAGTGGAAGTTCCGCTGGATGCTGCGCGCGCAGCGGCTCGTGCCGCGGATCCCGCCGCGCCTGCTCGCACCGCTGATCCGCCTGCTCGGCTCGAAGCGCTTCGTCGACTGGTCGTTCGACCACTACCTGCGGATCGCACCGCCGGAGCCGGCTCGCTCAGCGAACGATGAGCACCGTGCCGGCGATGAGCAGAGCGACGCCGAGCACCCGCTCGGGGCCGAGCGGGACCTGGTCGAGGCCGAACAGGCCTAACCGGTCGATCGCCACCGAGGCGGTGAGCTGACCGGCGATCGTCGCCGCCGCGACCCCGCCGGCGCCGATGGCGGCAACAGCGACCAGCGCGTTGGTGACGTAGATCGCGCCGAGCAACCCGCCCAGCAGGTAGTACCAGCTGACGTCGAAGGTCGCGCCGAGCCCGCTCGCCTTGCCGCTGAGGACGACGATCGCGGCGAGGGCGATCGTGCCGACGCCGAAGGAGACGAGAGCCGCCGGCAGGCTGCCGGTGGCCTTGCCGAGGCCGGCGTTGATCGGCGCCTGCAGGGCGATCAGTCCCCCGGCGGCTGCGGTGAGCAGGACGGCGACCCCCTTGTCCATCCCTACTTCGCCTCCAGCCAGTCGACGCCGACGCCGACGTCGACCTCGAGCGGCGGGTCGAGCTGGTAGGCGGCGCACATCTCGCGCCGCACCAGCTCGGTCGCCTCGTCCATCTCCCCCGGCGGGCCCTCGAAGAGCAGCTCGTCGTGGATCTGCAGCACCAGCCGGGTCTTGGCCCCCGACTCGCCGCAGGGCGCTCTGGCAGCGCACCATCGCCACCTTGATGATGTCGGCGGCGGTGCCCTGAATCACCGTGTTGACGGCGAGCCGCTCGCCGAGCCGCCGCGTGTTCGGGTTGCCCGAGCGCAGCTCGGGAATCGAGCGGCGGCGACCCATCAGCGTGCGTCACGTAGCCCTCCTCCTGCGCCCGCTCGACCACCTGCTCGCGGAAGGCCCGCACGGCCGGGAAGCGCTCGAGGTAGCGGGCGACGAACTCCTCCCCCTCTTTGCGCGGGATGTTGAGCCGGTCGGCAAGGCCGAAGCCGGTGAGGCCGTAGACGATGCCGAAGTTGACCATCTTCGCCTTCGAGCGCTGGCCGACGTCGACCTCCTCGCGAGAGATGTCGAAGACCTCGGCGGCGGTCGCCGCGTGGACGTCTTCGCCGGCGCGGAAGATCTCCTTCAGCACCTCCTCGTCGGCGACGTGGGCGAGCACCCGCAGCTCGACCTGGCTGTAGTCGGCGGAGAGCAGGCGGGCGCCCTTCTCGGCGACGAAGCAGGCGCGAACCGGGCGGCCGATCTCGGTGCGGATCGGGATGTTCTGCAGGTTCGGGTTGGTGCTGGAGAGGCGGCCGGTGGTCGTCGCCGCCTGGTTGAAGGTGGTGTGGACGCGGCCGGTCTCGGGGTCGATCAGGTCGGGCAGCGAGTCGAGGTAGGTGTTCTTCAGCTTCGGTCAGCTCGCGCCAGGACTCGATCTTCTCGACGATCGGGTGCTCGTCGCGGATCTGGGCGAGCACGCGGGCGTCGGTCGAGAAGCCGGTTTTGCCGCGGCGCTTGCGGGTCAGGCTCGAGCTTCTCGAAGAGGACGCGGCCGACCTGCTGCGGCGAGCCGATCGTGAACTCCTCCTCGGCCAGCTCGAAGATCTCCTTCTCCAGCGTGGCGATCCGCTCGCCGAAGCCGGCGCCGACCTCGGCCAGGCGCTCGGCGTCGAGCTTCAGCCCCTCGCGCTCCATCGCCGCGAGCACGTGGACCAGCGGCAGCTCGACCTCGCGCAGCAGCGGCTCCAGCCCGAGCTCCTCGAGCCGCGGCCGCTGGACCTCGGCGAGCGCGGCGACGAGGCGCGCCTCCTCGGCCGGGTCGAGGCCGGCCTCGACCTCCTCGCCGAGCGCCAGCTGCCCGTCGTCCTCGCCGGCGCCGGCGGCGGCGCCCTCGGCGAGGCCGATGCCGGCGTCGGCCGCCAGCTCGGTCAGCTCGTAGGTGCGCCGCTGCGGCTCGAGCAGGTAGGCGGCGAGCATCGTGTCGTGGTCGAGCTCCAGCTCGACGCCCTCGCGCGCCGCGGCGGCGAGCAGGCCGTGGCGGCCGCCGCCGAGCGACTTGGCGTCGTGGGCGACGAGCGGCCTGCCGGCCGAGCGCGACCGCCAGCTCGTCGAGGGTCGCGGAGCCGGCGAGGATCCGCTCGCCCTCGGCCGCCGCCCAGCGCTCGCCGGCGATCGCCAGCGCCGCCGGGCCCTCGCCGAGGTCCGTCGGACGTCCCCTCCTCCACCTCGACCTCGAGCTCCTGTCTCGACGCTGCGACCGGGCACCGCCTCGCCCTCGGGCAGCGCTTCTTCGAGCCGCTCCATCACCGCCCGCAGCTCGAACTCGCGCATGAAGTCGCGCAGGGCGCCGCGGTCGGGCTCGGAGCGCCATCGCCTCGGCCAGGTCGACGCCGGTCTCGATCTCGTACTGCAGCGTCGCCAGCTGCTTCGACATGCGCGCGTCGTCGGCGTGCTCGACCAGGTTCTGCTTGCGTTTGGCGCCGGAGATCTCCTCGACGCTTGCCAGCACCTCCTCCAGCGAGCCGAACTCGCTGCAGCAGCTGCGTCGCGGTTTTCTCGCCGATCCCGGGGACGCCGGGGATGTTGTCGGAGGTGTCGCCGCGCAGGCCCATCATGTCGGTGATCAGCTCCGGCGGCACGCCGTAGCGCTCCTCCACCGCGTCGCGGTCGTAGATCTTGGTCTCGGTGATCCCGCGCGAGGTGCTCATCACCCGCACCCCGTCGCCGACCAGCTGGTAGGCGTCGCGGTCGCCGGTCACGACCATCACCTCGATCCCCTGCTCGCGCGCCTGGCGGACCAGCGAGGCGATCACGTCGTCGGCCTCGTAGCCCTCGACCTTGACGTTGGTGTAGCCGAAGGCCTCGACCAGCGGCATCAGGTGCGGCCACTGCTCGCGCAGCAGGTCGGGCCGCGGTTTGCGCTGCGCCTTGTAGAGGTCGTAGGTGACCTCGCGGCCCGGACATCCCCGCGTCCCAGGCGACGACGACGCCCGGCCGGGTGGTGCTCGTCGATGATCTTCACCAGCATCGAGGCGAGCCCGTAGATCGCGTTGGTCGGCCGCCCGTCGCTGGTCCCGATCGACTCCGGCAGCGCGAAGAACGCACGGTAGGCAAGCGAGTTGCCGTCGATCAGGAAGAGCTCGCGGGCGTCGTCGGCCATCGCGCCCACTCTATGCCGCTGGGGGGCGCGTTCTCGCGCTGGCTAGCGCCTCGGCAGGGTGAGGTGGCGCAGGGCAAGCTCGGGGCTGCCGCCTAACGGAGCGAAGCCGATCCTGATCGTCAGCGTCAGCGGGCCACTGGCGAGACGCCGGCGGGCCGCCGCCGAGAGGCCGCAGCGCAGGGTCAGCCGACCGGCCCGGTCGCTGGCCTCGCGGTCGACGCAAGCGACTGCCCGGCCGGCGCGACCGGCGAAGGCGACGCGCTGGGTCACGCTCCCGGCCAGAGGCAAGACGACCGGGGTGGCAATGGCGGTGCCAACCGCCCGCGGCATGCCGACCCTCAGCGATCTGCCCGTCGCCACCCCCGGCGGCTCCAACCGCTGCCGCTCCGGCTCGGGCGCAGGACCGCCCGACGGAAGCGCGGGCGACTGGCACGAGCTGCCCTCTGGCGAGCTTGGCGGACCTTCGGCGGGCGGGTTTTCCACCGGCTGCCCCAGCCAAGCGGCGAGCTCGCCCGGGCGGGCGGCGACGAACTCGCGCAGCCCGGCGACGCCAGTGGCAATCTCGGCCGCGGTGAATTCGCGCCTCGACGGGTCTTCCAGCGCCTGGCAGGGCGCCAAGCGCTCGGCGAGATCGGCGACGCGAGAGTCGAGGCCCAGCGCGGCGATCGCGGACCCAACCTGCTGCAGCGCGTCGCGGTAGGCGGCGGCGCAGCTCGCGTCGGCGAGGCATCGCTCGAAGAGAACGCCGGCGCCCCCCTCGTCGAACTCGAGCCGGCTCCCCCAGGTTTGGTCGGTTCCCCATGGCAACATCCGGAACTCGCCGTCTTCCTCGCTGTGGAGGTAGTAGTTGTTCGGCCTGAGCGCCCCCGGGACCCCCGAGTAGCCGTCCCAGTGGCCGATGTAGCGCTCGACCGCCCACATCAGGGTCATCTGGTCGAGGTCGGCGAACCCGCTCATCCCCTCGGACCAGTCCCCTTCCTCGTCGTTGGCGGCGACGATCAGGGCCTCGAGGTCTTCCCGTTTTTTGCTTTTGCCCTCGTCGACCTCGAAGGCGGCGGCGCTACCGGGGGCGACGTCGGCCCCGTATGCGCCCTCGTAGAGGTGCAGGGTCGAGGCGAACCAGCGGGGAAGCGCGACCGAGTCGAGCGCCTCGACGTTCAGGTAGAGGCCGTAGGGCTCGCCGTTGACCCGCAGGAACGCGTACCCGGTTCGCGGCGCCGCGACCCCGGCCGCACGAAACGCCTCGTAGGCCAGGGTCTCGTGGAGCATCGAGGGGTCCTGGACCATGTTGTTGAGGGTCAGCTTCTCCAGCCCGAAGAACGTCTGGTCGTCGACGAACTCGTCGAACTTGAGCTTGAAGGCCGCCTTCTGGGAGAGCGGCCGGAACGATCCAAGGCCCCCCTTGAGGCGAGCGCCGACGCTCAGGGGACCGAAAGTCTGCTCACCGGCAGTCAGCGAGAAGGTCGCCGGCTGGTACTCCTCCTCGGGTTTGACTTTCAGAACGTCGACCGACGCCTGCGGCAGATCGAGGTCGATCTCGACGACCGTGCCCGGGTCGAACAGCCAGCCCGCCGGACCGGGCGCCGGTTCGGCGGCGACGGCCTGCGACGCGCCGACAGGAGCCAAGGCCGCAATCGCAAGCGCGATCGACAAGAAAGCGCGTCGGATTCCGTGACAGCGCATAAGCGTGGAACGCTAGCGCGAGACACACAGCAAGCGCTTCAGCGCCACCGCGCCGGGCGACCCTCGACGGCCGCCGTCGTCCAGGTCACTTCCTCACGCTGCCGGTCTGGCGCAAGCCGGCAACCTCCTCCGCGGAGAGCCGGCGCGCCTCGCCCTCGGGCAGGTCGCCCAACTCGACCGGGCCGAAGCGGACGCGGCGCAGGGCGACCACCTCGTTGCCGACCGCCTCGGCCATGCGGCGCACCTGGCGGTTGCGGCCCTCGCGCAGGACGATCTCGACCTCGTGCTCGCCCAGGCGCCGCACCTCGGCCGGCGCGGTCGGGCCATCCTCCAACTCGACCCCGCTCGCGAGGCGGCGCAGATCGCCCTCGGCGGGCGGTCGCCGCAGCCGCACCCGGTAGGCCTTCGGCACTTCGTAGCGAGGGTGGGTGAGGCGGTTCGCCAGCTCGCCGTCGTTGGTCAGCAGC
This sequence comes from uncultured Solirubrobacterales bacterium, assembly GCA_963699215.1. Taxonomy (GTDB): domain Bacteria; phylum Actinomycetota; class Thermoleophilia; order Solirubrobacterales; family 70-9; genus VRUE01. The sequence goes on from OY969422.1 coordinate 2,420,389, forward strand.
AAGAGACCGGTCGAGTCGGCGTCGAGCCGCCCCACCGGGTAGAGGCGGGCGGGCGAGTCGACCAGCGAGACGACCGCCGGCCGCGAGCCGGGCTCGCGCGCGGTGGAGACGACGCCGGCCGGCTTGTTGACCGCCCAAACCTCACGCACCTCAGCTCCGACCGGACTGCCGTCGACCCGCACGTCGTCCCCCTCCCCCACATCCCGAGCCGGATCGCGAACGACCTCACCATTGACCGTCACTCGCCCCGCCGCCACGATCTCCTCGGCTTTACGACGCGAGGCGACTCCGCCGTGGGCGAGGAACTTGGCGAGGCGCACTACTCGGCGCGCTGTTCGCCGGCCTTGAGCAGCCGCTCACGCAGCTCGCGCTCGTCCTCTGGCGTCGGGTCGAACTGCGAGGGATCGGGCAGCCGGTCGAGGCCGGCGAGGCCGAAGAGCCGTTCGAACAGCTCCGTCGTCTTGAACAGGGCGGCGCCGAACTGGGAGCGGCCCGACTCCTCGATCAGGCCGCGCTCGGCCAGCGTCTGCACCGCCGACTCCGAGGAGACGCCGCGGATCCGCGCCACCTCCGGCCGGGAGACCGGCTGCAGGTAGGCGACGATCGCCAGCGTCTCCGCCTGCGCCTGGGTCAGCGGCGGCGTCCGCGGCTTGGCCAGCAATCGCCGCGCCGCGTCCTCGCTGGCGGGATCGCTGGCCAGGGCGAAGCCGCCGGCGACCTCGCGCAGGACGACGCCCCGCCGACCCTCGGCGAGGTCCTCGCGCAGCAGGTCGATCGCCTCGCCGACCTGGCCCTCGGTCGCCTCGGTCGCCTCGGCCAAATCGGCGACGGAGACCGGCTGCGGCGATAGGAAGAGCAGCGCCTCGATCGTGCGGCTCAGGTCGCTCACCCGGCGCTCGCCTCCTGCCTGCGAATCTCGATCGGGCCGAGCGGCTCGCCCTGCTTCCAGGTCACCTCGCCCTTGCGGTACAGCTCGAGCAGGGCGAACAGCGTCACCGCCTGCGTCAGCCGGTCCTCGCCGCCGAACTGCTCGTCGAAGTCGATGCTGGTGCGGCCGGCGAGCGCGTCGCGCAGGGCGCGCAGCCGTCGCTCCAGCGAGACGGTCGGCCGGATGTGGCTGACGTCGACCGGAGGCGGCACCGTCAGCAGGTCGCCGAGCGCGGCGCCGAGCCGGTCGGGGTCGTAGACGGCGACCGCGGCCTCGACCGCGACGCGGCGCAGGCCCGGCGGCAGCGGCGCCGTCCGGTAGAGGTAGCCGCGGCCCGCCTCGAAGCGCTCGCCGAGCATCTCCGCCGCCGCCCGGTAGCGACGGTACTCGAGCAGCCGCGCCAGCAGCTCCTCGACCGCCTCCTCGGGGCCGAGCTCCTCCAGCTCGGGGTCGGCCCCGGGCAGCAGCAGCCGCGACTTCAGCTCGAGCAGCGCCGCGATCAGGACGAGGAACTCGGTCGCCACCTCCAGCTCCAGCTCGCCCTCGCGCTCGAGGTGCTCGACGTAGGCGACGACGACCTCGGCCAGCTCGACCTCGAGCAGATCGACCTCCTCGCGCAGCAGGACCGCGATCAGGAGATCGAAGGGTCCGGCGAAGACGTCGAGCTCCAGATCGAGGTCGGCGACGGTCACCAGCCCAAGTTAACGCTTAACGCGGCGCGCCGATGCCCATCCGCTCGCGCACCTCGGCGAGCGTCGGCGCGGCGATCGCGCGCGCCCTCTCGGCGCCGCCGGCAAGCGCCTCCTCCAGCGCCGCTCGGTCGGGGCGCAGCTCGGCGTAGCGCTCGCGCACCGGCGCCAGCATCTCCACCACGCCCTCGGCGACGGCGGCCTTGAAGTCGCCGTAGCCAGCACCCTCGAACTCGCGCTCGATCGCGGCCGGGTCGACACCGCGCGCCACGGCGAGGATGTCGATCAGGTTGGTCACCCCGGGCTTCTCGTCGCCGCGGACGATCTCCCGCCCCGAGTCGGTCACCGCGCTGCCGAGCTTCTTGCGGATCGGGTCGGGCTCGTCGAGCACGTAGACGGTGCCGGCTTCGGTCGAGCTCGTCGTCGACATCTTCCGCTCCGGCTCCTGCAGGTCCATGATCCGCGCTCCAACGGTAGGGATGCGGTGCTCGGGCACGACCAGGGTCTCGCCGAAGCGCTCGTTGAAGCGGCGGGCGATCTCACGCATCAGCTCGACGTGCTGCTTCTGATCCTCGCCGACCGGCACCTCGGTCGCCCCGTAGGCGAGCACGTCGGCTGCCTGCAGCACCGGATAGAAGAAGAGCCCCGCCGAGACCAGCTCGCGCTGCTTCGCCGACTTCTCCTTGAACTGAGTCATCCGGTTGAGGTCGCCGTGCGCGGTGACCGCGGAGAGCAGCCAGGTCAGCTCCGTGTGCTCGCGGACGTCGGACTGGCGGAAGAGGATGCAGCGCTCGGGGTCGAGGCCGGCGGCGAGCAGGATCGCGGTCGTGTCGTAGAGCCGCTCGCGCAGCTCGGCGGGATCGAAGGCGACCGAGATCGCGTGCAGGTCGACGATGCAGAAGATCGCCGGGTCGCCCCGCTCCTGGCCCTCGACGTACTGGCGGATCGCGCCGATGTAGTTGCCGAGGTGCTTGCGGCCGGTCGGCTGGATTCCCGAAAAGATGATTGGGGGGGTCACGGACGGCAGCCTAGTTGGGGCCGGGGAAGGGTGCCCCTCGCCCGGACAAGTGCCGCCCGGTGGGGGCGGCACTTTGAGTATCCGCCCGTTCGAGGGGCACCCTTCCCCGGCAAGTCGAGCCTCGCCGACGGACCGCACCATTCCTTGCTCAGGCAGCCTCCGGCGCGGGGGTTGGCTGCGTTGAGTCGGCTTCGGCGCCGTGGCCGCACTCGCCCGCCTGAGCTGAGCCGCGGCTGGGGATCGCCTCGACGGTGCGGCGTGGGTTCTCGATCCCGAGGCCGGCGAAGACCCCGCCGGCGATCATCAGCAGACCGGCGATCAGGACGCCGAGGTGGAAGGCCGAGGTCGAGGCGTCGGCCGCCGCGGTCTCGACGCGCTGTGCCTGGGACGGCGGCAATCGCCTCGTCGAGGGAACGGCCAGCGGCTGCTTCTTCGCGTTGTCGACGACTCGCTGCGCCTGCGGCCCCAGTGGGCGGTCGCCGAGGTTCGAGTCGAGGGTCGAGCCGAAGCCGGCCGAGATCACCGCCCCCAGCACGGCGATCGCCAGCAGCCCCGCCACCCGGGCGATGCCGTTGTTGACGCCGGAGGCGATGCCGACGTGGCGCTCCTCGACCGAGTCGAGCACGGTCGCGGTCAGCGGCGCGACGGTCGCCGAGAGGCCGAGGCCGAAGACGACGATCCCCGGCAGCACGTCGGCGAGGTAGTTGGGGTCGGAGCCCACCATCAGCAGCATGATCAGGCCGATGCCGCCGACGATCGGGCCGACGCACATCGGCAGGCGCGGCCCGGTGCCCGACGCCAGCTTGCCCCAGCGCGGCGAGAGGAAGAAGAGGATCAGCGAGACCGGCGTCGTCGCCAGGCCAGCCTCGATCGGCGAGTAGCCGGCGACCTGCTGGAGGAAGAGGCCGACGAAGAAGAGGCCGCCGATCAACCCCGCGTAGGCCGAGAGCGTGGTCAGGTTGGCGACGCGGAAGTTGCGGATGCGGAAGAGCGACAGTTCGAGCATCGGGTGGCGGGCGCGCGCCTCGTGCAGGACGAAGAGGGCGAAGCAGACGACCCCGGCGGCCATCGGTGCCCAGACGAGCGGGTCCCCCCAGCCGTAGGTCGGCTGCTCGATCAGGGCGAACACAGGGCCGGCGAGCCCGGCCGAGGAGAGGGCGATGCCGAGCCAGTCGACGCCGCGAAACGCCTCCATGTCGCGGCTCTCGCGCACCGCGTGCAGGCTGAGCGCCACGGTGGCGGCGATCAGCGGGATGTTCACCCAGAAGATCGCCCGCCAGGAGAGCGCCTCGATCAGGAAGCCACCGCCGGCCGGGCCGATCACGGTCGCGATCCCGGTCCAGGCGGTCCAGGTGCCGACCGCCCTGCCCCGGGCGGCGCCCTCGAAGGATGCGGCAACGATCGCCAGCGAGCCGGGCACCAGCAGCGCCCCGGCGATCCCCTGTAGGGCGCGGGCGGCGATCAGGAGCTCGACCGTGGGGGCGAGTGCGCAGAGGATCGAGGTGGCGCCGAAGGCGATCAGGCCGATGACGAAGACCCGCCGCCGGCCGAACTGGTCGCCGAGCGAGCCGCCGACGAGCAGCAACGCGACCAGGGTGAGCATGTAGGCCTCGACCACCCACTGCTGCCCCGCCAGGCCGGCGTCGAGATCGCCGGCGATCGCCGGCAGCGCCACGTTGACCACGGTCGAGTCGAGGAAGACGACCGTCGAGCCGAGGATCGTCGCGACCAGCGTCAGGCGCTGTTGGCGGGTCACAGGCTCAGTGTAGGCGCACGCAAGAAGCCTCCCGCCGGGCCGCGGGCGGGGCGGTGAGCCGTGCGCGGCTGCGAGAATCCGGGTAGGTGATCTGCTGATGCCGAGAGCGATCTGGAGCGGAACGATCAGCTTCGGGCTGTTGAACGTGCCCGTCAAGCTCTACAGCGCCGTGGCGCGCCGCGGCATCTCGCTGCGCGAGATCCGCGAGTCCGACGGCGCCCGCATCCGCCACCGCCGCGTCGCCGAAGGCACCGACGAGGAGGTCCCCTACGGCGAGATCGTCAAGGCCTTCGAGATCACGCCCGACCGCTACGTGCCGCTGGACAAGGACGAGATGGCGGCGCTGGCCCCGGAGAAGACGCGGGCGATCGAGGTGAAGGACTTCGTCGACCTCGACCAGATCGACCCGATCTACTTCGACAGCCCCTACTACCTCGGACCGGCGGACGGCGCCGAGAAGGCTTACTCGCTGCTCGCCCAGGCGATGGAGGAATCCGGCAAGGTGGCGATCGCCCGCTTCGTCTTCCGCAACAAGGAGCACCTGGCGGCGCTGCGTCCCAGCGACGGGGCGCTGACCCTGACCACGATGCGCTTCGCCGACGAGGTCGTCTCGCCCTCCGAACTGGAGGACGTGCTGCCCGAGGGCGAGCAGAAGGTCGCCAAGAAAGAGGTCGAGATGGCCGAGCAGCTGATCGAGTCGCTCACCACCGAGTTCGACCCGAGCGCCTACCGCGACGAGTACCGCGAGGAACTGCTGGCCCTGATCGAACGCAAGGCCGAGGGCAAGGACGTGCTCACCGCGCCCGCGACCGAGGAGCCGAAGCCGACCGCCGCACCCGACCTGATGGCGGCGCTCGAGCAGAGCATCGCCGCGGTCAAAGACCGCGACCAGGCCAAGCCGAAGAGCAAGGCCAAGCCGGCGGCGAAGAAGAGCAAGGCCGCGGCGAAGAAACGCCCCTCCTCGCGAAGCAAATCCAAAGCCTCGAAATAGGCCGTGGCGACCAGCCGCCAGGTCGAGGTCGAGGGCCGTGAGCTGAAGCTCACCAACCTCGACAAGGTTCTCTACCCGAAGGCGAGCTTCAGCAAGGGCGAGGTGATCGACTACTACGCCAAGGTCGCGCCGGCGCTCGTCCCTCACCTGGCCGGGCGGGCGCTGACCCTGCGCCGCTTCCCCGAGGGGGTCGATGACACCGACGCCGCCTTCTTCGAGAAGCGCTGCCCCAAGCACAGGCCCGAGTGGGTAGAGACGACGCGGGTTCTGGCCGGACCGCGCTCCGGCTACATCGACTACTGCGTCTGCGAAGACCTACCGACTTTGGTCTGGATGGCGCAGCTGGCGGCGATCGAGCTGCATCCCTCGCTCTCACTGGGCGAGAAGCACGAGCAGCCGACCGTGCTCGCCTTCGATCTCGACCCAGGCCCGCCGGCCGAAGTGCTCGACTGCAGTCGGGTGGCGCTGAGCCTACGCGAGGTGCTCGGCCACCTCGGCCTGGAGTGCTTCGCGAAGACCTCGGGATCGAAGGGCCTGCAGGTCTACGTGCCCCTGAACACACCAACGAGCTACGAGGAGACCAGGCCCTTCGCCCAGGCGATTGCGCAGATCCTGCAAAAACAGGCTCCCGACGAGGTGATCGCCAAGATGGGGAAAAAGACCCTGCGCAAGGGCAAGGTCTTCATCGACTGGTACCAGAACAACGAACGCAAAACGACGATCGCCGTCTACTCGTTGCGCGCCCGCGAGCGTCCCACGGTCTCGACCCCGCTCTCCTGGGAAGAGGTCGAGCACGCGGTGGAGCGCGAGGACGCCGAGCTGCTCGCCTTCGAGGCCGGCGACGTCCTCGGGCGGATCGAGCGGAACGGCGACCTCTTCGCCCCGGTGCTCGAGCTGAAGCAGCAGCTCCCCGAGCTCTAAACCGCCGACGGGCCGCTAGAGCGGCTGGCGAACGACCGGCTTGCGGGTCGCCTTGACCTCGTCGAGGCGGCGGACCGGGGTCGTGTAGGGCGCCTGCCTGGCCATCTCGGGATCGTCCTCGGCCTCGGCGAGGATCTGCTCGATCGCCTCGGCGAAGGCGTCGAGGCTCTCCTTGGTCTCGGTCTCGGTCGGCTCGATCATCAGCGCCTCGTCGACCAGCAGCGGGAAGTAGACGGTCGGCGGGTGGAAGCCGAAGTCGAGCAGGCGCTTGGCGAGGTCGAGCGTGGCGATGCCGAGATCCTTCTTCATCGGCTTGCCGGAGAGGACGAACTCGTGCATGCAGTGGCGGTCGAAGGCGACCGGCAGGCGCTCGCCGGCGCGGCCCTGGGCGAGGCGCGCCTTCAGGTAGTTGGCGTTCAGCACCGCCGTCTCCGAGGCCTCGGCGAGGCCGTCGGCGCCGAGGCTGAGGATGTAGGCGTAGGAGCGGACGAAGACGCCGAAGTTGCCCTGGAAGCCGCGCAGACGGCCGATCGACTTGGGCCGGTCGTGGTCGAGGTCGTATGTGGGGCGGCTGCCGTTGCCGCTCTCGCGGCGCACCACCTGCGGCCGCGGCAGGAAGGGCTCGATCCGCTCCGAGACCGCGATCGGCCCGGCGCCCGGGCCGCCGCCGCCGTGCGGCTGGCTGAACGACTTGTGCAGGTTGACGTGGACGATGTCGAAGCCCATGTCGCCCGGCCGCGAGTGGCCCATCACCGCGTTCAGGTTGGCGCCGTCGTAGTAGAGGGTGCCGCCGGCCGCGTGGATCAGGGCGGCGATCTCGGCGATGTTCTCGTCGAAGAGGCCGAGCGTGTTGGGGTTGGTCAGCATCAGGCAGGCGACCTCGTCGTCGACCTTGGCCCGCAGGTCGTCCATCTCGACCCCGCCGCGCTCGTTCGTCGCCACCTTGACCACCTCGTAGCCGGCCATCGTCACCGAGGCCGGGTTGGTGCCGTGGGCGGTGTCCGGCGCCAGCACCTTGGTCCGCGCTTCGCCGCGGTCGGCGTGGTAGGCGCGGGTCAGCAGCAGGCCGGCGAGCTCGCCGTGCGAGCCGGCCGAGGGCTGCAGGCTGACGTGCGGCAGGCCGCAGATCTCGGCCAGCGACTGCTGCAGCAGCCACATCAGCTCCAGCGCGCCCTGGGCCCGCTTCGGGTCCTGGGCGGGGTGCAGACGGGCGTGGCCGGGCAGCGCCGCCACCCGCTCGTTGAGCCGCGGGTTGTGCTTCATCGTGCAGGAGCCGAGCGGGTAGAAGCCGCTGTCGAGGTCGAAGTTGCGCCGCGAGAGCCGGTTGTAGTGGCGGACGATCTCCGGCTCGGCGATCTCGGGCAGGCGCGGCGGCTCGTCGCGCAGCAGCCTGGCCGGGATCAGCTCGTCCAGCGGCGGCTCCGGCACTTCGGCGGCGAGGCAGAACCGCGGCGCGGCGCCCGGGCTTCGACTTCTCGAAGATCGTCTGCGCGCGTTCGCGCTGCATCGGGGTCTCGGTTGCGGTCATCCGACCCCCTGTGGCGACTTTGTATCGCTATCCGGAACAAAGTCGCCACGCTCCGCTGCGATCGCGGCGCCGAGGGCCTCGGCGAGAGCGTCGATCTGGGCGCGGGTACGGCGCTCGGTGATCGCGACGAGCAGGCCGTCCTCGTGCTCGGGGTACTCGCGGCCGAGCGGGTAGCCGGCGGCGATGCCGCGCTCGGCGCAGCGGTCGAGCACCGCGCTCGACCGGCGCCTCGAGGCGCAGCGCGAACTCGCGCGCGACCGGCGCCTCGTGCAGCAGCTCGACCCCCTCGACGGCGGCCAGTCGCTCGCGCGCGTAGGCGGTGCGCCGCGCCAGCAGCTCGCCCAGCTCGCGGTACCCCTGGCGACCGAGCCAGGCGAGGTGGATCATCGCCGCCAGCGCGTTCAGCGCCTGCGCGGTGCAGATGTTGTGGGTCGCCTTCTCGCGGCGGATGTGCTGCTCGCGGGTCTGCAGGGCGAGGACGAAGCCGCGGCGCCCGTCGACGTCGTCGGTCTCGCCGGCGATCCGCCCCGGCATGCGGCGGATCTGCTCCTCGGTGGCGCAGAAGAAGCCGAACGATGGGCCGCCGAAGTCGAGCCGGTTGCCGAGCGGCTGGCCCTCGCCGAGGGCGATGTCGGCGCCGCACTCGCCCGGCGGCTTCAGGACCCCCAGGGTCATCGGGTCGACGGCGACGACCAGCAGCGCCCCGTGCTCCTTCGCCGCCGCGCCGAGCGCCTCGACGTCCTCGACCGCGCCGAGGAAGTTGGGGCTCTGCAGGAAGACCGCGGCGGTCTCGCCGTCGACCGCGGCGGCCAGGCCGGCGGCGTCGGTGAGGCCGCCCTCGAGGCCGACCTCGACGATCTCGGCCCCGTAGCCGACGGCGTAGGTGGCGAGCGTCTCGCGGCTGTGCGGGTGGACGCCGCGGGAGACGACGAAGCGCCGGCGCCCCTGGTCGCGCCGATCGCCAGGTAGCCGGCTGAGGCGACCGAGGAGGGCCCCTCGTAGAGGCCGGCGTTGGAGACCGGCAGCGCGGTCAGCTCCGACATCGCCGTCTGGAACTCGAACATCACCTGCAGCCCGCCCTGGGAGATCTCCGGCTGGTAGGGCGTGTAGGGGGTGAGGAACTCGGAGCGCTGGGTGATCGCGTCGACGATCGCCGGCACGTAGTGGTCGTACATCCCCGCGCCGAGGAAGCAGACCTGCTCCTCGGCGTCGGCGTTGCGCTCGGCGAGCTCCGCCAGCCGCTCGTAGACCTCGGCCTCGCTCATCCCCGCCGGCAGCGCCAGGGGGACGTCGAGCCGCAGCGGCTCGGGGATCTGCTCGAAGAGATCGGCGGTCGACTCGACGCCGATCGCGGCGAGCATCTCGGCCCGGTCGGCGGGCGTCGCTGAGGTGTAGCGGCTCACCCGGCTAAGGCTACGGAAGGGAAGGGCGGTGCCCGGCTAGCCCTTTTCCAGCAGCTTGCGGTATTCCTCGGCGTCGAGCAGGGCCTCGGCCTCGCTTGGCGCGCTGAGCTTCACCTTGACCAGCCAGCCCTCGCCGTAGGGGTCCTCGTTGATCTTCTCCGGCGAGTCCGCGAGCGCGTCGTTGACCTCGACGATCTCCCCGGAGAGCGGCGCGATCACGTCGGAGACCGCCTTCACCGACTCGACCTCGGCGTAGGAGGAGTCTTTGTCGATCGTCGCGCCGACCTCGGGCGGGTCGTAGAAGACGACCTCGCCGAGGCTGTCCTGGGCGTACCAGGTGATGCCGAGGACGGCGTGCTCGTCGCCCTCCAGCCGTGCCCAGTCGTGCTGGTCGTGGTAGAGCAGATCCTCGGGGTAGCTCGCGTCGGCCAAAGGTCACTTCTCCTTCCGGGACGAGGGCTCTGGTAAAGCGGCTTGGACGCTATCCGGGCCGGGCGGCGCTTGCCGCGCACGTCGATCTCGACTGCGGTGCCCGGCTCGGCGAGGTCGCTGCGCAGGTAGGCCATCCCGATCCCGACCTCCAGCGAGGGCGAGAAGGTGCCGCTGGTGACGGCGCCGATCTCCTCGCCGCCCGCCAGCACCGGGTTGCCCGGGCGCGGGATGCCGGCACCCTCGATCCTGAACGGCGCCAGCCTCTCGGCGGTGCCGTCGGCGCGGGCGCGGGCCACCGCCTCGGCGCCGACGAACCCGGTCGCCTCCTTGCAGCACCAGCCGAGCCCGGCCTCGATCGGGTTGCGCTCCGGGCTGAGGTCGTTGCCGTGCAGGTGGAAGCAGACCTCGAGACGCAGCGTGTCGCGGGCGCCGAGCCCACAGGGGACGATGCCGGCGTCGAGCAGCTCGGCCCAGATCGCCGGCGCGACCTCGGGGTCGATCAGCAGCTCGACCCCGTCCTCGCCGGTGTAGCCGGTGCCGCAGACGAGCGCCGGGCGGTTGCCGATCCTCGCCGTCGCCACCCGCATCCGCGGCGGCAGCTCGATGCCCAGTGCGCCGGTGAGGACCGCCCGCGCGTGCGGTCCCTGCACCGCGAGCATCGCGTAGCGGTCGGCGACGTCGCGGACGGCGACGTCGAAGTCGCGGCTCCAGCGCCCGAGCCAGGCGAGGTCGGACTCGTGGTTGGCCGAGTTGGTGACGAGCAGGTAGCGGTCGCCGCCGAGCCGGTAGGCGAAGAGGTCGTCGAGGACGCCGCCGTCCTCGTTGCAGAGGCAGGAGTACTGGGCGCCGCCGAGCTCGATCGCGGCGACGTCGTTGGAGAGGACGCGCTGCAGGAAGGCGAGCGCCCCCGGCCCCTCGACCTCGACCTCGCCCATGTGGGAGACGTCGAACATGCCGGCGTGGGTGCGCACCGCCATGTGCTCCTCGCGCACGCCCTCGTAGACGACCGGCATCTCCCAGCCGGCGAAGGGCACCAGCTTGGCGCCGAGCTCGAGATGCCGCTCGTAGAGGGGGGTGCGTCGCAGGGCCGCGTCGGTCACGCGCGGCAGCGTATTGGAGAGCTATGGCAAGCTCCCCGCGAGCTTTGAACGCAGGCGATCGCAGCGAGATCCGCAGGGCACGCGTCGAGGACGCCGGCGACGTCGCGCGCCTGCTGCACGACTTCAACACCGAGTTCTCGGAACCGACTCCGCCGCTCGCCGACCTCCGCGCGCGCGTTCGCGAGCTGCTCGCGAGCGAGGAGATAGTCGCGCTGCTGGCCGGCAAGCCACCGCTCGGGCTGGCGCTCTTCCGCATCCGCCCCTCGCTCTGGTCGACCGCCGCCGACGTCTACCTCGAAGAGCTCTACGTCGTCCCCGAGCGCCGCGGGCGCGGTATCGGCCGGCAATTGCTGGAGGCGGCGATGGCAGCCGCCCGCGAGGCCGGCGCCGACCACTTCGAGCTGACCACGGGCGAGACCGACGCCGCAGCGCGCGCGCTCTACGAGAGCATCGGCATGACCAACCGCGAGGGCGCCCCGGACGGACCCCGCATGCTCTATTACGAGCTGGACTTATGAGGGCCGTCGTCAGGCCCTCCCGACGAGCTCCCGCGAAGCGGCGGCGGGAGGGCCTGACGACGGCCCTCCACCGCACCTAGCTATTCCTTGAGGAACCCCGGGACGTCGATGTCGTCGTCGCTGACCCGCAGTTTGCGGATGTCGGTGTCCTCGGCGGAGATCCGCGGGCGGCTCTCGTAGCGGCGCCGCACCCGCTGCGGCGAGCGGGCGAGCAGCTCGAAGCCCTCGAAGCCGGTGGCGATCACGGTGACGCGGACCTCGTCGCGCATCGACTGGTCGACGACCGAGCCGAAGATGATGTTGGCGTTGTCGTCGGCCTCGGCCTGGACCAGCTGCGCCGCCTCGTTGACCTCGAACAGGCCGAGGTCCTCGGGGCCGGTGATGTTGAGCAGCATTCCGGTGGCGCCCTTGATCGACTCCTCGATCAGCGGCGAGGTGATCGCCGCCTTGGCGGCGTCGACCGCGCGCGACTCGCCGGAGGCGGAGCCGACGCCCATCAGCGCCGAGCCGGCGTCGCGCATGATCGTGCGCACGTCGGCGAAGTCGAGGTTGATCAGGCCGGGGATCGTGATCAGGTCGGTGATGCCCTGGACGCCCTGGCGCAGGATGTCGTCGGCCTGGCGGAACGCCTCCAGCACGCAGGTGCGCCGCTCGACCGCCTGCAGCAGCTTCTCGTTGGGGACGATGATCAGGGTGTCGACGTTGTTGCGCAGTTTCTCGATTCCCTCGAGCGCCTGCTGCATCCGTCGTTTGCCCTCGAACTCGAACGGCTTGGTGACCGCGCCGACGGTCAGCGCGCCGATCTCTTCCTTGGCGATCTCGGCGATCACCGGCGCCGAGCCGGTGCCGGTGCCGCCACCCTCGCCGGCGGTGACGAAGACCATGTCGGCGCCCTTCAGCGCCTCCTTGATCTCGTCGCGGCTCTCCGCCGCGGCGCCCGCCCCGACCTCGGGGTTGCCGCCGGCGCCGAGGCCGCGGGTCAGCTCCTGACCGATCGAGAGCTTGATGTCGGCGTCGCAGGCCTGCAGCGCCTGCGCGTCGGTGTTGACCGCGACGAACTCGACGCCGCGGATGCCGGCGTCGACCATGCGGCTGACGGCATTGGTGCCGCCGCCGCCAGCTCCGACGACCTTGATCACCGCGAGGTAAGTGGATTCCATCTCCCGATTTCTCCAGCTCGCCGCCCACGAGGGGGCTGGCGTTTGAGTTGAGCCTTTGTTCCGTCCGAGGCTTCAGCGAGGCTTAAGGGTTCCAGCCATCTTCCGGAGCACGGAAATTGCGCTCAACGTAGGGCATTTCCGGGGTCTCTGTCAAACCCGCGAGAGGCATCCTGCAAAGTCCATATCTCAAGTGCTACTTGAGAGTTTGGTCAGTCTAACCCTATGGTCGAGGGTTCATTCGACAGGCGGAAGCGTATGCCCAGAGCCACCGAACGCGGGCCGGCGCGGAGACTGCAGGTCTACATAATCGAGCGCCGAGATCGACGGATCGGCGAGCACCGCGGCGGCGGCCTTCCACTTCGCCGCAACCCGCGAGGCGTCGCCGAAGCGCAGTTCGATCCCCGAGCGCAGCTCCACGTCCACCCCGCTTTCGCCGTAGTAGCTGCTCGCTATGTAGGGGCGCAGGGCGGCCGGGGCCGCACCGAGGACCCGCGCCTGCTGCAGCACCGGCCCGGCGAGCCGACCCGTCTCGGGGCGGCTCGGAGAGCGGCAGGCTGGGCAGCTGCAGCCCCTCGGACAGCGGCAGCCAGGCGAGCAGCTGGCCTTCGGGGCCGACGGCGACGGCGTCGGAGCCGCTCCCGACGGTCGCCGTGGCGGGCGGCAGGCGGACGTCGGCTGCGACGGTCGTGTCGCGCAGGGCAAAGCGGTAGAGCAGCCCGCCCGCCAAGACGGCGAGCAGGAGAACCACTAGCCAGCGTCGCATCGGGCTCGCCCGGCGCCAGGTCGCTCGCGGGTCCCTCACAGCTCCCAGCCCTCGGGCCAGCGCACCTCGCCCAGCAGCTGCACCTCCGGCTCGAGCTCGACGCCGAAGCGCTCGTGGACCCGGCGGCGCCCCGCGGCCATCAGCTCGAGCACGTCGGCGGTGGTCGCCTCGTCGGTGTTCTCGACGAAGTTGGCGTGCTTCGCGGAGAAGCGGGCGCCGCCGACCCGCAGCCCGCGGCAGCCGGCCGCCTCCAGCAGCTGCCCGGCCGTGCGGCCCTCGGCTCGCTCGTCCTCGGGGTTCTTGAAGGTCGAGCCGAAGGTCTTGATCCCCGACGGCTGCGCCTCGTGGCGCCGTTCGCGCATCGCCGGCCATCGTCGCCTTGATCGCGTCCGGGTCGCCCGGCTCGAGGCGGAAGCAGGCCCGGGCGACGACCTCGTCGGAGCGCAGGTTCGAGCTGCGGTAGGCGAAGCCGAGCTGCTCGGGGTCGCGGCGCTCGCGGCCGCCCGGCGTGCAGACGTCGACCCACTCCAGCACCCGGGCGAGCTGGCCGCCGTAGGCGTTGGCGTTCATCTTCACCGCGCCGCCGACGGTGCCGGGGATGTTGACCCCGAACTCGAGGCCGGAGAGACCCCAGCCGGCGGCCTTGGCCGCCGCCGAGGGAAGCCGGGCGCCGCCGCCGCAGAGCAGGCGGTCGCCGTCGCGCTCGATCGTCGCGAGCTCGCCGTCGAGCTTGATCGCGAGTCCGCGGAACCCGTCGTCGGCGACGAGCAGGTTCGAGCCCGACCCGACCACTCCTACTGCCAGGCCCTCCGTTCCGGCCCAGCGCAGCAGCTCGACCAGCTCCTCCGCGTCGCGCGGGGCGGGCGAACCAGTCGGCGGCGCCGCCGGTGCGGACCGTGGTCAGCCGGGCGAGCGAGAAGTCGCGCTCGACGCCGGCGGCAGGGCGCTCATCCGCCCTCCCCGCCTCCCCGCACCAGCGCCTCGCCGAGCCTGAAGACGTCGCCGGCGCCGATCGTGACCAGGACCGTCGCCGCGGCAGAGCGCGCGGGACGAGCGCCGCCTGCGCCCGCTCCGGTAGGGGCCCAGACGACGCGCCTTCCCCCATCCGGTCCGCCGCCGCCTGGGCGACCTGGAGGCCGCTGACCCCGGCCAGCTCGCCGACCGGCTGCTCGCGGGCCGGGTAGACGTCGAGCACCGACGACCTCGTCGGCCAGCGCCAGCGCCGCGCCGAACTGCTCGGCCGAGCGCCTTGGTGCGCGAGTAGAGGTGCGGCTGGAAGACGGCGATCAGCCGCACGGCTCCAGCTCGCGCAGCGCCTCGAGCGCCGCCCGCACCTCGGTCGGGTGGTGCGCGTAGTCGTCGTAGACAGCGCGCGCCGGCGCGCTCCCCCTTGCAGCTCGAGCCGGCGGCGCACCCCGGGGAAGTCGGCGAGCGCCGCGGCCGCGGCGCTCGAGATCGAAGCCGGCCAGCTCGAGCGCGGCCAGCGCGGCGCGGGCGTTGAGCAGGTTGTGGCGCCCCGGGCACCGCGAGCGCGAGCTCCTCCGGACCCGGCCCCTCGGACCGAACCGACATCGCGCCCCGATCAGGGGCTCGATGGACACTCGGTCCGACGCGCCACGCCCTCGGCCTTCGCCGACGAACTCGGCGAAGGCCGCACGCAGCTCGCGCCAGCGAGCCCCAGCGCGAGTGGTGGTCCATCTCGACGTTGGTGACGACGGCGATCTCGGGCTCGAGCTCGAGGAAGCTGGCGTCGCTCTCGTCGGCCTCGGCGACGACCCACTCCCCCTCGCCCCAGCCGGCGTTGGCGGCGGCGCCGTCCGGCCCCAGGCCGGGGACCTCGCCGCCGACGAAGAAGGCCGGGTCGGCGCCGATCGCCCGCAGCGCCCAGACCACCATCGCGGTCGTCGTCGTCTTGCCGTGGGTGCCGGCGATCGCGATCAGCCGCTTCTCGGCGCAGAGCTCGGCCAGCAGCTCGCCGCGGTGGCGGACCGCGAGGCCGCGCTCGCGGGCCAGCGCCAGCTCGGGGTTGTCGTCGGCGATCGCGGTCGAGACGACGACCTCGGCGCCGTCGGGCAGGTTGGCGGCGTCGTGGCCGACCGCCGGCTCGAGGCCGGCCGCGCGCAGGCGCTCCATATAGGAGGAGTCGGCGCGGTCGCTGCCGGTGACCGTGGCGCCGAGCTCGTGGCAGACCAGCGCCAGGCCGCTCATCCCGGCGCCGCCGATGCCGATGAAGTGGAGCCGCCGTCCCGACCCACTCGCTCATCGCTTCACCGCCGCGAGCACCTCGTCGGCGATCCGGCGCGCCGCGTCGGGCTTGGCCAGCGCCGCCGAGGCCGCGGCCATCGCCGCGAGCCGCTCGTCGTCGCCGAGAAGGCCGCCGACCTCGGCCGCGAGCCGCTCCGGCGTCGAGCTCCTCGTCGCGGACCACGGTCGCGGCGCCCGCCGCCGCCATCCAGGCGGCGTTGGCCTCCTGGTGGTCAGCCGTCGCGTGCGGGTAGGGCACGAGGATCGCCGGCCGGCCGGTCGCCGTCAGCTCGAAGATCGAGCCGCCGGAGCGGCCGAGGACGAGGTCGGAGGCGGCGAGGCAGTCGCCGAGGTCGGGCTCGTAGGCGAGCAGCGTGTAGCGCTCGCCGTGGGGCGCCGCGGCGAGCCGCTCCTCCAGCTCCGCGAAGTCGCGCCGGCCGGCGAGGTGGACGACGTCGAAGTCGCGCCCGTCGCGCTCGGCGAAGGCCTCGATCGCGCAACGTTGATCGAGCGCGCTCCCTGGCTGCCGCCGATCACCAGCAGGCAGCGCGCCTCGGGCGCGATCCCGAACCGCGCGCCGGGCGGCGTCGCGGTCGGCCTCGAGGACCGCCGGCGGGACCGGCCGGCCGGTGACCAGGTAGCGCTCGCCCTCGCGGCCGGCGATCGGGAAGGCGAGGCAGACCCGCCGCGCCCGGCCGGCGAGCAGCCGGTTGGCGAGGCCGAGGTGGCTGTCGGCCTCGGTCAGGACCAGCGGCATGCGACCGAGCGCCGCCGCGAGGCCGGCCGGGCCGGCGACGAAGCCGCCGCCGCCCATCACGACGTCGGCGTCGCGGCGGCGGAGCGCCCGACGGGCGTCGCAGACTGCGCGCCAGCGCCTCGACCGCAGCGGCGGCCGCCCGCAGCGGGTTGCGGCGGTCGATCCCGCGCACCTTGACGAAGTCGATCTCGTAGCCGGCGGCCGGCACCAGCTCGGCCTCGATCCGCTCGCGCGTGCCGAGGAAGGAGACCTCGGCGCCGCTAGCCCGAAGCTCGTCGGCGACCGCCATGGCCGGCACGACGTGACCGGCGGTTCCCCCCGCTGCCACCACGACTCTTGCGCTTCTGGCACTGCTCGATCGGCTCCTTCCACGCGCGGGCGTGCGCCCACCCTCGACGACGCGCAGTTTGCCAGCGCGGGCGGTCCCCCCGCGGGCGACGTTGAGGATCAGGCCGACCGCGAACAGGGTCGTCATCAGGCTGCTGTTGCCGTAGGAGACGAAGGGCAGCGGCACGCCGGTCAGCGGCGCCAGCCCCATCACCGCGAAGAGGTTGATCGTCGCCTGGACGAGGATCAGCGAGGTGAGGCCGGCGACGAGCAGCTTGCCGTAGTTGTCCTTCGCTTTCTTCGCCGTCTGCAGGCCGGCGTAGCCGAACAGCGCGAAGAGGCCGACGACGCCGACGATCCCGACCAGGCCCAGCTCCTCGCCGATCACCGCCGAGATCATGTCGGTGTGGGCCTCGGGCAGGTAGAAGGCCTTCTGCACGCCGTTGCCGATGCCGACCCCGAAGAGGCCGCCGGAGCCGAGCGCGATCTTCGCCTGCGCCGCCTGGAAGCCGGCGCCGGCGGCGTCGGCGCCCGGGGTTGAGGAAGCCGGTCAGCCGCGCCATCCGGTAGGGCTCGATCACGGTCATCAGGAGGGCGAGGACGCCGAGCACGAGCGCCGATCAGGGCGAGGTCGCGGAGCCGCGCGCCGGCGGCGATCAGGGTCGCGGCGACGGCGAAGGCGATGACCATCGTCGTCCCCAGGTCGGGCTCGGCGACGATCAGCAGCGCGGCCGCGCCCGACGACCAGCAGGAACGGCATCAGCCCCTCGAGCGAGCGCACCCGCTTCGGCTTGCGCGCCAGCAGGTCGGCGCCGTAGAGGATCAGCGCCACCTTGGCCATCTCGGAGGGCTGGATCTGCAGGAAGCCGGAGCCGATCCAGCGGCTGGCGCCGTTGACGTTGGTGCCGGCGACGAGCACGACGAGCAGCAGGAAGAAGGAGACGCCGAGGATCGCCGGCGTCAGGCGGCGGACCAGCTGCAGGCCGTGGCGCGCGGTCAGGTGCATGACCAGCAGGCCGAAGCGCGCCGAACATCAGCGGTCCGCTTCAGGTAGAAGGCGCTGTCGGAGAGGCCGCCGTCGCTGAGCACCCGGGTGGTCGAGCTGGCCGAGAAGACCATCACCGCGCCGAAGGCGAGCAGGCAGAGGGTCGCGGTCAGCAGCATGTTGTACTCGGCGGGCAGGCTGGCGGCGCGGCGCTTCTTCTTCCCTTCGCCTTGCCCTTTCCGCCCTGTCGCGCCCGCGCCAGCGCAGGGACGAGCGCGCGGGCGCTCATCGCGAGCTCCTCGACGATCTCGCGGAAGCGGTCGCCGCGCCGTTCGAAGTTCTCGAAGGCGTCGAAGCTGGCGCAGGCCGGCGAGAGCAGGACGACCTCGCCGGGACGCGGCCGCGGCGGCGGCCCGCCGCACGGCGTCCTCGAGGTCGGCGCAGCGGTGCAGCGCGACCCCCGCCTCGAGCACCGGCGCCAGCTCGGTCGCGAGCCGGTCGGCGGTGGCGCCGATCAGGTAGCAGGCGGCGCAGCGCTCGCGCACCGGGTCGACGCAGCGGCGCGAAGGGCTCGCCCTTCTCGCTGCCGCCGAGGATCGCGTGGACGCCGCCCTCGAAGGCGCGCAGGCCGACGGTCGCCGAGGCGACGTTGGTCGCCTTGGAGTCGTTGACGAAGCGGACGCCGCCGATCTCGGCGCACCGGCTCGAGCCGGTGCGGCGACGCCGGCGAAGCTGCGCAGGCCCTCGCGCACCGCGTCGCGGTCGAGGCCCATCGAGAGCGCCGCGGCGGCGGCGGCCATCGCGTTGGCGACGTTGTGCTCGCCGAACAGGCCGAGCTCCTCGACCGCGCAGCAGCGGCTCGCCGTCGTGGAAGATCGTCCCCTCGGCCAGCGCGACCTCGCAGTCGGGGGCGGCGCCGGGGCAGAAGGCGACGCGGCGCGCGCAGCCGCCGAGGTCGGCCCCGGCCAGCGCCGGCTCGTCGGCGTTGTAGACGGCGACGTCGTCGTTGCCCTGGTTGGCGAAGATCCGCAGCTTCGCCGCCAGGTAGGACTCGAGGTCGCGGTGGCGGTCGAGGTGGTCGGGCGCGAGGTTGAGGAAGACCGCGCACTCGGGGGCGAAGGCGATCGCTGTCCTCGAGCTGGAAGCTGGAGCACTCGCAGACCACGGTCGCGCTCGGCTCGACCTCGCCGGCCAGCGAGGAGAGCGGCGTGCCGACGTTGCCGGCGACCGCGACCGGCTCGCCGGCGGTCCGGTAGAGGTGGCCGAGCAGCTCGACCGTGGTCGTCTTGCCGTTGGTCCCGGTCACGGCGACGAAGCGGTTGGGGATCGCCCGCCAGGCCAGCTCCAGCTCGCCGACGACCTCGATCCCGCGCTCCAGGGCGGCCGCGATCACCGGCGCCTCCCGGGGAACGCCCGGGCTCTTGACGACGGTCCGCGTCCCCTCGAGCAGAGCCAATCCATCCGTATCCAGAAAGACTTCGACGCCGGCCCCCGCAAGCCCTGCCGCCCCATCCGGATGCCCGGAATCGACCCCCCGCACGACCTCCCCGCGCGCGGCGAGCAGCCGCGCCGCCGCCTGCCCCGACCGCGCCAGCCCGACGACCAGAAAAGGCCCCTCCGGCAGCGGCGGGCGAGGCTTTCTAGGCGGCGGCGCACTCATCTCAGAGAGATAGCTTCGCGCTAGAGCCAGTCGACCCTGTCGAGCGCCCCTCGCGCCGAGGCCTCAACGCCCGATCGACTGCTGGTACAGCGTGAAGCCGATCCCCGAGCAGACCGCGGCGATGATCCAGAAGCGGAGCATGATCTTGGTCTCCGACCAGGCCATCATCTCGAAGTGGTGGTGCAGCGGCGCCATCAGCAGGACGCGGCGGCGGAAGGTCTTGAAGGCGAAGACCTGGACCGCGACCGAGAGCGCCTCGATCACGAAGATGCCGCCGATGATGATCAGCAGCACCTCGGTCTGGGTCATCACCGCGAGCGCCCCGATCGCGCCGCCGAGCCCGAGCGAGCCGGTGTCGCCCATGAAGATCGAGGCCGGGAAGGCGTTGAACCAGAGGAAGCCGATGCAGGCGCCGACCAGGCAGGCGGAGAGCAGCGCCAGGTTCTGCTGCTCGTTGGTGACGAAGGCGATCGCCGTGTAGGCGAGCAGGACGATCGCGCAGGAGCCGGCGGCCAGGCCGTCGAGGCCGTCGGTGAGGTTGACGCCGTTGGAGGTGCCGGCGATGACGAGGAAGACGAGGACGAAGTAGAGGACCGGGCCGAGGTCGAGGCTGGCGTCGCCGATGCGGAAGAAGAGGGTCGGCTCGAGGCCGACCTCGTGGCGGGCGACCCACCAGAGACCGAGGGCGAGCAGCAGCTGGACGACCAGCTTCTAGCGCGCCGAGAGGCCGAGCGAGCGGCGTTTGACGATCTTGATGAAGTCGTCGGCGAAGCCGAGCGCGGCGCAGCCGAGGGCGACGCCGAAGACGGCGAGGCTCTGCGCGTCGCGGTCGGAGAGGACCAGGTAGGGGACGCAGATCGAGGCGAAGACGATCAGCCCGCCCATCGTCGGCGTGCCGGCCTTGGCGTGGTGCTCCTGCGGCCCGTCCTCGCGGATGTGCTGGCCGAACTCCTTCACCCGCAGGTACTCGATGAACTTGGGGCCGAGGAAGATGCAGATCAGCATCGCCGCCATGCCGGCGATCAGGACCTCGCCCATCAGCGCAGCTCCAGCCAGGCGCCTCGGCGACCGCCTCGAGGCCGGCCGAGCGCGAGCCCTTGACCAGGACCGCGTCGCCCGGCTCGAGCTGGGCGGCGAGCAGCTCCGCCGCCTCGGCCGGGTCGGCGACCAGCTCGTCGGGGTCGTAGTCGCGGGCCGGCTCGCCGACGCCGATCACGAGGTCGACGCCCGCGCCGCGGGCGTGCTCGCCGACCTCGCGGTGGAAGCCGGGCGCGCCCGGGCCCAGCTCGCCCATCTCGCCGAGCACGGCGACCGGCGCGTCCGCTCCGAGGGACGCGAGATGGTCGAGCGCCGCTCGCATCGACACCGGGTTGGCGTTGTAGCAGTCGTTCACGAGGACGATCCCGTCGCCGAGCTCGAGGCGCTCGCCGCGGAAGCGGGAGAAGCCTATGTTCGCAGCGCGGTCGGCCATCTCCGCCGAGCGGCGCGCCGAGCGCGACCCCGGCGGCGATCGCCGCCAGCGCGTTGGTCAGGTTGTGGCGCCTCGGCGAAGGGGAAGTGGAAGCGCGCCCGCCCGCCAGGGTCGGCGACCGTCGCCTCGGTGACGCCGTCGGCGACCCGCTGCTCGACCGCCTCGACGTCGCCGCCCGGGCCGAAGCGCAGCAGGCGCGGGCGCCGCCTCGAGGTGGGGCTCCAGCTCGCCCGCCTCGACCGGGACGACCGCCGTGCCCTCGCCGGGCAGCGCCGCGAGGATCTCCGCCTTCGCCGCCGCGATCGCCTCGACCGAGCCGAGCAGCTCGACGTGGACCGGGCCGACGTTGGTGATCACCGCCACGTCCGGCTCGGCGATCGCGGCCAGCTCGGCGATCTGGCCGGCCCCGCGCATCGCCATCTCCAGCACCAGCAGCTCGGTGTCCGGCGGCGCTTCGAGCAGGGTCAGCGGCAGGCCGATCTCGGTGTTGAGGTTCTCCCGGTTGGCGTGGACGCGGCCCGGCAGCAGCGCCCGCGCGATGTCCTTGACCGAGGTCTTGCCGACCGAGCCGGTGACGCCGACCACGCGGGCACCGAGCTCGCGGCGCCAGGCGCGCGCCAGCGCCTGCAGGGCCACCAGCGGGTCCTCGACCGCAAAGACCCAGGCGCCGTCGAGCCCGCCCGGTGCGGCCCGGGCCGACCACCACGCCCCAGGCACCGGCGGCGATCGCGGCCGGGGCGAACTCGCCGCCGTCGACCCGCTCGCCGCGCAGGCCGAAGAAGAGGTCCCCCGCGCCCGCCTCAGCCGAGTCGATGACCCCCGCCGCGGCTCGCCGGGCTCGCCGCGCGCGACGATCTCCGCCCCGAGCGCCGCTGCGATCTGCTCCGGCGAGAGGTTCACGCCACGCCCGGCCGCAGCTCCTCGCGCGCCACCTCGCGGTCGTCGAAGGGGATCTTGCGGCCCTCCTCGAACTCCTGGCCCTGCTCGTGCCCCTTGCCGGCGATCACCACGGTGTCGCCGGGCTCGGCGCGGCGAGAGCGCCAGCGCGATCGCGGCCCGGCGGTCGACCTCGACCTCGACCCCTGCCCTGTCACCGATCCCGGCGAGGATCTCGGCGACGATCGCCTCCGGGTCCTCCGAGCGCGGGTTGTCGGAGGTGACGATCGCCAGGTCCGAGAGCTCGGCGCCGGCCCGGCCCATCTGCGGCCGCTTGTCGCGGTCGCGGTCGCCGCCGGCGCCGAAGACCGAGATCAGCCCGCCCCTCGGTCAGCCGCCGCGCCGCCCGCAGCACGTTCTCCAGCGAGTCGGGCGTGTGGGCGTAGTCGACGAGGACCGCGAACGGCTGTCCCTCGTCGATCGGCTCGAAGCGCCCGGGCGGAGGCGCGGCCCGGGCCAAGCCCGCCGCCGCCGCCTCTGGCTCGACCCCGAGCGCCACGGCCGCCGCAAACGCTCCCAGCGCGTTGGCGACGTTGAAGTCGCCCGGCAGCCCGGTCCGCACCCGTACCCCGCCGCCGCCGCCGACGGTGAACGTCGCCCCGCTCGCATCGAGGGAGACGTCGTGGGCCGAGAAGTCGGCGTCGGCGCCCGCGGCGGAGAAGGTGAGGCACTCGAACTCGTCCGCGAGGCGCCGCCCGTAGGGGTCGTCGACGTTGACGATCGCCTTGCCGGGCTCCATCGCGAACAGCAGCCGCTTCGACTGGAAGTAGTCCTCCATGTCGGCGTGGAAGTCGAGGTGGTCCTGGGTCAGGTTGGTGAAGAGGGCGATGCCGAAGCGGATCGCGTCGCCGCGGTGCAGGACCAGCGCGTGCGAGGAGACCTCCATCGCGCAGGCGCGGTCGCCAGCGTCGAGCATGCGCCGGAAGGTCGCCTGCAGGTCGATCGCCTCCGGCGTGGTCCGCTCGACCTCCTCCTCTGCCCCGCCGACGACCTGCTTCACCGTTCCCAGCAGCCCGCACCGCACCCCCGCCGACTCGAGGATCTCGCGCAGCAGGAACGCCGTGGTCGTCTTCCCGTTGGTCCCGGTGAGCCCGACCACGCGCAGCTCCGCCGTCGGGTCGCCGAAGAAGGCGGCCGCCATCGGCGCCATCGCCGCCCGCGCATCGGGGACGACGACCTGAGCCACCCCCAACTCCAGCTCACGCTCGACCACCAGCGCCGCCGCTCCGGCCTCGACCGCCGCAGCGGCGAACTCATGACCGTCGACCCGCTCTCCGGGCACGCAGAAGAAAAGCGTCCCGGGCCCGACCCTGCGACTGTCGTAGGCAAGCTCCTCGACCTCGACGGTGCCGTCGCCGACGATCCTGGCTCCCTCAGCTACGCGGCCGAGCTCTTCCAATCTCACGGCGGCGATTGTAGGCCGGAGGTCGGGTGCCCCTCCAGCGCAGCGGCGTCCTGTTTTCCGCCCCACCTGCGCCCACGGACAGCCGCAAGCGCCCCCGGCGGAAAACCCAGCAAGCAGGAGGGACGCCCGACCTCCGGCCCGCTATTCCTGCGGCACTCCGAGATACGGAAGAGCGAAGGCCGCGATCTCGCCAAATGCCGGCGCCGCGACCGATCCGCCGTAGATGTCCCCCTGCGGCTGGTCGACGATCACCGCGACGAGCAGGCGCGGGTCCTGCGCCGGAGCGAAGCCGATGAACGAGGCGACGTACTTGGTCTCCGAGTAGGTGCCGTTTTCGGCGACCTCGGCGGTGCCGGTCTTGCCGGCCAGGGTGTAGCCGGGGACGCTGACCTCCGAGGCGGTGCCGCCGGGGGCGAGCACGCCCTCCAGCATCGTCCGCACCTGCTCGGCGACGACGGGGTCGATGATCCGGCGGCCGCGCGGCTCGGGCACGGCCTCCTCGCCGACCCGCTCGATCAGCCGCGGCCGTCGCAGGATGCCGCCGTTGGCGATCGCGGCGTAGCCGGCGATCATCTGCATCGGCGTCACCGAGAGGCCCTGGCCGATCGGCAGGTTGCCCATCGTCGAGCCGGAGTAGTCCTCCAGCGCCGGCACGATCCCCTGCTCCTCGGCCGGGAACTGGACGCCGGTCGGACGGCCGAAGCCGAAGCGCTCGATCCAGCGGCTGAATTTCTCGCTGCCCATCTGCAGGCCGATCGTGACCGCACCCACGTTGGAGGAGTGGGCGAGGATTTCGGCGACCGACATCGTCGCGGTGCCGCGCGGGTGCGACTCCTCGATCGTGCGGTCGGCGACCTGGATCGTCGGCGCCAGCGTGAAGTAGGTCTCGGGGGTGACTTCCTTTTCCTCGAGCGCCGCCGCGACGGTGAAGGCCTTGAAGGTCGAGCCGGGCTCGTAGGTGAAGCCGGTGGCCCGGTTGATCAGGTCGTCCGGGTCGGCGTTCTCGAGGTCGGTCGGGTCGACGGGCGGCCAGTTGGCCATCGCCAGCAGCTTCGAGCTGCGCGGGTCCATGACGATCGCCGTGGCGCCCTTCGGCGCGTAGGCTTCGCCGACTTCGGCCAGCGCCTCCTCGGCCTTCTCCTCGATCGCTGGGTCGAGCGTCAGCTTGAGGTCCTCGCCGTCGTCTGCCTCGCTCGCCGTTTCCAGCCGGATCGGCTCGCCGAGCGCGTCCTTGACGATCCGTCGCTCTCCGTCAGTGCCGTGCAGGACGTCGTCCTCGCCGGCCTCGAGCCCGGTCAGGCCCTGGTTTTCGTCGCCGACCGCACCGATCGTCTGCGCCGCCAGCTCGCCCTGCGGGTAGGTGCGGCTGCTGTCGGGCAGCTCGCCGATCCCGGGCAGCTCGAGCCGGGCGACCCGGGCCGCGCTGGGCAGGTCGACCTTGCGCGCGACGTAGGAGAAGCCCGAGTCCTCGGTGAGGCTCTTCAGCACCTCGCTCTCCTCCATGTCGAGGATCGAGGCCAGCTTTGCCGCCGCCTGCCCCGGGCGCTTTACCTGGTACGGGGTGGCGTAGATCGTCTTCGCGTCTTCGGAGACAGCCAGCGGGTTGCCGAAACGGTCGAGCAGGCTGCCGCGCAGCCCCGGGACGGTGACCATCTCGGTCTGCTGGTAGGTGGCTTCCGAGGCGAGCTTGGCGCCCTGCACCCCCTGCAGCCAGAAGGCGCGCCCGGCGATAGCGAGGAAGCAGAGTAGGAAGCCGGCGAAGAGGAGGCCGATCCTGCGCTCGATCGTGCGCATCGGCGCCTAGTAGCCAATCCGGCGGCAGCCAGGCGCCGCGCCGCGGTCTCGACATCGCCCGGGCTCGCCCGAATGGCGCCGACGACGTCGACCGGGGCGGCGCTAAGGCCGAGGGCCGCTGCTTCGTGACGGATCCGCCCCGCGCCGTACTTCTGCGCCTCGCGACCGCGCAAGAGCGAGTTCTCCTCTTCGAGCGCCTGGATGTTCTGGGCGATCTGGCCGGCGCCGGCGGCGAGGCTGAGGGTGACGACGTTGAGCGCGACGATTCCGACCAGGAGCACGCCCAGCACGGCGATCCAGGCGCGGCCGCGGGTCAGCCGCACCATCAGGCCCGAGTCGGGCAGGTGGCGGACGGCGATCGCGGTGCCGACCGCGAGCGGGATCAGCTGGCCGCCGGGGCGGCGGACGGGCGCCGTGCGACGCGCCGGCTTGCGGGCCGGGGCCGGTTTGCGGGCCGGCGCCGGCTGCGGAGCAGGGCCGGCCGTTTGCGGCGCGGCGGCCGAGCGGGTGCGGCGGCGGCGCTTGCGGGCGGTCGCGGCGGGGCGGCCATCAGGCGACGCTCCCGGCCGCGTTGCGCCTCGGCGATCTTCACCGCGACCCGCAGGTGGGCCGAGCGCGAGCGCGGGTTGGCCGCGACCTCCGCCGCGCTCCGGCGCGACCGCGCGGCGGGTCAGCAGCTCGGCCTCGGGCTCGTGGCCGCAGACGCAGACCGGCAGCTCGGGCGGGCAGACGCAGCCGCGGGCTCGCTCGGCGAGGAACTGCTTGACCGGCCGGTCCTCGAGCGAGTGGAAGGAGATCGCCGCGAAGCGACCGCCGAGCGGCAGCATCTACCAGGCCAGCGGCAGCGCGTCGTCGAGCGAGTCGAGCTCGCCGTTGACCGCGATCCGGATCGCCTGGAAGCTGCGCTTGGCCGGGTGGCCGCCGCCGAAGCGGGCCGAGGCCGGCATCCCGGCCTTGATCGCGGCGACCAGCTCGGAGGTCGTGCGCAGCGGGCGCCGGCGGACGATCTCGCGGGCGATCCCGCCGGCGTAGCGCTCCTCGCCGAAGCGGCGCAGCACCTGGGCGATCCGCGACTCCGGCCACTCGTTGACGAGGTCGGCGGCGTCGAACTGCTGGCGCGTGTCCATCCGCATGTCGAGCGGCGCGTCGTAGGAATAGGAGAAGCCCCGCTCCCAGGCGTCGACCTGCATCGAGGACATTCCGAGGTCCATGAAGACCATGTCTGGGCGTATGCCTTCGCCGCGCAGGGTCCGAAGACCTTCCGCGAAGTCGGAGCCGAGGAAGCGGGTGCGGCAGGGGACCTCGGCGGCGAAGCGCGGCGAAGCGGGCCTCCGCCGCGGGGTCGCGGTCGATCGCGATCAGCGTCCCGCGCGGCCCGAGCTGCGGCGGCGACGCGCCGGGCGTGGCCGCCGCCGCCGAAGGTGCAGTCGACGGCGGTCTGCCCCGGCTCGGGGCGCCAGCAGGCGAGCCAGCTCTGGGCGAGGACGGGCTCGTGCTCGGTGGGCATATAGAAGCAGGGTTGCGCTCGTCTGTGCGACGGGCTGCGGGTGGGCTCGCTCGGCATGGAGCTCTCATGATCACGCAGTCGCTCCGCTGCGGCCAGGCCCTCGGCGATCTCGGGCGCGGCGGCGTCGAGCTCCTCCTCCTGCTTCGCCCAGGCCTCGGCGTTCCAGATCTCCAGGTACTCGCCGGCGCCGATCACGACGCAGGGCCGTCGAGGCCGGCGTGCTCGATCAGCGGCTTGGGGACGCGGATGCGGCCGGCGGAGTCGAGCTTCTCGTCGAAGGAGCCGCCGTGGAAGCGGCGGCGCAGCTGGCGCGCGTCGCGCCGAAGGGGCTGTGCGGCGAGAGGAAGCGGTCGGAGAGCTGCTCGAACTCCTCGGTCGTGTGCACCCAGACGCAGGGGTCGAAGCCCTTGGAGAGAACGATTCCGTCGGCGAGCGCGGCGCGGAAGCGCGAGGGAACCGTGAGCCGATCCTTGGAGTCGAGGCTGTGCTCGTAGAGACCCCGAAAAGCCACCTCGGTGAGTCCTTTCTGGCGGAGGGCCGGAAAAGAGTTGGGACCGGAGTGATGAGGTGGGAGGAGCCTCACCACCCCGGTCCTGGGCTTCAACTCGATCGCCACAATAACCCACTTCCTCCCACTTTGCAACACGACCTCCCCTGCAACCCGATCCGCATCCGCAAGCTGCGCACGTTGCAGCGTGCTAGGGTGGCGCCGCGAGCCGTCCGACCGCCGCCGACCGCCCGACGACGCCGACGACCTGCGCGGCTTCCACTTCCGCTGCTGCTGCGGCAAGACGCTCGACCTGGGTCCTGCTCGGGGCCGCCGTCGCTGCTGCGGCAGCGGCCGGCGCCGATCCTGGTCGGCCCGGCGATCGGCGGCGCGGCCGGCGTCGGCCGCCTTCCTGCTCGGCGCTGCTCGTCGTCTTCGCGATCGCCGACTCGCGCGCCGAGGACGCCTTCTTCAACGTCTACGCCGAGCAGCGCGGGATGGTCGAACTAGGCGGCAGGCGCCGCTGCCGCAGGCGACGCCGCTGCTGCGCAAGGGCGACGACCGCTACGCCGAGCGGACGCTCTCGCGGCCCGCTCGGCGACGGCGTCGAGGGGATCCTCGCCCTCTACACCTACGAGGAGGAGACGACCGACAGCAAGGGCAACCGCCAGACCAACTACTACCGCTACACCGTCGGCCTGGCCGAGGTCCCGGAGTGCGCCGAGCTTCGTCCCCGAGCTCTACTGCCAGCGCAAGTTCGGCCTGCGGGCCCTGGAGAAGCTCGAGGACGTCTTCCGCGGCCGAAGGAGCGGGTGAAGCTGGAGAGCGAGGCGCTCGACGAGCAGCTACGAGATCTTCGCCGGCAAGGAGCAGGACGCGAACTGGCTGCGCCAGCTCTTCTCCCCCACCTTCATCGTCTGGCTGACCGACTCGGCCCCGGAGAAGTTCGCCTTCGAGCTCGTCGACGGCACCCTCTGCTGCTACGTCAGCGGCCACAAGAAGAACGGCCGCCGAGCTCGACGCGATCCGCGCCGCCACCGCCGCGGTCGCCACCCGCTGCGCGAAGAGTCGCTGGAGTAACCGAGGCGCATTACTTTCCCCTGGTTCAGAAAGGCGCCCCGGCGAGGTCAGAAGCCGGCGAGCAGGACGTCGGCGTTGGCGATCAGGGCGGCGGCGATCATCAGCAGGACCGAGGGGACGAGGACGAGGGCGACGACGAGCTGGATCTTCGGCGCGGCGCGGGCGGCGCGCTCCTCGACCGCGCGGCGCTGGTCGCGGCGCAGGGCGGCGGCCTGGCGGCGCAGCTGCTCGGCGAGCGGCGAGCCGAAGCGGCGCGAGCGCTCGATCGCGGCGACCAGGGTCGCCATCTCGCCCCCGGGCACGCGCTCGCGCAGCGACGCGAGAGCGCCGGTCGAGAGGCACGCCGCAGCCGAGCTCGGCGACGCAGACCCGCAGCTCGTCCGCCAGCGGGCCCGCTGCCGGCGCGGGCGAGCTGCGGCGAGGCCGGCGGCCGGACTGCGGCCGGCGGCCGCGCTGACCGCGAGCAGGTCGAGGGCGTCGGGCAGGGCGGCGAGCAAGCGGCGGCGCCGGCGGCGCGCCTCGCGCTCGAGCAGCGCGTCGGGGACGAGGAAGCCCGGCAGCGGCAGGCGATCGCGACGAGCAGCGCAGTCGACCCGGCGCCGCCGGTGCGCGGCCAGCGGCAGCCGCCCGGCGGCCGCCGCCAGCTTCGCCGCAGCACCGCGCCAGCGGAGCGCGCCCCAGGCCGGAGCGGCGCAACCGCTCCGGCAGCCCCAGCCGCAGCGCCGCCGCAGCCGAACGGCCGCGAGCCGACGGCAGCAGGCGACGCGCGCCCGCCCGGCGAGCAGCTCCCGCGCGGCGGCGACAGCCGAGCAGCACCGCGCATCGCCGCCAGCAGCCCGCGCCGCTCACTCGACCACCCGGGCGAAGCGGCGGATCGCGACGAAGCCGGCGAGCTGCAGCGCGGCGGCGAGCGCCAGCAGCACCGCCGACGCCGGCGAGCCGAGCAGCCTCGGCGAGAAAGCCGGGCTGGATCAGCTCGGCGAAGAGGGCGCCGCCGCTCGGCATCGCCACCACCAGCAGGCCGGTGAAGCGCGCCTGCGCGGTCGCCGAGCGCGCGTCCTCGGCGACCCGGTCGCGCTCGGCGGCACCGGCGGCGAAGCGGCGCAGCAGGCCGGCCAGGTCGCCGCCGGCGAGCCGCTGGCTGAGCAGCGCCGCGGCGAAGGCGTCGACCCGCGTCGAGCGCATCCGCCGCCGCCAGGCCGTCGACCGCCGCGACCGTCGGCGCGCCGAGGTCGAGCTCGGCGCCGAGCCGCGCCAGCTCGACCGCCGGCGGGCCGTCGAGCGAAGGCCGCGGCGGCCGGGCAGCGAGGCGCGCAGCGAGCGACCGGCGCTGAGCGAGTCGGCGACCGCGGTCGCGACTTCCGGCAGCGAGCGCTCGACCGCGCGCCGGTAGCGGCGGCGCCGGCTGCGATACGGCCCAGCCGGCGCGGCCGGGCCGGCGATCGCGAGCGGCAGCGCGGCCGCCGCGCCGCCGAGAAGCCAGCCGCCGGTCAGAGCCGCCGCGGCGCCGACCGCGGCCAGGCGGCGTCGCTCCAGGGTCGAGGGCGCGTATCCCTCGCTCGCCCGCCCGCCGCAGCGGCTCCAGGGCCAATCGCAGCCAGCGCGCCGCGGCCGGGCTCGCCAGCACGGCTTCGCGCGCCGCGAGCGCCGACAGGCCGCCGGCCGCAGCGCCGATCAGCGGCAACAGCATTCCCTGGGTGCCGCTCATCGCACCTCTCCCACCTCGGCGATCTCGGTCACGCGCCGCGAGCCGTCGGCGCGCCGCTCGAGCTGGACGACGAGATCGATGCCGCGCCGGACCTGCTCGGCAACCGCCTCGTGCGGCAGCCCGAGACCCGCCATCAGCGCCAGCGTCTCCAGGCGCGCGAGCGCGTCGGCGGGCGAGTTGGCGTGCACGGTCGAGAGCGCTCCGTCGTGGCCGGTGTTGAGCGCGGTGAGCAGGTCGAGCGCCTCGGCTCCGCGCACCTCGCCGATCACGATCCGGTCCGGCCGCATCCGCAGCGCGTTGCGAAGCAGGTCGCGGATCGTCACCTCGCCCCTCCCCTCGACCCCCGCCGGCCGGCTCTCCAGGCGCACCACATGGCGGCTGCTGCAGCCGCAGCTCGGCGGCGTCCTCGATCGTCACCACCCGCTCGTCCGCGGCGACGAAGCTCGAGAGCGCGTTGAGCAGGGTCGTCTTGCCGGAGCCGGTGCCGCCGCTGACGAGGAGGCTGCGCCGCGCGCGGACAGCCTGCTCGAGCCGACTCGCGCTGCGACTCGTCGAGCGTGCCCAGCTCGACCAGCTCGCGCGGCCCGGGGCGGCTGGCGCCGAAGCGGCGGATCGAGAGCGCCGGCCCGTCGATCGCCAGCGGCGGAATCACCACGTTGACCCGCGAGCCGTCGGCGAGTCGCGCGTCGACCATCGGGCTGAGCTCGTCGACCCGGCGGCCGAGCGGCGCGAGGATCCGCTCGATCGCGTTGCGCAGCTCCTCCTCGTCGGCGAAGCCGACCTCGATCGCCTCGATCCGCCCGTCGCGCTCGACGTAGACCCGGTGCGGCCCGTTGACCATCACCTCCTCGACCGTCGGGTCGGCCAGCAGGTCCTCGAGCGGCCCGAGCCCGACCTGTCGCGGAGCGATCCGCGCCACGAGCGCCTCGCGATCCTCGGCGCCGAGCAGCGCCGCCTCCTCGTCGACCAGCCCCCTCACCTGCTCGCCGAGCTCGCTCTCCCGGCCGCTCACCGGCCGCGGCCGCGCTCGCGGCGGCGCTCGATCAGCCGGCCCCGCAGCGCATCCGCCAGCTCCTCCAGGTGCCGCTCCCTCGCGCTGCATCGGCCTCAGCCTCCCGGCAGCAGGGTCACCTTGCGGGCGAAGCTCTCGGCGGCGATCAGCCGCAGCGCCTGGCGCTGGGTCAGCCCGAGCGTCGCCGCCGCGGTCGCGCCCGGGCCCGGCCCTTCGGCATTTGGCCTCAGTGCCGAGCAGCGGCACGCGCGGCGGCGGCGACGTAGGTGCGACCGGCCCCGCCGACAGCCGGTTCGCTCGTCACCACCACGTCGACCCTCGACCCGGACGCGGGACCGAGCGACCAGCAGCGCATCGGCGCCGCTGACCGCGATCTCGACCGGACGGCGGTCCCCCCCGAGCGCGGTGGGGGCCGGCTTCTCCCTTCGCCCGGCGCGCAACTGCGCGCCGAGCAGATAGGAGCCGGCCGGCAGCCGCGCTCGCGGAACCAGACCCAGGGCTTCGCTCGGGCGCGGCCAGCGCCCCCGGCGGCGCGAACCGCTCCGGAACCCGCCGCAGCTCGAGGGCGGAGCCGACCTCCCGCGGGCCGATCCGCCGCCCGGCGGCGAGGTCCGCGGCGAGCGACGACGACCGGCCGCAGCGGGCCGTACCCGCGCACGACGCTTGCCCGGTAGCCGTCGGCGATCGCCGCCGCTCGCCGCCGCGGCAAGCAGCGCCAGCAGGAGGAACCCGAGGGCGCGCCTGCGCCGGCTCATGCCGCGAGCGAGCCCCGGTCGCTCGCCAGGGGCAGCTCGAGCAGGGCGAGCGAGCCGCGCTCCGAGCGCCGCAGGGCGAAGCGGCCATCGTGCGCGGCCGCCACCCGCCTCACCACGACCAGGCCATGGCCGTGGCGGCGCCGGCCGGAGAGCCGGCCGATCACCTCGGCGGGCGTGTCCCGCCGAGTCTCGGGGCGCGAGGCGCGGCCCGAGTCGGCGATAACGATCCGCACCCGGCCCTTGTGCGGACGCGCGTCGACCGCGATCTCCGGCCCGCCGTGCTCGATCGCGTTGACGATCAGGTTGTCGAGCGCCTGCGCGAGCGCGACCCGGTCGCCGGACACAACGGCCCGCCCGGCGCGCCAGCGCAGGCTCAGCGATCCGCCGCCGAGGCTCGCCCGCGACCGCCAGCGCCGCAGCGCCGCTTCGACCAGCGGCCGCACCTCCACCGCTTCCGCCGGTCGCTGCAGGGTCCCGCCGTTGACCTCGCGGTCGAGCCGCTCCAGCGCCGCCGCGGCCAGCCGCACCGAGCCGGCCAGCACCGGCGGCGAGGCGGCTCCCCCGCCGGCGAGGGCGATCGCCTGCAGCGGTCGGCGCAGCTCGTGCAGCGCTTCGTTGAGGGCGCTGCGGCGGCGGCCGGCGCGCAGCTTCTGCGCCGCGGCAACACCGGCCATCGAGGCGGCCAGCGGCCATCCGGCGACAATCTCCGCGAGCTCGGTCATCCGTCGAGCAGGCGGTAGCCGTAACCCCAGCAGTTGATCACGTAGCGGGCGCGCTCGGGGTCGAGCTTGCGCCGCAGCCGGCTCACGTGCGAGTCGAGCGTCCGGGACTTGGTCGGCGTCCGGTAGCCCCAGACCTCACTCAACAGCTCGCGCTTGGAGAAGACCCGGTGCGGGTCGGTGGCCAGCACCCGCAGCAAGGAGAACTCCTTCTTGGACAGCTGCACCTCGCGCCGTCCGACCCAGACTCGGCGCCGCCCGGGATCGACGACGATGTCCCCGACCCGGCAGGGTCCGCTGCGCCGCTGCTCGACCCGCCGCAGCACGGCGGCGATCCGCGCCCGCAGCTCGCCGTAGTGGAACGGCTTCACGACGTAGTCGTCGGCGCCGAACTCGAAGCCGCGAACGCGCTCCTCCTCGGCGCCGCGCCCAGTCAGGACGATCACCGGCAGGCGCGGGTCGAAGCGGGAGGCGATCCCGTCCGCTTCGCGGATCTCCTGCAGCACGTCGAGCCCCGAGGCGTCGGGAAGGGTCAGGTCGAGCAGCATCAAGTCGGGCTGCTTGTAGCGGCAGAGCCGCAGCGCGTCGGAGGCGCTGGG
The DNA here is from genome assembly GCA_963699215.1 of uncultured Solirubrobacterales bacterium. Taxonomy (GTDB): domain Bacteria; phylum Actinomycetota; class Thermoleophilia; order Solirubrobacterales; family 70-9; genus VRUE01. Next base: position 2,453,042 of record OY969422.1, read on the forward strand.
AGCCGGCAGCACGCCGAAGCGGTCGGCGACGAGGTTGTCGCAGAGCAGCTCGAGCGTCGGTGTGTCGTCCTCGCAGACGACGACGCTGGCGATCTCTCGTCGCTGGGGCAGCATCCACCCGCTTAAGGGCCCAGCGGCGGAAACTCTCCCCCGTAAAACAAGGGAACCGCCGCAAAGCGCGAGGATTGATCGCGCCGACCGGACTGCTAAATAACCCGCATGGCAGGGGAGCCCGACGGGACGCTCGTCGACTGGAGGGAAATCGCCACTTCGCACAAGTGGGACACGCTGCTGCTCGGCAACGGCATGAGCATCAACGTGTGGGAGCCATTTGGGTATCGCAAGCTGTATGACCGGGCGAAGCGCGGCGATCTTGCGGCGCAGGATCGAAAGCTGTTTTCGTCTACCCCGAACTTCGAGCGGGTGCTCGCCGATCTCCTAACCGCAATCAGGGTCAACGACGCGGTAGGGCTGGAGACCAAGCCCTTGCTCGAGCGGTATCGCAACATCCAGCGGGCTCTCGTCCAGGCGGTGCGAGAGGTCCACATCAAGCTCGGTCGCGTACCCCCAGCGACCCGCAAGGCGATCGGCAACACGATGAGGCAGTTCGAGTGGTCTTCACGACGAGCTACGACCTGCTCGTCTACTGGGCGATGGCGGCTGGGGGGTTCGAGCCCTTCATGGACCACTTCCGCTATCGGGGTCGGTGCGAGTTCGACCCCGTCAGAGCGAGCGTCCCCGCCAACAAGGTCCCGGTCTACTTCCTTCACGGGGCACTTCACCTCGTCGTTGGCAGCACGGGGGCCGCCTGGAAGCTCAGGCAGACCGACCTCGACTCCATCCTCCGGCAATTCGGCAAGCCGATCAAAGGCGATGCTGGAGCGCGGCCCCTGCTCGTGACCGAGGGCTCTGCCGAAGACAAGCTCGCCGCCATCGAGAGCAATGCCTATCTCTCTCATGCGCTCGAGCGACTGAGGGGACGAGCGCTCCCCCTCGTCGTGTTCGGCAGCAGCCTGAGCGCGCACGACTCCCATTTGGCCGAAGCTTTGAACGAGAACCCGGACCGGCCAGTTGCGATCTCGATGCTTCCCGCGCCCAGGAAAGAGCTGCTGGCGCGGCAAGTCGACATATCGGGGCGCCTCGAGGCCAATCCCCTGCTCTTCTTCGACGCGACTTCGCATCCGCTGGGCGATCCGGCCCTGGCGGTTGCGACGAGCTCCTAGCGTGCTACGCGGCTCGCTTACTCGGCGCCCGGGAGACCTTGCTTGCGTCGACGACCTTGCCGGTGCGATTCAGGATTCGGATCTCGCCTCCGCCTTCCTGGCGGATCAGCTCTCGCGCGGTCTTGACCGCGTCCGCCTTCGTCGCGCCATGCGCGGTTGCACGACGGTGGCCCTCCCTGACCACGTCCCAGCCTCTCCCGCTGGCGGCCCTCTTCACATAGCGCGTATTTTTCATCCAGATCTCCTCGTGGCCGTCTTCCTGCGCTGACCCTACGTTAGCCGTCGGCGGATCCCGCACCCGGCCGGCGACCCATCCTCTCCCGGGAGGGCAGCTCGAGGACGGCGCTCGCGCGCCGGTTGGAGGCGAAGCGACGCGGCTGCACGCCCTGCCTGATCGAGCAGGGCCTGCCTTCGCAGTCGAGGAAGACGAGATCGAGCGCGAAGCGCATGCCGAAGGTGTGGACGCTGGAGCAGCGCGGGATCAGGAGCCCGGGGCCGGCCCGGGCGCGGTCGAGATGGGAGAGCCCGAGCAGGCGCGCGCCGGTCCCGGTGGCCACCGGGACCTCGCGGCCGAGGACCGTCGCCGACGGGAGATTGCGGAAGCGGCGTGAGGCCACGCAGGTAAAAGGGGCTGGCTACCCGGTTCTCTCCCCCCGAGGAAAAGCGCAACACCTCGTTCAGCGGTTGCCGCTCCTAGGCACGGGGCTACGATGACAGGCATGATCCAGCACCTGCTGTCGCCGGGCTGCGACAGCGGATTGGCTTCAACTCAATGAACAAGAAGACGACCCGCAGAGGAAATTACGAGTCGGGCTCCGACTACGTGCTCGAGTACGGCGAGCTCCGCTTCGCCTTCAACGAGGAGGACTTCGGCCAGCGCGTCGAGCAGGCCGCGGTCAAACTCGGCTTCGTCCAGCAGGGCCTCAGCCGCGAGGAGCTGGACGACCTGCTCGACCTGGCCGTCAACGGCGAGATCTCCGAGCCCAGCTCGCGTCTCGGTGAGCACATCAACTCCAACTGGGAGGACCTGGTCGGCCCCGCCAACCGCAGCCTCGTCCACTGGCTGCGCCGCCTCGTCTTCCGCGGCGCCTGGCTCGACCAGCGGGTCAAGGAGGGCGAGCTGGACGTCGTCTTCGACGAGCACACCCAGACCTTCGGCTACGTCCAGCCGGACCGCAGCAACGAGCCGATCGAGCTCTCCAAAGAGCCATCCTGGCGCCGCATCGCCTACCGCGGCTGAGCGCGTTTCCGCACCAGCGTCAGAGACTTCGCCTTCGTAGTCGGCGCTTTCATGGGCTCGCTGTATTTGACGCGGACATTGACGCGGGCTCTTCCTTTGTTGCGCAGTTGACGGCGAATGTTGTGGCCGTCCCAGCCTTTGGCCGAGGGCCAGATCCGCAACCACTTACGGCCGCCGCCGGATAGGGCGGGTCCGACGCCTTCGCCAGCGAACCGCCAGCTCAGCCCGGGGCTCCCCGTCACGACGAAGTGACCGGAGTCCGGAACATCGACCGCCAAGAAGGCGACGCCTCTACTCGGGTTGCGTTTCAGCTTTCCGAACCGGATGCTGCTCTGCGGCAGTGGCGGCGGTACGTAGTAGACGGAATCGACGGCAACCGCACAGGGCAAGCCCAGGTCGGGGAGAAAGCCTCGATCGACGCCCGTGCCGTTCAGGTTTGCCCGGCCTATGCGTCCGGAGTCGATCGCATCTTCGGCCCAGTAGACATGCGTGGCGTCGACCGCGATGCTGCAAGGCCGGTCGAGGCCGGCGATGAATTCGGGTTCGGCGTTCGTTCCGCCGATGTCGGCACGACCGATCGTGCCGAGGAAATCCGACCAGAAGATGTGCGATGCGTTGACGGCGACGCCGCAAACACTGGCAGCGGTCGGGACGAACGACTGCACAACGCTTCCGCCGTCGAGATCGGCGCGACCCAGCGAGCTACCCGACCCACTGCCCCAGAAGACACTGGATCCGTTCACCGCCACGCCGCAGGGGCTGCTTCCTGCCTCGATGAAGTCCTGGGTCGCATCCGTGCCATCCAAGTTCGCCCGGCCGATAGTGGTTCCGCCGAAATTGGCCCAGTAGACGTGCGATCCGTCGATCGCCACGCCGCACGGCTCGTCGGCGCCAACGACAAACGAATAGTTCGGGTCCGATCCATCTAGGTTCGCTCGCCCGATCGCATTGGACGAGCGGCTTGCCCAGAAGACGTGGGTCGCATTAACCGCCAGCCCACAGACATCGCCGGTCGAATGAATGAAGCCACCGGTGAAGAACCTCGAGAAGTCCGGCACGTCGCTGCGGTAGCTGCGATCGAGGTTCATCCGCTCGATCCCGTTGTTGCTCTCCCAGTAGAGCATTGCCTCGGCTCGACCGAAGAGAGCGAAGCAGAGAAGCGCAGCGAGCGCAGCGGACTTGCCGACAAGAGCCTTCAAGGCCCGTAGATGCTACGCGGAGCGCTCTACCGCGGCGACCACGGTGAGGGAGCCGCCACCGCTGGCCCCGAGGCCGGCGTCGAACAGCTCGCGGGCCTCGTCGGGACCGGCGAAGGACTCGGCGAAGCGGCTCAGCGAGTCGACCAGGACGATCACGTCCTCGCCCGCGCCGGCGCGGGTGCGGGCTTGAGCGAGGGCGTCGTCGGCGTGGTGGGATTTGCCCGCGGAGACGATCTCGGCCTTGGGGGCCTCGCGCTTCCACTCGGCAAGCTCCTCGGGTGTCGGGTCGACGAGCAGCGCGATCGGGTCGGGCCCGTCGGAGGTGTCGGAGAGCTCCGCGGCAATCTCGCGCAGTAGCGCCGTGCAACCGGCGCGGCTCTCGGCGTAGACGATCGCCTGGCGCCCGGACGCCGCCGGCAGCAGCAGGTCGTGGACGCGAATCCCCTTGCGACGCCGGCCCCAGCGCCGCCGCCGGCGTTTGCGCTTCGGCCGCTCCGTCGCGGCCGCAGCGGCCGGCTCGGGTGCCGGGTCGGGCGCGGGTGCCGGGTCGGGCGCGGGTGCCGCGGGCTCTTTTTTCGGCTCCCTGCGGGGCTCGCGCCGCTGGCGCTGCTCGCGCGGCTTGCCGCCGCGATCGCGCTGTTGCCTGCGCTTGCCCTGCTCGCCGCCGTCGCGCCCGCCTTTTTTCGGCCTCGCGCCTCCCTTCGCCTCGCCGCCGGCCAACTTCTCGATCAGCTCGGCGCGGGACAGCATCCGGTAGCGCTCGATGCCGGCGTCGGCGGCAAGCTCGTGCAGCTCGGCGAGGTGCTTGGACTCCAGCTCGGTCTTGGTCACGGTCGGCAGGCTAGTCGACCCGGCGGCTAGGCGGGGTTGCCGGCCTCGGCGGCGGCCGGCCAGGCCTCGGCCTCGCGCTTCACCTGCCGCCGCGACCAGCCCAGCTCGGCGCCGAGCGCCTCGGCGACCGGGCGGGCGGAGTCGGCGTCGCGCAGCTGCGGCGCCGCGAGCAGCCCCAGCCGGGTGCGGCGCAGGAGGACGTCGGCGACGCAGCGCGCCTGCTCCAGCCGGGCAGCGATCGCCACCTCGGCGAGCAGGTCGGGGCGGCCGTCGACGATCGGCCGCGCCAGCTTCGGCTGCTCGCGAGCCAGGTCGAGCACCGCCCGCGCCGCGTGCCCGTAGCGGAAGGCGAGCTGGGCAATCGCCTCCTCCCCCACGCCCGCGGGTGCCTCCAGATCCTCCGGCCGCACCTGCATCCCGAGCGGGATCTCGGCCGTGTGACAGGGGGCCTCGCGGCCCTCGCGGCCGACCAAGCGGTCGACCGTCTGCTTCGCCATCCGCCGCCAGGTGGTCAGCTTGCCGCCGGTGATCGTCAGCATCCCCGACGACGTCTCGTACAGCTCCGCTTTGCGCGAGATGTCGACCGACTTCTTCGGGTCGCCGGTCGAGAGCAGCGGCCGCACGCCGGCGTAGGCGCCGACCAGGTCGGCCTCGCCGAGCTCTGTGCCGAAGAAGGCGTTGACCGCGTCGAGCAGGTACTCGACGTCGGCCGCGCTGGGCTGGGGGCGGTCGATGTCATCGTCGTAGTCGTTGTCGGTGGTGCCGACCAGGGTGCGGCCGTACCAGGGCAGGGCGAAGATGTGACGGCCCTCGCCGGCGGGGACGATGCAGGCGGCGCTGCCGGTCGAGAGATCGTCGCGGTCGAGCAGGACGTGGGTGCCGCGGCTGGGCGCGATCCGCGGCACATCCTCCTCCTCGACCACCTCGGGCCCGACCCGGTCGGCCCAGACGCCGGTGGCGTTGACGACGCTCTCCGCCCCGACCTCGAAGCGCTCGCCCGACTCCGCCTCGACCGCGGCGACGCCGACCGCGCGGCCGTCGTGCGTGAGCACCTCGACCACCTCGGTCCCGTTCAGCATCACCGCGCCGAAGCGCTCGGCCTCGCCGAGGATGGTGAGGACGAGGCGCACGTCGTCGGTCTGACAGTCGTAGAAGAGGTAGGCGTCGTTGGGATCGCGCGGCTCCAGCGAGGGGACCAGCTCGAGCAGCTCGTCGCGGTCGATCGTGCGGTGGCGGTCGGGCGACCAGTAGAAGTCTTCGTCCACTTCCTTCGAGGAGCGGATCTCGCGGCGGCTGCGGCCGACCCTGGTGGTCGCCATCACGTCGTACATGTTGAGCCCCATCCCGAGTTTGCGGTCGCGGCGCTCCGCGGCGAAGGAGGGGACGAGAAAGGGCGTCGGGTAGACCAGGTGCGGCGCCAGCTGCACCATCAGCTGGCGCTCGAGCAGCGCCTCGCGGACGAGGCCGAGGTCGAGGTTCTGCAGGTAACGGAGGCCGCCGTGGATCATCTTCGAGGAGCGGCTGGAGGTGCCGACCGCGTAGTCGCCGCGCTCCAGCAGCGCCACCGAGTAGCCGCGCGAGGCGGCGTCGAGGGCGACCCCGGCGCCGGTGATGCCGCCGCCGATCACGACCACCTCGAAGCGCCGCCCAGCGATCTCCTCCAGGGCTGCGGCGCGAGTCAGCATCAGTCCAGGTAGGTGGTCGTTTGCTCGACCGGAGGTCGCGGCGGCGGTTCCTTCTCCTGCCGCGGCGGGCCGAGGTGGAGGAGGCCGACGAAGCGCTCGGCGTCGGGCAGGCCGACCGCCTCCCTGCCCCCCTCCGTCCACAGCAGGGCGGGCGTGCGCCAATAGCCGGCGAGGCCGCGAGCGTGGGCACCGAGCAGGACGATGTAGGAGGCGACCGCGGTCGCGTGCAGGTCCTCCTCGTTCTGGATCGGGTCGTCGCCGAGCACACAGGAGACGACGATCAGGGTCGGAGCGCGATCGAGCTTCGCCGCCCCCTCGGGCCCGGCGACCTCCTTGAGGCGCGTCAGCGACCGGGGCCCGAGGACCCGGAAGCGCCAGGGCGCGGTCAGGTTGTGATTGGGCGCCCAGCGCGCCAGCTCGAGCAGCGCGTCGATCTGCTCGTGCGAGAGCGGCTCCTGCCCGAAGGCCTTGTGGGTGCGGCGGGTGCGGATCGCGTCTTCGACGTCCATGCGAGGAACATAGCCGCCGGCAGGCCTACCAGCTGAAGCGACGGCCGAGGAAGAGGACCGCGCCAAGGGCGGCGGCGCTCGTGCCCAGCCCCACGCCGAGGGGCGCCCACGGCTTCGGCTCGGGCTTGTCGCTCGCTTCGAAGGGCGGCGCGGCGGGCTGAGGCGCCGGCACGGCTTCGTCGCCTTCCGGGACGGCGCCCTCGGGGGCGCCGAGGCCGGGCGCCGCGGCCGGCGGCGGCGCGGCCGAGCCCCCTCCGCCGCTCGCCGGAGGAACGCCGCCCGTGCCGCCCTGGCCGAGCGCTTCGGGCGGGATCGAGGGGACGCCCCCGGAGGCTGGGGGAGCCAGCGGGATCGAGCCCGAGTCGGCTTCCGGGACAGAGCTCGACGATGGCGCCTCCGGTTTCGACGCGCGCGCGACCGGAGGAATCGGGAAGGCGTCGCCGGCGACCGCCGTCAGCACCTGGCCGGTCACCCAGACCGGCGTCTGATCGCTCGTGCTCGAGTAGAGGTAGTGGCCGTCGGCGCTCTGCCGGGCGGCGAGATAGTCGAGGGCGCTCTTGCCCCCCTCCCGCACCGTCGCCGGGTCGACCCCGACCGCCAGCATCCCCTGCACCGCCCAGGCAGTCGACTGGGAGTTGACCGCGCCGGAGCCGCCGAGCGAGAAGCCGCCGCTGGAGCGCTGGACCTTGCGCAGGTAGCCGAGCCCGTGCTCGGCGGCGCTCGTGTTCGGCATCGCCTGCAGGGCGGCCCCGGTGCCGTCGGCAGTGCTCGGCGACCCCGGCAGGTCCCCCCAGCCGCCGTCGCTGCCCTGAACCTTGGCCAGCCACGAGATCGAGCTGTCGACGCCGGCAGCACCGGCGGCGCGCAGCGCGATCGCCGCGAACGCCGTCGACCCCGGCCAGCCTTCGAAGGACCCGTTGCCGCGGCGGCGCTTGGCCAGCGCCTCGACCAGGTTGCGGCCGCCGAAGGAGCGCGGGTCGACCCCGGCGCCCTCCAGGGCGAGGATCGTGCGGGCGAAATCGCCGGGGCTGGTCAGCTCCTCGACGTTGGCGCGGAGGTAGCCGACTGGGTTGCGGTTGCCACGGGCGACGTCGAGCGGGTTGCGCCCCGCCGCCTCCAGCCCCAGCATCGCCCAGGCGGTCATGTCCGGAGCCGAGCCCCGGTCCGGCGCCGTCCCCCACCCCCCGTCGCCGTTCTGCGCGGCGACGAGCCAGGCGACGGCGCGGCTCGCATCGGACGCCTCGGCGCGGGCGGGCAGGACGCTCGCCAGCGCGAGGACCAGCAGCAGCGTCGAGGCGACGGCCGGGGCGCGCCACTCGAAGCGCTCGCGGAAGCGGACCAGCATCCGCACCATCGCCGGGCCGGCGACCAGGGCGAGGACGGCGTTGCCGATCGCGTGTGCGGCGTCGAAGGGCACGGCGCGCGACTCCAGCACGAGGAAGCGCTGCAGCGAGAGGTCCCCTCCGTAGGTCGCCATCAGAGAGAAGTTCAGCAGAGCGCCGTAAGCGACGCCAGCCAGGGCGCAAACCGCGGCCAGCGTGAAGCGCCCGGCGCGCGGGCGGACGACGGCCAGCGCCGCCCCGAGGATCCCGCACATCCCCCACCCGGCCATCTGCCACGGCGTCCAGGGCCCCTGCCCAAACCAGAAGTTGGAGACGAGCGCGGTCAGCCCGCCCACCGCGAAGCCGGGGGCCGGGCCGAGCGCATAGCCGGCGAAGATGACGATGTCGGTGGTCGGCTTGACGTTGGGGAAGGCGGCAAATGCAACCCGGCCGGCGATCGCGAGGGCGGCCAGGACGGCGACCAGGGCGACGACCTGCGAGCTCGGCCGCGCGCGCTCGTACCAGGCGAAGCCGCCGAGCAGGACGGCGCCGAGGATGAGGAAGCTGGCCAGCTCCCAGCTCACCGGCGGCGCTCCCGGTCGAGGCTCTCGGCGCCCTGCTCCGGCGTGATCGCGCCCGGAATATCGAGGATCCGGGCGACCTCGGTGGCGAAGTACCAGCCGCCGGAGAGGATCTCGGTGGCCTCCCCGTCGGCGATGACGACCCCGTCGCCGAGCAGCACGACGCGCTGGGCGAAGGAGGCGGCGAACTCGACGTCGTGGGTGGCGACCAGCACCGCGGCCCCGCGAGCGGCGAGGTCCCGGATCAGCTCCTCCAGATCGTGCTTGCGCGCCCGGTCCATCCCCCGAGTCGGCTCGTCGAGGGCCACCAGCCCAGGCAGCCCCTCGCCGCTCATCCTGCCGGCCAGGACGATCGCCAGCGCCAGCCGCTGCCGCTCCCCCCGGAGAGGTCGCGAGGGTCTTTCTCGACCGCGTGCTCGAGACCAACCATTCGCAATGCCGTTAGCCCAGCATCCCCCGGCAGCTCGTCCCCCACTCGCTCGCGGACGAGATAGTCGCTGGGGTTCTGGCTCAACAGACCGACCCCCCTCGGAGCCTCGGCCTTCCCGCGGACGGGCTCGACCAGCTCCCCGAGCGTCCGTAGCAACGTGCTCTTTCCCGCTCCATTGCGGCCCATTAGAACCACGCGTTCGCCAGCACCGATATCAAGGTCGACCCCCCGCAGCACATCGCGCCGGGCGTCCCTCTCGCCCAACTCCACCCACAAGCCCTGCACCTTGGCGACCTTGGTGACCTTGGCGGCGGGAGAGGACTGGGGGTCCCCCTGACGGAACTTGTGAGCCGGCGAGGCAAGGGCCCTGGCGGGGGATTCGACGCGGGTTCCGGCCGGGGGACCCCCAGTCCTCTCCACCGAATCCAAGTCGCCGAACGATCGACTGCGAAGGATGTCTCGCGCGTCGCGAACCCCGACCGGCAGGGGCCCGATCCCGGCGAGCGAGAAGAGGCGCGCCGCGGGCGTCTCCAGGGCGGCGTCGGCACGCTGCGCCCAGGCGAGGAAGTCGCTCGGAGCGCCGTCGAAGGAGATGCGGCCCGCGTCCATCGCGATCACCCGGTCGGCGGCGGCGAGGCAGCGCTCCAGGCGGTGCTCAGCCAGGAGAATCGCCACCCCCCACTCCTCGTTCAGTCGACGCAAGAGCCAGATCAGCTCGTCGCCGGCCACGGGGTCGAGCTGGGACGTGGGCTCGTCGAGAAGGACGAGCTGCGGGCGGGTGACGAGGGCGGCGGCAAGGGCCACGCGCTGGAGCTCGCCGCCCGAGAGGGTGTCGACGGTGCGCTCGAGCAGGTGCGGGATCGCCAGGGCCAGGGCCACCTCCTCGACGGCGCGGGCGCGGGCTGCGTCGGTTTCGCCGCGCATCTCCAGCGGCAGCTCGATCTCCGCCGCGACCGTGGTCGAGACGATCTGCGTCTCCGGGTCCTGGGCGACGTAGCCGACCGCGGTGGCGAGGTCGCTCGGGCCGCCGGCGATCGCGTCGAGGCCGGCGACCCGGACGCTGCCCTCGATCTCGCCGCCGTGGAAGTGCGGGACCAGGCCGCAGGCGGCGCGCAGCAGGGTCGTCTTGCCGCAGGCCGAGCGGCCGGCGAGCAGCGCGAACTCCCCTGCCGCGAGCGTCAGTGAGACGCCGCTGAGCGCCGCGCTCGCGGCCACCGCCCCCGGAGAGCCTTCGAGGCCGGCGTGCAGGTAGGCGTAGCCGAGGCCCTCGACCGCGAGAGCGGGCGCGGCGCGGCGCGGGGTCGTCAGCTCAGGCACGACGCCTCCACGGCGCGAGCCCGGCGAGGACGATCGTCGCGCAGAGCGCCGCGGTCGCCGAGCCGAAGCCGAGCTCGATCGTCGGATAGGCGCCGAAGTCGTCGGCCCCGAGCAGCTTGGCGGCGATCGCCGCCGTCAGCACGACCGCGCCGACCGCGTAGAAGCGCCGATCGAACCGCGACGCGCGGCCCGGCCCCGACTGCCGTGGCGGCCCTCCGGCGAACCGCCGCCGCGGCGGATCCAGCGAGTAGCCGCGCAGCTCCAGGGTCGCCGCCACGTCGACCGCCCGGTCGAGCGAGCCGCTCGTCAGGCGGCGGACCAGCGCCGCGCGGCCGAGCGGCGCCGCGGCCGGCCCGCGCAACCGGCCGGCGTCGCGCAGCCGGGCCGCGTCGGCGGCCGCGACCGGGACGAGGCGGGAGATCAGCGCCGCGGTCAGGGCCGAGCGCCCCGCCAGCGGGCGCAGCGCCCGCAGGACGCGGTCGGGATCGACGCAGGCCGAGTAGACGGCGAAGCCGACCATCGCCACCGCCGCCCGCAGCCCAATCGCGGCACCGGCCGCCAGCGCCTCGGCGGTCACGTCGACCCGGCCCAGCAGGGGCAGATCGCCGAGCCGCAGCAGCACCGTCTCGCCGCGGTCGACGACGAGCGCGTTGACGATGACGATCAGCAGGGCGAGGACGAGGCCCATCCGCAGCGCCGCCCGCACCGCGTCCCCGGCGCCGGCCGTGTAGCCGGCCAGAACAGTGGAGACCCCCACCGCGACCAGCACCGGCGGGCTCGAGTAGAGGAAGGCGACCGCGACGAGGGCGCCGAGGTAGGCGGCGGCGGCGCCAGGCGAAGCCGCTTGCAGCGGTCCCCGCCGCGGGGTGTAAGCGAAGGGGGATCTCATCGGGTCGTCACCGAGCCGACTGGAAGGGCCTGCGCCCGTGCGCCGTCGGTCGCCAGCGCGTAGCGGTCGCGCAGGTGAGCGGTGTCGAGCAGGCTCGCCGCCGCCCGCACTGCGCCCGGCGTCGCTCCGGTGACCAGCCAGACCGGCGCGGCGTCGTAGCGGCGCGTAGCCGCGACCAGGCCTCCTCCGGGACCGAAGTCGCGCGCCGGCTCGCCGTCTTCGTCGAGCCCCAAGAGGCGGTAGCCACCCTCCCCCGGGACGAAGTCGGCGAAGACCCCGCTCGCCTCGGGCCCCGCCTCGACCTGGGCCGCGGCCGGGTCCTCGCGCAGCCGGGCCCAAGGCCCGACGAGCACCCGGATCGCGCCCTCCGCCGGGGCCGTCGCCGGAGAGACGCCGGCGTCCCGCAGCCGGCGGCGGACCGCGGGGCATGCGCCGCCGCCGCGGCACTCGAGCGCCACCGGCCGCGACTCGCCCTCGTAGCCGCCCAGCAGCGGCCGCGGCCAGGAGCCGACGACGGCGGGCACCCGCGGGGCGGCGGACCAGCCGCGGTAGTCCCACCAGATCGCCTCGCCACCGCGCAGGGCGAAGTCGGCTGCGCCGACTTGCGACTCGACGCCGTTCACGTAGAAGAACCAGTCGTAGCGGCGGCCGTCGCGCGCCGCTTCGGAGAGCCCCTCGATCGCACGCACGAAGCCGCCGCCGTAGCGGGTAGATACATCGGCGCTGCGGTCGAGCACCCGCATCACCGTGTCGGCCTCGGACGCCTGCTCGCTCTGCGGCGGCAGCACCGTCGCCGCGCCGTAGTCGCGGGTGACGGTCAGCGATACCTCGCCGACCTCGGGCCCGGGGCCCAGGCCGCAGCCAGCGGCCGCGAGCGCCGCTCCGAGGAGGAGCGCGATCGCGACCGCTGTGCCGCGGCGCCGCATCGGCGGATCAGCCCGCGGGGCAGGCCCCGCTCACGCAGACCGCAACCTGGTTGGACGGGATGTCCTTGCCATGGGTCGCGACCAGCGTGGTCGGGCCGGTCACGACGGCGGTCGTGCGACCTTCGGCGTTGGTCGGGGTCAGCCCGCCCGTCACCGTCGCCCCCGCGGCAGGCTTGCGCTTGCCCTTGTCGCTGTAGGAGAAGACGCGGACTTCGAACGGCACCCCGACCGCCGCCTCGGCCGGCGCGACCAGCGACAGCTCGCTCGGGTAGGGATACGGCGCGAGCGCCCAGAGGACTTCGTCGCCGGCTTTCAGCTTGACCGCGTCGCCGCCGAGTTCGGGGTTCTTGTGGTTGACCTTCAGGTACCAGGAGGCTTTGGACGTCGACTTGTAGCCGCCAACCCCACAGATCCCCAGGCCGAAGTCGAAGGCGTCGGTGAGCAGCAACGGCCTCAGCGCGGGGGTCGACTTCGCCGCCTGGCCGAGCAGGCCGAGCGCGGTGGCGCCTTTGATCGTCGCCGCTTTGCCGCTGCCGGCGGTGCCTTTGCCGAAGCAGGTCGCCTTGCGGCTGGTCGGCACCGAGGTGGTGCCGGTCTTGAGCGTCTCCTCGGCGAGGATCTTGCCGCCGCCGCCCACCACCCGCAGGTCGGCGGGGACCTTCGCCACCGCAACCGCGGCGGTCGAGAGGACGAGGACGAAAGCCAGCGCGCACGCGGCGGCCAGCCGGAATGAGATGAGTCTTGGCATTTGAGCCACCCTTTCCACGAGGGTTGTCATGGCTGGCCGGGGACAGGTCTCCTGGCTGCCGGGTATCGGTCGGCCGCACCTTCCCGGGGGCTCGGTGTCGCCCCCAGTGGCTGACGCAACGCGCCTGCGGCCTCCTTCGCCCGGTCACAGTGGCGGGACCGCGCCGGCTTCTCACCGGACTTCCCTTGACCACCGACCGTATTTTCGCTGGCGAGTCTATCCGCCCGCGTGGACTACGGAGCTTTGCTCGTGTCCCTGGGCGACTCGAAGGCGGCGAGGGCGACGGTCATCGGGATCGGCTCCTCGCCCGACTCGGCCATGCGCGCGCTGGCCCGCTCCTGCTCCTCGAAGACGAAGCCGAAGAGGGCATCGACCCTGGAGATCGTGTTTTCCCAGCCGAGCTGGTCGAGCCGCACCGGGGTCCAGGAGAAGTGGCGGTCGTCGCGGGCGTCGATCGTCCCCGCCTCCATCGCCTTCTTCACCCGCTCGCCGAATTCCTCGAAGATTCGGGTGCTGACCATCTCCTTCATCGACTTCGGCAGGTCGGGCCAGATGCTTCCGTCGAAGACCGCGGGCCCGCTGGCCCGGTAGAAGTGCTCGACCGCCCCGCGCCGCCTGCCGCCCGAGGCCGTCCTGGTCATGTGGAGCCAGCCGTATTCGGAGAGCAGGTCGAAATGACGGCACACCCTCGGCAGGGAGCCGCCGCCGAACTCCTTGTGGAACTGGTTGGGGCTCATCTCGCGGCTGTTCAGCTCAGCAACGATCCTGATGCGCAGTGGCTCGGCAAAGACTTTTGCCAAACGCATCATCAAAGGCAGCTCGCCTTTACTCGTCGCCTTCGAGTTCGCCATGGGAATCCTCTCCAGTGTTCTTCGTTTGATCGAGCGGTGTGTGGGAAGTCTATAGCGGTATTACAACGGAACGGTCTGAGTCTTCCTCGGTTCGGATGCACGCGTCATATGCTCAATTTTTTTAGAGCATTTATCCGATCTGAGGAGGGAGGGGAAATGAAGCTCGCAGCAACCGCGGCCACCGTGCCGATGCTCTCGATCTCGAAGTCCGGCTGAGCCCGGCCACCATCCGCCGAGCCTCATGAGGCGACTCGGGACCTGGATCCCTGCCCAGCAGAGCGCGGATGAAGCAGGACCGTTCGCCGACCCCGCGGCTGAGACCGCCGGGGTCGGCGGGCGAACCTCGAGGCTACGGAGCTTTCGTCGTGTCCTTGGGAGACTCGAACACCGCGAGGGCGACAGTCATCGGGATCGGCTCCTCGCCCGACTCGGCCATGCGGTCGTTTGCCCTGTCCTGCTCCTCGAAGAGGAAGTCGAAGACCGCCCCGACCTTGCCGATCGTCTTTTCCCAGCCAAGCCGGTCGAAACGCACCGGCGTCCAGGTGAAGTGGCGGTCGTCGCGGGCGTCGATCGTCCCCGCCTGCATCGCTTCTGTCACCTGGTTGGCGAGGGTCTCGAAAGCCCTCCAGGTGAACGAGTTCTTGACCGCATCCGGCAGGTCGGACCAGGTGCTCTCGTCGAACACGGCGGGCCCGGTCGAGCGGTAGAAGTGCTCGACGGCACCTCGCCGCCGCCCCCCCGACTCCGTCCTCACCAGATAGACCCAGCCGTATTCGAGGAGCACGTCGAAATGCCTGGAAACTCGGGAGATCGAGCCACCGCCGAACTCATCGAAGAAGAGCTTCGGGCTCATCTCGCGCATGCCCAGCTCCGCCAGGATCTTCATCCGCAGGGGATCGGCGAAGACCTTCGCCAAGCGCACAGTGAACGGCATATGAGACTTCGTCCCTGCCGCTGAGTTCGCCACGCAAATCCCTCCAATGCTCTCCGTTTGCCCGAGCGTTGCTACTAAGTCTAGGCAGTTTTGTAATGGAACTGTCTGAGTCCATAGCGGTTCCTGCGAACCGTATAAACGCTCTAGCACTTTAGAGCAAAATCCACGACTCAAGGAAGGGTGAACAAATGAATCTCGCAACTACCGAGACCGCCATGCCGGTCTTCTCGGTCACGAAGGGCGGCTAGCCCACGACAACGTCGCCCCCGAACCGCCGGCTCCTGCCGTGCGGTTCAGGGGCCGGCTCGACCCAAGGGACCAGCGGAAACTGCCGAACTGGCCGGTTCCGATCGTTTTTGGTTCCCGTATTCGAAGTGAAAGACCCGCTCAGTATTCCTACACTACCGCGGTGTTTTCAAAATGTGACGGCTGTTTAGCCCGTTTGAACGACGGGGAGAGGAGATCGCAATGACGAAGTCCGGTGGGGGTTCCGAAGGGGACCGGCAGGGCGATGACCGGAAAAGCGAGATGGCGGTCCTCTTGATCCACGCGCTCAACCACAGGCAGAGGCGTCGCGTATTGCGGGCGGTCCACTCGCGCGAGAGCGAGTCCTGTAGCCCGGTCCAGCTCGCCGAAGAGCTGGGAGCCCCACTGAGCACCGTCAGCTATCACGTCACCGTGCTCGCGACATGCTGCGCTCTGGAGCAGGTGGGCGAAGAGCCGGTACGCGGCGTGATCGAGCACTTCTATGCCTCCACCGTCTCAGACCACGAGCCGACCCTGACCCTGCTCGCGGAGACAGCGGAGGCCGACGAAAAAGTCAAGAAATAGTCGTAACCCCTCTGAACGTTCGTCCAGCTTTCTTGAGTGGGCGGCGCCCCCCGGCTTAGGCTCGCCCCGGTTCTGGAAACCGGCACGTTTACGGAGGAGAGCATGAGGCAGGGGATTCGGCGGAGCTCGCCGGCGCTGATCGTTTCCGCGTTGGCGCTGTTCGTCGCGCTCAGCGGCAGCGTCTACGCGGCGAAGAAGGCAAGAATCGACGGCAAGGCGATCAGGGCCAAGTCGCTGCCGGGGAACCGGCTGAAGCCGCGCTCGATCCCGGCCGACCGGCTGAAGCCGGGCGTACTGCGCGGCGTCGCGCCCGCCGCGCCCCTGACCGGCAGCGAGATCAACGAGCTGACCCTGGGCCAGGTACCGAGCGCCGCGCACGCGGACTTCGCCGACTCGGCGCAGACCGCCGTCGACGCGCAGACCGCGCTCAATGCCGTCAACGCGATCGACGCGCAGACCGTCAACGGGCACGGCGTCGGCTGCCTGCCCGGCACCCGTCCCTTCGCCGGCGCCTGCTGGGAGAGCTCGCCGAGCAGCGCCGTGGACGCCCCCACCGCGGCGCGCAAATGCGGCGCGCGAGACGGGACGCTGCCCGAGGCGCTGCAACTGGCTGCCTTCGCCGAAGAGCCGGGCGTCAACCTCGACCCGGGGGACGAGTGGTCGAGCGACATCACCAATGTGTCTGGTCTCGATGTCTATGGGGTTGTCACGGTCTCAGCGGGAAGCAGTATTAATTTTGGCCTCTCGACCAACACACGCGCCTACCGCTGCGTCATCCCGCTGCTCAGGTAGCTCTATCCTCCCTCTCGATGCGAATGGGTCCGCACAGCGCTTGGCCTCGCGCTGTGGGCGCGTCTGTCGCGCTCTGCTGCCTGCTCGCGGCGCTGCTCGCCGCGCCACCCGGCGCCACGGCTGCCATGCGACTCCATCCGGCGAGCCCGACCGGCCCCAGCGAAGCGGCGCGGATCGCCGGCTACTGGACCGCCGCGCGGATGCGCTCCACGCCGCCGCTCGACGCGCCTCGCGCCGACCCGCTCGGCGCGCTCGCCAGCTTCGCCCAGGTGGCCGAACCGGCCGTCCCCCCCTACGCCGTCAACGGCCGCCTCTTCGTCCGCCAGGGCAACAAAAGCGGCTTCTGCTCGGCGACCGCGATCGACAGTCCCAGCCGCACGCTCGTGCTGACCGCCGCCCACTGCGTCAACTCGGGCCCCAGGGGGCCCGGCGGCCACAGCGTCTGGTCGAGCTACGTCGAGTTCGTCCCCGCCTACAGCGGCGGCACGGCGCCGTTCGGCGCCTTCGTCGCCCACCGCGCCTCGGTCTTCGCCCTCCGGCAGTGGGTCAGGTTCGGCAACCCGAACTTCGACGTCGGCGCGATCGTCACCGCGCCCAACGCCGAAGGGGTCAACGTGGCCGACGCGGTCGGCGGCGGCGCCGCGATCGCCACCGACCTCAGCCGCAGGCAGGACTTCCAGACCTTCGGCTACCCGAAGGAAACGCGCTGGCTGCAGGGCTGCGACTCGCCCTACGTCGGCGACGACAGCCTCACCTACCGCATCCCCGGCCCGCCGACGATCGCGATCCGCTGCCACTGGGCACCGGGCGCCAGCGGCGGCGGCTGGCTGATCGAAGGGGGCACGGCGATCGACGGCCTGACCAGCTACGGCAAACCTAAAGACCGCGTGCACACCTTCAGCCCGTACTTCAGCAGCCGCAACGTCGGCCGCCTCGTCGCCGGCCTCTAGGCGGGCGCGGGCTCAGGTGCCGAGCAACTCGCGGTAGAAGCGGTAGTCGCGCCGCTCGGGGCGCAGGTTGGCGGCCAGCGCCAGGTGGTGGCGGGCGCGCTCGGTCTCGCCGGTCTTGGCGAGCGCCCGGCCGAGGCAGAAGTGGGCGAAGTCGTTGACCTGGTGGGTGTCGAGCACCGCCTCGAACTCGGCCGCGGCGGCGGCGAAGCGGCCGCAGCGGAAGTAGGCGCGGCCCAGCGCCTCGCGCACCGAGGACTTCTCCGGCGCCCGCCGCGCCGCCGCCTCCAGCGGCTCGGTCGCCTGCTCGAAATCGGCCTCCTCGAGCAACTCGATCCCCCTCCTATAGAGGACGAAGGTCGAGTCTCTCTCGCTAGTGGCCATGCGATCGAAGTTTAGGGGCCCGATTAGCCGGCGCGCACAGCAGCCACCGTTTCGCGCAGGGTCTCGCGCGCGTCGTGGTGGGGCATCCAGTGCAGCTTGCGACGCGCCCGCGAGGTGTCCATCAGCACCGGCCGGCGGACCGTCTCGATCCAGGCCGCCTCGGCGGGAAGGAAGGGCAGGAAGGGCGCGACCGCCTCGGCCGCGGCGCCGACCGCGAGCTGCGGCGCCGGCACGGCGTGCCAGCCGAGCTCGTGGGCGAGGTCGGTGACCGTCAGCTCGCCCGGGCCGGCGAGGTTGTAGACGCCCGGCTCGCCGTGGCCGATCGCCGCCGCGCAGAGCGCCGCGGCGACGTCGTCGTGGTGGACCAACTGGAAGGGCACGCCGGGATCGGGCAGCACCGGACGCAGCGAGGGCGCCTTGCCGAGCGCCCAGCGCACCGGCCCCGGCAGCTTCTGGGCGAGGGTCAACAGCGGCACCAGCTCGAGCAGCAGCGGCGCCTGTGGCCCGGCGACGATGCAGGGGCGGAAGACGAAGGCGTCGGTCGCGGAGCCCTCCAGGGCCTCGCTCAGCTCCCGCTCGACCTCGGCCTTGTCGGCGGAGTAGGGGTGGCGGGCGGTGCCGCGCGTCGGCTCGTCCTCGGTCAGCAGCTGGGGCAGGCTGCGATGGAAGCCGTAGGCGGCGACCGAGGAGGTGTAGACGAGGCGCTTCACCCCCGCCGCCGCAGCCGCCTCGAAGACGTTGCGGGAGCCCTTCAGGTTGATCTCGCGGCTCTCGCCGCGCCCGGCGACGATGACGAAGGCGAGGTGGACGACGACGTCGGCGTCGGCGACCAGCGCGTCGACGGCGTCGCGGTCGAGGACGTCGCCGCGCCGGTATTCGGTCTTCTCCCAGCCCTGGCCCCCGATGTCGAACGGGCGCCGCGCCATGCCGATCACCCGCTCCACCTCGGGAGCCCGCTCGAGGGCGGCGATGAACGACCTGCCGATCTCGCCGGTGGGGCCGGTGACTGCAATCGTCAGCATGCGACCAATTCTCCCGAAAGTGCGGGGTTAGCCGATCTGAGACTGCACTTATCCGTGCAAACCTGCGCCGATTAAGCAAAGATGCCTGATCGAGCAGTTCCGTCGGCTTCATTCAGTATCTAGAGGAGAACTCGTGCCAACTCGACAGATGAGAGCCATCTGGCATCCGACCAGGGCGCGGATTCTCGAGCTTCTGATGTCCGGCCCAGCGACCCTCTCGCTACTGGTCGAGGCCGCCGGCGGGCACTACGCCAAAGTCGCGTACCACAGCAGGGTCCTCTGCCGGGCCGGCAGCATCCAGCACGCCGAGTCGTCGGGGCCCGACTCCGACGACCCGCTCTTCGAAGTCGCCTAGACCGAGCGGCGAGCACCCTCCCCCGCTCCGCCCACGGCCGAGTCCAGCTCCGGCTGGACACGAGTTGTGTTCCGTTGTTACACTCCAAAATTATTGAATAGTTACTCAGCTATTCGATAAAAAAATACGCACCAGTACCTCAATCGGTTAGAGGATCGGGTTTGTAAGCCGAGGATCCGGGTTCGAGCCCCGGCTGGTGCATCGGCGCTGGGTTGCGTCGGGAGTTATGGACATCAATCTCTTCGACTACTTCGACGAAGCGGGAGACGGGGACGGAGCCCAGTCGCACTGGACCCTGCGCGCGCCCTACAGGCCCCACGACCGCTTCGACCTGATGCTGGTGCCGCAGGTCGCGGGCTGGCGGGAGGACCGCGACTCGCTCGGCGCCTTGGAGGAGATCGAGCAGCTGCCCTGGGTGGCGGCGGTCGAGCGCGAGGGCGACCAAACCTGGCTCCGCCTCGACGACGGCTGGGTGGCGCAGCGGGGAGCGGCGCTGGAGGAAGGGGAAGAAGCCGTCGCCGGCTGCGGCGACGTCGCCGCCGGACATCGCTTCGCGCTCAACTTCTGGGACGCCAACTCGACCAAGGCGCTGCACATCGGCCACCTGCGCAACCTCGCCCTCGGCAACGCGCTCGGCAACTCGCTGGCCGAGGCCGGCGGCGAGGTCGAGCGCCGCAGCATCATCTGCGACATCGGCCGCAGCATGGGCGAGGCGATGGCCGGCGTCGTGCGCAGCGGCAAGTACCCGCAGGGCTCGGCCGAGGGCAACGGGGTCAAGAGCGACCACTTCGTCGGCTACTGCTACGCCGACTACGTCAAGAACGGCGCCAACGGCGCCGCCCTCGGCCTCGCCCAGGACCACCCCGCCGACTCGCTGACGCGCGAGGTCGACGTGCACGAAGACAGCGCCGACGAGCTCTTGCAGCGGGTGCTGAACGGCGACCAGACGGCGCTCGAGCTGTGGTCCCAGACGCGCGCCTGGGTGATCTCCGGCCAGCGCAAGACCCTGGCCCGGCTCGGCATCTACTTCGACCGCGTCTTCTTCGAGTCGGACTTCCTGCCCGAGGTGGGCGAACTGACCGAGCTCGGCCTGCAGGAGCGGACGCTGGAGAAACGGGTCGACGGCACGGTGATCTACATGACCGGGCGCGAGGAGCTGGAGGAAATGCCGCTGGTGCGCTCGGACGGGGTGCCGACCCAGCACATGCGCGCCCTCGCCTACTGGCTGGCGGACACCGGGCTCGACGGCACCACCTCGGTCCAGGTCTGCGGCCAAGAGTGGTACGCCCACGTGACATGTCGCCGCCAGCTGATGGCCGAGCTGGTCCACACCGGCGAGGACAACGGCTTCCATCCCTACCACGACATCTTCCACGGCATGGTCTCGCGCGAACGCGAAAAGATCGCCTCGAGCAAGAAAGACGCGGTCCTGATCGACCACCTGGTCGAGTGGATCGACGAGCAGATCGAGGCCGACCCGGGGCGCGAAGCCGTGCGGCGCAACAGCCCATCGCCCGACAAGGTCGCCTCGCAGGTCGCGCTCGGCTTCTTCCTCCTGCACACGGCGACCAAGCGGGTCGACTTCGAGCCGGAGAAGCTGATCGCCGACGACAAGGCGCTCGGCTGGGACCTGGTCCGGGCGCGGGCACGCGACGGCGATGGCACGGCGACGGTCGCCGAGCCGCAGCTCGATCCCGACTACCGCTTCGCCGTCGTCCAGGCGGAGACCTACGGGCGACTGCTCGGGCGCGTGCCGCAGAACCTCAAGGTCGCGCCGCTGGCCCGCTACGCCTCGCACCTGGCGCGCTGGCAGAACGAGGAGGAGCGGGCGCCGCACGTCGCCCGCGTCGTCCGCTCGACCCTCGACCGCACCGCCCGCTGCCTCGGCATGGAGGGAGCGGCATGAGGACCCTGCTGGTCGACAACCACGACTCCTACACCTACAACGTCTTCCACCTGCTGGCCGGCGTCTCCGGCGAAGAGCCGATCGTGGTCGACAACGACGCCGTCTCCTGGCGGGCGCTCTCGCGCTGGGACTTCGACGCGATCGTCCTCTCCCCCGGCCCCGGCAGCCCGGAGCGCTGGCACGACTTCTGCGTCTGCAACGACATCCTCCGCTACAGCGAGATCCCGGTGCTCGGCATCTGCCTCGGCCACCAGGGGCTGGGCCACCTGCTCGACGGCAAGGTCGGCAGCGCGCCGGAGGCGATGCACGGGCGGCTCAGCCGCATCCACCATGAGGACGACGGCCTCTTCGAGGGCATCCCGCAGGACTTCCCGGTCGTCCGCTACCACTCGCTGGCGATCACCGACATGGGGCCCGACGGGCACGTCACCGCCTGGGCCGACGACGGCGTCGTGATGGGGATCGAACACCGCCGGCGGCCGATGTGGGGCGTCCAGTTCCACCCCGAGTCGATCGCCACCGAGCACGGCGCGCGGCTGGTCGAGAACTTCTACGGGCTCGCCCGCAAGCTGCGCTCGCCGCGCTGGCGCGGCGCCAAACAGCCGCTCCAGGCGCCGCCCCGCAGCCAGGTACGGCGTGCGCGCAGCGGCAGCGGCGAGAGCGAGTTGCGGCTGCGCACGATCCCCGGCGAGCCCTCGACCGAGGCGCTCTTCGAACGGCTCTTCGGCGGCGCCGAGTACGCCTTCTGGCTCGACAGCGCCGATGCGCCGACGCGCCTCGCGCAGCGCTCCTTCCTCGGCACCAGCGCCGGCGCCGGGCGCTGCGTGCTCGAGTACGACGTCGAGTCCGGAACCGCAATCCGGCGCGGCGCCGGCGACGAGACCGCCGAGCGCGCCTCGATCTTCGACTTGCTCGATCGCGAACTATCGAAGCACGCGATCGAGCCACCCCCCGCCGACCTCCCGCCCGGATTGATGGGCGGCTTCGTCGGCTATCTCGGCTACGAGCTGAAGGCGGACTGCGGGTCGCCAAACGTGCATCGGTCGGATACGCCCGATGCAGTGATGATGCTCGCCAACCGTCTCATCGCCGTCGACCACGTGCGTCAAAGGACGCACGTCGTCGCGCTCTGCCACGGCGACGAGACGGAGGCAGAGCGTTGGCTCGAGCTGGCCGAGGCGGCGGTTCGGGAGACGCTGGCCACGCCTCCCGAACCCGCCGCACCGCTTGCCCTGAGCGAGGGGCCGGCCGCCTCCCACGTCCGCTTCCGGTGCGGCCGCGGCCGCGAGCGCTACCTCGCCGACATCGCCCGCAGCCAGGCCGAACTGGCCGCGGGCGAGTCCTACGAGGTCTGCCTCACCGATCAGATCTCGACCGACGCCAGCCCCGACCCGTTCGACCTCTACCGGCTGCTGCGACGCCGCAACCCCGCCCCCTTCGCCGCCTACCTGAAGCTCGGCGAGGTGGCGGTGGTCAGCTCCTCGCCGGAGCGCTTCCTCTCGGTCGACCGCGAGCGCCAGGTCGAGGCGCGCCCGATCAAGGGGACCAGCTCGCGCGCAGACGACCCGCGACGGGACGCGGAGCTGAAGGCGGAGCTGACCGAAGACGAGAAGACCTACGCCGAGCACCTGATGATCGTCGACCTGCTGCGCAACGACCTCGGCCGCGTCTGCGAGGTCGGCAGCGTCGGCGTCCCCGAGCTGATGATCGTCGAGGACTACTCCACCGTGCACCAGCTGATCTCGACCGTGAGCGGCGTGCTGGACACCGAACGGACGGTGGCGGAATGCGCCCGCGCCTGCTTCCCCGGCGGCTCGATGACCGGCGCGCCGAAGGAGCGCACGATGGAGATCATCGACGACCTCGAGGACGAGGCGCGCGGCGTCTACTCGGGCGCGATCGGCTGGTTCGGCGTCGACGGCGCGATGGACCTCAGCATCGTCATCCGCACGATCGTGATGCGGCCGGGCCGGACCACGATCGGCGCCGGCGGCGCGATCGTCATGCAGTCCGACCCGGAGGACGAGTTCGACGAGATCCTGCTGAAGGCGCGGGCGCCGATGGCGACGATCGCCGAGGCGGTCACCGGCAGCGCCGCGGCGGAGGCCTGGTCGGTGGAGCTGGAGCCGCAGGCGGAGGCCGCCGGAGTCCCATGAGCGCGGAGCGACCAAGCGTGCATATCTGGTTCTTCGCGCCGGGAGCGGAGCGGGAGAATTTGAGGTGAGCGATCCGAGTCCGACCGTGCCCGAGGCGCCACCCGGCTCGGGGCCGGCGGCGAGCGCTCGCGTCCGCCCGGCGTCGGCCGGGGACGCGCCGGCGGTGGCGGCCGCGGTCGAGGCGCTGCTGATCGAGCTGGGCGGCGAGCGGCCCTCGACGGAGGCGCTGCAGGCAGCGGCGCGGGGCCTGGCCGAGGATCGCCAGGCCGGGGCCCTGCTGGTAGCCGAGAGCGACGGGGCAGTCGTCGGCTTCATCGCGGCGAGCTGGCAGTACGCGATCCACGTGCCCGGGCGCTACGGCACGGTCCAGGATCTCTGGGTTCACCCCGAGTGGCGCAGCCGGGCGCTGGGGCGCGAGCTGGTCGACGCGCTGGTCGAGCAGGCGGTCGAGATCGGCGTGCCGCGGCTCGAGGTCGGCCTGCCGCAGGAGAGCTTCGCCCAGCTCGCCGCGACCGAACGGTTCTACCGCCAGAACGACTTCAGCCCGCTTGGCCCGCGAATGCGGCGGTTGCTGGGATGAGCGCGGAGCTGCTGATGGTCGAGCAGCGGCGCGGCGGCGGGGGCAGCGACGACGGCGCCGTCTGGATCCTCGAAGGAGGGCGCGTGCTTCCCGGCGCCGACGACAACCGCCGCATGGCCGAGGTGCGTAGCGGCCTCGTCTGCCACGGCAGCGTGCGGGCCATCGCCCCCGACACCTCCGGCGAGGACGTGGAGAAGGTGCTCGGGGCCGTGCACGAAGCCGATTACCTGACGGCGCTCGACCGCGCCCCCGAGGAGCCGGTGGTGATGCCGGAGCTGACGCCGCCCGGGCTGCCACCCGACATCCCGGTCAGCGCCGGGCTGGTCGCAGCCGCCCGGGAGGGGGTGCGGACGGCGATCGCAGCGGCGACGCACCTGACCGAGGGCGCCCGCTTCTCCTACGCGCTCTGCCGCCCCCCCGGCCACCACGCCGGCCCCGACTGGTTCGCCGGCTACTGCTATCTCAACTCGGCCGCGGCGGCGGCGCTGACCCTGCGCGACGGGGGCCTGCGGCCGGTCGGCGTCCTCGACCTCGACCTGCACTACCCGAACGGGACGGCGGCGATCGTCGCCAACATGGACGACGTCAGCCTGCACTCGCTGCACGCCTGGCCGGTGACCAACGTCGCAGCCCAGACCGTGACGCCGAGCAGCGAGCGCGAACGGGTGGTCGAGTTCACCGGCAGCCCCGCCGCCGCCACCTACCTGGACGCCGTCGCCCGCTCGGTCGAGGCGCTCGGCCAGACCTGCGAGGCGCTCGTCGTCTCGCTCGGCTACGACACGGTGGCGGGCGACCCGCACGGCAGCTGGGGCTTCTCGCCGACGATCTTCGCCCAGATCGGTCGCCTGCTCGCCTCCTCTGGACTGCCGATCTGCGTGGTCCAGGAGGGCGGCTACGCGCTGCAGACCCTCGCCGCCTGCAGCTACGCCTTCGCCGCCGGCCTGCTCGACGAGGGGGTGGTGCCGGTATGAGCGAGGGGCTCGAGCCGTACCGCCGCCGCCTCGACGACCTCGACGACGAGATCGCCCGCCTGCTCGGCGAGCGCTTCGAGATCTGCCGCGGAGATCGCGCGCTACAAGCGCGCCCACGAGATCCCGATGATGCAGCCCGACCGGGTCGTCGCGGTGCGCGCGCGCTACCTGGCCCGCGGCGAGGAAGCCAAGCTGCCGGCGAAGTTCACCGCCGACCTCTTCGAGCTGCTGATCGCCGCCACCTGCAAGGAGGAGGACGAGCTGATGGCGGCGCTCGACGCTGCGGATGCGGGTCAGGCGCAATGGGTGAGGAGAGAGCGACGCGGAGGGCCGGGGGAGCGCCACGCTGCCCCCCGGCCCGCGCATGCCCCGCGCCCTGCAGGCGGTCGGCTGGACGCGGCGCCCGCTACCCGTTCCTGAAGCGCTGCCAGCGAACGCTACGGCGACATCTTCACGCTGCGCATCCTGCACTCGGGCACTGGGTCTTCCTCTGCGACCCGGAGGACGTCAAACGCGTCTTCACCGCCGCCGCCGGCAGCCTCGGCGTCGACCTCGCCAACCCGCTGCTGCTGCCGGTTCTCGGCCCGCGCTCGGTGATGCTGCTGGAAGAGCCGGACCACATGACCCGCCGCAGGCTGATGCTGCCGTCCTTCCACGGCAAGCGGACGGGAGCCGACGCCGAGATGATGGCCGAGGTGGCGCGCAGCGCGGTCCGGCGCTGGCCGGTCGGCGAGCCGTTCGAGCTCTGGCCGCGGATGCAGGCGATCACCCAGGAGGTGGTGATGCGCTCCGTCTTCGGCCCCGACGCGGAGGGCCGGCTGGACCGGCTGCGCGACCTGCTGCACCGGCTGACGCAGGCTGGCTCAACGATCCGCGCAACCTGAGCGCCGCTGGCGGCGCTCGGCCCGCGCTGGCTCTCGCGCAGCCGCGGGTTCCGCGCGGCGATGGCACCGGTCGAGGAGGCGGTGCTGGAGGAGGTCGACCGGCGCCGGCGCGCCGGCGAGAACGGGCGCAAGGACATCGTCTCGATGCTGGTCGAGGCGCGCTACGAGGACGGCTCGCCGCTGAGCGAGCAGCGACCTGCGCGACGAACTGATGACCCTGCTCACCGACGGCCCGACCTCGACCTCGCTGGCCTGGGTCTTCGAGCGGCTGCTGCGCAACCCGGAGAAGCTGGCGCGCCTGCAGGAGGAGGTCCTGGCGAACGAGGAGGACTCCTACCTCGACGCCGTGGTGAAGGAGACGCTGCGGCTCTGCCCGCCGGTGCCGGTGGTCGTCCGCCGCCTGCTGGAGCCGATGGAGCTGGGCGGCTACGAGCTGCCGGCCGGGACCACGGTCGCCCCCTGCGTCTACCTGATCCACCGCAACGAGGAGATCTACCCTCACCCGCGCCGCTTCCTGCCGGAGCGCTTCCTCGAGCGCCCGCCCGGCACCTACACCTGGATCCCCTTCGGCGGCGGCACGCGCCGCTGCCTCGCCGCCAGCTACGCCGAACTGGAGATGAAGCGGGTGCTGCGCACGGTGCTGAGCGAGGTCGAGCTGCGGCCGGCCGACAGCGACTCCGAGCGGGCGCGGAAAAGCGCGATCTCCTTCAGTCCCGACCAGCGCGGCCGCGTCGTCGCCGAACCCCTGACGCCGGCCCCGACCAGCCACGCAGCCGAGCCATGGCAGCCGAGTCCGACCTACTCGTAGTCGGCGCCGGCGCCAAGGCCGCGGGGATCGCGACCAAGGTGCACGCGCTGAACAGGCTCGGGCTCGGGCCGATCTCGCTGAAGATCGTCGAGGGGACCGAGCGTCGCCGCCTCCTGGCAGGGGCGCAACGGGATGACCTCGGGCGAGGAGCCGCTGGCGGTGACGCCGATCAAGGACGTCGGCTTCCCCTACCAGAGTCATCGCGAGTTCGGCGAGGCCGGCGAGGCGATCGACGCGGCGGCGATGCAGTTCTCCTGGCAGCGCTACATGGTCGCCAGGCGGCGCTACGCGCGCTGGATCGACGCCGGCTCGCCGCCGGTGCGCCACCGCGACTACGGCGAGTACCTGACCTGGGTGCTCGACGCGCGCCACCGAGGGGATCGCCCACGTCGAGCGGGCGGGTCACCGCAGGTCTCGCTCGAGGCCGACGAGCGCTGGGCGGTCGAGGTCGAGGAGCACGGACGGAACCTCGCGCCACTCGTCCGGCGGCGCGCTGGTCCTGACCGGTCCCGGCATCCACCGCGCCTTCCCCCACGAGCCCGGGATCGCCTCGCGGGTCTTCCACTGCGACAGCAGGCGCGAGGAGTTCGCCCAGCTGCCTGAGGACCGCAGCTGCGACGTCGCGATCGTCGGCGGCGGCGAGAGCGCGCTCAGCTGCGTGATGTTCCTGCGCGGCTTCCGGCCGCAGGCGCGGTTCACCGTCTACACGCCGATGCTGCCGATGAGCCGCGGCGAGAGCTTCCTCGAGAACCGCGTCTTCTCGAACCCCGACGAGGTCGAATGGACCGCGCTCGACCAGACCGACGCGGCGCGATTTCGTCAAGCACTGCGACCGCGGCGTCTTCGACCCGCCGAGCCTGGCGGCGATCGCCTACGACGACCGCTGCCCGCTTCGTCACCGGCCGCGTCGTCGACGTCGCCGCCGCCGACGGCGGCGAGGGCGTGCGCGCTCGAGTACGAGTCGCCCGAAGGCATCGCCAGCCCGAGCACGACTACGTCGTCAACTGCACCGGCTTCGACCTGCTGGCCCAGCTGCGCGACCCTCTTCCCGGCGCAGACGCGGGCTGAGATCGAGCGCCGGGTCGGGCCGCTCTGGGACCGCCCGCCGGGACCGAGGTGCCGATCGGCCGCGCACCTGGAGCTGAAGGGCATGCTGCCGCGCCTGCACATCCCCGGCCTCGCCGGGCTGAGCCAGGGCCCGGGCTTCGCCAACCTCGGCGCGCTCGGGCTTCTGGCCAACCGCGTGTTACAACCTTTTTATTTGACTTCATCTGACCTATCCAATAGGGTCGCGAAATGGGAGTTGGATCAGTGGCGGGCACGGGGTACGACTCTCGCTCACCCGCCCTTACCTAGAGAGGGCGGGTGAGCGATGTCTTCCTCCAGATCGCTGGCGAAGCTGTCGAAGGCATGGTGCGCGGTCGCCCTGGCGATCGCGTCGAGCGCCCTCCTAGCCGCCTGCGGCTCGTCCTCCTCGGGTGAGTCGGTCAGCTTCAACGGCTCCGGCTACCCGAACGGCGACCTGGCGAACACGCGCAACGTGGGCGGGCCGATCAAAGCGTCCACGGTGAGCGACCTCGAGCTCGCCTGGACCCTGCCGATCGAAGCCGAAAGCGCCTTCGGCAGCTACGCCTCCTCGCCGATCGTCAGCAAAGGCGTCATCTACTCGCAGGACCTGGCCTCGAACGTCCAGGCGATCGACGCCGACAGCGGCGAAGTCCTCTGGACGAAAAAATACGAACTGCCGGACCACGGTCCCAACGGCGTGGTCGTCCAGGACGGGAAGGTGTTCGGGGCGACGCCGAACGCGGCCTTCGCCCTGGATCAGGCAACCGGCAAGCAGGTCTGGTCGGTGCCGCTGCTGCGCAACGAAAAAGAGGGCATCGACATGGCCCCCGGCTACCACGACGGCATCGTCTACGTCTCGACGGTGCCGGTCAACGTGGGCGAATTCTACGGTGCCGGCGGCGTCGGGATCCTCTGGGCGCTGGACGGGAAAACCGGCAAGAAACTGTGGCACTTCGACACCGTGCCAAAAGACCTCTGGGGGAAGCCGGAGGTCAACTCGGGTGGCGGCCTCTGGTACCCGCCGTCCTTCGACGAGAAGGGCTCGATGTACATCGGCGTCGGCAACCCGGCCCCCTTCCCCGGGACCGAAGACGAACCGTGGGGCTCCAGCCGGCCGGGGCCGAACCTCTACACGGACTCGCTGGTCAAGCTGAACGCGAAGACGGGCAAGATGGAGTGGTACTACCAGGTGACCCCCCACGCGCTCTACGACTGGGACTTCCAGAACCCGCCGATCCTGCTCGAGAGCGGCGGCCGGGAACTGGTCCTCGGCGCCGGCAAGTCGGGGTTCGTGATCGCCCTCGACGCCAAGAGCGGCAAGCTGATCTGGAAACGCGCGGTCGGCAAGCACAACGGCCACGACGACGACGGCCTGCTGGCGATGCGGGGCGAATCCTCGAAGCTGAAGACGCCGATGCTCGTCTACCCGGGCTCGCTGGGCGGCGTGATCGCGCCGATGGCGACCGACGGCAAGAGCGTCTTCGTGCCGGTGATCAACGGCCCGTTGGAAATCATCACCCAGACGCAGCGACAGGAACCGGGGCCGCTGAACGGCGAACTGGTCGCGCTTGACGTCAAGACCGGGTCGGTCGAGTGGAAGCACGAATTCCCCAACGCGCCGCCCTTCGGCTTCACCACCGTCGCCAACGACCTCGTCTTCGCCACCACTTCCGACGGCAACGTGCAGGCGTTCGACACCGCCTCCGGCGAGGTCGCCTGGCAAGTGGCCCTCCCCGCCGGCACCAACGCCGGCGTGGCCGTCGCCGGCGACATGATGATCGCCCCCGCCGGCCTCGCCTCCGCCGAAGGCCAGACGCCGCAGATCGTCGCCTACCGCCTCAGCGGCTGAATCGCCCGGGCTACACTCCGCCTATGCCCGCGACCGAGCAGTCGAGCGAGGCCGGCGCCGTCGCCCGCTCCTACTTCGAAGCAGTTGGACGGCGCGACCTGGAGGCGATGATGAGCCACTGGGAGCCGGGTGGAACCGGCGAGATCCACGGACTAGTCGAGCTGACGGCGCCCCACTCCTACCGCGCCTGGTTCGCCAACCTCTTCGCCGCGTTCCCGGATTTCCGCTTCGAGGTCCTCGACGTCGTCGCCGAGGGCGAGCAGGCCGCCGTGCGCTGGCGCGCCACCGGCACCTTCGACGGCGACGCGCAGTTCGAGGGGATGGACCCGACCGGGGCGAAGGTCGACCTCACCGGACTCGACCTGCTGGCGATCAGCGACGGCAAGATCCAGCGCAACGACGCCTACATGAACGGTGCCCAGATGACGCGGCAGCTCGGCGCCCTGCCGCCCGCCGGCTCGCTCGCCGAGCGGGCGATGCTGACCGCGCTCAACCTGAGGACGCGGCTGGCGCGAGCGCTGCGCCGCTGAGGCACTCCGTAGGATCGCCTGCATGGCGACCGACGGCAAGCGCCTCCCCCACGTCGACGAGCACTCGGCCGAGATCGCGGCCGGCCCGGACGCGGTCTGGGAGGCCCTGCTGCGCACGGTGGAGCGCTCGTTCGGCTCGACCGCGACCGGGCGAGTCGCCCGCCTGCTCGGCTGCGCCGACGTCGACGCCTCGGGCCCACGGCCGCTCGCGGCGGGATCGCGCTTCCCCGGATTCCACGTCGAGACGGCCGAGCGCCCAACCCAGCTGGGGCTCGCCGGCAGCCATCGCTTCTCCGACTACGCGCTGATCTTCCGGCTCGACGAGCTCGGCGCCGGGCGCACCCGCCTCCGCGCCGAGACCAGGGCGGTCTTCCCCGGCCTGCGCGGGCGCGTCTACCGCACGCTGGTCATCGGCACCCGCGGCCACGTCCTCGTCACCCGCCGCCTGCTCGGCGCAATCGGGCGGCGTGCCGAGCGAGCCGACGCCAGCGCTAGAGCAGAGTGACTTTTCGCGTCGGCTCCGGCGTCGGGGCGGCGTCGGCCGCGCCGGTCGCCGGCCGCTCGCTCTTGACGATCGAGTGGACCCGCCAGAACGTGTAAAGAATCATCGCCAGCGCCGCGATGACGATCAGCCCCCTGAAGATCCAGATGGCGAGCGAGCTGAACCCGTCGCTGCGACCGAGCTCGTCGATCAGCAGCCAGGTGACCCAGAGCTCTCCGAACACGGCCCATACGGTGATCAGGGACGCGGCCAGGAAGAGCCCGACGTAGCCCTGCTGTTTGCGCACCTCTTTGCTCGTGTCGCCGGCCTTGACCTCCCACTTCGACTTCTGCAGCGCCAGGTAGACGACCCCGGCGGTCACGATCGCGACGAGGTAGAGCAGGTTGAGCGCGCTGAACGCGTCCTTGGAGAGGTTCACCGTCTGTTCGGGCAGCACACCGGCGGCGATGATCGTCCCGAGAACCGCACCCACGGTGGTCAGGGTCGAGGCGAAGCTCGTTTTGAAGTCGAGGTCCAGGGTCCCGAGAGGGTCGGCCAGCGAAACGGGCGTGACGCTGATCAGCCACACGAAGAACATCAGGACGAAGGCCGCGGCCAGCGGGATCAGCAAGGCCTCGTTGACCCCTCGGTTGGCCACCGTCTTCGGCCCAACCGAAAGGGACACCGCCCCCGGGGTCGCCCCGGCGGCCGTCGCCACCAGCTGGCCGGAGGCGGTGTCGTCCGCACCCGGTCCCTTCAGCACGACCCGGTAGCGACCCACGCTGCCGGCCGCAAGCGGCGCGACCGCGGCTTCCGCGTCCTCGTCGTCGACCGCGACGGCCTCGACGTCCCCGCCCGCAACCGAATCTCCCTCCCCGTCCTCGAGACTCGCCTCGAAGCTCGGCGTCAGCTCTCGGTCGGTGTTGTTTGCCAACCACACGCTCACCGCGTCCGACGATTCGTCGGAGCCGGTCACCGCGATCTCCTCCGGCGCAACGAACTCGAGCCCCGCGCCAACCGCCTCAGCGGCCCCCGCCGGCGTAGCGAGCGCGAGGACAAGCAAAAGACCGATTCCACCGATCGCTACAAATCTCCTCATTGGCGCAGACCCTCTCATAGCCGCGATCCCTTCCGCAACCCGCCGCCGAGAAACTATTTGACCTCATACTCGGCCCACGGGCGGTCTGGATCGTCCGTGGTCTCCGAGGATGCACTCAGCTGACCGACGAGTCGAATGCCGGCAACGGCTTGATGAACGGCTCGAGCAGTCTGTCCGACTCCTGGGGCGTGAGCACCTCGGCCGGGTCGAGCTCGATGATCTCGCGCTTGGACTCGTCGATCTCCCACACGTCCTCGCCAACCAGCCGGCCGCGGTCGTCGTAGAGCCAGATCATGTGCTCGACGTTCTTCACGAGATAGGTGGCGTCTACGTCGACGTCGGCCCCGGTGGCGGCGAGAACCTCGCCGGGGGTCTGCTGGCAGATCCCGCCGGTGGAGCAGACGAGATTGTCTCCGACTGCGAGCCGCTCGTCGTCGGCATAGAAGATGCACTGCCCGGTCCCGGTCCACTCGCGGTACACGGATTCGACCGCCTCGCGTCCGTCGAGCGTGACGTTCATCCCGAAGACGTTGAAGTGGTAAACCGGGTGCTCGACAGTCATCTCCGGCGCGAAGATCTCCTCATAGCGCCCTGCCATCTCCAGGTAGCGATGCCGGTTGTAGGCGTGTAGCAAGAAGAGATGTCGCGGGTTCTCCGTGGTCTCGATCAACCGCTCCACAGCCGCGTTGGTCTGCGTGATGTCGAATCGTCCCATTCGTCAACGCCTCCCGGTTGGTGATGGTGCCCACCTACCTTACGCGGTGGCCCGATTCCGCTTGCTAATCGTGCAGGCAGCTGAATCGAGTCAGGAGATAGACCCGTCCACGGAAGGTGGCCACTTTTTCAGCATGAACGCCACAGCGCTAAGCGCCCACAGGACGGCGATGATCCCATGAAGCAATCTGTCGTCGGCCGACAGGAACGCAAGAGCCGCATTCCAGAGGCCTATCAGCAGATAGCCCCCAACGATCCATCGCCTTTGCCGTGGGGAGAGCGGACGACGCCTTCGTTCACCATCCGATGGCCCAGGTGTCGCGGTCTCCCGTTCCGAGGCCTCTCCAGGCCGTGGTAGCCAGTTTCGCGTGGTATCGGCGAGATTGCGTCGCCATCCCAGGCCGACAACGGCGATGCCAAGCGTAATCGCGACGATCCAAGCAATGAGATCGCTACTCATCGACGCAACATACCGAGAGCAAACGAAATACCGCTACGGGGATTCGTCCTTAGTGGAGAGATTCTCGCGCCCGTCGAATGTGCCGTCAATTTGGCTTCATAGGGCTGAAAACGAAGAGAGGCCCGAGTCCCAACGTAGCGCAGAGGCGACGTGAGGCGCCCCCGCGACACTTGATACGGTCAGGCCTGTTTATGGCGCTCAGAAAGTCTCCAGAGGAAAAGGCACTGCAGCAG
The DNA here is from genome assembly GCA_963699215.1 of uncultured Solirubrobacterales bacterium. Lineage (GTDB taxonomy): Bacteria > Actinomycetota > Thermoleophilia > Solirubrobacterales > 70-9 > VRUE01. Next base: position 2,485,797 of record OY969422.1, read on the forward strand.
TCCCGGAAGGAAGAGGCTCAAAGAGTTGCCGCCGAGCAGCGGCGCCAAGCGAATCTCGAGCGAGAAAAACGTGCCTTCTTCAATTCCCCCGCCGGCCTAGCTCGCATCGCCTTCGATGAAGAGGACCATGTCTTCCAATGCGCCTTCGATGTGATGAGCCAGGAGGCGATCATCGTCGCGATGGTGGGCAGCAGGACGACCAAGAAGACCAGTGACCCCACCGCCATCCTCAACTCCGTTTGCCGTGAGGGCTGGGAGTTGATAACCGGCTCGTTTGTCTTCGTCGAGGAGGGGTCGCAGAGTCGCGACAAGTTCATGTCCTCAGGACAGAACGTCGCTGTTAAGGGGAGGACGATGGGGTACTACCTCTTCAAGCGATGCGAGGTAAATGCAGAGCCTCGTGTCAACCCGTGGGAACGGGAGAGTGTCCAGAGTGGTGTCGCCGACGTCGCCTGACGCGTGTGATCCCAGCCGTTGACCGGAAACGGAACGCTGGCTAAGGCGCCGCATTTGGATCCGCCTCAAGCGTTGCGACATCAGAGAGAGACTTGGGTGGGTGGGCCAAGGCGTACTGCTCAATCGCGTCGATGACTTTGCGGAAATCCGAGAACTCGTCTCCGGAGAGGCCTTGAGTGGTGACTAGCTTGATGTCGATGACGCCCTGCTGAACCTCGTAAACCTGCCGCAGCTGATTCGTCGGCTTGGTGGCCATCAGCCGATCGAGGGGCGGAGGTCTTTGACTTCGCAAGGAAGATCCTTGGCTCGGTCGACGATCTCTGGATCTCCGGTCATGAGCGCCGCCTCGTTCTCAGTTGCAAGAGCAATGGCGAAGCAGTCAGCCAGGGCGATGGGATGCTCTGCCTTGAGACTCGCAACGGCGCGCATTGCCGACACGCCAGGCAGATCCTCGCTGATTTGGGAACGCAGCTCGGAAATGGCTCGATCGGCCTCGCTGCTGCCGTGGTCGCGAGTCAAGCGATAGCTGACCTCGACCAAGTTGATCCAGCTCATCACGGGCCGTTCGCGATCAAGCACCTCAGCGACGGCCGCGGCGGCGGGTTCGTCGCCATCCAACCAAGCCAGCACTGCCCACGAGTCGAGACAGACCACGCGTTACGGCCGCTCGCTGCGGCGATCCTCCACCAGCCGCGCCGCCATCCCGCTGCCAGAGAACCTTCCTTGCAACGTCGAGCGTCGATCTGCTCGCCGCACCACGATGCCGTCATCCACCGGCTCGAACGAAACGTCAGCGCCAGGTCCAAGCCCGGCTTGCTCGCGAAGATCCTTCGGGATAACGACCTGCCCCTTGGCACCCATTCGCTGAGTCATACTTGCCGAGTATAACGCACGTTACAAAGGCTCAAAGGACTTCTCAGAGACTTCTCCACTAAGGCCATACCGCTACGGGGATTCGAACCCCGGTTTCCGGACTGAGAATCCGGCGTCCTAGTCCCCTAGACGATAGCGGCGCGCGAGCGACATTCTAGCGGGAGCGGACGGCAGCGTTGTCTGCCCAACTCTGTCCGGTGGCGAGATCAGATTACGAACGTATGTTCGATACTGCCCCAGGTCATCGCTGTGGCTCGCTACCCGGTAAATTGGCTACGCCACGCGGCTGTGGTGGAACTGGCAGACACGATACGTTCAGGTCGTATTGCTCGAAAGGGCGTGGAGGTTCGAATCCTCTCAGCCGCATGACAGCAGCACTTCGATGCGGTTCGATCTACGCCTCGCGCTAGGCCGACGTGGCCAGGCTCGAGGAGCTTGTCGGGGCGAAGCGCTGAGCGGTGGCGTCGATCTCCTCGACGAAGTCGGGCCAGAGCGCCGGGGGCAGGTCGTGGCCCATGCCCTCGAAGATACGCAGGTGACAGTCGCGGATCGCGCGGGCGGTGGCGCGGCCGCCCAAGGGACGGATCAGCGGGTCGCTGCCTCCGTGCAGGACGGTCGCCGGCAGCCGCAGCCTTTCCAGCGCCGCGGTGCGGTCGCCGGAGGCGGTGATCGCGTGCAGCTGGCGGGCGATGCCAGCGCGGTTGTGGGAGCGGTCGTAGGAGGCGGCGGCCAGCTCGCGGAAGCGCGCCTCGTCCATCGGGTAGGCGGGTGAGCCGATGGTCTTGAAGGTCTTCACCGTCCGGTCGATGGCCGCCTCGCGGCCGGCACCGGGACGGGCGAACAGCGTCCCGAACGCCTTCCAGGTGGGTAGTCCGAGCCAGCGGTTGCCGGTGGTCGACATCATCGAGACCAGCGAGCGCACGCGCTCGGGGTGGCGAATCGCCGTCGTCTGGGCGATCATCCCGCCCATCGAGGCCCCGACCAGGTGCGCCGACTCGATCCCGAGGTGGTCCATCAGCCCGGTCGTGTCCGCGGCCATGTCGCGCAGCAGGTAGGGAGCCGTGCGGCGGCGCCCGAGCAGCATGTCGGTCCGCTTCGGCACGCCGGCCGACTCGATCTTGGTCGAGCGGCCGATGTCGCGGTTGTCGAAGCGGACGACGCGGAAGCCGCGCTCTGCCAGCAACGCGCAGAACCCCTCGTCCCAGGCGAGCATCTGCGTCGCCAGCCCCATGATCAGCAGCAGCGGCTCTCCGTCCGGATCGCCGATCTCCTGGTAGGCGATCTCGATCCCGTTGACGGGTGCCAGGCGCTCTTCGCTGAGTCCGCTCATCCGGGCAGCATAATCCGGCAAGCTAAGTTTGCCTCCGATGCGGACCGCGATCGTCTCCGACCTTCACCTCGGCAGCGCCTTCGGCGAGGACCTTCTGCGCGACGAGGGAATCCGCCGCGTCCTCCTCGACGAGCTCGGCTCGGCCGACCGGCTGGTCCTGCTCGGCGACGTGCTCGAGCTGCGCGAACTGCAGCTCGCAACGGTGCTGGAGAGCGCCCGTCCGTTCTTCGAGGAGCTGGGCGAGGCGATGGCCGGTCGCCCCGTGGTGCTGGTTCCCGGCAACCACGACCACCGGCTCGTCGAGCCGCTGCTCGAGCGCTGGGCGCTGGAGGGGAAGCCGCTCGACCCCGAGCAGCGTGCCGCGCCCACCGGCGAAGCGGCGACGCGGATCGCCAACTCGCTCGGCGATGCCGAGCTGGAGATCGCCTACCCGGGGATCTGGCTGCGCGACGACGTCTACGCGACCCACGGCCACTACATGGACTGCCACATGAGCCTCCCCCGCCTCGAGTGCATCGCCGCGGCAGTCGCGATGCGGACGCTGGGGCCACTGCCCGAGCATCCCGGGCCGGCCGATTACGAGCGGGTCCTGCGCCCCGTCTACGACCTCAGCTTCGGCCTCGCCCAGGGCGGCGTCGCCCGCCGCGCCACCCGGCCCTCCGAGCGCGCCTGGCGGACGATCTCCAGCCACAACGGGCACGGCAGCCGAGCCCGCCGCGCCGCTCTGCGAGTGGCGATCGGCGCCGGCATCCCGGCCGGCATATGGGGCGTCAACCGGCTCCTCCGCGCCGACTTCGAGGCCAACTTCTCTACCGGCGCGATCTTCCGGTCCGGCGTCGTCGCAGCAACCGAGATGACCCGCCAGCTCGGCATCCAGGCCACTCATGTGATCACCGGCCACACGCACCGGGGCGGACCGTGGCAGGAGGAAGAGGACTGGCCGCTGCCGAGCGGTGGGTGCCTCCACAACACGGGCAGCTGGGTCTTCGCCTCCGCCTTCCACCATCCCGGCACGCCCCCCGGCCCCTACTGGCCCGGCACGGTCACCTGGCTGGAGGACAGCGGCCCTCCGCGCCGCACCCGGCTGCTGATCGAGCGCTCCCGCGACGAGCTCCGCGCCACGGTCGCCCGCTTCGCCATCTAGCCGGGCGTCAGGCTCGACTCAAAGCCACTCGGCAATGATCCGGCCGATCTCCTCGCCGGCGTCCTCCTGCAGGAAGTGGCCGGCGTTCTCGATCGCCCGCGGCGGCGGGAAGTCGAGTTGCGATGAGACCCGCTCGCCGACCGAGAAAGGCAGGATCGGGTCGGAGTCCGCCCAGAGGACCAGCGTCGGGCGGTCGTCGACCCGCAGTGCGTCCGCCACCCGTTTGCCCTCGACGGCTCCGGGCGCGTCGGGCTCGGTCGGCAGGATCAGGGGGAAGGCGCGGGCGCCCGCCTTCGACTCCGGATCCGGATAGGGGGCCTCGTAGGCGGCGATCACCTCGTCGCCCGGATCGTTCTTGCAGCCGCCCCGCACCAGCATCCCAACCGGGATGTCGGCGTTGTCGCGGACGAAGTCGCGGAATTTGAGCCAGGTCTCGCTCATCTGTTGGTGGCCGGTGAACGGCCCGGTCTCCATGATCACCAGGCGCGAGAAGCGGTCCGGGTGCTCGACCGCGAGCCGCAGCCCGATCGGGCCGCCCCAGTCGTGGACGACCGCGGTGGCGTCGCGCACGTCGAGCTCCTCGAGCAGGCGCGACATCAGCTCGACGTGGCGGTCGTAGGTGTACCAGCCGACGTCGGTGGGCTTGTCGGAGCGACCGAAGCCGGCGTAGTCGGGGGCGATGCAGCGGTAGCCCGCGTCGCGCACCGGCGGGATCACCTTGCGCCAGAGGAACGACCAGGTCGGCTCGCCGTGGAAGAAGACGACCGGCTTCCCTTCGCCCTCGTCCAGGTAGGCGAGCCGAATCCCGTCGATCTCGCGGTAGCTCGACTCGAAGGGAAAGTCGGGTAGTCCCTGCAGCCTCTCCTCCGGCGCTCTCACCGCGTCGACGCTCACGGGACGATCATGGCAGCTGCCGCAGGAAGCTGCCTACCTCGGGCCCGAAGTAGGGCGAGAAGAGCTGGGTCGGGCGCCCCTGGTAGCTGTAGCTGGTGACGCCGCCGACGTATTCGCCGTCGAAGAGCCAGGCGCCGCCGCTGGCACCGGCAGCCATGTCGCAGGAGGCGGGCATCGTCGGTGGGCCGCCGAAGCCACTGGTCAGCCGATCGAAGCCGAGGCCGTGGGCCCGGCAACTGCGCAATTCCTCTCCCCCGGCCCGCGCCGCGGGGTAGCCGAAGATCTGAAACGCGGCGAAGCGCGACTTGGAGGTCGCGTAGCCGCGCGCGCCGACGACGTCGGCGAGCGCGCCCAGCTCGGTCGGCCTCACCCGCAGCGCCGCGACGTCGAAGTCGGGGTTTTCGCTGCGCCGCCACTGCGGCATCACGAAGACCGCCTCGACCTTGAAGGTCCCGAACGGGCGCACACCGTGGTCGTAGGCAGGGACGAAAGCGAGCCGCCGGCCGGCGGTCCCGCTCTCGATTACGCAGTGACCGGCGGTGAGCACGATCGAGCGGCTGGGCGTGTTCAGCGCGGTCCCCGAGCAGGAATACGCCCCTTCCTCCGGGTCGACTCCGAGGATCTTGCCGTTGGTGCGCGTCCCGTCCGCACTCGCGTTGAGCACACGCGCGCTGCTCGCACCGGCGCCCGCAGCACGCCTGAAGCGCGGCGCGGGAGCGCGACCGGGCACACGCAGCGACGCATCGGCGGTCGACGAGGCCCTCAGCTCGTGAACGAACGGCGGCGTGGATGCGGCGTTCGCGCTCGTCGAAAGCAACACCACGCTGGCGCAGGTCGCCCCTAAGACCCCCAACACCGTTGGTCCAAAATGTCGCACCAACATTCTCACGGCACGACTCATCGGCGCGAGATGGTTGCAGATGAAGGGCTGGTCGAAGACAATCGCACCATCGCAGTCACCGCAGGAAACACGACGAAAACAGCGAAGTTCCTGCGGCAGTCACTCGTCCTCCTCCTCGAGTTACGAAAGGGTTGCTAATGAACGAAGACAGCCTGATCAGTGGGTGGTGGGTCTTCGCCGGCGTGCTGCTCCTGGTCGCCGGCGTGCTCAACATCGTCTACGGCATCGCCGCGATCGGCGATTCGAAGTTCTTCACCGAGAATGCCACCTACATCATCAGCGGGCTGAACACCTGGGGATGGATCACCCTGATCCTCGGCGTGCTCGAGCTGGTGGCGGCGTTCTCGCTCTTCTCCGGGGGCGAATTCGGCCGCTGGTTCGGCATCTTCATCGCCTCGCTCAACGCGATCGGCGCGCTGCTGTCGATCCCCGCCTACCCGTTCTGGTCGCTGGCGATCTTCGCCCTCGCGATCATCATCATCTACAAGCTGGCCGAGGGCCCGGAAGGCAACCCGGTCTCCTAGCCCCGCCAGGGGTCAGCCGCGCAGCGGCGATCCCGATACCTGCTGTGGACGAAGGCCCCGGGCTCCCGGGGCCTTCGTCGTCTCTGCGGCACCCGCCGCGAGCGACTCGGCCGAGTCGAGCCTCGACCACGGCGCCGCTGCCCGCTCACGGTCCTCGTAGAGGACGTCGGCGCCGGCGAGGCGGTCCTGCCAGCCGCGGCGGCGCTCGTCGAAGAGGATTCCGAGGAAGCCGAGGCCGAAGGGGATCGCGGCAAGGAACAGGCCGACCAGGCGCCGCAACGACTTGCGCGCCGGCAAGCCGTGCCCGGCGACGCCGAGCCTGATGCCGAAGAAGCGCATGCCCGGCGTCTGACCGGCGAGCGACCAGAAGACGACGAAGTAGAGCCCGGCCAGCCCGACCCAGGCGGCGCTGCCGAGCGCCAGCGCGAGGCCCGAGACGCCGTTGTCGGTGCCGGAGAAGAAGGAGCCAATCAGCGCCAGGATCGCGGCCAGGCCGGAGAAGGCGAGGTTGACGATCAGCAGGTCGAGGCCGAAGGCGAGGACGCGGGTCAGCGCCCCGGCCCGCTCGGTCGGCTCGCTGCGGGGCTTGCGGAAGGCGATGCGCCGCGCGACGCGCTCGATCGCACTGTCGAGGCGCCGGGTCGTGTCGCCAATCGTGTGGCCGATGTCCTCGACGAAACCAACGCTCTGGGCGCTGATCGCGGCGCGCAGCTCCGGCGCCTCGGCGATCCGCTCGACCAGCCGCTGGGCCTCCTCGCTGGCGAGCAACCGGCGCCACACCTCGTCGACCATCTCGCTGTCGAGCGCCTCGATCAGTGCTTGTTTCACTGCATCGCTCTCGAGCGCGCCGCGGGCCGCCTCCTCGACCAACGGCCCCTGCAGCACTCGCACGAGGGCGCGCTCGACCGCATCGCTTTCGACCGCGGCGACCATCGCCTCCTCGGCGGCGGCCTCGACAGCCCGGTCGATCCCAGTCGCCTTGCCGACGCTACGCGCTCCGCGAACGCCGGCCCCGAGCAACCGCACCGAGAGCGGCAGCGGCCTCCCGGCGGGTCCCTCCCCGGCTGGAGAATCCTGCTCTGGAGCGGGCTCGTCGGCCATCTCGGCGAGTATACGTCCGGTCCGCCGTGCGGTCGGGCTACCGGTGACCCGTGGCGAGCCGCCCGAGCAAACGCTCGACGAGGGGGAGCTGCGCCGACAGGATCTTGTCCCGGGCGCGCTCCGGGTCGAGCCACTCGGCCCGGTCGACCTCTGGGAACCGCCGCCGCGCGCCGGAGCGCGGCGGCCACTCCAGCTCGAAGCTGTTGCTGTCCAGCGCGGCCGGGTCGAACTCGCCCTCGGCGGCCCAGGCGTGGACGACCTTGCCTCCCTTCTGCTTGACCGAGCCGAGCTCGTCCAGGTCGCCCGGACCGAGGGATGGCGCGGCCGGCCCAAGCTCCTCGCTCAGCTCGCGCAGCGCACAGCGCAGCGGGTCCTCCCCTTCGTCGAGCTCACCCTTCGGGATCGTCCAGGCCCCCAGGTCTTTCCTCGCCCAGTAAGGCCCCCCCGGGTGGACGAGGAGCAGCTCGGGGTCCGCGCCATTGCGGAAGAGGAGGATCCCGGCGCTCTCCTTCGCCGCCACGGCGTCCTCAGGCGACGGCGCGCAGCCGGCTCTTCGCCCGCTGAGCGATCACCGCCGCCCATTCGGAGTCGTCGATGCGCACCGGCGCAGTCGTCGCGAGAAAGTCGGCGAGGACGTCGGCGAGCCCCTCGGGGTCTTCGAGGTGGGGGAAGTGAGCGGCGCGCGGCAGGGTCTCGAAGCGGCAGCGCGGGATCGCCTCGTGGGCGGCGATTCCGTGGTCGATCGGGATCGTGCGGTCGCGCTCGCCCCAGACGATCAGGGTCGCCATGTCGCCAAGTAGGTAGAGGCGATCGGCGGCGCTGACGTGTTGGCCGTGGACGTCGATCACCGAGCGCAGCGTCTGCAGGAACGCCCGCCGCGAACCCGGATCCTGCAGCGGCCGCAGCGCCCGCGCTACGGCCTCCAGGTAGACGCGCTTCGAGCTACCGCGGGCGCCGAGGCGCGCGGCGGCGGCATCGATCGCGTCGACGAGCGGCCGCTGCGCCGCCAGGCGGAGCAGCGGCGAGGCGCCCGGCAGGGCGGCGCCGCGCAGCAGCGGGCTCACCTCGCGCCCGAGACCGCCGCTGGAGATCAGCACCAACCGCTCGGTGCGCTGGGGGAATTGGTAGAAGAACTGCATCGCCACGCCGCCGCCGAGCGAGTGGCCGACGATCGTCGCCCGCTCCACCCCGATCGTCGTCAGCAGGTCGCGGATGCTCGCCGCGTGAGCGCCGAGCGAGTAGTCGCCCCGCGGCGTCGCCGCATCGCCGTGCCCGATCAGGTCGGGGGCGACGACCCGGTGGGAGCCGGCGAGCCTCTCCGCCACCTCGCGCCAGTGGCGCGAGGAGTTGATCATCCCGTGGATCAGGACGACGGTCGGCCCGCTGCCGGCGACGCGGTAGACGGCGCGGTGGCCGTGTAGATCGACCTCATGTGCCTCGAAGCAACCCGCTGCTTGCACACGAAGACCCTAGCGCCGCCGCACAACGGCACGCTCAGGCGCCGCCCACGACGGCAAAGAGGTGCCACTGGTCCGGCGCACCCTTGAGCCGGTGGCTCCCTCTCTCCTCGAATTCGATGCCCGAGCCGACGACGAGCTCCCGCACGGTGCTGGAGACCAGCACCTCGCCCGGCTCCGCCAGCCCCCCGACCCGGGCGCCGATGTTGACCGCGATGCCGCCGACGTCGTCGCCGATCGTTTCGACCTCGCCGCTGTGGATGCCAGATCTGATCTCCACCCCGCTCCGGTTCAGGTCGTCGTGGATCGCGGTGGCACAGCGGATCGCCCTCGCCGGTCCGTCGAAGGTGGCGAGGAAGCCGTCGCCCGTCGTCTTCACATCATGCCCGCGGTGGACCGCTAGCTCGCGTCGCACGGCGGTGTCGTGGCGCTCGAGCAGGTCGCGCCAGTGCTGGTCTCCAAGCCGTGCGGCGGTCTCGGTGGAGCCGACGATGTCGGTGAAGAGGATCGTTGCCAGCGCCCGTTCGATCCCGTGTGCGCCACGGCTGCCGACGAGGAACTCCTCGACCTCGTCGAGCAGCGCGCCCTGGTCGCCGACCGTCGGCAGGTGGTCGACACCGCTCAGCTCGACGTAGCGAGCGCCGGGGATGCGGTCGGCCAGGTATCGCGCCTGGCGGATCGGGATCAGGCGGTCGTCGCGCCGGTGCATGACCAGCGTCGGGACCCCGATCGCCGGGAGGACAGCGCGGACGTCGATCTCGCGGTAGAGGTTCATCAGGTCGATCGCCCCGGACGGGCTCGTCCCCTGGCGCAGCAGTCGCGACCACCAGCGCTCGAACTCCGGGCTGCCCTCCTCGCTGGGCGCCCAGAGATCGACGCCGACCGCGCCGCCCCACTGCTCGCGCACCAGCTCTGCCCAACGGTCGAACCGCTCCTCGCGAACCCCCTCGGGGAAGTCGGGCGCCTTGACCATGCGGGCGAAGGTCCCGTAGAGGGCGAGGGAGGAGACGCGGTCGGGATGGGTGGCGGCGAACAGCGCCGACATCGGGCCTCCCTCCGAGATCCCGAAGATCGCCGCCCGCTCGCTGCCGACGGCGTCCATCACCGCGCCAAGGTCGTCCATCGACTCCTCCAGCGTGGGCGGACGACCGAGCCTGTCCGAGAGCCCCTGGCCGCGCTTGTCGAAGACGATCAGGCGCGAGAACGAAGCGAGCCGCCGCAAGAAACGGGCAATCGCCGGCTCCTCCCAGACCAGCTCGACATGGGAGACGAACCCGGGCACAAAGACGAGATCGAGCGGCCCCTCGCCATGCACCTGGAAGGCGATGCTGGCGCCATCCGGCGACTGCGCATATCGCGTCAGAGGTTCCATCCGCCTCCTCGCGACTGTAGCGCCGAGGCCGAGTGGCCCAGCCGATATCGCTCTGGCTAATCGGGGAGACAGGATTTGAACCTGCGACCGCTCGGCCCCCAGCCGAGTGCGCTACCAGACTGCGCCACTCCCCGTGGCTGTTCCTCATTCTGACGGATTCGGGCAAACTGTCGAGGCGCCGCGGGTCGCACGCGGGAGGCGACTCGCGCACGCGGCGGTAGCTCAACGGTAGAGCCTCAGCCTTCCAAGCTGATGACGCGGGTTCGATTCCCGTCCGCCGCTTCAGATCGGTATCGGCGCTGCCGATACCGCCCCCGCCGATGCGTATCGGAGCCCGAGATCTCCTGCTGCTCGCCTGCCTGGCCGCGGCGACGACCCTCTCCGGCGCGGCGGGCTGCGGCGACTCGGCCGACGGCGAGCGCCGGGGCGAGGCGAGCGCCGCGCCGCTGGTCGACTGGCCGCTGTTCGGGCGGGTCCCGGAGCGCACCCACTACCTGCCCGACGAAGGACCCAACCTCGACCCGCCGCTGCGCGAAGCGTGGTCGATCGACACCCACGCGCTGATCGAGTTCCCGCCGGCGGTCGCCGGCGGCGTCGCCTACGTCGCCAACAAGTACGGCAACGCGCGCGCGGTGCGGCTGCGCGACCGCAAGGTCCTCTGGGAACGGGTGACCGACCGCCGCCTCTCCGGCCCGCCGACCTTCGTCACGGCGCCGGTCTATCACCGCGGCCGCGTCTACCTCGCCTTCCTCGACGGAGACCTGGTCGCTGTCGATGCCGCGAGCGGCAAGACCGCCTGGAAGCGCGATCTCCACGCCCACCTCGAATCCTCGCCGCTGGCGGTCGGCGGCAGTCTCTACCTCGGCGACGACGAGACGAACCTGGTCGCCATCCGCGCCGCCGACGGCGAGGTCCGCTGGCAGTTCAACTCGCCGGGGGCGATCAAAGCCAGCCCCAGCTATCACGACGGCCGGGTCTGCGTCGCCGACTACGAGGCGTCGATGTACTGCGTCGACGCGGGCACCGGTCAGGTGCTGTGGCGAACCAACACGACCGAGGTGGCACCCTTCGGCGACGGGGGCTTCTACTCCTCGCCGGCGATCGCCTTCGGCCGCATCTACGCGGCCCGCGACGACGGCACCGTCTACGCCTTCGACGAAAAGACCGGCACGGTCGAGTGGTCCTTCCCGACCCACGACTTCATCTACGGCTCGCCCGCCGTCGCCCGTGTCCCCGGCACCCCGCCCAGCGTCTACATCGGCGGCTACGACGAGCGCTTCTACGCGCTCGACGCGCGCACCGGCAAGCGGCGCTGGCGCTTCGACGTCGGCGGGCCGGTTCCCGGCACGGCGGTCGTCGTCGGCCACACCGTCTACACCTCGAGCTTCAAGACCCGCGAGACGATCGGGATCGACGTTCGCACCCACCGCAAGACCTTCTCCCTGCGGGAGGCCGGCTACACGCCGATCATCTCCGACGGCCGCCGCCTCTACGCAGTTGGGTACTTCGAGCTGATCGGGCTGCGGCCGGCTCGGCGCTAGCGCAAGCCCGCCTCACATTCGTCCGCGCCAGCGCGTTGTATGCGTTGTATGGGAAACGTGGAGCGAGAGGACGTCAGCTTCGAGGCCGACGGCGAGACCTGCGCCGCATGGCACTATCCCGCCGCCGAGAGCGAGGCTGTCGGCCCGATCCTCGTCATGGCCCACGGTCTCTCCGGCACTCGCCGCGACAGGCTCGGCCCCTTCGCCGAGTGCTTCGCCGCAGCCGGCGTCGCCGCGCTCCTCTTCGACCATCGCGGCTTCGGCGACAGCGGCGGCGAGGCCGACCTCTTCCACCCTCGGCGCCAGCTCGACGACTGGCGCGCCGCGATCTCCTTCGCCCGCTCGCTGCCAGGAGTCGATCCCGGTCGAGTCGCCACCTTCGGCTCCTCGATGGGCGGTGGCAACGCGCTCGCCGCCGCCGCGGACGACCGCCGGATCGCCGCGGCGATCAGCCAGGTGCCCTTCATCGACATCATGCGCCAGGCCCACCGCGCCCCGCCGGCGACGATGGCCCGCTCGCTGCTTGCGGCAGCCCGCGGCGGCCACCTGCCCGCGGTCGGTCAACCCGGCCAAGCGGCGTTCATCAACGCGCCCGGCGGCGAGACCGGCTGGCGCCGCGTCGTCGCGACCGGCGAGGACTCGCGCTGGCGCAACCGGGTCTCTGCCCGCTGGCTCCTCGGCCGCCCCTACCGTCCGGCGCGCCACGCACCGCGCCTGCACTGCCCGTGGCTGGTCTGCGTCGGCGAGGCGGATCGGGTCGCCAAGCCCGGTCCGGCGATCGCCGCCGCGCGCCGCGCGCCGCTCGGGGAGCTGCGCAAATACCCCGGAGTCGACCACTTCGACATCTACGACGGCCCAGAGCACGAGGCCGTCGTCGCTGACGAGATCGAGTTCCTGCAGCGACACCTCTTGGAGCAGCCGGCCTGATGGAGCTTTGTACCCCCTATGGGGTCCACAAAGCTCCTACCAGGCGTCGACGAAGCGGTGGCTGCGCTCCGGCTCCACTGCGGACGCAGCGGCCCCCAGGGTCGAGGCGATCAGCCCACGCGTCTCAGCCGGGTCGATGACGTCGTCGAGCTCGAACAGCGTCGCGGCGTTGAGCGCCTTGGCGTTGCGCTCCGCTTGGGCGGTCAGGTCGCGGACGCGCTGCTCGCGCTCCCCCTCGTCGTCGATCGCCTCCAGCTCCTTGCGCAGCGCCAGCCTCACCGCCCCCTCCAGGCCCATCGGCCCGAGATGCGCCGTCGGCCAGGCGATCGTCAGCAGCGGCTCGTGCAGGCTGCCACCCGTCATCGCCTGCGCGCCGAGGCCATAGCCGCGGCGCAGGATCACGGCGACCAGCGGCACCCGCAGAGCGGCACCGCCGAGCAGCAGCCGCGATGCGTGCCGCACCAGGCCGGTCGCCTCGGCCTCGGGGCCGACCATCATCCCCGGCGTGTCGACCAGCGAGACGATCGGCAGCCCGAACGCATCGCAGAGCTGCATGAAGCGCGCCGCCTTGTCGGCGGCGTCGCTGGTGATCGCGCCGGCCATGTGACGGGTGTCGTTGGCGACGATGCCGAGCGGGCGGCCCTCGATCCGCGCCAGCGCCGTGACCATCTCCGGCGCGAAGCTCTCGCGCAGGAAGGTGACCGAGCCGGTGTCGGCCAGCGTCTCGATCACCGGCCCGACCGGGTAGGCGCGCCGCTCGCGCTCGGGCACCATCTCGCGCAGCAGCGCCTGGTCGGGCTCGGGGCCGGGCGGGGTCGCGCCCTGGAAGTAGGCGAGCAGGCGCTTCGCGGCGGCGGTGGCGGCCTGCTCGTCGGCGACCGCGAGGTCGACCACCCCGTTGCGCTCCTGCATCGCGAGCGGGCCGACGTCGTCCGGGTCGACCTTGCCCAGCCCGCCGCCCTCGATCATCGCCGGACCGCCCATCCCGAGCGAGACGTTCGCGGTGGCGACGATCAGATCGGAGCAGCCGGCGAGCACCGCGTTGCCGGCAAAGCAGCGCCCGGCGACGACCGCGATTCGCGGCACCGACCCCGAGAGGCGTGCCCAGAGCGCGAAGGCGCGCGTGTCGAGGGCCGAGACGACGGGGTAGTCGGTGTCGCCCGGCCGGCCGCCGCCGCCCTCGGCGAAGAGCACCGTCGGCAGCCGCATCCGCTCGATCAGCTCGAAGAGGCGGTCCTTCTTGCGGTGGCCCAGGGCTCCCTGCGTCCCGGCGAGAACCGTGTAGTCGTAGGAGATGACGGCGCAGGCGCTGGCCTCGCCGAAGAGATCGGCGTTGATCCGCGCCGTGCCACCAACCAGCCCGTCGGCCGGGGTCCGCTCGATCAGCTCGGCAAGCTCGCGCCGCCCGCGCTGCGCGGCAATCGCGAAGCGGCCGTACTCGACGAAGGAGCCGGGATCGACGAGGTCGTCGATGTTCTCTCGTGCCGTCCGCCCACCAGCATCGTGGCGCCGCCGTACGGCCTCCGGCCGAGCCTCGTCACGGGTGAGCGCCTCGCGCCGCCGCAGCTCGGCGAGATCGTCCCGCTCCTCCTCCCCGCTGCGCTCTTCCGCCGGCACCCGCGGCATGTTCCCAGACCGTCGGCACGCCCCCGGCCAAATGCCGACAGGGCTAAGCGGGGCAGCCAGGACTCGAACCTGGAATCGCCGGTTTTGGAGACCGGTGCCTTAGCCAGTTGGGCCACTGCCCCGAGGTGAGCAATGCTAGCCGGGCGATGCGCCGCCTTGCGACGCCCGTCCCGTCCCTGCAACTTCGATGCGGGCGGAGGGACTTGAACCCCCACGGGCCGAAGCCCACCAGGACCTAAACCTGGCGCGTATACCAAATTCCGCCACGCCCGCTTGTGCGCCATCGGCGCTTAACGAGCGGCCAATGCCGCTTCGTCGCTCATAGATTCTATGATCGATGCCGTGGCGGTAGGAGAGGTAACGCCGGGCTACGAGCTCTGGCACCCAAATCGGGAGAAGGCCGACGTGATCACGACCAAGTTCGTGGTCGCTTTCCTGATGCTGGCTACGGCCGCAATCGCAGCCGTGGTGACGATCGGGGGCTTCTCCCTGCTCAGCGGCGGCGGCGGCATGGGCATCGTCTGCCTGATCTTCGCGCTGCTCTACGCGTTCTTCGCCTTCCTCGTCTCGCGCTGGAGCCGCGGCATCCTCCCGGTCGCCGCCTCGCTCTCGATGATCCTGGCGATCTTCTGCGCGGTCGGCGCCAACAGCTGGTTCGCCCGCGACAAGGCCGGCTTCGACGAGGCGCTGCTGCCGGTCTCCCTGATCGGCCTGCTGGTCGTGATCCTCGCCCTCCTCCAGCTGGTCCTGATCGCCGCCTGCTTCTACGGCTTCAGCCAGGACTGGCACGTCGAGGAGGAGCGCCCGATCGGCTCCGGCGAGGACTACGGCGCCGCCGCCCCGCCGGACCCGGACGCACCGCAGCCGGCCTGAGCTCGGCTGCGCCGTGGCGAGCGCCGGACCAAGCGGGGCAAGGACACAGGGAGGCCGAATAGCAGCGCTATTTGGCCGACCGAGGACGCCGAACCGCGCTGGTCCGCCGCCGCCACGATGCCGGAGGTGGGACTCGAACCCACAAGCCCGTAAGGGCAATCGATTTTGAGTCGATCGCGTATGCCAATTCCGCCACTCCGGCGCCGGGCGAACGATAGACCGCTCGTCGCACATAGACTCCGCCGCGGGATGAGGGTGCACCACCTCAACTGCGGGTCGTTCTGCCCTCACGGGGCGCGCCTGATCAACGGCGAGGGCGGCCTGCTCGCGCGGGGTCACATCGTCTGCCACTGCCTGGCGATCGAGACCGGCGACGGGCTCGTCCTCGTCGACACCGGCTTCGGCATGGAGGATGCGCGCAACCCGCGCCAGCTCGGCGCCATGTTCGGCGCGATGATGAACCCGCGGCCCAAGGCCGAGACGACTGCGCTGAAACAGCTCGAGGCGCTCGACTTCGCCGCCAGCGACGTAAGCCACATCGTCACCACCCACCTCGACCTCGACCACGCCGGCGGCCTGCCCGACTTCCCCCAGGCCGAGGTCCACGTGCTCTCGGCCGAGCTCGACGCGGCCCTGCGACCGGCCCTCAGCGACAAACTGCGCTACATCGGCGGCGCCCACTGGAAGCACGAGCCGCGCTGGGTCCGGCACGAGGGTGGCGGCGACGATTGGTTCGGCTTCGAGGGCATCCGCATCCTCCCGGGCCTCGACGCCGAGGTGCTGCTGATCCCGCTGCTCGGCCACTCGCTCGGCCACACCGGCGTGGCGCTGCGCAACGGCGACGGCTGGCTGCTGCACTGCGGCGACGCCTACTTCAACCATGGCGAGGTGCAGACGCCGCCGAGCTGCCCGCCGGTGCTGCGCTTCTTCCAGAACCTGACCGCCAGCGACAACAAGGCCCGCAAGGCAAATCAGGAGCGCCTGCGCGAGCTGGCCGCGCGCCACGGCGACGAGGTCACCCTGCTCTGCGCCCACGACCCGCACGAGCTGGAGCGCGAACAGGCGAAGACGGGCACCGCGGCCGCGGCCGGGTGAGCGGCGCGACGCCGGAAAGGCTCTGGGACCCGCCGGCCGAGATGGTCGAGCGGGCGCGGATGACCGAGTACATGCGCTGGCTCGCCGCCGAGCGCGGCCTCAGCTTCGACGGCTACGACGACCTCTGGCGCTGGTCGGTCGAGGACCTGGAGGGCTTCTGGTCCTCGATCTGGGACTTCTTCGAGGTGCAGGCGGACGGTGGCTACGACCGCGTGCTGGGCCGCCGCGCGATGCCCGGCGCCGAGTGGTTCGCCGGCAGCCGCCTCAACTACGCCGAGCACGTCTTCGCCGGCAAGGACGACGCCGAGCCGGCGATCCTGCACGCCTCGGAGCTGCGCGAGCTCGAGCAGCTGACCTGGGGCGAGCTGCGCGCCCAGGTCGCCGCCGTCGCCGCCGGCCTGCGCAGCCTCGGAGTCGAACGCGGCGACCGCGTCGTCGCCTACCTGCCGAACATCCCCGAGGCGATCGTCGCCTTCCTCGCCAGCGCCTCGATCGGCGCGGTCTGGTCGAGCTGCTCGCCCGACTTCGGCCCGGCCAGCGTGATCGACCGCTTCGCCCAGATCGAGCCCAAGGTCCTCTTCGCGGTCGACGGCTACCGCTACGGCGGCAAGGACTTCGACCGCCGCGAGGTGCTCGCCGAGCTGCAGGAGGCGATGCCGAGCCTGCAGCGCACCGTCGTCCTCCCCTATCTCGACGCCGACCCAGACCTCTCCTCGCTGCGCGACGCGTCCCGGTGGGAGGAGCTGCTGACCGCGGGCGCGGACACTGAGCTCGACTTCGAGCGCGTCCCCTTCGACCACCCGCTCTGGGTCCTCTACTCCTCCGGCACCACCGGGCTGCCGAAGGCGATCGTCCAGGGACAGGGCGGCATCCTGCTCGAGCACCTGAAGAAGCTCAACCTCCACGTCGACGCGCACCCCGGCGACCGCCTCTTCTGGTTCACGACGACCGGCTGGATGATGTGGAACTTCCTCGTCTCCGGCCTCCTCACCCGGGCCGCGATCGTCCTCTACGACGGCAGCCCCGGCCACCCGGACATGAGCGTCCTCTGGGATCTCGCGGGACGGGCCGGCGTGACCATGTTCGGCACCAGCGCCTCCTACATCGCCGCCTGCATGAAGGCGGGCATCGAGCCCGCCGCCGACCGCGACCTCAGCCGCCTGAAGGCCGTCGGCTCGACCGGCTCGCCGCTCTCGCCCGAGGGCTTCGACTGGGTCTACGACCACCTCGGCGCCGATACCTGGCTCTTCTCGACCAGCGGCGGCACCGACCTCTGCACCGCCTTCGTCGGCGGCGCGCCGCTGCTGCCCGTCTACCGCGGCGAGCTGCAGGGACGGGCGCTGGGCGCGGCGGTCGAGGCCTGGGACGAGGACGGCAACTCGGTGATCGACGAGGTCGGCGAGCTGGTCGTCACCGAGCCGATGCCCTCGATGCCTGTCCGCTTCTGGGGCGACGAGGACGGCAGCCGCTACCGGGCCAGCTACTTCGAGCACTACCCCGGCGTCTGGCGCCACGGCGACTGGATCGAGATCACCTCACGCGGCACCGCGGTGATCTACGGCCGCTCCGACTCGACCATCAACCGCTCCGGCATCCGCATGGGCACGAGCGAGATCTACCGCGCCGTGCTCGGCATCGATGCGATCGTCGATGCGCTCGTCGTCGACATCCCCCGCCCCGGCACCGAGGGCTGGATGCCGCTCTTCGTCGTCCTCCGCGAGGGCGCCGAGCTGGACGACGACCTGCGCCGCGAGATCGCCCGGCGGGTGCGCGAGCACTGCTCCCCCCGCCACGTCCCCGACGAGGTCTTCGCGATCGCCGAGGTGCCACGCACGCTGAGCGGCAAGGCGCTCGAGGTGCCGGTCAAGCGAATCCTGATGGGCACGGCCGCGGAGAAGGCGGCCAGCCGCGACTCGCTCGCCAACCCTGCGGCGCTCGACTGGTTCGTCGAGCTGGCCGCAACCCTCGAATCGGCCTAACCAGACGTGCCGCGAGTTGAGTACCCATAGTGACCGCTAACTCGCGGCACGTCTTTACGCCTAGGCGGGCGTGACGGGGTTGCGGCGCTCGGCGAAGCGTCGGTCCTTGCTCGCCGCCATCGCGAAGCGGCGGATCAGCTCGGCGCGCAGGTCCTCGGGCTGGACGACGGCGTCGACGACCAGCTCGGAGGCGAGGTGGAGGATGTCGATGTCCGCCGCGTACTCCTCGCGTTTGCGCTCGACGAACTCCGCCCGCTCGGCCTCGTCCTCGATCGCCTGGATCTGGTTGTAGAAGACGGCGTTGATCGCCGCCTCGGGACCCATCACGGCGATCGAGGCGCTGGGGAGGGCGATGCAGCAGTCTGGCTCGAAGGCCGGCCCCGCCATCGCGTAGAGACCGGCGCCGTAGGCCTTGCGAACGACCACCGAGAGCTTCGGCACGGTCGCCTCGGAGACGGCGCTGATCATCTTCGCCCCGTGGCGGATGATCCCCTGGCGCTCGACCGCGGTGCCGATCATGAAGCCGGGCACGTCGGCGAGGAAGAGCAGCGGCAGGTTGAAGGCGTTGCAGGTCTGGATGAAGCGTGCCGCCTTGTCGGCCGAGTCGACGAAGAGGACGCCGCCTTTCTGGCGCGGCTGGTTGGCGACGACGCCGACGGCGCGGCCGTCGAGCCGGCCGTAGCCGACGATCAGCTCTTTGGCCCAGCGCTTGTGGACTTCGAGCAAGGAGTCGGCGTCGAGCAGGACGTCGAGCAGCTCGCGCATGTCGAAGGGCTGGTTCTCGTCGGCGGGAACGATCTCGGCGATCGCGGCGTCGGAGGCCGGCGCCGCGGGCTCAACCGCGGGCGGCGGCTCGCGCCAGTTGCCCGGCATGTAGGAGAGGTAGCGCTTGGCGAGATCGATCGCCTCCTCGTCGCTCTTGACCAGGAAGTGGCCGCAGCCGGAGACGCCGGTGTGCATCTTCGCCCCGCCCATCTCCTCCAGCGTCACCTTCTCGCCGATCACCATCTCGGCCATCCGCGGCGACCCCAGGTACATCGAGGCGTTGCCCTCGCGCATGATCACCACGTCGCAGAAGGCCGGGATGTAGGCGCCACCGGCGGCGCTCGGCCCGAACAGGAGACAGACCTGCGGCACCTGGCCCGAGAGCCGCACCTCGTTGTGGAAGATGCGGCCCGCGCCGCGGCGTCCCGGGAACATCTGCACCTGGTCGGTGATCCGCGCCCCGGCCGAGTCGACCAGGTAGACCATCGGCACCTGCAGCACCAGCGCCCGCTCCTGGATGCGGAGGATCTTCTCGACCGTCTTCGGCCCCCAGGAGCCCGCCTTGACGGTCGGGTCGTTGGCCATCAGGGCGACGCGGCGGCCGTCGATCCTCGCCAGGCCGGTGACGACGCCGTCGGCGCCGAGGCCCTCCTCATTCCAGTTGGCGAGCAGCGCCTCCTCGGCGAAGGAACCGGCGTCGACCAACCGCTCGACCCGCTCGCGCACCGGCAGCTTGCCCTGCTCGGCGGTCT